>NZ_JBQFJG010000001.1:1167500-3229691 GCF_056536065.1 Ruegeria sp. AL3
GCAGGTGGGACGACCAAAACAACCAGGAGGTTGGCTTAGAAGCAGCCATCCTTTAAAGATAGCGTAACAGCTCACTGGTCTAAACAAGTTGTCCTGCGGCGAAGATGTAACGGGGCTCAAGCCATGAGCCGAAGCTTAGGATGCCGTAAGGCATGGTAGCAGAGCGTAGTGTGACATAGAACTCATCCTGTATTGCCGCCGGTTATGTGGCGCGAGTAATCGCGCTCAAGTAGCCGAATAGGCGGTAGCGCAGGATAGAGTTCTTTCGATGAAGCCGGCCTGTGAGGGATCCGGTGGAGAGATCACTAGTGAGAATGATGACATGAGTAGCGACAAAGAGTGTGAGAGACACTCTCGCCGAAAGTCCAAGGGTTCCTGCTTAAAGCTAATCTGAGCAGGGTAAGCCGGCCCCTAAGCCGAGGCCGAAAGGCGTAGGCGATGGGAACTAGGTTAATATTCCTAGGCCAGGAGGATGTGACGGATCACAGGTGTAGTTCAATCTTATCGGATTGATTGGGCTGCTGAGTGGTTCCTGAAATAGCCCTCCATCAGACCGTACCCTAAACCGACACAGGTGGACTGGTAGAGCATACCAAGGCGCTTGAGAGAACGATGTTGAAGGAACTCGGCAAAATACCTCCGTAAGTTCGCGAGAAGGAGGCCCGGTTCCTAGGCAACTAGGGGCTGGGGGCACAAACCAGGGGGTGGCGACTGTTTATTAAAAACACAGGGCTCTGCGAAGTCGCAAGACGACGTATAGGGTCTGACGCCTGCCCGGTGCCTGAAGGTTAAAAGGAGAGGTGAGAGCCTTGAATTGAAGCCCAGGTAAACGGCGGCCGTAACTATAACGGTCCTAAGGTAGCGAAATTCCTTGTCGGGTAAGTTCCGACCTGCACGAATGGCGTAACGACTTCCCCGCTGTCTCCAACATCGACTCAGCGAAATTGAATTGCCTGTCAAGATGCAGGCTTCCCGCGGTTAGACGGAAAGACCCCGTGCACCTTTACTACAGCTTCGCACTGGCATCAGGATTGTGATGTGCAGGATAGGTGGTAGGCTTTGAAGCAGGAACGCAAGTACCTGTGGAGCCTCCCTTGAGATACCACCCTTCGCACTCTTGATGTCTAACCGCGGTCCGTTATCCGGATCCGGGACCCTGCGTGGCGGGTAGTTTGACTGGGGCGGTCGCCTCCTAAAGCGTAACGGAGGCGCGCGAAGGTTGGCTCAGAGCGGTCGGAAATCGCTCGTTGAGTGCAATGGCAGAAGCCAGCCTGACTGCAAGACTGACAAGTCGAGCAGAGTCGAAAGACGGCCATAGTGATCCGGTGGTCCCGAGTGGAAGGGCCATCGCTCAACGGATAAAAGGTACGCCGGGGATAACAGGCTGATACTGCCCAAGAGTCCATATCGACGGCAGTGTTTGGCACCTCGATGTCGGCTCATCTCATCCTGGGGCTGGAGCAGGTCCCAAGGGTACGGCTGTTCGCCGTTTAAAGAGGTACGTGAGCTGGGTTTAGAACGTCGTGAGACAGTTCGGTCCCTATCTGCCGTGGGTGTAGGAGACTTGAGAGGAGTTGCCCCTAGTACGAGAGGACCGGGGTGAACGATCCACTGGTGGACCAGTTGTCGTGCCAACGGCAGTGCTGGGTAGCTATGATCGGACAGGATAACCGCTGAAGGCATCTAAGCGGGAAGCCCCCCTCAAAACAAGGTCTCCCTGAGGGCCGTGGAAGACCACCACGTCAATAGGCCGGAGATGTAAGCGCAGCAATGCGTTCAGTTGACCGGTACTAATCGCCCGATAGGCTTGATTTGATCCAGTAATGGAAAGACAAATCACCAAAAGCATACACTGACCTTGATTATGGACAGCGTCGCAGCGCCAAGCCGCGATGTTGGTTGATTATATAACCGAGTGGCACCGCGCATTCGCAAGCGAATACGCTGCCTGCCAACCGTCGCTTTCTTGCTCCGCAAAAAGTCGACATGGGCTTTTCCTCGGTTTGGTGGTCATAGCGCAAGTGAAACACCCGGTCCCATCCCGAACCCGGAAGTTAAGCACTGCCGCGCCAATGGTACTTGGGCTTAAGCCCCGGGAGAGTAGGTCACCGCCAAACCTAGAAAAAGCCCATATCTCTCTAACACGATGACACAATACCCGGCCTCAAATAGCGCAAGCGATAGGCCAACCAAAGACCTCAACTAGCGTAAGCGCTAGGTCACAAAAACTGTCGCGGGATGGAGCAGCCCGGTAGCTCGTCAGGCTCATAACCTGAAGGTCGTAGGTTCAAATCCTACTCCCGCAACCAATATTACCTACATAAAACAGTATGTTACGCACCGCCTCAAGGCGATGTTGCAATTTGTGCCAACCCCACTGGAAGCACTGTGGAAGCATCAGGAGCGGAGTCGTCCTGTGGTGAATGTGCAACAAAGGCTAGGCGCCGAGCCAGCGCACGTGTGGTCTACCTTGCTGCACCTCGTTCAGATAGGCAAAAAGGCTGATGGCATCCCCGCCTTTTTCACCCGTCGCAAAGTCTGCCCACAGTCCGCTGTCGAGATTGATCCGAAACGAACCCCGCGACCGATCTGCGCGGGTGGGATTCGGCGCCACCCATTCGCTCCCGATGATCCGGCCATCTGGCAACCATTCGGCCAGTAGAGTTTGCAGATTGATCCGGGCCAGTGCAGCAATGCCCGCAAATTCGATGGGCTTCCAGTTACCAGTCATTTGCAACCACCTCCTGAAGACGCGCGATCTCGAACGCTTCTACATCTCCCATGCGATAGCGGACCAATCGGCGATGGCCGGATGCGGTAAAGGTGTTGAGAACTCTGCCAACACCTCACATGGACTGACCGCAAAATGCCCTGCTCAACTTGGATTTGGTGAAGCGGGTTGCCGGGGCTGAAAATTGCAAAAATTTTCGAAAAACCTTAAACTCAGCAGATTAAGGCCAAAAGCCATTTCCGGTTTCTGACAGCAAAGTCATACGAAAACAGAAAATTCCCGGCTGAATTTTATTTCGTGGAGCCAAAAATATGACTGACAAAAACACCTTTATTGACATGCACACCCACCTGTTCACGGCGCGATATTTACCGTTGCACAGTATCTTCTACTCGTTCACTTCACTGTATTGGTTTTCGCTTGGGTTGGCCTTTCTGGCGGTTCGTTTGACCCGCATGAGTGACTTCAGCAAACTCGCGACGGAAGAACCTGACCAGGACGATTTGATCGACGCGTTGCTCGATCACGATGTGGACCGGCTTATGCGGGCCATTGCACATCCAGTTCGCGAGAAGATCAGAGAGTATCAATCGACACCCAACCCCAGCCACCAAGATTGGAAGGATATAGAGGAGCTGATCCGAGCCCTGAACGATATTGACCATGATATCAACTATTCAGGGGCCGGCGACCTCCCGATAGGTGTTCAGCTTGTGGGCGGCGACAGAATTTCTGAAAGGTCCGTCTTTGGAGACAGTGGCACGGACCCTGATTTGCTGGACCGTTTTCTGGCCGAGGCCTTCAGGACCGCTGGTCAAAAAGCGGCAGAAAGAGATTTCTTTCATGAAGCTGAACACATGCAGCCGGGTGAGTTGTACAAACCTGGATCTGATGCCGGCTTTCGTGCCGTCCGCATTCCAATCGGTCAAATCGGCATTATCTTTCAGTTTCTTGAATTCTTTGTCATCATGACCTTGTCCGAGCGAAACCGGTTCAAAGCGCTCAAGAGGGATTTCAAGAAGGATGGTCAGCCGAGCGACCCGGAAGCCAGCCTTTTCGTGGGTATCCTGCTGGATATGCGCCGTGCCTTCGACAAGCTCAAGGAATTTTGGATGCCCGGATTCCTACCGCCGTATTTTGACTTCACCGAACAAATGGACCGGATGCAGTCACTCGCAGCTGAGAACCCGAATGAATTGATCAATTTTGGGGCAGTTGACCCGTTTCGAGGCGGGAACTGGAAACAGATTGTCGATTCAGGCGTTGCACTAGGGATAACGGGATACAAAATCTATCCGCCCTTGGGGATCCGGCCGATCGATATGCGCGGCTACCAGACCCCGGTCGCCCCTGGGCGAAGTCTGGACAAGTACAAAGAAAAAGCGCAGAACCCTGCGCCCTACCCGATGGCACAGGCCAAGATGGGTGACATCATTCGCCATTTCTCCAGCCACAACCTGCGTTTGTTTGCCCATTGCAGCCCGATGGGGTTTGAGGTGGAGAAAGGTTACGGCGTCTATTCCGATCCAGAGTTGTGGAAGCACGCGATGGAGACCCACAATGCCCAGGACCTTTGGTTGTTCCTGGCTCATGGTGGTGGCGCAAAAGAAGTAGATTGGATGGGATGGGCAGCAACCAACAATTTTGACCAAACATTTGCCTATCGTGCTATTCGCTTGGTTGAGGAATTCGACAATGTCTATCTTGGCTTGGGTCATTTTTTGGGAATTCTGGATTCAAAGCTCAAGCCAAAGATATTTCAGCGATTGAAATCAGTACTAGTGGCCAAGAGAACCAAGAACGCACCGCACCATTTCCGGGACAAAGTGTGTTTTGGAACGGATTGGGCGATGCCCCTGATGGTCGGCAGAACCCGTGAATACCTGATCGAATTTGACAAGTTCTTCAGCGATCCACAGATCAGTCCTTGTGCACCTAACTTCTTTGAAGGAAATGCAAAAAAATTCCTGGGTATTTGATGGATTTCCAGGCTGAGAGTGCCTGACCGGCGTCTAAGAAAACCTGAATTTCCGATGGTCCTGTTTCACACGGACTCCCAATACCTGAGGCGATCTCTGAATAATATATTGTGCATTGTAAATACATGTTATGTTGGTTGGGGGGTATTTTTATGAGTCGTATTTTGGAAGAGTCTTATAGGGCTTACGAACCTCGTCCTTTTACTGCGGATCAGCGCAAGGATGTCACCCTGTTGTTTGGTGGGGTTACGTGGCGCGCCGAAAAACTGCTGGAAGGCCTGTTCAAAAGCGCGGGCTACAATGCGCAGCGCCTGCCTGATGTGACAGTTGAAGACTTGTACCTGGGACGTGAACTGGCGGATGTCGGACAGTGCTGCCCCACAGCTTTCACGACGGGCAACTTGTCGAGTTTCCTCAGAAACGAAGCCGAGGCCATCGGGGCTGACGAAGTGGCCGAAAAATATGTTTATGTGACCGCCGGGGCCTGCGGAGCCTGCCGTTTCGGTCAATATCACCAAAGCTATGAGCTTGCGCTGAAGAACCTGGGGCTCGAGGCGTTCAGGATGTTCCTGGTTCAGCAGCATGAAATCGATCAGTCGAAAGGCAAAGACGCCGGTTTGCAGACTGACATTCACCTGCTGCTGAGCACGGCCTTGGGCATGATGGCTGCGGATGCCATTCAGGATCTGGAATACCAGCTGCGACCCTATGAGCTAGAGCAAGGAGCGACCAACCGGGCGGCTCAGAAGGCGGTTTCCGAGATATACGACGTCATGTTGAGCAGGCCGAAACACATGCCGAAATGGGGATCAGTCCTGTGGCATGCGACGACCAGACGCTTCCTGAAGGCCATGAGGCGTGCGCGCGGCCATTTTGAAGACATCCAGCTTGATCGATTGAGGGTCAAGCCCATGGTCAAGATCACCGGCGAGTTCTATCTGGCCACCGCCGAAGGGGTGCAGAACTACAATATGCACAAATGGCTTGAAGGCGAAGGCGCCGAAGTTCAGCCGGCGCCGATGGTCGTATGGTTCGATTACCTGATGCGGTATGGCGGGCAAAAGCTCAAGCTGGGCTTCGGGATTAAAGACAAAGCGCGTCAGAACTATGTTCTGTTGAAACTTGGGCAGCGCTTTTTCAGGTTCAAATACGATCAGATGCGCCGGATGCTTGGGGGCGTTCCCCGTCCGATGCCCGATCAGGACAAGCTGCGGAAACTGGCGGCTCCTTTTTTTGACAACATGATCAACGGGGGTGAAGGTGATTTGCTGATCGCCAAGGCGATCTGGGCGCATACCCAGCGAAAGGCACATATGATTTGCGAGCTGTCGCCCTATGGCTGCCTTCCCAACACAATGAGCATCGGCGCAATGGCGGCCGTACAGGGCCGGTATCCGGACATGCTCTATGCCCCAATCGAGGTAAAAGGGGACAGCGACGTACACGCTTTGTCGCGGTGCCAGATGGTGCTGGCAGACGCCAAGATCCGCGCGCAGGAGGAATTTGAATCTGCTCTTGCCGCCGCCGGGTTGACTGCGGACGAGGCCAGAAAGCGCGCCAAAGAGCATCCCAAGGTCAACACGCCATTTTGGAAAGTTCCCCATCGCGGCGCCGTGGGTACGGCATCCAATGTCGTGCTTGAGCTGGGAAATGCCACGTTGTGAAATTCGCTGGGGTAGATATTGGATCGACAACTGTAAAAGGCGTCGTGGTGGAAGATGGCGAAGTCATCTGGAAAGCCTATGGTCGTCACAAAACACGCCAGGCCGAGAAAACCCTTGAACTGCTGTCGCAGATGGAGCTGGAGGCCGGCCTGACCGCCGGTCGCGATGTCGTCACGTTTACAGGATCCGGGGCAGGGACACTGGCAGATCATGTGAACGCGCGGCAAATCCAGGAAGTAGTCGCCGTCGCCGCCGCCGTCGAAGCGTTGCATCCGGATGTGCATTTCGTGTCTGAAATTGGCGGTGAAGACATGAAGACGTTGTTCTTCACGCCAACTACCGCAGGCAAGGCCAAGCAGGTCTATATGCAATCAGCGTGCAGCGGCGGTACGGGCACCTTTATCGAAAAGTCCGCACGAAAACTGAACATCTCCCCGGACGAGCTGACCACTCTGCCATTCGATGGACAAACCCTTCATCGGATCAGCGCCAAATGTGGGATCTTTGCAGAGACGGACGCAAACAGTCTGGTCAAGGCCGGAGTTCCCAAGACCGAAATCATAGCAAGCTTGTTTGACGCAGTCGTGCGGCAGAACCTGGCGACTTTGACAAAAGGCAACACCCCCACACCATCAGTGCTTTTGCTGGGTGGGCCGAACATGTTCTTTCAAGGTCTTCAGCAGGCTTGGGCAAGCCATTTGGCCGCGCTCTGGGACGAGCGCAATGTCGTATTGGAAGCAGGACAGAGCGTCACCGATGCAATCCTGGTTCCCGGCGATGCCTTGTACTATGCAAGCCTTGGTTGCGTCGAGATATCTCGTCGGGAACAAAATGTATCCCGGGCCTATTCCGGCACGGATGGCCTGAAATGGTGGGTGGAAACAGGCCAACACGGTGAAAAGGCCAAGACCGGGCAAGAGGCCTTGGCCCGGAACGGTGAACTCGTCCGGTTCCTGGAGGATTTTACGCAACCAGTGATCCAGATGCCCCAGCCCGTTGTGGCCGAGACATATTATGTCGGGTGCGATTTCGGCAGCACTACGGTCAAGGCGGTGGCGTTGGACTGCGACGCTGAAATTAAGGCTTCGGTTTATCAGCATAGTCAGGGAAACCCGATCGAAGACGCCAAGTCCGTTTTCCGCAAGTTGCGCGATGCAGGGATCGAGGATATCGGCGCTCTTGGCCTAACGGGGTACGGGAAAGATCTGCTGAAGGATATTTTGGGGGCGGACGTGCCAGTGGTTGAGACGGTCGCACATGCGGCTGCTGCCATGCACATACATCCCGACGCAGACGCGATATGCGACGTCGGTGGGACCGATGTCAAAATCATGCTGTTGCGGCAGAAAGCGGTCGTCGATTTTCGGCTCAATTCCCAATGTTCTTCCGGCAATGGGGCGTTTCTTCAAGGCGTTGCCGAACGCTATGATGTCCGGCTTGAGGATTACGCCGAAAAAGCCTTCAGCGCCAAGCGGATGCCGAAACTCATGATGGGGTGCGGCGTGTTCCTTCAGTCCGACATCGTGAACCAGCAACGCAAAGGGTGGGCGGCAGAAGAAATCATGGCAAGCCTTGCTGCGGTCCTGCCCCTGAATGTTTGGGTCTATGCCGGGCAGTTTCAGAACCTCAAGGCCATCGGCAGGAAGTTTGTTCTGCAAGGTGGAACACATCGAAACCTGGCCGTCGTCAAAGCCCAGATCGATTTCATCAGGGGTAAAATTCCTGACGCGGAAATTACCGTGCACCCTCATGCTGGCGAGGCTGGCGCTTTGGGCGCCGCCCTTCTGGCGCTCGAACATGTGAACACCGGGCAAACGTCCCGCTTCGTCGGGCACGACCGCATCGAAGAGTTGGAATATGTCAGTACAACCAACAGCAAAACCACCTGCAAGTGGTGTGCGATGAACTGTAGCCGGGCCTTTGTGGATGTTCAGATCCCCGGCGGTCGTGGCCGGGCAAACAGCAAGGTTCCTCTGGCGGAAGGGTGGGAGCGGGTGATTACCGGCAATTCTTGCTCGAAAGGGTTGATTGAAGACGCAGCCGAGATGAAAGCGCGAAAAAAGCAAATCGACGAGGAAGCGAATGCCAATCCAAATATTGCAGAAAGCGTTCGCGAAGGCGCCTTTCGCTAAGTCCAAACCACCCAAGCGGGATTTTCGGATCGGCATCCCTCGGGTCCTGAACCAGTGGTCGACGCACAGGTTTTGGACGACATTGTTCGTTGAACTGGGAATCAATCGCCGCAATATCGTCTATTCGTCGGACACATCAGAAGCACAACAGCTGAAATTCGGAAAAGGGCGTGGTGCTGTTGATTGCTGTTACCCCGTCAAGTGCATGTCCGGCCATTATGGTGAATTGCTGGACGGGCAAAAGCGCCCCATTGATATCCTGTTCGTTCCCATAATCCTGACTGTCCCATCCTTTTTGCGGGGTCATGTTCGGGAAAACATGGCCTGCCCGCGCGTTATTGCCGGCCCCGAAAGTACACGAGCCGGATTTCGGCGGGAAAAGGACGTGTTCAAGGAAGTGGGCGTACATTATCTTTCGCCCGCCGTATCCTTGGCAGACCCACAAATTGCGACCCGGCAGCTGTACGATGCCCTGAAGGGCGTAATCACCGACTTGCGCTTGGCTGAACTGCGCGCTGCGGTTTCCAAAGCTTATGACGCCCTTCAAGAGTTTGATCAGAGTCTGCGGCGGCAAAGTCTGGCGGTACTGTCCGAGTGCGCCACACAACATCGGCCTTGCATCCTGGCCTTGGGCCGCCCCTACCACATGGACACCGGAATTGGCCACGCCATTGAAAATGAGTTGCAGGCCTTTGGTTACCCGATCCTCTGGGGTCAGTACCTGCCATTGGACGCAGAGATACTGGATTGGTTATACGGCGATCTGATCAAAGCTGGCCGAATTCAAAGCCCTTTTGACATTTCGGATATTTGGAAAACGTCTCACAGTGCAAACACCAACGAACTTCTTTGGGCTGCACGCTATGGATCTATTATGCCGTGGATAACCTGTTCAATCCGGTTTTCAAGCTATGAATGCGGAATGGACCAGCCGACTTATTCACCAGTCCAGGAAATTACCGAAGCGCTTGGAACGCTTTTCTTTGTGTTTCAGGATCTCGATGAGACGAAACCTGCCGGCTCTGTCCGAATTCGCGTGGAAACCATTGCTTACTATCTGGAACAGAAATCGCCAAATATCATTCAGAGCAAACTGGAGGCCCTGAAAACAGCACCACCTGAATTGTTGTTGCCAACTTGATCCAACGGCCGATTTTCAGGGCAGTACGGCACCCGTTTGCGGGCGCGAGGCCAAAAGCGGTTTAGGCTGTGTTGGCGTCGGGACGCGAAAGTAGCTTCTGAACAAACAACCTGTGGCTTATCGACTAAGAAAGGGATTTGAGGGATATTTTGCATAGAGCTGGCGCGGGGGCGATGCTTTGCTGAAACACATTGTGGACTCTGAAAATCCGATCGACGATGGAAAAATAAGACGAAAAATGCAGGTTGTTAACGTTGCAGCCTTTATTGCGTCGCTTGGGTTCGGTTTCACAGCTTTCTACCAGTTCCAACTTGGACCAGACTGGAGATATCTCGCATGGGTAAACTTTGGTCTTGGCTTCGCGGCACTTTTGACGATGACGTTGGATCGCTTCGGCCTTGAGGTCAAAGTCGCTTATTTTACAGTGTGGTTATTCCTGTTTCTGGCCCATGACATCAGTGTCGGCAAAAACGGTGAAGATCATCTGGTCTTGCTTGTTGGCCCGCCCTTGCTTTTTTATTTTCTGGGGGCCGCATATTGGCGCTGGATCACTTTGATAACGATTCTCAGCGCAGCTTTGTTTATTTACATATCGCTTGTCGTTCCTTTGCATATACCGCCCGGCGAAACGATTTGGGATATTATTGCGCAGTCATATCGGGACGGATTTGTAAGGCAACCTCAGGATGTTATTTTCATTGTGTTGATTTTGGGAATCGTCTCGGCGCTTTTTTTCACCTCCTATTCTGCAAATGCCGCAATAGATCGATACGAAGATGCTTTGGAAAGGGAATTTGCTGTTTCCGAGCGGCTGATAAATGTTCTTTTGCCTTCGCGCATTGCAAGGCGCATCAAAGCGCACCCGGACAGGTTAATCGCTGAAAGAATTGATGACGCCACAATTCTGTTTTCTGATTTGTCTGGATTTTCTGAATTCGCGGCCGCCAATGGGGCAAGGGCGACGGTCAAATTGCTGGGCTCCGTGTTCTCAGCATTCGATGAACTGGTTTTGAGCTACAAGCTGGAGAAAATCAAAACCATCGGTGACAGTTACATGGTTGCAGGTGGTTTGGACCCCTCGGTCAAAGAGAGGCAACCGGATTCTGTTCGCATGGCGGCGTTGGCGATTGATATGATTGCGACGGTCGAGCAGGTGACAGACAAACTGCATCCAAAGGTGTCCCTGCGGGTCGGAATTCACAAAGGCCCGGTAATCGCAGGTGTAATCGGCGGCGACAAACCGTTTTTTGACGTTTGGGGTGATACAGTCAACATCGCCTCAAGAATGGAAAGCACCGGAGAACCCGGGCGCGTTCAAATCTCACCCGAAGTAAGAGACGAGATAGCCGAATATGTAGATTGCGAGAGACGAGAGGTTATCAATATCAAGGGAAATGGCGAAATCCAACCGTATTGGCTGCTGAAGGTCCACGACAAACCTGCAACGTCACACTCGTCCGAGCGGCTCATCAAAGGCTGAAAACCTTATCTTCTCGGTGAAACGTGCCAATGTCAGTGCGGGTTCAATCAGTGACTGGAATGGGGCGAACCTGGGTCAGTTGAAACAACAGATCACGCGGAGGCAGCTGCGAGCCGCAGCCGGATGGCCTGTTGTGACAGTGAGAGCGTTCCTTTGAAGCCCGGCCGCTTTTTCAAAAACGAGCCGCCGGATGAAAACCCCGGCGGCTCGGACCTTGGCGCTTTACGGTGAAACTGGGACAACCGTGGTCAGCGGTTTTATGCGGCAACTTCCTGCTCGGGCGCGCTGAGCGAGATGACAAGCACCACGGCCGCGCCGTTCAGCCAATAAAACACCGCATCCAGTCCTGAGAACCCCAGGACGCTGGGTGCAAACAGGAATGTGATGCCGACAATCAAGTCTACGGCCAGATGGAACTTGTAGGGAAGGACCCGCCAAATCCCAAGGTGGTGATCCGTCAGTACCGTCAGAACAAACGCAGCAACACCGGTGACAACCGACAGCCACAGGGCCAGGGGGTTGGATTGGCCCAATCCCAACAGGAACGGCAACGTCATGAGGGCAATGGCGACGGGGTAGTCGAGGTAAGCATGGACAGAGCGGGTAACGAAACGCAGGGACATCAGATCTTCCTTTTCTCAATCAATGATAAAGGGAAGGTAGGACGCCCAAGCCGAACGCTGAATTCCTGATCGTCTCTAATACCATGCAGATCGTTCAAAAAACCTGGGGGATCAATGCATCGCCCGGTACGCAGCCGGTGACAGCCCAACCTGTTTCTTGAACACGCGTGAGAAAGCCGCCTCGGAGGCATACCCGACCTCGGCCGCTGCATCTGCAACGTTCCATCTTGCCTCGGTCAGGCCGTGGCACGCGATTTGCATCCGCCAATCCGTGAGGTACTGCATCGGCGTAGTGTCCATCTTTTCAGCAAAACGCTGAGCAAAGGCAGTGCGCGACATACCCGCCACACGTGCCAAAGACGCGACGCTCCAGTCCTTGGCCGGGGCCTGGTGGAACGCGGTCAAGGCCCGCGAGATGCGCTGATCAGCAAATCCTGCCAATGCGGAATCCTGCGGGCTCTGACGCTCCAGATAGGCCCGGATCGCCTGTGCGAACAGGGCCTCGGACAGTTTCAGCGCGATCAGGTCGCCACCGATTTTTGCGCCTGAAACCTCAGAGCCGATCATGCGCAGGGTGGCTTCCATCCACGATCCGGCCTCTTCGCCATAATTCTCGATCAGGATATAGGGCGGCAGGCGGTCGATCAGCATATGCCCGGTGCCGTTTCGGCCGGCCGGGCCGGAAAAAGAGAAATGACCGCAGATCAGCTGTGTATCCCGTTCCTCGCCATCACCGCCATAGACCAGCACGCCTTCGCCCGAGTAGCCCGCGCGCTCCAGCACCTGCTCCAGAGGCAATGCGTCCAACGGCTTGACCTCGGCGCAGAGCAATGCGTGTGGCGCCCCGTGGGGGATCAGGATCAGGTCCCCTTGCCTCAACCGCAGCGTTTCGCCCGTGGTCGAGACATGAACCTTCAGCTCACCACGCTGCACAAAATGAAACCGCGCCACGTTTTCGAACCCCGGCACCTGAATTCCGAAGGGCGGAGTGAATGACGTGCGGAAGTAAAACGTGCCGCGCAAGGAAAGGCGGGTGAGAATATCGCTGAGAAGGTCCAACATGTGCCGAAGATACGCAATCTGTGCAATCCGTCCAGATGGCCGAACGGTTTGCACAAAAAATTGCACGTTTGGCAACAAAAAGCCCCCGACAAAGCGGGGGCAATGTCTTACGAGCGAACCAGTTTCTCGTAATCTTCGGCGATTTGGCGGGTCAGGTCGCCGACCTCGAATGTATATTCGCCGATCTGTCCGACAGGCGTGACCTCGGCCGCGGTGCCGGTCAGCCAGCACTGTTCGAAGTCACCCATTTCTTCGGGCTTGATGCGGCGCTCATGCACGGTGATGCCCTTGTCTTTCAACATCTGGATCACCGTCTGGCGGGTGATGCCGTTCAGGAAGCAGTCTGCCAGCGGGGTGTGCACCTCGCCATCCTTGACGAAAAACACGTTTGCGCCGGTGGCCTCGGCGACATAACCGCGCCAGTCCATGAACAATGCGTCCGAGCATCCTTTGGCCTCGGCCTTGTGCTTGGATATGGTGCAAATCATGTAAAGACCCGCCGCCTTGGCATGGACCGGGATGGTTTCCGGGCTGGGGCGTTTCCATTCGGCGATGTCCAGCTTGGCGCCCTGCAACTTGGCATCGCCGTAATAGGCGCCCCAAGGCCAGACTGCGATGGCCATGCGCACCGGATTGCGCGCCGAGGCCACGCCCATATCCTCGCCCGAGCCACGCCAGACCAACGCCCGCACATATGCGTCCTGCAAACCGCTGGCTTTCAGCGCTTCTTCCTTCGCAGCTTCGATTTCATCAACCGAATAAGGCATCGGCATGTCCAGCGCTTCGGCCGAGGCGATCAGACGCTGGGAATGTTCGCGGCTTTTGAAGATCTTACCGTTGTATGCGCGCTCGCCTTCGAATACCGATGACGCATAGTGCATTGCGTGGGTCAGAATGTGCACATTGGCCTCACGCCAGGGCACCAGCTTGCCATCCATCCAAATGGTGCCATCACGATCATCATACCCCGCCATGCGAAACCTCCTGAACCGGGTTGAGTTTTCGATTGTTGCGCGATTTAGGTCCGGTGCGGACACAATATTGCGCAAAAACTGCAATTCGATACCGCTCTACTCTTGGAATGTCAATAACGCTGACATAAACTCGGCCCCGGTAGTAACGAATGAGGCATGATATGTCCGACGTCCGTCCGGCCCCGCGTTATGGGGGCGAGAGCCTTTTGTTTTTGACCGATGAGCAATTGAGGCAGGGGATCGAGGCCATGTTCTTCGCCTATCGTGGCTTTACGGCTGATCCCGACCGCATCCTCGCAGAGATGGCCTATGGCCGCGCCCACCACCGGGCAATCCACTTCATCAACCGCGCGCCGGGCACGACGGTCAACAATTTGTTGGCCATCCTTGGCGTGACAAAACAGTCTCTGAACAGGGTTTTGCGAACCTTGATCGAGGATGGTTTGGTGGAAAGCCGCGTGGGTACAGTGGACAAACGCGAACGCCACCTATTTCTGACAGAAAAGGGGCAGTCGCTGGAAACCACGTTGTCGGATGCTCAGCGGGCAAGAATGCGCGCCGCCTACAAGGATGCCGGTCCCGAAGCCGTGGCCGGATTTCGCAAAGTGCTTGAAGCAATGATGGATGCTGATATGCGTCATGCCTATACGAAACTTCGGGATACGACCACATGAGCGATATGGATGCCCATCTGCTGATTGTTGACGACGACGAGCGCATTCGTGATCTGCTCAAGAAGTTTTTGATGCGAAACGGGTTTCTGGTTACTGCGGCACGGGATGCGGCCCACGCGCGGCGCGTATTGTCGGGGTTGGATTTCGACATGATCGTCATGGACGTGATGATGCCGGGCGAGGATGGTGTCAGTCTGACCCGCGCTTTGCGGGAAACGCATACGACACCGATCCTGCTGCTGACAGCAAAGGGCGAGACGGAACACCGAATCGCGGGCCTCGAGGCCGGGGCGGATGATTACCTGGCAAAACCGTTCGAGCCGAAAGAGCTGCTGTTGCGGATCAACGCGATCCTGCGCCGGATGCCGGAGACACCGGCAGAAGAATCCGCGGCGAAGATCCTGAACCTCGGGCCCATCCGCTATGACATTGAACGCGGTGAGATGTGGCAGGGCGAAGACTCGGTCCGTCTGACCGCAACCGAAAGCCAGTTGATGAAGATATTCTCGGCCCAGCCCGGAGAGCCCATCAGCCGCGCCAAGCTGGTCGAGGATCTGGGCCGCGACAAGGGTCAGGCGCAGGAGCGCGCGGTGGATGTGCAAATCACGCGCCTTCGACGCAAAATCGAACAGGACCCCAAGCAGCCACGCTATTTGCAGACTGTGCGGGGCGCGGGGTATATGCTTGCGCCGGATTGAGATGCCGCTGCGCGGCGTTTTTTGGCCTTCGGCGAGGATATTTGTAGCCAGATGAAGATGGGATCCCAATGACAACCGCCCTTTTGACCCACGCCGATTGTCTGGGCCATGTGACACCTGACGGGCACCCAGAACGGGTGGCGCGGCTGGAGCATATATTGCATGCATTGGAAGCGCTGGAGCTGAAGCGGGTGACGGCTCCGCTGGCTGCGGATGACGATCTTCTGCGCATTCACCCCGAGAGCTATATCCGCGACATTCGGGCCGCGCGCCCTGCGGACGGGTTCGCCCAGATCGACGGGGATACGTTCCTGTCTCCGGGATCGGTGGACGCAGCATACCGCGCGGCGGGTGCGGCGGTGCGGGCCGTTGATCTGGTTTTGGGCGGTGAAGCATCGAACGCGTTCTGTGCCATTCGCCCGCCGGGGCACCATGCGGAAACCGAAACGGCCATGGGCTTCTGCCTGTTTGGAAATGCAGCATTGGCGGCGAAACACGCGCTGGACCATCACGGCTTGAATCGTGTGGCCGTGGTCGACTTTGACGTGCATCACGGCAATGGAACCCAAGACCTGTTGTGGGATGAAGCGCGGGCATTGGTGATAACCAGCCAGCAGATGCCTTTGTGGCCCGGATCGGGCCGGCCCGAGGAAACGGGTGTTCATGATACGGTTCTCAACATCCCTCTGGCGCCCGGCAGTGGCGGCGTCGAGATGCGTGCCGCCTATGAAACGAAGGCCTTTCCGCGCTTGCGGGCCTTCAGGCCGGAACTGATCATCATTTCCGCCGGGTTCGACGCCCATCAGGACGACCCGCTGGCCAATCTGAACTGGGCCACTGATGACTTCGCCTGGATCACCGCAGAGCTGTGCAGGATTGCCGACGAGGTTTGCGACGGTCGTATCGTCTCGACTCTGGAAGGCGGGTATGATCTGAACGCACTGGCCCAGGCCACACGCGCCCATGTGGAAGAATTGATAAAGGCAGCCCGATGACCCAGACTCCCGTAGACCAGATGACATTCGAACAGGCGATGAAAGAGCTTGAAGCCGTAGTCGGCCAGCTGGAACGTGGCGATGTCGCGCTGGATCAATCAATTGCGCTGTACGAACGCGGCGCGGCGCTGAAAAAGCGGTGCGAGGAGGAGTTGAAGCGCGCGGAAGAAAAAGTCGCAGCGATCACTCTGGACGCCAGTGGTCAGCCGACCGGTACGACGCCTGTCGAAGGTATGTGAATGTTCCCCGAAAGACTTGCGCAGGATGCTGCCAGCATTCAAAGCCATTTTGATCTGGTTTTGGGCGCGTTTGCAGATGTGGATGTAACCCGGGCCATGGCATATGCCACCCGAGGCGGAAAGCGGCTGCGCGGGTTTCTGGCATTGGAAAGTGCCCGACTGCACGATGTTGAAGAAGACCGGGCGATCTGGCCGGCCACGGCCATAGAGGCGCTGCACGCTTATTCCCTGGTGCATGACGACCTGCCCTGCATGGATGACGATGACCTGCGCCGCGGGCGGCCCACCGTTCACGTAGAGTGGGATGAGGGCACGGCTGTTCTGGCCGGGGATGCCCTTCAGACGCTTGCTTTTGAACTTTGCACCTGTTCGCAGGTTGGGTCCGCAGACATTCGCGCAGACCTTGCCCTGACCCTGGCCAAAGCCAGCGGCGCACAAGGTATGGTGCTGGGACAGGCGCTGGACATTGCGGCGGAAACGGCCGCCAATCCGCTGACGCTGGACGAAATCACGCGTCTTCAGGCCGGCAAGACGGGCGCCCTGATCGAGTGGTCTGCCTGCGTTGGCGCCGTTATGGCCCGATCCGATCCTGACCCGTTGCGCCGATATGCCCGGGCAATGGGTCTTGCTTTTCAGATCGCAGATGACATCCTTGATATCGAAGGCGATGCCCAAAAGGCGGGCAAGCGATTGCAAAAGGATACCGAGGCAGGGAAAGCCACTTTTGTTTCGCTTTTGGGTCTGCCTGCTGCCAAAGCCCGCGCAAGTGAACTTGTGGATCAGGCCTGCGCCGCTTTGGACGGGTTTGGTCCGAGGGCGGAAACCTTGAAGGAAGCCGCCCGCTTCGTTATTGCCCGGGACAGCTAAGCCAGGAACGCGACACATGTCTGACCGCCCCAATACGCCCTTGCTGGATCTTGTGAACCGCCCAGCGGATCTCAAGCAGTTCTCGGACGCGCAGCTGCACCAGGTCGCACAGGAGTTGCGGGCCGAAACAATTTCGGCGGTTGCCGTGACCGGCGGGCATTTGGGGGCCGGCTTGGGTGTCGTTGAACTGACCACCGCGTTGCACGCTGTGTTTGACACGCCCCGAGACAAGATCATCTGGGATGTGGGTCATCAGTGTTATCCGCACAAAATCCTGACCGAACGACGTGATCGCATCCGCACATTGCGCATGAAGGATGGCCTCAGCGGTTTCACCAAGCGCAGCGAAAGCCCCTATGATCCATTTGGCGCTGCGCATTCCAGCACGTCGATCAGCGCTGCTTTGGGTTTTGCTGTCGCACGGGATCTGGGTGGTGTCACGCCCGAAGGGCTGGGCGACGCAATTGCGGTGATCGGCGATGGTTCGATGTCTGCGGGCATGGCCTTTGAGGCGATGAACAATGCGGGCCACCTGAAAAAGCGTCTGATCGTCATTCTGAACGACAACGAGATGAGCATCGCGCCGCCAGTTGGTGCGTTGTCCAGCTATTTATCGCGTATCTATTCCGAAGAACCGTTTCACGATCTGAAAGCTGCTGCAAAAGGCGCTGTCTCATTGCTGCCCGAGCCATTCCGGGAGGGTGCCAAGCGCGCCAAGGAGATGCTGAAAGGCATGGCGGTGGGCGGCACGCTGTTCGAAGAGCTTGGGTTTTCCTATCTCGGCCCGATAGATGGCCATGACATGGACCAGCTGCTGCCTGTTCTGCGTACGGTCAAAGCACGGGCAACCGGGCCGATTCTGATCCATGTATTGACGAAAAAAGGCAAGGGGTATGCCCCCGCCGAACAAGCCCGCGACAAAGGCCATGCCACGGCCAAGTTCGATGTGGTTACTGGGGAGCAAAAGAAGGCACCTTCAAACGCGCCCTCTTATACGTCTGTATTCGGCAAGGCGCTGGTGGATGAGGCCGCGCGTGACGACAAGATCGTTGCCGTTACTGCTGCGATGCCCGACGGAACTGGCCTCAACCTGTTCGCCGAGCGCTATCCGTCACGTTGCTTTGATGTGGCGATTGCCGAACAGCACGGCGTGACGTTTTCGGCTGCGCTTGCCGCAGGAGGAATGAAGCCGTTTTGCGCAATGTATTCGACCTTTCTGCAGCGTGGTTACGACCAGGTGGTACATGACGTGGCGATTCAGCGCCTGCCCGTACGTTTTGCAATCGACCGGGCAGGTTTGGTCGGTGCTGACGGCGCCACCCATGCGGGGTCGTTCGACATTGCCTATTTGGCCAACCTGCCCGGTATGGTCGTCATGGCTGCCGCAGACGAGGCCGAGCTGATGCATATGGTGGCGACCGCCGCCGCGCATGACGAAGGCCCCATTGCGTTCCGCTATCCGCGCGGCGAAGGTGTCGGGGTGGACTTGCCCGAACGCGGCGAGGTTCTGGAGATCGGCAAGGGCCGCGTTATCCGGGAAGGTGCGCGGGTGGCTTTGCTTTCATTCGGTACACGTCTGGCAGAGGTTCAGAAGGCGGCGGAATCCCTTTCAGCCAAAGGCATAACGCCCACGATTGCCGATGCTCGTTTTGCCAAACCTCTTGACCGTGACCTGATCCTGGATCTGGTATCCCGCCACGAGGCGTTGATCACCATAGAAGAAGGGGCCGTTGGCGGTTTTGGCAGCCATGTCGCTCAACTTTTGGCAGATGAAGGTGTATTTGATCGGGGGTTGAAATACCGTTCGATGGTTTTGCCGGATATTTTCATCGATCAAGCCAGCCCCGCGGACATGTATGCGGTGGCCGGCATGAATGCCGAGCATATCGAAGCGAAAGTTCTGGACGTTCTGGGTGTTGCCTCGATCGGAGAGAAACGCGCTTAGCGCGCCAGTCGGCAGGGCAGCGGAGGTTGCGAGGGCCGAATTCCGTTTGACCTGGATATATCTGGTGCCGCTGAAGGGACTCGAACCCCCGACCCCATCATTACGAATGACGTGCTCTACCAGCTGAGCTACAGCGGCACCTTAGGTCATATGGAACTGATTATGACCGGATGCGAAGCTTCGTTTAAACCGTCAGTCTGGCGCCTGCAAGCCCGGTCGTAACCGTTTTGACGTTGCTCAGCACGGCTGGGCCTCGAGTTGTGAACCGAAAGCCTGCGGCCAGTCTTTCAAATTGGCGCTCTGATCCGTGAATTTTTTGTGACGATGCGGAATAAAATTGACCCATCTTCTTTATTTTAATAATTCATGAAATATGATAGAAAAGATAATCGATCAGTTTACCATCCTTGGCCACCCGCAGCGCATCACCGTGTTTCGCATGTTGATGCGACGGTTTCCTGACAGGGTTCCCGCGGGCGAGCTGGCAGCGGAGCTGGATATCAAACCCAGTACCATGTCGAACTACCTGAATGCATTGCAGCGGTCGGGATTGGTGAAACAGGAACGATCCGGGACGTCTCTGCTCTATTCGATTGAAATGAAAACTGTGCAGCAGATGCTGGATTTCCTGATCGTGGATTGCTGCCGTGGCCGTCCGGATATCTGCATGCCCTTTCCCAAAGACACCGCGACGAACCGAAAGGTCAATGTGCTGTTCATTTGTTCCGGCAACTCGGCCCGTTCGATTTTTGCCGAATCCTTGCTGCGACAGATCGGCGGCGACCGGTTCAACGTCTATTCGGCCGGGACGCGGCCCAGTTCAGAACTCAATCCCTTTGCGGTGCAGATTCTGCACGACAAGGGGCTCGATATCTCGGGCCTGCGGCCGAAGAATCTGTCCGAGTTTTCGGCGCCGGACGCGCCCGTCATGGATTTTGTCTTTACTGTCTGCAATCAGGCCGCCAACGAGGAATGCCCGGCTTGGGAGGGTCAACCGATAAGTGGCCATTGGGGCGTGGAAGATCCGGTCAAGGCCGAAGGTACCGACGCCGAGAAAAGCCTGGCCTTTCAAACCGCCTATGGTGCACTGAAGCGCCGGATTCAGGCCTTTTCGTCATTGCCGGTCGAAAGCCTTGACCGGATCGCATTGCAATCCGCCGTCGATGAAATCGGGCGTACGCCTATCGAGGAAACGAAATGACCACCTACGCACTAAACGGCCTTGGCCGTATGGGAAAACTGGCCCTGAAGCCCTTGCTTGAAAAAGGCGCAAAGATAGCCTGGATCAACGATGCCGTCGGTGATCCCGAGATGCATGCGCATCTGCTGGAGTTCGACACCGTGCATGGGCGCTGGGAGGCGGAATTCGACCATGATGCAGACGGCATCACGGTCAACGGTACCCGCCTGCCGTTCGTTGGCACAAAAGACCTGAGCGCGTTGCCGCTGGACGGTGTTGACGTGGTGATCGACTGCACCGGCGTGTTCAAGACCGAAGCGAAGCTGGCACCGTATTTTGACGCTGGGGTGAAGAAGGTTGTTGTCTCTGCTCCGGTCAAGGACGGGCCGACGGCCAATATCGTCATGGGTGTGAATGACGGAACCTACGACCCCGCGGCGCACAGGATCGTGACGGCGGCCTCGTGCACGACAAACTGTCTTGCGCCTGTCGTGAAGGTCGTTCACGAAAACCTGGGCATCCGCCATGGATCAATGACGACGATTCACGACGTAACCAACACGCAGACAATTGTGGATCGGCCTGCCAAGGATCTCAGGCGCGCTCGCTCTGCCCTGAACTCTTTGATCCCGACCACGACCGGGTCGGCCACGGCCATCACTCTGATCTATCCGGAACTCAAAGGTCGTCTGAACGGCCATGCGGTTCGGGTGCCGTTGCTGAACGCCTCGTTGACCGATTGCGTGTTCGAGGTTGAGCGTGAAACCACGGTTGAAGAGGTCAACGCCTTCTTCAAAACCGCTGCCGAAGGCGAACTGAAGGGCATTCTGGGCTATGAGACGCGCCCGCTGGTGTCCACCGATTACACCAATGACGAACGCTCTTCGATCATCGATGCGCCCTCGACCATGGTTGTGAACGGGACGCAGGTGAAAATCTATGCGTGGTACGACAACGAGATGGGTTATGCGCATCGGCTGGTGGATGTCGCGCTGATGGTCGGGGCATCATTGTGACGCAACGCCCCGAAGGACTGTCGGCTTATATCGCGGTCACGGCTGCCTATTGGGCCTTCATGCTGACCGACGGGGCGCTCAGGATGTTGGTGCTGTTGCACTTTCACACCCTGGGCTTTTCACCGGTGCAGCTTGCCTATCTGTTTGTGCTTTATGAAATCGCCGGGATTGTCACCAACCTGTCCGCCGGTTGGATCGCCGCACGGTTCGGGTTGACCTCGACCCTCTATGCTGGGCTGGGGGTGCAGATCGTCGCGTTGCTCGCCATGACGCAGCTTAACCCGAACTGGACCGTCGCGGCTTCGGTCACTTTTGTCATGATCGTGCAAGGGGCCAGTGGAGTAGCCAAGGATCTGGCCAAGATGTCTTCGAAATCGGCGGTCAAATTGCTGGCTCCTTCCGAAGGAGGCGCGTTGTTTCGATGGGTTGCGGTTCTGACGGGTTCGAAAAACGCGGTCAAAGGGCTGGGATTCCTGTTGGGTGCCGCCATGCTTGCAACACTGGGCTTCCTTCCGGCAGTGCTTGCCATGGCCGCCGTTCTGGCGGTGATCTTGGTCGCGGTGATGCTGTTCATGCCAGCGGGCCTGCCGAAGGGGCGCAAGGGCGCAAAGTTCTCTGAGGTTTTTTCAAAATCCGCAAATGTGAACTGGTTGTCCGCGGCGCGTGTCTTCCTGTTCGGCGCGCGGGACGTCTGGTTCGTGGTCGGCATCCCGATCTATTTCTATGCTGTTCTTTCAGATGGCACCGAACAGGGCAATCGGGCCGCGTTCTTCATGATCGGAACATTCATGGCGGTGTGGATTATCCTCTATGGCGCCGTGCAGGCCAACGCGCCAAGGATTCTTCGTGCGTCAGATCGAACCGAAGGTGATCTGATCCGTGCCGCACGCAGCTGGGCGGCGATCCTGTTCTGCGTTCCTGCGGCTCTGACACTGGCAGTTTTGCTGTCAAATGGGCCCGAGACCCGGCTGACCCTGACACTGGTCGTCGGGCTTTTGGTCTTTGGTGCGATCTTCGCGGTCAATTCATCGCTGCATTCCTATCTGATTCTTGCCTTCACCCGGTCCGAGCGTGTGACGATGGATGTCGGCTTTTACTACATGGCAAATGCGACGGGGCGGTTGGCCGGCACCGTCTTGTCTGGCCTGACCTATCAGGTCGGAGGGCTGCCCATGGTGCTGGGCACGGCGGCCGTGATGGTCGGGCTTGCCGCGCTGACCTCTGGCAAACTTACGGATCAAACGACTGAGGCGCTGTCATGAGCATTTTTGAACGGTATCTCACGATCTGGGTTGCACTTGCGATGATCGGTGGCGTCCTGATCGGGCTGGCCGCGCCGGGGCTGGTGCACCTGGTGGCAAGCGCCGAAATCGCCAGCGTCAATCTGGTGGTGGCGGTGCTGATCTGGGCAATGGTTTACCCGATGATGGTCAACGTCGATTTCGGCGCAGTCGCCGGAATCGCCCGCCAGCCACGTGGTCTGATTGTGACGCTGGTAGTGAACTGGCTGATAAAGCCTTTCACCATGGCACTGCTGGCCGTCCTGTTTTTCGACTATGTCTTCGCACCCTGGATCGCGCCCGAAGATGCCGCGCAATACACTGCCGGTCTGATCCTGCTGGGGGCCGCCCCTTGCACCGCCATGGTGTTTGTGTGGTCGCAGCTTACCAGAGGCGACGCGACTTACACGCTGGTTCAGGTCTCGGTCAATGATCTGATCATGGTCGTGGCATTTGCGCCGATCGTGGCCTTTTTGCTGGATGTCACCGACATCGAAGTGCCGTGGCAGACTTTGGTCTTGGCCACGGTCCTTTATGTGGTGCTGCCGCTTGCCGCCGGGTTGATCACCCGCCGGGTTGATCACCCGCCGCAGATTAGGCTCTAAACAAGCGATAGAAGCCTTTTCTTCGCGGGTGAAACTGTGGTCCGTCATGGGATTGATTGCAACCGTGGTCATCTTGTTCGGCCTGCAAGGTCAGACCATTCTGGCGAAACCTACGGTCATCGTTCTGATCGCCGTTCCCATTCTGATCCAAAGCTATGGGATTTTTGCCATTGCCTATGGCGCCGCTTATGCGCTGAAGGTTCCCCACCGGATCGCAGCGCCCTGTGCCATGATCGGGACATCGAACTTTTTTGAACTGGCCGTTGCCGTCGCAATCAGCTTGTTCGGTCTTCATTCCGGCGCGGCACTGGCGACGGTCGTGGGGGTCCTGGTCGAAGTACCGGTGATGCTGTCGCTTGTGGCTTTCGCCAACCGAACACGCCAGCGTTTCCCGGAACCTGCGACATGACAGAATCGGTCAACGCAGCAGGGCGATAATCGGAACTGGCGGCTATGCACCGCCAGCCTTGCAGAAACGTTGCTTCAGAAATCCACGCCGCGCTGTGCTTTGATGCCCGCTTGGAACGGGTGTTTCTCCTCGGTCATTTCCGTGACCAGATCAGCATAGTCACGCAGCGCGTTCGGCGCGTCGCGACCAGTCAGGAATACGCTGGTCTTTTCCGAACGCGTGTTCAAACCTTCGATGACCTGTTCGACCGACAGGTATTCGTAACGCAGGGCGATGTTGATCTCGTCCAGCACAACCAGATCGTATTCGCCGCTGGACATCAGGGCGCGGGCCTTGTCAAAGGCGGCATTGGCAGCCGCAATATCGCGTTCCCGGTCCTGTGTGTCCCAGGTAAAACCTTCGCCCATCGTATGCCATGTCACCAGATCGCGCTCTTCGAAGAAACGGCGCTCGCCGGTTTTCCACTTGCCCTTGATGAACTGCACCACAGCAACCTTCTGGCCCCAGCCCAAGGCACGAATGACCACGCCGAACGCGGCCGAGGACTTGCCCTTGCCCTTGCCGGTATTGATCAGGACCAGACCGCGGCCTGGATCCACGGCCTCGGACACTTTCTTGCGGTGCTGGGCCTGCACCTTCTGCATCTTTTCCTTGTGATCCTGCGCGTCGCTCATTTGGGAACCTCTTTGACTGTTCGGCCCAACCTAGGGGAAGATTGCAAAAGGTAAAGTCATGCTTTGGGGTCTGTAACCGACCGGACCTTGCCGCGCTCCAGCCCCAACTGGTGTTCGCGCCAGATGACGACAACATTGCCTGCAATCACCAGCGCGGCCCCGATCAGGATTGCAATCGTTGGCAGTTCGTCGAACCAGACATAGCCGATCACGATCGCAAAAAGCATGGTTGCATAGTCATAAGGCGCCAGCATCGAGGCCTGGCCAAACCGATAGGAAGATGTGACCAAAATCTGCGCGACGCCGCCGATCAGCCCCATCATGACCATGATCAGAGCCTGATTCCAGGTGGGCATCGTCCATCCCCAGAATGCTGTCAGAGCGGACAGGAGCGTCGCGGTCATCGAGAAATAGAACACGATGGCCGCAGGGTGATCGACCTTGACCAATTGCCGGATATGGATCTGAACGAAGGCACGGGCGAGGGTTGCGCCCAACACGCATAACGCGCCGATGGTGGCGGCGAGTTCCATCTTGGTGGTGCCAATACGTGGCCATATCATGATCAGGACGCCCAGCAGACCCAAAGCCACAGCGCCGATACGGATAAGCCGAATCCGTTCGCCCAGCATGACGGCGGCCAGAATCAGGGTGAAGATCGGTGTCGCATAGCCGATGGCAGTAACTTCCGGCAGGGGCAACAGGCTGAGGCCGGTAAAGGTAAGACCCATGGCGCTTGTCCCCAGAACACCGCGCCAGAAATGGCCCATGGGTTTCTTGACCACAAAGCCTTTCGACAACTCCCCCCGCGCGATGAGCCAAAGAATGATCACGGGGATTGCGAACAGGGACCGGAAAAACACCAATTGGCCCGGCGGGAATTCATCTGAAAGTGCTTTGACCAGCGCGGACATCGACGTGAACAGGAACAAGGCGCACAGCTTCAGCGTTACGGCAAGCAGAGGTCGATGCGAAGTTAAGGGTTTTGTCATCGGCGCGAACCTGCGTCTTTGACGGGCAAAGATCAACGGGTGGATTCAGCAATTCACCCAGGATTGCGGCAAGGAACAGCCGATCTCTTCGGCGAATTCTTCAAGAAAGCGGATCATGCGCGCGGTGCGTTGTTCTGCAATCCGCCTTCCGGTTTCGGTCAACATGTCACCTGGCAGGCGCAGAAGTTTCACCTTCCAGTGGTCGAGCGAGAAATGAAGGTCATCCAGTGGCCGGGCTTGGGCAAAAGGGTCCGCCGGATCGTAAAGAGTACGCCCCAAGGCTCCGGAAACGGAAAAGTTGCGGGCGATACCGATGGCGCCTAGGGCGTCAAGGCGGTCCGCATCGCGCAGAATGCGTGCCTCGATCGTTTCAGGGGGGATATCGGCCGAAAAACTATGGGCTTCGATCGCGTGCTGGATCGCACGGACCTGATCGGCCTCAAACCCGATTTCCTTAAGAATAGGCTCTGATTCAGCTGCGGATCTGCGCGAGGCAAGATGCCGGGCGGGATCGTCCTTGGGCAGATTCACAAGATCGTGCAGGTAACTTGCGGCCAGCAGCACGGACATATCGGTTTGATCATCTGCGATGGCCCGGGCGTTGGTCCAAACACGATCCAGATGGGCCAGATCATGGGCCGGATCCGTTTCCATGCGATGTGCGACCACAGCCCGCAGGCGGGAGCGCAGATCAGCCGATCCGTCCACGGTTCTCTCCGATCTGGCCGCGATGCAAGAGCAGGTGGTCGAGGATCACGCAGGCCATCATCGCCTCTCCTACCGGGACCGCTCGAATACCAACACAAGGGTCGTGACGGCCCTTGGTGATGATCTCGGTCTCTTCGCCTGATTTGGTGATGGTTTTGCGTGTGGTCAGAATAGACGAGGTCGGCTTGACCGCAAAGCGAACGACGATGTCCTGTCCGGTTGAGATGCCGCCCAGAATCCCGCCCGCATGGTTCGAGCTGTATTGTGGGCCATTCTGGCCCATGAAAATCTCATCCGCGTTGGCCTCGCCCGTCAGTTCAGCCGCGGCCATGCCTTCGCCGATTTCGACGCCTTTCACCGCGTTGATCGACATCATCGCAGCGGCTAGATCAGTGTCTAACTTGGCATAAACCGGCGCGCCAAGCCCTGCGGGCACGCCACGCGCCACAACTTCGACAATTGCGCCAACCGAGTTGCCGGACTTGCGCAGATCGTCCAGATAGGTGGCCCACTTCTCGGCGGCTTGCGCATCCGGTGTCCAGAACGGGTTCTGCTCGATCTGGGACCAGTCGAAATTGTCGCGCTCGATCTTATGCGGCCCGATCTGGGTCATGTATCCGGTGATCTGCACGTTGGGCGCAATCTGTTTGATCGCTTCACGCGCCAATCCACCCGCAGCAACACGTGATGCTGTTTCGCGTGCAGAACTCCGCCCGCCGCCGCGATAATCCCGGATCCCGTACTTCTGCCAATAGGTGATATCGGCGTGCCCCGGGCGGAACTTTTCCATGATATCGCCATAGTCTTTCGAGCGCTGATCGGTGTTCTCGATCATCAGTTGCACAGGCGTTCCGGTGGTCTGCCCTTCGAACACACCAGACAGGATTTTCACCTGATCGGGTTCGCGCCGCTGGGTGGTGAACTTGTTCTGCCCCGGTTTGCGCTTGTCCAGCCAGTGCTGGATCATGGTCTCGTCGATCGCGACACCCGGCGGACAGCCGTCAACAGTGGCACCCAAGGCGGGTCCATGGCTTTCACCCCAGGTGGTGACACGGAATAGATGGCCAAAACTGTTCATCGACATGGGGCGGGCTCCTTTGGGATCGTGATTAGCGGGGAGCGCCGTGAGCCTCAAGGGGATTTGCGAATTGGTGCGCGCCACCTTGCGGTGGCGCGAATGAGTAGTTTTGAGAAGATGAAGATCAGGCGGCCTGCGTCAGCGCCGTTCGGGTCGCTGTGATTTTCAGCGCAGCTTGTGCGGCTTCGCGGCCTTTCTCAACAAAATGCGCGCGGTAGATGGCGTTGTGATGATCGGTTTCCTGATACTGGTGCGGCGTCAGGGAGACGGACAGGACCGGTACGCCGGTATCCATGCCGGCGCGCATCAACCCGTCCACGACGGCCTGCGCCACGAAGTCGTGCCGGTAAATGCCGCCATCCACGACAAATGCGGCGCAGGCGACAGCCGCGTAGCGGCCGGTTTGGGCCAGATCGCGGGCCAGCAGCGGCATCTCGAACGCGCCGGGAACGTCGAAAACATCGACCTGATCGGCCGGGATCAGTTCAAGAAACCCGTCCAGCGCGCGGTCGACGATGTCGGAATGCCAGTTGGCTTTGACAAAAGCATAGCGGGTGTGTGTCATCGTGATCTCCTTTCAGTTCGGTGGCCTGCTGGCGGTCGCGAAAACCTTTGCTGCCAGCCCGGCATGACACGTCACCCAAGGCGATCACGAGCAGGCGCGCCGGTTCACCGGCACGACTTGCACGTTCTCTTCCATCCGGACTTTGACCGTCGGCTCTGGCCTCTCACCAGATCTGCTGACACTCTTTCGTGGTTCCACACTTTGTCCGAATACCGGCTCCTGCCTTTCGGATCGTGGACACGGCAGAGCCGCTCGCGGGCTTACGGGTCATGGCCCGCATACCGCCGGTGGGGAATTCCACCCCGCCCTGAGAACGAGGCAGACCTTGCCAAGAACCAACCCCATCTGCAAGAGATTTGGCAGGAGGTCGCCCATGCACCCAAATCCAGCCTTCCGCGCCGAGGATCGTGCGCGTCATATTGAATTCGCCCGCGACCGGGCTTTTGGCGTTCTGGCGATTTCCGGCGACGGCGCGCCATTGATCAGTCACGTGCCCTTTCTGCTGTCTGAGGACGGTGCGGTGGTCGATCTTCATCTGGTGCGATCAAACCCGATTGTCCGTATGCTGCACGGGCCGAAAGAGGTCAGGATCGCGGTGCAGGGGCCTGATGGCTATGTCTCGCCCGACTGGTACGGTGTCGCCGATCAGGTTCCGACTTGGAACTATGTTGCCGTGCACCTGACCGGACGGCTTGAACTGCGCCCGCAGGACGAGCTGCGTGATTTGCTGGATCGACAAACGGCATTCTTTGAAGATCGACTGCTGCCCAAAGCGCCATGGGTCACCGGGAAAATGTCTGATGACGCGTTGGCCAGAATGATGCGGATGATCGTACCATGCCGGATGCAGGTAGAGGATATCCAGGGCACCTGGAAACTGGGCCAGAACAAGCCGGAGGATGCAAGAATCGCTGCTGCCGACAAAGTGCCCGGCGGATTTGGCAGTGAAACCGGTCAGCTGGCCGCCTTGATGCACAAGGCGTAACCAGCACCGGGAAACAGGATTACTCGGAACTGAAAGTTGCCAGATAGGCGGCGATATCTTCCGCGCCTTTCCTGAGCTTGACGCTCATGTTCGGGCGGGCGGTTTCGTCATCCAGATACTCTTTGATGAAACCGATGGGGTCTTTGGAATAGGCGGCAATGTTTTCTTCGGTCCAGATCAGACCTTCTTCGCCGGCACGGATCATGTCATCGGTGAACATACCGACCGGCAGGCGCTCGCTGCCGTAGCGATAGTCATTTTCGGACCCGGCGACACGTCCGACGACACCATAGAGATTCGGGCCGGTGATTCCGCCTTTGACCAGTACTTCGCCGTCCTTGATGATCGCATGACACGATGAACAGCGGTTGTACATCGCCTCGCCTTTCGTTGGATCACCTGCCGCAAGTGTTTGCGAGGACAGGGCCAATGTGAGTATCGCAGTGGCCAGGGTGATTTTTGACATTGGGGTCTCCTTGCAGGAGTTCGCGCGTTTTTGCGCTGTCCGGTATTCACGCAAAAAGTGCAACTGTGTAATTGCGCTCAATTTTCGATTTAAATCATCTATTTGGCAAATATGATTTACCCAGCAGACAATCGCTGCTTCGCGATGCTGATTGTCAAGAATACGCTCTCAAATGATTGGCCGGCTGGTGGTCAGAATCGGTCTGGATTTCGCCTGCAAAACTGAGTTCGAAGTTCGAATCAACCCCCGTTGATTCGAAGTCGCAGGCAAAGTTGCGGACGAGAATCACCAAAAAAAGCCCCTCGTCACGTGCATGAAG
The DNA here is from genome assembly GCF_056536065.1 of Ruegeria sp. AL3. Lineage (NCBI taxonomy): Bacteria > Pseudomonadati > Pseudomonadota > Alphaproteobacteria > Rhodobacterales > Roseobacteraceae > Ruegeria > Ruegeria sp. AL3. The sequence continues at coordinate 1,196,982 of NZ_JBQFJG010000001.1, forward strand.
GGACACATGCGGCGTATTGCGCGTTTATGAACGCTGGACGAACACTATTCTCCCCGATAGTAAGCGCGGTTAAGACACCGCATTCGTGCGGTGCGCGAGCTATTTGCCCGTCCGCGGGCGCCAGATAATCGGAGATAACCTCGTGTCCCACGCAGAAGACCACGAAGGCACCCGCAGAGATTTCCTGTACTACGTCGCTGGCGGCGCAGGTGTCGTTGCAACGGGTGCAGCCGTATGGCCACTGATCAACCAAATGAACCCGTCGGCAGACGTTCAGGCGCTGTCCTCGATCCGTGTGGATGTGAGCGGCGTCGAGCCGGGCACGCAACTGACGGTAAAATGGCTGGGAAAACCCGTTTTTGTCCGTCACCGCACCGGTGCCGAGATTCAGGAAGCCCAGGAACAGGACGCCGAAGGTGTTGATGCGCTGCCAGATCCGCTGGCACGCAACTTCAACCTGAGCGCAGATGCGCCTGCGACTGACGCAAACCGTGTCATGCCGTCACCGGAAGGCGAAGCGCCGGGTGCTTGGATCGTTCAGATGGGCGTTTGTACGCACCTCGGCTGTGTGCCTCTGGGGGATGCCGGCGACTTCGGTGGCTGGTTCTGCCCGTGCCACGGCTCGCACTACGACCTCGCCGGTCGTATCCGTAAAGGCCCCGCGCCTGAGAACCTGCCTGTCCCGCCCGCAGAATGGGTGGACAACAGCACAATCAAACTCGGCTAAGGGAGACCCAAACTTATGTCCGGAATTCCCCACGATCATTACGAGCCGAAGACAAACGGCGAGAAGTGGCTGAACAGCCGCCTGCCGATTGTCGGCCTGCTGTACGATACCCTTATGATCCCGACCCCCAAGAACCTGAACTGGTGGTGGATCTGGGGCATCGTTCTGGCGTTCTGCCTGGCGCTGCAAATCATCACCGGTATCGTTTTGGTGATGCACTATACCCCGCATGTCGATCTGGCCTTTGCCAGCATCGAGCACATCATGCGCAACGTGAATGGCGGTCACTTTATCCGCTATCTGCACATGAATGGCGCGTCGCTGTTCTTTGTGGCGGTTTACATCCACATGTTCCGCGGCCTGTTCTACGGCTCGTACAAAGCCCCGCGTGAGATCACGTGGATCATCGGTATGCTGATCTATCTGATGATGATGGGCACCGCCTTCATGGGCTATGTTCTGCCCTGGGGTCAGATGTCCTTCTGGGGTGCGACCGTGATCACCGGCCTGTTTGGCGCCATCCCGTTTGTCGGTGATGCGCTGCAGACCTGGCTGCTGGGCGGACCGGCGGTGGATAACGCCACGCTGAACCGCTTCTTCTCGTTGCACTATCTGCTGCCGTTTATCATTGCGGCATTGGTTGTGGTGCATATCTGGGCCTTCCACACCACCGGCAACAACAACCCGACAGGTGTTGAAGTGCGCCGGGGCTCGAAAGCTGAGGCCGAGAAAGACACGCTGCCGTTCTGGCCGTACTTCGTGATCAAGGATCTCTTCGCCCTGGCCGTGATCCTGGTCGTGTTCTGGGCCGTCGTGGGCTTTATGCCGAACTATCTGGGCCACCCGGACAACTACATCGAAGCCAACCCTCTGGTGACACCTGCACACATCGTTCCCGAATGGTACTTCCTGCCGTTCTACGCGATCCTACGCGCGTTCACCGGTGAGGTCTGGGTCGTTCAATTCGCCAGCTTCATCACCGGCGGTATCATTGATGCCAAGTTCTTCGGTGTTCTGGCGATGTTCGGTGCGATCCTGGCCATGGCGCTGGCGCCCTGGCTGGACACCTCGAACGTGCGTTCGGGCAAGTACCGTCCGATGTTCAAATGGTGGTTCTACCTGCTGGTCATCGACTTCTTTGCCCTGATGTGGCTGGGTGCGATGCCCGCGGAAGAGCCCTATGCGACCTTCTCGCTGATCGCGTCCGCCTACTGGTTCGCCTATTTCTTCGTGATCCTGCCGATCCTCGGAGTGATCGAGAAGCCTCTGGCACAGCCCGAGACCATCGAAGAAGACTTCAACGCGCATTATGGCAAGGCTGACGCCAAAGCCACGCCGGCCGAGTAAGAAGAGGGACCGGAAACATGTTCAAGAAACTTGCAATCGGCGCCGCGTTTGCCTTGGCCCTGACCCCTGTTGCATCCATTGCAGCAGGTGGGGGTGAGCAGCATATCGAAGACTTCGACTTCTCGTTCGAAGGTCCCTTCGGTACCTGGGACCAGCATCAGCTGCAGCGCGGCCTGCAGATCTATACCGAGGTCTGCGCAGCCTGCCACGGTCTGCAATATGTGCCTCTGCGCGATCTGGAAGCGCTGGGCTATTCGGAAGAAGAAGTTATCGCTTATGCAGCGGGCAACTTCGAAGTGTTCGACCCCGAGCTGGACGATTTCCGCCCGGCGATTCCGACTGACCACTTCCCGGCCAACAACGGTGTCGGCGCACCGGACCTGAGCCTGATGGCCAAGGCCCGCGCGGGCTTCCACGGACCTTACGGTCTGGGCATCAATCAGCTGGTCAAAGGCATGGGCGGAGCCGAGTACATCGCCTCACTGCTGGACGGCTATACTGGTGAAGAGAAGGAAGAGGCAGGCACTGTCCTCTACGAAAACAAAGCCTTCCCCGGCGGCTGGATTTCGATGGCACCGCCGCTGGCGGATGAACAGGTCGAGTTTGCTGACGGGCACTCGAACTCTGTCGAACACATGTCAGAGGACGTCGCGGCGTTCCTGATGTGGGCGGCCGAGCCGAAGATGATGGAGCGCAAGAACGCCGGCTTTGTTGGCGTGATTTTCCTCACCGTTCTGTCGGTGCTTCTCTATCTGGTCAACAAGCGCCTGTGGGCTCCGCATAAGGGCAAGAAATCCGCCTGATCCGTCAGGGTAGGTTTAAGGAAATTCAAAAGGCCCCGTGCGTCGCGCGGGGCTTTTTCTTTGAAACCGCTCGACAACTTGTTCCTTGACGCGAACCCCGTGCAACACGACGCTGGTTGCATTGTAGAAGTCATTTTGGAGTGAATTGTCATGAACGCTTTGTCGAATGCCGCGAAACTGCGCGAGGCCTTTTCCAGATGGAACGAATCCAAGGGTTCGAACCTGAAAATGTGGGACGACTACACGACCGACGATATCTGCATCCGGTCCCTTGGCGACGGGAAAAACGGGCTGGACTTCAGTTGCGCCCGCAAGGGGCAGGGTCAGATGCACCAATATCTGAAGGAATTGACGGATGCCTTCGAAATGGTCCACTGGACGTTGCAGGACACCATAGCCCAGGACGACCGGGTCGTCGGGGTGGGCGTCACGGCCTGGACACACAAAGCCAGCGGCCAGAAGGTCGAAACGCCGGTCGTTGTCATTTGCAAGTTCTGCGGCGACCGGGTCTGCGAATATCAGGAATTCTACGACACGGCCGCCCTCGCTGCCGTGACCGGGCAATGAATGCCGCCGGCAGCCGACGCCATCACGCGATCAGCTGGGTTTGAGTATGACCGGTGACTGCCGCCGTCACGATCTCGCCCTCGGTCCGGGGGGCCGAAAAGGACACTTCGGTGAATTGCTCGGTTCGGCCCATGTGCGGGCTTTCCATCAGGATGTGATGGGTTTTGCCGATTTGTTGTGACAAGTGCTTTGTGACCTGAGCGTCGCCTGCTGCGCGCAACCGGGCGGCGCGATCCTTGATGACCGTTCCATTCACCTGCTGCGGTATGCGAGCTGCCGGTGTGCCTTCACGCTTGGAATAGGGGAAGACATGCAGCCAAGTCAGGTCGCAGTCGCTGATCAGCTTCAGCGAGTTTTCGAAATGCGCTTCGGACTCGGTCGGGAAGCCTGCGATGATATCCGCACCAAAGGTCATGTCGGGGCGCAGCTTGCGTGCCTCTTCGGTAAAGCGGATGGCGTCGTCGCGCAGATGGCGGCGTTTCATGCGCTTTAGAATCAGATCGTCGCCGTGCTGAAGCGACAGGTGCAGATGCGGCATCAGGCGCGGCTCGGTTGCGATGGCCTGCATCAGATTCTCGTCCACCTCGATCGAATCGATCGAGCTGATGCGCAGGCGCGGCAGGTCGGGCACCAGCTTGAGGATGCGCATGACAAGATCGCCCAGTTTGGGGCTTGCGGGCAGGTCGGCGCCCCAGGATGTCAGATCGACCCCGGTCAGCACGACCTCGTTATAGCCCTTGTCGACAAGCCGCTTGATCTGATCCACCACCACACCGGCCGGCACGCTGCGCGAGTTGCCCCGGCCATAGGGAATGATGCAGAAGGTACAGCGGTGGTCACAACCGTTCTGGACCTGCACATAGGCGCGCGAGCGGGTGCCGAATCCGTCGATCAGATGGCCGGCCGTTTCGGTGACCGACATGATGTCATCCACCTGCACCGCCTCGGTCTGACCGATGAAATCAGTCGCCATGCCTTGCCAGGTCTCGGGCTGCATCTTTTCAGTGTTACCGATGACCGCATCGACCTCGTCCATCTGCGCAAAGGTTTCGGGCTCGGTCTGGGCGGCACAGCCTGTGACGATCAGGCGGGCATTAGGATTCTCGCGCCGTAGCTTGCGGATTTCCTGCCGGGCCTTGCGCACGGCCTCAGCCGTCACGGCGCATGTGTTCACCACCACAGCGTCTGTCAGACCGGCCTGTTGCGACAGTTCTTTCATCGCCTCAGTTTCATAGGCATTCAGGCGGCAGCCCAACGTGGTGAACTTGGGCGGGTTCATCCCAGCGACCTCAGAAATTCAGGCGTCAGAGTGCCAGAGAAAACGTGACATGTCGGGCCGGTCATCCAGACACCATCGTCGCGCCAGTCGACCCAAAGCGTGCCACCATCCAAATCAATCCGCACTTTGCGCCCGGTCAGCCCCCGTCGCGCGGCGGCCACGGCCGTTGCACAGGACGAAGACCCAGATGCCAGAGTGATGCCTACTCCGCGCTCCCATACGCGCATACGGATGTGATCCGGACCAATGACCTGGGCCACCTGGACATTAGTGCGTTCGGGATAAAGCGGGTGGTATTCGTAACGCGCGCCGAATTCTGCCAACGGGATCGCTTCGGCGTTGTCAACGAAGAACGTGCAATGCGGGTTGCCCATTCCCGTTGCCGTCGGGGTGCCTTCGATCGGCAATTCCAGCGTGTCCATCTCTTCTGCCAGAGGAACTTCGCGCCAGTCCAGCTGCGGGTGCCCCATGTTGACCGAGGTGAGCCCATCGCCGGCATCCCGCGCATGAAGGGTTCCCCGTTCCGTGGTGAGCTTGAGGGCAGAGCGACCCGTCTCATCCATAAGCAACCGTGCAATACAGCGGGTGGCGTTGCCGCAGGCGGCAGAAGTTGATCCATCGGAATTGTAGAACACCAGATGCGCGTCGGCTTTACCCTTTTCGATAACGGCCAACTGATCGAATCCCACCCCAAATTGCCGATGCCCGATTCCCCGGGCCAGCGTCGGCGTGATCGGGGCCTCCTGCGCGCGTGCGTCAACAATGACAAAGTCATTGCCCAGTCCGTGCATCTTTATAAAGGGCAGTCCGGTGTCGAGTCTCTGTTGCATGGCGGGCATATAACGTCGGTCCGAACATGAATCCACCCTGTCGCGAAGATTCCTCAAAAAAGGGGTTGACCCTCCAGCGCCACCTGCCTAATTAGGCCGCCTATCGGGTTGCCGGAAACACGCGTTGTTACGGCGAAACGAGGCGCAAAATAAGGGCTTGAACCCGGTCGGGGAATTGCCGTAAAGAGCGCCACGGATCAACAGATCCAACAAAAGAGTGGGCCGTTAGCTCAGTTGGTAGAGCAACTGACTTTTAATCAGTGGGTCGCAGGTTCGAATCCTGCACGGCTCACCACTTTTTTCCATGGACTATGATCTTGGCTTACAGCGAACTGCTTGTGTTTGGCCCAGCTGTGAACGACGGTCGAAGCCACGGGCTTGATCGAGGTGCCGGACACGCTTTGTGTCATCCAACACGACCTCGGCGGAACAAATCTCGAATTCGGCCAGCATGGTATCAAGCGGGATGCGATGGAAGAGGTCCACGCCTCGCACATGTCGAAACCCAGAGCAGACGGGCAGCTGGTTCTGCGTGAAGATGACAAAGTTCTGAAAGTGCCGGACATCCGGCGACCCAATCTGGCCCGGATTCTGCAACGGGCAGAAAAAACGCGCCGAAAGCCGCAGCGGGTGTCAGCCACGCTGCGGCTTTGATCGGGATGCGAAGCGCCTAAACCTCGACTTCGACCTTGCCGATCGGGTTCGAGCAGCAGGCCAGAATGTACCCCGCGTCGATGTCATCTTCCGAGATCCCTCCGTTGTGGACCATGTGGACCTCGCCAGCGGTTTTCTTGACCTTGCAGGTACCGCACACGCCGAAGGTACAGCCTGACGGAATGTTCAGGCCAACCGAGCGGGCGGCGGCAAGCACCGTGTCGGTCTCGGCAACCTTGGCCGTCACGCCCGAGGTCGCGAACAGGATTTCGGCGCTGCTGTCGTCGTCCAGAACAACGTCATCCAACTCGGGCTGATCCGCCTCGGTTTCCACCGGCGCGCCGAAGCTTTCCTGATAATAGTTGTCCATATCAAAACCAAGACCGGCCAGCGCGTCGCGCACCGCTTGCATGAAGGGCTCGGGACCGCAGCAATAGACTTCGCGCTCAAGGTAATCCGGCGCCATCAGGCCCAGCATCAATTGGTTGAACTGACCCTGATATCCCGTCCATGGGCGGTAGCGGTCCGGCTCTTCCACAACGAATTTCAGGTCCAAACCATCCGTGCGGCTGGCCATCTGTTCCAAGCGCTGGCGGAAGATGATCTCGGATGGCCGCTTGGCGCAGTTGATGAAGACAACGTCCAGATCGCGGCCTTCGTCCCACATGCAGGTGGTCATTGACATCATCGGTGTGATGCCTGAGCCAGCCGAGATAAACAGGAACTTGCGCGCATCGCTCAGTGCGTTGGTGAACAGGCCCGCAGGCCCAATGGCCTTGAGCCGCATGCCGGGTTGAAGATTGTCCAGCATCCAGCGCGTGCCGATACTGTCGGGTTGCGCTTTGGCGGTGATGGTGATCGACCGCGGCCGCGATGGCGACGATGAGATCGTGTAGGTGCGATACACGACTCCCCCGGGCTGGCCGGGCGCCGGAATCTCGAGCGTCAGGAACTGACCGGGGTGATAGGCGAACTGCGCCCCCGAGGGGGCTCGGAACGAAAAGCTGGCGGTGTTCGGCATCTCGGGCACGACCGAGACACATTCCAGCATCTCTCCATCCTGCCAAACGGCTGATGAAAGCGTGTCCAGATCTTTCATCAGACTTACTCCGCCGCCATGTAGTCAGGGGTCAGGCGGGCCGACACTGTGCTGCAATACCAATCCACGAATTGCAGTACGCCGGATTCCTGAATGGCTGAATACGGGCCGGGCACATAGGCCGGGCTGTTGATGCCCTGCTGGTTGTCCTCGACCACCTGACGGTCTTCGTCATTCGTGGCGACCCAGACTTCGGTCAGGCGTTTCACGTCGTAGTCAACGCCTTCAACCGCATCCTTGTTGACCAGCCATTTGGTCGTGACCTCGGTCTCTGTCGGGCTGATCGGCGTAACACGGAAAACAATCGAGTGATCGGCAAGAAAGTGGTTCCACGTGGTCGGATAGTGGAACTTCAAAAGCGATCCCGCATCCGCAAAGGGCGACCGGCCCAACCAGCGGCGCACGGCGGATTTCCCGTCCATCGTATAGCTCTCGGCGCCTTCTTTCAGCGGCATCCGCGCCAGACGGAATTGGCCGTCCTCGTGCAGATAGAACTGCGATGGCATACCCGCTGACTGGCACCTGTCGAAATGGGCTTGCATATAGGCTGGGGTTTCACCGCCTTCGATCCCCGTCACGCCCGGATCATCAGGGAAGGTCCGGCACAGCGCAGGGTGGTTGCCGCCGCAGTGATAGCACTCGCGATTGTTTTCCCAGACCAGTTTCCAGTTGCCGTTCTCGATGATCGAGCTTTCGAATGCGACCTTGGCATTCGCAAGATCATGCGGCTCAAGATACGGGCGCGCGATATTGGCAAACGTGTCAAAATCCGGGGCGACATCCGCCAGACAGATATAGACCAACCCGGCAAGCTCGCGGCAATGAACCGTCTTCAAACCATGCTGTCTGGGATCAAACTCCGGCCCCATGTCGCGGGCCCACAGCAAAGAGCCGTCAAGCTCGTAGGTCCATTGGTGATACGGGCAAACCAGCTTCGGCGCGTTGCCTTTTGCTGCCTTGCATATGATCGAGCCGCGATGGCGGCAGGTGTTGTGAAACGCCCGGATCTGGTTGTCGGCGCCGCGCACGATGATCACGCGATAGGCACCCACGTTGTACGTTACATAGTCGCCGGCTTTCACCAGTTCACAGGCCGGAATGGCAAAGAGCCATTCGCGATAGTGGATGGTTTCCAGGTCGGTCTGAAAGATCTCGGGGTCGGTGTAAAAGGCCCGTTCCAGAGCATAGCCCGGGATTCGACGCGCCAACAGGTTTTGGACATTGTTCACTTCTGGCTCTCCTGCCGCGCCCCGCGGCATTGCTTGGGCAGGTGACAGGGAGGAACCGTCCGGAGGCGCGCGAGGACCACGTCCGAAACCCGTGCCCCCACCGCCACCCGCGGTTTGACATATCTGCAAGGCTGGTTTCCGGACTTGAAAGGGGCTTGCACCCGGTTGCGACACCTTCCCGGGATCCTCGTCCCAGTGGTTGATTGTCGAACCTGACCTTCCTTACCGTTGCGGGGGCAGCGCCGGAATTCCACCGGCTTCCCAATTCTCCGCGGTCTGAGAATCAAACAGCGGCACCTCACGATGGCAGCCTACTTTCTACCTGCTTGGGCGCTGAAATGCTTGCGACATTTCCGGTTTCAAAACAGACATGGAAATTTTCCGGCTGAGTGGACGGCGCCGGGATCACGGTCCTTGGCACAGGGGCATGGCAAGCCCGCCAGCACGGCGTTCTGCAGGGGCCAGTGGGCTTTGCGATGGATGCGGCCACGTCTGACATCCGCGCCGTCAAATTGTCCCCCAGCCGTGACAGCGAAGGCCCGGCTGCTCTGCTCAGAAACGAAACGCTGCACGTCGCCTGAGCATGGCTGGAAAAGAGAGAGTCAGGCCAAGTGAAGGAGGTTTGCAGCAAACCCTTTTGGGTGAAGTTGATCCGTTTGGGATAGTGCTGGCTTGCCATGAGGCAGGTGAAGAAGGCGAATATCCGTCATGCGAGAGTTGTCAGTCCATCCTGTCAACGGACGGTAGAAAACCTCATTTTGTCCATAAAAAATTGTCTTTTTCGGGAAAAACCATTACGTTTTCCGAAAATGGTGGAAAACACCGGAGGCAGTAAGAGAGCAGATGCCAAAACCGAAAACAGGTGTTTTGCGGACAACAGTTCCTTCGCGCCTCATGGGAAAACGGGATGGTCTGTTTTTCCTCTGGGGGCAGATAGAACGCGCGCGCTTGAAGGTCGAGGGCGGCGAACGCGCCGAGGGCGCAGCCTCGGACGGGCCAAGGGCAAACACGGCCGGTGAGGTCAAGGGATCGACGACAGCATTGGTGGACGAGTTTATTTTCTACTGACTTTTGTGATGAAACCGGGTCTGACGGCCCTATTTCTTCTCGAAGAACAGGATGACTTCACCCAGACGGACGCCATAGCGTGAGACATACGCGCGGTTCAGCAGACGGTCGTCATCCAGCAGCCACATCCAGTCGTCGAATTTGACACGCATGGTCCCGTCCTTGATCGGCAGGTCGATCTTGTATTTCCAGTTGAACGTATCCCCGCGTTCAATCCCGCTGGCGGTGCCCAGCACGCCAGGCGCCGTACCGGTCCACGTATCCTCTCCGGTTTTGGTCAATGTCCAGATGCGTTGTTCCGTCGCGCCATCGTCGTAGACGAAGTCTTCGACCAGGGTCAGGGTTTCGCCGTCCCATGTTCCGTCGATATCAACCGTGAATCTGCGGGGGATATTTCCCAGAATATCCTGAAACTGACCGTAGGCTACTGTTTTACCCTCAAAAAACTCTTCCAGGTTCAACTGCCGGTCCGACAGAAACGTTTTTGGAACCTTCGGTTTGCTGGAGCAGGCCGCCAGAAGTGTAAGGCTTGCGATGGCAATGCAGGCGATGAAAGAGCGAAAGGTGATCATTGCAACGGCTTCCCTTCCGAAGTCGCGTCATACCCGTTTGACCCACTTGGATGCATCGGTTTCGATCTGGGGCTTGGACGCATTGTGGCGATCAGTTCCGCGACCTTGACGCCAAACTTGCGCATCTCGGACCGATTCATGATGACGCCGGTTTCTGTCAGGTACATCCAATCGGTGACATCCAGTGTGTGTCCACCAGCGTCATCTGGCAGAATGATACGATAGGTCAGTTTTACCGTGGACCCCGAGATGATGCCCCGACCTTCGCCCACGATATCATCCGCCATTGCCGTGAATGTGTTGCCAGTTCCCAGCGTCAGGTACCATTTGCGAGTCATCTGTTTTCCGTTGGAATAGGTGAAGTACTCGGTCAGCGTGCCCGAGTTGCCTTGCCATTCGCCGGACATGCGCGCGACAAAGCTGTTCGACATTTTGCCGTTGGGGCCATAGATCAGGCCTTCGGACAAGATCTCTCCGTTCAGGTGTTTTTTCAGCGAAAAATTTGGCCCGGTGCCACTGTAATCGGACGGCGATTGCGCGCGAAAGCTCAGCAGCCTTGCACGGATGAAGACGGCGGTCAGAAGGACCAGAAGGATGATGCTGAAAGCGTTCATTTGCTTGTGACCTCGGTGGGCAGGGTCAACACCATCCCGAACGCTCCGACTTTCAGGATGCAGGGCAGCACCGCATAGGCAAGATTGAGTGTATCCAGAGCCTGTGCTGAATTGGTTTGACCGGGGGTGAAACCGCTGCGTTCCAGCAGCGGCAGAGTGAAAAAGGCAGCCAGGGCGAGGCCCAGTTTGCCAGCGAAGGACCAGATGCCAAACGCGGCTGATGCGTTCAGCCCGGCCCGGGTAAGCACGATCGAGAACATCGCAGGCAACACGACCATATCCGCGCCCAACGCCGCGCCCGAGGCGAGACAGATCATTGCAAAACCCGCAAGGTTTCCTGAACTCAGTGTGGCAGCGCCGATAAAGCCGGCGATCGAGAGCGGCATGGCGATAATCAGAGTCTGTTTCGGGCCAATTTTGTTACTGAGCTTTGCCCAGAGCGGAACGCTCGCGCCTGCGCTCAGGAAGAACAGGATCAACAAAGGACCCGCCTTGCCCGGCAGTTGCAGCCGGTCTTCCACAAAAAACAGAAACAGGGTGGAGGTTATGGCAACCGGGAGGCTGTTGACCAAAGCCAGCGCAAGAAGGCGCAAGCCACCGGCCTGACCCAGACCCGCAAAGGACAGGCCTGATCCGGTGATCGGTCTGCGTCGCCAGATCGGGATCGTCAGTATCAGGGTCAGAACGGACAGCAGCCCAAGAAACGCGCCGAATGCGGGGTAGCCTTGGGAGTGTGCCCCGAAAGCAACCAACAGGGCCGGAGCGCTGGCTGCGATGACCACTCCGGTCAACTGCCCGCCTTCACGATAGGCGGCCAGTGTCATCAGCTCTTTCGGATCGGTTCGCTTCGCCAGAGTTGCGCTGCGACCATACAGAAGGATGGTTCCCAGGCTGTATGCCGAGAACAGCAAGATCAGGATCGCGACCAGTTCCGGCACGCTGGCACCCTGCGGCAGATTGAAAAGCAGGGGAAACCCGATCGCCAGCCCCAAAGCCGCCATCGCGGCAAATGCAAGCTGGCCGCCGGGCCATCGGTCGATTGCCCAACCGATCAGCGGATCCTGCACCAGATCCACCAAACGGATCACCAGCAGCACCGTACCAATGACCCCAAGGCCAATACCCAGGTTCACGGCTGCAAAGCGCGGCAAGTGGATATAAAGCGGGATACCCGCCGCAGCGAGCATCAGCGCATAGAGACTGACCCGGGGATACAGCATCACCGCCCCTGTAGCCTGCGCGTGAAGGACGCGGACCGCGTGTTGTCTCCCAGAAATACAGACATGAAACTGCGCTTGATGCCCGGATGCGCCATGGTGCACGTCTTTTGCCCGTTCAACCAGAAACTGACCTTGTCGGGACCATCAGAAACCGCCAGATAGCTGTCCCCTTTTGCCACGGCTTTGAAACACCGGTTCAGTTGGTCGCGAACCGGTGCTGAACGGCCGATGCGGTCCATCTCGTCAAGCGTCGAATTGACCAACGCTTTCTTCTTGATGTTCTTGCGATAAGTCAGTTGCAGGGCGATATCTTCGCTCCAACTGAACGGCGCACCTTTGGGCGTATAGAGTTTGGCGTCATAGATCGGCAAACCCAGATACCGGAACGTCGCGGTTCCGCGCAGTTGGGCACCGTTCAGTTCTTCCGTGACCGGCGATGCGATCAGCCCATTGGGGATCAGCAAGGAAAGTGCAAGAAACGCTGTGCGCCATATCGCCTTATTCTGCGGCAACAGATAGGGCCGGGTCTTTCCCAAGAATGCCATTATCAGCTCCGATGGTTTGCGGGGCACCATTTATTCGAGCAACGACATGCATCGCGCTGGCTATCCCGTCTTCGTGAAATCCGTGCCGGTTGTAAGCACCGGCAAACCAGGTTCGGTTCTGTCCCTGCATCTCGCGGATTTGCCCTTGCGCCTTCAGCGCGGCCTTGTCGAAGACCGGATGGGCAAATTCGACTTTGTCATAGATCTTTTCCGCGGGAATTTCTGATGAAGCGTTCAGCGTTACAAACAGCGGGTCACTGTCCGGAATGTTCTGAAGCCGGTTCATCCAGTAGGTTACCCCCACGTCTCCGGCTTGCGAACGATAGGTCCAGCTTGACCAGCAGGCGCGCCGCTTTGGCATCTGACCTGGGTCACAATGCAATATGGCCATATTGGGCTGGTAGCGGATTGCGCCCAATGCAGCGGCTTCCGCGGGGGTCGCGCCATCACCTAAAATGGCAAGCGACTGGTCCGAATGGGTGGCCAGGATGATTTCATCGAACTGATCCACGGCGCCCTGGCTGTGGATGGTGATGCCCATCTCGTCACGGGATATATTCTGAACGGGGCTGGCCAGACGTATTTCTGCCCCCCGCGCACGAAGGGCTGCGTCGATCCGGCGGACATACTCTATGCTGCCGCCTTTGACCGTGTACCATTGATGCTGGTTTGCGCGACCACTTGCCAGCAAAGCGTGATTGCGGAAAAACTGTACCAAAGAGCGTGCGGGGAACTGATCCACGAACTCGACCGGCGTGGACCAGATGGCACCGCACATCGGCATCAGATAATTGTGCCGAAACCAGTGACCCAGCCGCAGCTGGTCCACCAATTCGCCAATCGTGGTGTCATCGTCCTTGGCGGCTTCGGGGGCTTCTTTGCCAAACCGCAGAATATCAGCGATCATCTTATAGTAAGCCGGACGCGCCAGATTGCGCTTTTGAGCGGTCAGTGTCCGCAGATTGTTCAACCCGTATTCAATGCGGCCATTGTCGATTGTCGCGCCAAAGCTCATCTCGCTTTCGATCACGGGCACGCCCAGCTCATCAAACAGCCGGGTCAGGTAGGGATATGTCGCATAGTTGAAGACGATAAAGCCCGTATCGACCGGTTGATCCCCGTTCTTTCCGGCCATCACCGTGCGGGCATGGCCACCAAGCCGAGGCTCGGCCTCATAGACTGTCACGTCGTTGTTTTGTGAAAGATAGTAAGCGGCGGAAAGACCCGAAATGCCTGCACCTACAATCGCGATTTTCTTCCGTACACCCCGGGGTTCGTCGAACATTCCAGCCTCTTTATGTGACAGTTTACAAGAAGATACGCAGGGTAGGCACAAGTGGATCAATCCGATTAGAAGTTTTTAACAGATGCACTACCTTGTGGCGTCTGGTTTGAGCTTCCGTGACCTGCGCCACCGTTTTGATCCGAAGCGGGCGCAAGGCCGTATTATCGTGAAACACAACTGAATCGGCCCACACATGAGCAGCTTTGACGGCAAAACCATTTGGATCATCGGCGCTAGCGAAGGGCTGGGTCGCGCTTTGGCGCATGCGCTTGGCCAACAGGGCGCTTCCCTGATCCTGTCTGCGCGCAATCTTGAGAGGTTGTCCGAACTGTGTTCTGAACTGCCGGATGCGCGCGCGATCCGGTGCGATGTGACCGATTTAGACTCTGTTCGTTCGGCTGTTGCCGAGGCGGGGCATGTCGATGGGCTGGTTTACAATGCCGGGGCTTATGACCCCATGCGTTCGGCCGAATGGGACACCGAGGCGTCGCTCAGGATGAGCGATGTGAACTATCTGGGTGCGCTGCGGGTTCTGGGTGAAACCGTTCCGGGTTTTGTCCGGGCAGGCCAGGGAGAGGTTACTCTGATCGGGTCACTGGCCGGGTATCATGGGCTGCCTGCCGCCATCGGGTACGGAGCCAGCAAGGCCGCACTGATTTCTCTGGCCGAGACGATGCGACACGATCTGGCGGATACTGGCGTGACGGTGCGTATCGTCAATCCGGGCTTTATCAAGACCCGACTGACCGAAAAGAACGGTTTCAAGATGCCGATGCTGATGTCGCCCGAGGATGCGGCGGATCGCGTGGTCAAGGCGATGGCGCGTCGCCGTTTCCGTACGGATTTTCCGGCACCGTTTTCCTGGTTCATTCGTCTGATCGACTGTCTGCCGGATCTGCTGGTTTATCGTGGGAAATAGACTCTAACAAAACTGCCCCTGACAGAACCAGCCTGCGGACATCGCGCCCCCGTGCCCATAGAACAACCACAGGCGCTCCCCTTGTTCTGTCACCACCACCCAGTAATCGCGTACCCCGCTGCGCCAGTTGGGATCATCCAGCCACCATTCCGGCGCGATGCGTTCCGGGCCGGTGGCCTGTGCCAGTTGCCAGTCTCGTCCACGCCAGCGAAAGGTGCGGGGCACATTCGGGGTTTCCGGGGCCATCACGGGTTCGGGCTGCCACATCTGCAAGGGGCGGGGGCGCGGCGGGGCAAGCCAGTCGCGCGCGGGTTCCGACCAGGCCGCCGCCAGCGTTTGCGCCGTTTTCTCGGGGATATGAGAGGCCGCAGGATGCCGCCGGGTGATCGCGTCCAGCCCTACCCGCGCGCCCAGTTTCCCAATCAGGTCATCCACGGTTGTATTGCCCTCAAGCCGGTTGCGGGCCACGCGGCGCGCTTCGGCATGACCGGCGATGGTGCGGGCGTGGATGGGTTCTGTCTGGATCGCTTCAAGCCGCAGCAAGTCGATGCCATAGCCTGCGTCGATCTTGTCAATTTTCATCTCTAACAAAGGGCGAATGCGGTTTTTATCATAGGTCGGACGGGCCAGACCGATCTCGATAATTTCAGCGGCCTGATCCGCACGGTGGGCTTCCAGGCGCAGCGTGCGGACCCCGCGCCCCTTCTCTTCCAGTTTGGTGCAGAGCGTTGGCAGAATCCGATCGACAGCGGCCATCACGTCTTCGACCAGGCCAATCGGGTTGGGCAGAGTCATCCGCACCGCAAAGTGATTGGGCGGACGGGCGGGCGAGACCGGCTCGGGCGCGCTGCCCATGGCCTGATCCAGACGCAACACCAGCCCGCGGCCGAACCGCCGTGCCAAACTGGCACGCGGCTGGCCCAGCAGATCACCGATCCGGCGCAGGCCCAGGCGGTTCAGTTGCGCCACGGTCTGATCGTCCAGTCGCAGCGCCGCGATGGGCAGGGGGCTGAGCGCGCCATAGGCCTGCCCCGGCGCGGCAATCCGCGCGCCACCGCCCAGCGCCATCACCTGTGGCGCGGCCCCGCCCCTGGTCCAGTGCCGCCGCTTGCTTGCCCGGGCGCGGGTGGCGCGGGCCTCTTGGTTGATGGCGTCGCCGTTGCGATCGGACGTGGCCTCTTGCCCGGCATAGCGCGCCAACGCCCAGGCTGCGCCCAGCGTGTCGGCGATGCCCATCTGCACGCTCAGGCCCATGTCGGCGCAGTCGGTCTCAAGCACGCTCAGCAAGGCCTCTTCACCGCCGAACAGATGGGCACAGCCCGACAGGTCAACGATCAGGCCATCGGGGGCCTCTTCGGCCACCCACGGGCTGAACTTGCCCGCCCAGCGGCGCAGCGCGGTCAGAAACGCAGCCTCGGCCGGGGCGTTGCGAGGGCGGGTGATCAGGCTGGCGCACATGGCATGGGCATCGCGGACCGGCTGACCCACGCGCAATCCGGCGGCCTGCGCCTCGGCATTCAATGACGTGACGATCTGCATGTTCGACTGTTCGGCCACAACGGCCAAAGGCCCGGCATGCAGGCCCCGCGCGGCGCGGACCAGCCGTTCGGCCCCCAGACGGGGAAACCAGAGCGAAAGAATTCGGCGTTTGGGCATCGACAGGCATCATTTATGTTCTTATTTTGTTCTTAATTCAGAATCACCTGCCGAGTCCACGCTTACCCGCAGGTCAGACGCTGAATAACACCGGCGTCGTTCACATAGACGTTCAGCCTGTCGATACGGTAATCCTGTGTCGCGATGTCGTCCGGGCCCAAAACACGAGACCGTTCGGGAAGACCAGCCTGAATCGTTGAAACGGGCTGACCAACGGATTCGGCAAAGGGCTCGCCCTTGCAAAATGCCAGATCAACAGGTGCGTCTTCTGAGGTGGCGGCGACATCCTGCGGGACGCTTGTGTCTGCGCAGGCCGCCAGAAAGATAAAGATCGGTAAAAAACGGTGCATTGGCGTTCCTCATTCTGGCAATGTCGTTTCTGCAATATCAAATAATTAGCCAACCTGCCAAGAAAGCACAGTTGAAACCACCCTGTATTTGACGCAGGGTCGGGGCAAAAGTGACAGGGAGATAAGTACCATGCGTACCCGTGCCGCCGTCGCCATTCAGGCAGGCAAACCTTTGGAAGTGATGGATGTGAACCTTGAAGGCCCAAAGGCGGGCGAGGTTCTGGTTGAAATCAAGGCCACCGGTATCTGTCATACGGATGAATTCACCCTGTCGGGTGCAGACCCCGAAGGCCTGTTCCCGGCCATTCTGGGCCATGAAGGCGCAGGCGTCGTGGTCGAGGTCGGCCCAGGCGTGACCAGCCTGAAGCCGGGCGATCATGTGATCCCGCTCTACACCCCCGAATGCCGTGAGTGCGAATACTGTCTGCATCCAAAGACCAACCTGTGTCAGGCGATCCGGGAAACCCAGGGCCAGGGCCTGATGCCCGATGGCACCTCTCGTTTCTCGACCTTGGATGGGGATCCGATCCTGCATTACATGGGCTGCTCGACCTTCTCGAACCACACGGTTCTGCCCGAGATTGCGCTGGCCAAAGTGCGTGAAGACGCGCCTTTCGACAAGATCTGCTACATCGGTTGTGGTGTGACCACCGGCATTGGCGCGGTGATCAACACCGCCAAGGTGGAAATCGGCAGCCGCGCCATCGTGTTCGGCCTGGGCGGGATCGGTCTGAATGTCATTCAGGGCCTGCGTCTGGCCGGGGCCGATCAGATCGTCGGCGTCGACCTGAACCCGGCCAAGGTCGAGATGGCCGAGAAATTCGGCATGACCGATTTCGTCAACCCGTCCGAGGTCGAGGGCGATCTGGTGCCCTATCTGGTCAACCTGACCAAGGGCGGCGCGGATTACACCTTTGATGCAACAGGCAATGTCGGCGTGATGCGCGCGGCGCTGGAATCGGCGCACAAGGGCTGGGGCGAATCTATCATCATCGGCGTCGCACCCGCGGGGGCCGAGATCTCGACCCGTCCGTTCCAGCTGGTCACCGGCCGGTCGTGGCGCGGCACCGCCTTCGGCGGCGCGCGCGGGCGCACGGACGTGCCCAAGATCGTCGACTGGTACATGGAAGGCAAGATCGAGATAGACCCGATGATCACCCACACCATGGGTCTGGACGACATCAACACCGGCTTTGACCTGATGCACAAGGGCGAAAGCATCCGGTCGGTGGTGATTTACTGACTACCAGAAATTGCAAGGGCGGGGTTTAACCCGCCCTTCTTGTTTCCTATCTTCAGAATATTGATAAATATCTGAATAGAGGGACTAAATTGATCACTGAAGCAACGGAGCGCCTGGCCGTTCTGATTGACGCCGAGAATGTACCGGCAAAGCATGTTGCCGAGATTTTCGAAGAAGTTGCCACACTGGGTGAGGCAAGCCTGCGCCGGATCTACGGAGATTTCTCGGGCGGCACGCCGCAGGGTTGGAGCGCCGAGAAGCTGGCGGAATACGCCATCGTACCGCACCAGCAATTCGCCAATACCACTGGCAAGAACGCCGGGGATATCGCCCTTGTGATTGATGCCATGGACATATTGCATTCCGGCCGGTTCGGTGGGTTTGTACTGGTGTCGTCAGACAGCGACTTCACCCGGCTTGCCAGCCGGATCCGCGAACAAGGGTTGAGCGTGTTCGGGATCGGCGAGGAAAAGACGCCCAACGCCTTCAAGAAAGCCTGTAACCGCTTCATTCTAATTGAGAACATCAAAAAGGAAGAGATGAATGGCGGCGAGAAGGTAAATGCAGTTCAGCTCAAAAAAGAGCTGAATCATGCTTTCCAGTTAATCCGGAATGTCGTGCTCAAGTCCGAGGAACCGGACGGATGGGCGGGCCTTGGCTTGGTAGGCAGCCAGCTCAGCATGAACTATCCGGATTTTGATACGCGAACCTATGGCTTCAAGCGCCTGAGCGACTTGGTGCGAGCCACCGGGAAATTCGAGGAAACAGGCGAAAACGGCGGCCTGAAGATCAGACTGAAAGATCAGTAGCAGCCGCCCTACGACCCAGGCCGCGCAGAGGCGCCGGTGTCGGAACGCGGCGAGCGGACGCGCAGAACCGGCTTGTTCGGCGACACATTGGCCCGGCTCTCGCGCCAGACAACGAACACACCGGACGCGATGATGATGCTGGCCCCGACTGCGACCCACATGTCGGGCGTTTCGCCAAAGAACATCATGCCGAATATCGTGGCCCAGATGATCTGGCTGTACTGGCTGGGCGCGATGACGCCGGCGGGCGCAGCGCGATAGGCCAGAATGATCAGGTGCTGGGCGATCACCGAAAACACGCCGACCAGCGCCATCATGGCCAGATGCAACAGGGACGGCGGCTGATAAACGGCCGGTTGGGCCAGGCTCATGACCACGATCGCCAGCAGCATTGGGTAGAGGATCAGCACGGCCGATCGTTCCTCGTTTCCGATCTTGCGCACCAGCACCGATGCAAAGGCGCTGCAGAATGCGGCCATCAGGGCGGCCAGATGGCCGAGCGTGATATCCGTTGCGCCGGGGCGCAGAACGATCAGCACCCCGATCAGACCCACGCCAACCGCAGCCCAGCGCTGGGCCCGGACGACTTCGCCCAGTATCGGAATCGACAGGACCGTGACGATCAGCGGGAAAGAAAACAGCAACGAATAGACCTCGGCCAGGGGCAGGACCGAAAAGGCATAGAACGCGCAGGACATGGCCGTGACCATCAGACCCGAGCGCAGCAACACCAACCAGGGGTGATGCGGCAGGAAGTTGCCCGTGGTCCGGTCCGTCAAGATCGTCACGGCCATCGGAACAAAGGAAAACAGCGTGGCAAAAAAGATGATCTGCATCACCGAGTAGGTCCCGCCCAGCACCTTGATCAGCGCGTCATGGGTGGCGAAGACCGCAAAGCCCGCGAATGCATAGCCAAGACCCCGGAGGGTGGTGTTCTGAGTGCTCATGGGTCGGCCTCGGGTGATGTGTCGATGTGAAGGGGCAGCGCAAAAGGGGCTGTCTTGTCTCTGACTAACCCTATTTCCTCGACCCGCATAGCCCCTAATTTACCGCTAACATCGCAAGGCAGCCATGACGTGGGCTCAACGCAGGATCGGTGGCGCGTTCTTGGGCTGGCGGGCCGATTGCACCCCGGCTTTCATCCCAACACCGATGCGGCGCGCCAGAGCGATCCATGGGGTGGCGGTTTCCGGGGGCAGGGTCTGGGTGGCGACCTCTTCGAACAGGTCCAGCCAATGGGCGAACATCTCGGGCTTCACGTCCGGTCGTTCGATATGCACCCGCTGCGGGTTGCCGTCATAGCTGCGCTCGAACAGGATGGCGTTGCGCCAGAAGGATGCGATCTTTTCCTCATGCGCGGGCCAGTCGGTGACATGGTTGGCGAATACCGGGCCAAGTACCGCGTCCTGCCGCACACGGGCGTAAAAGGCGCGAACCTGTGCGTTGATCTGCTCGGGCGTCGCGGGAAAGCGCGGCGGAAGGGTTGGTCTGGTCATGGTGGCCTGTTTTCACCTCTGTTTTTTGGCAGATAGGCGGTTCCGGCGTTATGTGACAGAGGTGGTATTGTCGCGCTGCCCCGGCGTCAGCAGGTGCCGCAGCAGGGCCACGGGATGCGCCCGCAGGCTCAGGCGGGTGGCGACGTAATCCTCGACCACCTGTTCGCCCAGCGACATCCGGGGCAGATGGGCGGCGGGCTCGTCCAGCGCCTCGCCTTCCAGATCCTGCGCAAACAGGGGCAGAGGCTTGGCTGTGGCAATTGCCTTGGCCTGCCACAGCGCCTCGCGCCGGGTCAGGCTGCAGGCGGCAAAGGCATCGGCCTCGGCCAGCCGTTCGATCACCGACGGGCCCAGCCCCGCACGACGCCAGACATCATCGACCTGATGGTAGCCGTTGCCGCGCGCGGCGGTCAGCCAGCTGGCGTCTTCCTCGCTCAGGCCCTTGATCTGGCGGAAGCCCAGCCGCAGGGCCAGCCCGCCCTGACCGTCAGGCTCCATTACGTTGTCCCAGAAGCTGGCATTGATGCAGACCGGGCGCACCTGCACGCCATGCTCGCGCGCATCGCGCACGATTTGGGCGGGGGCGTAGAAGCCCATCGGCTGCGAATTCAGAAGCGCGCAGGCGAAAATCCCCGAGTGGTGGCACTTGATCCAGGCGCTGGCATAGACCAGCAGCGCAAAGCTGGCCGCGTGGCTTTCGGGGAAGCCGTAGGAGCCGAACCCCTCGATCTGCGAGAAACAGCGTTCGGCAAATTCGGCGTCATAGCCGTTGCGCTGCATCCCGCGCAGGAACAGGGTGCGGAATTCGCTGACACTGCCATGCTTCTTGAAGGTCGCCAGCGACCGTCGCAGCCGGTCGGCCTGTTCCGGGGTGAACCCCGCACCCACAATGGCGATCTGCATCGCCTGTTCCTGAAACAGCGGAACGCCCAGCGTCTTGCCCAAGACCTCGCCCAGTGCGTCCGAGGGAAAGCTGACCTCCTCCTCTCCGTTCCGGCGGCGGATATAGGGGTGAACCATATCGCCCTGGATGGGGCCGGGGCGGATGATGGCGACCTCGATCACCAGATCATAGAAATTGCGCGGCCGCATCCGGGGAAGGAAGTTCATCTGCGCGCGTGATTCCACCTGGAACACGCCCACCGAGTCTGCCTTGCACAGCATGTCATAGACCACCGGATCCTCGGGCGGCAGGGTGGCAAGGGTGTAGCTGGTCTGGTGATGCTGGCCGATCAGGTCGAAGGCCTTGCGGATGCAGGTCAGCATGCCAAGGCTGAGGACATCGACCTTGAGGATGCCAAGACTGTCGATATCGTCCTTGTCCCAGCAGATGACCGTGCGGCCCTCCATCGTGGCGTTTTCGATGGGGACAAGCTCATCCAGCCGACCCTCGGTGATGATGAATCCTCCCACGTGCTGCGAGAGGTGGCGGGGAAAGCCGTCGATCTCATGAACCAACATTAGAGTCTGTTTCAGGCGGCGGTCTTGGAGGTCGAGGCCGATTTCGCGCATCCGTTGTGCCTCGAGCCCCGAGGCCGAGAAGAACCCCCAAAGCTGTGAGGACAGGGCGGAAATCGTGTCCTCGGTCAGGCCCATGGCGCGGCCCACCTCTCGGATGGCGCGCTTGCCCCGATAGTGGACAACCGTGGCGCACAGCCCCGCGCGTTCGCGGCCATAGCGGTCATAGATGTGCTGGATCACCTCTTCGCGGCGTTCATGTTCGAAATCGACATCGATGTCGGGCGGCTCGTCCCGCGCCTCGGAGACGAAACGTTCAAACACCATGGTGCCCATCTCGGGGCTGACCTCGGTGATGCCGAGACAGAAACAGACGACAGAGTTTGCTGCCGAGCCGCGCCCCTGGCACAGGATACCGCGCGAGCGGGCGAAATGGACGATATCGCGGACGGTCAGGAAGTAGGGTTCGTATTTCAGCTTGCCGATCAGCGTCAGTTCATGCGCCAGCATCTTTTTGGCTTTCTCGGACGCCCCGGCGGGATAGCGCCATTTCAACCCTTCATGCGCCAGCCGATGCAGGCGCTGGGTCGGGGTTTCCTGCTCGCTGCCCTCGCTGGGGTATTCATAGCGCAGCTCGTCCAGCGAGAATGTGAGTTCCTGGCTGAGCGCATAAGCGCGGGCCACGGCGTCCTCAAAGCCCTTGAAAATGCGCAGCATCTCGGGTTCCGAGCGCAGGCGCTGTTCGCCATTGGCCAGCGCGTCGCGGCCCAGATCGTCCACCTTGCGGCGCAGGCGGATCGCGGTCAGCACATCACCCAGCTTGCGGCGCGACCCGTGATGCATCATCGGCGCGGCGCTGGCGATTGTGGGCAGGTTCAGATGATGAGATTCAGTCTCTAACAAGTGAAAAAATGCGCTATCGGCGCCATCATACCGAGGGTGAATCAGCAGATGCATGCGACCGGCAAAGCGGCGCGTCAGCTGTTCCGCCTGTGTCCGCCATCCGCTCGCGCCGCCGGTTGGGCGGCCCGCCTGTGGCCAGAGCAGTAGGTGGAGGCCGTCGGAAAATTCCAGCAGGTCGGACAGGTGCAGGATGCAGTCACCCTTGGCCGCGCGCAGCCGTCCGGTGGACAGGATGCGGCACAGGTTGGCCCAACCCTGCCGGTTGATGGGCAGGGCGGTGACGGGCGGGGCATCGGTAAAAATCAGCCGCGCCGCCGGGATCAGGCGCGGCACCGCATGCACCGGGAACGAGGGCGGTTTCGGGATGTGATCGGGGCAGGGCGGGCCGATGGGCGTGTTCTGCTCGTCCCACGCGCGGCGCTCACGGACCTTGCGGGCGATCTCGCGCGCCTGGGTATGGGCGCGGACGATGCCGGCCACCGAGTTGTCATCGGCGATGGCGATGGCGGGCAGGCCCAGGGTGACGGCGCGCTCCATGTACTCCTCGGGGTGCGAGGCCCCGGTGAGGAAGGTGAAGTTCGACGTGATCGACAGTTCGGCATACATGGCGATTCCACATTATATTCACGTTTTGTTCTTTTTCGAGTCCTTTGCGCAGGAAACGGGTCGCCTGAACCTGGTCAGGCGCGCATGGTTGCAGAAAAAGGAGACCTGATATGTTCAAGATCACCGCTCTGCCCACTGACGAAGTCCGCGCTCTTCAGGCAGGCCAGCCTGATGCATATGGCGCTGCGCCCGAGCGCGCCATTTCGTCGGGGGCCGGCAACCCCTGTCGCCACTGCCTGAAGAACATTCCCGAAGGCGCAGAGATGCTGATATTGGCGCATCGCCCCTTTTTAGAGCCACATCCATACGCTGAAACAGGACCGATCTTTCTGTGCGCAACGCCTTGCGAGCGCTATGAAGGCGACGCCCTGCCCGAGATTTTGACCACTGCACCCGACTATTTGATCAAGGGGTATGGACCAGATGACCGGATCGTTTATGGCACCGGGGCAATCACGCCCAAGGATCAGATCAACGCAAAAGTCAGCGACATTTTTGCCCGCCCGGACGTGGCCTATATTCACGTCAGATCTGCACGGAACAACTGCTACCAAGCACGGATCGACAGGGCTTAAAGCTTGACCCGGTGCAGGCCCCGGCGCGGCTGGTCCTGATCGTCGGCCGGGGCATCGTCGGTGCGCGAGGAGGTCAGGGCCAGAAACACGTCCTCGAGATCGGCCTCTTCGGTGCGCACGTCGCGGATGCGGATGCCCGCCGCCCGGACGGATTCCAGAACCTGTTCGGCGCTGGTCCGGGCGATGCGATATTGCAGTATCAGGCTGCCGTCTTCACGTAAGCTGGCCTCGACGCCTTCGGTCACCGGCAGGTCGACCACCGGGGTGTCGGGAACAATGACCATGGTCCGGCTGTCCATTCGGCCCAGCAGGTTGGCGGTACTGTCCTGAGCGATCTTTTCACCGTGGTTGATGATGGCGATTTCGTCGCACATCTCCTGCGCTTCTTCCAGATAGTGGGTGGTCAGGATGATGGTCATGCCCTGCTGGTTCAGCTTGCGCACATTGGCCCACAGCATCTGGCGCAGTTCGATATCCACGCCTGCCGTGGGTTCGTCCAGCACCAGGATTTTCGGGTGGTGCACCAGCGCCTTGGCCAGCAGCAGCCGCCGCCGCATCCCGCCCGACAGCGTGCGGGCATAGGCCTCGGCCTTGTCGCTGAGGCCGACCAGTTCAAGGATTTCATCGCTGCGACGTTCGGATTTCGGAACGCCGTACAGGCCTGCCTGTACTTCCAAGGCGCCCCGCGGGGTGAAAAACGGGTCAAGGTTCAGCTCCTGCGGCATCACACCAATCGCGGCGCGGGATTGCCGCGGATTCTGATCCTGATCGAAACCCCAGATCGACACACGGCCCGAGGACTTCACCACCAACCCGGCCAGAATATTGATCAGGGTCGATTTCCCGGCGCCGTTCGGGCCCAGCAGCCCGAAAACCGAGCCCCTGGGAACAGTCAAATCAATGCCTTTCAGCGCGTGTTTCTCAGGCTGACCCTTGCCGCCACGATAGGTCTTGCGCAGACCTTCGATCCTGATTGCCGCATCGCTCATGTGGCTCTTGCCCCCGGATTGCTCATCGCTCATAAACGCACCTAATACATGCCCGCGAGGCCGACAACCGAAGAAGGATCGCCAGCCGTGACCATCGAAGCGCCGGAAACCAAGATCGTCGAAACCGCCCGTGTCGCCTGTGACGGCGGCGAAGGCGCATTGGGCCATCCGCGCGTCTGGCTGCAAATCCCCGAGGATACAGGCTGGGTCGAATGCCCGTATTGCGACTGCAAATATGTGCTGAAGGGCCGTGATCAGGGCTGATTGCCCGACCAGCCGGGTTTGGCCCAAATCTTGCCTCGGTTTTCATGTTAGTGCTTTGGCGCAACCAAAGCAGGGATACGTGATGACCGGAATTTCGGCCACTGACAATGTTAACCCGGTTTTCGGCTGGGCTGGGTTCTGCATCGCGTCTTTGGCGTTGTTTGCTGCGTTGTTCGTATTCTGGGCGGGGCCCTTTGCACCTCAGCAGACTGCGGGTGTGTCGCTGGGCGAACTGGCGGCCGAGATCGGCAAATCGACCCTGAGGGCCGCCGCGGGGATGGAACAACCCGAGCCCGTTGCCCGCGCCCGCGACCTGGATGATTTCCTGCGGATCGGAGTCGCCATGCTTGGCGGGCTTGCAACCGTCATATCGGCCGTTGGCATCCTGCGTCACGAAAAGCGGCGCCCTGCCATCGCCGGAATGGTTATAGGTACGGGGGCAATCCTGTTCCAGTTCTTTGCGTTTGCATTTTTTGCCTTGCTGGGGGTGTTGGTGATCATGGCTTTGCTGAACAGTTTCTCTGACGTCTTCTCGGGATTGTTTGGCGGTTAGGCTGCGTTCTTGGCTGGTCACCCGCGCGACCCTGTGGCAGAACCATCCCTGACCGACAGGGAGCGCGCGCATGAGCAATTTCGGAAAAGGATGTCACCTGCATCTGATCGACGGATCGGCCTTTATTTTCAGGGCCTATCACGCGCTGCCTCCGCTAACCCGCAAGTCGGATGGTCTGCCGATTGGGGCGGTGTCCGGGTTCTGTAACATGCTTCAGAAATATGTCGAAGGAAACACCGGGCCGGATGCGCCAACCCATGTGGCGGTGATTTTCGACAAGGGGTCGCACACATTCCGGAATGATCTGTACGACCTGTACAAGGCCAACCGCGAAGCGATGCCCGAGGACCTGCGCCCGCAAATTCCGCTGACCCGTGAGGCGACAAAGGCGTTCAATATCGCCTGCAAGGAACTCGAAGGCTATGAGGCCGACGACATCATCGCCACCCTGACCGTGCAGGCGCGCGAGGCTGGGGGCCGCGTGACCATCGTAAGTTCCGACAAGGATCTGATGCAGTTGGTCGGTGACGGCGTCGAGATGCTGGATGCGATGAAGAACAAGCGCATCGACCGGGACGGGGTGATCGAGAAGTTTGGAGTTGCTCCTGAGCGCGTTGTGGATGTTCAGGCGCTGGCCGGGGATTCCGTTGACAACGTGCCGGGCGCTCCGGGAATCGGGGTCAAGACGGCCGCGCTGTTGATCAATGAATACGGTGATCTGGAAACACTGCTGGACCGGGCCGAGGAAATCAAACAGCCCAAGCGCCGGCAGACCCTGATCGAAAAGCGCGATCAGATCGAACTGTCGAAGAAACTGGTGCAGCTGGACGAGAACACACCGCTGGATTTCACGCTGGATGACCTTGAAGTGAAAGAGCCCGATGCCGAGACCCTGCTGGGTTTTCTGGCGGATATGGAATTCCGCACACTGACCAAACGGATCGCCGACAAGCTGGGGGCCGAAGCACCGGCCATCGCCGACGCTCCGGCGCCTGCGGCCAAAGAAGTTGAGGCCGAGACGATCCCGTTTGACGCGGCAAAGTATGAATGTGTCCGTGATGCAACGGCTTTGCAAAAATGGATCGATCAGGCCCATGAACGAGGCTGGATCGCTGTTGATACTGAAACCACCGGTCTGAATGAAATGATCGCCGATCTGGTCGGAATTTCGCTGTGTGTCGAGGCCGGGGAAGCCTGTTACATCCCGCTGACCCACCGCGATGGTGCGGCGGATGATTTGTTCGGTTCGGACGCGCTGGCTGAAGGGCAAATGCCTCTGGATGAGGCGCTGACGCGGCTGAAGCCGGTGCTTGAGGACCCCTCGATCATCAAAATCGGGCAGAACATGAAATACGATGCCAAGATTTTCCGGCGTCACGGTATCGATGTGGCCCCCATCGATGATACGATGTTGATGTCCTATGCAATGCATGGCGGTGAGCATGGACACGGCATGGATACGCTCTCGGAACGGTATCTCAACCACACGCCGATCCCGATAAAGCCGCTGCTGGGGTCAGGCAAATCTGCGATCACCTTCGACAAGGTGCCGATCGACGAGGCCACTGCCTATGCCGCCGAGGATGCGGATATAACGCTGCGCCTGTGGCAATTGTTCAAACCGCAGCTGCACCGGGTGCAGGTGACGACTGTTTACGAGACGCTCGAACGACCACTTGTGCCGGTTCTGGCCGAGATGGAGATGCATGGCATCAAGGTCGACCGCGACGTGCTGAGCCGTATGTCGAACGCCTTTGCCC
Source organism: Ruegeria sp. AL3 (assembly GCF_056536065.1). NCBI lineage: Bacteria > Pseudomonadati > Pseudomonadota > Alphaproteobacteria > Rhodobacterales > Roseobacteraceae > Ruegeria > Ruegeria sp. AL3. The sequence continues at coordinate 1,224,402 of NZ_JBQFJG010000001.1, forward strand.
AGAAAATGGCCGGTTTAGAGGCTGAAATTCACGAGCTGGCGGGTGAGAATTTCAATGTCGGCTCACCCGCGCAGTTGGGCGAGATCCTGTTCGACAAGATGGGCCTGGAAGGTGGCAAGAAGGGGAAGACCGGCAAGTACTCGACCGGGGCCGATATTTTGGAAGATCTGGCGACCGAGCATGAACTGCCGCGCAGGGTGCTGGATTGGCGCCAGTTGTCCAAGCTGAAATCGACCTATACCGACGCGCTTCAGACCCATATCAACCCCGACACGGGCCGGGTGCACACGTCTTATGCCATCACCGGGGCGAATACGGGGCGTTTGGCCTCGACCGACCCCAATTTGCAGAATATCCCCGTGCGCACCGAGGAGGGCCGCCGCATCCGCGAGGCCTTTGTCGCCGAGCCCGGCAATGTTCTGGTCAGCCTCGACTACAGCCAGATCGAGCTGCGCATCCTGGCGCATATCGCCGACATTCCGACCCTAAAACAGGCCTTTGCCGACGGGCTGGACATCCACGCCATGACCGCGTCGGAAATGTTCGACGTGCCGCTGGACGAGATGACGCCGGACATCCGCCGTCAGGCCAAGGCAATCAACTTTGGTGTGATCTATGGCATCTCGGGCTTCGGCCTGGCGCGCAACCTGCGCATACCGCGGGCCGAGGCACAGGGTTTCATCGACCGCTATTTCGAACGCTTTCCGGGCATTCGACAGTATATGGATGACACGGTGGCATTTGCCAAAGAGCACGGCTATGTCCAAACTCTGTTCGGGCGCAAGATCCACACGCCCGAAATCAACGCCAAGGGGCCGCATGCAGGATTCTCGCGCCGGGCGGCGATCAACGCGCCGATTCAGGGCACGGCGGCGGATGTGATCCGGCGCGCGATGGTGCGGATGCCGGGTGCGATCAATGGGCTGCCCGCCAGGATGCTGTTGCAGGTCCATGACGAATTGTTGTTCGAAGTCGCCGAGGATTCCGTGGATCCGCTGATCGATGTGGCGCGCGAGGTGATGGAGGGTGCCTCGGACCCGGCGGTGAAACTGGATGTGAAGCTGAGCGTTGATGCCGGCCAGGGTGCGAACTGGGCCGAGGCGCACTAGCGCCGGGTCAGCCCCCCAAGTCAGCCTTGTGGCCTGACCCACCCTTCGACCATACGTTTCACCGAAGGTCCCAGGACCAGGATCACCGTGAACGCGATGGGCCAGCAAAAGGCCCAGGACGCCATCCAGTCGCCCAGCAATTCAGGATGGAACCCCACTGCCTTGACCGTAGCGATCCCGGTGACAATGCACGACATCAGCCCTGACATGATCAGTCCAAAGATGGCATGGGCAAAGCGGGCAGGGATCATATCGGTCATCCTTGAAAACGGCTTGCCCGATATGTGCGCCTTTCGGGCTGCTAATTCCAGCCCGAAGAACGGCGTTAATGTCGCATCCAAGCCAAGGTCGCATCCGTTCGAGCGGTAGAAGGCGCGTATTCGGCACTGACCCAACCGGTGTAACCAGCATCATCCATTGCCGCGAAAAGCTGCGTGAAATCCGTGGGCCCGCGCCCCGGTTCAGAACGTTCGGGGGCGGCCCCGATCTGGGCGTGGACAACGCTGGGGTGAAAACGCTCCCAGACGGCCAGCGCGTCGCCGTGGATCATATGTGCGTGAAAACTGTCATATTGCAGACCGACATTCGGGCGATCCACGCGGCCCAGTACCTCGGTCGCCAGATTATAGTCGTTCAAGAAATAGCCGGGTTGGGACATTGGATTGAGGGGTTCGATCGTAAATGTCTGCTGCGGTGCGAAATCGGCGGCCCACTGTAAGTTTTGCACGAAGCAGTCCAATGCATCCGTCCCGGCGGCGTATCCTGACATGATATGAATGAAACCCGGCCGCAGCACCTGAGCGTAGCGCAGAACGCGGCGGATATCAGACTGAAACCGGGACGCACCGCCGGGGATGGCGGCATAACCCGGTGCGCCACCGGTATAATTCGGCGGAGGCGCGTTGATCAGAACCAGTTCGAGCCCGTTGGCCAGCAAGGCACGCCGGGTTTCTTTTGCAGCCAGTTCGTACGGAAACAGGATCTCGACCGCCTTGAACCCGGCATCTGCCGCTGCCTGAAACCGATCCAGATACGGAAGTTCGGCAAAGAGCAATGAGATATTCGCGGCGAATTTTGGCATAGGCGGCCCATGGATTTCAGGTGGCCCGACCTTATCCGCGCGTTGATTTCTGTGAAAGTGACAGAAAACGACAGTTTGTCGAAATTCGACCAGATCGACCCGATGAAATCGGAAACGCTTCCTGCATTGCGGCGAATCAATTTTCTGACGCCGTGCCAATGGAAGGTTTGAAAACGATGGCGATGAGCCCAGACCCCGTCCGCGGGAACAGCCTTTCTGCGCCGGCGGGACAGCATTCTGCCTTGTCGGGCAACGGGTTGGCCGTGGCTTCGATGCTGACATGGGCGGCCGGGTTTCCGGCGGCCGAGGTGCTGTTGCAAACATGGCCGCCCGTCGCCCTGTTGGCCGCGCGACTGGCGCTGGCCGTGTTGGTGATGGTGCCGGTCTGGGTGATTCTGGACGGGCCGCGTCGGGTTGTTTCAGCCCGCTGGGGTCATGCAATGACCGTCGGCGGCCTTGGAATCGGGTTGGGAATGTTCCTGTTGATCTTGGCGCAAAAGCTGACCGACCCGGTGACGGTGGCAATCATCGTCTCCTGCGCACCTTTGGTGGCCACATTGCTTGAATTGGCTGCTGGCACACGCCGGCTGAAGTGGAATTTTGCGCTGGGCGTTCTTGTGTCGATTGTCGGCGGATTGATCGCCACCAGCGCCTTGGCCCCGGCCCAGTTGGGTCTGGGCGCGGCCTGTGCGGTTGGATCAACGGTGCTGTTCTGCTGGGCCAGCATGGCAACCGCCCGTGATTTCGCCGAACTGAGCCATACCGGGCGCACGACGATCACCTTCGTCGGAGGGCTGGCCATGGCATCGCTGCTGGTTTTCGGATCGGCGCAGTTTGGTCTGGACGTGATGCCTGCAACTGCGTTCGACACGCAGCAGGCGGGCATGCTGATGATCTATGCGCTTATCTCCATGGGTCTCAGCCAAGTATTATTCATCACCTCCGTCGGCAAGCTGGGCGTGGCGCTGGCCTCTTTTCACATCAACGTTGCCCCGTTCTACGTGATGCTGATCATGTTGATGCTGGGGGACGAGTGGAACTGGACCCGGGCACTGGGTGCGGGCATTGTTGCAATGGCTGTCGTGCTGGCACAGGATCGCGCGCCGCGGTCAGCTCAGGTCGGCTGAAGGGATCAGGCCAAAGAACTGCCCGTCTGACCAAACACCGAACCAGCCGTCGTGGTGCGTTCCGATCTCGACGAGGCGGTAAAAGCTTTTGCGGTCTATCCGAGCTTCAAGGTTGTCGCGGATCAATATGTAGGGTGAGGGTTCGTCTGTTTCAGGGTCGATTACAACTCGGATCGGATGATCAGCTCCGGCCAAGGCCCGGTCGCCAACATGGGTTGTGAAGGTCAAGGACTGGTCCTTTCCATCCCCGTCCCGGTCGAAATCCACAGCGACAAACGGCGCGTCATCGACAGTGATTCCCACCTTCTCGACCGGGGTGACGAGGAAGTATTTGCCGTCTTCCTTCTTAAGAATTGAGGAAAAAAGCTTCACAAGCTCGAAACGGTTGATGGGTGAGCCTAAATAACTCCATGTGCCATCTTTTGCGATCTTGATGTCCAGATCGCCGCAAAACGGAGGATTCCAGAGGTGAACGGGCGGTAAACCGTTGGTTTTGGCCGCCTTGACCGATGCCGCCAGACCATCTGGCGACGGTTTCACAGGTTTTTGTCCGCTCATTGCTTTTGCCATTTCCTCTCAGCGCGATACACTTCAATCATAATAGTCCACGGAAGGGAAAGTCATGACCGAACCTGCCGACCTCGTAGCCGAGATCGAAGCGCTGGAAAACAAGCTGCAAGAGGCCAAGGCCTCGATCACCCGCCGCTTCATCGGGCAGGAGAGGGTCGTGGACCTGACGCTGACCGCACTTTTGTGCGGCGGCCATGCCTTGTTGATCGGTCTGCCGGGTTTGGGCAAGACACGCCTGGTCGAGACTCTGTCGACGGTGATGGGCCTGCATGGCAGCCGCATTCAGTTCACGCCCGATCTGATGCCCGCCGATATTCTTGGGTCCGAGGTTCTGGACACTGCCGACGATGGCAGCCGCCATTTCCGGTTCATTCCCGGCCCGATCTTCTGTCAACTGTTGATGGCGGATGAAATCAACCGGGCAAGTCCGCGGACACAATCGGCGCTGTTGCAGGCGATGCAGGAACGCACCGTTACCGTGGCGGGTGAAGATCGTTCATTGGGTACGCCGTTCCACGTGCTGGCAACGCAAAACCCGATCGAGCAGGAAGGCACTTATCCGCTGCCCGAAGCCCAGCTTGACCGGTTCCTGGTGCAGATTGACGTCGAATACCCCGACCGCCAGACAGAGCGGGATATTCTGCTGGCTACGACCGGGGTTGAAGAGGAAGAGGCGCATCAGATTTTCAGCAAGGAAGAGTTGCTGGCCGCGCAGGTCTTGTTGCGCCGGATGCCGGTCGGAGAATCCGTCGTTGAACTGATCCTTGATCTGGTGCGGGCGTTCCGCCCCGAAGAACCCGGTGTGTCCGAACGGGTTGCCGAAACCGTGGCCTGGGGTCCGGGCCCCCGTGCCGCGCAGGCGCTGATGATGACGGTGCGCGCGCGGGCCATGTTGCAGGGGCGCCTGGCACCCAATGCCGAGGATGTTCTGGATATGGCGCGCCCGGTGCTCAGCCACCGGATGGCGCTCAACTTTGCGGCAAGGGCGCGTGGTGACAGCCTTGCAGAGCTGATTGATTCGACCGCTGTCGGCCTGATCCGGACCGAGGCCGCGGCGTGAATGCCGAGCTGACCCTTCGCGAAAGATCCGAAGCCGAGGCATCGCGGCTACCGCCCCTCTTGGCGCGGGCTGAGCACTTGGCCGGAACCGTTCTTCTGGGCGACCACGGTCGACGGCGGTCCGGGATGGGGGATGATTTCTGGCAATACCGCCCGGCACAGGTCGGCGACAGCCGTCGCATGATCGATCACCGCCGCTCGGCGCGGGGGGATCAGCAGTTCGTACGTGAACGGGAATGGCAGATCGCGCAATCCGTGATGCTGTGGGTCGATCAGGGGGCTTCGATGCGGTTTGCGTCCGACAAGACCCTGCCGACCAAAGCGGATCGCGCGCGGCTGTTGGGGCTGGCGACATCCATCCTTCTGGTGCGCGGCGGTGAACGCGTAGGTCTGACCGGCACCACCTTGCCGCCCCGGCGCGGCAATGCGCAGATCATTCGGCTGGCGCAGGCCTGGTCCGAGGATGATCAAGCGGATTACGCCCCACCCGAACACCGCGCCATGATCCCCCATGCCCGCGCCGTGTTCATCTCGGATTTTCTGGGCCCCATGGATGAGGTTGAACTTGCCCTGACCAAAGCCGCCGACCGCGGCGTGCGCGGCGTGGTTCTGCAAGTGCTGGATCCGGGTGAAGAGTCGTTTCCCTATCGCGGGCGCACCATTTTCGAAAGCGTCGGAGGGTCCGTCCGACACGAAACGCTCAAGGCCGCCGAGCTGCGGGACCGTTATCTGGAACGCCTGGCGCACCGCAAGGACGCGCTGAGGCAACTGTGCCGAGCGACGGGCTGGCAACTGGGCCTGCACCACACGGGTGACAGCGCACAAGCGGCTCTGTTATGGCTTTATCGGGCCTTGGATGGGGGCACGCGATGACGGTTCTGGCGGGCATCGGCTTTACCGCGCCATGGGTGTTGCTGGGTCTTCTGACTCTGCCGATCCTGTGGCTGATCCTGCGCGCGGTTCCGCCCGCTCCGATCCGCCGCTTGTTCCCGGCGGTCACGCTGCTGTTGGGCCTTAAGGACGACGAAAGCGTATCCGACCGCACCCCATGGTGGCTGCTGCTGCTGCGGATGCTGGCGGCGGCTGCGATCATCATCGGGCTGGCAGGGCCGGTTCTGAACCCGTCACGGGATGAAACCGGAACCGGGCCGCTGCTGTTGGTGCTGGACGCCAGTTGGGCCGGAGCCGCGCGCTGGCCGGCGACACTTGACCAAATCGACACGCAACTGTCGGAGGCCGGGCGCGCGGGCCGAACGGTTGCGATTTTGCGCCTGACAGAGCCGGAAACACCGGTATTTCAGGCTGCGGAAGCGTGGCGTGGGCGTTTGCCGGGGCTGACCCCGAACCCCTGGCAGCCGAATGCGGATCAGATTGCTCAGATCATTGCCGCGTTGAACGCCGTTGACGGCGGATTTGATACCCATTGGTTCAGTGACAGGCTGGATTATGCAGACCACGCTGAACTGGTGTCCAGCCTTCAGGCGCGCGGAGATGTGACGGTCTATCAGGCGGCCTCCCGGCCCGTGGCGATCCGGCCTGCGGCCTATCAGGACGGGCTGATCCAATTGACCGTTCAGCGCGCGGGCCCCGGACCGGAAGACCGCGTGACGGTATTGGCGCAAGGCCGTGATCCGGCGGGCACGGCCCGGGTGCTGCATTCCGTTGAGCTGACCCTGGAGGCCGGCGAAACCTCGGCGCAGGCCGATCTGGCGCTGCCGTCGGAATTGCGCGCCCGTATCACGCGGTTTGAAATTCAGGGCCAAAGGTCCGCCGGGGCCGTGACTTTGACCGATGACAGTCTGCGCCGGCGCGAGGTTGCGCTGATTGCCGGAACCCGCAACCGTGAAGGGCTGGAGCTGTTGTCACCCCTCCATTACCTGACGCAGGTTCTGGTCCCGACCGCGGATTTTGTCGATGGCGGCCTGCTTGAGGTTCTGCCCGCCAACCCGGATGTGATCGTCCTGTCGGACGTGGCGCAGATGTCGGAGCCGGAAGAGGCCGCTTTGATCGAATGGGTCGAACAGGGCGGGCTTCTGCTGCGTTTTGCCGGTCCGCGCATGGCGGCCAGCGATCTGGGCAGGGATACCGAAGACACCCTGTTGCCGGCGCGGCTGCGCAGCGGTGGACGATCCGTCGGCGGTGCGATGAGCTGGGGCGAAGCCAAGACGCTGGCTCCATTCCCCGAAAGCTCTCCGTTTTTCGGCCTGGATATCCCAAAGGACGTGGTTGTTTCGACCCAAGTCATGGCGCAACCAGACCCTAACTTGGCGGATCGCGTGATTGCTTCGCTGTCTGACGGGACTCCGTTGGTAACACGCAAGGCTTTGGGGCTTGGGCAGGTGGTGCTGTTTCACGTCACTGCGGATGCCGAATGGTCCAGCCTGCCGTTGTCGGGTTTGTTCGTCGAGATGCTGGATCGTTTGGCCGTGGCTTCGGCAGCCAAGTCGCGGCAAGAATCGCAACTGCAAGGCACCACGTGGGAGCCGGTTCAGATCATGGACGGGTTTGGCGCCCTGTCAGATGCCGGAACCCTGGCCGGTGTGGATGGCGTTCAGCTGATCTCGGGCCGGATCGGGCCAGATTTGCGTCCGGGTCTCTATGAAAGCGGAAAGCAGAAGCTGGCATTGAACGTGGTTTCGGAAGAAACCGAGCTGCGCCCGGTGACCTGGCCCGCCAATGTGCCGATCAAAGGGCAGGAGGTCAGCACGGAAACCCCGCTTGGTGGCCTGTTGCTCAGCCTCGCGCTGATCTTGCTGACGGTTGACGTGATTGCCTCGCTGGCCTTGTCGGGCAGGCTGGGCCTGGCGCGAACGGCGGCTGCCGCGCTGGCCGCTTTTCTGCTGGTGCCGGACGCACAGGCGCAGACGCCCGAAGATACCGAATTTGCCCTCGCTGCAACGCACGAGCTTGTGCTGGCGCATGTGCTGACCGGTGAGACGCAGGTGGACGATATTGCCGAGGCCGGATTGCGGGGCTTGGCGCAAACCCTGTTCTTTCGCACCTCTGTCGAACCGGCGGACCCAATCGGCGTTGATCTGGAACGAGACGAGCTGGCATTCTTTCCGCTTCTCTATTGGCCCATCACGCCGAACCAGCCGCAACCTTCGGCCGAGGCGTATATCAAACTGAACGCCTATTTGCGTTCGGGTGGGATGATCCTGTTTGATACGCGCGATGCAGATATTGCCGGTTTCGGCGCATCCAGTCCGAATGGCCGCAAGTTGCAGCAACTGGCCGGACCGCTGAATATCCCTGCATTAGAGCCGATTCCCCGCGATCACGTCCTGACCAGAACATTCTATTTGCTCCAGGATTTCCCGGGCCGCTATTCCGGCGCAGAAGTCTGGGTCGAAGCTGCACCCGGGGATGCAGAACAGATCGAAGGGATGCCATTCCGCAACCTCAATGACAACGTGACACCGGTGGTTTTCGGCGGCAATGACTGGGCCGGGGCCTGGGCCGTGGATCGCAACGGCCAGGCCCTTTTGCCTGTCGGTCGTGGGTATGCCGGGGAACGGCAACGCGAACTGGCCAATCGTTTTGGCGTCAATCTGGTGATGCACGTGCTGACCGGGAATTACAAATCCGATCAGGTCCACGTGCCCGCCCTTTTGGACAGGTTGGGACAATGACCGGAACCGTCATATTCGACCCGCTGATCCCGTGGCCGCTTTTGGCTGCTGTGGGGGCGATTGCCGCTGTCGGAGTAGCTCTGGCCTTGTGGCGCGGCTTGTCGGGCTGGGCCCTGCGGGGATTGGCGGCCCTGGTTGTCATCGCGGCACTGTCCGGTCCGGTCTATCAAGTCGAGGACCGCGCGCCGCTGACGGATATCGTTTTGATGATCGAGGATGAAAGCGCCAGCCAGACACTTTCGGACCGGGCCGAACAAACGGCGCAGGCCGCCGAAGATCTGGCCGCCGAGATTGAGGCGCGCGACAATACGGAACTGCGCCGCATTCGGATCGGCGACGGTGACGGGGATGAGGGCACGCAGGTCATGGCCGCCCTGAATGAGGCCCTGGCCGAAGAGCCGCGTGCGCGCATCGCAGGCATTCTGGTGGTATCGGACGGGATCGTGCACGATGCCGATCAGGCCCCGGAATTGCCAGCGCCGATGCATCTGCTGCAATCCGGGCGTGCGGACGACTGGGATCGCCGGCTTATCGTCCGAAATGCGCCTGCCTTTGCCATCATCGGTGAATCGGTGACTTTGACCCTGCGCGTTGAAGACAGCGGAGCAGCCCCCGCGGGTGCCGCGACAGCGCCGCTGGAGATTTCCGTGGATGGTGGTGAGCCTCAGCAGCTGAGTATTCCAATCGGTCGGGATGTCGAACTGCCTGTCACCCTGCCTCATGGCGGGCGCAACGTGCTCCAGTTTTCCGTGCCCCTGGCCGAAGGCGAGTTGACCGACCGCAACAACACCGCGCTGATCCAGATGAACGGCGTTCGGGATCGCCTGCGCGTTCTGCTGGTCTCGGGCGAGCCGCATCCGGGCGGGCGCACATGGCGCAACCTGCTGAAATCCGACAGCTCGGTCGATCTGGTGCATTTCACCATCCTGCGCCCGCCCGAGAAGCAAGATGGCGTGCCGGTGGACGAATTGTCTTTGATCGCCTTCCCGACCCGCGAGTTGTTTCTGGAAAAGATCAACGATTTCGATCTGATCATATTCGACCGTTACAAGCGGCGCGGCATCCTGCCTGCAATCTATCTGGACAACGTCACCAGTTATATCAATGACGGCGGCGCCGTTCTGATTGCCGCCGGTCCCGATTTCGCCGGAGCTGACAGCATTTTTCGGTCGCCGCTGGCGCCCATCCTGCCAGCGCAACCTTCCGCGCGTGTCTTCGAGGAACGCTTTGTTCCAAAGGTCAGCGCGTTGGGTCAGCGCCATCCGGTGACAACAAATCTTGGCGATTCCGAGGATTGGGGGGCCTGGTTGCGCCAGATCGATGTGAACCATCGCTCGGGCGAGGTTCTGATGACGGGCATTGACGAACGCCCCCTGCTGGTTCTGGACCGAGTGGGCGAAGGGCGTGTTGCGATGCTGGCATCGGACCATGCCTGGCTGTGGAGCCGTGGCTTTGAAGGTGGCGGTCCGCAACTGGAACTTTTGCGCAGGCTGGCCCATTGGATGATGAAGGAACCCGAACTCGAGGAAGAGGCGCTGTGGGCCGAAGCCAACGGCCAGTCCATGCGCATCATTCGACAGACGCTTGGGGATGATGTGGGTCCGGTGACTGTGACGCGCCCGAACGGCGAAACGCTGGAAATCACCTTGCAGGAGGTCTCTCCGGGGCGGTTCGAAGCGCAATACTATGGGCCCGAGATTGGTCTTTACCGTTTGCAGGAAGGTGACCACATGGCCGTGATCGGGCTTGGTCCCGCCGCGCCGAAGGAGTTTGAACGCACCATCGCTACGGGGGATGTTCTTGAACCGGTTCTGGCCGGCATGCGGGGCGGCGTGATCCGGGTGGAAGATGGATTGCCGTCGATCCGCAACGTGCGCGCCGGGCGCCCGGCGGCTGGTCGGGGCTGGATCGGTCTGACCCCGCGCGATGCCTACGAGACACGGGATGTTACCCAGGCGGGTCTGCTGCCGCCTTGGCTGGTTTTGCTGTTGGCAGGAGGTTTCCTGTTGGGCGGTTGGCTGCGCGAGGGGCGGCGCTAATCGATCCTGATTGACGCCCTGTCGGATTGACCTTGCGCATCCACCACGACAAGTGAGGTGAAGCCGGTCCCCGGATTTGGGATTTCGAACTCTCGTCGCCGCTGCCCGGTCAGCACCGGCACGCCATCTGCCAGTACGGAAAACGGCCCGACGCCGCCACGCAGTTTGACCGTCAGAGGTGCTCCTGAAGTCTCTAATACGGCGTTATCGGGCGGGAACAGCAGGTCCGGCGCCGCGGGATCATCCTTGAAAGCTGTCGTGCGGGGGCGAAATCGCTGCAACGGCTGAGGCAATTGGGCCGCGCCGACAAGCAAGGTCGAAGGTGGCGGTGGGCGCAGGGGCGTTAGATCGGGTTTCAACAGGTTGAAAGCCTCGGCCAACAGGGGTGCGGCAAGGTCGCCCCCGAATGCACCGGGAACAGGCGTTCCATCGGCGCGGCCCAGCCAGACCCCTATGACGTGCTGCCCGTCAAAGCCGATGGCCCAGGCATCGCGGTGGCCATAAGACGTGCCGGTCTTGTAGGCCAGCGACCCTGTTGCACCGCCTGCCGGTGGCGCAAGCCCGGCCAGAATGTCCGAAACCTGCCAGGCCGAGGTTTCCGACAGAACGCGCCGGGTGCGCTGGGCGTCTGCCAGAACGTCATGATGCAGGATCGGGCCTGTGCCGCCAGCTGCCAGAGTGGCGTAAACCTGCACCAGATCGTGCAGGCTCAACCCCACGCCCCCCAAAGAAATCGCCAATCCGGGTGTTGCGCCATTCAGACGTGGCTCTGATCCGGCCAACCTCAATGCTGTCATCAACCGAGCGGGGCCCAACTCATTCGTCAGGCGCACGACGGGGATGTTCAGCGACAGCTGTAGGGCGTCCCGCACCCGGACATCGCCACGGAAGGCGCCGTCGAAATTGCGCGGTGCGTATCGGCCAAACATCACGGGGCTGTCGCTGATCAGGGTCTCGGGGTGGGCCAGCCCCTGATCGAAGGCCAGCCCGTAGACCAGAGGTTTCAGGGTCGATCCGGGTGACCGTACGGCCCGGGTCATATCCACGAACCCCTGACGGGCATCTTGGTACCCGGCAGATCCGACCGATGCCAGAACCTCGCCGCTGCGATGGTCGGCCACGATCAGAGCCCCGGAAACGCGTGGTCCGACGCGGTTGGCGGCCCGGGCCACCAAGGTTTCCAGCCGGGCCTGCAATCCGGCATCCAGTGTCAGATCGAAGGCCTGTGTTGCGGGTGCTTGCCGCCTCACGCGGTCAGTCAGATGAGGTGCAAGACGCGGAAACGGATTCATCCGATCCGGAAGAGGCTCGGTCATGGCCGCGCGCGCTTCGGCATCGGTCAGGACGGTGTGGCGCACCAGCCTGTTCAGAACCCGGTCGCGGGCCTGCCGGGCAGCCTCGGGCTTGCGATCCGGGCGCCGGGCCTCGGGGGATTGCGGCAACGCAACCAACAGGGCGCTTTGCGCGGGCGTCAGCCGGGTGGCGTCCTTTCCAAACCACGCGCGGGCGCCGGCGCGGAGCCCTTCCAGATTGCCACCATAGGGGGCATGGGTCAGATAAAGGTTCAGGATTTGCTGTTTGCTCAGACGCCGCTCCAACGCCAATGCGACTCTGATCTGGCGAAATTTCCCGCTCCAGCGCCCGGTTGGACCATCTTCGATCAACCGCGCCACCTGCATGGTCAGAGTGGACCCGCCCGACACGTTACGCCCGTTCCACAGGCTTTGCCCGGCAGCCCGCAGCATCGCGATGAGGTCCACTCCGGCGTGGGTCCAGAACCGTTTATCCTCGTACCGGATCAGCATAGCGATGAAATCAGGGTCAACTGCGCCGGGCCGCAGCCTCCAGATGCCATCCTCAACTGGAAACGCCCGCAGAAGGTCGCCATTCCGGTCCCGCATCTCGACCGGAGTTTCAGCCATAACGGAAGGCAGGGTTGTGGCATCGACCCAGCGGTCAACACCATCCCGTGCCAGCGCCGTCAGGTAGAGTGCTCCGGCCAGCGCAAACAAGAGCCGCGACCGCTTAGGCATGACGACCACCCAAACAAGGGTATGGCGCAAGTCCGGTCACTGGATCGCGACCCGTCCGGTAGATGTCCGCGCCCGGTTCTGCGGGCGGTACATGTCTTCGACCGAGGCCGCCGGATGATGGAACACGCCAGGTGTCACGGCGCGCGCCACGTAGGCCAGCGTCACGGTTTCACGACCGGACAAATCAACGGCGGCCAGGAACCGGTCCGAGCGGAACTCGGTATGGGTGGCGTCGGACAGATCCAGCCAGTCCAGCGATCGGACCTCGCCCGAGCGCAGCAGGCTTGGGTTGTCAATCTCGATCCCGGCTGCCAGTGGATCGTTCACCATCAGCCGCGCACCGCCGTTTTCGAACGGTGTAACTTGCAGTACGGTGACGAACCGATCACCCACGGCAAAGCGTTCTGAATCGATCAGATCGCCATCCATCGAATAATACCGCCGTTCGATTGCATAGCCGGTGCCGCCTGCCTCGGGCGGAACCTCCGGGATGCCTGTGACCGTCAAGGTGATATCCGTCGCCTGACCGTCGGCGGCCGTGACGTTGATCTCATCCGCCTGTCCGGATTGCAGAACTTTCACAAACGGACCGGAAACCGGCGCCCCGTTGACCATCAAGCCCGATCCCGTTGGGTCAGACACAAGCGCGTGCGCCGCCAGCAATGACCACGTGGCCTCCTGAGTGGACAGCGGCGCGCGGCCCGTGCTCACCCATTGGATCAAAGCATCGCGGTCAATCGCCTCGCTGCCCGCGTCCACTGCAAGGCTCAACAAGCCCGCTGCGTCCCGCAGGTGGGTGCCGTAGTCAGCGCGCCAGACGTTCTGTTGCTGGTTCTGTTGCCGATCCAGCATCCGCGCGGCACGGTTGAACATCGCATCCGCTCGAGTCTGGTCTCCGTAAGAGGCCAGAGCTGCGCCCAGTTGCGCCGCCGCCAGAGGGGTGTCGAAGGCATCCCCTTTGACATCCGCGTAATAGCGCAGATCGCCCATCGAGGCCGCGCCTTCCCGCGCAAGAACCATCAGGGCATAGGCGATGTCCTGACCGCCTTCGTCGAAATCAGGCGCGTAATTGACCCTGTTCCGAAGATTGTCCATCGCCTGAGCGAACGCCCGGTCCGGCACGAGATGTCCCTGAATGCGGGCACGGGACAGGAAGTCGGTCACATAGGCGTCCAGCCAGAAATCCCCGCTGTCTGCGCGCCACAGGCCAAAGGCGCCGTTTGCGGCCTGACGGGTCAGGATGCTGCGGATCGAATCGGCGATGCGTTGATCCACAACCGGGCCATCCCCCAGCCCCGTGGCTTGCGCAACGGATGACAGATACAGCAACGGCAGCGCTTTGCTGGTGATCTGTTCGGTGCAGCCATAGGGGTAATGGTGCAGCTGATCCAGCAGACCGGGCGTGTCGAATTTGGCCAATGCTCCGGCGGACAGGATGGCCTTGGCCGAACCCGGCTGGAACCCGTCAAACACATCCTGCGAAAACAGGAAGCTATCGCCTGCGCCCAAGGCAAAACGCCGCGTCTGTGCAATCACCGGGTCATTGGCCCGCACCGGCATGCGCAGGGTTTGCGACAGGTCGCGCCCATCAGGTGTGGTGATCGATACGCTGATTTCAGGATCGCCGATGGCGCTGGCCGTGATCGGGATCTCGAAAACCGCCTTGCCACCGTCCTCCAGCAAAAAGCTGGCCGGTGCCGCGCCCAGTTCCAAACCCTTGGAGGCGGTCAGGCCAAGTGCCATTTCTCCGGGTGTGCCATCCGCATGGACGATCTCAAGACGCATCCGGCTTTGATCGCCCGGGGCAAGGAAGCGCGGAAGGCTGGCGGTAGCGACCACCGGGTCGCGGACGATCATTTCAGCTTCGGCCTGACCGACGGCTTTGCGCGACCACGCGACGGCCATCAGCCGGACGGTTCCGTTGAAGGCAGGAAGGGGAATGTCGATCTCAACCTCTCCATCCGCGCCGATCTCGACCGGGCCACTGAACCCGGCCATCAGGTCTTGTGTCGGTGGCGGAGACTGGCGACGCATCCCGCTGTCATTGTCGCCGCCCGAGCGCACTGTGCCCATGGCTCCGTTCATGCCGTCGATCAGTCGCCCGTAGACATCCCGCAGATCAACACCCAGACGGCGCTGCCCGAAATAGTATCCTTGCGGGTCCGGGCTTTTGAACCCGGTGAGGTTCAGAATGCCCACGTCGACGGCGGCCAGCGTCAGCCAGACCGGCTCATCGTCCACGGTATTTTCGACCCTGATACGGGCTTTTTGCGTCTGACGTGGTGCGGTGACCTCGGGCACATCTATAGCTAGGGAAAGTCTGCGGTCCCCTGGATCGATGCTGGCATGGGCAACGCCCATCGCCCGCGCCGGGTTCTGACCGGCTGCAACATCCATTGGGCGGATCACGGTTGCGGTGACATAAGCCCCGGCGCCCCAATCCTGGGTCACTTCAATCGGGATCAGAGTTTCCCCTTCGGGCACCTCCACGATCTGGCGGTGGACCAGACGGTTCGAAAGGACTTCGATCTGAGCGACACCGGCCCTGCGGGGCACGATCCGCAACTGCGCCGTATCCCCGAAGCGATAGCTGTCGCGATCCAACGACATTTCAAGCCGGTCCGGCGTGGTCGATGCATCGGCGGCCTGATACCAGCCCGCATAGAAATCGACGGCGGTTTCGGAATATGTTCCGTCAACTCGCTGCACCACCAGTTCATAGCGCCCCCATTCCACCGGTTGCGTCAGCGTCAGAGGGTCAGAGAGGACGTCCACCTCGCCGGTGGCGACACGGCTGCGGCGCGTTGTCGGTTCCCAGTTCCAGTCGCCGTGAAGCTGGTACCATTGATAGCGCGTTTCTATCTTGTTCAGCGTCCAGCGGAGACGCATCGGAACGGGCGTCAACTCAGGAGACAGGCCAACGATCTCGAACGCTGCCTCGGTGCCTTCCGGGATGACTTCGTCGAACAGAGGTTTGACACCAATAACAGGGTGCGGCGGCAGGACGGGCGCGGTCAGGCGACGCTCGACCGGGCGGCCCGAGCCATCGGCCAGCCGGGCGATGATTTCAGCTTCGATTGGCTTTCCTTCAGTCTCTAACACGGGGACTTTGACCGCCACGGTCGCGTGCCCGGTTGCGTCTGTGCGCGTGTCTCCGAAATATGTGCTCTTGATCGAGGTTTCTGCATCATAGCGGCCAAAGCGATATCCGTCGTAGCCCGGGACCGTGTTCGCCGGGCGGGCGATGACCTGCCCGTCAATGCTCAGGTCCGACCCCGGCGCTCCAAACAGATAGCGCGCGTCGATCGCGAGCGGTGGACTGTCGCCGGGGCGCAGGGGTGCTTCGGGCAGGGTCAGTTCGAAATCGATCCGTTCGGGAAGGAAATCCTCGACAAGAACGGTCTGACGCGCCAGCGCATCGCCTATTGGATCGGATTTGATTTCAATCTTCCATGCGCCGCGCGGTACGTCTGCGGCCACGGGCAGGGCAAAGACATGGCCCCCGGCAACACCGCCATCCGAGACAGACCGGCGGTATTCCACCCCGTCCGGGCGATACAGGATCGCCGTCAGAGGCAGGCCCTCGATGGCCTGCGCTTTGCCATCGCGGGACAGGGCGGTGACATGGATTACTTCGCCGGCCCTATAGGCACCTCGGTCGGTGGTCAGAAAGACATCGACCGGCCCCGCCGGTGCGCGCCCTTCAACGCCGCGATCCGACAGGTCAAAGGCAGGATCGGTCAGCGAGAGAAAGCTGAAATCCCTCTCATCGATTGCCGCCGTCACCAGAGCAGGCGCACTGGCCCCTGTGCCGCGTGTCAGGCCCGGATCGAACCTTGCATAGCCGGTTTCATCGGTCTGTGCCGATGAGATGACGGCGTTCGCCCCTGAGATCAGCGAAACTTCGACACCTTCGCGCGGTGCCGCGTCGCTTAGCCCGCGCACGGTCACGTGCAGCCCGTCAGTGCCCAGGGCGGTGCTGATCCCCAGATCAGAAAGCACAAACCATTGCGTTGCGCCGGGATCGTCATAGGGATCGGCCCCCGGAACGCGGGCGGTCAATGTATAGATACCGGCAGGTTGATCCGAGATCGCTTCGGCCATGGGAAGACGTGCCGTCATGGTCTGGTTCAACTGGTTTGAAACCTCGGCAGTACCCGTCCAGATGTCCTGGGCAATCTGGTCCGAGAATTCTTCCTCCTGCCATTCGCTGAGCGGGCGGCCGAAAAAGTCCTGTTGCACGGCCCGCAACAGGTTCCGGTCACTGACCCGCCGCAGGGTCAGGTCCAGTTCGGTGACATTGACCGTTTCGACGGGCAAGGCCGCGTTGGCAGATTTCGGAAGGACATAGCTGCGTCCGGGAAACCGAACCGAAGGCGTCCGGTCGCGTACATAATGGGTCAGTTCGATGCTGCGATTCAGTGCTTCGCCCGAGGCGGCAGGCAAGCCTTCGCGCAATGTCAGGCGATAACGCTGGCCATGCGCGATCCCATCGAAGCAAAGCTGGCTGTCCTCGGCCTGCACGACCAGCCCATCGGCGTCACGTTGAACGAAGGGATCATAGTCGACCCCGGCCTTGACCAGTGATTCCGAGAATTCGATACAGATCCTGGGGGCTGCCGCATCGCTTTCGACCGAGCTGTCGACCACGCGGAAACCGTATTTGCCGATGGCTTTGTCCAATGCGGTCAGCACGTCTTCGCGCGGCTGCACCTGCTCGGCCAACCGAAGAACGGGAATCATGTCGCGCCCGCGCTCAACCTCTTCCAGGGCTTCCGCAAGGGTCATCAGAGCAGCGATCTGGGTGCCGGGGGTTTCGGCGCGCAGATAGCCATTGATCGCCGCATTCAGCGCGCGGTTGCGCAGGTCGCGCCGCTCGTTCCAACCCGAAGGGTTCATGGCCAGCAGCAGGTGCGCATATTCCACCCAAAGATCCGCGCGGTCGCTGAGCGATACGGCGACACCGGTCCACTGCATCGTTTGTGCGACACTGCCTGCGTCGCGCGCCGCATCCAGAACGGCCCGCAGATCATACCCCCCTGCCGGGTGCAGGAATCCCAGATCGCGGGCTTGTTTTCTTGCGTGATCCAGATCGTCAGAACTCAGGACGCTCAGTGCTTGCGCGCGCGTTTTTCCCAAGATTAGAGTCTGTTCGCTGCTTGGCACCTTTTGCGCGGACAATGCGCCTTGATACGCCTCTTGTCTGTTCACGCCACTTTTGGGAAAGCAGGCATCGGAACGGGTGTTATAGGTGAACGCCGTACATTGCGCGTTGGCCGAGCAGGCCTGAACACAGGACTTCAGATCGGTGTCGAACAACGGATCCAGATCCGACCCGTAAAAATCCGTGTCCCGAGAGGTGACATAGCGGAACTCAGGCACCGCACTCTGCGCCAGAACGGCGGCGGGAAGGATCAGAAGGCCAATTATGTAAGTTATTGAAATAAAAACAAAGCGGTGCATCGTGCTCTCCTCTTTGGGCTCAACCTTGCATGGCGCGCGCCTGTAGCGCAACGGCTTAAACAGTTTTTCATTCTCTGTCGCGATGCTGAAATCCGAACGTCCCGGAATCGATCAAAATGAGTCTTGCAAACAAACTGGCACAGGAACGGCGTGCGCGTCTGGCAGCCGAACGAATGCTTGCCTTGAAACAGGCCGAGCTTTCGGCCGCCAATCGCAAACTGGGCCAACACGCCATGGCGCTGACCAGGCGCATTGGTGAAACTCAGGCCGAAGTCGAAACTGTTCGTGGGGAAAACGAAAAGGTCAAATCCGATCTCACTGTCGCTCATGCCAAGATCGAGATTGCCGAACGCCGCCTTTGGCATTCGATCCAGACCATTCAGGACGGGTTTGCATTCTTTGACGGCGACAGCAGGCTCATCAGCGCAAACGCTGCATATCTCAGCGTGTTTGAAGGGCTGGATGAGGTGGCGCCAGGGATTTCCTACCAGCGCATTCTGCAATTGCTGACCACCGAAGGAATTGTCGATACCGGTGACGAAACCGCCGAGGAATGGCAGGCCAGAATGCAGGCACGCTGGAATCGGGCCAATCCAACTCCGATCGTCATGCAGCTGTGGAACGGTCACTACATTCGCCTGATTGATCAGCGTGGCAGCGGTGGTGACGTGGTCAGCCTGGCACTCAACATCACCGCGTCGGTCCGGCACGAAACAGAACTGAAGGTTGCCCGCGAACGGGCGGAAGCGGCCAACAGGGCCAAATCAGCCTTTCTCGCCAATATGAGCCACGAAATCCGCACGCCGATGAATGGTATCGTGGGTATGGCCGAACTGCTTGATGAATTTCCGCTGGACGAAGAACAGCGGCTCTATGTCAACACGATCCGCAATTCGGGTGAGGCATTGTTGGTTATCATCAACGACGTGCTTGATTACTCCAAGATCGAGGCGGACAAGCTGGTTCTGCACCCTGAACCCTTCGATCTGGAGCGCTGCATTCTTGAAGTCGCGATGCTGTTGCAGCCAAGCGTGCGTGACAAGGGGCTCACGTTGCTTGTGGATTACGACCTGTTCCTGCCCACCCTTTTTGTGGGCGATCCGGGCCGAATACGGCAGGTTCTGACCAATTTGGTCGGCAACGCAGTCAAATTCACCACGGAAGGTCATGTTCTGATCCGTGTGACAGGCGTTCCGCATGCCCAGGCTCAGACATGCGACATCCATGTTGCCATCGAAGATACCGGCATCGGTATCGATGCAGAAAAGATCAACCACGTTTTTGGTGAGTTCAATCAGGTCGAAGATGAACGCAATCGTCAATTTGAAGGTACCGGGTTGGGTCTTGCGATCACTAGGCGCCTGATCACCATGATGGGCGGTTCAGTCTGGGTCGAAAGCGAACCGGGTCGGGGATCCTGTTTCGGGTTCAGGGTGTCGCTGCCCACGGCAGAAGGCCCGCAGCCCGAACCTCCGAAACTGGCGGATTGTGTGAATCACGTCATGGTGGTCGAGGATCTGGCCGTAAACCGGGCTATTTTGGCGAAACAACTTGGCCGTTTGGGGGCCGAAGTGACGGTTTGCGCGTCAGGGGCCGAGGCGCTGGCAGAAATGCATGGCGCGATTGAACTTGTCCTGTGCGATCATGATCTGCCGGATATGGATGGCTTGGATCTTGCCGTCACCCTCAAAGACCGTGGGTGGGGCGACGCCTCGGTCATCGTGATGTCTGCAAATCCATCTCTGATCCACACGCACCCAGCCCGCGAACTGATCGACGGTGTGTTGCAGAGGCCGATCCCCAGGGCCGAGTTGTATTCCAGGCTCGTGGCTCTCAAGGACACCCCGCCGCCAGAACGTCGTTCGACGCAGCGAAAACTCGTCTCTGTCCGCCAAGAAACCAAGGCCTTGGAAGCAAGGCGCATGAAGGTACTTGCGGCCGAGGACAATCTTACCAACCAGCTGATCCTGAAAAAGATGGTCAAAGACCTGCATATAGATCTGCGATTTGCGTCCAATGGAATAGAAGCCGTCGAGATGTTTCAGGAATTTGACCCGGACTTGATCTTCATGGACATATCGATGCCAAAAATGGACGGCAAACAGGCCACTGCTGAAATCCGCAGGCTCGAGGTCGAAACAGGGCGTCATGTCCCGATTGTCGCCTTAACTGCTCATGCAATGGCCGGTGACGATCAGGGCATCCTGTCCGCGGGGTTGGATCACTACATGACGAAACCGCTGCGCAAAAATCATATTCATCAAATGATCCTGCAACACCAACCGGATGGCGTAAGCGAAGTCATGGACAATCACCTCGCCCATAAACATGCACCCATGTGTGACCGCGAACAGGATCCCACTTCATCTGGCTGAAAATATCCCGGGGAGCGCGAGGGGCTGGCCCCTTGCTCGGATCCACGGCCCAGAACCGTGGAAGGAAATATCGATCAGGTTGTCAGGGTCTCAGGACGAATAAGGTCGAACAAAGACAGGTTTATCCTTTTCCGATAGGTCAGCACGATACGCGTAACCGCCCGCATCGAAATCCAGCAGGGCATCGGGGTCGGTCAGGCGGTGCTGAATGACATATCGCGCCATTGCACCACGCGCCTTTTTGGCAAAGAAACTCACGATCTTCGGAGCGCCGTTCTTGTCTTCCATGAACACCGGCGAGATGACGCGCAATTTCAGAGCGTTCGGGTCCACGGCGCCGAAATACTCCTGACTGGCGCAGTTGATCAGAACGTCGCTGCCGATCATGTTGCCTTGTGTGTTCAGAGCTTTGCTCAGCTGGTCGCGCCAATACTCATACAGGGTCTTGCCGCGCCGTGTTTTCAGCTTGCTGCCCATCTCCAGCCTGTAGGGCTGTATCGCATCCAGTGGCCGCAAGACACCATAGAGACCTGAGAGGATGCGTAGATGATCCTGTGCCCATGCCAGTTCATCAGGATCGAGCGAAGCTGCTTCCAGACCCTGATAGGTGTCTCCTGCAAAGGCCAGCGCGGCCGGGCGCGTTGCATCGGCGTCTGGCATTTCGGAAAAAGCACGATAGCGATCGCGGTTCAGGCGCGCCAGATCATCGCTCAGACCCATAAGCTTTTTCAGATCGCCAAGGGTCAGATTGCGCGCGGTTTTGGACAGTCTGATCGCATCATCCTGAAAATCGGGCTGTGTGACTTCAACATCCCGCTCTGTCCAGTCCAGCCGCTTGGCCGGGGAAATCACTACCAGCATACCTGCCCTCTTTCCTTACCTGTCCCGGCGTATCTAGCCCGCCTCACGCAGCACGTCCAGAAAGGCGGTGCCGAACCTTTCGTGACGCCGGTCGCCCAGCACCTGTTCAAGCCCGCGCAGGTCATCCGGGCGCATCTGTGCCACCTTTGCCAGTTGCGAGGCCGAGCAGGTCAGAGGCTTGTCTATCCCCTCGGGACCGCGGGACAATTGGGACTGTACTTCCAGCAAACGGTCATAGATGTCGCCCTGATCGCGACCGGCCAGCTTGCGCCGCGCCGGGTGCAACGCCTGGGCCTCGCCCGCTATCACTTCAAGGAAGGTGTCGCCATACCGTTCCAGCTTCTTGGCGCCGACGCCGACGATCCGGGCCATCTCGTCCAGCGTCATGGGGCGTTTTTCCGCCATTTCGATCAGGGTACGATCCGGAAAAATGACATAAGCCGGGACCCGGGCGGATTCTGCCAATGCGCGTCTCTTGGCCTTGAGAGCCGACAGCAAGGGCGCATCTTCATCGGACACCATGGCTTTCACGGCGGGGCGACGGGTTGCCTTGCGTAGGGCGTCCTTGCGCAGGTTGATCTTTGCCTCGCCCTTGAGAATTGGTTTGGCGGCCTCGGTCATCCGCAAGGCCCCGTGGCGTTCGGGGTCGGGGCGCACCAGATCGTGCCCCATCATCTGGCGGAATATTGCCTGCCATTGCGCGCGCGACCAGTCCTTGCCGATGCCCCAGGTGGACAGACCATCATGACGACGGGCGCGGATCTTGTCGGTCTCGTTTCCCAGAAGGATGTCGATCAGATGACCGCTGCCAAACCATTCCTCGGTGCGAAGAATCGCGGACAAGGCCATTCGGACGGGTGTTGTTCCATCAAATACTTCGGGCGGTGTATCGCACAGGTCGCATTTGCCACAGGGTGCGGCCTGTTCCCCGAAATAGCCCAGCAGGGTCTGGCGGCGGCATTCCAGCGCCTCGGCCAACCCCAGCAGCGCGTTCAACCGCGCATGATCCGCCATGCGGCGTTCGGGTGGCGCCAGCCCCTCGTCAATCTGGGACCGCCGCAAACGTATATCGTCGGGGCCGAACAGAGTCAGGGTCTCGGCCGGCCCGCCGTCGCGCCCAGCGCGGCCGATTTCCTGGTAATAGGCCTCGATGGATTTCGGCAGGTCCGCATGGGCGACCCAGCGGATGTCGGGTTTGTCGATGCCCATGCCAAAGGCCACGGTGGCCACCACGATCAACCCGTCCTCGCGCGCGAAGCGGGTTTCGACGATGCGGCGGTCCTCGGCCTCCATCCCACCGTGATAGTGGCAGGCGCTGTGGCCCTGTTCGCGCAGCGCCTGCGCCAGAACTTCGGTCTTGTTGCGGGTGCCGCAATAGACGATGCCCGACTGGCCCCGGCGCGCATCGGCGAAATCCAGGATCTGCTTGCGCGGGCTGTCCTTGGCGGCAAAGGCCAAGTGGATGTTCGGGCGGTCGAAGCCGCGCAGGAACTTGCGCGGAGGCGTGCCGTCGAACAGTTTCTCGACGATCTCGTCCTGTGTTTCGGCGTCGGCGGTCGCGGTGAAGGCGGCCAGAGGCACGTTCAGGGCGTGCCGCAACTCTCCGATCCGTAAATAATCAGGCCGGAAATCATGGCCCCACTGGCTGACGCAATGGGCCTCGTCCACCGCGATCAGGCTGACATTGATCCGCCGCAACATGCCCAGTGCCGAGCCTGCCGCCAGCCGTTCGGGCGCCATGTAAAGCAGTTTCAGCCGCCCGGCCTCAAGCGCTTCCCACACGGCATCGGTTTCCTCGGGCGTGTTGCCCGAGGTCAGCGCGCCGGCCTCGACCCCGGCTTCTTGCAGCCCCCGCACCTGATCGCGCATCAGGGCGATCAGCGGCGAGATCACCACCGTGACCCCGTCGCGCAGCA
Organism: Ruegeria sp. AL3; assembly: GCF_056536065.1. NCBI lineage: Bacteria > Pseudomonadati > Pseudomonadota > Alphaproteobacteria > Rhodobacterales > Roseobacteraceae > Ruegeria > Ruegeria sp. AL3. Next base: position 1,247,667 of record NZ_JBQFJG010000001.1, read on the forward strand.
GGGCAGGCAGTTGATAACACAGGGATTTGCCGCCGCCCGTGGGCATGATCGCCAGCACGTTCTGGCCGGCGGTTACGGCATCGACGATCTCTTCCTGCCCGGGGCGGAATTCATCGAATCCAAAGACATCTCGCAGCAGAGGCGCGGCGTCGAACATGTGCGGGGGTGCCCTGTTTCAAGATTTGACTGCTCTTGAAAGGACAATCACACAGTCGGAATCGGGGAACAAGAGGTCAGTAGAAATAGACCGCGTTGTTGATCAGGATGATCCGCAGCGCATAGACCCCGATCAGCACCACCAGCGGCGTCAGGTCCAGACCGCCCATATTGGGCAGGATGCGCCGGATCGGGCCATAGATAGGCTCTAACAGGCGGTTCAGCCCGTACCAGATTTGCGCGACCAGCTGTTGGTGCAAGTTCAGCACCTGAAAGTTGATCAGCCAGCTCATGATCACATGGGCCAGGATGATGAACCAGACAATGTCCAGGATCAGCAGCAGGATTTGGATCAGCGACAGCATGGGTTCTCCGTATTCTTGTTGGCCGAGACCTAAGCACCATGGCGACAAAGAGCAAGTGTCTGGCACTCAACGCTTGCGATTTGAATGAAAGCCCAGTCATATAATCGCAACGATAAACAGGGGCAGAGATGGCAGAGATTTCCAAGCGCAGGCGCATTTGGGGCTGGTGGTTCTTTGACTGGGCCAGCCAGCCCTTTCACACCCTTCTGGTCACCTTTGTCTTTGGCCCTTACTTCGCAGGCGTCGCCGCCGGGTATTTCACCGCTGAAGGGCTGGATGCGCAGGTGGCTGCGGCGCGCGCACAGACTGTTTGGGCGAACTGTCTGACGATCACCGGGCTGATCATCGCTTTTGGTGCGCCGCTTCTGGGGGCGATGGCGGATGTCTCGGGGCGGCGCATCCCGTGGATATTTGCCTTTTCGGTCATGTATGCGGTCGGGTCTGCGGCGCTTTGGTATACGATGCCCGATGGCTCGAACATGTGGCTGATGCTGTCGGCTTTTGGTGTCGGCTTCGTAGGTGCGGAATATGCGCTGATCTTCATCAACTCGCAGCTACCCGATCTGGGCGATGACAGCGAAGTGGGCGAGATCTCGGGCTCGGGCTTTGCCTTTGGCTATTTTGGAGGGCTGATTTCGCTGGCGATCATGCTGGCGCTGTTTGTGGAACAGCCAAACGGCAAAACCCTGATCGGGATGACGCCCGCCTTTGGTCTGGATGCCGCCACCCGGGAAGGCACGCGTTTTGTCGGCCCATTTACGGCAATCTGGTTCATTCTGTTCATGGTGCCATACTTCCTGTGGGTCCGCGACGATGCGGCGACGGACAGGAAGGGAAGCGTGGGTGAGGCGCTGCGCCTGTTGTCGAAATCAGTGTCTAACTTGCGCTATCGCGTCAGTCTGGCCAGTTATCTCGGTTCGTCCATGTTCTATCGCGACGCACTGAACGGGCTGTACAGTTTTGGTGGTGTCTACGCGCGGCTGGTGTTGGAATGGGATCTGATCAAGATCGGAGTATTCGGGATCGTCAGCGTTCTCGCTTCGGCCGTTTTTGCGTGGATCGGGGGGAAGGCAGACAAGAAATACGGCCCGAAACCAGTGATATTGGTGGCGATCTGGGTATTGATTTTTGTCTGCGTCACAGTGGTGTCGATGGACCGGACGCAGATCTACGGCATCGGCCTGCCTGACGGATCCAACCTGCCAGACATGGTCTTCTTTGGCTGTGGTGTGCTGATCGGTGGCATGGGAGGCATTCTGCAATCGGCCAGCCGTTCGATGATGGTGCGCCACACCGACCCTGAAACCCCGGTCGAAAGTTTTGGTCTTTATGGTCTGTCGGGGCGCGCGACCGCTTTTGCGGCCCCGTTGTTGATTGGGATTGCAACAACCGCAACCGGCAGTGCGCGTCTGGGGGTGTCACCAATCATTCTGTTGTTTATTCTGGGTCTATTCCTGATGCGCTGGGTCAGACCTGAAGGGGATCAGAGCAGATGATTTTACTACGTTTTTTGGCACTACTGGTAATAACCGCGCTGGCGAATACGGCATCAGCGCAGCCCTTGGCAAAGCAGTTGTTCGGGGCACAGAAGGTAAGCTCGCAACAAAAATCGGCTGCTTTCGGCAGTTATTCGCGCGGATGTGCGGCCGGATCGGTTCAATTGCCCGAGACCGGGCCCACGTGGCAGGCCATGCGACTGTCGCGAAATCGCAACTGGGGGCATCCCGAAGCGATCGATTACGTGCAGGACCTCAGCCGGTTTGCGGCGAAACAGCCGGGTTGGAACGGTCTCTATATTGGGGATATCAGCCAGCCGCGGGGTGGGCCAATGACTTCGGGCCACCGCTCGCACCAGCTGGGGCTGGATATCGATATCTGGATGCTTCCGGGTGACAACATGCGCCTGTCGCGCAAGGCGCGCGAGAATATTTCGTCCATATCGCTGCGCCGCTCGAACGGCGCCTACGTCAACAGCAACTGGACCAAACAGCACCACGCGGTACTGCGCGAAGCCGCCAAGGACAAGCGCGTGGCACGTATCTTCGTGTTCCCCGGGGCTAAGGTTCAGATGTGCAACGATGAAAAAGGCAACCGGGCCTACCTGCGCAAGATCAGGCCCTGGTGGGGGCATCACTACCACTTTCACGTACGCCTGAAATGCCCAAGAGGATCAAAGGGATGCGTCAACCAGGATGCACCACCCAAGGGCGATGGCTGTGCCGAGGCGCAACAATGGGTGCGTAACATTCTGAACCCGCCGCCGCCCGATCCAAACGCGCCGCCGCCCAAGAAACGCCGGGAATATGTGCTGGCCGATTTGCCGAAGCAATGCGCCTCAGTCTTGCAATCCAAGTAGGTGCGGCACTGTTTCTGGCCACGGCGGCCCCTGGAGTGGATGTAAAGACCGCCACACATCAAAGCAGTTTTGCATGGCGTGACAAGGCGGATTGGTTCGGTGGATTCTCGGCGCTGCACATTTCGGACAATGGGCAGCAAATGATGGCGCTGAGCGACCGGGCACGGTTGGTGATTGCGCGCATTGAACGTCTTGATGGCGAGATCACCGGCATTCGCATTCTGGGGCAATGGCCGGTTCTGTCCAGCAATGGGCATCTCATGTCCGGCGGCGTTGGCGATTCCGAGGGGATTGCGGCGGCTCCTGACGGTGGATTCTATATCTCATTCGAAGGGGTGCACCGCGTCGCCCATTACCCCGCACCTGGCACGAAGGCGCGTGTATTGCCACGCCCGCAGGCATTTCAGCATCTCGCCGACAACGGGTCCTTTGAAGGTCTGGCCATCGACAGGCGCGGGCGGCTGTATACGCTGCCGGAAACGAACCGCACCTCGGACGGAAATATTCCCGTCTATCGCTGGAATGGCCAAACCTGGTCGACCCCATTTGTTCTGCCCCAGCGTGGTTGGTTCAAACCGGTTGCCGCTGATTTCGGTCCTGATGGGCGGTTCTACGTGTTGGAGCGAAACCTCACGGCAATCGGATTTCGCTCGCGCCTGCGGCGATGGGATCTGACAGGCGACGTGCCAAACGCCGAGGAAACCCTGTTCGAAACCGGAACCGGCGCGCATGACAACCTCGAAGGCTTGTCGATCTGGCGGGATGATCAGGGACGTTTGCGGGCCACGATGATCTCGGATGACAACTTTCTGGCACTGCAACGGACCGAGTTGGTCGAGTATCTGCTGCCCGATTGACACACGGCAGATGAAGGTCTAAACGCACAGCCTGCCTTGGGACGGTCCCTTGGCCAAGTCGCCGCTACCTTGTCAAAACGGGCATCACAAAATGCAACGCAACTATATTCCCGGCATTCTTGCCATGGCCGCCATCGTCGTGGCCTCGAACATCCTGGTCCAGTTCCTGATCTTTGACGGCCTGTTGACCTGGGGTGCCTTCACCTATCCGCTGGCCTTTCTGGTCACTGATATTATGAACCGCGTCTATGGTGTGGGCCCGGCCCGCAAGGTTGTTTTCGCGGGCTTCGTCACCGGGGTGATCTGCTCGCTGATCGGCAGCCAGATCATGCTTCAGGGCGACGGGTTTACCTATGCCGCCGTGCCGCTGCGCATCGCCGTCGCTTCGGGCACCGCGTTCCTGATCGCGCAACTGACCGACGTCACCGTGTTCAACGCCATGCGCGGCGGTCAATGGTGGCGTGCGCCGCTGGTCTCGACCCTGGTAGGTTCAGCGCTGGATACCGCGATCTTCTTTACTATCGCCTTCTCGGCCTCGGTCACCTTCTTTGGTGCCGATGCAGATGCGGCCATCAATTGGGCGTGGGAGCCCGTGCCCTTCATGCTGTCAGGCCCCGAGGCGCCGCTGTGGGTGACGCTGGCCTTTGCCGACTGGTTGGTGAAACTGTCGCTGGCTCTGATCGCGCTGATTCCGTTCAAGGTGATCGTTGCGCGACTGACCGCTGCACGGCCTGCGTAAAAAAGTGCTTTGAGAATGGCGCATCTTGTGTCACGCTTCTTTTCAACCGCAACAGATAGAAAAGGAGGTGATCCAGTGTCGAGAAAGAGATTGGAGAGAGGTGTCGGAACAACCGGGAGGACCGCCTGCTAGGGCAGCCCTTGGCCGAGCGTACGCTCCGGTTGGTCGATTGATCTAACCGACCCGACCTCCTGAACTTTCGAAGGGCTGTCCCATCGGGGCGGCCCTTTCTGTTTTTACCCGCTCCAGCTATGGTCTTGCCCATGTTGCGCATCTCTGACGATATCACACTGCAAGACTGGGAAATGACCGAGAGCTTCATGCGTTCCTCCGGGCCTGGCGGGCAGAACGTGAACAAGGTCTCGACCGCCGTTGAACTGCGCTTCGAAGCTGCGCGCTCACCCTCGCTGCCCGATCCGGTCAAGGCGCGGCTGAAACGACTGGCCGGGCGCCGCTGGACCAAGGATGGTGCGATTATCATTCAATGCGAAGAAACACGTTCCCAAGCCCGCAACAGGGAAATTGCGCGAACAAGGCTGGCCGAGCTGATCGGCAAGGCGCTGGTCAAACCTAAGCGGCGCATCGCGACGAAACCCACCTATGGTTCGGTCAAACGCAGGCTTGCGGCGAAAAAGGCGCGGGGCGACGTCAAGGCGCTGCGCGGCAAGGTGTCCGAAGATTGATCTGGCATCTCGTCCGGGCATTGATAGTCTGGCCTGCAAAAGGTGCAGGAGAGTAACGCCATGAGGCTGGAGGGGAAAACCGCAATCGTCACTGGCGGTGCATCCGGGTTTGGTGCGGGGATCGTAAGGAAGTTCCTCGCCGAAGGTGCGCGTGTCATGATTGCTGACATCAATGGCGATGCCGCGCATGAATTCGCAACCCAGCTTGGGTCCGAGGCGATTGCTCAGCAGGTCGATGTAGGCAAGGGCGCCTCGGTTCAAAAGATGGCGGATGCGGCTTTCTCAACCTTCGGCCATCTGGACATCCTTGTGAACAATGCCGGTGTGACCCACCTGCCGACGCCGCTGGAGGAGGTCAGCGAAGCGGATTTCGACCGTGTTTTCAACGTGAACATGAAATCCGTCTATCTGACCGCGCGTGCATTGGTTCCACCTATGAAGGCGCGCGGGGCGGGTTCAGTACTGAACGTTGCTTCAACCGCAGGCCTGTCGCCGCGCCCAAACCTGAACTGGTACAACGCCTCCAAGGGCTGGATGATCACCGCAACTAAAACGATGGCGGTCGAGCTCGCCCCGTCCGGCGTGCGGGTGAATGCGATCTGCCCGGTTGCCGGGGAAACGCCGCTATTGAAATCCTTCATGGGCGAGGATACGCCCGAAATCCGTGCCAAATTCCTGTCGACCATCCCGTTGGGCCGCTTTTCAACCCCCGAAGATATGGCCAATGCCGCCTGTTTCCTGTGTTCGGACGAGGCCAGCATGATCACCGGCGCCGCGCTCGAGGTGGACGGAGGCCGATGCATCTGATCCGCTCTTCATCTGGCCAAAAATATCCCCGCCGGAGGCAGCGCGCGCCAGCGCGCTTTCCAGCTCGACCATCGAGGTTTGCATGATCCCCGGACCCAGAAACCTGATCACGGATGTCCCCGGCCTGAAGGTCGGCAACGCACAGAACGCACCTTTGAAATCAGGCGTCACCGTCCTGACCGGCGCGCAACCACTCCGAGCCTCGGTGCACGTGATGGGTGGCGCACCCGGCACGCGCGAGACAGATTTGCTGGCCGCCGACAAGACCGTTGAACAGGTGGATGCGATCGTGCTTTCGGGCGGGTCGGCCTTCGGGCTGGATGCCTGTTCGGGCGTCATGGACGCGCTGCATGCTCTGGGCCGCGGGTTTAAGGTGGGTTCCGCCGTGGTTCCGATCGTGCCCGGGGCGATCCTGTTCGATCTGCTGAATGGCGGCGACAAGGCGTGGCACGAGAATCCCTATCGCGCATTGGGCCGTGCGGCGTTCGAGTCCGCGTCGGACCGGTTCGAACTCGGAACAGCAGGTGCAGGAACCGGGGCTTTGACCGCGATGCACAAAGGCGGGTTGGGTTCGGCCTCGGTTGTTCTGGACAGCGGTGTTACCGTTGGCGCATTGGTTGCAGTCAATCCGCTGGGCAGTGTCACCACGCCGGGTGACAGGCATTTCTGGGCCGCCCCATTTGAAATGGACGGCGAATTCGGTGGATTAGGGCCTGATTCCAATGCCGGACTGGGCCAACCAACGGTCAGTCGCAAAGCGCAGGTGATGCAGTCCGCGAAGCCGGACAAGGCCAATACCACGATTGCCATCGTTGCGACAGATGCGGACCTGACCAAACCGCAGTGTCAGAGACTGGCCGTTGCCGCCCATGACGGTATTGCCCGTGCTATTGTACCCGCCCACACGCCGGGGGATGGTGATCTGGTATTCGGGGTCAGCACGGGCGCGCGGGGTGTCGCCACCGACACCGAACCAGGTGTCATCGGGCATGCGGCCTCGCTGTGCCTCGCGCGAGCTATTGCGCGCGCCGTGTATCTGGCGACTCCGTCCGTGGGCGATCTGTTGCCTTGCTGGTCCGATGTACATGACAAAAGTTAAGGACATCCTATTTGTCGCAGTGGCACAGTAAGCGCGCGCGGCAATCTGCGCGTTGACTCTTTTTTGCGCCGACGGTCCATTCGGTGCAGCCAATTTCTATCGGAGCAAAAGCTATGAATCGTATCCTCGCTACCGCAATCATGGGCCTTCTGGCCCTTCCTGCTTATGCTGAAGGCGACGCTGAGGCGGGCAAGAAAACCTTCAACAAATGCAAGTCCTGCCACATGATCGCCGACCCGGCAGGCGAAGTGATCGTCAAAGGTGGCAAGACCGGCCCCAACCTCTATGGAATCGCGGGCCGCACCGCCGGTACCGTTGAGGGTTTCAAATACGGAGACAGCATCGTTGCCGCCGGTGAGAAGGGTCTGGTCTGGGACGAAACTACTTTTGTCGAGTATGCTCAGGACCCCAAGGCATTTTTGAAAACCTATCTGGATGACACATCCGCCAAATCGAAAATGACCTTCAAGCTGAAAAAGGGCGGTGAAGACGTCTATGCCTATATCGCAAGCGTGTCGGGTGAATAACACCTGATACTGTGCACCACTGCACAAGGACCAAAGGCCGCAGCCCCTGCGGCCTTTGGTGCGATTGATAACAATGTGGAACAGCCGCACTTTGAAGTCAGACGGCGGATTGCCAAGCAACGCCGCAAAGCCAAGCCGGTCCGGCAACAGCTATAATCAACATCAGGGCTCGTCAGGCGGATTGGCAGCAGGAGAGGACAGATGGGTATCATGATCCCAGCTTGGGTCGATGGTGAGTTGACCCCTGTAGACAAGCTTGAAGTTCACGAAAAGGGGCTCAAGCACAAGGCTGTGTCGGTTTTTGTCGTACGGGGGACCGAGATCCTGCTGCAGCGTCGCGCTTTGGGCAAGTACCACACGCCCGGCCTTTGGGCGAACACCTGCTGTACGCATCCCGATTGGGACGAAAGCTCGTCCACCTGTGCCGTGCGCCGCCTGCATGAGGAGCTTGGGATCACAGGCCTGTATCCCGAATACCGACACCGGCTGGAATATCACGCCGATGTGGGCAACAGCATGGTGGAAAACGAGGTTGTCGACGTCTTTCTGGCCCATGTCCGCGGCCCGCTGAAAATCGCGCCCAACCCGGATGAAGTCATGGATATCCGTTGGATCGACTATCACGATCTGTTGGCCGAAGTGAAACGCCACCCGGACCGGTTTACACCCTGGTTGAAGATATATCTCCACAGCCACGCGGACACGATTTTTGGCCCGGATCTGATCATTTCTGCCAAATCATGACCCCGGCTGGAAATCCGTGCCTTGCAAGGGCGGCGCAAGCCGCCTAAATCAACCCGTCATGGCCAAGCAGAAGACAGACCCGAATTACAAAGTGATCGCCGAAAACCGGCGCGCCCGCTTCGATTATGCGATCGAGGAAGACATCGAATGCGGTATCGTTCTGCAAGGATCCGAGGTCAAATCCCTGCGCGCGGGTGGCTCCAACATCGCGGAAAGCTATGCCGCCGTCGATGACGGCGAGCTGTGGCTGGTCAACAGCTATATCGCGCCATACGAGCAGGCCAAGGTGTTCAAGCACGAAGAACGCCGCCGTCGCAAGCTGCTGGTGTCCCGCAAACAGATGTCCGATTTGTGGAATGCAACCCAGCGCAAGGGCATGACGCTGGTGCCGTTGGTTTTGTATTTCAACCACAAGGGGTTGGCCAAGATTAAGATCGGCATCGCCAAGGGTAAGAAAACCCATGACAAGCGCGAAACCCAAGCCAAACGCGATTGGTCACGGCAGAAACAGCGTTTGTTGAAAGACCACAGCTAGAACGCCATCGCAGCCTGTACCGCAAGTTGCCAACGGTCATAGGCCGCATCGCGTTCGGATTGTTCCTGCGTTGGCTCGAACCGGCGATCCAGCGCCCATGTTTCCGCAAACCCGGCCTGATCGGGATAAATTCCGGCTTTCATGCCTGCCAGCCATGCGGCGCCAAGGGCGGTCGTCTCTTGCATGACGGGGCGGTCCACAGGCGCGCCGAGACAGTTCGACAGGCCTTGCATGGTCCAATCGGACGCGGCCATCCCGCCATCGACGCGCAGGATGACATCGGCATCGGCGCCCCAGTCGCCTTGCATGGCATGCCACAGGTCGCGGGTCTGGAAGGCGATGCTTTCCAGCGTGGCGCGGGCAATCTCGGCCCGGCCGGAATTGCGCGTCAGCCCAAACAGCGCCCCGCGACAGTCAGGTTTCCAATAAGGCGCGCCGAGGCCGGTGAAGGCGGGCACAAGCACCACATGCTGGTTCGGATCGGCCTGAGCCGCCAGTTCGCCGCTTTGTGGCGCCGCGTCGATTATCTGCAACGCGTCGCGCAGCCATTGCACTGCGGCCCCCGCGATAAAGATCGATCCCTCCAGCGCATAAGTTCGCCGGCCGTCCAGTTGATACGCGATCGTCGTCAGCAGGCGGTTATTCGACTGAACCGGTTGCGCGCCGGTGTTCAGCAGCGCAAAGCAACCCGTGCCATAGGTTGATTTCATCATACCGGGCTGGAAACAGGCCTGCCCGATGGTGGCGGCTTGCTGGTCGCCTGCAACGCCCAGAATGGGAATGTCGCCGCCGAACAAAGTGGTGGTTCCGAATTCCGCGGCGCAATCCTTCACTTCGGGCAAAAGGTTCAGGGGCACATCCAGCAGGTCACAAATCTCGGCGCTCCATGTGCCTTTGTGGATGTCAAACAAAAGGGTACGGGCGGCGTTGGTGGCATCGGTTGCATGAACACGGCCTTCGGTCAGCCGCCAGATCAGGAAACTGTCGATCGTGCCGAACAGCAGGTCTTCGGCTTCTGCGCGCTCGCGGGCGCCCGAAACGGTATCCAGCAGCCATTTGACCTTGGTGCCCGAGAAATAAGGATCCAGCAACAGACCGGTCTGAGCTGTGACGTCATCCTCGCACCCGGCCTGTTTGTAGCGCGCGCAGATATCGGCAGTGCGTCGGTCCTGCCAGACGATGGCATTGTGGATGGCCTTGCCGGTCTGTTTGTCCCAGACAACCGTCGTTTCGCGCTGGTTGGTGATGCCGATACCGGCAATCTGATCCGCTGAAACACCGGTGGTCTCCATCACCTCGCGGCACACGTGCAGAACGCTTGACCAGATATCCTCGGGGTCGTGTTCAACCCAGCCTTCCTGCGGAAAGTGCTGAGGAAACTCCTGCTGGGCGGTGCCAACAGGCCGCATCTGCGCGTCAAACAGAATGGCGCGCGAGGATGTGGTGCCTTGATCGATTGCCAGAATATGGGTCATTTCCGCTCTCCCCCGGTATCGTTTTGCCGGACTTTAGCGCAAACAATGGCGAAGGGGCCAGTGCAGAAATCAGGCCGGATTGACAGGAATATTGTCGATCAGGCGGACGCCGTCGGCCCAGGCCGTGACGAACAGGCGGGCGGGTTGACTTGCGCTGGACAGGCTTTCCAGCGTCTCGGCACAGCGCAGGTCGATATACTCGACTTCGGTGAACCCGACCTTCAGCAGGGTTTCCTTGGCCTCCTGCGCCAGCATGGCAAAGTCTGCTCCCTTGGCCAGATCGTCCGCCACCTGACGCATGACGCCGTTCATTTGCTCTGCGATCTTCAACCCTTGGGGGGAAAGAAGAAGGTTGCGCGACGACATCGCCAGGCCCGAAGGTTCTCGGACAGTCGGGCAGCCGATCACCTCGATCGCGATGTTCAGATCGCGCGCCATCCGGCGGACAACCAGCAGCTGTTGATAGTCTTTTTCCCCGAAATAGGCTCGATCCGCCTGTGTTTGCAGGAACAGCTTGGCGACCACCGTGGCCACGCCTTCGAAATGTCCAGGGCGGAATGGGCCTTCCATCACGTCGGTCAGACCGGCAACCGATACCGTCGTCGAAAAACCTTCCGGATAGATTTCCTGCGGGTCCGGTACATAGATCGCATCCACACCATACGGGGCCAGCTTTTGGGCGTCTTCATGTTCGGTGCGGGGGTAATTTGCCAAGTCTTCGGGATTGTTGAACTGCTTGGGATTCACAAAAATCGTCACGATCACCCGGTCGCAGCCCTGTTTCGCAGCCTGCGCCAGTGACAAATGCCCCTCGTGCAGCGCACCCATGGTCGGAACCACGCCGATCCCCTCACCGTTTCGGCGCCATGTGGTGGTGTTGGCACGCAGCTCGGCCAGAGAGCGCAAAATCGGTGCGGTCATGTCTTTTGTCCTTTGGCCGGAGCCTGATCGGCAAAGACATGTTCGTCCGCCGGGAAGGTCCGCGCGCGGACTTCGGCGGCGTATTCTGCGATGGCTGCTTCCGCCAACGGGCCCAGCTCGGCATAGCGTTTGACGAATTTGGGTTTGAAGGCGGTGAAAAAGCCAACCATGTCGTCCACGACCAGAATCTGCCCGTCACACCCCGCAGATGCACCGATGCCGATGGTCGGGATCGCAATCTCTTCGGTGATCTGGTTCGCCAGACCTTGGGGCACTTTCTCCAGAACGACCGAGAACGCACCAGCCTCGTTTACGGCGCGGGCGTCTGCCATGACGGCTTCAGCCTGATCGTCACGGCCCTGCACCTTGTAGCCGCCCAGCGTGTTGATCGACTGCGGCGTCAGTCCGATATGAGCCATCACCGGGATGCCTCGTTTCACCAGAAAGCGGATGGTTTCAGCCATTTCCACCCCGCCTTCCAGTTTGACCGCGCCTGCATTTGTGTGCGCCATCAGGCGTGCGGCGTTACGAAAGGCTTGTGCCGGGCCTTCCTCATAGCTTCCGAAAGGCATGTCGATGACCATCATCGCACTTTTTAGGCCGCGTGATACGGCCTGACCATGCAGGATCATCATCTCCATCGTGACCCCCAGCGTGGATTCCAGCCCGTGCAGCACCATGCCGACGCTGTCACCGACCAGCACGAAATCGCAATGGGCGTCCATCAGGCGCGCCATTGGCGTGGTATAGGCGGTCAAAGAGACCAGAGGTTCGCCGCCTTTTCGGGCGCGAATGTCCTCGGCGTTCGGGGCTTTCTTGCGGGCGGTGGCGCTCATGGATCGCTCCTGCAGTATTATGTTGCAGTGCGGCATAGCAGATCGGGAGGGGCCGAAGAAACCCCGGTTGCGCGAACATTCCCTTGATTGACCTGAGGTTTACAGGAAGACTGTCAGTAAAATGGCCCTGAAAACAAGGGCACAACCCGTTTCAGTAGGGAGAGTTCACATGACAAAATTCCTGTTCCGGACCTTTGCTTCGACCCTGGCCGTGGGGGCCAGCCTGCTTGCCACGCAGGCTTTGGCCAAGTCGGACATCACCATTGCGATGCAGCTTGAGCCTCCGCATCTGGACCCGACAAGCGCCGCGGCGCAAGCCATCGACTCGGTGGTTTACACCAATATCTTCGAAGGCCTGACACGTTTCATGGGCGACGGCTCGGTCGTGCCCGGATTGGCGGAAAGCTGGGAGATTTCCGAAGACGGGACGGTCTATACCTTTAACCTGCATGACGGGGTGACCTTCCATGATGGCACCACCATGGACGCCGAGGATGTCAAATTCAGCCTTGACCGCGCAACCGCGGAAGACAGCGCCAACGCGCAGAAGGCCCTGTTTGCCGGTATCGAAACCGTCGAGGTCGTCGACCCGCTGACGGTGAAAGTCACCCTGTCAGAACCGAACGGAAATTTCCTGTTCAACCTGGCCTGGGGGGATGCGGTCATCGTCGCGCCGGAAAGCATAGGCAACATCAAGACCAACCCGGTTGGTACCGGTGCCTATACCTTTGGAAACTGGGTGCAGGGCGACAGTATCACGCTGAACCGAAATTCCGATTACTGGGGCGAACAGCCCACATTAGAGACTGCGACGTTCAAGTTCATCTCGGACCCGACCGCCGCTTTTGCCGCCATGATGGCCGAGGATGTCGACGTGTTTGACAACTTCCCGGCGCCGGAAAACCTGCCCCAGTTCGAGGCCGATCCGCGCTTTCAGGTCCTGGTGGGGTCGACCGAAGGTGAGACGATCCTGTCCACCAACAACAAGCAGCCTCCGTTTGATGATATCCTTGTTCGTCAGGCATTGGCCCATGCGATTGACCGGCAGGCGATCATCGACGGCGCAATGTTTGGCTATGGCACGCCGATCGGAACCCACTTTGCGCCGCACAATCCGGCCTACGTCGATCTGACCGCGCAATCCGCTTACGACCCCGAAAAAGCCAGAGAGTTGCTGGCAGAGGCCGGATTCGAAAATGGGTTTGAGACCACATTGCATTTGCCGCCGCCGTCTTATGCCCGTCGTGGGGGCGAAATCATAGCGGCGCAGCTGGCCGAGGTCGGCATCACCGCCGAGATCATCAATGTGGAATGGGCCCAATGGCTGGAATCCGTGTTCAAGGGCAAGGAATTCGGTCTGACCATCGTCAGCCATACCGAGCCTATGGATATCGGCATTTATGCGCGGCCTGATTATTACTTTCAGTATGACAGCACGGATTTTCAGGCGCTGATGGACACTCTGAACACCACCACCGACCCCGAAGAACGCACCCGTTTGCTGGGTGAGGCGCAGCGCCTGATCGCAAGCGACTATGTCAATGGCTACCTGTTCCAGTTGGCCAAACTGGGCGTTGCGAAAGTCGGCGTTCAGGGCCTTTGGGAGAACGCGCCCACCGCCGCAATCGATCTGACTCAGATCAGCTGGTCCGAGTAATGTTACAGCCCTGGGCCGCGCCGGGCGGCCCGGGCCTTCCTTTGTGTCAGGGTGTTCTCACGTATGTTCTTGCTCCGTGCCATTCCCGTCTTGGTTTTAGGTTTCTTCCTGGTGTTCGGTTCTTCGATCGCGGCCACGGCGCAGAATGTGTTGGGGGGTCGGATGGATGCCCTGCCCGGAACGCCCGAGAATCCGTTGAATGTTGGGATCGGAATTCGCATCGACCAGATCACCGGTGTTGATCAAAAGGCCGAAAACTATGGCGCGGTTGTTGTCTTGCGGGTGGAATGGACCGATCCCGCGCTGGCATTTGATCCTGAGGAACTGGGGAGGGATATCAGGGTCTTCAACCCACCCGACCTTGCCAATTATGCGGCAAGTATCGGGTCCGTTCTGCCGGCTTTTGTCATTCACAATCAGCAGTCCAACAAGTGGATCCACGAATCCGCCGCATCCCTGCGTTACGACGGGCGGGTGCTGTATGTCGAAAAATCGTCTCTTACACTCCAGGCGCCTCATTTCGATTTCCGAAAATACCCGTTCGACACGCAGGAGTTTCATTTCGAGGTGGTTTCGGTCTTTCCCTCTGAATACGTCACTTACCATCCGTTGAACGAATTCTCGGGCCTCGGAGATCAGCTGGGCGAAGAAGAATGGATTCTGAACAATGCACGGTTGGAAACATCCAGGGTCTTGGGTCTATCCGGGAAAGAAAGCGATCAGGTCGCGCTTGTTTTTGAGGGCAATCGACATCTGACCTATTACGTCATTCGGGTTTTCCTGCCGATGCTTGTCTTGATCTCGGTCGGCTGGGCGCTGTTTTTTCTGGATGAATACCGCCGGAGGATCGAGATTGCGGGCGGCAACTTGCTGGTCTTTGTCGCGTTCAACTGGGCAATATCCGCAGATCTGCCCAAGCTGGGTTATCTGACTTTTCTGGATTTTGTCCTTCAGTGCATGTTCCTGATGACCGGGGCGCTGATCGTGTTCAACGTCGCGCTGCGACGATTGAAAGTGTCCGGCAAGGAGGGGGCGGCGCGCACCCTGGACAATTATGCGATCAAGTGGATCTATCCACTGGGCTATGCCGCGATCGTTGCCTATGCGGTTTCCGCTTTCCTTCTGGTGCCTTAGACGCTGGACCCGTGCCTGATGTGACTCTAACGTGGTGCCAATGCTCCGCTACGTCCTCAAACGACTGATTTCCTTGCTTGTCAGCCTGGCCGTCGCCTCGGTGGTCATCTTCGCCGTGATCGAGGTTGCCCCAGGTGATCCGGCATCGTTCATGCTGGGCGTCAATGCGCAGGAGGACACGCTGGCGGCGCTGCGGGCCGAGCTGGGCCTGGATGGGTCAAAGATACAGCGCTATTTCCACTGGGTTGGCGGCATGCTGGTGGGCGATTTCGGCACGTCATACACCTATCGCACACCAGTGTCGCAGATGATCGCTGACCGGCTGTGGGTGTCGTTACCCCTGGCGCTTTACGCGCTGACGCTGTCCACATTGATCGCCTTTCCCGCCGGAATCTATGCCGCTGCGCGTCGGGGCAAACCGGGGGACCTTGCAGTGATGGGGGCGACGCAGCTTGGCATCGCAGTCCCGAACTTCTGGTTCGCGATGATGCTTGTGCTGATCTTCGCCATCAATCTGCGCTGGTTCAATGCAGGCGGGTTTGTCGGTTGGAACGGTGGGCTCTGGGCCGGCCTGCATTCCCTGACCCTGCCTGCCGTGGCTCTTGCCTTGCCACAGGCGGCGATTCTGGCGCGGGTCATGCGGTCGGCCTTGCTGGACATTCTGGGTGAGGATTTCATGCGCACGGCTCGGGCCAAGGGCCTGTCCCGTCGTCAGGCCCTTTGGCGGCATGGGGTGCGAAATGCGCTGATTCCGGTTCTGACCATCATCGGCTTGCAGTTTTCCTTTCTGCTGGCGGGGTCGATCATCATCGAACAGGTGTTCTATCTGCCGGGCCTCGGGCGGCTGGTGTTTCAGGCCATTTCTGCCCGAGACCTCATCGTCGTGGAATCGGTCGTGATGCTGCTGGTCTTTGCTGTGATAACGGTCAATTTCCTTGTCGATCTTGCTTATGCGGCCGTGGACCCACGACTGAGGAGCAGGACATGAACCGGAACCTGATCCTTGGGGCCTTGTTGTCGTCGCTGGTGGTTCTGGCCGCGTTGGTCTCGTTCATCTGGACCCCTTACGACCATGCCGCGCTGGACATTCCCAATAAATTGCAGCCACCAAACGGGCAGCATTGGTTTGGAACCGATCATTTCGGCCGCGACATGTTCTCGATGATCATGGTCGGTGCGCGTACGTCGATTGCGGTGGCGTTGGTGGCCGTCGGCATTGGCATGGCAATCGGCGTTCCTCTTGGCCTGGCAGCGGCCGCGCGCAAAGGCTCATGGCTGGATGAGGTCATCATGCGTGGCAACGATCTGGTCTTCGCTTTCCCTTCGCTGGTGATCGCCATCCTGATCACGGCCGTCTATGGCGCCGGAGCGATCAACGCCATTGTTGCGATCGGTATTTTCAACATCCCCGTCTTTGCCCGTATCACCCGCGGGGCTGCTTTGTCGCTTTGGGAGAGAGAGTTCATCCTCGCCGCCCGTGTGTCGGGCAAAGGGGCCGCGCGGATATCAGCTGAGCATATTCTGCCCAACGTGGCCAATCTGCTGATCGTGCAGGGGACCATCCAGTTCAGCCTTGGCATTCTGGCCGAAGCGGGCCTGTCATATGTCGGTCTGGGCGCTCAACCTCCGACGCCCAGCTGGGGCCGGATGCTGGCAGACGCACAGACGATGGTCAGTTTTGCCCCGCATTTGGCTCTGATTCCGGGTCTGTCGATCATCGTCACGGTGCTGGGTCTGAACCTGTTGGGCGACGGAATGCGGGACTGGCTGGATCCCCGGATCAGGGTGGCGCGGGCATGAGTTTGTTGCAGATTGAAAACCTGTCGCTGACGATCCACGGGATGCCAATCCTGAAACAGGTCAACTTGTCGATCGACCCCGGCCAGATCGTGGCGGTGACGGGTGAAAGCGGCTCGGGCAAATCGATGACCGCATTGGCGGTGATGCAACTGCTGCCGCATGGGGCCAGCACGGAAGGTGCGATCTGGCTGGACGGTCAGGATCTGTTGACACGGTCAGAGCCCGATTTGTGCGCCTTGCGCGGCGCGTCCGTGGGGATCGTATTTCAGGAACCGATGACAGCGCTCAATCCGGTAAGAACCGTCGGCGATCAGGTGATGGAGACGATCCTGATCCACAAGGCGATGCCTCCTGCTCAGGCCGGGACCCGTGCCAAAGAGGTGCTGACCCGCGTTGGCCTGCCACCTGATCGGTTCCCCCTTTCCCGCTATCCGCACGAACTGTCCGGCGGGCAACGGCAACGCGTGGTCATTGCCATGGCCATCGCTCTGCGCCCCAGGCTGTTGATCGCGGACGAGCCGACGACAGCGCTGGACGTCACGACACAGGCGCAGATTCTCGACCTTCTCAAGGGGCTGGTGCGCGAATACGACATGGGGCTGCTGATGATCACCCATGATCTGGCTGTGGTTTCGGACATGGCCGATCAGATTGCCGTCATGCGTCACGGCGAGGTCGTCGAAAGTGGCGCGACCCGAAACCTGTTTCGAGATATGCAGCACCCCTATACCCGCATGTTGTTCGAAGCTTCGGGTCATCAGGTCACCCTGCCTGAACCTACACAGCAACGCCCGCTTCTGGAGGTTTCGCAGGTCGTCCGAGATTACCGCCTTCCCCGCAAAGGTCTGCTGGACGCGTCGCGCCACCACCGCGCGGTGGATGGCGTCAGCTTTACCCTCAACCGAGGGGAGCGGTTGGGGCTGGTGGGCGAGTCAGGTTGTGGAAAATCGACCCTAACACGTGCTATTTTAGGGTTGGAGGATATCCAATCCGGTCAGATTATGCTGGATGGTCAGCCGGTTTTCACCGGCCACAGGCCCAACCTTGCCGTGCGTCGGAGGATGCAGGTCGTGTTTCAGGACCCATATGGCAGCTTCAATCCCCGCCACCGTGTCGCGCGCCTGATTACTGAACCCTTTCACCTGTTGGAAACGCCACCAAAGGATTCAGAACGCCAGGACCGGATTTCGGAAATTCTGACGGCAGTGGGCCTCGGCCCTGATGATGCGGGCAAATACATCCACGAATTCTCGGGCGGGCAACGACAACGGATCGCCATTGCACGCGCCCTGATCATCCGGCCCGATCTGATCCTGTTCGACGAGGCGGTTTCGGCGCTTGACGTTTCGGTCCGTGCTCAGATCCTCGATCTGCTCGCTGACCTGTGCGAAGCCTATGACCTGACCTATCTGTTCATCAGCCATGACCTGAGCGTTGTCCGCACGATCACCGACCGTGTGCTTGTGATGCAGTCCGGGCGGATCGTCGAACAGGGTCAGACCAAGCAGGTGTTCGAAAACCCGCAACATCCCTATACGCAAACCCTGATTGCCGCCGCGCCCCGGTTGCCCGAGATAAGGCCGCTGACGGCGTAGAGTTCCTTGTTAGAGCCTGATTGGAGGCCCAAAATGACCCAGAAGATTTGGTTTGATCCCACCTTGTGCCTGATCGGCGGGCGCTGGATCCGGGCGGCCGCGGGCGACAGCCTGCCCTTGATCAACCCTTCGGACGGGACCGAGATCTGCCGGATCGCCCGAGGGTCCGAGGCGGATATCGACGCGGCGGTACAAGCTGCCCGGTCTGCGTTGAATGGTGATTGGGGGCGAAAGACGGCGTTGGAACGCGGCCGCATCCTGACCCGGCTGGGCCAGCTGGTGCTGGAACGGGTGGACGATCTGGCGCGGCTTGAGGCGAAGGATGTCGGCAAACCGCTGACGCAGGCCCGGGCAGACGCGGTCGCCCTGGCGCGCTATTGCGAGTTCTACGGCGGCGCGGCCGACAAGGTGATGGGTGAGACCATTCCCTATCTCGATGGCTACACCGTCTATACCCTGCGCGAACCGCATGGGGTGACTGGCCATATCGTGCCCTGGAACTATCCGATGCAGATTATCGGACGTTCGGTCGGGGCGGCGTTGGCCATGGGCAACGCCTGTGTTCTGAAACCTGCGGAAGAGGCCTGCCTGACCGCGCTGGCCTTTGCCCATCTTGCGCAACAGGCCGGGCTGCCAGCCGGAGCATTGAACGTCGTGCCCGGTCTGGGGGCCGAGGCGGGTGCGGCGCTGTCGGGGCATCGGGGAGTCAACCATATCTCGTTCACCGGTTCGGTTGCCACCGGGGCCCTTGTGCAGCAGGCGGCGGGACGCAACGTGGTGCCCGTGACGCTGGAACTGGGCGGGAAATCCCCGCAATTGGTTTTTGACGATGCCGATCTGGATGCAGCGCTGCCGTTTCTGGTGAATGCGGGTGTCCAAAACGCGGGCCAGACCTGTTCGGCCTCGTCCCGCATCCTGGTGCAGCGGGGCGTCTATGAGCAGGTCAGATCGCGCATGGCCAAGGCCTATGAAGAACTGACGGTCGGCCCGGCGATGCAGGATCTGCGCGTTGGACCGTTGATCTCGGACCGGCAGAGACAGATTGTCAGCGGCTTTCTGAAAACAGCCACGGACCTGACGATCGATGCGCAGGGACAGATTGTCGATGACGCTCCAGAAACCGGAGCCTATGTCCGGCCCACTTTGTTTGCGGACGTGCCGCCAGATCATCAGTTGGCACAGGACGAAATTTTCGGCCCCGTCCAGGTTCTGATCCCGTTTGACACCGAAGAACAGGCTCTGACCATAGCGAATAGTACGGAATACGGCCTGGTCGCCAGCGTCTGGACGCGGGATGGTGCGCGACAGATGCGGTTGGCGAAAGCGTTGCACTCGGGTCAGGTTTTCATAAACAACTACGGTGCAGGCGGCGGCGTTGAACTGCCATTTGGCGGGGTGGGAAAATCCGGCCATGGCCGCGAAAAAGGGTTTGAAGCTTTGTACGGCTTTTCACAGTTGAAGACAGTTGCCGCGTTTCACGGTTAGCGTTTTAAGGTCTTTCAAGTCAGCATGTTCTCAATCTGGTCACTTTGCCAGGTTTCTGACTTGCGTGTGTCCGAGTGGCTGCCAAAAAAGCTTCCGACTCGCCGTTGTTCCACCAAGTTTGCAGAACTCGGGAACTTCTGCGCGCCCCAATCAGCTAATACGACGAAGTCAAACCTGACTCGCGCCGCGTAAGCTTGGGTGATGTTTCCATGTAGTAGGTTGTACTTGTCCCAATGCACCGGGCAGCTCAGAAACAGGACCCGGCGCAGTTTCAAGCCAGATTCTGCAGCTTTCATGACGACATTACCCCCATGGCTGTGAGTGACGACATCGCAACCTTCAAGACCTTGGTACCGTACCCATGTCGAAAAATTTTTTGCTGCAATATCACGACCACGATCCGACCAACGCCCTTCCCATTCGAAGAAGTCAGCTCCAGAGAAAATGTCGCTGCGATGTGGCGCAATATACGTGTGAAGGTCTCCGGTTCCGGGATAATACCAGTCTGGATCTGAGTTGATGTCAAAATGAGTACCGTGGACCAGTGTGAGCCCAATATCGCCCCTGATGCCCGGCTCGGGCGGCTGCGGAAACCTCATCGGCAGCGCGGACGGCTCTGATCCGAGGCTTAGAAAGAGAGCCGAGTAAACTTCGCGTGTCAAATCTGACAGGTTGTCGAACCTCTGTGCAAACCACTCGAACCGAGTCAACGGGGTCAACGAAGGCAGCTGAAATAATTTCATACCTGAACTGAGTGCCGCCACTCTGACAATGTCGCTTGGGGCAGAAAGACCATATTTGACTGCAGTCAGAACGTCTGGAACTGTACCTGACTCTTCGGCCCGCTCGATAAACTCCGCTAGCTGATCGTAGTAGCTGATTGGCGCGGAAACGGCTTGTTCATTGGCGGAATCCTCGTCTGGACCAGGTACAGAAGGCAGGGGCACTCGTCCGTCCAATTGTTGAAAGGTTGCAACATCTCTGAAGCCAAGTTCAGCAGTGTCCTCTTCTGGCAAAGTATATTCGAAGGCATCCTTCGGGGTAGTCAGTGCTGACGCTCGGCTGATCAAGTACGCAGCAACTGTATGCAGCCCAAGTTCGTCACGCTCGATTAATGCAGTTTCAAGTGAAACGGGATTCTCAATGCCTGCCATCTTCGTACTCCAAATATTAGTAGCTATTTGGGTATTTTAGCACACGATAGACTTTTTTTGCTAAAGGGTTATAGGGGCTAAACCACAACCTTTATGGCTTCTTGCGCACCGACACCAAACACCCGCTTGTAGCGTTCGATCTGGTCTTTCGGACCCATCGCCTTTTCCGGGTTGTCCGACAGTTTCACCGTCGGGCGGCCATTGGCCGATACCGCTTTGCAGACCAATGAGAACGGCGCCAGCGCGTCATTGGGAACAAGCCCGCGAAAATCGTTGGTCAGCAAGGTTCCCCAGCCGAAGGAAATTTTGGCGCGGCCCGCGAATTGGGCATGCAATTCCTGGATTTTCTCGACATCCAGACCGTCAGAGAAAATGATCCGTTTCTCTGTCGGGTCTTCGCCACGCGCTTTCCACCAGTCTATGGCAACCTCGGCCGCCGCTGCCGGGTCTCCGCTGTCGATGCGAATGCCGGTCCATCCCGCCAGCCAGTCAGGAGCATTGTCCAGAAACCCCTTGGTGCCATAGGTGTCGGGAAGGATGATGCGCAGGTTGCCGTCATGTTCGTCATGCCAGTCGCTGAGCACGTCGTAAGGCGCCTGCGCCAACGCTTCATCCGTATCGGCCAGCGCGGAATAGACCATGGGCAGTTCATGCGCATTGGTGCCGATGGCCTCGACCTCGCGTCGCATGGCGATCAGGCAGTTCGAAGTGCCGGTAAAGGATGCGCCCAGCCCTTCGATCATCGCCTGCACGCACCAATCCTGCCACAGGAAGGAATGCCGCCGTCTGGTGCCGAAATCCGCGATCCCAAGCCCGTATATCGAGCTCAACTTTTCGATCTTTTCCCAAACCCGGGTCATCGCGCGGGCGTAAAGCACCTGCAATTCGAACCGGCGCATATCGTTCAGCACCGCGCGCGAGCGCAGCTCCATCAACACCGCCAGCGCGGGAATTTCCCACAGCATGACCTCGTGCCACTTGCCTTCAAAGGTCAGTTCATATTGGTCGCCTTTGCGTTCAAGATGATAGGGCGGCAGGCGCAAATTCTCGAACCACTCCATGAAGTCCGAGCGGAACATCTGCCGTTTTCCGTAGAACATGTTGCCGCGCAGCCAGGTGCTTTCCCCACGGCTGAGGCTGAGAGAGCGGATGTGATCCAGCTGTTCCCGCAGCTCGCCTTCATCGATCAAACGCGCCAGGGGAACGTGATTCGACCGGTTGATCAACGAAAAAACGACATCTGTTTGGGGCTTGTTTCGAAACACTGACTGGCACATCAGCAGTTTGTAGAAATCAGTATCGATCAAAGACCGTACAATCGGGTCAATCTTCCATTTGTGATTGTAGACGCGGGTCGCGATGTCGACCATGGGGAACTCCTGCGATTTCCGTAGTTAGATCAATCGACTCTGGAAATGGCAAGAGTCACTGATTTGGTGACAATGCCAGTTTGACGTCACAATACCGGCATATTGTGCATTGTTTTTACCGGTTAGTGAGAAGAGGGGATGGAAAGTCGAAACTGAGTTTGTAAATGGGTATCGAGTACGATTTTGATATTGTTAACGTAGCGCTGGAAGATCTGGACCCCGAAAAGCTGGGGTCTGCCTCTGATACAGAACGCCAGGTATGTGCGGTGTTCCGCGACATCAGAGCCGCGGACGCGTTGCGTGGAACATCGCCGAAAATCCGCAAGATTTTCATGGATGCCGGGTTCAGCCTCGAGTCGCGCAACAGCGGCATCGTGCCAGGTGTATTTCCGGCCGAGGATCATGCGGATCGGGTGCGAATTCTGCGGTCGCTGTTTGACAACATCAGGACGCGTGGAATTCAGGGTGAATATTGTGGCGATTTCAACCTTTGGGATTTCCTGCATTATGTGCGAACCGCGCAACCCATGGCTGGGATCGTGCGCAGCCGGCCGATGCGCGTTCCGTCACCTCCGTCAGACCGGACCAACCCGGAACGTCGCACGATACCAGGGCGCATTGGGTTTGCGCTGGGTCTGGCGGTTATTCTGTTCGTGATGATCAAGCTTCTGGCCGCCGCAGGGGCCACACCTTAGGTCAATACGACTCCGGCATCTCGCATCGCCTGCTCGGCGGCTGCCAGCGAACCGTCCATATCAATCGCGCGGCACGCGCCCATGCGGACCGTGACATCGAAACCCAACCTGGCGGCATCTACCGCGGAATAACGCACGCAGTAATCGGTGGCCAATCCCACAAGGGTCAAACGGTCGATACCGCGTGTATCCAAATAGCCTTTCAGGCCTGTCGGTGTCTGGTGGTCATTCTCGAAGAATGCGGAATAGCTGTCGATGGTACTGCGGAATCCTTTGCGAAGGATCAGGTCGCCATCCGTGCGCAAGTCGGGATGAAAACCGGCGCCGCGCGTGCCCTGCACGCAGTGGTCGGGCCACAGAACCTGTGGGCCATAGGGCATGTCGACCAGGTCGAACGGGTTTTTGCCATCGTGGGAACTGGCAAACGAAGAATGTCCCGTCGGATGCCAGTCCTGAGTCAGGATCACGGCATCGAATTCATCCATCATGGCGTTTATCGGTGCGACGATCTCGTCCCCTTCTGCCACGGCCAGTGCCCCGGCTGGGCAGAAGTCGTTCTGGACATCGATCACGAGCAGGGCATGGGTCATGGCGGCCTCCTTTTACCGCTCTATCGGTAGGCGGCGGCGCGCGGGGCGTCAATGCAATCCCTTGCGACTCTGGGTCTGCAAAGGTAGATCGCGCGTATGTACACAATCGCTGCCCTCTATCACTTTACACGTTTCGCGGACCCGGCCGCGTTGCGCGACCCCTTGCTGGACCTGTGCCGCGCGCAGTCTGTCACAGGTACGCTGCTGCTTGCCCAGGAAGGGATCAACGGCACGATCGCTGGTCCGCGGGCCGGAATCGACGCTGTGCTGTCACATGTCCGATCCTTGCCCGGTTGCGCTGATATGGAGTGGAAAGAAGCGACCTCGGACCACCCGCCTTTCGGCAAGATGAAGGTGCGGCTGAAGAAAGAGATCGTGACCATGGGCCAGCCCGACGTGGACCCGCGCGCCCGTGTCGGCAACTATGTCGACCCGCAGGAGTGGAATGACCTGATCCGTTCTGACGATGTGGTGCTGATCGACACGCGAAACGATTACGAAGTGGCAATCGGGACGTTTGAAGGCGCTATAGACCCTGAAACAGCCAGTTTCCGCGATTTCCCGGAATGGTGGGAACAGAACAAGGACCGCTTTCACAACAAGCGGGTCGCCATGTTCTGCACGGGCGGTATCCGTTGCGAGAAATCCACCAACTACTTGTTGGGGCAGGGGGTCGAAGATGTCTATCACCTCAAAGGCGGTATCCTGCGGTATCTGGAGGAAATCCCAGCCGAAGACAGTTCCTGGCAGGGTGAATGCTTTGTGTTCGACAATCGCGTTTCGGTTGGCCACGGGCTTGTTGAAGGGCCGCACAAGCTATGTCATGGCTGCCGGCGTCCTATCCTGCCCGAGGATATGAAGCGCCCGGAATACGAGCACGGCGTTTCATGCCATCAATGCATCGATGAGACGTCCGATGCTGACAAAATGCGCTTTCGCGAGCGGCAAAAGCAGATCCTGCTGGCGCGGGAACGGGGTGAGGCGCATCTGCGGCAGGATTGAATTCGGGTTGCGGGCGATGCCTTTAGGTCGGATGATTGCCCGAAGACCGGATTGAGGGGGCGTTCATGCACCGCAAACCCACGACATTGGACGAATGGAAATCGACCCTGATTGCGGCACTGGGGCTGGTTCTTGCTAGCTTCCTGGCCTGGTATGGCCTGTCCCGCCTGAGCGAGGCGGCTGCAGGCGATACGATTGGCACAGTCGCCTCGATCGGGTTGTTGATCTGGCTGGTGTCACAGTCCTGGTATTACATGACACAGGTGAAATCGCCCCGCAGGCTTTTGTTTCTGATGGGTGTTTCGTTCATACAGGTTGTTCCATTCCTGTTCGCCGCAGTTTACGGGGCCTTTGGGTATAACGACCACTGTGTCATTGGTGCGCAGGGTCCGGGGGATATCCTGTATTTTTCCTATGTTACCTTTACCACAGTCGGATATGGCGACATGTCCCCGACCGGTATGTGCCGTGGGCTCGCCGTGTCCGAGGCCGTAACAGGCTATATCCTACTGGGTATGTTTGTTGCCGCAGCAGTTTCGCTTTATGCCCGCAACCACAATCCGGATAGACCCTAATTCGGGGCTACTTGTTGTGATCGATCCAGCGCGACATCATTTTCTTGTCGCGGAAACACTCGGATGGGATCGGGCGACGCTTGCTGCGTGAAATCCGCTCGGCAAACGCGACTTGTTTTCCCGTCGGGTAATTGTCGAACTGCGAGGTCCCGCGTGGTTTGTGGGCTGAAATCCAGTCAGATAAAAGCCGCCGGTCACGCTGTGCCTCAACCGGAATCTCAAGGGCTGACTTCTCGGCAATCGCTCGCGCATACCGCATCTGCCGATCGGTGACCGGAAGCAAGTGATAGTCGTTGTTCGGCCCGTTCAGGGCTGTGGGACGTGTTTGCTGGGTCATCGGTTTGTCCTCTGACTATGTAGAACATAAATAGAACATTAACCAAAAATTTCAAGGTTTGCGGGGTTTGGCAGGCGTGAAGCCACCCCTTCGATGATTTTATTGACTGGTCAATCAATAACCGATAGGCCGATTTTCGACTGACCATTTGTCCCGTCCTGACGGGTGCGAAAGAAAAGGACACGGTATGAAGTTTCAGCCCCGGGCCAGCCATTTCATTGGTGGCGAATATGTCGAAGATACAAACGGCGCGGCCATCGAAGTGATCTATCCCGCTACAGGCGAAGTGATTGCACGTTTGCATTCGGCGACGCCGGCGATCGTGGAACAGGCTCTAAACAGCGCAAAAAACGCTCAGGCAGCATGGGCGGCCCTGTCCGGGACGGAACGTGGCCGCATCCTGCGCCGCGCCTCTGATATTATGCGCGAACGCAATTACGACCTGTCCGTTCTGGAAACCCATGATACCGGCAAGCCGATTCAGGAAACCACAGTGGCCGATGCCACCTCGGGGGCCGATGCGCTGGAGTATTTTGGTGGATTGGCCGCCTCTCTGACTGGCGAGCATATTCCGCTGGGCGGGGGGGATTTCGTCTATACCATCCGCGAGGCGCTGGGCGTTTGCGTCGGGATCGGCGCATGGAATTACCCCACGCAAATCGCCTGCTGGAAAGGTGCACCTGCACTGGCCTGCGGCAACACGATGGTATTCAAACCTTCGGAAACCACGCCCCTTTCGGCATTGAAAGTGGCCGAAATTCTTGTCGAGGCCGGCGCGCCCAAGGGTGTCTACAACGTGATCCAGGGTTACGGCGATGTCGGTGCTTCGCTGGTCACCGATCCGCGCGTGGCAAAGGTCTCTTTGACAGGTTCTGTGCCGACAGGCCGCAAGGTCTATGCTGCTGCGGCGGACGGCATGAAGCATGTGACCATGGAACTTGGCGGCAAATCCCCGATGATCGTCTTTGACGATGCCGACATCGAAAACGCTGTTTCAGGTGCGATCCTGGGCAACTTCTACTCTTCGGGCCAGGTTTGTTCCAATGGCACCCGCGTCTTCGTTCAGAAAGGTATCAAAGAGGCCTTCCTGAAACGTCTGTCAGAACGTCTGGATCACGCGAAAATCGGCGATCCAATGGACGAGGACGTCAGCTTTGGCCCGATGGTCAGCGAGAACCAGATGAACATCGCCCTGGGCTATATCGAAAAGGGCAAAGCCGAAGGCGCAAGGTTGGTTTATGGCGGTGAACGGATCGAAAGAGACGGCTATTTTGTGCAGCCCACGGTTTTTGCTGACGTCACGGACAACATGACCATCGCACGCGAGGAAATCTTTGGCCCCGTCATGTCGGTGCTGGATTTCGAGACTGAAGAAGAGGTGATGGCCCGCGCCAATGACACTGAGTTCGGTCTGGCCGCAGGTGTCTTCACCAATGATCTGACCCGGGCGCATCGAATTGTGGCCGGATTCGAAGCTGGCACTTGCTATATCAACACCTACAACCTTGCCCCGGTCGAAGCGCCGTTTGGTGGATCGAAGATGTCCGGCGTCGGGCGCGAGAACTCGAAACTGGCGATCAATCACTTCTCGGAAATGAAAACCGTCTATGTCTCGATGAATGATGTTGAGGCTCCGTACTGAATCTAGGACGGTTGTCCGCTGTTTTTGACGCCTCAGCTCCCGGTGCCCGGCACCGGGAGCTGAGGAAACGCCAGCCAGTGGCGGGCAATACTGTACTGGCAATACCGATGCCTGTCAGCGTGTCGGAAAAGGCGGGCTTGCAGAATTTGTGTCCAAAGACGTTGCCATCCCAAGCCGGTTGGCCAGGTTTGATGAGGAGACACGTCCGCGATTTCTCTGACCACGGAACTCATTGAAGGCGAGGAACTTTTACCGCCGTATTTCGGATGTGGCGTCTCGTTTTCACGCTTATGCCGCAAATGCCACGGCACCGGTTGCTTTACGGGCGGTCAGCCGTCGTGACCTTTTTGGTTGAGGAACGTGGCCTGAAATTCGGCGGCCTGTTCTTCTGTGTCATGTCTGGAACACAACATCCTTGAAAGAAGTTGGAGCCATGTTTGCATCACCGCCTGATCGGGCGTTCTGATTGGAACCGTTTGAAGCAACGGCGCCGGGCTCCCAACGCTGCCACCGGTTGAAACGCATCGCAGGGTATACCGGTTTAGGGACCCGCGTTCACTTTGCCGGGTGCGGCCGGAACAGTCGCGATATACGTCATTTTACCCCAACTGCGTTCAACATCTCATCGATCCGCTGGCGGGCCGACTGGCTGTCCTTCAACAGGTTTTCCGCAACCGCCAGCGGTTTTTCCGCCAACCGTTCCGGCAGGTCAGACAAGGCTTGGGTCGTTTGGTTCAATGCCGCGTATTTCCCGTCCGCAGGTTCCAACCTTTCATCCGACATCCCGGCCAGCCAGAAATACCGGTTTGCCGCTTCGATTTGTTCGAGATCTCGGAGCATATCGGCGGCGGCTGCAAATTCTTCTGTTGAAACCATCGCCTGCGCGCGCAAGGCGATCGCCTCTTCGGAATTGTCATCAGCCAGCTCTAACAGGGCTTGATGAGGGCGCCCCGACAGCAAAGCGGCCCGAGCCCGCAACCGAGCCCGATCCGAGCGCCGCGACTGATCTTCCGGTCTGTTCGCCAGCGCAAATGTATGCTCAGCAAAGCCCAGATCAGCAAGGCGGCTTGCCAATGCAATTGCAGTATCGGTTGTCAGCACCACCGTCATGTCCGGCTGCATTACCTCCATCGTCTGGCGTAGAAAGGTTGCGTCATCCGATCTTTCAGCAAGCAATTGCAGATGCCGATTGATCGCGCCGTCACTACCGGGTCCGGGTGGTTGCGCTTTGATCACGTCAAATGCACGGTCGAATTCCTGGCTCAGGCTCAGAGCGATCGCATAGGTGCGGTTCATCATCGGGCCCAGCTCCGATCGCCTGAGCTCGACCGCATAAGATGCCGCCAGATCAAGCTCCTGAGAAGAAACAGCTTTGCGTTCAGACCAACGTTTTTCCACCAGGCGCGCCAAAGCCAGCGGAGATTCAGCGGCGGCGTCGGTAGAGGTTATAACCTCGGTCAACAACTCTTCTTCACGGTCACTGTTTCCTTCCGCCTTGGCAACGCTGGCTTTGGCCTGAGCGACACTGGATGTCGTTTCCGGTTCAATCCGGTCAACCGAGCGAAGGATTCTGCGGGCAGCCTCCAGGTGTTGTGCTCTCACCAGTATTCCTGATAACCGCGGCCCCAGCTGGCGGCGAAGATGATCCGGCAGTCTTGAATACGCGTGTTCGATTGCTTCCACGTTTGCGTCAGGTGCCAGTTCCCCTTCGGACAACACAGCCCAAAGCGCGGCATCGCTGTCACATCGTTGCAGGTCGTTGAATGGATTCCTGGGCAGCGGCGGCCGGTTATCTACAACCCGCGCAATTGCCGCAACGGGTTCGAAGCCCGCTGGCGGCGTCTCCAACAGCCTCAAGACACTCAACGCTTCGGCTCCGAAACTGAAAGAGGCGTAGAGTCTGGCCAGGGTCATGACCTTTTCGCCGTCAAGTTTGTCAAACTCTTTGTACAGCCCAGAGCGGAGAGCTGACACCTGATCCGGAAAAGGCGTGTTCCCTGACCAGGACGCAAAATTCAGCTCAGCAGTCGAGATGCAGGCCGGTCTTTGGTCAATTGGTTGCAGTTCTGCGTTCAGAACATTCTGCAAATCGTCCAGAACCGTGGTCAGACGTAGGTTCGAACTCAATTGGGGCGGCACAACGCGTGTACCGGACGGAGCGGTGTTGCGTGGCCCGACAGGAGCAAGCTTCAAGTCCAGCAGCTTGCGATCGGTCCCTTGCAGAAGACGAGTGGACAGCTGGTCTTTTATCCCCTGCTCAGTCATGGTGAGAAGCGGCAGGTGCAACCCTGTCTCCACCGAGGGCGGTTTGCCTTTGGCCGTTTTTCCGATCAAGGGTGGCGGTACATTCTCAAGAAGCGGCGGCAACAACTCCCCTGGTGCGATGTCCAATACGATCATCGAGTTTCTGTACAGAAACGCCGACGCCACGCAGTCGCACCCGAACTCCAGCTCCAACGCGCTGCCGGGGTTTTCCTGCGACAATGAGGCCAGTCGGTTCGTGGTCAAACGCCCAAAAACCGAGCTGGTCTTGAATGTCACGTCGTCCAGGGCAATTGTAAGGCTGGCGCCGTTCTTCCGTTGCGCCAGCACCCAGCGGGTATCCGGTGGCACGTCGAAAACCAGACGTGTGAATCCGTCATGCTCACCGGATCGCACCACCACGTCCTGTGCGGTCACGGCAGATGCAGCCGTGACCAAAACCGCAATCAGAAACCCGATGCGCTTCATGCTGCAGCCTGCTTGAGCTCTTTCAATGCGTCTTCCAGCTCGGAAAAGCCAGGGCGGTTATGGGTTGGGGTGTTCTGGCGTCCGACCTCAATGCACATGGCAGCATTGTGGTTGTGCAGGTTGGCCACCAATACTTCTTTGATCAGCTGATAAAAGTGGTTGTCTTCTTCAACCACGGCTTTCAGTTTGCCTGCGAAGGGGCCGACCAGACCATAGGCCAGAAAAACGCCCAGGAACGTGCCCACAAGGGCACCCCCAATCAGCTTCCCCAGCACTTCGGGCGGCTGATCGATTGATCCCATCGTCTTGATCACGCCCAGAACCGCAGCAACGATCCCCAGCGCGGGCAGGCCGTCTGCCACTGTTTGAAGTGCATGGCTTGAGTGCATGGCGTGATGAAAATTCGCCTCCATGCGCTTCTCCAGAACCTCTTCAACCTGATGCGGATCGTCATAATTCATCGCCGCCGACCGCATGGTGTCACAAATCAGGTCGACGGCCTCCTTGTCTGATTGGATCTTGGGGTATGCGGAAAACAAGCTGGAGTTTTCGGGGTCTTCAATATGCTGCTCGACCTCAACAGGGTTGGCGCGGGCAATGCGGATCAACGAAAACAGAAGGCACAGAAGGTCACGATAGTCTTCGGGCTTCCATTTCGGGCCCTTGAACACCTTGCCCATGTCTTTGATCGTATGTTTCACGCCGCCCATGTCATTGCTGATCAGAAAGGCTCCTACGGCAGCACCAACGATCATCATCATTTCGAAGGGAAGAGATTTCATGATGATGGTCATCTTGCCACCTGCCGCGAGATAGCCGCCGAAGACCATTACGAAGATGACAACAATTCCAACAATTCCAATCATTTGAGATCTCCAGATGAGTTCTGTGCGTTACCGGGCAACACGAGCGACTACTCCTGTGGGGCCGAGGCGTTGCGTCCGGCCATGACAACGCTGATTGTATAGGCCGCTTCGGGGCTCAGGCCCGCCAGTACGCCAGCCGCTGCGTCCGCCGGCATGCGGGACAGGAACCCTGCGGCAAAGGTTGGGTCCATGGTTTCAAACAACGCGGCTGCGTCCTTGGGTTTCATGTTCTGGTAAACATCCGTCAGGCGCGCCAGATCGTTCTCTGCCGCTTTGTCCGCAACCGCCAACGTGGCACGCAGGGCATCTTCTGCTTCCTTCAGGGCCGTCAGACGCGTTTCAACGGCCTGGGTTGCGATCTCCAGTGCTTTTTCCTGATCGCGTAATTCAGCCTCTCGCTGTTTGACGCGATCCTCCCGGCGCAAAAGCTCCGCCAGCACAACCTGAACATCGCGTGTTTCGGACGCGGCAGGCTCGTTTTCCACGGCTTCGTGTGTCGCCGGTTTGGCGAGCGCGGGTCCTGCCTCCAAGCCAACGCGAATGGCTGCCGAGCCGATCATCAGCAATGAGATGACAGCAAGCACACCACCGCGCGGGCGTGTATCGTGTTTGGCGTTGCGCGCAAGGCTCATACCTGCACCCCGTTCTGCTTGCGGTCATGGCGGAAGAACATCAGGCCCTCTGGCGCCTTGGCTTGCTCTTCACGCGCACCAGTTTCGACCGGTTCCGCTGCTTTCTCGTGCTTGGTGCCCTGTTCCTCTTCAGGCTGGGGCTCGTCTTGGACAGGCTTTGCTTTTTCCGGGGCAGCAGTTTCTTCTTCGGGGATGACATCATGCAGAGATGCCATCATCAGCTCCAGGCGCTGCGCCACAGTCTCAGCCCTTTGCGTCAGCGCCTTCAGCTGATCCCCCGATTGATCAGAGGCATTTCGCGCGCTGTCCAGGGATTTCTTCAGCTCTTCTGCCTGGGTCGACAACACGGCCACCGCGCCACCGACGCCTTGTTCAAGATCGGTGAACCGCCTGAGGCGGCGCGACAGCACAAAACAATAAAGACCCGCGCCCAACGCACCGGCGACCAGCAAAATATCCGCAATCAGCTCCAATTCCGCCTCCTAATTCAGTACAAATTCCATCACCAGCACATCGCGAACGCGCCCTTCGCCAACGACAATTCCAATGCGTCGCAGCAGGTGACCTCGGATGCGCGTCAATGCCAGCGAATCCTCCAGGTCCTTCAATTCGACGGCTCGCAGGTATCCGTTCAGGACATCCATGATTCGTGGCTGCATTTTTTTCACATCAGCTATGTACGGCGCGTTAACTTCGAGCTGAGCGTGGAACTTCAAATGTCGTGACTTGCCGGAATTCACCGATACAACAACCGGCGGCAGATCAATGAACCCGACATCTGCCAGCGCTTTGGCAGGTTCCTTTTCCGCCTCGTCCTTGCCGGCCTCAACCGCGGCCTTGCCACCCAGCGGAATCAATCCGGATGACGTCAGGAAATACCCGCCCGCAGCGCCGGCGATGGCAAGAAGCATCCCGATCAGCATTCCCTTTTTCCCTTTTTTCCCGGTGGGTTCCGCCAGTTCGTCGGTTGCGTCGGTCATGACGTCCTCATTCATCCGTTCCGACCCCGTCATAACCGCGCAGGGACTAACCGATTGTTAAGAGCAATCGTCCAAACAGAGGGTGCGTCGGGCAGAATGCCGGCGAGTCGGAGGTGAGCGTGCAGCAGATCGGAACTGTCTGGGCTAATTTGGACAGGCGTAAACAAATCATCGTCGCCGGTGCGGTTGCGCTGGTGTTTCTGGGAATCCTTGGCATGTCGCGCCTCGTGACGGCTCCGTCCATGACGCTGCTTTATGCGGGTCTGGAAAGCGGTGCCGCCGGGGAAATAGTACGCGCGCTGGACCAGCGCGGCGTCACATATGAAATTCGGGGCGGATCGATCTACGTATCCG
Source organism: Ruegeria sp. AL3 (assembly GCF_056536065.1). Lineage (NCBI taxonomy): Bacteria > Pseudomonadati > Pseudomonadota > Alphaproteobacteria > Rhodobacterales > Roseobacteraceae > Ruegeria > Ruegeria sp. AL3. The sequence continues at coordinate 1,280,365 of NZ_JBQFJG010000001.1, forward strand.
GCGCGCAGCGCGACGAGCTGCGAATGACCCTTGCCAGCGAAGGCCTGCCCGCAAACGGCAATAAAGGGTACGAACTGCTTGATTCGCTAAGCGGGTTTGGCACTACCTCTCAGATGTTCGATGCTGCCTATTGGCGCGCGAAAGAGGGTGAACTGGCGCGGACGATTGTCGGAAGCCCGCATATAAGTCAGGCGCGCGTCCATATTGCCAACGGGACGGCAAACCCGTTTCAGCGCAGCGTGTCACCAACGGCTTCGGTCTACCTCGTGCCATCCGGGACCGAAATTACCGGGGATCAGGCCAAGGCCATCCGGTTCCTCGTTGCCTCGGCCGTCAGCGGCCTGACGCCCGAGAACGTTACGGTGGTTGATTCGCACGGGGCCGTGATTGGCGGGCAGGATACCGCAGCGCCTGCGGACACTTCGGACGACAAGTCGCGCCAGTTGCGGGAACGTGTTCTGCGTCTGGTCGAGGCGCGTGTCGGTACCGGCAACGCCGTGGTCGAAGTCAGTGTCGATACCGAAACCAGGACGGAATCCATTCGCGAGCGGCGCTTTGACCCCAAAGGCCGCGTGGCGATCAGCACGGATGTCGAAGAACGTTCGGACAGCGCCCGAAATCAGTCATCGGATGTCACCGTGGCGTCGAACCTGCCGGATGGCGATGCGGCGGGCGGGGACGAATCGAACTCGACGGCTACCCAGACTCGTGAGCGGGTGAACTACGAAGTCTCCGAGACAGAGCTGGAAGTCCATAAAGCCCCCGGCGCGATCAAGCGTCTGACGGTTGCAGTTCTGGTCAATGGGAAAAGATCGGTGGACGCCTCCGGTGCCGAAGTCTTCACGCCCTTGCCTCAGGAAGAGCTTACCGCTCTGGAAGAGCTCGTGGCGTCGGCAGTCGGGTACGATGCGGCGCGCGGGGACGTTATTACACTGAAATCCATGGATTTGCCGTCGGTCGAACCACAGGGCACTCTGGTTTCGTCGTCGCTCTGGCAGAACATCCATCTGGATGTCATGTCCTTGATACAGATGGCTGTGCTGGCTTTGGTTTCGCTCGTGCTGGCCTTGTTCGTGATCCGCCCGATCCTGACAAATGCAACACCGACACCGGCGCTGCTGGCGGCGGCAGGAGGGGCGGATTCGGATACCCTGGCACTGACAGGTGAAATCGCACCGGAGGAACCGGCAGAGCACTCGACCCTGCCGGCAGAGCGTGGTGTTCCGGCTCTCGGCTCGAACGCCACTGAGGATCCTGTCGACCGGCTGCGCGCCATGATCGGTGACAAGCAGGAAGAAACTGTCGAGATCCTGCGCAGTTGGCTTGAAGAAGGCGAGGAGCGGGTATGATGTCGATTGCCCATCTTCTTGAGGATTTCACCACCCAGACCGGTACGGGGCCCGCTCTGATCTTGAATGAGGACACGCTGGAAGAACAACGGCTCTCTGCCTTCGAAGACGGGTATGGGGCCGGTTGGGAAGATGCCTCGCGGGCGCAGGAGCAAAGCCGCAGCCAGATTTCGGCTGAATTGGCAAGGTCGCTTGAGGATATGTCTTTCACCTATCACGAAGCCATCGCCCGCATGACCCTGTCGCTGGAGCCCATGTTCACCAGCCTGGTTCAGACCGTACTGCCTGAGATGGCCGATCGGGGCCTGGCAGCCCGCATTGTGGAGCAACTCTGTGAAATGGCGCGTTCGCGGATAGAGCAGCCGATGCAGATTTTGGTGCCGCCGGGATGTGCCGAGAGTGTCGCAGCGCTGTTGCCGCAAGATCTGCATTCCACTCCTCAGGTGATCGAACACTCTGAACTGGAGCCGGGTCAGGCCCGTCTTCAGGTCGGCACGAGCCGGCGTGAGGTTGATTGCACCGCTTTGCTCGCCGCCATCGAACAGACCTTTGACGCTTATGTCTTTGAGACAAGAGAGGCTTTGTCCAATGAATGACACCCAGATCCCGAAATCTGAAAAACCCAACCCCTTCGACTCGGTCCCGATTGAAGTGACCGTTTCCGTTGGTCGTGCGCGCCCATTGATCAAGGACCTTTTGAACATGGGAGAGAATGCCGTGCTGACCCTGGACAAACGGATCGAAGATCCGGTTGACCTCTATGTTGGGGATCAGTTGGTGGCGCGCGGGCTGTTGGAAGAAATGGAAGGCGATCAGGCAGGGCAACTTGCAGTGCGCTTGACCGAGATTGCGGATTTGCACAACGGAATCGGTTGATGCGCTATGTATTCTGCCTGGCTTTGGTGGCTGTGTTGACGCCCTCACTGGCCGCTGCCCAGGATTTGACCTTGTCCCTGGGCGAGGGCGGCTCGATTTCCGCCCGGACGATCCAGCTGATTCTGCTGATCACAGTCCTGAGCATCGCTCCGGGGTTGGCGATCATGATCACCTGCTTTCCCTTCCTGATCACCGTTCTGTCGATCCTGCGGCAAGGGATCGGCCTGCAACAATCTCCGCCCAATATGCTGTTGGTCAGCCTGGCGTTGTTCCTGACCTATTTCATCATGGACCCGGTGTTTTCAGAAGCATGGGCGACAGGGATACGACCGATGATGGAAGAGACGATGGAAGTGGAACCAGCGTTGGAGCGCGCGTTAGAGCCGTTCCGTGCCTTCATGGCGGCCCGACTGGATGCGGACACGTTCTATGCCATGGCGGCCTTGCGCCCCGGCGGTGAGGCTATGGAGTTGTCCGCACAAGCGCCGTTGTCTGTCTTGATGCCGTCCTTCATGCTGTCGGAAATCGCGCGGGCGTTTCAGATCGGGTTTCTGATTTTCCTGCCGTTTCTGATCATCGATCTTGTCGTGGCCGCTGTATTGATGTCGATGGGTATGATGATGGTGCCTCCGGCCATCGTATCCTTGCCATTCAAGCTGGCGTTTTTCGTGATCGCCGATGGGTGGGCTTTGATTGCAGGCGCTTTGGTGCGCAGTTACATGCCGTGACCTCGACATGTAGCCGCGGCGCGCTGAAAAAACAGGTGGTCAGACGCCTCTGCCCCACTGTTGTCAAAGGCGTAATTCAATGTCCCGCCGCAAGTGAAATGGATCAGCCCGTCTTGTTCAGGTCTTTGATCAACTGGTCCAGGTTGCCTTTGCGGGCATCCAGCATCGCGCCGATTTCGGTACGCTCGGTCAGCAACAAATTCACGCCTTCGATGAACATGTTGTAGAATTTTTCACGCCCTGACTTGTCCGAAACAAGGAACGTCACATCAAACGGAGCCGAGCCGCGCAGCTTGACAATTGTGCGCACTTCATATCCGGCCTTGATCTTGCGGGCATTGCGCACGTTGACCTCACCGCCGATGAACTCGCGGAAGCGGCGACCATATTTACGCGAGATATAGCCCTGAAAAGCCTTGGTGAATTGCTTTAGCTGGGATGGGGTGGCCGTGCGGGCATCGGCACCGAGGGCATAACGCGCCATGATCGGGACGTCGGCATATTGCACAAAGATCTTCTCGAAATCACGCAGCATCGCATTCTCTGACTTGCCCGATGCGATAACCCTGTTGATGTCGTTGACCACACTGTTGACCAGTGCCTTGGCTGATGCCTCGGTTTGGGCAAACGCGGATTTGGGCAAGACGGCCAAAGCCAGACCAGCTGCGACAAAGTTACGGCGGTTCAACTCGTTATTCAGCATAGGGGTCCTCGTAGGGGTCTAGATAGGGGTCCCTGACCGGGTCTGTCCCGGTTTCGGCATAGGGGTCAGAATACAAATCCAGATAGGCGTCTTCGTCATCTCTTGCCAGTTCGAAGCGACGGTTTTGCAGATAGATCAGGCGGGCCTGCGCATAACTGTCTGCGCTTTCATACAGAATCGAGTCCACGGTATCCGAGAACCGTCCACGATCGCCCATGCGGCGAACGACTTCGGCATAAACGCCCAGATTGTCGGCGGGCCGGACCGGGGTAAAATTGATCGGATTCGAGAACAGGTTGATCACGACCCCGATGGCATCCCTTTGGGTCGACGGGCCATAGAAAGGCAGTTCAACATAAGCCCCTTCACCGACCCCCCAGACGTGCAGGGTCTCGCCGAAATCAGTATCGACGGGCGGCAGGTTCAGCTCATCTGCGGGCGCGGACAGGCCAAAGCCGCCCACGGTCATGTTGATCACAAATCGCAGCAGCGCATTGCCCATCTGTTTCGGGTTGCCCTGAAGCAGGTAGTCGACCGCTTGTCCGGGCAACGAGATGTTTTCGGCGAATGTGCTGAAACTGGTGACCATGGGATCAGGAACGATCTTCACGTACCCTTTCGACGCAGGTCGAAACAGAAATCGGTCAACGCCCAGATTGAACTTGTGAATTCCCCGGTTCGCGTTTTCGTAAGGGTCGAACACGTCGCTGCGAGAGGCACCCTCGGGCGGGGTCGTTGCACAGGCGGACAGAATGGCCATGAGTGACAGGACAACCAGGTGTTTCAGGCGAAATCTGCTCGACACGATCTTTGCTTCTCCCAAATGCCCGACATCCGCTCTGTCGGGCCAACAATCACAATTCACCAATACTTACACGCCGGTAAGGCACAAGTTCTTGTCACATAGTCGTTTCAGGTCTCAAATGAAACACCTAGCGTGTAACCTGTCCGTCAGGTCCGGGTAAAGTAATTGAGTATCTACAAGTCATAATAAGTAAAGATATGCTCAGATCGCATGCAAGCCGGAATTTGCCGCATTCCGTCTTTCCACGGCTGTGCTTCCCGGTTAGCGTCCGGCAGAGTCAATCAGGGAAGGACCCTCTCAATGAGCATCGCTGCAAAATTGGAAAGCCTCGGTGTCACGCTGGGCGACGCACCCGCGCCAGCGGCAAATTATGTGCCGTATGTGCGTGTGGGCAATATCGTGTACGTGTCCGGCCAGATATCGAAATCAGACGAGCTGATCACCGGCAAGCTGGGCGATGATATGGATGTCGAGGCCGGAGCCGCAGCGGCGCGGGTCTGCGCGATCAATCTGCTGGCACAGGTCAAGGCGGCCTGTGGCGGAGATATCGACAAACTGGTGCGTGTCATCAAGCTGACCGGTTTCGTGAACTCGACCGCAGATTTCACTGCGCAGCCGCAAGTGATCAACGGCGCATCCGACTTTCTGGTCGAAGCGATGGGCGACGCCGGTCGCCACTCGCGCTCTGCCGTAAGTGCTGCGTCGCTGCCTTTGGGCGTGGCGGTCGAGATCGAAGGGATATTCGAGATCGAATGATACCGCCCCTGCCAACTGCGTTTTTGCAGGCCCCGATTGCTCATCGGGCGCTGCATGACGTCTCGAACAACCGCCCGGAAAACAGCCGGGCGGCCATTCGTGCCGCCATTGATGCCGGATACGGGATCGAGATCGACCTTCAGCTGACATCTGATGATCGTGCCGTCGTGTTCCATGATTACGACATGGGGCGTCTGACCGGCCAGCCCGGGCCGATCCGGCAGGTGTCGGCGGCGGCGGCGTCTGAATTGACCCTTCTGTATGGGGATGACGGCATTCCAACGCTGGATGAAGTGCTGGACATGGTCGCAGGCCAGGTGCCGCTGCTGATCGAGCTGAAGGATCAGGACGGCGTTATGGGTATGAATATCGGCGCCCTCGAGCACGACACCGTGCGCGCATTGCAGGGCTATGACGGCCCGGTGGCCCTGATGTCCTTCAATCCAAACTCGGTTGCGGAACTGGCGCGGCTGGCCCCGCATCTGCCGCGCGGCATCACGACTTGCGCCTATGAGCCCAGTGTCGAGCTTCTGCCGCAAGACGTCTGCGACACCCTGCGCGACATTCCTGATTTTGACCGTGTCGGGGCCGGTTTCATCAGCCACGAGGCGGAAGATCTTTCCCGCCCGCGTGTGGCCGAACTGAAGGCGCAGGGCGTGCCGATCCTGTGCTGGACCGTCCGAACGCCTGAACAAGAGGCAGAGGCCCGCATGGTTGCCGACAATGTGACCTTCGAAGGGTATCTGGCCGCGCATTCAGCTTGAACCTTGCCGCCTCGGTCACAGATAAAGGGCTGGTGCGGAGGAAACATGGATCAGGCCCAAATCGAAGTTCAGGTCATTGGGTCTCTGTCGCGGATTTCAGCGGCCGAGTGGGATGCCTGTGCCTGCCCCGAGGCCGCTGATGGTGGGCGGCCCCTTGATCCCTTCACCACGCATCGCTTTTTGCTGGCGCTCGAGGAAAGCGGCTCGGTCGGGCGCGGTACGGGTTGGCAACCGCAATACCTGACCGCCTTTCTTGACGGGATCCTGATCGCAGCGGCCCCGATGTATGCCAAATCGCACAGCCAGGGCGAATACATCTTTGACCACAGCTGGGCCCATGCCTATGAAAGCGCAGGCGGACGGTATTATCCCAAGCTGCAAATTGCGGTGCCGTTCACACCCGCCACCGGGCGGCGGTTTCTGGTGCGCCCGGGTTATGACAGGATCGGAATGTCGGCTTTGGTGCAGGGTGCCGTTCAACTGGCGGCCGACAATCAGGTCTCTTCGGTTCACGTAACCTTCTGTACAGAAGCCGAGGCATTGGCCGGAGAGCAGATGGGGCTAATGCTTCGCAGCTCGCAGCAGTTTCACTGGCTGAATGATGGCTACGCCGAATTCGATGACTTCCTAGCGGCCTTGTCCTCACGCAAGCGCAAGAACATCCGCAAGGAACGCGCGCAGGCCAATGGTTTTGGCGGTGAAATCCACACATTGACGGGCGATGACCTGCGCCCGGAACACTGGGATGCATTTTGGCGGTTCTATCAGGATACCGGGGCGCGAAAATGGGGGTCGCCCTATCTGACGCGTCAGTTTTTTGACATCGCACAAGAGACGATGGCGAAGGACATGGCCCTGGTTTTGGCTGAACGGGATGGTCATGCCATTGCGGGTGCGCTGAACTTCATAGGCCGCGAAACGCTTTTTGGGCGGTATTGGGGCTGCATTGAACATCATGCCTGCCTGCATTTCGAACTGTGCTACTATAGGGCGATAGACTTTGCCATTGCCCACGGTCTGGCCCGGGTGGAAGCGGGCGCTCAGGGCGAACACAAGCTGGCGCGGGGCTATTTGCCGACGCGCACGCATAGCTTGCACTGGGTCGGCGATCCGGGGTTTGCCGATGCCGTCAAAAAATATCTGGACGCCGAAGGCCGCGCAGTGGGAGAAGAGATCGAGATTCTGACGGATTACGGCCCGTTCAGGAAATCGAACCCGGAGGAACAGCAATGACTGAACTTTTGTCCGCCGAGACCCGTGGCCCGCTGCTGGATCCGCTGTTCAAAAACGGCTGGACCATGGTCGAAGGCCGCGACGCGATCACCAAGACCTTCATTTTCGACAACTTCGTGCACGCATTTGGCTGGATGACGCAAGTGGCGATCTGGGCCGAGAAATGGAACCATCATCCAGAATGGTCCAACGTCTACCGCACGGTCGAGGTGGTTCTGTCCACCCATGACGTAGGCGGCCTGTCGTCACTGGACGCCAAACTGGCCCGAAAGATGGACAGTCTGTGCTAGCGGTCGTTGCCTGACCCTTGGCCACCGGCAAGCGACGCAGCCGTGCCCATCTGCTTGAATTCCGCAGGTGTGACGGTGCCATCGCTGACATCGATGGACCTTGGGATGCCAGTGGTCTTGTTCCCGATCTGGCGCACGCTGCGCGCCGCTGGGTTGATATCCAGACACCGGTTTTCATAGCAGGTCAGGCCAGACGGATTGATCTGGATGCGGGCCTGTCCGTCAGGCCCCGTCACCACAGGAGATTGCTGAACGTCACAGGCCGCGGCCAGTGCCAAAGCACCCATTCCGATCCATTTTTTCATAGCAAGCTCCCTCAAGCGGGCTTAGTCCAGTTGACCATTGCCATTCTGATCTGCCACGCCGAAATCTTCATTCATCTGTGCATCATATTCCGATCTTGAGATAAAGCTGTCCTTGTTGCGGTCAACATTCTGGAACTGCTTTATGTCCAGAAACGGCTTGGCCTCGGCCTGACCCAGTGTGCCGTTCTTGTCTTCGTCCATGGCCTGAAACGCATAGTCTGAAAAAGCGTCGAATTCGTCTTTGGACAGGAACCCGTCATTGTTTGCGTCGATGGCATTCAATTCTTTTTCATGCAGCTCGGCCACGGTTTCGGCATTGGTCGCCGAGGCTAGGAATGCAGCCGTGAATACAAAAATCGTCCGTTTCATGTCCAATCTCCTCAGCATGCAAACCTTTGACCTTCAATGCCACCGGCAGCAGCGCCGGCTGCGGTCAGGATCGTCTTGCCCGATCCGCCGCCGAACTGGTTGCCGATCGCGCCGCCGATCAAGGCGCCGCCCAATGTGCCGCTGAGGCAGGCAATTTCGTGCTGCCGGGCGGCTTGCTGTTGCGGGGTTGGGGCCGGACCGCAGGCTGCCAAAAGGGCTGCGCTGGTCAGGATGGATGGAAATACCTTAAGTTTCATAAAAGTCTCCCCAATTTTGTGCGACGAGTATTCGCGCATTGAGGCAGTGCTTCAAGTTAAATTGGGTTCACGCGGCCCCGGACAGACCGGGGCCGGCCAAATTCAGATCACCTCCAGCAGACCTTCACCCGCCGAGATCCCGCAAGCACCGGGGTTATCTTCCAAGTTCAGGGCCGTGACCTTGCCGTTCTCGACCAGCATCGCATACCGTTTCGAGCGTGCGAACAGGCCAACGGGCGGGGCGTCGAAATCCATGCCGATGGCTTTGGTGAATTCTGAGGCCGCGTCTGAAACCATGGTCAGTCCGGCCGCGGCCGCGCCGGTGGATTCACCCCAGGCCTGCATGACGAACGGGTCGTTGACCGACAGGCACATGATCTCGTCCACGCCCTTGTCGTCGAACTGCTTTTTGGTGCGAATGAAGCTTGGCACATGTGCGGTGGTGCATGTGCCGGTATAGGCGCCGGGCACAGCGAAAATGACAACCTTGCGCCCTTTGGTCTTGTCTGAAATCCGAACTTCCTCTGGCCCGTCGGCCCCCATCTGGATCAGTGTGGCCTCGGGCAGAGTGTCTCCTGTTGAAATCATTTTTCAGCTCCTGTCGTTTGGATTTGCAGAATTGGGCTAAGCCGCAATATAGGTGGTCAAATCAGAGAGACCACGGGAAATCTGCAGGGTGGGCAAAGCATGAGCCATATTGTCGTGATTGGCGCGGGTCAGGCAGGAGCGTCCTTGGTGGCGCGGTTGCGCAAGGACGGGTTCGACGGAGAGATTACTCTGATCGGGGCCGAGCCGCATCTGCCGTATCAGCGCCCGCCTTTATCCAAGGCCTATCTTCTTGGAGAGATGGAACTGGAGCGCCTGTTCCTGCGACCCGAAAGCTTCTATGCCGAAAACAACATCACTCTGCGGCTTGGCCAGCGCGTGACCGGCATCGACCCCAAGGCCAAGACGGTCACTGTTGGGGATGAAGTCATCCCGTATGACGAACTGGCGCTGACCACCGGGTCAGATCCGCGCCGCCTGCCTGCCGCCATCGGAGGTGATCTGGACGGCGTGCACGTGGTGCGCGACCTGGCCCATATTGACGAGATGGAACCCAAAGTGACCGAAGGCGCCCGCGCGTTGATTGTGGGCGGCGGTTACATCGGGCTCGAGGCCGCCGCCGTCTGCGCGAAACGCGGCGTCAAGGTCACCTTGGTCGAGATGGCCGACCGCATCCTGCAACGGGTCGCTGCGCCAGAAACCAGCGCGTATTTCCGCGCGTTACACAGCGAATACGGTGCCGACATCCGCGAAGGCGTCGGGCTGGATCGTCTGATTGGCGAAAATGGCAGGGTTGTGGGGGCCGTGTTGACGGACGGCACGACGCTGGACGTTGATTTCGTCGTGGTTGGTGTGGGCATCACCCCCTCAACCCAACTGGCCGAGATGGCAGGGCTCGAACTGGACAACGGCATCAAAACCGATGCCCATGGTCGCACGTCTGATCCGTCGATCTGGGCGGCGGGCGATTGCGCCTCTTTTCCGCATGGCGAAGGGCGTATCCGTCTGGAAAGCGTCCCAAACGCCATCGACCAGGCCGAAATTGTGGCGCAGAACATGCTAGGTGCCGCCAAGGATTATGTGGCGACCCCATGGTTCTGGTCGGACCAGTACGACGTCAAGCTTCAGATCGCGGGCCTGAACACCGGATATGATCGCGTGGTGACCCGCAAGGGCGAGGGTCAGACCGTGTCTTTCTGGTATTACAAAGGCGACAGGCTGATTGCTGTGGACGCGATGAATGACCCGCGGGCATACATGGTCGGCAAGCGATTGATCGAAATGGGCAAGACCGCTGATCCCGAAGTCGTGGCAGACCCCAACGCGGACCTGAAACCGCTGCTCAAGGCGTGAGGATCATAGCCGGAGAATTCCGGGGCCGCGCCCTCGCCTCGGTTGGCAAGGGTGATGCGGGCGCGCATCTGCGCCCCACCACCGACCGCGTGCGTGAAAGCCTGTTCAATGTGCTCAACCACCAGATCGATTTTGACGGTTTGCGCGTGCTGGATCTGTTCGCGGGAACCGGGGCGCTGGGGCTCGAGGCGCTGTCGCGGGGGGCGTCGCATGTCACCTTCGTCGATGACGGGCGGGTGGCTCAGGGGTTGATACGCAAGAATATCGACCTGACCCGCAGCGCCGACCGTACCGACTTGGTCCGTCGCGATGCGACCCGGTTGGGCGACAATCCCGGCGCGCCATACGATCTGGTTTTTCTGGACCCGCCTTACGGGAAATCCATGGGGCAGAAGGCCGTCGCCGCCTTGGCCAATGGCTGGATCGCGGATGATGCCTTGTTGGTCTGGGAAGAAAATGCCCCGATGCAGGCGCCGGCCGGGTTCACATTGCAAGACAGTCGCAAATATGGCGACACGCATATTTCCTTGATGTGGAAAGATGTGCCAGGCTGAGATGTTCCGTGCGGTTTGGCCCGGGGCCTGTGTTTGCATTGACGGGACAGCTTGGATAGGCCGAGCGCGAGGCACAGCAGGAATCCCATATGCACGATCTTGTCATTTTCGATTGCGACGGCGTTCTGGTGGACAGCGAGGTGATCTCGAACCAGGTGCTGGTGGACAATCTGGCGCATCATGGCCTGCAACTGGCACTGCGTGAATGCATGTCCCTGTTCGTGGGCGGAACCATGGTGGGGGTGCGGGACAAGGCCCGCGCGATGGGCGCCGTTCTGCCCGAAGACTGGATAGATCAGGTCTATGCCGAAACCTACGACCGCCTACGCGCAGGTGTGCCATTGGTCCCCGGCATCGCAGACCTGCTTGCGGGGCTGGATCAAAAGGGTATCCCCTGTTGCGTCGCGTCGAATGGCAGCCCGGACAAGATGAAGATCACTCTGGGTCAGAACGGGCTTTGGGACCGTTTCAAAGACGTGTTGTTCTCGGCCCATGTGCTGGGCACCGGAAAGCCGGACCCAAAGATGTTCCGCCTGGCCGCCGAGCACTTTGGCGCGACGGCTCCGGTGGTGATCGAAGACAGCCACAGTGGTGTCACGGCGGCGATCCGCGCCGGCATGCGTTGCCTTGCTTATGCGCCTCATGGAGGCGGTGAAAAGCTGGCGGATCTGGGGGCCGAGGTGATCACGGACATGTCACAGGCGCATGGGTTGTTGGGACTTTGACCCGCGGTTGTGCTAGTGTGCACGCATGGACCGCACCCTGACACCTTTTGCCTGGACCTTTTCCAGTGATGCAGAAGTTTCCACCAGCCCAGAGCGCAAACCCTTGCGCGCGCCGGTCTTCATCCACGACGCGGTCACGCCGTGGGGGGCTGAAACGGTGCTGCTGAAACTCCTCCGTGAGCAGGCCGCGGATCAGGAGGAATAGGTCGGGTGAAACTTGCCAGCGGGTGACAGGGTAAAGATATCGACCCCATCCGAGGTGACGCCCACCGAATGTTCGAACTGTGCCGACAGCGATTTGTCGCGGGTCACGGCTGTCCAGTCGTCGGCCAGAGTCTTGGTTTCCGGGCGACCCAGATTGACCATGGGTTCGATGGTAAAGAACATACCCTCTTCCAGCACGGCACCGGTGCCCGGGCGACCATAGTGCAATACGTTCGGTGGCGCGTGAAAAACACGACCCAGACCATGACCGCAGAAATCACGCACGACGCTCATCCGATGTGCTTCGACATAGGACTGGATGGCATGGCCGATGTCACCAAAGGTATTGCCCGGCTTGACCATCTCGATGCCCTTGAACAGCGCGTCATGGGTCACCTGGATCAGCCGTTCCGCCTTGCGCGGCAGCTTGCCTGCCACATACATGCGCGAGGTGTCGCCAAACCAGCCATCGACGATGACGGTGACGTCGATATTCAGGATATCGCCGTCCTTCAGCTTTTTCTCACCTGGAATACCGTGGCAGACCACGTGGTTCACGCTGATGCAGCTGGCGTGCTGATAGCCTTTATAACCTATGGTGGCCGAGGTCGCACCGGCGTCTTCGACCATCTGCGTGATCAGCCCGTCAATGGCGCCCGTGGTTTGTCCGGGAAACACATGTTCGGCAATATCATCCAGAATCCGCGCCGCCAAAGCCCCTGCCGCGTGCATCCCGGCAAAGTCACCTTGTTCATAGATGCGAATGCCGTCCTTGGTCAGGCGGCCACGATGCTCTTTCATCGACGCTAAGCTCCAAATGTTGCGCGCAGCATTCCTTTTACGCTGCTTGTGCAGAAAGTACCAGAGGGCGCGTGTTCAGACTGCGTAAACCATGCGGGAAACTTGGTTCCGTTGGCTCAGGATTCAAGAGTAGGGGCTGCATTGCAGCATCTCGGACCCCACCGCCTCGACTGCAATCCGTACGGCTACTGGCTTGGACACTTTTCACGGCAGGCGGATCAGTATCTAATGATTGCACTTTTTCTTGAGAAAATCAGGGAACCGGATGCATGTCACAGAAACGAGAATTGATCTCTAATGGAAACCCCATGGAAAGCATCGTTGGGTTCAGCCGAGCGGTTCGGGTCGGGAACTTCATCGCGGTCGGGGGAACCGCACCAGTCGATGCTGACGGCAACACTGTGGGTGTCGGCGATGTCTATCTGCAAACCAGACAATGTTTCGAAATCATCAAAGATGCGCTTGAGCGTGCCGGGTCAGGGCTGCACGATATTGTCAGAACGCGTGTCATCCTGACCGAAATCGAAAACTGGAAACAGGCGATCGAAGCCCGAAAGCTGTATTGTCTGGATGCTCGCCCTGTAGATACTATCATGGCCATCGAACGATTTGTGAATCCCGAGTGGCTGGTCGAGATTGAGGTTGATGCTGTCGTTGCGGACTGACTCAGCCGGCCAAGATCCTCATTTCAGTCTGCACCCAAACCCCCGACGGCGTTATCCGCGTCCCGCAAACGATCCGTTCCACCCCTTGCGCCTGCGCCGCCTCAAATGCCGCCGCGTAGGCTGGATCAATATCGGCCGCCAAAGCAAACCGGTCGCAATCCGTACGTTGCACCAGATACAGCATGATCGCCCGGTGTCCTTGTGACGCCATCGCGGCCAACTCGCCCAGATGCTTGGTGCCACGGGCTGTGACGCTGTCGGGAAACTCGGCCAGTCCGGGCTGACGTGAAAGTGTCACGCTTTTCACCTCGACATAGGCATCCGGCAGGCCCGGCCCCGTCAGCAGGAAATCGATGCGGCTGTTGTCGCCGTATTTCACCTCCGGCCGGATGGTGTCATAGGCGGCCAGTTCGGGGATATCACCGGCTTCCAAAGCAGCCCGCAGCGCCCGGTTCGGAACCGAGGTATCGACCCCGGTAAAATGCCCGTTCTCGTGGTCCACCAGCCGCCATCCGAATTTCAGCTTTTTCTTCGGATCGTCGTTGGGTTCCAGCCAGATTTTCTCACCCGGTTCGGCCAGCCCCATCATCGATCCCGGATTGGCGCAATGGGCCGTTACCTCACTCCCGTCCTCAAGCCTGCAATCGGCCAGAAAGCGTTTGTAGCGGCGGATCAGCCGGGCGGGGACAAGAGGGGTTTCAAAACGCATGTCTCACGGCCTATACCTGCCCCTGAAAACGATCAAGAGGGGACAGCGCCATGGCCAATCCAACCGCAGCGATGCTGGTGATCGGGGATGAAATCCTGTCGGGTCGCACCCGCGATGCGAATATGCATTTTCTGGCGCAGGAGCTGACCAAACAAGGCATCGACCTGAAAGAGGTCCGCATTGTCAGCGATGATGCCCCTGCCATTGAAGCGGCCGTCAAAGCGTTGTCCGATGCCTATGACACTGTCTTCACCAGCGGCGGCATCGGCCCGACCCATGACGATATCACGGCCGATTGCATTGCCCGCGCTTTCGATACACCCATTGATGTGCGCGATGACGCGCGCGCGCTGTTGCAGGCCCATTATTACAAATCCGGGCTGGAACTGAATGCCGCCCGCCTGCGCATGGCGCGTATTCCGGACGGGGCGACGCTGATCGAAAATCCGGTTTCGACAGCGCCCGGGTTCACGCTTGCGAATGTGCATGTCATGGCAGGTGTGCCGTCGGTTTTTCAGGCGATGGTGGCGAGCGTGTTGCCAACATTAACCGGAGGCCGCCCTTTGCTGTCGCAAACTCTGCGTGTGGACCGCGGAGAAGGTGATATCGCCGCAACCCTGGCGGCCTTGGCCGAAGATTTCAGTGACTTGTCCATCGGGTGCTATCCGTTTCAGATCAACGGTGCCTTCGGGGCCAACGTGGTTGTACGCGGCACCGACGGAGGCCGGATCGACGCGGCCACCACCCGCCTGGCGAAAGAGCTTGAGCTTTGAGCAATAACTGGGCGGAAATAGTCGACGGAACATGGCCCGCCGCACGCTATCAGCGGCTTGGCCCGTTTCTGCTGCGTGAGGGGCGGGGCGGAGGGTCGCGCGTATCAGCGGCCAGTGCATTGGGCCCGGCCAACGAAGACGATATCGACGCCGCCGAGGCCGCGATGCTGTCCATGGGGCAAAAACGCATCTTTTGCCTGCGGCCCGGGGATGAAGCTCTGGATGCAATGCTGGCCCAGAGGGGATACGACATTCTTGACCCGGTCAACATTTATGTCTGCCCCATCTCTCGGCTGATCGATCAGCCGATCCCACCGGTCATGGTGTTTTCGATCTGGGAACCGCTTGAGATCATGCGCGAAATCTGGGCCTCGGGCGGGATCGGACCCGAGCGGATCGCGGTGATGGAACGTGCCAAGGGACCCAAGACAGGATTTTTGCTGCGTCACAACGACAAACCCAGCGGCGTGGCTTTTGTGGCGATGCATGCAGACACTGCGATGGTCCACGCGCTGGAAGTGTTGCCCGAACACCGTCGTCAGGGGCTGGGCCACTGGACCATGCGCGCGGCTGCATTCTGGGCGCGTGATCACGGTGCGCAGAACCTCAGCGTGATCTGCACCAAGGCCAATGCGGGCGCCAACGGTCTTTATCGTGCCCTCGGGATGGAGATCGCGGGCGAATACCATTACCGTCATCTTGTCTGAACCGAAGAGGCCGCCGTGACACAAAAAGACATGCCTACCGCGCTGAACCTGCCCATGGTCGATCCGCTGCCGCCGGAAACGCAGAAATACTTTGATATCTGTGTCGAAAAACTGGGCATGGTGCCGAATGTGCTGAAAGCCAACGCATTCGACATCGACAAGCTGAACGCCTTCACCGCGATGTATAACGACCTGATGCTGGCTGACAGCGGGCTGACCAAACTGGAACGCGAGATGATCGCGGTCGTCGTCTCGTCAATCAACAAGTGTTTCTACTGTCTGGTCGCCCATGGGGCGGCGGTGCGTCAGCTTTCGGGCAATCCGCAACTGGGCGAAATGCTGGTGATGAACTATCGCGTCGCCCCGCTGGAGCCGCGTCAACGGGCGATGCTGGACTTTGCCGCAAAGATGACCACCGCCAGCGCCGAGATCGAAGAGCCCGACCGCCAGCGCCTGCGCGATGCAGGCTTTTCCGACCGCGACATCTGGGACATCGCCAATGTCGCCGGGTTTTTCAACATGTCAAACCGGGTCGCCAGCGCAACGGCGATGGTGCCCAACGAAGAATATCACGCACAGTTTCGATGATCCGCGCCGCCGCCCTTGTTGCCCTGCTGATGACAGGACCTGTTGCCGCACAGGACCTGACCCTGCCGGCCAGTGCCCGACAGATCAGCGACCGAACATCGCCACTGGACAGCTATGACCTGCCGACGGGGCCTTATGCAAATGGCTCGGTTCCCGCAGAAACGCTCGAAGGGCGCGTGGAACGCTATACGTGGCGGCTTCAGGCGGGGTCGAGCACGACATTGCAGCTGCTGGCACCGTTGCGGGACCAGATCGAGGCGCAGGGCTACAAGATCCTGTTCGAATGCGACGCGCGGGTTTGTGGCGGTTTCGATTTCCGTTTTGGCACCGAGGTCGTGCCAACCCCGGACATGTATGTCGCCATTCAGGATTACCGGTTCTTGTCGGCCACCAAGGGGCCGGTTGCCCTTAGCCTGCTGGTCAGCCGCAATCCCCCGGATGGCTATGTTCAGATGATCCGGGTCACACCCCAGGACGCGCCGGACCCGGACCCTGTGGTGATCGAGCAAGCCGTGGAAGGCCCGGTCGGATTGCTGGAGGCCTTGGCGACAACGGGCCACGTGATCCTGGATGACCTGCATTTTCCGACGGGCGAGGTTGCCTTGGGCGAAGGGCCGTTTGACTCGCTGACCTTGCTGGCCGGATACTTGACCGACAACCCGAACACACGCCTGGCGTTGGTAGGGCACACTGACGATACCGGTGCCTTACAGGCAAATATTGCGGTTAGCAAAAGCCGGGCCGAGGCGGTGCGAACCCGCCTGATCGATGCGCATGGCGTGGCACCCGACCGGATCGAAGCGCAGGGTGTTGGCTATCTGTCTCCGCTCACATCGAATGCAACTCCGGAAGGGCGCGATCTCAACCGTCGGGTCGAAGCCGTATTGCTGGTCAACTGACCCACCACAGGTACAGCGGCAATCCGACGGTGATGTTGAACGGAAACGACACCCCCAACGACAAGGTCAGATAGATCCCGGCCTCGGCCTTTGGAAGGGCGATCTTCATCGCGGCGGGAACCGCGATATACGAAGCCGAGGCTGACAGCACCATGAACAGGAACAAGCTGCCCTGTGGCAAGCCGATCACGGCACCTACCGCCCAGGCCATAAATGCGCCGATCAGGGGCATCAAGACACCAAAGGCGAACAGGCCAACCGACAGCTTGTCTCGGTTGCTGATCAGGCTGCGCCCTGCCGACAGGCCCATGTCCAGCAGAAACAGGCACAGAATTCCGGTGAAAGGCGTCACGATGAACGGCGCGATCATTTGCATGCCTTCACCACCGGTGATGGCTCCGATCAGGAAGGCGCCGGTAAGCAGCACGATCGAGCCGTTGGCCAGCAGATCGCGCCACAGCTTGTCATCCTTGACACCATTGCTTCCGGTCTTGTGCGCCAACCAAAGCGCCGACAGGATTGCGGGCACCTCCATCGCAGCCGCAACGGCCACCATGAATCCGTCATGGGTCAGCCCCACCAGATCCAGCAGGCTGGTGGCCGTAACAAAGGTGACGATCGAGATCGAACCATAGTGCCCTGCCACCGCCGCCGCGTTCAGCGCATCCAGCCGTGTCATCACCCTGAGCAGGCCAAAGGCCACGAAGGGGATGGTAAAGGACAAGGCGACACCGCCCAGCAGCGTCAGGAACAGTTGCAGGTGAATGCCATGCGCGGCCAGACTGGCACCGCCTTTGAACCCGATGGCCAGCAGCAGGTAAAGCGACATGAACTTGGCCGCGCCCGCCGGAATGGACAGGTCACTGCGTACAAAGGCAGCCAGAAGCCCAAGGGCAAAAAACAGTATGGTCGGCACAAGCAGGTTGCTGGAAAGCGTCTCGATCACTCCGGGCATAATTGACTCCTGATCCCTCGTTTTCGGGTTAGGTGCCTTGCAAAACTGATTTCGCCAAATACTATCTTTCTAAGTTATATATAGTTTCAGGCTATGAAATGCGTCCCACATTGCGACAGTTGGAATACATCGTTACGGTCAGTCGCCTTGGGCGATTCAGTTTGGCTGCCGAGGTGCTGAATGTCAGCCAGCCCAGCCTGTCGACGCAAATTGCGACTGTAGAACAAGAGCTTGGCGTTCGGATCTTTGAGCGTAACCGGGGTGGTATCCAGGTGACGGCGAAAGGAGAAGAATTCATCTTGCGCGCACAGAAGATCCTGGCAGAGGTCAAGGACCTTCGCCACGCCATGTCGAACGATATGCCCGTCGGAGGAAGGTTGCGACTGGGGGTTTTGCCTTCGATCGGGCCTTATCTGTTGCCGCAAGCCATCAAACAGGTGCACCGGATTCGCCCCGGATTGCGTATTGCGGTTCGCGAGGAAAACACACTGGATCTGGAACAGGGTCTGAAATCCGGTCGCTTTGATCTGATATTGTCCACGCCCGAAGATCATCCGAATACCGTGCAACACCGGTTGTTCAACGAACCTCTTTGGGTCGCGGTTGCCGTTGATGACGTTCTGGCGCGGGACTTGCAGGGTGTCAGTGCCACCGATCTTCAGAACCGGATCTTCCTCACCCTGGATCAAAGCCACCGCCTGTCGCGCATCGTCTATGCATTGGCGGCGGAATGCGGTGGGGTTGTTTCGGATGAGTATGAAGGCACGACGCTTGATTCCATTGTTCTGATGGCGGCTTCGGGTGTTGGTGTTGCGGTACTGCCTGATCTTTATGCTCGCAGACAGGGGATCTACCGCGACGAGGTGCGCTTGCGACCGCTGTCCATCGCCAATGCAAATCGCGATATTGCTCTTTTGGCACGCAGTTCCGAGACCCCACCGCCGGGTCAGAATGTGCTGACGGACAGCTTGCGCACTTCCGCCCGGTCCATGGGACTGTCAGTGATCGACCCTTAAAAAAAGGCCCGCACTTTCATACGCGGGCCAAAGGTTGGTCTTCAGGGAGAAATTACCAGTCCATCGGACCCTTCCCGTGGAAGGAATCAACGAGGAAATCGATGAAGGCCCGCACTTTGGGTTGCGTAAAGCGGCCCGGCGGGTAGACGGCGTAAACGCCTTGAACTTCGTCAGGCAGGGACGGCATTGCATCGACAACCAGCCCGGCCTTCAGGGCTTCGGCGTAAAGATAGCTGGGTAGATAGGCGATACCCAGGCCGGAAACCGCTGCGTTCAACAGGGATTGGCCATCATTGACACTCAACCACCCGGCGGTACGAACCTGACGTTTTTCACCGGACGGCGCGGTCAGTTTCCAGACATTGCCCGAGGATTGGCTGGAATAATGCAGCAGCTTGTGTTCGTTCAGATCATCGATCTTCTGCGGCCGGCCGAATCTTTCGACATAACTGGGCGCGGCGACCATGCGTTTGACCGTCTCGGTCAGTTTGCGGGCGCGCAACGTGCTGTCTTCCAGCTCACCAATGCGCACGGCCACGTCAAATCCTTCGGAAATCAGCTCGACATAGCGGTTGTTCAAAACCATGTTCACGGTGATGTCGGGGTAGGCTGCAAGGAACTCGGACAGAACAGGTGACAGGTGATTGACGCCGAAATCCGTGGCGACGCTGATGCGCAAAAGACCAGACGGGGCCGATTGCATTGACGTGACCAGTGAATCCGCTTCTCCGGCATCATTCAACACGCGCCGCGCGCGGTCATAATAGGCCAGCCCGATTTCCGTTGGTGAAACCCGGCGCGTGGTGCGGTTCAACAGCCGCGCTCCCAGACGCGCCTCAAGGCTCGATACGTGTTTGGACACAGCTGATTTGGAGATGCCCATCTTTTTGGCCGCATCGGTGAAGCCACCCTGGTCCACCACATTGGCGAAGGCTTCCATTTCGGTCAGTCGGTCCATACTCGTTCCCCAGATCTTGATTTCCGTCCTGACTATGGCGCTGAATCTGGGCGGAAACGGGGCAGACATGGGATAATATCAGGGATTTGAATCGGATCGTTTGCGTATGAGAAACGCAGAAACAGTGGTTTCCAAACTCACCTCAGGCATTGTGATGCTGTGTTTTTCAGGCAATCGCGCTAAGATCTCTCATTGAGAATGGCATTTTTGTGACCAGGGAGGAGATCATGAGAACCTTTTTCGCCATTGCTGCGCTTTGCCTTTCTGTGGGCTTTGCGCATGCCGGAGGAGAGACCCCGTCGAATCCTGATGCAAAAGTCTATTTCGTCAACCTGTCGGATGGCGATACCGTGCAATCACCGGTCACGGTTGTCTTTGGCCTAAGCGGCATGGGCGTCGCGCCCGCCGGAACCGACAAAGAAAACACCGGGCACCACCACCTGCTGCTTGACCGTCCCCCGCTGGGTGAAGGCGAGGATGGCGCGGATGAGTTGGCCAATGGCCTGCCCGCCGACGATAATCACATGCACTTCGGAGGCGGTCAGACCGAAGTAGCATTGAATCTGTCGCCGGGCCAACACACCCTGCAATTGGTTCTGGGCGATGCCGGGCATGTGCCGCATTCCCCGCCGATTGTATCCGAAGTGATCACGATCACCGTGGAATAGCCGCAGGTCGTTGAAACCGTCCGTTCGGTTCATGTGATGGAAAGGCATTTACATTTTCGGCGCACTTAGTGAATCTGCCTGCATTTGCAGGGGGTAATAATGTCGCTGGAATTCTTCGTCACATCATTGATTGTTGTTTTGCTGCCGGGTACCGGCGTCATCTATACTTTGGCTGTCGGTCTTGGGCGCGGGTTTCGCGCAAGTCTTGCCGCAGCCTTCGGATGCACACTTGGGATCGTTCCGGCGGCCTTGGCCGGCATCATCGGACTTGCAGCCTTGCTGCACACCAGTGCCGTCGCGTTTCAATTCATCAAATATCTTGGCGTCTTGTACTTGTTCTACATGGCATGGGGTATCCTGAAGGACGGCGGTGCCATGGATGTCGCGGCGGAGAAATCCGCAAAAAGCGACTTTGGAATTGCCGTGACAGGAACGCTGATCAACGTTTTGAACCCAAAGTTGTCGCTATTCTTCCTGGCCTTTCTGCCTCAATTCCTGCCGGCGAATGCAGCAAATGCAGGAATGGAACTGGCCAAACTGGCGCTGGCCTTCATGGCCATGACATTTATTGTTTTTGTCGGGTATGGGGCATGCGCCGCACTGGCGCGGGACTATGTGATCCGGCGCCCTGCTGTGATGGCGTGGATAAAGCGGTGTTTCGCAACCGCTTTTGGTGCATTGGGTGCAAAGCTCGCGCTGTCGGACTGAAGACACTCTGAACGAGTGGCTTCAGAACTCCGCGGCAAGGCGTGTGCCCTGATTGATTGCGCGTTTGGCGTCCAGTTCCGCGGCCACATCCGCTCCGCCGATCACATGCGGGGTGATCCCGCGTTCGATCAGCGCGTCGGCCAGCGACCGCTCGGGCACCTGTCCTGCACACAGAACGATCGTATCCGCCTTGATGACGGTCGGATCGGCGCGCTCTTCTCCGAACGAGACATGCAGCCCCTCGTCGTCTATGCGTTCATAGTTCACGCCGCCCACGAAGTTGACATCCTTCATCTTCAGCGTGGCGCGGTGGATCCAGCCGGTGGTCTTGCCCAGCCCCTTGCCATGCGCCTGCTTCTTGCGCTGCAGCAGCGTGACCTGCCGCTTGGGCGCCTCGGGTTGCGGGCCTTCGGGCGCCAGGCCTGCGCGGTGCTGTTCAGGGTCGGCGACGCCCCATTCCTTCATCCACAAGGGCAGGTCCGTGGTGGGCGAATGGCCTTCCTCCAACAGGTATTCCGACACGTCGAAGCCGATGCCGCCGGCGCCGATCACGGCCACCGATTTGCCCACCGGGGCCTTGTCGCGCAGCACGTCGATATAGTTCACGACATTGTCGCTGTCTTCGCCCGGGATCTGCGGGTCGCGCGGGTTGACGCCCGTGGCGATCACCACCTCATCGAACCCGCCCAGATCGTCGGCGCCGACTTTGCGGCCCAATTCGACCTTGACGCCCAGATCGTTCAGCATGGTGCGGTACCAGTCCACCAAGCCCCAGAACTCTTCCTTGCCCGGCACCTGCTTGGCCATGTTCAGTTGGCCGCCGATCTCGTCGGCCTTATCGAACACGGTCACGTTATGGCCGCGCTCCGCCGCCGTCATCGCCGTGGACAGGCCCGCCGGACCCGCGCCCACGATGGCCACGCGCTTGGGCGTGGCGGCCTTTTCGATCACCAGCTCGGTCTCGTGGCAGGCGCGCGGGTTGACAAGGCAGGATGTCAGCTTGCCGCTGAAGGTGTGATCCAGGCAGGCCTGGTTGCAGGCGATGCAGGGCGCGATCCTGGCCGACTCGCCGGCCATCGCCTTGGCCACGAAATCCGCATCCGCCAGCATCGGCCGCGCCAAAGAGACCATATCGGCACAGCCCTCGGCCAGCACCTGCTCGGCCACATCGGGCGTGTTGATCCGGTTCGAGGTGATGACCGGAATCCCCACCTTGCCCATCAGCTTCTTGGTCACCCAGGAAAAGGCCGCGCGCGGCACGCTGGTGGCGATGGTCGGAATCCGCGCCTCGTGCCAGCCAATGCCGGTGTTGATGATCGTGGCCCCGGCCTTTTCGATCTCCTGCGCCAGTTGCACCACCTCGTCATGGGTCGAGCCGTTGGGTACCAGATCGATCATCGACAGCCGGAAGATGATGATGAAATCGGTTCCCACCGCCACGCGGGTGCGGCGAACCACCTCGATAGCCAAGCGCATGCGGTTCTCATAGGACCCGCCCCAACGGTCTGTGCGCTTGTTGGTGTGGGTCACCAGAAACTGGTTGATGAAATAACCCTCGGACCCCATGATCTCGACCCCGTCATAGCCCGCCTTTTGGGCCAGCACGGCGGCGTTGACGATGTCGCTGATTTGTTTCTCGATGCCGTCCTCGTCCAACTCGTTGGGGGGGAAGGGCGAGATCGGAGACTTCACCGGGCTGGGCGCCACGCATTTCGGCCCATAGGCATAGCGGCCCGCATGCAGGATCTGCATCGCGATCTTGCCACCTGCCTGATGCACACGGTCGGTGACGACGGAATGATTGGCCACGTCCTTGTCGCTGGTCATCATCGCCGCCCCCGGCAGGACCGAGCCTTCAAGGTTCGGCCCGATTCCCCCCGTGACCATCAGCGCCACGCCACCGCGCGCGCGGGCGGCATAGAACTCGGCCACCCGGTTCCAGTCGCCGGTTTCTTCCAACCCGGTATGCATCGAGCCCATCAGGACCCGGTTCTTCAACGTGGTAAAGCCCAGATCCAGTGGTGCCAGCATGTTTGGGTACACAGTCATGGCAAAACTCTCCCTCCTGAATTTGCGTGATAGATTGACGTTCGCGTAAACTTTGTCACGCGAAACCCCACGTCACCCTCTTTGCTGTTGCGCCGGTGGTTGCTAGAGGTGGGCGGAACAACCCGATGAGGCCGCGCATGACCCCCGAAGATATTGCAAAACTGCCCTACCGCCCCTGCGTCGGGCTGATGCTGATGAACGATCAGGGCCAGATCTTTGTCGGACAGCGCAACGACCGCCACACGAACGCCTGGCAAATGCCGCAGGGCGGTGTGGACAAGGGCGAAGACCCTCGTGATGCGGCCTTGCGTGAGCTGTTGGAGGAAACCGGAGTCACGGCTAATCTGGTTGAAATCATCGCGGAAACCGAGGGCTGGCTGCCTTATGACCTGCCGCATGACATCGTGCCCAAGATATGGAAGGGCCGCTTCCGCGGGCAGGAGCAGAAATGGTTCCTGATGCGGTATCTGGGAACCGACGATCAGATCGACATCGCAACCCACCACCCCGAGTTCACCTGCTGGAAATGGCAGGACCCCGACCGGCTGATCGCCGAGATCGTACCCTTCAAGCGCGAGGTGTATGAGCGCGTGGTCGAGGCTTTTTCCGACTATCTAAGCGAATTCTGATCGCTTGGGTTGCGTTTCAGATTGATCCGCTAGGCGGACAAATCTGCCGTTCGTATTGGTCGGCATGTATACCAAAACCAATACCGGCCGGTGTTTGGCGGTTCTGTCGTTAAAGCGTCTATACCTTCGTAAATTCCATCCGATAGACGACTTCTTCGCCCGTCATGGGATCGATTCCGGGAGCACCACTAATCACCAATCTATCACCTTCGAGTACAAATGGACGCGAAAGGTCGCCGTGCCAATTTGGATTCCAAGACCCATCAACATGATGAACGACGCGGTCTTCTTCCAGTGAATAAGACGCGACGTAGGCAAGCATGTCGTCGAAAAGCTGCGCTTTTTCGCTTTCGGTCCAACCATTTCGGCCTGAGTTCGGGCGATCGCGCCTGAAAACAGTGGCCATCATCCGACCGTCTGCGTGGTATGCAATATAGCCGATTGGGTCGGGCCCCAGTGCATCGGTAATTTCTCCCGTTGCCACCGACTGCCGCGTCCACGCATGCATTTTCCATGACCCAATCAAAGCGCTTCTATCCAAAATAGGCCCCCCGATATCCATCTATGTTTAGACAGTTTCGAACTATCTAGCTGAACTACCGTTGGTGTTAAGAAGGAAGTTCCCGGGGCAGCCAACCTTGGTAGGTTTGGGCTCAAAGCAGCCCTTCCTCCCGCAGCAATTCCAGCATATCCGCCTCGGGTCTCGGGCCGATATGGCTGATGACCTCGCGGGCGCAGACATTGCCAATACGGGCGCAGGTCTCGAAATCGCGGCCGGTTGCCATGCCAAACAGGAACCCGGCGGCAAACTGGTCGCCCGCACCTGTTGCATCAACGGGGACGACCTTCTCGACCGGTACGTCAATGCGAGCGTCGCCGTTCATAACCGTCACCCCGTCGCCCGACCGGGTGCAGACCACCAGCGGGCAGATCGCCGACGTGCGCCGCAGCGCCTCTTCCAGGTCGTCGGTTTCGAACAGGGATTTGATCTCGGCCTCGTTGCCGATCACGAAATCCAGCTCGTTTTCAATCAGCAGCAGGAAATCCACCCGATGCCGTTCCACACAGAATGGGTCGGAAATGGCAATTCCGGCCTTGCCGCCACCCTTGTGACAGGCACGTGCGGCCTCAAGGAATGCCGCCTTGCCCTTCTCTTTGTCGAACAGATACCCCTCAAGGAACATGATCTGGCTGTTTCCTGCGACCTCATCCGGAACGTCCTGAGACGACAGTTCCGAGGAAATGCCCAGATAGGTGTTCATCGACCGCTCGCCATCAGGCGACACAAAGATCATCGAGCGTGACGTCGGCAATTCGCCACCCGGAACAGGCGGGTTCACGAAGTCGACGCCATCTTCATTCATCGCATCTGCATAGAACCGGCCCAGAGCGTCATCGTGTACCCGGCCGATGAATGCTGCATCCAACCCAAGCGCGCCTGCGCCCGCAATGGTATTGGCCACCGAGCCGCCCGGCGTTTGAACTCGGCTTTCCATCGAGGCGTACAGCACCTCGCCGCGTTCCTGTTCGATCAACTGCATGATGCCTTTTTCGATGCCCATCAGCTCCAGAAAGCTGTCATCGGCCTGGGAAATCACGTCCACAACGGCATTTCCGATGCCGGTCAGTTGATAAGTCTTCATAGGGTTTTGTCCTCGAATTGGCAGAGATCACGGATGATGCAGGTCGGGCATTGCGGCTTGCGCGCCTTGCAGTGGTACCGGCCATGCAGGATCAGCCAGTGATGCGCATGAAGTTGAAAGTCAGCGGGAATATTGTCTTCTATGGCGCGTTCGACCGTGTCCACATCCTTGCCGGGGCAAATACCGGTGCGGTTGCCGACGCGAAAGATATGGGTGTCCACCGCCTGCGCCGGTTGCCGCCACCACATGTTCAAAACCACGTTGGCCGTCTTGCGGCCCACACCCGGAAGGGATTGCAGGGCAGCCCGGGAATTGGGAACCTCGCCGCCATATTCGTCAACCAGGATACGGCTGAGCTTGATGACGTTCTTGGCCTTCTGGCGGAACAAGCCAATGGTCTTGATGTGCTCGATCAGGCCGTCCTCGCCCAGATCCAGCATCTTTTGCGGCGTGTCGGCGATCTTGAACAGGTCGCGCGTCGCTTTGTTGACACCCGCATCCGTGGCCTGCGCCGAAAGGGCCACGGCGACGACCAGAGTATAGACGTTCACATGCTCCAGCTCGCCCTTGGGTTCCGGGTCGGCCTTTTGAAAGCGCGTGAAAATCTCGCGGATCGTATGATAGTCGAGTTGCTTTGCCATCCGGGCCTTAATGCCGTCCACCGCGCCCTGACACAAGCACAAAGCCAATGCGCAAGTTCCGGGTCGCGACAGCGTGGCCAGCGCGCTATGGTTTTGTCAGATGATGAGGTGGAACCATGAACGTCCAGACCCCAGAAAGCGGTTATCATTACAACGTCATGCGCCGGGCAATCGAGTTGATCGATCAGGGTGGTGAAGGCCTGAGCCTTGATGAACTGGCACGCCAGATGGATATGAGCCCGGCCCATTTCCAGCGTTTGTTCTCGCGTTGGACCGGAGTGTCACCGAAACGGTATCAACAATACCTGACGCTGGGCCATGCGAAGGCATTGTTGCGTGAACGGTTTACGACATTGGAAACGGCCCACAATGTGGGCCTGTCCGGCAGCGGACGTCTGCATGACCTGTTCCTGACGTGGGAATCCATGAGCCCCGGCGAATATGCCCGCAAAGGCGAAGGTCTAACGATCTATTGGGGGTGGTTCGAATGCCCCTTTGGCCCTGCGCTGGTCATGGGGACCGACAAGGGCATCTGCGGCATTGCCTTCGGCGCCGAGACCGGCGAAGAGGCCGCGATGGAAGACATGATCTCGCGCTGGCCCAAGGCGACGTTTGTCGAGGATCCGATGCGTCTGCGTCCTTGGGCGCTGAGTGCTTTTGGCGCTGCCAGCGACCGGTTGGAGCCGACACCGGTTTTCCTGATCGGATCACCTTTGCAAATCAAGGTGTGGGAAGCGCTGATGCATATCCCGTCCGGGCAGGTCACGACCTATTCCGAGATCGCCCAGCGAGTCGGCTCGCCGCAAGCCGTTCGCGCCGTGGGAACGGCAGTTGGCCGCAACCCGGTCAGTTGGTTGATCCCCTGCCATCGGGCATTGCGCAAATCAGGGGGTCTGGGGGGCTATCACTGGGGCTTGCCTGTCAAGCGTGCCATGCTGGCCTATGAGGCGGCGCAGGCAGACGCCTGATTGACAGACGGCCCGGCCGCTGCCAAAAGGCACCTCAGGTTCGGGTCCCCTGCCGTTCGCGGCCATTGGCTTTGGTGAAACCCGGTTTGAAAAGCATCTGTTGCCCTTTCCCGGCGCGCGGATGGAAATGCGAGCCCCGTCCTGACTTCGCGCCCGTTCAAGGACACGAGGCACATGATGATACGATCCCAAACCGTTGCTCCGGTTGAAGAGCTGAAAGCGCAGGCGAAACGCCTGCGGGAAGACTTGAAAACGAAGGGCGTTTCGCTGTCGCACAGTGCGGCATTGGAACTGCTGGCCCATCAGCATGGCGTTCGAGACTGGAACACCTTGCACGCAATGGCCGGAAACCGGATGCATCTGCGCGTGGGTGATCGGGTCGAAGGGCGCTATCTGGGTCAGGCGTTCACGGCCGAAATTCGCGGTCTGACCATGCTTGGCGATGGCGCGCGTCGCCGAGTGACCCTGCATTTCGATACGCCGGTCGATGTGGTGCGCTTTGACAGCTTTTCTGCATTTCGACAGCGCGTCACCGGCGAGATTGGGTGGGACGGTCAATCCCAGCGCCGCACGTCCGATGGCGTACCCCAGCTTGTGGTGCGGCCCCTATAGGGGGTTGCGGGCGGGGCCAACCGCGTTGCCCCGCCCGATCTGTCTGCTTTGCAGCTAAGTTACTCTGCCGCCCAACCACCGACAGCTTTGATCTCGAGGAAGTCCTCAAGCCCAAAGACGCCGCCTTCACGCCCGTTGCCGGATTGCTTCATGCCGCCGAACGGTGAGCCCGCGCTGCGCGATTGTCCGTTCATTTCGACCATGCCCGACCGCAGCGCCCGCGCCATGCGATTGGCACGCGCGCCGTCCTGCGTCTGAACATAGTTGGTCAGGCCATAGGGTGTATCATTGGCGATTTCGACAGCCTCTTCTTCGGTGTCGAAGGGGATCATGGTCAGAACCGGGCCAAAGATTTCTTCGCGGGCGATGGTCATCTGGTTGTTTGCATCGGCAAAGACCGTGGGGCGGACATAGTAGCCCTTGTTCAGCCCCTCTGGCCGTCCGGTGCCGCCTGCGACCAGCCGCGCCCCTTCATCGATGCCCTTCTGGATCAGGTCCTGAATCTTGGTCCACTGAACTTCATTCACCACCGGTCCGATATGGCGGCCTTCCTCTGAGGCAGGGCCAACCTTGACCATGTTTGCGACCTCGGCCGCGGTTTCCACAGCCTTGTCATAGATCGGGCGCTGCACCAGCATCCGACTGGGGGCGTTGCAGCTTTGGCCGGTGTTTTGCATCATGTGCAGCACCCCACGCTTGACCGCTTTTTCGTCCGCGTCCTCAAAGATGACGTTGGCCCCTTTGCCTCCTAGCTCAAGATGTACTTTCTTGAGGGTATCAGCCGCATTTTTGGAAATCGCGGTGCCTGCGCGGGTCGAGCCGGTGAAGCTGACCATGTCTACATCCGGATGGCCCGAAAGTTGCGAACCAACCCCCGCGCCGTCGCCGTTGACCAGATTGAACACACCGGGCGGGAAGCCTGCCTCGCCCATCATCTCGGCAAAGATCATCGCGTTCAGCGGGCTTTGTTCCGACGGTTTCAGCACCATGGTGCAGCCCGCAATCGCAGCAGCCCCAACCTTGAGCGTGATCTGGTTCATCGGCCAGTTCCACGGCGTGATCAAAGCGGCAACGCCTACCGCCTCGTAAATGATGCGATCATTCGGCGCATGATCCCCCAGCGGGCGTTCAAATTCAAACGACCTGGCGGCGCGGATGAAGTTCTTCAGGTGATAGATGCCGGCGCCCGCCTGCGCCGAGCGCGCCAGATCGATCGGGGCGCCCATTTCCAGCGACATCGCCTGCGCCAGATCCTCTGCCCGGGCTGCATAGAGTTCGACCAGTTTTTCCACCAGCGCGATGCGGGTTTCCACTGGCGTGGCCATCCAGCCCGGCAGGGCGGCCTTGGCCGCGGCAACGGCCGTATTCGTGTCGGCTTCGGCGCCAAGCGAGATCACGGCGCAGGGGTCTTCGGTTGACGGGTTGATGACCTCGAAGTCATTGGGCTGCGATGGGGCCACCCACTGACCATTAATATAGAAATCCCGCTTTTCGATCATCCTGAGCCCTCCTAAAGGTCTGCCTGAAATCGGCTGTTCGGGGCCACTCTGTCACCCATGCACAGGCTGAGCAATAGTGAATTTGATCAAATTATTTTCTGGCAATGCCCACGAAATCCGTATCCTCAAGCGCGATGGACGGTTTAACCTGCACACAAAGTGATTAGGTTCCAAACAACCGATTCAGGTTTTTCACAGAGAAGGAGATGCCCCATGGGTTTGCGTATCAACGACACCGTTCCGAATTTCACGGCAGAAACGGATCAGGGCACCATTCAGTTTCACGACTGGATTGGCGATAGCTGGGCCATTCTGTTCTCGCACCCAAAGGATTTTACACCTGTTTGCACCACCGAGTTTTCGGCCGTTGCGCAGTTGAATGACGAATGGGCCGCGCGCAACACCAAGGTGATCGGCGTATCGGTCGATGGTGTCGAAGACCACAAAAAGTGGAAGAAGGACATTGAGGAATATGGCAAGGCCGAACCCGGCTTTCCGATCATCGCCGACGACGGTCTGGCTGTGTCCAAGGCTTTCGACATGCTGCCCGCCGAAGCATATCTGCCCGACGGCCGTACACCGGCTGACAGTGCCACGGTGCGTTCCGTCTTTATCATCGGACCGGACAAGCAGCTGAAGCTGTCGATGACCTACCCGATGACCGTGGGCCGGAACTTTGCCGAAATTCTGCGCGCGCTTGACGGTTTGCAGATGTCGGCCAAGGGCGTTGCGACACCTGCCAACTGGGTGCCGGGTGAAGACGTGATCATACCGCCAACCGTGTCGAACGAAGACGCCAAGGCCAAGTTTGGCGAGTTCGAAACGATCTTCCCCTATCTGCGCAAGACCAAAGCGCCGTCGTAAGCCGGTTGCCGGGTCAGGGGGGCTGTCTGCCCCCCATCGTGCCCGCAGGCACGATTCCCCCCGAGGATATTTTTAGCCAGATGAAGCACGCGGTTGTTGCAGGTCGAGCGACCACCGAGATGTCATGCGCGTACTGCATTTTTCGGGGTTTTCCGGGTGCCCCCGCGCCTGACGCGCGAGGGCAAAGAGGTGCAGGAATCCGGAGAGAAACCTGACACCCGAAGCAATCAGAAATTATGGCGAAGTCCGAAATTGATGCTGAAAGTATCCAGATCGTTCTCTACGTTGCCGGTCAAAGCTCCGTTGGGGGCCAGGCGCTGCGACGAAACATCAAAGGCGCGGGCGTAACGGGCGTCAATCGTGAACGCTGTCGACGGGTTGATGTCATATGCCACACCGGCGATCAGCTGGGCGGCCAAGGTGGTGTCGGTGTCGTCCAGCGCCACACCCGGCCCGTAAGAAAAATCCAGATTCGAATAGGTGGCACCCAGCCCAAACCCGGCAAACGGTGTCAGCGCGCCGGCCTGTTTGAAATCGAACAGCAGATTGGCAAATAACGAGGTCTGCGTGACGTCGCCCGAGATATTGCCCTCGGGCCCCGGACCATTGCCGGTAAAGTTTACACCACCCACGTCGCTGTCGCGATATGACAGTTCCAGCTCGATCCGCGTTCCGATGATATCGTTGGACCATTGCGGGATTTCCTTGCCTACCGCGAGGCCCAGTCCGAAACCTGCGTCGAATTCGGTATCGACCGATTGCGTCGCGCCACCGATCGTCCCGGTGAAATCGCTGTCCTGTAGCTGGCTGTAGCCGATGAAGCCGTGAATATAGGTGCCGTCGCCCAGGCTCTGCGCGGCAAGCGCCGTTGCGCTGATCGCCAGAGCCGAAGAGGCGAGAATGAGGCGCGTGAACATAACCATCTCCAGTGTTCCAAAGTCCGCATGCCATGGATGTGGACGAGGCTGGCCCAAAAAGAAAGGCGCCGGGCCTTCACTTCGTTTCACAGGTTTTTAGGAATGTGTGAGTGAATAGACACGAGGCTCTGCCACTGTTTCAGGGCACATCCCTGACCAACGGTTCTGACAGGAGTTCGTCGACAAAGAAACTGAGCAACTGCACCCTGCTGGAAACGCCCGCCTTTCGATAGACCGCAGCGCTTTGGGCCTTGATCGTCCCTTCTTTCGTCTGTCGCATTCCGGCGATTTCCGCGATGGAAAGCCCCTTGATCGTCAGCATGGCAACGTCACGCTCAGCCTCACTGAGCTGCCACGCGCTGAACTGGGTTTCGATGACCTGGGCAAAAGCCCCTTGCGCCACTTGCAGTTGCCGCTGCATGTCGCGCACCCGTCTGGACTGGGAACGGATCAGGGCGATCGTGGCGCTCAGGCCGCCGACAAGCGCCAGCGACAAAAACAGCTCGAACGAATGAAGGTGACGAAATCCCGCGCCGTCGCCGCCTGTCCAATCCAGCAGCGCATCCGTCATGAAAAAGGCGGCGCAGAGGGCCTGCACCACCAGAAGAAGCCAGAGCAAAGACGTTTGAGTAACTTTCATGCGGCCCCATGGACGTTGCGGGTTCAGTCGTCGTCCTCTTCGAGCTCGATGGCTGTCACCACCCCGTCCGTGTCAGACAGAACCAGTTCAGTTTCCACGCCATCCTTGGTGAGTTCAACCTCGATCTTCCCACCTTCGAATTCGATCTCTTCGATCTGGTACCCCTGGGCTTCAAGCGCCGCGCGGATATCGGCTTCGCTTGTGCCCAATTTGTCGCCCAGTCCGACATTGGCCAAAGCAAGAACTGGTGCGGTTGCGATCAATCCCGTCAGTGTCAGCAGTTTCAAGGTTTCCATATCGCATCTCCTTTTTGCGTTGTGGCGATGCAGTGGAACTGGGGATGGCAGAGGCGCCCTGCGATTGGTTTTTGGTTGAAACAGGGTGAATAGAACCAAGGTTTAGGCCATTCGCAGCCGTTTGCGCGCGTCAGGTTCAGATTGCAATCAAGTTGTGCTAGTTTGTTTTGCGGAAACATACGGGCATGGGACCAACGATGTCGGGCTTTCTGACTGTCCTGAACAGGAGAAAACCATGGCTTTTACAGATTGGTACGTCGAGGGAGAAAGCTTCGGAAACTGCAACTGCGGCTATGCCTGCCCCTGCCAGTTCGAGGAATTGCCGACGCATGGCGATTGCCGCGGCTTCGAGGTGCTTGAAATATCCACCGGATATTTTGGCGAAACGGATCTGAGTGGAACCAAGGCTGCGTTGATCTATGCATGGCCCGGGCCAATATTCGAGGGTGGCGGTGAAATGCAGGTGATCGTCGACCCCGCGGCCTCACCGGCGCAGCGCGATGCGCTGGAAAAAGTCTTTCACGGCGAAGAAACCGAAGAGATGGCAACCCATTGGTACGTGTTCCGAGCCATGTGTGAGACGGTGCACGACACGCTGTACCTGCCGATCGAGCTTAAGATGGATATCGAAGGACGAACGGCCAGCGTTGCCGTTGGCGACGTTCTAAAGTCGACCGGGCGCCCGATTCAGGCCCCGCATGGTGGCGGCGAACACCGTGTACGCATCGATATTCCCGGCGGGATCGAATTCACCATTGCCGAGATCGGCAGCGCCTCGACCCGAGCTTATGCGGCGATCAAACTGGATCTGAAAGACAGCTACGGCCAGTGGCACCTGTTGAAACATGGCCCCGGTGGCGTCGCGCACTGACCTGCGGTCAGGCGGCTTTCGCGGATTCATCGGGGCGGATCTTCCAGCCCGGAACCGCCAGATCCGCCGACAGCACCCGGACTTCGAAGGGTTTGAGGACCGGCAATGCGGTCGAACCGTAACAGCCTTCACCATTGGCCAGTTCCGGGAACAGTTCGAACAGCTCGCTTCGTGTGGCGGGTGCCATTGCCCTAAGACTTGTGTCACCGGGGTAAAAGGACTCGGACCAGAGTCCTTCGACATTCACCAACTCATGCTGATCAAAGAGGATATGAATGTACTCCACCCCATGTGCGGGCGTTTCCTGAACGATGGTATGCCCATTGATCAGCCCCTTTGCGGGGGCCAGCATCGCCGGCTCGCAATGCATAAGCTCCATCATGGTCGAGGTCACGGCAATCCGGTGCTGTGGGGAAATGACGAGATCGCGGCTTGGGCTGTTCGGCCCGAAACAGCCCGCCTTGATCCGTACAGGGGACAGGTGCGTGTTTCGCCGCAACTCAGCCGCGGACAACCGGCGCTTGCCGATCCAGCGGACCGGGCGTGCATGGCCGCCGGCGGTGATGACCGGGTCGCCGGGCTCCAGCGCCTCGACCCTGCGCAGCCCAGTCGGTGTCTGGATCAGAGATCCTGTGGTGAAACACACGAAAGAAGGCAAAGTGTCATACGCGGATGACGGCGCGGTGCCGGCAAAACTGGTATCTGAAATCGTGTCATTCAGTTCGGCCTGACCCGAAGTGACTATGATGTAACGCGGGTTTGAAAACTGGATCAGGATGAACGTGACCGGCGCGCCATCGACCGTGCCTGTGTAGTTTTCGAAAGTACTGAAATTCTGGGTCGAGCCGGAAAAGCCGGGAAGAGACGCGAGGTCAAGTTGCGAGCTGCCATCCGGGTCGGGATCTTGCAGCAGGGCGTCATTATCCGTGACTTCGACCGAATACGCAGCAGTAATATCAACACTGCGGTTGCTGAACGGGTCTGCGCTGATTTCGTAAACAGTAATCGATGCCACGGTCGAACAGCTTCCTTGAAAACGGCAATATACCCCTTAAGGTTGAGCTAATACACGCAATAAGTGTTAATAATTGATTTACCAAAGTTGCGGCGCAGTTAACCGTCCTGTGCCGCGCAAACAAAAAGGCCCCGGATGAAACCGGGGCCTTCCGCTGTCTGTCAGAGGGGCAGATTACTCTGCGTTTTCCTCTTTCTTTTCTTTCTTTTCCGGAACGATCTCTTCGCCGGTTTCCTGATCGACGACTTTCATCGACAGGCGCACCTTGCCGCGATCGTCAAAGCCCAGCAGTTTGACTTTGACTTCCTGACCTTCTTTCAGAACATCCGACGGATGGTTCAGGCGGCGGTTTTCGATCTGCGACACGTGGACCAGACCGTCACGCTTGCCAAAGAAGTTCACGAAGGCGCCGAAATCGACGATCTTGACCACCTTGCCGGTGTAAACCTGACCTTCTTCAGGCTCTGCCACGATCGAATAGATCATGTCATAGGCCTTCTTGATCGATTCCCCGTCGGGCGAGGCGATCTTGATGACGCCATCGTCGTTGATGTCGACCTTGGCGCCCGAAACCTCGACGATCTCGCGGATGACCTTGCCGCCTGAACCGATCACTTCACGGATCTTGTCGGTCGGGATGTTCATGGTCTCGATGCGCGGGGCGTGGACCGAGAAATCGTTGGTCTCGGACAGGGCTTTGCCCATCTCGCCCAGAATGTGCATCCGGCCTTCCTTGGCCTGTGCCAGGGCGGTTTCCATGATCTGAGGCGTGATGCCGGCAACCTTGATGTCCATCTGAAGCGAGGTGATGCCGTTTTCGGTGCCCGCAACCTTGAAGTCCATGTCGCCCAGGTGGTCTTCGTCACCCAGGATGTCGGTCAGAACAGCGTATTCACCGTCATCTTCCAGGATCAGACCCATGGCCACACCGGCAACTGGCGCTTTCAGCGGAACACCCGCATCCATCATCGACAGCGAACCGCCGCAGACAGAGGCCATCGAGCTTGAGCCGTTGGATTCAGTGATCTCGGACACCACGCGAATGGTGTAGGGGAAATCGGTCGGCGCAGGCAGTACCGCCTGAAGCGCGCGCCATGCCAGTTTGCCGTGGCCGATCTCGCGACGGCCGGGCGAACCAACGCGGCCCACTTCACCCACCGAATACGGAGGGAAGTTGTAGTGCAGCAGGAAGTTCGATTTGAAGTTGCCGTGCAGCGCGTCGATGAATTGCTCATCGTCGCCGGTGCCCAGCGTGGTCACGGCCAGCGCCTGTGTTTCACCGCGGGTGAACAGGGCAGAACCGTGGGTCCGGGGCAGAATCGAGGTTTCTGCAACGATCGAGCGGACATCGGTGGTCGAACGACCGTCGATCCGCTTGCCGCCCCTGACGACGTCGCCGCGCAGAATGCCGGCTTCCAGCTTTTTCATCGCGGAACCGAGGTTGCCGTCTTCCAGCTGCTCTTCGGTCAGCGCCTCTTTGATCGCTTCGCGGGCGGCGGCAACAGCGGCGGTGCGCTCTTGCTTGTCGGTGATCGCGAAGGCGACGCGCATCTGCTCTTCACCGGCGGCCTTAACGGCGGCATAAAGCTCGGAGTAATCCGGGGCCTGGAAGTCAAACGGCTCTTTCGCGGCTTCTTCCGCCAGCGAGATGATCAGGTCGATGACCGGTTGGATCTGCTCATGCGCAAAGTTTACCGCACCCAGCATTTCCGCTTCGGACAGTTCGTACGCTTCCGATTCCACCATCATCACGGCGTCTTTGGTGCCGGCCACAACCAGGTCCAGACGCTGTTCGGGGTTCAGGCGCAGATCCTGCATGTCGTCCACGGTCGGGTTCAGGACATATTCACCGTCGGTGTATCCCACGCGGCAGCCCGCGATCGGGCCCATGAACGGTGCGCCCGAGATGGTCAGAGCAGCCGAAGCAGCAATCATCGCAACGATGTCGGGATCGTTGACCAGATCGTGGCTCAACACGGTACACATCACCAGGACTTCGTTTTTGAAGCCGTCAACGAACAACGGACGGATCGGACGGTCGATCAGACGCGCGGTCAGCGTCTCTTTTTCGGTCGGGCGCGCTTCGCGCTTGAAGAAGCCACCCGGAACCTTGCCGGCGGCATAGTATTTCTCTTGGTAATGCACGGTCAGCGGGAAAAAGTCCTGACCGGGCTTCTGTTCCTTGGCGAAGGTCACGTTGGCCATGACGCTGGTTTCGCCCAGGGTGGCAATCACGCTGCCGTCAGCCTGACGGGCAACCTTGCCGGTTTCCAGTGTAAGCGTTTCCTCGCCCCACTGCATCGATTTCTTCGTTACATCAAACATATGCGTATCCTAGATGGGAGCACTCCCGCCCCTGCGGGTCTCCCGTTTTGCGTGGCGGCCCCATTGCCGCCGACCCCAATTTATCTTCCATTCGAGTGCCGAGGTCAGGGCACAACGTCTCAGATACCGCGCGCATACATGAGAATGCGTTGGAAGGAAAGAGAAACTGCATCGGATGGCCGTTTCATGCCGGGACTGGCTTGTGCTGCCACCGGGTGCAAAAGATTCAAGCCCGAACAACGATCAACTTATCAAGTCGCGGTTCGTTTTCCACGAGCGGGATTACGGGAACACAGAACAATCTGTAGCGCTAACATATCTGCAGTCGAATGCATTTTGTAAAAATATGAAGGCAGTATAAGCTCTTACCATTAAGCCTGCGGTCGAAATGACGGAAACGCGCCAAGGGGGTTAACTAACTCATTCCCGTCCGCCGACCGAATACCTTGGCGTTTGCAGACAGCGAACAGAAGGGCAATCGAATGGCACAAACAAAGAAGATGCTGGATCCGGACCCCCGGATTTACGACTTCGAAACGGAATATGAACTGGGGCAGGATAACGTCCGGCCGTTTGGCTTGGACATTCACAACCCGGTCTTTCTGATCTCGAGTATCATGATCTTTGCGTTCGTTCTGATCGCATTGGCCAACCAAGAGGCCGCAGCTACGTTTTTCGGCTGGCTCCGACCTTGGCTAACCAGCACGTTCGATTGGTTTCTGGTCCTTTCGGTAGATGCAATCACCCTGTTTTGTCTGGTACTGATCATCCTGCCCGTCGGTAGTGTGCGGATCGGCGGCAAGGACGCCACGCCTGATTATTCCTACGCCGGATGGATCGCGATGATGTTCGCCGCCGGTATTGGTATCGGCCTGTTGTTTTTCGGGGTGATGGAGCCGGTCTACTACAACTTTGCCGAAGACGGGAATGCGCGCCCACTGGGTATCGATATCGCTGTCCCGGGCAATGAGTATATCGGCATCGTCGGTACCATTCACCATTGGGGGCTGGAAGGCTGGGCGGTTTACGCCGCAGTCGGCCTGAGCCTGGCAATCTTCAGCTACAATCTGAACCTGCCCCTGACTTTGCGTTCGGCCTTCTATCCAATTCTGGGTGAACGGGTCTGGGGCTGGTGGGGCCATATCATCGACACGTTGGCGGTTTTTGCCACGTTGTTCGGATTGACCACATCGCTCGGTCTGGGTGCTCAGCAGGTTGCCGCTGGCCTTTACGAGGTCTTCGGCATCGAACCCAGCCCCACCGTCGTGGTTCTGCTGATCATCGGCATTACGTTGATCGCGCTGGGCTCGGTTTTGCTGGGCATGGATGCGGGCGTCAAACGGCTGAGTGAGATCAATATGATCATGGCCGTGGGGCTGTTCCTTTTCGTCATCGCTGTAACGGGCATTGGCACCGCCATCGCACGGTATTTCAACGTGATGACTGATTACGTGCTGCACCTGCCCGCGCTGTCGAACCCGTTCGGACGGGAAGACACCAGCTATTTCCACGGTTGGACGACCTTCTACTGGGCGTGGTGGATCGCATGGTCACCGTTTGTTGGGATGTTCATTGCCCGCATTTCAAAGGGCCGTACAGTGCGCGAGTTCGTAATCTGTGCGCTGCTTGCGCCAACTGCCGTCTGTGCCCTGTGGATGTCGACCTTCGGCGGCGCTGCCATCGACATGTTGAACGCAGGCGGAGCGGAAGGCGTCCGCGCGACCGTGATCGACAGCTACGCCCCCGAGGGAGCGTTGTTCGGTTTCCTGAAGGAGCTGCCGCTGTACAGCATCGTAGCCCCGATCGCCCTTGTCCTGATCGTGATCTTCTTCGTCACCTCGTCTGATTCCGGATCTTTGGTGATCGACACGATCACTGCAGGCGGCAAGATGGACGCACCCGTGGTTCAGCGCGTGTTCTGGTGCACTTTGGAAGGCCTGGTTGCCATCGCATTGCTGTTGGGAGGCGGTCTTTCCGCATTGCAGGGCGCGGCGGTTTCAACCGGCATCCCCTTTACGCTGGTGGTTCTGATAATGTGCTACTGCCTGTGGCTGGCGTTGAAATCTGAGCGGGCAAAGATGTAGATTATACACCGAATCCCCAAAAAACGCCTGCCGCATGGTGGGCGTTTTTTCGGGTCGATTTAAGAAATCCTGGACCTTCGTTACTCGTAACTCCAAGTAAAGATGGGCACGGGCGTTTACCTGTGAACATTTTCCAAGAGGGGTTTGCGATTTGCCTGATGCCGTTGAACCAGTTTTCGCATTAGCTTGCCCCGTTGCGGAATAAAACGCGCAGAAGTTGCTTGAAACTGCGGAGCGCAGCACTCTGGAAACAAGTCCATGATTTCTTGTCGCGCGTCAGCCGAGACTGATTTGAGTGCTTCGGGGCCGGTAAACAGGCTTTCTGTCGGTGTCCCATTGGACCAGATGATTTCATGGGTATCGAACAGCAAGTGGAAATACTCAATACCGTCAGTTGTGTCTTGCACAATGTCCACGCCGTCCAGTAGCAACAACTTGTTTGCGGGGATCAGCACATCCTTGCAATCGAACATCCGCAGTGCAACTGCCGACGACACAAGAACGCGATGCTGCGGTGAGACGACAAGGTCCTGTTTGGGGAATCCGTCGCCTAAAGCTCCGGTGCGGATCAAAATGGGTCTTAGCCTTTGCTGCGCATGAAGCTCGGCAGCGCTGAGGCGTCGCGTACCGATCCATCGAATAGGTTTGTAGCCATTGTCAAAGGTCAACACCTGATCTGAAATCTCCAGGTCTTCGACCGCCACTGATCCGTGGCGTGTTTCAATCATTGTCCCAGATGCAAAGCACAGAACGTCCACAAACTCACCGCTTGCGTTGGTCGGGCCGGTTAAAATCTGGTCAATTTCAATAGTATTGGTACCGCTGTCGTTCCAGGCCGCTGCAATCGCATCGGTATTGACTGTCATTCCGTTGAACAGCTCTAGAGGTTCAAGCGGACCATTGTTTGTCTTCACACCGTAGAGTTCGACCGTCCCATCCGGATTGATCATCAGGCGGACCACGGGATCACCGTTTGTATTCCCCAACTGCCAAACAGCTGGCGTGTTGACTTCATATCTCTGACCGTCGGCAAACCGAACTGTTTGCCCCGAGGTTCCAGAAATCTGGAACTGAAGTTCATTGGGCGAAGATCCGGGTCCGCCAACAAACAGGTCAACACCGTTGATTTGAGCACTGAAGCTGTTGTCGAGCGTATCGAAATCGATAACGACACCGCCACCGGGAGAAGTATCTGCATATGTGGTACTGTTACCGTCTGATATGCTGAAGCTGGTCATCTAATTTTCTGAATTTTGTATAAGCCTGAGTTAGCACAAAGCTCATTTGCGTTTAACAATCAGGCTGGGCATTGGGTGGTGTCGCTTTTGTGTTCCGGTTCATACTAGAAAGTCCAGCCTCCCTGCAGGGCGCTGTGGTGTGGAATTGATACCGGTAAAGCCGCTGGTTCTGATGATGTGCCAAGGCTTGTGGCTGGCGCAGCGAGTGTTTTCAGATGCCAATAACCATGGCTGCAAGATACTGTTGAGGCAGGGACGATTCCATCCTTGCCCAAACAGGGAACTTGCCCGCCTTGTCGAGTGTTCTTCGGCGCTGCTATTGCGTTGACATTGAACTCTCGGAACAGGATTTGTACTGCAAAACGATCTGCTGTCGACCACCCCGGAGGAATGAGTGTCAATTGTTGATGTCCTGGCTGCGCGCCTGATCGAAGATGTCAAATCCAATGACCTGTCAGGTAGCTTTCTGATGCTTGGGCGGCAGGATTGGATCGGTGCGCGCCGGTCTGCGTCCGCCGCATTGTTCAGGGAAACCTTGCAGAAATACCTGCCCGGAGTGGCCGAAGCTGACCTTTGCAACCCGGATGATGGATATTCGGAAACATTCTTTCGGAAACTTGGGTTCTCGGAAGTGGATTCGCTGGATTTTTCGGATTTCGAAGGTGCGAGCATCGTTCAGGATCTCGCGGGGGATTTGCCTGAAAACCTGGTTGGTCGGTTTGACGTTATCTATGACGGTGGAACATGCGAGCACGTGTTCGACTTGCCGACCGCATACCGGAACATCGACAAGATGCTGAAGCCCGGGGGTGTGTTTATCGCACATTCGCCATCGAACAACTGGATCAATCACGGCTTCTATCAGATTTGCCCAGAGATCGTGTACGGCTTTTGGGTCAACGCCATGAACTATGAGGCTCTGAAATGTGTGTGGCAGCCGTTAAGGCCATATGCCGCCCGTGACGTGGTGAAGATGACGAATCCCAACAAGACAAAGAAACGTCCGCGACCGCTGGGAACTTTTGGTCCGGGATTGCCTGTCCTTCTGGATTATGTGGTTCGAAAACCTGTTGCCGGCACCAAGACAAGTGCAAGTGTGTCGCAAAGCGACTATGCCACGCGCTGGGAAAACACGCAGAAAGCTTAGAACCAAGTGCCGCAACGGACAATCCCTGACGGCCGCGGCATTCCCTGATCGCCACGGAATGCTCTGCTGTTCTGGCAAGTTAAGGGGGAAGTATCGCTTGCGGCGGATCCAACGGAAAACGCCCGCCGGTTGGCGGGCGTTGAACCGGAAAACCCGGTTTCAGGTCATCTGCAAAAAAGCGCTTAGCGGCGGATGCCCAGCTTTTTGATCAGGTCCTGGTAACGTGCTTCTTCTTTGCCTTTCAGGTAGTCCAGCAGCTTGCGGCGCTGGGCAACCATCTTCAGCAGACCGCGACGACCGTGGTTGTCTTTCTTGTGGGTCTTGAAGTGCTCGGTCAAAGTGGTGATGCGCGAGGTCAGGATGGCAACCTGTACTTCAGGCGAACCGGTGTCGCCCTCTTTGGTTGCGAATTCTTTCATGACGCGTGCTTTTTCTTCAGCAGTGATCGACATCGGGGTCTCCTTCAAAGGTTAGAGTTGATGGCGCAGGCCGGGATGTCGTCCAGCACAGGCCCATGGAGAAAACCGCACCGATTCCGATGCGGATGGGCGCGTATAAGCGCATTTTCACCAAATGGCAAAGGGAATTTGCGGGTTCAGACCATCTGCCCGTACTGGGCCAGTTGCGCTTCGGTGATCAATTGAATGTCGGCCACCGTCATGCCTTGAGCCCCGTATACCTGCGCCACTTCCTGACCGTTGATCATCACCCGGGTCAGATTGGCGTTTTCAGCGTCAGGTTCCACCTCAATCTCCGGGTCGGCCTCATCCTCCCAGGTGACAAGCAGCTTGTCCTCACCGGGTTGGAATCCCATGACAGTCACGTCTTCGTCACCCGGGCTCAGCACGATGTCATCGGCGCCTTCACCACCGTTAACCACATCCCCGCCGCCTGCCACAATGGTGTCGTCACCGGCGCCGCCATTCAGGAAGTCCTTTTCGGCTGCGCCCTCTTCGATGCCAAAGACAAAGTCATCGCCGTCGCCGCCAAAGACCGTATCTTCACCTGCGCCACCGTTCAGGGCATCGTCTCCGAACCCGCCCTGCAACGCGTCATCATCCGCCCCGCCCGTCAGAGTATCGTCGCCCTGACCGCCATAAAGTTCGTCTTCGCCTTCGCCGCCATCCAGGGTGTCGTCCCCGAAATGGCCGAACAGGGCATCGTCCCCCTCATTGCCGAACAGAATGTCGTCATCCGCCTCTCCGTGCAGAACATCATCACCCTGACCGCCCGAAATCGTGTCCGTACCTTCGCCCCCGTGCA
This sequence comes from Ruegeria sp. AL3, assembly GCF_056536065.1. NCBI lineage: Bacteria > Pseudomonadati > Pseudomonadota > Alphaproteobacteria > Rhodobacterales > Roseobacteraceae > Ruegeria > Ruegeria sp. AL3. The sequence continues at coordinate 1,322,330 of NZ_JBQFJG010000001.1, forward strand.
GAACGTCATCGCCCTTGCCGCCGTCGATGGTATCATCGCCGCCAAACCCGTTGATCTGGTCAACACCGTCCTGACCGGTGATCTGGTCAGGGCCATCGCTGCCGGCAATCACCAGGTCTCCTTCGAATTCAGAGATTACGGTGCCAGTGGACTGGGTTTCGATGTCGGGATTCACCGGGTCTTCGACGTTTTCGCCAATCTCAAGAAACTCTCCGGTGTAGGGTTCCGTTTCCGGGGCCTCGTTGGGCCCGTCCTCTAAAACGTCCTCGTCTTCGATCAGCATGTCGCTCATCGCGTATGCGGCACCGCCGATGGCGGCGAGTCCGATCAATCCGGCCAGAAACATGACACCTCTCCGATCGCAGAATGCTCCGAGGGTGAACATCCCATGCAATCGGCAATCGGGTCAAAGTCAAGGTATTGAAATGGTTAATACTTTATCACCATTGCTCGGGCTGTTGGCTGTAGGCGATATAAAGCGGGTGCTTGGGGTGACCGTCTTTGGTCAAGCCCAGATGGAACAGCGGCTGGCCGGTCCGGCGCAGCAGGGTTTCCACCGCCGGGCCCCGGTCCAGATGCGCACCATGGGTGCCCCAGGCGGCGATGACCTGATCAGCCCACCGAACACCTTCCAGAATGGCGGCGTCATTTTCCGGGCCTACCGGATCGGCAGCAGCGCGCATCTTGCGCGGATCGGTGTCGCGCCAGGCAAAGATGTTGGTCACCTGAAACGCGCCGAACCCCAGCGCCCGGGCACGACGTTCGCAGCGTTCAACCGTCGGGTCGTTCTGCACTTCGGTCGCGGTAGACGGGTTCAACATGACAAACAGCGCCTTGCGCCCTGCCGGGTTCCACACGCGGGTCAGGCTATAACGGTATTTCTCGCAGTCGGAGTAAATGGCGGTCGAGGGCGCATCGCCCTTGGTGTGCGTTCGGGTGATCATGCCTTTCGCCTAACACGCGGTTCAGGCGGCGAACACCCGGCTGGGATGCAATTCGCCCGATTTGTAAACCCCCACGGCCACGGCCTTGCCATCCAGCGAGGCCCATGCCTCGTCGCCGTATTCAACATCCGAGGCCAACACCATGCCCGGGTTGCCATTGCGCAGGCGGGTTGCGCCTTCGGGGGTGCATTTAAGCTCTGGCAGGTCGGACAGGCCGGCTTCCAGCGGGTGCAGATAGTCGTCCAACGCCGTGGTTTTTGCCATTTCGTCGATCTGTTCGATGCTCAACCCGTCTTCGGCCTCGAACGGTCCGGACCAGATCCGGCGCAGTTCCCGGACGTGGCCGTGGCATCCCAGCGCTTCACCCAGATCGCGGGCGATCGAGCGGACATAACCGCCCTTGCCGCAGGTCATCTCCAACACCACGTGATCTGCGTCGGGGCGGTCGACAAGGATCAGTTCCTCGACCCAAAGAGGCCGGGCTGTCAGTTCCACGTCTTCGCCGTCGCGGGCCAGTTTATAGGCGCGCTGGCCGTCGATTTTCACGGCGGAAAACTTGGGCGGAACCTGCATGATGTCGCCCAGAAACGGGGTCAATGCTTGTTTGATGTCTTCATCCGACGGGCGGGCATCGCTTTCGGCAATCACTTCGCCCTCGGCATCGTCAGTGTTGGTGGCCTGGCCCAGACGGACAGTGAAGGTGTAGGCTTTCAGAGCGTCCGTGATGTAGGGAACGGTTTTGGTCGCCTCACCCAGAGCCACGGCCAGAACGCCGGTCGCTTCGGGGTCAAGCGTACCCGCATGGCCCGCCTTTTTGGCATCCATCGCCCAGCGCACCTTGTTGACCACAGCGGTCGACGTCATGCCCGCGGGCTTGTCCACCACCAGCCAGCCGGAAATGTCGCGACCCTTGCGTTTGCGTCCCATATAGCACCTTCAATCTTGCTGAGGCGCGCGACCTAGCGGATCGCCATCGTCCTGTCAATTTCAAGGTGCGTCTTCGACCACACCCACGATCGGCCCCAGCGAAAACCCGAGATCGGACCGATTGTTCGCGCGGTCATACATGCGAGAGATATTGCCATCGAAGAACAGCGCATTCGGAGTTTCCAGCACGTCGCGGAACAGACGGCCGAATTCGTGGAATGTGACGTAATCTTCGGAAATCGCGAACACCGCGCGGGTACCATCGGCGCTGGTGCCCACCCCGTTGCGCACATAGAGCGAAGTCGAATCGGGCAGGAACCGGGGGTGCAGGTCACCATCGATCACCAGCATCGGGCCGGATTGGCTGGCGAACCGGCAGTCGGGGGCCCGGTCGATGAAATCCAGCGTCTCGAACACGTCAGCGCGGCCCTCGCGGATGCAGAACACGCCGTTGGGCAGCAGGCCGAAGTTGCCGGGGCCGGGGTTGGAGATCACCCGCATGACCTCTTTGCCGTTCTCGACATAATGGCCCACGGGCGAACGGTCATCGTGGTACATGCCCGCGTTCATGGCAAAGGCCAGACGCTTGCCGCCGGGGGCCAGCGCCTCGTTCACCGACGAGAAATGCCCCAGCAGATCTCCGTTTTCGTCGTTGAGAAACAGGCGCAGGTCTTCGTTTTCCGCGTCGACCTCGCAGACGGTATAGCGCTTGTTATCATGGGTCAGCTTTTCGCAAGTGACCGCAGAGGCTTGTGCGGCCCAGACAACCGCGCCCAATGTGACGAATGCCCGGATCACTCGTCCAGATCGCGGCGCACCGCGTCCTGTTCGAACATGCGGCGGGTGTCGTCCAGACGGTCAAACGTGTCATCCAGGCGGAACCGAAGATCGGGCGAGAATTTCAGGCCGACCTTTTTGCCGACCATGCGCCGCAGTTCACTTTTGTTGCGGGCGAGCAGATCGATCACGTCCTCCTGCCCTTTGCCGCCCAAGGGCAGCACATAGGCGGTGGCGATTTTCAGATCGGGCGAGGTGCGCACCTCACCCACTGTGATCGACATGCGGTTCAGGTCGGGGTCGTGGACATCTCCGCGCGCCAGAACCTCGGACAGGGTGCGGCGGATCAGTTCGCCGACGCGCAGCTGTCGTTGGGACGGGCCGGGGCCATCGTGGAATTTGTTCTTTGCCATAATCCCCGATCTAAGCGCAAACCGGGGCTTTGCCAAGCGGGCGCGAACGGGGTAGGAGGCTTTGAGCAGTTTGCAGCAAGGGAATACCGCCATGACCCATATTCCGGGTATCGTCATCACAGGGGCTTCGGGCCGTATGGGGCAGATGCTGATCAAGACCGTAACCGACAGTGATCAGGCGCGTCTGGTCGGCGTGGTCGAGCGCACGGGGCATGACTGGGTCGGTCAGGATGTGGGCGAAGCCATGGGTGGCCAGGCGCTGGGCGTCAAAGTTACCGATGACCCGCTGGAAGCTTTTGCGCAGGCACAGGCGGTGATCGACTTTACCGCGCCCGAGGCGACGCTGGACTTTGCCGCTTTGGCCGCGCAGGCGCGTTGCGTGCATGTGATCGGCACGACCGGCATGACGGATGAGCAGATCGCCGCGCTGGAACCGGCCTCGCGCCACGCGGTGATCGTGCGGGCAGGGAACATGAGCCTTGGCGTCAACCTGCTGGTGCAACTGACCAAGAAAGTCGCGGCTGCACTGGATGAGGATTTTGATATCGAAATCATCGAAGGGCATCACCATCACAAGGTGGACGCACCATCCGGCACCGCGCTGATGCTGGGCGAGGCCGCCGCCGAGGGGCGTGGCGTCAAACTGTCGGATGTGGCCGACCGGGGGCGGGATGGCATCACCGGTGCGCGCAAGCGTGGTGACATTGGCTTCCACGCCATTCGCGGCGGAGACATCGTTGGTGAACATGACGTCCTGTTCGCCGCGCCCGGCGAGCGCATCGTTCTGCGCCATCTGGCCAGCGACCGCGCGATTTTTGCCCGCGGCGCGCTGAAGGCGGCGCTGTGGGGGCAGGGGAAGGCACCCGGCCAATATGACATGGTGGATGTGCTGGGTCTGTGAGCCATAGACGAAGCGGTCGCCGACGCTAAGCTTTGATTCATGAGGATTCGGCGCTCTGGACTGGCAACCGGCATTTTGCTTGCGGTGTTCTACCTGACACTGTTGCCATTCGTTGCGCATGGCGTTGAAATGATCGGCAAAGGCCTGTCGCAGGACGCTGCCCGGCACAGTTACTTGTTCGCTGATGGTGAGAATGTCGGCAATGCCGCGATGTTGGTACACATTCTGGCTGGTACTTTTCTGGTCGCACTCGTCCCGCTTCAACTGTTGAAGGGGCTGCGGCTCAAGTACAATCGATTTCACCGCATGTTGGGAGCCTGTCTGGTGGCGCTGGCATGGATCACCGGGCTGGCGGGCATGAGCTATATTCCCCTGCGCGGAACCATCGGTGGGCCGCTGATGTCTGCCGCCTTTTTTCTGTACGGGCTGTGTCTTTTCACGGCTGCGCTGATGGTGGCGCGCAGGGCTTTGGAAGGGGATCGCGCAGGCCATTGGGCATGGGGATTGCGGCTGTTCTGGCTGGCGTTGGGGTCGTGGCTTTACCGAGTCCACTATACGCTTTGGTATCTGCTGACCGGAGGGGTGGGGTCAGAGCCCGATTTCTCGGGCCCTTTTGATCTGGTGCAGAATTTCGCGTTCTTTGTGCCTTATCTGCTGGCCGTGCAGATCTGGATTGCGCGCCGGCGCCAGAGGCATCAGGGGGCGTTGGTCACAAATCCCTGACTTTGTCCGCCCGCAGCGGGCAGGCCAGATAAACGCCGAACTCTTTGCCGATATCGGCGCTGACCCGCGCGTGGACCCGGCCCTGACGATCCAGAAAACGCTGGTTGTCCTCGACCGGGAAAATCCCCTCGTGCCAGATGCCGGGATGGATATAGAGCCCCTTTGACCCGTCACACCAGAATGCCACCACCTTGTCCGGGGTCAGATTGTCGCCAGGCAGGGCCGCGGGCACGATGAAGGGCTTGTTGTCCAGCGGCCAGAACATCTGCCCGCCATCGGGGTGATAATTCATATGCCACAGCAACACCTGATCCCGCGGGGCCGTTTGCCGGTCGGTTTGCGCGTGCTGAGGGTCGGCGGACCAACCCAGCACGTAATGGCCTTTGACCGCCTCGTTCTCACCGTAAAGCACGTCACCCTGCCAATCGCATTTGAACGTGCCTTCAACCCAGCCGCCTTCGTCACCCGTGCCGTCGTCAATCGGTCGCCAGCCCTGCTGCGGCCAGCGTACGATCTCGATTTCAAAGGTCTCGGGGTCGTCGACCAAACAGCCGTACCCCCTAACCGTGTTGTCCGTCGCCCGGATCAGGGGAACCTCGTGCCACGGCAGGGATGGCTTGGAACTGGCCTCGAAGATGTACTCGGGTGCGGTCATGATGCCCCCAGGTGCTTGTCGACCATGCGCTGCACCATCGGTGCGAAATGGGCGAAATCCGGTGTCTCCATGTCCGCCCGTTTGCCGGCCTCATCCAGGTACCGGACTTGAATGATCTCTTTCAGGTTCGGATTGGATTCGAAGGCGGCGACTTCTTCGGCGCTCATCGGGCCGCCTTGCAGTTCCAAGGTATGGACCGAGGCGGCAGAGAGGCGGTTGAAATATTCGGGCTTGGTGGCGCAGAGATACCGTTTGGCGGCCACGTGATAGCGGCAGCAATCGGTGATGACCGAAGGGAAGAACTGTTCCAGCACCTCAGCACCCGCATCCTCGTGGTGGCGGTCTTCGGTATCATCGGGGTGGTAGGTTCCGAATTCGGACGTGAAATGGCCGATATCATGCAACAAGGCGCCGACGATGATCTCTTCAGGCTGGCCGTTCTGTTCGGCGATGGTGGCGCCTTGCAGCATGTGCTGGGCCATGGTGACGGGTTCGCCAAGATATTCCTCACCGCCGCGGCGTTCGAAGATATCCCCGATGAAGGCGACGATATTGTCCCGGTTCAGGGTCGAGAAATCGGGCTTCATTCCGCTGCCTCCGGCTGCGTCATCTTCATCGCCGCCAGTGTGGACAGCAGCCCGTCCTTGTCGGCATAGCATCCCTGCAACCAGCGCGAACCGGCACCGGAATAGCCCAGCCGTGCATGCAGGACACGGGTGTTGTCGACGATGAAACTTTCGCCCGGCTCCAGTTTGAACGACACGCCCATGGCCGGGTCGTCGATGATCTCGCCCAGTTGGCGGTAAGCCGCGTAATAGGCTTCCATCCTGTCGAAAGGCACGTCCACGAATGGCGCTGAGGAACGGTTGTTGAAGCGAATGCCAACCAGTTCTCCATCCGGCGACAATTCGATCATCGGACGGCGAGACCGCAGGCAGACACCGTCTGACCCCTTATATTCAAACCGCGCCGGGTAGCCTGCCAGCAGCGCAAAACCTTCGGGGTTCTGCGCACGCAGTTTTTCGGCAGCGCGAAAGCCGTCGACCACGATCGAGTCGCCGCCTTCGGCGCTGTTTTCCAGACAATAGAGGATTTGCAGCGTCGGCACAGGGTCGCGATAGGGGTTGTCGGTGTGGGCCTGCAAGCCAAGCCCGGTATAGGCGAGGTTGGTCGGGTTCACTTCCGTCCGAACTTCGAAATAAGGGCCATAGTTGGTTTCGCGGACATAGCCGAACAGGTCGGCCACTTTCAAAAGCGATTCTGGTTCGGTTGGCCCGCCCGTCAGCTTGGCAAAGCCGTAACTCGCCACAGACGCCAGCCAGTTGCGTTTGGTCGCAGGGCTGGCATGAACCTCGTTCCAGTCACCAGAGGGGGCGGCGATCCCGCCTTCCCAGGTGATGATGCCGGGGCCGGTGCGGCCCAGCGTATCGTCCCGTTCGCAATCATAGTTGTGTTCGACCAGCCATTCGGCCGGGAAGGTAACGGTTTTGTCTTCGGGCTGGAACGTGACCTGAAGGCCGCCCGCGACAACCTCGGCTGAACTGACCGAGATGTCAGCAGGGATATCGCCGATGGTGATCAGCCGCTGGCCGTTGCCCGGGGCGCGGGTTTCCGGGTCCAGCGCGTTGTCGCGCAACCAGACGGCGTGAAAGCGGGCTTGCGTTCCTGTGTCGAACGCGACGGTGACGATCGAAGTGTCATGGGTGGCGGTGCGCAGCATTTGGGGTCTCCTGTTCGGCGCGAGCTTTGGTTGAGCAGATACGCCGTTCATGGCATTACGACAATTAATCCTTATTTCGGCTGAGGCTTGGAAAATCTAATGGCTAAGAAAAAGATCGGGCTACCGCCACTGGACTGGCTGCGCGTGTTCGAGGCCGCGGGGCGTCTTGGTGGGTTCTCGGCAGCAGCCAAGGAATTCGGGCTGACGCAGGCCGCTGTCAGCCAGCGGATCGGCAACCTCGAAGCCTGGCTGGGCCGATCCTTGTTCGTGCGCGAGGCGCGGGGCGTGTCGCTGACGGTCGAAGGTGAAAGCTATCTGCCTTTGGTGCAGGACAGCCTTCGCGCGCTGGAGCGCAATACCGAGGACCTGTTTGGCAAATCCCCGCGCGAGTTGCGCGTGGCCGGCTTGTCGTCGAACATCCACGCACTGGTTCTGCCGGCGCTGACCCGGTTTCACGAGATGCAGCCAGGGGTTCGGGTGATGACCGACTCGGTCGCGCGCCGGTCGTCTTTGGACGAAGAACGAACCTGGCTGCAAATCCGATATGGTCGGGGCATCTGGGCCGGGCGTGATGCCGCCCTGATCGCGCCTGAGGTCCTTGCCCCCATGGCGCCGCCGGGTGTCGACTGGGGCGCCCAATTGATTGACCTGCGCGGAGAACGCCCCGGCTGGAGAGAGTGGAGCCAGAAAAACGGCCAGCAGGACCTGCCGCAATCAAAAATCAGTTTTGATTCGATGGAACATGCGATTTCGGCTGCGCAGCGCGGCATGGGTGTGGTTTTGGGATCGGTGCCCTTGGCCCTTGCCGACTTGCAAGAGGGTCGGTTGCGGCGGCTGGATTTACCCGAATTGCACACCAAAGACGGGTACTGGCTGACCTGGCCTGAAGACCGGGCGAAGTCCAGAAAACAACGGGCGCTGATCGAGGATTTCCTCAAGGCGCTGCGTGGTTGACCGTTCAGAAATCGATGGCGATGCCCTTCTTTTCCCAGTCACCGTAGCGGGCCGGGTCCGGTCCGTCTCGGCCACCCAGCTCTTTCGGCAATTCCCGGGCCTCGGCTTTGGCTTTGCGGCGGCGTTCTTCCGCTTCGGCCAGGGCGCGCTGGGCGGCGGGGGGCAAGTCTTTGCGGTCGTCACTCATGACATCGGGTTCCTTTCCTTGCGCAGTCTTGATATACGCCCGCGTCCGCTATTGGCAATGCGGGCGCAGGTCACATGAAGGCGGTACCATGTCTAACAGCGCGACAGCAGCACGGCGCAGCGCAATCTATCTTCTGGATCAGGTTCTGGGCGAAGGTCGCCTGCTGGCCGAGTGTCTGGCGGAGGGCGCAGTGGATCGGTTGGAACCCGAGGATCGCGCGCGTGCCCAGCGACTGGCGTTGGAAACACTGCGTGGGCTGGAACGGGCCGACCGCCTGCTGGCCAACCACCTGAACCGAACACCCGCTCTGACGGTCCACAACGCGCTGAGACTGGGTGCGGTCGAGCTTTGCAGCGGCGAAGCCGCCCATGGCGTCGTCAATTCCATGGTCGAGATCGTCAGCCGTTCGCGCAAGCATGGTCGCCTCAAGGGGTTGGTGAATGCCGTTCTGCGCAAGATTGCGGCAGAAGGCCCCGAGGCGTGGCCGAAGATGCGCGTTCCGCGTTTGCCGGACTGGTTGCGTGAACCGCTGATCGCAGCGTGGGGCACGGATGCCGTTACCGGAATGGAGCAGGCACATTTCGCGGGTGCGCCACTGGACCTTACCTTGAAACCCGGGGCGGAAGGCCCTTCAGGCGAGATCCTTCCGACCGGGTCGGTGCGGTTGCACGATGCGGGTCAGGTCTCGACCCTGCCGGGGTACAAGGCCGGAGACTGGTGGGTGCAGGATGCGGCGGCCGCATTGCCGGTTCGCGTTCTGGCCCCGAAGGCGGGCCAGAAAGTGCTGGATCTGTGTGCGGCGCCGGGTGGGAAAACGATGCAGCTTGCGGCCGCAGGGGCTGATGTCACGGCGCTAGACGTGTCGGAATCACGGATGGAACGGGTGCGCGAGAACCTTGCAAGGACCGGCCTCAGGGCGAAGGTCATCGTGGGCGATGCGCTGGAACACGAAGACCGGTACGACGCGATCCTGCTGGACGCGCCGTGCTCGGCCACGGGTACGATTCGCAGGCATCCTGACTTGCCGTTTGCCAAGGACGGTTCGGAATTCGGCGGCCTGATCGAGCTCCAGACGCGCATGTTGGCCCATGCGTGGGGCTTGCTCAAACCCGGTGGGCGCCTGGCCTATTGCACGTGTTCCCTGCTGCCGGACGAGGGGGAAGTTCAGGTTGAAGAGGCGCTGGGCATGTATTCGGACATGAGCGTGGATCGCGACGCGCTGAACGTACCCGGTGTCGAAACGGATTGGATCACCGAAGAAGGTGGCTTGCGATTGCGACCGGATTATTGGCCGGATCGGGGTGGTATGGACGGGTTCTATATCGCTTGTCTGACCAAATCCGTCTGAACGCACGCTTTTCGGTGACTTGACGATCGGCGCGGTCTATCGTTGGGTCTCAAGCGCCAGCAGAGCGCAAGGGGCAGAGTAACACGCGTCATGTCGAATTCAGACACCATGGCCAGTCGGTGGATGCGGTTTAAGAACCGTTTCTATGCGCGCCTGAGCCAGCGGCAAAAGGCGGTCACAGGGTTTGTTGCGCAACCGGATCCGCGCTCGGTGGGTTCGTTCGCACGTGGCCGGCAACTGGTTGCCGGAAATCTGTTGTTCGCGGGCTATCTGGTCGAGGCCGAAGATACCGGGCTTTGGGACGTCACCGCCCCCAGTGCCGGCTTTGACGAAGAACGTCACGGCTTTGCGTGGCTGGATGATCTGGCGGCGGTCGGAGACATGCGTGCGCGGGAAAAGGCGCAGCGCTGGGTGTGGGGATGGATCGAATCTCATGGCCGCGGGCAGGGGCCCGGCTGGGCGCCTGATCTGACCGGACGTCGGGTGATGCGCTGGATCAACCATGCGCTTTTTCTGCTGCGAGGGGCGGATGAAAAACAAAGCAAACTGTTTTTCCGCTCGCTGGCCCAGCAAACATGGTTCCTGTCCAAACGCTGGCATGCCGCGACCCCGGGACTGCCCCGGTTCGAGGCGCTGGCCGGACTGGTGCAGGCCGGGCTGGCGCTGGAGGGGCTGGAGCGAATGGCCGACCCGGCCCTGCGCGCCCTGGCCGGGGAATGCGACCGTCAGGTGGATGCGCAGGGCGGAATTCCAACCCGCAATCCGGAAGAATTGCTCGAGGTATTCACGCTGCTCAGCTGGACTTCGGCTGCGCTGAATGATCTTGGTCGCGGGACGCCTGCCGCTCAGGCCAATGCGATCAAACGGATCGCGCCGACCCTGCGCAGCCTGCGCCATGCGGATGGGGCCTTGGCGCGGTTCCATGGCGGTGGGCGCGGTGTCGAAGGGCGACTGGAACAGGCCCTTGCGCAAAGCGGCGTCAAGCACAAGGCAGCGACCGAACTGCCAATGGGCTATGCCCGTTTGTCTGCGGCGCGCACCACGGTGATCGTGGATGCCAGCATACCGCCGTCGGGGGCGGCCTCGTACAATGCGCATGCCTCTACTCTGGCGTTCGAGCTGACCTCGGGGCGGCGGCCGCTGATCGTGAATTGCGGGTCGGGGGCCAGTTTCGGGCTGGAATGGCGCCGCGCAGGACGGGCGACGCCGTCGCACTCGACGCTTTGCCTAGATGGGTTCTCAAGCGCCCGGCTGGCCAAACCGGTGCCGGGGCGTGAAGCGCAGGCGCTGGTGGACGCACCACAGGAGGTGCCCGTTGATTTCGAGGATGCGTTCGAGGGCATCCGCTTCATGGCGGGGCACGATGGATACGCAAAGGTCTTTGGTCTGACCCATGCGCGGACCTTTGAGTTGCGATTTGACGGGCGCGAGCTGACGGTCGAGGATATTCTGCTGACGGCGACCGACAAGGCAAAGCGTCAATTTGACAAGGCGATGGACGCTTCGGGCCTCAAAGGCATTGGCTATGACATCCGGTTTCACCTGCATCCGGATGTCGATGCGGCGCTGGATTTGGGCGGGGCGGCAGTGTCGATGGCGCTCAAAAGCGGTGAAATCTGGGTTTTCCGACATGACGGCGTTGGAAAATTGTCCGTCGAGCCAAGCGTTTACCTTGAAAAAGGGCGTTTGAAGCCACGCGCGACAAAACAGATCGTTCTATCCGGGCGCGCAATGGAGTATGCGACGCGCACCCGGTGGACTCTGAGCAAGGCACAGGACACAGCCTATGCCGTGCGCGATTCGCACCGGGACGAGCCCGAGTTAGACTGACGCCAAAAGGACCTTTGGACCCATGACCGATCTTCACCCCGTGCGCCGCGCGTTGCTTTCCGTATCCGACAAAACCGGGCTGATCGAGCTGGGCAAGGCGCTGGCCGAACGCGGGGTCGAGCTGCTGTCGACCGGCGGCACGGCCAAGGCGCTGCGCGATGCAGGGCTTGCGGTGAAGGATGTCAGCGAGATCACCGGCTTCCCCGAGATGATGGATGGCCGGGTCAAGACCCTGCACCCGATGGTGCATGGCGGGCTGCTGGCCCTGCGCGACAACGACACCCATGTTGCAGCCATGAACGAACACGGCATCGGTGCAATCGATCTGCTGGTTGTGAACCTCTATCCGTTTGAAGCAACCGTGGCCAAAGGCGCAGGTTACGATGAGTGCGTCGAGAATATCGACATCGGCGGTCCGGCGATGATCCGCGCGGCGGCCAAGAACCATGCGTTCGTAAATGTGGTCGTGGATGTTGAAGACTACGAAAAACTGCTGGGCGATATGGATCAGCACGACGGCGCGACCTGTCCGAAATTCCGCCGCAAGCTGGCGCAGAAAGCCTATGCCCGTACCGCCGCCTATGACACGGCAGTGTCCAACTGGCTGGCCGATGCGCTGGAGCTTGAAGCCCCCAAGCGCCGCGCGTTTGCCGGTGAATTGAAACAGACCTTGCGCTATGGCGAGAACAGCCATCAGCAGGCTGCGTTCTACACCGACGGCACCAATCGGCCCGGTGTGGCGACCGCGATCCAGCATCAGGGCAAGGAACTGAGCTACAACAACATCAATGACACGGATGCGGCCTTTGAACTGGTGGCCGAGTTTGACCCCACTGAGGGCGCCGCCTGTGCCATCATCAAGCACGCCAACCCCTGTGGCGTGGCAAGGGGTGCAACCCTGCTTGAGGCGTACAAGGCGGCATTCGATTGCGACCGCACCTCGGCCTTTGGCGGGATCGTGGCGTTGAATCAGCCCCTGGACGCCGAAACCGCGCAGGAGATCACCGGGATTTTCACCGAAGTCGTGATCGCTCCCGGCGCATCGGATGAGGCCAAGGCAATCTTTGCCGCCAAGAAAAACCTGCGCCTGCTGACAACCGAAGCTTTGCCGGATGTGGCCGCCGGCGGGAAAACCGTGCGTCAGGTGGCTGGCGGGTTGCTGGTGCAGGACAAGGACAACGGCTTTGTCGGCTTGGATGATCTGAAGGTTGTGACCAAGAAGGCCCCGACCGACGAACAGATGCGTGACCTTTTGTTCGCGTGGAAAGTGGCCAAACACGTCAAATCCAACGCCATCGTCTATGTCAAAGACGGCGCCACCGTCGGCGTCGGCGCGGGCCAGATGAGCCGTGTGGACTCGGCCCTGATCGCCGCCAAGAAAGCCGAGCGCATGGCCGACGCGCTGGGCTTGGCCCAACCGTTGACCATCGGCTCTGCCGTGGCCTCGGACGCGTTCTTCCCCTTCCCTGACGGGCTGATGGAAGCGGCCGAGGCAGGTGCAACCTGCGTCATTCAACCGGGCGGATCCATGCGGGATGACGAAGTGATCGCCGCTGCGGATGAGGCCGGATTGGCCATGGTCTTCACCGGCATGCGCCATTTCCGTCACTGATGCGGTCACGCCTGCTTCTCTGGGCGGCCTTGGCCGCCTTTGCGATCGATCAGATCAGCAAATATCTGGTCGTTCATGTCATGCGCGTGGCCGATCAGCCCGGCGGCATTGATGTTGTGCCACCGCTTCTGGTGTTCAAATACGGCGAGAACCGGGGAATCAATTTCGGCCTGTTCCAAGGAAATTCGGAGGCTGCGCGCTGGATTCTGATCGGTATTTCCGTGGCGATCTGTGTCGGCGTGCTTGTCTGGCTCAGCCGTGCAGCCCATTCGGGGCTGATGCTGTTTTGCGGTGGCCTGCTGATCGGCGGTGCGCTGGCGAATGTGGTGGATCGGGTTCTTTACGGCTTTGTTCTGGATTTCCTGAACATGTCCTGTTGCGGCATCAACAATCCGTTTGTTTTCAACCTCGCAGATGTCTTCATATTTGCAGGAGCCATCGGGCTGGTGCTGTTTGACGGCAAAAAGGCCTCGTGACGCGCGGAATGATATGCGATAAAAGCGCCTGAAACAGGCTGGAGACACCAATGCGGATGCCGCGCGCCCTATTTGTTTTGACTGTTGCCGCTGCGGTTGCGGCGTGTTCGAATCCCGGTCTGCGGGATCTGGCGCCTCCAGGCCCGGGGCCGGATGAGTTTTCTGTGTTGCCGGTCAAGCCGCTGACCCAACCTCAGGACTATGCCTTCTTGCCTGCACCTACGCCGGGTGGCGCGAACCTGACGGATCCGAACCCAAATGCCGATGCGGTGGCTGCGCTGGGCGGCAATGCTGCTGCGCTGAATCCGAACGCGTCTGTGCCATCCTCGGATGCAGCGCTTGTCACGGCTTCCAGTCGATATGGTGTTTCTCCCGATGCGCGGCAGGTGGTCGAGGCTGATGACGCCGCGTTCCGCAAACGCCGGGGGCGCTGGACCGGCCTGCGTCTGTTCCCGGTCGACCGCTATGGTCAGGTTTACGAAAAACAATCGATCGATCCGTTCGCGGAAACGGAAGCCGCCCGTCGGGCCGGGATCGAAACCCCTTCTTCGCCGCCGGGTGAATAATTCTTAACTTTCCGTCATCGGGCTTGAACCCGGGCCACGTCACCGTAGTTTGAATACCAGAAACGAAACGGAGGATGCCCTATGGTTCGGGCCCTGGCCTTGTCGGCTGCCCTGATCGCTGCCGCCCCGGTATTTGCCGAGGACGGGAAAGAAGCGGTCACCACATTCACATTGGACAACGGCATGGATGTCGTCGTGGTCGAAGACCACCGTGCCCCGGTCGTGCAGCATATGGTCTGGTACCGGGCCGGATCCGCTGATGAGCCGATCGGATCATCCGGCGTGGCGCATTTCCTGGAACACCTGCTGTTCAAAGGCACCGACACGCTGGCCCCGGGAGAGTTCTCTGCCACCGTTGCTGCCAATGGCGGCAACGACAACGCCTTCACCTCGTATGACTACACCGCCTATTTTCAGCGTGTCGCCGCCGACAGGCTTGAGCTGATGATGCGGATGGAATCCGACCGGATGCGGAACCTCCGGCTGAGCGAAGAGGACATTCTGACCGAACGCGACGTGATTCTCGAGGAACGAAACCAGCGCACCGAAAACAACCCGCGCGCCCTGTTCGGCGAACAGATGAGCGCGGCCCAGTATCTGAACCACCGCTACGGCGTGCCGATCATCGGCTGGATGCACGAGATGGAGGATCTGGACATGGAGGACGCGCTGTCGTTCTACCAGACCCATTATGCGCCCAACAACGCCATTCTGGTGGTCACGGGCGATGTCGATCCCGCTGAAGTCCGCTCGCTTGCCGATCAGTATTACGGTGTGATTCCCGCCAACCCGGACCTGCCCGAGCGGGTTCGGTCCCAAGAGCCGCCGCAAACGGCCGAGCGTCGCCTGACCTTCAAAGACCCGCGCGTGGCCCAGCCTTACGTTCAGCGCAGCTATCTGGCCCCGGAACGCGATCCGGGCGAACAGGAAAAAGCGGCGGCTCTGTTTCTGCTGGCCGAGTTGCTGGGCGGCAGCACGACGTCTTTCCTGAACGAAAAGTTGCAGTTTGATCAGCAAAAGGCCGTCTATGCCGGAGCGTTCTATCGCGGTGTTTCGCTGGATGACACGACCTTTGATCTGATCGTCGTTCCGGCCGAGGGTGTTTCCCTGCAAGAGGCTGAAGACGCCATGGACCAGGCCGTGGCCGACTTCATCGCCGAAGGTGTGAACGAAGACGATCTTGAGCGCATCAAGATGCAGCTGCGCGCCGCCCAGACCTATGCGCGCGACAACGTGGACGGCATCGGCAACCGCTATGGCCGGGCCCTGACAAGCGGCCTGACGGTCGAAGATGTTCAGGCCTGGCCCGAAATTCTTCAGGCCGTGACCGGGGATGAGATCATCGCCGCGGCCCGCGAAGTTCTGCAACCCGAGGCATCGGTCACAGGCTGGCTGATGCGCGATGACGAGGTGACGCAATGAAACGGTTTGTTGCAACGCTGATTGCCTGCCTGGTCGCCCTGCCGGCTTTGGCCGAGATCGAGATCGAAGAAGTGACCTCGCCCGGTGGTATCAAAGCCTGGCTGGTCGAGGATCATTCCATCCCATTCACCGCGCTGGAGTTGCGGTTCCGTGGTGGCACGTCGCTGGACGACCCTGACAAACGCGGCGCGGTCAACCTGATGAGCGGGCTGATCGAAGAAGGCGCGGGCGACATGGATGCGCGGACCTATGCCCGCGACGATTCAGTTTCGATTTCCGCGCGTTTTCTGTCCGAAAACCGGGATGAAGTGGTCGATTTGCTGCGCACGACGATCCACGAACCGCGTTTTGATCAGGATGCGGTTGACCGCGTGCGCGCGCAGGTTTTGTCGGGCCTGCGCTCGGACCAGACTGACCCGAACGAACTCGCAGGCCTCACCTTTGCGCAGATGGCCTACGGCGATCACCCCTACGGATCCGAGGGGAAAGGCACCATCGAAAGCGTCTCGGCCCTGACCCGCGATGACGTGGTCGCGGCTTACAAAGGCGTGTTCGCCAAGGATCGTCTGTATGTGGGGGCCGTCGGCGATATCACGGCTGAGGAACTGGGTACCCTGCTTGATACCCTGCTTGGCGACTTGCCGGACACCGGCAAGCCCATCCCGGGCAAGGCCCAGGTGAACATTCCCGGCGGCGTCAGTGTTGTCGAATTCGACACGCCTCAGTCCGTGGCCTTGTTCGGTCAGGCCGGGATTGATCGGGATGACCCGGATTTCTTTGCGGCCTTCGTTCTGAACCACATTCTTGGCGGGGGCGGGTTTGAAAGCCGGCTGATGCAGGAGGTGCGCGAAAAGCGCGGCCTGACCTATGGGGTCGGGACCTATCTGGTGCCCAAGGATCTGGCTTCGGTCTATCTCGGGTCCGTGTCCTCGGCCAATGACCGTATCGCCGAAGCCGTCGACGTAATTCGCGATGAATGGGCGCGCGCGGCCACTGAGGGTGTGACGCAAGAGGAACTTGACGACGCCAAGACCTATCTGACCGGCGCCTATCCGCTGCGGTTCGATGGCAATGGTCAGATTGCCTCGATCATGGTCGGAATGCAGATGGAAGGCCTGCCGATCGACTATATCGCCACCCGCAATGACAAGGTGAACGCGGTGACATTGGAAGATGTCAACCGCATTGCTGCCGAACTGCTTGACCCGGACGGTTTGCACTTTGTCGTCGTTGGCAAGCCGGTGGGCCTGGAAACAACGAACTGAACCTTTCGGGGGTAAGCTGCGGCTTACCCCTTTTTCATGCTGCGCAGCATGTCTCCCATCATCTGGCCGAACTGGCCCGAGCCGCGCTGATACAACGCCCCGTCCACCGCCAGAACCGTACCGCTGATATAGCTGGCCATGTCCGAGGCCAGAAACAGGCAGGCATTGGCTACGTCCTGCGGGGTGCCCCAGCGGCCCAGCGGCACGTCCCGGCGCAGCTGCTCGCCCGCGTCTGGGGTGGGGGCCAGCCGTTTCGCGCCTTCGGTGCCCTCGATGAAGCCAGGCACCACCGAGTTCACCCGGATGCCTTCCACACCCCATTCCATCGACAGGGTGCGGGTGATCTGATCGACGCCCGCCTTCGCGGCACAGACATGGGCCTGGCCCTCGTAGGGCAGGTAGGATTGCGGCGCCGAGATGTTGATGATGTTGCCGCCGGGCCGTTTCAGATAGGGATAGGCGCCTTTCAGCACATGCACGGTGCCCATCAGGTCGATTTCGACCACGGTGCGGAAGGCGTTGGCCGACATTTCCGCCATCAGCGCCGGGAAGTTGCCCGCCGCCCCCGAAACCAGCACGTCGAAATCACCGAGCGCCGCGTGGAACTGTTTCAGCCCCTCCGCGACCGCTTCGGCATCACGCACGTCAAAGGCCGCGCCGATCGCCTCGGCCGCGCCTGCCGCCTTCAGCGCAGCGACGGTGTCATCCACCTTGTCCTGCGAGCGGCTGGCCACGGCCAGTTTCGCGCCCGAGGCCGCGAAGGCCTCGGCGATGCCCCGGTTGATGCCACTGGTGCCACCGATGACGATGACGGTTTTTCCCGAAAAATCCATGTAGGCCTCCCTTGGCGGGAGCCCTACTCGCCGTAGGGCACCCAGATGTTTTTCACTTCGGTCGAAGCCTGAAGGAAGCGGCGGGAATGGTCCATGCCCCAATCGAATGCCGTCGCGTTATTCACCCAGGTCCGTTTCAGGTTCCCGGCCGAGACGACCTCGATCTGCGCCGACAGGTCCGTCGATGAGAACGACCACACCGCGTCCACGTTCAGGTGCGAGGCCAGCGGTTTGGCCAGTTCCGCGTGGCTGCCCGTCAGGATGTTGACCACGCCTGCGGGCACGTCCGAGGTGTCCAGCACCTGATAGAAATCGGTCGCCGCCAGCGGGTAGGGCTCGGACGCCACCAGAACCACCCGGTTGCCCATCGCGATCGCCGGGGCCATGGCCGAGACCAGACCCAGCAGCGGCGCCTCGTCGGCGCACAGCGCGCCGATCACGCCCACCGGTTCCTTCATCGCAATCGCCACGCCCCGGATCGGAACGCCATGCACCTGGCCGTCATACTTGTCGGCCCAGGCGGCGGCGGTGAACAGGCGCTGGATCGCGGCGTCAACCTCTTTCGCGCCTTCCTTGCGACCGGTCATGGCGTCGATACGCGCGGCGAACTCGTCAGCACGGGCCGACAGGTTCTCGCCGATGTAATACAGGATCTGCGCGCGCAGATGGCCGGTGGTCTTGGACCAGCCCTTGGCCCCCGCCGCGGCCTCAACCGCGTTGCGCACGTCCTTGCGGTTGGCCAGACCCACATGGCCCAGCAGGCCCGCCTTGCCCCAGACCGGTTTCGAATATCCACCATCGGGTCGCGCCTGCTTGCCGCCGACATACATCTTGGCGGTGCGATCAATCGGGTCGATCGGTGCCCCTTCGCCCATGGCTGCCTCGACCTTTGTCAGCGGCTTGGCCTTGCCCTTAGGTCTGGTATACGCGGCCAGCCCTTCCCAGCCGCCTTCGCGGCCAAAGCCGCTTTCGCGCACGCCGCCAAAGCCCGCGGCCGCGTCGAACAGGTTGGTGGCATTGACCCAGACCACGCCCGCGACCAGCTTGGGTGCGATGTCCAGTGCAAGGTTTACGTTTTCGGTCCAGACCGTGGCCGCCAATCCATAACGGGTGTTGTTGGCCAGTTCGACCGCCTCGGCCGGGGTGCGGAAGGTCGACGAGACCAGAACCGGGCCGAATATCTCCTCCTGCATCAACGGGTCCGAGGTTTCGAGCCCGGTGATCAGCGTCGGCGGGTAGTAGCAGCCATTTGCGGGCAATTCGCAGGCAGCCTGATGCACATGGCCCACCGTATTGCTGTCGACCATGGAGGTGATCGTCTGCAACTGAACCGGATCCACCACGGCACCCACGTCGATGCATTTGTCCAGCGGGTTGCCGATGCGCAGCGTGTCCATGCGGGCGCGCAGCTTGGCATAGAAGCGCTCGGCAATGCCCTCTTGCACCAACAGGCGCGAGCCCGCGCAGCAGACCTGGCCCTGATTGAACCAGATCGCATCGACCAGACCTTCGATGGCTGAGTCGATATCGGCGTCGTCGAAGACGATATAAGGCGACTTGCCGCCCAGCTCGAGCGTGAGGGACTTGCCCGACCCGGCGGTGGTCTCGCGGATGCGGCGACCCACTACGGTCGAGCCGGTAAAGGCGATCTTGTCCACGTCTGCGGCCACGATCATCTCGCCCACCGCGCCGTCGCCGGTGACGATGTTGACCACGCCCTTGGGCAGGCCAGCCTGCATGCAGATATCGGCAAACAGCAGCGCTGTCAGCGAGGTGTATTCGGCCGGTTTCAGAACCACCGTGTTGCCCATGGCCAACGCTGGGGCCACTTTCCACGCCAGCATCAGCAGCGGGAAGTTCCACGGGATGATCTGGCCGCAGACCCCCAGCGCCTGTGCGTCGGGCAGCTCGGTTTCCATCAGCTGGGCCATTCCCGCGTGATAGTAGAAATGCCGCTGCACCAGCGGAATGTCGATGTCGCGCGATTCCCGGATCGGCTTGCCGTTGTCCAGCGTTTCCAGCACTGCGAACAGGCGGGCATGCTTCTGTATCAGCCGCGCGATGGCATAGAGGTATCGGGCGCGGGCGGGGCCGCCCAGCTTTTCCCATTTGGGCTGGGCCTTGCGGGCGGCGGCAACGGCGGCGTCCACATCGGCCTGTGTGGCCTGGGTCAGCTTGGCCAGAACCTCGCCCGTGGCCGGGTTGCGGCTTTCAAACCCTTTGCCGGGCTTGGTGAAGGCGCCGTCGATGAAATGGCCGAACGTGTCGCCCTGATCGACCAGCCATGCCAGGGCCTCGGCGGCGCTTTCCGGGGCGGGTCCGTATTCCATGGTCTCGAAAATCTCTTTGACTGTCATTTTTCCTGTCCTCAGCCCATCGGGTGCCGGTAGCCGGCCGAGTATGCCCCGGTGACGAAATGTTCCAACTGCCGCTCGATATCGCCCAGCAGGGACGACGCGCCGAACCGGAACAGGTCGGGTTGCAGCCAGCGGTCGCCCAGCTCGTCCTTGATCAGCGACAGGTAGACCAGCGCGTCCTTGGCCTTGGAAATCCCGCCCGCGGGCTTGTAGCCCACGCGATAGCCGGTGCGGTCATAATAGTCACGGATCGCGCGGATCATCACCAGCGACACGGGCAGGGTGGCGTTGACGCTTTCCTTGCCGGTCGAGGTCTTGATGAAATCGGCCCCCGCCATCATGCAGACCAGCGAGGCACGCGCCACGTTACGCAGGCTGCCCAGCTCGCCCGTGGCCAGGATGGCCTTTACATGCGCCTCGCCGCAGGCGTCGCGGAATGCCTTCATCTCGTCATAGAGCGCCTGCCAGTCGCCTTTCAGCACATGGCGGCGCGAGATCACGATATCGATCTCTTCGGCCCCGGCCTTCACGCTTTCCTCGATCTCGGCCACGCGCAGGTGAAAGGGCGACAGGCCCGCCGGAAAGCCGGTGGAGACGGCCGCGACCGGAATGCCGGTGCCTGTCAGCGCATCCACCGCCGTTTCGATCATGTCGTGATAGACACAGACCGCGCCGGTGGTGATCGGTGGCATGTCCAGCGCCTTCAGCAGTTCGGGCGACACGGGCTGCCGGGCCTTGGAGCACAGGCGGCGCACGCGGCCCTCGGTGTCATCGCCCGACAGGGTGGTCAGGTCGATCATGGTGATTGCCTTCAGCAGCCACGCGGCCTGATGTTCCTTTTTCACCGACCGGCGCCCGGGCAGGGTCGCGGCCCGGCGTTCAATGGCCGAGGTGTTGGCCTGCACGGCGCGCACCCAGTCCAGGTCCAGATCCATGCCGGGATTCCGGGCTTCGGTCACTTGCGGCAGATGCGCGGTGCGCACGGGGCTTTCTGAGCTCTGCGTATCCATTGTCACGTCCTTTGGGAGGTTTGCGACAAAATCGCACGGGAGACCGGGGAATGGAAGATGCAGGCGGGCAATGTTTGGATAATTTTTGACCAAATGGACAAAATGTAACCGCTTTCTTGCGAATAATTCGCATTAGCGTTGACTTACTTGCGAATGGTTCTCATATTCAGTTCGAACGAGAAGCAAAAACTGAGGTAGAAGATGATTCGCCGGAATTTTCTTGCGGTATTGGCGCTGGCCTTTTCCCTGCCGGTCACGGCCTGGGCCGATGCACCCCTCAAGGTTGTGGCCACGACGGGCATGATTGCTGACGCGGCACGTCAGGTCGGTGGTGATCAGGTAGACGTCAAGGGGCTGATGGGGCCGGGCGTCGACCCGCATGCCTATCGTCAGACCCGCAGCGATATCGTGGTGATGACGCGTGCGGATCTGATCCTGTGGCATGGTTTGTACCTCGAGGCGCAGATGGAAGATTTCTTCCATGACCTTGAACGCAAGCGAACCGTAGTTGCAGTTGCCGAAGGTATCGACACGTCGAAGCTGCGCGCCCATGACGATTACGCCGACAAATATGATCCGCATGTTTGGATGACGCCCGAGTTGTGGCGGGACGTGGTACTTGAAGTGCAGGCAGCCCTCACCGAGGTGCGTCCTGAAGCGGCCGAGGTTTTTGCAGCGAATGCGCAGGCCCACCTGGCAGATATCGATCGCCTGACAGCCTATGCAGATCAAGTTCTGGCGTCCGTTCCCGACAACAACAAGGTTCTTGTAACCGCCCATGATGCCTTTGGTTACTTTGGTGAAAGTTTCGGGTTCGAGGTTCTGGGAATTCAGGGCATCTCGACCCAGTCCGAGGCGGGACTGAACCGGATAGGCGAATTGGTCGATCTGCTGGTTGACCGCAAGATCACGGCTGTTTTCGTCGAAAGCTCGGTCTCGGATCGTTCGATCCGCGCGCTGATCGAGGGCGCGGCCGCCAAGGGTCATGAAGTGCACGTGGGGGGCGAGTTGTTCTCGGACGCCATGGGTGAAGAAGGAACCTATGAAGGTACCTATCTTGGTATGCTGGACCATAACATCACGGTCATTGCCAGTGCTTTGGGTGGCAATGTGCCAGATCGTGGCATGGACGGAAAACTGTCGGCGGGGTTTTGATCGATGCTGGGCCTGATCAGCAATGAAGGCGTGACCGTGGGTGACAAGGGGTTGGCCGACAGCCCCCTTGCCCTGCGCGGCCTGACGGTTTCATACGGGCAGAAACCTGCGGTGTTTTCAGTCGACATGACCGTACAGCCCGGGGCGATGACGGCGATCATCGGGCCGAACGGGGCCGGGAAATCCACATTGCTCAAGGCGGCGCTTGGCATCGTTTCCCCTTTGTCAGGTCAAGTGACCGTGTTTGGCCAGCCATTGGACACGCAGCGCGCGCGCATTGCCTATGTTCCTCAGCGTGCCAGCGTGGATTGGGATTTTCCAACGCGTGTCATCGACGTGGTTCTGATGGGCCTGTCGCGCGAACTTGGCTTGCTGGGCCGCGTGCGTGCCCGCCACAAGGCGTGCGCGATGGATTGTTTGCACCGTGTGGGAATGCGGGATTTCGCGGATCGCCAGATCGGGCAGCTATCCGGCGGGCAGCAACAACGTGTCTTTCTGGCGCGCGCGCTGGCGCAGGGCGCGGATCTGTATCTTCTGGACGAACCTTTTGCAGGTGTCGATGCCGCCACCGAGAAAGCCATCATCTCGGTGCTGAAATCCCTGAAAGAGGCGGGCAAGACGGTTGTCGTGGTGCATCACGACCTTGCGACCGTGACCGATTATTTCGACCATGTCTTCCTGATCAACACCCGCAAGGTGGCCGAGGGACCAGTGGCCGAGGCCTTCACGGCGGAAACCTTGCAATCAGCATATGGGGGTCGACTGGCAACCGCGCAGATCGATCAGATATCGCGCGCGCTGGGGTAACGCATGCTTTGGGATGCTCTGACCCTGCAACTTGGCTACAACGCCACGCTGGTCGCCATCGGTGCAACCTTGCTGGGTGTTTCAGCCGGTGTGACGGGGACGTTTCTGTTTCTGCGCAAGCGCGCCTTGGTCAGTGACGCAATCAGCCACGCAACCCTGCCGGGCGTCTGTCTGGCTTTCATGGTATTGGTCGCACTGGGAGGAGACGGGCGCAACCTGCTGGGCCTGTTGGCAGGATCGGCCATCTCGGCCTGGATCGGCCTTCTCTGCATGAACTGGCTGACGCGTCACACGCGTTTGGCCGAAGATGCCGCCATCGGAGCAGTCCTGTCGGTCTTCTTCGGCTTTGGCATCGTGTTGCTGACGGTCATACAGACGATGGGCGTAGGCCGTCAGGCAGGGCTGGAAGGCTTCCTTTTGGGATCCACTGCCGGGATGCTCTGGGCTGATGCGATGATCATTGCGGTCGGCGGCGCTGCGACGCTGCTGCTGGTCATGATCATTCGTCGCCCGATGATTTTTGTGGCCTTCGATCCTGAATATGCCGCAGCACGCGGGTTGCCGGTGCACAGGATCGATCTGGCCATGATGGGTTTGGTCATGGCCGTGACCGTGGTCGGCCTGAAAATCGTAGGTCTGATTCTGATCGTGGCTTTGCTGATCATTCCCGCCGTGACCGCGCGGTTCTGGTCCGAACGCTCGGACCATGTGGTTCTGCTTGCGGGATTGGCCGGCGGGTTGGCGGGGTACATTGGCGCGGCCATTTCGGCCTCGGCGCCAAACCTTCCGACCGGGCCGATCATCGTTCTGGTCAGCTTTGCCTTTTTTGTCGTGTCTTTGTTTCTGGCGCCGATACGTGGCGTTCTGGCGGCGGTGCTGCGCCATTTGCGCTTTCAGCGCCGGGTGCATATTCGTCAGGGTCTTTTGGCCTTGGCGCAGGGGCAAAAGATCTACGAGCCCCTGACCCTGCGCTTGCTGCGCCGCGCTGGGCTGGTGCGCGCGGACGGCGTTGCGACCGATATCGGCAAAGCCCGCGCGGCCAAGGCGTTGCGGGACGAAAAGCGCTGGGAAATCGTGCGCGCAGATCAGGCGCATGAGGCAACAGCCGCGCTTTATGACGGGTTACGGGACATCGAAACCGTCCTGACCCGCGACCAGATCGCCGAGATAGACCGCCGCATCGGCGGGCCAATGGGGGTGCCGGTATGAGTGGTGAAGAATTTGTCCCTCTGTCTCTGACACCGTTGCTGATCGGTACGTTTGCGGCCATTGCCTGCGCGTTGCCCGGCAATTTTCTGGTGTTGCGCAAACAGGCATTGATCGGAGACGCTATCAGCCATGTGGTGCTGCCGGGGATCGTCGTGGCGTTTCTGATCACAGGGGCGATATCGACCTGGCCGATGATGCTGGGCGCGGCGGGCGCTGCCGTTGTGGCCGTGGTGCTGATCGAAGCCATTCGCCGATTGGGTCAGATCGAACCGGGGGCGGCCATGGGCGTGGTCTTTACCACCATGTTCGCCGCGGGCGTCCTGCTACTTGAGCAGACGGATACGTCGACGGTGCATCTGGATGTGGAACATGCGCTTTACGGCAATCTCGAAAGCCTGATCTGGCTGGACGCCACCGGATGGTCGTCCTTGCTGGACACAGAGGCGCTGTCCGGGCTGCCCCCGGAATTACCCCGCATAGCGCTGACACTGCTCGGTGTGTCTTTGTTCACCTGGCTGTTCTGGCGGCCGCTGAAGATCTCTACCTTCGACGAAGGCTTTGCCCGGACCATTGGCATTCGCACCGGCGTTCTGGGCATGGCATTGGTCATCACCGCGGCCATCGCGGCGGTGGCGGCCTTTGACGCGGTGGGCTCGATCATCGTGATCGCCATGTTCATCTGCCCGCCTGCCGCGGCGCGGATGTTGACCAACCGGCTGGAAGCGCAGATCGCCTGGAGCGTTGTGTTCGCCATTGCCTCGGCGGTGTCGGGCTATGTGCTGGCAGGTTATGGCCCGCTGTGGCTGGGCGGCGCGGATGCCGTCAGCGCGGCGGGTATGATCGCCACGATGTCAGGCCTGATTCTTGCGGCGGCAGCGATGTTCGGACCCTGCCGGGGCAGGATCGGTGCGCGCATATCTGCCTGATCAGGCATTTTCCCGCCACACAGGCCTACACGTTATCGGCCAATCTCTGCCAAGAAACTGAGCCCGAGAATCTTAAGCAGATTTTCCGACAGGTGCGTGATACATGCGGTCTCATAAATTAGCTGAAACACACCACTCACTTGGCACGTCCGGGTGATCCGGAATGAGTTCTCGTTCGCGGATACCCGGGCGCCCCCTCTCTTTTAGAATCTGCGGTTCAAACCGGTGGCAGAATCGTGCGCGACTATGCTAGGTGTAGGGGTATGGCGCAGGCAAACCCCAATATCGGCGAAAAACGCCCCGTAATTAGGCAGCTCGACGATGCCGCAATCAACCGCATCGCGGCTGGTGAGGTGGTGGAACGACCGGCCTCGGCGGTCAAGGAACTGGTCGAGAATGCAATCGATGCCGGGGCCACGCGGATCGCCATCGATATCGCGGATGGCGGCAAGACCCTGATCCGGGTCACGGATGATGGCTGCGGTATCGCGGCGGAAGATCTGCCGCTGGCCTTGTCCCGCCATGCCACGTCAAAGATTGACGGTTCGGACCTGCTGAACATCCACACTTTCGGCTTTCGGGGCGAGGCGCTGCCATCCTTGGGTGCTGTTGGGCGTCTGACCATCACCAGCCGTGTTCCCGGCGCGGATGCGGCGCAGGTGCACGTCGCGGGTGGCAAGATGGATGCGGTCAAACCCGCCGCCCTGCGCGCGGGGACTGTGGTCGAACTGCGCGATCTGTTCTACGCCACACCGGCCCGCCTGAAATTCATGCGCACGGACCGGGCCGAGGGGCAGGCGATCACCGATATTGTGAAACGGCTGGCCATGGCCGAACCTTCCGTGACATTCGCTCTGCGGGATGTATCCGGCGGCGGAGAGGGTCGCGTGACCTTCCGCGCGGATCGCGAGAACGGAGATCTGTTTGATGCGCTCCACGCCCGACTGGCCCGCGTGATCGGGCGCGAATTCGCAGAAAACGCTTTGCAGATTGATGCCTCGCGTGATGGCATCCGGCTGTACGGCTATGCCGCCCTGCCGACCTACTCGCGTGGGGCTGCCGTAACACAGTATCTTTTCGTCAATGGACGCCCCGTGCGCGACAAGATGCTGACCGGCGCGCTGCGGGCGGCCTATTTCGATTTCCTGAGCCGCGACCGCCACCCTGCTGCGGCGTTGTTCATCGACTGCGACCCCACGCTGGTTGACGTGAACGTCCACCCCGCGAAATCCGAGGTTCGGTTCCGGGATCCCGGCGTCGCGCGGGGGCTGATCGTGTCCAGTCTGCGTCATGCTTTGGCGGAAGCCGGGCACAGGGCATCCTCGACCGTGGCGAATGCGACGCTGGGCGCGATGCGGCCAGAACCTGCACAGCTCGCTCCGGCGCGGGTTTACCAGATGGATCGTCCGTCGCCTGCCGCGCGCACGGCGGCGTATCGCGCGCAGGCTCCGGGTTTTGCCGAGCTGGCCAATGACTATAGCGGCAGCATTGTCGAGCCGACCCCGGTTGCGCAGGTCGCCGAGATGCAGGAGCAGCCTCAGGCGCAGGATCTGCCGCTTGGTGCAGCCCGCGGACAGGTGCACGAGAATTACATCATTGCCCAGACCGCCGATGGCATGGTGATCGTAGATCAGCATGCAGCACATGAACGGCTGGTTTATGAGAAGCTGAAAACGCAGATGGCCGAGAATGGCGTCGCGGCGCAGGCCCTGCTGATTCCGGAAATCGTGGAATTGTCCGACGGGGATTGCGCCCGCCTGATGGCCGTCGCAGATGACTTGACGCGCCTTGGCCTGACCATCGAGCCCTTCGGCGGAAGCGCCATTGCCGTACGCGAAACCCCCGCCATTCTGGGCGAAGTCGATGCGCGCGCCATGATCCTCGACATCCTGGATGAACTCGCCGATCAGGGTGAAAGCCAGATGGTGCAGGCAAGGATCGAGGCGATCCTCAGCCGGGTGGCCTGCCATGGGTCGATCCGATCCGGCCGTCGAATGCGGGCCGAGGAAATGAATGCCCTGCTGCGCGAGATGGAGGCGACGCCGCATTCCGGCCAGTGCAACCATGGGCGACCAACCTATGTGGAACTTAAACTCAGCGATATCGAACGCCTGTTCGGACGCAGTTGATCTGGTTTCAAACACGGTTTAACAAGATAGAAACAAAACGAGAACAAACTGACCCCCATGATCCAGATTGCAGGCACTGAGATGGCGTTGAACGATCCCTTGATTCTGACCGTGGGTGGTGTGGTGGCGTTGATTCTGCTGCTGCTGTTCCTGTCGTTGCGGGCGGCCAACCGCTCGGCCCGGATGGCGGAGCCTCTGGCGCGGCAGATGGCGCATCTGGGTCAGCATGTTCAGCAACTGGGCCAGGGGCAAGAACAGTTGCGCGGCGGTCTTCAGCATGTCTCGGACACTCAGGCCAATGCGCAGATGCAGGTGATTCAGACGGTCGAGGCGCGTTTGGCTTCGGTCCAGCAACAGATGAATGACCGGCTGGCGGATAATGCGATGAAATCGGCGCGTGCGCTGGCCGAGATGCAGGAACGGATGAAAGAAACGTTGCATGGCTCGTCGAAACAGACGGCGACCTCGCTGACCCAATTGCAGGAACGTCTGGCCGCCATCGACAAGGCACAGGACAATATCACCAAACTGTCAGGCGATGTGCTGTCTTTGCAGGATATACTGTCAAACAAGCAGAGGCGCGGGATGTTCGGGGAAATCCAGCTGAACGATATCGTGTCCAAGGCGCTGCCCGCTGACAGTTATTCGTTGCAAGCCACTTTGTCGAACGGCAGGCGGGCGGATTGCCTGATTCACTTGCCGAACCCGCCGGGACCGATCGTGATCGACGCAAAGTTCCCGTTGGAGGATTTCGAGGCGTTGGCCGCTGCGCAGACGAAGGCGGATGTCGATAGATGCCTGCGGGCCTTCGGCGCTGCGGTGAAAGTGCATATCAAGGCGATTTCCGAAAAATACATCCTGGACGGGGAAACCGCGGACGGCGCCTTGATGTTCGTACCTTCCGAGGCGATTTACGCCGAACTGCACGCGCGTCTGCCTGATGTCGTGCGTGAAGGGTTCGCCGCGCGGGTCTGGATCGTGTCCCCGACGACGTGCATGGCCACGCTGAATACCATGCGGGCGATCCTGAAAGACGCGCGTATGCGCGAACAGGCCGGCGCGATCCGCAAAGAGCTGGGGTTGCTGCACAAGGATGTGGACCGCCTGGGCGATCGCGTCTCGAACCTGGATCGTCATTTCGGGCAGGCGGCCAAGGATATCTCGGAAATCAAGATCAGCGCCGAAAAGGCTGGCCGCCGCGCGCAGCGTTTGGACAATTTCGACTTTGAAGAAATCGAGACCAAGGCCGAAAACGGCGTTGTGCCCCTTGCTCGTCACGAAGGTTGAAATCTACTGGATGGACAGGTCCAGATTGTACCCCACGGTTTTTCCGGTATCCCTGTCATTGCCCATCAGATAGACGCGGATCGTATAGTCTCCATCGTCGGGCAGGGTGATCCGAGCCGTATTGCCGTCAATCGACCCGTTATAAATCGCCACACCGTCGCTGCCCGGCGGCAGGATGTTGAAATAGATCACGCCGTTACCATTGGTGTCGCTGACCTGAAGATCGGCAAACATCTCCTGCCCGGCTTTGGCGCCCAGCGAATAGTCGAAGTACTCATCTCCTGAGATGGTTCCGCTGACCATGGTGCCAAAATTGCCGGGCTGAAACTGAACCTCGGCCGACATTTGGGCCGATACGACGGGCGCGACAGCAACGAGAAGGGCGCACACAGCAAGTCTTGCGAACATGATCATTCCTTTCAAACACGCCGCTCGCGGCCCTCGCGGGCAATTTCAGATGCGCAGGAAGGGTTGGAACAGGCGCGGCATCAGCTTGGTGAATTTCAACGGTGCATCCGTAACCGCCAGACAAATGCAATCTTCCGAAATGTCCGCCACAGGCGTGTGTTCCAAATCCTCGTCCGCGATCTCGACGTCGCCACGGGCGAAGCGATCCACTTCGTCCGAGAATGCGCCCTGAAGCACCATCGTCAATTCTATACCGTTGTGACTATGATCTGGTACAGCCGTTCCGGCTGGAATGAACAGCAACCGGGCCGAGGCCTCGCTTGTGGTCGGCAGAATGGCCTGTTTCACACCCATGCCGATCGGTTTCCATCGGATATCCGAAACCGTACCGCCGACATAATCCTGCAACGGGGCCGGCAATACCGAACAGTTCGGACGCGCCGGTTTGGCCGCTGGCGCACCTTTGGAGATCAACGCCATAGTCGCGGCCAGAGATGTATCACTCATGGCGATGGATACAGTCTGTTCCTCCAGAACATGACCACCTACGGCATCGTAACTTTCCGCCCGCGCACGGCAATGGTCGCAGAGCGACAGATGCGTCGCGACCATCAGGTCGAATGCCTCGGGCAGACTGCCTGCTGCGTATGCCATCAGCAGGTCATCTGTCAGGTGATGTTTGATCGACTTACTCATCATACTCATCTCAGTTCATTGCATGGCGCAAGCGGTCCAGCGCCAGCCTGATTCGTGATTTGATCGTTCCCAGGGGCAACCCGGTCTGAGACGCAATTTCGCGGTGACTCAGATCACCAAAATACGCCTTTTCGATCAGTTCTCTCTGCGCGTCTGGCAACGCTGTCAAAGCGGTGCGAAGCTGCGCGGTTTCCTGTTGCAGCGCGATGACATCGTCCTGCTCAGGCTCGGCCTCGGGACCCCACCACAATTCTTCGGGTTCGGGGCGGCGTTGCTTTCGCAGAACGTCAATGCGCTTGTTCCGAGCAATCGTGAATACCCAAGTAGCCACTGTTGCCCGCGCCGGGTCGAACAGATGGGCTTTGTGCCACAAGGTCGCCATCACCTCCTGCGCACACTCCTCGGCCATCGTGGCGTCTGATCCTGACTTCATCAGGAACGCCTTGATCCGTGGCGCGAAGTGCTGGAACAGTTCGGCAAATGCCGCCTGGTCCTGCGCGTCGCGGATGCGCCTGACGTGATCCACCCATTCGGTTCTGGTCTCGCGCCCGCCGTTACTTCCGTTCACCCGTCTACCCTTGATGCGTTTCTTTTCGCGCCGAGGCTGAAGGGCGGCCGGTTCAGCCGCAGGTTCGTCCAAGGTCACGGTATCGATCTCGGTAAACATAACCTCATTACGGCGCGTTCCCCAAGCCGGATCACTTTATCGGGACATTATGATCCAAATTGTGCAAATTGCCGTATCAGAATTGCCAGCATCTGAGGGAAATCAGTGCAGTTCAAGGCGTTTACGGGAAGGCCAGAAAGCAGCGGATGACGCAGGAAATAGACCATATCGCGGGTCATACCTATCACGGGCGCAAGGGTGCGATTGAAAACGCATTCCGATACTCGGTCGATTACATCCTGTTGGACCCCGAAGCAGAGCTGGACACCCCTTTGCTGTTTTCGGTTGATCGCGCGAATGTCACGAACTGGCGCACCACCGACCATGGGGGAGAGCCGGGTCACGGGGAAGGGGCCCAGTGGCTCCGCGCGCGATTTGATGAAATGTCGGTGCAACAACCGGCGCGTTTCAAGTTGCTGACGCAACCGCGCGTTTTGGGGCACGTTTTTAATCCCGTCAGTTTTTGGTTCTGTTTTGACGACAGCGATCACCTTTATGCGGTGGTGGCCGAGGTCACCAATACCTATGGCACCCGTCACAGTTACCTGTGTCACAAACCCGATTTCTCGGTCATCGAACCGACTGACAGGGTGGTGGCGGACAAGCTGATGCATGTTTCACCGTTTCAGAAAATCGAAGGCAGCTATACGTTCCGCTTCGACTATCGCGCGGATCGCGTCGGTGTCTGGATTGATTACGGGCGCGCTGATGGTGGGCTGATCGCGACGCTGACCGGCCCGCGGCAACCCCTGACGAACCGCGTGATTCTGTGGTCCTTGCTGAGGCGGCCATTCGGCGCCCGGAGAACCTTTGCACTGATCGTCTGGCAGGCTTTCAGGCTGTGGTTGAAAAAAGCCACCTTTCGCCCGTTTCGTAGGCAACCGGTACCGGACCGGCCGATTTCGCGTGCGCGGAACGAGGGCCGTTGTTTGCGTAAGATCAAAGACTCGCCCCCCGTTCGGTGATTGTGATGGCACAACAACCGCGAACACGAGGAGCTGATGCATGTTGGAAATATCGGCAAGAAAGGTCGCTCAGATTGCCATGATGGGGCGCGAGCTGAACCGGGCAGAAGGTGAAATGCGCGCCTTCATCGAACGTATGAGCGAAGACGAGCAAGCCGAACTGGTTGCCATCATGTGGATCGGCCGCGAAAGCTTTTTCGCCGAGGATCTGGCCGAAGCGATTGCCACTGCCAAGGCCGAGGCCTCGACCCCCTGTGCCGACTACCTGATCGGCACTCCGCACATGTCAGACCACCTTGAGAACGGTCTGGACGCGCTGGGGATATCAGCCGAGGACGTTGAAAACGATCTGATGTGACCTGCCTGCAAAGGGGCGGTTTCTGCGACGGGTCGATATTCGCATTATTTTGATCCGCCACTGAAAAGACATGTCGCGGGCCTGGATCGAAGTTTGCAATTAACGCGCCGGTCCAGCCCGAACTTTCCCTCCAATACAGTCTTAACAAACCTTAATGAACCGGTTTGGCAACGTTAAGGCAGCCTTCCCAAATCTGATGTCATGAAGACAAAGACATTGAGTTCAGGAGGAGAAAGACATGGCACATACACAAACATTCGAAGGCCGGGGTGGCCTGCTTGACGGTCTGTTTTCAAACTATGCAGAAGCAAAGGTCGAGCATTTCCGCCGCCGGATTTTTTCGAAAACCGTGCGGGATCTGGAAAAGCTTGATGACGTACAACTGGCCGACATCGGCATCCAGCGGGATCAGATCAAAAGACGCGCATATGAAAGTGTGTATCACAACAAGCCATACCGGCAGTGATCAAGCATTCAGCGTGAACTGAGACAATCCCCAAAAGCATGTTAGCGAGGTTATCAGAATGTTCGACGTCGTACCGCCCACCAATCAACCGGCTCCGGCCGCCACTGCGCTTTTGCTGTTCGATCGTGCCATGCGAATCCGTTCGATCAGCCCTGATATTGTCCGCGCAGCCCAGCATCTGAATGCTTTGACCGATCATCAGTTGTCCGAGCTGGGCATCAACCGCAGTGATATCGAAGATACCATCCAGCGGTATATCTGAAGTCCGGGTGAGGGAAACCCGAACGAGGACAACATGCGTAAAGTGGAACAATGAAAGCCATTCCAGGCAGTCTGGAATGGCTTTTTTGCATTCAGGCCGTGTGATCGACGATTTGCAGATGTTGGGTCAGCTTTTCGATTTCACCCATCCATCCCTGCACCAGCTTTGGATCGCTGGGGGCCGCGTGAACACCGGCCGGGATGGCGCGGTTCAATACGGCCTCGATCGCAAGTGAGACCGGAATCGACACCAGACGCGCCATCGCCGTGCCACGCTCGTCGCCCCAGGCATCCATGACATAGGTCTTGTGCCAGACTTCGACGCCGTCTTTCTCGGCCTTCAATCCCACGCACAATACAACACGATCAGGCTCGCCTTCGTCATAGGCGTTTTCCTCCCAGAACTGGTCCGACATCTCTTTCAGACGCGCATCCCCTTCCGGGCCGGACAGGGTTTCGATCTCGGTGAACACATCCGACCACGCGTCGGCCCAGCCGTTCAGACGCAGCGTGCCGCGGACGAATTCCTTGACCGGCCAGTGATCCTCGAAATGGTATTGCGCCATGAAGGGTATCGAATCGCGGTTCGGATAGACCTCGAAGCTCTCCGGTGTGGGCAGCGGCGCGACATAGCTGCTGATCGCATCCCAAGGGCGGGCAACGTCCAGCGGCGCGTAATCGCGGATCGATTTCGACGGCGACCGCAGCGCTTTCAACACGCCCAGCGGCGACCAGCTGAATTTATAGCGGAACGGGTTGGGGTTCTTGGGAATGCCGCCGCAATAAGAAATGAAGCTCAGGTGGTTTTTCGGGTCGAAGGCGTCGGAGGCGCGGTAGTCGTCCACCAGCGCATGCGCCATCAGGTGATCGATGCCCGGGTCCAGCCCGACCTCGTTGACCAGTGCGACGCCGGCGTCGCGCGCCTTGTCGTCCAGCGCGCGCATCTCGGGCGCGATATACGAGGACGAGACGAAATTGGCCTGTTTCGAAATTGCCAGGTCCGCAAGCGGTACATGCCAGTCGCCCGGCAGCATCGAGACGATCACATCGCCCTTCTCCAGTACTGCGCCAAGCGCGTTGATGTCGAAGGCGCGGATGTCGTCGGTCAGGTCTCCGACCTCGGCCCTGGCCTTGTCGACGGTCCGGTTCCACACGGTGACCTTGTGGCCGCCTTCGATCAGGCGACGCAGGCCGGGAATGGCCGAGAGGCCGGTGCCACACCAATGAATGGTCATCGTTCAGAGTCCTTCAATATGCGTTTTGTAAGTTGCTTCTGCCCGACCCCAGACACCGCTGTCCAGATCGGTCAGAGTCAGCAAGGACGGCAGCAGTTGCGCGGCATAGTCTTCCGAGCTTTCGACCGGCAGCATCGACGGCAGGTTGTCGATCGCCATCACGTCCATCACCGGGTCGGTGGCCACGCGCAGGGCGGGTTCTTGCCACGTGGTGGCGCGGTCATAGACGGGCACCGGGTTGTAATCGCTGTCCGGGTCGCAGGCCACGTCACCGATGGCGGTCAGCTTGCGCGGGGCGGTCAATGCCTCGCGCGGGACGAAGACAGGCGTTCCGGGGCGCGCGAAGATGCAGTTCAGGAACAGATCAAGGTCGAGGATTTCCGGGAAAGGCCCACCGCGCGCGGTTTCGGCCATGTCCCACTTGGTGACCGCGACGTCCATCGCCTCACACAGGTCTGCGGCGCCGGTGCCTACACGGCCCAAAGCTCCGATGACGATGGCGCGGGGCCGGGGCGCGCCAGTGGCGTCCAATTCTGCCAGAAGTTCGGCGTTCAGCGCGTTCTTGCCGGGATAGACGCCGACAGGGCCGCAGATCTCGCCCCGTTGCTGCGCCGCCCAGGTCTTGAGCGTCACCGCCGCGCCCGCGTAGCCTGCCCAATAGCCGAATGCGGCGACCCGGCGACCATCTTCATCCACAAGGTATTCCAGATCATATAGCGTGCCGCCGCCCGCCTTGAACCGTTCCAGCAGAGCCCGGCCCGAATGCTGGCCCTTGAAGGCATGGCCGAACATGATGTGGCGGTGGGGCAGGGGTGTACCGTCTTCGGGCAGTTCCTTGAGGCCGAAGATGATCGCGTCCAGCGGGGCCTCGGGCCAGGAATTCTCGGGCGCGATCTCGCAGCCTGCTTCCTTGTAGCCGTCCAGTGGAATGGCGCGGGCATGGCTTTCCTCGACCGTCACGCGGATGCCGGCCGCGATCAGCGCGGCGGCACCTTCCGGCGTCAGCCCAACCCGTTCTTCGTTCGGGCGCTGTTCTGCCCGGACCCAGAGATGTGTCATCTTATTTCCTTTTGTCAGAGCATTCCGGCAGCACGCACTGCCTGAACCGAAGGGCGTGCCTCCATCGCCTCACGGAAGGCGACGATTTTGGGAAAGGCCGAAACGTCCACACCATCGCCTTCCAGCCAGCTGCACACCACATACAGATAGGCATCGGCCAGCGAGAACGCCTCGCCCAGCACAAATGGACCACGCAGGCCGTTCGACGAGATATAATCGCAGGACGCGGTCATCGTCTGCGCGACCTTGTCTTTCATGTCTTTCCAGCTGGATTTCTTGTCGGCCCAGCGGTGCCCGCGCAGCTTGTGCGCGTGGTTCACATGCATGGTCGAGGCAAGGTAGAACATCACTTCGCGCATCCGGGCAGCCATCACCGGATCAGCCAGCACCAGCCCGGCCTCGGGGGCCTTGGCCGCAACGAATTCCAGCAGGGCTCCGGTTTCAGTCAGGATGCCGCCATCCACCACCAGCGCCGGAACGCGGCCTTTGGGGTTTATTTGCTTGTAAGCTGGTTTCGTCTGTTCGCCCCCGGCGAAGTCGAGTTTGATCGCTTCGTATTCCAGCCCGGCCTCTTCCAGTGCGATCGCGACAGCGACCGAGATGGTTCGGGGTGCATAGTAGAGCTGCATCAGGCGTCTCCGATCTGGTTACAGGTGGGTCTGCGCGAACTGCCGATCAGGGGCTTCCAGATGCGGAACGGCATTGAAAAGAACCGGGCTCAGCTGAGCGCCAATCGGATGCAGACGATGCATCGACGTGTTCATGATGGCAAGGGCCACCCGTGCCATTGACGGGATATCCAACCCCATCGCCTGCCGCACCACCATCGAAATCAACCCGCCCGAGGTCACGACGATGGCCGGTCCGCCCTCGGTCCCGATCTCGTGCAGCGCGTCGCGCACGCGCGTCTCGAATTCTTCGAAGGTTTCCGGCGGGTTCTTGATTTCGCCATTGGCCCAGGCCGCAAATGTTCTGGGCAGGTGTTCGACGAAACCTTCGCGGTCGGTGGGGATCGCGACGCCGTGTTGGTCCTCGAACAGTTGCGCCAGCGTGAAATACTCGATCTCGTTCAGTCGCGCGTCACGGATTGGATCGTGCAATCCCATGCTGTCCGCTGTCTCGGCGTGACGGGTCAGGGTGCCGCAATAGACCCGGGCATAGTGGCTGCGGGTGTCGCGCAGATGCGCCCCCAGCCAACGCGCCTGCTGATGCCCCAAGTCGCTGAGCCTGTCATAACTTGCCTCGTCCCGCGCCGTTGTGTTTGCCTGCCCGTGACGCACCAATGTGATATGTGACATGTCGGTCCCTCTTGCGCCGAAGTCTTAGGGCAGGTTCCCCTCTGGTGCCAGAGGGGTTTCACGCCTGTCGAAAAAAACCTCGCTCCTTTTCTGTTTCTGGCTATGGTTCGCCCCGAACAAACCTCCGGAGGGGTATATGACCGTCGATCACACGCGTTTTCTGACCGACCTGCATAAGTTGCGTGCATTTGGTGCCGCAGGAGTGGGCAAGGGGGTTGTCCGCCCTGCCTATTCCGACGCGGATATCGCTGCGCGCCAGTGGCTTGCCGGACGTATGCGTGAAGCGGGCCTGACTCCGCAGTTTGACCCGGTGGGAAACCTGTTCGGATTGGCGTCCGGCCCTTCGCTGTTGATGGGATCACATTCCGACAGTCAGCCCGAAGGCGGTTGGCTGGACGGCGCCCTTGGCGTCATCGCCGCACTGGAAGTTGCACGTTCCGTCGACCGTCCCATTTCAGTTGTCAGCTTTCAGGACGAAGAGGGGCGGTTTGGCGTGACCACAGGTTCTGCTGTCTGGTCGGGCGGTTTGTCTCTGGAAAAAGCCGATGTGTTGACCGATGGGGCGGGCGTCAGCTTTGGCCAGGCCCGATCGTCCATGGCAGATCTGTCCCAGGGATTCGTGGACCCGTCCCGTTTCAATGGCTTCATAGAGATGCATATCGAACAGGGCCCCTCTTTGGACGCGTCCGGAGACCAAATCGGAGTCGTCACCGATATCGTTGGCATCCGCGATATGTCGATCACATTCGAAGGTCAGCAGAATCACGCCGGCACCACCCCCATGCACCTGCGCCGCGACGCCTTTCAGGCCCTGTCCCTGTTCAACACCCGGCTCAATGAGAGGTTTCGCAATGTCGTCACGCCGCAGACGGTCTGGACCATCGGGCGGGTCAACCTGCATCCAAACGCTTCGTCCATCGTGCCGGGACGGGTTCGGTTCTCGATGCAATGGCGCGATGCTGATGCAGACCGTTTGGCCCGGATGGAGGAGATCATTCGGGCGACAGCACAAGAAACCGCTGAGCAAATGGGGATGAGCTTGGATTACGGCCCCATGCTGGGGCTGGATCCCGTTGCCATGGATCCGACCTTGCGCTGCGTTCTTGAACGCGGTGCAGAACAGGTCGCACCGGGTCGGTGGCGCAGGATGCCCTCGGGGGCCTTGCACGATGCCACCAATGTGTCTCGCCTGATGCCGGTCGCGATGCTGTTCACGCCCTCGATCGACGGTATCAGCCATGATTTTGCAGAAGATACGGCAGAGGTCGATTTGATTGCCGGGCTCGAAGTTCTGGTGCGTGCGGTGCGGTCCCTCTCTGTCTGAACGTCACTTTGCGCCGAGAAATCCCGAAGAAGGTATGTATCGACGGTGAAATCCTTCCCTCTGGTATCCGGTCGGACGCCAGGGAATTCAAGCGTTGGAAACAAGGATTGTTGCCTAACGGAAAAAAGTTTCCTATAGGAACATTCATGGTGCATGCGTCTGTATACCGCCTCTTCTACGGATCGGTGTTTCACTAAAAACCGGGTGGAATCATTGCATTCTATGCGGCTTGGGGCAGACTGACGGTTATGCATTTTGACCTTTGGATAATCGGAAGTTGACCGGATCATGACCACACCGAAGCGCACGCCCTTGTATGACCTTCACGTCGAACTTGGTGGCAAGATGGTTGATTTTGCGGGTTGGGAGATGCCTGTTCAGTATCCTTTGGGGATCATGGGAGAGCATAAGCAGTGCCGTGAGAAGGCGGCGTTGTTTGATGTGTCTCACATGGGTCAGGTGATCCTGCGCGGTGAGAATGTGGGTGAGAAGCTGGAAGCTCTGTGCCCGCAGGCCTATGCGACGCTGAAGGAAGGCAAGGCGCGGTACGGGTTCTTCACCAATGCCGAAGGCGGGATCATGGACGATTTGATCGTGTCGAATGCGGGGGATCACTACTTTGTGGTGGTGAACGCGGCGCTGCGCCATCAGGACATTCCGCATATGCGCGACAATCTGGACGGGGTTGAGGTGACCGAGATCTTCGACCGCGCGCTGGTGGCCGTGCAAGGCCCCAAGGCCGAAGATGTGGTGGGCGCGCTCTGCCCCGCGGCGCGCGATCTTAAGTTCATGGAAACCACGATTGCCGACATCCTGGGTGTCGAATGCCGTATCTCGCGCCTGGGCTATACCGGCGAGGACGGGTACGAGATCTCGATCCCCGAGGATAAGGCGATCGAGATCACACGGGCCTTCCTGGCGCATGAGGAGTGCGACCCGGCGGGTCTGGGCGCGCGCGACAGCCTGCGGCTTGAGGCCGGGCTGTGCCTCTATGGCAATGACATCGACCAGAGCACCTCGCCGGTCGAGGCCAGCCTCGGCTGGGCGATGCAGAAGCGTCGCAAGGAAGAAGGTGGTTTTCCGGGGGCGGAGCGTATCCAGCGCGAACTGGCCGAGGGCGCAGCCCGCAAGCTGGTGGGCATCAAGCCCGACGGCCGTGCGCCGGCGCGTCAGGGCGTGGAAGTGCAATGCCTAGAGGGTAACACCATCGGTCAGATCACCTCGGGCAGCTTTGGCCCCACGGTCGGCGGCCCGGTTGCGATGGGTTATGTGAGCAAAGGCCATGGCGCGCCGGGCGAGAAGGTGAACCTGATCATCCGGGGCAAGGCGCAACCGGCGCAGATCGTGGCGCTGCCCTTCGTCAAACAGAATTACAAGCGTTGAAGTCAGGAGAGAGAAGCATGGCAACCTATTATTCCGAAGAACATGAATGGCTGAGCGTCGAAGGCGACACCGCCACGCTGGGCATCACCAAACACGCGGCTGAACAGCTGGGTGAGGTGGTGTTTGTCGAGCAGCAGGAAGTGGGCGACGAGTTCGAGAAAGACGGCGAGATCGGCGTGATCGAATCCGTCAAGGCGGCCTCGGAACTCTATGCCCCGGTCGATGGTGAGATCGTCGAGGTGAACGAGGCGCTGGCCGACAATCCCGGCGCGCTGAACGACGACCCCGAGGGCGAGGCCTGGATCTACAAGATCAAGATCAGTGACGCGTCGCAGCTCGAGGATCTGATGGACGAAGCCGGATACAAAGCCTTCATCGGGTAAACCCGAACGGAGTCCCGGCATGGGGCTCCATCGAATTAATTGATGCCGCCGAATTTGGGCCCCGCCCTTCATCTGGCAAGAAATATCCCCGCCGGAGGCTCCCGCAGTCTCCGCCGGCCCTGACCTATCCATGGGAGCGCTGCAATGGCCTTCAAACTGACCGACTACGAAGCCTATGATTTTGCCAACCGTCGCCATATCGGTCCCAGCCCGACCGAGATGCGCGACATGCTGCAGGTGATCGGCTTCAAGACGCTGGACGAGCTGATCGACGCCACCGTCCCACCGGCGATCCGGCAGAAACAGCCGCTGGACTGGGGTCCGGCGATGACGGAACGCGATGCGCTTTTCCACATGAAACAGGTGGCGGGGAAGAACAAGGTTCTGACCTCGCTGATCGGTCAGGGCTATTACGGCACCACCACGCCTGCGCCGATCCTGCGCAACATCCTGGAAAACCCGGCCTGGTACACCGCCTATACGCCGTACCAGCCCGAGATCAGCCAGGGCCGTCTTGAGGCACTGTTGAACTTCCAGACCATGGTCAGCGACCTGACCGGGCTCGATGTGGCCAACGCCTCGCTTCTGGACGAAGCCACCGCGGCGGCCGAAGCCATGGCGATGGCCAAGCGCGGCGGCCGGTCCAAGGCCAACAACGCGGCCTTCTTCGTTGACAAGAACTGCCACCCGCAGACCATCGCGGTGATCAAGACCCGGGCCGAGCCTCTGGGCATCGACGTGCAGGTCGCCGACCCGGATCAGCTGGACGCGGGCGCGGTATTCGGCGCGATCTTCCAGTATCCGGGCACCTATGGCCATGTGCGCGACTTCACCGCCGAGATCGCGGCGCTGCATGAACACAAGGCCATCGCCATCGTCGCCGCCGACATCCTGTCGCTGGCGCTGCTGAAGTCACCGGGCGAGATGGGCGCGGACATTGCCATCGGCTCGACCCAGCGCTTTGGTGTGCCGATGGGCTATGGCGGCCCGCACGCCGCCTACATGGCCACCACCGACAAGCTGAAGCGATCCATGCCGGGCCGGATCATCGGTGTGTCCATCGACAGCCGCGGCAACAAGGCCTACCGCCTGTCGTTGCAGACCCGCGAGCAGCACATCCGCCGCGAGAAGGCGAACTCGAACGTCTGCACCGCGCAGGCGCTGCTGGCGGTGATTGCTTCGATGTATGCGGTCTATCACGGCCCCGACGGCATCAAGGCGATTGCCCAGTCGGTGCACCGCAAGACCTCGCGCCTGGCCGCCGGCCTGGAAGAGGCGGGCTTCTCGGTCGAACCCGAGGTGTTCTTCGACACGATCACGGTCGAGGTCGGCCATCTGCAGAAGACGGTGATGGAGGCCGCCGTGGCGCGCGGCGTCAACCTGCGCAAGGTGGGCGACACCCGCGTCGGCATCAGCCTGGACGAACAGACCCGCCCCGAGACGATTGAGGCGGTCTGGGGCGCCTTCGGCATCGACCGCAAGGATGACAGCTCGAACAAGCAATACCGCCTGCCGGATTATGCGCTGCGTGAAAGCGCCTATCTGACCCACCCGATCTTCCACCAGAACCGGGCCGAGGCCGAGATCACCCGCTATATGCGTCGTCTGGCCGACCGCGACCTGGCGCTGGACCGGGCGATGATCCCGCTGGGGTCCTGCACCATGAAGCTGAACGCCACGATCGAGATGATCCCGGTCACCTGGCCCGAGTTCGGCAATCTGCACCCGTTCTGCCCCGAAGATCAGGCGCAGGGCTATCACGAGATGATCGCCGATCTGAACGACAAGCTGTGCCAGATCACCGGCTATGACGCGATCTCCCAGCAGCCCAACTCGGGCGCGCAGGGCGAATATGCGGGCCTGCTGACCATCCGCAACTATCACTTTGCGCGCGGCGAAGGGCACCGCAATGTCTGCCTGATCCCGACCTCGGCCCATGGCACCAACCCGGCCTCGGCGCAGATGGTGGGCTGGCAGGTCGTGCCGGTGCAGGCGGATGACAAGGGCAATATCGATGTCGCCGACTTCCGCGCCAAGGCGGAAAAGCACTCGGATCATCTGGCCGCCTGCATGATCACCTACCCGTCCACTCATGGTGTGTTCGAGACCACCGTGCAGGAGGTCTGCCAGATCACCCATGACCACGGCGGCCAGGTCTATATCGACGGCGCCAACATGAACGCCATGGTGGGCCTGTCGCGCCCCGGCGACATCGGCGGCGATGTCAGCCACCTGAACCTGCACAAGACCTTCTGCATCCCGCATGGCGGCGGCGGCCCCGGCATGGGTCCGATCGGCGTCAAGGCGCATCTGGCCGAGCACCTGCCCGGGCACCCGGAATACGGCACCGCCGTGGGCCCGGTCTCGGCGGCGCCCTTCGGGTCTCCGTCCATTCTGCCGGTCAGCTGGGCCTATGTGCTGCTGATGGGCGGCGCGGGTCTGACCCAGGCGACCAAGGTGGCGATCCTGAACGCCAACTACATCGCGGCGCGGCTCAAGGATGCCTATCCGATCCTCTATACCTCGGAAACGGGGCGTGTGGCGCATGAATGCATCCTCGACACCCGGCCCCTGGACGCCGAGGCGCATGTCACCGTCGATGACGTGGCCAAACGCCTGATCGATTCAGGCTTCCACGCGCCAACGATGAGCTGGCCGGTGGCCGGCACCCTGATGGTGGAACCCACGGGTCGGAACCCATGGCCGAGCTGGACCGTTTCTGCGATGCCATGCTGTCGATCCGCTCGGAAGCGCAGGACATCATCGACGGCAAGATCGACGCGGAAAACAACCCGCTGAAAAACGCCCCCCACACGGTGCGCGATCTGGTCGGCGACTGGGACCGCCCCTACACCCGCGAACAGGCCTGCTTCCCGCCGGGTTCCATGGGCGTCGACAAATACTGGTCC
Source organism: Ruegeria sp. AL3 (assembly GCF_056536065.1). NCBI lineage: Bacteria > Pseudomonadati > Pseudomonadota > Alphaproteobacteria > Rhodobacterales > Roseobacteraceae > Ruegeria > Ruegeria sp. AL3. The sequence goes on from NZ_JBQFJG010000001.1 coordinate 1,364,175, forward strand.
CCCGTCAACCGCGTCGACAACGCATACGGTGACAGAAACCTCGTCTGCACATGCCCCCCAATGGACGCATACGCAGACGCCGCGGAATAACAGCAACAACCCCGCCGAGTTTCGGCGGGGTTTTTCGCCAATCGGAAACTCATGTTCTGATTTGTGCCCTCTTTGGATGTCGTTTTTACCCAGCGAAGCGTCTTTTTCGCTTGCTGCGGGTGCGAAGGGCCCATAGCTCTGTGCGTGGGACACCCCTCCCCAACGAGGGGCGTGTATCTGGAAGGGTAATACAGATGAGCACTCAAAAACCGGCGACGCGGCCGGCCAATCCGCGTTTTTCCTCGGGCCCTTGCGCCAAACCCCCCACATTTGATCTGACCAAACTGGCCGATGCCGCCTTGGGACGCTCGCACCGTGCCGCCGTTGGCAAGGACAAGCTGAAAGCGGCCATCGAAGGCACGCGCGAGGTGCTTGGCATTCCGGCAGATTACAGGATCGGCATTGTTCCCGCCTCGGACACGGGCGCGGTTGAGATGGCTCTTTGGTCGCTATTGGGCGAACGCAAGGTCGAGATGCTGGCGTGGGAAAGCTTTGGGTCCGGTTGGGTGACCGATGTGGTCAAGCAGCTTAAGATCGACGCCGAGGTGAAGACCGCCGATTACGGACAGATCGTGGATCTGGCATCGGTCGATTTCGCCAATGACGTGGTCTTTACGTGGAATGGCACCACCTCGGGCGTGCGCGTGCCGAATGGCGACTGGATCGCCGATGATCGTCAGGGTCTGACGATCTGCGACGCAACCTCGGCTGCCTTTGCGATGGACCTGCCCTGGGACAAGCTGGATGTGACCACCTTCAGCTGGCAGAAGGTTCTGGGCGGTGAGGCCGCGCATGGGATGCTGATCCTGTCGCCGCGCGCCGTTGAACGTCTGGAGAGCTACACCCCTGCATGGCCGCTGCCCAAGATTTTCCGCCTGACCAAGGGTGGCAAGCTGATCGAAGGCATCTTTACCGGGGCGACGATCAACACGCCGTCGATGCTGGCGGTTGAGGATTATCTGTTTGCACTGGATTGGGCGCGCTCGGTGGGCGGTCTGAAGGGCCTTACAGCCCGCGCGAACGCCAATGCCGATGCAGTGCATGCGTTCTGCGACCGGAACGACTGGATCGAAAACCTGGCCGCAGACGCTGCGACGCGGTCGAACACATCCGTCTGTCTGAAATTCACCGACGCCCGAATTCAGGACGGCGCAAGCTTTGCCAAGGCTGTGGCCAAGCGGCTGGAGTCCGAGAATATCGCGCTGGACATCGGTGCCTATCGCGACGCGCCTGCGGGCTTGCGGATCTGGTGCGGCGGTACGGTCGAGACCTCGGACATCGAAGCGATGCTGCCTTGGCTAGCATGGGCCTTTGAGGCCGAAATCGCGGCGCAGACAGAAGCCGCCTGATCGCATCCCATCTCCACCGGGCCGCATCGGCCCGGACCTCTCAATACATTCAAGGACCACAAACATGGCTCCCAAAGTACTCGTTTCCGACAAACTCAGCGAAACCGCCGTTCAGATTTTCCGTGATCGCGGCATCGACGTGGATTTCATGCCCGATCTGGGCAAGGACAAGGACAAGTTGGCCGAGGTGATCGGCCAGTATGATGGTCTTGCCATCCGCTCGGCCACCAAGGTCACGCCGACCATTCTCGAAAAAGCCGACAAGCTGAAGGTGATCGGCCGCGCCGGAATCGGCACTGACAATATCGACAAGGAAGCAGCGTCGAAAAAAGGTGTGATCGTGATGAACACGCCATTCGGCAACATGATCACCACTGCCGAACACGCCATTGCGATGATGTTTGCCGTGGCGCGGCAGATCCCCGAGGCCTCGACTTCGACCCATGCGGGCAAGTGGGAAAAGTCCAAGTTCATGGGGATCGAGCTGACCAACAAGACGCTCGGCGTCATTGGTGCGGGGAACATCGGTGGCATCGTGTGCGAGCGCGCGCTTGGCCTGAAGATGAAAGTCATCGCCTATGATCCCTATCTGGGCGAAGAGAAAGCCGCCAAGATGGGCGTGGAAAAGGTAGAGCTGGACGAGTTGCTGTCCCGCGCCGACTTCATCACCCTGCACGTGCCGCTGACGGATCAGACCCGCAATATTCTGAGCCGTGAGAACCTTGCCAAGACCAAGAAAGGCGTGCGCATCATCAACTGTGCTCGGGGTGGTCTGGTCGATGAGGAGGCCTTGGCCGAGGCGCTGCAATCCGGTCACGTTGCGGGCGCCGCGTTTGACGTGTTCGGTGAGGAACCCGCCAAGGACAACCCCCTGTTCAATCTGCCCAACGTGGTCTGCACGCCGCATCTTGGTGCAGCAACGACCGAAGCGCAGGAGAATGTGGCGCTGCAAGTGGCCGAGCAGATCTCGAACTATCTGCTGACAGGTGCGGTCGAGAACGCTTTGAACATGCCCAGTGTAACGGCGGAAGAAGCCAAGGTGATGGGGCCGTGGATCAAGCTGGCCGGCCATCTGGGCAGCTTCATCGGCCAGATGACGGATGAGCCGGTCAAGGCGATCAATATCCTGTATGATGGTGTGGCCGCTGAAATGAATCTGGCGGCGTTGAACTGCTCGGTGGTCGCCGGGATCATGAAAAAGTTCAACCCCGAGGTGAACATGGTGTCGGCCCCGGTTGTCGCCAAGGAACGTGGGATCAAGATCTCGACCACCAATCAGGACAAATCGGGTGCCTTCGAAGGCTATATCAAAGTCACCGTTGTGACCGACAAGCGCGAGCGTTCTATCGGCGGCACCGTGTTCAGCGACGGCAAACCGCGGTTCATCCAGATCAAGGGCATCAATATCGACGCCGAGGTCGGTGCCCATATGCTCTACACCACCAACGAAGACGTGCCGGGCATCATCGGTGCTTTGGGGCAGACCATGGGCGAGAACAACGTCAACATCGCGAACTTTACCCTTGGTCGATCCGAGGCCGGAGGAGAAGCGATTGCGTTGCTTTATGTCGACGAACCCGTTCCGGCCGAGGCACGCGCCAAGTTGGCGGAAACGGGTCTGTTCACGCAGATCAAGCCGCTGGAGTTTGATGTCACCTGACGAGGCCTGTTGAGTTTGAGAAACAGTTCGGGACCCGGTTGACCGAAGGCCCGGGTCCTTTGTTTTCTCGGGCTGCAATCTGCGGCACAAGCAAGCTGAACCTTACCGTCGGAGGATCTATGACACAGCCTGTCTACGTTGTTGGTGATCTGCACGGGCAGGTGGCCGAGCTGGAACGCGCGCTGTCTCTGATCCGGGGTGATGGCGGCCCGGACGCCCAGATCGTGTTTCTAGGTGATTACGTGGATCGCGGCCCTGACAGCCGCGGGCTGATCGAGCGTCTGATTGCCGGGCGCGATGCGGGCCTGAACTGGATCACTCTGCTGGGCAACCATGATCGCATGTTCGCCTGGTTCATGGAGGATACGCCGCGTCACGATCCGCATTTGCTTGTCGGGTATCATTGGCTGCATGAAAGGCTGGGTGGGGTCGAGACCCTGCGCAGTTATGGCGTGGAATTCGAAGGCCAGATTCGTCTGGAAGATCTGCATCAGATGGCGCAGGCGGCGGTGCCGAAATCGCACCTGACTTTTCTGCGAGATCTGGTTCTGATGCATCAGACGCCAGAGCTTGCCTTTGTTCACGCAGGTATTCGCCCGGGCGTGCCGCTCAACGCGCAGGGGGACAACGACCTGGTCTGGATCAGGCAGGATTTTCATGCTCATCTGGGTCCGCATCCCAAACTGATCGTGCATGGTCATACTCCGGTAGACCGGGCAACGCATTATGGAAATCGCGTCAATCTGGACACAGGTGCCGGATATGGGCGCCCGGTGGGTGTCGCGGTGTTCGAAGGGCAGACCTGCTGGGAATTGACCGATCAGGGCCGTTTGCCGTTGACCCCCTAGATCACCTCGCCCGGCCAAGAAAATTTGGAGATTGAAGATGTATGTCGCCACTTTGCTGACCAATCCGGCAGCGCCTTCGCTGGACAGCGCATTACCCGAGTCACTGCGCAATGCGTGGGGTGGCGGGGACATCTTCTGGCTCAACCCGGATGAGGCGGCAGAATTCGAGTTGAACGCCATCCCCGACAATCGCTGGGACGTTTGGGCAGACTTGCAGGGTATGGGCGTGGACCTGATTTTGCAGCCTGCGCAGGGGCGGCGCAAACAGATGCTGCTGGCCGATATGGACAGCACCATGATCCAGCAGGAATGCATTGACGAACTGGCGGATGAGGCTGGCGTCGGCGAAAGGGTCAAGGACATCACCGCCCGCGCCATGAACGGAGAGCTGGATTTCGAAGGTGCCCTGATCGAGCGGGTTGGTTTGCTGAAGGATCTGGATGAAAGCGTCATCGGCAAAGTCCTGCGCGAACGGATCACCCTGATGCCCGGAGGCAGGGAATTGCTGGCGACGATGCGGGCCAACGGGGCCTATACAGCATTGGTATCCGGTGGCTTTACGGCCTTTACCGCGCGGGTGGCAGAGCTTTTGGAGTTCGATGAAAACCGTGCCAACACTTTGCTGGCGGAAGATGGCAAGCTGACCGGAGACGTCGCGCGTCCTATTCTGGGGCGTCAGGCCAAGGTCGAAGCGCTGGCGCAGATTTCAACGCGTCGGGGCCTGTCGGAAAGTGATGTGATTGCCGTGGGTGACGGGGCCAATGACCTTGGAATGCTTGGCCGGGCCGGGACCGGGGTTGCCCTTCATGCCAAACCGTCGGTGGCCGCACAATGTGATGTGCGGGTGAATCACGGCGACCTGACGGCACTGCTTTATCTACAAGGGTACAGTCGCGCGGATTTCGCCGAATCCTGACAGGGCTTTTCATTATTTAACATTTATGTTAAATAGAAGTCATGAGCACGCTTCTGACCACCTTTTCCGCTTTGTCTGATGCCACCCGGTTCTCGATTGTCGAGCAACTGATGGAGCAGGGCGAACTGCCCGCTGGTGAACTGATCGAAGGGCGCGGCATGTCCGGCGCCGCGATTTCGCGCCACCTCAAGGTGCTGCGCGAGGCCGGGTTGGTGCAGCAGCGTGTGCGGGGCACCCAACGGATGTACTCCATCCGGTCCGACGGGCTGCGTATGATTGCCGACTGGACGATCTCCAAACGGCAATTCTGGGAAAGCAGCCTTGATCGCCTCAGTGATATCATCGAAAGGGAGAATTCATGGCCGACCTGAAACTGGAACGGGATTTCCCCGTCAGCCCAGAGGACCTGTTTGCATGGATCAGTGACGGCAGCCGGTTGTTGCAATGGTGGGGCCCCGAAGGGATGCACGTGCCTGAACACAATCTGGATTTCTCGCGCACCGGCCCGTGGTATTCGGTCATGGAAAACGGCGAGGGCCAGCAATACAAGGTCTCGGGCCACGTCACGCATGTCGACCCTCCAAACTCGGTGGGGTTTACCTGGGGCTGGCATGACGATCAGGATCAGCGCGGGGCCGAAAGCCACGTCACCTTCACAGTCAAAGCGACAGGCACGGGGTCGCGCCTGGTTTTGGACCACCGCGAACTGGCCGATGCCGAAGCAGCCGCGAACCACAATCAGGGCTGGACGTCTTCGCTGCGCAAACTCGAAGCGAAGTGCAAATAAGGTTTCATCAGGGAGGAGCGATATGCCCCAATATTTGTTTGTTTATCACGGGGGACACACCCCGACCGACCCCGCCGAGATCGAGGCGACCATGGCCGCCTGGGGCGCCTGGTTTCAGGATATGGGAGACGCCCTCGATATCCCCGGAAACCCGGTGGGGCAGTCTTACACCGTCAGCAACAACGGAGTGGTCGATAACGGCGGCGCAAACCCGGCCTCGGGCTTCACGGTGATCAAAGCTGACAGTATCGATGCTGCGACCGAGATGGCCAAGGGCTGTCCGATGGTCGTCAATGGCACAGGCTCGGTTGAAGTGGCCGAGGTGCACGAGATCGAGATGTAGTGGCCTTAGCCGGGGAAACCCGGCGCAGGTTTGATCACGCCGCATTCCAGCCCCCGGCGGCTGTATTGCGTGGCGTTCATGAATTTGCGGGTGGCCGGGTGATCGGCCTCCAGCACACCAAGGCTCACCAGAATAGCGGCGATGGCGCATTCGCTGGCCCGTGTGGTGCCATCGGTGATCTTCAGCGCAACGCCCATGCGTTTTTCCGGGATGATGGCCACAAACACCGCCTCGGCCCCGGTCTTGATGGCGACGCGCCCGTTCATGGCGCGCATCAGTTCGGTGCAGGCCCGGGTCTCACCGGCAACCAGTTCCGGGTGTTTCACCATCGCGGCCACCAGCTGCATCGCTGCATCGCTGGAGCGGTCGGACCGGTCTGCGGCTGAAGCAAACCAAGCCATCGAACGTGCCAAACCGAAAAGCGATGTGGCGAAATTCGGGGCGGAACAGCCATCGGTGCCGTATGCCGGGCTGGTCTCGGCCGTTGTTTCTTCGACGGCAGATAGGCAGGCTTGTTGCACCGGATGATCAATTTCAAGGTATTCCGGCCCGGCGCCCATATGCTGTGCCAGAGTCAGAAAGCCGCAATGCTTGCCGGAACAATTGTTGTGGATCTGGCAAGGCGTGTCGTCCGCCAAAATCAGCCGGTCGCGCGCGGCGGTGTCGGCGGGCTCCTGTGGGCCGCACCGCAGATCGTGCTCGTTCAACCCCAGATGGTCCAGCCACGCCGTCACGCGATCCGTGTGGATCGCCGCCCCGTTATGCGAGGCGCAGGCCAACGCGAGGTGTTCGCTGGTCAGACCGTATTTCGCCGCCGCCCCTGATGTGACCAACGGAAGCGCTTGAATCATCTTGGCGGATGACCGCGGGTATATGACGGATTGCGGGTCGCCCCAACTGCGCACGATCTGGCCCGTGTCATCGCAAATAACCGCATGACCCAGATGCAGACTTTCCAGCAGAGGGCCGCGCCAAAGTTCTGTCATGGGTATGGGCTGCGTCATCTGGACCTCCGAAATTTATGCGCAAAATTCTGCCAATCGCCCTTTCGCCTGTGGCGAAACCTGCGTTAGTGTGTGTATGTCGGCAATCATCGGAAGACGCAAACGAATAGACGAACCGGCAGGGTTCGCAGACGTGTCCGATGGGTATGAGGTAAGGGTCGAGCTAGGAGGCTGGACAAATGGGATCAATGCTCGTTCGCACGATAGCGGGCCTGTGTATGGCAGGCATCGCAGCAACATCTGCAATCGCCCAACAGGCGACAAGCACCAACCGCGTTGCTGCAAAAACGGATTGGAGCGTTTTTGTCGAAGACGATCCCACCGAATGCTGGAGCGTCTCGGCACCCAAAGAAACTGTAAACACCCGCGGTGGACGTGTGGTTTCCGTACGGCGCAGCGATATCCTGCTGTTTGTGTTCTATCGCCCGAATGCCGAGGTCAAAGGCCAATTGACCTTTACTGGCGGCTACCCGTTTGCCGCGGGTTCGACGGTGAACCTGAATGTGGACGGGACCGAGTTCGAACTGTTCACAGAAGGCGAATGGGCCTGGGCCGCGTCGGATGCGGATGATGCCAAGATCATCACCGCCCTGAAGCGCGGAACCGAGGCTGTTCTGACCGCCCGGTCCGAGCGTGGGACGCAGACGAAAGACACCTTCTCGCTGCTGGGCTTTACCGCAGCGATTGAAGACGCTGAGAAGCGCTGCACCAACTGATCTTATCGCGCCGATTGTTGAAAAGGCCCCGCCTGGTCGCGGGGCTTTTAACGTATGGTCATCTGCCAGTTTTGATCCGCATCAAAGTTTCGCGTTCGGCAATGTGAACTAAGTGGTTTAGCCACTTAGAGAGGACATCGTGATGAAACAGAAAACTTGGATCACTCTGGTTCTGGTCGCATCCGCCGCTGTGCTGAGCGCTTGCGAGAAGAATGCTGAAACCTACCCGATATCGGGCGAGCAATGTGGCCCGGAAGATCCGGTTCAGACCCTGGACGCCAGTGATTGCTACACACCGCCGCCGGTAAACTGATCAAAAAGGCCCGGTATGTTCATCGTGCCGGGCCTGCCGGCTTAGGAAACCTTTTGATCTTTGCGCAGGTTCCTATATAGAGGCGCATCCCAAGCCCGATTCCGTCGAGATACGCCAATGTCGCCCAAAGCGCCGATCACCCAAGACGTCATGACCATCCCGCGCAAACTGCCCGACGGGAAGATCAACCTCGTCGGCCTTACGCGCGACCGTTTGCGCGAAACCTTGATTGAACACGGCACGCCCGAGAAACAGGCCAAGATGCGCACCGGTCAGATCTGGCAATGGATCTACCAATGGGGCGTGCGCGACTTTGCAAAGATGACCAATCTGGCAAAGGCTTATCGCGCTCAACTGGCCGAGCACTTCGTGATCGAAATCCCCGAGGTGGTCACACGTCAGGTGTCCGAGGACGGCACCCGCAAATACCTGTGCCGTATCGCCGGCGGGCATGAGGTCGAGGTGGTCTACATCCCCGAGGAAGATCGCGGCACGCTGTGTATCTCGTCTCAGGTGGGCTGTACGCTGACCTGTTCGTTTTGTCATACCGGCACTCAAAAACTTGTACGAAACCTGACATCCGCCGAAATCGTTGGCCAAATCATGATGGCGCGCGACGATCTTGAAGAATGGCCAACCCCCGGCGCACCTAAGGACGAAACCCGCCTGCTGTCGAACATCGTTCTGATGGGAATGGGCGAGCCGCTTTACAATTTCGAAAACGTGCGCGACGCGATGAAGATCGCCATGGACCCCGAGGGCATTTCTCTGTCGCGCCGGCGGATTACTCTGTCGACCTCGGGCGTGGTGCCCGAGATCGCGCGCACCGCCGAGGAAATCGGGTGCCTGCTGGCGATCTCGTTCCACGCCACTACGGACGAAACCCGCGACGTTCTTGTGCCCATCAACAAACGTTGGAATATCGAGGAACTGCTGACCGCTTTGGCCAGCTATCCGAATGCTTCGAACTCTGAACGGATCACGTTTGAATATGTGATGCTGGATGGTGTGAATGACAGTGACGAAGATGCGCATCGTTTGATCGATCACATCAAGCGACACAACATTCCGGCCAAGATCAACCTGATCCCGTTCAACGAATGGCCCGGCGCACCGTACAAGCGCAGCTCGAACAACCGCATCCGCGCCTTCGCCAACATCATCTATCAGGCCGGCTATGCCTCGCCCATCCGCAAGACACGCGGTGAGGACATCATGGCGGCTTGCGGTCAGTTGAAGTCGGCGACCGAACGGGCGCGCAAATCACGCAAACAAATCGAGGCCGAAACGGGTCTGAGCCGATAGGGTTTGGTCCATCTGGGCCAGGCTTGATCGGATCGCGCCTTAAGTGTTTTCTGGTCTTGTCTGCACGTCACAATTGTTTTGTTCAAACTTAATGTTTCAGATGCTGAAACTACATGCATGATTTGCTATATTTCTCGTGCCCGTCGCTGAATTTGCCTCTTCAATTCGATGCACAAGCCGGTGAGGTGTCCGGGTCAGAGATGGCAAGTTTTTGCGATTCCGCTAGACTGTTCCAAGTGGTGCAGAAAGCGCTCAGGTGAACTGAATTTCAGGTGGGCCACGATTATGAATGCAAGTTCTTTTTCGATCATCCGTTTTGGTGCCGCTGCGCTTGCTATCGTCTCGGGTTCAGGCTTGGCCTTTGCTGACGGCCAGGACGCTCATATTGCAATCGAAAACCCTGCCGAGTTGAGCAAACAAGAGGCTTTGGAACACTACCGATCCCTCAATCGCCGCATGGCGCGTGGCTACGCCGTGGCGCAACTGGACCTGATCCTCAACTACCAAAGCTGGCCGATTTTCAACGATGCGCCCTATATTTCGGCAACCCACGGGCAAAGGTATGTGAACAGCTACGCCAATCGCATGGCGCATAACTACGCGACGTTGCAGGAAGGTGAAGAACTTCCCATGGGGTCGGTTCTTGCCAAGGACAGCATGACCGTGACGGATGAAGGTCACGTGCATCCCGGTGCCATGTTCGTAATGGAGAAACTGGCAGAAGATGCCAGCCCGGACACGGCGGATTGGCGTTACATCATGGTCTTGCCGGACGGCTCGGTCTTTGGGGACACTATGGGCGACCGCGCCGGTGCCGTGGCCTATTGCCATGTCTGCCACGAACAGGTGGCAGATCGGGACTATACGTTTTACGTGCCGGAAGAGTATCGAACACGCGACTGAGCCGGCTCAGGCTTGTTGTGCGCCCGGCAGCTTCAGTTCCGTCGCCTCACGGCGGCTGAGTTGTTCGCCCTGCTTGCGCTTTGACAAAACTTCACGGGCCAGCGCGTATTTGTCGTCCTGCCAGAAAATCAAGCAGCCGTTGCAACCTTTGCCACAGCAACCCTCGGTGCCGATGCGGTTGGTTTTGAAACGGCGTTCGTTGCCGTCTTCGCCGATCTTTTCAACCAAGGCGTCGCGACGGCGGGCATAGGCGCCAGGGTTGTCACGGCCCGAGGTTTCCAAACCCTGCACCAGCTTGTCAAAGCGGATGCGGCTCCAGTGTTCGTCAGTCAGGGCGCGTTCCTTGCGCAGAACGGAATAGGCGGGGAACCGGGCGCGCAGATCGTCGATATCCTCGTGGTCGAACAGGGTGAAGGGCAGGCGGATCACTGTTTTGGTGCTGCCATGCACTACGTCCATCCGCGCACCATCGGATGCGCGTTCGAAATCATAGACCCTCAGCAGAACCGTCTCGCGCGAGATGGGCGAGACGAAATCCAGCACATCGCCGGGTTCCAGCTTGTTCTTTACCTCGACCAGAAAGGCATCCTGGGTCACTTCGGTGACGATCCCGGCATATTCCCATTGCGCGATGGACGCCGTGTGCTCGTAATCATGGGCGTAGTTGGTCAGACGCCCCTCGTGGAAGGCCAGCGTATAGCCGCGGTTTCCCACGGTCTCCAACTCGCGCATATAGGGTTTCGGGTCCCAGTTCTGGGGGTCGGCATAGTAATCGTCGATGGCCATGCGATAGGCGCGCGCGACGATGGCGGCGTAGTATTCCGACTTGCCGCGCCCCTCGACCTTGAGGCTGTCGACCCCGATCTTCAGGTATTCGTCCAGCTTGGGCATGATGCACAGATCGCGCGAATTGAGGATGTAGGAACCGCGGTCGTCTTCCTCGATCGGCATCAGATCGCCGGGGCGGCAGCCTTCTTCCAGCAGGAATTCGAACAGGTCGGCGTTTTCTTCGGTGATGCGCAATTCCTGATGTGTGCCATCCTTCAGGCGCAGTTTCAGCGCATAGTTCCAGCGGCAGGAGTTGGCGCAGTTGCCCTGGTTGGCGCCACGTTCCGCCATGAAATTCGACAGCAGGCAACGGCCCGAATAGGTCATGCACATGGCCCCGTGGACGAAGGCCTCGAGCTTGATGTCGGGGCATTTTTCGCGGATTTCCACCAGTTCGGGGTAGGAAACCTCGCGCGCCAGAACCACCAGTTCCGCGCCCTGATCCTGCCAGAACTTCACCGACAGCCAGGAACAGATATTGGCCTGGGTCGAGATGTGCAGCGGCAGTTCCGGCGCGCGGTCGCGCACGTACTGGAACACGCCGGGGTCGGCGATGATCAACCCGTCCGGCTGCACTTTGCGGACAGTGTCGATATATTCGTCCAGCTTCGGGATGTCCTTGTTGTGCGAGAACAGGTTCAGCGTCAGATAGGCGCGCCGGCCATGGCTGTGGCAGAACTCGACGCCCTCGATCACCTCTTCCAGCGAAAACTCGGATTTCGTGCGCAGCGACATATCGGGCGTGCCCAGATACACCGCATCCGCCCCGTAAAGGACAGCGAGTTTCAGCTTGCGCAGATTGCCCGCAGGCATCAGCAATTCAGATCTGGACTGGGTCATGGCGCCACCTGTCAAAGGATCAAGCCGGCCTTCTAATCCAAATGTTTCGAGTCCAAAACCCCGTTATCTGCGACGGAATCGCGATGTACCGATGACCTTGACCAGTTGCTGCCGCACAGGTTCGGGTTGCGCCTCGATCGCGTTCAGAACTTCGCGCAGTTCGGCCCGCAGCCCATGCAGCTGGTCGATCAGTGAGATCATCATCGACAGCGCATCCGCCTCCATGTCGTACTGTTCGTGCAACTCACAGGCCAGTTCCAGACGGGCGACGTCGATATTTTGATAAACCAGCCCTTGATCCGACTGTTCCGGAATCACGATTTCCGCCGCCAGGTATTCGGTCAGGCGGTCCGAGGTCAGGCGGGTGACCGTTTCGATCAGTTCCTTTTCGGTCAGGATCATAGCTGCATTCCTTTCCGCGGATCATAGCGGTGCTTTTGACGCCAGGTTTCCATGAACTGCTTCAGTTCATCATCGATCTTGTCCGGTGTCGCAATGGTCAGCTCAATCAGCTGATCACCACGGGCGGACGAGCCGCGCTTTTTCACGCCTTTTCCGCGCAACCGAAGCGTTTTGCCGCTGCTGGTGCCTGCCGGGACGTTGACATTCACACCGCCGTCTATGGTAGGGGCCGGGACTTTTCCGCCCAGAATGGCCTCGTCGATTGTGATCGGCAGCGTGATATGGATGTCGTCGCCCTGACGTTCAAAAACCGGGTGCTTGGCGACCGAAACCGTCACCAGTGCGTCACCCGGAGGGCCTTCGCCATATCCCGGCGCGCCTTTTCCGCGCAACCGGATGGTCTGGCCGTCGGTGATCCCGGCCGGGATTTTGACCTCGATCCGGTCTCCATCCGGCAAGGTCAATTTCTGACTGGCGCCGAACACGGCATCCAGAAAGCTGATTTGCAGTGAATAGTTCAGATTGTGACCCGGTGCGTGAAACTGGTGGCCGCGCTGGCCACCAAAACCGCCGCGACCACGCATGAACTCGGCAAAGATGTCTGACATGTCGTCGGGATCCGCCTGACGCCCGCGATAGGGGTTTCCAGCAGCCTCGGCATAGTCCCGGTAATACTGCTGTTGCGGGCGTTCCTGACCCGAGGCGTCTATTTCCCCGTTGTCGAAACGCGCACGTGTTTCAGGATCTTTCAACAGATCATAAGCAGCGGCGGCGGCCTTGAATTTGGCCTCGGCCGTGGCATCGCCGGGTTTCAGATCCGGATGGCAATCCTTGGCGATACGCCGGTAGGCTTTTTTGATCTCGGCTGCACTGGCGTCCTTCGAGACACCAAGAACGGTGTAGGGGTCGTCGCTCATCTCACTCTCACAGGTCAGGGGCGGGTCTGATCACGATGAAGGTGTTCTACCATTTGATTTCAATGGTTGAAACGGAAGAGGCGATTGAATTGTCTCGTAAAATCCCGAAGACCTGATAGTATATGCATATTTATACTTGTCGAATGACGGAGACCGCCGCATGTCACGCAGAATAAAATCCGCCCTGGCCCTGATGGCCGGGAATGCCATTGGGTTGTTGCTTGCCGCGCTGATATTGTCGGGATTTGCGATCAAGCCGATCTCGTTCATCGTGGTGGTGATTGTCTTCACCGTCGTACAGGTCGTGGCTGAACCCCTGATCCTGAAACTGGGCGAAAAGAAAGCGCCCGCCCTGAAAGGTGGGATCGCCCTGATCGTAACCTTCGTGGGCCTTTTCGTGACCGACCTGATTGCAGCCGGGCTGACCGTTGGCGGGGTTTCGAACCTGCTGGCGGCAACATTGCTGGTCTGGCTGGGGGCGTTGATCGCCAGCGTTGTGCTGCCGATCTACGTGTTCAAAGAACTGCGTGAGCCCAAAAAGTAATCACACGACGTTCAGGCTGGCTTCGATAGCTTGCCACAATTCTTCCACGGGTTCGCATCCGACGGACAGGCGGATGAAGGCCGGATCAACGTCGTCGCCCCAGCGCGCGCGCCGCTCGGCCGAGCTGTGGACGCCTCCGAATGACGTGGCTGGGCGCAGAAGCGGGCAATTGTTGATGAAGGCTTCGGCCCGGTCTTCGCTGTTCAGCGTCAGGGACAGCAGAAATCCGAAACGTGTGGTCTGTTCTTGCGCCAGTTTATGCGACGGGTCGTTGGCCAGCCCGGGATAGCGCACCTGTTTCACTGCGGGATGTGCCGTCAGGCGTTCGGCCAATACTTCGGCCGAGCTGCACATCCGGTCGAACCGAACGTCCAGCGTTTCAAGTCCGCGATGAAGAAGCCATGCTTCATGTGGCCCCGGAATCGAGCCGGAGACTTTCCGCCATTCCTCGACCCGTTCCATGATGTCGCCGTTGCGGCTGGCCACATGGCCCATCAGCATGTCGGAATGCCCGCCCATCGCCTTGGTATCGGACGAGACGACCACATCGATGCCCAGATCGAGAGGACGCTGACCCAGCGGAGTCATCGTCGTATTGTCGGCAATGGTTATGCCCCCGGCAGCGCGCACCCGATCCGCCACCTCGGTCAGATCGATCATGTCCAACCCCGGATTCGAGGGGCTTTCGGCAAAGACCACATCGAACCCGTCAAAACCGCCGTCGGCAAAGGCGGTGGTGGGGCGTTCCTCAACGATCACGCCCAGCCGCGACAGGAAACGATCGGCCAATAGGCGCGTCACGTAATAGCCGTCGGAGGGGATCAGCAGGCGTGATCCGGCCTTTACGGTGGCAAACAGTGCTGAGGAAATCGCTGCCATGCCCGAGGGAAAGCTGAGGCAGGGCGCGTCTTCCAAATGCGACAGAACATGCTCCAGATGCACCCAGGTCGGGTTGTCCACCCGGCCGTAACTCGCCTGCCCGTCCGGGGTGCCCGGCAGGTGGTACATGCTGCTTTGGGTCAGTGGCAGCGCTACGGGTTCGCCCTTGCTCAGGGCATTTCCGCGCAGATGCAGCATCTCTCCGGTCTTGGGCGCCATGGTTCAGCGCCCCGGAATTTCGTCGCGGGGCGGGGCGGGCTCCCAGTTTTCAATGATCTCGACCGCTTCCTGCGCCGTGTCCACAAAGCGAAACAGGTCAAGATCCTCGTCCGAGATGGTTCCGGCATCGGCCAGCGCTTTCCAGTTGATGACCTTTTCCCAGAATTCGCGACCAAACAGCAGGAAGGGCACGCGGTCCATCCGGCCGGTCTGAATCAGGGTCAGGGATTCGAACAGCTCGTCCAATGTGCCGAAACCACCGGGGAAAATCGTGATGGCGCGGGCGCGCATCAGGAAATGCATCTTGCGGATGGCGAAATAGTGGAAGTTGAAGCTGAGATCCGGCGTCACATAAAGGTTCGGGGCCTGCTCGTGCGGCAGAACGATATTCAACCCGATCGAGCATCCGCCCGCGTCCTGTGCCCCACGGTTGCCTGCCTCCATCACACCGGGGCCGCCGCCCGTGACGATCACGTTTTCACGGCAGCCGGTCTCGTTCGATTTCACGGTCATCAGCCGCGCGAACTCGCGCGCCTCGTCGTAATAGGCCGACAGACCAGCCAGCGTTTCCGTTCGTGCGGTGTGTTTCTGCGATGGTTCAGGGATGCGCGCGCCGCCGAACATCACGATGGTCGAGGTGATCTCGCGCTCACTCATGATCATCTCGGGTTTCAGCAGTTCCAGTTGCAGACGAACCGGGCGCAGCTCGTCGCGGCACAGGAATTCGTCATCGGCAAAGGCAAGGCGATAGGCGGACGATCGCGTTTGCGGCGTGTCCGGCACTTCGCTCGCGGTCGAACGATCTGTCTGCGCATCGCGAAACGGATTGTGGCGGTCTTCTCTCATGGGTGATCGATCCCTGCTTGCGTGTTTTCCAAACAGCTATAGGGTTCGCGGGCAGAGTGCCAGTCACGGAAAGACAAGAATGAATTGGAAGAGCGAAATATCAGCGGCGCGGGATCGTATCGCCGGGCATACGCAGGTGACGCCGGTGATCGAGAGCCGAGTTCCGGGCCATCCCATTGAGCTGAAGCTGGAGCACATGCAGCACACGGGCAGTTTCAAGGCGCGCGGTGCGTTCAATACGTTGCTGAGCCTCGACGTGCCCGATGCAGGTGTCGTGGCTGCATCCGGTGGCAATCATGGTGCAGCGGCGGCCTTTGCGGCGCAGGCGCTTGGTTATCCGGCCAAGATTTTCGTGCCCGAACTGGCGGGGCCATCCAAGATTGCATTGATCCGGCAAACCGGCGCGGATCTGAGCGTTGTGCCCGGCGAATACGCCAATGCGCTGACACAGGCGCAGGCGCATGAAGCGGAGACCGGCGCGATGCAGATTCACGCCTATGATGCGCCGGCTACCGTGGCGGGGCAGGGGACCTGCTTTGCGGAATGGGATGCGCAGGGCCTACAGGCAGATACGGTGTTGGTCGCCGTGGGTGGGGGTGGGCTGATCGCCGGGGCGTTGGCCTGGTTTGACGGAGCGCGCAAGGTCGTGGCGGTCGAACCCCAGACCTCTTGTGCATTGAATGCGGCGTTGCAGGCCGGTGAGCCGGTGGATGTTTCCGTATCCGGCATCGCGGCAAATGCGCTTGGCGCGCGCCGGATTGGGCAGATCTGTTTCGACCTGGCACAGGGGATGACGTCGGTCCTGGTGTCGGATGATGCCATCGCGGCGGCTCAGAAGACGTTGTGGCAGGCGCATCGTATTCTGGTGGAGCCGGCGGGCGCCACGGCGTTGGCAGCCTTGACCTCGGGCGTGTATCGGCCCGAACCGGGCGAGCGCGTGGCCGTTCTGGTGTGTGGTGCGAATGTCGCGCCGGACCCGCTTGCGGGGTGAATTATCTGGTTGAGGATAGCTGTCGTAGATTTTATCTATAATTTATGACCGCTACGATCTCGGACACGATTTACCAGAACCTCAGCCAGCAAATCATAACCGGAGAGCTGAGCGCCGGGGAAAAGCTGCGGCAGGATCATATTGCCCGCACCTTCGACACCAGCCATGTTCCGGTGCGGGAAGCCCTGTTGCGGCTTGAGGCGCATGGACTGGCCCGGCACGAGCCGCGCCGGGGCATGCGGGTCACGGCGCTGGACCCGGCAGAGGTGCGAGAGGTCATCGAAATGCGCGTGGCGCTGGAAACACTGGCGTTGCAGCAATCGGTGCAGAACATGTCTCCGGTCGCGTTGGACAAGATCGATCGCGCACGCATCGCCTGTGACGAGGCGCAGACGATGCCCCAATGGGAGGCGTTGAACAGAGCATTCCATCGCGCCATCCTGACACCTTGCGGGCTGCCCCGTCTGTTGCACACCATCGACGATCTGCATATCGCAAGCGCACGCCACTTGTTTGCGCACTGGCGGTCGAAATGGGTGCAGCAAACTGACAAGGATCACGCCGCACTTGTTCAGGCACTCAGGCGGAAGGACCTGAGCACGGCAAAAGGTATTCTGACCCGACATATACGCCGCGCCAGCTGATTGCGGGCCTTTCAGACGCAAAACGGCCCGTGTTCGTCGCATTGCGCCATGGGCCCGGCTTGCGTATAGGCCAAACCAACATGAACAGATTCTGTAGGGAGACGCCCCATGTCCAACGCGCAACTGGAAGCCGCCATCGAAGCCGCCTGGGAGGCGCGCGACACGATCACACCTGCCACGGCAGGTGAACAACGCGAAGCGATCGAAGACACGCTGAACGCGCTGGACAGCGGGTCGCTGCGTGTTGCCGAAAAGCTGGAAAACGGCGACTGGCACGTGAACCAGTGGGCCAAAAAGGCGGTTCTGCTGGGCTTTCGCATCAAGGACATGGAAATTCAGACAGGCGGTCCGCAGGACGGCGGCTGGTGGGACAAGGTGGACAGCAAGTTCGCTGGTTGGGGTGAAGATCAATGGCGCTCGGCCGGGTTCCGCGCGGTTCCCAACTGCGTTGTCCGCAAATCGGCCTATATCGCGCCGGGCGTGGTGCTGATGCCATCCTTTGTCAACCTTGGCGCCTATGTGGATGAAGGCACCATGGTCGACACCTGGGCGACCGTCGGCTCATGCGCGCAGATCGGCAAAAATGTCCACCTGTCGGGCGGCGTAGGTATCGGTGGCGTGCTGGAGCCGATGCAGGCCGGCCCGACCATCATCGAGGACAACTGCTTTATCGGCGCGCGCTCCGAGGTGGTCGAAGGTTGCATCGTCCGCGAAGGCTCGGTTCTGGGGATGGGCGTGTTCATCGGCAAATCCACCAAGATCGTGGATCGGGAAACCGGCGAAGTGACATATGGCGAAGTCCCGCCCTATTCCGTGGTCGTCGCGGGTTCGATGCCGTCAAAGAACAACATCAGCCTGTATTGCGCGGTGATCGTGAAGCGGGTGGATGAAAAGACCCGGTCGAAAACCGGCATCAACGAATTGCTGCGGGACTGATCGCCCCGGTTGTACAGAAAGGCCGGAGCTGACCCGCTCCGGCCTTTCCGTTTTTTTGGGTGTTTGACTTATGCGACCGCACCTTGGTCAGAGCCTGTCCTGAGATTGTGTCCTGGCTCAGACGAACGCTCTGTGTGGGTCAGCGATTTTCACCCTGCATAGCGTCAACTTCTGAGTTTCCTGCGTTGGTTTCCGTGCCTTCGCTTTCGTTATCGCCGCCTTCGTTGTCGCCGCCGCTTTCGTTATCGTCGCCGCCTTCGTTATCGTCGCCGCCTTCGTTATCGTCGCCGCCTTCGTTATCGTCGCCGCCTTCGTTATCGTCGCCACCTTCGTTGTCGCCGCCGCCTTCGTTATCGTCGCCGCCTTCGTTGTCGCCGCCGCTTTCGTTATCGTCGCCGCCTTCGTTGTCGCCGCCGCTTTCGTTATCGCCGCCGCCTTCGTTGTCGCCGCCTTCGTTGTCGCCGCCGCTTTCGTTATCGCCGCCGCTTTCGTTATCGCCGCCGTCTTCGCTATCGCCACCGCCGTCTTGGGCGTAAGCTGCACTTGGCGTCACAAAAGACAGCACGGCGACAGCAAGTACTCCGGAAAGCACAATCACACTTGCAGTTGTCATCATTAACTTGGACAGAACACTCATTTTAATTCTCCTGTAAAAAAAATGACTTACGCAGTGGCACCATCCTAGGGTTGGCTTCTCTTCACCGTTGTGAAAGGCAGGAAACGCTTCGAACTCAGCAGGAAATGGCTAAAATTGAGGTCAAAATGTGGCAAAAATGTGCCCGATTCAACTTAAGGAATGGAGTTGAAGCGCGGCTCAATTTTTGGGCGAAAATGGGGAAGGGGCTTTGCTGAGTCGCATTCCTTCAAATCCTCTAGGCTTGTGGGCCGGGCAGGGGGCTGCGGAAGATTCCACGCTCAAAGCCTGGATCGATGGAAGCAGTTGACCCTCCAAAACACCGCGCGTAATGCAGGGCCCATGGAAAAGCAAAAGAAGCCCTCTCGTCAGCAAGTCTATACCCTTCTGGTCCAGATCGGCCGCAAGGACGGCGACGGGCTGCCGGACGGTGCGACGGGGGCGGCACTGATCTGCTACGCCAGCGGCGTGGACGAAGCCGAGGCCGTGCGCGAGACGGTGGCTATTCTGAAGCAGGCCGACACCGCGCCTTTGGATGTCACCGGCTACGGGACCCTGGCCGAGCGTGAGGCACAGGGACATGACATCGAACCTGACGAACGTGCCCTGATGCAGCGTGCCCTGGATGAAAACGCCGTGATCGTCGCGCAGATGACACCGTTCTTCGGGGACGAGGCGCCGGCCTAGTTCCGCATACCGAACCACTTGCGATAGATTTCGTCATAAGTACCGTCTTCACGCAACGAAAGCAGGGCCTGGTTGACATCCTCGACCAGAGGCGACCCGGTCGGGAAAGCGATGCCATAGTTCTCGCGCAGGAAGACGCCGCCTGTCATCGACGCCGTTCGCCGGCCTTCATGGGCCGCATAGTAAGACAGGATCGGCGCGTCGAATACGACAGCATCCAGTTGTTTGGACTGGAACGCATCCAGCATCTGCTCCAGCCCGGGATAGCCGGTGAATTCAATATCACGCCGGTTCAGAAAACTTGCCGCGGTCGAGTCCGAGATTGTCCCGACATTTTTGCCATACAGGTCATTCACCGAATTCACGCTGCCCGTGATCGCATCCACCGTCATGACCGAGGTGATGCGGGCCGTGAAAACGGACACGATGAACAGTGACGAAACAACCAGAATGACACCCAGAAGTCGGCCGAAAGGCGTGCGCGGCATCCTCTCTTCGAACCCGCCGTTCACGACAAGGTTCAGCGCCCACCAGAACGAGGGAAACCATGCCTCGTTCAGCTTGCGATCGAAATAGGGTTGAGCACTGCGCTCAAAGCTCCACATCAACATGCCGCCGCCCAACAGAATGGCGAAGGCCAGGCCGATGGCGATAAACAACTCTTTTGAGAGCAGCGCATGCAGCAGCGAAGGCTGGCGCGCGGCTTCCGATGGCACCATGATCTGTAGGCCCGCCTCAAAGATTGGCTGGCTGAAGTCCATTTGCGTTTCCCGCAGCGCAGTGATCGAGATATTGGCGACTGCAAGATCGGCGGACCCATTCTGAACCGCCTCCAGCATATCCGAGAATGAATCCACCCGATTGATGGAATAGTCCCAGTTCAGCGCTTCTGCCAGCGCGGCGAGCAGATCCATCGAAAAGCCGGTTTCCGCACCGTCTTCGACATAGGAAAACGGGGGGCGGGTCACCGTCGTGACCGTGAGGGACTGTGCCATGCTCTGCTGCGCTAGGACGGCGAAAGTCAGGCAGATCAGTGCGTAGAATGCGCGCTTCATTTTCATTCACCTGTTTCGCGGCCCTGTAACGCGATTGCGCGGCTGGCGGCAAGATGGTCGCCGGGTAAACCGCCATGATTTGTCAGGGTATCGCTTTGATATCTGCTCAGTCGGGTGAAATGATATTTTTGCGAATTGGGGTTGGAAAACCGGCCAATTCGTTGAATCTGTGCGCGAACCCGCGAAAGACACCGTTCCAGAGGCCATTGCATGACCGACCCCGTCCAATTGACAGCCGATCTGATCCGTTGCCCATCGGTCACACCAGCCGAGGGCGGCGCGCTCGTTCTGCTGGGATCGAAGCTGGCGGATGCGGGGTTTGAATGCACGCGTGTCGACCGTGGTGGCGTCAGCAACCTGTTCGCACGATGGGGCCAGAAAGGCCATCCGCGCAGTTTCGGGTTCAACGGCCATACTGATGTTGTGCCGGTCGGCGACGAAGCCGCATGGACGATGCCGCCTTTCGGGGCCGAAATACGCGATGGTGTGATGTATGGGCGTGGGGCAACGGATATGAAATCCGGCGTTGCGGCGTTTGCGGCGGCGGCAATCGATTTCGTGCGCGACACCCCGCCTGACGGAGCCATCATCCTGACGATTACCGGCGACGAGGAAGGCGACGCGCTGGATGGCACGACCGCCTTGCTGGATTACATGGACGGCGCCGATGAACATATGTCTGTCTGTGTGGTGGGTGAGCCCACTTGCCCGAACAAGATGGGTGAAATGATGAAGATCGGCCGTCGGGGCTCGATGACCGCATGGTTTACGATCACCGGTGTTCAGGGGCATTCGGCCTATCCGCATCGTGCCAAAAACCCGTTGCCAGCCATGGCGCGGCTGATGGATCGGCTGGCGGGGCACGAACTGGATCAGGGCACGGACCACTTCGATGCTTCGACATTGGCAGTGGTGACAATCGACACCGGGAATGCGGCCACTAACGTAATCCCGGCGCAGTGCAAGGGAACGGTGAATATTCGATTCAATGATCTGCATTCCGGGGCCAGCCTGAGCGACTGGCTGAAGTCGGAAGCAGATCAGGTGGCCGCTCGGTTCGGCGTTGAAATAGATGTCGCAATCAAGATTTCAGGCGAAAGCTTTCTGACCCCGCCGGGGCCCTTGTCGGATCTGGTGGCCAAGGCGGTAGAGGCGGAAACAGGCGCAACGCCCGAGCTTTCGACGACCGGTGGTACGTCGGATGCGCGTTTCATCAAGAACCATTGCCCGGTTGTAGAGTTCGGTCTGGTCGGTCGCACGATGCATCAGGTTGACGAGTGCGTCGAGGTGGCCCAGATCCAGCAACTCAAATCGATTTATAGCCGCATCCTGACCGATTATTTCGCCTGATCCATGCAGCGCACATTGGTGATCATGGTGAAGGAACCTCAACCGGGCCGCGTCAAAACGCGGCTTGGACGAGAAATCGGCATGGTCGCGGCGGCGTGGTGGTTTCGGCACCAGACCCGGTCCCTGATCCGGCGGCTGCGTGATCCCCGTTGGCGAATCGTTTTGGCCGTCTCACCCGATCAGCAGGGTCTGAACAGCCGGGTATGGCCCGCTGACCTGCCGCGCGCCGCGCAGGGGCGTGGGGACCTGGGGGATCGTATGGGGCGGATGCTGCGCGGGATGCCCAAGGGCCCGGTTTGCCTGATCGGTGCGGACATTCCGGGCATTTCGCGCCGCCATATTGCCCGTGCTTTCAACGCATTGGGGTGTTCTCAAATGGTGTTTGGGCCAGCCCCGGATGGTGGCTATTGGCTGGTCGGCGCGCAACGATATGCAGCCTTGCCGGCAAGTCTGTTCCAAAACGTGCGCTGGTCGACAGAACACGCATTGGCTGACACGCTGGCCTCGATTTCTGGCGGTCGGGTGTCATTGCTTGATCAACTGCGCGATGTGGATACGGTTGCCGATCTTGACCCCTGAGGCTTTTTGGTCATGACGCGGTCGCAAACGCGTGCTAGGCCGGACGTATGACTCGCATCCCTACCAAGCAGGAGGTCCTGGACTGGATCTCGGCGAACCCCACCCTGACCTCAAAACGCGATATCGCCAAAGCCTTTGGCATCAAGGGCGCGGATCGGATTGATCTGAAACGTATCCTCAAAGAGCTTGAGGCCGAAGGCCATCTTGAGAAGCGCAAGCGCAGTTACCGCGACCCGGATCGCCTGCCGCCGGTCAGCGTGTTGCAGGTAAAGGCGCCGAATGCCGATGGCGACCTGTTCGCGCGGCCGCTGGAATGGCATGGCGAGGGGGTCGAGCCCATCGTTCTGATCATTGCTCGCGCCAGCGACCCGGCGCTGGGCGAAGGTGATCGCATTCTGGCTCGTCTGACCGTGGTGCATGAGGAAGATCACAATTACGAAGCCCGCCTGATCCGCCGTATCGGAACGAACCCTCGGAAAATCGTGGGTATCTTCCGCAAAGGGGCCGAAGGCGGGCGGATCGTGCCGATCGACAAGGCCGGATCGACCGAATGGCTGGTGGCCGAAGGCGCTGCGCTGGGCGCCAGGGATGGCGAACTGGTCGAGGCCGAGCAAGCCGGGCCGAAAAACCGCATGGGGCTGCCACGCGCGCGTATCGTTGAACGGCTGGGCGACCCTACTGCGCCCAAGGCCGTTTCGTTGATCGCGATCCATCAGCACGGCATCCCGGATGATTTCCCCGACAAGGTGATTGCCGAGGCCGACAAGGCCAAACCTGTCGGCCTGAAAGGCCGCGAGGATCTGCGGGATATACCTTTACTGACGATCGATCCCTCGGACGCGCGCGATCATGACGACGCCTGTTATGCCCATGCTGATGACGACCCGAAAAACCCGGGCGGTCATGTGATCTGGGTCGCCATTGCTGATGTCGCCGCCTATGTGCGGCCCGGCACCGCGCTGGACCGCGAGGCGCGCAAGCGCGGCAATTCCAGCTATTTCCCCGACCGCGTCGTGCCGATGCTGCCCGACCGTCTGTCGGGTGATCTGTGTTCGCTGCACGAAGGCGTGCCGCGCGCCTGTATCGCGGTGCGGATGCAGATCGACGCGGATGGCAACAAGATCGGTCACCGGTTCGTGCGCGGTCTGATGCGCTCGGCAGCCTCGTTGAACTATGCCGAGGTGCAAGAGGCCATCGACGGTCATCCGAACGACCGCACTGGGCCGTTGCTGGAGAGCGTTCTGAAACCGCTTTATGCTGCATATGCCGCGCTGAAAAAGGCCCGTGCAGATCGCCAGCCGCTGGAGCTGGACCTGCCGGAGCGCAAGATCGTTCTGAACGACAAGGGCGAGGTCGAAAGCGTAGCCTTCCGTGACCGGCTGGACGCGCACCGGCTGATCGAGGAATTCATGATCCTGGCCAACGTGGCCGCCGCCGAGACGCTGATCGCCAAGCGCAGCCCGCTGCTGTTCCGGGTGCACGAAGAACCCGCGCCCGAAAAACTGGAAAGCCTGCGCGAGACGGCGCAGGCCGCCGGGCTGAATCTGGCCAAGGGGCAGGTGCTCCAGACCCGTCACCTGAACGCGCTGCTGAATGCCGCCGCCGGCACCGAGGATGCCGAGCTGATCAATCTCAGCACCTTGCGGTCGATGGCGCAGGCCTATTACAGCCCGGAAAACTTCGGCCATTTCGGGTTGGCGCTGCGTAATTACGCGCATTTCACCTCGCCCATCCGGCGCTATGCAGACCTGATCGTGCACCGGGCGCTTATCTCGGCCCATGGCTGGGGCAAGGACGGGCTGACCGAGGACGAAATTGCCCGGCTCGAAGAAACGGCCACGCATATTTCGGATACCGAACGCCGCTCGATGATGGCCGAGCGCGATACGACCGACCGCTATCTGGCGGCCTATCTCAGCGAACGTGTGGGCAACGAATTCACCGGGCGGATCAGTGGCATTGCCCGGTTCGGGGCCTTCGTGAAAATGGACGAAACGGGCGCGGATGGCCTGGTGCCGGTGCGGTCTTTGGGGCGCGAATTCTTCCATTTTGATCGAGAGGCCGGAACGCTGATGGGCTCGGATTCCGGGCTGATCATCGCCATCGGCCAGCGGGTCACGGTGAGGCTGACCGAGGCGACACCTGTGACCGGCGGGTTGGAGCTGGAACTGCTGTCCATCGACGATCAGGCCCTGCCGCGCGGGCGCGGGCCCGCCAAGCGGTCGACGCGACGCAAGGCAGCCAGCACCAAGCGCAAGAAGGACAAGATCAAGCGCAAGGTCGAACGCAAGCGCCGTCAAAGGTGATAGGTCAGCGCCCGGGCAATCAGCCAGCCATGGCGGGTTTCATCGATCTGGCTCGGGTCATCGAACAGAATGGCCCGGTTCCCGTCAATTCGGTCCTCGCCCGGAAAGGCCGTGGTGAAATCACCGATCAATCGGCTTTGGCAGTGCACGAACAGTGCGAAATCCGCGGATTTGTGAGCCCCCAGCCGGATCGTTGACCCTTTGGGGGCAAGATAGGCGGGCTGGCCCCAGCGCAGCTCTTCTCGCAATGGAGTGGCGGTGGGCAGAGACTCTGCTGTATTCAGTATCAGATCGCGAAGCGCCAGGGCCCCCGCGCGTGCTTGCGGGGGCATGGCTTCAAAGGCCGAGGCGACTGTGGGGTCATCAAAAGGTTTCATGCAATCGGTATCGCCTGTTCCATCCGGTCTACGTAACTGTTCAACAGATTATCTTGTTTGATCCTTCGGGTCAGTGGGGTATCGGCAGGCGTTGCGCGCATGGCGGCGAGCATTGGGCCGACGCTCATATCTGCTGATGTCGGTTGATCCGCCAGCAGGAACCGGGATTGCCACAGATGGGCCGAGATCGCCTCGAGATCGCGTTCGACCCGGTCCAGGCGCTCGGGCAACGAGAACCGGCCGATCCCTTGTGACCTGATTCCTTTCAGAACGGATTTTCGGATCGCATTGGACGCCGGCTTTCGGATCAGGGTCGGAATTCCGGTAAAAAAGGTTTCGCGAAGGATTGGCCAGACCTCGTCATTTCCCCAGCGGTCCAGAACGATGTGGAAATACAGATGCTCTTCGGCCATTCGTACCAGCGCGCGGGATTGCGCTTTTTCCACATCCGAAAGCACCTGATCGAACTCCGCCCCCTTCCGTTCCAGCCAATCGCGGATCAGATCGCTGTCCGGTATCAACCGCTCTGGCGTGCGCAGCACTGGCAGTTTTTGATGCGGCATCCTGCGCGGGTCAAGCATGTCCGAACGCTGCCAGACCTGACCGGAGTGCTGAAGCATCAAGGCTGTCTTGACGCAGAACGGACTGGCGCTGAACAGTCCGAAGGCGGAAGGATAGGTGAGAAGGGTCAGCATCGCGTGGCTCCGTATATTTGACGTGCCGGATGAGTAAACCGAGCTGATGACAGTTTTTGTCATTAGGGATAGGCTAGTGTTCATCATGTCCCGCACCGCCCGATTGTTCCAACTGATGCAAGCCCTGCGTTCTGGCCCATCGCCCAGAACGTCTGAACAACTGGCGCAGGATCTGGGTGTTTCTGCCAGAACGATACACAGGGATATTGACGCGCTGCGTGGTCTGGGGGCCGTTATCGACGGTGAGGCAGGGTTTGGATTCACCCTGATCGAAGATGCCACTTTGCCGCCATTGGGTTTCACCGATGACGAGCTTGAGGCCCTGGTTCTTGGCCTGCGCGAAGTTCAGGTGATTGGTGACCCGGCCTTGTCAGATGCAGCCAGCGCCGCCCTGCGGAAATTGCAGGGGCGATTGCCACAGCGTCAGTCTCATCGGCTGAGCCACGCGGTTCTGGCGGCAACGCGGTTCAATCGCCCGCCCGCGCCGACAATCGACGTGGCCATTTTACGGCAGGCGACGTGGGACGAACGCGCGATCGAGTTCTCCTATACGGATGCAAAGGGCGATGCCACACAAAGACGGGTCAACCCGCTGAGCATCGTCTATATGGATCGATCAAATGTGTTGCTCGGCTGGTGCCACCTGAGACAGGATTTTCGCGTCTTCCGGTTGGATCGCATGCAGGACATGTCCGTGACAGATCAAAGCTTTAGACCTTACCGGGTGCCCATGCTGCGCGAAGTTTTGGCGCAAATCCGCGCAGCGCGCGACGCGCAAGAACGCGATGAGGACGCCTGAGACTTTGTGATTCGCCGATTTTGCGCTACCCTGAGGTCGAGCAGTAATCAGGAAAAATCGGAATGCAAAAATGCGTAGGCGGCGTCATGACCGTCGCATTGTGGGCATCCATGGTGCAGGCGGACATATCAGAAAATACGACTTGGCCAGACAGTGCAGTGTCCGGCAAAACGATACAGCTGGCCTCGGCGGATGTGGCGGTTTCGATCCGTCCGGTCCCGCGCCCGACGGTTGAGGCTTTGCGGGTGTCCGCGGCCGTGACCGCACGGTTTCAGGCCTGGCTCGGCGCGTTTCACGAGCGCGCGAAGCTGCAGGGTATATCGGAAAGAACATTGAACAGGGTGTTCCCGGACATGATCTTTGACGAGGACATCCTGAAACGAGACCGCAATCAGGCTGAATTTTCGAAACCGATCTGGGCGTATCTGGATTCCGCCGTCTCGGACACGCGCGTTTCCAATGGTCGTGCCGCGATGCAACGACATCGGCAGGTGTTGCAGCAAATCGAGGCGGTATATGGCGTAGAAAAGGAAGTGGTCACGGCGATCTGGGGGTTGGAAACATCATTCGGCTCTTATCGTGGCAGCAACCGGACGCTGAGTTCCTTGGCGACGCTGGCCTTTGATGCACGGCGGGCGCAGTTCTTTGAAACGCAGTTGATCGCCGCGCTGAGGATCGTGCAGGCAGGCGATGTCAGCGCCAAAAACATGCTGGGCAGCTGGGCAGGTGCGATGGGGCACACGCAATTCATGCCAACTTCGTATCTGGATCACGCAGTTGATTTCGATGGCGATGGTCGGCGAGACATCTGGTCGGATGATCCGACGGATGCGCTGGCCTCGGCCGCGTCCTATCTGGCGCGACACGGTTGGAAAAAGGGGCAGCCCTGGGGCGTCGAGGTGCGCTTGCCCGAAGGGTTCGACTATGCCACCGCCAAACGGGACTTCACCCTGCTGCCGTCAGATTGGGCGGCGCGTGGCGTGGTCGGGCGTGACGGCAAACCGGTCCTGGATCACGGGCAAGCCGCAATCCTTTTGCCCGCCGGGAGGCATGGCGTGGCGCTGATGATTTTCGACAATTTCAGCGTGATCGAGGCCTATAACGGGGCCGACGCTTACGTGATCGGTATCGGACACCTGTCCGACCGGCTTGCGGGTGGCGCACCGTTTCAGTCCGACTGGCCCCGAGGGGAGCGGGCGCTAAGCTTCACCGAGAAGAAAGAACTGCAAACCCGCCTGACCAATGCGGGGTTCGATACAAAGGGTATCGATGGGCGTACAGGGCCGAATACCATCAATGCGGTTCGCGCCTACCAACTGGCGCAGGGCTTGGTGCCGGACGGCTATCCAACTGCGACACTTTTGGAGCGGTTGCGGTGAACGATAAGAGGCGACCCAGACGGGCCGCCCCTTAATAGAACCTTTTTCTGATCTCAGGATGCGGCTTTCATCAGCCCCTGAGCGATGATTTCCGCCTGTGCTTCGTCCAGAGATTTGTAAATCCGCACAAACATCTCGTCGATATCTGCCGGGGTCAGGATCAGCGGCGGCGAGATGATCATGCGGTCGCCCACATGACGCATGATCAGATTGTTGGCAAAGCAACGGTCACGGCAGATATAGCCGACCGTTCCGGGCTCGGACGCGAATTTGGCGCGGCTGGCTTTGTCGGGTGTCAGAGCGATGGAGGCCATCATTCCGACGATCTTCGCCTCACCCACAAGCGGGTGATCGACCAGGGCCTCCCATTTCTGTTTCAGATAGGGGGCTGCAACGTCGCGCACATGCTCGACGATCTTCTCTTCTTCCAAAATGCGTAGGTTTTCAAGCGCCACGGCGGCGGCGACGGGGTGGCCGGAATAGGTGTACCCGTGGTTAAATTCCGTCCCGCCGATCACTTCGGCGATCTCATCATTCACGATGGACCCGCCGATCGGCGCATAGCCCGAGCTGAGCCCCTTGGCGATGGTCATGATATGCGGTTTGATGCCCACGGTTTGCGATCCGAACCAGTTGCCGGTTCGGCCGAACCCACAGATCACCTCGTCTGCAATCAACAGGATATCGTATTTGTCGCAGATGCGCTGAATTTCCGGCCAGTAGGTATCGGGCGCCACGATCACGCCGCCTGCACCCTGAACCGGCTCGGCGATAAAGGCCGCGACACGGTCCTCGCCCAGCTCCTGTATGGCCTCTTCCAGCTCGCGCGCGCGGGCCAGGCCGAATTCCTCGGGCGACATGTCGCCGCCTTCGGCCCACCAGTTCGGTTGGTTGATGTGGTGAATGTTCGGGATCGGAATGCCGCCCTGCGCATGCATACCTGCCATGCCGCCCAGCGAAGCCGACCCGACAGAAGACCCGTGATACGCGTTTTTCCTGCTGATGATGATATTTTTGTCCGGCTGCCCCTTCTCGGCCCAGTATGTGCGCACGAGGCGGATGTTGGTGTCGTTTGCCTCGGACCCGCCAGCTGCGAAAAAGACATGGTTCAGATCACCTGGTGCCAGTTCGGCGATTTTGGCCGCCAGTGCGATTGCGGGCACATGGGTCGTCTTGAAGAAGGTGTTGTAGTAGGGCAGTTCGCGCATCTGACGCGCCGCGACATCGGCCAGCTCATCGCGGCCATAACCGATATTGACGCACCAAAGACCTGCCATTGCGTCCAGAATTTCCTCACCTTCGCTGTCGGTCAGGTAAACGCCGCTGGCGCGTGTAATCACGCGGGCCCCTTCCTGCCCCAGCGCACCATTGGCCGAGAAAGGATGGATGTGATGCGCCGCATCCAGCGCCTGCAATTCGGCGGTCGGCATATGGTTGGTTATGGTGGACATCGGAGAATCTCCTACAAGAACGCAGTTGCGGATCACAATATGATCAAATTCATCGCTGTCAATCGAATCAGGCTGAGTTAAGCGGAAGTCAGGGCGTCCGACATCAATTCCATGCCTTGTTCGATGTCCTGAGCCGTTGCCTTTGCCGCTTTTTCGGCGTCGCATTCGCGCAAGGCGGAAATGATATCCTTGTGCCGATCCGGCAGGCTTTGAGTCCCGAATCGACCACACACGACACGCAGCGAAGGGCCGAACCGCAACCAAAGCCTTTCGGCGAGATCACTGAGAATCGGTGCGTTTGCATGAGAGTACAGCGTTTCGTGGAACGCTTGGTTCAGACGCAGATATCCGCCCAC
This sequence comes from Ruegeria sp. AL3, assembly GCF_056536065.1. NCBI lineage: Bacteria > Pseudomonadati > Pseudomonadota > Alphaproteobacteria > Rhodobacterales > Roseobacteraceae > Ruegeria > Ruegeria sp. AL3. Next base: position 1,394,123 of record NZ_JBQFJG010000001.1, read on the forward strand.
ATCCCCGTCGGCGATCATACGGTCCAAATGCGTATCAAGCCGCTCAAGATGATCGATATCCTCGGCCTGCAAATTCGACGTCGCGCGCCTTGAAAGCTCTGATTCTATTGAGGTTCTTGCAAAGATCATTTCCTGGATATCGCCCGGGGACAGCAGCGGCACACTTACACGCCGATTGCCTTGGAACACCAATGCCCCGTCCGAGATCAACCGGCGGATGGCTTCGCGCACCGGTGTCATGCCAACACCCAGCGAATCAGTCAGGCCCTGGATCGTGACAGGCTGGCCCGGAACCAATTCGCCGAACAGGATCTGTGATCTGAGCGTTTGATAAACCTGCTCATGCGCGGGCTGTTTCCCTTTGTCGACTATCGACGCAGATGCCTTATTTTTGATCAAATCCAATTGGTTCTTCCCATTTCGACTAACCCTGACTTGTCAGGTGACAGACCTCGTGAAACCATACGCTGGATCGAGGGAAAACGCAAAACTTGATCAAATCCAAAAAAACGGGAAAATAGCCGTACACTTGCAGGGAGAAGAATATGACAATCAAAACGCTGACCATGACAGCGGTCATCGCATTGGGGACTTCGGCGGCATTCGCCGAAGAGGTGCGTGTTTATAACTGGTCCGACTATATCGACGAAGAATTGCTAAGCAAATTCGAGGAAGAAACCGGTCTGACCCTGATTTACGATGTGTTCGACAGCAATGAGGTTTTGGAAACCAAGATGCTGGCCGGTGGTTCGGGATACGATGTGGTGGTGCCGTCGGGCACATTCCTGCAACGCCAGATTCAGGCGGGCGCGTTTCAGGAACTGGACATGGCCAAGTTGCCGAATGCGGAAAATTTGTGGGACGTGATTCAGAAGCGTACCGCAGGATATGATCCGAACAATGCCTACTCGATCAACTACATGTGGGGAACGACGGGCATCGGCGTGAACGTCGACAAGGTCAGGGAAGTCTTGGGTGACGACGTGGCCCTGAACAGCATGGATTTGGTTCTGAAGCCAGAAAATATGGAAAAGCTGGCCTCGTGTGGCGTTCACTTACTTGATGCGCCAGCCGAAATGATACCGATGACCTTGCAGTACATCGGTGAAGACCCCGACAGCCATGACCCGGAAGTGATCAAGAAGGTCGAAGACGTTCTGACAAGCGTTCGCCCCTACATCCAGAAGTTTCACAGTTCGGAATACATCAACGCGCTGGCCAATGGCGATATTTGCGTAGCCGTGGGTTGGTCCGGTGATATTTTGCAGGCGCGGGACCGAGCGGCCGAAGCCGACAACGGTGTGAACATCGAATACCACCCGTTCGCAGAAGGGTCGTTGATGTGGTTCGACCAGATGGCAATTCCTGCCGACGCGCCGAATCCGGAAGGTGCGCACAAGTTCCTGAATTTCATTCTGGATGCCAACAACATGGCTGCTGCGTCCAACTACGTATACTACGCCAACGGCAACAAGGCGTCTCAGGAGTTTCTTGAGGAAGACGTGATCGGCGATCCGGCAATTTATCCGGATGAAGCCACGATGCAGAACCTGTACATCACGACTCCGTACCCCGCGAAAACACAGCGGGTCGTGACCCGTCTTTGGACCAAGATCAAGTCAGGCACCTGATCCGGTCAAAAGCGCGGGGCGGTCTGGCGATCGCCCCGCCGCACCATTGTCCAAACTGACCATGCGGGGGCTGCTTTGAGTTCTGACGTTTTTGCGCCGTGGAATGACCCACAGGCGAAACCCTTGATCCAGTTCCAGAACGTGACCAAGCGCTTTGGCGAGTTCACGGCGATCGACAACCTGTCTCTGGATATTTTCGAACGTGAGTTTTTTGCCCTGCTAGGCCCTTCTGGGTGCGGCAAAACAACGATGATGCGGATGCTGGCCGGGTTCGAGACCCCGACCGAAGGCCATATCCTGCTGGGCGGGCAGGATATCGATCCCATCCCGCCGAACAAACGGGCCGTGAACATGATGTTCCAGTCCTATGCCCTGTTCCCGCATCTGAGTGTCTGGGAAAACATCGCTTTCGGTCTGCGCCGAGACAACATGCCCAAGCACGATCTGGAAGATCGGGTCGAAGAGATGCTGCGCCTGACCCGGCTGGAACAGTTCGCCCGTCGCAAACCGCATCAGATCTCGGGCGGTCAGAGGCAGCGCGTCGCGCTGGCGCGCTCGTTGGCCAAAGCGCCCAAGCTTCTGCTGCTGGATGAACCGCTGGGCGCGTTGGACAAGAAGCTGCGTCAGGATACCCAGTTCGAATTGATGGATATCCAGGAAAAGACCGGCACCACCTTTGTCATCGTCACTCATGATCAGGAAGAGGCGATGACAGTTGCCACCCGAGTCGCGGTGATGGATCAGGGCCAGTTAAAGCAAGTGGCCACCCCGGATCGCATCTATGAAAACCCTGAATCTGTTTATGTCGCTGACTTCATCGGAGATGTGAACATAATCGAAGGCCGCGCGACTCCATCCGGAGAGGACGCCTATCAGATCGATTGGGCCGAAGGTCAGGCCCCGTTCACGGCATCTTCGCCTGCCGGTTTCTCAGACGGCCAGCCCTGCCATCTGGCGATCCGCCCCGAGAAAGTGACAATCTCTGCCGAACGGCCCGTCGATGCGGTCAACGCCGTGCAGGGCAAGGTTCACGACATTGCCTATCTGGGCAATCTGTCCACCTATCACGTTGAATTGGCAAACGGCACAATCATCAAGGCGCAGACGGCCAACACCCGCCGCATCTCGCGCCGTTCTTTCACCTGGGAAGACCCGGTCTGGCTGTCCTGGACAGCCACGGCTGCGGTTCTGTTGGCCAACTGATGCGCCGCGCCGTTCTGATCGCCATTCCTTACGTCTGGCTGTTGGCCCTGTTTCTGGTGCCGTTCTTCATCGTTCTGAAGATTTCGCTGTCGGATACCGCGCTTGCCATCCCGCCTTATGCTCCGACTTTGGACCTGTCTGCCGGTTGGGCGGGGATAAAGGAGTTTTTCAGCAAGCTTGATCTGGAGAATTATGTCTGGCTGACCGAGGACGACCTGTATTGGAAAGCCTACCTGTCCAGCGTCAAGATCGCTTTGATTTCGACCTTCCTGACACTGCTGGTGGGCTATCCCATTGCCTACGGCATGGCCCGCGCGCCTCAGGAATGGCGACCGACACTGATGATGCTGGTCATCCTGCCCTTCTGGACTTCGTTCCTGATCCGGGTTTACGCTTGGATGGGCATTCTGTCGAACGAAGGGTACCTCAACCAGATCTTGCTGTGGACCGGTATCATCTCGACGCCGCTGACGATCCTGAACACGTCAACTGCCGTCTATATCGGCATTGTCTACACCTACCTGCCTTTCATGATCCTGCCGATCTATTCTGCGTTGGAACGGTTGGACGGATCATTGATCGAAGCGGCCGAGGATCTGGGGTGTTCCCGTTTGCAGGCCTTCTGGTTGGTGACCATCCCGCTATCCAAACCCGGTATCATTGCAGGGTGTTTCCTGGTGATGATCCCTGTGATCGGTGAATTCGTGATCCCATCCCTTCTGGGTGGTTCCGGTACGCTGATGATCGGCAAGGTTCTGTGGGAAGAGTTCTTTTCGAACCGTGACTGGCCGGTGGCAAGTGCGGTGGCCATCGTGCTGCTGCTGATCCTTGTCATTCCCATCGTGCTGTTCCAGCGCAACCAGCAGAAACAGGCGGAGGCCGAGGGATGAACAGATTGAGCTGGTTCAACACGGTTTCGCTGACGCTGGGTTTTGCGTTTCTGTACATCCCGATGATCATCCTGATCGTCTTCAGCTTCAACGAAAGCAAGCTGGTCACGGTCTGGGCCGGGTTTTCGACGAAATGGTACGGAGAGCTGCTGCGGAACGAAGCGTTCCTTGATGCCGCCTGGGTCACGATCCGGGTCGCGGTCTTTTCGTCGACGCTGGCGACAATTCTTGGAACGGCCGCCGCTTATGTACTGGTCCGCAGCGGGCGTTTCTTTGGCCGGACACTGTTTTCCGGCATGATCTATGCACCGCTGGTCATGCCCGAAGTGATCACCGGCCTGTCGCTGCTTTTGCTGTTTATTGGCATCGGCCTGGATCGGGGTATTCTGACCATCGTTCTGGCGCATACGACCTTTTCGATGTGTTTCGTTTCCGTTGTTGTATCCTCGCGCCTCATCACCTTTGACCGGTCGCTGGAAGAGGCTGCGCTGGACCTTGGGTGTTCGCCCGCGCAAGCCTTCCGTCTTGTTACCCTGCCGATCATCGCACCTGCGGTAATCTCGGGCTGGTTGCTGGCCTTCACCTTGTCACTTGATGATCTGGTGATTGCATCCTTCACTTCGGGGCCGTCGGCGACGACATTGCCGATCAAGATATTCTCGGCCGTGCGCCTTGGTGTCAGCCCGGAAATCAACGCGTTGTCGACGATCATGATCGCTGTGGTGACGGTCGGGGTAATCACGGCCTCGCTTGTGACCAAACGCGCGATGGTACGTCAGCAGCAGGACGAAATGGCCGCAGCGCGCACCGAATGAAGCGGATTTTTCCAGACTACGCCTATGGCAGCGAACCTCGCGACGGCTGTTGGTGGGACGAAACTGTTGCCAGCCCGGATTGGCCGAACTTCCAGGGCGACATGCATGTGGATGTGGCCATTATTGGCGGTGGATTTACAGGCGTTTCGGCTGCTCTGCATTTGGCTGAAGATGCTTCGGTTGCGGTTTTCGAAGCCGGCGCACCGGGGTGGGGTGCCTCGGGCCGAAATGGCGGGTTTTGCTGTCTTGGCGGCTCAAAACTTGGCCACGCATCCATGCAGCGCCGATTTGGCCGCGATGCTGCTTTGGACTATGCGGCAGCGGAACAGGAAGCGGTCCGACTGGTCGCTGATCTGTTGGCACAGCATCAGATCGATGCGGATACCCACTCCAGCGGGGAAACCCAGCTGGCGCATTCCAGGCGGGCGATGGACATGCTGCGCCGCAATGCCGACGAGGCGGGAACCCTGCACGAAGCCAGAGACCTGCCCGCGAAGGGCATGGGTGGCGCGTTTCATGGTGGATACACTTCGCCGGTTGGTTTCGGGTTGAATCCCCGCAAATACCTGTTCGGGATTGCCCGAGCCGCCGAAGCAATGGGCGCGCATCTGTTCCGGAATTCCCCAGTTCTGAGCGTTGAAAAAACGGCGTCCGGCTTTGTGTTGCAAACGCAGAGCGGGCCAGTCAAAGCGCAGGCGGTGTTGGTGTGTACCAACGGCTACTCCAGCGAGGATATCCCGGCCTGGATGTGCGGACGATACATGCCTGCCCAGTCGACCGTCATGGTAACGCGACCCCTTGGCCAAACCGAACAGATGGCACAGGGATGGACATCGGATCAGATGTGCTATGACACGCGCAATCTGTTGCACTATTTCCGCCTGATGCCGGACGGGCGCTTTCTGTTTGGTATGAGGGGCGGCCTGCGGTCATCGGCCGAGGCTGAAGCAGCCATTCGGCGAAAGGTTCAGCAGGATTTCAAACATATGTTTCCTGCTTGGTCGACGGTCGAGGTCACTCATATCTGGTCCGGTTTGGTGTGCCTGTCGCGGGCCCTGACACCTTTTGTCGGCCCCGTTCCGGATCAACCGGGGATGTTCGCCGGTTTTGCATATCACGGCAACGGCGTCGCCATGGGCACGTATTGCGGTCGAGCATTGGCGCGGTTGGTTCTGGGGCAGGACTCCAGGCTGCCGGCCGTGATGACGCAAACACCGGGTCGGTTTCCTTTGGGTCGCTGGCGCCGTGTGCTCATGCCGCCAGCCTACGCCATGCTGGCACTGGCCGACCTGCGATGAGGCGGGGCTTTACAGAATTGCGGTTTCCAAGTTCAAACCTGTCGCGTAATCGGGCGCACCATTTTCAGCGCGCCAGAGGCAATACGTCGCCATGCGCCACGCATACCATGGCCTGAGCTGTTCATAGCGCGCGACGATTTCGGGCCTGCCGTAGGCCGAAAGAAACTGGTCTTCCTCTTTCTTCGACAGCGGTGAGCCTCGGTAAAGCTGCTGCATAGCAGGCGACAAAAACAGCGCAAGGTCTTCGCAGGGATCGCCCTGGGCCGGGCATTGCCAGTCGATCAAGGTCAGACCACCGGTCGCCACCAGGATATTGCCTGCCACGGGGTCGCCATGGATCAGGCACGTCTGTTGCGAGGGTGCGACCGAATTTGAAGGTTGCAAATCAGCGAGTTCGTCGCGCCCGTTTGACGTGCAGCCTTGCAGAATTCTTTTTCCATGAGCGCGCAAGTCTGCGCTGCCATTGCATCCGGCTGGCGCCTGGACGGCAATGGGCAGGGTATGAAGCTTGCGCAGCAAGGCGCCAACCTGGGCTGAATCCTGCCGCCAGGGGGCTCCGGGGGCGTGGTCGTAAAACACCCAACGGGCTTCTTTGTATTGCCCTGTGGCCCGCAGCCTTGGCACGAAGCCCGTGGTGCCAAGCGCCTTCAGACATTGGGCCTCCAACTCTGCATCATTGCGAAACAAAGGATTGCGCAACGCTGTGCTGTAGAGTTTCAGGACTTTGTCACTGTCGCGGCCCTTGACCTTCCACACCCTGTTGGTGCGCCCGCCGTACAAGGTCTCGAACCGGGGATGCGCGTTGACCAATCCTTGCGCGTGGAGATGGTCAACCAGATCACGAGGGGGGGCAGGCAGGTCGGGCAGAGGTTCCATCACTTCTTATGGCGAGTCGATTTGCCAAGGTTTGGCCCGTCCCGCCCGACAGATCAAGCACCAGTTCGGACGGCGGTGACCTGAGTTGCGGGAACCACCTGACCGCCCTGCAAGGTCAGCAAAACAGCATCGTCGCCAACCTGTGCTTCGACGACGCGATTGTAGGCGGCAACAGGTTTTTCGGAGAGCAACTTGTCGCCCTTGTAGCTTTCCAGAGTTGCGGTGTAGTTGCCTGATGCCAATGGATTGCCTGAAGAATCCACTCCGGCCCAAACAAACTCCTCAGTTGTCGTGGGCACGGTGACATTATCGATCACCGTGCCGTCACTGTCGCGGATCACCAATTTCGTCGCGTCCGCATCAGGGTCGGCCTGGGCAAACAATGTCACGGGCTGGCCGGCAAAGTGAAAGGCTGATGTCGAACGGACGTCCATGCCCACCCAGCTTGCAAGCTCGTTCAGTTTTGTGCCGCCCAATGCGTTGGCCAGGTTGGACAAGAGGTCATTGGTCTGGACTTGTTGCTCGACCATCGAGAACTGCGCCAACTGAGATGCATATTCGGTCGAATCCATCGGCTCCAGCGGATCCTGATTCTTTGCCTGCGCCGTTAGCATCAGCAAGAAAGTCTCAAAGTCGGACGTAATCGCGGATTTCTGAGATGCCCCGGCCTTTTGTTGATCCGCAAAGGGCTGCGCGGTGTTGACAGGCGTAATCATTGGTCAAAACCTCATGTCGATGCCTTGGCCCGAGGCCAGATACTGTGTTTGGGAAGTTGTGTGATCGATCCGTTCATGCGGCGCAGCTTCAGAATGTGAAGGGGATTGTGTGTCAGCGTCGTTTGCATCCTTTTGATGTGCGCTAGAACCCCAAGAGGTTCCCAGGTCAAAGCTCAGATCCCCATAACCCAGCTTCTGAAACTCTTCTGTCAGAACGGACAAATGACGCCGCATTAATTCGAGGGTTTCCGGGCGCTCGGTCGCAATGGTGATTTGCAGGCCGTCCTCCCGACCGTTCAGAACAATCGACACACGCCCAAGCTCTTCCGGATTCAGCGCTATTTCCGTTGCTCCTGATCCGATACGAGTCTGGACAGCTGCTGACAGCTGACCAGCAATCGACCGGGCGATTTCCGTTCGGGCAGCAGTGGACGGAACCGTAATTTGAGGCGCGGACTCACGCGAGGTCAGCGGCAAAGGTTCCTCTCTGGCGGCCGGCAGGGCCTCAGCTTCGATAACGGGTGCCACGGGTTCGGCTTCAACGGCAGTTGCCATCAGCTGAAGCTGCGCCACCGAGGGCGCCCGGTCAGGCGCTGACGGTTTGGGCGTCGGAATGTTCACTTCGGGCAACGGCTTCTTTTCAGGGTCCAGCGGAAAGGGGACGGCCCCCGTTTGTTCGACCGTGCCTGTGGGCTTTGCAAGCTGATCAAACATCTGGCCGATTTCGGTCATGGCTGTCACTTGCACAGGTTGGGACGTCGGACCCAGCGCCTTCTGCGAGAGCGCCGGAACCGGGGAAGGCGTGTCGCTTTGTGTGGGCAAACCTTTTGGTACTGATACCGGTGGTTGTTTCAGTGTTTCCGAGGGTGCTTGATTTACCTCCGCCAACTGAACCGGCACCACCTTTACCTCGTCCAGGTCCGGGGTTTCCAGGAATGCAGAAGGGGGTTGCTGTTCGCCGATGTGTTCTGAAATCGGGGTGGGATGGGCCGTTTCAGATGCCTCGGCCGTTGTCTCCGGCACAGGTTCGGGCTTTGATTCGACAATTTTCAGCTCGGCATTGATGGCAGCGTTTTCGCCTTCAGGGCGGCCGGTGGCACCAACCTCTTGCCCGAGGATATCCTGAAAGCTCTCCGAGCCAGTGTTTTGGCCCGGAGCCTTACGAGATGTGACGGCTTTCTCGGTTGTGGTCGGCGTTGCGTTCGCCAGCGTTAGGGGGTTGGGCATTTTGCTCCGGCTCCGTGTGACTGGTCGGAACACTGCCTGTAGGAAGTTACGTTTATTTTAACCGCTTTCACCTTTGATCGAGAAAGTTCGAAGCAAATTCGGAGAATGCCATGAAGGTTTCCACCCTTCCTCACGTATCTCAATTACAGTCACCCCAGACCCGGCTGAAAAACGCCGCCATAGAGCTGGAGGCCGCGTTTCTGGCCGAAACGCTGAAATCTGCCGGGTTGGGAAAGACCCGTCAGTCCTTTGGCGGTGGCGCCGGTGAGGATCAGTTTTCTTCGATGCTTGTTCAACATCAGGCGCAGCAACTGGCCCGGTCCGGCGGCGTGGGCCTTTCCGAAATTCTGTTCAAGTCACTGATGGAGAAAACCGATGACTTCTAAGGCCGATAAAGCGTTGATCAAGTCTTTGGAAGAAGTCCTGGATTTGGAACGTGCAGCACTTGTGCAGGGGGATCTGGATCGTTTGTCCAGCATGGTGCCTGAAAAAGAAAAGCTGATCGGGGCAATCAATGATCTTCAGGTGCTGGAAAGTGAGGCACTGATTCGCGTTCAACAGAAAGCCGAGCGCAATCAGGCGCTGCTGAACAGCGCGGCTGAAGGCATCCGGGCGGTCGCCAGCCGAATGGCTGAATTGCGGCGCGTTCGGCAGGAATTCAGCACCTATGGTGCAGACGGACAGCGAAGTGAATTCGCGGTGCGCAGCACGGCAAAGCTGGAAAAGCGGGCATAGGCAGAAGTTTGATTCAAATCCGAAATTTCTGGGCCGGGCGCTTTAGCACTCCGTTAGGGGATCGAGTTCAAAAGTGGTGTTGCACCTGAGATCAACAGGTGGCGCGAACGGCCACGCGGCGCGTCGCACAGGTCAGAAAGACACCAATGCCCGCAAATAGTGCGGGGTGAACATGGGCAAAATGGCCCGAACGAAAAGGATGAAAGCTATGTCCAGCATTCTGACAAACAATGGCGCGATGGTTGCGCTGCAAACTCTCAAGTCGGTCAACAAAAACCTGGCGATGACCCAGAACGCGATCTCGACCGGCAAGGATGTCGCAACGGCCAAGGACAACTCGGCAGTATGGGCGATTTCCAAAGTGATGGAGTCGGACGTCAAAGGTTTCAACGCCATCAAGGACAGCCTCGCGCTTGGCGAATCGACCGTCGCCGTTGCCCGGAATGCCGCGGAAACCGTCACTGATCTGCTGACCCAGATGAAAGGCAAGATCGTCGCCGCGCAGGAAGACAACGTTGATCGAGGCAAAATCAATGATGATGTGACTGCTCTGAAAGATCAGATTGCGTCCGTTGTCAGCGCAGCGCAGTTCAATGGCCTGAACCTGGTTGACGGCTCTGCTGGTTCCGCTTCGGTTCTGGCGTCGTTGGATCGTGACAATACCGGGGCCGTGACCGCATCGTCGATCACCGTTGCAGGGCAGAACCTGTCAACCGGCGGTTATGTCACCAAGCAGGTTTTTGACGGTTCGACCGGCGCATCGGCAGGCAACGATCGCGTCGGCGCAACCATCGACAACGGCGCGACTGCTGCGACCGCGCTGGTCACCGACGAATCCAGCGGTGCATTTGCCGCCGGCGACAAGGTTGTCGTCGCGATCAACGATCAGGTCGTGTCCTATACCGTGTCTGCCGAAGACGCCGCCGCGACAACAACCGGTGATCTGGTTGCCGTTGGATTGAAATCGAAGATTGAAGAGCTTGGGATTACCGGTCTGACCGTCGACTATGACTCGGGTACAGCAGGAACCCTGTCCATCACCAACGGTACGGGCTCTGACATTTCATTCTCGGCTCAATTCGTGAACGCCGGCGCAGGTGGTCTTGCCGCGCTGGCCGGCATTGATGTATCGACCGGTGCGGGTGCGACCGCTGCCCTGGCCGCCGTTGAATCGCTGATCGATACTTCGATCGATGCATCAGCTGCTTTCGGTTCCTCCCAAGGCCGGATCGAAACTCAGAAAGAGTTCATCTCGAACCTGTCCGACTCGTTCAAGTCAGGTATCGGGTCTCTGGTCGACGCGGACATGGAAGAGACTTCGGCGCGGCTACAGGCGCTTCAGGTTCAGCAACAGTTGGCAACACAGTCGCTTTCGATCGCCAATCAGGCACCGCAGTCGATTCTGTCGCTGTTCCGCTAATTCGCGAAATCGGTTGGGGCGCGTTCTTCGCGCCCCATCAATGACTGCCTGATGACGGCCCTTTGGAAGGATTTCAAGTGACACCGCAAACCCTAGCCCATCAAACTTATGCGCAAACCACCGCGCCGACTCGGACGCCTCGAGACACAGAATACGAAGCGATTTCAAGGATCACACGGCGCCTGAAGGCAGCAACAGCACAAAAGGCAACGGATTTTTCGGGTTTTGTTCAGGCCGTGCACGAAAACCGGCGGCTATGGGGGGTGCTCGCAACCGGCGTTGCCGATTTCGAGAATGCCCTGCCCAACGACCTGAGAGCCAGGATCTTCTACCTTGCCGAATTCACCGAACAACACAGCAGCCGCGTTCTGGGAGACGGCGCAACCGTTGAGCCGTTGGTGGAAATCAACACGGCCGTACTGCGCGGGTTGCGCCAAATGAGGGCAACTTGATGAGCGGTCTGGTCCTAAAGCTTGCCCCGAAAGAAAGGGTTCTGATCAACGGGGTCGTAATTGAGAACGGCGATCGCCGCGGCCGGTTTTCTATTATGACGCCCCAGGCAAATGTACTTCGATTGCGGGACGCGATTCATCCGGATGAGGTGAATACGCCGGTGCGCCGCGTCTGTTATGCCGCGCAGCTTGTATTGTCAGGGGACATCGAACCTTGCCAAGCACGTCAGCAACTGTTGCGCCGCGTGGAAGAGCTGAGCCAGGTTTTTACGGATGCAGATAGCCGTCGGGTCTTGGCCGAAGCCACGGATGCCCTGGTTGCAGAGCATTATTACAAGTGCCTCAAATCGCTTCGCTCGCTTCTGCCGCGCGAAGAGCGGCTGATGACTTACCAGCAATGACATTCCAACCCGTCATCCCAAGCGGCGGAGTCGTGGGCTGGCGGTTCCTGCAACGTACCTATGACAGTCAGTTTCAGAGTTTTTCGTCGTCAGCTGCAAATGAAAGAGAGACAAAGTATTTTCTGGACAACATCGGGAAAATCCAATCCGCTGAAGAGCTGGTTTCGGATCGCAGGTTGTTGCAGGTCGCTTTGGGTGCGTTCGGCTTGGAAGGAGATTTGGACAACCGGTTCTTCATACGCAAAATCCTCGAGGATGGGACACAGGCGGATGACGCGTTGTCCAATCGTTTGGCCGACAAGCGATACCGGGCATTTTCTGACGCCTTTGGGTTTGGTCCCGGAGCTGTCCGAAAAACCGCGCGGACGTCCGACATGGAGCAAATCGCCCAGGCCAATTTGACGGCCAGGTTTGAAATCGCCGTTGGCGAGTCGGATGAAACGATGCGAATTTCGCTCTATGCACAACGAGAGCTTTCGGATCTTGCCAACAGGACCTCAAGCGCAGACACAAAGTGGTTTGATCTTATGGGGTTGCCCCCTTTGCGCAGCATGATGGAAACGGCACTTGGACTGCCGTCATCCTTTGCGCAGCTGGACATTGACAAACAACTGGTCGAGTTCAAGGCCAGGTTGCTCAAACTGACCGGCTCGGATGACCTGGCACAGTTTTCGAACCCAAAGTCTGTTGAGAAACTGACCGACACCTATTTGGCCAGAAGTCAGATTGCGCAACTTCAGAACACGATCTCGCCGGCGCAGACCGCATTGATCTTGTTGGGGGCCGTTTGAGCAGAACGCCTCCGGATCGAAGTGATCGGTGAAGCATGATCGCAAGGGCGTCACGTTGATCAAGGCAATGCGGGTTTCTTCAGAACTGCAAACGACAGGCCTCAACCGTTCAGAATCTCATCGGCTGCGGTTCGTAAAGCGTATGATCTGACGGGACGGGACACATTGTGCAGATTGACGTCTCCCAGCGGTACAGCATTGGAACAGGCCGGTTCGATGTCTTCTGAAACGACAATGCGGTGCCCTTGCGACTTGCCGAACTCGCCCAAACGTGCGGCGATGTTTGCGGCCTGACCGATAACTGTGAAATCAAGCCGTTCGCGAGATCCCACATTGCCGTAGGTGACACGCCCATACGCGACGCCGATCGAACAGTCGCAATGCCTGTCCGTACCTTCTTTGCGCAGCTCTCCCAAAGTTTCGACGATTTTGATCGCCGAGCGCTGGGCATTGGTGCGGGCCGTACTGGCATCCTCGTCCGTTGCCGGGAAGACGGCAAGCACAGCGTCGCCAATGAACTTCAGGACTTCTCCGTTGTTGTCATGAACAATGCCCGAGACCGTTTCAAAGAACTCGTTCAGCAGATTGATATACTCGCCCCGGCCCAGCTTCTCTTCCAGGCTCGTTGAATTACGGAGGTCGCAGAACATGATGGCGGCGTCGATCTCATCCCCGTCACCCCGCCTGATTTCGCCGCCCAATACGCGCGCGCCGGTGCGTTTGCCGACATAGGTTTCCAGCAGGACCTGCGCGTTTTCGCGCTGCATGAACACTTCGTAGAAACGGGCGATTACCGAGGAACATTCAAAGACAAGGCCCAGATTTTCGGTGGTAAACCCGTCCGGGTGATCGCAGGTCAGCGTCAGAACATTGGTGCGCCCGTCGGAAAACGGCAAGGGCATGGCCACGTAATCTGTTGCGCCCTTGGCCCGCAGGTCCTCCATGATCGGGAAGCTGTTATGCGGGTTTTCATCATTCAACCTTTGCCGCACGCCACCCAGGCCGTTCGAGACATGCCGCAAGGGGCTGTTGATGAAAGCTGGGTGATCATAGATTTCGTATGTCGGAGCCCGGGTCAGAATCTCTTCTTCATCTTTTTCCCAGATATAGTGCTTTCCCGCGATCAGGGGGTGAAGGGACCAGGCCAGAATGCTCAGCCTTTGTATTGCGATGCCGTGCTCCAGCATCTTTTCGGCCAGCGCTTCGGTAAAGCTTTCGGGCGTTGCCGCGGTCGAAGCACCACGCATCAACCAATCAATCAGGGGCCCGCTGATGTTGCCGTCTTCAGGTTCGCGAAGGCGGTTGTCGCCCAGATCGATCTTCGTATAGGCGCCGGGCACAAAGCCGATACAGCCTTGAATGGCCGCGCTTTCGGGCAGGGCTTCCTCATAGGCCCAGACAGAATTGGCCAGGTTTTCGGACCCCAGATTGATGTCGTGATACGTGGCAGTGCCTTTGAACGGGCAGAATGTTTGCAGGTCTGTTTCTTCGCTCAAATCAACACAGACATCCGCGCGGGGAACATAGATCGTGGGCGGCAGGCGCGTTTCATACATCACCTTGGCATCTGTGCTTTCAGCCAAAAGCACATCATTGCGATAAATGGCAATTGTGCCATTCAGCGATTCAACCGATATTCCATACCCATTGATTTTTGGTGCGGCGTGGACGTTCATATGCGACCTCCCTTGCCTGGGTTTTTTCTAGAATGGGGCTTTGCATCCCACATTCCAAGAGGCGCAGAAGGGAAAAGTGCCAACGCATACGGTCATGCAGCAAGGTTCAGACCATTTGTATGACGTCTTTTTCGATGGACAGCATGTACCCTTTTTTGGCGATGTTTTTGACCAGAAGTTCACTGACCATCTGATTGCCAAGCGCATCCCGCAACCGTTTGATCCGCGTCGCGCCTGCGGCTTCGTCGCAATCGGCTTCATTACGGCCGGAAATCATCGCCTCGATCTGGGCGCCGGACAAAACCTCATCATCCAGTCGCGATTCAGCCAGAACCGACAAGGTTTCCATGGCGGCAGGCGTGAGTTTGAAATCCATGTTGTTGAGGTAGACGGTGTTTTCCTCGCGGCTGATCAGCAACGAGGTCACCTGAATGCCGGTGCGTTCGATCTGCGCCATGCGTCGGTTCAGCAGTACCAGCATCACCAGAAAGACCAATGCCGAGGCCATCATGGCGCAGGCAAAAACCAGCAGCACATAGATCACCATCCGATAGCTGGACAGGGTGTCGGCGAAGGCGGTGCCGGACTGAGCCAGAATTTCAAGCAACCGGATTTCGGTTTGCGAGGTCAGATCGGTCTCGATGAACAATCGCTCGACCCGCGCGTTGAATGCGTTCGCGTCCGGCAGGGTCCAGAACAGGAAAACGGCAGCGGTGATCAGAATGGCGATAATGGCTGCGACGCCCAGCACAACCAGACGGACCCCCGACCGGCGTGCGTCAGAAACGGAGATAGAATTGTCCGGCATTGCCTTTCCTCTGATCCAACCCTTCCGGCCCGAAAACGGACTGCACTTCAAGCAAGGTCCAGCCTGACGCGCTCAGGCGCTGGGCGATTTCTGCTTGGGCCTGGCCCTTGTCGCAGTTCGAGACCTGGATAACCCCATAATGCAAACGCAGCGGGTTGTCTTTCTTTGCCTTGTAATCCGCATAGCAATCCGCCGCAGACGCAGCAGAGCCAAGCGATATCAGGACCGCAAAGGTCAGAGAAGAGAGGATCTGTTTCATAGGCCGCATCCTGCGCACGAGTCGCCGCGATATTCAATAACCCAAGGGGTTTGCGGGTTCTGATATCCGATAACACCGGGCCGTTATTGCTTGTCTGGGCCGGTCGCCCCCAGTGTCAGGGCAATCAGGACGCGCTCCGTCACACGGTCGCCCAAACACTATGAAGGACACGCATCATGCACAGGAAATTCATCGCATTCATCGTTGCGACCGCGGTTGCAATAACCGGGGTGTCTGCGTCTCAGGCACGGGCTGCGGACGCAAAGGACATTCTTGGCGGGCTGGCCGCCATCGCGATCATCGGGGCCGGGGTTCACTATTACAACAAGGAAAAGAAAAAGGATCGGGCGACTCGCCACCAAACCTATACCCCGGCACCTTACACGCCGCAGCCGGTGCGCCCTCTGCCGCCGCGCGTGGCGCGTTATGATCTGCCCCAGCGCTGCCTGCGCACATTCAACGGGTATTCACAGGATCATCCGCTGCTTGGGCCGAAATGCCTCAAGAAGCACTACAAACATGCCAATAGCCTGCCGCAAGAGTGCAAAGTCGGTTTCTGGAATGGGCAAAAGGTCAAGCGGGCATACGAACCCGCGTGCCTGCGCCAGAAAGGATACCGTGTCGTTTACCAGTAACACCGGTTGAGCAGGAGCGGCGCCAAAGAAGCGCCGTGTGAGAGAGGGCGGTGTGGGCTGCCCTCTCTTTTTTTCTTGCGGCGCTGTGTGAAACACGGTTTTCCAAAGGCATGACAAAACCAGATTTCGAACTTGAACAGACGCTGCTGGGCCGGGGCCATTGCCGCATCGCGGGCGTGGATGAGGTCGGGCGCGGCCCCTTGGCCGGCCCGGTCGTCGCGGCAGCGGTGATCCTGAACCCACAGGCCATCCCCGAAGGGTTGAATGATTCCAAGAAGCTGACGGCCAGACGTCGGGCCGCCCTGGATGCCGAGATCCGGCACAGCGCCGAGTTTGCCGTGGCCGAAGCCTCGGTCGCCGAGATTGACGAGATCAACATCCTCAGGGCATCGCATCTGGCGATGCTGCGCGCGGTTGAGGCACTGTCGCCGGCCCCCGATTTCCTGCTGATCGACGGGAATATGATTCCACGCGGCCTGAAAATCCCGTCGCAGGCCGTCGTGAAGGGGGATGCCCGATCGGTGTCGATTGCAGCCGCCTCGATCCTTGCGAAAAACTGGCGCGATCAGGTGATGGTGGATTTGGCGCAACAGCATCCGGGATATGGATGGGAAACCAACGCCGGTTATCCGTCAAAACAACACAAGGAAGCGCTGCAAAATCTTGGCGTGACCCCACACCATAGACGTTCGTTCAAGCCAGTGCACAATATCTTGTATCAAGAGTAAATCGTAAGTCGCTGATTCAAAAAAGAAATTGACGGCGAATCGTCTTTGACTCATCCTTGTCTCAACCAAATGAGCGCAAAAGCGCCGTGGATACTTGAGGCAGTGATATGACAACGACCACCAAAAAGGGCGCAAAAGCGCTCCCTTTAAACACGATTCTATCCGGTGACTGCATCGAAGTGATGAACAGTCTGCCCGAGGCGTCGGTTGACCTGATTTTCGCCGATCCTCCCTATAACTTACAGCTGAAAGGCCAGTTGCACCGCCCGGATAACTCTCAGGTGGATGCGGTTGATGATCACTGGGACCAGTTTTCCAGCTTTGGTGCCTATGACCAGTTCACGCGCGAATGGTTGAAGGCAGCACACCGTCTGCTGAAGCCCAACGGCGCGATCTGGGTGATCGGTTCTTACCACAATATTTTCCGTGTAGGCTCGGCTTTGCAGGACGCAGGATATTGGATCCTCAACGATGTGGTCTGGCGCAAGTCGAACCCGATGCCGAATTTCCGGGGCAAGCGCTTTACCAACGCGCATGAGACGATGATCTGGGCCAGCAAACGCGAAGGCGCGAAATACACCTTCAACTATGAGGCGCTAAAGGCTCTGAACGAAGGCGTGCAGATGCGCAGCGATTGGGTGCTGCCGATCTGCACCGGGCATGAGCGTCTAAAAGATGAAAACGGCGACAAGGCACACCCGACACAAAAGCCGGAATCGCTGCTGCACCGCGTGTTGATTGGCTCGACCAATCCGGGCGATGTGATTTTGGATCCGTTCTTTGGCACAGGTACAACCGGTGCAGTCGCCAAAATGCTGGGTCGCGAGTTCATCGGGATCGAGCGCGAGGAAAGCTACCGCAAGGTGGCCGAGAAGCGTATTGCCAAGGTCCGCAAGTTCGATCGTGAGGCTCTGGAAGTCAGTGCCAGCAAACGCGCCGAACCGCGCGTGCCCTTCGGGCAATTGGTCGAACGTGGCATGCTGCGCCCGGGCGAAGAGTTGTATTCCATGAACCAGCGCCACAAAGCCAAGGTCAGGGCCGATGGCACATTGGTCGGTGACAACGTCAAAGGCTCGATCCATCAGGTGGGCGCCCATCTGGAAAATGCGCCGTCCTGCAATGGCTGGACCTATTGGTGCTTCAAGCGTGACGGCAAAACGGTTCCGATCGACGTTCTGCGCCAGCAGATCCGGGCCGAGATGAACTGATACAAAGAACACCGCCGGTGCCTGTGGCCTGACACAAGGCACTACGCCTTGCCCCGCCGATCCTACGGCGGGGTCTTTTGTTTTCGGATCAACAGTGATTGCATGTTGTTGACCCTGACACTGCAAGAAAGATCACGGCCATGACCGAGACAACCGCGCAGCCCCGCCGCAGTCTGTTTTTCACGGAACCTGACACGTTCGATCTGGACAACAAATACACCGAGGCCGCGTTGGAGCGGCACAAGCGAGAAGGGTTGGAACTGGCCGTCCGCGCGCGCTGGGTGGCGATGGCACTGACCGGGGTTCTTCTGGTTTTCCTGAACCCGCAATGGGAGGTGCTTTGGTATCACTTCATTCTGCTGCTGATCTGCGCCAACGGTTGGCTGATCCGCCGTTCCGGTCGGGTGGGGCAATCGCGGGTCGAGCTTCTTTTGATCTTCGTGGATCTGCTGATCATGACCCTTGGAATGATCGTGCCCAACCCGTTCAGTGACGATGTTCGCCCTCTGGCCATGCAATACCGGTTCGACAATTTTCAGTACTTTTTCGTCATCCTGGCGGCTGGAACCCTGGCTTATTCCTGGCGAACGGTCATTGCCATCGGTTCGTGGACGGCATTGATGTGGACGATCGGTTGGATCGTTGCCTCGTGGGTGGCAACGCCGATTCCGGGGATCAGCGAAAAGGTTGCAGAGGCCTTGCAGGGCTATCCGGATGTTGCCGAGCTGTTGGACCCCAACAGTTTCATGGTCCCTCAACGTATCCAGCAAGTGATCGTATTCATAATGGTCGCGGTAACGCTGGGCATTTCGATGCGGCGTCTCAATCAATTGTTGATGAACAACGCAGGATTGGAACGTGAACGGGCCAACCTGTCGCGGTATTTCTCGCCCAATGTGGTGGATGAGCTGAGCCAGAACGATGAACCGCTGAAACAGGTCCGCAAAGAAGATGTGGCCGTTCTTTTCATCGATATCGTCGGGTTCACCAAATACGCCGCCGGGCGGGATCCCTATGAAGTGATCGAGGTTCTGCGCGGGTTTCATGCCCGTATGGAAACCGAGGTATTCCGGCACCACGGGACCTTGGACAAGTATCTGGGCGACGGTTTGATGGCGACCTTCGGCACTCCGGTGCCGACGCCCCTGGACGCGAGCAATGCCCTGGACTGCGCGCGTGCGATGGTGGGTGTGATCGACCGTTGGAATCTGGAACGTCGCAGGGTGGGAGAGCCCGAAATCCATGTCGGCGTTGGGGTGCATTACGGCTCGGTCGTACTTGGGGATATCGGCGCCAACCGGTTGGAATTCGCGGTGATTGGCGATGCGGTCAATGTGGCGGCCAAGCTTGAGGCACTGACGCGTGATTTCAAGGCGCGTATCGTTGTCAGCGATGCCGTGCGTTTGCGGGTTGAGGAAGAAAACCCGCAGGCGCCGGAGGTCATGGCCGGTTTTGGTGCCTGCCGCGACCAAACCGTGCGAGGGGTCGAGGCGCCGATGGATGTCTGGGTGATGAAAAGCTGAGGGCCTCCCGCCCGTCAGAACAGGATCGCAGATGCAGTGCTGACAGTTGGGTCAAGCAGCGCGCCAGTGCGCGCTGCGGTCACGCTTTGGGCATGGGGTTCAAAGATTTGTTGTAGGGGTGCCAGTCGGTGATCTCGGGATAATAGTGGCGTCGCCACGCGCGAACGCGCGGGTTCATGACCCGCCGCCAAAGCGGAGGGATCATAGCGAACACGGTCATGACGGGATAGCCATAGGGCAATTGTGGGGCTGCGTCCGACGCGTGATGTTGCAGCAGCGGAAACCGGCGATTGGGTTTGTAATGGTGGTCCGAATGGCGCTGAAGATTGATCAGCAACCAGTTCGAAGCTTTCTGCGAGGCATTCCAGGAATGGCGTGGCAGGACATGCTCGTACCGTCCGTCGCCCAGGTGTTTTCGGGTCAGGCCGTAATGCTCGACGTAATTGACCAGCTCGAGCTGCCAGATCGCGACACCAGCCTGAAGCAGAAACAACGCCACGCCGGACCATCCTCCGATCAGGCCGGCCAGTGCCAGCATCCCACCTTGCAACGCCCAGTACCGCCAGAACGGGTTAAAACGATCTGTCCACGGTCTGCCGATGCGGGCCAGCTTGTTGCGCTCGGCGTTGAAGGCCGAAACCCAGCATTGCCACAGAACGCGGGGATAGAAGCGATGGAAACCTTCGTTGTAGCGCGCCGTTACCGGATCGCGTGGGGTGCCAACATGGCGGTGATGGACCAACAGGTGCTCGGACCGAAAATGAGAATACAGCACCATGGCAAGAAGGATGTCCCCCAGCCAGCGTTCCATACGGCTTTTCTGGTGCATCAACTCGTGGCTGTAATTGATCCCAATCGTGCCCGAAATGACGCCCATGCCAAAGAAGAGGCCGATTTTCTCAAGCGTTGACAGATGGGTGCCGTGGGTTGCGTACCAGATCAGACCAAAAAGGGTGACGAACTGGATCGGGGCCCAGAGTTTTGTCAGTAATATGTACCATTGCAGCGCCGTGTCCGGCGTATCGGGGTCGGCGTTTTGCGTGTTGAGCCCGGTGATCCGGTCCAGCACTGCAAAAGCCCACCAGGTTGCGGCAGGAACCAGCAGCAGTGACCATCCACCGGTGGCAGCTGAAAACCAGACCAGCGGAATCAGCAGCAGCGACACCCAGAAAGGGGATGCAGATTGCCAGCGGGACAATGTGCCTGTTGCGATCATCTTTTCTGCTCCGACTTTACGGAGATATCCTAGCCATGGCCCGAAGATTTGCACAGCGGACTTATTGTCCTCGCCAAAGATCATAGGCCTTGCGCATCACGGTTGGCAGGTCGCCGGGCCTGAAGCTTTGTTTGTCTACAACTGTCAGATGTTCGGGTACGTCGTGATCGGCGGCATCCGTGGTCCAGATCCGCAAAATCAGGTGGAAATGCGTAAATGTATGGCGGACTTCGCCCGGCAACATCTTCCAATTCGCCGGGAACGGAGGCCGTTCGGCCGGGGCATCGTTCCACTCTGATCCGGGCCAGCCCAGCATTCCGCCCAGCAAACCTTTGTCAGGCCGGCGTTCCAGCACCATGGCCCCGTCTGCGCTTTGCGCAACATACACGTGCCCATAGCGCGTGGATTTGGGCTTTTTGGGTGTTTTTCGTGGCAGGTCGGCCTGGGTGCCTGCGACGCGGCTCTGACAGGGGTCACGCAGGGGGCAAATGCCACATGCCGGCGACTTTGGCGTGCAGATGGTTGCCCCCAAATCCATGACCGCCTGCGCGTAATCGCCAGGACGTGTGGCCGGGGTCAGGGCCGACGCCTTTTCCTTCAGCAGGGGTTTGGAGCCGGGCAGCGGATCGTGAATGTCATGGAGCCGGGCCATGACACGCTCGACGTTTCCGTCCAGCACGGTTTCAGGCCGATCAAACGCGATGGCCGAGATCGCAGCGGCGGTATAGGGGCCTATGCCGGGTAGGTTCAGCAGCGCTTCAAAGCTGTCGGGAAACCGGCCATCGTAGTCTTGCGTGACGGCCCGGGCGCATTTCAAAAGATTGCGGGCGCGGGCGTAATAGCCAAGCCCGGCCCATTCCCCCATGACCTGATCGTCCGGTGCGGCGGCCAGAGCCTGAACCGTAGGCCATCGGGTGGTGAAGCGCAGGAAATAGTCGCGAACGGCGGCAACTGTTGTCTGCTGCAACATCACTTCGGACAGCCAGACCCGATAGGGGTCGGGGCGCATCCCGGCGGCGCGATCTGCCGGACCGATGCGCCATGGCATTTCGCGGGCGTGCCGGTCGTACCATTCCAGCAACGCATCACTGACGGTGAATTCAACAGAGTCACGCAAGTTTTATTCAACTCCCGGTCGGGTTTCGCTGGCACATGGTGGCCTGCCCAGTACAATAGAGGTGTAGGAGCAGGAAACCAGATGCAACGCAGACGTTCTTCGACCCGCGGGTTCAAACGCACCGCATCCTTGCTGAACGATCAGATCCGGCGCGCCGGGGAAAGCCGGGGGTTTGCCGTGTCGCGGCTTTTGACCCACTGGGCCGAGATTGTCGGCCAGGAAACCGCCGCCATCGCGCGCCCGGTCAAAGTGGGTTATGGCAAGGGCGGATTTGGTGCCACCCTAACTGTGTTAACGACCGGGCCACAGGCTCCGATGCTGGAAATGCAGAAGGAACAGCTGCGCGGCAAGGTAAACGCGGTCTATGGCTATAACGCCATCAGCCGTGTCCGTATCACCCAGACCGCTCCGACCGGATTTGCCGAGGGGCAGGCCAGTTTCGACCACAAGCCGAAGCAAGCCAAACCCCAGATTGCGCCTGACATTGCCGCTGAGGCCGACAAAATGTCACGCGATGTACATGATGTAGATTTGCGCGCGGCTCTTGAACGTCTCGGGCGCAACGTTTTATCCAAACAGAAACGCTGAGAAAGGGCTGAAAATGAGCCGTATTGCAACCGTAATCTGTGCGGCCGTCGCCGTGGCCGCTGGCGGCTATTGGCTGACAGGGTCGAACACCAATGTCACCATTCCACTGGTCAGTGCCGCCGAAGCGCAGGAGGCAGACCTGGATACTTCGACGATCGTCGAGATGGTGCAGGGCGCCGAGGATGCACCTGTCGAAATCATCGAATATGCATCATATACCTGCCCGCACTGCGCAAACTTCCACACAGGCGCGTATAAGCAGCTCAAGAAAGACTTCATCGACACCGGCAAGGTCAAGTTTACCTATCGTGAGGTGTATTTTGACCGCTACGGCCTTTGGGCATCGATGGTTGCACGCTGCGCTGGCCCCGAAAAGTTCTTCGGTATCACAGACCTGATCTATGAAGGGCAGGCAGAATGGACACGCGCAGGTGGTCCGGCCGAGATCGTGGACGAGCTGCGCAAGATCGGTCGTTTGGCCGGCATCGATGGCGACCAGCTTGAGGCTTGCCTGCAAGACGGTACCAAGGCGCGGACATTGGCTGCGTGGTATCAGGAAAACGCCGAACGAGATGGTATTCAGTCGACCCCGTCGTTCCTTGTGAACGGCAAGAAAGTCGACAACCAGTCCTACGCTGACTTCAAAAAGCTGATCGAAGACGAACTGGGCGGCTAAAAACCCTTTTCCGGTTGGCCCTGTAGGGGCCGACCGGGCCTATTTTGGTGCCGGTGCTGCATTCAATAGCATGTCGCGGACCTTGTCAGTTTCGCCCACTCGCAGACGAACCGGCAGAGTGATCACTTTGCTCCGAAAAGCCGGGGGCAGACGTACGGCGTCTTTCTCGGTCGTTATCATCTGAATACCCAGTTGGCGCGCCTCGTTTTCCAGACGGGCCATCAGTGCCTGAGTCAGAGGCTGGTGGTCGTCCAGGGCTTCGGCGCGGACCAGGTCTACGCCCAGCTGTCGCAGGGTTTTGAAGAACTTCTCGGGGTGGCCGATACCGGCAAATGCCAAAGCGCGTGTGCCGGTCCAGTCCATGCCGGTTTGCAGGGGCTCGATTGCTCCGGTGACATGGGGAACAGACAACTTGTCGCCCCACTGACCGGTGAAAGCCATTTGCGCGGCCTCATCGCCCAGAGATAACACAAGGTCGGCCCGTTTCAACCCGATGTCGACCGGTTCCCGCAGTGGCCCGGCAGGCAGGCACAAACCGTTTCCGAACCCGCGTTGAGCATCGACAACGATGATCGAGAAATCCTTGGCCACCGAGGGGTTTTGAAAACCGTCATCCAGCACGATTGCCGTGGCGCCCGCCGCTGCGGCGGCCCGTGCGCCCGCCGCCCTGTCCTTGGCAACCCAGACTTCGGCAAACATCGCCAGAAGCAGCGGCTCGTCTCCTACTTCGGCAGCCGTGTGCCGGGCCGGATCAACCTGCACCGGCCCGTCCAAAGAGCCTCCGTGCCCCCGCGTGACGACATGTGGTTCGTGCCAGGCGCCTCGAAGCTGTTCAAGGGTCCAGATCACCGTTGGTGTCTTACCGGTTCCACCAGCATTGAGGTTGCCGATACAGATCACGGGCACACCCGGCTTTTCGCCGGATTCCGAGGCGATCCTACGGGCGGTTGCCGCTGCATACAGGCGCCCCAACGGTGCCAGCATACGCGCCCTAAGATCCGGTTGGTCCGGGGTCGTGTTCCAGAAATCAGGTGCCCGCATGATCCGCACTCCGCTGATCCAGAATATCCTGCACCATTTCGATCAGGGCGTCAGCCTGCGGTGCGCCTTCGGTCAACAATTGCCATCCCGCCAACGCCATGTCGGCAGCTTGATCCGGCGCCAGAAGCTGCACAACGGCGTCGCCCAGTTCGGTTGCCGTTTTAACCTCTTTGGCGGCGTTCACCTGTTGCAGGCTGGAATAGAATTCCTGATGGCGATGCACATATGGTCCGAACATGATCGCAGACCCCAGCGCGATTGCTTCGGACGGATCCTGACCGCCCGCGCCGCGTTCCAGTGAACTGCCCATGAAGGTCACTGGTGCCATGCGATGCCACAGGCCCAGGTTTTCGGGGTCCGATGTCAGGACGACCTGCGTGGTATCTTCAATCATGTCCCCTTCATCCCAGTTGACGCAGCGCAGGTCCATCGATTCCAGCCGCCGTCTCAGCGGCGAGACTTCCGGCTCGTTTGCCACGTGCAACACCAGAACCAGCCGATGCAGCATCCGCAGTGCCTGACGGTGGGCTGTCAGAACCGAGATGAACTCCTTGTCCTGAACCCATGCCGCCAGCCAAACCGGGCGCCCGGCAAGTGTATGAGTGGTCTCGATAAGTTCGTCTTCTGGCCAGGGCCGAGGGTTGGGGCTGATCCGCAAAGGCGGTGATTCCGCAACTTTTCCGGATTGGATTCCGAGGCGGCGGATCTGTCGAGCCGTCTCGGCGGATGGCGTGAGAATCTTGCGGAAACAGTCAAAGGTCACCCGTGTGATGTCCGGCAGCCAACGGGCGTTCCGGGACAGAGTGACGCTGAATTGGGCGTCGAACAGGACCAGCGGGATCGCCTGTTCGTCAGCGCGCGTGACAATGTTGGGCATCAGATCGCCACCGACCCACAACCCCATGTTCGGACGCCAGTATTCGATAAACTCGCGGGCGGCGCCACTCTGTTCCTGTGGCAGGTTGATCAAAGGGAACCTGCTGTCCGGCCAGTTGGACAGATCCTCATCCGGGGGGGCTGTCAGCAGGAAATTCAGCTTGGCCCTGACCTGCGACAGCCGACGGCAGAAGTCGGTCACAGCCCGCAGCCGATCCGGTGTGGCAACATGGATCCATAGCAACTCACCTTTGGGGCGCGGCAGGTTGGATTGCGGCGCAACCCCGTTGCGCAACCCCCATGACAACACCCTGTAGGCGGCCAAGCTGAGTGAGCGCGGTTTGCTCATGTTCCAATTCCCGGCCCGGCCGGATCCAGCAGTGCCGACAGTTGCTGATGAATCGAGGCGCTGGCGGCGATCACGCCGTTCAACCTGGGATGCATGTTGTTGAAGATCAGCCGTTGACCCGTACGGTCGGAACACACGCCGCCGGCCTCTCGGATGATCAGGTCGCCGGCGGCAATGTCCCATTCCCAACTGGGGCGCAGGGTCAGCATGCCGTCGAACCGCCCCTGCGCAACCAAAGCCATGCGATAGGCAAGTGACGGACGATACGCGCGTTCGAATTCTGGCGCCTGCGCGTCGCGCCAATGCCGTGCGTCAAGGTTCGGCTTGGCGGCCAGAATTTCTGATTGCAAAAGCTCTGCGGTGTCCGAGGTCGTGATCGTCTTACCATTGAGAGACGCGCCCTGACCTTGGGCCGCCGTGTACAGCAAATCCCGCATCGGCAGGTAAATGACCGCCGCCGTCACCACGCCGTTATCGGCGACGGCTATGGAATGTGCCCAGGTGCGCGCGCCTTCTGCAAAGCTCCGGGTGCCGTCGATCGGGTCGATGATGAAAGTGCTGTTGCGGTCCAGCCGGTCGGTGGAATCCTCGGATTCCTCACTGAGCCAGCCATAGCCCGGTCGCGCCGAACACAACCGCTCCTCCAGCATCGTGTTCACGGCAAGGTCCGCCTCGGTCACTGGGCCGGCGCCATCGGGTTTGTCCCAGCGCTGTGCTTGCGTGCCGGAATAGCGCGTGGCGATCTTGCCGGCCTCCAGCGCCGCCTCGATCAGCAGGGGCAGATCAGTTGCCGGCAAGTGTCATTCCTTCGATCAGAAGCGACGGAACCACGCGCGACAGGTATGGGCGGGCATCGTTCGCCGGGATGATCCGGCGCAGCATGTCCCGCAGATTGCCTGCGATGGTGCATTCATTGACCGGATGCGTGATCTCGCCATTCTCGACCCAGAAGCCCGATGCACCCCTTGAATAGTCACCGGTATTGGGGTTGATCGTTGAACCGATCATGGACGTGACCAGCAACCCGGTTCCCATATCGCGCAGCAGGTCGGCGCGGCTTTGGTCACCTTGTGTCAGGCTCAGGTTCCAGTTGCTGGGCGATGGCGGGCCCGAGACCCCACGCGCGGCATTTCCCGTGGACGCCATGTCCAGTTTTCGCCCGCTTGACAGGTCCAGCGTCCAGCCGGTCAGAACGCCGTTTTCCACGATTGCCCGGCGTCGTGTCGGCAGACCCTCGGCATCAAAGGGACGCGAGCCCGAAATGCGCGGGCGGTGCGGGTCTTCGATCAGGGACAGATGCGCAGGCAGAACGTCCTGCCCCAAACAATCCTTGATCCAAGATGCGCCCCGTGCGATCGCCGCGCCATTGCTGGCGGCCAGAAGGTGGCCGATGAGCGAAGACGAGATCCGTTCGTCGAAGAGAACCGGAAAACTTCCCGTCTCAGGTTTGCGCGCACCAACCTGTTGCGTGGCGCGTTCACCTGCTGTGCGCCCGATTTCTTCCGCGCTGCGCAGGTCGGATTGGAACGTCCGGCTGTCACCGTCATAGTCCCGTTCCATCCCGGTGCCTTCGCCCGAGATCGCAACACAGGAAACCGACCGGCTGCTGCGCGCGTACCCGCCGGTGAACCCGTTTGTCGCGGCCAGATGCACATGGTGGGTTCCATAGCTTGCGGCCGCATCCGACACCTGGGTGACGCCGGCGACGGCCAGCGCTGCGGCCTCGGCCGTCAGGGCATCCTGCATCAGGGCTTCGGCAGACGGGGCCGGGGCGGGGTCTGACAATTCCAGTGACTCTATGTTCCAGTCTGTGACCAGCTGGTCCTTGTCAGCCAGCCCGGAAAACGGATCTTCGGGGGCCTCCCTGGCCATTGCGACAGCTCGTTCCGCCATGGCGCGCAGGGTTTCAGGGCGGCTGTCGGAACTGGACACAATGGCGGATCGTTTGCCCAGAAACACCCGCAATCCCAAATCAGTCCCTTCCGAGCGCTCGGCATGTTCCAGCGCGCCGCCCCGCACTTCGACGGAAACAGAGGATCCGTCGATAACGATGGCATCCGCCGCGTCCGCGCCTGCCTTGCGGGCCACGTCAAGCAAGTGATGGCTGATTTCTTCTGGTGAGCAGGTCATGAGGCCTCCGGGTTGATTGCCAAGGACCTAGCCTTGGACCGCCCGTCTCGCAAGACCTGTGACCAGATTGTGCGTTGAGGATCGCGGTGAACCCGTGCCGTTTCAGAGGTTTGGGCAAGGGTTGGCAGGGCAGAGAAAGGGCCGCATGTTGCGCGGCCCTTTCCGTTGATTGTCACTTGATACGCTGACCATTCGCCAGGATCTGGCCGTCTTCGGTGAACTCGATCTTCGAGTTCAGTGTGTCCGGTTCTGCGCCCGGAACTGCCATCAGACCCATCATCATGCGGGCACCCAGCGCGTCTTCGTCCGAGATGATTCCCATGCCGATCAGGGTGTCGATCAACTGGTTGGCGCCAACCAGCTGAAGGTTCGCCACGCCGCTTGGGCTGGGCAGGCCATCAAACTCTTCGGTATTGGTGTTGTCGAAAGCAAAATCACCGGTACCGGTCAGTTTGGCGCCAACCAGCGAAACCAGCAGTTCGTTGATCTTCAGCGAGTGCAGTTCCCCCGGCGCTTCGTCGGATTCGACGTCGATTTCAGGATCGAAGATATTCATCAGCACTTTCGCGGTTCCCGTCGCATCCAGCGCAATCGTCGCCGGATCACGCGGCAGCGCGCCCGCAGGATCGAAAATGCCCCACAATACGTCCGACATGGTGAAATCGGTCAGGTTCAGCCCAAAGCCGAAGGGTTGAACCTCGTCCGATTGCTGGATGGGGAATTCGAAGTTCAGGCCCGCCTTGGCCATCGAAAGTTCGATCGGGAACGGCAGGCCCGCCGTGGTAACGGCCATCTTCGTGCTGTTCTGGTCAATGTCATAGACGATACGCTCTGCATCGATGCTGGCTGCAAAACGCCCGCCTTCGGACGTGCTGTTCATCGAGAACGCCTGACCTTCGCTGGTCCCGCTCAGATCCGTGCTGCCTGCGGCATAGGTGAAGGTGCCGTCAAACGAAAAACCAGCCTTGTAAAAGGCTTCTGGGTCCGAAAAGTCAAAATCCGGCGGGACGACGTTGTTGCCCTCAAATGCCAGTTGATCGAGTTGACCGTTGATCAACCCGTTTTCGCCGCTTTCAGGATCCTGAAAGTTCAGATCATAAGTTAACGTGGCTGCGTTGAACGTCTGGCTGATGTTCCGATTGTCGCCGATCTGCATCCGCGAGCTGCCGGACAGATCGCTTGCTTGGACATCGATGCCAAACACATCATTGGGCAGCGCCTCACCATCGACCTCAATCGAATCCAGTTTCACGCCCAGATTGTCAGCCTTGTAGTCATAGGTCATGTCGTCCGGTGTGCCCGACACGACCATGTTCAGTTGGCTGTGGGAATAGGTGACAGTGGCTGCGAAGTTTTCGTCTTCGGCCTGACCGGTGATTTCCATGGGAAAGCTTTCCGGCAGGTCAATGGTAACGGTCCCGTCACCATTTTCGGTCAATGTCATTTCCGGCATGACCATCTGAAACTGTCCGTCCTCTTCGGGAAGGGCCACTGAAAGTGTCATGTTGGAAATCGTGGTGACGTCGCCCGAAGTGCTTTCGTCTCCTGTGACGGTGTAACCCATCGAGGTGAAATAGCTCTGCCAATCGGACCAGACGTCATCGGCCGACAGATCGGCAAACGCCCCTTGGGTGGCAACGGCATAAGCCAAGGCAGCGCCGCAGCTGCGGCGAAGGAAAACGGACATAAGGTAACCCTTCTTGATCAATTTGTGGCGCATGGTCGGTTTTGTGGCGGGTATCGTCAAGGGGGCAAGGGCTGGACCCTTTCCCCGTTTACGCGTTACGGCTGTAGCCGACAGAGATTGCAATGCGTGAGGAAGGGCAAATGCAGGGAAAAACTGTTCTCATAACCGGGGCCAGCCGAGGAATTGGGGCCGAGGCAGGGCGCGTTTTTGCCGCAGCCGGCGCCAATGTCGCATTGGTGGCTCGCAGTCAGGATCAGATTGACGCTCTGGCGGCCGCATTGGGCGATCAGGCCATCGCATTGGCCTGTGACGTCAGCGATTTCGTGCAGGTGGAACAAGCCGTGGCCACATGCGTGGACCGGTTCGGTGGGTTGGATGTTCTGATCGGCAACGCGGGTGTGATCGATCCGATCTTTCATCTCTCGAATGCTGACACCGAGGCGTGGAGCAAGGCCATCGACATCAACCTGAAAGGTATTTTCTACGGGATGCGCGCGGCGTTGCCGGTGATGCGGGCTGCGGGAGGAGGGAGCATTCTGACGATCTCGTCCGGTGCAGCGTCGAACCCGGTCGAAGCCTGGAGCCATTATTGCGCCTCGAAGGCCGGGGCCAAGATGCTCACGGAATGTCTGCATCTGGAAGAAGCCCATAATGGTATTCGCGCCATGGGCCTGTCACCGGGGACGGTGGCCACCGATATGCAGCGGTCGATCAAGGCCAGCGGCATAAATCCCGTCAGTCAGCTGGACTGGGATGTGCATATCCCTGCGGACTGGCCCGCACGGGCGCTGTTGTGGATGTGCTCGGATGATGCCGATGAGTTTCTTGGCACTGAAATTTCGCTGCGGCTTGAAGACATTCGCAAACGGGCCGGGCTGATATGATCGATTTGACCAAAGAAGGTGGCCTGTGGACCGTCACGATCAACAATCCCGGCAAGGCGAACGCCCTGACGGGGGCTATGCTGGCGGAACTGGCCGAGATCGCCGAATCCGCGACAGAGGCCAAGGCGTTGATCCTGACGGGCGCGGGCAAAGTGTTCAGCGCCGGGGCAGATCTGGACGAAGCGCGCGCCGGACTGGCCAAATCGGATGTCTGGGAAAGGCTGTCCGGCGCCATTGCTGCGTTGCCCTGTCTGACCGTTGCCGCACTGAACGGCACTTTGGCAGGCGGGGCCAACGGTATGGCACTGGCCTGCGATCTGCGCATTGCCGTGCCGTCGGCCAAGTTCTTCTATCCGGTGATGAAGCTGGGGTTTCTGCCACAACCGTCCGACCCCGCGCGGCTGGCGGCTCTGGTCGGACCGGCAAGGGCCAAGTTGATCTTTATGGCGGGTCAGAAGATCACCGCGCAAGAGGCGTATGAATTTGGCCTGGTGGACCGGATTGTCGATCCCGATCACCTGATGCAAACCGCACGCGATCTGGTGGCCGACAGCGTGAACGCCGACCCCGAGATCGCGGCGGGAATCGCAAGGTTGTGTTCATGAGGTTGTCTGCACTGCGCCTGCGGGTCGCTGACCCGGATCGGCTGGCCGCGTTTTATCGCGACATTCTGGGCATGTCCGTTGGCCGAACAGAAACCGGCCACCGTGTCGGTTATGACGGTGCAGACGCAGATTTTTTGTTGCTGCCGGGTGGAGGAGGGTACACCCATGACAAGGGGCAGCGCTACTGGAAGATAGGAATCACCGTGCCGGATGTCGATCTTGCTGCGGCTCATCTGCGCAGGTTTGACGTTCCAGTGAGCACGCCGAATCAGTTTCTGGACATCGGCTACATGTGCCATCTTGCGGATCCCGAAGGGTTCGTCATCGAGCTGCTGCAACATGATTTCGAAGGCAACCGACCGCCGCATGCAGCGGACCCTGACGCGCCTTTTGCGCAGGCTCGGATCGGTCAGATTACCCTTCGAACCGGCGATATTGCCGCCGAAGACGCGTTCTGGCGCGCCCAGGGCATGTCGTTGTTGTCGATGCAGGAGGTCGCCCCTTACGGCTTTGACCTGCATTTTTATGCCTTTACCGACGAAACCCCGCCCAATCCTGACCTTTGGGCTGTTGAAAACCGCGAATGGCTGTGGAAGCGCGCCTGTACGACGTTGGAATTCCAACATGTTGCGGGCGCACAATTCGTGCATGTACCGGACTTTCGGGGTATCGAGATCGAAGGCCTGTCCGAACCTCTTACAGATATTGTCGGGGACCAGATCCTGCCAGGTTGATCAGCGCCCGCGCCGCTTGCCCGGAACTTTCGAACGAAATCCGGGTGGGCGTTTGCGAACCCAAGTCAGAAATTTCTCGAGCCTTGGATGCGCACGCAGGGCCTCGACCGTGTTGAAACTGCGTGCCAGTTCGGCTTCGGTCAGGGTGGCGTGCACCTCTTTGTGGCAGATCTGATGCAGCAGAACGGTAGGTCCGCCCTTGCCTCCTTTGAGTTTTGGGATCAGATGATGCAGGCTGCCACCCCCGTCGGGGATCGGGCGGTCGCAAAGCGGGCAGATTGGATCGCTGTTCGTCATGATGATGTGAAACTTGCGCCTGTGACGGGCGAAGGCAAGAGGGTGCGAATGGCGCAGGCAGTGGTGATCGGAGCAGGCCCCGCCGGGTTGATGGCGGCCGAACAGCTCGCCGCAGCCGGGCATTCCGTGTTGGTGGCCGAGGCCAAACCTTCGGTCGCGCGCAAGTTCCTGATGGCCGGGAAATCGGGGCTGAACCTGACCAAGGACGAGCCGCGTGATGACCTGATCCGCGCCTATGGTGAAGCGGCAGATTGGTTGCGTCCGATCATGTCTGACTTTGATGCCGAAGCTGTTCAGCACTGGGCGCGCGGGTTGGGGCAGACGCTGTTTGTCGGCTCGACGGGGCGCGTGTTTCCCCAAGCAATGAAGGCCTCGCCCTTATTGCGGGCCTGGTTGGCACGATTGGGCAAGGCCGGGGTCGAAATCAGGACCCGCTGGCGTTGGACAGGCTGGGACGGTGATGCGCCGGTGTTTGACACTCCGGACGGGCGGCGCAGTGTTTCGACGGATGTCACCGTGCTGGCACTGGGCGGTGCAAGCTGGGCCCGCCTAGGCTCGGACGGTCACTGGGCGCAGATATTGGCCGGAAAAGACGTGGCTTTGGCACCCTTTGAACCCGCAAACTCAGCCATTTCCGTTGATTGGAGCCCACATATGCAGCCCCATTTCGGGGCCGCATTGAAATCGATCCGATGGATGGCAGGCGATTTGGAGAGCCGAGGAGAGGCTGCGATTTCCAGAACCGGTCTGGAAGGCGGAGGGCTGTATAAGCTGACACCGGCTTTGCGCGCGGGGACACCGTTGTTTGCTGATCTGACGCCTGATCTGGACCAACAGGCTCTGCTGGCGCGGTTGTCCGCGAAACGGTCGAAAACAACGCTGTCCCAGTGGATGAGGAAATCGCTGAACCTGTCTGCTCAGAAAATCGCCCTGTTTCATGAAATGGCAAAACGCGGTGGCCACCCTCAATCCGTGCAAGTGAGCATGTTGAAAAAGCTGCCTGTCCGGCATGTCGGCCTTCGCCCGATGGACGAAGCCATTTCGACCGCAGGTGGTGTCAAACAGGCAGCGCTGGATGACGGGCTGATGCTGACGGCCCTGCCGGGTGTGTTCTGCGCTGGGGAAATGCTGGACTGGGAGGCCCCGACCGGGGGCTATCTGCTCACGGCTTGCCTTGCGACCGGGCGCTGGGCCGGTCGGTCTGCCGCCGACTGGCTGGAAAAGGCTGAGTGACCTAGCGGGATCGTGCCAACATCGCCAATCGGATCATCGCGCGTTCCACCAGCGCCATGGCAGGGGCTGTCTGACCGGCCGACCGCAGCGCCAAATCTGTATCGGTCAGAACCGTCAGCGCGGTTTGCAGCTTGGTCGCGCCCCAACCTTGTGCCTGCCGCAGGATACGGTCACGCCGTTTGCCGTAAACCGGTGGACGCAGCTTACCGATGCCCTGCGCAGCACCGCCGGGATCGGACGCGCAGGCATAGAGTGTCCGAAAATGCCGCATCGCTCCGATGCACAGAGTCACGCCGTTGGTGCCCTGCGCCTGCAACCTCCGGATCAGCGGCCCGATCTCACCGGCGCGGCCTTCGGCAACGACGTTGAGAACATCATCCAGCGCCGCCTCGGTCGAGCGCGGGGCGCAGGCCTCAATATCTTCGATCGTCAAATCAGCGCTGTCACCGCGCTTGTAAAGAGACAGTTTTTCAATCGTTTGGGCGAAATCACCGGGGCTGAGGCTGACGGCCAATTCACTGATTGCAGACATGACATCTCGGGGCACGTTTTTCATACCCGACTCGGCAAGAACCCGTTCCACTTCGGCGCGTGAGGGCGGGTCGTCATAAATGCCGACTGCGTAGGCGGCAGGGTGGCCTTCGAACGCCTTGCGGATTTTCGAGCTGGGTTTCAATTGCCCCGAGGTCACGATGATCTGGGCGTCTCCGGGGGCCCAATCTTCGAGTGCGGCCAGAATTGCCGGCGCGGCGGTTTCGGTTGCGTCTTCCACGAAAACGGCACGTGGGCCGGGAAAGAAGCCGACCGCCTTGACCGCGTCCAGCAGCAGGGCGGGATCACCACGCAGATCGCCACCGGGCATGCGGGTCAGGCGCATTTCTTCTTCGGCTTGGGCGCCAAGCAGAGCGGCCAGCACCTGTTGCCGCTTGAGCGCAACCCGCATCGCATCCGCGCCATAGATAAGCAGCCCGGTCTTGTCCGCGTCCGGCTTGGCAAAATACCCCTCAGCCTCGCGCGGGCTCAACTTCATGCGGCCAGATCCGGTGTGGCGTAAAGACGGTTCATGATCTGACCCGACAGAATCATCATCAGCCGTCTCTTGGCATCGCGCTCATCCGCCAAGGTGGAAACAGTTGATCCTGCGGCGGAATAAGACACAAAATCCGCCACCGAGCCCGAGGCGATGATCTGACCGGTTGCGTTGGACCGCAGCGTGTATTGCGCGCGTCCGTCGATGGTGTAGCGTTGCGTTTCGTTCGTGGTGGTGATTGCTGCGCCACGCGTTACGGTCGAAACCTGAACGTCCAGCTTGAAATCGTTCACCGACCCGGCGCTTCGCCCCAGTTGCTGTTCCAGATCTTGCACCAGCAAATAGCTTTCCACGGTGTTGGGCGCCGACACCTCGACGCGGCCATACAAGGCCGAACCCGATCCGCCAGGTGCATAGACGGGCTCAAAGCCGCAGGCGGCCAGCGCCAGCGGCATCAGCAAAAACGTTCTGCGATCAAACGACAACATTCACAATCCGGCCTGGAACGACGATCACTTTCTTCGGCGCATTCCCTTCCAGCGCCTTTTGAACAGCTTCGGTGCTGAGCGCAATTTTTTCAACCTCGGCTTTGTCCAGATCCTTGGCCACGCTGATTTCCGCGCGACGCTTGCCGTTGATCTGGATCGGCAAGGTGACGGTGTCATCAACCAGCATCGCCTCGTCGGCGACGGGCCATGGCGCAACGGCCACAAGGCCTTCGCCGCCCTGATGGGCCCAAATATCTTCCGCCAGATGCGGTGTCATCGGCGACATCAGCTGTGCCAGCGTTTTGATGGCCTGCTTTTGGGCCGCAGCACCTGCCTTGGATTTCGCCAGGGTGTTGGTGAAGGCATAAAGCTTGGCGATGGCCGCGTTGAAGCCAAAGCTTTCAACACCCAATGTCACGTCGCGGATGGTTTTGTGCATCTCGCGCAGCAGTTCCTCATCGCCTTCACCCGTGGCATTCGGGTCCATGGCGCCGATCTTGTCGCAGAGGTTCCAGACACGGTTGAGATGCTTGTACGCGGCCTCGGCCCCCGCAGCCGTCCATTCCACGTCCCGTTCGGGTGGCGAATCGGACAGCACGAACCAGCGCGCGGTATCTGCGCCGAACGCCGAGATGATGCTGACCGGATCGACAACGTTCTTCTTGGACTTTGACATCTTGGCCGATGGGATGATCTCGACCTGTGTGCCGTCAGCCAGTTTTCCGTCCGTGACCTCTTCGGGCAGGTGATAGACCGGACGACCGTTGGCATCGCGGGTCTGGTAGATCTCGTGCGTCACCATGCCTTGGGTGAACAGCGCGTCGAAGGGTTCGATGGCTTTGTCCGGCAAATGCCCGGTGATGTTCATCGCGCGGGCGAAGAACCGCGAATACAGCAAGTGCAGAATCGCGTGTTCGATCCCGCCGATATACTGGTCTACATTCATCCAGTATTCCGCCTCGGCCAGATCGGTGGGTGTTTCCGCGCGCGGAGCGGTGAATCGGGCGAAATACCATGACGAATCCACGAACGTGTCCATCGTGTCGGTCTCGCGCTTGGCAGGGGCGCCACAATTCGGGCAGGCGCAGTCGCGCCAGGTCGGGTGACGGTCCAGCGGGTTGCCCGGTTTGTCGAAGGTGACATCATCGGGCAGGCGAACCGGAAGGTTCTCTTTCTTTTCAGGGACCACACCACAGCTTTCGCAGTGAACGACCGGAATCGGACACCCCCAATAGCGCTGACGGCTCAAGCCCCAGTCGCGCAGGCGATATTTCGTGACCCCTTCGCCCCAACCGGCTTTTTCGGCGAAATCGATGGTGGTGTTGATCGCCTCTTCTCCGGTTGCTTCGGTCAGGCCTGCGAAATGGTTCACCCAGCGGACTTTCTGCTCTTTTGGCGGGACAAAGGCGATCTTGTCGACCGGTGTGTCGTCGTCCAGCGCAAAGAACGTATCGATCACCGGCAGATCGTATTTGCGGCAGAAATCAAGGTCGCGCTGGTCATGGGCCGGGCAGGCGAAGATCGCGCCGGTGCCGTAATCCATCAGGATGAAATTGGCGATCCAGACCGGCAGCTCCCAGTTCGGGTCCAACGGGTGCTTGACGCGGATGCCGGTGTCGAAACCCAGCTTTTCGCCGGTTTCGATGGCCTCTTCCGTGGTGCCGCCCTTGCGGCATTCGGCAATGAATTCAGCGACTTCCGGGTTTTCGGTCTCAAGCTGTTTGGCGATCGGGTGATCGGGCGAGATCCCAACGAAGGACGCGCCCAGCAGCGTGTCGGGGCGCGTCGTGTAGACAGTGATCGGTTCCCCACCATCCGTGCGCTCGAACCCGAATTGCAGGCCGCGCGACTTGCCGATCCAGTTTTCCTGCATCAGTCGAACCTTGGCGGGCCAGTTTTCCAGCGTGTCCAGAGCGTTCAGCAGTTCTTCGGAATAATCCGAGATCTTGAAGAACCACTGCGTCAGCTCGCGCCGTTCCACCAGCGCACCCGAGCGCCAGCCGCGCCCGTTTTCCACCTGTTCATTGGCCAGAACGGTCATGTCGACCGGATCCCAGTTCACCACGGCATTCTTGCGATAGACCAGCCCGGCCTCGAGCATGTCGAGGAACAGCGCCTGCTGCTGGCCATAGTATTCCGGATCACATGTGGCGAATTCACGGGACCAGTCGATCGACAGGCCCAGTGGCTTCATCTGGGCGCGCATGTCGGCGATATTGCCGTAAGTCCACTCTT
The DNA here is from genome assembly GCF_056536065.1 of Ruegeria sp. AL3. Classification (NCBI taxonomy): domain Bacteria; kingdom Pseudomonadati; phylum Pseudomonadota; class Alphaproteobacteria; order Rhodobacterales; family Roseobacteraceae; genus Ruegeria; species Ruegeria sp. AL3. The sequence goes on from NZ_JBQFJG010000001.1 coordinate 1,430,601, forward strand.
TGGGGTGGCCGCCGATCGCCATGGCAGCGTTTTCCGCCGGCATCCCGAACGCGTCCCAGCCCATGGGGTGCAGAACATTGTGCCCGGTGGCCAGCTTGTGCCGCGCGATGACGTCGCCCATCGTATAGTTTCGCACATGCCCCATATGGATTCGGCCGGACGGGTAGGGGAACATCTCAAGCACATAGTATTTCGGCTTGTCCGCCTTGTGGTTGGCGGTGAAGATTCCTGCCTTGTCCCAGGCTTCTTGCCATTTTGCTTCGATTTCGGTGGCCGAATAGCGCGACATTGTGCGGTCCTTCGTGAATGAAAACGCCGGGTAGGAACCCGGCGTGGTATTAGTGTGATTTTCGGCGGAGTGCTAGAACTTGTTGTCCGCGATGCGCAGCTGACGCGCGCGGGACAGAATCGCATCCTCCACCGCACGGGTTGTTGCCGCGCTTACCGGGGCGCCCCCGCTGGATTGCAGGGCGACGGACAAAGACCGGGCCGCAAGCGCCGGATCACTGATGTGTACGGTCGCCCTGTATGACCGTCCTCCGCCCGGAGGAGTGCCGTAACCTGTTACGATCACTCCGGTAAACGGATCGACCTCCTGCACAGGCAAGAAGTTCAAAATGTCCAGCGAAGCTGCCCACAAGTACCGGTTTACATTGGTGGTCTGCTCGGCCGTGCTGCGATCGAAAATGTCCCACAGCGTTGTACGTTCAGGATCGTTCAGCTCGCGTTCATCGGAATTACCGCTGGCGGGATTGGGGGAATATGTCGAAGTGCTTCGATTCTGCCCGCATGCCGCAATAGTGGTGGTCAGCATGATTAATCCCAAAATCGTAGGCAGGCGCATTGTCAGCAGGTCCTGTTTCACTTGTTGTGCAGTATTCAGGGCATACTCCTAGCCAAGGACCCTCGCTGCAACAAGCCTATTCTTCTGAAATGTAAGCGTGTCAGCCTGATCCGGGCAAAAACGAACTGTGGCATCCTTGCACCAATCTGACCCCAATGACGTGACCGGGTTTATGCCAAGCTTGCGCAATGGGGGCAAAAAGAGCGAAACGGTGTCCGTGCTGAGACATATGCCGAGGCATGTGTCGAGTAGATAACTCTTTTGAATGAAACCGAGGGAAACAAGATGAAAAAAGTTCTCTTCGCATCGACGGCGCTGATCGCGACCGCAGGCGTTGCGGCAGCTGAGATTAACTTCAGCGGTTACGGCCGTTTTGGTATCGGCTACGTTGAAGACCGTACCGCAACCACAACCGTTAACGGACCTGGTGCAGACGGCCTGATGGGTACAGCCGATGACGTCTCCGCAACTTCGACCGCGCAGTCTGACGACGCTATCCTGGTCTCGCGCTTCCGTCTGAACATCGACGGCATCGCAGAAACCGACGGCGGCGTTCGTTTTGAAGGTCGTGTTCGTCTGCAAGCCGACGAAAACAGCAGCACCGGTGAAGCAAACTCGGCCGGCCTGAACGGCGCACGCTTCTCGGTCATCTACGGCGGTCTGCGTGTTGACGCGGGTAACGTCGCAGGTTCGTTTGACAACCTGGCAAACTACTACGGCAACGAAGTAGGTCTGGAACTGTTCGCAGGTCAGTACTCGGGCGTTGACTACAGCTTCCTGGGTTACTCGTCGACCGGTTCGGGTTCGAACGCTGTGTTCTTCCAGTATTCGGTTGGTGACTTCTCGTTTGGTGCATCTTATGACCAAGCGCAGGTTACATCTGTTGCAGCTGGTGGTACCACTTCGACCACCGCTGACGCAGACCGCTGGGACATCAGCGCAACCTACACCTTCAACAACATCACTGCCGCTCTGGCCTATGGTCAGACCGACGCAGGTGCAGGCAGCGATCCGAGCCTGACCGTTCTGACCCTGGGTGGCGAATGGGGCGACTTCTCGGGTACTCTGTTTGTCGCGGACGACGCAACCAATGTTGCAGCGACCGACGGTACTGCATGGGGTCTGTCGGCCGCCTACAACCTGGGCGCTGCAACCACCCTGCTGTTCACCTATGGTGACGGTAACGCCTCTGCTGACCTTCAGCAGGTTGCTATCGGTGCGATCTACGACCTGGGTGGCGGTGCATCGCTGCGCGGTGGTATCGGCCGCAACGACTGTGACAGCTGCGCAAGCGACACAATCGTTGCTGACTTCGGTGCTCAGTTCAACTTCTAAGCTGATCTGAACCGCAAGGTTTGAGGGCGGGTCTTCGGACTCGCCCTTTTCTTTTGCGTCGACTTGGTGTTTTTCTGCGCCAAAGACAGATTGAGGGGCCCATGTCGTTGCAAGAAATCACCGCACGCATTGCAAATGCCGAAGCCAGATCGGACCGCCCTGCCGGTTCCGTCAAACTGATCGCTGTATCCAAAGTACAACCGAATGAGCGGGTTCAGGCGGTGCTGGAGCAGGGCCACAGGTGTTTTGGTGAGAATCGCGTACAGGAGGCGGCCAGCAAATGGCCCGCTTTCAAAGAGCAGTTCGATGCCGTCGATCTGCATCTCATCGGCCCGTTGCAGACCAACAAGGCCAGGCAGGCGATGGAACTGTGCAATGCGATCCATTCGGTCGATCGCCCCAAACTGGCCAAAACCCTGGCGCGGCTGGCGCAAGAGGTGGGATACTGCCCCGACCTTTTCATTCAGGTCAATACGGGGGAAGAAGCCCAGAAGGCAGGCGTTCTTCCTGCGGATGCGGACGGGTTTATCGCGGAATGCCGATCGCTGGATCTACCGGTACGCGGGCTGATGTGCATCCCGCCGGTCGATGAAGAACCCACTTTGCATTTCGCCCTCTTGGCCAAGATCGCAGCCCGCAATGGGCTTGAGGGGTTGTCGATGGGGATGAGCGGTGATTTCGAGCAGGCCATCGCCTTCGGCGCGACCCATGTTCGTATCGGGTCGGCCATTTTCGGCGAGCGGGTCAAGCCTCAGGAATAATCAGGCGCGTTCCAAGGGAAATTCGCCCTGCAATCCAGTGCAGATGGTCCCGACGGAAGGCAATGCAGCCCTCGGTGGGGTAGCCGGGCCTGCGCCACTGATGCAGAAAAATCGCCGATCCCTTGCCGGGAACGGCATTCGGCCAGTTCCAGTCGGTCAACAGGACCAGATCATAAAGCGGATCAGCCCGGCGCAGTTTCTCATGACTGAACGCATAAGGGGCAAGCACCAAGTGATTATAGTGGCTGTCTTCGACGTCATCAGACCACAAGTCCTGCGGCCCAATCGGGATCGCCCAGAAGTTGGGGGCGACCAGCCGGTCGGGCCGGTAGAGCATGCCGACGATTCGATGGCATCCGGTAGGTGTCGCCCCATCGCCCTCGTGTTTCGTGTTGCTCAATCCGCCTTTTCCAATCGAGCAGGGGAACGTCCTGCCACGAAAGCGAACACCACGCGGGGTGAGCACAAGATCGTCTGGGGTCACAACAGGTGCCCGGATTTCGCGGCTTTCGTGGCCAGGTATCCCCGGTTATGCGCGGTTTCACCCACTTTCAAAGGAACGCGCTCGGTCACGGCGATCCCTGTGCGTTCCATCATCGAGATCTTGGCAGGGTTGTTGGTCAGCAGGCGCACCGAGTTGAAACCCAGAGATTTCAGGATATCCGACCCGAGTCGGAAGTCGCGCTCATCATCCTCGAAACCCAGCCTGTGGTTTGCTTCTACCGTGTCAAAACCCTGATCTTGAAGAAAATAGGCACGCATCTTGTTGGCTAGCCCGATACCACGCCCTTCCTGGTTCAGATACAGAAGAACGCCAGCCCCTTCGGCCCCCATTTGCGCCAGTGCGCCCCGCAATTGCGGACCGCAGTCGCATTTCAGGCTGCCCATCAGATCGCCCGTGAAACAGGCGGAATGCAATCGGGCCAGCACTGGTTTGTCCCGATCCGGGCGGCCTATTTCGACTGCGTAATGTTCTTCTCCGCCATCTTCGGGGCGGAAAACATGCAGACGGCCGGCCTCGGATACTTCCATCGGAAGACGCGCGGCAACCACCTCGTGCAGGGCGCTGCGGTCCGCCAGATGCGGGGCGGCGCGCGTGTGGTCAATGCAGGTCAGGCCGTGCGATACCGCAAAGGCCCGGCCATCTTCGACCGGCGCGACGACCGCGGCAGGAAGAATGCGCGCGGACTTGGCCAACGCAATCGCGATGCGGTGCAAATTGGCGTTACCGTGGCGCTCGGTCATCAACGGCCCTTTCATCGGCGCGTTCAGATCGTCAGAGGGATCAGCAACCGCCTGCACCCAAGTGATGTCTGCATCGGCGGGAATTGAAACGCGCGCGAGATCGCCGTCATAGGCCCGCGCCTTGAGTGTTTCGGCCCGCCGCCCGGTAATGGCCACCACCGGGTCTCCGAGCTTTTTCAGATCGGCCAGGCGCTGCGGGTTGAGCGTTTCCGCAGAGATCGCCACAACGCTAAAGCCACTGTCATCGGTCAGAACCACTGGAACGCCCATGCGCAGATCGGCCCGGGCCCGGGCAAGAAGTTCGGTGATATCGGGAATGAGGCTCATCTATGTTACCCTATAACGCTCAGCCCTTCTCCTAGCTGTTTCGAAAGGAAATGTGAAACATTTCTGCCAACTCTGACACGATGGCGTGAAACCGTTGCAGCAAATCTTGTTGATTGCATATTCCGCGCGCAAGTGATGGAAAAGCGTTTGGAGGATCGGGAAATGGCTCAACTCAAGAAAATCCTGTTGGTGGACGATGACGAGGATCTGCGTGAGGCGCTCAGCGAGCAACTTGTCATGACCGAAGACTTTGACGTTTTCGAAGCGTCAGACGGCCAGTCCGCAATGGAGCGCGCACGCGAAGCGATCTATGATCTGGTCATTCTTGATGTGGGTCTGCCGGATACCGACGGGCGGGAATTGTGCCGCCTGATGCGTAAACAGGGCGTGAAAAGCCCGATTCTGATGCTGACCGGTCATGACAGCGATGCCGATACGATCTTGGGCCTGGACGCCGGCGCGAACGATTATGTCTCCAAACCCTTCAAATTTCCGGTATTGCTGGCCCGTATCCGCGCTCAGCTGCGGCAGCACGAACAATCCGAGGACGCGGTATTTGTTCTTGGCCCCTATACGTTCAAGCCGGCGATGAAGATGCTGATCACGGAAGAAGACCGCAAGATCCGTCTGACCGAGAAGGAAACCAACATCCTCAAGTTCCTGTACCGATCAACCGATGGTGTCGTGGCGCGGGATGTGCTGTTGCACGAAGTGTGGGGATACAATGCCGGGGTCACGACCCACACGCTGGAAACCCACATCTATCGTCTGCGTCAGAAGATCGAGCCCGATCCGTCCAATGCGCGCCTTTTGGTCACAGAATCGGGTGGATATAGGCTCGTGTCTTAACTGGTTGTGGATTGATGTGGATCAAAGTGATACTCTGTACTCATAATTAGGTTACTCCCAACCCGTGCATGTCCGGGTTATGACATGTACCTCCCTGTTGGACTGCCGGGCCGAATGGCCCGGCTTTTTTTCGCTGCTGAGGGGCGGTTTCCACACGAAGGCAGACAGCAGCACTGACCGATATTCGCCCAATGACGGAGGTGAGCTCTGCCGCGGTTCACCCTTCCGCCGGGGCAACGGCGCGCTGGTAAAGGTGCCACGTGGTGTGGCCAAGGATCGGAAGGGTAAAGATCAGGCCCAGAAACGCTGGAACCAGCGACAGCAGTATGGTGACCGAGATGATCGCCGCCCAGCCGAGCATGACCGCCGGGCTTTCGGATACGACGCGCAAAGAGGTCAACATGGCAGAGATGAAGTTGGTTTCCCGGTCCAGCAGCAAGGGCATGGCGACGACGGTCACCGAAAACAGTACGGCTGACAGGAACGCGCCGACACAGGTGCCAATGGCAAGGAAGATCCAGCCCTGCGGCGTGAAGAAAACGGTGTTCAAAAACCCGTCGAAATCCGAGAAAGATGCGTTCTGAAGGGTGATCGCCAGCCAAAGCCGAACCTGGTAGATCCACACCCAGAAAATGAAAAGTGTGACAAAGGCCATCCAGCCCAATTCGCGTTTGCGTTGATTGGCCATGACGCTGAGGATTTCAGCCCAGCCAAAGCTTTCGCCTTTTTGCAAGCGGCGCGACATTTCATAAAGCCCGGCGGCGGCGAAAGGTGCGACCAGCGGAAAGCCGACAATGGCGGGAATGATCATCCAGATCTGGCCAAGCCAGATCAGGACCCAAACCAGCAGAATTCCGAATACTGCATAGAACAGACCGAAAAAGCCGCTCAGGACAGGGCGGGCCAGAAAGTCGGAAAACCCGGCTTTCAGCGACGCCCTGATGTCATCCGTCGTGATCTTGTTGACCTGCGGCATGTCCCGCTGCTGCGGCGTCAGGTTTTCCGGTGGCGTGGAACCTGCGGTCTCGGATGCCATGACACACTCCTCCCAAAGCATGGTGCCGGGCCGGTCTGTTCGCGAACAGACCCAGCGGTGAAACAGACATTCCTCATTCGCAGACAAGTCTGCATCAGGCGAGAAATCAGGGCAAGGGAAAGCACGAATGTGACGCCCGCCTAACTGCCGGTCTGTGGTCCTGGCATCGGGGCTGCCTTTTCTCGTGGCAACTGGCGTTGTGCCACGTTAACCTGCGCCAATCGCGACAAAGGAATCCCCGACATGCCTTTCACCCTTGCCACATGGAACATCAATTCTGTTCGCCTGCGCGAGCCTATCGTGCTGAAATTGCTGCAAGAAGAAGCCCCTGATGTATTGTGCCTGCAAGAGTGCAAATCACCGGTTGAGAAGATACCGACCGAAGGGTTTTCCGAACTGGGCTACACCCACATGATCGCGCGGGGGCAGAAGGGTTACAACGGCGTCGCCATCCTGTCGCGCCTGCCGATGGAAGAGGTGGGCGACAAGGATTTCGCCGGTCTCGGACATGCCCGCCATATTGCCGGGCGGTTGGAAAATGGTGTCACGATCCACAATTTCTATGTCCCGGCGGGCGGCGACGTGCCGGACCGGGAGGTGAATGAGAAATTCGGCCAGAAGCTCGACTATCTCACTGATATGCGCGATTGGTTCCGTGCGGAAAAGCCGGCTAAATCCATCCTTGTCGGCGACCTGAACATCGCTCCGCGTGAGGATGATGTGTGGTCACACAAACAACTGCTGAAGATCGTCTCGCACACGCCCATCGAAGTCGAGCATCTGGCCGAGACACAGGAAGCAGGTGGCTGGGTTGATATCACCCGTCAGGACATCCCGGAAGGGCAGCTTTACAGCTGGTGGTCCTATCGCGCCCGGGACTGGGATGCGGCGGACAAGGGGCGCCGGCTGGACCATATCTGGGCCACTGCCGATATCTCGAACGCGGGCCATTCCAGCCGTATTCTGCGGGACGCCCGTGGATGGGAAAAACCCAGCGATCACGCTCCGGTCTTTGCCAGTTTCGACATCTGATCCGCAACTCAGCCCTTGGTTTCCGCGACAAGCGGCTGCATATAGGGCGCAAGTTCGAACGAAAGAGTGATTGCCATGGACCTTCTGAACGGCGGAAACGCCCCAGCAACCGATCTGATCAAAGACGGGACCGAGGCCACTTTCATGGCCGATGTGGTGGAAACCTCGCAGGAAACACCTGTGATCGTCGATTTCTGGGCACCTTGGTGTGGCCCGTGCAAAACCCTTGGACCGATGCTGGAAGAGGCTGTGACAGCCGCGAAAGGCGCGGTGAAGATGGTCAAGATCAATGTGGATGAGGCGCAGACAATTGCTGCGCAAATGCGCATCCAGTCGATCCCGACCGTCTATGCCTTTTTCAAGGGCCAGCCTGTGGACGGGTTTCAAGGCGCGTTGCCGGGATCCGAGATCAAGGCCTTCGTGGACCGCGTGATCGAAGCCGCAGGGGGGGAAAGCCCCGGGGGCCAACTGGATGATGCTGTGCAGGCTGCCGAGGAAATGCTTGCCGAAGGCGCGGCTGCGGACGCGGCTCAGACCTTTGCCGCAATTCTGGGCGAAGATCCGAACCACGCCGCTGCATATGGTGGTCTGGTGCGGGCGCATATCGCCACCGGTGATCTGGAGCAGGCAGAAGCGATCCTGAACGGCGCTCCGGCCGAGATCTCCACATCGGCCGAGCTGGAGGCTGCACATGCGCAGCTGGAGCTTGCAAAGCAGGCAGCAGATGCCGGCCCCGTCGCCGAGCTGACGGCAGCGGTTGAGGCGGATCCGGACAACCATCAAGCCCGCTTTGATCTGGCGCAGGCGCTGCACGCGAACGGCAATGTGGAAGAAGCCGTGGCACAATTGCTGGAACTGTTCCACCGGGATCGTGAATGGAATGAAGGTGCAGCCAAGACACAGCTTTTCACCATCTTCGATGCGCTCAAGCCCAATGACCCGATTGTTCTGAACGGACGTCGCAAACTCAGTTCGATGATATTTGCCTAATCTCTCATCAGAGCTAGAGTCGGGTACATGATGCATCCCGCCGACCTGCCGGAAACGGTATCTGTTTTTCCATTGCCCGGGGCGCTGCTGCTCCCGCGTTCGCGCTTGCCGCTTCACATATTCGAGCCGCGCTATCTTCAGATGCTGGACGACGCGCTGAAAACCAAGGAACGGTTGATCGCAATGGTTCAGCCGAATCCTTCGGTCAATGACGAAGACAAGCTGCACCGTATCGGATGCGCAGGGCGGGTGACGCAGTTTTCGGAAACCGAAGATGGCCGGTACCTGATCACGTTGACCGGTATATCCCGGTTCAGGGTCATGTCAGAGCTGGATTCGTTCACGCCCTACCGGAGGTGCGCGGTCTCGTGGGACGGGTTCGACCGTGATCTGGGAAAGGCCGAGAAAGACAACGGGTTTGACCGCAATGCGTTCCTGACATTGTTGGAGCGTTTCTTTTCATCCCGTCAATTGTCTACCGACTGGGATTCGCTCAAGGACGCAGAGGATGAACTTTTGGTGAATTCCCTGTCGATGCTTCTGGATTTCGACCCCGAGGACAAACAGGCCCTGCTGGAAGCCCCCTGCCTGCGCACCCGGCGCGAAACGTTGGTGACGCTGATTGAATTCGCCATGCGCGGCGGATCAAACGAGGAAAAACTGCAATGACCGACCCTGAACACGCCTTTGATCGCCACATGCTCGAGGCGATGATCTGCCCGCAGACACATACGACCCTGCACTATGACGCCGAAAAGCGAGAGCTTGTTTCAAAAGCGGCGGGTTTGGCTTTTCCCATCCGCAACGGCATTCCGGTCATGCTGGTCGACGAGGCCCGACAGCTGGATTAAATCGGGCGCCCTTGCAACAGCTTGGGCAGATCCCCGGTCAGCCCGGCCGCTTCGCGAACGAAACCGCGACGGAGGCCGGGCAAAGCGCCGACAACCCCCATGCCAATGTCACGTCCAAGCCGCAGCAGCGGGTTGTCGTTGGAAAAAAGCTTGTTGAAGACATCCGTCGCCATCGCCAGCGAGGCCGTGTCGAAACGGCGCCATTCCTGATAGCGCTCCAGTACCATCAACGAGCCGATATCCTCGCCGCGCCGTCCCGCCAAAGTCAGGACCTCAGCCAGAGCGCCGACATCGCGGAGGCCAGCGTTCAGGCCCTGACCGGCAATGGGGTGCATTCCGTGCGCGGCATCTCCGACCAGCGCCATGCGATCGCTGATGAAGGAATTGGCTATGGTCAGGTTCAGCGGATAAGTGAAACGATCTCCCGCCAGACTGATTTTGCCAAGAAAATCGCCAAATCGCGGGCGCAGAACTTGCACGTAGTCATCCTCGGGCAGGGCGTTGATGTGCTGTGCGCTGTCGGTGCGTTCGCTCCAGACGATGGAACTGCGATTGCCAGTTAACGGCAGAATTGCCAGCGGACCGGGTGGCATGAAAAACTGATGCGCGATGCCATTATGTGGCAGCTCATGTTCGATGGCGCAGACCAATGCCGTCTGGCCGTAATCCCAACCGGTGCGTTTGATGCCGGCCCGTGACGCGGTTCCGCTGCGGCGACCGTCACAACCAACCAGCAGGCTGCCGCCCAGGGTTTTGCTGTCATCCAACGTCACGGTCACGTTGGCCGTGTCGGTCTGTTGCGAAACGACGGATTTGCCGCTTACCTGGGTGATGCGCGGCTCTTCGGCCATCGCGTCCAGAAAAGCACGGCGCAGGTGGCGATCCTCGACCATATACCCCATCGGGCCTTCTTCGATCTCGGCATGGTCGAAATGCATGAAAAACGGCGATGGCCCTGTCCCGGCATGGCCATCTGTGACCTTGATTTCCAGCATCGGTTGGGCGTGCTGCGCGACGCGGTCCCAAATACCGATGGCATCCAACAACCGCTGTGAGGCCAGAGCCAGCGCATAGGCGCGCCCGTCGAATGCCGCGTTCTTGCGTACCTTTTCGACCAGCGCGTCGATCACCGTGACCGAATGACCGGTCTGTGCCAGTGCCAGCGCCAAAGCAGGGCCGTTCAACCCGCCGCCCACGATCAGTATGTCAGAAGCCTGTGTCATGCCCTGCAATATGCGCGCCCTTTCGGGATTGTCCATGTGCAGTCCTGTCGCTACCGTCACCCACAGCCGAAAAAACCAGGAGGGATGAGATGCAGGATTGGTTGACAATGACCGCGTGTGATTTGGGCCGTGGCATTGGCATGGGGCAGATCGATCCGGTCGAACTGACAGAAACCTACCTGTCCGCTATTGACGCTCATCCGCATCGGGACCGCATCTATGCCCGCGTCACCCACGACCGCGCCCGGGCCGAAGCGGAAGCCGCTCGGCATCGCGCGCAACTGGGCCTGCGCCGGTCGCTGCTGGATGGCGTCCCGATCAGTTGGAAAGACCTGTTCGACACCACCGGCACCGTGACCGAGGCGGGTTCGGCTTTGTTGAAGGATCGCGTGCCGGATGCGGATGCGCTGGTGCTGCGCAATGCGACTCAGATGGGCACCGTTTGCCTGGGTAAAACACATATGAGCGAGCTGGCCTTTTCCGGCCTCGGGTTGAATCCGATCACCGAAACCCCGCCCTGCATTCATGACGAGGCAGCAGTGCCCGGAGGGTCGTCTTCGGGGGCGGCGGCCTCGGTCGCGTGGGGGTTGGCGGCGTGTGGCATCGGCTCGGACACGGGTGGTTCGGTGCGTATCCCGGCGGCTTGGAATGATCTGGTGGGGCTGAAAACCACTGCGGGACGGCTCAGCCTGGAAGGTGTGGTGCCGCTGTGCCTGCGTTTCGACACGGTTGGACCTGTGGCGCGTTCGGTCGAGGACGCGGCGCATGTGCTGGCTCTGCTCGAGGGGGGAACACCTGCCGATCTGCGTGGTGCTTCGCTGAAAGGGCGCCGTTTTGCCGATTTGCAGAACATTGCCAAGGACGACCTGCGCGACACACCGCGCAAAGCATATGACGAAGCCGTGGCCAAACTTGCCGACGCGGGGGCCGAGATCGTGCCGTTGGAAGTGCCCGAGTTGAACGAGGCCATGACGTTGACCAGCATCGTATACACGACCGAGGCCTATGGGCTGTGGCGCGATGTCATCGAAGCCAATCCCGAGGCAATGTATCCCGAGATTCTCGAACGCTTCCGCATTGGCATGGGTTATTCGGGCCCCGACTATGTGGCGGCCTGGGCCAAACTCAAGGCATGCCGCAGCGCCTGGGACGCGGCAACCGCCGGGTTTGATGCGGTTCTGGCACCGACAGCGCCGATTTTGCCGCCCAATCTGGAGCGCTTGCTCAGCGATCATGACTATTACGTAACCGAGAATCTTCTGGCCCTGCGGAACACGCGGATTGGCAACCTGATGGGGCTGGCGGCGCTGAGCCTGCCCACCGGAACTCCCGGCTGCGGGTTGATGATGCTGGGCTATCCCGGCTCGGAAGAGGCGTTGTTGCGGCTGGGTTCGGCAGCGGAAACGGTGCTGGCCTGAATGCCACAATCCCCTGATTCGGAACCTCTTTGTCTGGACGAAGAGGGACCCGGGCTGTAATCTGCCAAAAAAACGGGGCGCCAATGACCCCGATATTGAGGCAGTATTATGGATTTCCCCGAGCGGTTTTCGAACCTACCGGCTTATGCATTCCCGCGTCTGCGCGCCCTGTTGGATCACCACCAGCCGGGCGGTGATGTCGTTCACATGACCATTGGTGCGCCGACACATGATTTTCCGGCTTGGGTGACGGATGTCATCTTGGAAAACGCCGCCGGGTTCCAAGGGTATCCCCCGAACGAAGGGTCGGATGACCTGCGCACGGCGATCACGGATTGGATCAAACGGCGATATGGGGTTCAGATGGACCCTGATGCCAACGTGATGGCGCTGAACGGCACGCGCGAGGGGCTATACAACGCGGCCATGGCTTTGTGCCCGGAACAGAAGAACGGTCAGCAGCCGATCATCCTGTGCCCGAACCCGTTTTATCAGGTCTACATGGTCGCCTCGCTGTCGGTGGGCGCGCAGCCTTGTTTTGTGCCCGCCACCGCCGCGACGGGCCATCTGCCGGACTATGCCGGCCTGCCTGCGGACGTGCTGAACCGCACCGCCGTGGCCTATATCTGTTCACCCGCCAATCCGCAGGGGGCCGTTGCCTCGCGCGAGTATTGGGCCGACCTGATCCGTCTGGCCGAGCAGTACGATTTCCGTATTTTTGCGGATGAGTGTTATTCCGAGATTTACCGTGAAGAAGCCCCGACAGGTATTCTGACTGTCGCGCAGGATCTGGGCGCTGATCCTGAACGGATCACGCTGTTCAACTCACTTTCTAAACGTTCGAATCTGGCTGGCTTGCGGTCGGGGCTTATCGCCGGTGGTCCAAAGACGATCAAACAGGTCAAGCAGCTGCGCACCTATGCCGGGTCGCCTCTGCCTCTGCCCTTGCAAGCCGCCGCAGCAAAGGTTTGGGCGGATGAGGAACACGTTCGCGAAAACCGCGCGCTGTATCAGGAAAAATACGCCATTGCGGATGAGGTATTCGCAGGCGTGCAGGGCTATATGGCGCCCGAGGCCGGATTCTTTCTGTGGCTGCCGGTCGAGAATGGTGAAGACACCGCATTGAAAGTCTGGAAGGAAACCGGTGTCCGGGTCCTGCCGGGCGCATATCTTTCACAAGGCGATCCGGGAAAGAACCCGGGCGAAGGATTTATCCGGGCTGCATTGGTGGCCCCAAAAACAGAGTTGCAGCGTGGTCTGATCACACTCCGCGACTGCATCTATTCGTGAGGTACGAGGGCAAAATGGCATCATATAACGCGCGCAACCGCGATCCATTGCTGGACAGCACAACGCAGGCAGCCCTGGAGCGACGCAGCAAGGAGTTGATTGGCATCGCCCTGATCCTGCTGGGTTTGGCAGCGGCCGCGATGATCTGGTCCTACACGCCCGATGATCCCAACTGGATGGTGTCCACTGACGCGCCGGTGCAGAACTGGATGGGGCGGATTGGGGCCTCGATCGCCGCACCCTTGTTCATGATCGTCGGCTGGGGAAGCTGGGGCATCGCAATGGTTCTGATTGGTTGGGGTTTTCGGTTTGCGGGCCATTTCGGGGAAGATCGCGCCATTGCGCGTCTGATTTTTGCCCCGATCTGGATCGCCGTCGTCTCGGTGTATGCCGCGACGCTCGTTCCTGATGCAGACTGGCGCGCGACCCACAGTTATGGTCTGGGCGGTTTGTTCGGCGATACGGTCATGGGCGCATTGCTGACGCTGCTGCCGATTTCGTCACATTTTCTGGTGAAGCTGATGTCGCTGGCCATGGCGGTCGGGATGATTGCGCTGGGTATTTTTGTGCTGGGTTTCACCAAAACCGATGTCAAGCGGGGTTTCCGCGCCTTCTTGCTGGGTCTGGTGATGGCATATGACATGCTGATGACCCTGATGGGCCGTGGTGCAGCCTCGGCTGCGCAGGCAGCACGAGATCGCCGCGCGCAATGGGAAGAGCGCAAACTTGCGCGAACCGCAGCGGCCGAAGCCGTGTTCGAGGATGATCTGGCTTATGCCGATCCAATCTTTGAAGAACCCGAACTGGAAAGCCCCGAACCTCCGGTCAAGTCCGGTCTGTTGGCGCGCATGCCGTCACTTATCAGGCGCCCCGATCCCATGCCTGAGCCAGAGCTGGTCGATCCGGAACCAATCGCGGGTTTCGACGAAATGCCGGGCGAGGATCGCATCCGTTCGAAAATCTCGGCTGCTGTGCGCAATCGCAAAGTGGCCACAGGTGAGTTGACGCCCGAACCCGACCCGAACCTTCCGCTGACCAAAGGCCGTGGCCGCCGCCCGGGGCCGCTGATCCTGAACACAAGCCAGCCCGATGGCTTGCCGGCGGAACCGCCGGTGACAGCAGCAGGACTGCCGCCCGAGCCACCCGTAACAGCGGGTGATAAGCCAGAATGGCAAGAATCCACGCCGGTTGAAAACGCGCCCGCGCCTATGCAGACCCCCTATGCGCCCGAGCCGGATGTGGAGGACGAGGTATTCGAGGATGTCGAAGAAGCTGTTTTGCAACCGCGCCCGGCGATGAAAATCCCGGTAGCCGAACCGCGCAAGCCCGTGGTCGCGCAACCGGTACGCCGTACACCGCAACCGTCTCGCCGCGCACAGGCCGAGGCACAGCCTGCACTATCCTTTGAAGAGCGGCACTCGGATTTCGAACTGCCACCTCTGGGCCTTTTGTCGAATCCGGCCAGCATTCAGCGCCACCATCTGAGCGATGAAGCCTTGGAAGAAAACGCGCGGATGCTGGAAAATGTGCTGGATGATTATGGCGTGAAGGGTGAGATCGTCAGCGTTCGCCCGGGCCCGGTCGTCACCATGTACGAACTGGAGCCCGCTCCGGGTCTGAAGGCAAGCCGCGTGATCGGCCTGGCCGATGACATCGCACGTTCGATGTCGGCCCTGTCGGCGCGGGTTTCGACCCTACCGGGCCGTTCGGTTATCGGTATCGAACTACCGAACGAAAATCGCGAAATGGTGGTTCTGCGCGAAATCCTGGCCAGCCGTGATTTCGGCGATGGCAACCAGGCACTGCCGTTGGCCTTGGGCAAGGATATCGGCGGCGAGTCCGTCGTGGCGAACCTGGCGAAGATGCCGCACTTGCTGATTGCGGGAACCACGGGTTCGGGTAAATCAGTGGCGATCAACACGATGATCCTGTCACTGCTGTACAAGCTGACACCGGATGAATGCCGCCTGATCATGATCGACCCGAAAATGTTGGAACTGTCGGTCTACGACGGTATCCCGCATCTGCTGTCGCCTGTTGTGACCGACCCGAAAAAGGCGGTGGTCGCCCTGAAATGGGTCGTGGGCGAGATGGAAGATCGCTATCGCAAGATGTCCAAAATGGGCGTCCGCAACATCGCAGGCTATAACGGCCGGGTGAAGGATGCGTTGGCCAAAGGCGAGATGTTCAGCCGCACGGTGCAAACCGGGTTTGACGATGAAACCGGTGAACCAACGTTCGAGACTGAAGAATTCGCGCCCGAAGCGATGCCCTATATCGTTGTCATCGTCGATGAGATGGCCGACCTGATGATGGTGGCGGGAAAGGAAATCGAAGCCTGCATCCAGCGTCTGGCACAGATGGCGCGGGCCTCGGGCATTCACCTGATCATGGCCACACAGCGCCCCTCGGTCGACGTGATCACCGGTACGATCAAGGCGAACTTCCCAACGCGGATTTCCTTCCAGGTGACGTCGAAAGTCGACAGCCGCACCATTCTGGGTGAAATGGGGGCCGAACAGCTGCTGGGGCAGGGCGACATGCTTTACATGGCTGGCGGTGCCAAGATTACCCGCTGCCACGGGCCCTTTGTCTCGGATGAAGAGGTCGAGGAAGTCGTCAACCACCTGAAACAGTTTGGTCCACCGGACTACATTGGCGGTGTTGTCGACGGTCCGGCCGAAGAAAAGGCTGACAATATCGATGCCGTTTTGGGCCTGAACACTGGCGGCAATACGAACGGAGAGGACGCGTTGTACGATCAGGCGGTGGCAATCGTGATCAAGGATCGCAAATGCTCGACCTCGTATATTCAGCGAAAACTTGCCATTGGCTACAACAAAGCTGCACGGCTTGTTGAGCAAATGGAAGACGAAGGTGTTGTTTCGTCAGCAAATCATGTCGGGAAACGCGAAATCCTCGTCCCCGAGCAATAGGATATTTAATAACAAGGGCAGAAGACCTATCTGTACGGCATGAAACAGATTGCTTTTGCCCTTGCTTTGACACTGGCCGCACCCGCCGCATGGGCGGCGGAGAAGCTGCCGCTCTCGCAGATTTCCAATTACCTGAACGGGTTGAAGACGGTTCAGACAACATTCACCCAGGTGAATGACGATGGCTCGCTGAGCACCGGCAAGCTGTGGATGCAGCGCCCCGGCAAGATGCGGTTTGAATATGACCCGCCCAACAGTGCCGTGGTGCTGGCAAGATCCGGAAGTGTTCAGATCTTTGATCCGAAATCGAACCAGCCGCCCGAGCAATACCCGCTTAAGCGCACACCACTGTCCATCGTGCTGGCGCGAAACGTGAACCTGAGCCAGGCAAATATGGTTGTAGGTCACAGCTTTGACGGCACGGCCACCGTTGTCACCGCGCAGGATCCCAAGAACCCCGAAGCGGGTCGGATCGAACTGATGTTCACGGACAATCCAGTCGAGCTGCGCAAGTGGGTGATTCACGACAATGCGGGCAGCCAGACGACGGTATTGCTGGGCGCCCTGAATGAAGGCGGTCGCCTTGATCAGAAGCTGTTCTCGGACAAAAAGAGAAGCGGGTCAGGCAATCGCTGACCCGCTTGTACGTATCAATACCGGCAGTTCGCCAACTGTGCCTGATATAGTTGTGCGCGTGCGTCCACGTCATTGGCAACGTTCAACAACCAGGATTTGCTGTTGTAGCTGCCACGGGCGTAGCCTGTATGGCCTTCGTGATAGGCCAGGTACTGATTGCGCGTATCTGCCGGGTGGATACCGTTACGCTCGTAGCTTTTGTTCATGTACCAGCCGATAAAATCCGAGGCGTCGCGAATGCGATCGCGCTTGGCCCGACGTTTTCCTGTTTCGCGCTGATATTGTTCCCACGTGCCGTCCAGTGCCTGACCATAGCCGTAAGCGCTGCTTTGACGGCCCATTGGGATGACGCCCAATACATATCTATGCGGAGTGCGCGCATCATGCCTGTACCGGCTTTCCTGATAGATGGTCGCCATCTGAACGTGAACCGGAACGCCCCATTTGCGCTCGGTGTTCTTGAAGGCTTTGATATAGTCGGGTTTTTCACGCGCAATACTGCACGCATCGTTTAATCTGCTGGGCGGCTGTTTAGAGCCGCCCCCACAGGATGCCAGAAGCAGCACCCCCAGGAGTACGAAAAGAATTCTGCTCATGTGCCTCGTGCCTTTTTTTGTGTATTCTAGCGCAGATTGAGCGCTTAGGAAATCACAATCGCTATAAAATGATAGCCAGAATAGCCGGTAACGCCGCAACGGAAAGCACGGTGGACACCATGACCATGCCGGCGACGGCGTCGGAATCGGCCCCAAACCGTTCGGCCAACAGGTAAGAGGTTACTGCAACCGGCGTACAGATTTGAAGAACCAGAACGCCAAATGCGATCGTATCCAAATCAAACCATCGTCCGATTCCCCATCCCAGCGCAAAGCACACCGCCAGTTTCAGCGCTGACAGCCACAGCGCCCGCCCCAGGCTGTGCGAAGTCAGGCGGGCGATTGCCACACCCAACGTGACCAACATCAGCGGGACGGCCATTTGCCCCAAAAGCTCCAGCGTGTTGGTCAGAAATGTCGGCGTCTGCCATCCTTGCCACAAAAACACTGCGCCAAGGATCGTCGCCCAAGCCATTGGTTGGCGCGCAACCTGTCCCCACGCCCCTTTCCCGGCGACCAGATAAATCCCGTAAGTGAAAGAAAACAATGCGGTAACTGACAGAAAGACAACAGCATATCCCAGACCAATCTGACCAAAGGCAAAGATGCACAGCGGCAGGCCCAGATTTCCGGTATTGCCGAAGATCAAAGGCGACAGGTATGTTCGCGGGTCCAGTCTCAGCCCTCGAACGATCAGCCAGAACAACACCGCCAGCAGCAGATTTGCGACCAGTGTCGCCATTGTGAAGCGTGACAGATCATTGCCCGGGATCTCGGTTTGCATCAGGGCAACAAAGATCAGACTGGGCATTGCCAGCATCGTTGCAAAGCGGGTGACGAATTGCAGGCGGTATTCGAAACCCAGCTTAACCCATGTAAAACCAACAGCCGCCAATAGAAAAACCGGCGCCACGATTTCGAACACTGTCAGTATAAGGTTCACAGACTGTTTCCCTGATTTTCACATCAATGATTGGCTTTTCCGCCCGGAAACGGGTAAAAAAAGCGTTGGGGGCTGATACAATGCTAAAGACACGTGCAAAATACGGCTTGGGCCAGGTGGTTCGTCACAAGAAACACCCTTTTCGAGGGGTGATTTTTGACGTGGATCCCGAGTTTTCGAATACCGAAGAATGGTATCAGGCCATTCCGGAAGACAGCCGCCCAAGGAAAGAGCAACCGTTCTACCATCTGCTGGCCGAGAACGACCAATCCTTCTATGTTGCTTATGTTTCAGAACAAAATCTGGTTGCAGACTATTCAGGCGAACCGGTCGAGCACCCGGATATTCCCAATATGTTCGGACCGTTCGAAGATGGTGCATACCCCCTGCATTTCCACCTGAACTAAGTGCGCCGAACCGGCGGGCGTAGGTCTGCCGCAGATCAGTATCCAAGGGCGCAGCCATCTTTGCGTGGGTCGCTGGCACCCTCCAAAACACCGTCTTTTCGGATTCGGATCGCTTGCGCTCCGCCAAGTGGTGTTTCCGGCATCTCAATATTATGGCCGATATCGGACAATTGTTTCGCGATCTCGTCGCTGTAGCCACGCTCCAGTTTCAGAACTGATCCGTCAAAGAAGGCGCGTGGCGCATCGATGCTTTCCTGCAACCCAAGCCCGAAATCGACAAGATTTGACACGAAGCGCGCGTGTCCGGTTGGCTGATAGGCACCGCCCATGACACCAAATGGCATCGTGACCCGACCGTTCTGCGCCAACATTCCCGGAATGATCGTGTGCATCGGACGTTTGCCGCCGCCCAGTTCGTTGGGGTGGCCGGGCTGCAATGTGAATCCTGCCCCGCGGTTTTGCAGCAATATGCCGTATTTTTCCGACGCGATACCGGATCCAAAGCTGTGAAAGATCGAATAGATCAACGAAACAGCCATTTGGTCGCGGTCGACGACGGTGATGTAAACCGTGTCCTTGTGAACCGCTTCGGTCAGAGGCGCCGCAGCAGGCATCGCCTTTTGGGGATCGATCAAAGCAGCCAGTCTGGCAGCGATATCCGGATCCAGAAAGCGCTCTACTCTCGCCATGTGGTCGGGATCCGCGATGAACCGGTTTCGAGCGTCATAGGCCAGCTTGGTGGCCTCGGCTTCGATATGAATACGCTCCGCTCCGAATGGATCCATCGAGGCCATGTCAAAATGCTTGAGGATATTCAGTAGCAAAATCGCGGTTGCGCCCTGACCGTTCGGCGGATGTTCCACCAGATCCACACCTTTGTAGGCCCCATGTATCGGCTGCGTTTCAGTACATCTTGTGTGATGAAAATCCTCAGCGGAATGGACACCACCCCTTTCCG
Source organism: Ruegeria sp. AL3 (assembly GCF_056536065.1). Lineage (NCBI taxonomy): Bacteria > Pseudomonadati > Pseudomonadota > Alphaproteobacteria > Rhodobacterales > Roseobacteraceae > Ruegeria > Ruegeria sp. AL3. Next base: position 1,450,278 of record NZ_JBQFJG010000001.1, read on the forward strand.
AAAGCGCGGTGATTATATCATCGGCGATTTCACCTGAATAGAACGCGTCGCGCCCGTGGGCCGCGATCTGGCGCAATACCTTCGCCTGTCCCGGCGCACGGAAAACCTGCCCGATCGACGGGGCTTGCCCGTCAATCAGATAGTGGTCGCGGGCGGCGCCCTGAAGTGTTGCGGCACCTGATTTCCAATCGAAAGCGACCCGAGGAGCCACCGGAACACCCGCTTCAGCATAATGAATCGCCGGTTTCAAAATCGCGCCCAACCCCAGGCGACCCTCGGTCTGGGCCAGGTGGCAAAAGGCATCTACGGCTCCGGGAATGGTCACGGCATCCGGCACGCCCAAAGGTACGGATGACAAGCCCTGATCGCGCAACATCTGGGACTGCGCGGCAGCCGGTGCGCGGCCCGATCCGTTGAGCGCGCGTATACTGCTTTCGCCGGCACGATTGAACAGAACGAAGCAATCGCCGCCCAATCCGGTCATCTGTGGTTCGCAAATCCCCAAAAGAACAGCCCCGGCAATCGCGGCATCCATCGCGTTGCCGCCCTGGCCCAAGGTATCGATGGCCACTTTGGCCGCCAGCGGATGCGACGTTGCGCACATGCCTTGCGTGGCAAAAACTTCGGATCGGCCCGGATTATGCAGATCACGCATGGCGAATTCTCTCTCGTTAGAACAAGAGAAAGCTATTCACTGATCAGCGATTGTCCAGCGATTTCAGGATGGGAAGTTCCTCGGCGCCATTCACTGGGTGGGGGCTGTGATATGTGGCGCCGAGGGAAGCTATCTGAGCTACGAGTCACTGTATGGTGGTTGTTTGCGGCGCGACAATGTTTCGAAAATGACCTTATTGTGACCAATTGTGGTCGATCACCCGTTGGGTTCAAAATCAAACCGCAGGGACAGACGATTGCATCCACCGCGCCGCTCGTACCGGATATCACTGGTGAGGCGATGGATCAGGAACCAGCCGAACCCACCTTCGGGGAGGTCCTGTAGATCCGTTCCCATCGGAGCAGGGGTGCCATCCGGAAGTCGGTATCCAGGCAGCGGGCGCCCCGTATCCGAGATCAAGATGTCCAGAAGATCCCTGTCCAGCCGGCAGGTGACCTGAACCTTGGCCGCGGCGATGCCATTGTAAGCGTGTTCCACGACGTTGTTGATGGCTTCAGCCAAAGCAATCTTCACATCGCCGGCTTTATGCGGGGGCAATCCCCGTTCCGCCAGACCGACGCTAAGCTTTGCAATGCCCTCGCTGGCCTCTGATTCCGTCGCAGGGAAGGTCAATTCCAGGCAGGTCTTGTTTTCAATCGGCTCCACGCCATCTATCCCCTGCTGCCGTCAGGCGTCTGTCTCTGACAACGCGTCATCCAGAGTTTCAAAAAGTCTGAAAACCGTATCCATGCGTGTCAGGCGAAAGACTTTTTCGACCACTGGCTGCAACCCGGCCAGATCAAGCCTCCGGTCTTTTCCCAGCTGTTTCATTGAAGCAACGATTGCACCCAGACCGCTGGAGTCAATGAACTCGACATCGGACAGATCCAGCACAACGCGATGAGCGCTGTCCTCGGTATTGGTGCGCATGTCTTCCTTGAACTGAATGGCCATTGCAGCATCGATCCGGTCGGCATGAACGGTGATGATCTGAGTTTCGCCGGTTGTCTTGCTGGTCAGCCCCATGATCCTGCCGCCTTCCAAACTGAAATTGAGTCGTAGAAATACGCTAGACGGCAATTCTTACCATTCGGTATTCAAGAGCCCGAAAGCAGGAGGAAAACCCGGATGAGAGACGTTGTTATAGCAGGGGCCGCCCGTACACCGATGGGCGGGTTTCAGGGCATGTTTGACGGTGTTGCTGCGGCTGACCTCGGGGGCGAAGCAATCCGCGCGGCTTTGCAGCAGGCAGGTATGCAGACGGTCGACGAAGTGCTGATGGGCTGCGTTTTGCCGGCGGGGCAGGGCCAGGCACCTGCGCGGCAGGCCGGATTCGCGGCGGGATTGGGCGAAGAGGTACCCGCCACGACGCTGAACAAAATGTGCGGTTCGGGGATGAAGGCCGCTATGATGTCCTTCGACCAAATTGCATTGGGTCATGCAGATACGATGATTGCGGGCGGCATGGAAAGCATGACCAACGCGCCCTATCTTCTTCCCAAGATGCGCGGCGGTGCCCGCATTGGCCACGGTCAGGTGGTTGATCACATGTTCCTCGACGGCCTTGAAGATGCCTATGACAAAGGCCGTCTAATGGGGACTTTCGCCGAAGACTGTGCCGAGGCGTATCAGTTCACCCGTGAAGCACAGGATGAATACGCGCTGCAATCTTTGTCCAACGCGCTGTCTGCGCAGGAAAATGGCGCATTCGATCAGGAAATCACACCCGTTACCGTCCGGACGCGCAAAGGTGAAATTCTGCTGGAGACAGATGAGCAGCCAAAATCCGCCCGCCCCGAGAAGATCCCGACGCTGAAGCCTGCGTTCCGCAAGGACGGTACGGTGACGGCCGCCAACTCGTCTTCGATTTCGGACGGCGCGGCGGCGCTGGTTCTTGCGTCGGCAGAAACCGCCGAAGCGCGGGGCATGACGGTTCGGGCCCGGATTTTGGGGCATGCGAGTCATGCTCAGGCCCCCGGCCTTTTCACGACGGCTCCGGTTCCGGCGGCGCAGAAGCTCTTGTCACGCATTGGCTGGAGCAAGGATGACGTCGACCTGTGGGAAGTGAACGAGGCCTTCGCGGTTGTGCCGATGGCTTTCATGCACGAAATGGGCTTGCCACGAGACAAGGTGAATGTGAATGGCGGCGCCTGCGCCCTAGGCCATCCCATCGGTGCCTCGGGTGCCCGCATCATCGTTACGTTGTTGAATGCGCTGGAAAAACGTAACCTCAAACGGGGCGTCGCGGCGATCTGCATTGGCGGGGGGGAAGGCACGGCCATTGCCATCGAACGCGTTTGACCCTTCATCTTTTTCCAAATACTCCGGGGGTTCGGGGGCCGTGCCCCCGACCATCCGAAGGGGTTGCAATCAATGACTGCCGATTATGAAACGCTTGCCAAAACCATCGCGGCCCTGACCGAAGGCGAAACGGACCAGGTTGCTCTTATGGCGACTGTCGCCTGCGAGGTTCACCATTCCGACGATCGTTTCGACTGGACCGGGTTTTATCGTGTCACCGAACCGGGCGTTCTGAAGATCGGCCCTTATCAGGGTGGGCATGGTTGTTTGGTCATCCCGTTCGAACGGGGCGTCTGCGGTGCCGCAGCAAGAACGGGCGAAACGCAACTGGTGCCGGATGTCGATGCGTTTCCGGGTCACATCGCCTGCGCCAGCTCAACCCGGTCCGAACTGGTTCTGCCCGTGCGGGATTCGTCGGGACAAGTCATCGCCGTTTTTGACATTGACAGCGACCAGCCGGATGCTTTCACGCAACAGGATGCGCAAAATCTGGAAGGCATTTTGACCGCAGTGTTTGCCGGGCACTGACCGCTGCGGTCGTTGCGGATGTGCATCAACCCAAGGGATTCCCGGGCGAATGAAGGGCCCGGCTGACTTCATCTTGCAGGCTTCGAAGCGATCTCCTATCAGAATCCATAGCGAAGTTTCGTTTTGGGGTGTTTCTCAGGGATGCAAGAGTCTGACATCAATCCGACGGTCGCGGATGAAGCGCCTCGAAAAGGGATCAGACGCGCCCATATGGCGACATTCCCGGATCGCATCGGCGTATTGCCCCATTCGGTGGCAAGCATCGCGCATCAGGTCGACAGAGTTTTCATCTGCCTGAACGAATATCAGGAAGTTCCCGATTTTCTGGGTGAGTTCGACAACGTCACCGCCGTGATCCCCGACCGGGATTACAAGGATGTCGGCAAGTTCATTTTCCAACCGGATCCGGCAGATACCGTTTTTCTGGTCGACGATGATATCGAATATGCGGACAACTATGTCCGTCAGACCATACGCCGGGCGCGGGGCGTCGGACTGGAAAAGCGTGTCTTCGGCTATCATGCCACGACGTTCACAAACCCGACGCCCAAGTCGATACGGCAGCGCACGTTGTTGCGTATGAACCAACGGCTGACCTACTCGACCAGGGTGCACCAGCTGGGAACCGGAACCGTCATGGTGTCCGGGTCGCTGTTCCCGACACTGGAATACATGGAAGGCAGCGAGAAGTTCGTCGATGTGCGTTTTGCCCGTTACTGTTTCGAAAATGGTATCGAAATGTGGACGCTGCCCAGAAATCGCCGCCGCTTTCCCAGCTTGCTTGCCGGGCTTGAGCCGGAAAAGCGCGAAACGATCGCCGACAGTTTCACCCGTCGTTGGCCTCAACATGTGTTGGATGAAGTGAAGGTTTTTGCCGGTCTTCAATTCTAAGGCCGGGCGGGCTTTGCACGATCCAGGCTTTTCCAGATCTGTTTCTGTCGCGAAGGGTTTCCCATGTCGCCGCAGCACGACGGGGCAACGATATGTGCTGTCTTTTTGAAATGAAGCCCTTGTACGGCAAACACTGAAATCCGGCTGCTGCGCCCCTGCGGTTTTTCTGGTGTTTCAGGGGCCTGTGCGCCTTCTGCTCCTCAATTCTGTCTTTCGCACACGATGATGATCGACACCCCATTTAAACCGGGCGTGAAAAAACGCTTGGAAATTTCACTGGCTTGCTTCATCGTGAAAAACGAAGGAAGAATTTCACAAGATTCGGAGCGGCCTGTGAACAGCCAAGCCCCCCAAAGCGCGACCCTTGGTGCTGACCTGAGGGCCTTGCGCAAGGCCCGAGGGTTGACCCTGACCGAGATTGCAACTCGGCTGGATCGCTCTGTCGGTTGGTTGAGCCAGGTCGAGCGCGATTTGTCCGAGCCTTCAATCTCGGACCTGCGCCAGATTGCCGAATGCCTCGGCGTGCCAATGTCGATGCTGTTTGCGCATTCAGCCGCCCCTGCGAACGAATTGGGCTACGTTGTGCGCGCCGGGTCGCGTCGCCCGATGGGGTCGGGCGAAGAAGGGCTGATCGAAGAGTTGCTGTCGCCGGATCTGACTGATGATTTCGAAATGGTGCATTCCACTTTTGAGCCAAATTCACGGATGCAGACACCGGCCAACCGCCCGACTCAGGAAGTGGGCTATATGATTTCAGGTCGATTGAATCTGACGATCGGGTCGCGTGAATTCCTGGTGGGGCCGGGCGACAGTTTTCGGATCAAACATGAACCTTATCAATGGGCCAACCCCTATGAAGAGCCTGCAGTGGCCATCTGGGTCATTGCTCCGCCGGTGTACTGATGTCATTCGAGGCGTGGTCCATTTTCGCGCTGTTCTGGGTGGTATTCGTCACCACACCGGGGCCTAACGCGGTCAACTGCATCTCGAACGGGATGAGCCTGCCGTTTCCAAAGGCCATGATGGGTGTATTGGCCATACTGACGCAGGCTAGCATGTTTTTGATCCTATCCGCGCTGGGCGTCACAGCCCTGATTGCGGCATCTCCGACCGGGTTTTTCGTGGCCAAGTTGGTCGGTGCGGGCTTTCTGATCTGGTTGGGCCTGCGGGGATGGATGAATGCCGGCAAGCCCGCTCCGGTCTCGGAACGCCCGGCCCGGCACGTTTATCTGCACGCGCTGGCAGTGGCCACGATCAACCCAAAAAGCGTCGCGGGCTATCTGGCCGCGTTTTCGCAATTCGTGCAGCCGGACGTGCCGATCTGGCAGCAGATGGTCGTGATTATGCCAACCGCACTATTAATCACAACGCTCAGCTATACCGGTTTTACCGTTTTGGGCGCTTTGATGGGCAAGGCGGCACTAGGCGCAGTATTCAACATCTGGGTGCGCCGGGTGATGGCGGCCTGTTTCATAATCTACGGCGTGTTGTTGGGAACCAGCACCGCGCCTGCGGCAAGGGGGTAATCTTATGTACAGAGGGTCCTGCCTTTGCGGTTCAGTTGCTTTCACCATCGACGGAGACCTTTCTCCGCCTTCAGCCTGCCATTGCGGGCAGTGTCGAAAGCAATCCGGCCACGTCTGGGCCTCGACCACGACCCATCAGGACAACCTGAGTTTCTCGGCCCGCGACACGCTGAAGTGGTTCCGTGCATCAGACATCGCACGGCGCGGGTTTTGCAGCAAATGCGGTTCATTCCTCTTCTGGCAACATACCGAAGAGGACACGATTTCGATTGCCATGGGCGCGTTCGATGCGCCCACGGGCCAAAAGCTCTCGAGGCACATCTTTGTGGCTGACAAGGGCGACTATTACGACATCACGGACGATCTGCCCCAACGGGCACAGTAACAGGGACCAAAACTCATGAGTGATTTTCCGACAAAAGCACGCGTGGTCATTATCGGTGGCGGTGTGGTGGGGGCTTCCTCGCTGTATCATCTGGCCAAGAAAGGCTGGACCGACTGCGTTCTGCTGGAAAAGAACGAACTGACCGCAGGCTCGACCTGGCACGCGGCCGGTAACGTTCCGACCTTCTCGACCTCGTGGGCGATCATGAACATGCAGCGCTATTCGACCGAACTGTATTCGCGTCTGGGCGAAGAGGTCGACTATCCGATGAACTACCATGTTTCGGGGTCGATCCGTCTGGCGCACAGCAAGGAACGGATGCAGGAGTTCCAGCGGGCCATGTCGATGGGCCGCTATCAGGGAATTCCGATGGAGATGTGGACGCCGGAGCAAGCCAAGGAACGCTACCCTTTCCTGGAAACTCATGATCTTGAGGGTGTTCTGTATGACCCGACCGACGGTGACATCGACCCGGCACAACTGACGCAGGCGCTGGCCAAGGGCGCGCGTGACATGGGCCAGAAGATCATCCGCTTCTGTCCGGCAACTGGCGTCACCCAGCATGGCGACGGCACCTGGACCGTCCATACCGAAAAGGGCGATATAGGCTGCGACTATGTCGTCAACGCCGCGGGCTACTATGCCCAGCGTGTGGGTGAATGGTTCAAGCCCTATGGTGGCCGCACCGTACCCGCGATGGTCATGAGCCACCAGTACCTGCTGACCGAGGAAATCCCCGAAATCGAGGCCTGGTCGAAGGAAAGCGGCGGCAAGCTGCCGCTGCTGCGCGACGTGGATATCTCCTACTACCTGCGGCAGGAGAAGAACGGCTTCAACCTCGGCCCCTACGAGCCCAACTGCAAGGGGCACTGGATGACCGAGGACGACCAGATGCCCGAAGATTTCTCGTTCCAGCTGTGGAACGACGATCTGGACCGGATCGAGGACATTGTCGCCGATGCGATGGAGCGGGTACCGCTGATGGCGACCTCGGGCGTGGGGCGCGTGATCAACGGGCCGATCCCCTATGCGCCCGATGGCCTGCCGCTGATCGGCCCGATGCCCGGCGTCAAGAACGCGTTTGAGGCGCATACCTTCACCTTCGGCATCGCCCAAGGCGGCGGCGCGGGCAAGGTACTGGCCGAATGGATCGTGGATGGCGCCACCGAATGGGATATGTGGGCCGTCGATCCGCGCCGCTATACCGACTACACCGATCAGGACTACTGCAATCAAAAGGGTATGGAGGTCTATGGCAACGAATACGCCATGCACTTCCCCTATCACGAATGGCCCGCCGCACGCGACAAGAAGCTGTCGCCGGTACATGCCAAGGTCAAGGAACTGGGCGGTGTCATGGGGGCCTACAATGGCTGGGAACGCGCCAACTGGTTTGCGCAGCCGGGGGACGATACCTCCGAGGAAAGCACCCACACCTGGGGCCGCTCGGGCCCGTGGGAGCAACGGATCAAGGAAGAATGCGAAGCGGTGCGCGACCATTGCGGCGTGCTCGACCTGCCGGGTTTCTCGCGCTTCGTCGTCAAAGGCGAAGGCGCGGCCGAGACGCTGCGCGGGCTGGTCACCGGCGGCCTGCCCAAAGTGGGGCGGATCAACCTGGTCTACATCGCTGACGACCGCGGCCGCATCCTGACCGAGATGTCCTGCATGCGACTGGGCGAGGATGAGTTCGTGATGATCACCGCCGCCACCGCGCAATGGCACGACCGCGACATCCTGATGAACACGATGCCCGCGGGCGTCACCGTCGAGGACGTGACCACCACCCGCGACACCCTGATCGTGACAGGACCCAAATCGCGCGAGATCCTGTCGGGTCTGACCGATGCCGACCTTTCGTTGGGCTGGCTGACCCATCAGGCCGCCACCGTGGCCGGGCAACCCGCCCACCTGATCCGCGTGTCCTTTGCTGGCGAACTGGGCTGGGAGGTGCACGCGCTGAACGAGCACATGCCCGCGATCTATGACGCGATCCTTGCCGCCGGGGCCAAGCCGTTCGGCATGTATGCACTGAACAGCCTGCGCATCGAAAAGGGCTATCGCGCATGGAAGGGTGATCTGAGCACCGACTACTCGCTGCTGGAAGCGGGTTTGGAGCGGTTTGTCAAACTGGACAAGCCACAGGACTTCCCCGGAAAGGCTGCAATCCTGAACGAAAAGCAGCAGGGTGTGAAAAAGTCGTTCGTCACCCTGACTGTCGACGCAGGTGATTGCGATGCGCCTTACATGTCGTGCATCTGGCAGGGCGATCAGATCGTGGGCGAGACCACTTCCGGCGCATGGGGTTACCGCGTCGGCAAATCCATCGCGCTGGGCATGATCAAGTCAGAACTTGCAAACCCCGGTACCGAGCTCGAGGTTGAAATCTACGGCCAGAAGTGCCGCGCCGTGGTACAGGAGGATCAGCCGCTGTGGGATCCCGCAAACGAGCGGCTGCGCGCCTGACAAACAGGAGGCCCCCATGCGCCCGCGATATTCCAAGATGGGACCTGGTGAAGGTCCCAACTATGACTGGGAAAACGACCATACCTTCGTGAAAGTTTCCGGTCAGGACACGGGCGGAGCCTACACACTGATGGAAGACAACGTGAAGGCCAGCTTCGCACTTGGCCTTCATCGCCACGACAGCCATGCCGGGACATTCTGTTGTCCGGAAGGCGGGGTTGGTTTCCTTGTTGATGTGGATCGCGTTGATGTGGGCTGAGGATCACGAGCCACAGTCCGAAACATTCGGATGATGAGGTCTGAGATGACGATTCCCAATATCATGTCGGGCGTTTACCTGACGGATCACGGTGGACCCGAGGTTCTGGAATGGCGTGATAATATTCCGGCTCCTGAACCCGGGGCAGGGCAAGTTCTTGTTCGGGTCGCTGCCGCAGGTGTGAACAACACGGATATCAACACACGGGTCGGTTGGTATTCCTCGGGCGTCACCGGTGCGACGGATGCCGTTGATCAGAAGGTCGAAGCGGGCGGTTGGGGCGGTGCATTGCACTTTCCCCGCATTCAGGGCGGAGATCTTTGTGGCATCGTGGAACAGGTTGGGCCGGGTGTTGCCTTCAAACCCGGGCAGCGCGTGACCTGTCCGATAAACCTGCCGCGTCCGCGCCCGGGAAACCCGCAGGGCTTCATTGCGCTTGGTTCCGAAATCGATGGGGCCTTTGCCCAGTATTGTCTGGTTGAAGCCGATGATCTCTATGACGTCAGCGCCTCGCCTCTTTCGGACGTGGAAATCGCCGCCATTCCTTGCGCCTTCGGGACGGCGGAAAACCTGCTGACCCGCGCAGGCGTGACTGCCGGGCACAATGTGCTGATCACCGGCGCCTCGGGTGGCGTCGGGCTGGCGGCGGTGCAACTGGCCGCCCTGCGCGGGGCGTCGGTTTGGGCTGTAACAGCGGGCACGAAAGCCGAGATCGTGAAATCCCAGGGGGCCGAGAATACGTTTGACCGGAACGACCCGCTGCCGCAGGATAAGTTCGATGTGGTGATCGATGTTGTGGGTGGCCCGGCCTGGCCGTCGCTGATCCTTTCCCTGAAATCCGGCGGGCACTATGCCGTTTCGGGGGCAATAGCAGGCCCGATTGTCGAAGCTGATCTGCGGGACATATATCTGCGCGACATCACCATACATGGGTGCACGCACCAGGCGCCCGAAGTCTTTGCCCGTCTTGTCGAACTGGTGAATACCGGACGGATCAAGCCACTGGTTTCCCGGACCTATCCGTTGAAGGATATTGGTATTGCACAGGCTGATTTTCAGTCAAAGACTCTTCCGGGAAAACTGGTATTGGTGCCCTGAGGAGTAATGACATGGCGGATATCACTCTTTTGGACGGCTCTATCGGGCAGGAACTGGTAAAACGCAGTGGCGACCGGGCGACACCGCTGTGGTCGACGCGCGTGATGATCGATCACCCCGATTTGGTTGCGGAAGTGCACCGCGACTATTTCAGCCGGGGTGCGACGGTCGCGACAACCAATACTTATGCCGTCCATCGCTCTCGCCTGGTGCGGGTGGGGATAGAGGATCAGATGCCTACCCTGATCGACACCGCCCTGACACAGGCCGAACGCGCCCGCGCGGAAACCGGGGGGCGGATCGCGGGTGCACTGGGGCCATTGCTCGCTTCATATCGCCCCGACCTTAACCCGGACCCTGCGGATGCGGCTGAAAAGTTCGCTGAACTTGTGGCCATGATGGCCGCGCGGGTCGATCTGTTTTTGATCGAAACCGTGTCCTCGGTGCAAGAGGCCGAGGGCGCATTGCGTGGCACGGTCGGATGCGGAAAACCGGTTTGGCTGTCCCTGTCGGTCAATGATGACGATGGCAGCCTTCTCAGGTCCGGCGAACCGTTGGCGGACATTGCACCGTTGATGGAGGAGTTTTCGCCCGATGCCGTGTTAATCAACTGTTCGCGCCCCGAGGCGATCCCGGCGGCGCTCGAGGTTCTGTCCGGCATGAACCGGCCTTACGGGGCCTACGCCAATGGCTTCACGCATATTACGGATGATTTCCTTCAGGATGCGCCGACCGTGGATTCCCTGCAAGAACGGCATGACCTTGGCCCCAGGGCTTATGCGGATCAGGTGATGCGGTGGATCAATCAGGGGGCAACGATTGTTGGCGGGTGCTGCGAAATCGGGCCGGATCATATCGAAGAACTGGCGAACCGGTTGCGGGCCGCCGGTCATAACATCGTTTGAAGAAAATGGCGGCAAAATCTACTTCGGACGCTCCAAAGCAGGCCATCCGGCATTTCGACATCCTTGTCGCGCCGGGTTTCGTGCTGTTGGAGCTGGCGTCGTTGGTAGAGGTATTGAGGCTGGCCAACCGCGTATGCCCAAGCCCTCCGTTCTCCTTCACCTATCGCTCGCTCAAAGGTGGCCCGATTGCCAGCAGCAGTGACGCCGTGGTTCAAACAGAAGCGGTGCCGTCACAGCCAAGGGCGGATTACCTGTTCGTAATCGGCAATTCAGACCCGGACCATCCGGATTTGTCGTTGGGGCGGGTGGTGTCGGACTATACCTTCCGGGACGCCAAGGTGTTCCTGCTGGCCGAAGCCGCCAGCCGCTATATCGACGAGCAGGGAACAGCCGACTTGGCAACCCATTGGGAAAACGCATCGTTCCTGCGGGAACGCGGTGCCCGGTTCGAAGCCAAGCTGTCGATCGCAACCGAACAGGGCGCGGTTGTGACATGTGCCGGGATGGAGGCCACGACGGATATCGCCTTGGCGGTGATCGGGCGCCATATCTCGGGGCCTGCGAAGATGACCGTGGCCGACATCATGCTGCATGAGAACATCCGCGATTTCGCTTCGATGCAGCCATTTTCGGGCGCCAAGTTGACGGCGACCGGCGATTCGAAGCTGGATCAGTGCATAAAGCTCATGCAGGCCAATATCGAAGACCCCCTGCCTATCAATCAGATCGTCGAATCGCTGCACCTGTCGAACCGGTCCCTCGAGCGCAAGTTCAAAACCTTTTTTGGAACCACTCCCAACGGATTCTACCGGGAAATGCGACTGGCCAAGGCAAATAACCTGTTGCTGAACACCACGATGAGCGTACGCGAAATTGGATTGGCCTGTGGTTTTCCGAACGGGTTTTCGTCCGTGTACAAAAGCTTCTTCGGGGTCACGCCCTTTGTCGTACGCCGGCAAAAGCGAGCCGCATCACATCGGTGAAAACTTCGGATTCTGTGACGCTTTTGATGCATTTGCCGTCGATCTTTCATGGCAATCTATGCCAAACCTGACACAGCGGAGATTTCAGGATGGTTGATCTTCCCAGCAAGGCCCGAGTGGTCATCATCGGCGGTGGCGTCATCGGATGCTCGGTCGCTTATCATTTGACCAAGAAGGGCTGGACCGATGTTGTTCTGCTAGAACGCAAGCAACTGACCAGTGGCACCACCTGGCACGCGGCGGGCCTGATCGGGCAACTGCGCGCGTCTTCCAACATGACCAAACTGGCGCGTTATTCCGCAGAGCTCTATCTGGGCCTTGAGGAAGAGACCGGTGTCGCCACCGGCCTACGTCAGGTCGGGTCCGTTTCGGTCGCCCTGACCAGTGAGCGGTTGGAGGAGCTTCACCGAAATGCGGCAATGGCCCGCGCCTTTGGCGTGCCGGTCGAAGAGCTTTCTCCGACCGAAGTCAAAGAGCGATATGAGCATATCAACCTCGACGGCGTGGCAGGTGGCGTTTGGTTGCCAACCGATGGCCAGGCAGATCCTGCTAATATTGCCTTGGCGTTGGCCAAGGGTGCGCGTCAACGCGGTGGGTTGATCAAGGAACGGGTGAAGGTGACCGGGATTTCCCGGCACGGACGGCGCGCGACCGGTGTCGACTGGGTCAGTGATGACGGGCAATCCCAAGGGCATATCGCCTGTGATATGGTTGTCAATTGCGCGGGAATGTGGGGGCGCGAGGTAGGCAAGATGGCCGGCGTGAATGTGCCGCTGCACGCCTGCGAGCATTTCTACATCGTCTCTGAACCCATTGAAGGGTTGAGCCAGATGCCGGTTCTGCGGGTGCCAGATGAATGCGCCTACTACAAGGAAGATGCGGGCAAAATGATGTTGGGCGCATTCGAGCCCAATGCCAAACCCTGGGCCATGAACGGTATTCCCGACAGCTTCGAGTTCGACCAACTGCCCGAGGATTTCGACCACTTCGAACCGATCCTCGAAGCGGCGTGCAACCGGATGCCAATGCTGTCCGAGGCGGGTATTCACACCTTCTTCAACGGCCCCGAAAGCTTCACACCCGACGACGCCTATCACCTTGGCCTTGCGCCCGAGATGGACAATGTCTGGGTCGCCGCCGGGTTCAACTCGATCGGTATCCAGTCCGCCGGTGGCGCAGGCATGTCGCTGGCCGAGTGGATGGATGCCGGTGAAAAGCCCTTTGATCTGGGCGATGTGGATATCGGTCGGATGCAGCCGTTTCAGGGCAATAAGAAATACCTTTATGAACGCTCAAAAGAAACGTTGGGATTGCTCTACGCTGATCACTATCCCTATCGCCAGAAAGCCACGGCGCGGGGCGTGCGCCGGACGCCATTCCATCACCACCTGAATGAACACGGTGCCGTGTTCGGCGAACTGGCCGGGTGGGAGCGCGCCAACTGGTTCGCCAACGAAGGGCAGGAACGCGAATACAGCTACAGCTGGAAGCGTCAGAACTGGTTCGAGAACTCGGCCACCGAACACCGCGCGGTGCGCGAGAACGTGGGCATGTATGACATGTCCTCCTTCGGCAAGATCCGGGTCGAGGGCCCCGATGTCGAGAAGTTCATGAACTATATCGGTGGCGGTGATTATGCGGTGCCCAATGGCAAGATCGTCTACACGCAGTTTCTGAACCGTTCCGGCGGGATCGAGGCGGACGTCACCGTGACCCGCCTTTCCGAGACCGCCTATCTGGTGGTCACCCCGGCGGCGACGCGCCTGGCGGACCAGACGTGGATGATGCGTCATTCGGGGAACTTCAACGTGGTCATCACCGATGTCACGGCGGGTGAAGGCGTTCTGGCGGTGATGGGTCCGAATACGCGGGCCCTGCTGGAAAAGGTTTCGCCCAACGATTTCTCGAACGCGGCAAACCCCTTCGGCACCGCGCAGGAGATCGAGATCGGTATGGGCCTCGCCCGCGCCCACCGCGTCACCTATGTGGGCGAGCTGGGCTGGGAGATCTACGTCTCGTCCGACATGGCGGGCCACGTCTTTGAAACGCTGCACGAGGCGGGGCAGGACATGGGGTTGAAGCTTTGCGGCATGCACATGATGGACAGCTGCCGGATCGAAAAGGGTTTCCGCCATTTCGGCCATGACATCACCTGCGAGGATCACGTGGTGGATGCCGGGCTGGGCTTTGCCGTCAAGGTGGACAAGGGCTGCGACTTCATCGGTCGCGAGGCGGTGATCGCTCGCAAGGAAAGCGGGCCGAAATCGCGCCTGGTGCAATTCCGCCTGACCGATCCCGAGCCGCTGCTGTTCCACAATGAACCGATCATCCGCGATGGCGAGTATGTGGGCTATCTCAGCTCGGGCAACTATGGCCACACGCTGGGAGGCGCGATTGGCATGGGCTATGTGCCTTGCGAGGGGGAAAAGGCTGCCGACGTGCTGGCCTCGAGCTACGAGATCGATGTGTGTGGCGTGAAGGTCAAAGCCGAAGCGTCGCTCAAGCCGATGTATGATCCGAAATCCGAACGGGTGAAGGTGTGACCACGGGTTTTGGTGGGGGCGCTGCCCCCGCCGCCTTCGGCGACTCCCCCGGGATATTTGTGGCCAGATGAAGAGCGGGTCCCTTGTTCATCTGGCCACAAATATCCCGGAGCGCGAGGCAGAGCCTCGCATTTCAGACCTCACCTGAAAAGCGTGGTCTGACAACTCATCAAACATTGTTATATGACACTTCACTGTTTTCAGAGTTTTCAACCCGTTCATTTCTGCCTTAAACCGAACCGGTATCAACCGGAGACCCGATGTGGCAGACACGCTTCTACCTTCACAGAACACGGACACACCAAAAGGGCTTGCGCTGGCAGTCACGGCCTATGTCCTGTGGGGGTTCTTGCCTCTGTACATGAAAGCGCTGGATCATATGGGCGCGGTCGAGGTTGTGGCGCACCGTGTTATCTGGTCAGTGCCTGTGGCCGGGTTGTTGCTGGTTGTCCTGGGCCGAACCCGGGATCTGAAGGCCGCGCTTGGCAATCCGAAGATGTTGGGTATGGCCGCTTTGACCGCTGCGCTTATTTCCGTGAACTGGGCGATTTACGTATGGGCCATTTCCACGGGCAACGCACTGGATGCGGCGTTGGGGTATTACATCAACCCCCTATTCAGTATCGCGCTGGGGGCAATCCTGTTGAGAGAACCCCTGACACGGACACAACTGTTCGCGGTCGGATTGGCCGCGCTGGGTGTGGTGGTACTTGTGGTGGAAGCCGGTCGTTTGCCTTGGGCGGCTCTTGGGTTGATGATCAGTTGGGGGTTCTACGCGTTCTTCAAGCGCTCGCTGCCGATTGGGCCGAACCAGGGTTTCCTGCTTGAGGTCCTGATCCTTTTGATCCCGGCGCTGGTCTATGTCACGTTTCTGGGTGTGCGGGGCACTGGTCATTTCGGTGTCGCGATGTCGGACACCTTGTTGTTGTCCTGTGCAGGGGTCGTGACGGCGGTGCCATTGCTGGTTTATGCAAATGGCGCCAAACTGGTGCGTCTGTCCACGATGGGCATCCTGCAATACATCGCGCCGACCATGATCTTCATTACAGCGATAACCCTGTTCGGCGAGAAGATAGACACGGGCCGGATGATCGCGTTCCCACTGATCTGGGCGGCTCTGGTCGTTTACTCGATCCCTATAATCCGGCAGGCGCGCGGTCAGGCCTGAAGCAACAGACGCACGGCTGCATCCGCCCAGAGCGCATACGCCCGGGGGCTGGGATGGTAGCCATCCGGTGCAGCCAATGCCGGGTCGTCCGGCAGGTCGAGTGGCAGATGTTGAACATGCGGAAATGCAGCCGCAACCTCTTGCAACCCCTGATCCAGGCGCGCGGCCTGGCATCCAAGCACCCAGGCCAGCGGCTGTGGTAGGGCCGGAAACCTGTTCATCTGCGGGACAGCGGTTACGACGATGCGACGAGCCCCCAGGTTTTCTGAAAGCAAGCGGATAAGGCGGGTCTGACGGCGCGCAAATTGCTGGCGTGTTACGGCACGGGTGACATCATTGACTCCGAGTGCCGTAACGACAGCATCGAACTCGCCGTCCATTTGCGACAGGCGGTCGATCGTGTCCTGGGTGGTGTGCCCGGTTGTCGCTTCCAGCCGCCATTCGACCGCATAGTGGCCGGCCAGACGGTTGACCAGATGACCGGATAACGCCTGATCTTGCGTGCCTGCGCCCACTCCGGCAGCCGAGCTGTCACCGGTGATCAAAAGCCGCAGACGTGGCCCGCGCCCTGTGCGGCCTTCGCGCGGGCCAGTCGGATCCGGCAGCAACTGCGCGTTCCTTCGCACCGATAGCCCCTGCGTGGCAAGCACCGGAAGCAACGGAACCCGCAAAATCTGATCGGCAGCTAGGGAACGAGGCATTGTCAGCTCAGCGCGTTTTTGAATTCCAGAAAACGAGCGTCTGTCATGACCCGCGCCATCATGGCATCGCGCAAGGCACCTACCGTTTTGTAGGGGCGCATGACGACCTCGAAAACCTGGATCAACCCATCGTCGTTCAACGTAACAAGATCCACGCCGATACCATCCAGATCACCGACTTTGCATTGAAACTCCAATGCCCAGTCTTTCCCGTCGCCCATGACGCGCCGATAACGAAAATCTGAAAACACCTGCCCGACATGCCCCAGAACGGCAGCGACCGGAGCGCGCCCTGTCCAGGTGCTGTAGTATGTGGGCGGCAGGAACTGCACATCTTCGGCCAGGAGCTGATGGATCAAGGTCTCATCGCCCTTTGCGACAACCTCTTGCATGCGTTCAATTGTCGGGTGCATGGCATCTCCTCCGCTTTTGAAGAGAAGGTCACCGAACATCGGCGGGCATGCAAGGACGACGTTGCGGGAGGTCACGAGCTGGGATAGGCACCCTGCATGAGCGACACCTATGATCCCCCTCAAACCCCGCTGGATGTGTTGCATGAAGATGCACAGCTGATCGTGGTGAACAAACCTTCGGGCCTGCTTTCGGTTCCGGGGCGGGGCGCGCATCTTTCAGATTGTCTGTTGACCCGGGTGCAGGATGCATTTCCACAAGCACTGCTGGTGCACCGGCTGGACCGTGACACGTCCGGTGTCATGGTCTTTGCCCAAACACCGCACGCACAGCGCAACCTGAGCATGCAATTCGAGCAGCGTCAGACCCGCAAAACCTATATCGCCCGAGTCTGGGGGCAGCTGGAACCCAAGACCGGCACCGTGGACTTGCCTCTGATCGTGGACTGGCCCAACCGACCCAGACAGATGGTTTGCCACGCGACGGGCAAACCTGCCGTGACGGACTGGCGTGTCGTGAAGACCGAAGGCGATACGACGCGTGTGCGTCTGTTTCCCAAAACGGGCCGGTCTCATCAACTTCGCGTCCATATGCAGGCGCTGGGCCACTCGATCCTGGGCGATCCATTCTATGCGACGGGCGATGCGTTGGACTTCCCCAGATTGATGCTGCATTCGGAAGAACTGCGTCTGAAACACCCGGAAGGTGGGGTTTCGATGAAGTTTCGGGCCCGGCCCGAGTTCTGATCTCAGGCCGTGCTGGTCCAGAGCATCTTTAGATTTCCCAGCGAAAATCGTCTGGATCGTTTCTTTGATACGGGCTGCTTGCACTGCCGGGCCATGGCGATTTCGCGCTCGATCTCGAAGGCGCGCAGGGTATGGTCCTGAGACCATTGCCCCAGCCTGAGTGTCATCATGACATGGGTGTCGAGGTATGGCATTTTTCGTGCTCCTTCTTTCGATGCCAATTCAATCTGGCCCATCACTCCTGACACCCTCTTGTCAGTGGGGTGTGCTAGGGTGTCAGCATGGTGACAGGAGGATGCAATGCGCCGTTCGACCCGATTGTTTGAAATCATCCAGATCCTGCGGGCTGCGGGCGCTCCGGTCACGGCAGAGGCCCTGGCCGCAAGGTTGGAGGTGTCCGTGCGCACGGTTTATCGGGATATTGCCGAGTTGCAGGCGCAACGGACGCCCATCGAAGGTGAGGCCGGTATCGGGTACGTGATGCGGCGCGGCTATGATCTGCCGCCGCTCAATTTCGATGCAGAAGAAGTTGAGGCCTTGTGGGTTGGCCTGTCTCTTCTTGCGCGTACCGGCGACAGTCACCTTCAAAGGGCCGCCAGCCGGATATGCCAGAAGATCGACGCATTGCATTGCCCAGCGGATTGGTTGCAGGTTGCCCCATGGGGTGCCCCGGCGGATGATCCAAACAAGGGTTGCGTTTCGATCGCGCATTACCGCGAAGCCATCAGGGCAGAGCGGAAAATCCGTATCACCTATGAAGATAGCGAAGGCGAACGCACGGTTCGGGTCGTGCGCCCTGTGGCGCTGATCTATCACATCGAATGCACGATGTTGGCAGGCTGGTGCGAATTGCGCAACGGGTTTCGCCATTTCCGCACCGACCGTATCTGGTCCAGTGAATGCACCGAAGATAGCTTTTCAGGACAAAGCAGGTCATTGCGCGAGCTCTGGCAGGAACAGCAGAATGCAGAAACGTTCGTTGAAGCGGTTTGAATACGTGTTTGGCGGGTATTCGCCGACTTCACCGCATTGTAGCTTGAGCCGCCAAGCCTGCACAGTGATATACTGAGGAAAACGAAGCACGCCCGAATAACGGGTGCTGGAGCAGAAGGTGATATCATGACGATTTCCAAGTTTTTCGTGGCCACAGGTTTGTGTTCAGCCCTTGTGTTGGCGGCCTGTACCGACCCGGGCACGCTGAAAGTACAGGACGACCCGAACCAGAACGCCAAACAGGGCGCCGTTCTGGGTGGGCTGGTCGGCGCTGGAATCGGGGCAATTGCCAATAATTCGAACCCCGGTCTGGGCGCGTTGGCCGGTGCTGCAATCGGTGCTGCCGGGGGCGGCGTGATCGGCAATCAACTGGACAAGCAGGCTGCGGAGCTGCGCCAACAACTGGCAAATGACGGAATTACAATCGTCAACGCAGGCGATCGCCTGATTGTGACGGTCCCGAATGACATCACCTTTGACACCGACAGTTCGACTGTGCGCCCGGCGTTGCGGTCTGATCTGGTGAAAGTGGGCCAGAATCTGGTCAACTACCCGAATTCGAACGTGCAGATCATCGGGCACACTGACAGCGACGGCGACGCAACCTACAATCAGGGCCTGTCAGAGCGCCGCGCGAATGCCGTGGCCGATATCCTTCAGGCCAACGGTGTCAGCTACAACCGTATTCGCACGATCGGGCAGGGCGAAAACAACCCTGTCGCGTCCAACCTGACGCCGGAAGGAAAATCGCAAAACCGGCGTGTCGAGATTGTCGTGCTGCCCAGCGGGAACGCGTAACCACTGCGCGGCGTGAACAGCGGGGCCGCCCAATGGGCGGCTCGGTTTGCGCAATGACTGTGCGTCAAATGGGGTTTGGATCGGGGTGATCTCGATCTAACTTGCGCCAAACACAGAAACGGAGCTTTCCCGATGTCCCAACCGACCCTTCTTGGCCTGTCCGGGTCCCTGCGCCAGAACGCGACCAACCGTAAGCTTCTGCGCGAGGCGGCACGGTTGTTCGATCCGGCAAGCTTTGTCGAAGCGGATTTGAACCTGCCCCTCTACGACGGTGATCTGGAAGACAAAGAAGGGATTCCCCAGGCGGTTCATACGCTAGCCAATCAGATCGCACAGGCCGATGCGGTGATCATTTCGACACCAGAGTACAACAAGGGTCCATCAGGCGTTCTGAAAAACGCGCTGGACTGGGTCAGCCGAACGCAAGGCAATCCATGGGTCGACAAACCGGTTGCGGTAATGTCGGCGGCCGCTGGTCGTGCAGGCGGGGAACGGGCGCAGATGATCCTGCGGGCCTGTATGGTTCCATTTCAGCCGCGCATCCTGCAAGGGCCCGAAATCCATCTGGCGAACAGTTCGAACGAATTCGACGATCAGGGAAAGCTGCGTTCGGACCGGTACGAAAAGTCCTTGCATGACTTGATGCAGAAACTCCGGGCCGAGGCCGGTTTCTGATCGCGGGTCAGGCAAATGACGCAAGAGCGACAGACCGATCTCTTGGATCCGGCCCGCGCGGCCGCATTTCAGGTCGCGCTGGGTGGTGTGCCAACGATCGCCAGTGGTTCGGAATTGCCGCCCTTCTTCCATCAGCTTTATTTCTGGACCCCTCAACCGGCCGCCGCATTGGGTCGGGATGGGCATCCCAAGGTTGGGGGCTTGATCCCGGATATGGGGTTGCCGCGCAGAATGTGGGCCGGCGGGCGGTTGACCTTTCATGCGCCATTGATCGCAGGGATCACCGCCGAAAAGAAATCGGTTCTTGAAAGTCAAAACGCCAAGGTGGGGCGGTCCG
Organism: Ruegeria sp. AL3; assembly: GCF_056536065.1. Taxonomy (NCBI): domain Bacteria; kingdom Pseudomonadati; phylum Pseudomonadota; class Alphaproteobacteria; order Rhodobacterales; family Roseobacteraceae; genus Ruegeria; species Ruegeria sp. AL3. Next base: position 1,470,644 of record NZ_JBQFJG010000001.1, read on the forward strand.
GCCCGTTGGGCTTTGTCACGTTGCGGCACGAGATCTGGCAGAACGGTCAGTTGCGCATGACAGAGTGGCAGGATCTTGTTTATCGCGAAGATCCTGCGCCGGATGCTGAAATGCCCCAACCGCCCACAGCGCGCACCGATGAGACCGATTGCCGCGAAGTCGGGTTCGATTCAACGTTGTTGTTTCGATACTCGGCCCTGACCTTCAATGGCCACCGTATTCACTATGATCTGGACTATGCGCGCGATGTGGAAGGATATGGCGGGCTGGTCGTGCACGGGCCGCTTCTGGCGCAGCTTCTGATGCTTTTCGCGGTTGACCTGATCGGTCCGCTCGCCTCGTTTTCGTTCCGCGCGACTTCGCCATTGATGCATTTCGAAACTGCCCAGTTGTGTCGGAGGGGTGCAAACATGTGGGTGCGCGGCCCTGACGGGCGGCAATGCATGCAAGCCGTCGCCCAGTCACAATGAGGCTTCGGGCCGGAACTCATCAGGGATCGTATCCCGATCTTCCAGCATAAGATCGGCCATGACCTCGGCGATTTTGGGGGCCATGCCGAAACCGATTTTGAACCCGCCATTGGCGATGTACTGCCCTTGATGCAGGGGATGGGCGCCCAACATCGGCGCTCGGCTTTTGCTGCGCGGGCGCACACCAGCCCAGCGTTCGATCACCTCGGCCCCGTGCAAAAGGGGCAGGACGCGCGTGGCGCGGTCTATCACGTCGTCCAGAGCTTCGTCCGTGCTGGTCGGGTCCTCATAATCCCGTTCCGAGGTCGATCCGACCGCAAGTGTTCCGTCTGCATGCGGCACAATGTGAATCGCGTCGGCGAATAGTTGCGGCACTTCCCCTGCGTCGAAGCGCAACAGGGCGGCCTGCCCTTTGACTCCATTTCCGACGGTCTTGCCGTAGGCGTCGTTCAGTTCCTGCAATCCTGCAAGGCCCGTGGCGTGGATGACCTGCCCCTTGTCCTCGGCTTCACTGACAATGTGAACGCCCATGACCTCCAGTGCTGCGACCAGCGCGGCACAGGCCCGCCGGGGGTGCATTCGTGCCGTCAGCGTATCGCGAATGACAAAGCCTGTGGGGCTGGGTGGGCACCATGAACCCGCTTGGGTCGCGGTGATGACACGCCATTCCGCCCGACCTTGCCAAAGCTTATCTGCGGTGCCTTCGCGCTGGCGGGCCAGTTCCAGACCACGCGCGTCCGGGATCGGCTGAAGGCGGCCCAGCCGGCCATAGCCGGGTGAAACCCCGCCGGTGTCTTCGATCTGTCGCCAGAACGGTTCAGCCATGATCAGACTGTCGAACTGAAATGCTTTCTTGGCGTTCCAGTTTTCCGGCACATGCGGGGCCAAGGCGCCGACCAGACCTCCGCTGGACCCGGCGCCGGGACCGGACGGATCGACAACCTGCACTTTCGCGCCGCGGCGCGCACAAATCCAGGCGATGGACAGGCCGAAAATCCCTGCGCCGCGAACCGTCACATCGACCATTGCCAATTCCCTTTTCCTTGTTCAGTGTCGCGCCGCTTAGCTACAGGATTCCCCAATGGCAGACCAGCGCGCCGAATTGACGTGGACCGAAGATCAGATACCGGTCTCGGATCGCTTCGACGACCCATATTATTCGTTACAGAACGGGCTGGAAGAGACGCGCCATGTGTTTCTGGCGGGAAATGATTTGCCTGCGCGATTTGCGCCGGGGTTTCACATTGCCGAGTTGGGTTTTGGCACCGGCCTTAACCTGCTGACCGCCTGGTCGGAATGGGAGGCATCCGGCCAGAAAGGGCCATTGCGCTTTACCAGTTTCGAAGCCTTTCCTATGGCACCGGACGACATGCAGCGCGCGCTTGGGGCCTTTCCCGAATTGCATCCGTGGAGCAGCCGGTTTCTGGCGCATTGGACAGGGCGCACGTGTATGTTGGATTCGCTTCGGTTTGAGGTGGTGATCGGCGATGCACGCAAGACATTGCCGAACTGGGACGGTGTGGCAGATGCCTGGTTTCTCGACGGGTTTTCACCAGCCAAGAACCCTGAATTGTGGGGCGCGGACCTGATGCAGGACGTGGCAAGCCACACTGTCAAAGGCGGTACAGCTGCCACGTATACAGCCGCGGGTTTTGTGCGCCGGGGGCTTGAAAGCGCCGGTTTCAACGTAACCCGCACACCCGGCTATGGTCGCAAGCGGCACATGACACGGGCACACAAAGCATGACCCAGACGAACAATGTCGGTGCGGGCATCGCTTTGATGGTGGGCGCGACAATTGTCTTTGCCTTGCAGGACGGTATCTCGCGCCATCTGGCCGGAACCTATAACACCTACATGGTGGTCATGATCCGCTATTGGTTCTTTGCGGCTTTTGTCATCGCTCTGGCCGCCCGGGCCCCCGGTGGACTGAAGGCGGCCACAAAGACAAGTCAGTTGGGTTTGCAGATCGTGCGGGGCTTGTTGCTGGCGGCCGAGATCTGCATTGCGGTGTTCGGCTTTACGGTCCTTGGCCTGATCGACAGTATGGCCGTCTTCATCTGCTATCCTTTGCTTGTCGCCGCGTTGAGCGGGCCGGTGCTGGGCGAAAAGGTCGGATGGCGGCGATGGGCCGCGATCGGTGTCGGCTGCATCGGCGTTCTGATCATCCTGCAACCGGGCGCCGGGGTCTTTAACCCATGGGCTGTCATACCTTTGATTTCCGCTTTGCTGTTTGCGATCTATGGACTTTTGACGCGATATGTCGCCCGTCAGGACAGCGCGGCGACCAGCTTTTTCTGGACCGGTGTCGCCGGTGCCGTGGCGATGACCGTGTTTGGCATGTGGTTCTGGGAGCCGATGGCGCGCGGCGACTGGCTCTGGATGGCACTGCTTTGCGTCAGTGGGGTGTTCGGGCACTGGCTGTTGATCAAGTGCTATGAGATGGCCGAAGCCAGTGCGGTTCAACCCTTTGCATATTTTCACCTGGTCTGGAGCGCGATCCTGGGTATTTCGATCTTTGGCGAAACGTTGCGCCCCGAAGTCGTGGCGGGCGCAACCATCGTCGTGGCCGCAGGTTTGTTCACCTTATGGCGCGAACGCCGCCAGAGATGATCCGATCAGCTCCTGCGAGAAAGGAACCGGAAGGGCGGGTTGCCCCAGGCGGGCACGGTAGACCGGCAGGCTTTCGGTCACGCGCATCACGTAGTTCCGCGTTTCGCTGAACGGGATCGTCTCGATCCAGTCGACGATATCGACCTCGCCTGTGCGCGGATCACCATAGCGTTCCATCCACGAGATCGGGCGCCGTGGCCCCGCATTGTACCCCGCCGCCATCATCACAACGTTGCCGTTGAAATCGGCCGCCAGACCAGAAAGATAGTTGGCCCCAAGCTTTGCGTTGTATTGCCAGTCCGTGGTCAATCGTCCCGTCTGATGGCCGCTGAGAATGCCCAGCTCGCCCGCGACCAGCTTGGCCGTGGCGGGCATTACCTGCATCAGGCCGCGTGCACCCGCACCGCTGACGACGACCGGGTCGAACTCGCTTTCACGGCGCGCGATGGCCAATGTCATTTCCTTGGCCATCGGCAATCGCATATCTGCAACGGGATGGACCGGGTAATAGGCTGCGGGCAGAACGGTTCCCGTAGTTGCCGCCCGTTTGGCGATCATCACGGCCAGATGCGGCTGTTTCAGTTCGATCACCAGATCGCCCAATTGATTGGCCTGTACTGGATCAAGGCTTTCGACCAGATGGGTCAGGAACCGTTCGGACAGGTTTGCTTCTCCGGCTTTCAGCAACAGCAATCCGGCCTCCAAAACGCTGGAATCGGCAAATTCCGCCTGCCGCCAATGCGGCGCGCGCCGCGGATTGGCCAGTTCTGCATCAAACGGTCGTCCGATCCGTTCTGCGGCTAACAGACCGTAGAATGAGGTCTGGTAGTCGGCCCCCATCGCATAGGCGTCATACGCCTTGTCCGCGTCACCCAATGCCGCGTAAGCGCGCCCAAGCCAATAGCCACCACGGCCTTTCGAGATCGGAGATTTCACGGCGTCCGAAAAGTTCTGGAAGTGGCGAATGGCGGTGGCAGGATCATTCAGTTTGCGAAGCGCCAGAAAACCGGCCAGCCATTCAAGATCGGCATAGCCGTAACCCATTTCGGGGGTCATGTGATGATTGGCGGCCACGTCATAGGCGCGCGCCGCACGGCCCGATCGCATCTCAAGCCGTGCAAGACGGCGCCGTCCCTCGGCCCATTTGTCAGGCTCACCCAGGGCGTCAGGCCCGGTAGAGCGTGCCAGCATCAGATCGACGGCGCTGTCATCCAGTTCTTTCTTGTCGCGCCAGACAAAACGATCGAAGGCCAGCCCGGGCGCATCCGCCAGAGACTTGGGAACTGCTGCCACCTTGGTGTCCACACCGGGTTGGCGTTTCTGCAATGCTATCCGTGCTTCGGCCAGTTTGCGTTCGTCTGAACCGACCAAAGGCAACATCTGCCCGGCGCTTACAAGATGACCGTCCCACAGCATTCTGTCCAAGCGCGCCGCGTGATGCGGCTTCAGAAGTTTGGCAAAGTTTTCCAGATAGCTTTTTTGCAGACCCGAACCCATTGGCATGGTGCGCCAAGCGGTCACAATGTCGGCCTCCGCTTCTCCGATGCGTCCCTTGGCTTTCAGAGCGACGGCAAAGTTCAACGCGCCCTCTGCCGTCTGAGGCGGCATGCCGGCATAGAATTTCAGAACCCTGTCTGGATCGGCACCGGTGAAAACAGGCTCGCTCTTGCGGCGCAACCATGCCAGCCCGGGCCAGTCCGGGCGACGTTCGAGAAACACCAACACGTCGCCAGAGCTGCCGAAGCCCTCGCGCAGCCAGTGCCAGACAATGATATCGCGCGATACAGAACCACGCTGGCCGGATACGCGCAACGCTGCGTTCCAGTCGCCTTTGCGCATTTCGGTAAGTCCAGCGCGCAAATCAGCAGCAGCATCTGCCCGTGCTGAATGCGTCGCAGTCACCGAATACAGAATCACAGCAGTCAACAGTGCCAGAAAGCGTGTCATCCCTTGCATTTCCTAACCAACCGAGGATAGAGCCTGTGAGGATAAACCGTGCGTCGCCGGGATCAACTCACAAAGCTGGAAACGTGAGGGACCGCGGCGTAAAAACTGCAAAATGCACCTTGAAGGAGCGTGTCATGTTCAAAGGCTCGATGCCAGCCCTCGTCACCCCGTTCAACAACGGCGAGTTGGACCTGAAGACGCTCAAACATCTGGTGGACTGGCAGATATCCGAAGGCTCGACCGGGCTGGTGCCTGTGGGAACAACCGGCGAAAGCCCGACGCTCAGCCACGAAGAGCATGAAACAGTGATCGAAGAGGTCGTCAAAACCGCTGCGGGCCGCGTTCCGGTCATTGCCGGTGCCGGGTCGAACAACACGGTCGAAGCTGTCCGCTTCGTTCAGTTCGCGGAAAAAGTCGGAGCGGATGCGGCACTGGTCGTTACGCCGTATTACAACAAACCGACTCAGCGTGGCCTGATCGCGCATTTCGAGGCGCTGCATGCGGCCGCGGATATCCCGATCATCATCTACAACATTCCGGGCCGCTCAGTCATTGACATGACACCTGCCACGATGGGTGAACTGGCCAAGCTTCCCCGTATCGTCGGGGTCAAGGATGCAACGGGCGATCTGGCCCGTGTCAGCCAGCAGCGTGCAACTTGCGGCGCAGATTTCTGCCAATTGTCCGGCGAAGACGCCACCGCACTTGGCTTCAACGCACACGGCGGTGTTGGCTGCATTTCGGTCACCGCAAACGTGGCCCCCAGGCTCTGCGCCGAATTCCAGCAGGCGACACTGGCAGGGGATTACGCAAAAGCGCTGGAGTATCAGGACAAACTGATGCCGCTGCATGAGGCGATCTTCATCGAGCCGGGCCTGGTCGGTGCCAAATATGCACTCAGCAAACTGGGCCTTTGCAGCACCGAAGTCCGCTCACCCCTGACCGAGCTGGAAAACAGCACCAAGGATGCAATCGAGGCCGCAATGGCCCATGCTGGCCTGATCTGACTGGTATTTCAGAATACAACGAAGGGCGGCCTCGAACCTCGAGCGCCGCCCTTTCTTTTCCATATATCCAGACTTCATCTGGCTAAAAATATCCCGGGGGAGTCGCGGCTTGCCGCGGCGGGGGCAGAGCCCCCTCAGCGTTTGCCGTAATACAGCCCCACGACATGTTCGGCCTGCGCAAAGAACAGCCAGCGCGACGTTGCAACACCTGCCAGATGCGAGGCCACGGCCAGCAGGGCGAAGACGTGATTGAACGGCAACAACAACAGCAGAACCGGCAGCACGAATGCCAGAACGAACGAGATCAGCCGCAGTTTTTCGGCGTGTTTGCGCCCGACCACATGAACAAACTCTCGCAGCAGATAATTGGTGCCGGTATGGGGCGGCTCAAAGGCGCGGACGGAACCGCGTGCGCCAAGCCCGGTGGCTGTACCCAGATCAGTTTCCGATGATGCAAACGCCTGATCCCCTTTGCGCCAGTACAGTATCTGCACCAGCGCCGCGATCAGCAGCAGCGGCAGAGCTGCACTTGTCTGACCTGCCAGCAAGGCACCACCGGCCAGGCTGAAGCTGAGGAACATGGCAGGTGTCAGGTTCATGTTCCAGCGTGGGATGGTCTTGAGCTGCGTGTAGATCATCGATGTCGTGAACACTGTGGCCAGCGACAACCCTGCGCCGATCCAGCCCAGAAAACCCCAGCGCTGGTCCAGAAACACCACGCCAATTGCATAGAGCCCCATGACGACCAGCGCGAGTACGGCACACCAACCTTCACGGCTGAGCCAGCTGGTTTTCCATTGAGTGAAGGCTTTCAAGGCCCGTTCCGGATGGCCCAGGTGGAAGGTCGAAGCCAAAAGCCCGCCGACGGCCAGACCATAGGCAATGGCGAAGAACACAAAAGCCACCCAACCCGAAACAGCCGGAAACCCCAGGCCAAGAAAGAACAGCAGTCCAAATCCCAGACCGGACAGGGTGGTGAACAGAATGACGGAGGGTGCGGGATGCATCAGAGTTTCTCCAACGTCTTGTCGAGCCAGCCGAGGAACCCTTTGGGCTCGTCAGCGATGGGGGCCAGCAGGGGGGCCAGTATGTCGATCTGGTCTTCCACGGTGTCCTTGGGGCGCGGGGGCAGGTATTTGTTGACGGGTTTGGTTCCCATTTCCGGCATCAGGTCCATGCCACCCCGTTCTGCAACCAGCTGGCTGACATCGCTGTCAGGGTCGCCCAGATCACCAAAGTGCCTTGCGCCCGCAGGGCAGGTGCGAACACAGGAGGGGATACGGTCGACCTCGGGGAGGTTTTCGTTGTAGATGCGGTCCACGCAAAGTGTGCATTTCTTCATCACACCTTCGGCCACATCCAGTTCCCGCGCACCGTAAGGGCAGGACCAGGCGCACAGGCCGCATCCGATGCAATCGCTTTCATTGACCAGGACGATGCCATCCTCGACCCGCTTGTAGCTGGCGCCGGTGGGGCAAACGGTAACACAGGGCGCGTCTTCGCAATGCAGGCAGGATTTCGGGAAGTGGATCAGCTGGGCATGCCCGTCGGCAGGTTGCACTTCGTAGGAATGCACGCGGTTGAGAAAGGTGCCCGAAGGGTTTGCACCATAGGCGTCCTGATCCGAAAGAGGGGCGCCGTAATTTTCTGTGTTCCAGCCTTTGCAGGAAATAACGCAGGCGTGGCAGCCGACACAGGTGTCCAGGTCGATGACCAGGCCCATCTTGCGGTCAGTGGAGTTTGGTAGCTGGGTCATGTCAGTGAACCTCTGCTGTGGAGGGCAGGTGAGGGGGCCAGCCCCCTCTTGAGCCTGCGGCTCAATTCACCCCCGGGATATTTTTGGCCAGATGAAGTGCGGATCCGGGTCATTTGCCCACCTTCCAGGCCAGGTTTTCAGGGCCGGTTCCGACAGGAGATTTGATCGGGTCGAAATTCGGCTGGCTTTGCGCATCGGCAGGTGCGTCGGCTTTTTCGATTTTGACCTTCAGGTCGAACCATGCCGCCTGACCAGTGATTGGGTCCGAATTGGCCCAGCGCATTCCATCATCTTTGGACGGCAGCAATTCGTGAATCAGGTGATTGAGCAGGAAACCTTTGGTCGCTTCTGGTGCGTCGTCCTGCAAGGCCCAGGCGCCCTTGCGTTTGCCGATGGCGTTCCATGTCCAGACCGTGTTGTCGTTCAGCGCGGCCATCTCCATCACCGGCACGGTGATCTCACCGTGGGGGGAGCTGACTTTTGCCCAGTCTCCGTCTTGCAGGTTGTGTTCCCGCATCAGTTTGGTCGGGACGTACAGCGGGTTTTGCCCGTGCAACTGGCGCAGCCATGCGTTCTGTGTGCCCCAACTGTGATACATGGCCATTGGGCGCTGCGTCAGGGCGTTGACGGTGAAGCCTTCATTGCCCTGCTGATCGGTTTCGTACCAGATCGGCAACGGATCCATGGTGTCCTTGATGCGCTGGCGCAGGTGCTCGGGCGGCTGGCGGTCTCCGTGACCTTCGGCAGCCAGCTGGAACCGGCGCATCGGTTCGGAATAGAGTTGGAACAGATAGGGCTGAGGGCTGTCATAGATGCCCATCCCGACGGCCCAGTCCTGATAGGCGGTGTTCCACGGTTTGTAGTAATCCGCGCCTTCCGGGATATGCGCCACATAAAATCCGCCGTTTTCGATATACCGGTTCAGCTGATCCGGATTGACCTCGCCGCGGCCTTCCTTGTCGCCGTCTGGACCCCGGAAGCCGGCCAGCGGGCCGATGCCAGGGCGTCGTTCGTGGTTGACAATGTAATCTGCGTAGTCATTCCACTTTGGGCTGCCGTCTTCATTCGTGAAACCCGGCAGGCTCATACGGTTGGCCAGCTCGATCAGAACCGACTGGAAACCACGCACGTCACGGTCGGGTTTGACCACCGGCCAGCGAATGGCGTCTGCTGCGGCGTCGGCCTCGCAGATCGGGCGATCCAGCAGGGAGATACAGTCGTGCCGCTCAAGATAGGTGGTGTCGGGCAGGATCAGGTCGGCATAGGCCACCATTTCCGAAGAATAGGCATCGGAGTAGATGATGCGCGGGATGATGTAATTGCCGTCTTCGGCCTTGGCCGTCAGCATCTCCATCACACCTTTGGTGTTCATGGAGGAGTTCCACGACATGTTCGCCATATACATGAACAGCGTGTCGATCTTGTAGGGATCACCGGCAGCCGCGTTCGAAATCACCATATGCATCAACCCGTGCGCGGACATCGGGTTTTCCCAGGTGAATGCTTTGTCGATGCGTTGCGGCGTGCCGCAGTCATCCAGCAGCAGGTCTTCGGGACCTCGTGGAAAGCCCAGATGCGGGCCGTTCAGTGGGCGTCCCGGACGCCTGTCGCCATGGGGCGTCGGGTGCGCTTCGACCGGCTTGGGATAGGGTGGCTTAAAGCGGAAACCGCCCGGCACCTCGACTGTTCCCAGCAGGATCTGAAGCACGTGCAGTGCGCGGCAGGTCTGGAATCCGTTGGCATGGGCCGAAATGCCCCGCATGGCATGGAAGCTGACGGGACGACCAATCATCTTCGAGTGCTTTTCACCCCGAAAATCAACCCATTCTTGATTCAGTTGGATCGCCTCGTCAAAAGCGACCCTGGCGATTTCGGCGGCAATAGCCCGGATACGTTTGGCGGGAATGCCGCAGCGATCGGCTACCGCCTCGGGCGCGTGTTCGTTGCTGAGGTATTTCTCGGCCATCAAGTGGAAAACGGGACGGTGCGTTACACCGTCCTTGTCATAGGTCGCCGACAGGTCCGGGCGCACGCCGGGCTTGTCGAATGCGGTTGGCTTGCCCGTCTTGCGATCAATAACCAGCGGCTTGCCATCCTCGTCGCGCAGGAACAGGCCCTTTTCCGCACCCTCGCTTGCGTTCACCAGAACCGGCGCATTGGTATAGCGGCTCAGGTAATCCAGATCGATCTTGCCAGCTTTCATCAGGACGTGGATCAGCGACAAAATGAACAGCCCGTCTGTTCCGGGTGTGATGCCAACCCAGTCATCGGCAACTGCGTTATAGCCCGACCGGATCGGATTCACTCCGATCACCCGTGCGCCGCGCGCCTTGATCTTGCCGATCCCCATTTTTATCGGGTTGCTGTCATGATCCTCGGCGACGCCGAACAGCATGAACAGTTTGGTGTGATCCCAGTCGGGTTGCCCAAACTCCCAAAAAGCGCCGCCCATCGTGTAAATGCCACCGGCCGCCATATTGACCGAGCAGAAGCCGCCGTGGGCTGCGTAGTTCGGAGTGCCGAAATTCTGGGCCCAGAAACTGGTGAAGCTCTGGCTCTGGTCGCGGCCAGTGAAGAAAGCCAGCTTCTGCGGTGCGGTTTCATGCAGTTCGTTCAGCCAGCCCACGGCAGTGCTGAGCGCCTCGTCCCACTCGATTTCGCGAAATTCACCCGAGCCGCGTGGGCCGACACGCTTCAGCGGTTTGCGCAGGCGAGAGGGGGCGTTGACCTGCATGATCCCGGCAGAGCCCTTGGCGCACAACACACCCTTGTTGACCGGGTGGTTCCGGTTTCCTTCGATATAGGCTACCTTGCCATCTTTCATGTGAACGTTGATGCCGCAGCGGCAGGCGCACATATAACAGGTGGTTTTGCGGACCTCGTCCGAAACTTTCGGAGACGTTTCAAGGATCGGCTGCTGATGGGTCATTGGCGGGTCCTGTCGGTTATGTCGGGAGGATTGTTTCACTTTCCTTCCGATTTGAGAACATCGTTCTGAAGACGACGCGAGTTCTGAGTTTTATTTCCTGATAGCTTGCAGTGCCGTCACGGCGATCATCTGGGTCACGTCTTCGGCGCTGCATCCGCGGGAAAGATCGTTGGCGGGTCGGGCCAGCCCCTGCAGAACCGGGCCGATTGCGGTGTAACCCCCCAGTCGTTGCGTGATCTTGTAGCCGATATTGCCCGCGTCGAGATTGGGAAAGATCATCACGTTGGCCTGACCGGCGACCGAAGATCCGGGCGATTTGCGATCCCCGACCGAGGGCACGAAGGCCGCGTCGAACTGAAGCTCGCCGTCGACCTCGAGATCCGGGGAACTTTGACGCAGTGTTTCAGTGGCCTCGATCACCTTGTCGACATCGGGATGCTTTGCGCTGCCTTTGGTCGAAAAGCTGAGCATGGCAATCTTGGGGTCAACCCGCAGCAGTGCGCGCGCCGATCTGGCCGAGGCGACGGCAATTTTGCTCAACTCGTCAGGGCTGGGATCGATGACCAGGCCGCAGTCCGAATAGAGCATCGCCCGCGCTCCGGGTTGAGCGTCTTCCGGCGGGTACATCAGGAAAAAGGATGATACCATTCCGGCATCGGGGGCCATGCCGATCACCTGAATGGCCGCGCGTACAATGTCTCCGGTCGTGTGAACGGCTCCACCTACGGTTCCAGTGGCCCGCCCGCTGCGTACCAGCATGGCGGCATAGACTGGCGGTGTTTCAACGGCGGCTCGGGCCTTGGCCGGATCGACGCCCTTGTGTTGGCGCAGTTCAAAATAGGTTTGAGCAAATTCCTCGGTCAGGTCCGAGGTTGCCGGGTCGTGAACCATGACGCCGTCAGAGCGAGTGGCGTTCTGGTTTTTGAGGGCGGCGTCGACCTCGGCTTGTGGACCGACCAGAATGACATCGGCCAGTCCGGCTTGTTGGGCGGCCAGCGCCCCCGCAACAACGCGGGGATCACTGCCTTCGCATAAAGAAATCACAGGGCGCGAGGCCGGGGCGCTCTGACGCAACAGTTCAATTGGTGTCATTGTCATGCGCTGTGGCCTCGTCCTTTGATTACGCTTCCTGAGCTTTCATGTCATCGGCGGAGATTCCGGCGACGGCGACGGGTTTTTTCATCGCGTCGCGGCGGAAAGGCTCGCCGAGCTCTTGGTTGATCAGGGCCTCGATCAGCGTGGTGATGCCGTTCTTCTGATCCTCGATCGCCTGATTCAGCGCCGCAGTCAGCTCGTCCTGGGTGCGGGCCACGACACCCTTCAGGCCACAGGCCTGCGCGATACCGGCGTAAGACACTTTGGTGTCCAGCTCGGTGCCGACGAAGTTGTCGTCGAACCACAGGGTCGAGTTGCGCTTTTCCGCGCCCCACTGGTAGTTGCGGAACACGATCTGGGTCACGGCGGGCCATTCCTCGCGGCCGATCGCGGTCAGTTCGTTCACCGCGATGCCAAAGGCACCGTCACCGGCAAAGCCCACGACCGGCACATCCGGGCAGCCGATCTTGGCACCAACGATGGCCGGCAGGCCATAGCCGCAGGGGCCGAACAGGCCCGGCGCCAGGTATTTGCGGCCCTCTTCAAACGATGGATAGGCGTTGCCGATGGCGCAGTTGTTGCCGATATCCGAGCTGATGATCGCCTCTTTCGGCAGGGCCGCCTGAATGGCGCGCCACGCCATGCGGGGGCTCATCCAGTCGGGCTTGGCCGCGCGGGCACGCTGGTTCCAGGTGGTGCCCGGATCGTCATCCTCGTGGGTCATCGAGGTCAGTTCCTGCGCCCAGGCCGATTTCTTCTGCGCGATGCGCTCTTTGCGCTCCTTGCGGCCTTCGTCACCGGCGGTGTCGCTCAGCTGGGCCAGAATGCCCTTTGCCACCTTGGCGGCGTCGCCGATGATGCCGACGCTGACCGCTTTGGTCAGGCCGATACGGTCAGGGTTGATGTCGACCTGGATGATCTTCGCATCCGCGGGCCAGTAGTTGATGCCATAGCCCGGCAGGGTCGAGAACGGGTTCAGACGGGTGCCGAGGCACAGGACAACATCCGCCTCGCTGATCAGCTCCATCCCGGCTTTCGAGCCGTTGTAGCCCAGCGGACCGGCAAACAGAGGGTGGCTGCCGGGGAAGGCGTCGTTGTGCTGATAGCCCACGCAGACCGGCGCATCCAGACGCTCGGCCAGCGCCTTCGAGGCCTCGATCCCGCCCTTGGACAGCACCACGCCCGCACCGTTCAGGATCACCGGGTTCTTGGCGTTCGACAGCAGCTCGGCCGCCTGCGCCACGGCGGTTTCGCCGCCCGCAGGGCGCTCGAACTCGACGATGGCGGGCAGGTCGATATCGACCACCTGGGTCCACATGTCACGCGGGATGTTGATCTGGGCCGGGGCGCTGGCGCGCTTGGCTTTCATGATTACGCGGTTCAGAACCTCGGTGACGCGGGTCGGGTCGCGGACCTCTTCCTGATAGGCGACCATGTCCTCGAACAGCTTCATCTGCTCAACTTCCTGGAAACCGCCCTGACCGATGGTCTTGTTCGCCGCCTGCGGAGTGACCAGCAGCAGCGGCGTGTGGTTCCAGTAGGCGGTTTTCACGGCGGTCACGAAATTGGTGATGCCGGGGCCGTTCTGCGCGATCATCATCGACATCTTGCCGGTCGCACGGGTGTAGCCATCCGCCATCATCCCCGCGCTGCCTTCATGCGCACAGTCCCAGAACATGATCCCGGCCTTCGGGAACAAGTCCGAGATCGGCATCATCGCAGATCCAATGATCCCGAACGCATGCTCAATCCCGTGCATCTGCAAAACCTTAACAAAGGCCTCTTCCGTCGTCATTTTCATAAGGGTGCTCTCCAACCAAGAGTGAGTGAAACCGGGCACTGCACCCGGCGTTTGATATGGTTTTGGCGCAAGGGTGCGACCTGCGTTAGGGCCAAAACGAAAGCCGGATTAGGTCCAGATAAGGCTCAAACGGCCCGAATTGCGTCTGCGATCAGTTTCACGCCGGTCGCGATGCGGTTAGTTGGAATTGAGGAATAGCCCAGGCGATAGAAATTCTGTGGTCTGTCCGGCCCCGAGAAGAACGGTGCGCCGGGTTCGATGTGAACACCCTGGTTTTGCAGTCTTAATGCCAGTTGAGTTGTGTCGACATGCTCAGGGGCTGACATCCACAGTGAAGAGCCGCCAATCACACCCCGTCCAGCCACGGTCAGCCCACTTTCCGCGATGGCTTTGTCCATCGCGTCGCGCCGCTCTTGCAAGGCCTTTGACATACGCCGAATTTGCGCGTCGTAGTGGCCCAGCGACAGGAAATACGCCGCCGTGCGCTGAATGTGGCCTGGTGGGTGACGCAGAACCAATGAACGCAGCGCGCGTGCCTCGCGGATAAAGGGCTCTGAGCCGACCATGTATCCAAGTCGCAATCCTGGAAACAGCGACTTGGAAAAACTGCCGACGTAGATCACGCGCCCATCCCGATCCATGGATTTCAGCGCCGGCGAAGGGGCGCCTCGGAAGGCCATTTCAAACTCATAGTCATCCTCGACGACCATCGCGTCGAGTTCGCGTGCTCGGTCCAGCAACTGGTTGCGGCGGTCGATCGGCATCGTCGCGGTTGTCGGGCTTTGATGGCTGGGGGTGGTAAAGATGACGTCTGCTTCGTCGGGAATCGCTTCGGGCGGCAGACCGTCCCGGTCCACACTCAAGGGCGTGACCGCGCAATCCCAATGGTTCAGAAGGCTTCGCAGCGCATAGTAACATGGGTCTTCTATCACGGCCGTGCGATTGTGGGTCAGCAAGATACGCGATGCCAGCCAGAGCGCGTTCTGCGCGCCAAGAGTGATCAAGATCTCTTCGGGGCGGGCCGCGATGCCACGGCGAGGTAGAGTGTGACGGGCAATAAATTCGATCAACAACGGATCATCCTGATCCACGTAATCGCCGGTCAGCGAATCGAAGTCCTTATGTCCCAACGCGCGGACGGCGCATAACCTCCAGTTGGCGTGGTCAAACAAGGTTCGGTCAGCCTGCCCGTAGATGAACGGATAACGGTATTCTCGCCAGTCGCTGGGTTTTGGCAGCACGTCGCTGTCCAGAAAGCGACGCGCCAGTGCCTTGTCCCAGTCAACGGATTCTGTGCCGCGCTGGACAGGCGAATACTTGGGGGGGACAGGTGCGTTTTGCGAAACGTAATATCCCGACCGCCCCTTGGCGGTCAGGTAGTCATTGGCCAACAGTTCGGTGTAGGCCAATGTCACCGTTATTCGGCTGACCCCCAGATGCGCGGCCAGTTTGCGTGACGAAGGGAGTTTTTCTCCGACGTGAAAGCGACCGGACAAGATGCCTTCGGCAATCATCTGCTGGATCTGGGCCTGCAATGTGCCCTGACCATTGAGCTCAAGAAAGAACGTATCGACCGAAATCCCCATGCCTGCTTATAGGGTGGACTTAAGGCCGGGGCAATCTGGACTTACATCGCAGTCACGAAATTTTGTCGGCGGGGTTGACCGGAGAGTTCCTTCGGACTAAATGACTAGAAAACTAGTTTAATGGTGATAGTGGATGTGGGAAGCTGCTGCTGCCGGATTTTCTGCCATGGGCTCTGAAGCTCGGCTGAAAGTCCTCAAGACGCTGGTCCGGGCTGGCAAAGCCGGATTGACCGTTGGCGAGATACAGGACCGGACCGGGATTGCCCCGTCGACCCTGGCCCATCACCTGCGGTTTCTTGCGGCCGGTGGAGTGGTCGAACAGGAAAAGGTCGGTCGAACCACGATCAACCGCGCCAATTACGACGAATTGAGAAATCTGGCGCAATTCATTCTCAGCGAGTGCTGCGCTGACGAAGTTGGAAAGGCTGCGAACGATGGCTGAATTGACACAGAACCCGCGCATGACTGCCAAAATGGCGCTGGACCTGATCAAGACACCCTGGACGCTGATCGTCGTCATTCTGGCGGCGGTGGCAATCCTGGATCCCGGAAACTTGCCCGAGGTGGTGACATTTGCAGCCAAGGCTCTGGCGCATACAGGGCAATATATTCTGTTTGCAGTGCTTCTGCTGTCTTACCTCAAGGCGACCGGCGCAGAGGTGATGGTGGCGCGTGCCTTTGAGGGGCGCGAGACCCGGATGATCTTTCTGGCTGCCTTGTTCGGTGGTCTTGCCCCCTTCTGTTCTTGCGAGGTTATTCCCTTCATTGCGGGTCTTCTGGCCCTTGGTGCGCCGTTGTCCGCGGTCATGGCGTTCTGGCTCAGCTCACCCTTGATCGATCCGCCTACGCTTTTGATTACCGCCGGTGCGCTGGGATGGCCCTTTGCCATCGGCAAGGCTGTTGCGGCGGTTGCGCTTGGCCTGTTCGGCGGGTTCGCGGTTCGGTTGCTTATGCGCAAAGGCGCGTTTGCCCAGCCTTTGCGCGAATACAAGCCCTCCGGGTGCTGCGGATGTGGTCCGAAAACGGATACCAAGCCGGTCTGGACATTCTGGCAGGAGCCCGAGCGTCGCGCCCGGTTCCGTTCGGAATTCGTGCACAACGGTCTGTTCCTGTTGAAATGGCTTGCGCTGGCTTATGTCCTCGAGGCGCTTTTGGTCAATTATATCCCCGCCGACCTGATCGCCGGCGTGGTTGGCGGAGAAGGCGTGCTGCCGATCGTCGTTGCTGCGCTGGTGGGTATGCCGGCATACCTGAACTCGTACGTGGCGCCGCCTTTGCTGGCAGGGTTGATGGAGCAAGGTATGACAGCGGGTGCGGCCATGTCGTTCATGGTTGCCGGTGCTGTCAGTTCCATCCCGGCGATGGCTGCGGTCTGGTCATTGGTCAAACCACGTGTCTTTGCAACCTATCTGACCCTGGGGGTCGGTGGCGCAATCGTGGCTGGTATCATCTTTCAATTGGTATGAACGCAAAAACCGCCCGGTGTCACATCGGGCGGCTTCTATCCGTTCGGTGCCGTCGATCAACTACCGTCGCACAGACGTGGCAGTTTGAGCCGGTACCGGGCTTCTCCGCTTTCGAGGTAAACGCGTTTTTCGATACAGGCCGTCGTGCCCACTGTCTGCGAAATCTGCGCATCTGTAGACGTAATCGATGTGGCGGACCCATCCGGCAAGCGGACAGATGCCACGACGCCGTTCTTCAGATCTCCGTTCACCGGAGTTGCAGACAGAACCGGGACGGTCAGAAACGCCTCATGCTCGTGTTCGCCTTCATCCCCCAGCAGAAACAATGTCGTGACGATGGCAATCATGACAACGCCGCCGGCCAGACCAAGCCCCCACGTTTTCAGAAAGGCATAAATCGTGACGGCGCGATGCGGGCCAAATACCGCAGATAGAACGTTCAGCATGGCAAGTCCGTGAAAAAAGCCCCAGCCGTCATGGCCGAGGCTGTTTGCGCGTTACGGGCGAAGATCGTCTTCGTCTTCGTCATCCGCCCCACCCTTGGGCAGGTTGAAAAAGCTGTCTGCGTCGATGATCGGCTCGTCGTCTTTCTCTTCCGACGGTTCGTCGGACAGCGAGAAGGTTTCCAGACCTTCAATTGCGGTCGGGATTTTCGGCGCTGCGTCCATTTCCAGCGACTGCTCGGTCGAGACCAGCTTGCGACGTTCGTCATCGCTCATCACGCCGCCTTCAGCCGCTTTCTTGGCCGCCGCTTTCTGCACGGCGGTGTCCAGTTCGGACTGTTTGCACAGACCCAGAGCAACCGGATCAATCGGCTGCATGTTGGCGATGTTCCAGTGCGTGCGTTCGCGGATCGACTGGATGGTGGGTTTGGTGGTGCCCACCAGCTTGGCAATCTGGCCGTCGCTGAGTTCCGGGTGGAACTTGACCAGCCACAGGATCGAGTTCGGACGGTCCTGACGTTTCGAAAGCGGCGTGTAGCGCGGACCACGGCGCTTTTCCTCGCCGGCGGCCGATGGGTTGAACTTGAGCTTCAGCTTGTGAAGCGGGTTGTTCTGTGCCGCGTCGATTTCTTCCTGGGTCAGCTGGTTGTTGGCGATCGGGTCAAAGCCCTTGACGCCGGCGGCGACGTCGCCATCAGCGATACCCTGCACTTCCAACTCGTGCATTCCTACGAAATCCGCGATCTGCTTGAAGCTGATCGTGGTGTTGTCCACCAGCCATACGGCGGTTGCCTTGGCCATAAGCGGTTTTGCCATCAGCCCGTCTCCTATACATACATCTGTCCCGTCGCCGGAATTCGGCGGCCCCTTGGTTTTGGGGCAGGTTTCCGTTGTCGGGGAACTTGGCCCGTATATAGTCGCGCAAAGGCAAGAAGGGAAGAGGCGAATGCGCCAAGGGATTACGGGGCTGGTTTTGTGGGTCTTGAGCGCGGTCGCTGCGCCGGCCGAGGGCGAAAAGGCGGGCGAGTTCGATTACTACGTGCTGTCGCTCAGTTGGTCGCCCAACTGGTGCGCCCGCGAAGGTGACGCGCGCGGCTCGGATCAATGTGACGATCGGCATGATCACGGCTGGATACTGCACGGGCTATGGCCACAGTTCCATCAGGGCTGGCCGTCCTACTGCCGTACCCCGGAAGGCCCACCTTCGCGACGCACGACGCGGGAAATGGAGGACATACAAGGCAGTTCTGGCCTTGCTTGGCATCAATGGAAGAAACACGGCACATGCTCGGGATTGTCGGCATCCGACTACTTTGCCTTGTCCCGGCGGGCTTACGAAGCCGTCAAGCGCCCTGAGGTGTTCCGCAAGCTGGATTCATCCGTCAAACTGCCGGCTTCGGTGGTCGAGGAGGCATTCCTGAAGGCCAACCCTGAGTTGGAGCGCGACATGATCACGATCACCTGCAAACAGGGCTATATCGAAGAAGTCCGCCTGTGCCTGTCCCGCGATCTTGATCCCGTACCCTGTGGCCGCGACGTGATCCGCGACTGCACGGCCAAGGACGCGCTGTTCGATCCGATTCGTTAAAGCTTTTTGTTCTGGCAATCCCGCGCATAGTCCAGCGCCTTGGCGGTGCCTTTCAGATCGATGGCCATCACCACCTCACCTGCCGGGTTATAGACGGTCATCGTTTTGTTCTGAGCGATGGCGTTCACAAAGCTCCGGTCAGTGAAAAACACGGTTGCGCCCGGCACGTCGCGTTCGTTGAACCCGATGGCCGTCGCATCATAGCTTTTGCCGTCCAGATCAAAGCGGATCGGATAACTCTCACCCTGTTTAATGTCGCCCCATGCCTTGTTGTACACGGCGAAATACCCACGATTGCCCAAGGCATCATAGCCCAGCCGCACCACCGAGAGATCCTGATACACCGTCTGGATCAGGCACCCGTTGCCAAGCGCGGGGTCCATCATGATGTTCCAGCCGTCGACAAAGCCCTTGTCGATGAGGTCTTGGGCTAGGGCGGAGGTGGCTGTCAAAGCGGCGAAGGCGAGGGCGAGAAGGCGGGTCATAGCATATCCACAAATCAGACAATCTATTCATGTCATTGTAAATTGTTGTAGAAGTTAGACAATCCATTAATTTCCCGCGCGCCGTGTCAGGTCTCCTCGCCGTTGGAACAGATCTCAAGTCTCAGGTTAACAATTGCCTGGTTTGGAACGTCTTCTGAATTCAGCGATCCTCCGACAGCTAACCATTCGGAGTATTCAGGGTTAATGCAATCAACGTATAGAACGCCGAAAAAATCGCCATACTTACCTTCACCGCGAACATAGACGTGTCTGTGTGTTTGTTCATCATACCTATTGTCTTCTGGAATTGCGCTCCACTATTGTTTGTATGGCGGCGGTAAATCGTGCGTGTCTTCGAATAAGTAGAGAGTTTCAGCGGCCAAGGGCGAGGCGAAAGCACCAATAATTGCAAAAAAACGCTAAGTGTTTCATCGTGTTTGATAATCCGTGGAATTAACAGAAAGAAACTCATCCAATAACTGTACAGCTGTCAAGCTAGTTACCGCGATACTTGAGCGTGCATCGTGCGTTGCGCTGGCACCGCCTAGCGCAAAGGCCTCGCGAAAAAAGAACCGGTAAGTTAGAGCTACAGTTCCTTCCGCGCCCGCAGCGCGGCCGTGATCGTCCCGTCGTCCAGATAATCGAGTTCGCCGCCAATCGGCACACCCTGCGCCAGCGAAGTCAGGCGGACCTGCCCCTCAAGCTGATCGGCGATGTAGTGGGCGGTGGTCTGGCCATCGACGGTGGCGTTCAGCGCCAGGATGACTTCGGAAATTCCTTCGGCCACAACCCGGTCCTTGAGGCGGGGAATGCGCAGCTCGTCGGGGCCGACACCGTCCAGCGCCGACAGCGTGCCGCCCAGAACGTGATAGCGCCCTTTGAACACTCCGGCACGCTCCATCGCCCAGAGGTCGGCGACGTCTTCGACCACGCACAGCTCGCCGGTCGCTCGGGCCTCGCTATTGCAGATGTCGCAGATATCGGTGGTGCCGACATTGCCGCAGTTCAGGCATTCGCGGGCGGTGGCGGCCACTTGTTGCATCGCGTCCGAGAGGGGCGTCAGCAGCAGGGCGCGTTTGCGGATCAGGTGCAGAACCGCGCGGCGGGCCGAGCGCGGGCCCAGGCCCGGCAGTTTGGCCATCAGGTCGATCAGGTTGTCGATGTCGCTGTTCGAACTCATGGCCAATCCTGCATTGCGCCGGAGGGAGCCTCCGGCGGGAGTATTTGGGAAAAGATGAAGCTCAGAACGGCAGCTTGATGTCTTTGGGCAGGCCCATGCTTTCGGTCAGCTTGGCCATTTCAGCCTGCGAACGTTCGGTTGCCTTGGTCTGCGCATCCTTGATGGCGGCCAGGATCAGGTCTTCGACCACTTCCTTGTCATCGCCGTTGAAGATGGAAGGGTCGATATCCAGACCTTTGAGTTCACCCTTGGCCGTCGCCGTTGCCTTGACCAGGCCTGCACCGGATTCGCCGACAACCATCATGTTGTTCAGCTCTTCCTGCATTTCGGTCATCTTGGTTTGCAGGTCCTGCGCGGATTTCATCATCTTGGCCATGTCGCCCAGACCGCCAAGCCCGCCGAGTCCTTTCAGCATAGTATTCTCCTGTGTCTCCGTTTGCGCTCTAGATACGGGCAGCAGCGACATGGCACAAGGGTTCTCCCGCCGGTCGGAGGCTCATCCGTTCCGGTCGGCATGTTGATCAGCGCAGGCGTCAGCAGGAACGTGCTAACCATCTGCGACACCATATTTGCCAGCAGGCCCGACAAGCGCAGATCGTCCTTGGCGCGCATATGGTCTGCTGCCGAGACTGATTGCACGGAACACAGAAAATCTGGGCGGGGTTCGAATGGCTACGCGGCATTCGGATCAGAATTGTCACGGGCCGCCATCCGCTGGCCGATGTCGCAACAAACGATCTGAGACATGCTGGCGGATGTGTTCGATCGAAACCTCGGTCAGCTTCGTTTGAAACGGGGGGTGACGGGCCGCGGGGTCAGTCTTCCTCGAACGGGTCCCACTCGTCTTCCACCTCGGGAAGCGCTTCGGTCTCGACCTTGGCGGCGCGTTGCTCCGGCGTTTCGATCCTAGTGATTTTCGCCTTTGGGAATTGCGCCAGTACCGCCTGCACCAAAGGATGTTGTTCGGCCTCGGATTTCAGTGCGAGCTCGGCCTCATCCCTGACTTCTGCAATCGTGGGGGCTTCTCCGTCCGAGACGATCGAGACAGCCCACCGATTTCCTGTCCAGCGTTGCAAGGCAGTGCCCAGTCGTGGCGCCAGATCCGCCGGTGCCTGGGTGGCGGGTGTGAATTCGATTCGTCCGGGTTGATAGGAGACGAGGCGCACGCCGTTTTCCACCTCGACCAGCAACTTTACGTCGCGATTGGTCCGGATCAGTTCCACCACGTGGTCGAAGGTCGGGTAATGGGCAAGGGCCGTCTGGGCATCCTGCGCCAGGGCTGCAACCGGTGCGCCACCGGAACCGCGAGGGGACGGCGCGTAGGCAGGTGGATGGGTCGCGCCAGCCGGCGCCGGACCGGCGCCCGGTCGGGATATCGAAACGCCGCCATTGGGCCCGCCCGGCGGCGGTGGCGGGGCATCTTGCAACCGTTTGATCAGCTCTTCGGGGCTGGGCAAATCCGCCACATGGGTCAGGCGAATAACGGCCATTTCAGCGGCCATCATGGCGTTGGGCGCAGCCGAGACTTCCTCGAGCGCCTTCAGCAGCATTTGCCACATCCGGGTCAGAACCCGCATCGGCAGAGCCTCGGCCATGTGTTGGCCCCGGGTCCGTTCATCCGGAGAAACCGTCGGATCCTGCGCCGCGTCAGGCGTGATCTTCACGACGGACACCCAATGCGTGATCTCGGCCAGATCGCGCAGCACCGCCAGCGGGTCTGCGCCTTCGGCGTATTGGCCGCTCAACTCGGTAAGTGCTCCGGCGGCATCGCCGCGCAGGATCATATCCATAAGGTCCAGAACCCGGCCACGGTCTGCCAGTCCAAGCATTGCACGGACCTGATCGGCGGTCGTCTCGCCAGCCCCATGCGAAATCGCCTGATCCAGCAACGAGGTCGCATCCCGGGCCGATCCTTCCGCTGCTCGGGTGATCAGCGCCAGCGCGTCTTCGGCGATCTGGGCGTTTTCCGCTTCGGCGATCTTGCGCAGCAGGCCAATCATGTCTTCGGGTTCGATCCGGCGCAGGTCGAAACGCTGGCAGCGGGACAGCACAGTGACAGGGACTTTGCGGATTTCAGTGGTTGCGAAGATGAACTTCACATGCGCGGGCGGTTCTTCCAACGTCTTGAGCAGCGCGTTGAACGCACTGGTCGAGAGCATATGAACCTCGTCGATGATATAAATCTTGTAACGCGCGCTGGCGGCGCGATAGCGGACACTGTCAATGATCTCGCGGATGTCGTTGACGCCCGTACGGCTGGCGGCGTCCATCTCCATCACGTCTACATGGCGGCCTTCCATGATGGCGACACAATGTTCACACTGACCGCAGGGTTCGGTCGTGGGGCCACCGGTTCCGTCGGGTCCGATGCAGTTCATCCCCTTGGCGATGATCCTTGCGGTCGTGGTTTTGCCGGTGCCGCGAATACCGGTCATGATGAAGGCCTGCGCGATCCGGTCGGCCGCGAACGCGTTTTTCAGGGTGCGCACCATGGCATCCTGACCCACCAGATCGGCAAAGGTTTCCGGGCGATATTTGCGGGCGAGAACCTGATAGGCGGGGCTGGAGCTGTCTGTCATGTCTTCTCGTTGGGATTCGGTGCTTGGGCACAGCGTAGTGGCCACCGTTGCCCGCGTCCACAGCGTGGCACGATGATTTTTGATTTAGAAACGAGTCGCTTTCGCACTAAACTGCATCAGCGGATTTAATGGCTCATTTTTGTATAGAGTTCTTTGGGGAGGACAGGATTCATGTCGCAGTTGGTGATCTACGCCCTGCAAGTCGGTGGCGGAACGCTGGCGCTGACCTCGATGCCCGGACGCGGCGGAGATTACTCCAGCGATCTGGATATGATCGCAGCCTGGCAGCCGGGGCTTGTTGTTTCGATGACGACGGATGTCGAAATGCTTCAGGACGGGGCGCAGGAATTTGGAAGCGATATTCAAAGCCGCGCCAGCCGATGGGTTCACCTGCCGATCGAAGATTTCGGAGCGCCGACAAAAGCGATTGATGACGCGTGGCCGTCCGTCAGCGCCGCGGCCCGGCACGCGCTGTCCGGCGGAGGTCGCGTATTGGTACACTGCCGCGGGGGCTGTGGCAGGTCAGGTATGATTGTCCTGCGGCTGATGGTCGAATGCGGCGAAGGCGCGGACACGGCGCTGCAACGATTGCGGGCGGTGCGCCCTTGCGCCGTCGAAACGGATGCGCAACTGGCCTGGGCCTCTCGGCGTGCCCAGGCACAGGTCAGTCTGGACTCAGATTGAAATCTGCGCGGGCGCGCAAGCAGGTTTTCGAGGCCGGATCGTGGAAACTTCGATCATCGCGCAGGGTGGGGTTTTCACGACGCCGGATGGCATCGCACTGAACGTGTTTCCGAAGATCAGGTCGGCATAGCCGTTCAGCGGCTCAATCGCGGTTTCGGGCTGCGTCCCGCAAAAGACACGAATGCGGTCTGATTGCGCGCGGAAAATTGCATGACATCCTTCGCTGCAATGTGACAGCTCGCTGCTGCCCTCAATCTCGAAATCGTCACTTGTGGCCGAGGTCGCCTGGGCCATGGCTTCGGATATCGAGCGCGCCAGCCGCGCCAAAGCGGGACAGGTTTTGCCCGTCCGCTGACATACTGTTGCACTGAATTCATGTGTCTTTGTCTTCCAGATCATCCTGCGCCCTCCGCGCGTGGTGGACAGGATATTTGGGACAGGTGGGACAGCGTGATGCCGTCAGGACCTGCCCGGACACCCCGTCCGAGTTTCGGTTTCGTTTCCGATGGCAGGTCTCCTGACTTGCGGGTCATCGCTTTGCCGACCTTCCCAGCCTTTGGGGCCAGTGGTGTTTTGGCATCGCTTACCGTTTACAGTTGCGGGGGCAGTCGCGGATTTGGTTGTTGCCTGCATGACCAGACATTACCGCACCGTGTTCCCTTTTCATCCCGACCCCTTGTGGAGGCCGGAAACCATCACACAACCGCTAGCGTTTGAGTACGCATCGAGTCAAGCCGATCTTTTGGCCGGACGCTTGGTCATGCTGGATACGATGTAGGTTCATGCATAATGTCGAGGGTGTCGAGGTTCGGAAACCGGATTTACCAAGCGAAAAGCAAGAGATCATGTTGGATACAGAGCAAACGGTATTGACCGAGGAGTTTCGCTTTCCTTCCGGGCAGAAAACACTGTCCGCCCGATTGTATAGCCCGCTGACTTCGCCCGAAATCGTCGTCGTGCTGAACAGTGCAACGGGTGTGCCGCGTGATTATTACCGTCATTTCGCACGATGGCTTGCCGCTGAGAAGGGTATGGCCTGCCTGACCTATGACTATCGCGATTATGGGCATTCCTTGACCGGCCGCCTGAAAGACTCGCGTGCGACCATGGCGGATTGGGCCTTGATCGACATGCCCGCGGCACGGGCGGAAATGCGTCGGCGATACCCGAATGCGAAACACTGGACCATCGGCCATTCCGTCGGCGCGATGTTGGGGCCTGTGCAACCGGATATCGATCTGATTGACCGGATGATCTGTGTGTGTTCGGGGCTTGTGACCCTAAGCGACCATCCGTGGCCCTATCGGGGTTTGGCGGGGTTGTTCTGGTACGGCCATGCTCCGCTTTTGGCCCGAGCCCTTGGCTACCTTCCCGGAAAGGCGATCGGGTTTGGCTCGGACCTGCCGGCATCGGTCTATTGGCAGTGGCGCAAATGGTGTACCGCGCCTTTGAATTATGTGCCTGAAATCGGGCATGAGTTACCTGCGGCGCAGTGGAAGGATTCTGGAACGCCCGTGGATTTGCTCACCTTCGAGGACGACCAGATGGTGCCGCCGGAAGCGGTTTGGCGGCTTGCGGAACTATACGGCCCCGATGCCAACCGTCACCTGCTGAGCCCCGCCGATTTCGGGTTGCCTGAGGTTGGACACATCGGAGCATTTGCCCGGCGCAACGCAGCGGTTTGGCCGCGACTGATCGCCTGACCAGACGCGGCGCAGGACGGGCCGGGCACCGTCCTGCCATCACCGGTTACGAAGCTTCTTTTCCTTCATGACGCCACGGACCATCTTGCCGAACGCTTTGTCCCGCGCCCGGGACTGCGCGACAGTTTCTGAGTTGCGCTGATCTTCGCGCCGAAGCTTGCGCCACCGGTCCAATCGAGCCGGGTCAAGCGTGCCGTGGCTGATCGCCTTTTGCACGGCACATCCGGGCTCGGAGTTGTGCTGGCAATCCGAAAAACGGCAGTCCCGGCTCAACGCGGCAAGGTCCGAGAAAACGTCGTCGATCCCGTCCTGAGCGTCCAGCAGGCGCAACGCGCGCATACCGGGTGTATCGATCAACCAGCCGCCGTTGCGCATCCGGTGCAGTGCCCGAGCGGTCGTCGTGTGCCGGCCCCGCGCGTCATCCTCGCGAATGTCCGAGGTGGCGAGATCCTGATCGGTCATGGTATTGGCAAGCGTCGTCTTGCCAACGCCCGACGAGCCAACCAGCGCTCCGGTCTGGCTTTTGGGGCACCAGGACAGAACCTTTTCAACCTCTGCCGGGTCCAGCGCGTTGATCGCCAGAACCGTCAGGAACGGGTCCAATGATTGTACCTGTCCCGAGAAACTGTCAGGGTCCGCCGATTTGTCGGCCTTCGTCAGAACGACGACCGGGTAACACCCGGCCTGATGCGCAAGCGCCAGATATCGTTCCAGCCGGGGCAGATTGAAATCGGCATTGCAGGAACTGACGATGATCAGCACATCGACATTGGCTGCGATCAGTTGCGTCGCGGCACCTGTTCCGGCGGCGCGCCGGTGCAGCAGGCTGCGCCGGTCGAGCAAATGGCGCACGCGTTTGTCGTCGTCGGTGAGAACCCAGTCGCCAACGGCATAGGTGCCGGTTGACTGATCAAGGGTCAGCAACGGGACTTCACCATCCGGGTTCAGCCCGATCAGGCGGTCCCGATGAACGGAAGTGATGCGAAAAGGTGTGCAGGAAGGATAAGCCGCGTGTTGCGCAGCAAAGTGAGAGGACCATCCCAGGTCCGAAAGTGTAAGAAACATTGGTCTGCCTGTCGTCAGAAACAGCACTCCCGACGGATGGCAATCGCTCATCCCCGGGTCATGTGTTCAGGCAGTCAGTTGATACCGTGAGGTCAGAACCGTGCTGCCCGAAGGGTCTTTGCTACAATCATAAAGCCCTCCTGCGGCCAAGGTTCATTAAGGTTCATAAAGTGAGAGGTTGGACATCGACCCAAGCGGGGCTCGTTGTGGCTGCTTCCTTCCGGACCTGACCAGGTTGGCGAGGCGCTCGCCCGCGCCAACCTCTCGACTCTGGATATAGGGAAGGCTTCGGCAAAAGACAACCCGTCAGAGCGTCAGGCGAATGCGCGCAAAACCCTGTTTGTCAGGTTCCAGAATCTTGGGGGCGAACCTGTTCAATTCGTCGACATATTTCAAAGCACCGGGCCCTGTCCGAAGAATGGTCTTCATCCCCGATTTCGGCATCAGCGAGAACGGATAAGGTTGCCGGGCCAATGGGTCGGGTGGCAGGCGGTGCGTCATGTAATCCCGCAAAATGTCCCGGATATCCAGCGGGGGCAGATCTATGGCAGGGGCCGATGACACATGCGGGAAATGTCCGCCTCCGCTTGCGCGATAATTATCGAGCGCAACGACAAATGCCTGATCGGGTTGCACGGCTTGGCCTGCGCAAGTCAGATGATGCACCCGCCTGTGGCCGGGATGGATCATTTGCCCCCCGACATCGTAACGCGCCGGTTGCGACGGGTCGATCTGATAGGACAGGCCAAAGATGACATCGAAATTGTACCCCGCCCGATCCCGGTCGAATAGCTCTGCTTCGGCGTCGGGGAATTGTTGGTTGAATGCGCTGGCTGACATCTCCAACCACTCCAGCAGCTGCGCGCCCGTGATCTGAACCGCGCGCAATTCGTTTGGAAAGACATGCAGGTCCGCCACGTGACGCAGACAGATTTCGCCGAGCGGCACGTCCGTATAGTGCCTGGGGCCAGAGCGTCCGCCGCATTTGGCCGGCGACGCGGCTGACAACAGCGGCAGCTCTGCAAGCGTGGTGCCGTGTAAAAAAGGGCGCAACGTGGCTGCCTGTGCGGCGGCCACAAGCGCCAACCCACGATCCGGCGCACAGAAGCTGAAATAGCTGTGCAATGTGTCCGAGACGCGCGCAACGGGCGCGGCCATGTCCTGACGGGTCTGCTGATGTGCGGGTTCAACCAGATGCGCGAATTCCAAATCTTCGCCAATCGCGGTGCCGCCCACCGAAACCGGGCGCAATTCGGCGTGGCTGTCGACAACACGCAGCCCCGACTGGGGCTCTAGGGTAACGGCCAGATCGATTACTCCAAGATATGCGCCTGCCGAACCGGGCATGACAACCGGCGTTCCATGCACCAGCCCTTTCACGTAATCCACATTCGGGGTTTGCGCGCTGGTGCGTGCGGGAAGGGTCAGGTGCGTGTGCCCGGCGACGACAGCGTCGATGCCCTCGATCGCGGCTAGGGGAATAACGGCATTTTCAGTGTCGGTCGCTGTGTCCGGGTGTCCAAGCCCGGAATGGGCGAGCGCCACGATCAGATCGCACCCCTTTTCGCGCAAGATACGCGTCAGGGACTGTGCCGCGACAACGATGTCGTCCGCCTCTACGGTTTCGTTCAGATTGTGTTCTTCCCAACGTGTTGTCTGCGGTGGCAGCACCGAAAACACGCCGACGCGAATGGGCACATCCTTGTTTCCCACCCTAACGATACGGTCAAGGATCGCAAAACGCTGCCAAGATTGGTGTTCTCCGGACCGATGAAGATTGCCGCACAGAACCGGGCACGGGGCTTGTGCAAGGGTCTTGTCCAATGTTGGCAGCCCGAACCCGAAATCATGGTTGCCCAGACCAATCGCATCATAGTCCAGCGCCTTGAATGCCTGCATCATCGGGTGGGGATTGTCGTTCCGAACGGCCCATTCGCCCATCGGCGTTCCCTGAAGCGAATCCCCGTTGTCGAACATCAGCACCAGCGCGTCTGTGGCCTCGTGTCGGGCCTTGCGGATCAGGCTGGCGGTGCGTGTCAGCCCAAGCGTCGGGTCCGGTGTGTCCGCGTAATAGTCAAAACCAGTCAGATGCATATGCACGTCGGAGGTGGCAAGAATACGAATACGCCCACGGTCTTTTGTGGGTTGCACCTGCGTCGATGGGGTTTGCTTCACTTTTGTTGTTCTGCTTTTGAGTGTGGTAATGGGCTAAAATCATCAAAACGCAGTCTAGATGATTTTTCCGGGGCCGCCATGCGGCTTTTCGGTGGCGTGTCCCTGCGTTTTGCGCCTTGAATTGCCATTGCAACAGGGCCTGAGACATGGCAGCCCTGTGCGCAAGACCAGAAGGAATTCCAATGAAAAACGCAGAGCAGGTGACTTTCGGCGGCTCGGGCCTGAATCGGGCAGCGCATCTTCGTGGGGATTCAGAGAAGCTGTCCGAGATGGCGGGCGACCCTGCTGCGCGATGCATATTGTTGTGGCGAGGCAAGCTTCTGGTCGTGGGCGCGGCGCTGGATCAGCTTGCCCTGACGCAGATGACCCACCCGCTGGTATGCGATGGCCCCGGCGGCGTGATCGAAGCACCGGTTTTTTTGGGCCTGAGCGCAGAGGGCGCACCCCTGTTTGCCGCAGATATCTCGGCCTGGGGGGCAGAGGGATTGGATCTGACCGGCCTGGGAGAGTTCGTGGACAGATCCGAACAGCAGCACCCGGATTTGCCTGAAGGGCATGTTTTTGCCGAGCTCCGCCGGATCATGGCGCGATTGTCGCCTCGTGATGCCGAGTTGGCCGCATCGGCCAAGGCGGTTGTCGGTTGGCACGAAACACATCGCTTCTGTGCTCGCTGCGGC
Organism: Ruegeria sp. AL3; assembly: GCF_056536065.1. Lineage (NCBI taxonomy): Bacteria > Pseudomonadati > Pseudomonadota > Alphaproteobacteria > Rhodobacterales > Roseobacteraceae > Ruegeria > Ruegeria sp. AL3. The sequence goes on from NZ_JBQFJG010000001.1 coordinate 1,499,893, forward strand.
GCAGCCAGCGATATGTCGCAAGCGGGATGGCAGCGCAGTTGCCCGTCATGCGGCGGGCAACATTTTCCGCGCACGGATCCGGTTGTGATCATGCTGATTACGCATGGGGACAGCGTGCTTATGGGGCGGTCTCCGGGTTGGCCCGAGGGAATGTTTTCCTTGCTGGCGGGATTTGTCGAACCCGGCGAAACGCTCGAAGCGGCGGTGCGCCGCGAAGTGATGGAAGAGGCAGGCGTACCGGTTGGTGCGGTGTCGTACCTGTCCAGCCAGCCCTGGCCGTTCCCGGCATCCCTGATGTTCGGATGCGCCGGCGAGGCCCTGTCGCGTGACATCGTTATCGATCCGGTCGAGATCGAAGAGGCGATGTGGGTCAGCAAATCCGAAATGATGCAGGCATTTGCCGGCGAACATCCCCGGTTGTTGCCGGCTCGCAAGGGGGCTATCGCTCATTTTCTGCTTCAGAACTGGCTTGCGGATACGCTGGACTGAAGAAAAACTGGTGAAGCCATAAACAGCAAAGGTTATTATGCAGTTTTCAGCGCGCGAAGATATCGAAGCCCCGATCAATTCGGTGTTCGACATGGTGTCGGATTTCCAAAGGTTCGAACGTATGGCGATGCGTCGTGGCATCGACGTGCGGCGTCTGGACACTGATGCGATGGTGGTTGCCGGCACTGAATGGAAAACCGAATTCAAGTTGCGTGGAAAGCCGCGCCAGATGTCGGTGGTGATGACGGATTTCGACAAGCCGTCGCAAATGCGGTTCGAGGCGGCCAGCAAAGGGATGACCGGCCTGACGACAGTAGATTTTCTGGCCTTGTCTCCGCGCCGGACACGCCTGAGCATCGAGATGTCCTTGGCCGCAAAGTCCTTGCCCGCGCGGTTGCTGTTGCAGTCCATGAAGCTTGGACAGTCAAAGTTCCGCAAGCAATTCCAGGTGCGGTTCAGCGAGTTTGCGCGTGAACTGGAACAGCGTCACCTGCACGGGGCGTGAACGGCGTCCGCTGGGCTGATCGGGGCAAGGATTGGAAAAGAAACCTCGGATGTCGCACATTATTTTTCTGCATGGCGCATCAAGCAGTGGAAAATCGACAATCGCGCAGGCTTTGCAGCAGAAGATAGAGAAGCCGTTCTGGCATATCTCGATCGACCACCTTCGCGATTCTGGTGTTCTGCCGCTGGATCGCTATCGCCGTGGCGAGTTCGATTGGTCCGACGACCGATCGACTGTCTTTGATGGGTTTCATCAGTCGCTAGCTGCCTACGCGGCCTCGGGCAACAATTTGATTTTGGAACATATTCTGGATACGCCGGGGTGGGACAAAGATTTGCGCGACCTCTTGCGCCCGTTTGATGTTCTGTTCGTAGCTGTCCATTGCCCGGTTCCCGAGTTGAACGCGCGCGAACGATTACGCGGCGACCGTCCGGTGGGAAGCGCCCAGCGGGACCAAACCATGATCCATGCTGGTAGAGTTTACGATATCGAGATTGATTCTATGGACGGCATTGAAGCCAACGTGCAGACAATTCTTCAGGCATGGCGCAGTGACCTGCGCCAATCGGAATTCAGCCAGTCTTTCGCGTGACCTGTCAGCCGCGAGGATGGGCCGCAGGGTAGACGCCAAGAACCTCGACATTGGTCGTGAAGTGTTCCAGTTCGTCCATTGCCAGCTGCACGTTGCGGTCTTCGGGATGTCCAACAATATCCGCATAAAACTGCGTTGCCGTAAAGGACCCGTCGACCATATAGCTTTCCAGCTTGGTCATGTTGATCCCGTTGGTGGCAAAGCCACCCATGGCCTTGTACAGCGCGGCCGGGATGTTGCGGACCTGAAACACGAAACTGGTGATCATCCCATGATCGCCCCGGCGGGACAAATCCGTTTCGCGTGACATGACAAGAAAGCGGGTCGTGTTGTCGTCATTGTCCTCGATATGGCGGGCCAGCACGTTCAGGTCGTAGATTTCAGCCGCAAGCTCGCTTGCCAGAGCGGCGGAATGCAAGTCCCCGATTTCGGCCACTTCGCGCGCGGCGCGGGCATTGTCGGGACTGACACGGCCACGAATACCGTGTTCTTTCAGAAATTCTGAACATTGCGGCAGCAGCACCAGATGCGAATGCGCTTCGGTGATGTCTTCCAGTTTTGCGCCGGGTACACCAAGAAGGTTGATGTGAACACGCACGAACGCTTCATCGATGATGTGAAGCCCGCTATGGGGCAACAGCCGGTGAATATCGGCAACCCGACCGTAGGTCGTATTTTCGACCGGCAGCATCGCCAGATCGGCCGCGCCCGAGCGAACTGATTCGATCACATCCTCGAATGTGCGGCAGGGCAAGGCCTCCATTTCGGGTCGTGCGTTGCGGCAGGCCTCGTGACTGTAGGCGCCGGGTTCGCCCTGAAAAGCAATGCGATTGGTCATTTGGTCGATTCCATGCAACAAGTTCGCGATTTGGTCGTTTCGTCGCGGTGTCTATACCTTGCCTCTCGCAAGTGGAAGCCTTAGACACCTGCGCAGACAGCTGAAATGGACACGCGATCAATGTTCGACACGATGACAGTTACGAAGGCCGCCGCAGGCCTGTTCGGCACTTTCCTGGTGCTGCTTCTGGCCAAATGGGGGGCTGACATCCTCTATTCTTCCGGTGGCCATGGCTCGGCTGAGGCCGCCTACATTATCGAAACCGAAAGCTCGGGCGAAAGCGCCGACGGCGAAGAAGTGGTCTTTGAAGATCTGCTGGCCGCCGCTGACGTTGAGAAGGGCGCGAAAGTATTCCGCAAGTGCACCGCGTGCCACAAGCTGGAAGACGGGGCGAATGGAACCGGCCCTTACCTGTATGGCGTAGTTGATCGCCCGGTTGCCTCGGCAAAAGGTTTCACCGGTTACTCAGCCAGTATGCAGGCCCATGGCGGCAACTGGACGCCCGAAGCGCTGGATGCCTTCCTGGAACGCCCAAGCGCCTATATCTCGGGAACATCGATGAGTTTTGCTGGCTTGAAAAAACCTCAGGACCGCGCGGACTTGATTGCTTATCTGCAGACAATTGGCAACTGATTGCCTGAGAGACCATTGAAGTTCAGAGCCGCTGCCCCGCGCAGCGGCTTTTTTTGTCTGAAGGGAACTTCACAAAGCGCTCACGCATTCTAAACTTGAAACTGTCAGCGTTGGCACATTAGCTAGCGTATGCGACATAAAAGATTACAATAACCCAGAGGATGAGCCCCATGATATCCCTAATGCCTGCTGCATGTGATCTTAAGGTCAGGCCATTGGCTGGCATATTCGGGCTTTGTGCTGTTCTGCTCTCACCGCAAGCTGCTTTGGCATTGGATGAGGGGGTTACCCGCAGTCATGGATATTCGTATTTCGGCAATCTGGATTACCCTGCTGACTATCCGCATCTGAATTACGTGAATCCAGATGCGCCCAAAGGTGGTGAGTTGTCCTTGGCGGCTTCGGGGACGTTCGATTCCTTGAATCCCTATTCCCGCAAGGGGCGCGCAGGCGCCTTGACGACGCTGCAATATGACCGCCTGTTCGAAAGCTCTGATGACGGTGTCGGGCAGTATTACGGCGTGCTGGCGGAAAGTCTGGAATATGATGAAGGGCGCAACTACGTCATTTTCCATTTGCGACCCGAAGCAACCTTTTGGGATGGCACGCCGGTGACGGCCGAAGATGTTGTCTACAGCCATCGCCTGTTCATCGAACAGGGCCTGCCTTCCTACGCCCAAGCCGTGGGCCGCATGGTGACGGGGGCCGAAGCGCTGGATGATCACACGGTCAAATTCACGTTCAATCCGGAAGTCACCCGCCGCAGTTTGATCGAGACCGTCGGGTCGACCCCCGTCTTTTCGAAAGCATGGTTCGAGGCGGACGAGTCCCGGCGTCTGGATGAGCCGCGTCTGGAAGTGGCGGTCGGCTCGGGTCCCTATAAACTCGACAGCTATGACATCAATCGCCGTATCGTTTACAAGCGACGTGACGACTATTGGGGTAAGGATCTGCCATTCAATGTCGGTCGCAACAATTTCGATACCATTCGCGTCGAGTATTTCGCCGATCAGACAGCGGCGTTCGAGGGGTTCAAGGCCGGTGAATACACGTTGCGGATTGAAAGTGATCCCAAGCTTTGGGCGACGGCGTATGATTTTCCGAAGCTGAACGAAGGTGTGATCGTACGGGACGAGATACCGGATGGCAGCCCGCCAACACCGTCCGGCTTCGTCTTCAATCTCGGAAAACCGCAGTTTTCCGACAAGAACGTACGCAAGGCCCTTGCCTTGGCCTTCAATTTCGAATGGGCAAATGAATCCCTGCTGTTTGGTTTGAATTCACCGCGCAATTCCTTTACACAAGGCACCCCGCTGGAAGCGCAAGGCCTGCCCGAGGGCGATGAACTGGCGTTTCTTCAAACGCTGGGTGAGGTTGTGCCCGAGGACCTTCTTTCAGAACCTGCCGTGACGGTTCACGAGTCAAACCCCGCGCGCCTGAACGATCGCAGAAATCTGCGAAAAGCCGCGAAACTGCTGGACGAGGCCGGGTGGCCGGTCGGCGATGGCAACGTGCGGCGTAACGCGGAAGGGCAGACACTGAAGGTTAATATCCCCTATCCTTCAAACCTGCCGACTTCGACGGCCACGATGATTGAAACCTATGTCCAGAACCTGCAAGCCATTGGCGTGGATGCGTCGGCGGAAAAGGTTGACCCGGCGCAATACACGCTGCGCAGCCGCGAGCGGGACTATGACATGGTCTATTCCACTCGTTACGGGTCTTTTTTGTCGACCGGTGGCGGGTTGAGCCAGATGTACGGGTCGGAAGAGGCCGCATTCAGTCTTTTCAACCCGGCCGGATTGGCAAGCCCATTGGTTGACGCAATCATCGAAGCATCCTTTGATACTGACAATCAGGCGGATCAGGACATGGCGTTGAAGGCGTTGGATCGCGCTTTGCGGTACGAGTTCTTCGTGATCCCCGTAGGATACATCGCTGACCACTGGGTGGCATATTACGATATGTATGAATACCCGGAAAACCTGCCGCCTTATTCGCTGGGCTATTTGGATCTGTGGTGGATCAATCCGGAAAAAGAGGCTGCACTGAAAGCGAAAGGCGCGCTGCGATAACATGGGCGCCTATATTCTAAGACGTTTGTTGCTGATCATCCCGACCCTTCTGGGCATCATGATCGTCAACTTCACGCTGGTACAATTCGTGCCTGGCGGGCCGGTTGAACAGATCATTGCCCAGATCGAAGGTCAGGGGGATGTTTTCGCCGGTTTTGCGGGTGCGGGCGATGCCGGCGCGGGGTCAGAGCCGGCGGGCGGCGTTTTCGACGACAAATATGTCGGTGCACGGGGCCTGCCGCCCGAGTTCATTGCTGAACTTGAAAAGGAATTCGGCTTCGACAAACCGCCCCTGGAACGTTTTCTGATCATGATGGGCAACTATCTGACGCTGGACTTCGGCGAGAGCTATTTCCGCTCGATCAGCGTGATTGATCTGGTGCTCGAGAAAATGCCGGTCTCGATCTCGCTGGGCCTGTGGTCAACGCTTATCGCCTATCTGGTTTCGATCCCTCTGGGCATTCGCAAGGCGATCAGGGACGGTTCGCAGTTCGACACGTGGACCAGCGCAGCGATCATCGTGGCCTATGCGATCCCTGGCTTCTTGTTTGCCATTCTGCTGTTGGTGCTTTTCGCCGGTGGATCCTATTGGCAGATCTTCCCGCTTCGGGGGCTGACATCTGACAACTGGGACAGCCTGAGTCTTTTTGGCAAAATCGCAGATTATTTCTGGCATATCGCGTTGCCGACCATCGCGCTGACGATCTCGGCCTTTGCGACATTGACGCTGCTGACCAAGAACTCGTTTCTCGATGAAATCAAAAAGCAATATGTCATGACCGCCCGCGCCAAAGGCCTGAGCGAACGCAAAGTGCTGTATGGCCATGTGTTCCGCAACGCGATGCTGATCGTCATAGCCGGATTTCCGGCCGTGTTCATCGGCGTGTTCTTCGGAGGTTCGATCATCATCGAAACGATCTTCTCACTTGATGGTCTAGGACGTCTGGGTTTTGAAGCCGCCGTGGCGCGGGATTACCCGGTGATTTTCGGCACGCTGTTCATCTTTGGCCTGATGGGGCTGGTGGTCGGCATCATCAGCGATCTGATGTATGTGCTGGTCGACCCGCGCATCGATTTTGAAAAGCGGGAGGGGTAAATGGCATTGTCCCCCCTGAACCAGCGCCGCTGGAGCAACTTTTGCCGCAACAAGCGCGCCTTCTGGTCGTTGATCATCTTCGCCGTGTTGTTCGGCCTGTCGCTGTTTGCCGAGTTCATCGCCAATGACAAACCGATTCTGGTGAAATACCGGGGCGAGTTCTACATGCCGGTCTTCAACTTCTACGCGGAAACCGATTTTGGCGGAGACTTCCAGACAGAGGCGATCTATCGCGACCCCGAGGTTCAGTGTCTGATAGACAGCGGCGGCCTGGAAGACTGTTTTGACGATCCCGAAGGCATTATCGAACAGATCGACGCCGGTACGTTCCAGGCGGAGGGGTTCGAGCGTGGCTGGTCGCTTTGGCCGCTGATCCCTTATTCCTACAACACGTCTGTGGACCGCCCCGGGGCTGCACCCTTGCCGCCCAACGGCCAGAACCTGCTGGGCACCGATGACACCAAGCGCGATGTGCTGGCACGGGTGATTTACGGCTTCCGCCTGTCGATCCTGTTCACGCTGCTGGTGACGGGTGCTGCCAGCCTGATCGGTATTTTCGCCGGTGCCGTACAGGGTTTCTTCGGCGGTTGGCTAGATCTGATCTTTCAGCGGATCATCGAGATCTGGTCCGCAACCCCGTCGCTTTATGTCATCATCATCATGTTCGCGGTGTTGGGGCGAAGTTTCTGGCTGCTGGTCGCGTTGATGATCCTGTTCAGCTGGACCGGGCTGGTTGGCGTGGTGCGCGCAGAATTCCTGCGGGCGCGAAACCTTGAATATGTGCGCGCTGCACGGGCATTGGGTGTGGGCAACATGACGATCATGTTCCGCCACATGCTGCCCAACGCAATGGTGGCCACGCTGACCTTCATGCCCTTCATCGTCACGGGCACCATAGGCGGGCTGGCTTCGCTGGATTATCTGGGTTTTGGTCTGCCGTCTTCGGCCCCCTCGCTGGGGGAGCTCACCTTGCAGGCAAAACAGAACCTTCAGGCCCCATGGCTGGCTTTCACGGCCTTTTTCACCTTTGCTATCATGCTGTCCCTGCTGGTCTTCATCTTTGAAGGCGTACGGGATGCGTTCGATCCCAGAAAGACTTTCTCATGAGCCTGCTGGATGTAAACAACCTGAAAGTCTCGTTCCGGCAGGACGGTCGGATCAGTGCTGCGGTTCGGGGCGTGTCATTCCATGTCGATCGCGGGGAAACCGTGGCGCTGGTGGGCGAATCCGGGTCGGGCAAATCTGTCACCGCGCTCAGCACCGTATCGTTGCTGGGCGACAGCGCGATCGTCGAAGGGTCCGTCACCTATGACGGGCAGGAGATGATCGGCGCCTCGGAGCAACGCCTGATGGATGTGCGCGGCAATGACATCAGCTTTATTTTCCAGGAGCCGATGACATCGCTGAACCCGCTGCACACGATCCAGAAGCAGATGGCGGAATCGCTGGCCCTGCATCAGGGGGTCACGGGCGATGTCGCGCGCGAACGAATTCTTGAACTGTTGAACAAGGTCGGTATCCGCGACCCCGAAGACCGGCTGGACAGCTATCCGCACCAGTTGTCTGGCGGACAGCGGCAGCGCGTGATGATCGCCATGGCGCTGGCGAACAAGCCGGACATCCTGATCGCCGATGAACCGACGACGGCGTTGGATGTAACCATTCAGGCACAGATCCTCGAGTTGCTGGCCAGTTTGCAGAAATCCGAAAACATGGGGATGCTGTTCATCACCCACGATCTGGGCATTGTGCGGCGCATCGCCGACCGGGTTTGCGTGATGAAGGATGGTGAGATCGTCGAGACCGGCGCGACCGCCGAGATCTTCGACAACCCGCAGCACCCCTATACCCGCAAGCTCCTGGCCGCGGAACCTTCGGGTCAGCCAGACGCCGTTGCAACAGATGCCGAGGAAGTCGCGCGTACGGATCATCTGAAAGTCTGGTTCCCGATCCAGCGCGGGTTTCTGAAACGCACGGTCGGCTATGTGAAGGCGGTGAATGACGCCACGCTGAGTGTACGCGCGGGTGAGACCTTGGGGATCGTGGGCGAAAGCGGGTCGGGTAAGACCACGCTGGCGCTTGCGATCATGCGCCTCATCGCGTCCGAAGGCGGCATCACCTTCCGCGATCAGGATGTGCGAAGATGGTCTACCAGCGAATTGCGCCGGCTGCGCAAGGATATGCAGATCGTGTTTCAGGACCCGTTCGGCAGCCTCAGCCCACGCATGACCTGTCAGCAGATCATCGCGGAAGGTCTGGCCATTCACAACATTGATCCTCATCGCGCGCCGCGCGAGCTGGTCGCTGAGGTGATGACCGAAGTGGGCCTGGATCCTGCGGCCATGGACCGATATCCGCACGAGTTTTCGGGCGGTCAGCGTCAGCGCATAGCCATTGCGCGCGCGATGGTCTTGCGGCCCAAGCTGCTGGTTCTGGACGAACCGACCAGCGCGCTGGACATGACGGTTCAGGTTCAGATCGTCGATCTGCTGCGCGATCTGCAAAAGAAATACGGGCTGGCGTATCTGTTCATCAGCCATGACCTGAAAGTTGTGCGGGCGATGTCGCACAAGGTGATCGTCATGCGAAACGGAGATGTGGTTGAAATGGGCACGGCCGAGGATTTGTTCGAAAATGCCCAGACCGACTATACCCGCGAATTGATTGCTGCGGCGGGCTGAGATCAGCCCGCCATCGTCAGGCCATCAGGCGCTGGCTTTTTCTTTGGCCGCCGTTTTCGGCACCGGCCCGCGCAGTTCTTCATAGTGATCAAAGCTCAGCTTGACCCACCCGGTTCCGCGCGTGGCACTGGCAAGAGTGCGATGCAACTCATCTTCGGCAACGGAGGGAATCAGAGCGTTGAAAATCTCCCAGCCTGATGCGTTCGGGTTGCCCTCAAATCCCAGAACCTGCCCTTGCAGAGAGCTGATCGTCGGCACGAGGTCGCCGACAAAATCAGAAGGCAGGTGGATTTCAGCGTTCAGGATCGGCTGCAAAACAACGGGCTTGGCCTGAGGCAGCGCTTCGCGCACGGCGTTCTTGCCCGCGGTACGGAAGGCATAATCCGAACTGTCTACGTTGTGATGCTTGCCGTCATGCAGCGTGACCTTCACATCCACCACCGGAAAACCCTCGGGTCCTTGCTCCAGCGCGTCTCTGGCGCCCTGTTCCACGGATGGAATGTAATTCTTGGGCACCGCGCCGCCCTTGACCACCTCTTCGAACTGGAACCCAGATCCGCGCGGCAGCGGCGCGACCGAGATCACCACATCCGCGAACTGCCCAGCCCCGCCGGATTGTTTGCGGTGTCTGTGGCGATGTTCGACAGGTGTTCGGATGGTTTCGCGATAGGCGGTTTCGACCGGGTCGGCTTCAATCTCGATCCCGAAATCCTCGGCCAGCTTGGCGGTCACGCGTCGCATGTGCTGCGGACCTTGAGACCCAAGAACGGCATGGCCGGTAAGCTCATCCTGTTGCAGGTGAAGGCCAGGGTCGATTTCGGCCAAGCGGCTCAGGGCGTTTGACAGGCGCACATCGTCCCGCTCATGCGCGGGCGAGACGATCTGACGATGCGCCACCGGATGCGAGGCCGCCCATTCCGGCAGTTCCGTCGCCGAATTGCTGTCGTAGAGGTAGCCGGGTTCGAGGTGATCGGATTTCACCGCCAGACCAATCTGCCCGGCCTCCAGCGTGGCGATCTGGGTTTTGGCATCCAGCGTTGTCAGATTGCCGACGGTCTCACCGCCCAAGGCTTCATGGGCTTGCACGCCGTCCCCCAGGCCGCGCAGAACCACGATTTTTCCGATGTGTTTTTTGACATCCGCGAAACCGGCAATGGCGCGGGCGCTGTCAGCGGCCTCGTCGCGCCCGGCGGCGATGTCAAATTCGGGGGCTTCGTGCCGCAGCGCCTTCATCAGACGCGTCAGCCCGTTGCCGTGACTTGCGGCACCCAGGCAGGCGGGAATCAACTGATGGTTCTGCAAAACCTGTGCCGCCAGATCATAGACCTCGCCACTTGGCGGTTGTTTGTCTTCGATCAGTTGTTCCAGCAGGTTGTCATCAAAATCGGACAGGGTTTCGAGCAGCTCGGTTCGCGCTTCCTGCTCGCGGTCTTCGACGGATTGAGGCAGTTCGATCAGGGCCGAGGGCTGACCCTCCTGATATTTCCAGGCCCGTTCCGAGATCAGATCAACCGCCCCGATGATCGTATCCCCTTCGCGGATCGGTACCTGACGCAGGGCAATGTGGTGGGTGCAGTATGTTTGCAGAGCGGCGATGATATCGCGGACGCGGCCATTGGGGTTGTCCATCCGGTTGATGAACAGAAAACAGGGGATGCCGGCCTCTTCGACCAACCGCAGGTAGGGCGCGCACAGAACGGCGGCATTTGGGTCTGGGGGCACCACGACCACGGCGGCGTCCGAAATCGCCATTGCGGGGCCAACATAGGCCAGCGCATCGCCGCCCCCATCGACGTCGATCGCGCACCAGGGCTCGTCCAGGTAAGAAAAACCGTGCAAATGCACGGTTCCGGAAACATCGAATGTGGTGGGGCGCCCGTCGAGGCGGCTGATGGCCTCGACAAGCGTAGATTTGCCCGATTGGCTGGGCCCGAGGACGGTGAAAACGCGCATGAGTGTTGTCCCTCTTTCAGGTTGCAGATTGGCTACACGAAAGGGACCGACCGACGCGTTGGCGCCGACAAGGGTTGTCTGTATTTTGCCCGCCTCAGACCGCAGAGCGAGATGCCGCCCTACAGCATGAGTGTGGGAAAAACCGCAGGCGTGCGTCAAGCCCCTGATGTTTTTTGCGCGTCACGGGCCGAATGTTGCCCGCCGAAAAAGGGTCAGATGGCCGAGCTGTGCCCGGCTTTGCTGAGGTCATAGGCGTCAAAGCTGCGGGCGATCATCCGGGTCAGCGCGCGCGCTTCGGGCGGTATGAAAAGCCCGGCTTCAGTGATTTGCAGCATCCCGTCGAAAGATGCATTGGCTGCGTGATACATCTCGTCCAGGTCAGAGGCTGAAATATCGTGATCCCGCAGGATTTCTGCTGAGTCGATCTTGAAATCGCACATCAATGCTTCGATCAGGCGGGCACGCAGAATGTCCTGACCTTTGAAAAGGTGCCCTCGGGATGTCGAAAACTGCCCATCGCGAATGGCTTTGGTATGGGCAGAGGTGGCCGGAGCGTTCTGCGCGTAACCTTGCGGGAAGCGCGAGATCGAGCTGGCCCCGACACCAATCAGAACATCGGCCTGATCGTCGGTGTAACCCTGGAAGTTCCGCTTGAGGCGGCCCGCGCGCAACGCGTGGGTCAGCCCGTCATCCTGAGTGGCGAAATGGTCGATGCCGATTTCGGCATAATTGTCCCAAAGGAACAAACGCCGGGCTGTGTCGAACAGTTCAAGACGTTGTTCGGGCGTTGGCAGTGCGTCCGACGGAATCAGCTGCTGCCGCTTGGCCATCCAGGGTACGTGGGCATAACCATAAAGTGCCACGCGATCCGGGCTGAGCGACAGGAGTTTCTGTACGCTTTCCGTCATGCGCGCCTTGGTCTGATGTGGCAGGCCGTAAAGAATATCCGCATTCAGGCTGGTGATGCCACGTTCACGGATCATGTCGATAGCGTCGCGCGTGGTGTCATAGCTTTGAATACGGCCTATGGTTTTCTGGATTTCGTCATCGAAATCCTGCACCCCAATCGAGGCGCGGTTCATGCCCGCGTCAGCCAGCGCATCCAGACGCGCCTCGTCAATCTCGTTCGGATCGATCTCGACCGAGAATTCGGCATCCGGCCCCATGGGGACGATACCCAGGATGTGTTGTGCCAATTCGCGCATCAATTGGGCGTTCAGCAACGTTGGTGTGCCGCCGCCCCAGTGCAGACGCGACAGGACCACACCCTCAGGCAGACGTGCCGCCAGAAGGTCCAGTTCGGCCTTCAGAACATCGACATAGGCGATTACCGGGTTGTCGGTTTGTGTGCCTTGTGTCCGGCAGGCGCAGAACCAGCATAACCTGCGGCAGAATGGGACATGAATGTACAGCGAAATTGCACTGCCGGGTTTGATCCCGGAAATCCAGTCGCCAAACATATCTGCTCCCACGTCGTTGTTGAAGTGGGGGGCGGTGGGGTAGCTTGTGTAACGCGGTACTTTCGCGTCAAAAAGTCCAAGCTTTGCCAATTGTGGTTTCACTATCATGGCGATACCCTTATGCGACAGGCGACACAGGTGCTTTGATGGAGATCAAGTGGGAACGCGCATGACAGTAAAAGCACAATTTGACCATTCAAATTGCGGAGATTGCCCGATTCGTCATCGCGCCGTCTGTGCCCGTTGTGATGCCGATGAGCTGGAAGAGCTTGAAAGCATTAAATATTACCGCAGTTTTGAGGCGGGTCAGACGATTATCTGGTCTGGGGATCAGATGAGTTTTGTCGGCTCGGTTGTGGCCGGAATCGCGTCGTTGACCCAGACGATGGAAGATGGCCGCACCCAAATGGTTGGTCTGCTGCTGCCAAGCGACTTTGTTGGCCGCCCGGGTCGCGATACTGCGCCTTATGATGTTCAGGCTACGACGGATGTCGTGATGTGCTGTTTCCGCAAGAAACCGTTCGAAGAGTTGATGGACCACACCCCGCATATCGCCCATCGTCTTTTGCAGATGACTTTGGACGAGCTTGATGCCGCCCGCGAGTGGATGCTGGTTCTGGGGCGCAAAACGGCGCGTGAGAAGATTGCCAGTTTGTTGTCAATTATCGCCCGCCGGGACGGTTCAATCAGTCAAAAAGCTGTATCAGGACCCATTGTGTTCGACCTGCCCCTGACCCGAGAAGCAATGGCGGATTACCTGGGTTTGACATTGGAAACGGTCAGTCGCCAGATATCAGCTTTGAAAAAAGACGGGGTGATCACGCTTGAAGGAAAGCGGCACGTGACCATCCCCGATCTGGGCCGCCTGATGGAAGAGGCGGGTGACGATTCGGATGGCGGCTTTCCGGTCTGACGTAATAGGCTTTTGACCACTGACAGCCGCCGCAGTCTTTTTCGCGGGATATCTAATTCAGGAGCTCGGCATGGAATTTACCAGTTTGTTGGCAATGCTTTTGGTCGGCGCAATCGCCGGTTGGCTTTCCGGAAAGATCATGGAGGGCAGGGGTTTTGGCCTTTTCGGAAACATAGTTGTCGGAATCGTAGGCGCGTTTCTGGCGGGGTTGATATTTCCGGCGCTTGGATTTGCCGTTGGCGGCGGCCTGTTGTCGTCTATCCTATTCGCAACAGCAGGTGCCGTGATCCTGTTGTTCCTGATAGGCCTGATCCGCAGAGGATGACAAAAGAGAGGATGACAAAAGCCGCCAAGTCGGGCGGCTTTTGATGGGCGTATCAATGGGCCAGGAATACCGGTACGCCAGACTGCTCCAGCATGTTGCGTGTTGCGCCGCCCAGAATGGCCTCGCGAAAACGGGAATGACCGTAAGCGCCCATGACGATCAGATCCGATTCTGTATCGGATGCGTGACGGTTGAGAATATCCGACACGCGCGTCATGCTTTTGCTTAGCACATCAATCTCACATTTGACCCCGTGACGGGACAGCATCTGTGACAGCATTCCGCCCGGATCAGACCGGTCCGGACCATGGCGAGGCGGATCGATGACCACGATTCGGACCAGCTCGGCCTGTTTCAGGAAGGGCAGGGCGTGACGAATGGCGCACATGGCCTCTACGCTTTCGTTCCAACCTATCATGATATTGCGCGGCACCGTCAGGGGCTCGACGTCGTCCGGTACGACCAGAACCGGGCAATGCCCTTCGAACATGGCGGCTTCGATGATGGGCTCGGCCTCGGCACCGCGGTCTTTTCCATAAGGGTGCGGCAGGACCACCAGATCGGAAAACCGTGCCCTATGCGCGACATGGCGTCCGATATCGGCAATCTGCGCGACACCATGCTCGGCGGACCAGCGAACGCCGGACTTGCCAAGGTAGTCATTGGCAAAGTTTAACAGCTCCTGGGCCTCGGCGTTGGCCCGGCTCAGTGTTTCCTGAACGATCAGCGCATTGGCACCCGCATAGTAGTAACCTGTCTGACTGCGATCGACGCCAAGGCACAGGGCTTCGGCATGTGCATCCTGCGATTCCGCCAGGGCCACCATCTGCGCCAGAGCGGCGGGTGCTGTCTGCGTTTCGGTCATGACAGTGAGTAGAGATTTGTAAGTCATTGCGACCTCATGATTCGGGCATTTGGTCTCATGTGACCAGTTGGCCTGTTTCCTTTACAATGCGTGTCACAGAAAACGCAGAACTGTCTTGATACAGATCAAAGCAGTAACAGCCGCCGTGCTTCAGAACGGCAGCCAGTCAAATGGGTTTCGCGCGTATAAGAATCAAAAACGCGCGGGGCATGGCAAAGGGACGCAATATGTCGAATTACATCAAGCTGATCGTGCTTGGTCTGATCGCGCTGTTTGCAGCGATCGGAACCAATTATGCACGCGATTTGGCGTATCAGGTACATGCACTGCTGGTGATGCTTATCGCCGGTGGCCTGTTTATCTGGACGCTTCGAAACACTGACGAGCCAGATATTCTAGTCGACCGCTCGGGCGAATACATGGATGACGTGATCCGCTATGGCGTGATCGCAACCGCCTTCTGGGGCGTGATCGGGTTTCTGGCCGGGACCTTCATCGCATTTCAGCTGGCTTTTCCGGTGCTGAACTTTGAATGGGCACAGGGGTATCTGAATTTCGGTCGTTTGCGTCCGCTGCATACGTCGGCAGTGATTTTTGCCTTTGGCGGCAACGCATTGATCGCAACGTCGTTCTACGTCGTTCAGCGTACCAGCGCGGCGCGGCTTTGGGGCGGCAATCTGGCCTGGTTCGTTTTCTGGGGCTATCAGCTGTTCATCGTGCTGGCGGCGACGGGTTATGTTCTGGGCGGAACGCAGTCCAAGGAATATGCCGAACCTGAATGGTATGTCGATCTGTGGCTGACCATTGTCTGGGTCGCCTATCTGGCTGTCTACTTGGGTACGATCATAAAGCGGAAAGAACCCCACATATATGTGGCCAACTGGTTCTATCTGGCCTTTATCGTCACCGTCGCCATGCTGCATCTGGTCAACAACATGACCGTTCCTGTCAGCATCTGGGGTTCGAAATCGGTCATCGTCTGGTCGGGCGTGCAGGATGCCATGATCCAGTGGTGGTATGGCCACAACGCGGTGGGCTTTTTCCTGACTGCCGGCTTCCTGGGCATGATGTACTACTTCATTCCGAAGCAGGCCGAGCGTCCGGTGTTCTCGTACAAGCTGTCGATCATCCACTTCTGGGCGCTGATCTTCCTGTACATCTGGGCCGGCCCGCACCACCTGCATTATACTGCGCTACCTGACTGGGCCTCGACGCTGGGCATGGTGTTCTCGGTGATCCTGTGGATGCCGTCCTGGGGTGGTATGATCAACGGTCTGATGACCCTGTCGGGCGCGTGGGACAAGCTGCGCACCGACCCTGTGATCCGGATGATGGTGATCTCGGTCGGCTTCTACGGCATGTCCACCTTCGAAGGCCCGATGATGTCGATTCGCGCGGTGAACTCGCTGAGCCACTACACCGACTGGACAATTGGTCACGTGCACTCGGGCGCGTTGGGCTGGAACGGCATGATCACCTTTGGTGCGCTGTACTTCCTTGTGCCTGTCCTGTGGAAGCGTGAGCGTCTGTACTCGCTGCAAATGGTCAGCTGGCACTTCTGGCTCGCCACCATCGGTATCGTGCTTTACGCCGCGTCGATGTGGGTCACCGGTATCATGGAAGGCCTGATGTGGCGCGAAGTGGATGCCAACGGCTTCCTGGTGAACTCGTTCGCCGACACCGTGGCTGCCAAGTTCCCGATGTATGTGGTGCGTGCTCTGGGTGGCGTGATGTTCGTCGCCGGTTCGCTGATCATGTGCTACAACCTGTGGATGACTGTGCGGAAAGCGCCGGCCAAAGAGGCCAGCCTGACCGTCGCGGTCCCGGCTGAATAAGGAGGGCCGGAGCAATGGCAATTCTCGACAAACACAAGATCCTCGAGACCAACGCGACCCTCCTGCTGATCTTCAGCTTTCTGGTCGTGACCATCGGTGGCATCGTACAGATCACCCCGCTGTTCTATCTTGAGAACACAATCGAAAAGGTGGAGGGCATGCGCCCTTACACCCCCCTCGAGATGGCGGGTCGCGAGATCTACATCCGCGAAGGCTGCTATGTCTGCCACAGTCAGATGATCCGTCCGATGCGGGATGAGGTCGAACGCTATGGCCACTACTCGCTGGCGGCGGAATCGATGTACGATCACCCGTTCCAGTGGGGGTCCAAACGGACCGGACCGGATCTGGCGCGTGTCGGTGGCCGCTATTCCGATCAATGGCATGTCGACCACCTGCGGGATCCGCAATCCGTTGTGCCTGAATCGGTGATGCCGAAATACGGCTTCCTCGAACATCGCAAAATTGACGGCAAGTACATCGGTGATGTGATGGCCGCCAATGCTCTGGTCGGGACGCCTTATTCCGAAGAGATGCTGGAAAACGCACAAGCCGACTTCCTCGCTCAGGCTGACCCGGACAGCGACTATGACGGGCTGCTGGAGCGCTATGGTGACAAGGTCAACGTGCGCAACTTCGACGGCCAGCCCGAGTTGACCGAAGCTGATGCGTTGGTTGCCTATCTTCAGATGCTGGGCACGTTGGTCGATTTCTCGACCTTCACCCCGGACGCAAGCCGCTAAAGGAGGATCGTGATGGAAGAATACACAATTCTCAGGCAGTTCGCGGATAGCTGGATGCTGCTGCTGTTGTTCGCCTTCTTCGTTGGTATCGTCATCTGGGTTTTCCGCCCCGGTGCCAGCAAGGAATACAAGGACACCGCCAACATCCCCTTCCGGCATCAAGACAAACCCGCCACATCCAAGGAGGCGCGGCAATGAGCAAGACACCTGAAAAACAGCCGGGTGATCCGAACACAACCGGGCACAGCTGGGACGGGATCGAAGAGTTCGACAACCCGATGCCGCGCTGGTGGCTGTGGACCTTCTACGCCACTATCTTCTGGGGCGTGATCTACACGATTATGTATCCAGCATGGCCCCTGGTCCAGTCGGCCACCGCCGGCGTCATGGGCTGGTCTTCTCGGGCTTTGGTCCAGCAGGAGATGGTCGCATTCGAAGAGGCAAATGCACCCTGGAACGCCAAACTGGTGGAAACACCGCTGGAAGACATCGCGCAGGACGCTGAGCTTCAGCAATATGCCGTGAACTCTGGCGGTGCCGTGTTCCGTACATGGTGTGCGCAGTGCCACGGTTCCGGTGCGCAGGGCGCGCCGGGTTTCCCGAACCTGCTGGATGACGCCTGGCTGTGGGGTGGTACGATGGAAGATATCGTCTACACCGTCAGCTATGGTATCCGGAACGAAGAAAGTGACGATGCGCGCTATTCCGAGATGCCTGCCTTCGGTGAAATCCTGGAGCATGACGAAATCACGCAGGTGGTTCAGTATGTCATGTCGCTGAGCAATGCTCAGACCGATGACGCGGCGGCACAGGCGGGCAAGGTTGTCTTCGAAGACAACTGCGTGTCCTGCCATGGTGAAGATGGCAAAGGTGACATCTTCCAGGGGGCGCCGAACCTGACCGACGCGATCTGGCTTTATGGCGGTAGCGAAGAAGCTCTGACCGAAACAGTGACCTACAGCCGCTTTGGCGTCATGCCGAACTGGGATACCCGCCTGACCGAGGCGCAGATCCGTGCGGTATCCGCCTATGTCCACCAGTTGGGTGGTGGCCAGTAAGACCTAGAGGGCACCTTCGGGCGGCTGGCCGCCCGAAGGCTGTAGCACCGGCTGTTCCATCTGTTCGCGCGTTTCCTGAACAGCCGGTGCTTTTTTACACTGAATTCCTTTTGTTTTGCCATTCCGTTCTTTGCAACGACGGCTTATCACCCGCGTTCGGGCAGGGCTGACCCGGGGCTGCGACAATTGGTCGGTACTTGGAAAACTGCATGTACCACGTGCAGCTGGTATCGCGCCACAAGCAGATTTTCCGCCAAAATAGGCTCAAAATCGGGTAAAATACCTGATTTCCAGCCTCGGTAAGAAGGGCGGATCTTCAAAAGATGTTTGCTCGATGCGCTTTTTGACCCATGTCAAAGTTCGCCTAGGCATGATCTGGAACAAGACGTCTTCAGAAGACCCATTTGTGGAGCCAGCCAGTGAGCGATTCCGATCCCGCCCCCAGCCTTTACGCCGCGCGTGAGCCGATTTTTCCAAGACGTGTTTCGGGGCCGTTTCGAAACCTGAAATGGATCATCCTCATCGTGACGCTGGGCATTTACTATGTGACGCCCTGGATCAGATGGGATCGCGGCCCCAGCCTGCCTGATCAGGCTGTCCTGCTGGATCTTGCAAATCGACGTTTTTATTTCTTCTGGATCGAGATCTGGCCGCACGAATTCTACTTTGTCGCTGGTCTGCTGATCATGGCAGGTTTGGGTCTGTTCCTGTTTACGTCGGCTCTGGGTCGCGTTTGGTGCGGATATGCATGCCCGCAAACCGTCTGGACGGACCTGTTCATTCTGGTCGAGCGGTGGATTGAAGGCGACAGAAACGCCCGCCTGCGCCTGCACCGTCAGGAAAAGCTTGATTTCCGAAAGGCTCGCTTGCGGGTCACCAAATGGGCGGTCTGGTTTCTGATCGGTTTGGCGACAGGTGGTGCCTGGGTGTTCTATTTCGCGGATGCACCCACGCTGGCCCGTGATCTTGTGACGGGCAACGCGCATCCCGTTGCCTATACGACGATGTTGATCCTGACGGGTACAACCTTCTTCTTCGGCGGGTTCGCCCGCGAGCAGATCTGTATCTATGCCTGCCCTTGGCCGCGCATTCAGGCGGCCATGATGGATGAGGACACGCTGGTTGTCGGCTATCGCGAATGGCGGGGTGAACCGCGCGGCAAAGGCAAGCGGACGGCCGATTCTGAGTTGGGGGATTGCATCGACTGTATGGCCTGCGTGAATGTCTGCCCTGTCGGGATCGATATTCGGGATGGCCAGCAGCTGGAATGTATCACCTGTGCCCTTTGTATCGACGCGTGTGATGACATGATGGCCAAGATCGGCAAGCCACGAGGGCTGATCGACTACATGGCGCTAAGCGATGAAGCCCACGAGCGATCCGGCGAGCCCGCCAAGAATGTCTGGAAGCACATTCTGAGGCCGCGTACGATTTTGTACACCGCATTGTGGGCGCTGGTCGGGTTCGGGCTGCTGTTTGCGCTCTTCATCCGTTCTGACATTGATCTGACTGTTGCACCGGTTCGCAACCCCACTTTCGTCACCCTGTCGGACGGTACAATCCGCAACACCTATGACGTTCGTCTGCGCAACAAGCACGGTGAGGACCGTCTTTTCAAACTGTCATTGGCGGGCGATCCGGCGATGCGACTGGAAATCGAGGGAACCAATATCGATACTGTGAATGTCACGGCGGATACGGCACAATTGACCCGTGTATATATCGTGGCCTCCCGCAATAGCGATCCGGCCGCAGCAGATGCGACACCAGTACGGATCTGGGTCGAAGACCTCAGCAGCGGCGAACGCGCATACAAGGACACCACGTTCAACGGACGAGGGAACTGATCATGGCCGAACGTAAATTCACCGGAAAGCACGCCCTTGCCGTGTTTGTCGGCGCTTTTGGCGTGATCATCGCGGTGAACCTCGTGCTGGCGTACAATGCGGTGAAAACCTTTCCCGGGCTGGAGGTCAAGAACTCCTACGTCGCCAGCCAGGAGTTCAACGAGCGCCTGAAAGAGCAGCAGGCGCTGGGCTGGACAGTTCGGGCGGAAACCAAAGGCGGCCTTCTGATCCTGCACATCACCGACGAAAGCGGTGCGCCGGTTGAGGTGAGCGAATTGCAGGCCGTGGTCGGTCGGGCAACCCATGTGCGCGACGACTTCGTGCCGGATTTTACGTTCGACGGTACAGCCTATGCCACGCCTGCTACACTGGGCAAGGGCAACTGGAACATCCGGTTGGTGGCGCGTGACGGAAACGGCGCCGAATTCTCGCAGCGCGTCCCGCTTTACGTAAAGGGGTAAGCATGACGGCTCAGCTTTCATCCGGCACAGCAGCCTGCCCGGGCTGCCTTGCGGCCCCGGCAGAACCGGCCCGGCCCATACCGGAGGATGTGCAGATCGCTTTGTCGCTGCCGGGCATTCATTGCTCGGCCTGTATCGCGACGGTCGAGCGTGAACTGAACGCGCATCCCGGTGTCGAAGACGCCCGGGTGAACCTGACGCTCAAACGCGCGATGATCAAAGCCACGCCGGAAACGCGTGCAAGCGATCTGATCCCGGTGCTTGAACAGGCAGGATTCGAAGCACATGAGCTTGATCCGGGGGCTTTGTCCGCAACCCAGACGGACAAGGCCGGGCGTGATCTTCTGATGCGGCTGGCCGTGGCCGGGTTTGCATCCATGAACGTGATGTTGCTGTCGGTGTCGGTCTGGTCCGGTGCGACGGATGCAACGCGGGACATGTTCCACTGGATTTCAGCGGCCATCGCGCTGCCGGCCATTGCGTTCTCGGCCCAGCCGTTCTTTGCCAATGCCTGGAGCGCCCTGCGCGTGCGACGGCTGAATATGGATGTGCCGATTGTACTGGCGATCCTGTTGGCGCTGGTCACGTCGCTGTGGGAAACCGCGTTGAGCGGCGAGCATGCCTATTTCGACGCAGCCCTGACATTGACCTTCTTTCTGCTGGCCGGACGGTATCTGGATTACCGCACCCGTGCCGCGGCGCGATCTGCGGCCGAAGAATTGACCGCGTTGGAAGTTCCCCGCGCCGTTCGTGTCGCCGATGGGGTTGAAGATGAAGTTCCCGTTGCCGAGTTGCGCGTCGGTGATCTGATCCTTGTCCGACCGGGTGGGCGCATGCCCGTGGACGGCCAGATCGTGTCGGGTCAGTCCGAACTGGATCGATCCCTTCTGACGGGCGAGACGGTGCCAGTCTTTGCCGAGGCCGGGCAGGCTGTGAGCGCGGGTGAAGTCAACCTGACGGGTCCGTTGACAATCCGGGCAACGGCGGTCGGGGAAGACACGTCGCTCCATCGTATGGCTGATCTGGTCGCCATCGCCGAGTCTGGCCGGTCCCGGTACACCTCGTTGGCCGATAAGGCTGCCAAGCTGTATGCGCCCGGCGTTCACATTCTGTCGGCGCTCAGCTTTGTTGGGTGGTACATCTATTCCGGTGATTTGCGCACGGCGCTGAACATCGCGGCGGCTGTTCTGATTATTACCTGCCCCTGTGCGTTGGGTCTGGCCGTGCCAGCGGTAACCACGGCCGCGTCGGGCCGGTTGTTCCGCAAGGGAATGCTGATCAAGCACGCCACGGCACTGGAACGGCTGTCCGAAGCTGACACAGTTGTATTCGACAAGACGGGAACGCTGACATCCGGCGCACCGGAACTGGTCAATCTGGCAGACCATGCACGGGCCAAGGTCGAGGTCGCTCTGGCGCTGGCCGAGGCTTCTGCACATCCCTTGTCCGTATCATTGGCAAAAGCGGCGCGTGCGGCAGGCATCAAACCAGCAAATGTGCGGGGAGTAGCCGAGGTTCCCGGCTATGGCACCGAGGGCGAATTCCGTGGTCAGCGTGTTCGTCTGGGGCGGGCGGCCTGGGTCGGCGCGGATCAGGGCACAGACACTTCGGCCTGGCTGGCAATCGGCGAGGACGCACCCGTGGCCTTCCGATTCTCGGACGCGTTGCGCCCGGGCGCCGCTGAGGCGGTGGATGCCCTGCGTGCTTCGGGCAAGCGTGTACTTCTGATTTCAGGGGATTCGCAGGGGGCGGTGCGCGCCTTGGCGGAAAAACTGGGAATTGCGGATTGGATTGCCGAGGCTTTGCCGCAGGACAAGGCAAGACGCATTCAGGATCTCAGCGATGAAGGCCACAAAGTTCTGATGGTTGGCGACGGGCTGAACGATACCGCCGCTTTGGCGGCGGCGCATGTGTCGATCTCTCCGGCCTCTGCGCTGGATGCGGCGCGGGTCGCGTCAGATATCGTGCTGTTGGGCAATGATCTTTCGCCCATTGCGGATGCGTGTGACACGGCCGTCAAAGCCACCAGACGCATTCGCGAAAACTTCCAGATCGCAACCGTTTACAACGTGATCGCCGTTCCTCTGGCCGTGATCGGACTGGCGACACCGCTGATCGCGGCCTTGGCGATGTCGACCTCGTCCATTACCGTGTCCCTGAACGCCCTGCGGTTGAGGTAATCTGAATGGAAGTGCTTGCTTATCTGATCCCGATTTCCCTGTTCCTGGGGGGCGTTGGTCTGGCGGCCTTCGTATATACCGTTCGTACGAACCAGTACGAAGACCCCGAAGGTGACGCGCGCCGGATCCTGAGCGACGAATGGGATGACAAACCCAAACCCTGAACGAATGCCCCATAGAGGCAGAGTTGAACCAACTGCCCTTGAAATTGCCGCAATGCCCGGCTATGTCCGGCCCATCCGCTAGCAGAGAGAACACGCCAAATGGCCACCACCAATCCGATCCAGTTCATTCAGCAAGTCCGTGCCGAAGTCTCCAAGGTCGTCTGGCCGACCCGGCGCGAGGTGCTGTTGACCACGGTAATGGTCTTCATCATGGCGGCGCTGACGGCTGTATTTTTCGCTTTGGTCGATTTGGGTATCCGGGGTGGTCTTCAACTGATCCTGGGTGCTTTCAGCTAGACGGGATCAGCGCGCTGAAACGTCTCTGCCCCCTTGCGCTGCGGGCAATGTCAGAGTAGGTGACGCGGTACTATTCGGAATGGGCGTGTGGCGATTCGGGCTGCGCGCCGCTTTTTATTCCGGATGGCGTGGCAAGATTTTAATGACGGGTGTGTCCGGTACGCTTGATACCCCGAAGACAAACAAGGACGACAGGTTCATGGCGAAACGGTGGTACTCGGTCAGCGTTCTTTCGAATTTCGAAAAGAAGATCGCAGAACAGATCCGCACGTCGGTGGCTGAACAGGGCCTTGAGGACGATATCGACGAAGTTCTGGTGCCCACCGAAGAGGTGATCGAAGTGCGCCGGGGCAAGAAGGTCACGACCGAACGCCGATTTATGCCTGGTTACGTTCTGGTGCATATGGAAATGTCGGATCAGGGGTACCACCTGATCAACTCGATCAACCGCGTCACCGGTTTCCTGGGCCCGCAAGGCCGCCCGATGCCGATGCGCGACGCCGAAGTGAACCAGATCCTGAACCGTGTTCAGGAAGGTGAAGAAGCACCCAAGCTGATGATCAGCTTCGAGGTCGGTGAGAAGGTCAAAGTCAACGATGGCCCGTTCGAAGATTTCGACGGCATGGTCGAAGGTGTGGACGACGAAAACCAGAAGCTGAAGGTTTCGGTTTCGATCTTCGGCCGGGAAACTCCGGTCGAGCTGGATTTCACGCAGGTCACCAAGCAGAGCTGAGGAAACACTCCTCGAGAATTGAAACGCCGCGATGCCAAGGGCAACGCGGCGTTTTTTGTTTGGGTATTCGCTGAAAACGTGTCGACCTATTGCGCCTGCACCATGGCCGCGCGCAAAAGTTGCGGGCGGTCGGTCTGCGAGGGCAGGAACACAGCCTGCGATCCGGCGTCCAGGGCCGACAGGCTCGCGTCATACCACTGCATCGCAAGATCGCGACGTTTCTGTACACCGAAGCCTTCGCGCAGATGGTGGCCAATCAGTTCGCCATAGGCGGGCTCACCCATTGCGACCAACATCAGGGCAGACCCAAGCGCGGCATCCATGTTGTCCTGACGATAGCCAATCGCAAGGCAAACCTTACTTGTCGCGGCAAGGTCTTGGGGGCTGAGGCCCGAGTCCAGCGCCAGCTTGCGCATCTGGGTTTCAGCCTCGGTTTTCGAATTGATAGACAGAGCATCAACCTGAGGCGCCACCATTTCACCATACGAGTCGCATTGAGCACTCACCTGCTCCGGCGTCAGCCCCTGGATATCCTGAATCAGATCTTCACCGCGCGCCATCGCGTAGCTGCGGGCAAGACAGAACTGCTCGCTGAGCGCAAAGTCGGGATCGGACATGTTCGCCAGGGTCGTATAGCCGCCATTGGTAGATGTTTGCAGCATGACCCCGCTACAGCGATTGGCCAGCGACGGGCCTCCGGTGCCGCCGGAAAACAGGCTCGGCAGGCTGGCAGACGTTGTTTCGGTTGTCTCCGGCTCAGGTTCTTGCGGTGTCGCAACCGGAACAGGTTGTGCCGGGGCGGCTTGTGCCGGCGCCTGAGGGGCAGTAGCCAAAGCAGATCCCGTCTGCACCTGACGGCGATACGCCATCAGAAGCGGTTGGCCCGCAAGTTGAGTCGTTGCCTGTCCACCGCTTGTGGCCCAATAGTAGGCTTGCATCAGAAAATCATACTGATACGGCTGAAAATCATAGCCGTTTATAGGATAACCCATCGAGGCCTGATAGCGTTCGATTGCGGACCGGGTGCCACGACCGACCTGACCATCGACCCTTCCTGCATTGTATCCGAAGTAATTGAGCGCGGTCTGGGTTTGCGCGCCTTGCGTGGTCGACGGAATGCCTGACCGATAGGTGCGGTTCGATGTAGTTGTTCTCTGAGATTTCTTCTTTTGTTGGTCCTTGCCGATTGCGTAACCAACGATCCCGCCGACGACCGCACCACCGAGAAACTCTCCAGCGTCGGCCCGCGCCGTTTGAGGGATGGCAGCAGCAAGAGAAAAGGCGATGCCAAGAATTAAAGCTAAACGAAGTATCATAATTAACCTCCACCAATAATCACAATTTTTAAGGAGTATAGCACGGTCATCTGCGTTGTGGCGAAGCAAGCGCCAATGTCGCGTTCAATTGGCGGCAAACTGGCGGTTTTACATGTCTTTGCTGATTGTTAGAGGAACTTAAAACCGCGCGGACATTCGCGTGTAATCACGCAGGCAGCAAGAATCCTCTCAGGGTTTGATTCGGTACAACCCGAATGGTGCGCCAACCACTTGTCATCTCTCCTGATCCCATGTAAACGCCGCCTCTATCGTCTTCGGGCGAGATTCTCTCGTGGGAGGTTGCCGGGGTCGCGATCCCGGACCGGACCACGCAACATAATCTGGGTGGGACGCGTTTCACCCAAGTTGAAAGGAAAACCAAATGGCCAAGAAGCTTGCTGGTACAATGAAACTGCAGGTTCCTGCAGGTCAGGCGAACCCGTCGCCGCCAGTTGGTCCGGCGCTGGGTCAGCGCGGCATCAACATCATGGAATTCTGCAAGGCGTTCAACGCCAAAACCGCAGACATGGAGCAGGGCGCACCTTGCCCAACCGTGATCACCTATTATCAGGACAAGTCCTTCACCATGGACATCAAGACGCCACCCGCGTCTTACTACCTGAAAAAAGCAGCTGGTCTGAAGCCGGTCGGCAAGCGTAACCGCCCCCGTGGCGCGGAAAACCCCGGTCGTGAGACCGTGGCCACCGTGACCTCGAAGCAGGTTCGTGAAATCGCCGAAGCCAAAATGAAAGATCTGAACGCCAACGACGTCGAAGGCGCAATGCAGATCATCCTGGGCTCGGCCCGCTCTATGGGTATCGAGGTGAAGTAAGATGGCAAAACTCGGTAAACGTACCCGCGCTGCGCGCGAAGCTGTCGCCGGCAAGGAAAACCTGTCGGTTGAAGAAGCAGTTGCCCTGGTCAAAGCCAATGCAACCTCGAAATTCGACGAGACCATCGAAATCGCACTGAACCTGGGCGTTGACACCCGCCACGCGGACCAGATGGTTCGCGGCGTTGTCGGCCTGCCGAACGGCACCGGTAAAGCGATGCGCGTTGCTGTTTTCGCTCGTGGCCCCAAGGCCGATGAGGCGAAAGAAGCAGGTGCGGACATCGTTGGCGCAGAAGACCTGATGGAAACCATTCAGGGCGGCACCATCGAATTCGATCGCTGCATCGCAACCCCGGACATGATGCCGATCGTCGGTCGTCTGGGTAAAGTTCTGGGCCCCCGCAACCTGATGCCGAACCCCAAGGTTGGTACCGTGACCATGGACGTGAAAGCGGCCGTGGAAGCAGCCAAGGGCGGTGAAGTTCAGTTCAAGGCGGAAAAAGGCGGCGTTGTGCATGCCGGTGTTGGCAAAGCGTCGTTCGACGAAGCCAAACTGGCTGAAAACGTCCGCGCGTTTGTCTCGGCTGTTGCCAAAGCGAAACCGTCGGGCGCCAAAGGCACCTATATGAAGAAAATCGCGCTGAGCTCGACCATGGGCCCGGGTGTGACTCTGGATGTGGCAGAGGCGTCGGGCGAGTAAGCCTTAGCGCATATCTTGAAGATTTGATCCCGGGTGGTGCGAACTGCCCGGGATCTTTTTACGATCGGTCAAATGTCGGCAATGTAGCCCAACTCAGCGATCTTGGTTTAGGGCAACGGAATCCCGCATTCTCTTTGAAAAAACTTCAGGACGCGATTTGCGCCCGACAAACGGAATGTGGCGCTGCCCTTGTTGCTAGAAAATGTTACTGAGTCAGCCCCCCTTTGCGACATAAGACGCACTATCTTTACGTCGTCCTCTGGGCGCGTCGCGATGAACAGTTTACCGCGCGACTCTTGGGCCTGACTAAGCGGAAAAGACTGATCTGCCACGGTTAAACTCGCGTTGCTTGCCCCAGACCTTGTGGCTTTCATACCGATCATCGGTGTAACGGCTTTGCGCCGTGCTGACCCCCACAGGCGGACGACGGCCTCTGCGGTGTCGACGTTACAATTTCCGGAGTTACACTTAAAAGCTTGACAGCTTAGCCCATCTTTTGGCGTTTGGAATTTCGAGACATTCCAGCCTGAAATTGAAGCCTTCTTGAGTACTTGGCCTTCTTGTGCGGATGCCATTCCAGACAGCACTAAGAAGTAGGCAGAAATCAAAATCAATCGCAAAGACTTTTTCCTTTCGAGTGGCTCGCTTTTCGGCAGGGCTTGAGACTTAGTAACGCCGTAGCCGGTGTTATCTTGATTGTGAAGCCAATAGGTGGAAATTGCGATGGCGTGCTACAGCGAAAGTGCAGCGTCAGTGGACTTCAAACCGAATCAAAGAAGCAACTCGTTCGACAAGATTTGTCCGCAAAGTCGTTATTCCTTCGGAAGTTTGCGAGGCTACGGAAGCGCATAACCAACATACCTCGGATCTGCCTTCCTATTACCCAAATTTACCCCTTGGAAACCCTGCCCATCTGCCCTAAGAAGACCTGCGGAACAAAGCGTGCGATTCGTCGTGCGCTTTGTTTCGTTTCGTCCAAGACGGTGGGTGGGTCCATTCGGCCCCTTAATTCCCTGCCTGAGACGGGTAAGACCAAAGAATTCTGGGGGTCCCACCCTCGGGCGCATTTTGGCCAATCCCGTAACAAGGACCTGAACGCCGGAGCGAAAGCTGCGGCAAATATGAGCCGGGGTGAGATTTCGCCCCTAACTTGGAGAGAACTGTGGATAGAGCCCAGAAAGAGAAAGTGGTCGAGGAACTCGGCCAAATCTTCGAAAGCTCTGGCGTCGTAGTGGTTGCCCACTACGCCGGTCTGACAGTTGCCGAGATGCAGGACCTGCGCGCGCGTGCACGCGAAGCGGGCGGTTCCGTGCGTGTTGCCAAAAACAGGCTCGCCAAAATCGCCCTTGAGGGTAAGCCGTGTGAAAGCATGGCCGACCTGCTGACAGGGATGACCGTTCTGACCTATTCCGAGGACCCTGTGGCAGCAGCCAAAGTGGCCGAGGACTTCGCCAAGGAGAACAAGAAGTTCGAAATCCTTGGCGGTGCAATGGGCGAGAACGCTCTGGACCGCAAAGGCGTCGAAGCTGTTTCGAAAATGCCGTCTCGCGAGGAGCTTATTGCTTCGATCGTGGGCTGCATTGGCGCACCTGCTTCGAACATCGCCGGCGCGATTGGCGCACCTGCAAGCAATATCGCAAGCATCCTTTCCACCATCGAAGAGAAGGCGGAAGCTGCGTAAGCGGTTGGCACTGAATGATCTGCGTGGGGCATTTGCCCTGACGTTGGAACACACACTGTAAACGGAAAGAGCTGATAAAATGGCTGATCTGAAAGCACTCGCAGAAAGCATCGTGGGTCTGACCCTGCTGGAAGCACAAGAACTGAAAACCATCCTCAAAGACGAATACGGCATCGAGCCCGCAGCTGGCGGCGCCGTAATGGTCGCAGGTGCAGCTGGCGACGCCGGCGGTGCAGCTGAGGAAGAAAAAACCGAATTCGACGTCGTTCTGAAGAACGCCGGCGCATCGAAAATCAACGTCATCAAAGAAGTTCGCGGCATCACCGGCCTGGGCCTGAAAGAAGCCAAAGAACTGGTCGAAGCCGGCGGCAAGATCAAAGAAGGCGTGGACAAAGCAGAAGCAGAAGACGTCAAAGCCAAGCTGGAAGCAGCTGGCGCCGAAGTCGAGCTGGCCTAAGCTTATCCTCAGGTGCATCGCTGATGTGCCAAAAAATTTGGCTGGGTCCGGAGAAATCCGGGTCCAGCCGAACCTGTCTTAGAAAGGGCCTCAAGACGCGAGGCGTTTTCTAAGACACGGTTTTCGGATCGGGAGGCCGCCTTCGGGACGGTGGCCATGAATTGATCCGGACGTGTTGTCTCGATTGTGCAAGATGCCGGGGCCCGACGGTGTCTTTGCCCGCTGAGAACATCGAAAGGTGACATCTGACATGGCTCAAACGTTCCTTGGCCAGAAACGTCTTCGTAAATATTACGGCAAAATCCGCGAAGTGCTGGAAATGCCGAACCTCATTGAGGTCCAGAAATCTTCTTATGATCTTTTCCTGCGCTCCGGCGATGCAGAGCAGCCCACTGACGGCGAAGGCATCAAAGGCGTGTTCCAGTCGGTTTTCCCGATCAAGGATTTCAACGAAACCTCCGTTCTGGAATTCGTGAAATACGATCTGGAAAAACCCAAATACGACGTCGAAGAGTGCATGCAGCGCGACATGACCTACAGCGCACCGCTGAAGGTTACCTTGCGTCTGATCGTGTTCGATGTCGATGAGGACACCGGCGCAAAATCGGTAAAGGACATCAAGGAGCAGGATGTCTTCATGGGCGATATGCCTTTGATGACGCCGAACGGCACTTTTGTCGTGAACGGGACCGAGCGTGTGATCGTATCGCAGATGCACCGTTCGCCCGGCGTGTTCTTTGACCACGACAAGGGCAAGACGCATTCCTCGGGCAAGCTGCTGTTTGCCTGCCGCATCATCCCGTATCGCGGCAGCTGGCTGGACTTCGAGTTTGACGCCAAGGACATCGTGTTCGCCCGGATCGACCGTCGCCGCAAACTGCCTGTGACAACCCTGCTTTATGCATTGGGTCTGGATCAGGAAGCGATCATGGACGCGTATTACAACACCGTGTCCTACAAGCTGGACAAGAATAAGGGTTGGGTGACACCGTTCTTCCCCGAGCGCGTGCGCGGCACCCGCCCGACCTATGATCTGGTTGACGCCAAGTCCGGTGAAGTGATTGCCGAAGCGGGCAAGAAAGTTACCCCACGCGCGGTCAAGAAGCTGATCGACGAAGGCACCGTCACTGATCTGCTGGTTCCGTTTGATCACATCGTCGGCAAGTTTGTCGCCAAGGACATCATCAACGAAGAAACCGGCGCGATCTATGTCGAAGCCGGTGATGAGCTGACCCTGGAATACGACAAGGATGGCGACCTGATCGGCGGTACCGTCAAGGAACTGATCGACGCGGGTATCACCGACATCCCGGTACTGGACATCGACAACGTCAATGTCGGCCCCTACATGCGCAACACCATGGCTCAGGACAAGAACCTGAACCGTGAAAGCGCGCTGATGGACATCTACCGCGTCATGCGTCCGGGTGAGCCGCCCACCGTCGAGGCTGCGTCGGCTCTGTTCGACACGTTGTTCTTCGACAGCGAGCGGTATGATCTGTCCGCTGTTGGCCGCGTGAAGATGAATATGCGTCTGGCACTGGATGCGCCTGACACCCTGCGTACCCTGCGCCGCGAAGACATCGTGGCCTGTATCAAGGCGCTGGTGGAGCTGCGCGACGGCAAAGGCGATGTGGACGATATCGACCACCTCGGCAACCGTCGTGTGCGTTCGGTCGGCGAACTGATGGAAAACCAGTACCGCGTCGGCCTGCTGCGCATGGAGCGCGCAATCAAAGAGCGTATGTCGTCAGTCGAGATCGACACCGTCATGCCACAGGACCTGATCAACGCGAAACCGGCGGCGGCCGCGGTTCGTGAATTCTTCGGCAGCTCGCAGCTGTCGCAGTTCATGGACCAGACCAACCCGCTGTCCGAGGTTACCCACAAACGCCGTCTTTCGGCGCTTGGCCCCGGTGGTCTGACTCGTGAACGTGCGGGCTTTGAGGTGCGCGACGTTCACCCAACCCACTATGGCCGGATGTGCCCGATCGAAACGCCCGAAGGTCCGAACATCGGTCTGATCAACTCGCTGGCCACCTTCGCCCGCGTGAACAAGTATGGCTTCATCGAAACACCGTACCGTGTCGTCAAAGACGCCGAGGTGACCGATGAGGTTCACTACATGTCCGCGACCGAAGAAATGCGTCACACCGTGGCGCAGGCGAACGCGACGCTGGATGCGGATGGCAAGTTCATCAACGATCTGGTTTCGACCCGTCAGGCCGGTGACTACACTCTGGCCCCGCGCGAGAATGTGGATCTGATCGACGTGTCGCCGAAACAGCTGGTCTCAGTCGCTGCATCGCTGATCCCGTTCCTAGAAAATGACGACGCCAACCGCGCTCTGATGGGCTCGAACATGCAACGTCAGGCGGTTCCGCTGCTGCGCGCCGAAGCGCCGCTGGTCGGTACCGGGATCGAGGAAAAGGTTGCGATCGACTCGGGTGCTGCGATTCAGGCGAAACGCGCCGGTATCATCGACCAGGTCGATGCCCAGCGTATCGTTATCCGAGCCACCGAAGATCTTGAACTGGGTGACGCTGGCGTTGACATCTATCGTCTGCGCAAATTCCAGCGTTCGAACCAGAACACCTGCATCAACCAGCGTCCGCTGATCAAGGTGGGTGACACCGTCCAGAAGGGCGAAGTCATTGCCGATGGTCCGTCGACCGATATGGGTGAACTGGCGCTCGGTAAGAACGTGGTCGTCGCGTTCATGCCGTGGAACGGTTACAACTACGAAGACTCGATCCTGATCTCGGAACGTATCGCGCGTGACGACGTCTTCACCTCGGTCCATATCGAGGAGTTTGAAGTCGCCGCCCGTGACACCAAGCTGGGTCCGGAAGAGATCACCCGCGACATCCCGAACGTCGGTGAAGAAGCGCTGCGCAACCTCGACGAGGCGGGCATCGTTTACATCGGTGCGGATGTTGAGCCGGGCGATATTCTGGTTGGCAAGATCACTCCGAAGGGCGAAAGCCCGATGACCCCGGAAGAAAAGCTGCTGCGCGCCATCTTTGGCGAAAAAGCATCTGACGTGCGCGACACCTCGCTGCGCGTGAAGCCGGGCGATTACGGTACGGTCGTTGAGGTTCGTGTCTTCAACCGTCACGGCGTCGAGAAAGACGAGCGTGCGCTGCAGATCGAGCGTGAGGAAGTCGAACGTCTGGCCCGTGACCGGGACGACGAGCTGGCGATCCTGGACCGCAACATCTATGCGCGTCTGCAAGGCCTGATCCTGGGCAAAACCGCTGTCAAAGGCCCGAAAGGCGTCAAGGCAGGGTCGGTGATCACCGAGGACCTGCTGGAAACCCTGACCCGCGGTCAGTGGTGGCAGCTGGCGCTGGAAGGTGAGCAGGACGCACAGATCGTCGAAGCTCTGAACGAGCAGTACGAAGTGCAAAAGCGTGCTCTGGACGCCCGTTTCGAGGACAAAGTCGAGAAGGTCCGTCGTGGTGACGACCTGCCGCCGGGTGTGATGAAGATGGTCAAAGTCTTCATCGCCGTGAAGCGTAAGCTGCAGCCGGGCGACAAGATGGCCGGTCGTCACGGGAACAAAGGTGTGATCTCCAAGGTCGTTCCGATGGAAGACATGCCGTTCCTGGCCGATGGTACGCCGGTTGACTTCTGTCTGAACCCGCTGGGTGTGCCGTCGCGTATGAACGTTGGTCAGATCCTTGAAACCCACATGGGTTGGGCCGCACGCGGTCTGGGTCTGAACATCGATGAGGCGCTACAGGAATACCGCCGTTCGGGCGATCTGACGCCGGTACGTGACGCGATGAAACACGCCTATGGCGAGGATGTCTATGAAGAGGGCATCAGCGGCATGGACGAGGACCACCTGATCGAAGCGGCCAGCAACGTCACTCGCGGTGTTCCGATCGCAACCCCGGTCTTTGACGGCGCCAAAGAGGCTGACGTCAACGACGCGCTGGTGCGCGCGGGCTTCTCGGAAAGCGGTCAGTCGATCCTGTTCGACGGTCGTACCGGTGAGCAATTCGCGCGTCCGGTCACCGTGGGCATCAAGTACCTGCTGAAACTGCACCACCTTGTGGACGACAAAATCCACGCGCGTTCGACCGGGCCGTACAGCCTGGTCACCCAGCAGCCGCTGGGTGGTAAGGCGCAGTTCGGTGGTCAGCGCTTTGGTGAGATGGAGGTCTGGGCTCTGGAAGCTTACGGCGCCGCCTACACCCTGCAGGAGATGCTGACGGTGAAATCGGATGACGTCGCCGGCCGGACCAAGGTCTATGAGTCGATCGTCAAGGGCGAGGATAACTTTGAAGCGGGCGTACCGGAATCGTTCAACGTTCTGGTGAAAGAAGTCCGTGGCCTCGGCCTGAATATGGAACTCCTGGATGCGGAGGTTGAGGAGTGAGGGCGCTGCCCTTTCTCCCGTCCCCCCTTCCGCAAGATTTGAGGTAACAAATGAACCAGGAAATCACCAACAACCCGTTCAACCCGCTGACGCCGCCGAAAGTCTTTGACGAAATCAAAGTCTCATTGGCCAGCCCTGAACGGATTCTGTCTTGGTCCTATGGTGAGATCAAGAAACCCGAAACCATCAACTACCGGACGTTCAAGCCTGAACGTGACGGTCTGTTCTGCGCGCGTATCTTTGGCCCGATCAAAGATTACGAATGCCTGTGCGGCAAATATAAGCGGATGAAGTATCGCGGCGTTGTCTGCGAAAAGTGTGGCGTGGAAGTCACCCTGCAAAAAGTCCGCCGCGAGCGTATGGGCCATATCGAACTGGCCGCGCCCGTTGCACATATCTGGTTCCTGAAATCGCTGCCGTCCCGCATCGGTCTGATGCTGGACATGACGCTGCGCGATCTGGAACGTGTTCTGTACTTTGAAAACTATGTCGTCATCGAGCCCGGTCTGACCGACCTGTCTTATGGCCAGATGCTGACCGAAGAAGAGTACATGGACGCGCAGGATGCCTATGGCATGGACGCGTTCACCGCGAATATCGGTGCCGAAGCCATCCGTGAGATGCTGGCCCAGATCGATCTGGAAGCCGAAGCCGAGCAGCTGCGCGCTGATCTGGCCGAAGCAACCGGCGAGCTGAAGCCCAAGAAAATCATCAAGCGTCTGAAGGTTGTTGAATCCTTCCTCGAGTCGGGCAACCGGCCTGAGTGGATGGTGATGACCGTGATCCCGGTCATTCCGCCGGAACTGCGTCCGCTGGTTCCGCTGGATGGTGGCCGTTTCGCGACCTCGGATCTGAACGATCTGTATCGCCGCGTCATCAACCGGAACAACCGCCTGAAGCGTCTGATCGAGCTGCGCGCGCCTGACATCATCGTCCGCAACGAAAAGCGGATGTTGCAGGAATCCGTGGATGCTCTGTTCGACAACGGCCGTCGTGGCCGCGTGATCACCGGCGCCAACAAGCGTCCGTTGAAATCGCTGTCGGACATGCTGAAAGGCAAGCAGGGCCGCTTCCGTCAGAACCTTCTGGGTAAGCGCGTCGACTTCTCGGGCCGTTCGGTCATTGTGACCGGCCCCGAGCTGAAGCTGCACCAGTGTGGTCTGCCCAAGAAGATGGCGCTGGAACTGTTCAAGCCGTTCATCTACTCGCGCCTTGAAGCCAAGGGTCTGTCTTCGACTGTGAAACAGGCGAAGAAACTGGTCGAGAAAGAGCGTCCCGAAGTGTGGGATATCCTCGACGAGGTGATCCGCGAACACCCTGTCATGCTGAACCGTGCGCCGACGCTGCACCGTCTGGGCATTCAGGCGTTCGAGCCGGTCCTGATCGAAGGTAAAGCCATCCAGCTGCACCCGCTGGTCTGTTCGGCCTTCAACGCCGACTTCGACGGCGACCAGATGGCCGTTCACGTCCCGCTGAGCCTTGAGGCGCAGCTGGAAGCCCGTGTTCTGATGATGTCGACGAACAACGTTCTGTCGCCTGCAAACGGCGCGCCGATCATCGTTCCGTCGCAGGATATGATCCTGGGTCTGTACTATGTGACCCTGGAACGTGAAGGCATGCCGGGCGAAGGCAAGGTCTTTGGGTCGATCGACGAAGTTCAGCATGCGCTGGACGCGGGCGAGGTGCATCTGCACTCGAAAATCACTGCCCGGATCGCGCAGATCGACGAAGAAGGCAACGAAGTTCAGAAGCGTTATGAAACCACTCCGGGCCGTCTGCGTCTGGGTGCGTTGCTGCCGATGAACAACAAGGCACCGTTCGATCTGGTCAACCGTCTGTTGCGGAAAAAAGAAGTGCAGCAGGTGATCGACACCGTCTACCGTTACTGCGGTCAGAAAGAGTCGGTGATCTTCTGTGACCAGATCATGTCGATGGGCTTCAAGGAAGCGTTCAAGGCGGGCATCTCGTTCGGCAAGGATGACATGGTCATCCCGGACGACAAGTGGAGCATCGTCGACGAAACGCGCAGTCAGGTGAAAGACTTTGAACAGCAGTACATGGACGGCCTGATCACTCAGGGCGAAAAGTACAACAAGGTTGTCGATGCCTGGTCGAAGTGTAACGACCGCGTGACCGAGGCGATGATGAGCACGATCTCGGACGTTGCCAAGGCCGAAGACGGGTCGGACATGGAGCCGAACTCGGTCTACATGATGGCCCACTCGGGTGCGCGTGGCTCGGTCACTCAGATGAAACAGCTGGGCGGTATGCGCGGCCTGATGGCCAAGCCGAACGGTGACATCATCGAGACGCCGATCATCTCGAACTTCAAGGAAGGTCTGACCGTTCTCGAGTACTTCAACTCGACCCACGGTGCCCGTAAGGGTCTGTCGGATACCGCTCTGAAGACGGCAAACTCGGGTTACCTGACCCGTCGTCTGGTGGACGTGGCGCAGGACTGCATCGTTCGTGAGATCGACTGCGGCACCGAGCGTGCGATCACCGCCGAAGCAGCCGTGAACGACGGTGAGGTTGTCGCCTCGCTGGCCGAACGTGTGCTGGGCCGTGTGGCGGCTGACGATGTTCTGCGTCCGGGCACCGATGAGGTGATCGTCGCAGCCGGTCAGCTGATCGACGAACGTATGGCCGACACGATCGACGAAGCCGGCGTTCAGTCGATGCGCATCCGCTCGCCTCTGACCTGTGAGTCCGAGGAAGGCGTCTGTGCAACCTGCTATGGTCGTGACCTTGCACGCGGTACGATGGTGAACACAGGTGAAGCTGTCGGCATCATCGCGGCGCAGTCGATCGGTGAACCCGGTACACAGCTGACCATGCGGACCTTCCACATCGGTGGTGTTGCGCAGGGTGGTCAGCAGTCGTTCCAGGAAGCCAGCCAGGAAGGTATCGTTTCCTTCGAGAACCCGCAGATTCTGGTCAACGCAGCAGGCGAAAGCCTGGTCATGGGCCGGAACATGAAGTTGGTGATCAAGGACGAACACGGCGAAGAGCGTGCCAGCCACAAGCTGGGCTACGGCTCCAAGCTGTTCGTCAAGGACGGCACCAAGGTGGCCCGTGGTGACAAGCTGTTCGAGTGGGATCCCTACACCCTGCCGATCATCGCCGAGAAAGCCGGTACTGCAAAATATGTCGATCTGGTTTCGGGCCTCGCTGTCCGCGACGAGACCGACGAAGCAACTGGCATGACCCAGAAGATCGTGATCGACTGGCGCGCCGCCCCCAAGGGCAGCGACCTCAAGCCCGAGATCATTCTGGTTGGCGAAGATGGCGAGCCGGTCCGCAACGATGCGGGCAACCCGGTTCACTATCCGATGTCGGTGGATGCGATCCTGTCGGTCGAAGACGGCCAGAAGGTCGAAGCCGGTGACGTCGTCGCTCGTATCCCGCGCGAAGGTGCCAAGACCAAGGACATCACAGGTGGTCTGCCGCGTGTGGCCGAACTGTTCGAAGCCCGCCGTCCGAAAGATCACGCGATCATCGCCGAGGCCGATGGTTACGTGCGCTTTGGCCGCGACTACAAGAACAAGCGCCGCATCAGCATCGAACCGGCTGACGAGTCCATGGAGACCATCGAGTACATGGTGCCCAAGGGCAAGCACATCCCGGTGGCCGAAGGGGACTTCATCCAGAAGGGTGAATACCTGATGGACGGTAACCCGGCTCCGCATGACATCCTGTCCATCATGGGTGTCGAAGCGCTGGCGGATTACATGATCGACGAGGTGCAGGACGTGTATCGTCTGCAGGGCGTGAAGATCAACGACAAGCACATCGAGGTAATCGTGCGCCAGATGCTGCAGAAGTGGGAGATCCTGGATTCGGGCGACACCACCCTGCTGAAGGGCGAACATGTCGACAAGCAGGAGTTCGACGCGGCCAACGAGAAGACCATCGCTCGCGGTGGTCGCCCTGCTCAGGGTGAGCCGATCCTGCTGGGGATCACCAAGGCCTCGTTGCAGACGCGCTCGTTCATCTCGGCGGCGTCGTTCCAGGAGACCACCCGCGTGCTGACCGAAGCTTCGGTTCAGGGCAAGAAGGACAAGCTGGTCGGCCTGAAAGAGAACGTCATCGTCGGTCGTCTGATCCCCGCCGGTACCGGAGGGGCAACGCAGGCTGTCCGCCACATCGCGCAGTCGCGTGACAATGTGGTGATCGAAGCCCGCCGGGAAGAGGCCGAGGCCGCCGCCGCCCTGGCCGCACCGATCATGGATGATGATATGGTCGGGGATGAGCTGGACGTTCTGGTCGAAACACCGGAAAGCCGCGAATAAACCGCGTCATTCAAAACCAAAAAAAGGCCCTGCGATTTCGTGGGGCCTTTTTTGTTGCCGCTCCAGGTGCGCAATTGTGAACCTTCGTGACAGAGCACAGCCTTTGACCCGATTGCATCAGGCTTGTGGTTCTGCAATCGGTGGTTTAGCGATATTCTGTGTTTTCGGATTATATTGAGCTGAACAATGGACACCAAAGGCAACTCTTTCGAGGACCGTGTGGCACGGATCAAGAAGCGTTCAGAAGAAAGCACACGCAAGTCGCCTCTGCCTCGAACCGAGAGTATCTGGCAACGTCTGGGTTATCCCGCTGCGTTTCTGGGGGCTTTTATACTGGGTGTTATTGCGGTCTTCCTGTCCCGCCTGATTCAATATCAATCGGTTGGCATTCCGGTGCCCGGCAAGGTGGGAACGCAGGATTTCGTCAGCCTCGGCCTCGCAGGCGGGGCCTGCATCATGGTTATGCTGTTTTTGAAAGGTAAACTGCGAGAGTTCGCCGGGGCGCTCACGGTTGGTGCGTTGGTGACGACCTTTTCCTTTCATAATTTCGTGTGGAAATATCCTGTGTTTTTCGAACTTGTATACGGGGAAGACTGGGTTGAGTTTGTAAAAGACACGACAGAGCCTTCCAGCCTGAACCTGTTCGGGACCATCCTCCCATTCGGTTGATGATCTCTGTACCCCGTGGTGCGTTATTGACATCCAACCCGACTCGGCGGCCAATGCGGGGCGATCAATAGCCCCGGAGCCCGAAGCAGCATGACTCCAAACACCAAAGGCGCTTTGCTGATGATGGGCAGCATGGCTGCCTTTACCTTGAACGATACGCTGGTGAAGGTTGCCTTGCAGGATCTGCCATTGTTTCAGTTGGTGGCCATGCGCGGGTTCCTGGCTGTATTTCTGATCTATGTACTTGCCCGGTCACTGGGCACGTTGCATCTGAATTTTTCGCGCCATGACAAGTGGCTGGTTGCACTGCGCTGCCTTGCAGAGCTGGCGGCGACATTCTTTTTCCTGACGGCGCTGAAGAACATGCCGCTTGCCAATGTTACGGCCATTCTTCAGGCATTGCCGCTTACGGTAACATTGGGTGCTGCTTTGGTTTTTTCCGAACAGGTTGGTTGGCGACGCGCTTTGGCAATCGCCGTGGGGTTCGTCGGAATGCTGCTGATCGTAAGACCCGGGCCAGAGGGGTTCAGCGTGTATTCCATCTATGCGCTGGTTGCAGTGGTTTCGATTACAGTTCGGGACCTCATCACGCGACGCATGTCAGCCGACGTGCCGTCAATGCTGGTTACCCTTGCCACCTCGGTTTCCATAGCGGGGGCCGCGGCAATAGCCTCGGTTTTCGAAGGATGGGTTGTGGTTTCGGCAACGGCGGGTTCCCTGGTCGCGGCGGCGGCCGTGTTTGTGCTGCTTGGCTATTTGTTCAGCGTCATGGTCATGCGTCAGGGAGATGTCGGATTCGTTGCACCATTCAGATATTCCAGTCTGATCTGGGCGCTCGGGTTGGGTTGGGTCGTGTTTGACGAATGGCCTGACAGCCTGACGATGCTGGGTGCTGTCCTGATCGTGGGTGCCGGTCTGTTCACCTTGTTCCGGGCACGTGCGCGTCAGGGCTTGGCGTGACTCCGTCTGACCATGTCCGGATCAATGGCGAAACGGGTTTGAAACTCGAGCTCCTGCTGCCGGGTAAGAGGGTTGAGCGCGACATCCATGTTTCTGGTTCGCGGTGAGTCATTGAACCGGTTCAATCCTCTTACCCACATCGGACTGTCGGGTCGGGTCACAACGGGCATCGCGCGGTTGATCCTGTTATGGGCAAAATTCATGATCGACTTCCGCTGCCCGCCCCGCACGTACATTCCCAGACCGGCAGTGATCAACGGGCGATGCACGCGCGTGGCCTGTATCCCCTCGGAATTGGCGCGGGCCAGATAACCGCAGTTGAAGTCAACGGCGACCATCGCGTGCCTTTCGAACAAGCCGACACATTCCCTGACACAGCCCCGGAACCGCTCGACATAATCCACGGCAACTGCATCATCATCGTCGTGGCGAAACTGAAGGCAGGGTTGGTCGGGATCGGTCCGTGCCGAATTCAGGACATCCTGCATGACTTTTCTGTGACGCCCCGGAGGTTTCGCGACTATGCGCACCTGTTTCAGCCCACCGGTCAGATCGTTGAGGCGGTCAAATGCCAGCTTGGGAAGGCAGTGGCCGACCACGATCACCAACTGGAAATCTTCGTCGGACTGTTTTTTGAAACCGGGCAGGGCGACCGTCTCGAACAGGCGAAACCGTTCTTCCAACCTGTCGTGCTGGTACAGGAATTGCCGTCTATCTTCGACACTCTCGTGCGTTGTCTGAAAGCCGCCAATTGCGGGATAGGAAAACCGGCAAAGACCGATGACCTGCATTTTCTCAGCGCGCCGCATATCTGGCCTCGAACGCGTCAGGGTCGATCGAGAACCGTACCCGCAAGTCTTCAGCCTGTTCAGGCGTGAAAGGCGACAACTCGCTGGTATCTTTGCGCGCGTGGTCCGAGTCGTTGAAATCGTGCAGCATCCTAACCCACATGGGCGTGTCCGGATAGCTGACCACGGGCATGAACCGGGCGAGCCTGTTGTGCAACCGGTCAAATATCGTCCGCGTGCTTCCGGCTTGAACATGCATGCCCAGGCCAACGCCCAGCAGCGATCGATAGACCCGAGCTGCCCGAATTCCGTGGGCTTCGCGCCGGGCGATGTACCCTTGATTGAAATCTATACCGACGGACTCGCTCTGCAGCATCAGCCCTGTGTTTTCGACAACGGCAGCGCGGAGGCGTTCTATGAAATCAACGGAAACGGCGTCATCGTCATCATGCCGAAACTGTAGGCACGGCTGATGCGGGTCCGCGCGGGCGGTGTTCAGCACCTCTCGTACAATCTGCTTATGATCCCCTGGTTTTTTTGCAATGATACGGATCTGTTTGATCCCGGCGGTCAGGTCGCGCAGCCGGTCCGCATGGATCTGAGGCAGGCACGTCCCGGTCAAAACAAACAACTCGAACGTCTCATCGGTCTGGGTGCGAAAACCTGGCAGGGTGATCGCCTCGAAAAGACGAAAGCGTTCTTCCAGCCTGTCGGGGGCATACAGAAATTGCCGTTGCTCTTCGATCGTATCCCGGTTCAGCCGAAAACCGCCGGTTGCGGGATAGGAAAACCGGCAAAGGCCAATCACTTGCATCTGTAATCCATCAGCAGATATTCGACCCGACTATGCCCTTGCGGCGGTTCAGCCGCAACCGGGACAGCGGCGCGCAGGAATGGCAATCCTACAGGCTGCATTCAACGCGCGCGCCGGGGCGCCGGTATCGTGCTGTTGACACTTGGGCCGACTCCCCCTATACGCGCGTCATCTCGGTACCGGGGGCCGCCCCGTAGCCGATTCCAGTAATGAACTGGTCAAGGCCCGGACAATTTTGCAGTTCGCGCCCTCTGAGAACCAACCGCGACGTTCACCTCGGAATGGGAACGCTCGTGGGTTTTGCGCTTGTGGACGCATAAGTGCAGCGAATTTAGCCGCACGCAACGCGCGTGCATGTCATGTGTGTTGCAAAACGGGGAAAGAACCGGAATGCCAACTATTCAACAGCTGATCCGCAAGCCGCGGCAGCCCAAAGTCAAACGCTCGAAGTCCATGCACCTGGAGCAGTGCCCGCAAAAGCGCGGTGTCTGCACACGTGTCTATACCACAACGCCTAAAAAGCCGAACTCGGCGATGCGTAAGGTTGCCAAGGTGCGCCTGACCAACGGGTTCGAAGTCATCTCGTACATCCCTGGTGAAAGCCACAACCTGCAGGAACACTCGGTTGTTCTGATCCGTGGCGGCCGTGTAAAAGACCTTCCC
The DNA here is from genome assembly GCF_056536065.1 of Ruegeria sp. AL3. Lineage (NCBI taxonomy): Bacteria > Pseudomonadati > Pseudomonadota > Alphaproteobacteria > Rhodobacterales > Roseobacteraceae > Ruegeria > Ruegeria sp. AL3. The sequence goes on from NZ_JBQFJG010000001.1 coordinate 1,541,195, forward strand.
GGTGTGCGTTACCACATCCTGCGCGGTGTTCTGGATACTCAGGGCGTCAAAGACCGTAAGCAACGTCGTTCGAAATACGGCGCGAAGCGTCCCAAGTAAGAAGGAGAGGCTGATATGTCACGTCGTCACGCCGCCGAAAAACGCGAAGTCCTGCCTGACGCCAAATTTGGCGACAAGGTACTGACCAAATTCATGAACAACCTGATGATCGACGGCAAGAAGTCGGTCGCAGAGCGCATCGTTTACAACGCGTTTGATCGCGTTGAGAGCAAGGTAAAGCGCGCTCCTGTCGAAGTGTTCCACGAAGCGCTCGACAACATCAAACCGTCGGTCGAGGTTCGCTCGCGCCGGGTTGGTGGTGCAACCTATCAGGTTCCGGTCGAAGTGCGCCCCGAGCGCCGCGAAGCACTGGCCATCCGCTGGCTGATCACCGCTGCGCGCGGCCGCAACGAAAACACCATGGAAGAACGCCTCGCCGGCGAACTGCTGGACGCCGTACAGTCCCGCGGTACTGCCGTTAAGAAGCGCGAAGACACCCACAAGATGGCCGAGGCGAACAAAGCCTTCAGCCATTACCGCTGGTAATTCTAGAGGCTTATCCAAATGGCACGCGAATATCCGCTCGAACTATACCGTAACTTCGGTATCATGGCGCACATCGACGCAGGTAAGACCACCTGCTCGGAGCGTATCCTGTATTACACTGGTAAATCCCACAACATCGGTGAGGTGCACGACGGTGCAGCCACCATGGACTGGATGGAGCAGGAGCAGGAACGCGGCATCACCATCACTTCGGCTGCGACCACCACGTTCTGGGAACGCACCGAGGACGGTAAAACCGCCGATACCCCCAAGCACCGCCTGAACATCATCGACACCCCCGGCCACGTTGACTTCACCATCGAAGTCGAACGCTCGCTGGCGGTTCTCGACGGTGCCGTCTGCGTTCTGGACGCAAACGCCGGTGTTGAGCCCCAGACCGAAACCGTGTGGCGTCAGGCTGACCGCTACAAGGTTCCGCGTATGGTTTTCGTTAACAAGATGGACAAGATCGGCGCAGACTTCTTCAACTGCGTTCGCATGATCGAAGACCGCACCGGCGCACGTGCTGTTCCGGTTGGTATCCCGATTGGCGCCGAATCTGAGCTGGAAGGTCTGATCGACCTGGTCACCATGGAAGAATGGCTGTGGCAGGGTGAAGACCTGGGCGCAAGCTGGATCAAAGCCCCCATCCGCGACAGCCTGAAAGACATGGCTGAAGAATGGCGCGGTAAGATGATCGAAGCGGCCGTCGAAATGGACGACGACGCGATGATGGAATACCTGGAAGGCAATGAGCCCGACGTTCCGACCCTGCGTAAACTGCTGCGCAAGGGCACACTGGAAATCGCGTTCGTTCCGGTACTGGGTGGTTCTGCGTTCAAGAACAAAGGCGTTCAGCCGCTGCTCAACGCTGTGATCGACTATCTGCCCAGCCCGCTGGACGTTGTCGATTACATGGGCTTCAAACCCGGTGACGAGGAAGAAGTTCGTGACATCGCCCGTCGTGCTGACGACAACATGGCGTTCTCGGGCCTGGCGTTCAAAATCATGAACGATCCCTTCGTCGGTTCGCTGACTTTCACCCGGATTTATTCGGGCGTGCTGAACAAGGGTGACTCGATCCTGAACTCGACCAAAGGCAAGAAAGAGCGCATCGGTCGTATGATGATGATGCACTCGAACAACCGGGAAGAGATCGAAGAAGCGTTTGCAGGCGACATCATCGCGCTGGCGGGTCTGAAAGACACCACCACCGGTGACACCCTGTGTGACGCGAAGGATCCGGTGGTTCTGGAAACCATGACTTTCCCCGATCCGGTGATCGAGATCGCGGTCGAGCCCAAAACCAAGGGCGACCAGGAGAAAATGTCTCAGGGTCTGGCCCGTCTGGCCGCCGAAGACCCGTCCTTCCGTGTGGAAACCGATCTGGAATCGGGTCAGACCATCATGAAGGGCATGGGCGAACTTCACCTGGACATCCTGGTGGACCGTCTCAAGCGCGAGTTCAAGGTTGAAGCGAACATCGGTGCACCGCAGGTGGCCTATCGTGAAACCATCTCGATGCCGGTCGAGCACACCTACACCCACAAGAAACAGTCGGGTGGTTCGGGTCAGTTCGCGGAAGTCAAGCTGGAGATCCAGCCCACCGAGGCGGGCGAAGGTTATTCGTTCGAAAGCCGCATCGTTGGTGGTGCCGTTCCGAAGGAATACATCCCCGGTGTTGAAAAAGGCATCAATTCGGTCATGGACAGCGGCCCTCTGGCTGGCTTCCCCGTGATCGATTTCAAGGTTGCCCTGCTGGACGGTAAGTTCCACGACGTTGACTCGAGCGTTCTGGCGTTCGAAATCGCGGCCCGTATGTGTATGCGTGAAGGCATGCGCAAAGCTGGCGCGAAGCTGCTGGAACCGATCATGAAGGTCGAAGTGATCACTCCGGAAGAATACACCGGCGGTATCATCGGCGACCTGACCTCGCGTCGTGGCCAGGTGTCTGGTCAGGAACCGCGCGGCAACGCAATCGCGATCGACGCGTTCGTTCCGCTGGCAAACATGTTCGGCTACATCAACACTCTGCGTTCGATGTCGTCGGGCCGTGCCCAGTTCACCATGCAGTTCGACCACTACGATCCGGTTCCGCAGAACATCTCGGACGAGATCCAGGCGAAATACGCATAAGCGAAGATTTGAGGGAGCGTGGGTATCACGCTCCCTTCATTACCGAAAAAGGAGGCCATCATGGCAAAGGAAAAGTTTGAGCGTACAAAACCGCACGTCAACATCGGCACGATTGGCCACGTTGACCACGGCAAGACCACGCTGACCGCAGCAATCACCAAGTATTTCGGTGACTTCAAAGCGTATGACCAGATCGACGGTGCGCCGGAAGAGAAAGCGCGCGGCATCACCATCTCGACCGCCCACGTGGAATACGAGACAGACAACCGCCACTATGCGCACGTCGACTGCCCCGGCCACGCCGACTACGTCAAGAACATGATCACCGGTGCGGCGCAGATGGACGGCGCGATCCTGGTTGTGAACGCCGCTGACGGCCCGATGCCGCAGACCCGCGAGCACATCCTGCTGGGCCGCCAGGTTGGCATCCCGAAGATGGTCGTGTTCATGAACAAAGTTGACCAGGTCGACGACGAAGAGCTGCTGGAACTGGTTGAGATGGAAGTTCGCGAACTGCTGTCCAGCTACGAATACCCTGGCGACGATATTCCGATCATTGCAGGTTCGGCTCTGGCCGCGATGGAAGGCAACAACCCGGAAATCGGCGAAGCGAAGATCCGCGAACTGATGGCGGCTGTTGATGACTACATCGACACCCCTGAGCGTGAAGTCGACAAGCCGTTCCTGATGCCGGTTGAAGACGTGTTCTCGATCTCGGGCCGTGGTACCGTTGTGACCGGCCGTGTCGAGCGTGGCGTGATCAATGTTGGCGACGAGATCGAAATCGTCGGCATCCGTGACACTCAGAAAACCACCTGTACCGGTGTTGAAATGTTCCGCAAGCTGCTGGATCGCGGTGAAGCGGGCGACAACATCGGCGCCCTGCTGCGCGGTATCGACCGTGACGGCGTTGAGCGTGGCCAGGTTCTGTGTAAGCCGGGTTCGGTTACTCCGCACACCAAGTTCGAAGCCGAAGCCTATATCCTGACCAAGGAAGAAGGCGGTCGTCACACTCCGTTCTTCGCGAACTACCGTCCGCAGTTCTACTTCCGTACAACTGACGTGACCGGCACCGTGACCCTGGCGGCCGGCACCGAGATGGTTATGCCTGGCGACAACGTCGGCTTCACCGTCGAGCTGATCGCTCCGATCGCGATGGAAGACGGCCTGCGCTTCGCCATCCGCGAAGGCGGCCGCACCGTCGGCGCCGGCGTCGTGTCGAAAATCATCGAGTAAGTCGGCTTTGCCGACTGGTGGGCGGCAGTTGCTCTGAAAGAGCAATGAGAGCCCACACCGTCGAACCAAAGAAGGCCGCTCCACACCGGGGCGGCCTTTTCGATTGAAGCACAATCAATCTACTCGAAGGTGCGCCGGAGCGATTAACTTGCACTTTATAGTTTGTTCGCTATATTCGAACTAAAGGTTCCTCCCCAATGATAAGAACCCAAGGGGTTCTCCGTTTGGTAGTTGGGGGGGTCAAATTTTCTAATAGTAATGGCGCATTCCGGTTCGAAAAATATCGAATTCGCTCTGAATCAAGTGGCGGATTGCGTCATATGCAGCAGTATCTCCGTGTTCCCACTTTCTATAAATCGCCCAATTTAGATAATCTGCGACTTGTAGGCCGTAGTGCGCCTTTGAAGCGTGGTGCATGACTCGATAGGGCGTGTCGGAAGGAAGCATTTCCTTGAGAATTGTTTTTAAACCTTTTTCTATGGCTCTGCGCTTGCGTGCGACAGGAATAGAGTCGGTAATAACTACTACTTCACCGATTCCTTCTCGCGTGCTTTCAACAACGTACCTCAGCAGATAGCCAAGCATGCGAGGATAGAACTTTTCTGGGGCTTGCAGCGCGGGTCCAGTCTTGGACTTTTCCACCAGAACGGTATCGACTGAATTTTCGGTCAGTCCTTCGGCCAACATTTCAAAAACACGACGCCTCACGTGAGCATTGTCGTCAGCACAATGAAAATGCTGAAGCTCTATACGAGGTTGGATCCTGTGTTCGATTAAGTCGTACTTGTATGTATCCAAACTTGTATGTAGCCGGAACGGTCTTCTCATACTGACTGAAGTGATGCTGAAGAACTTCGTTCCATTCTTAGAAAAATCGAAATTTCCACCCTCATCGAGAAAAACGTACAGCGTTGAGAGATCTTCCAATGACTGCTCCTAAAAGTGTTTTTTCTTCTTGTGACGTATCTCAGGGGTTGTGTCGAGAAGAGAACACTCCGTTTCCAATTAAAGAAATTGGGGGTTTAGGCTGAAACTATGTTGACCAAGTCTAAGCACGCCAACAAACCCCTTGCCAAACCCCCTCAACCCCACTAATACGCGCGGGTTCTCAATAAGAACATCAAGGCGGGGTGATTCCCGCCTTTTGGGTTCGATGAGGGTTGGCGATGCGCGTCTGTCCTCCTCTCAACTCCAACGCCTGAATAAAAGGCTGTTAATATGCAAAGCCAAAACATCCGTATTCGGCTGAAGGCATTTGACTATCGCGTTCTGGATGCCAGCACGCAAGAGATCGTCAACACTGCCAAGCGGACCGGCGCGAACGTGCGCGGACCGATCCCGCTGCCGAACAAGATCGAGAAGTTCACGGTTCTCCGTGGCCCTCACGTTGACAAGAAATCCCGCGACCAGTTCGAGATCCGCACGCACAAGCGTCTTCTCGACATCGTTGATCCGACCCCCCAGACCGTTGACGCGCTGATGAAGCTCGACCTCGCTGCTGGTGTGGACGTCGAGATCAAGTTGCAGTCGTAATCGGAGGGTATGAGAATGCGCTCTGGTATTATCGCAAAAAAAGTTGGCATGACCCGCCTGTTCATGGAAGACGGCAAGCAGATCCCTGTGACCGTTCTTCACCTGGACAACCTGCAGGTCGTTGCACAGCGGACCGCTGACAAAGATGGCTACACTGCCGTTCAGCTGGGCGCCGGTGCTGCCAAGGCAAAACGCACCTCGAAAGCCATGCGCGGTCACTATGCCGCTGCCAAGGTCGAGCCCAAGCGTAAGCTGGCCGAGTTCCGCGTCTCCGAAGATGGCCTGATCGAAGTGGGTGCCGAGATTTCGGCAGAACACTTCCTGGAAGGTCAGAAAGTTGACGTTTCGGGTACTTCGATCGGTAAAGGCTTTGCCGGTGCGATGAAGCGCCACAACTTCGGTGGTCTGCGCGCCTCGCACGGTGTTTCGATCAGCCACCGTTCGCACGGTTCGACCGGTCAGTGTCAGGACCCGGGCAAGGTGTTCAAAGGCAAGAAGATGGCCGGTCACATGGGTGCTGCCCGTGTAACGACCCAGAACCTGGAAGTCGTCAAAACCGACGCCGAGCGTGGTCTGGTCTTCATCAAAGGCGCCGTTCCCGGACCGAAATCGGGCTGGGTCACCGTCAAGGACGCCGTGAAGAAGAAAGCACCGGAGGGCCTGCCTTTCCCGGCTGCTGTGAAATCGGCTGCATCTGATGCACCTGCGGAAGAAGCTCCCGCGGAAGGTGGTGAAGCATGAAACTTGATGTAATCAAACTGGACGGCGGCAAAGCCGGCGACATCGAGCTGAACGCCGATCTGTTCGGTCTCGAGCCGCGTGCGGACATCCTGCACCGTGTGGTCCGTTGGCAGCGCAACAACGCGCAGGCCGGCACCCACAAGGTCAAGACCCGCTCGGAAACCAGCTACTCGACCAAGAAGATCTATCGCCAGAAGGGCACCGGTGGCGCACGCCATGGTGACCGCAACGCGCCGATCTTCCGCAAGGGTGGTATCTACAAGGGCCCGACCCCTCGTTCGCACGGCCACGACCTGCCGAAGAAGTTCCGCAAGCTTGGCCTGCGCCACGCTCTGTCGGCCAAAGCCAAAGCAGGTGAACTGGTTGTGATCGAGAACGCCGAAGCCGAAGGCAAGACCGCCGCACTGGCCAAACAGGTTGCAAACCTGGGCTGGAAACGCGCTCTGGTCATCGACGGCGCGACCGTGAACGAAGGTTTCCTGAAGGCGTCGCGCAACATCGAAGGTCTGGATATCCTGCCGTCGATGGGTGCAAACGTTTATGACATCCTCAAGCGTGACACCCTGGTGCTCACCAAAGCGGCTGTCGAAGCACTGGAGGCTCGTCTGAAATGAGCGCGAAGGCAGAACACTACGACGTGATCCGCAAGCCGATTATCACCGAAAAGTCGACCATGGCGTCCGAAAACGGCGCGGTTGTCTTTGAAGTGGCGATCGACAGCAACAAGCCGCAGATCAAAGAGGCCGTTGAGGCGCTGTTTGGTGTGAAGGTCAAAGCGGTGAACACCACCGTGACCAAAGGCAAGGTCAAGCGGTTCCGCGGCCAGTTGGGCAAGCGGAAAGACGTCAAGAAGGCCTATGTGACCCTGGAAGAGGGTAACACCATCGACGTGACCACCGGTCTCTGATCGGACCCGTCTTTGAAGAGAGATAAAGGCCCCCGCGTAAGCGGGGGTTTTTTGTGGGACCAGAGTAAAAGCCGCGCCAGCGACTGCCCGTGGGATGGCACTGCAGCGGCTGATCGGTGCGCTTTATGGCGCCAGATACATCCGAACTAATAGCGAGGCGCAAACGTCCCCAAAGCGCCGGCCCGCCGCGACGGGCAGATGCTGGCGCGGCGGCCTTCGGCCTTGTTCCGCGCCTATTCGAAACTGTTTTTGGAAAGAGATGACGTCCCTCGCGAAAGCGAGATTTATTGTTTGCATTTGAACTGTTTGCTAGAGGTCAATTGTGGTTCTGCGAAAAGTTGCGTAGCTTCTGCCCATTCAATTTAATAGAGAAGATTGTGGCCTCACTACCATACATTACTTCGGCGGGTAACATTGAGAAAGCACTGGACGCCATAAAGAGCGCTGCGGTGCCTGATCGCGTAAGTCAAGATTTTGTCAAAACCATCTTGAAGATCCCGGGAGGCTCCGGTGACCAAATGACTACATTCTTAAAAAAGATAGGATTTGCGTCGGGCGACGGCAGGCCGACTGAATTGTACACGAAATTTCGAAACCCAACTACTTCGGGGCAGGCTGTGGCTCAAGGCATTCGATTAGCTTATGCGCCATTGTATGTACGAAGTGAATACATGCACGAGTTGAGCGATGAGAAGCTACTAGGGTTACTAGTTGAAGAAACAGGACAAGCTCACGATTCCAAACCGGTAAAATATGCGTTCAACTGCATTAAAGCGTTAAAAAACTTTGCGAGCTTTGATGGTGATGAAACCGAACTTCAAACCGAAGAAGTGGAAAAAGTCGAAATGGGCCGCGGTGTTGAAGCGGCACAACCGCGACATGAAAGTGATCACAGTTCAGCAGCAAAAGGCATCGGATTGAACTTAGGGTACACGATTAACCTCAACTTACCCGCTACTTCGGATCAAGCCGTTTTCAATGCCATTTTTAAGAGCTTGAAAGAAAACTTGTTGAGGGAAGACGATGCCTAAGAGGCCAGATGGATTGATCCGGGCCTTTGGTATGACAGGGCTCCAAATAGTGACTGACTTAGAGGCTGTTGAAAACGAGCACGGCGTTGAGCTGGGTCTAAAGCCCAGTAAGGCCAAAAATAGAAAGGCTTCGGATTACGAACAGTTTGAAGCTGGCCTTAGGCAAGAAGCCGCGAGAATGTCTGAATTCTACGAGGTTTTCTACTGCCTGGAAAACTCGATTCGCCGTTTGGTGAAAGATACGATGGTTGAAGCAGAAGGAGCGGATTGGTGGTTGAGCTCTAGGGTTCATGAAGACAGGGTCAGAAAACCAGCGCAGCAAAGGCACCAAAAAGAAGTCGATAGTGGAATAACGCCAAGATCATATAATCTTATCGACTATACAACTTTTGGCGAGTTATCTCAGCTTATTACAGACAATTGGGATGTATTCGATCCGGTTTTCTCATCAAAAACGGCAGTCAGTAATATTACAAATCAACTCAATCTGCTCAGAGGGCCAATAGCCCACTGCAATCCAACTGACGAGCTAGAACAAGACAGGTTGAATCTGGCAGTACGGTCTTGGTTCAAACTCATGTCATAACTGGCTGGACACCCACCCCCAACCCTGTTTCACGCACCCAATCTTACGGCCTCGGATTTGTTCCGGAGCCTTAGATATTTTGAACCGGGGACCTTCGGGCCCTATGCCCTTGGCACCTGCGGGGGCTTCTCACATAGCGGTGAAACTCCCTGCACTTGCTAAACGGAAGACAGAAAGCATGGCACTCAAGTCGTATAAGAGCGATATTTTTTGACCCAACATGAGCGGCTGATCACGGCCCGGCGGTTTCACCCGTCGGGGCCGTTGTCCGTTACCGATGGCCTTAAATTGGACCGTGCCGATGTGGATACGATTTCTTTGATGAAGGGTCGCCATGTGGTCGGAAAGACTGATCCGCCCGGGTTCGCCCAGACTTCTGGCACGTTGTTGGAACACGCAAGGGCAGATCTGCGCCTGGGTATCTTCAAGTTTCACGCACCGGCCACGTCCCGTTTTGAGCTGCCCGTTACACCGAGAATCGTCCGCAGGGGCATTGCCTGCTCAGCTCAAAGCACGTGGCCCGTCGGTTCTGGATCACTGCGACCAGGACTGCGCGTTGCAGAAGATAAAGGTGCAGATGACAAACCACCCAATCAACCTGTTCAAGTGTGAAATGCCAATCCGGACACCGTGTGTTTCAAGACGTTTCGGCCCGCGTCATGCGCCAGCAGCTGCCGCAGGCGACCATAGGGTCTGGTGGCCTCCGGCGCGTCAGCAGAGCGCACACGCATATTGCGGCCTTGCCATGTTCGGTCGAGCCACGAGCTTTGAGATGGTGCCATAGTCCCCGACATCCAGCAGGGGGCATGGACCCGATATTAGCGTCACACAGTAGGGGTAGCGTACTTCGGCAGAATGAGGGGGCGTTTAGGTGCTCTGTGGCCGTTCTGCGGGCTTCTCCCGGAAACAGAAAAGGCGCCGTGCGGCGCCTTTGTGTCTTGCACTGGGATATCCGCGATCACGAGCAGTAAACATGCTTGTGCGCAATATCTGCAATGTCGCAGCGGCGGATGCCGATGTCATCCAGTTCGCGGTTGGTCAGGCGCTGCAACTCGGTATAGGTGCGCTGATACTCAGCAGCACGTGCACGGGCTGTTTTGATCCGTGTGACCATGTCAGCGATCCGGGTGCCGAAGTTGAAGCCGGTATGGGTCAGTGTTGCAGTTGTCATCTCTGTATTCCTTTCTCGTATCAGGGCGTATTCCCTGACGTTTCCTTTTGAGTTCCTTCATTGGACAAGGCAGAGATAGGAGCGTTTGCTATCGCTAACAACGCAGATTTTGGTCTAGCCGATATGCATCTGTTGAATGGCTATACATGTCGTGGGCCACGTCAATCACACGCCGCTTTCATTTCTTTCGCGCGTTTTATTGCGGGCGGCCATCGCCCGACCATCACGTATGCTCAGCCCCATCAGTGTCAGATTGGTCGCCCCGGCAATCAGTTCGATGATCTGTACAATATAGAAGCTGGTATCAAACGAGCCCGCGTTTGCCTTTGCGCTCAGGTAGACGGCGGCTGGAACAAGGACGATGAGCCCGTTCATAGCAATGATCGGCATCCTTTTCTTTTTGGTGAGCGTAGGGGCATCTTTTCGGCGACGCCCAAGTGTCGCCCCGGATGCACCGACAATCACCATTGCAGGCACCAGAACAAAGAGCCCGCTGACGATCATGGACTTTACTGCCGCGACGGTCTCATGGTTTGCAAATAACTCACTGTACAAAGTGGATGTCCAGAATACGAGTATCGTAAGAAAGCCTACTACTCCGGCGATGGGGTGGATGGTTCTTAACATGTTGCTACTCCCAAATGAGGGTCAGGCGACGCAGTGGTTTTCGACTGCGAGCTTGCGAAGAAGATGTGGCCGGGCCACTGCGCTTGCTGGATAGTCCGCGATCCGACGCTGGAACTCGGGCTGAGTGAATGCGTCGCGAAAGCTTTGCACGTTCTGCCAGATCGCGTAGTTCACAAAGGTCGAACTGCCCGCGATACCCTGATGGAGCTGGGTCGAGATATATCCCGGTTGCGATTTCATGAAATCCGCATCATGCGCCCATGCCCGAAGCAGCGCCTTTTCGTCTTCGGCGTCCACCGTAAACAGGTTGATCAGCACCACCGGTCCTTCCTCGGTCTGCATCTGATCTGCCAGCGTGACGATCGTGTCCAACTCTTTGATACGAGCCATTTCGGTTCCCTTCGATTCTAAAATATAGCAAGCTATATAAAATTGCATAGCATGCTATTCAAGTGTAAATCCAGGACATGGACTTCGAAAAAGAAAACTCGGCCGGGTATCTGGTTAACCACATGGCACGATTGTTCGCAAAAGAGTTGCAGCAACGCATTGCGCCCTTTGGCATCGTCGTCGGGCAATTCCCAATCTTGCTGGAACTCTGGCTCAAAGACGGTGTGACGCAAAAGGATCTGCTGACCAAAATTGACGTCGAACAGGCGACATTGGCCAACACGCTTAACCGTATGGAACGTGATGGCTTGATCAAAAGAACGAAGAACCCTGCTGACGCCAGGGCTCAATTGATTTGGTTGACCGAGAAGGCCGCAGCACTTCGCGACAGCGCCTACGAGGCAGCTCAGAACGTGAATGCCGATGCATTACAGGTCTTGAATGACCCTGAGCGCACACAATTCATGAACTATATGCGTCGAGTCATAGGCGGCATGCGCTCAAGGTGAATTGAAGGAGGATCAGTTTACGGCACCGGCAGGCAAGCCATTAAACAAAAACACCCCCGACCGAGGTCGGAGGCGTTTCTAAGTCTTCGAAGCTGCGGGATTAGCCGCGCTCTTCGACGATCTCTACCAGATGCGGGATCTTGCGGATCATGCCGCGGACCGAAGGGGTATCTTCCAGCTCACGGGTTTTGTGCATCTTGTTCAGGCCCAGGCCGATCAGGGTTGCGCGCTGTTCGGCGGGGCGGCGGATCGGAGAACCGATCTGCTTGACGACGATGGTTTTTGCCATGGGTCGCTCTCCTTACGCTTCGGCTTCAGCAGCCGGTGCTTCGTCCCGCTTGGGCAGGATGTCGGCAACTTTTTTACCACGACGTGCGGCAACCGAACGCGGGCTCTGCTCTTTCTGCAGGCCGTTGATGGTGGCGCGGATCATGTTGTACGGGTTCTGCGAGCCCAGCGATTTGGACACAACGTCCTTGACGCCCAGCATTTCGAACACAGCACGCATCGGACCACCGGCTATGATACCAGTACCTTCAGGCGCGGTGCGCATTACCACTTTACCAGCGCCGTGACGGCCCTCGATGTCGTGGTGCAGGGTCCGACCTTCGCGCAGTTGCACGCGGATCATCTGACGCTTGGCTTGCTCGGTCGCCTTACGGATGGCTTCAGGTACTTCTTTCGCTTTACCTTTGCCAAAGCCGACGCGGCCTTTCTGATCGCCGACAACCACCAGAGCGGCGAAGCCAAAGCGCTTACCACCTTTTACGGTTTTCGACACGCGGTTGATCGCAACCAGACGATCTGCAAATTCCGGTGCTTCTTCACGGTCGCGGCCACGGCCCCGACGGTTTTCACGTTCTGCCATTTGGCATCCCTTTTCTCATGTGGCGCATACGGCGCCGTTTCTTCAATCCAAGTGAGCCCCGACTGTTGCCGAGGCCCCCGGATCATCGGGGCAGCCGCAAAGCTGCCCGCAAGTCTTAGATCTTCAGGCCGCCTTCACGCGCAGCGTCGGCCAGAGCCTTCACTTTGCCGTGGAACAGGAAGCCGCCACGATCGAAATAGGCCTCTTCGACGCCTGCCTTCTTGGCACGCTCGGCGATGGCCGCGCCCACTTTGGTGGCCGCTTCGACGTTGTTCTTGCCAACTACACCCAGATCTTTTTCCAGGGTCGATGCCGAGGCCAGGGTCACGCCACGCACGTCGTCGATCAGCTGAACAGAGATGTTCTTGTTCGAACGGTGTACGGACAAACGCGGACGACCCGCGTTGACCTTGCGAAGTTTGTTCCGAACGCGCAGGCGGCGCTTCAGAAACAGGGTTCTTTTGCTGTTTGCCATTGTGTTCGTCCTTACTTCTTCTTGCCTTCCTTGCGGAAGATGAACTCGCCCTTGTAGCGGATGCCTTTGCCTTTGTAGGGCTCGGGGCGGCGCCACTCGCGGATTTTCGCCGCGGTTTCGCCCACCAGCTGCTGGTCGATACCTTCCACAACGATCTCGGTCTGCTTCGGGGCGGTGATGGTGACACCTTCCGGAGCAGTGAAATCAACATCGTGGCTGTAACCCAGGTTCAGCTTCAGGGTGTTGCCCTGCATCTGAGCCCGGTAACCAACACCCTGGATCTCCAGCTCTTTTTTGAAGCCGGTCGTCACACCGGTTACCAGGTTGGCAACCATGGTGCGGCTCATGCCCCACTGCTGGCGGGCACGTTTGGACATGCCGCGGGGGTCGATCTTGACCACGTTGTCTTCAACCGACAACGTTACGTCGTCGGTGGCGGTAAAGCTGCGGGTGCCTTTCGGACCTTTCACTTCGATGGTCTGACCCGACACAGTGGCAGTAACGCCGCTGGGCAGCTCGACCGGCTTTTTACCAATACGAGACATTGCAGACCTCCTTAGAAGACGGTGCAGAGCACTTCGCCGCCAACATTGTTGGAGCGAGCGTTTGCGTCCGACATCACACCTTTCGGAGTGCTGACAATCGACACACCCAGTCCCTGACGGACCTGCGGGATGTCATTGACGCCCATGTATACGCGACGGCCGGGCTTCGAGACCCGCTTCAGTTCGCGAATAACAGGGGTGCCTTCGTAGTACTTCAGGCTGATTTCGATGGCCGGATGACCGTTTTCACCGGTCGTCTTTTCATAGCCACGGATGTAGCCTTCGTCCGCCAGCACGTCCAGAACCCAACCGCGCAGCTTGGAAGCCGGGGTGGAAACGGTGGACTTGCCGCGCATTTGCGCGTTGCGGATACGGGTGAGCATATCGCCGATAGGATCATTCATATCTATGTCTCCCTTACCAGCTCGATTTCACCATGCCGGGGATCTGACCAGCAGAACCCAGCTCGCGCAGCGCGATACGGCTGACCTTCAGCTTACGGTAGTAAGCGTGGGGACGACCTGTCAGCTGACAGCGGTTGTGCAGACGAGTGGCCGAGCTGTTGCGCGGCAGTTTCGCCAGTTTCAGACGCGCCTTGAAGCGCTCTTCCATCGGCTTGCTCTCGTCATTCGCGATTTCTTTCAGCTCGGCACGCTTTGCGGCATATTTGGCCACCAGGCGTTCGCGCTTCTTTTCGCGTTCGATCATTGCTTTTTTAGCCATGTCTCAATCCTCCCGGCGCTTATGCGTTGAACGGCATGTTGAACGCTTTCAACAGTGCCTTTGCTTCAGCGTCGGTTTTCGCTGTGGTGGCAATTACGATATCCAAGCCCCAGACCTCGTCGACCTTGTCGAAATCGATTTCCGGGAACACGATGTGCTCTTTCATGCCCATGGCAAAGTTGCCCTGACCATCGAAAGAAGGCTTTACACCGCGGAAGTCACGAACGCGCGGCAGCGCGATGGTGATCAGACGATCCAGGAATTCGTACATCCGGTCACCGCGCAGGGTCACTTTCGCACCCAGCGGCATGTCTTCACGGACGCGGAAACCCGCGATCGACTTCTTCGCCTTGGTTGCAACGGCCTTTTGACCGGCAATCGCAGTCAGATCCTCGACGGCAGCTTTTGCTTTCTTCGAGTCTTTGACGGCCTCGGCACCACAACCGATGTTCAGAACGATCTTATCCAGCTTGGGCAGCTGCATGTCGTTCTTGTAACCGAACTCTTCTTTCAGAGCGGCACGGATGGTTTCGACGTACTGAGCTTTCAGACGCGGGGTGTAGGTTGCGGAATCAAGCATCGATCACGTCCCCTGTGGTCTTGGCGAAGCGCACCTTCTTGTCACCTTCCATGCGGAAGCCAACGCGGGTTGCTTTGCCGTTCTTGTCCAGCAGTGCCAGGTTCGACAGGTCGATCGGGTTTGCCTGAGGCAGGCGACCACCTTGCGAGTTCTGCGACTGACGGGTGTGGCGGATGGCGATGTTGATGCCATCGACAACAGCTTTACCGGCCTTGGGGTCAACCGAGGAAATGGTTCCCTCTTTGCCCTTGTCCTTGCCGGCCAGCACGACGACCTTGTCGCCTTTGCGGAGTTTAGCAGCCATGATTACAGCACCTCCGGAGCCAGCGAGATGATTTTCATGAAGTTCTTGCCGCGCAGTTCACGAACAACGGGGCCAAAGATACGGGTACCGACTGGCTCGTTGTTGTTGTTCAGGATGACGGCGGCGTTGCGATCAAAACGGATCGCGGTGCCGTCTTCGCGACGGACTTCCTTGGCGGTGCGCACGACGACGGCCTTGCGGACGTCACCTTTCTTTACGCGGCCGCGTGGGATGGCTTCCTTCACCGAGACGACAATGATGTCGCCGACGGAGGCGTATTTACGCTTGGAACCACCCAGGACCTTGATGCACTGAACTCGGCGTGCGCCGGAGTTGTCAGCGACATCCAGATTGGTCTGCATCTGGATCATGTGGTTTCTCCCGACCTGTGGGGGCTGGTCTTGTTAATTCCCCCAGGGTTTCGACAAATGGAAAGGTCTGGGGGCTTACGCCTCCAGAACTTCCCAACGTTTCGTCTTCGATTTCGGCGCGCATTCGATGATGCGTACAGTGTCGCCGACCTTGAAGGCGTTCTTTTCGTCATGAGCCCGGTATTTCTTGGACTTACGAACGGTTTTTTGCAGCAGCGGGTGCTTGAAACGGCGTTCAACCGAAACAGTCACGGTCTGCTCGTTGGCGTCGCTGGTTACTACTCCGGACAGGATACGCTTGGGCATAGGATTACTCCTCCGATGCCGCGGCAGCGGCCTTTTCGTTCAGAATGGTTTTGACGCGGGCAGCATTGCGGCGGGCCGCTTTGATACCAGCTGTATTTTCCAGCTGACCGGTTGCCTGTTGAAAGCGCAGGTTAAAGCTTTCTTTCTTCAGGTTGGCCAGTTCCTCGCGGAGCTGGTCCGGGGTCTTGTCACGCAGTTCTTGGGCGTTCATCGCCTTTTTCCTTTGCTCAAAACACCAGAAGGCCCCCTTGCAGGGTCACCTTGGACCTGGTGGATGAATGATAGACATACGAACCCCCCGACTCGGCCGGGGGACTTGCAGGATGCCGTCGTATAAGGGTTTAGGGGGTGGGTGGCAAGGGTAAGTTTGACGTCTTCTTTACGCCAAGGGAATAAGTTGCTCCCGGTCGCTGAGCAGGTGGCCAACCACAAAGGTTCCGCGAAGTATTCCTCCTCCAAACTCAGGCCAAGGTCTGTATTGCCAACAGGCCGCGTTCGGCGCCCAATAGAGAAGGCCCAAAAGCCTGAAGTTCACAGAGGAGGTAAGAAAATGACCAGTCCTTATTCAGGAGGATGTGAACACGTCAAGATAGTCGCAGCGGCAGAACCGATAGACAACCATGAATGCCATTGTGATGTCTGTAAGTCCGTGACCGGACAGCACACAACCCATGTTGCGTTTTTTAACTACTCAGACCTGTCAGCAGACCCCGAAGATAAGATGAACCGTCAACCATTCAACGCCAACAATCCCGATGGCCCTTTAGAGCTTTGCACATGTTCAGAGTGCGGGGCCGCGCTGATGCTTGATGATAAGCAAAAGCGCATACGCGTGGCTGTACCCAACGTGATGGGGTATGATGACAGCCAGTTTCCGGCAGCGACTTACCACGCGTTTTATGATGACAGCAAAGGGTACCCCAAGCCTGATGACGGACGACCGGTATATGAAGCGCTTCGTCCAGAATTTGCTTGGCCTTCACCTGCCAGCTGACAGGGCGTAAGCTCATTCTGAGCGAAGTACCAACGGTGTTCGCTGACATTCAAGATGCCGGTATTCGGTGGGAGCGTTCAGTCCCACCGATAGTTGAAACTGACCGATATCCGCTCTTCCTCGGCCATGTTCATCGGCACCTCGTGGCGTAGCCAGCTTTCCCACAGCAGCACGTCGCCGACCTGAGGCTTCATATAGATAAAGGGCTGCAAATCGCGCCGCCCACCTTTGATCCGCGTTGGGGCCGCCATCATACGGCCCGAGCGGGGGTCTTCCAGCTTCAGCGCACTTGCCCCCTCGGGCATCGACACGTACGTCGTGCCCGAGATCACGCTGTGCGGGTGCAGGTGGCTGGAGTGCATGCCGCCCTCGGGCAGGATATTGATCCAGAGGTCCTCGAGCTTCAACTCTCCCTCGCCCAGATCGAATTCCAGATCCTTGGCGAAGGTCGCCACATGCTGATCCAGCACTTTGACCAAATCGGCAAAGATCGGGAACCGCCATGGCAGATCAGTCAGCGAGGCATAACTGGTATAACCGGGATAGCCGTTTTCCTCACACCAATCCTGCCCGGCCTCATCGTCCGCGGCAATGACAAGGCACGAGTTTTCCAGTTCTTCCGGGTCGATCCTGGGATCAAACTCAGACAATGCAGCGCGGTAGAGACGGGTTACGAAGAGTGATTCAATCTGTGCCATAGCGCCCTCTTAACCCAGCTTCACCGCGATTGCGATGGCTCTTTTGCGAGGCTCTGCCTCGCGCTCCGGGATATTTTTTGCCAGATGAAATCCAGATCCCCTGCTTCATCTGGCCATAAATATCCCGGGGGAGTCGCGGCTTGCCGCGGCGGGGGCAGCGCCCCCAAATGATAACCCCCGCCGGTTTCCCGACGGGGGTCAAATATATCACGAACGGGGAAACCCCCGGATCGCTTACCAGTCTTCGCGAACCACGACGCGGGTCTTGATCGGCAGCTTCATCGCGGCCAGGCGCAGGGCCTCGCGGGCGATGTCGTCATTGACGCCGTCGATTTCGAACATCACGCGACCGGGCTTGACCTTGCAAACCCAGCGGTCCACCGAACCCTTACCTTTACCCATACGAACTTCGATCGGCTTTGCAGTGACCGGAGTGTCGGGGAAGATACGGATCCAGACACGACCCTGACGTTTCATGTGACGGGTCATGGCACGACGTGCAGCTTCGATCTGGCGTGCGGTGACGCGCTCGGGCTGCAGGGCTTTCAGACCGTAGGTGCCAAAGTTCAGATCAGAGCCGCCCTTGGCTTCGCCCTTGATCCGGCCTTTGTGCATCTTGCGGAATTTAGTACGCTTTGGTTGAAGCATATCTTTCCCTCCTTAGCGACGACCGCCACCAGCACCACGAGGTGCAGGGCCGTCCTGGAGTTCCTGTGCTTTACGGTCACGTGCCTGCGGATCGTGCTCCATGATCTCACCTTTGAAGATCCAGACCTTGATCCCGATGATCCCGTAGGGGGTCATCGCTTCGGCATGTGCGTAATCGATGTCGGCACGCAGGGTGTGCAGAGGCACGCGGCCTTCGCGGTACCATTCGGTCCGTGCGATTTCGGCGCCGCCCAGACGGCCAGCGACGTTCACCCGGATACCCAGGGCACCCATGCGCATGGCGTTCTGAACCGAGCGCTTCATTGCGCGACGGAACGAAACACGACGTTCCAGCTGCTGAGCGATCGACTCGGCAACCAGCTGCGCGTCAAGCTCGGGCTTGCGCACTTCGACGATGTTCAGGTGCAGTTCGCTGTCGGTCATCTGGGCCAGCTTCTTGCGCAGAACTTCGATGTCTGCACCTTTCTTGCCGATGATGACACCCGGACGTGCGGTGTGGATCGTGACGCGGCACTTCTTGTGCGGACGTTCGATGATCACACGTGCAACACCGGCCTGCTTGCACTCTTTCTGGATGAACTCACGGATCTTGATGTCTTCCAGCAGAAGATCACCGTAATCCTTGGTGTCAGCGTACCAGCGGCTGTCCCAGGTGCGGTTGACCTGCAGGCGCATGCCGATCGGATTGACTTTATGTCCCATTAGGCTTGCTCCTCAACTTGACGCACCTTGATGGTGATCTCCGAGAACGGCTTCATGATCTTGCCGAAACGGCCACGGGCACGCGGGCGACCGCGCTTCATGACCAGGTTCTTGCCAACCCATGCTTCGGCGACGATCAGCTCGTCAACGTCCAGGTTGTGGTTGTTTTCGGCATTCGCGATTGCGGACTGCAGGCACTTTTTGACGTCCTGCGCGACACGCTTGTTCGAGAAAGTCAGGTCGGTCAGAGCCTTCTCGACTTTCTTGCCGCGGATCATTTGCGCAACCAGGTTCAGTTTCTGCGGGCTGGTGCGAAGCATGCGGGTTTTCGCCATTGCTTCGTTTTCAGCCACGCGGCGGGGGTTCTTTTCCTTGCCCATGACTTACTTCCGCTTCGCTTTTTTGTCTGCGGCGTGACCATAATAGGTCCGGGTCGGCGAGTACTCACCGAACTTCTGACCAATCATGTCTTCCGTGACGTTTACCGGGATATGCTTCTGGCCATTGTACACACCAAAGGTCAGACCCACGAACTGGGGCAGAATGGTGGAACGACGCGACCAGATCTTGATGACTTCGTTGCGGCCCGACTCGCGCGCTGCTTCGGCTTTTTTAAGCACATAAGCATCGACGAAAGGACCCTTCCAAACAGAGCGAGACATAGATTAACGTCCCTTCTTCTTGGCGTGCCGCGAGCGGATGATCAGCTTCTGGGACGCTTTGTTCTTGTTGCGGGTACGCTTACCCTTGGTGTCCTTACCCCACGGTGTAACCGGTGTACGGCCACCCGAGGTACGACCTTCACCACCACCGTGCGGGTGATCGATCGGGTTCATTGCAACACCACGAACCGACGGACGTACGCCTTTGTGGCGCATACGACCGGCTTTACCGAGGTTCTGGTTCGAGTTGTCGGGGTTGGACACGGCACCAACGGTGGCCATGCATTCCTGACGGACCATGCGCAGCTCGCCCGAGCTCAGACGGATCTGAGCGTAGCCGCCATCGCGACCAACGAACTGAGCGTATGTACCGGCCGCACGTGCGATCTGACCGCCTTTGCCAGGCTTCATCTCGATGTTGTGGACAATGGTACCGATCGGCATGCCCGAGAACGGCATTGCGTTGCCCGGCTTGATGTCAGCTTTTGCCGACGCGATGACCTTGTCACCAACAGCCAGACGCTGCGGAGCCAGGATATATGCCTGCTCGCCGTCTTCGTATTTTACCAGTGCGATGAATGCGGTCCGGTTCGGGTCGTATTCGATCCGCTCGACGGTTGCCGCGACATCAAATTTATTCCGTTTGAAGTCAACGATCCGGTAGAGACGCTTTGCGCCACCGCCGCGGCGGCGTGAAGTGATCCGTCCGGTGTTGTTCCGGCCGCCCGATTTGGTCAAACCCTCAGTGAGAGACTTGACCGGACGTCCTTTCCAAAGCTCCGAACGGTCGATCAGCACCAGCCCGCGCTGGCCCGGCGTCGTCGGCTTGTACGACTTGAGTGCCATGCTTTCTGTCTTCCGTTTAGCAAGTGCGAGGGGGTTCCCCGCTATGTGAGAGGCCCCCGTAGGTGCCAAGGGTATAGGGCCCCGAAGGTCCCCGGTTCAAAATATCTAAGGCCCCGGAACGAATCCGAGGCCGTAAGATTGGGTGCGTTTAGCAGTGTTGGGACCGGGTGACAAGAGAGAGTATCAAACTTCTTCTGTGGCCGTGAAAACCGCACACTGGCCAAACGCGTTTTGGTTTACGGCCTGGATGCTAAACCCAGAAATGCACGAACGGTTGCTGGAACTCACAGAGCGGGAACAGGACCTGGCAGAAAAGGTTGAAATCGTTTCCTTTGAACTTTGGTGCAGTGAGCCCCGATCGGAAGGCTCGGAGACCGGGCTTATTGGTGTGGGGGCGGAAGGTTTCGCGGAAACCGATCTGGAAAGGTGCTGCCCCTGCAATCAGTCCTATGTATTTTATGCTGAGCCGCTGCTGCTTGGCGGCCGCATTCATGAGCGGGCTGGGGAAGCATCCAACCGATTGGCCGAAATCGTCAATCTATCGCGATATCCGCGGGGGTCGGGTTGATCCGGAATGGAGCGGTGGTGTGACTGGGGGAGCGTTTGGTGGCTCAAGATGGGGTGTTATCTCATCCAAAGGCTTCAATTCTGAGGGTATTCCTGCCAGCCACGTACGCCAGGCATCACCGCCTAAAGGCAGTTCCGGGCAAGTGTCCCGTTCAGCGCTTGGTCGAGCAGGCTTCCGGAAGGAAGCCGGTCATAGGACTTTGTCTCGGGGTTCCAATACGTGCCGCACGTCTTGCGCACCATTGAGCCGAAGAAGTGTATGGTTTCGCTTTGCTTTGGATAGGCCAGCGGAAACCCGATGGGATCGTGCGTGTTCTTTCGCAGTTTAGGTGCCCCGAAAGGATAGTGGACCCGAGGGGGAATGAGTTCCGATTGCTGGTGATCCCGGGCCAGCAGAGTCAACAAGATCGGGCCGAAAAAGTTTCGCGGAAGGTCGTCGGAAAAGAAATTCACCTCTCCCAATCTGGTGAACATGTCCCGTGCCGACTTGTTTTCGACGCCGGTTTCCACTTTTGCATCCCAACCGTCGCGAAATTGGATTGTGTCGGCGGTGGTCAGCGACAGGTAGTCGACGAACATATCTGAGGCCGGGTCCAGGTACATGACGCCATTCCACAGAAATTTGGTTCCATCCCGAAAGGCGCGTCCGATTGTGATCAGGTTTTCCTCGAAGGTGACCGGTTTCAACAGGTACACATCGCAATCAACCCAGACCAGATTTTCCATTTGCATCATCTTCAGCCGGAACAGATCGGAAAAGCGGGCTGTATGCAGTGACAGAACGCGTTCCAAACTGTTTGTCAGGGCCAGAACCTGTGATGCCTCCCGCAGGACGACCCCGTCCGGGACGCCTGCGATATGCGGGTCGTAGGAATACAGGGTGATCGGCTGACCGGCCTGCACGAAGGACGACAGGCAGGCCTGTTCAAGCGGACCGAGGGATGGTCCAGACCAGAATGTTCCGTAACCGTTGTGGCCCATGACCCGGCCCCTTTTAGTGTAGCGCGCTATTCAGTCCGCGAACCTGTATTTTTCTGATCATCGTCACCTGTCCCGTCAGGCGTCACCGCGCAAACTTCTTATGTTTCAACCGCTTGGGCTCCAGCGCATCCGGTCCCAGGCGGCGCTTTTTGTCTTCTTCGTAATCCTCGAAGTTGCCCTCGAACCATTCAACATGGGCGTCACCCTCGAAGGCCAGAATATGCGTGCAAATCCGGTCGAGGAAGAAACGGTCGTGGCTGATGACCACGGCGCAGCCGGCGAAGTCGACCAGGGCGTCTTCCAGCGCGCGCAGGGTTTCGACGTCGAGGTCATTCGTCGGTTCGTCGAGCAGCAGGACATTGCCGCCCTCTTTCAGCAGGCGGGCCATGTGGACGCGGTTGCGCTCACCGCCTGACAGCAGAGAGACCTTTTTCTGCTGGTCGCCGCCCTTGAAGTTGAAGGACGAGCAATAGGCGCGGGAATTGACCTGCGCGTCACCCAGCTGGATGATCTCGGCGCCGCCGGTGATCGCCTCCCATACGGTGTCGTTGTCTTTCAGGTCGTCGCGGGACTGGTCGACATAGGACAGTTCGACCGTGTCGCCCAGCGTGATGGTGCCGCTGTCGGGCTGTTCCTGACCGGTCAGCATCTTGAACAGCGTCGATTTACCCGCGCCGTTGGGGCCGATGACGCCGACGATGCCGCCGGGGGGCAGGGCAAAGTCCAGCCCTTCGATCAGTTGCTTGTCGCCCATATGTTTCGACAGACCCTCGACCTCGATCACCTTGCCGCCAAGGCGCTGGCCGTTGGGGATGACGATCTGGGCGCGGGTCAGCTTTTCGCGCTCGGACTGTTCCGCCAACTCGTTATAGGCGTTGATCCGGGCCTTGGATTTAGCCTGACGGGCCTTCTGGCCCTGACGCATCCATTCCAACTCGCGCTGTAGGGTCTTTTGCTTGGACTTGTCTTCGCGCGCTTCCTGCTCCAGCCGTTTGGCTTTTTGTTCCAGCCACGCGGAGTAGTTGCCCTCGTACGGAATGCCACGGCCGCGGTCCAATTCGAGAATCCAGCCGGTGATGTCATCCAGGAAATAACGGTCGTGGGTGACGATCAGGATGGTGCCTTTGTAGTCGATCAGGTGCTGTTGCAGCCAGGCGATGGTTTCCGCGTCCAGGTGGTTGGTCGGTTCGTCCAGAAGCAGCATGTCGGGCGCTTCCAGCAGCAGCTTGCACAGCGCCACGCGGCGTTTCTCACCACCCGAAAGATTGGCAATATCGGCGTCGTCCGGCGGGCAGCGCAGCGCCTCCATCGAGACATCGATCTGGCTGTCCAGATCCCACAGGTTTTCCGCGTCGATCGCGTCCTGCAGGGTGGTCATTTCCTCCATCAGCTCGTCCGAGTAGTTCTCGGCGATCTCCATCGCGATCTCGTTGAAGCGGTCGACCTTGGCCTTTTTCCCGGCCACGCCCAGCATGACGTTTTCGCGAACGGTCAGGGATTCGTCCAGTTGCGGTTCCTGCGGCAGATAGCCGACCTTGGCCCCCTCGGCGGCCCATGCCTCGCCGGTGAAGTCGGTGTCCAGGCCAGCCATGATCTTCATCAGCGTCGATTTACCGGCGCCGTTGACGCCGACGACACCGATTTTCACGCCGGGCAGAAAGCTGAGGTGGATGTTTTCAAAACACTTCTTGCCACCGGGATAGGTCTTGGAGACACCCTGCATGTGGTAGACATATTGATAGGCAGCCATGTCGCGTCCTCTGGGTCGGGGAATTTGGTTGAAACGCTGGATATCCGAGCGGGACGGGCGGGGCAAGCTGGTGGTTTTGTGAATTTCGTCTTTGGGTCGGGCGGCATAGTGTGGGCGCGTTGTAAATGGGGGTGTTATGTCGGAACTGGCCGAGTTGATTGCGGGTTGGGCGCAGCCCGGTTGCGTGACTTGGATCGGAGCGCGACCAGAGCGCCGGGCCGAGATGGTGTCACTGGAGGAATCCGTGATTACTGAGGCCGGTCTGATCAGTGACCGCGCCCGCGTTGGCAAGAGAGCAGTGACTTTGATCCAGCAGGAGCATCTGGCGGCGATTGGGTCTTATCTGGGGCAGGGGCCGGTTGCGCCTGAAATCCTGCGGCGCAACCTGGTGGTTTCGGGGATCAATCTGACGGCGCTCAAAGGGCGCGAGGTGCAGGTGGGCGAGGCAATTTTGCGCCTCACCGTGATTTGTGCGCCGTGCAGCCGGATGGAAGAAGCGCTGGGCAAAGGCGGCTATTCCTCCGTGCGTGGGCACGGAGGATGGTGCGCCGAAGTCGTGCGACCCGGGCGGGTTCGGCTGGGTGATGTGGTGCAACCTGTTGATTGACAACGCCTCGCAGTTCTGAACATCAGCAGGGTATGGAGCGGTACGGCATACCCTATGCGCGACCTGGGCAGGTCGTCGGTCTGTTCGGCGGGTCGTTTGATCCACCGCATCAGGGCCATGTGCATGTCACGCTTCAAGCGATAAAGGCGTTCGGGCTGGATCGGGTTTGGTGGCTGGTATCGCCGGGCAATCCGTTGAAGGAACGCGGGCCCGCGCCCATGGACAAGCGAATGGCGGCAGCGCGGAATGTGATGCAGCATCCGCGTGTCGAAGTGACGGACATCGAGGCGCTCACAGGTACACGCGCGACTGCGGATACTCTGACAGTGTTGCAGCGATTGTATCCACAGGTCCGATTTGTGTGGCTGATGGGGGCGGACAATCTGGCGCAGTTTCACCGCTGGAAAGACTGGCGAGGGATCATGGACAGTGTCCCTGTCGGTGTGGTCGCGCGGCCCGGCGACCGGATATCTGCCCGGATGTCCAGGGCGGCACGGGTCTATGCCAAGTACAGGATCGACGGGCAGGCGCGGCATCTTTTGGGGCGGGCGCAGGCTCCGGCCTGGTGTTTCGTGAATGTGCCGATGGTTGATGTCAGTTCCACTGAGATTCGGACGCGCGGCGAATGGCGCGCGGAAGTGTTGCCGGAATAGCCTTGCCCGGCGCATAATCGCAGCGAGTGGTTGCGCGCATTTGATCTGTGGGATTTTATTCCAACTATGGCTGGTCGTTTTTCACGTCGTGAGTTTCTGGGAGGATTGGGGGCGTCTCTGATCCCGGCAACTGGTTTGGCGCAGGCGCCGCTGGTCTCGCTCAGACCGCGCGCGCGTGCGGCGCTGTTGAGTGGTGCCGAGCGTTTGGTTGCAGCCGCAGGGTTGACGGGCGAAGTTGTTTTCGCCGTCGCGGATGTGGCGACCGGAAAGCCGCTGGAGGTTTTTGGTGAAGGTGCGGGCTTGCCCCCGGCCAGTGTCGGCAAGGCGATGACCGCGCTTTACGCGCTGGACGTTCTGGGGCCTGACCACCGGTTCGAAACCCGTTTGATCGCAGATGGGCCAATTGAAAACGGGATTCTGCATGGCGATCTGATACTGGCAGGCGGGGGTGACCCGCTGTTGGATACGGATGCGCTGGCCACGATGGCGGCCAACCTGCGCGAGGCCGGAATCACCGAGGTTCGAGGAGCTTTCAAGGTCTATGACGGGGCGCTGCCCTTCGTGTTCAGCATTGATCCCGGACAGCCGGATCATGTGGGGTACAGCCCGGCGGTAAGCGGGATATCGTTGAATTTCAATCGGGTCCATTTCGAGTGGAAGCGTGCCGGCAAGGGGTACGATGTGACCATGGATGCACGCAGCGCACGATATGTGCCGGCAGTGGATGTGGCAGCCATGCGGGTCGAGAACCGCAGCTTGCCTATCTATACCTATCAGCCAAGTGCGCGGCAGGACCGCTGGACCGTGGCCAAGGGCGCGCTGGGCAATGGCGGGGCGCGCTGGCTGCCTGTGCGCAAGCCCGCATTGTACGCGGGTGATGTGTTTCGTACTTTAGCCCGATCCAATGGAATCGTTTTGAATCGGGTGCAAGTGACACGAGAGACGCCAAAAGGCGTCGACCTTGTGGTGCATCGCAGCGATCCATTGAACAGTATTTTGCGCGGGATGCTGAAATACTCGACGAACCTGACGGCCGAGATGGTTGGGCTGGCCGCAACCAAAGCGCGGGGCGTTGACCCGCGCAACCTGGCGGAGTCGGCGGCCGAGATGAACCGTTGGGCGTCTCAGAGCTTTGGCGTGAACGGGATCGCGATGGTCGATCATTCCGGTCTTGGCGATGCCTCGCGTATGGTGCCGGCGGATCTGGTTGCGGCCCTGGTCGCGGCCCGGAAAATGGGCGCATTGCGCCCATTGATGAAGCCTTTTGCCTTGACGGATCGCAATGGGCGGCCGGTCAAGAACCACCCGATCAAGGTCGATGCCAAGACAGGCACATTGAACTTCGTATCCGGGTTGGGCGGTTTCCTGACAACGGTGGACGGGGTCGATCTTGCCTTTGCCATTTTTACGGCGGACGTGGCCCACCGCGCCAAGATTCCTCGCGCACAACGCGAACGGCCTGAAGGCGCGCGCAGCTGGAACCGCAGGTCGCGGAAACTGCAACGGGCCTTGCTGGAACGTTGGGGTTCGCTCTACGGAAGCTGAAACCCTTAGATTGCCCAGATCAGACCGTGTGGCGCGCGCGTGCCCCGCGTTCGATTGCGGCGGCATGCAGCCGGTCGATATTCAGTTCGTACCGGATTTCTTCCAGCAGGCGCAGTTCCGTTTCAGCGAGCGAACCGTCGGCGGCTGCAACATCGCAAGCCAGCGCATAGGCCGTTTCGTTCAGACGCTCGGGCAGGTTTTCACGGATCAGGCCAAACAGCGCATCCAAACCGTCTTCTTGTTCGAACAGGTCAAAAACAATCTGTGATACACGACGGGTCCGATCGATGTCATACCCGGCAAAGACCGGCAGCATGTTCACGGCGACTTCGATCTTGACCAGCTCGGCGGTTCGGATGTTTTCGTCAGACGCCGAGACTGCAACCATGATCGCCACAAGGCAATCCTGCGGGGACATCGGGTGGGGCACTTGCTCGGTCATGGGATGGTCCTGATTGGGGTCGTTCGAGGACGCACGATATGAGCGCAGCGGGTCAGGTTCAACACCTTGTTTCATCCACCCCCGCGCGATCAGGTATTCATGACCATCATTCCCGAAATCAAAAGCGCGGCCCCCAGCCAGTAGCGCAACCCAAGTGTTTCGCCGAAGAAGACGTGCGAGGCCAGTGGCACAAGAACGAAACTGAGGGCCATGAAAGGGTAGGCCTGGGACAGGGTCAGATACCGCAGGACATACACCCACAGCACCGTAGCCGAGCCATAGATGGCAAAGGCTGTCAGAAGGAAAGGATCGAACAGCGTCTGGATGAGGCCCGCAATTCCGGTGGCTTCGCGCCCGTCAATCCGGTTTCCTGCCAGTTTGAACAGGATTTGCCCGGCCGAGATCATAACTGGTGTGCACAGCAAACCAACCCAGACCAGTGTCGTTGGGGCGGGCGGAGTCATCCTTGATGCTCCGGTTCTGATTTTTCCCCGGGGCGGTCTTCGCAATAGTAGATGTCGCGCCCCAGATCTTCGCAGACATGGATGTCCGGGCTGGGATGCACCGCGCGCAGAAAGCTGTGGGTGTAGGGGAAAAAGTTGAAATGCGGATTGAAGGTGTACCTGCTTTCGCGTTCACGCGGGACGACGATAATGACGCGTTTTCGCGCGACACGACGCAGTTCAGCGATTGCTTGCCGGTAATCCAGAAGATGCTCGATCACGTGGGTGCAGATTACGGTGTCAAAGCTGTTGTCTTCGAACGGTAGTTCTTCGATCCGAGCTGCGACATAGTCGATATTGTCGATGGCTGCCGCATCATCGACGACGAAATCCACTCCTGTCAGTTGCGTGATGTCGGGTCGGGCGGCCTTTATGCGTTGCAAAAGAACTCCGGTGCCGCAGCCGACATCGCAGATGCTTTGCCCGACGATATCCTTGGCAATCCGCTTGATGCAGGCTTCGGAATTGTCGGTGCCCTGATGCACACGCGGATGATCGCGGTAGAGTCTTTCGTATTCGTCATCCGTCAGATAGGTTGCACGTTCACGGAATTCGGCAAGGCGCGTGATATGGTCGCCCCAAACCCTGCATGCCAGCCAATGAAAGGCGGCGCTGTCACGCAGGATAGGCGGCACGATATCTTCGAGTACAAAGCGTATACGGTTGGTGGTTTCGCGTCGCATCCCGTTTCCTCTGGTCCGGGGAACCCCCCGTGTCGCCTTTGTCTAACACTGCCGGGTGAGCGTGCGAAACAACCGGGTCAAGTTTGCGCCCGCGCCCGTGTCTTTTTTGTTTCGGGTGAACAATCGGCCCACCATTGTGGCCTGAGCAAGGCTGGCCGGTGAAAATTCAGCGCAGATATCCCGGGCAGAGTATTTGCGGGCCAAGGTACGTTTCCCTACCTGCCCGAAGGCGACTGTTTTTTTGGCGCAGTGTGTCGCGAATTGCGCCACTGCTTTATTGACTCATGCTGCACTGGCACAATAGGAGGGGCCGGTCCGGTTGCATGGGGTGACCGCGGCACTTTCCCCGATGGAGCACATTGAAATGTCTGAACTGCGTGAAACCGCGATGTCGTCCAAGGCCTGGCCTTTTGAAGAGGCGCGCCGGTTGCTCAAACGCTATCAGAAGGGCGCTCCGGAAAAGGGGTATGTGCTGTTCGAAACTGGTTACGGCCCGTCTGGCTTGCCGCATATCGGAACGTTCGGCGAGGTCGCGCGGACCACGATGGTCAAGCGCGCGTTCGAGGCGCTTTCGGACATGCCGACCAAGTTGATCTGTTTTTCAGACGATCTGGACGGGATGCGCAAGGTGCCCAGCAACGTGCCCAACCCGGAGGCGCTTGAGGAACATTTGCAGCGCCCGTTGACTTCGGTTCCCGATCCGTTTGGCGAATACCCCAGCTTCGGCGAGCACAACAACGCGATGCTGCGCCGGTTCCTCGATACCTTCGGATTCGAATATGAGTTCTATTCGGCGCGTGATTTCTATCGCTCGGGCCAATTCGACGAGATTCTGAAGCGTGCAGTTGAACGCTATGACGACGTGATGGCCATCATGTTGAAAAGCCTGCGGGAAGAACGCCAGCAGACCTATTCGATCTTCCTGCCGATCCACCCGGAAACCGGTCGGGTTCTGTATGTGCCGATGAAGAAAGTGTGTGCAGAGACCTATACCGTCACATTCGATGATGAAGACGGCAAGGAATGGACCGTTCCCGTCACCGGTGGCAACGTGAAGCTGCAATGGAAGCCGGATTTCGGGGCGCGCTGGGCAGCGCTGGGTGTCGATTTTGAGATGTACGGCAAAGAACATGCTACCAACGAAAAGATCTATGACGCGATCTGCCGTGCATTGGGCGGCCGCGCGCCCGAGCATTTCAGCTATGAGCTGTTTCTGGATGAGAATGGCCAGAAGATCTCGAAATCGTCGGGCAATGGTGTCTCGATTGACGAATGGCTGACCTATGCGCCGACTGAAAGCCTAGCGTATTTCATGTACCAAAAGCCCAAGACGGCCAAGCGGATGCATTTCGACGTGATCCCGAGAGCCTATGATGAGTATCATCAGCAGCTGCGCGCCTATCCGGGGCAGGACCTGAAAGCTCAGTTGAACAATCCGGTCTGGCACATTCACGGTGGCGACGTTCCAGAATCGACCCTGATCGTACCGTTTGCGATGTTGCTGAACCTGGCGTCGGTCTCGGGCGCGGAAGACAAGGAGACGCTGTGGGGCTTTATTCGCCGCTATGCGCCGGAAGCAACGGCTGAAAGCCATCCCGATCTGGATCAGGCCGCGGGCTTTGCGGTTCGCTACTTCAACGATTTCGTCAAACCAACGCGCAAACATCGCGCACCCACGGATCAGGAGCGCGAGGCGCTGGAAGCGCTGAAAGCCGCGCTTGAGGCTTATGATGGCCCGACCGAGGACGAGGCGCTCCAATCAGTGGTCTATTCCATCGGGCGTGAGCGGTTCGACCCCATGCGCGGTTGGTTCACGGCGTTGTACGAAGTGCTTCTGGGTGCATCGCAGGGCCCGCGTTTTGGCGGCTTTATCGCGCTGTACGGTGTGCCAGAGACAATTGGCCTGATCGACAAGGCGCTGGCCGGAGAGCTGGTCTGATTTGACCTGATCCCCTATGGGGCTACTCTTTTTTGCAGGAGGTGGCCCCATGCGTCGATTTTTGCTTGCTGTATCCCTGAGTGTTGGGCTGGGGTCGGGCGCGTTTGCGCAAAACGCAGAGATCGAAGCAAACATTTCGGCGCAGATACAGGCCTTCAAGGCGGATGATTTTGCCACGGCCTTCACCTTTGCCAGCCCCAGCATCCAGCGCCTTTTTCAGAACCCCGACAATTTCGGACAGATGGTGCGCAATGGATATCCGATGGTCTGGCGTCCTGCCGACATACGTTTTCTGGAGTTGCGTGAAATTGCAGGAGCCTTGTGGCAGAAGGTGATGATCACGGATGCAAATGGGCGTGTGCACATATTGGACTATCAGATGATCCCTCTGGAGGACGGTTGGAAAATCAATGGCGTCCAATTGTTGGGCAACGCTGACCCTGCGGCCTGAGGCAACACCACCGTCACGGTGATATGAGCCGTGGTTAATTCTCTTTCGGTATTCAGACTGACGCGTTCGGGGCGGACCTGGACACGGGGTTTGGACGCGTCGCCAGATTGGCGTGGCGCGATTTAGAAAGGGTTTTCAATGAACAAGGCAATCACTGACGGCATCGTCTTCATGCCGCCTCAATTCGCGAATGGCCTGAACGTTTGGTCTGCGGGGGACGGAACGCCCGGCTCGCCCACATATGGTGGATCCGGCACGGGGGTTTTCGTGCCTGCGGATGCCGATTTTGGTGGCTGTCTGGAGATCCTGAAAGTCCAAACCACCCAACAGCTTCGATACATGGGCCAGACGCCGATTTTGCCTGGTTGCTATTTGCAGATCAAAGCGCGGGTCAAGGCGATCAGCGGCCCTTTGCCGTCGGTGCGCATAGCGGCCTGGGCCGGGGGCGCGGGGGACACGCATGTGTCAGGTGTTGTGGAGCAGGGGCCTGCAACACAGCTGTCAGGCTATGGAGGAGTGCATGAAATAACGGCGATTGTCGGAACCGGCAAACGCCCCGGCGTGGACATGCCTTGGATGCTGGCCGCCCTGTATGGCCATTTTGGTCTGGATATTGAGGGCGCGAATGGGGCGCTGGTGCGTGTCGACGACCTGGAGATCACGGATGTCACCGGTGTCTTCCTGCGTGAGATGATCAGTGTTGTGGATGTGCGCGACTATGGGGCCATCGGCGACGGTGTGACGGATGATTCAGCTGCGTTTGAAGCGGCCGATCAGGCGGCGGGTGGCCGTCGGGTTTACGTTCCGCAAGGGACTTATCATCTGGCCGAAAACACCAGTATGACGTCCGAAATGGACTTTGAAGGCACAGTCACCATGCCGGATGACAAGATGCTGTTGCTGACAAAGGATTTCCATCTGCCGGCTTACATCTCGGCTTTCGGAGACGAAGAACTGGCGTTCAAAAAAGCGTTTCAGGCCCTTCTGAACAATTCGGATCATGACTCGCTGGATTTGGGTGGTCGCAAGATTTCCGTCACCGCGCCGATCGACATGGCCGCAGCGGTTCCCAACAAGCAGAGTGGTTTTTCAACCCGTCGCGTGATCCGGAATGGTCAGTTTGATGTCAAAAGCAGTTCGGCGTGGGATACCGAAACGTTCACCTCGACTGCGACCTATGATCCGTCGGACAAAACGCGTCTGACCAATGTCGCGAATGTCGCCAACATTCCTGTTGGGTCCTACGTTGCCGGCAGCGGAGTCGGGCGCGAAATCTATGTACGGTCAAAGAATGTCGGTGCGGGTGAGATCACACTGAGTGCGCCTCTTGTGGGGGCTTCGGGGACCCAGTCTTTCACATTCTATTCACTCAAGTACCTGCTGGATTTCAGCGGCTTCAGCACGCTTCGGAAATTCGGCATGGAACAGATCGAATTTCAGTGCAACAGCCGATGCAGCGGAATTCGTTTGGCGGCCTCCGGCAGTACGTTTTCGTTGAGCGACTGTTTTATCAGCCGCCCGAAAAACCGGGGGATCACGTCGACCGGAACGGGGTGCAAGGGTATGCTAATCGATAATTGCCAGTTCCTGTCAGCAGAAGAATCCCTTGTCGTCACGGACCGATATTCCATTGCGTTGAATACCAATTCAAACGATGTGAAGCTGCGCCACAACCGAGCCGTGCGCTTCAGACATTTCGCTGTTCTGGGCGGTGACAACAACATGATTCTGGGCAACCATGTCTTTCAGGGCGATAGCATCCCGCAAGGTGTGCGTACGGCCGGTTTGATCATGATCGGCACCTACAACAGTTCCACTATCGCCGAGAATTATGTCGACAACTGTTTCGTCGAATGGACGAATGAACGCGACCCGTCGCCGACCTACACGAGTGGCTTTTCGTTCAGTGCAATGAGCATCACGGACAACATCTTTTATTCCAGTCAGGCCCCGTCCTGGTTCAGTTTCATCGTCATTCGTCCCTATGGGCCCGGGCATTTTCTCAATGGCCTGGTCGTGACCGGCAACAAGTTCCGTGCCACGAGCGGTGAAATCTTTCGAGCGGATCGGGTGGATACAAGCTTTGCCGACTTGAACAAAGACAGGCACTCGAACGTGACCTTCCAGAACAATACGTATCATGGCGTAACAAGGAAATCCGCAAACCCGTTGAGGGTTCGTTATACGCAGAACTCGGTGTCCAATCTTTGGCCTGTTTCGGCAAACGGGCAGTTGCCTTTCGACGGCAAAGCAAGAAGCTGCGATGGGGTTGCGACGATCGGTGTGCTCTCGGGGGTGTTCAACAACCACGTCTTCAGCGCGCCTCATGTTGAGGTCGAACAGGGGGCGACAGGCGACAGTTTTCTGTTGCGTTGGCCAGAGCATGTAAAGGGTACGGCCTCGGTTTTGATGCGCATGGAACGTTAAAAGGCTGTCTGGCCACCCCGAAACGGGTGGCCATTTCACTCTGATCTGACTGTAAATGAAAGACCCGGTTTGCAAGAACGGCAGGAAATAGGCGACGTTTCATTTTGATGTGTTAGGCTTGGGACAGAAAGTGGAGAATCCCGATGCTGAAAATCGCCAAAAACGCCAGTGTTCAAACAGTTATCACGACCTTTGAAATGACGCCCGGCACCTGTCAGGACCTTCTGGAAGCTCTGACGGATGCCTATGCCGAATTCATTTCGAAGCAGCCAGGTTTCGTTTCCGCCGGGCTGCACGTCAATGACGCGCAAACCCGAATAGCAAACTATTCGCAATGGGAACGCCGCGAAGATTTCCTTGCCATGCTGCGCACGCCTGAAATGCGCGATCGCAACCGCAAGATCAACGAACTCTGCAAAAGCTTTGAACCGGTCATGTATGACGTCGCTGAGACATTCGGCAGTTCCTGACCTGAATCAAAGCCTGCAATTCGTATCTGTTTCAAAGTTAGCCTGCAAAAACGGAGGCTCACATCATGTATCACAACATTCTGGTCCCCATCTCGTTCGATGTTGAAAGAGATACATCCGGGCCTTTGAAGCTGGCCCGGATTCTGGCCACGCCAGACGCGCAGGTGACATTGTTGCATGTGGTCGAGCATATTCCCAACTATGCAATCTCGTACATGCCGTCCGAATACCTGACAGAGGCGCGCAAGGCGATTCAGGCAGAACTGGATGAACTGGCATCGCAGCTGCCGAATGCAAAGGGTTTGGTGATCGAAGGACATTCCGGCCGGACCATTCTGGATTGGGCCGAGGCGAACAAACCCGATCTGATCATAATTGCGTCCCACCGGCCGGGGATGCAGGACCTGCTACTGGGCTCTACCGCGTCTCATGTCGTTCGTCATGCGGCATGTGCCGTGCATGTGGTCCGCTGATGGCTAGAAATCCTGTGCGGTAAGGCGGCAGGCCCTGCCAAATCCGGCGTTCAAAAGGCCGTCTTGGATGGCGAACCGGACCAGTCCGAAATCGGCGAAATCGATATAGAGTTTCGCTTTGGGCCGTCGCGCCAAGTACCGGTCGCGCAAGTCACCATAGCCTGCCATGTCCCGGTGAACTGGCTGAGCGATCACGTGCAATGTCAGGCGCGGATGGGTCAGCGGGTCGCCCTTGTCTGCGGGCTCTCCGATCAGAAGGGCGCAGTTGGGACAAGCGCTCAGCGCGCGCGTGTGTTCCGCAAGGGTTGAAATCAGCGAAACAGGGCAACCTGCTTCATCCGTGGCCAGCGCGATCCGCGAGACAGACGGCAACCCGGTGTCAGGGCGCAGAAAGGCCAGCGCGGCAAATTTGGCCTGAAAGAGAAGGTCCTGTGCTTGCAAGCGCGCCGCTGCGTCGGGCGTCTGATAAGGATCGGATTGGGTCACGATATCGGTTCGGCAGCAAAAAATCGGGCAGATGACGGTTCCCTGTCATTTTAAGTGCCTGAAATGGATTGCGCCATTTGTTTTACCTCAGCGATATGGGATTGCCTCGGCTTTGCCACAAATCGACGTTACAGATCAGACAATGCTGTTCAAGAAACCCTCGCAGGATACGCCTGATCCGAAGCCGCGGCCGTCCAGACGACACCGGCGCGCAGAGGCGACGCGCAGGCATGCGCTGTCTCCGATACGCATTCTGGTCATGGTTCTGTTGTTGCCGCTGACCACCGTGCTGATCGCCACGGGTGTTTTT
Organism: Ruegeria sp. AL3; assembly: GCF_056536065.1. Classification (NCBI taxonomy): domain Bacteria; kingdom Pseudomonadati; phylum Pseudomonadota; class Alphaproteobacteria; order Rhodobacterales; family Roseobacteraceae; genus Ruegeria; species Ruegeria sp. AL3. The sequence continues at coordinate 1,575,677 of NZ_JBQFJG010000001.1, forward strand.
CTGCGCCTGTCCGAATTTGAGCGGGAAGAGGCGGTGATCCACCTGATCGCATTGGCAGGGTGTGATGCAACGCAGTCGCTGGGGGTGGGGCCGTTTTACGAGGGGCAGGCGGGTTATCACAAGCGTAATGACCCGGATGGCGACGGGGTCGCCTGTGGCGCTACCAGCCCGCCCCGGGCAACTGCGCCGCCAGTTCACAACAATCCCGAACCGCAACAGCGGTCTCTTGGAACGGCCAAGTTCGTGCGCCCCTGACGGTTGTAATCGCGAAGTCCAGAAAATCTGCTCGGGCCGGGGCCGGTTGCCTGTGTCATCCAGTTAGCCTCAAGCGAACGGGCGTCATGTAACAGTGGGATGGCAATGCAGCGGATCAACCCCATCTCATATGGATGGCAAAACAGGAGATCGTATGATGCAATGCCCGATTGACGGAACTCAACTGGTCATCACGGACAGAAACGGGGTTGAAATCGACTATTGTCCGCAATGCCGAGGTGTCTGGCTGGATCGGGGCGAACTGGACAAGATCATCGAGCGTTCGACAGCGTATTCTCCGCCACAACCCGGCTACGATGACCGGGCGGATCACGGCTATCGCAAGAAAAAGAAAAGAGGCGGCTTTCTGGAAGATCTGTTCGATTTCTGACCCGGTTAGGACAGCTGGGCCCCGGCACATTCGCGGAAAATGCGAACCTGGGGCGCTGCACCGTCCAAGGGAAATTCACTCACCCTGTCCTGCGTAAACACATAGGCGGTCAGGTTGTATTCCAGCCCGTCCAGCACGTTTCCAAATCCGGTATCGGTAACCGTCAGCATCGATGCACCGTCGGACAGAACATGATGCGGAGTGGCGATTTCGATAGGGTTTGGCCCCTGGAACCGCATCGCGAACCATGGGGTATTGGTCCAACCTTCGGTCTTGCGGGTAACGGACAGGGTATAGAGCGGCTTTGCGGGGTCATAGGTCAGGAATATCTCTGCCGTGTCCGTCACGTGTGACAGGGTGCAGATCTGGCCCACCGTTGCTTCCCACGCGGCGGCGGGTGTTCCGAGGATCAATGATAACAGGACAACGCGCATGGTGCGGAGTCTAGCGGCCGAAAGGTCCGGGGCAAGGGCTGCGTCAGCCTTTCATCGCATTCAGCAGGTCCAGCAACCCCTTGCGGTCGTCATCATCGGCATAATCGCCCGCAGCCAACCGTTCAGCGATGCGCAGGCGCAGACGCTCGTGCTGGGTGCGCACCTCTTCGCCGGCGGTTTCGGCCAGGGTCTTCATGATTGTCGCCACGGCCTGCTGGCGCTTGGTGGTGGGGTTGGCGATGTAATCGACAAGGCTCTGCTGCCCGGAATCGAGGATGTTTTCGGCCAGATCGCGCAACTGCTCACCATTGGGCAACAGCGGGGTCGGGGCGTTCTCGGGCGGCAGGATTTCCGGCACGCTGCGCGGGGTCTCTGCCAGCGCATTTGCGCCGTCAACGAAGGCCTCGGTGATCATCCGGGTGATCTTGATCGCGCGCGGGTCCTTGAACAGGGCCGAGGCGATGGCCACGCCGTAATCCGTATAGACCCAAGGATTGACCCGCCGCCCACCACGGCCCTTGGGTTTTGAAATCACATCCTGTGATTGCAAATCGGCGACCTCGGCATCGGTCAGCTGAAAGCGGTAGCCCTCGAACAGATCCTTGTTGCGCGAGACGGCCTGATTGAACGCGCTGACGGATTTTCCGTAGAACTGCGCCAGATCCTCGGCCAGCACCACGCGGGTGCCGCGCACCCGGTGAATGGCGCTTTGGACTTCATGGGTGCTGGGCAGGGTCTTCGGGTTCGTCATGGCAACCGTTTGGAATCACAATTTGTGATTTCAAACGTGGAGGAGAGGGCGCTGGGCTGCAACCCGGATTGTGCCATCTTAAGGCAGTATTTAGGCGCGACAAATTCTACCATTGCATGAGTTTTCAAAGTGATATTTGCATTAGGTCTCAGATGGATATTATTTAGACAACTCCGATTGGATCAATAAATGCAATTGCTTACATTCCAAAAGGCGCTCGACGATAGTTCGATTTACAATAAACGTCACCTACTGCTCGGAAACGGATTTAGCATTGCCTGTAAACCGAAGATTTTCACCTATGGATCGCTTTTTGATAATGCAGATTTCTCGAAGAACCCCAATCTACCAGACGTTTTCAAAGCACTGAGAACAACAGATTTTGAAGTTGCAATCAAAGCACTTGAGAACGCCGCGTCGATTGCAAAAGTTTACTATCCAAGCAGTTCGAGCCCAAGACAAGCGATGCAGAAGGATGCGGACGATCTGAAGAAAATACTAATTGGAACTGTGACTAGAAACCACCCAGATGGGCCGTTCGACTTGGATGAAGATGAGTTTCTCCATTGTCGGCATTTTCTCAATAACTTCATAGGCACTAGCGCCAGTGGCAACGTCTACACATTGAACTACGACTTGCTGCTATATTGGACATTGATGCACACTGAATTCTCTGACGGATCTAAAGTTGATCTTAAATCAGTTGATGGCTTTGGAGATGATGATCCACGTCAAAAAGAGGACTACGTTACTTGGCAAGGTGAAGGTAGTCGAATGCGTTCGAACGTCTATTATCTCCACGGCGCACTTCACCTGTTCGATGCTGGAAACGAACTTCAAAAATTTACGTGGATTAGAAAAGATGAGAGGCTGAAAGATCAATCTTGGCAAGCGATGATGTCAGGTCGGCTTCCATTATTTGTCGCAGAAGGCGACACAGTACAAAAAGCCATAAAAATCCAACACAACGCGTATCTATTTCAGTGCCTGAAAAGTTTCAGAGCTAACGTTGATCAGAAAAACAGCTGTTTGTTCATTCATGGTCACTCGTTGGCTGACAATGATAATCACATTTTGAGGGAGATTGCTCGAGGTAGGTGCAAAACCATCTACGTGAGCTTGCACGGCGATCCGAGGAGTGCGCCCAATCAGTCGATTGCCACCAAGGCTCAGGCAATGGCAGAGAACAGAGGTGTTGGAAATCCCTTGGAAGTGAAATTTTACGACGCTACGAGCGCAGCAGTTTGGGGCTAGAATCTAAAGAAATTGGTACCAAAGACGTTCGTTTGGGAACATATCAAACAGCTCGTCGTATCACCTCTTCCTCCGCTTCACATTCCCACCCCGCTGCCCCGGCCTGCCAGCCGTTGACCGTCCGCGTGATTTCACCGCGTCTTCCGAGGCTTTCTCGACCGCCCATTGGCGCGCCATGGGGTCGTCGGCGACGGCCAGATCGACCGCTTCCAGACGTTTGATCTCATCCCGGATATTGGCGGCCTCTTCGAATTCCAGGTTCTCGGCGGCTTTGCGCATCTGGTCGCGCAGACCGTCCAGATGGGCCTCGAGGTTGGCGCCGTGCATCGGCTTGTCGATGGTGGCGGTGACGCGGTTCATGTCCACGTCGCCCTGATAGAGCCCGGCCAGAACGTCCTCGACATTCTTCTTCACCGTCTCGGGCGTGATGCCGTGTTCTTCGTTATAGGCGATCTGCTTGGCGCGGCGGCGATTGGTTTCCTCCAGCGCGCGCTCCATGCTGCCGGTGATACGGTCGGCATACATGATCACGCGGCCTTCGGCGTTGCGGGCGGCGCGGCCGATGGTCTGGATCAGCGAGGTCTCGGACCGCAGGAAGCCTTCCTTGTCGGCGTCCAGAATGGCGACCAGGCCGCATTCGGGGATGTCGAGCCCCTCGCGCAGCAGGTTGATGCCCACCAGCACGTCGAAGGCCCCCAGCCGCAGGTCGCGCAGGATTTCGATGCGTTCCAGCGTGTCGATATCCGAGTGCATGTAGCGGACCTTGATGCCCTGTTCGTGCAGGTATTCGGTCAGGTCCTCGGCCATGCGTTTCGTCAGCGTGGTGACCAGCGTGCGGAAGCCATTGGCGGCAACTTTGCGCACCTCGTCCAGCAGGTCGTCGACCTGCATCTCGACCGGGCGGATCTCGACCTCGGGGTCCAAGAGACCCGTGGGGCGGATCACCTGTTCGGTGAAGACACCGCCGGTCTGTTCGATCTCCCACTTCGCCGGGGTGGCAGAGACAAAGACGGATTGCGGGCGCATGGCGTCCCATTCCTCGAATTTGAGGGGACGGTTGTCCATGCAGGAGGGCAGGCGGAACCCGTGTTCGGCCAGCGTAAATTTCCGCCGGTAGTCGCCGCGATACATGCCGCCGATCTGCGGCACGCTGACGTGGGATTCGTCGGCAAAAACGATGGCGTTGTCGGGGATGAATTCGAACAGGGTCGGGGGCGGCTCGCCCGGCGCGCGGCCGGTCAGATAGCGCGAGTAGTTCTCGATCCCGTTGCAGACGCCGGTGGCCTCGAGCATCTCGAGGTCGAAATTGGTGCGCTGTTCCAGCCGCTGCGCCTCGAGCAGCTTGCCCTCGCCCACCAGTTGATCCAGCCGCTGACGCAGTTCCTTTTTGATGCCGATGATCGCCTGCTGCATCGTCGGTTTCGGCGTGACATAGTGCGAGTTCGCATAGACGCGCACCTGTTCCATCGTCGCGGCGCGCTCGCCGGTCAGCGGATCGAATTCGGTGATGCTTTCCAGCTCTTCACCGAAGAACGAGAATTTCCAGGCGCGATCCTCAAGGTGGGCAGGCCAGATTTCAAGGCTGTCGCCCCGCACCCGGAAGCTGCCGCGCTGGAAGGCCTGATCGTTGCGGCGGTATTGCTGGGCCACCAGATCGGCCATCACCTGCCGCTGGTCGTATTCGTGTCCGACCTTCAGATCCTGTGTCATCGCCCCGTAGGTCTCGACCGAGCCGATGCCATAGATGCACGAGACCGAGGCCACGATGATCACGTCGTCGCGTTCCAGCAGCGCCCGCGTGGCCGAGTGGCGCATCCGGTCGATCTGTTCGTTGATCTGCGATTCCTTCTCGATATACGTGTCCGATCGCGCGACATAGGCCTCGGGCTGGTAATAGTCGTAGTAGGAGACGAAATATTCGACCGCGTTTTCCGGGAAAAACCCCTTGAACTCTCCGTAAAGCTGCGCCGCCAATGTCTTGTTGGGGGCGAGGATGATGGCCGGGCGTTGGGTTTCTTCAATCACCTTGGCCATGGTGAAGGTTTTGCCCGTACCGGTCGCCCCCAACAGAACCTGATCGCGCTCTCCATCCAGAATGCCGCCTGCAAGTTCCTTGATCGCGGTTGGCTGGTCTCCTGCGGGGGCGAACTCCGTATGCATGACAAACCGTTTGCCGCCTTCCAGTTTCAGGCGGGCCCGAACATCTTCGGTTGTCATTTGAGTCTTGTCGGAATGGGCGTATGGCATGGGCAGGCTCCGGATCAGGCCCCTACATTTGTTCTTATTTTGTCCAACTGCAAGGGCTGATCCGGTACAAATTCCCCAGTTTTGAAACTGGGCAGATACGCATCCGGATTGTGATCCGAGCCAACCTTGCCGGCCAACGCGGCAAGGTCGCCGATGAGAGCCTTCGTCATCATCGGTTTGCCGGCGATCACGGCATGGGCTTCGGTCGAGGGCATCGCCCGGTTGTTCCCGGGGTTTGCGTTGACGTCCAGAATGCATTCACGATGGATCATCTGCTTATCCTTCGGCTGACTTGTCGAAGATCATAGTTGGCCCTGATGACAGTTTCTGTCATTGGCTTGCTTCGACAATCCGCGACAATTGTTGTCTTGTCCCGGGCTGCGCTCTGACGCATAAACAGGTCCAGCCAAGTGAGTACGGAGAGGCGACATGCGCGCACGGATTTACCAGCCTGCAAGGAATGCGATGACTTCAGGAATGGCCAAGACCCGCAAGTGGGTTCTGGAATATGCCCCCGCTTCGGCACGTGAGGTTGATCCGCTGATGGGCTGGACATCATCCAATGACACGCAAACCCAGATACGCCTGAAATTCGACACCAAGAAAGAGGCGATGGATTATGCCAGGGACAATGGCATCGATGCGCAGGTCAGCGAGCCGCATAAGCGCAAACCCAACCTGCGCGCACGCGGATACGGAGAAAACTTCGCCACCGACCGCCGTGGGCCCTGGACACACTGAATGATCGAAATTCGCGAGGCAGACCCGACCTCGGACGTGTTGCGCCCGATAGTGGAAGCTCATTTCGCTCACAGCGAATCGGCCGGCCCTGCGGAAAGCAACCATACGATGAGTGCAGAATCACTGGCCGGATCGGGCATTCGATTCTGTGCGATTTACGACGATCAGCAGGCTTTGGGCTGCGGCGCCTTGAAGCTGTTGCCCGATGGCACGGCCGAGGTGAAATCGGTGCATATCCTCGCACAGGCACGGGGGCGCGGACTGGCGCGTGTCATGATGGCTCATCTGGCCGATCTGGCGCGCGCAGAAGGCGTCAAAGCTTTGGTTTTGGAAACCGGGGCAGAGCATCTTCCAGAGTATGATGCCGCCCGCAAGCTTTACGAAGCGTTGGGTTATTCCTATTGCGGACCGATCTTTGGGTACAGTGACGATCCGAACAGCGCATTCATGCGCTTGGCTCTTGAACCCCGCTCGTAAAAACCGCAAGAAGGGTGCAGCGGTCCCTTAGCTCAACTGGATAGAGCAGCTGACTTCTAATCAGCAGGTTGAGGGTTCGAGTCCTTCAGGGATCGCCATTCTCGAATTTCGATTTCGATGAACACGTCAGGCCGCATGCGGGCTGTTTCTTCGCGGTTGTCGGGTGAGGTATGAAGGGCTGGACGAGGGGGTCATGCCAGCCCTTCTAAGGGGTCACAGAGTGGTAGTGTGTGTTCCTTAACCAAACATTAACCTGATTCACCATGTTCCGAAATTGGGGGATTCCCGTAGGATGGCCAATGCGCGGATTTCAGCGTGTGGGTTGCAGCCGGCGGATCAGGATCCGGGATCATAACGCGAATTTTTCAGGGTGATTTGGGGCCTGGGCCGTAAAAGCGCCAAGGTGGCGAAAAAAATATTGCAACCGGTTGCAAATAGAATCATTGTTGCGCGCAACAACAAGATTCGGGAGATCTGTATGTTGAACGTCGGATTGTTGGGTGCCGGGCGCATCGGGCGTGTTCATGCGCAGGCGATTGCATTGCATCCGGGCAGCAAACTCATTGCTGTTTCCGATGCCTTGACCGAGGCCGCGGCCAGCCTTGCCAGTGATCATAGGGCCGAGGCGCGCAGTTCCGAAGAGATCATTGCGGATCCGGAAATCGGCGCGGTTCTGATTGCAACTCCAACAGATACGCATTCTGACCTGATTGAAGCAGCGACAGGCGCAGGAAAAGCCGTCCTGTGTGAAAAGCCCGTTGATTTGGACCTGAAGCGCGCCTCGGATTGTCTGAATACCGTCGCGGAACGCGGCAAGCCGGTCATGATAGGGTTCAATCGGCGATTTGATCCCAATTTTGCGACCTTGAAGGCGGGGTTGGATGCGGGTGAGATCGGCAAGGCAGAGCTCCTGTCGATCACATCTTTTGACCCGGCGCCACCACCTGTCAGCTACGTAAAGGTGTCTGGCGGTTTGTTTCGGGACATGATGATCCATGATTTTGACATGGCTAACTTCCTGATGGGGGACGTTCCCGAAACGATCTCGGCGGTTGGGTCCTCGCTTGTGGATGCTGAAATCGGCGCCGCGGGGGATGTGGATACAGCTGCAGTTACAATGACTTACGCGGATGGCCGCATCGCGGTCATCAAGAATTCGCGGCGCGCGGCCTATGGCTATGACCAGCGGGTCGAACTGCTGGGGTCCGAGGGGTTGCTACAGGCTCAGAACATGCTGGAAAACACTGTCGTAAAGTCAACGGCGGACGGTGTGGTGGGGGCCAAGCCGACCTATTTCTTCCTGGAACGCTACATGCCTGCTTACCGTGTGGAATGGGCCGCATTTGTCGACGCTGTTGAAAGTGGATCCGAAGTTCCGGTCACGCTGAAGGACGGTGTTGCAGCGCTGGCGATGGCCGAGGCCGCGACCCTGTCAGCGCAGACGGGAAAGCCCGTTCGGATGGAAGAGATTTTGAAACCGGTTGCAAAATGATCGAAATTCTTCAAACTAATACCAGCTCGGCCCAGCGCCGCAGCCACTGAGATTCGGCACAGCCGGATGATTGGGGCCGGTACCCCGACAGAAGATCAGACTGAACCATTGGGAGGAAACTGAAATGAAGAAATTCGTTAAAGGCGCGCTTGCTGCAGGGGCACTGGCCTTGGCCACACCTGCATTTGCGCAGGAAATCGTGGTCGTGTCGCATGGCCAGGCCAATGACGCATTCTGGAACGTCGTGAAGAACGGCGTAGAGCAGGCCGGAAAAGATGTCGGTGTGAATGTGGAATATCGTGCACCTGAGACCTTTGACATGGTTGCCATGTCGCAGCTGATCGACGCCGCCGTGAACCAGGAGCCTGACGGACTGATCGTCTCGATCCCGGATGCCGATGCGCTTGGCCCCTCAATCGAACGTGCGGTTGCCGCCGGTATCCCGGTGATCTCGATCAACTCGGGTGCGGAAGTGGCCAAGGAACTGGGCGCTCTGCTGCATGTGGGTCAGGACGAATATGATGCGGGCAAGGCGGCTGGTGAAAAGCTGGCCTCGATGGGTGGAACCAATGCGATCTGTGTCAACCACGAGGTCGGCAACGTATCACTTGACCTGCGCTGTGAAGGCTTCACCGAAGGGTTTGGCGGTAAAGTAACCGTTCTGCCGACCTCGAACGATCCGTCCGAGATCGAGTCCAAAGTTGCCGCCGCGCTGGCCGCTGACGAAAGCGTCGATACCGTTATGGCGCTGGGCGCGAGCTCGGCCGGCGAGCCTTCGGTCGCCGCGGCCAAAGCCTCGGGGCGGGATTTGAATGTTGCCTCGTTCGACCTGTCGGCCAACTTCCTCCAGTCAATCGTGGATGGTGACGCGGCCTTTGCCATTGACCAGCAGCAGTACCTTCAGGGCTACCTGTCGGTGAACTTCATGGGTCTGCACGCCAAATACGGCCTGATGCCGGGCGGCGACGTGCCTTCGGGTCCGAACCTGATCACTCAGGACAAGGCCGCACAGGTCATCGAACTGTCCGCGCAGGGTATCCGCTGATTTCGGCGCGATCCGACAAACAACAGGATCGGCGCCAACGCGCCGGTCTCACCGAATTGGGAGGAAACCATGAGTGAATCAGCGCCCGTCCTGTCGGACGAAAGGGTCAAGAAAGAACCGTTCCTGACCAAACTGATGAAAAGACCCGAGCTGGGCGCCATTGCAGGGGCGGTTCTGGTATTCGTGTTCTTTGCGATCACCGCAGATGAATCGATGTTCACTCTTGCCGGTGTCATGAACTTCATGACCCCTGCGGCACAGTTGGGTATCCTGGCGATCGGTGCGGCACTGCTGATGATCGGTGGAGAGTTCGACCTGTCGATCGGATCGATGGTCGCGTTCTCGGGGCTGTTTTTCGGCGTCTGCGTCGTGACCTGGCAATTGCCGCTGATCTTTGCCATCCCAATGACATTCGTATTTGCGGCCTGTGTCGGTGCGGTCAACGGCAATATCGTGATCCGTTCGGGCCTGCCTTCGTTCATTGTAACGCTGGCGTTTCTGTTCATCCTTCGTGGCCTGTCACTGGTGGGGCTGAAAATGGCGACAGGCGGTTCGACCCAACTGCGCGGCGTGCGCGACGCGGTCGAAAACGACTGGCTGGCCCCCTTCTTTTCGGGCGAAGCATTCGGCAGCCTGTTCGCATGGCTGGCCGCCAACGGCATGATCGATACATTCAAAAGCGGCGCGCCCAAGGTCCCGGGTATTCCGGTCGAAATCCTGTGGTTCATCGTCATTACACTGGCGGCGACCTACGTTCTGCTGCGTACCCCGGTAGGGAACTGGATTTTCGCCTCGGGTGGTGACAGCACGGCTGCATCCAATTCGGGTGTACCGGTGAACCGCGTCAAGGTTTCACTGTTCATGCTGACGGCGTGCTGTGCCGCCCTTGTGGCGATCATTACCGTCATGGACGCAGGCTCGACCGATGCGCGGCGAGGGTTCCAGAAAGAATTCGAGGCGATCATCGCCGCGGTGATCGGCGGCTGCCTGCTGACCGGCGGATACGGCTCGGCCATCGGGGCTTTCTTCGGCTCGATCATCTTTGGAATGGTCGTCATCGGACTGACCTATACCGACTTTGATCAGGATTGGTTCCAGGTCTTCCTGGGTGCCATGCTGTTGATTGCCGTTCTGTTCAACAACGCGATCCGCAAGCGCGTAACCGGGGAGCGCTGATATGACCGAAGACACCAAGTTCCACCATGGCGATGCCGTCGACGATCAGGCGCCCATCGTTCAGATGAAAGACATCGAAAAGCACTTTGGCAATATCATCGCACTTGCTGGCGTCAGCTTTGACGTCAAGCCCGGGGAATGCCATTGCCTGCTGGGCGACAACGGCGCGGGCAAGTCCACCTTCATCAAGACCATGTCCGGGGTTCACAAACCCACCAAGGGCGAGATTTTGTTCGAAGGCCAGCCGTTGCATTTCGACACGCCGCGCGATGCGATGGAAGCGGGCATCGCGACCGTGTTTCAGGATCTTGCGATGATCCCGCTGATGAGCGTGACGCGCAATTTCTTCATGGGGCGCGAACCCACAAAGGGCAAAGGGTTGCTCAAGCGGTTCGATGTGGATCATGCAAACGAAGTCTGCATGGAAGAGATGCGCAAGATGGGCATCAATCTGCGCGCACCGGATCAGGCGGTTGGGACATTGTCCGGCGGCGAACGTCAGACTGTGGCCATCGCGCGGGCGGTGTATTTCGGCGCCAAGATCCTGATCCTCGACGAACCGACCTCGGCGCTTGGTGTGCGTCAGACGTCGAATGTTCTTGCCACGATCGACCGGGTGCGCAGCCAGGGTGTCGGCGTGGTTTTCATCAGCCACAACGTGCGCCATGCGCTGGCGGTGGGCGATCGTTTTACCGTACTGAACCGCGGCAAAACTCTGGGCACTGCCAAACGCGGTGAAATCACACCCGAAGAGTTGCAGGACCTGATGGCCGGTGGTCAGGAAATGGCCGAGCTTGAGGGATCGCTGGGCGGTACTGTCTAAAGCAAGACACTCGGATGCCCTCACGGGGGGCATCCATCGGGCGGTGGCACCTGACGCCACTCTGATTTCAGGCTCTGGCAAAAGGCCTGACACCTTCGCAAATGAGAAAACCCGCGGACCGCCGATGGCGGCTCCGAGTTGAAAGGGATCATGATGAGCAAAACAGTCCGATTGACCGCGGCGCAGGCTCTGGTGCGCTATCTGGGCGCGCAGATGAACGAGGCCGGAGAGCCGTTCATCGCAGGTGTGTGGGCGATCTTCGGCCATGGCAACGTGGCCGGTCTGGGCGAGGCGCTGCATGGGGTGAAAGACAGTCTTCCCACCTATCGCGGTCACAACGAACAGACCATGGCACACAGCGCTATTGCTTATGCCAAGCAGTTGGGTCGGCAACGCGCCATGGCGGTGACATCGTCGATCGGACCGGGGGCCACCAACATGGTCACGGCCGCTGCTCTGGCCCACGTGAACCGTCTGCCTGTTTTGTTGCTGCCCGGCGATGTATTTGCGACGCGTGGCCCCGATCCGGTTTTGCAGCAACCCGAAGTGTTCTCGGATGGAACCATCAGTGCGAATGATTGTTTCAGACCGGTCAGCCGGTATTTCGACCGCATCACCCGCCCGGAACATCTGCTGACGGCTCTGCCGCGCGCTTTCCGCACGATGACGGACCCGGCGGATTGCGGCCCGGCGACGCTGGCCTTTTGTCAGGATGTGCAGGCCGAAGCATATGACTATCCTGAAAGCTTCTTTGAGCCGCGCGTCTGGTATCAGCGCCGCATTCGCCCGGATGAGGGGGAACTGGCGCGCGCCGTTGCCGCGATCAAGGCCGCCAAGCGCCCCGTTATCGTTGCCGGCGGAGGTGTGCATTATTCGGACGCAACCGCCACGTTGCAGCGTTTTGCCGAGGCACACAATATCCCCGTGGCCGAGACACAGGCCGGCAAGTCCGCATTGGCCTGGGATCATCCGCTCAACCTTGGTCCTGTTGGTGTGACCGGAGGCGAACCTGCCAACGACATCTGCGCAAGGGCGGATCTTGTGCTGGGCGTCGGCACCCGGTTTCAGGACTTCACCACCGGGTCATGGGGGTTGTTTGCGAACCCCGAGCGGGAATTGATCAGCCTGAACACCGCCGCCTATGACGCCGAAAAGCACGGAGCGATGCCGTTGCAGGCCGACGCTCGGGTTGGTCTGGATGAACTCAGTGACGCGCTGGGCGGCCATCGCGCGCCGGATCTGCCCGCGGCATTGAAATCTGATTGGTTCGGCAAAGTTGATGCGCTGACGGATGCCCCTGCGGACAGCAATGCACTTCCCACGGATATGCAGGTGATCGGCGCCGTGCAGCGGGCCGCCAAGGAAAACACTGTTGCGATGTGCGCTGCCGGAACGATGCCGGGTGAGCTGCACAAGCTTTGGAAGGCACCACGCCCCGGAGCCTATCACATGGAATATGGTTTCAGCTGCATGGGGTATGAGATCGCCGGTGCCATGGGCATCAAGATGGCCCAGCCCGACCGCGACGTGATCTGCTTTACCGGTGACGGCACTTATATGATGGCCAACTCGGAAATGGCGACGGCGGCGATGATGGGGATTTCGTTCACTGTTGTCGTCACGGACAACCGCGGGTTTGGGTGCATCAACCGTCTGCAAATGGGGACAGGCGGGGCCGAGTTCAACAACCTTCTCGACCACACTGTGCACGAGACAAAATCAGCCATCGATTTTGCCGCCCATGCGGCAGCGATGGGGGCGACTTCGGTCAAGGTCAGTTCGATTGCCGAGCTCGAAGACGCGCTGGCCAAACGCGATGAGGTCAAAGGCCCCTATGTCGTGGTGATCGACACCGATCCCTATCCATCGACCGAATATGGCGGAACCTGGTGGGAAGTGGCGGTGCCCGAGGTCAGCACCCGCCCCGAAGTGAATGAAAAACGCGCGGCCTATGAAGTCGCCATCAAGGAAAGAAACACGAAATGAGCGTGAAGATCGGTATCTCTCCGATTGCCTGGCAGAATGACGACCTGCCGGACCTGACCGCAGCTTACACGATGGAGCAGGCGCTGAAAGAAGCGCGCGAGATCGGCTATACAGGTGTCGAACGCGGCCAGAGGATGCCCGCCGACACCGAAGGGTTGCGGGCCTATCTGGACGCAAATGACATCGCGCTGTGTGGGGGGTGGTGCTCGGGCAGCACGCTGGTCAACGACCTGTACGCCGAGATCGCCGTCGTGCGCGAACAGGTCGAACAATTCGTTGCGCTGAACAGCCCGTGCATCGTTTATGCCGAATGCTCCAATACCGTCCAGGGACAGATTGGAACGCCTGTCAATGATCGCCCCAAACTGTCGCGGGACGAGGTTCTGGCCTATGCGGGGAAGCTGACCGAGCTTGCCAAATGGATGGCAGATCAGGGCATGCCGATGGCCTATCACCATCACATGGGCACGATCATCGAAAGCGAAGATGAGGTGAACTGGCTGATGGAGGGGTCAGGCCCCGAATTGAGCCTGTGTTTCGATACCGGCCATCTGCTGTTTGGTGGCGGCGATGTGATGGCCACGCTGAACCGTTGGGGCGACCGGGTGCATCACGTGCATTTCAAGGATATCCGCCCTGAAATCGTACAGGACACGCGTGAGAACAATCGCAGTTTTTTGGATGCGGTGATCGCGGGCGCGTTCACCGTGCCGGGCGATGGTTGCATCGACTTTCAGGCCGTGGCCAATGCACTGAAAGCAATGGATTACAGCGGCTGGATCGTGGTCGAGGCAGAGCAGGACCCGGCCAAGGCGCCGCCCTACGAGTACTCGAAAATGGGCTATGACCACATCGTCGAGGTCTGCGGCAAGGCCGGGCTGAAGATCACCCCATAGATCACCACCCCAAACGGGGCAACACCGAAGCCATCAGAGAGGAGCGCGTCATGGTACAACAGGACCTTGGATATGTCGGCTATTTCGACCGGGAATCCTGTGATCTGGACGAATTCAAGGTGTTGACCTCGCAAAACCTGACAACCGGTGCGGTGCCTCATGCCGCATCGGTGCAAAAGAACGTTCCGATCTATGATATGCATGCGCTGCGCCCGGCGTTGGAGAAGGCTGATCAAAGAAAAGCGCTGCTGGCGGAATGGGCGTATGTGCTGGACAAATCTGCGGGTGTGATCGTTCTAAAAGGCGCATTTGTGGATACGTCCGTGATCGACCGGGCGACCGCTGTGTTCCATCAGATCATCGAGGAAGAACGTCAGGGCGGGGCCGGAGAAGGTGACCACTTCGCGGCCTCGGGCGCGAATGACCGGATATGGAACGCATTGCAGAAACAGTGCTTGCGCGATCCCGAGGGCTTTGCGCTTTATTTCGGGAATGTGGCCATTGCAGCGGCTTGCGAGGCGTGGCTGGGGCCGAACTATCAAATGACCGCGCAGATCAATCAGGTGCGCCCCGGTGGCAAGGCGCAACAGGCGCATCGGGATTATCACCTTGGGTTTCAAAGCGCCGAAAGCGCGGCCAGTTATCCGGCACAGGCTCATCTGGTGACGGCCTCGCTGACCCTGCAAGGGGCGGTTGCGCATTGTGACATGCCGGTGGAAAGCGGGCCGACCAAGTTGTTACCGTTCTCGCAGCTCTACCCGCCGGGCTATCTGGCGTTCCACGATGAAGCACACCGGGCGCATTTCGAAGACAGCTGTATCCAGTTGCCATTGGAAAAGGGTGACGCGGTGTTCTTCAATCCGGCGCTGTTCCATGCGGCGGGCGCGAACAGCAGCGCCAACATCAATCGCATGGCAAACCTGCTGCAAATCTCATCTGCCTTCGGGCGCGCGATGGAGTCGGTAAATCGACGGGCGATGTCCGTGGCGGTGTTCCCGTCACTGATCGCCTTAAAACAGCGCGGAGCGCTGGACGCAGCGCAGGTGGAGGCCGCAATTGCGGCCACGGCTGAGGGCTATCCCTTCCCGACCAATCTGGACACGGACCCCCCGGTCGGGGGCAATGCGCCGGAAAGCCAGGCGGATATTCTGCGTCGCGCGGTTGCGGAAAGATGGACTCAGGCGCAGCTGGCCCAGTCCCTATCGGCCCGGAACCAAAGGCAAGCTGCCTGAATACAACACAGGCGGGCACTCGGGGGCCGCCCAAGAAGGAGATCAAGAATGGCAGACCTGCTGAAGAAACCGATCGGAACCCGCGGCAAGGTACATGACATCACTCCGTCAAGCGCTGGATGGAAATACGTGGGCTTTGGGCTTTATCATCTGAAGGCCGGGGATCGCGCAAACGAAGGGACTGCGGATCGTGAGGTCATTCTGGTGATGGTCGAAGGCAAGGCAAAGATCACCGGGGCCGGGCAGGACTGGGGCGTGTTGGGCGAGCGGATGAACGTCTTTGAAAAGACCCCGCCTCATTGCCTTTATCTGCCGAACGGAACCGAATGGGAGGCCGTGGCCGAAACCGATTGTGTGATCGCCGTGTGTTCAGCCCCGGGCAAGGGCGGCCACGAGGCCCGGCGGATCGGTCCGGACGGGATAACCCTGACTGAACGTGGAAAGGGTGCAAACACACGCTATATTAACAACATCGCGATGGAGGCCGAGGATTACGCCGACAGCCTGCTGGTGACCGAGGTGTTCACGCCGAACGGCCACTGGTCGTCCTATCCCAGCCACCGCCACGACGAAGATGACTATCCCCACATCACCTATCTGGAAGAGACCTACTACCACCGCCTGAACCCGTCGAACGGATTTGGGATCCAGCGGGTTTACACCGATGACGGCCAGTTGGATGAGACGATGGCGGTATCCGATGGCGACGTTGTGACTGTCCCGCGTGGCCATCACCCTTGCGGTGCGCCCTATGGGTTCGAGATGTATTATCTGAACGTCATGGCCGGACCGCTGCGGAAATGGCGGTTCGTGCCGGCCCCCGAGGTCGAATGGATCATGGAGCGTGACGGATGAGCCAAACTTTTGCCAATTACCCAAGCCTCGCAGGGAAGACTGTTTTCATCACCGGCGGCGCCGGCGGAATTGGCGCGGAAACCGTTCGGGCCTTTGCCGAACAGGGGGCAAAGGTTGGGTTTTTGGACCTCAACGCCGATGCCGGGCTTGCTTTGCTTTCCGAACTGGACGGAGAGCATGCATTCGCCCAATGCGATCTTCGCGACATTGACGAGATGAACGCCGCAATAGGGCAATTGGTTGAAGAGCTGGGCGAGGCGGGTGTTCTGGTGAACAACGCGGCCCGGGATGACCGGCACGACTGGCGCGACGTCACGCCTGACTACTGGGATGAGCGCATGGCGACAAATATCCGCCACATGTTCTTTGCCATTCAGTCGGTGGCACCCGGAATGATCGCCAGGGGTGCAGGTTCGATCATCAATATTGGCTCGAATTCGTGGTGGGAGGCCGGGGCGGGTTTCCCTGCCTATGCCACCGCCAAATCCGCTGTGCATGGACTGACCCGCACCATGGCGCGCGAGCTGGGCGATCACCGTATCCGCGTCAACACGGTCGTGCCCGGCTGGATCATGACCCAGCGCCAGAAAGATCTGTGGGTCACCCCCGAGGCTCTGGCCAAGCAGATCGACCGTCAGTGCCTGCCCGACCCGATCGACCCGGTCTATGTGGCGCGGATGGTGCTGTTTCTGGCCTCGAACGACGCGGCCATGTGCAGTGCCGGGAACTTCATGGTCGAAGGCGGGTCGATCTAAGTCTTTCCATACCGAAAGAGAAATCAATGCCTCAACCGTTTCAACTTGCGGCCTGTGCCGAGATGCTGTGGCTGGACAGGCCGATGGATTGGCGCGCCGCCCGGCTGGCCGAGATGGGGTTCGGTGTCGGGCTGTGGAACTGGCCGGAGCTCGATATTCCCAGACTGGTCGCAACCGGCGCCAGTTTCACCATCATGAACGGCTATCTTCAGGGGCGGCTGGCCGACGATGACGGGGCCGAGATGCTGCTGGCCTCGGCGGCCGAAACAATTCAGGTCGGCAAGCGTCTGGGCGTTGCGCGTCTGAATCTGCACGGCACCGGGTTGGGTGATGGTGGCATACCGATCTGGCAACATGACGAGGTCACAGGGCCGATGTGGCTCAAGGCCAGGGACACCCTGAACCGGATCTGTGATCTGACCCAGGCCGAAGATGTGGTGTTCACGCTTGAAAACCTGAACCTGCTGGACCATCCAGGCTGTCCGTTCGGGTCAACGGCGGACGTGCTTTCCTTGGTTTCGTCGGTTGATCGTCCGCAGTTGCGGATCAATCTCGACCTCTACCATACCCAGATCGGCGAGGGGGATCTGATCCGCTGGTGCGAAAAATGCCTGCCCTGGATCGGAGAGGTGCAGGTGGCCGACAATCCCGGTCGGTGCGAGCCCGGAACCGGTGAGATCAACTATGCCGCCGTGGCGCGTGCGTTGAACGAATTGGGCTATCGCGGCCCGGTCGGGATGGAAGCCTTCGCCGCAGGCGACCCGGAAGACGCGCTAAACGCCTTCCGGTCGGCATTCACGCTCTAAGCGTTACCGCTGCGGTGGCGCACCAAAGGCGCGGATCACCGTGCGGGCAGCAGCCTCAACCGAGTCGTGCGTTTCCTTCAGGATCGTTACCCGGTCGAACCGGTCGGGGTCGCGGTTTACGGCCTCGCGCAGGGCGGTGCCGAAGGCCATGCGCAGCTCGGTCCCGATGTTGAATTTGCAGATCGCGGTTTCACGCGCCAGCCGCGCGCGCTGTTCGACCGGCACACCCGATCCGCCATGGATGACCAGTGGAACGTCGGTCATGGAGTCGATCTGGCGTATGCGGTTTTCGTCCAGACCACCTTCCTTTTTTTGCTGAAGGTGGACGTTTCCGACCGAGATTGCCATCGCGTCCACGCCGCTGTCGCGGGCAAACTTCGCGGCTTCCTCGGGATCCGTGCCGTTGGAACCTTCACCGCCGGAATAGCCGACGAAGCCGATCTCGCCCTCGCACGAGATCCCGGCGGCATGGGCCATTTCGGCAATCGCGGCGGTTTCATCGATGTTCTGCTGCAAGGGCTTGCGCGACCCGTCGAACATCAGCGAGGTGAACCCGCTGTCCAGCGCGATCTTGCAGTCCTCGAAGGTATAGCCGTGGTCCAGATGCGCCACGACGGGCACCGTGGCGTTTTCGGCCAGATACCGGAACATCTTGCCCAGGATCGGCAGCGGCGTGTGCTCGCGGCAGCTAGGTCCGGCTTGCAGGATCACCGGGGCGTTCTCGGCCTCGGCGGCGGCGACATAGGCGCGCATGTCTTCCCAGCCCAGCGTCACCAGGCCGCCGATGGCATAGCCCTGTTCGTAGGCGGGTTGCAGGACGTCTTTGAGCGTAACGAGGGTCATTTGAATTTGGCGATCATGTCTTTGATGCCCGGGATCGTTTCGATCTGATAGGCATGGGTGGGTTGGAAATACTGTACCAGCGACCGCTGGGTCAGCCCGCCGAGGATGGTGAAGTAATACATCTCGTATCCCGGCAGCACGCAGCAGGGGTGATAGCCCTTGTCGATGCAGATCGTGGAGCCATCGACGATGTGATAGGCATCGCCCGGCTCGTTGTCCTCGCGTTGCAGCATCTGTAGGCCCGAGCCCCAGTTGGGTTTGAAGCGGAAATTGTAGGTTTCGTCATGCCGGGTCTCGTCCGGCAGGCGGTTGGTGTCGTGCTTGTGGCTGGGAAAGCCCGACCAGCCGCCCTGACCGACGGTGAACAGCTCGCTCACCAATAGGCGACCGACCTTGTCATGCTGTTTCTGGCCGAGGATGTGCTTGATTTTGCGGTGGGTCTTGGTGTCGTCGCTGCCGTATTGCACCAGGTCGTGCTCGCGCACGTCGAACGGATCCAGCACCTTGTCATACTTTGCGCCTGCCACGAACACCTCGGCAGCCTCTGACACGCAGACCATCTGCGCCCGTGCTCCCGACGGGACATAGGCTCCCTCGGGTTCGCCATCCCAGACATCCTCGCCCCGATTACCCAGATGGGCAAAGCGCACGCCTTCGACGTCCACGTCGACGCTGCCGGTGGCGGGCACGATGCAGGTCTCGTAGCCCGGCACCTGGTATTCGAACGCTTCACCTATGTTCAGTTTGACGATGTTGAAATAGTTCAGCGGAACGGTCGGATCATCGGCGTCTACGATGGGTTTGTTCCGATTGTCATAGGGCGCGATATGCATGGTACTCTCCTATGTGGTCGGGCCGGGATGCGAAGCGAGGAACGCGTCCAGTTCTGGTGTCGTTGGCATGGCGGGTGCGCAACCGGGATGCGACACCACGATCGACGCGCAGGCCGAACCGCGCATGACGGCGTCTTTCAGATCGTGCCCCGCCGCGATCGAGGCCAGAAGCCCGGCCATGAAACTGTCGCCAGCCCCGTTGGGTTTGACGGCCGTAACCGGGTAAATACCGGTTCGCAGCTCTTGCCCGTCCACAAAGGTGACAGCACCTTTTTCGCCCATCTTGTAGATGACGATCCGACCCGGTTTTTGGGCAAGTTCCTGCGCTTTGGCAAAACCCTTTTCGATGCCGCCGGCCATGAATCCGAATTCTTCGTCATTGCCGACGATCAGGTCGCTGGCTTCGCCAGCCCGCGACAGAACTTCGGCAGCCACCTCGGCCGAGGGCCAGCTGTACGGACGGTAATCGATGTCGAAGATGATCGGCAGTCCTGCGCTTCGGGCGTTCTCGAAGGCCTGGAATGTGGCGCTGCGCGACGGTTCGGACGCAAAGACCGTTCCAGCCGAGATGATTGCCGAGAAAGATGAATAATCGACTCTGTCCATATCCTCTTTCGTGACTTGGAAATCAACGGCCCCGTTGCGATAGATCACATTCTGAAAGTCCTCGATCCGGCTTTCGTACACGGCCAAAGACATGCGGTATTCGCCGCCCAGAATGCGGATATAGGATGTGTCCACCCCGTAATGCCGCAACCGGTTGAGGCAGAACCGCCCAATCGCATCGTTCGAGACGGACGTGATCAGCGACGCCTCGCTGCCCAACTTGACCAGCCCGGCACAAATGTTGGCAGAAGAACCACCAAGGTCGGCATGAAACGTGCTGGCATCCTCGCTTTTGACACCAATTGGGTCTGCGTAAAGGTCCATACCCGCACGCCCCAGAACGGCGAAACGGTTTCCTTTGATACCATCCATCAAAACGCTCAAGTTTTGTCCTCCGGCAGAATGGGTCGGCAAAGTTTGGACCTTGCGTTGAATCGATTCACACGATACTGATTTTGCAACCGGTTGCAAATGATATGTTCGGAGCCGTTGCAGATGCCTGAAATCGGAATTGGAATCGTCGGCGGCGGCTATATGGGCAAGGCCCATTCCGTGGCCATGTCAGCGGTCGGCGCGGTGTTCAACACGGCATTGAGACCCCGGCTCGAGGTCATCTGTGCCTCCAGCCCCGAAAGCGCCCAACGTTACAGGACGGCCTACGGTTTTGACCGAGCGACCGATGATTGGCGGGTATTGGTTGAGGATCCCAAGGTTCAGGCAATCGTCATCGCCTCGCCTCAATCGACACATCGTCAGATTGCCGAAGCAGCTTTTGCACTGGGTAAACCGGTCTTGTGTGAAAAACCATTGGGCGCATCGCTTGAGGACAGTCTGGCCATGGTTGCTGCTGCCGAAGCGTCGGGCGCGGTCAACATGGTGGGGTTCAACTATGTTCGTACGCCTGCGACGCAATACGCACGCCAGCTTATTGCAAATGGTGAAATCGGGGATATCACCTGGTTCCGGGGCGAACACACCGAGGATTTCTATGCCGACCCGCACGCTTCTGCCTCCTGGCGTACGACGGGCATGGCCAATGGCACCATCGGAGATCTGGCACCGCATATGGTCAACGGTGCATTGGCGCTGGTTGGACCGATCGCGCGTGTGATGGCGGACGTTGAAACGGTTCACAAAACCCGACCGGGTGGTGAAGTGACAAATGATGATCATGCCCAGATGATGTGCCGTTTTGAAAACGGGGTTATGGGCAACCTGTATTTCAGCCGCGTCGCGACGGGGCGGAAAATGGGCTATGCTTATGAAATATCGGGAACAAAGGGCGCCATCCGGTTCGATCAGGAAGACCAGAACGCGCTGTGGCTCTACAAGCGGGAAGGACCCGAAGCGTCCCGTGGGTTCACAAAAATCCTGACCGGACCGGCGCATCCGGATTACGAGCCCTTCTGCCAGGGTCCGGGCCACGGAACAGGCTATCAGGACCAGATCATTATCGAGGCCAAAGACTTTCTTCAGGCCGTCCACACCGGAAAGGCCACTTGGCCCACCTTTCGCGACGGGCATGAGGTCAACCGGGTGCTTGCCGCCGCCTTGGCATCGTCAGAGCAGCGGCAGTGGAAAGACATCCGCGATTTCTGATCGCTCAAACAAAAAAGTTCTAATGAGAGACGATGACCATGGCTAAGTTGAGATGGGGCATGATCGGTGGTGGTGAAGGCAGCCAGATTGGCCCCGCGCACCGCTTGGGGGCACAGGCTGACGGGCTGTTTGAATTTGCCGCAGGCGCGCTGGATCACCGGCCCGAAGCGGGCCGGGAATACGCGCAGCGATTGGGTGTTGCCGCTGATCGCGCCTATGGCGACTGGCAAGAGATGCTGGCCGGTGAGAAGGACCGTGAAGACCGGATCGATCTGGTGACAATCGCCACTCCGAATTCGACGCATTTCGAGATCGCCAAGGCCTATCTTGAGGCGGGCTTCAATGTCTTGTGTGAAAAACCGATGACCATGACTGTAGAAGAGGGTGAGGAAATAGTCCGCGTCGCCGAAGCGTCGGGAAAGATCTGCTCGGTGAACTATTGCTATTCCGCCTATCCGATGGTGCGGCAGGCCCGCGCTATGGTGCGCTCAGGCGAAATCGGACAGGTGCGTCTTGTGGTGACCAATTTCAGCCACGGCCATCATGGGGATGCCACCGATGCGGACAATCCGCGCGTGCGCTGGCGCTATGACCCTGCGATGGCAGGGGTTTCCGGGCAGTTCGCCGATTGCGGTATCCACGCCCTGCATATGGCCAGTTTTATCTGCGATGATGAGGTGAAGACGCTTTCGGCTGATATGGCCTCAACGATCGCAAGCCGGGAACTGGAAGACGATGCAATGATCAACTTCCGGATGGAAAGCGGCACAGTCGGGCGTCTTTGGACATCTTCTGTGGCGATCGGGCGCCAGCATGGCTTTGACATTCAGGTCTTTGGCGAAACCGGCGGGTTGCGCTGGGCGTCAGAGCAACCCAACCAGTTGATCTACACCCCGGTAGGAGGGCGCACCCAGATCATCGAAAAGGGCGAGGGGGGGCTTCATGATGAAGTGCAGCGCCTGTCTCGGGTCGCCATCGCGCACCCCGAAGGCTTCCCGCTGGCCGTAGCCAATATCTATTGTGATCTGGCGGATGCGATCCGCGGTGAAAGCCGGGATGGCCTGCCCACCGCAGCGGATGGCGTGCGATCGATCGCAGCGGTGCACGCGGCTGTTGTGTCGGGCAAGGCAGATGGTGCCTGGCAAGACGCCCGCCCGCCGATGTTCCGCTGATCAGGGGCGGGGCCGCAACGTGCCTCGCTCGACCACCCGGCAGGGGAAAATCCGTGCCTCGGGGTAGCGATCGGGCGCCTTCAGCATCTCTTCCACCAGATCGACCGACGAGGTGATGATCTGCTTGATCGGCTGATGGATAGTCGTCAGGTTGATATATTCCCAGCGCGACATCTCCATGTCGTTCAGGCCGATGATCCCGATATCGGTGCCCGGTTTCAGCCCGTGATCGGCCAGCGCCGACAGCGCCCCGATCGACAGGATGTCGTCGCCGCAGAAATAGGCCTGCGCAGGATCACCCGCCAGCAGGCGCAGCATCTCGGCCCGGCCGGCCTCGAAGGAATAAGCTCCGGCGAAGGAGTGGTTGACGGGAATCTGCGGATGGTTGGCCATTTCCTCGAAAAAGCCCCGCTGCCGGTCCAGGGACGAGGTCGCATCCTGCGGCCCGCCCAGATAGCCCACGCTGGCATAACCCCGCGCGACCAGCTCGCGCGCGGCCATGCGGCCGCATTCCACATTGTCGATCCCGACCACATGCACCTCGGGCGAGGTGGCAGACCGGCCGAACGTGTGCACAACCGGCACGCCCGCATCGTGGAACGCTTTGGCAAAGCTGGGCGGCAAGGTCGACGAGGCGACGATCACCGCATCCACCGAATATTGCCGCAGCATGCGTACGGAATTGGCGGGCTCGGTCTCGTCCGTCAGGTTCACGATCAGCGGGCGCAGGCCGCGTTCCTGTAAGGCGCGTGTAAACTGGTCGAAGACTTCCAGAAAGATCGGGTTGTGAAAGTTGTTCGAAATCAACCCGATCAGTTTGGTGCGCCCGGTCGTCAGCGACGAAGCCAGAGCATTGGGGCTGTAGCCCAGCTCTCGCGCGGCCTTTTCAACCTTGCTGCGCGTTTTTGCGGAAACCGAGGCACCTTCGGTAAAGGTGCGCGACACCGCAGATCGCGATACACCGGCCAAGGCGGCCACGTCTTTCAGGGTCACGCTCACGCTGCGGGACTCCGATTACAGCGAGGCAGGAAAACAGATAAGTCTGGCATTGCCCGAGCATTATGCATCATCGACCTGAACTTGCAACCGGTTGCAACTCTGCCGCGACGATTCAAGCGTGTTTGAGCGTCGAAATTTTGAAGGCAAAAAGGTGGGTGATGAGACACTCGAACTCCTGACATCTTCGGCATAACCGAAGCGCATTTTCCAATCCGCAGATGCACCAAGACGCCGTCTTGCATTACCGCCAAGCGCACGATTTCTTAGAAATGCTTGGCGTTGTCAGCGATTTGAAGTTGCATAAACTGCGGAACGGTTCAAGGGCATATCCTCTCCTGCCGTCTTCAAAGTCACGTCCGATCGAGCCGCAACAGGCATGCGTGACGGCGCATGCGTTGCCAAAAGGACCGTGGGGCAACAGCTTTTTCAACCCTTGGCATTGGCTCCATGACCGTGGCAAAAACTCTTGCCATCCCTTGGTGGACACACATGAGAGAAGCAGTGGAACGCCAACCCGCCCATTCGCAGCGCAGGTGCTATCCAAGGCGGAATTTGGTTGGCGTCACACCGGTCTGGTTTCGAAAAAACCGAGTGAAGTGGGACTTGTCGGAATAGCCAAGCATGAGGCCGATCTCGGCAACTGTCATTTTGCTTTCTCTGAGGTGCTTCTTGGCGACATCGACCCGCAGACGCCTTACCTCTCGGGGAAGTGTTGTCTGATGTTTCTGAAGTGCTTTCAGGAACCGCTCGGGCTGGATACCCAGCAATCCGGCCACAACCTCCGGCCCCAGCTCTGACTCATCCAGTTTTCCACGCAGGACAGACCGCAAAGCGGCCACTACGGTGACGTCTTCATTGTGTCGAATCGTGGCTGTCGGCGCTTCGGACTCCTCTGCCGCATGGTGTAGAAACAACCATTCCACGGGAAAACTGATCTGCATTCCGGGGTTGGGTCCAAGACCGACTTCGATACCTTTGTAACCGCGTGGCAAGCCAAGGATGTATCTGCTTTCCCATCGCACCCGGGACGGATCCCACGCGTTTCCGACCACGCTTTGCAACAGGCGCACATAGATGGCAGCCCCGAACCCGGTAACCTGAACGGGCGGAACGGTTGGTTCCTGTTGCCGCGCGATCCGATAGATCGCTTTGTCTGCTTCCACGACAAGGCTGTGCCGCACGGAGTTGGACTCTTGTGGCACAAGCCTGACGAACCGGGCAAAAAACTCGAACAGAGTGTTCGAGGATTGCAACGACCGAGCGAACGGCGGCCATCCTTGCAGGTCAAATGTCTCTCCTACATTCAGGCCAAGGTATCGATCCCCTGACAACTCTGAGAAGGCATTCAACAGACCATAGACCAGTTCCGAGTGGACATAGACAGATGGGTCGGACAGCAGGTCGGCCTTCAAGCCGACCTGATCCAAGGCCGGTTGCGGATTGATCCTGCGGTCGGTGAGATATTGCAGAAACGGGGCGGCCAGCGCGAGGCGGATAAAGCCTTCGCTATGCGCTTCAGAAGTGGAGCTGAGTGGCACGTCCGTCACCCTTTTTTAAACCAATGGTTTCGTTCAGTGGCCTTTTTTGCGGTCACATTCGCACATGTTAATCCAAAAGTGGCAACCCGCCCAAGAGTTTTCGGGCTACGTTCGGTAAAACGTGAATGTGAAGGGAAGACCTATGACCAACATGCGAATATCCCTTTGCCCGGCGGTAATGGTCGCGGCAGTTTTTGGTTTTTCGGTGGCTGCGCAGGCTCAGGATCAAGAAGATCCTCAAACGCTGTTCACCAATGTGCACGTCTTTGATGGCGTGAATGAGCAACGTATCGAGAATGCCAGCGTATTGGTCGAGGGCAACCTGATTAAGGCCGTATCAACTGAAGTGATTGATGCCCCCAATGCTACGGTTATTGACGGAGAAGGGCGGACACTGACCCCCGGCTTCATCGAAAATCATGCACACCTGATGCTGCCAGGACCCACGTTGCCCGCAATGGAAGCCAACAGCACTTGGGAAGACCTCGCGATTCACGGCACTCAAATGGCTGAGATGTACTTAATGCAAGGCTTTACCACCGTAAGAGATGCAGGTGGCGCTAATGGAGGGCTTCGCCGCGCAATCGACACCGGGACTATTGTCGGGCCGCGTTTCTACCCTGCGGCTGCTTTTCTAAGTACGCGTGGTGGCCATGCTGATTTCGCCAACTTTACAGCACCTGTTGGCCAGTCTTCAAATTTCAGCCGTCTGAATATGGCCCAAGAAGTCGACAGTGTCTCCGAAATGTACAAGTTTGCTCGTAACAACTTTCGGATGGGAGCAACACAACTGAAGTACATGCAATCAGGCGGTGTAGTTTCAGTGTTTGACCCGTGGCAGTTATTGGCTGGATCGACGGCAGAGTTAGAAGCGGCCGTGCAGGTTGCCAACGAATACGAAAGCTACGTCATGGCCCATTCCTACCGCAAGGAAACGATCATGGCGGCACTGAATGCTGGTGTGCGATCAATTGAACACGGTTTCATGTTTGATTGTGAAATATCAGCGCTGATGGAAGAGAAAGGAGCCTACATCACAACCAATCTCACGGCATTTGATCCAAATCTCTTCGATATTCCTGCCATTCGAGATGTCCCAGCCAGCTTACGAAAGGCACAGTCCGCCACGCAGGCTTTCGGCGACTACATAAAAAACATGAATGAGTGCCCAGCTAAAAGAGGGTTTCACACGGATTGCGTAGGTTCTGTAGCTGCCTGCAATATTCAAATTGCCTATGAAAAACATCTCAATAATGAGTTCTTTGGCTCTCACGCATCGTTGGTCGCAATGACATCTACTGGCGGTGAAATCGCCGCTTTGTCCGGACCGTTCATGAACCCCTATCCCGAAGGCAATCTGGGCGTTATCGAGGAAGGGGCCTATGCTGATATCCTGCTGATCGACGGAAACCCACTTGAAGACTTTTCCGTCGTTGGAACCGGGGATCAATGGTTTGGCGCCGACCCGAGGCCGGAAAGCCCGGAAACGATCCGACTGATTATGAAGGACGGTGTGATATACAAGAACACACTGGACTGACCCAAATAACGGTTGGAGAGATTTGATGTTCCCTTGGTTTCGCGCCGCAGTTTTCGCTGGCTTTGTCCTGAGCGGTCATTCCGCAATGGCAACGCCCCATGCGACGCTTGACTGGTCTGACCTTCCGGACCCGTCGGTGCAGGTGTTCGATGACCCTTATCGTGATCTGAGCCCTGAACAGTTTGACGATGTCCTCTTCGTCGTGCGCTTGCGCGGCAGGTTGCAGCAGGATGTCGGCAGCGTTGAGGAAAGACAGAAATGGCAAGAGCTTCTGACCGAGACTGAAGACGCCTTGGCCGAGGGTGGCGTTGATGTCGACTGGCTGCTCGATCAGCGAGAGGCTGTGAAAGAGCGGCGAAGAAAGGCAGGAACAAACGGAAATCCGCAACTCGATGGCCAGAGTGTTACGCTGACAGGCTTTGCCATTCCCGCGCCGAACGATCCGGACGGGCGAGCGGTTGCATATTTGGTGCCAGAACGCGGGATGTGCAGCCACATGCCCCCGCCTCCGCCCAATCAGATGATCCGGGTGCGGTTGAACGGCGACTGGGCCCCCAGTTACTTCCATGAACCCGTTCGGCTTACAGGTAGGCTGACGATTGAACCCTCGGTTCAGAACATGATGGTCGTGGATGGGCTTGTGCCGATGAATGCGACCTTCAAACTGGAGACGGACAGCGTTGAAACGCTGGAAACCAAGGCCGACGGTCTGGAATGGAGACAGCGTGCAGCCGATCGCGTCCGAGCTGCTGGCAATCGTAAAACTGGCGGCGCAAAGGCGTCGGAATGATAGGGCGCCTTGTTGCCGCATTGAGCATTGCCTGCGCGGGTACGGCGTCTGCGCAGGGGTTGTCCGGGCCTTCTTCGGTCGAGGCCGAGCTGAAACCTGGCGATGGCCTGACCGATCCGCATTACCGTTCCGAATTTCCGCGCAACATCGCGCCGGGTTGGTTTCGGTGGAAAGACCGGCTGGCCGAGGGCGGGTTTCGGTTCAACGTGGATTACCTGGCGTTGGGCCAATCCACGAACGCTGATTTGGGAACTGGTGAGGCCGCAAGTGGAATCGCGCGTGTCTACGGCAGTTGGCAGGCAACCGAGCGGGGTTCTTTGACATTCAAAATCGAAGATCGGCACGGATACACCGATGTTGCCCCGCAATTCCTTGGGCTGGACGGAGGTGCATTGTCGATCACCGGGACAGCCTTCAACGACAATGGTTTGTTGCTGACCAACCTGTTCTGGACCCAAAGGGCCGAGAACGGCGCGTGGACGCTGCAAGTCGGCCAGATTGATGTAACGGACTTTGTGGATATCTATGGATTGGTCAGCCCCTACAGCGGGTTCCAAAACCTGTCGTTCAACACCAACCCGACAATCAACACACCCAACCAGGGAATTGGCATTGCCGGTGGGATAAAGCTGAGCAAAAACTTCTACGCCGTTGCCAGCGTTGCAGACGCAAACGCCGATCCGTCGGATCCAAGTCTTGACGTGTTCAGGGACGGCAATCTCTTCAAATCGTTTGAGATTGGCTACACTTCGGGCTTTGATCGCATCTATTTCGACAATGTCCATTTGACCCTCTGGCATGCAGATGCGGCCGACGATGGCAGCCGTGCAGAAGATTATGGCGCCGTGTTTTCCGCGGCTTGGTTTGTCGACAACAAATGGATGCCGTTCGTTCGGGCAGGGGCGTCGAAAGGCACGGCAGCGCTGTATGATCGTTCGGTTTCTGCCGGGCTGGGCTATTACGGTCGAAACACCGATCTGGCCGGTTTGGGTTTGAACTGGGCCGAAGCAAGAAACATCGACGGCGATCAGTTCACGCTGGAAGCATTCTATCGCTTTTCAATCTCACCCGGTCTGCAAATCACGCCGTCACTACAGTTCATCTCCAATCCGCTGCTGAACGCCAATCAGGATAGCATCACGTTGTTCAGCCTGCGCACCCGGATCGTTTTTTGATGCGGCTCGAAAGCAGCAACTCACACGAAACCAATTTGGGAGGCTCAGTCATGAAAACTTGGTTGGCCGCAAGCGCCATTGCAATCGTATCCGGTGCCGCGCTGCACGCGAGCGAGGAAAGCAAGACATGGGATGCGTCGGATGAAGCAAAGCAATTTGTGAATGACACAATCGTGCTTGGCATGTTGGCCAGCCCCTACGGCACCGGCTGGACTGAAGACGAACAGCTGCACACTTACTTCGCGCGGGCTCGGGACAACGGAATAACAGGTCATGAGATGACGCTGGCCGCAGCGGATATGTCTTTTGAGACCTTTCTTGATCAGCACTACCACTTCCGGTCGGCGATGGCGCAACAGCCAGAGAATTACCTGATCGTGAATGAAACCCGCGATATCGAAGCCGCCCATATTCAAGGCAAGACGGCGGTCATCTGGAACAGCCAGACGGCGACGATTCTGGATGGCGACCTGAGGAAGATGGCGTTGCTTAAGGATATGGGGATCAAGAGTATGATCCTGGCCTACAACGATATCTTCCGCACCGGGTCGGGGCAGTTGGCGGCCTATAACGGGCGCGATATCGGTCTGACCCCTTGGGGCAAGTCGGTGATCGATGAAATGGTGCGTTTCGGCATCCTTCTGGACCTGAGCCACACGGGTTCCAAAACGGCCAACGACGCCATGGACTACATGGACGAAAACTATCCCGGCGTGCCTTATGTTTACACGCATTCGGTTCCTGCCGGCCTTTACGCAAACGAACCCGGTGCGACGCCACGCGGGTGTTATCGGGCCATTCCCGATGACGAGGCCCTGCGTGCGGCCAAATCGGGCGGCTATGTTTCTCCGACATTCACTGAATGGATGATGGACGGCGTTTGGCCTGAAGATATCTCACCCAAGCAAGCCGTCGACATGATCGACTACTATGTTCAACTTGTTGGGGTCGACCACGTTGGGATCGCAACGGATGACATGTTCTCGACTGAATTGGTTGTGCAGTTCGCGACTGCAAACGCCAGCATGTATGATGATGGCGGCTATATGATCGACGCGTTCAACAAAGGGGCGACCGGCAACGGTGAGTTGGCCAAAATCCTTGCGGCAATTACCGATGATCTCTGGGCAAGAGGTTATTCCGATGAAGACCTCGAAAAGATCTATGGCGGCAACAAGATGCGGGTTTACGCGCAAGTCTGGGAGGGCACCCCCCCCGAACAATTTCTGAAAGAATACCCCGAGCGTCTGCGTCTCAGGCAGGAATTGCGAGAAGGGTTTTATTCGCGATAGACTTTCGGGACCGGCATCAATGATGATTGGCCCCGGATGCGGAACAGCGCAGAAATTTTGGGGGAAAGGATGGTGGGTGATGAGAGACTCGAACTCCCGACATCTTCGGTGTAAACGAAGCGCTCTACCAACTGAGCTAATCACCCGTGATGCTGCATTTAGCCAAGCCTGCGGGCAGGTGCAAGAGGGTCTGGAAGATTTTCTTGCGTTCCTTCGCTGGCGGCCGTCCAACGGGGCATATTGTCAGCAGTAGGCCGAACAGGCGGGCGTTCGGGGCGCCTCTCGGGCTGGAAGGTGGGCAGCACATTTTAAGACGGATCGATGGAAACCGCCTTGCTCAACCTGCGACCCATCATGTGTAAATGGCCAAAGGCGCTTGCGCGCCACCGGTGACGTCCGATATCCCCAGAGAGACTGAAGCAAACCGGTCGGGAGTGTACATGACCCTATCCTTCGCCCGCCGATTTTGGATGGTGGCATTGGTCCTTGGCATGACGGCGCTGGCCCCGATTCAGGCCGGTGCAGAAGGCATTCTGGTCTTTGCAGCGGCCAGCCTCAAGACCGCATTGGATGAAATCGTTGCAGGGTACGATGAGCAGACCGGTCAGAGCGTTTCCGTTTCCTATGCGGCGTCGTCGGTCCTCGCCCGGCAGATTCAGCAAGGCGCGCCTGCGGATGTGTTTGTCTCGGCCAATACGGATTGGATGGATGTGTTGGAGCAGGACGGTTTGATCCGGGCAGACTCTCGGGTTGATCTGCTGGGCAACGGCCTGGTTCTGATCGGGGCTGAAGATCATGCGCAAGTGGGTGAGATCCAGCCCGGATATGACCTCAAGGCGGACTTGAAAGACGGCTATCTGGCCATGGCACTGGTCGACGCGGTGCCTGCCGGTATCTATGGCAAAGCTGCTTTGCAAAGTCTGAACCAGTGGGAGGCTGTGCGGACACAGGTGGCGCAGGCCGACAATGTGCGCGCTGCGCTGGCTCTGGTGGCGGCAGGGGCCGCGCCGCTTGGGATCGTGTACCAATCAGATGCCAGGGTGGAAGAAAGGGTCCAAGTCGTTGCGACATTCCCTGCCGATCTGCATCCACCGATAATTTACCCTGCGGCACTGACCCTCAATGCAAAAGAAGGAGCACACGCCTTTCTTGAACACCTGAAAACGGATGCAGCCACGGCTGTATTTCTGGAGCAGGGATTTACCCTGCCGGTCAGGTGATTGCCTTGGATTGGTTGGGGCCTGCCGAAATGGAAGCTTTGAAGCTTTCATTGCGCGTGTCTTTCTGGGCGACGCTGGCGACTTTGCCGTTTGGGATATTTGTCGCTTATGCTCTGGCGCGTTGGCGGTTTCCCGGACGGCAGGTTTTGAATGGTCTGGTGCATTTGCCTTTGATCCTGCCGCCGGTTGTCACCGGATACCTGCTGTTGCTGACCTTCGGCATTCAAGGGCCGCTGGGCCGGTTTCTCGCCGAGTTCGGGATCGTAGTGGCCTTTCGCTGGACAGGCGCGGCCCTTGCCGCCGGGATCATGGCCTTCCCTTTGATGGTCCGGGCGATACGTTTGTCGATCGAAGCGGTGGACCCGAAGCTGGAACAGGCCGGGGCAACTCTGGGCGCGTCGCGTCCGATGGTGTTTTGTACGGTGACCTTGCCGATGATTTTACCGGGTGTCATAGCCGGGGCTATTCTGGCCTTCGCCAAGGCCATGGGTGAATTTGGTGCGACGATTACCTTCGTGTCCAACATCCCGGGTCAGACGCAGACGTTGCCTTCGGCTGTCTACGCCTTTTTGCAGGTCCCGGGCGGCGAGGCAGCCGCGACGCGGCTGGTTCTGATATCGATCGTCATCGCAATGAGCGCGTTGTTGCTGTCGGAGTATGTGGGGCGGCGTGCTGCAGCTCGGGTGGCCGGATCATGAGCCTGTCTGTTCGGTTGCACCACCATCTGTCGGGGATCGATCTGGATGTCAGTTTTGATGCGCCACCGGGCGTGACGGTGCTGTTCGGGCGCTCGGGATCGGGCAAGACCACCATCGTCAATGCCGTGGCAGGGTTGTTGCGGCCCCAGGCGGGCCGGGTGTCGGTAGATGGCTGGGTTCTGTTCGACACGGAACAGGGCCTGTGGCTGCCGCCGCATCGGCGCCGATTGGGGTATATTTTTCAGGAAGGGCGGTTGTTCCCCCATCTGACCGTGCGCCAGAACCTTGCCTATGGGCGTAGGTTTGCGCCGAAAAACACACGCCGCGAAGACCCCGACAGGGTCATCGACATGCTGGGCATCGGTCATCTGCTGGACCGCAGACCTGCCGGGTTGTCAGGCGGTGAGAAACAGCGCGTCGCCATCGGGCGGGCCTTGTTGGCAAGCCCGCGGTTGATCCTTGCAGATGAACCGTTGGCAGCACTGGATGATGAGCGAAAAGCGGAAATCTTGCCCTATTTCGAGCGTCTCAGGGACGAGGTCTCGGTTCCGATCCTCTATGTGACCCACTCTGCCGCCGAAGTGGCCCGGTTGGCAACGTCCGTTGTTGCGTTGCAGGATGGCAAGGCAGTTCGCCACGGGCCCGCATCCAAAATGCTTGCCGACCCGTCAGTCGCCCCTGCGGGAATTCGTGCCGTCGGGGCCGTGTTGCAGGTTCAGGTTGCAAAGCATCATTCCGACGGGCTGACAGAGTTGAACGCCAATGGCGCGCGGCTGTTTCTGCCTCGTGTCGCGCATGAGGTCGGGGCAAACTTGCGGATTCGGATACCCGCTCAGGAAGTGATCCTGTCGAACAACAAACCCGAGGGGCTTTCGGCGCTGAACGTGCTTGGCGGGACCGTGGACTCGATCCGGTCAGGCGAGGGGCCGGGTGCCATCGTGTCGGTAAAGACGCCGGCGGGCAATGTGCTTGCGCGGGTTACGCGTCGATCTGTTGCGGCCCTGAACCTGAAACCGGGCAGCACATGTTATGCCGTGATCAAGACGGTTGCATTGGCCCCGCAGGATGTCGGCGGGCGCATTGTGGCCAGCAGCTAGGCTCAGGCGAGGGCGCGGGCTTCGTGTTCGCGCAGTATCAGACGAGCCGCGCGCCCGAACCCGGTGTGACCCGAGGTCGGTCTGTCGGGGAATATCGAAGCCAGTTCCCGCAATGCCTCAGAGGACAGCGAATAAAGGGCCTCTTCCCCCAGAAACAGGCTTTCGGCCTGCGCGCCTTCGGCGTTCAGGATCTCATGCCGGTCCAGCAGGACGTGGAGATATTCGACCGTTTGAACCGATGTATCGATGCAGATGCCGGGCCATCCGCACAGGTGTTTGGCGGCAACCAGGGCTTCGAATGCGCCGAAAAGCAGCTCGACTTTCGGGCCTTTGACCAGGATCCTGTGCTGCTGCGACACCAGAAGGTCTCGTGAGGGTTCGTTCGGCCCCAGACTGCCCGCCGAGATACGAACGGGGCGCAAAGCAGGTTCATCGCATAATCGTTCGGGTGGAATTCTGCTGCTTTCGATCCAGCGGATAGGTTGCAGACCGTGATCGGCAGTGGCCACCATATGACCCGCGTCCAGCGTTTCGATCGCAAGCGGGCCGCTTTCAGTTTCGATCAGGGTTCCGGCCGCAAAACAGACGCCCTCGATCCGGATGACCACTTCCACCGGGTCCGGTGTGCCGGTGAATGGAAGGGTGAATGGGCCGGCTTGTGTTGTACCCGAGACGCTGATGAAGAAAGAATCGAAGACGACTTCGCCTTTGTCGAGGCCATCGAAAAACGTCGGGTCGACGGTATAGGTCCACTCTCCCGTGTTCGGGTCGATCGAGGCGGTGCCGTTGGCGGGTTGTGTCGCAATCGTCCAGGTTTGCGTGACCGGATTGAAGTTTCCATTGTCCAGAGTGGGTTGTCCCGTCTCAACGTTGGGTGGAAAACCAGTCACATCCCCGGTCAGTTCACCTGTGATCGGAACTGAAACCAATTAACCCTCGCCTTGCTGCAACACGCGTTCAAATTCCTTCTTGCGATACAGGCGCATGTGAACCTCGCCCGCTTCATCCCGCGTCCATTCGACGATGCGATTGCGTGTCATGTCACTGTCCATCCGGTTGGTGCGCACACGCGGGTGCGGGATTTCCTGCTTGAGGATATCAACAATTTGGCTGGTCTGTCCAAACGGAGCCACAAGATCAATGATCCAGAAGGATGATCCGCTGGTAAAGTCCGTGTCGGAAAGGGGTTTTTCTTTCACCGCATAACGGAACTCGGCTTCGGGGTTGAGCCCGGCGAAGGTGACAAAACCACGAGGGAATCCGTGCTGCCGGAAGATATGGTACTGGCCCAGGCGAAACGGAGTTTCGAAAGCGTACAAAACCTGTGCCAGACTGCGTTTCTGATGTGTTTTCGTCAAACCCGCCAGATAGAACATAGCGCCCAGATCCGCATATTTTTCCGGCGTGAAGTCGAACCAGTCTTTTGGAAACGTCTTGCTCAAAGAGATGCCCAACAGTGTAACGGGAACCAAAAGTCTACAGCGAGTGTACTGCTTTCCTGCAATATGGGTAGAATAAATTCTTTGATGTGGTCAGTGTTGCCGGCTCGTTGGCCTGTCCTGCTTTACTCGCAGGTCGTCCCGACTATGCTATTGGTATCGGACCCTTGTTTCGGGATATCTGGATTATGCGTTCATTCAAGACTTTGGCTGCTGCCGTGCTTTTGTCGATACCTGCGATGGCCGAGGCTGTCGGGTTCGGCCTGTCCGTTCGGCCGCAATTCCGTACGGAAATCACGCCGATGCCGGACGGTGTCTACGAGGTCAAGGCCATCGGATCCTCAGCGCCCGTGAATTATTGGTGTGGAATTGGGGATTACGCGATCCGCAGTCTGGGCGTGCCAAACAACCAACGGATCTATATCTGGCGCGCCTATGAACCCGGCGTCCGGACCGTGCAATTCTCGCTGACCCCGCCGCCGGGGGCGGATACCAAGCCGGGATATTCCATCACCGTCAGGAAAGTCGGGGCCAACATGTCGGCGTCGTCGGCGCAGAACTACTGCTATGACAACTTCATCATGGACACGTTCTGAGCGTCAGACCCATTTCGCCATCGGTGGCAGGCTCATCAGAACCGCGTCCGGATCATGTCCGGTTTCCAGTCCGAACTTGGTGCCGCGGTCATAGACCAGATTGTATTCCGCATAAAGACCGCGATGCACCAGCTGGGTGTCTTTGTCGGCGTCCAAGAAACCCTGTGCGCGCCGTTTTTCAACCAATGGCACGAAAGCGGGCAGGAAAGCCCGACCGATATCCTGAGTCAGGGCGAAATCGGCCTGCCAGTCTCCGGTGCAATAATCATCCATGAAAATACCGCCCACGCCGCGTGCGCGTTTGCGGTGGGGGATATAGAAATATTCGTCCGCCCACTCTTTCAGGCGTGGATAATGTCCGGGTCCATGCGGGTCCAGATGAGCCTTTTGGGTATCATGGAAATGCGCCGTATCGTCATCATATTCGATGCAGGGGTTCAGATCCGATCCGCCGCCGAACCACCAGGCGTGCGGGGTCCAGAACATCCGAGTGTTCATATGCACCGCCGGGACATGGGGATTCTGCATATGCGCCACGAGACTGATCCCCGAGGCCCAGAAACGCGGGTCTTCGGTCATCCCGGGAATGCCTTTGCGTGCTGCCATCGCCTGTTGTGCACGTTCGCCCAGGGTCCCGTAAACTGTCGAGACATTGACCCCGACCTTTTCAAACACGCGCCCGCCGCGCATCACGGACATCAGACCGCCCCCTGCGTCATAGCCGTCCTCGGACTGGCGTTTGGTTTCCTTGACTTCAAAGCGGCCGGGCTTTGCGTCTGAAAACGGGCCGGTGTCGTGGCTGTCCTCCAATGCTTCGAATGCGGCAACGATGTCGTCGCGCAATTGGCGGAACCAGGCAGAGGCGGTGTTTTTTTCTGTTTCGAACATGGGTCTCAATGCGCAGGTGCGGCAACAGGGTCAAGCAATGTGCGGCCGCCGTCGATTGTCAGGATCTGGCCGGTGATGAATCCGGCTGCATCCGATGCCAGATACTGCGCGGTTTCCGTCAATTCAGTGGCCGACGCGATACGGGCAAGCGGTGTGTGCTTTTCGATATCGTCGCGGAATTCCCGGTTCTCTCTCAGCGTCGATTGCAGTGATGCACTCATGACCGAGCCGAGCGCAATCGAATTGACCCGGATGCGGTTCGGCGCCAACGCCACCGCCAGTGAACGTGTCATCTGGTCCAGCGCGGCGGTCGACACGGAATAGGCCATCAGGTCCGGATGCGTGCGGCGGGCCGCGATGGACGACAGGTTGATGATCGATCCAGCAGGGCTCTCATCGTCATCCCCGGCCTGTTTGATCATACGCTTTGCGACCAACTGGCTGAGCCGCAGCGCAGGCATCAGGTTCTGGTTCAGCAAGGTGCGCATCGAGTCGTCATCGGGATCAAGCGGATCAGACTGGATCACCTGGCGCGCGCCGTTGATCAGAATATCCACCTGATCAAACGCATCCAGTGTTGCCGACAGCAAATTGGCAATGGTCAGCTTTTCACGCAGGTCGCCTGCGAAATACCGAATATTGCCGTCTTCTGCCTGTTCCCCCAGCTCATCGACCAGACGTTTTTCATCTATATCGGCGAACATGACATTTGCGCCCGCATCCGCGAAATGCCGACCTATGGCCAGCCCGATGCCATTGGCCCCGCCTGTAACGATTGCGGTCTTGCCTGCGATGGAAAAGGACATCCGAATCCTCCTGAATTGGGGGCAGGTTAGCTGGCCTTATCGCCGAGGGCGAGAGGCGTCAAACACCTTGAACCGGTTGTCGCCGGCGGCTTCATCGACCCGAGCGAAGTGTTCGTTCAGAGTGGTTTCGTAGGGAAGGTGGCGATTGGCGACCATCCATAG
This sequence comes from Ruegeria sp. AL3, assembly GCF_056536065.1. Classification (NCBI taxonomy): domain Bacteria; kingdom Pseudomonadati; phylum Pseudomonadota; class Alphaproteobacteria; order Rhodobacterales; family Roseobacteraceae; genus Ruegeria; species Ruegeria sp. AL3. The sequence continues at coordinate 1,612,586 of NZ_JBQFJG010000001.1, forward strand.
GGTTCCGTTGCGCGTCAGATTGCGTGCCGCTGCTGCGATGAAACCCTGCCCCAGCGTGGGGTCGGCACTGCGTGAGGTGTGAAACGGGGGGTTCATTACAACCGTGTCCAATGGCTCTGGCGCCGTCCAAGTAACGGCGTCAGCCCAATAAAACCGGGCCCTGGGGTCAGAGGCGTTGATGCGCGCGCAGGCAAGGGCCGTGTGGTCTGCTTCGACAAGATGCACGGATTTAAGGTTGTCGCGCTTCAAAAGCTCTGCGGTCAGATACCCCCACCCGGCACCCAGATCGGCCACGCGCGGCCCCAGCTTGGCAGGCAAGGCGTTCAGCAACATGGCCGAGGCGGGATCGATCCCGTCCGCTGAAAACACACCCGGTGCCGTGTGGTACCCATCGACGATCTGCGTCTTTGGCGCAGCCCAATCTGCAAAGCTGTGCGGGTCAGCCTGAAACCAGAAGATTTTTCCGTGTGCCTTGGACAGAGGCCCTTCGACCGAGACCCTTTTGCGAACATCTTTCAGAATGCTGTCCACGCCATCGGTCTTTGCGCCATCGATCACGACAACGCCGCGGGCTCGTGAGCTGGCCAGATGGATCATCGCCCGTGCAAGCGCCTTGGCCCGCGGCAAAAACACAATTGCATCCTCGCAAGGGTTTTCTGCCTCGGGCACCGTGTCAAAGCCCTGCGCGGCAAAATGGTCATAAAAAGGTTTGAACGGCTGCACCACCTGCGCCGCATGGGGAAGCGCCGACAGATCATGGGTTGGAACAGGGCAGATCACGCTGAGGGGCGACGACAGCGACAGGCCGTTCTGCAATGCAAGTTCCAGGCGAGGGGACATGGGCAATTCCGGCAAATATGTGTGAGGGTCAGGCGAAAAGCCTTATTCTTCGCGTTCCATGGTGCATTGCAGCGGGTGCTGGTGCCGGCGGGCGAAATCCATAACCTGGCCAACTTTGGTCTCGGCAATTTCATGGCTGAAGACCCCGACGACGGCCACACCTTTTTTATGCACGGTCAGCATGATCTCGAATGCTTCTGCATGGGTCATGCCGAAGAAACGTTCCAGAACATGAACCACGAATTCCATCGGCGTGTAATCGTCGTTCAGCAACAGCACCTTGTACAAAGGCGGACGCTTGGTTTTTGGGCGCGTCTGTACCAGAACGGACGCGTCGCTGTCGTCGTCCGGTTCGTCAGACATCATCCAGGTCTTTTCCAGCATCGTAGGCAACTGTCCGATTCAGTTTTGGGGTTTATCTTCGCGCTTATATAACGTGGGGATGGCCGGTGAAAAGAGCAAGCGGACGTAAACGAGATGACTGACAAGCTGACGACAATCGGTTTCGATGCGGATGATACCCTGTGGCACAATGAGCGTTTTTTTCAGCTGACGCAGGCGCATTTTGCCGAGCTGCTGGCCGATCATGCCGACCAGGATCATCTGATGGAGCGGCTTCTGGCGGCCGAAAAGCGCAACATTCGACACTATGGCTATGGCATCAAGGGCTTTGTTCTGTCGATGATCGAAACCGCTCTCGAGGTCACGGATGACCGTGTGCCGGCCTCGGTCATTCGCCAATTGATCGAAGCCGGGCAAGAGATGCTGGCCTATCCGATCGAGCTGTTGCCCCATGCCCGCGACGCGGTGGAAGGCATGACAGGCTTGTGCCGGGTTGTCTTGATTACCAAAGGGGACCTGATCGACCAGGAACGCAAACTGGCCCAGTCGGGTCTGGGCGATCTGTTCGACGCAGTGGAAATCGTGTCTGAAAAGACCCCTGAAACTTACCGGTCGATATTTGAGCGGCATGGTGATGGCCCGGCGCGCGCGATGATGGTTGGCAATTCCATGCGATCTGATGTTGTGGCTCCGATCCAGGCAGGAAGCTGGGGGGTTCATGTCCCGCACGGCCTTGTCTGGGAGGTGGAGCATGCCGAAGCCCCGGTCGACAGTCCCCGATTCCGGGAGTTGAGGGATTTGGGCGGTTTGGCCGATCTGGTGCATAGCCTGAAGTGATGTTGCCTATTGGCCGCAGTTCCACGAAAACCCTGCCGGGTGTTGACCAAGTTCTGCCTCAATCGCGCATCTGGTGGGCTTTGGGCAGTATTTGTCTAGATATAGCCCAGTTCAGGCAACCTAACGAAACCGCGAAATGCTCAGCTTTCGGTTTATTTCACCAAGTCTCTGTGATAGTGTTTACGATAATAAAATAATTTTTGCTGACCGGGAATACCCGGCGGCGCGAGGCAGACAGAGGCAAAAATCGTGCAGATTCGGCGGACAGTTCCGGCCCGAATGGGCTTTTTTCTCATAGTGGTGTTGTGCGTGCTGGCGTTTGCGCCGCTCAGGTCCATGGCGGCACCTTACGCAGCGATGGTGATTGATGCCCGAACCGGAGAGGTTCTGCATTCGCGCAATGCTGATACAAGGCTTCACCCGGCATCGCTGACCAAGATGATGACGCTTTATATCGCGTTCGAAGCGGTGCGGAACGGTGAGATCACTCTGGATACCCCGGTTCGGATCACCAAAAAGGCGGCAGCCGAGCCACCGTCGAAGCTGGGCCTGCGCGCTGGTCAGACAATTGCTTTTCGCTATCTCATCCGCGCGGCTGCTGTGAAATCGGCCAATGATGCTGCCACGGCCATCGGTATTGCCATCAGCGGGTCCGAGGCAGCTTTTGCGCGTCGTATGACGCGAACCGCCAAGGCGATGGGGATGAGCCGCACGACCTTCAAGAACGCCCATGGTTTGACCGAGGCGGGGCATCTTTCGACCGCACGTGACATGACCACGCTGGGTCGGCATCTGCTGTATGACTATCCGCAATACTATAACCTTTTCTCGCGTCAATCGACGCATGCAGGGATCAAAACCGTTCCCAACACCAACCGTCGCCTGCTGGCGGCCTACAAAGGCGCCGACGGCATCAAAACCGGTTACACCCGTGCGGCGGGGTTCAATCTTGTGGCATCGGCAAAACGCAAGGATGAACGCATCATCGCCACCGTTTTCGGCGGAAAGTCCGGCGCCTCTCGGAATGCCAAGGTTGCCGAGCTTCTGGATTTGGGTTTCCGCCGCGCCCCGTCCCGTGCGCCCATTCGCAAACCTGCCCGACCGGCCTATGCTGGAAATACCGGATTGGGTGTCGGGACGCAGGTCGCCAGCGTGAGCGGCGCGCCAAAATCCAGTTTGCGCCCGGTTCGGCGCCCCTCCGCGTCGACGCAAGTCGCAAGCGCGGTTGCTGTGACAGCTGATGAGAATCGTGGACGCATTAACAGCGCGATCGCGGCGGCCATTGCCGAAGCGGATATCGCACCAACGGCACCGCCGGTGGAAACATCCGATACCCGTCCGGCATTGCGCCCCGACAATCTGGTTCTGGCTTCGACGGATTCCACCAAGCAGCCAGAGCCTGAGCAGGAGGTTGTCACTCGGCTGTCTTCGTCAGGTGGGCACCTGTGGGGGGTCAATGTGGGGCGCTATACCACGCGGTATGAGGCCGAGAAGGTTTTGCTGAAAACCGCATTGTCGGAAATGACCACACTGGAAGGCACGCTGCGCAAAGTGAACCAAAGCGCGCGCGGGTTTGACGCAACCTTTCAGGGCATGACCCGCGAACAGGCGGATCTGGCCTGTCGCCGTTTGCAGGCCCGCAACGTCACCTGTTTCATGATCGGGCCATCATAAGGTTCGGCATATTCTCTCCTGAATGGGTCTGGGCTGCGGTATTCCGCAGCCCTTTTTTCAATCGAAAACGTGACCGTGCTGGTATTGTTCGTCCTGTCCGGCGGCGGCTGTTAGGGCGGCGACATTGTCCTTGGTGAAGAACCCATCATATTTGTGGCACCGCTCGATATACTCGGTAATCAGCAGGGTATGCTTGGAGTGTTTCGAGAAGATCTGTTTCAGGTTCGGGTCGTCTTTGCACTCGCCCACCACATGGGCCAGGAACGGCACACCCTTGTCCTTCAGGGTGTTCACAACGAAATCGACGTTCTTTTCCCCGGCGCTGTGATCGCCATCCTGAATCTCGACGGCCATGTGGTGCAGACGACGGCCAAAATTGCGCACGAAATCCTCGGTCGGCATCGGCAGTTTGGCGAAGGAGTTGACGAAGGATGGCGTGTTGTTTGCGGTGAATACCTTGGCCGGAGATTTTTTGTCATCGTCCACATTGCCGTTGCGGTTCACGTTGGTCGATGAGTTCATGTCGAATATGTTGTAAGCGCCCCAGAAATAATAGGGCACCATGGTCAGAAACTCGAGGATCGCATCCTCGCGCTCGCCCGCCAGGACCCGCGTCGCAAGATGGTCGATTCCCAGCATCAGCGGGGCAATTTTGCTTTCGGTTCCAAAGGCGGCGGCCTGTTCCAGACGGGCCTGTTCCGTGTCGCTCAGCAACACGCGATCCCCAAGGCCCAGACTGTCGGTGTCGTTAAAGTCGTGGGTCGAATACCCGACGCGGTTGCAGGTGAAATCGGACGGGGTGGTGAATCGGAACCCGTCCGATGTGTAGAACGGGTTCTCGGTATCTCCGGGATATTCGAAACGTATGTTCTGATCCTCAAGTGCATGGGTCAGCGCGTCCAGATCACAGGCAGCAAATACCTCGCCTACATAGCGCGTCTGCGGTGTGTTGCGCGCCAGTGGATACATGCGATTGATGCGGGGGATAAAGTCTTCGAATCCGGGGCTGAGCGGCGCCATCAGGATCAGCGCAGGATAGTCGGGATGTGAATGCAGAACCGAGACTCTGTGGGTTCGTCCCAGATAGCTGGCGGTGTGCCGATAGGGTGTCATCACGTAAAGTTCGACCATCGTGTCGAACACCGCGTCGGGTTCGACCTGAATGATGACGGCCCGCATCGCGCCGACCTGATCCGGAATGCCCGAGCTTGTCCGGCGTTCGTAAATCTTCGGAAGGTATTCGTTGAAGAAGTCCGAGTTCTTCTTGTCGCCCCGGGGCTGATAAGACATCAGATCAAATGACATTCCACGACCTCCTTGCTCTTGCCCGCCATGGGTCAAGGCATTGTTTGAAATTGTAGTATTCAGAATATGCGTTTGCCCGCCATGCTAGGCGCTGAGGCCTGTACGGGCAACAGTCGTGAATTTGGGTTGCCGACGTTAACCCATGATGTTCAGCGGGTGAATTTCGTCACCTCGACACCGCCCCCGATCAGGCTTTCACGAACAGAACGGGCGATCTGCACCGCGGTTGGTCCGTCACCATGCAGGCAGATTGTGTCGATCGATGTTTCCAGCCGCTTGCCGCTTTCGGTGATGATCGCGCCTTCGCGGACCATGTTCAGGATGCGAGGTCCTGCGACATCCGCGTCGTGGATCACCGCGCCGGGCAGGCTGCGGTCAACCAATGTTCCGTCGTCATTGTAGGCGCGGTCGGCAAAAATCTCGCCCACCCATTTGCAGCCCAGCTCGCGCACGGCGTCTTCTTGTTTCGTCACGGCAAGAACCATCACGATGATGTCGGGATCGACGTCCAGCGCGCCCTGATAGCAGGCCCGCGCCATATCGACATCGAGCGAACACATATTGGCCAGTGCGCCGTGCAGCTTTAGATGGCGAACTCTGGTGCCAACCGCATTGGCCATGCCCATGGCTGCGCCCAACTGATACCGCACCAGATTGCGGAGGGTGTCCTGAGACAGCTTCATGTTCCGGCGGCCAAAGCCTTGCAGGTCGGGAAACCCGGGATGCGCCCCGATGCCGACACCATTCTCGGCTGCCAGCTTCATTGTCGATGCCATTACATCCGGATCACCCGCATGAAAGCCACAGGCAATATTGGCCGAGGTGATGATCTTCAGAAGGCTTTCGTCGTCGCCCATTTTCCATGGGCCAAAGCTTTCCCCCATATCGGCATTCAGATCGACGCTTGGCATCGGCACATCTCCTTAGTCGGTGGCAGAAATCACTCCGCTGATCAATTGGTAGGACAGCAAGTCCGGGATGTCATGCGGGTTACGCACCAACGCTTCGACTTTCGAGGGCAGGCGGGCAAGATCCGCCATGAATGCCGCGTGCAATTCCGTGGCTTGCTCGATGCTGACAAATTCGAACGTGATCGCTCCGCCCGCGGGTGTCTGCGCTGCGCGGGGCATGTCGCAGGGCAGAACGGTCGCGATGCGGGGATACCCTCCTGTGGTCTGGCATTCGGGCAGCAGGATGAACGGGTCTCCGGTTCCGGTCATCTGGATGTCGCCCGGGGAAATAACCTCGGACAAGATGTTCAGTTGGCCAGTGGCCGCAAACCCGTCGCCGTCACTGTTGACTTGCATCCCCATCCGGTTGGCGCGTGCGCCACGATGGAATGAGGTGCGCGCAAACCGATCAAGCGTTGCGTCATCAAACAAGGACGTCTGGAAGCTGGCGACGACACGCAGAACGCCACCCGAGAAGCGTTCGGAAGGGGGCAGTTTCAAACCAGCGTCGCCTGCCTCCGCGCCACAGGTCAGCCGGTCGCCCGGCTTCACCGCTCGCCCGATCCGTGCCGTCAGGTGCGCGGATCGAGATCCAAGAAAAACCTCTGAATCGATACCGCCCCCCAAATGAAGATAGCCGTAATTGCCTTGCAGAAGCGCACCGATGACCAGCCGTTGTCCGGGCTTCAGGTGATGCGAGGCATTCCAGGCCACGGGGCTGCCATCAATGCTGGCCTGCATCTGCGCACCGGTCAATGCGATGCGCATGTTCTGTGCCGCCTCGAACGTGCCGCCCATTCCGGCCATTTCCAGCGCAGCAAGTTCCGGGCTTTGGCCGAGCAATGCGGCGCCTTCATGAAGGGCCAGTGTATCGACGGCCCCGGACCGGGACAGGCCCTGGTCCAGATAACCTGAGCGCCCCTGATCCTGGATGGTGCAAGCCGGGCCGATCTGGTGGACGATCAGGCTCATGGCGCAATCTCCTCGCAGGTTGCTCCGCCCGTGCCATCTTCGTTTTTGGCTCTGATTTGTTCCAGGTCTTCGCGGGAAATGGGTTCGAATATCAGTTCATCCCCAGGCTTGAGGGCGAATGCCTCGGTCGTCTCGGGCCGGAAACACCGAAAAGCCGTCTGCCCGACATGCCGCCACCCGGTTGGCGTTGGCCCGGAAAACAGGACAAACTGAGATATTGCAAGAACCAGAGCGCCTTCGGGCACCATGGGGGTCAGGTTTTGCAGCCGCGGAATATTGAACTCGAGGGGTAATGGCCCAAGGTAGGGTTGCCCGGGGGCGAACCCTATCGTCAAAACCCGCACGCGGGACTGGCCAAGCCGCCGTATTGCTTCTTCCGGCGCGAGACCGGCAGCAGCAGCGGCATCGTCCAGCTGGGGCGCAAGGTCGGTGCCATAGACCGTCGGAATTCGCCACAGCCTGCGGCCTGTTGGAAGTGGTGTGCTGTACCAGTCCTTCTGATCGACGAGGTCTTGAAGCTTGTGCAGCATCTGTTGGTGGGTGGTGCTTTGCGTATCGAACCGGACATATGCCGAGGCCAGCGTGGCAGAAGATTCCGTGACCTCTGCCCATTGAAGCCGATCCAGTTCAGATCGAAAGGCTAGCGCCGCTCGGTTCGCTGTCTCAGACATCGTGCCCGCAAATGTGACAAGCGCTCCGTCAAATCCGACGGTTCTGACCAGTGGGAACGTAAGGTGACGCGTCATGCCTGTCTCGCTGAAGAAGTCGAAAACGAATGTCCCAGACCAGAACTCATCTCGGTGGGATGTTCAAGATTGGTGTTCAGAATGTTGGCACACTCAAGGTGTGGTCGGAAACATGTAGGCCCCCTCGGCATGATGCAGTTCGAAATCTGGCCTTTAAGGTTTTCAATGCAGATTCTGGCAGAGTCCCGAGTCGATTCACGGACTTGAGTCGCGCAGCCTTGTGTTCAGTGTCGGTCGATTCCCTATATATAGTAGTGCCATCTTGTGTCTTCCGGGTTGTGTCGTGGCCATCCGATGGAGAGAGTCCCGACCGACACAGGAAAGGTGAGCTTTCGACGCTTGTAATATGCTGTTTTTAAATGGTTATCTAAGAATTTTCAAAAAAATGCTCTGCGGCGTCATTTTCCGCTTGCGGGATTTGTTTGTTATACTTAGAACCCCCTTCACCGGCGCTGCTGAGGCGCTGGGACGCGGCGGAAGCGGCGGTTACGCTCGGGAGAGACCGGGGGCATCTGAGGTTAGGATTTAGGCGGGCGCGCTGAGGGATTGGCGCAACGGTCTGGTTTTTGGCTCTGGGTGTATTGCTCTTTGACATTGATGGATAACTGAAGAGATATGTGGGCGGTTTGGTTCGTTTCGACGGATTGAATGTCTGTATATCGCGCTCTTAGGGTTTCGGCCCGATTATAGAGTGTCAGCTTCACTGTTTGAGTGGTTCACTGATTTCTTAGGAAATCTGTGTACATCAAACAGAAGACTTCATCAGGATTAGCCTCCTGATGAGATGTGCAGAGGTTCGAACGTCAAGGATAGGTTAGCAATAGCCTTTCAACTTGAGAGTTTGATCCTGGCTCAGAACGAACGCTGGCGGCAGGCCTAACACATGCAAGTCGAGCGCGCCCTTCGGGGTGAGCGGCGGACGGGTTAGTAACGCGTGGGAATATACCCTTTGGTACGGAATAGCCTCTGGAAACGGAGAGTAATACCGTATGTGCCCTTCGGGGGAAAGATTTATCGCCAAAGGATTAGCCCGCGTTAGATTAGGTAGTTGGTGGGGTAATGGCCTACCAAGCCTACGATCTATAGCTGGTTTTAGAGGATGATCAGCAACACTGGGACTGAGACACGGCCCAGACTCCTACGGGAGGCAGCAGTGGGAATCTTGGACAATGGGGGCAACCCTGATCCAGCCATGCCGCGTGAGTGATGAAGGCCTTAGGGTCGTAAAGCTCTTTCGCCTGTGAAGATAATGACGGTAGCAGGTAAAGAAACCCCGGCTAACTCCGTGCCAGCAGCCGCGGTAATACGGAGGGTTAGCGTTGTTCGGAATTACTGGGCGTAAAGCGCACGTAGGCGGATCGGAAAGTTGGGGTGAAATCCCGGGCTCAACCCCGGAACTGCCTCCAAAACTATCGGTCTAGAGTTCGAGAGAGGTGAGTGGAATTCCGAGTGTAGAGGTGAAATTCGTAGATATTCGGAGGAACACCAGTGGCGAAGGCGGCTCACTGGCTCGATACTGACGCTGAGGTGCGAAAGTGTGGGGAGCAAACAGGATTAGATACCCTGGTAGTCCACACCGTAAACGATGAATGCCAGTCGTCGGGTAGCATGCTATTCGGTGACACACCTAACGGATTAAGCATTCCGCCTGGGGAGTACGGTCGCAAGATTAAAACTCAAAGGAATTGACGGGGCCCGCACAAGCGGTGGAGCATGTGGTTTAATTCGAAGCAACGCGCAGAACCTTACCAACCCTTGACATCCCAGGACCGGCCCAGAGATGGGTCTTTCACTTCGGTGACCTGGTGACAGGTGCTGCATGGCTGTCGTCAGCTCGTGTCGTGAGATGTTCGGTTAAGTCCGGCAACGAGCGCAACCCACATCCTTAGTTGCCAGCAGTTCGGCTGGGCACTCTAGGGAAACTGCCCGTGATAAGCGGGAGGAAGGTGTGGATGACGTCAAGTCCTCATGGCCCTTACGGGTTGGGCTACACACGTGCTACAATGGTGGTGACAGTGGGTTAATCCCCAAAAGCCATCTCAGTTCGGATTGGGGTCTGCAACTCGACCCCATGAAGTCGGAATCGCTAGTAATCGCGTAACAGCATGACGCGGTGAATACGTTCCCGGGCCTTGTACACACCGCCCGTCACACCATGGGAGTTGGTTCTACCCGACGGCCGTGCGCTAACCTTTTGGGGGCAGCGGACCACGGTAGGATCAGCGACTGGGGTGAAGTCGTAACAAGGTAGCCGTAGGGGAACCTGCGGCTGGATCACCTCCTTTCTAAGGATGTATCTAGTTAGATTTGTTCGCAAATCTCGTGATACACTTAGCAGAAGATCAACAAACAAAGTTGATCAAACTCATGGACCGAGCCGTCCTCATATCTCTTCAGAACACATCAGGCCTGCACGCTGTGAGGTCTGGCCCTCTCGGCAGCTTTTGCGAGCAAAAGCGCCTGTCGGGCAACGTCGATTTTGCTTTGCAAAATCAACTGGGTCGGTAGCTCAGGTGGTTAGAGCGCACGCCTGATAAGCGTGAGGTCGGAGGTTCAAGTCCTCCTCGACCCACCAAGCCATTTGCGGAGCAAAGGGCGATTTTTATGGGGCCTTAGCTCAGCTGGGAGAGCGCCTGATTTGCATTCAGGAGGTCAGGAGTTCGATCCTCCTAGGCTCCACCATTCCTCACTTCGCTCGTCATGGTGAAGCCTGGGATTTTTGATGCGCCAATCGTCAAGTTGATTGGCGGTGGCTCCACCATATCGCTTCGATCAGATCGTTAAGCACCTTTGGGTTCTTAACCGTCCGATTGGACGCAGCTTCTTCGGAGGCTTTGACATCGTATAGAGAGAAATCAATCAACACTGTTTGATCGCGCCGAGTGTGGCGCTGATCTCGGTCGTTTCCATCATCTGATGGACGGCACGGTTTGGGTCTAGCCGGCCCTGTCTCGTGTATCGCGACTGAAAAGAACAGAGTTGTCCAAGTCAAATATACTAACCCGAGCGACCTGCGTTGATCAGCTGCACGGCTGGGAGACCATATGGGGTTGCTCAATTGTCCTCGTCCAAGTGGCGGGGGCGGGAAATGTATGTTTTTGGTTCAGAAGAATGACTGCCTTTAGTTACCAGCTGGGCGGTCTTGATCGATTTGATTACTAGCGCAGCTTTGGTTGTGTGCGGTCAAACGCACTCAAGTAGCCGAATAGGCGGTAGTGCCAATATCAAGTCTTTCTTTTTCTGGATCAAATCAAGCGCGAGAAGGGCGTTTGGTGAATGCCTTGGCAGCAAGAGGCGATGAAAGACGTGATACTCTGCGATAAGCCATGGGGAGCTGAGAATAAGCTTTGATCCATGGATCTCTGAATGGGGCAACCCACCTGAATGTTTGTTATTGTTAGCTGTGCTAATCAATAATGAGCATGAACAGGTACTTAAGACCTGAATACATAGGGTTTTAAGAGCAAACCCGGGGAACTGAAACATCTAAGTACCCGGAGGAAAGGAAATCAATTGATACTCCCCTAGTAGCGGCGAGCGAACGGGGACCAGCCGAGCCGGATAAGTGACTAGAACACGTTGGGAAGCGTGGCCATAGCGGGTGACAGCCCCGTATAGGAAGCTTTGACGGACGTATTAAGTAGGGCGGAACACGTGAAATTCTGTCTGAAGATCGGAGGACCACCTTCGAAGGCTAAGTACTCCTTGCTGACCGATAGCGAACCAGTACCGTGAGGGAAAGGTGAAAAGCACCCCGACGAGGGGAGTGAAACAGTACCTGAAACCGAACGCCTACAATCAGTCGGAGGCTCCTTGCGAGCTGACGGCGTACCTTTTGTATAATGGGTCATCGACTTGGTCTCACGAGCAAGCTTAAGCCGTTAGGTGTAGGCGTAGCGAAAGCGAGTCTTAATAGGGCGAATGAGTTCGTGGGATCAGACCCGAAACCGAGTGATCTAGGCATGGCCAGGTTGAAGGTAAGGTAACACTTACTGGAGGACCGAACCCACATCCGTTGAAAAGGATCGGGATGAGCTGTGCCTAGGGGTGAAAGGCCAATCAAACTCGGAGATAGCTGGTTCTCTGCGAAATCTATTTAGGTAGAGCGTCATCCGAATACCCCGGGGGGTAGAGCACTGGATGGGTAATGGGGCCCCACAGGCTTACTGATCCTAACCAAACTCCGAATACCCGGGAGTACTAGATGGCAGACACACTGCGGATGCTAACGTCCGTAGTGGAGAGGGAAACAACCCTGACCTACAGCTAAGGCCCCCAATTCATGGCTAAGTGGGAAAGCAGGTGGGACGACCAAAACAACCAGGAGGTTGGCTTAGAAGCAGCCATCCTTTAAAGATAGCGTAACAGCTCACTGGTCTAAACAAGTTGTCCTGCGGCGAAGATGTAACGGGGCTCAAGCCATGAGCCGAAGCTTAGGATGCCGTAAGGCATGGTAGCAGAGCGTAGTGTGACATAGAACTCATCCTGTATTGCCGCCGGTTATGTGGCGCGAGTAATCGCGCTCAAGTAGCCGAATAGGCGGTAGCGCAGGATAGAGTTCTTTCGATGAAGCCGGCCTGTGAGGGATCCGGTGGAGAGATCACTAGTGAGAATGATGACATGAGTAGCGACAAAGAGTGTGAGAGACACTCGCCGAAAGTCCAAGGGTTCCTGCTTAAAGCTAATCTGAGCAGGGTAAGCCGGCCCCTAAGCCGAGGCCGAAAGGCGTAGGCGATGGGAACTAGGTTAATATTCCTAGGCCAGGAGGATGTGACGGATCACAGGTGTAGTTCAATCTTATCGGATTGATTGGGCTGCTGAGTGGTTCCTGGAAATAGCCCTCCATCAGACCGTACCCTAAACCGACACAGGTGGACTGGTAGAGCATACCAAGGCGCTTGAGAGAACGATGTTGAAGGAACTCGGCAAAATACCTCCGTAAGTTCGCGAGAAGGAGGCCCGGTTCCTAGGCAACTAGGGGCTGGGGGCACAAACCAGGGGGTGGCGACTGTTTATTAAAAACACAGGGCTCTGCGAAGTCGCAAGACGACGTATAGGGTCTGACGCCTGCCCGGTGCCTGAAGGTTAAAAGGAGAGGTGAGAGCCTTGAATTGAAGCCAGGTAAACGGCGGCCGTAACTATAACGGTCCTAAGGTAGCGAAATTCCTTGTCGGGTAAGTTCCGACCTGCACGAATGGCGTAACGACTTCCCCGCTGTCTCCAACATCGACTCAGCGAAATTGAATTGCCTGTCAAGATGCAGGCTTCCCGCGGTTAGACGGAAAGACCCCGTGCACCTTTACTACAGCTTCGCACTGGCATCAGGATTGTGATGTGCAGGATAGGTGGTAGGCTTTGAAGCAGGAACGCAAGTACCTGTGGAGCCTCCCTTGAGATACCACCCTTCGCACTCTTGATGTCTAACCGCGGTCCGTTATCCGGATCCGGGACCCTGCGTGGCGGGTAGTTTGACTGGGGCGGTCGCCTCCTAAAGCGTAACGGAGGCGCGCGAAGGTTGGCTCAGAGCGGTCGGAAATCGCTCGTTGAGTGCAATGGCAGAAGCCAGCCTGACTGCAAGACTGACAAGTCGAGCAGAGTCGAAAGACGGCCATAGTGATCCGGTGGTCCCGAGTGGAAGGGCCATCGCTCAACGGATAAAAGGTACGCCGGGGATAACAGGCTGATACTGCCCAAGAGTCCATATCGACGGCAGTGTTTGGCACCTCGATGTCGGCTCATCTCATCCTGGGGCTGGAGCAGGTCCCAAGGGTACGGCTGTTCGCCGTTTAAAGAGGTACGTGAGCTGGGTTTAGAACGTCGTGAGACAGTTCGGTCCCTATCTGCCGTGGGTGTAGGAGACTTGAGAGGAGTTGCCCCTAGTACGAGAGGACCGGGGTGAACGATCCACTGGTGGACCAGTTGTCGTGCCAACGGCAGTGCTGGGTAGCTATGATCGGACAGGATAACCGCTGAAGGCATCTAAGCGGGAAGCCCCCCTCAAAACAAGGTCTCCCTGAGGGCCGTGGAAGACCACCACGTCAATAGGCCGGAGATGTAAGCGCAGCAATGCGTTCAGTTGACCGGTACTAATCGCCCGATAGGCTTGATTTGATCCAGTAATGGAAAGACAAATCACCAAAAGCATACACTGACCTTGATTATGGACAGCGTCGCAGCGCCAAGCCGCGATGTTGGTTGATTATATAACCGAGTGGCACCGCGCATTCGCAAGCGAATACGCTGCCTGCCAACCGTCGCTTTCTTGCTCCGCAAAAAGTCGACATGGGCTTTTCCTCGGTTTGGTGGTCATAGCGCAAGTGAAACACCCGGTCCCATCCCGAACCCGGAAGTTAAGCACTGCCGCGCCAATGGTACTTGGGCTTAAGCCCCGGGAGAGTAGGTCACCGCCAAACCTAGAAAAAGCCCATATCTCTCTAACACGATGACACAATACCCGGCCTCAAATAGCGCAAGCGATAGGCCAACCAAAGACCTCAACTAGCGTAAGCGCTAGGTCACAAAAACTGTCGCGGGATGGAGCAGCCCGGTAGCTCGTCAGGCTCATAACCTGAAGGTCGTAGGTTCAAATCCTACTCCCGCAACCAATATTACCTACATGATTACAATGCACTAACGCCCCAAGGGGCGCTTTCTGCGTTTGTAGCACCCGCACCCGGTGCTACGGTGGTGCTACGCCAGAGAGCAAACTATGGCTACGTATCACATGCGAAACCGGGGCTGATTCTTTCTCCTAATGAAAACCAACCCGATCTCTCCGTCAGCACTGTCAGCCAGAGGGAAATGGAAGCTCAGTACTGGCCTCCTTCGCGGAACCGAAGTGCCAACTGAAACGAGTGTGGTAGCTGCTGGTTTCCCGTGCATCGTTTTTACAGAATGCATTGCGTAGCGCTTCGTAAATGAGCAATTAGTACCGTGTGAACCTCACCAAAAAGAAAGGGTCGCTTTGACAGAAGTAAAATCCTTAGCGGACGTATTTATTGACACTAACATTCTGAAGTTTTCTGCCGTTAAGAAGCACGTATATCGTAAGAATAAAGACACGGTTAACTGGGGTGGTTTTGAGCAAGAAATTGAGCTTAGCGAGCCGTACACCATCAATGATCTGCAAAAAATTAAAAACGAGAGGCAAAAGCGTGACGCTATTATCTTGGGAATGCTGGCCTACGGTGGCATTTCCGAGCATCTCAAGTTTCATATCCACCGGGAAGTCGATCTTGAAACTTGGGGACTTCCAGGCATGGCTAGGGTCAGGACTCATTGATTTTCAGCGAGCGGCATGATTCACGGCTGAAAAACGAGCGGTGAACATGTCTGATCTTTTCTGGTTGACCGACGCGCAGATGGCGCGTCTTGAGCCCTTCTTTCCCAAGTCTCACGGTAAGCCGCGTGTCGATGACCGGCGTGTGTTGAGCGGGATAATCTTTATCAACCGCAATGGTTTGCGATGGCGCGATGCTCCCGCTGTCTATGGTCCTCACAAGACGCTCTACAATCGCTGGAAGCGATGGAGCGACAAGGGCGTTTTTGCCCGGATGATGGCCGGTCTAGCCGCCGAACACGGCGAGAAGAAGACCGTAATGATCGACGCGACTTATCTCAAAGCCCACCGGACAGCGACCAGCATGGGCGTCAAAAGGGGGCGTGCACGCCTGATTGGTCGGACGAAAGGCGGCATGAATACCAAGCTGCACGCTATTTGCGATAGCCAAGGCCGGCCGCTCAACCTGTTCGTCACCGCCGGTCAGGTCAGCGACTACATCGGCGCACGGGCATTGCTGAGCAGTCTGCCGAATGTCGACTGGCTGCTCGGAGACCGTGGCTACGACGCCGACTGGTTCAGAGAAGCCTTGAAAGACAAAGGGATACGCGCCTGCATCCCTGGCAGGAAACAGCGGAAGAAGCCGGTGAAGTACGACAAGCGCCGCTACAAACGCCGCAACCGCATCGAGATCATGTTCGGCAGGCTCAAGGATTGGAGGCGTGTGGCGACCAGATACGACAGATGCCCGAAGGTCTTCCTCTCCGCCATCGCCCTCGCCGCAACCGTCATTTATTGGTTATGAGTCCTGACCCTAGGATAAGTAGCTGGCTCGGCTAAGTCTATTCGGGCCCGAGTTCAACGCCTAAGGAAACGGCGGTCCTATTCGACAACTATTTTTGCCAACTGAATATCTCCTTCGGCATCAAGCAGCCTTGAATCTTAATGATCTTGTCACTTGCTTCGATACCGTAAGTGTTAGTGCCCCTTCCGCAAACGACAGTTTTTACAAGACGGTCACGGGTTTAAAAATCTTGGTAAAAATCTCGTAAACCCTGCAATGTTGCCGCGTTTCAATAAACGATTGCGAAAAAAAAGGCGGCGTGGAAACCCACACCGCCAGTCGGGGAGATAGAACGAAATTTGCTATTTCTTCAAAGCATCGATCAGTCGAACGAGTGCCGCCATGCCCGGATCTTCCAGGCCAATCGATTTGTCAGCATATACTCGAGCCCGGCCGATCTTGTTGGGCTTGTCTTTGTAAGTGTCGCGCGCTTCTTACGCGGCGATGGCTGCTGCAGTGTACAACGCTTCCGGATCCTCTAGTCCTTTTGTGGCGGTGATAACTGCATCCATGGAGTCAAGTATTGTCTTGTCCCCTAGGTTGGCACCGCCTCTTGAAATCATTGCGTCTTGCGCCCTTGGGAGATCATTGGACTTGCTTACTTGGAGCTTCGCAAGGTTTTGCCGTAAATTTCGCTCATGCTAGAACGCCAAGCGGCCAACCGACCATTAATCGGCCATGCAACAAACATCTCGGCCAGGCCGCGTGTCTCTCAACCAATTTCGCAGGTTGCTTTCGAGCGATACATGCTAGAAATACTTGGAGTAGGGTAACCGCTTCAGAGAGCGGAAGAACGCGTGCGAAAGGCTGTAGTTGTGAAGCACCAAGCTATACAAGACGACTTAATTTACGATTTTGGCGTGCACAAAGGATATGATACAGAGTTCTATCTCAAAAAAGGGTTTCGCGTGCTTGGCCTCGAAGCCGTGCCAGAACTGTACAACGCGGCGGTTGAAAACATCAGTGCGTTCGGAACCCGTGCGACACTTATTAACAAGGCCCTGTATCACCGGGCAGGCGAGACAGTTTCTTTCTTTACGGTTCCCAATAAGGATGACTGGGGCAGCCTGGATCGCAACATCGCCGAAAAAGGCGTGGAGACTGCGGTCGAGATCGAGGTTCAGACAGTGGATCTCATGACCCTCTTCGAGACCTATGGCACACCGTATTATCTCAAATGTGATATGGAGGGCGGCGATTTGATCATGCGTGAGCAGCTCTTGTCCTGCGTGCAGCGACCTCGTTTTGTGTCAATCGAGATGAACGACGGGAACGAACCCGACATCTTGATTAAATGCGGCTATGAGGTTGGACAGATCGTCAACCAGTGGTTTAATCCATTCAAGACCCCGCCGAAGCCCCCGCGCGAGGGCAGCTTTGTCGAGGCACAGTTCACGGGCGAAATGAGCGGGCTTTTTGGACGCGAGCTGGACCCTGCCAAGTGGCGCCCGCTAAGCGAGATTGCCGACATCTACCGCCAATGGCACACATTGCGGGCGCTCGACCAGGAGCTTGCCCCCGGCTGGCTCGATCTACATGTCTGCCGGGCCGCGGCCCTTGCCTGATGGCCTATGCCCGCTGCGCTGACCAAGCCACTCTTAACCGACATTCCCCACGGCGCATGGCCAATTTGCCAAGCCGCAGTACCGGGTCTCCACCTAAATCTTAAAACGCGATTCCAGGCTTTGCATCCATTCCAGGGCAAACAAGGTCCGCTCCAACCGCCCCAGTTTACGTAGGGCGATTGCTAGTCCGTTTTGCCGCGGGTATGCGGACAAGCTTTTGAGGATCGCTGATGCGGTGGTGGTCCCGGCCTTGATGGACGTTGCCAGCCTGAGGATCTCGGGCCAGTTTTCGACAATGTGACCTGCTTTGATGGTGCCGCCAATGAAGGGTGCCATGATGGGCAGGGATTTCATGCCGGGCAGGAGATACAATTTGCGATCCTTGAAGTTTCGAAAACGCGGTGCGAAACGGAAGCCCAAGAGATAACACAGGGCAAAGACGTGATCCGTCGCGCCACCAGTGTCCACATGATGCTCTTCGATTGCGACGCCCGATTGGTGGCGAAGCAGACCATCCAAAACAAAGGGCGCTTCGCTTTCTGTAGCGTTGATGACCGTCGAGTGGAACGGGCTGAACTGATCGGAGATGTGGGTGTAAAACTTGAGACCCGGGGCACGCCCGTATTTTGCGTTGATATCTGCCGAGCTTCACCGCGAGCGCGCAATCGAAGAAGCGACCAACGCTGAGTTTCTGGCGCATGGACGAAACCTATCTCCGTGTGCGCGGGAAGTGGATGTATCTCTATCGAGCGGTCGACAAAGCGGGAAACACCCTTGATTTCATGCTGTCTGAGCGACGAAATCGTCCAGCAGCAACCAGGTTCTTTGCCAAAGCACTGTCGTCCAACGGGATCCCAAACAAAATCGTCATCGACAAAAGTGGCGCAAATGCAGCTGGCATTCGAGAAGTGAACAGAATCCTGAAGCGGTTCCGTTGCCCAGCCAAAGTACAGACGATTAGGTCCAAATTTTTGACCAACATGAACAAACAGGGCCATCGGTTCAAAAAACGACGTGTTCGGCACATGTGTGGGTTTAAGTCGTTCGAATCCGCTTCCGCCACTTTGGACAGCATCGAGGTCGCCAACATGATCCGGAAGCGGCAATTCTCTAGTGATACGACTTCCGGCTTTCGGATGTTTGTTGAGATCGCAGGATAACTGCGTCTAGCATATCGCTGGCTTTCGTCGTTCCAAAAGTTTGCGATACTACCTCTTGTCTTACATGAATCCTAGCGTCAGTATGCCAGTGACATTGTTCCGCTCGGGATATGTTACACAAATGGATAAACAAATGACGTCGAAACCAAATCCCTCAACATCGCTACCAACCGAGCCGGCTCAGATGCAGGTTGTTGCAGCGCAGGAAGACCCCGCCGAAGCACTCGACCCGCTCGCTGAACACACTTTGAACCCCGATGTGCGTCCGCAAGAGCAGAACATCGACAATGAAGAAGGTGCTTTCGGTACGACCCCGCCTGTGCCGAGACCGTTTGGATCAACTTTCACGCCAGACATCTTAGCCGCTTACCATGCTGGTGTGATGAAGTATCAGTACCGGGGAGTGACATGTCTCAAGAGTCCCATTGATCTCGCCGTCTATATGTTGATCCTTTTTGAGAAGAAGCCGGGCACCATCGTGGAAATTGGATCGTTCCACGGCGGCGCTGCGATGTTCTATCGAGACATCACCCGAGCATGGGGACTTGATACCCAGGTCATCACCGTGGATTTCCGCTCTAACCAGTATCAAGACGAGCAGGTTGGGACGGAAGGGATCGAATTTGTGCAGACCGACGCACTAAAACTCGATGGTAGCGATTTGGAAGAGCGACTGAAAACCGCGCCAAGGCCGTGGATGGTGATCGAGGATAGTGCGCATACGTTTGAAGTGTCATACGCGGTATTGGAATACTTCAAATCACGCATGCAAACGGGTGAATGCCTTATTGTCGAAGATGGCATCATCGAGGATCAAGGTGCGAATTGGCGTTATGATGGTGGCCCGAACCGCGCTGTTCATGAGTTTTTCTTAAATAATCCCGATGAGTATCGCCTTATGGATAACTACAACGACTTTTTCGGATATAATCTTTCATTCAATCCAAACGGATATCTGGAAAAAACCTGAACAACTTTTAGCGCTCAAGCGGGCGCGCTAGGACGACAGATTCTGGAGGATGTTTCGTGATAGTGCGACTGGGAACGACTAAGCTTAAGCGACTTCCTGCTGAGAGGTCCGGTATCGCCAGAATGCGATCCGTAGAGGCAACCCAATTCTTGATTGGTAGCAGTGCCTAAGCGGCCGGACGGAAGGGTTCCTTCAACCGGCAGCTACGTCCGCGACCGGGTCATTGCTGACCCTGAAAGCACTACAGGTCGTACGAATGGCGGGAATGCGAAACCTGGAACCTCACGGCAGGTCCTTCAATCACCGGCATCCAAGCGCAATGTCCAATTCGGGCAATGTCCACAAACCGCAGTTTCCTGCCGTTCAGGCGTTCCTGCCCTACGGCAACTCCGTCCCGCGTCTTGCTCATTGCTTGACGAAATCTCGCTGCGCCCGGTGCCAATGGCCGCATTCTACGCCGCATTGCAGAACTCAGGATGATGCATGCGCGGCAAAATCCCTGCTGCGAGCGCGCGCAGCAAGAAAACCCCAGGTACTACTCGGGCTCGTTCGTTGAATTTGCCGCGCTTTGCCCGAACGGCTGGTCTGGGAAACGGGGGTTTCCCAGACACCGCGACGTCCCAGAACACTCGCCCAGAGACCTTGAATAATATTGTCCGGAAGTCCCGTCCGAGTATCTACGTTCAGCGCCGCAATTCTCAGATGGGAAGCCAGACATATGCAGGCGCTTAAAAACAAGTCCAAAATCCTATTCGCATTTAATGTGAACCCGGGGCGGATGATTGCAAGCTGGTCGCACACAATCTGGGCTCATTCTCAAATAATGTGGGTTTGGCGCCCCGGATAGTCGCAGTTAATTCGGGCGAGAATCCGGGATGTTTGCAAGCCGAACGGATTGTGATTGCAGGTCATTACACTTAACCACCGATTTCAGAATGCTCTGGTGAAGAATCTGTCTTGTTCACCTCCAGATTCTGTTTGCGCTCCAGGAGGCGGCCATACACTCGACTCGGTGCTGTTGGGTCTAACAGGCGTCGACCCCTTGAAAGCGTGCGCAGACGGCAAAGTGGCAGCGTAATTGCCCCACACTTTGCGGTGCCTCCCACTCGTGGGGGCTCAGGTCTATTGCAACCCAAATATCGCTGTCGTTCAGGTCCAGGAGTCCTGCAGGCGCAGGATTTCGCCATCGCCCAAAGGCGCACGAATGCCGCCGACGGAATCCACCTTGCTCATCTGAGAATCGGTCCGCGCTCGTTTGAAATGCATGGTGCCCGCCACAGGTTTGTGAGGAATACCTTTGGCAATCGTGATCGCGTTCCAGTGCCAGTCTTCGTGGCCAAACCCCTTGGAAAGCTCGTTGGCTTCAAACGGGGTATCCCGATAGATCTGAGTTTTGGCAAGACTGAGTGAATCCCAGTAGTTGCTCCAATCCAGATAGGATTTGTCAAAACCGTCGCTTTCTGAATCCATGTGCCAGAACATGAGTCTCTGGAACCCAAAAACCATGTTGCAGGCGGAATGGTGAATGGCATCGGGACGTTTCCGGGCGGCCGCGATAGCCGCTGAAATCCAGTTTTCAGACCACAGATCATCGGCATCCAGAAAACACGCATGTTCGCCCGTGGCGGCGGCAATTCCAGTGTTCCGTGCGAGACCGGGATCGCCAGTCGCACTTTCGACGTATTTTGCGCGTTCGCCCAATGCGCCGTTCAGAACATCGCGGGTCAGGTCATCGGCAATGTCCAGAACCACGATGATCTCGCAGCTGATATCCGCCTTTTCAGCGTCTGCCACAGCGGCCAAAAGACTGCGCGCCGCAGGCCCGGCCATAAGGCCTTCGCGATGCGCTGTGACAATGGCTGATACAGGAGGTTGATCCGTCATGATATATACGCCTTAAATTGAATCAATTGAATCGACAAAAGCCTGCATCGAATGTCTTTCCCGCACGCGTTGCTGAAGCGCGCGGCCGCGCGACACGCGGGCCTCGGGATCATCAATCATAGCGCGAATCTGAGCGACATACTCATCGACACTTGCGGTTTCCGGAACAAGCCAGCCGGTTTCCTCGTCAATGAGTTCAGGGACGCCTCCGACGGCGCTGGCTGCGATCGGCATGCCCAACGCGCCCAATTCAATGAGGATTGTCGGCAGCCCATCCCATTCAGATGTGTAAAGCCAGCCGTCACAATCCCCCAAAGGCAACTCATCATAATCCTTAAAGGGAGGATTAAGGTGAAGATTTTCAGGCGCCTTTTTCATCGAAGGGGCTTTGTCGAGAACGGCCTTGCCCCAGCACAGAAAGTCGACATCCGGCATCTCGCGGGCGATCTGTACCACCAGATCAAAACGTTTTTGACGATCAAGCCGCCCACCCCACAAGATGCGGGGGCGGCTGCGATCCGGTTCTGACTTGTGGCGTTCGGAAACCGGCAGTTGCTCGGCGTCGACCTGGGCGGGCGTATAGATGGTTTTCAGACGCTGGGTTTCTGACAGCGGCAGGGAGAACCGGTTCTCGAGTATGTTTGCCAAATATTTCGTATCGAGGATTGCCGCATCCAGGTAGCGGAAAATGTTGTGGAAAAACAGAACAGGATAGCCTGTTTCGCTGCCGTTCTCGGTCCGGTCCGCGCAGAAATAGTACGCATACAGCTTGAACTGGCTGGCAAGCTGGGCCCCATAGGACACCATGGTCTCAAACGCCAAGCGGCTGTTGACGTTAAAGATTTGTGGCGCGGCGATTTCGGTGAGAATGACGTAAAGCGCGCGGTGGCGGACCGGGATGCCTTGGTGTTGGTTCTGGATGTCTTTCAGATACGGGGAAATATCAATGGAATCGACATCTTCCGGGTACCAGTGCGGGCAATCCCAGTGCGAGTCGTCGGTGCGAAGAATTAAAACTTTCTTGGATTTGACTAATGCTCGAACCAGGATGGCGGCGACCAAATCCGCGCCGCCCATGCGGCCGGCGGGCATCAGAACAACCGAGTCGTATCGTGATTTTGGCAGGATCTTGGTCGCCTCACGCAATTTTTCGTAGCCTGCATCATTCGCACGCGGCTTGAAATGCGGCTCATCGCCGGTAAGTTCCCCGATTTCGGGATCAAAGCTGCGGGCTTTCGCAACCAAGCTCAGCATCTCAGCGGACATGAAAAAGTCGTCCCCCCGTGACGCTTTTCGCGGCGTGGTGGTGTCAACCTGATGCGCCGTCTCGTTGCGCAAGCGCCGCTTCTTTATTGAGCGCCGCAATCTGCGCGAGAAATCGCGCGGGAAATATTTGATCTTTCTGCCCAATTGGCGAAATAGCCAAGACGATCGCGTCGAATTCCGTTCAAAATATGCGAGCCTGTCGTAAAGATATTCGATTTCATCTGGTTGAGGCATCTGAATTTCGGTCCTATTTGATGGCCAAAAATGTAGAGGGTCGCACGTTATTTCTAATGGTCTTCTGAGTACTGCCTATATTAGCAGTGTGTAATGCATTTGCACATTAACTGGATGTGTTTTGCAACCATTGCCAGGTTTGTTCCAAGGCTCGGTCGAAATCTGCCGATGGGGCCCAGTCAAAAAGCGTCTTGGCCCAAGAGATATCCAAAACGGAATAGCGCACATCGATTTTTCGACCAGGTTTGAAAACAGGCTCAAGCGGCGTTTTGGTCACGCGCGAGATCGCATCGATCACGTCGAGCAGGGATCGGCCCTGTCCAGACCCCGCATTCACGGCCCCGCAATAATCGGTCTCGGCGGCCTTAACGCAAAGATCGGCCAGATCTTCGACATACAGGTAATCTCGTACGACCTGCCCGTCCCCCCAAATCTCGATCGGTTCATTTTCGTAGATGCGTCTCAAGAACGTGGAAATGACACCCTGAACGCCTGTATGTGCCTGACGTGGGCCAAAGGGGTTGGCAGCGCGAATTGCGATCGGCTTTAGCCCATGACTCTTTTGGTACATGTTCAGGTATTGCTCGATCGCGACCTTAACGATTCCATACGAGTTTATTGGGTTAAGAGGGTGATCTTCGGGAATAGGATGTCCTGGGGCTGGTCCATAAACGGTGCCCCCTGACGACAGATAGACCAGACGTTCGATCCCCATCGAGTTCATCGATTCAATTAGGCTTAGCGTGCCGATCAAATTCCCGGTAACATCCGCTTTGGGGTCCAGATTGGCCGTACCGGGAAAAGTCGTGCTGACGAGATGAAAGACCGCGTCCTTGCCGTTCAGGGCTTCGGCTATAGCCATCTTGTCCTGAAAGTCGCCCAGAAAAAATTTTACCCCCGGCAGGGGGTCTCGAAATTTGTCTGGCACGCGATCAAAGACCGTGACCGTGTGCCCACCGGCAAGCAAAGCATCGACAACATGTGAGCCGATGAATCCATTGCCTCCCAACACAATAGCACGCATGATATTTCTCTCTTACAAAAGGTCCTTACGTTCGACGAACGTATCTGCTGCTCAGAGTGGTTTCCGCATCAGCATCACATCCTGAAAGCTCGGATGACGTCTGCGCAATTCCAGCAATTCCAGCTGACGCGTCCAATGACTGGTCAAATAGTCGGACTTGTAAAAGACATTCGAGGAATACGACCGCTCAGCCAGCCAGCGCAGCACCATGCGATCGCCTTTGAAGTTCCGATTTTCATCCAAAAGCGATGGTGAATCCGGGTGATCCATCGTCGGTTTCCAAAGCGGCCAGCCTTCGTTCATATCGGCCAGCGTATGTTCTGTATGCACCGTCAGCCAGGCAATGCCCCCAGGTTTGAGGACGCGACGAATTTCAGCAAGCCATCCGGTTTCAAGTGCTTCGATATGCGTAAAGACGCTATAGGCTGTAACCGCATCCAGTGAATTGTCTTCAATCGGCAGCGACGGAATCGAATGGTTCTGGAACACAGAGCAGTTCGGCGGGAGATGTGCGTTGCACCATTCGACGTGAAGACGGTTGATATCACAGCCGATGGCCCGACAATTCGGGTTTTCCAGTGCCAAATGGCGCAGCACGCGCCCCGAAGCACATCCAAGATCAAGACAGGCTTTTAGCTCGCCGGTGCCATGTCGTCTTACAACATCGTCCAAAAGCCGGGCATCTTTCAGGCCGCTTGCCCAATAGCTAAAGTGGTCTGTGCCATAATACCCTTCCCTATCTGCGGTTTCAGGGATCGGATAGTGATCGCGTTCAAGCGCGGCGTGATAATTGAGATCGCCCCAATCAGCTGCTCTGGAATCTGTCGCCAGATATTCACCGGCCCGGGACAGCAATTCAAAGTTCGGTTCAACGTCGGAGTTCAGTGTTACTAGGTTTTCCCAGATATTTGCCATGGATTCAGAGGCCTCCCGCTGATGTGATGCGGTTTCTGTTGCTTGGGGGCTTTTAACAGCCATTGCCGGTGCTGGAGCGCTTTTGCGGTTCAGTACCTTGATGGCCCTGGAAATACGATTCATGTGCCCACTCGTTTTGGTTGGTACTGGAATGTTTTAGGCGAAGTATTTTTGTAGATGTCCAGGCCACGGGTGTGGCACGTTTGGATCGGGTATGTGATCCGGAACGGTCACATTGCCTCTCCATGCAACACCTATGATCTGCATTGTATTTATTATGCGTGTTTCAAACCCGGCTTTGCGAAAAACGTCAAGCCCGGCTTCGACAAATGGTGACGTCAAGTCGTGGAACATGACCATGCAATCTTCTGCGAGATGTGGCAGAACTCCGCGCGCATCATCGCGCGGAGCATGGTCATCATGGTTGCCGTCAATGAAGGCAAAGGACCAAGGTTCAGGATCCGAATCCCTTACCTTGCTAATGCATTGGGGCGACGACTCTGCCCAAAGCGTATAGCCATTTGATCCCGGAACTTTGTCCAAGACATTGCGAACGTCCCAATCAACATCTGGCATCGAGAATGCGGGATCGACGCAATCCAAACGAAGGCCCGCCGCCATAAGATGCGCAGCGGTCCAGCCATAATAGGTACCGATTTCGATTCCGCGCTTGCCGGCAAATTGCTTGGCAAATGTATAAAGACAGGCCGCTTCTTCAACTGACGCATTCCCGGTGACATAGCCCTTGTGTCGGTCGTCATACCGCCACACATGGGGGGCAGAGCAACGAAGATAGGGCCAGTTTACCGTCCAAGGATTCCCGGCAACAGCGTGGGGAAACAGCGAATGCAGATCGGGCGGTTCCATCCCCGGCGGGATGTAGTCATAGCGCTCGATCTCTGTCGTACCCGTGGGTTCGATCTTAACTGCACCCCGACCCGTATAGTCGATGACCCACAGCATCGGGCGTTTGTGACCTGTTTCTTCAACCGTCTGGAAATACTCTTCCACGGCCTTTTGGGCGCCTTGCCAATGGCCATAGTCGTCAATGATCATAACGCCGCCTTGGGACAGGCGCGGATATAAATGGTTCAGCTCGGCCAGTGTGCTGTCGTAAAAATCCGTATCAAGCCGCAGCAACGCGATGTCGAGCGTTTGCGTCTTGAGAAGTGTGTCGCAGACATTCCCTTCGACAAAACGAACAAGACGCATGTCATAGCCGGTGCTTTCGACAGCCTCGCGAACTTGGTCAAGCGGAGCTTCGGCTTTGACGAGTTCCGCGATTTCGGGGCCGTGTTTGCCTGCCATGAGAACAGAGGCATGATCCCCGCTGATATCGATATCTTCGGGCAGTGGGTCAGACATGCCCGAGAACGTGTCGAAAAGCACAATATCACGTGCGGCACCGCGCTGATTGAGCGCCAAAGCGATCAGCATCGCTGACCCGCCCTTCCAAACCCCGCATTCGACAATGCACCCTTTGATGTCGTTGTCGATTACCGTGTTGACGGCACACCACAATGCATACCCGCGTTCGCGGCTGGTCATGGTGTAATCTTTGACGGTCTCCCATGCTGCATCGAACTCAGGATCTGTTATTTTCAAGTCGGACATGCAGGTTCAAATCCCCAAGCAGCACATTGAAGCGATAGATAGCCGTTTGCTGTTCGGGGGTAAAGCGCAGAAAGCCGTTCGGCTTACGAAGGAAAACGAGCGATTGTGACGCGCGGTGTCTGATCTGACGTTGGACAAGCTTATCCTAGCGGAAACCGCAAAGGGAAACTTCTAAACCCAGCTCACCGCTGAGCTTGCATCGATAACACACGCAGCCAGTTCAAGGTATCCGAATGCGGGGACTGTCTGGTGATGGGACAACATCGATCCACCCAACGGTGTATCCTGCAAGGTCGTGCAAGCGCAGTGATTTTGCGTCACAACCTCACCGTGTTTCGTTCGAAGCAATCAAACGTATTGGTCAATGAAATCTGTGGACACGATAGGGGTGTGAAGGATGTGAATACAGCTTCGAACCAATACACAGGAACGGTGGTTTTCCATGGCTCGATTAGAACTGTCACCAATGCAGAAACGGCACCTTGGTAAGATCATTTTTGATATCTCAACCGACAAAGTCGATGTGCAATAAATCGGCATACTAGGTCTGCTTCGCGAGTGGGGAGTGAGTGTTCCCGACGAGGTTCAAGAAATAAAGTTTCACGGCTCGACCGAGGAAGTCTTGCACATGGTTGTGCCAGAACCCAGCGATGTTACTCAGGACGTCCGGGAGCAAGAGGTAGTCATAAGAAACGAGCACGCGGCTTATGTGGAGGCGAAAGAGGAAATCGACCGGGAGAAAGAGAGCAATGGAAGGATCCCGGATCGAACTGTTTCAAAGGCCTATTTAGAGTTGATCGGGCATCAAGCACTTTCGTACTGCGCACGATTGCGGGACTAGGCAGCCGACTCATAAAACTCGATCCACAGCCTGACCGAGGCCAGTTTGATCATCGACAGGACGTTTCGTGATGTCTTCTCGTATTGGGTTGCGATGCGGCGGAACGAGGATTTCAGTCTGCCAAAGAAGCGCTCGATCTTGTTGCGCTCTCGGTAGATTTCAGGGTCAAATTCGGCGGGTAGTTTGCGGTTGACCTTCGGAGGGATCACGTCGATTGCCCCCTGTTCCCAGATCATGTCCCTGATCTAGTCTGCATCATATGCCTTGTCCGCCAACACATGTTGGCCTGGTTGCAGGTTGTCCAAGAGCGTCTTGCACGGCGGCGCGTCATGGGCTTTGGCGGGTGTCAATTCATATCGGATTAGCAGTCCGTCTTGATTGGTAAGCGCATGAATTTTCGTTCCTAATCCGCCGCGAGAGCGACTTAAACACCGGCGCGGGTCTTTTGCGGAATGGCCCGCCCCTCCCGCCGGTACCAGGCTATGGTGCCGTTGTTT
Source organism: Ruegeria sp. AL3 (assembly GCF_056536065.1). Lineage (NCBI taxonomy): Bacteria > Pseudomonadati > Pseudomonadota > Alphaproteobacteria > Rhodobacterales > Roseobacteraceae > Ruegeria > Ruegeria sp. AL3. The sequence continues at coordinate 1,640,345 of NZ_JBQFJG010000001.1, forward strand.
CAGAGAGGAAGGAGCGAACCGATGACTATTGTGACCCTTGGAATTGACCTGGGCAAGAACCTGAACAGCGTAGTTGGACTGGATGAGACTGGGCAGATCGTTCTGCGCCGACGCGTCAGGCGGGCGACGCTTGCCGATCTTGCAAACAAACTTCCGGCTTGCACCGTTGCCATGGAGGCGTGCTGCAGGGCGCATCATGTCGGTCGCCAGTTCGCCGCGAACGGGCATGAAGTGCGACTGATGTCGCCGGAATACGACCGCCCTTATGTCCGCGCGCAGAAGAACGATGACAACGATGCGGCCGGGATCGCCAAAGCGGCGACGCGACCAACGATGCGTTTCGTCGAGATGAAAAGCCAGGATCGGCTCGACCTGCAGACCTTGCACCGGGTCCGCTCCCGTCTGGTGACCGCGCGCAAGGCGCTCTTGAACCAGCTTCGCGCGATCCTGCTTGAACGCGGCCATGCGTTCCGGCAGGAGCGCAAGGTTCTCGAGCGAGAGCTTGGCCCGTTTCATGCCGAACCGCCGTCGGAACTGTCGCCCCGTATCGTGACGCTGATCGAAGACATGCGCGCCGAGCGGCGGTCGCCTGATGGGCGGATCGATGCATTGAATGACGATCTGGCCGACCATGCACGGTGCGACGCGGCGGCGCGCCGACTGACGTTGATCCCCGGGATCGGTGTGCTTGGCGCGACAGCCCTGGTTGCTGCGGTCGGGGACGGTGAGGCATTCCGTCGGGCGCGCGACATGCCGGCCTGGCTCGGTCTGGTGCCGCGGCAGATGACGACCGGCGGCAAGCCGAAGTTGCTGGGTATCACCAAACGAGGGAACCGATACCTGCGCACGCTGCTTATACACGGTGCGCGGGCGGCACTACCCAGCCCGTCGCGTCAGGAGACGGCGCTGGGCGCCCGCGTGGCGCGGGAGCTGGATGCGCTTGTGCGGGTCTATGGCAAGCCTGACAGCATTGTCAGCGATAACGGGACAGAGTTCACCAGCCGCGCGATCCTGAAGTGGGCGAACGACAATGGTGCTGAATGGCACTACATCGACCCAGGTAAGCCCCAGCAGAATGCCTTCATCGAGTCGTTCAACGGTAGCCTGCGTGATGAGCTCTTGAACGAGGAGATGTTCGACAGTCTGGGCGATGCCCGACGAAAGCTGGCGCTGTGGCGATACGATTACAACAACGTCAGACCGCACTCATCGTTGGGGAACAAAACGCCCGCAGAAGCGCGCCGGACGCTTGAGCAACTTGAGGGCTCCGCGCCCGGCGCGCTTGCCCAAATCAACGACGAAGAATATGAAAACCAGAACCGCAGACTCTCGTTATGAATCTGGGAGCCTCGGGGGCAGGTCAGGCAGGACTGTCGAAATTAGATTTGGTCTAGGCATTTCTGCTTAGGAGCGAAGTAGTTCGGCAAAGGCCAAATCCCGCTCCCGCAACCAACTTTAGCGAACAGTCGTCGGAATCAAGGCCCGCCTCATCAGCGGGTTTTGCTTTTTTGGGCATAGTGATCAAAGCGCCCTGCATGTCCAGGATGCGGTTCTTGGCTCCATGGTCGTATGAAACAACAACCCGATTCAGCAGTTCGTTCAACTCATCGCTCGTTCTGTAAGTTGCTCTGATACCCAACCTTCTGCCACTTGGGCATAGAGTCTTCCACCTTGTCTCAGCATGGCGGGCTGGTATCGCCATGTGGGTTTGCCAGCATTGCCGGTGGGATGTTCCCGATGGTGCTGTGCGGTCTTTCTTCGTTGTCGTATCTACGCCATTCCTCCATCTTTTCGCAAGCATCTGCCAGCGACAGGAACCAATGCGTGTTCAGGCATTCTGCCCTGAACTTTGAGTTGAACGCTTCGATGAAAGCATTGTCGGTCGGTTTGCCAGGGCGGGAGAAGTCGAGCGTAACGCCGTTGTGGTAGGCCCATAGATCCAAAAGTCCCGAGAGATGAAATCGCTGCCGTTGTCCCCCCGTATCGTCGCTGGGAATCCGATCTGCCGACACACTCGATCCAGCGTGACAACAACGTTTTCGCCCTTTTAGCTGAACCTTGGGGCAATGACGGGTGAGACGCGCGAGAACGTATCGACCACGGTCAGAATACGTAGCTTGCGGCCAGTCGCAAGCTGATCATGAACGAAGTCCCTTTCGGCAGATTGCACTTGCGCAATCGCCTATCGGGCAAGGCATGACCCACACATCATTGGGCCTCACGGCATCCGAACGATCCTCTTTCAGCTTGGCTTTCACCCGCCGTTTTGGTGATTTGTTCCGTAATTGCAGCCTCATTGCGTGGTAAATCCTGTGGACTTTCTTGACGTTGGCTGCCCAACCCTCCGGGCGCAACAGATAGTGCACACGCCTGTATCCATAGCGAACACGGGTCTCGCAGATCTCCTTGATACGCCGATTCAGGACGGCCGGATCGGTGCGCCGGGAAACATACTGGCAGGTCGATCTGTCGAACCGCAACACCTTGCAGGCGCGTTTGACAGACACTCGCCAGTCTTCCCGAACACCGTCGATAAGCTCGCGCTTCCGATCCGGCCTCAGAGCTTTCGCTTGATGACGTCCTGCAACATCTCCCGATCCAGCGTCAGTTCGGCCGCGATGCGTTTCAGACGGCCGTTCTCGCCTTCAAGCTTTCGCAACCGCCGCATGTCGGATGGCAACATCCCCGCATACTTCTTCTTCCATTTGAAGTAGATTGCCGAGCTGATCCCAGCTTCTCAGCACACTTCGGCAACCGTCTTGCCTTCTTCGACCTGCGTCAAAACAAACGCCTTCTGTGCGTCCGTAAATCTCGCTGCTTTCATCGCTTCCGATCCCGCTCCAACGAGGGATTCGTCGCGGAATACTCTAATCACAAAAGGCCGGCAAATCAGGTTTCAGAGCATGAGCTCAGCTCTGTCAGTCTTTCGTGCCGACGTTTTCTTCGAACGCAACCTTGAAGGCGGCCTGTTTCTCGGGGCTGGCCTCGGTTTGATATTTCGATTTCCATTCATCCATCGTCATGCCGTAGAAAATCTCGCGGGCTTCATCCTTGCCCAGTTCGATTCCCTTTTCGTTTGCCGCTTCCTGATACCAGCGCGACAGGCAGTTGCGACAAAACCCGGCGAGGTTCATCATGTCGATGTTCTGAACGTCCGTGCGGTCTTCCATCAGGTGCTTTTGCAACCGGCGAAATGCGGCAGCCTGAAGTTCAATTTCGGTTTGCTTGTCCATGATCTGGCTCCGGATGGCGATTGAGTTGCTTCTGACCTAACAATCCAGTGGACCCGTTACAAGAAACGGACGTGCCGAAGCGCCTTTTCACATCAGTTTCAAAGCCAGCCACGGCACGATGCAGAAAACCAGCGTCAGGATTTTGTAGTTCGCAAGATACCTGAAATAGGCGCGTTTCACATCCGGGCGTTCCATCCGAAACATCCTGCCGTGAATGCCGGCAATCCAATCCTGCAAAAGCAGAACCATCAGGGTGGTAAACAGAAGCACCGCGATATTGAGCACGGCCATCCAACCAAAAAACATCGTCAAAAACTCTTGTGTCATGATGACCCCCTTTCCCCGTTGATATGGGAAATGAAGGCCGTGCTCACAACAGCGTGATGCGCGGAAAAGCATGCGCAGGACTTGCGGTCAAAGGTCGCCGGCTTCCAATGCGTCCTGCAGGATTACCGCCAACCGCTCGGCCCATTCCCTTTGACCCGTATGGTCTGCGATCAAGTCGTTGCGCAGCTCGATCAGTGCGTTGGGGCGTCCGAACGCGGTACAGTGTTTGTCGATCGCATCCCCCGGCAGAACTCCGGTATACGGCTCGTTGACGCCAACGCACAGATCTTCCTCGGCCTGAAGCCTTTCGATCAGCGGGCCAGAGAACCGCTCGTCCGAGGTGTGCAGCACGCCAATGTGCCATGGGCGGGGCTCACGACCGCGCAGCTGGCGCGTAAAGGAATGCATCGAAACAATCACAGCATGGGGCAGGGCCGCCATTTGTGCCAGTGCCTCGTGGTAAGGGCGGTAGCACATATTCAGGCGACGCTCGCGTTCGTCATCATCTGCATGGCGATTTCCGGGGATGATTGACCCGTCATAGAGCTTCATCAACAGCGTGGGATCGTCTTCACCCCGGTTAGGGTCGATGACCAACCGCGAGAAGTTGGCGGCAATCACCGGTGCGTTCAGGATCTCGCCCAAGTGTTTAGACACCTCATACGCGCCCACATCATAGGCGATGTGGCGTTCCATATCCTCGCGCGGCAGACCGAGGTCGCCACCATTTACGTCTGGGGGAACAGTGTTGGTTGCATGGTCGCATGTAATCAGCCAGCGAGACGGGCGATCCGCACCGTGGACGAAAAATGGAGTGTATGTCATGAGCCTGTCATCTTGTTTGCCGCAGATGTAGGGCAGTTGCTTTGGAAAGGGAATTGCGCAATAAGCATCGAAATGATGTTTGCGGTAACATTTCGCGAAATCTGATCTGCAAACTTGAGATGACGTAAGGAGGTCTATGCCAATGCGACGCCTGAGAAATGTGAAAATCGTGGCGACGCTGGGGCCAGCGTCAAATGACTATGACACAATTCGTGCCCTGCACGAGGCTGGCGCGGATGTCTTTCGTCTGAACATGAGCCATGGCAGCCATGATGAGATCCGCGAACGGCACAAGATCATTCGGCAGGTGGAAAAGGATCTGGACAGCCCGATTGCCATTCTGGCCGACCTTCAGGGGCCCAAGCTGCGCGTTGGTGTCTTTGCCAATGAGGCAGAGGAGCTGGAAGAAGGTGCGTCCTTCCGGCTCGACCTCGACCCTGCTGCGGGCGACACCAAACGTGTCTGCCTGCCGCATCCCGAGATATTTGCGGCGCTAGAGCCGGGCGCGCGCCTGCTGGTGAATGACGGCAAGATCCGACTGATCGTTCAGGACTGTGGGCAGGATTTTGCAAATTGCACGGTCGAGGTGGGTGGCACGATCTCGAACCGCAAGGGTGTCAACGTTCCTGATGTGGTGCTGCCGCTGGCGGCTTTGTCGGCCAAGGACCGAGAGGATCTGGAGTTTGTCTGCCAACTGGGTGTGGACTGGTTGGCGCTGAGCTTCGTGCAGCGCGCCAAGGACGTTTTCGAGGCTCGCGCGCTTGCGGATGGTCGCGCAGCGATCCTGTCCAAGATTGAAAAGCCTGCGGCAGTTGAGGCGTTTGACGACATCCTTGATGCGTCGGACGGGATCATGGTGGCACGCGGCGACCTGGGTGTGGAACTGCCCGTGTCTGCCGTGCCTCCGATCCAGAAACGACTGGTCCGTAAATGCCGTGGGGCAGCCAAGCCCGTCATCGTCGCCACACAGATGCTGGAAAGCATGATCGAAAGCCCGATGCCGACCCGTGCCGAAGTGTCGGACGTTGCGACGGCGATCTACGAAGGTACCGATGCCATCATGCTCAGCGCGGAATCGGCTGCCGGTGCCTATCCGATCGAAGCGGTGCAGACGATGAACAAGGTTGCCATCGAAGTCGAAGCCGACCCGACGTATACACAGATCATCGCAGCCTCGCGTACCGCCAAGGGAACCACCGTTGCGGACGGGATCGTTGCCGCCGCGCGTGAAATAGCCGAGAAAACCGATATCAAAGCGATCTGCTGCTTTACGCAAAGTGGCACGACAGCCGCATTGACCGCGCGCGAACGTCCCGGTGTTCCGATTATCGCGATGACGTCGCTGATGGGAACGGCGCGCAGACTCTGCCTGAGCTGGGGTTGCAACTGCGTCATGACGCCCGAGCTTGAACGGTTCAAAAGCGCGGTTGTAAACGCAGCGCGCGCCGCAAGGGCAGGGGGCTTTGCAACTGAAACTGACCAGATCGTTGTCACCGCCGGGGTGCCGTTCAACGTACCGGGTACCACCAACATTCTGCGCGTGGCACCTTGTGACGAGCGACTGATCTACAGCACGGATCCCGAATAACCAGAACGGGTATCACAGCTCGGACACCCGTTGACCAACCGGCTCTTTCACGGCCTCCATGACCGTGAATGAGCTGGTTTGGTGAATCCCGGGCAGCTTGTTGATTTTCTCGCCCAGTATCATCCGGAAATGCGCGATATCGCGGGTGCGGACAGTCAAAAGATAATCGAACGACCCTGCCACCATCAGGCAGCTTTCGATTTCCGGCACATCGCGTACGGCCTCGTTGAATTTTTCCAGGGATTGCTCGGCCGTTGCGGTCAACGACACCTGTACGACGGTCAGAAGGGCCAGGCCCATTCTCTCTTTGTCGACGATGGCGCTATAGCCCTTGATATAGCCGTTCTTTTCCAGCCGTTTCACACGTTCGGAACAGGGCGTATTCGTAAGGTTTACGCGCGCCGCAAGCTCAACTATTGAGAGCCGGCCATTGGCCTCAAGCTCGTGCAGGATGCGTTGATCGATATTGTCCAATTCTCTACTAATCAGTAAAACTTCCTGTTTTTTTAGTGCAAAACGACAATTTCCACTGAGTATAGACCAAAAAAATCCCCAATTCCTAGTGAAAATTCCTGATACTTACCAAAGGGTGGTCTTATTGAAAGTTCCAAGTTCCGGCTGCCCTGCCGGGGGCACGGGCCTCGGCCAAATGAAAAATAATGGAGGAACGACATGACAACAAAGATTGTCATAGGACTCGACGGGACAGAGACCGGTGAGCGCGTGATTGCCTTTGCCAAGGATTTGGCAAAGTTGATCGGGTCGTGTGAACTGGTGGTCGCTTACGTGATCGAATGGTCCCCTTACACCTTTCAGACACCGGAAGAAAACGCACAGCGTCACAAGCGACGGGAAGAAGAGGTTGATCTGGCGACGTCACGTATCGTGACACCTGCCGTTGAGGCCCTCAGAGAGGCTGGTTTTGAAGCGCACGGTGTCGTTCGCCACGGCGACGTGGCCGAGACCTTGAACGCCATTACAATGGAAATGGGCGGCTCGCAGATCGTTGTCGGCCGGTCTTCGGCGGACGGGATCAAGAAACGTATCTTCGGCAGCTCGACCCAGAACCTTGTGATGCATGCCGATGTTCCGGTCACGGTTGTGAACTGAAGGGAGGGACAAAATGAGAATGCTCAAACAACTCGGCGCCTCGATGGCAGCCGCCATTGTCGCCAGCCCTGCCTTTGCGCAAGATGCTCCGGGGCTTGATGAAAAAATCAATCAGACATTCGCTGATCTGACCGGTCCATTCGTCAGCTTCATCTTCGCGCCATTCCCCGGGACCAGCTTCCCATGGATCGTGATGTGGCTGGTGATCGCTGCGACGGTCTTCACGCTGTATTTTGCTTTTGTGCAGATGCGGTTCTTCAGTCACGCAATCAGTCTTGTCAAAGGTGACTATTCCGACCCCAACGATGCAGGCGAGGTCAGCCACTTTCAGGCTCTGGCCACGGCGCTTTCGGGCACAGTCGGCCTGGGGAATATCGCGGGTGTCGCTGTTGCCGTCGGCATCGGCGGACCGGGTGCAACCTTCTGGATGATCCTGGCGGGTCTTCTGGGTATGGCGTCGAAATTCACCGAATGTACGCTGGGTGTGAAATACCGCAACGAGTACGAAGATGGCACCGTTTCGGGTGGCCCGATGTACTATATGTCCAAAGGGTTCAACGAATTGGGCTTGCCGGGTGGCAAGATCCTTGCGGTTTTGTTCTCGATCTTCTGTATCCTTGGCGCGCTGGGTGGGGGCAACATGTTCCAGGCCAATCAGGCGCATCAGCAGATCGCAGGCATCGTGGGCGATTATCCGGGCTGGATTACCGGGCTGGTCTTTGCAGCGGTTGTTTTCATGGTCATCGTCGGCGGCCTGAAGTCCATCGCACGGGTGACTGAGAAGGTCGTACCGTTCATGGGCGTTCTCTATGTTCTGACTGCTCTTGTCATCATCCTGATGAATGCGGATATGATCGGCTGGGCCTTTGGCCAGATCTTCGCCGGCGCCTTCACCGGTCTGGGTGTTGCAGGCGGCATGGTTGGCGCGCTGATCCAGGGCTTCAAACGTGCGGCGTTTTCGAACGAAGCGGGTGTTGGCTCGGCAGCGATTGCACACTCGGCTGTTCGGACCAAGGAGCCGATCACCGAAGGCTTCGTTTCCTTGCTGGAACCGTTCATCGACACCGTGGTGATCTGCACAATGACCGCTCTGGTCATCATCATCACCCAGCAATTGATCATCGATCCGGAAACCGGCAACTACATGCTGAATGAGGCCGGTACGGCGATTGCCACTGTTGACGGCAACTCGGGTGTCAGCCTGACCTCTGCCGCCTTCGGCAGCGCATTCGGTTTCTTCCCGTATATCCTGGCGGTTGCGGTGATCCTGTTTGCCTTCTCGACCATGATCAGCTGGTCCTACTATGGCCTCAAGGCCTGGACCTACCTGTTCGGTGAGGGCCACACCAAAGAGCTGATCTTCAAGATCATCTTCTGCATCTTCGTCGTCATCGGCGCCGCAGCCAATCTTGGCCCGGTCATCGACTTCTCGGATGCGGCGATCTTTGCGATGGCGGTGGTCAACGTCTTTGCGCTCTACTTCCTGATGAAAGTGGTGCGTCAGGAGCTGGCCTCGTACTCCGAGCGTTTGAAAACCGGTGAAATCCGCAAATTCGAACACTAAATCCAATCACTGGGGCGGCTTCTGTCGCCCCAGTGCCCGATCAGCCTGCAAAAAGCGCAGAATCTGATCCAAACCCCCTTGCCAGTATGACCGAACTTGCGTAAACGGCGCTTCTGATCGCGTGACCGGCCGAGATGGCATGCCGAGTCGCGTCTGGAACCGAACCCGAAAAAGGAGACGGAAATGCCTAAGATGAAGACAAAGTCGAGCGCCAAGAAGCGCTTCAAGGTGACTGCGACCGGTAAGGTCCTTGCTGGCCAGGCCGGCAAACGTCACGGCATGATCAAGCGGACCAAGAAATTCATCCGCGACGCCCGTGGCAACACCACCCTGTCCGCCCCCGACGCCAAGATCGTCAAGGGCTACATGCCCTACGACCGCTAAGAGGAGATTAAGACATGTCCCGCGTTAAAGGTGGAACCGTAACTCACGCCCGTCACAAGAAGGTCATCAAGGCCGCCAAAGGTTACTATGGTCGCCGCAAGAACACCTTCAAGGTTGCCCGTCAGGCCGTCGACAAGGCCAACCAGTATGCAACGCGCGACCGTAAGAACCGCAAGCGCAACTTCCGCGCACTGTGGATCCAGCGGATCAACGCTGCTGTGCGTTCGCATGACGAAGCACTGACATATTCCCGCTTCATCAACGGCCTGAACCTGGCCGGTATCGAAGTGGACCGCAAAGTTCTGGCCGACCTGGCCGTGCACGAACCGGAAGCGTTCGGCGCGATCGTCGCCAAAGCTCAGGCTGCTCTGGCTGCCTGATCCTCTTTCGAGAGACAGTGAAAGAAAGGCCGTCCCATTTGGGGCGGCTTTTTTGTTTTCCATGGATTGGACGTCGGTGTTAAGCACACTCTGGACATCGTCCGGCAGTCGTGCGCACCTTAAACTATGTCGCTGGTACAAGACTTTGAGCAAGTTTTAGAAACTGCCTTGCCACGTGATCCCAGCTTTCGGCGGATCGAACAGACGGTGATAGACAGTTGCATTAGTGATGCCCGAAGATACGCTTCAGAAGGTCTAAAAGAGGCCTTTCTGTTTTCAACAATGCGCCTACTGGCACTTCCCGACAACGGGCACACACGGCTGATTCCGAATGATGCCATCTCGGTGCTCCCGCTGAGATTCGTGAGCATCGGAACTGCCATCCAGTTAGTTGGTAAGGCACCAGAAACAACTGCGCCCAGAGGAAAGCTGGTTGCAGTCAACGGTACACCATTAAGCCGAATCGAAGCCGCTTCAGGAACATTTCTGGCAGGAACGCGCCAAAGGAAACGGGTAATCGGATCGATTATACTGGTGTGGCCCTATGCTTTGGCTCGTCTCGGTTTTTCCTCAAAAGACGAAACGACCGAGTATCGCGTGCAAGACGAGAACGGTCAGATATCCGAATTCAAAGTGGAAAACAGTCATACGGTTCCTGCATCAACGCTCTACCCGAGAAACGAGCATGGCCGGGCCGATCCGGCTTGGACACCCGAGAGACTTGTGGAGACTAAGGGCTGGCGGGGACTTGGGCTTTCGATACTGTTGCCCAGTTTTCTCGATTCAGGAGAAGGTGCGCTGCCGAAAGCCATCTCAGGTGCAGCAGAACAAGTACGCGTTTGCTCGGAAAAAACGCTCTTGATTGATATTCGTGGAAACACCGGTGGCGACTTTCTTAAAACGATGCCCTTGATCGACGCCATCTCTGAAAACGCAAGCAGGCAGGTTGTTGTGCTTGTCGATAAATTCACGTTTTCGGCTGCGATAGTTTTTGTCGCCATCCTCAAACATCGATTGGGACCTAGGCTCAAGCTCATAGGGGAAGAAATGGGTGACGGGTTGACGTTTTTTGCCGAGGGAGGTTCGCTGGATTTGCCCACCAGCGGGGCGGTCGTTCGATACTCATCGGCTTTTCACGATTGGGAGAGCGGAACCAGCGATGAAACCACACCAGCCGAGATCGCGCGGCAACTAGTTCCGGCTGGACCACTGGATTTGGATTGGGAATTGATCAACGAACCTACCGCTGAAGATGCAAACGGCGCGTTCTATCAACGAATTCTCAGAAGTCTGAGAAATTAGAGGAATGGCAGGAAAGTCCGCGTAGATGCCATGCGAGCGAAAAAACCGGCGCATTTTAGCGCCGGTTTTCATAGGTTCCGTTAAGGTAACTTATCCGAACACACGCCCCAGCGCGCCATCGACCGCGTCGGTGATCTGGTCGATGTCATCCGCCGTGGCGATCAGGGCGGGCGAGAAGCATAGCGTGTTGTTGCGGCTTGGGATCGAGCGGTTGGTGACGCCGATGATCACGCCCTGGTTCATACAGTCGGCCACAACCGCCTGCGCCAGTTTCTCGTCCACCGGCTCTTTAGAACCACGGTCTGCGACCAGCTCGGCACCCAGGAACAGGCCCTTGCCGCGCACGTCGCCAATAACCTTGTGCTTTTCCATCAGCGCCTGAAGGTTGCCCATCATGCGGTCACCCATGGCCGCGCAATTGCCCAGCAGGTTTTCATCCTCGATGATGCGCATGTTTTCGATCGCAGCCGCCGGACCGGCAGTGCAGCCACCAAAGGTCGAGATGTCGCGGAAATAGCTCATCGGGTCCGAAGCATCATCCTTGAACATGTCAAAGACTTCCTCGGTGGTGACCATGCAGGCAATCGCGGCATAGCCCGAGGCGACGCCTTTGGCCATGGTCACGAAATCCGGCTTGATGCCGTATTGCTGATAACCGAACCATGTGCCGGTGCGGCCCACGCCGCAGACAACCTCGTCGATATGCAGCAGCACGTCGTATTTCTTGCAGATCTCCTGCACGCGCTGCCAGTATCCTTCGGGCGCTTCGATCACGCCGCCACCTGCGGTCACTGGCTCAAGGCACAGCGCGCCAACGGTGTCGGGACCTTCGCGCAGGATGACCTGTTCGATCTGATCTGCGGCCCATTCGCCGAAGTTCTCTTCCGGTGCGCCATCCAGCTCGTGCTTGCGGTATTCCATGCAGTGCGGCACGCGGACGAAATCAGGTGCAAAAGGTCCGTATTGAGCGGTGCGCTCGTCCTGACCGCCTGCCGACATGGTTGCCAGAGTCGAACCGTGATAGTCGCGGTCGCGATACAGAATCTTGGTCTTCTTGCCGCCGTACTTCTTGTGCGCGATCTGGCGCACCATCTTGAACGCCTTCTCGTTCGCTTCAGAGCCCGAATTGGTGTAATACACGCGGCTCATGCCGGGCATCTTGTCGATCAGTTTTTCCGCGAAGATGGAGCCGGGGATCGAGCCTGCGGTATTGGCGAAATAGCACAGTTTCATCAGCTGGTCGTAAACGGCCTTGCAAATCGATTCGCGGCCATAGCCGACGTTCACAGTCCAGACGCCGCCGGAAACCGCATCCAGATGCTCTTTGCCTTTCTGGTCCCAGACGCGCATGCCTTTGCCTTCGACAATGATGCGGGGATCATTGGTTTCAAAGGGTTTATGCTGAATCAGATGGTGCCAGATATGGGCGCGGTCGGCTTCGACCACGCGGGAAAGATCGTTTTCGTTGAACGTGCCGTCCATGACAAGTCCTTTCAGTGAGGTGCGGTGCACGGGGTGCGGAGATGGCGTGCCCCGGCATATGTTTAAGATACTTCAGATCACCGCGAATGGCCGGATCTAAGTAGGGCCAGATCGCACCATCCCGTATTGCCAGTCAATAAGGGGACCGTAATACTACGGATTTGTCAGAGCACCAAGTTTATGCTCAAGTCGCGCAAACCGAGTGCAGGGAGGATCAGCAGTTGGCAGCGACCAATATCTATGAGCGTCATTTGGACAAATGCCGGGCGAATTACACACCCTTGTCGCCCCTCTCCTTCATTGAGCGCACGGCGCAGGTTTATCCCGATTACCCGTCGGTCGTTTATGGTGAGCGGCGGTATACCTGGGCTGAAACCTATGCCCGGTGCCGCCGGCTGGCGGGGGCCCTGAATGCGCGGGGTATCGGAAAGGGAGATACCGTATCAATTATCGCCGCAAACATCCCCGAGATGTACGAAGCGCATTTTGGTGTGCCCATGGCGGGCGCCGTTTTGAATGCCATCAACACGCGTCTGGATGCTCCGATAGTCGCTTTCATCCTGAACCACGCCGAAACCAAGGCGTTGTTGGTTGACCCCGAGTTTTCCGGCGTCGTGAAGGAGGCGCTGGAGCAGGTTGATCATGATATTCTGGTAATCGACATCGAGGATCCCAGCTTTGAAGGCGGTGAATGGCTTGGCAGCCTGACCTATGACGCCCTGATATCAGAGGGCGACCTGGAATTTGATTGGTCACTGCCCGAGGACGAATGGGACGCGATCACGCTGAACTATACGTCCGGCACAACGGGCAATCCCAAGGGCGTGGTTTATCACCACCGCGGCGCCACCCTGAATGCACAATCGGATTTGCTGGACTGGGACATGCCCAAGCATTCGATCTATCTGTGGACCTTGCCGATGTTTCACTGCAACGGCTGGTGCTTCCCCTGGGCCATGGCCGCCAATGCGGGCGTGTCCGTCTGTCTGCGCGCCGTGCGTGCCGAGCCGATCTATGCGGCATTCCGCGACGAGAAGGTCACCCATTTCTGCGGTGCTCCTATCGTTTTGAACATGCTGGCCCACGCGCCGGATGAACTGAAAGACTTTGACCATCAGATCAAGGTGATGACCGCTGGTGCTCCGCCGCCGGCCGCCGTGATCGAAGCGATGGAGGCGATGGGGGTCGAAGTCACGCACGTTTATGGCCTGACCGAGACTTACGGGCCCTCGGTCGTTTGTGCCTGGAAGGATGAATGGAACGACAAGGGACCCGAAGACCGTGCTGCCCTGAAAGTACGGCAGGGCGTGCGGTATACGGCACTGTCTGGCCTGATGGTGGCCGATCCCGAAACGATGGAGCCCGTGCCCGCGGATGGCGAAACCATGGGCGAGATCTTTATGCAGGGCAACGTGGTGATGAAAGGGTATCTCAAGAACCCTAATGCCACCGATGGGGCCTTCAAGGGCGGCTGGTTTGCATCCGGCGATTTGGGCGTCATGCATCCGGATGGCTATATCGCGCTCAAAGATCGGTCCAAGGACATTATCATTTCAGGCGGCGAGAACATCTCCTCCGTCGAGGTCGAGGGCATTCTCTACAAACACCCGGCAGTAATGGAAGCGGCGGTTGTGGCCCGGCCAGACGAGAAATGGGGCGAAACCCCCTGTGCCTTTGTCGAGCTGAAGCCTGGTACAACCGCGACCGAGGCAGAGCTGATTGCCTTTTGCCGGAACAACATGGCCCATTTCAAAGCGCCCAAGACCGTGGTGTTTGGCACCCTGCCGAAGACTTCAACCGGCAAGGTGCAGAAATTCGTTCTGCGGGATCAGGCGCGGGCGCTGGGCTGAAGCGTGTCAAAGATCGACAGGTCCAGATCCAGCATTTCACCCATCCAAATCGCGCGATCGCGGTGATCGGCCAGATGGTCGCCGGTTTCCGGGTGGGTGAAAACGGTAAGACCTCGCCGGTTCAGCATCAACCACGGAGTGACCTGATCGAAGGCATCAGCGGCAAAGCTCAACTGGCAGCTCCAGCGCGGGTGGGGGCCAACATTGCGGCTATGCATGCGCCCCATCCGGACGGGGAACAGACGGGCGGCCTCTTCGCAGACCTGTTGCGCCGTGTGCTGCGTATCGGCGTCGAAATAGACATGGGCGTGGTATCCGGTGATCTCGGGCATCAGAACCTCTTTTGCTTTGATGAAACAAAGCTAAGTCCGATTGCGACGAACGCCTAGGCACACCGGCACACAGGACCTGTGCAAGCTTATTGGGGTGCGTGCCTGTCAGGATGCGCCGCGACAAATGCGGGGTGATCGGCACAGGCCTTTTCGACACCCAGCAGACGCGGCATGTCCGACAAGTCGACCTTCCACCGGCGTGCATTGTAGATCTGCGGGATCAGGCAGATGTCGGCGAGGCCGGGCTGTGAACCAACGCAATAGGGGGTTTGTTCAAACTCACCCAACATGGTCTCGAAGGCCTGCAACCCCGGCCGGATGAAGTGCCGCATCCACTCTCCGGGCATGTCGGTCGGATCTTTGCTGAGGGTGGTCGCATGGCGAGCAACTGAAAGGTTGCAAACAGGGTGAATGTCCACCGCAATCGCATAGGCCAGCGCCTGCACGCGCGCGCGCCCCGCTGCATCGTCGGGCAGAAGGTTCAATTCACGTGTCTTGTCCAGATAGTCGAGAATGGCCAGAGACTGAGTCAGCCGCTGCCCGTCAATATCCAGCACCGGAACCAACCCTTGTGGATTTCGCGCAATATGTGCATCGCTTTTGTGTTCGCCGCCCACCAGGTCGACGACAACCGCGCGATAGTCGATCCCGGCCAGATTCAGGGCGATCCGCACCCGATAGCTGGCCGAGGACCGCCAATAGTCATAAAGGACGGTTTTGCTCACATTCGAATCCGTCACGTGTCGGCCAGGGTGGCGGCGCGAATAGCGTCAGACAACACCGCCTTGTCGCCGATGTGATTGGCCAGCACCAGAACCAGTCGGGCGTTCAGCGCGTCACTGTCGGCTTTTTCAAGCCCTTCATGCGCGGCCAGCAGCTCGGCATAGAAGTCGTCAGCATCGTCGATATTCGGGGAAAGGATCAGGTCAGACATCTCGCTCACTCCTTACCACAGGCTCTGCGGATTGCATGGCGGAAACTGTTTTCTTCATAACTGTCCCGGCGCGCCGCCACGTGCTGATCAGGACGGATCAGATAAACCGCGCTGGTTGCGTCGCCTAGATAGCGACGTTTCAGCGCCAGGGTCTGGTCATCCTTGACCGACAGCGCCAACCGCGTGACCTCGACCCCGTCTTCTTCCAGCACCTCCGGGGCATCCGCGTCAATCGTCAAAAGGGTGAATTTGCCTGCCAGTTTGGGCAACAGGAACGCATCACCCAGCGGCGCGTCCGGGCAGGCCGAGCCGGGGCGCGTTTCGGCTGGGCCATCCAGCGCGTCGGCAGAATTCAGGGTCGAGCCGTCATAGGTGCAAGGTTGACTCAGGCGTCCCGAATTCACCAACGGACGCGCAAATTCGTACTTCTCGCTGAGGTCCAGAACCGCATCCCGCAGAACCCGCGACATTTCGGATTTCGGCGTGATGAAATCGGTGGAGCGGCTGGATTTCTGGATGTTCTCATCAGCCCCGTGCACGCGTTCCGCGTTGTAGCTGTCCAGCAGGCTTTCGGGGGCTTTCCCATCCAGCACCAGTTTCAGTTTCCAGCACAGGTTGTCAGTGTCTTGCAGGCCGGAATTGGCACCGCGCGCGCCAAAGGGGCTGACCTGGTGCGCGCTGTCGCCTGCGAATAGGACACGCCCTTTGCGGAAGCTCTCCATGCGGCGACACTGGAACGTATAGATCGAGACCCACTCCAGCTGAAACTCGACGTCATCGCCCAGCATCGCCTTGAGGCGCGGGATCACATTCTCGGGGCGCTTTTCGCGTTCCTTGTCGATGTCCCAACCCAGTTGCAGGTCAATACGCCAGACATTGTCGGGTTGTTTGTGCAAAAGCGCGGATTGCCCGCGATTGAACGGCGGGTCAAACCAGAACCAGCGTTCCGAGGGGAAATCGGCATCCATGATCACGTCCGCGATCAGGAAATTGTCTTCGAAAACACGCCCTTCGAAATCGATGCCCAGCATGCGCCGGGTGGGGGACGCGGCACCATCGCAGGCGATCAGCCATTCGGCCTCGAGTGTATAAGGGCCTTCGGGGGTTTCGACCTCCAGCCGAACGTGATCTTCGTGCGTACCGATTGCGTCAACCTTGTTGCGCCCGCGAATTTCAATCGGTGCGCCTTCTGTCTGCAACTCGCGCACGCGTTCCACAAAGAAGTTTTCAAAATGGTATTGCTGCAAGTTTATGAAGGCCGGGTTGGCATAACCTTCGTCCGGCTGAAGGTTGAAATCATAGACCTGACGGTCGTCGAAAAAGACCTTGCCCCGGTCCCACAGCACACCTTTGTCGACCAATTGCTGGCCGCAACCCAGCCGGTCTGCGATTTCCAGCGTGCGCTGAGAAAAACAGATGGCGCGGCTGCCGAAGCTGACTTTGTCATTCTCGTCCAGAACCACAACTTCGACCCCTTGCTGGGCCAGATCGATGGCGGCGGCCAGACCAACCGGCCCCGCACCGATAACGATCACCTTGCGCCTGACGGGCGTCGGGCTGTCCTGATCCGGGCTGCGTTCATATCCGTAAAGCGGCGTTTCAAAGATCTTGTTCATGGGCTCCCCCCGAAACAGATGCACCGATGTGCTGCATGTCCTGTCCCCCGGCGACGGGCGCCGGAGGTCTTAGATTATGGTTTCATCGAATCCCGCCGCAAAAAACGATCTGGATCAAACTCGACCGTTTTTCGTCAGCCTTGCAGGGCTTCCCACATCTCGAGGTCGCGCTGGGCGGTCCAGATGCGGGGCGTGTCAATGCCGCGCGCCTCGTCATAGGCGCGGGCCACGTTGAACGGCAGGCAGTGCTCGTAGATTGCGTAGTCGGCGAACTTCGGATCACACTCAGCGCGGACTGCGTCCCAGGCCTCTTTCAGGGACCCGCCGCGCGCGGCAACCTTCGCCGCCGGCCGGTATGTGCTTTCGACAAAATCGCGGGTGTTCTCGATGGCCGCATTCACCATGTCCTTGCCAACCAGCGCGTCACCGCGCCCCGGTGCGATGGCGTCGACGTCGAACCACTTGATCTCGTCCAGCGTGTCGCCCCAATCGCTGAAATGACCGTCGCCGCAATAGCAGGCCGAGTGATATTCGACGATATCGCCGGTGAACATCACGTTCTGATCCGGCACATGGATGACGATATCGCCAGCTGTATGCGCGCGGCCCAGATGCATCAGGTCGATCCGGCGGTTTCCCAGATACACCGTCATCGTATCGCTGAAGGTGGTGGTGGGCCATGTCAGGCCAGGGATGCTTTCATGCCCTTCAAAGAGGCGCGGGAAGCGCTGGAATTCGCTGTCCCAGTCTTCTTGACCCCGCTCGACGACCATGGCGCGGGCCATGTCCGACATCAGGATCTGCTGCGCGCCGAATGCGCTTGCGCCCAGAACACGCACTGCGTGGTAGTGGGTCAGGGCCACATGCGTGATCGGTTTGTCGGTGACGGAACGCACGCATTCGATCACCTTATTTGCCAGACGCGGAGTCGCCTGCGCCTCGACAATCATCACGCTGTCGTCGCCGATGATTACACCCGAATTCGGGTCGCCTTCGGCGGTAAAGGCATAAAGCCCTTCTCCGACTTCAGTAAAGCTGATCTTTTTTTCCGACATGTCCCCCTGGGACGCGAATGCCTTGGCCATGGTGGGTTCCTTATCGTGAATATGGGTTTTCAAGAGCGGGCAAAACGGTGCCGACACATTCACCGAAGCCGATCGTGTAGCCGTCGCCACGAGCTGCGCCGGTAAGGGTCAACGTGTCGCCATCGTCGATGAAGCTGCGGGTTTCACCGCTGTCCAATGTCAGAGGTTCTTTGCCGCCCCAGCTAAGCTCCAGCAACGAGCCACGTTCAGGTTTGGTTGGCCCGGAAATGGTCCCCGATCCCAGCAGGTCGCCCGTGTTCATGGGGCATCCTGATGTGGTGTGATGCGCCAATTGCTGCGCAGCGGAATAGTACATCTGGTTGTAATTGGTCCGGGCAATCGTCGTGGCGGGTTGCCCGGCAGGTGCCATGGTGACCGCCAGATCGATGTCATAGAGCATCGGGCCGCAATCCTTGAGGTGATCCAGAAGCTCGAACTCGCGGGGTGGCGTGTCACAGCGGAATGGCTCGAGCGCCGCCTTGGTCACGATCCACGGGCTGATCGAGGTTGCCGTGGCCTTTGCCTGAAACGGGCCCAGCGGCTGATATTCCCATGCCTGGATGTCGCGCGCGGACCAGTCATTCAGAAGCACGTAGCCGAAGATATTGTCATCCGCTTCCTGAACGGTGATCGGACCATCCGAGGGTGTTCCGACAATCGCGCCCATCTCAAGCTCGATGTCAAAACGGCGACTGGGCAGGAAGGCGGGCAAGTCCTGATCGGGGGCTTTCAGCTGACCCCAGGGGCGGCGAATATCCGTGCCTGATACCACGACCGAAGATGCGCGGCCGTTGTAACCAATGGGAATGTGCAGCCAGTTCGGTGGCAGGGCGTTTTCCGGCCCCCGGAACATGGTGCCCACGTTGAAGGCATGGTTTCGGCCTGCGTAGAAATCGGTGTATTCGCTGACCGCAAAGGGCAGATGCATTTCCGCATCTTCTTGTTTGACAAGCAGCGGTTCGACCTTGGCTTGTTCATCTGAACCCTCGGCCAGCAGGCTGATCAGCCGCTCACGCAGGGCCGCCCAGACGGCTGGGCCTTCCTCCATGAGAGGGTTCCAGAACGGCATGTCGAACAGCGGCTCATCGCTCAGGGTGATCAACCCCTCGGCTTCGGCGGCGGTGACGTCGAGGATCATGTCACCGATGGCCACACCACAGCGGGGATCATCACCTTCGGTCGAGAAGACACCATAAGGCAAATTGTTCAGTGGGAACGGATGTGTCGCGTCATTGGCCGACGCCACCCACGAAGTCATCAAAGGCATATCTTGCCCCTATTTTGTTATGTTCTAAGAGGTTCGAGAGGATTTTAGCTTTGGAACGGCGATAGCAAAAGCACGAAGCCGCCGCGGTTGTGGCATGTCATATGCACGAGGCGTCACTGCACACCGGTTGCCGAGGCACGTTGGCTCGGCAACCGGTTCAACTCCGGCATGTTCAGCGCGGGCAGGACGACGGCAATGAAACTGAACCGATGGGTGGCTCATTTCTTGCCCGGCGTTCCGTCGAACTTCTTCTCAAGCGATGTCCAGCAGTCGATATAGTCATCCTGCAACGGCGCTTCGGTGGCGGCAAACGAGGTCAGGTGCTGCGGGAAGCGGGTTTCGAACATGAACGACATTGTCTGGTCCAGCTTGTCCGGCCCCAGGTTTGAGTATGACGCCTTGTCGAAGGCCTCCCTGTCGGGGCCGTGTGGGATCATCATGTTGTGTAGGCTTGTGCCGCCAGGAACAAAGCCCTGCGGTTTCGCGTCGTACTGGCCGTAGATGTTGCCCATCAGCTCGGACATGATGTTCTTGTGGTACCACGGCGGGCGGAACGTGTCTTCCATCACCATCCAGCGTTCACGGAACAGGACAAAGTCGATATTGGCCGTACCGGGCTGGCCGGACGGAGCCGTCAGAACTGTAAAGATCGACGGGTCGGGGTGGTCAAACAGGATCGCGCCGACGGGGCAATAGTTGCGCAGGTCGTATTTGTAGGGCGCATAGTTGCCGTGCCATGCCACGACATCCAGCGGGCTGTGGCCGATCTTGGTGGTGTGGAATTGCCCGCACCATTTGATTGTCACGGTAGAAGGGGTTTCACGATCCTCATAAGCGGCCACCGGCGCCTTGAAGTCGCGCGGGTTGGCCATGCAGTTGGCACCGATTGGTCCGCGACCCGGCAGTTCAAACTTCTGACCGTAATTCTCGCAGACAAAGCCGCGCGCAGGGCCTTCCAGAACCTCGACCCGGTACAGCAAACCGCGTGGAATGATAGCGATCTCCTTGGGTTCCAGGTCGATGATTCCCAATTCCGTCGCAAATCGCAGGCGTCCTTCCTGTGGCACAACCAGCAATTCGGAATCAGCCGAAAAGAAATAGTCATCCACCATGGATTCCGTGACCAGATAGATGTGGCTTGCCATGCCGACCTGCGTGTTCACGTCACCTGCGGTCGTCATGGTCCGCATACCCGTCATCCAGTTCAGACCTTCATCGGAATGCGGGATAGGATCCCAGCGGTATTGTCCAAGGCTGATCACATCCGGATCAATGCAGGGGGCCGATTTCCAGTAGGGAAGATCGATTTTTTCATAACGGTGTGAGTGCTTTACCGATGGGCGAATTCGATAGCACCAGGTGCGCTCGGGCGGGTTGGCGGTAAAGGCGGTGCCGCTCAGCTGCTCTCCGTAAAGACCATAGTTGCACCGTTGCGGGCTGTTCATGCCTTGCGGCAGGGCCTCGGGCAGGGCCTCGGTTTCAAAGTCATTTCCAAAGCCAGGCATATAGCCTGCATGAGTTCCGACAGGCGTCGCAGCCTGTGTCAGCGTATGCGGATCAGTCGGACGATTCATTGCGTTTTCCTCCGTTTGCTGCTTGTCGGGTAATAGTTGATTTTGTAACTAACAAGCATGACACACGATGAATCCGAAAAAAATGATGACTTTTATCTGCAAAATTTTCTGCCCTTCCTGCTGAATCAGGCGGCCGAACGGGCTTCGCTAGAGTTTCAGGCAGTTTACAAGGGCCGCTATGGGATGCTCAGAACCGAATGGCGGGTATTGTTCCATCTGGGTTTGTTTGGCGAGATGACCGCCAAAGAAATCGGCGAGCGCGCCAGAATGCACAAAACCAAAATCAGCCGTGCTGTCGCCAAGCTGGAACAGCGTCGATACCTGAAACGCACACGGGACGAAGCGGATCGGCGGGCGGAATGGTTGACACTAACACCAGCAGGGCAAGCTGTGTATCGTGACCTGCGCGGCGTAGCTGCCAATTACGATGCGAAACTGTCAGGCCTGTTCAAACCGGAAGAGGCCGCGTTATTGCGGCAAATGCTGCAAAGGTTGGCTGGTTTGGACTGACCTATGGCAATTGACGCGGCCTGCCCCCAAATGGGGATCATACTTGATACGGACAACAAAATGACATTGCCAGATTCCGCTTCAGTTTTCTCACATTCCCTGATCGAATGGCTGGTCAGCAAGGGGCTGGAGGGCGCCGGGCAAGAAGAGCTGTTGGAAGGGTTTTGTGCCCGATTGGTGGAAATGGGTATTCCGTTGATGCGCTTTCATGCGGCGCAGTCGACTCTGCATCCGGTTTACGGAGGTACCGGTTACAGCTGGTACAACGGCGCGGGCGGTGAATCCGAGAAATTTGAGTTCACGGAAACGCCCAGCGAAGTTTGGCAGCAAAGCCCACTCTATACGCTGCTGAACGGTGATCTGGATGAAATTCGGGTCAAACTGGTCGACCATAATGAACCCAGCCGCTTTCCCTTGTTGAATGATCTGCGTGAAATCGGAGCGACCGATTATTATGCCACCGGCCTGTCATATGAAGGGGCCAGACAACTGCGCCCCGACGGTACGAAAAAGGTCAGCGATGGTGTTCTGATGTCCTGGACCAGCGACGCACCGAACGGATTCGAAGACAGCGATCTGAACCAAATACAAACTGTACTGCCGCATCTGGGGCTGGCGCTCAAATCCGCCAAGAACCAGGAACTGGCCAAGGATTTGATGCGGGTTTATCTGGGGCGGGATGCCGGTCGCCGGGTTCTGTCGGGTGAAATTCGGCGTGGGTCTTTGCAGCAAATCGACGCTGTGATCTGGAATTTCGACCTCGAAGGCTTCACCACGCTGTCCGAAGACCTGCCGGGGCATGAGATCATCGACATGCTGAACGACTATCTGGCCGTCGCCGTGGGTGTGGTGCATGACAAGGGCGGCAACATCCTGAAATTCATGGGTGACGGCCTGATGGCAATGTTCGATGTCGGAGAGATCGACGAAGACGCCCGTGCCGCGCTTGAGGCCGTGCCCTTATTGCAGTCCCGCATGGATGAACTGAACGCAAGGCGCCGCGCGCAGGGTCTGCCGGTGGCCAACTATACGCTGGCCTTGCATTCGGGCGAGATTCTCTATGGCAATATCGGGTCCGAGACCCGGCTGGACTTCACGGTGATCGGCCCGGCTGTCAACCAGGCCGCCCGCATTGCGGGAATGCACCGGTCTTTGGGTCAGAGGATCCTGATCTCGGATGATGTCGCCCGCGCTGCACAGCCCTGCGCGCAGGAGCTTGTCTCGGTCGGTCGCTACATGCTGCGCGGGGTGAATGAACCGAAAGAGCTGTTTACGGTGTACAGCCCCGGCGGGCCATCGGAAACCAATTGAAACTGCGGCTATTCCTTCCAGCGGTGCCGAAGCTGAAAAACGTGATGGAACGCCTTTGACCCGCCGGGATTGATCGGATAATCGCGTATGTTGTGGATTTGAGCCAGTATCTGGTTCGAACCCAGATCCACCGATGCTGCACCGGGGACAAGCGACAGAACCTCACATAATTCTGATATCTGCCGGAAAAGGTGACCCAAGCCGGTTTTGGGTTTTGCCAGCTTTATTCCTGCTGCCATGAATCCATGCCGACTTGGGTCTTGCCAGTTTCAATCCATGTAGAA
The DNA here is from genome assembly GCF_056536065.1 of Ruegeria sp. AL3. Lineage (NCBI taxonomy): Bacteria > Pseudomonadati > Pseudomonadota > Alphaproteobacteria > Rhodobacterales > Roseobacteraceae > Ruegeria > Ruegeria sp. AL3. The sequence goes on from NZ_JBQFJG010000001.1 coordinate 1,663,303, forward strand.
CTCAGCCTCCGTTTGAGTTCGCCAGCGGCGGTTGAGCAAAGTCATTGGCTGGCGGTGTCAGGTCCGCGGCTCCGGTTCCGGGCATCAACTCGAACCCAAGATCAAACTGGTCCAGAGTCGAAGCCAATTGCGACACAACATCGGTGTTGCCCTCGGATTGAGCGGTTCCGTCCGCCAGCATATCGACAAGCTTGCTCTCTCCGGTCATGACTTTCTCCAGATCCGCTCTGTTCAAGACGATCGACAGGTCTGCGTCGGGTGCCTTTCGATCAACGATGTGGGTCAGCGTGGCGTTGCTCATCTCGACGACGATGTTTTCATCCCGGTCCGGAATCGACAGGTTGATCGTGAATTCCATACCCGCCGCCTTTTCGCTGTTGACGCGGATGGCTATGAAATCAAGCCACATTGAGGTTTCCATCGCCCGGATCGTGTCAGGGCCGGTGGTTTCGATAGTTGCACCTTGCGGGATGCCGTTGCGCAATTCGTAAGCGGCACCAAGGAACGAGTTGCGAACCGAAGGGCTTTCTTTTTGATAGCCGATCTGCTCGAACGCATCAGCCAGCAGGTCCTTGGCTTGCTGATTTTCCGGTTCGGCATAGACCAGTTTGTTCAGGATCTCGGTTGCGTGCAAGTATTGCCCTGCGTCAATCAAGTCCTGCCCCTTGGACAGGATCGGATCGGCACCGCCCATCATCTCGACATACAGTGGTGCGCTGTCCTGGGGCGACAGAGGCGTCAAGGTGGTCGGGTTCGCATCCCAATACCCAAGATACCGGTTGATCACTGCCCGGCTGTTATGTTCGACCGAGCCGTGATAGCTGCGCGCAGCCCATTGCTGCCGAAGACTTTCGGGGACCTCATAGACATTATGGACCTCATTGATGGTCACACCCTTGTTAGCCAGATTCAACACTCCGTTGTTGAGGTTGGCGTAGGTGTCGCGCTGTGCACGCATGACCTCTTGAATGCGATCATTGCCGAAACGCGGCCAGGAATGCGAAGCGAACATCAACTCAGCTTCCTGCCCGAACTCATAAAGCGCGTCATTGATATGCTTCGACCAGCTGAGCGCATCGCGGACCAGCGCGCCGCGCAGGGTATAGATGTTGTGGATCGTGCCGGTGATGTTTTCCGCAGCCCAGAACGCCTTGAGGTCGGGGAAATAGGTGTTCATCTCGGCAGGGGCTTCGGTGCCAGGCGTATTCTGGAAGATCATGCGCACACCGTCGATGGTGATCTCTTCATAATCGTCCGAGACATAGCGGGTCGGCTCGATCAAGCCGGTGGTTCCGGCCGAGATGTTCTTGCCGATCGACTGATCCACATGACCATGCGGATCGCGCGGCAGCAAAACACCGTATTGGAAGAACAGACGGCGGTTCATCACGTTTCCTGCATAGACGTTCTCGGACACTGCATGTTCCATGAACCCTTCGGGTGCGATGACCTCGACCCCATTGGCCACATCTTCATCGGTGATGACACCACGGACACCGCCGTAATGGTCGGCATGTGAGTGCGAATAGACAACCGCCTTGACCGGCAACTCGCCTACCGTGTCATTCAACAGTTTCAACGCCGCCGCCGCCGTTTCCTTCGATGCCAGTGGATCGAAGATGATCCAGCCGGTCTCGCCGCGGATGAACGAGATGTTCGACAGATCGAAGCCGCGCACCTGATAGATCTTGCCTTCCAGAATCTCGTAAAGACCATAGTTCATGTTCAGGATCGCCTGACGTTGCAGCGATGGATGGATCGAGTCGAAATCCTGCCCTTCTTCCAACAGGAAGTCATAGCTGCCGATGTCCCACGCGACAGTGCCGTCTTCGGTCTTGATTTGGCGATAATCCGGAACGGCGATCAGACCTTTGCGGCTTTCTTCAAAATCGCGCTGATCGTCAAATGGTAGAGAGTCGCGCATCTGCTCCTGAAATTCGACCGTGAATTTCGATGGCATCTTGCCCTTGGGGTCAAAGTGATCCTGCGCGACCGCGGCACCAGCCGTCAAAATCGAAAGCGCGGTAGAGAAAAAAAGTGTATGTCGGCGTGCCATGTTCAAACGGTTCCTGTCGAGTTGAATGCAAATAACGAAAGCGACAAGGAAGCAGCAATAAAATCACACCACTAGGGAAAATCAGACCGTCCGCACGGGACGGTAGCTGTTTTGAACACAAATGCCACTTCCTTGAGGCTCCGGCGCCTGCCTGCGTGGCAAACTGCACGTTCCTGCTAACCTGAGAAAAAGATCAGTGAAGTGCGAACATGTTGCCACCCGAGTTCAATCCCATGTATGAACGTTCCCGTAGCTCTCTGAGTGCTTAATTTATAGGAACTTTTTACGGGACCGGGATTCTTCAGTTGGGCTTATCGGAAAATGACATTCGGGCGCAGTTGCACCGCCTTTTGAAGCATCAAGATTTCACCGCCACACCCCAGCGCCGCGCTTTTCTGTCTTATATCGTGGATGAGTATCTGGCCGGGCGCGCGGACCAAATCAAAGGCGTGTCCATCGCCATGTCCGTTTTCGGCCGGGATGAAACCTTCGATCAGCAAATTGATCCGATTGTCAGGCTTGAAGCGAGGCGACTGCGTCAAGATATAGACGGCTACTATGCTGGGCCCGGCCGATCAGATCCCATTCGATTGACCATTCCCAAGGGCGGCTATGCCCCAAGGTTTGAAAGCGTTGCCCCCCCGGCGGAACCAGTACCGGCACAGCCTGCGCCCCCTCATGTTTCCGGCTTCGGCCCCCGGCGATTTTTCAGGGCTGGGTTGGCTGTTTTCGGGGCTTTGGTGCTTTGGGAATTGATCTGGGTTTCTTTTTTTGCGTCGCCCACAAAAACGGCTCAGCTCTCGGTTCAACCGTTGCCGCAGGGTCCTGTGGTTGCGGTACTGCCATTCGACACTCTGGGTGAGGGGCCAAGCTATTTCGCCGATGGCATTACACAGCAACTGACCAGCGAGCTGGTCCGGTTTCGTGATATTTGGGTTCTCCCTTTGGGCAGCGTGCGGAGGTTTTCGCAAGGGGGCACGGATTCACAAGCTTTGCGCGCTGAGTTCGACGCGGATTTCGCGCTGGAAGGCAGTGTCATGGACATGGGCGACACGGTAGAATTGTCTGCCCGTCTCATAGACCTCAAGAGCCAGCGCTACATCTGGGTTCACGAATACAAGGTTGGCAGCTCACCCAGTGACATCTATGCCGCGCAAGACATGGTCATACAGGATGTGATCGGAAAACTTGCGGGTAAATACGGTGTTCTTACGCAAGACGCGATGAAGAAGGCGGCGCGCACCCCGCCCGGAAACCGTGATGCCCTTGACTGCGTGTTGAGTTACTACAGCTATCAGGTCACAATCGATCTTGATCGGCACGACGCAATCAAGGCCTGTATCCTGAGAGCGCTTGAACAAAACCCCGACTATGCCGAAGCGTGGGCAGTACTGTCCAACCTGTATCTTCAACAAGTCCGGTTTAGTCTTGGCGGAGACCGCCAAGATCTTTTTGCCGCCGCGGATGCGGCTGCGCGTCGGGCGGTGGAGATTGATCCAAATTTGGCTGCCGGGCATTTGATGCTGGCCAACATGCGCTTTGTTCTTGGCGATATTCAGGGGTTTCGCCAGGCGGGTCAGGTCGCAATTGATCTGAGCCCGAATGACACGGCTGTTCTGGCGCATTACGGAATGAGATTGGCCTTCAGTGGCGAATGGGACGAAGGGCTGACCTTCGTGGAACGGGCCATCGCCCTGAACCCGGTCCATCCGCACTGGTATCGTTTCCCGCGTGTCATTTATGAGTTCGATCAGGGAAACCACCAGCAGGCCCTGACAATTCTGGATCAAATCGACATGCCGAACTTCTTTTGGACGCATCTGTGGGGGGCTGCCTTGAATGGTGAGTTGGGGAATCAAGAAGCGGCCCAGGCGTCATTGAATGAACTGCGGGCGCTACAGCCAAATTTCGCATCAAAGGCGCGGGACATTTTTTCAATCTGGCAATTCGATGACTCGTTTCAGAGGAAACTGATGAACAGTCTTCGTAAAGCCGGCCTGCAAGCCGAAGCTTGACGACATCTGACCGAAGGAAATCTTCGAAGCCGGGAATTCTGAATGCCGTCGCCCCCGAGCCGTGCCGAGGTGTCGGCGGCGGGCTCGACCGTCACGTCGCCGAAGATCAGCCGCAGCTGACCGCCCGGCTTTCACCGCATCCGGCCACCGACGAAGCCCGCTCTCGGAGATCCCTTCGCCATGCGATCCGGGAAATGCAGTCTGAGCATCCAACGCAAAACGTACTCTCCGTCATGAGATAGACATCGCCTCGCGGGCCGGCCGGGGCGAGCAGTGTGACGCTCAGCCGCCGCGCAGCTCACTTTGTCGGCATGGCGGTCGCCGGGACAGCTGATCAGAAATCAATCTCTACACCCGGTAGGTTCAGCTCTTTCATCATGTCACGCAATTCCTGCCGGGCGGCGATGTTCGAGATGTTCAGCTGTTTGACGCCTATGTCCTTCAGGTCCAACAGGGTCAGGCCGCGCGGGAACAGTTCGCGGAAGATAACCCTCTCGGAAAAGCCCGAGGCGACGCGGAAGCCGATGCGCTGGGACAGCATTTCGATCGCGCGTTGCATCTTTTCCTTGTTGACCATGCGCTGCGTACCGACCCGGTTGCGGACAACGACCCAGTCGATCGGCTTCAGCCCTGCCTGTGCCCGCAGTTGACGAGCGTTCCAGACCATTTCGGAATAGACGGACGGGCCAAGGATTTTTTCGCCCTTCGAGTCGATCCGCGCCAAAAGGTCGAAGTCAATGAAGCTGTCGTTCAACGGGGTGATCAGGGTGTCGGCCAGCGAATGCGCCACCTGACTCAGACGGGTGTGAGACCCCGGGCAGTCGATCAGAATAAAGTCGCTGTCGCTTTCCAGCTGGGATACGGCAGCAGACAGGCGATGGTCATAGATGTTCTCGCCCGGTTTCAACGTTGCGGCATCGATCTCGGGCAGGTCGTGATGGCGCGGGCTGGGAAGGGTCAGGTCCGAGCTCTTGAGGAAGTTGTTGCGGTTCTCGAAGTATCGTCCCAGACTGCGCTGACGCAGATCCAGATCCAACGTGCTGACCTTGTGTCCCAATCGGGCCAGCGCGGTCGCCACATGCATCGACACGGTCGATTTGCCTGCGCCACCCTTTTCGTTCCCGACCACAATGATATGTGCCATGCTTGTATTCCCAAGTCCCGCCGTGCTTCACTACACGTTGTTGTCAGCCACTATATGTTGTGTCGGCGGCGAAGGAAAGAACCTCAAGCGGCGCTTTCGGGCAATATCAGACTCCAATCGGGAAAACCCAACGCCGTGCACGGGTTACACAGGGCGCTTGCCATTGCAATGGCACTGATTCACTGTCGACAAACGGTTTCGGCAAGGAGTTTTTTGCTTGGAGCACCTGTTCCTGAATGTTTTGAACGTGGTTCTGCCTGTCCTGATCTGTGCTGGTATTGGCTATGTTCTTGCCGTGATTCAGGCGCCTTTCGACAACAAGGTCATTGGCGGGATCGTCTCAAAAGTCGGCTATCCGACATTGATCATTTCTCATCTGTCGAGCACCAAACTGGCCGTGGGCACGTTTCTTGACATGATGACCGCCGCTGCCCTTGCGGTGGCCGGTTTCGGGGTGTTGGGGTATGTCGGGCTCAAGGCTCTTCGCTTGCCGGTGAGGGCCTTTCTGACGCCGTTGATGCACGGGAATGTCGGCAACATCGGCCTGCCAATCACTTTGCTGGCGCTGGGCGATGCAGGTATGGCCTATACCATGGCGTTCGTGGTGGTTGTGCTGATCAGCATCTTCACCGTCGGCATGTGGATCCCGGCCGGAGAATTCTCGCCCAGGAAACTGGCGACGTCCCCGATTATATATGCCGTGGGCCTCGCCCTGATCCTGATGGCAACGGGGCAGAGCCTGCCGCAACCGGTCGCAAAGTCCTTTGACATCTTGGGTGGATTGTCCATCCCGCTCATGCTGCTGACCCTGGGGCATACGCTCGCGACGCTGCGTGTGAAAAGCCTGGGTCGCGCGGTTCTGCTAACGGCCCTGCATCTGGCGATGGCGGTTGCAATTGCCAGTGTTCTGATCTGGTTGTTTGGTTTCACGGGAACCGAGCGGGGTGCGCTGATCCTGTGTTGCCTGATGCCTTCTTCCGTGGCGACTTATCTGTTTATCGACCAGCATGTTCCGGAATACGGGCCGGATGTGGCAGGGTTCATTCTTGTCTCGACGCTCGGTACTGTGCTGGTGCTGCCAGTTGCGCTGTCTTACTGGATCTGACGCAACTCTATGCGCAGGGCCAGAAATCGTTAAACTGATGATGATTGTATTTAACATTCTTGGTCAGTGGGTGTTTTATGGCCGATGAGAGCTCGGCAAGTGTATCTCCGCAGTCCCGCGCCCGCGTGGTGCTGGCCATGACGGCCATCTGCATGATGGTCGTGGGGTTCAACACCACCGCTGTGTCCACCATATTGCCCAATCTCAGGGCCGAGTTCGATTTGACCCCGTCAGGTTTGCAATGGGTGATGGCCACGTATTCCGTGACCAGCGCCACACTTGTCTGCATCGTCAGCCGGCTGGGTGACATTACCGGCAAGATGGGCGTGTTCTTTTTTGGCATGATCGTCTTTGCAATCGGGTCTGCCTTTGCCCTGTTGGCGCAGGATGGGGCGATGCTGCTTATCGGGCGCGGCGCGCAAGGCGCGGGCGCGGCTGCTTTGTTCGGCACGTCCCTGTCACTGTTGACGGCGGCCACGCCCGAAGAGCAGCGCGCCAGCGTTACCGGCGTCTGGGGGGCGATTGTCGGTCTGGCGATCGGTGTCGGGCCCATCGTCGGTGGCGCTTTCGGCCACTATGTCAGCTGGCGCGCCGTCTTTGCAGCCGACCTGGTTCTGCTGGCTGTGGCCTTTGCCATCGGGCTGCATGTCAGCAAACGGAAATACGTTCCCGATACCCGCCTTGCCGGGGCAAAGTTCGATTATGCGGGGGCCGTTGCCATTCTTTTTTTCCTCGGGCCATTGTCCTTTGCGCTCAGCAACGGGGAAAGCGGCGGGTGGACTTCGCCTTTGACACTGGTGCCCCTGGTCGTGGCGGCCGTGTCGACAATTGCCCTTGTCATCGTATCCCGCCGCAGCGACGATCCTTTGATCGAGCTTCGGTACTTTCGCCATCCGCGTTATCTGATGGCTGCGGCGGGGATGTTCTTTACTGGCTTCACGCTGTTCTGCTTCTTCGTCTATTTCAATACATTCGTCCAATCGCCCGATGCCTTTGGGTATTCGTCCATCGGTGCGGGGCTGGCGATCATGCCGCTCAGCCTCAGCATGTTTTTGATATCGGCTACCGCACCCCGCTTTCTTGCCCCCTACAGCTTTCAATGGCCGATCGCCATTGGCCTGGGGGCGATGGCCTGCGGGTTCCTGCTGCTGATGGCAACAACGAACACAACGCAGTTTTCCGAAATCTGGTGGAAGCTGCTGATCGTCGGTGTCGGGTTGGGCATCTGCTTTTCGCTGTTGCCACGTCTGGGTCTGCGCCTGCTGCCCGAGCAGCATGTGGGGCAGGGTTCTGGGGTCATCAACGCCTGTCTCTACTTCGGAGCAACCCTTGGTGCCGTGGTGGGCGGTCTGGCTGAAGCGATTACCAGACGCCGAGGTCTGTCCGAGGTGATCGACGCGTTGCCTGCCGGGTCAACCCAGCGCGAGAATCTGGCCCATGCGCTGACACACGGAACGCCGAACCAGATACAGCAATTGATATCGGGGATGGATCCGACTGCGGGAGACACATTGGCGAAGGCCCTGCGGGATGTGCAGGACAACGCCTTTGACAATGCCATGTTAGTTGCCGCGATTGCGGCACTGGCCGGAATGACACTGGCGCTGATGTTGTTGCGCGGGCCGGTTCCCCCTGTACACAGTGCGGCGGAATTGACCCGCAATCCGCGACAACCAAGCCCCTAACCGCCGAGGTAAACCCCTTTCTGCGGGCGAAAAAAGACCTTCTGATCGTGTAGCTTGCCCAGAAGTTCGTGAATGCGCCTCAACGTGTCTTCCCGGTCGGTCCTGCTGTCCTCTGGTTCATCCGAAGCAACATGTGACAACGAAGCGATCGAGTCGCGCAACGCCGTTTCAATCAGATCCATATCATCGATTGAAAGCTCGATCATGTCATTGTACTGGGGCATGTCCGGATCTCCGTGGAAGCTGAGCGTTGGTCAACCGGAGTGTAGCATCCCTGGGCCTTTGCCAAAACGCATCTTGTTCGGTTAGTCCGGTTTCGCGTCCATAAGACACATGGAAGCTTCCAACAAAAAAGGCCGCCCCCAAGGGACGGCCTTTCGAAATCGAAACCGGTCAGACTTAGAAGCCCAGACCTTCGTATTTCTTTTTGAATTTCGACACGCGGCCGCCGGCGTCCATCAGGCGCGACGAACCACCAGTCCATGCAGGGTGCACGGAGGGGTCGATTTCCAGAGCCAGCTGGTCGCCTTCGGCGCCCCAGGTGGATTTCATCTGAACCACGGTGCCATCGGTCATTTTGACGTCGATGACGTGATAATCGGGATGGATGTCTTTTTTCATCTTTCCGTTCCTTACGCTTCGGCGCCAGCCTTGGGCTTGTAGTTCGTGACCTCTGCGATACGTGCGGATTTACCGCGGCGGGTGCGCAGATAGTACAGTTTGGCGCGACGAACGCGGCCACGGCGGACAACGGTGATGCTGTCGATGTTGGTCGAATACAGCGGGAACACACGCTCCACGCCTTCGCCGAACGAAATCTTGCGAACGGTGAACGAACCGGCAATGCCATTGCCGTTGTTGCGCGCGATGCAGACGCCTTCGTAGTTCTGCACACGGGTGCGCGACCCCTCGGTCACCTTATAGCCGACACGAATGGTGTCACCGGCCTTGAAGTCGGGGATGTCTTTCCCCAGGGCGGCAATCTGTTCCGCCTCAAGCTGTGCGATAAGATCCATCGCAGGTACTCCTATATGCTCGTGGTTGGTCCACGAAGTTTGGGCACGGCCTGAGAGCTCTTGGTCTTCACCGGGTCCTGCATGCAGCCCGCCAGAGGTCAGATCGAATGTTCCTTTGGTCTGGTTTGATCTGACACATCCCCGCCGAAGAAAGCCGGGCTTTAAGCCGAAAATCAAACCAAAACACCGGAGTCGCAGAATGCGGCACCGGATTGCGGTCGTTTAAGGGTATTGAGTGCCGGGATCAAGAACAAATCGTATGGCGAAGCAGTGGGAATCCGCCTTTCGAAAATCCCACCGTTGCCACAGCGGTCAGATCAGGCATTCTGAAGGAAATTGAAAGAGCAGAAATTTCAGACAGGATCCCATGATGCGAATTGCACTTATGCTGACGATTGCAGCCGCTTTGCTTATGTCGTGCGGACGCGGCGGCCCGAAACCGCAGGTCGTGGAGCCCACGCCGGGCGTGGACAGGACGGCACCGTCCGTAATCTATCCTGATTTTGGGGACGCCGATCCGCATGAGTGGGAAGGCCGTCACCCTGGCTTGTATCCGATCCACGGGCTTGACGTCTCGCGCTGGCAGGGACCGATAGACTGGCGTACGGCCAAAGCTTCGGGCGTAAGCTTTGCATTTCTGAAAGCAACCGAAGGCGGCGATGTGGCGGATCCATTGTTCGACGACCACAGGCGCGGTGCTCAGGCAGCGGGCGTGCCGTGGGGGGCTTATCATTACTATTATTTCTGCCGATCGGCCCAGGAACAGGCGCGTTGGTTCATTCAGAACGTCCCGAAAGGGGCAGATCTGCCGCATGTTCTTGACATGGAGTGGACGCCGCATTCCAAGACCTGCACGTTGCGGCCCGATGGCAGAACCGTCCGCGCCGAAGCGCAGCGCTTTCTGGACATTCTCGAACGGCATTATGGCCGGCGTCCCATCGTCTATACGACAGTGGATTTCTTTGCAGATACGGATATCGGGCGTTTGCCCAAAACCGAGTTCTGGTTGCGATCCGTCGCAGGCCATCCGCGTCAGGTCTATCCCCGCACAGTCTGGCGGTTTTGGCAATACACCGGCACCGGGCTGGTGCCGGGGGTTCAGGGCAGGGTGGACATCAACACGTTCAACGGCACCCCAGAAACTTGGGCCAGCTGGAAAGCGCGCCGCTAGTTTTTGGCTGTTCCGTAGGTTTCGATAGTGCCGCCCCCGACCAGGTGGTCCAGCCGCCGTTCGCGTTCATCACCAAAGGCGTTGCGCACCCAGAACGATTCACCCGCGGTCAGTTCGCGCCGCTCGAAACCGCGTGCGCGCAGGCAGCGATCAACCTGATCGATTTCGCCCTGTTGGCGCAGCTCGTCCTGAAATGGCGCGGTGACCGCAGGCCCGATGATGATGCCCCAAAGCAGGATATTGGTTGCATAACCGCCAATTACGGCGCTGTTGCCGCCCTCGTCAGCTTCCTGAGAGCAGGAATCAACGGCAACCTTCGCAGAGTGCAGATTGTGACCGGCTTGCGTCGGAACGGACATCCCAAGCGGTTTGGTGGTACAGGCGGAGACAACTAGTAACGTGCCAAGCAATAGCTTTTTCATAATGCCTTCTATTTCACTTCTTATTACCCAAAAACCAATGGGGTATGGAAGTGAATAAGTTTAGGTGTGTTCAACTTCAAATGGCATTCTGACAAACATCGAAACTGAGGCATCCCGGCCACAACGAGCGGGTCTAGTCCTGGGTTTCCGATGTGGCTTTGACATATTCCGCCCAGATATCAGGACGCCGTTCGCGCGTGATGTCTTCTGCCATTTTATGCCGCCATTCCGCGATCCGGCCATGATGGCCCGACATCAGAACCTCGGGGATCGGGCGCCCTTTCCAACTTGCGGGGCGGGTATACTGGGAGTGCTCCAGCAAACCCGAGGCAAAACTTTCCTCTTCTGTCGAAGCCTGATTTCCAAGCACTCCGGGAATCAGCCGTACCGTGGCATCGATCAGGGCTTGTGCCGCGATTTCGCCGCCGGTCATGACGAAATCACCCAACGATACCTCTTGAACGCCGTAATGTTCCAAAACGCGCTCGTCCACGCCTTCAAAACGACCGCACAGAAGGGTCATGCCGTCACAACGGGCAAGATTCTGCATCATGCGCTGGTCCATGCGACGCCCGCGCGGGCTGAGGTAGATCAGCGGCCAGTTTCCTTGAATGCCTGCCATCGCATGTTCGATCGCGTCACCCAGAACATCGGCCCGCAGAACCATGCCCGCGCCACCCCCAGCCGGGGTGTCATCAACATTGCGATGTTTGCCTATTCCGAACTGTCGCAGATCCACTGTTTCCAGTTGCCAAAGCCCTTCCTGCAAGGCCTTACCTGTCAGGCTTTCGCCCAGAACACCGGGGAAGGCGGACGGGAACAAAGTGATGATCTTGGCTTTCCAGACCCCGTGCAGATCAGGGCTCGGCGTCATCAGCTCGCGTGGTTTCAGGGAAGGACGGATCGCCTTGCGGCCGTGGGATCTGCTGGGTTTCTCTGTCATGTCTGGCGGGCCAGTTCGTTCTGTGCGGATTGAATCAGAGCTTTCTTCTGGGTGATCATGGCGGCGTCGTCCAGCGAGGATCGGTTCAGCGCCAGGATTTCCTGTAGCACATCGTCTGAAAATGTTGGCGTGCCATGTGCAGGCCCGACAAGCTGCGACGAAAGCTCGGGTGGCAGGTTCAAAAATTCGGCCAAGGGCGCACCTGCACCAAGGCGGTGGTTCTGCAACGCTTCCATCCACTCTGTTCTGACCGTAACGGATGGCAGCCGATTCCGGACGGCATCAGCGGTTTCCTGAAGGGATGGCAGATTGGCCAGGTCGGAAGAAAAGGCGTCCAAATCCTGCACCATGCGTGATTTCTGCAAGTCGTGTGCCCACAGGCTCCGCAGCCATTGATCGCGGGCGCGCAAGGATATGTAGATCGTGATGTCGGTTTCATGACCCAGAAACCGACGCCGCACGACGCTGACCAGAGTTTCCGCCAGTTCCGGTGCAGCACCGTATCCTTCTCGCTTGTTTCTGCTGGGGCGCAAGCCTGCGAAATTCTCTTCGCTTAGGATCAACCCCCGGCGTGCGCCGAAATCCAGATCGTCCAGAAACGCGTGCAGGTGGCTTCCAAAACCCGCCAATGTGGAATCCAGCCGGTAAAGCGAGTGACGCGTGGCGCTCTCGCTCAAGCCGCTGTTGCGCGTTTTGTAGGGCAGTACCAATGCGAAGCGTGGCCAGATCAGTTTCCGGTTTTCATGGAGGAAGGACTGTGCTGCGGTCATGCCTGTCTTGTGCAGGCCCAGATGCAGCAGGACCCGACGCATCAGATCAGGCCTTCGGGCGGGTCGGCCACGATACGGCCTTGTTCCAGATCCACCGTGGGTACAACTTGCATCGTGAAAGGCAGCAAAACCGTGGTTTTCAGGCCCGGCCCGTGCAATTCCAACAAGTCCGCGGCGCCGTGGTTCTGCACCGATTTGACCTTGCCCAACAAGGTGCCTCCGGTGTCATAGACATCCAGCCCGATCAGATCGTTGTGGTAGAATTCATCATCGGGCAGCGACGGCAGCTGATCGCGCCTTGCGTAAAGGCGCAACCCATTCAGGGCATCCGCCTGTTCCTTGGTTTCAACGCCACCAAGGCGGGCCGCGAATCCGTTCTTGATGGTGCGCGTCAATACCACCGGATAACGCTCTTTGCCCGCTTCATCGGTCAGCGGCGAATAGGTCTCGATATCTTCGGGAACGGCGCAAAAGCTTTTCAGCCTCACCTCGCCTCGCACACCGTAAGCCCCGGCAATGCTGCCGACGCAGATCAGATCACTCATTGGCTGCCCCAGTCGTCAAACATATCCCGTTTCTCCATTCGCCAAGCCCGTTGCAGGCTTCGCGCTGGTTGTTGCGCTCGAAGAACACGCCCACAATAAAGGCGATCAGCAGCAGAATGGGAAGTCGTATCAATCCGAACATGAGGTCTTACCGTGTTTCGATCGCCAGGCCCTGCGCCCGGGTTTCCCAGCCGACCTGTTCCAGTTCAGGCGTATCCGACATCTGTTCCGGCCGGCCGACACAGAAATAGCCGATCAGGCGCCAGGTTTCAGGAACATTCAGATCGCGCTTCATCTGGTCGGGATCCAGAATGGAAACCCAGCCCAGCCCCAGACCTTCCACCCGAAGTGCAAGCCAGAACAAAGTGATCGCGGACACGACAGAATAGCGCCGCATCTCGGGCATCGTGCCGGCGCCAAGTCCCAGCCCTTTTTCGGTGCTGTCGTCGCAGAAGACGGCCAGTTGCACGGGCGCTTCCTGCATCCCGGACAGCTTCAGGCTGCTGTACAGCTGCGCCTTGTCACCCGAGTAGCCCGCCAAAGCGTGGTCATTGGCGGTGCGAAAATTCTTCAGCGCTGCGGCCCTTGCCGCTTCGCTTTCGACGCGGATCACGCGCCAGGGTTCGCTGAGCCCCACTGAAGGGGCCAGTCGAAATGCGTCGAGGCAGCGCGCCAGCACTGCCTCGTCAATCGCATCGGTGCGGAACCGGCGCACATCCCGCCGGAGCCGCAACAACAGGTCGAACTGCGTGCGAAAATCGTCTGTAAAGGGGTGATCCCGCACGCGTGCGCCTGCTTATTCTTCTGCTGCGGCTTCTTCCGCCGGAGCAGCAGCGGCTTCGGCTGCTTCAGCGGCCTTGGCGGCTTTCTCTTCGGCGCGCTCCTGGGCTTTCTTGCCCGGAGTTCCCTTGTTGGGGTTGTTGCGCTCGGCCTTGTCACGGGCACCGGCCGCTTCCAGCATGCGTGCGATACGGTCGGTGGGCTGTGCGCCCTGATCCAGCCAGTACTGGATGCGCTCCATGTTCATTTTCACGCGCTCTTCACTGTCTTTCGGCAGCAGCGGGTTGTAGGTGCCCAGTTTCTCGATGAAACGGCCATCGCGCGGCATACGGCTGTCAGCCGCAACGATGCGATAGAAAGGACGTTTTTTCGAGCCGCCGCGGGCGAGACGAATTTTCATTGCCATGGTGGTATCTCCTTTGAATGGCATCACGCCAGAGGCGTGTCTTTGTTTGAGCCGGCGTGGGTGCCGGTTAGTTCTGGTGTTTGTTGAACCGGAGGTTCACTCTTGATGCTTCCGGTGGTGTCGGATGACTTCCTGAATGATGAAATTCAGGAAAGCCTTGGCGAAATCGGGGTCCAGATCGGCCTCATTCGCCAGGTCTTCTAACCGTGCGATCTGCGCAGCTTCGCGCGAGGGATCGGACGGGGGAAGGTCGTGTTCGGCCTTGAGCTTGCCAACGGCCTGCGTGTGCTTGAACCGCTCGCCGAGCGTGTAGACGAGGATCGCATCCAGCCTGTCGATGCTTTCGCGATGCTCTTTCAACAGCGTGGCAGCCTGTGTCACGGGGTTGGTCATTGGCCGGTCCTTTCGGTGGTCAAGTCAATCTGCGGATGGCGCCAGATCTGAGCGAGCTTGCCCAGAAGTTCGGCATTCTCAAGTTCCAGCGTTGCACCAAGCCGTTCAGCCAAAGCGCGCGAACGATCATTTGCATGGGCGATGTAAGAGATCACACCGTTCAGGCCCTGATGCCGGGCGGCATGATCACGCGCAGCCGATGCAGCTTCAAAGGCCAGCCCCTTGCCTTCGGCTTCTTCCATCAGGGTCCAACCCAGTTCCGGTTCGGCCCAGCCCGGTACGTAGATCATTCCGGCCCAGCCGACGAATGTGCCGCCGGCCTTTTCGGTCAGGTGCCACAGGCCATAACCCCGCAACGCCCAATGACCCAGCCGGTTCGACAGAGAGTTCCAGCATTCGAACGAATCCTTCGGGCCGCCCACCATATGGCTGCGCTCGGTCGCGAAGAATGCGGTCATTGCGGGCAGGTCATCCAGATGCGGCGCGCGCAGGATCAGGCGTTCGGTTTCAATGGTGGGAATGGTGAAAGAGGTCATGCGTATGCCTCCATTCCGCCATTCACCAGATCCGAGGGCGCCGGGTGCCGCCAGATTTCGGATTTTCCGTACTTGGGGTGGTCATAGTGATACTCGAACTGCGCGCCCAGACGCTTGGCCACGGCCTTGCTGGCGTGATTGTCCAGGTCGATCAGTGAGATCGCGGTTTCCCAGCCCAATACATCATAGGCGTAGGCGCGTGCGGTCAGCGCGGCCTCGGTCGCATAGCCCTTGCCGGTAGCGTGGTTCAACAGGGTCCAGCCAACTTCGGGTTCCGGCCAGCCTTCGGGAAACCAAAGCCCGATCCGCCCGACATAGGTGCCGGTGTCTTTTTCATCGACGCTCCAATACCCATAGCCGCGCAAAGCCCAGTGCCCCAGCAGCGAGGCGACCACCCGCCAAACCTCATCCCTGCGCAGAGGGCCGCCGACGAACTTGGCCGCATCGCTTGCAAAGAAGGCAGTGTCCGCATCGACATCGGCCTCGGACGGCGCGCGCAGGATCAGGCGTTCGGTTTCCAGCGTCGGGATCGGCAACGCGAATGTCATGCCTGCACCTCGCGGTAGCGCCAGACATGCTGGGTTGGCCCAAAGGCGCTTTCTGCATCGGCATCACGCGCTGCGCCCAGTCGTTGGGCAAGCGCGTTCGAACGGGCGTTGGATTGCGAAACATAGCTTACGAACTGCCCCGATCCCAGCAGGTCAAATCCGAAATCACGCACGGCGGCGCAAGCTTCGGTGGCATAGCCCTGCATCCGGTGTTCAGCGCCGAACATATAGCCAAGTTCCGGTTCGTGATCGTCCCATTCCAAACCCAGAACGACGAAGCCAATGGCCTGATCATTTCCTTTGAGCGTGACCGTGAACAGGCCGTGACCATGCAGAAGCCAGCCCGCGGTATAATAGGAAAACTCGGTCCACGCGGCTTGCGCGGTGTCACCAAAGCTGCCTTTGCAGATCGACGTCCACACCGGCAGGTCGTCCAGTGTGGGCACGCGCAGTACCAGCCGCCGGGTCTGAATGACCGGCAGGGCTGCGCGATATTGCGCTGCTGCCATCGCCGCCTTTCCGGACGGGGGCTGGGTACAGCGTGCGGGGGTCACTTTTTCTTTCCGAACCCGCTCAGGCCCGGAGGCAGACCCATGCCGCCGCCCAGACCGGGCATTTTGCCACCCATGGCCTTGGCCGCCTGTTCCAGCGCCTTGGGGTCCATGCCTGCGGCCATCTCCTCGGGGCTGGGGCCGCCTTTGCCGAACATGCCTTTCATGGCCTGTTTCAGCATCTTGCCTTTGCCCATCTTGCCCATCTTCTTCATCATGTCCGACATCTGCCGGTGCATCTTGAGCAGCTTGTTGAGGTCGCTGACCTCCATCCCGGACCCCGCCGCGATGCGTTTCTTGCGGCTGGCCTGAAGGATCTGCGGGTTGGCGCGTTCGCGCTTGGTCATCGACTGGATCATGGCGATTTGCTGGCGCAGAATCCTGTCGTCCAGACCGGCCTGATCCATCTGCTTGGCCATCTTGCCCATGCCCGGCATCATGCCCATCATGCCCTGCATGCCGCCCATCTGGATCATCTGTTCCAGCTGCATTTTCAGGTCGTTCATGTTGAACTGACCCTTGACCATGCGCTTCATCATGCGCTCGGTCTGTTCCATCTCCATCGTTTCCTGGGCCTTTTCGACCAGGGCAACGATGTCACCCATGCCCAGAATCCGACCGGCGATCCGGTCCGGCTCGAAGGTTTCGAGCGCGTCCATCTTCTCGCCCAGACCGACAAAGCGGATCGGCTTGCCGGTGACTGCGCGCATCGACAGCGCCGCACCACCGCGCCCGTCGCCGTCCATCCGCGTCAGAACCACGCCCGAGATGCCGACCTTGGCGTCGAACTCTTCAGCGACCTCGACGGCGACCTGCCCGGTCAGGCCGTCAACCACCAGCAGCGTCTCGCGCGGGTCAACGGCGTTGCGGACCTGTTCGACCTCATCCATCAGGACTTCGTCGATGTGCAGACGACCCGCTGTGTCGAGCATGTACACGTCGTAGCCACCCAGCGTCGCCTGCTGTTTGGCGCGCTTGGCAATATCGACAGGTTTCTGGCCGGGAACGATCGGCAGGGTGTCCACTCCGATCTGGGTGCCCAGAACCGCCAGCTGATCCATCGCCGCCGGGCGGTAGACGTCCAGCGAGGCCATCAGGACCTTTTTGCCCTCTTTCTCTTTCAGACGTTTCGCCAGCTTGCCGGTGGTCGTCGTTTTACCCGAACCCTGCAAGCCGACCATCAGGATCGGTGCGGGCGGGTTGTCGATCTTCAGCGCGCCGGGGTCTTCCTCGCCACGCAGGGTGTCAACCAAAGCGTCATGCACGATCTTGACGACCTGCTGACCGGGGGTGATCGACTTGGTGACTGCCTGACCGGTGGCCTGGCTTTGAACTTTCTTGACGAATTCCCTTGCAACCGGCAGCGAGACGTCGGCCTCAAGTAGGGCAACGCGGACCTCACGCAGGGCGGTTTTGACGTCTTCCTCGGACAGGGCGCCCTGTTTGGTCAACCGGTCGAAGACGCCAGAGAGGCGTTCGGATAGATTTTCAAACATGCCTGCGGCCTCCTTAGCCGGTTCTGATTTGGCGCCCCTTAGATAAGGGCAGACGGGTCAATGCACAAACGCCCCCACGGGCGAAACTCGCTGGTGGGGGGCGATCCCTGAACGACTCAAGGGACCGGAAGATCGAAAGGCTTCCGGATGTTTGGCGATCATCTACGCCTCTGGGCCGTGTGAGTCAAGATAAGCTATGTGAGTGTCACATTGCGGGCTATTCTGCGTGATTGAAGCTGAGGGAGGAGGCGATGAAGAATGGTCTGCCGCGAAAGACGACCGACTATGTCGGCGAAGTGACCAACACCGATATATGGTCCGGATTCGAGATCCGGCCCAGCGACGTTTTTGTGTGCACACCGCCCAAATGCGGCACCACTTGGACGCAAACACTAGTGCGCATGCTCATCACCGAAACGGCCGACCCCAGTGTGTACGACAACAGGGTCTCACCGTGGCTTGATTGCAGTTTTCGCGATCGGGTGGCGCAGGCGGATGAACTGAGCGCGCAAAGCCATCGGCGCTGTATCAAGACACACACCCCGCTTGATGGCATCTTGTTCTCGCCAAAAGCGCAATATCTGGTTGTTCACCGCCACCCGGTTGACGTTCATTTTTCAATGCGCCGCCATGTCGAGAATATGAAGCATGACTGGCTTGATTACTTGTTCCCCGACGATCTGTCGGAAGCTTTCGACATGTTTTTGAACCGGCCCGCGTCGTCCAAGGGCACAGATGACCTGACCCTCAGATCGATCATTCATCACTTCCATTCCTTTTGGATGTATCGCGACCTGCCAAACATCCATTTTCTGCACTATGCCGAGCTCAGCCGGGATCTTCCGGGACAGGTCGCGCGGCTTGCACGGATCATGGACATCGAAATTAACCCGGATCTGGTCAAGGACATAGCCGGGGCCGGCAGTTTCGGATCGATGAAAAACAATGCCATACGTCTGGAGCAAACCCCCGGATTCACCAGCGGTTTTCACGACTTTGCGCAGTTCTTCTCTTCGGGCACAAGCAACAAGTGGGAAGGCAAGCTGACCGAGCAGGACATGGCGCGATATGACTCCTGCATGTCCCGGCTGGTCTCAGCCGAAGAACGATTGTGGCTGGAACGCGGCCTGACCTCTTAGTTCGTCCCGACTGCGCGACGGTCTTGGCCGGGCTTAGATGGAAGCCAGTCATTCACCGCCTCGGCCAACCGGCGAGAGCCGGAGCCGCTGGAAAACGCTTCGACAATGGGATGGCGGCCCGCGCTCATGCCTTTCTCAAGAACAAGGACCGGGCGATACAGCGTCGAGGTGCCGTTTTTGCTTCGGGATGTCGTGCTTTCGATTTCTGCGTGGGACAGGTTGGACAGTTTGTGTTCAACCGCTTCGTAACCAAAAACCGATTGGCGGCGGATCAGGATACTGTCCTTGTTCCGATCCAGAATGATCTGAACCCGTCTTACGAAAACGCAAAACGCACCAAACCCAAGACCTCCTCCGCCAAGGGCGAAGATCAGGCCGAACCAGATGCCTTCGCCGCCCGTGCTCATCAGAAAAATACCGGGGCCGACAAAGGCCAGAATGAAAATGACCAGCGTGATACCGATGAACCAGGGCGTATTGGCGATGATCAGTTGGTTCGGGGTGTCTCGGGTCACTTTCATGGCGGTACGCTAGCACCGTTCCAACACCCTGTTCCAGTTTGTTTCATCACCGTCTTGCGTGAAATCAGGCTGAAACGCGCGGGGCAAGGACAGCACCGTCCTTGATCTCGGGCAGTGTGGTTGGCGGGGTCAAGGCCAGGTTCGGCACGCCAGACACTGACTGCGCCAGTGATGCGCGCGACCTTCATTCGGGCGGGCATCAACCGGGCAATTGTATGTCCCGCGCTTGAATTCCAAGCTTTGTTGCGCGATGAGCAATCCCAAAAAAGCGAGGGCTTCATGGACGCTTCATCCACCTATCAGGACACGTTGCCGCTGAGTTCGGACGCATTGCTGGCGCAGATGGAAGATTGGGGGCTGACCTATCGCCTGCATACCCATGTGCCATTGCGTACGGTCGAGGATGCAAAGGCGGTCGAAGACCAGTTCATGACACCGGGAGAGAACGCGCTGAGGGTCAAGAACCTGTACCTGCGCGACAAGAAAAAGCGCAACTATCTGGTGACCTTGGAACAAAGTCGCGAGATTGATCTCAAGGCTTTGGGGGCCGAGTTGGGCATAGGCAACCTGTCCTTCGGCTCGGCGGACCGGCTGTTTCAGAATCTCGGCATACGCCCCGGCGCGGTCAGTCCGCTGGCGATGATCAACGGTGTTCAGAATGATGTCAGGTTCTTCATGGATGCGGCGGCACAGCAGGCCGAGGTGATTTACATGCACCCCCTTGTCAACGACCGCACCGTGGCCCTGACGCGGGCCGACATGATGGCCTTTTTCGAGCGCATCGGCTGCGCGGTCACGTGGTTGCCCTGATTACATCAGCGCCTCTTTCAATGCGGCGGCAACATGCGCGGCTGACGGGTTGACGAACAGATGCCCGTCAGCTTCGAACACCGGATCGTCCAGGTGGTTCGGAAAAGCCAGTGGAAGCTCGGTACAGGCCAGCAGGATCGCGGTTCCGGGGCTGGCGTGCTTGTCGCAAAACGCCAGCAGACGAGCGCGGGCCGTGTCGGTTGCACCACCATAGAAATCACTGTCGATCATGGCCTGCATCTGGGAAATCTCGGGTTCGGGCAACCGTTCATTCGCGGTAATGCCTTCGGCGGCCAGTCGATCCGCATAGTTGGTGGCCTGCATCGTCACGGTTGTTCCCAGGACCAGAACCCGTGATGCGCCGGTACCTGCCGTCGCCTCGGCGGTTGCGTCAAAGATGTTGAGGATCGGCATCGAGACACCCTGCCGTATCGCGTGAAGCCGCGCATGGGGGGTGTTGGACGCGATAATGCCAAAATCGCACCCGGCGCGTTCGAGAGTCAGCAGGGCGTCGCGGAACACCGCGTCAAAATCCGCCCAGCTTGCCTCATCACCGGCGACACCGCGCAGGGCGCGCGTTCTGGCCTGCGTAACGGATTCGATGGTCATCGGTGGGATTGGCAAAGGCGAACGATGGCCGCGTTCCGCGTGATAACGCCCGGCCCCTTCGGCAATCGCCCGGTAATAATCGACGGTCGAGGCCCAGCCCACACCGCCCAGAATGCCGATTTTCTTCATGTGGCCCATCCAGTCTGCCTGTTTGCTCGCATGCAGACTGGACGTTTCCACGCTCGTTGGCCAGAGGCGATCAGGCTGCAAGCTCCGCAACCGCCTTGTGGGCATTTTCCAGCGCCGCATCCGGGTTCACGGCCATCTGATCCGCGGCGATGACGTCGATGTCATGAATGCCGATGAAACCCAGAACGTGGCGCGCGTAATTGGTGGCGAAATCAGTTTCGGATCCGACGGGAACACCGCCCGATGCGATGGCCAGAATGGCACGTTTCCCTTCCAGCAGGCCTTTGGGGCCGTTTTCCGTGTAGGAAAAGGTCAGGCCCGCGCGCGCCACGAGGTCGACCCAGGCCTTGAATGCGGCAGGCACCGAAAAGTTGTAGATCGGCAGGCCGATGACGATGGTGTCGGCCTCTTTCAGTTCGGAAACGAGTTCGTCCGACAGGGCCAGCCGGTCGCGCTGTAGATCGTCGCGCTGCTCGGCGGGGGTGAAATTGGCGGCGATCCAGTCTTCTGTCAGCAGGGGCAGGGGGGTGGCCAGATCGCGGCGGATGATACGGTCTGCGCCCAGTTGCTTGACCACACGGTCAGACAGATCGCGCGTGGTCGAGTTCACGCGGCGGGCGGATGAGTCGATGTGAAGGATCGTTTTGGTCATTGTTTTGGTCCTTTTGGTCAGGGGAATCTTGTCCTGCGCCCAATATGATTGTTGCGTTGATGAACAAAACTCGGATACATCAACAGTTATTGTTGGAAATTGCACAGTGACGACATTGCCATGGATAATTGGGATGAAGTGAGAACCGCCTATCAGGTGGCACGCATGGGGACGGTCAGCGGCGCGGCAGAGGTTCTGGGTGTTCACCACGCCACCGTGATCCGTCACATTGATGCGATCGAGGCGCGATTGGGTGTCAAACTGTTCCAGCGCCATGCCCGTGGGTATACGCCGACCGAAGCAGGCGACGATCTGTTGCGTGTGGCCCAGGCGACCGAAGATCAGTTCAACCAGCTTGTCGGCCGGATGAAGGGACGCGGAGACGATGTCTCGGGTGAATTGGTCGTGACATCCCTGGGGTCTCTTGCCCCGTTGGTGGTGCCGACGCTCACCGCGTTTCAAAAGATGCATCCGGACCTGATCGTGCGATACCTGACGGGCGACCGGCTGTTCCGGTTGGAATACGGTGAGGCGCATGTGGCGATCCGCGCCGGATCGGCCCCTGATCAACCCGACAATGTCGTCCAGCCTTTCCGACAAGAGGAAGTTGGTCTTTATGCCAGCGCCTCGTACATCGAACGGTTCGGCAAGCCATCCGGAATCGAAGATTTTGCACGCCATCACTTCGTCAGTTCCGATGATGAGACCAGCCGCGCGCCGTTCACACGCTGGCTGCGCGCGACGGTACCCGCCGATCGCATCACCTTCCGCTGTACCAACAACTTCTGCATGCGCGAGGCCGTTCTGGCCGGTGCCGGCATCGGCTTCATGGCTCGTTGGGAGGCTGCCCGCCACGACAATCTGGTCGAGGTGATTGATCCGCTGCCGGAATGGTTCGGCAATCTGTGGCTGGTGACCCACGTGGATTTGCACCGCACCACCAAGGTACAGGCCTTTCTGAGCTTTCTGAAAGAAGAAGCCAAAGGCTGGCAGCCATGAGCCCGCAGATGCGTGGCCATCTGGCCATGCTTGCCTTTTCAGCCCTTGTGGCAGGCAGCTTTTCGCTGGGGTCCATGATCGCCAACGAAATCGCGCCAGCCGCCCTGAATGCGGTTCGCTTTGCGATTGCCGCTGCCGTGATTGGTTTGGCCGCCTTGGCGACAACCGGCCTGCCGCGCAGCGCCGCGCAGGCCCCTTGGCGCTATCTGGTGCTCGGGGCTTTGTTCGCCACCTATTTCGTCCTGATGTTCTATGGGTTGCGAACCGCCCCACCTGTCAGTGCAGCGGCGGTGTTCACCCTGACACCAGTTGTCTCTGCCATGGCCGGTTGGGTCTTGTTGCGCCAGATCACGACTCCGCGCATGGCGCTGGCCCTGACCATTGGCGCCGTGGGGGCGCTTTGGGTGATTTTCCGGGCCGATTGGCACATGTTCCGCGCCTTTGAAATCGGTGGCGGCGAAATCATCTATTTCTGGGGCTGCGTCGCCCATGCGATCTATACGCCCATGATACGCAAGCTGAACCGAGGAGAGCCCGCCGTGGTATTCACCTTCGGTACGCTGGTCGCCGGGTGTCTGTTGTTGGTCGTCTTCGGCTGGTCGGACCTGATGGCAACCGATTGGGCCGGGCTTCCGGCTATTGTCTGGATCGGTCTGTTCTATATTTCGTTATTTGCAACGGCAGCCAGCTTCGTGCTGGTGCAGTTTTCTTCTTTGCGGCTGCCGTCGGCCAAGGTCATGGCCTATACCTACCTGGTTCCCAGCTGGGTCATTCTGTGGGAGATTGCGCTGGGCAAAGGCGTGCCAACCGGTTTGATCCTGGGTGGTGTGGCGCTGACAATCATCGCCCTGCTGATGTTGTTGAAAGAGGAAGTCCCGCCCTCGGTGCCTGTTCGCCGCGCCGTGGAATAAGCCATGTCTTCGCTGGAAAAACCCGACAGATCCTAGATGCATTCCAGAGGTGGAATTTGTTGAGCCAGATCAAGGCGCCCCTGCGGGCTCTTCCATAACCTCTTTGGCAGGCAAATGGAGGAGATCATGTTCAAACATATCATGTTGCCGGTTGACCGGCATCTACCGCCCGAAGTTCGCAAAGCAGCCGATGTTGCCGCGCAGGTTGCAAAATGGCAGGGCGCCAAAATCACTCTGGTCAGCGTTACCGGGGCTCATATGGGTGAATCCTCGGAAACCGAGGCCGAGATCGACAAGGACTTGGCGGAGTTCACCGAACAGTTGGCCGCAGAAAGTGGATCAGACGTTTCCATGCGCAAAATCCACTCGGTCGACGTTGCCGCAGAGGTGGACAGCGATCTGACCCGCGCGGCCGAGGAGATCGGCGCAGATCTGGTCATTGTCGGCACCCACGCGCCCCGGATCACCGACTATATTTTTTCCAGCCACGCCGGTTATCTGGCGAAACACGCCAGCATGTCTGTTTTTGTGGTGCGCTAGGCCTCGCCCGACTTTGGCAGTTCAGCTTCCAGAAACCGTTCGAACGCGTCCAGATTGACGGGCTCGAATTGTCCGAACCCCTGCATCCAGACCGAAGCGGCGCGCAAGGCGTCGGGTTCCAGCTTGCACCATTTTACCCGCCCGCGTTTTTCCTGACTGATCAGACCGGCCTTGGTCAGTATGACCAGGTGTTTGGAAATCGCCGCCAGCGACATCTCGAACGGTTCGGCCACATCCGTCACCGCCATGTCATCCTCCAGCAGCATCGCCAGAATGGCGCGGCGGGTGGGGTCGGCGAGGGCTGCAAAGACGGTGTCGAGATCGTTGGACATGCGTCCGCTCAACCATAGCTGCCGGGATTGGTCAACCATTTGGTTGAATATGTGGATTCAGGGCCTTGGCGGCGCAATGGTGGCCCTCGAAACCAATGACACGCCGTGTGGGTTCTGAAAATCATAAAATTTTCAATGCTTTAGGCTGCGTCAATGAGGGCATTCAAGGTCGTTGACTCTGGGCGCTTCGCGCCTTAGCACCATGCCCAAGATTGTACGAGGGAAACGCCCGTGACCGATGATGACCAAAAGCAGCGTATGGCGCAGCTTGAGGCCAAGATCGAAGCGGCTAAAAAGGCCAAAGCGCCAAAGCCTCGTGCGGATGCTGACGTGTCCGGGGGCGAGCTTGCCTGGCGGATGGTCATCGAAATGGTATCCGGTCTGGGGATCGGATTTGGCATCGGATACGGGCTGGACAGCCTGCTCGGGACGATCCCGATCTTTCTGGTGCTGTTTACATTGCTGGGCCTTGTCGCGGGCGTGAAGGTTATGCTCCGCAGCGCGAAAGAGGCTCAAGAGAAACAAACGGCGGCAACGGCTGCCGAGAAGGACGAGAGGGACTGAACGTGGCAACCGAGACCACCGCAGCAGAAGGCAGCAGCCTGGTATTCCACCCGATGGATCAGTTCATCGTCAAGCCGCTGTTCGGCGACGGTGCAGTAGGCATGTTCACGGTCACCAACGTGACCCTGTGGTTGTTCTTTGCGGTGCTGGCCATAATCGCTCTGCTGGTGCTGCCCACTTCGAAACGCGCCATCGTTCCGACCCGTATGCAGTCGGTGGCCGAGCTGGCCTATGGCTTCATCTACAAGATGCTGGAAGACATCTGCGGCAAGGAAGGCGTGAAATACTTCCCCTATGTCATGACTTTGTTCATGTTCATCGTCTGCGCAAACTTCTTGGGGCTGATCCCGACCTCGTTCACCACCACGTCGCATTTCGCCGTGACCATCCCGCTGGCGCTGGCTGTGTTCCTGACCGTGACCGTGCTGGGTTTCGTGAAGAACGGCGCCGCATTCCTGGGCCTGTTTTGGGTCTCCAGCGCGCCTCTGGCGCTGCGCCCGATCCTGGCGCTCATCGAGCTGATCTCGTACTTCGTACGCCCTGTCAGCCACTCCATCCGTCTTGCCGGTAACGTCATGGCAGGTCACGCGGTTATCAAGGTTTTCGCAGGCTTCGCCGCGATTGCCGTGATCTCGCCCGTGTCGGTTCTGGCGATCACTGCAATGTATGGTCTTGAGGTCCTGGTGGCCTTCATTCAGGCCTACGTATTCACCATTCTGACCTGTGTTTATCTGAAAGATGCGCTGCATCCTTCGCACTAAGGTCCGATACCCCAACATCGAAACTTCCAATTCGTAAGGAGACACATCATGGAAGGCGATCTCGCACACATCGGCGCAGGCCTGGCAGCAATCGGTTCCGGCGCAGCCGCAATCGGGGTGGGCAACGTTGCAGGCAACTTCCTGGCCGGCGCCCTGCGCAACCCTTCGGCGGCTGCTTCGCAGACCGCAACCCTCTTCATCGGTATCGCGTTCGCAGAAGCCCTGGGGATCTTCGCATTCCTGGTCTCGCTGCTGCTGATGTTCGCCGTATAATCTGCGGAACCTGATCCTTACGCGCAGGTGGGTCCAAGCCATAGCGGCCCACCTGTTGTAAAGACACGTTTCCGACGGAGGATATCATGGCGACTGAACCCCTTACAAAAGAGGTAGCTGGCTCGTGCGTCGACTCCTATGGCTCTGCCATCGGGATGCCACAGCTCTGCTTCGATTGGTTCCCCAACCAGATTTTCTGGCTGGTCATTACGCTGGTCGTCATCTTTCTGGTCCTGTCCCGCGTGGCTCTGCCCCGCATCGCGGCAATCCTGGCTGAACGTCAGGGGACCATTACAAATGACCTGGCTGCGGCCGAAGATCTGAAGGCCAAGGCGGTCGAGGCCGAAGAGGCCTATAACAAGGCGCTGGCCGATGCCCGTGCCGAAGCGCAGCGTATCGCTGCCGAAGCACGTGCGGAAATCCAGGCAGGTCTGGATGATGCGATTGCCAAGGCGGATGCGGAAATCGCTGCCAAGGCGGCTGAATCGGAAAAGGCAATCGCCGAAATCCGTGCCGGTGCGCTGGAAAGCATTCAAGTGGTTGCCAAGGATACGGCGGCTGAACTGGTCACCGCACTGGGCGGCGAGGCAGATGCCAAAGCCATCAACAGTGCAGTAGACGCACAGACGAAAGGATAAGTGACATGCGGAACACTCTTGCCCTTATCCTGACCGTTGGTGCCGCCAGCCCCGCGCTGGCTGCAAGCGGCCCGTTCTTCTCGCTTGGCAATACCGACTTTGTCGTCCTTCTGGGCTTCATCGTCTTCATCGCGGTCCTGTTCTATTTCAAGGTACCCGGTATGATCGGCGGTGCGCTGGACAAACGTGCCGAAGGCATCAAATCCGAACTGGACGAAGCCCGTGCTCTGCATGAAGAAGCCCGCAGTTTGCTGGCCTCGTACGAGCGCAAGCAGCGTGAAGTTCAGGGGCAGGCCGATGCGATTGTCGCGGCAGCGAAGGAAGACGCGGCCTTGGCAGCAGAACAGGCGAAAGCTGACTTGGAAAAGTCGATCGAACGTCGTCTGGCCGCAGCTCAGGACCAGATCGCTTCGGCCGAAGCGTCTGCACTGAAGGAAGTGCGTGATCAGGCCGTTTCGGTTGCGGTTTCGGCGGCCAGCTCGGTTCTGGCAAAGCAAATGACCGCAGCGCAGGCCAACAAGCTGATCGATGCATCGATTGCAGATGTGGATGCCAAGCTGCACTGACGGGTGACCCCGACAGACACGTGATACAGACGACCCGAGAGCTTTTGGCTGTCGGGTCTTTTGTTTTTGCCGTGCTTCTGTTTCTGTTGTTTGGAACACTCCGAATCCTACGACCTGCCGGGGATCAGGTTGATAGGAGCGCCCTGATGGGGCGTGAAAACAACAGGGAAAGACATGCGGTGTCAGGCAACGCAGTTTCGATGAATATTGTCGGCGTCGTCCGAAATGGCGGGTCGGCGCTGATCGACACGATCAACAGGATCGAAAACCTGTCTGCGCAGTTGCACCGGTTCACCGTCACCATTGCCACGAACGACAACACGGACGGTACGGATCAGGTGTTGTCCGACTATGCGGGGCAAAACAGGCATGTCGATATCCTGCGACTGGATGGTCTTGCGTCAGAATTGCCAAACCGGGTCGAGCGTATCACGGCGACCAGAAATGCAGTTCTCAAAAAACTCGAGGATCAGGACAGGGATCTGGAGTTGACGCTGGTGTTGGATCTGGATGGGCCGAATACCTGCCTGGATGCTCAGGCGGTTCTGACAGCAGCACAGCGGGTCGCCCCGTTGTGGGAGGGCGTTTTCGCCAACCCCAAACCAGCATATGATGATATCCACGCCCTGCGTTGTTCGGGTTGGTGTGATGAGGACGTATGGCAACGCATTCAAAGCACGCGCAGGCCGCTGTTCGGGCGTCGCAAATGGCGCCGGTCTGTCATGAAGTCCGCTGTTTTTGACCGCCAGTTCCACATTCCTGCCGATACGCCCCTAATCCCGGTCGACAGCGCATTCGGCGGTGCCGGGTTGTACAAATCCCGCGCGCTGCGAGGGTTGCGCTATTCTTGCCGGGACGAAAAAGGCCAACAGGTGTGCGAACATGTAATGCTGCACAAACATCTGAGAGATCGCGGCGCAAGGCTGTTCATCGACCCGGCGCTGACGACACTGGCCGCTGAGGACCGTTTGGGAGAAGGCAGCGGCGCGCCGTTCCCCCGACATCTGCTGCCAGCCGCGTCGGGCGCTGCCTAGTCCCGGCCTTGCCCTGCCTAGTCTGCAAAATCGGGGCCGCGCTCAGCCCCGCCCGGTTTCGTGTTGCAGCCTTTGTTGCGCAATAGCTTCGTTTCGATCGGCCTTTTGCTGGTCCGCCATACAGCGTTCCACAAAATCCAAATGGCGTTCGATTGCATTTCGGGCGGCCAGGGGATCACGCTCTTGCAGCGCCGCATTGATGGCGCGGTGCTGGTCCAGGATAGCCTCGCGGGTGGCGCGCTGACGGAACATGGTCTGACGGTTGTAGAACACCCCCTGCACCAGAAGGTCATACATCGACCGCATCATGTGCAGCATCACCACATTGTGGCTGGCTTCGATGATGGCCATGTGGAATTCGGCGTCCAGCTGCGCCTCGTCATTCGCAGCGTTTCGGTTGTGGGCCGCCTGCATCTTGTCAAAGATCGCCTGAACGACCTTCAGGTC
Organism: Ruegeria sp. AL3; assembly: GCF_056536065.1. Lineage (NCBI taxonomy): Bacteria > Pseudomonadati > Pseudomonadota > Alphaproteobacteria > Rhodobacterales > Roseobacteraceae > Ruegeria > Ruegeria sp. AL3. Next base: position 1,691,810 of record NZ_JBQFJG010000001.1, read on the forward strand.
GCTGTCTGATCCCAGGCGCGCGGCTCGTTCCGCCGCCAGCCCTTCCATGTCACGGCGAAAGGACAGGTAATCGAATACAGCTTCTTCATGGCTGCCGAACAGACGGATCAGTGCCGGTGAAAAGGCAGAGCCCAGAACCTCGGCCACATAGATCCCGGATCCGGCTTTCGCAGTCAAAAGCCCCTGTTCCTGAAGGTCAGAAATTGCATCTCGCAGGGACGGGCGCGAAACGCCCATGCGCTCTGCCAACTCCCGCTCGGATGGCAGGCGCTCGCCGGGGCGCAGGATGCCTCGCAGGATCAAAAGCTCGATCTGGCGAACAACTGCGAGCGACAGCTTTTCCGTCTGAACTTTGTGAAATGGCATCTCATCTTCCGAAAGTGGTCAACTCATTTGACCATGGACGCCGGTACTGTTCAAGAATCCCCGGTCGCATCTGCTGATTAATTAGGTCAGCAATGTTGACTTTAATGGGGGAGAGCTTAGGCTGCACCGAATTGAGATCGGAGGAGCCTCATGTCCCAACACCCTTTGTTTGCCACCCGGGCCTCGCGAATGAAAGCGTCAGAGATCCGCGAATTGCTGAAGCTGCTCGACCAACCCGGCATCATTTCCTTTGCCGGTGGGATTCCTGATCCCGCATTGTTTCCCGCCGATGCGTTTGCACAGGCGTTTCAGCAGGCTCTGGGGCCGGATTTTCAAGCGCAGGCGCTGCAATATTCGGTCAGCGAAGGCTATGTCCCATTGCGGCAGTGGCTGGCGCATCACATGCGCGAAATCGGGGTGTCCTGTGACATCGACAACATCCTGATCACCTCGGGGTCGCAGCAGGCGCTGGACTATCTGGGCAAGCTGTTCCTGTCCCCCGGCGACACGGCCCTGGTCGGGTGGCCCACTTATCTGGGTGCGCTGGCGGCATTCAACGCCTACGAGCCGCGCTTTGATCGGCTCAATGGCAATCAGGGGGCCAAGGAATACAAGGCCGCAGCGGGCGAAGGCGCAGTGAAATTTGCCTATCTGTCGGCGGATTTTGCGAACCCGACAGGAGAAACCGTGGACTTGCAGGGCAGAGAGGCGTTGCTGGATCTGGCCGAGGAACTGGATTGCGCGTTGATAGAGGACGGAGCCTATCAGGCTCTGCGCTATGACGGGGACCCGATCCCCCCCATACTGTCATTGGAGCAGGCCCGCAAAGGGTCAATCGAGGACTGTCGGACGATCTATTGCGGCAGTTTCTCGAAAACGCTGTCGCCGGGTTTGCGCATGGGGTGGGTGGTTGCGGCCAAGCCAGTCATTTCCCAGATGGTGCTGCTGAAACAGGCAGCGGACCTTCATTCCGCGACCATCAACCAGATGGCCGTGCATCACGTGGCGCAGGCCTGTTTCGACACCCATATTCCGAAAGTACGAAACGTCTATCGCGCCCGTCGTGATGTGATGCTGAACGCGATGGAACAGCATATGCCTGACGGGGTGGATTGGACACGTCCCGAAGGGGGGATGTTCATCTGGGTCACGTTGCCCGAGGGGATGGTTGGCTCTGACCTGCTGGCGCGTGCGCTGGACACCGTCAAAGTAGCATTTGTTCCGGGGCAGGCGTTCTTCCCGGATGGCAGCGGGGCAAACACGATCCGTCTCAGTTTTTCGAATTCTGACGAGGCGACAATCCGCGAAGGTATTCGCCGGCTGGGAGAGGTGCTGCGGGCCTGATGTTCGGAAAGGTTCTGTTAACCAAAATGCTGCAACTCTGCGGCATGATCCGGTTTCTCGCACCTCTCTTGCTGGCCGCCTGCGCCGCCGGGACCCCGCATTTCCGCGACGTTCCTGCCACGCGCGTGGCTGTGAATGGCAGTGTGTTCGACGTTCGTGTGCGCGGCGACCTGGCCGAGGCTGTGCGGATCAACGCGCAATACGCCCCTCGGCTGGGCCCGGTCCGGGATCGCGCCGCTTTGGCGATGGCGCAGGTTTCGGGATGTCCGATCCTGGACGTGCTGGGGGACGCAGCCGTGACCGTTGGGGTTTTGGGGTGTGACCGCGATGCGGGTGAGCGGCTTTTGCTGACGGCCGTCTCGACCCCCAATTACGAATGCATCGACTTTGGTCTTTATGAAAACGTCGGTGGGGAAAACGGGTATCAGGTCTTTGAATGCACCCCATATTGAGATGCGCGCGTTCTTGCGTATTTCGGCAAGATGTTGTGGATAACTCGGGCTGATATCCCATATCCTGCGCAACTCCGTTGACTCGGACCCCATCCCTTGCGCAGACTTCCAATGCACAGGAATCATGGGACACGCAGCCATTGCGTTTCAGCAAGCTCAAACTGACCGGCTTCAAAAGCTTTGTTGATCCGACCGATTTGATCATCGCGGACGGGTTGACCGGTGTGGTGGGCCCGAATGGTTGCGGCAAATCCAACCTTCTGGAAGCTTTGCGTTGGGTGATGGGCGAAAACCGCCCCAAATCCATGCGCGGTGGCGCGATGGAAGACGTGATCTTTGCCGGGGCCGCCACGCGACCCGCGCGCAACTTTGCCGAAGTTGTCCTGACCATGGACAACTCGGAACGTCTGGCACCGTCAGGGTTCAACGACAGCGATCAACTCGAAATCGTTCGCCGCATCACCCGCGATGTGGGCAGCGCCTACAAGACCAACGGCAAGGATGTGCGCGCGCGCGATGTGCAGATGTTGTTTGCGGATGCTTCGACCGGTGCGCATTCGCCCGCTTTGGTCGGGCAGAACCGCATTGCCGAACTGATCAACGCCAAGCCGCGTGCCCGTCGGCGCATTCTGGAAGAGGCCGCCGGGATCTCGGGCCTGTATCAGCGTCGCCATGAGGCTGAGCTCAAGCTGAAAGGCACCGAAGCCAACCTGACCCGCGTCGATGACGTGCTGGAGCAGTTGGGCGGACAACTGGCCCAGCTTGCGCGTCAGGCCCGTCAGGCGGCCCGCTATCGTGAAATTGGCGAACAGCTGCGTCAGGCTGAGGGGATGCTGCTTTATCGACGTTGGAAAGAGGCCGACATGGCCCGCCAGCAGGCCGAAGAAAAACTCCGTGAGCGGATCACCGAAGCCTCCCGTGCCGAGGTCGAAGCCCGCGCCGCCGCCGCAAAACGTGCCGAGATCGAGGAAACCCTGCCGCCGCTGCGCGAGGAGGAGGCCATTGCCGCCGCCGTGCTGCAACGCCAGCAGGTGCAGCGCGATCAATTGTCCGATCAGGAAACCCGCGCCCGTCAAACGATCGAGACGCTGACCAACCGGATTCAGCAGCTGGCCAACGATATCGAACGCGAAGCCGGTCTGAACCGCGATGCGGGACAAATGATTGAACGGCTGGAATGGGAAGCGCGCGAATTGGCCAAGGCAGCAGAAGGTCACGATGAGAAAGTGGCCGAAGCGGCGGAAATCGCCCGCGAGGCAGCCTCGATCTTACAGGAACGCGAAGACCACCTGTCGCAGCAAACCGAGGATATGGCCCGTCTTGTCGCCCGGCACCAGTCCGCCCAGCGTCTGGTCGAAGACAGTCGCAAGACACTGGCCCGATCCGAGAGTGAAGAAGAAGAAGCCCGGAAAGCCGTGGACGAGGCCAAGACGGCCCTGATCCGCGCCAGCGAGGCGTTTGAAGACGCCCAATCGGGCGAAGAAGAAGCCCGTGAAGCGGTGGAAGCCGCCGAAGAGGCGCTTGCCGCGGCGGATGAACTGCGCAACGAAACGCAAGCGCGCGAAGCCGAGGCCCGGGCAAGACGGTCCGAGGCAGAAGGCGAGTTGGGCGCGATCCGGGCCGAAACCACGGCGCTGGCCAAGCTGGTGGAGCGCGACACGGCGGAAGGCGGTCAGGTGCTGGACCTGCTGCGCGTCGAACCCGGCTATGAAAAGGCTTTGGGTGCTGCTCTGGCCGACGATCTTCGCGCGCCGCTGGTCGAGGGTGACGGGCCATCTGGCTGGGTGCAGGTGGCTGGATATGACAGCGACCAGCCATTGCCTGAAGGGGCCGAGCCTCTGGCGCTTCATGTATCGGGCCCCGATCGTCTCAGCCGACGCATTGCGCAGATCGGGTTGGTGGATGCGGATCAGGGCGGACGGTTGCAGGCATCTCTGAAGCCTGGCCAGCGGCTCGTGTCCCGCTCGGGCGACCTTTGGCGCTGGGACGGGTTCCGTGCCTGGGCCGAAGACGCGCCAAGTGCTGCTGCTCTGCGGTTGGAGCAGCTCAACAGGCTGGAAGCACTGAAACAGGACCTTGCCCGTGCCGAAGCACAGGCTGACGGTGCCCGGGCCGCGCATGAGGCGCTGTCTCAGCAATTGGCGGACGTGACCGAAGCAGACCGGCGCGCGCGTGAGGCCCGCCGTGCTGCTGATCAGCGCATGGCCGAAACCGCGCGCGCACTGTCGCGGGCCGAGGCCGACCGCAATCTGGCCCAGGGCAAGCTGGAGACCCTGACCCTCGCCGTTGACCGCCACAAGGACGACGCCATGGCCGCCCGCGCGCAACTGCGCGAGGCCGAAGCGGCTTTGGCCGGTCTGGGTGATCTGGACAGTGCCCGCGCGCAGGTCGAAGACATCAAGCAGACGGTCGAGGCGGCGCGGATCACCATGCTGACCCACCGCTCGACCCATGACGAGCTGCGCCGTGAGGGGGACGCCCGCACGCGTCGCACCCAGGAGGTCGCGAAAGATCTCAGCGGGTGGCGCCACCGTTTGGAAACGGCTGAAAAGCGGATTTCCGAACTTGCCGAGCGCAAGGAAAGTTCGGAAGAAGAGCTGACGGAGGCCATGGCCGTGCCCGGCGAAATCGCCGAGGCGCGTGAGGAGCTGAACGAACAGATCGAAGCCGCCGAAGTACGGCGCGCCGAAGCCGCCGACAAATTGGCCGAAGCCGAGGCTATGCACCGTGAAATCGTTCTGGCCGAACGGGAGGCCGAGCGTCTGGCATCAGAAGCGCGCGAAAGCCGTGCCGCGGCCGAGGCGCGTTGTGACGCGGCCAAGGAAAGTGTTGTCGCGGCGGCCGAACGGATTGCCGAGGATCAGCAACTGACCCCAAACCAATTGCTGAACCAGCTGGACGTGAACCCCGACCAGATGCCAGCTGCGGACGTTCTGGAATCCGAAGTGAACCGTCACAAACGTCAGCGCGACGCGATGGGGGCCGTGAACCTGAGGGCCGAGGAAGACAGCAAGGAAGTTCAGGAAGAATTCGATACGCTCAGCAGCGAAAAAGCCGATCTGGAAGAGGCAATCAAGGCGCTGCGCAGCGGGATCGCCAGCCTCAACCGCGAAGGGCGCGAGCGGTTGCTGACTGCGTTTGAACAGGTGAATTCAAACTTTGCGATGCTGTTCAAGCATCTATTTGGGGGTGGCGAGGCCAATCTTGTGATGGTCGAAAGTGACGACCCGCTGGATGCGGGCCTTGAGATCATGTGCCAGCCGCCTGGCAAGAAACTGTCGACTCTCAGCCTGCTGTCGGGCGGAGAACAGACCCTGACGGCGACCGCGCTGATTTTCGGCGTCTTCCTTGCCAATCCAGCTCCGATCTGCGTGCTGGACGAGGTTGATGCGCCTCTAGATGATGCAAACGTGACGCGTTTCTGTGATCTGCTGGACGAGATGTGCCGCCAAACTGACACGCGGTTCCTGATAATCACTCACCATGCGGTGACGATGGCGCGCATGGATCGCCTGTTCGGTGTCACCATGCAGGAACAGGGCGTCAGCCAGCTGGTTTCGGTCGATCTGAAGAAGGCCGAACAGATGGTCGCCTGACCGCTCACTGCAAATTTATGACGATTGCGGCTTTATCGCGCTAACCTGAGCGCATGACGCGCTTTCTGATCCCCGCCCTCATCGCCGCCGGCCCTGTCTTTGCAGCCGACTGGCCCGTCAAAACCGGGGATACGCCCCTTACAGCCGCAGAGCTTGATGCTTTGGCGGGGCAGACGCTGACCTTTTTCGACGACGGACAGGCCAAATTCTCGGCCGGGGGCGCCTATTCCTATACATATGCAAGCGGAGATTCTGCCTTTGGAACTTACGCGATTGCCGATGATGGCAGCGTGTGCATCGCTTACCGCAATGGGTTCAGCCGATGCGATTTGTACGTACGCAACGGGGACAGGTTGATCCTGATTGACGAAAAAGGCGATCGGTATCCGGTGCGTAGTAAGTGAAATTGATCTGAGATTCTTGCAGTTTCTGTGCATTTGATAGGGGAAATCCGAAAAATCAGATAATGTATGGGAGAAAATCTGATAACCAAGGTGGTATTGTCCCGAAAATTTTCACTGACGGACGGAGACAGGCAATGTGCCGATTCTTGGCTTGGGTTGGGCGGCAGCGATACCTGGACGAACTGGTCCTTGAGCAAGAACAATCGCTTGTCATTCAAAGCCGAAATGCATTGATCGGAAAAACGCCGATAAACGCGGATGGGTTCGGTCTGGCATGGTATTCTGATCGTGATACGCCGTGTTTTTACAAGGACACCCATCCGGCGTGGTCCGATGCCAATCTGAAGCAATTGGCGCATCACACGAAATCCCGGCTGTTTCTGGCCCATGTACGGGCCTCGACCGGTACGGCGACCTCGCGCAACAACTGTCACCCCTTTGGCGTCGGCAGGTGGAGTTTCATGCATAACGGTCAGGCCGGGGGTCATGAAGGAATCCGGCAAGAGCTTGATGCCATGATCCCGGCGCATCTGTACCAGCATCGTATGGGCGCAACCGAGAGCGAGGCGATCTTTCTCATCGCTCATGGCGAAGGGCTGGACACCGATCCTGTGGGTGCAATGGCCCGTGCGGTCGGTCGGGTCGAAGCCCTTTCCAGGCGCCGCGGAGCATCACCCTATCTTCGGTTTGCCGCCTGCTGGTCGGACGGCAAACGGGTTTTTGCGGCCCGTTATGCCTCGGATCGGTTTGCCCCCAGCTTGCACTACAAGGCCTGCAAAGACGGTATCATCATTTCGTCCGAGCCATTGGATGCCAACAACGAGGGATGGCTCGAGATACAGCCCAACACGGCAATCGAAACCGAGGGTGCCACGGTGACGACGCACGCCTTTGCGCCCTGTGTTCCGCAGCAACGGGAATGGGTCGCGTAAGCGTGGTTGCCGCCTAAAGCCGGTTTAGCAGATCCACTGTCGGCCATGCATCGGCCGGCAGGCCAAGCCGCTTCTGTTCCGCCTGCACGGCCGCCCGCGTGCCAGCGCCCAGGATCCCGTCGACCTTGCCAACGTCATACCCCTTGGCCTGAAGCTTGCTTTGCAGCTGCTTCATCTGTGCACCGTTCAGACCCTGTGCGGGATTGCCGGCATCATAGATCTGTGCCCCTTCCAGACGTGTCCCGAAATAGGCGGCGGTCAATACATAAACAAAGCTCTGGTTCCATTCGAAATAGACGTCGAAATTCGGATAGGCCAGAAAGGCCGGGCCCTGGTGCCCCTGGGGCAGGATCAGCGAGGCAGGCAGGTTTGCCAGCGACCCGCTGCGTGCCTGAACGCCCATGGCCTGCCAATCGGCCACCGACCGGGGCTTGCCGGGGCCGGACAGCGACCAGTCCATCTGCGCGGGCACAGTGACCTCTTGCAGCCACGGTTTGCCTGCGCGCCAGCCCAGATGCGATAGCATCTTGGCGCCAGACATCAGTGCATCGGGGGCCGAGGTTTTCAGGCGGACATGCCCGTCGCCGTCACCATCGACACCGTTTTCAAGAATGTCCTGCGGCAGCATCTGGACCATACCGATTTCGCCGGCCCATGCGCCCGTTGTGCGGGCCGGGTCGAAATCACCATTCTGATAAAGTTCGATGGCAGCGAAGATTTGAGGGCGGAACAGGTCGGGGCGACGGCAGTCATGGGCCAACGTCACCAGTGCATTGCGGGTGTTGAAGTCGCCCTGAAATGATCCGTAATCGGTTTCGAACGCCCAGAAGGCCAGCAACACCCCGCGTGAGATTCCGTATTGCTTTTCGATCCGGTCAAACACCGCGTCGTATTTGCGCGACATCGCCTGCCCGCGTTCGATCCGGTTTTGCGAAATCAGACGACGGGAAAACTCGATAAAGGGTTTCTGAAACACCCCTTGCGCCCGATCGGCCTTCAGCACGGCGCTGTCCTGCTGCACGCCTTTGAAAAACGCGTTAACGGTGGATTTGTCAAAGCCTTGCTGCGTGGCCTCGGCCTTTAGCCCTTTGACAAAGGAATTGAAGCCGCCACCACATTGGGCCAGGGCAGGTTGGGCAAACAGGGTGGCGGCGATCAGGCCGGAAAGAAAACGCATGACAAATGTCCGTCAGTAAATCAGGTCGATCCCAACCGACACCGACACGAGCCCAAGCGCAAGCCCCCAAACACGCCACAACATGCGACATGCGCGGAAAATGTCCAAGGCTCCGATTTCGCGCTGAGCATTGCCATTGACCCATGCCAGATCCCGCACCTTGCCGTCATAGCTGCGCGGCCCGGCCAGGGCGACGTTCAAGGCGCGGGCCATGGCGGCCTCGGGCCAGCCCGCGTTGGGCGAGATGTGACGGTGCGCATCAGCCAAGATTTCGCGCCAGCGCGACCACTGGCCCGACAGCGCCACGATCATCACGCAGGTCAGGCGGGCCGGGATCAGGTTCATCAGGTCATCGAACCGGGCCGAAGCCCAGCCGAACGAGCGGTACGTTTCATTGCGATACCCGATCATGCTGTCGGCCGTGTTCACCGCCTTGTAGACCAGCAGCCCCGGCAACCCGGCAATCAGAAACCATAAAGCAGGCGCGATGACGCCGTCGCTGAGGTTTTCAGCGGCGCTTTCGATGGCCGAGCGTGCCACCTGTGCCTCGGTCATGTCCTGTGTATCGCGTGAGACGATCATGGCCACCCGTGCCCGCCCCTCTGACAGCGAGGCCATCAGCCCTTCGCCCACGGCGCGCACATGGGTGACCAACGATTTTTGCGCCAACAGGATCGCGCAGACCAGGATTTCAATCACCGGCCCCAACAGGGACAAACCCCAGCCAAGCGCCCCTGCGCCGCAAACCAGCAGGACAAGCACACCCACCCCTTTTGAACGGCGCAGGGCCCCGTGGTTCAAGCGTGTATCCAGCCAGCCGATCAGGTTGCCGATCATCACCGCCGGATGCCTGATGCGCGACCAGAGCCAGTCGGGTTCCCCCAGTGCTGCGTCCAGACACATGGCACAGACCAGCATCAGGCCAGGGCTCACAGGGCGGCCTCCAACCTGTTCCATCCATCCTCGGGCGGGAGCCCAAGGCGCAGATAGGTTTCAGAATAGGGGAAGATGCGGCTCCAGATGTGGGACCGTGCCAGACGACCTTGCCAATGGGCGGCGTTGTCGACCTGATAAAGTCGGAACAGGCTGGTGCCGCCGATCACTTTGGCCCCTTTTCTCGTGACCAGCGCATCCAGCCTTGAGGCCTCGTCAGCCAGACGCGCATGCGTGGCTTCCGCCCAACGGTTGTCCATCAAAGCCTGTGTGCCGATCCGCAAGGCCGGACCGGATACCGACCAAGGGCCGGTCAGATCGTTCAACCGGCTGATCATATCCGGCCGTCCGATGGCAAACCCCAGCCTTACCCCGGCCAGCCCCCAGAATTTGCCAAAACTCTTCAGCACGATCACGCCGGGGCGGTCTGCCAGATGGATCAGGGACTTGTCAGGCATGACGTCGCAAAAGCTTTCGTCAATCACGGTAAGTGGTGCCGATACGTCGCTTTCCTGCCAGATACGCCCGTCCGGGTTGTTTGGATGTACGATCACGCGGGCGTCGCTGGGCCCGTCTTGCCGTACCTTCCACCCCTGCGCCGAAAAGGCGGCGGCATGTTCGTTATAGGTGGGCGGCGTGATCTGTACCGTACCCGTCGCGGCCAGAGCCGGCAGACGCGCGATGATCGCCGACGCTCCGGGCGCGGGCAGGATCGCGGCACGCTGCGGCACGTTCCAGAACCGGCGCGCGGCATCGCTGAGCCGTTCGAACGCCCCGTGATCCGGCAATTCGGCCCAATCCCCGGCCGACAGGCCAGACACGGGATAGGCATGGGGATTGATGCCGGTGGACAGGTCGATCCAGTCGGTGCGTTGCCCACCATATTTGACAATCGCCTTGTCCAACCCGCCGCCGTGGTCACGAACCGCGCGTGGATTCAGACTTTCATCGAATGTGCTCATCTGCTCTCTCTGCGAGAAATTACCGCTTTTGGACCGCTTCAAGCGGATTTTCGCCTCTTACACAAGCAAATCCGCCTGTTCACGGGCCTGTGGGGCTGCTGTTAACACTTTGTTAAGGAAATAACGAGATCACGGACCATGGGGGTCGGCACCACTCACCATACCAAGTGCCGAGGTTGTTGCAAATGAAAGTTCTGATTGTTGAGAGTAATCCCGACCTTGGTCGGGTCTGGAAAAGGCATCTGGAACGGCAGGGCGCCGAGGTCACGCTGGTCGAGACGCAGGAAGCCGCCATTCTGGCGCTGTACGGCACGGATTTCGAAATCATCGTGCTGGATCTGGTTCTGGAAACTGGCAGTGCACTGGCTGTGGCCGATTTCGCAAGCTATCGCCGCCCCCAGGCGCGGGTGATCTTTGTCACCAACACCACCTTCTTCTCGGATGGATCGATATTTGCCCACAGCCCGAACGCCTGTGCTTATGTGCAAAGCGAAACACCGCCAGAGGATCTGGCGGCGATGGTCGAGCATTACGCAGCAGGGCGCTGATCGCGGCGGTGCGGTTCTGTGTAATCCAGCACCGGGTTTACCGGAATGATCCGGTGCGGATTGATGCTGTCATGGCTGTAGTGATAGTGGCGCACGATATGGTTCATGTTCACCGTGGGCGCCACGCCGGGCCATTGGTACAGTTCACGCGTATAGGCCCATAGGTTCGGGTAATCGATCAGGCGCTGCTTGTTGCATTTGAAGTGCAGATGATAGACCGGATCAAAGCGGATCAGCGTCGTAAACAGCCGCCAGTCAGCCTCGGTAATCCGATCCCCCATCAGGTAACGGTTCCGGGCCAGACGATCTTCCAGCCAGTCCAGCGTGTCAAACAACGGGCCCACGGCGGCGTCATAGGCCGCTTGCGAAGTGGCAAAGCCGGACTTGTAGACGCCGTTGTTGACGTCTGTATAGATGCGCGCGTTGACCTCTTCGATTTCATCGCGCATCGCTTCGGGCCAGTAGTCATCGGTATTGCCGGTGACCCCGTCGAAGGCCGAATTGAACATGCGGATGATTTCCGAGCTTTCGTTCGACACAATGGTTTCCTGCCGCTTGTCCCACAGGATCGGCACGGTCACGCGCCCCGAATAGGCTGGATCGGCTTTGGTATAGATCTGGTGCGCAAAACCCAGCCCGTAAAGGTCATCTCCCGTCGCGCCGTGAGCGTCTGTTTCAAAGGTCCAACCCTGATTCAGCATGTCCGGATGCACGACCGACACCGAGATCAGATCGCTCAGCCCTTTCAACTCGCGAAAAATCAGCGTGCGATGGGCCCAGGGGCAGGCATAGCTGACGTAAAGGTGATAGCGCCCGGGTTCTGCTTTGAACCCGCCTTTGCCTGATGGCCCCGCCTCGCCGTCAGCTGTCAACCAATTGCGAAACTGCGCTGCGCTGCGCTTGAATGCACCGCCCGTGGATTTGGTATCATACCAGGTATCGTGCCATTTTCCGTCGACCAGCAGGCCCATGTCTTTTCCTCCGCATGTGCGTTTCGAAAAACATAGGGCCAGGGCTTGCATCTTCCTATGCGAGCGCCCGCGCAAATGCTCTGCATCCGCGCACAGTCGAGTTCGGGATTTCTGTGCAACAAACCTCGGCTGGATCGTGTTTCTGTGACGTGGTTCACTGGATTTTTACAACTTATCCCGCACAATAGAAGTCATTCACGGGGGAACGGATTAATGAGTACCTATGTTTCAAAGGAAATACGCGCCGAGTTGGACGCGGCCCGAATCGCCACATTGAAAAAAGCCAGCCGTTTACGGGTGGAGATGGGCGACAATACCTACAAAATACTCAAATTGTGGAAAGACGGTTTTACGGTTGAGGCGGAAACCACGCCGCGCCTGCGCGGGCTTGTCGATATCTTTGACGGGGCCAACCACCTCTATCAATGCCTCATCGTCGCGGATGAGGATGAAGGCGGTGAGATGCGGTATGAATTCAAACGCAGCACGGCCGCCCATGACAGCGCGCCGCTTGATTTTTACCGCGCGCCCGATGCGCCGATCGCCCTGCTGGGGCGTGACGACTAGGGGCGAATTTCAACTGGTATTCCGATTTGGCTGAGGGTTGGGTCGATGCCAAAGGCCAGCGATGCCAGCCTAAAGACAGGCACGCGCGGCCCAAAGCGGCCTCAACCAAGGCAACCGGCACCTGTGAAAACAGGGCAGGGCTTTCAAGCCCCGGCCGGCACGTACTTATTGCAGATCCCCGAAGGCTTGTTTCAGCCGCAGGCAAGCTTCCTCGACCCGCGCCCGTTGAGTGGCGAGGTTGAACCGTTCAAACGTTTCTCCTCCAGTGCCGAAACCCGGACCTGACGATGTGGCGATCCGCGCGTCCTCGCGCAATCGGCGGACAAATTCAGCGTGATCCATGCCGGTGCCCGAGAAATCGACCCAGGCCAGATAGGTCGCCTGCAAGGGCATCGACCAGAGCCCCGGAATCTCGGTGATGGTCTGATCGAACAGACGCCTGTTTCCCTCCAGATGCGCGATCTGGGCATCTACCCATTCGGCCCCTTCGGGGCTGTAGGCGGCGGTGATCATCGCCACGCCCAACGCGCCGGGATCGTAATCCAATGTTTGCAGCCGTTGCTTCATGGCCGCGCGCAGTTTGGGATCGGGAATGATCATGTTGCCGGTCCGCTGCCCGGCAATGTTGAAGGTCTTCGACGCCGCAGTCAGCGTCACGGTCCACGGGCGTGCATCCGGGGCCGCCACGTCCATCGGCACAAATTTGGCGCCGGGATAGACCAGATCGTGGTGAATCTCGTCCGATACCAGGATCAAACCGTTCCGTTCGGCAAACGCAGCAACGGCCTGCAACTCGTCGGGCGTCCAGACACGACCCGACGGGTTTTGCGGCGAACACCACAGCAGCATCTTCTCGGACCCGTCCAACCGGGACTGGGCGTCGTCCAGATCCAGGCCGTAACTTTCCCCGTCCCGCACCAAAGGGCATTCCACGACCCGGCGGCCGGATTTGTTCACCTTGTGGGCAAACTCATGGTAAACGGGGGTAAAGATCACGATGCCATCACCGGGATCGGTCCAGACATCCAGCGACAGGGCGATTGCATTGCCCAAGCCCTGGGTGGTCAGAATCCAATCCGTGTCGATTTCCCAATCGTGGCGGGTTTTCATCCACCATTGAACCGAGGCCAGATAGTCCGGGTGCATCCATGAATAGCCGAACACGCCGTGATCTGCGGCTTTGCGCACGGCCTCGATCACGCAGGGTGCCGTTTTGTAATCGGAATCGGCCGTCCACATGGCCAGACCGTCCTCGGGCGAGACGCCATACAGCATCTCCATCTTGTCCCATTTTGAACTGTTGGTGCCCCGGCGGTCGATCAGGTCGTTGAAAGTCATGTCTGCTCCATTTTCTCGACCGAAAGCTAACCGCAAATCGGGCAGGTGCAAGGGGGGCGTTGCGGCGCGGGGCGGGATGGCCTAAATCAGCCTCATGAAACGCACTATCCTGATCCATCCCGATCCCCGCCTGAAAAAGGTCTGCGCGCCCGTATCCGACCTGACGGACGAGCTGCGCACGCTGGCTGACGACATGCTGGAAACCATGTATGACGCGCCCGGGATTGGCCTTGCCGCCCCGCAGATCGGTGTGCTGGAACGGTTGATCGTGCTGGATTGCATCAAGGAAGAAGGCGAGACCCCGCGCCCGCTGATCATGTTCAACCCCGAGGTCATCGCCTCTTCCGAGGAAACCAATGTATACGAAGAAGGATGCCTGTCGATCCCGGATCAATATGCCGAAGTGACCCGCCCCAAGGTGGTCGATGTCACCTGGATGGACGAGAAGGGAAACCTGCGACAGGAGACGTTCGACGGTCTTTGGGCCACTTGCGTGCAGCATGAAATCGACCATCTGAACGGCAAGCTGTTCATCGATTACCTCAAACCGCTGAAACGGCAGATGATTACCCGCAAGATGCAAAAGCTCAAACGTGAACGGGCGCGCGCATGACCGTCCGCACCTGTCTGCCCTGGCCTGACAAACGCTTGCGCACAAAGGCGGATGAGGTGACTGAAATCACCGATGACATTCGCCGGATTTGGCAGGACATGATCGACACGATGGAGGCCATGCCCGGTGTCGGTCTGGCCGCGCCGCAGATCGGAGTGATGTTGCGTCTGGCCGTGGTCGATGGGTCGGCCGAGCGGGGCAAGGCCGTGCGTCTGGCGAACCCGGAAATCCTGCACAGCTCGATCGAACTGCGTGAACATGAAGAAGCCAGTCCGAACCTGCCGGGCGTGTCGGCCAAGGTAAAACGCCCGCGCGCGGTGACTGTCAAATTCCTGAACGAGCAGGGCGTGGTGGACCGTCGCGATTTTGTCGGCATCGAGGCCACCAGTGTCCAGCACCAGATCGACCATCTGAATGGCCGGATGTATTTTGACCGGCTCAGCAAGGTCAAACGCGACATGCTGCTGCGCAAAGCCAAGAAACAGGGGTAAAGATGCGCGTTGTTTTCATGGGAACCCCGGACTTCTCGGTGCCGGTTCTGGATGCGCTGGTCGAGGCCGGGCATGAGATCGCCGCCGTCTATTGCCAACCCCCGCGCCCGGCGGGGCGGGGCAAGAAGGATCGCCCGACACCGGTTCACGCGCGGGCCCTGGCGCTGGGTCTGGACGTGCGTCACCCAACCTCGCTGAAACCGGCCGAGGAGCAGGACAGTTTTGCGGCACTGAACGCGGATGTGGCGGTGGTTGTGGCTTATGGGCTGATCCTGCCCCAGCCCATCCTCGATGCGCCGGCTCATGGCTGCCTGAACATTCATGCCAGCCTGCTGCCGCGCTGGCGCGGGGCGGCTCCGATCCACCGCGCGATCATGGCGGGCGATGCGCAAACTGGCGTCTGTATCATGCAAATGGAGGCGGGCCTTGATACCGGCCCCGTTCTGTTGCGGCAGGCCACCGATATCGGGCCCGAGGAAACCACTGCGAAACTGCATGACCGGCTCTCGGCGATGGGCGCGGCCTTGATCGTTGAGGCGTTGGCAAAGCTGCCCGGCCTGACCCCTGATCCGCAGCCCGAGATTGGTGTCACCTATGCCGCCAAGATCGACAAGTCCGAGGCCCGCGTGGACTGGTCGCGCCCCGCTGTCGAGGTCGATCGGCAGATCCGCGGCCTGTCGCCCTTTCCCGGGGCCTGGACCGAGATCGACGGCAACCGGATAAAGCTCCTCGCCTCGCGTCTGGCCGAAGGGCAGGGCGCACCGGGCGAGGTTCTGAATGACGATCTGTATGTGGCCTGCGGGCAGGGCGCCATAGAACTGCTGCGCTTGCAAAGGGCGGGCAAAGGCGCGCAGGATAGGGAAACCTTCCTGCGGGGCTGGCCAATCCCGGTCGGCACCCGGATGTCTTCGGAGTAAAGCCATATGTTCATGGTGATGATGGGCACTGTCGTGATTGCCGGGATCGTCGGGTATCTGTCCGAACAGACCGGTTTCACCCATAACGGCTATTTGCAATCCATCATCATCTGTGTGGGCGGGGCGTTCCTGTTCTATTTCGTCCGCATCATGTTCGGCATCAGCTTTGGTCCTCCGGGGCTTGATGCGGTGATTTCCTCTGTTGGCGCCCTGATCATCGTGCCGACCCACTGGAGGAAATGACATGCCAATCGTCGCCCTGATCATCATCGGTGCAGCTGCCGGATTTCTGGCCACCCGCCTGATGCGGATCGAGGCCGACATCCCGACGACCATGCTGATCGGTATTGTCGGGGCCCTGATCGGAGGGATGCTGCTGCGGTTTCTTGTAACCGTTATGGGGTGGCTGTCTGGTTTTGTCGGGGCGGTTCTGGGTGCATTGCTGGTGATCTGGATCTGGCAGACCTACCTGCGCCGGTAACCCCTTGACCCGGCGCCATTCCTCCATCCAGATCACATTCAAGTAAAAAGGGGAGTGATGATGCCGTACGAACTGAAGCCGGGTGATGTCGCTTTGATGGGCATTCCTCTGGATCTGCATTCCTCGTTCCTGCAAGGGCCGGCATTCGCCCCTGGACGCATCCGCGAGGCGCTGCATTCCGGCGCGGCCAACCTGACCGCCGAGGATGGCACCGATCTGGGTGCAAGCGCCCAATTCCGGGATAGCGGCGATCTGGATGTTTTTGAGATGCGCGGGCAGGAACCGATAGACCGGATCGAGGCCGAAGCGGCGAAACGGATCGCAACCGGCGCGCGCCTGTTGTCGCTGGGCGGCGACCATTCCGTGGCCTATCCGCTGATCAAGGCCCATGCAGACCGGTACGAAGGCCTGAACATCCTGCATATCGACAGCCACCCGGATCTGTACGACACGCAGGATATCGGACCGCTCGGCCATGGCTGCCCCCTTGCCCGGGTGATGGAGACCTGTCCGGTCAAGCGTCTGGTGCAGGTCGGCATCCGCACCATGAACGCCCATCAGCGCGAACAGGCCGACAGGTTCGGCGTCGAGGTGATCGACATGCGCAACTGGAGCCCCGATTTGCAGATTGCCTTCGATGGCCCGGTTTACCTGTCACTGGACCTGGATGCGCTGGACCCGGCCTTTGCCCCCGGCGTCTCGCATCATGAACCCGGTGGGCTGAGCACGCGCGAGGTTGTCGACCTGATCCACCGGTTCAAAGGCCAGCTGGTCGGTGCGGATATCGTCGAGCTCAACCCGCATCGCGATCCCCATGGCATGACGGCGATGGTGGCCGCGAAGTTCGTCAAGGAAATCGGCGCGCGCTTGTTGAACGGCTAGTTTACCTTTCGTCGCACTCCGTCGCAGACCCAAGCGCCGGAGCACCTCTGGTGGTCAAACCGAAACGGTTCGCTTCGGTGGCGTTCATCCAGTGCATACTGTCGGCCGGGGCAGCGAACAGGGTGTACCAGTAAAACTCCTCATCCACGCCGATGTCTTTGAAATAGTCCAGATATCGATCATGTTCGGGGTCGTCCTCGGGCAAGTCGGTGGCCACCAGACCCGACCCGGCCCAGCTGTGGACACCGACACAGGCCCCCGGTTGCAGCACGCGGCGGTTTCCGGCCAGAAACAGATCGGTACCCCCGCTGGCAACCAGACCGTTCGAGGGCACGACGGTGTCGAACCCGGCCCTGTGCACTTCACGGGCGAAGATGACACTGGCGTCATCGTCAACAGATCCTTCAATGTAGTGCAGAACCAGAGTGCGGGCTTCGGGGTTTTGGGCTTTCACTTCCTCAAAGGCAGACAGCGTCGTCTCGTCAATCGTGCCCGAGGCGATGATCTGGTCGCCCTGCGCAACAAAACTGACGGGGGTGTAATACGCGCCGCATGAGGCGAGCAGGGCCAGGCAGGCTGTGATGGATGCAAGTCTGAATGTCACGTTGGCCTCCGGGCTGTGCTTCCAAAAGGGGTATCAGCATGCCGCTTTGGCGTCCACTGTCGGGCTCAGTTGCGCGGCGGGCGGCTTTTGTAGACCGGCAATTGCCAGCCAAACGTCAACGATCCGGCGCGCAACGCCCAGCACACCAGGGCGCAGAGACCCAGGGAAAACGCAGGCGCCGCCCCCAACCCGGAAGCCAGCACCGCAGTCAGAGCACCTGTAAAGGCGCAGGACACATAAAGCTCGCCCTGTTTCAGCACCAGCGGTACTTCGTTGCAGACCACGTCACGCATCAGCCCGCCCAGGCATCCGGTGGTCACACCCATCAAAACGACAATGACGCCGGACTGATCCAGCGACAGCGCCGCGCCGGTTCCGGCCGCGACAGCCACCGACAGTGCAAAACTGTCCAGCCAGACCAGCCAGTTATAACGGCTTTCCACCAGATGTGCTGTAAAGAACACCAGGACCGAAGCCGCGACTGCGATCAGGATGTAATCCGGCTGCCCGACCCAAAAGATCGGGTGACGGTCCAGCAAAAGGTCTCGTACAGTGCCGCCCCCGACGGCAGTCAGGCAGGCCATGAAGGCAAATCCCACCAGATCCAGCTGGGCACGGCTGGCCACCAGCGCCCCCGTCAACGCGAAGATCAGAACCGAGGCATAGTCCAGCAGCGTCAGCGCGGTCACGCCTGTGCCTTTTTCGGTTTGAACGGCGCCATTCCGGCCCGGGCCAGCTCATCAGCTTTTTCATTCTCGGGGTGGCCTGCGTGGCCCTTGACCCATTCCCATGTCACATCATGCCGTTCCTGCGCCCAGTCCAGACGCTGCCAAAGATCGACATTCTTGACCGGTTTCTTGTTCGAGGTTTTCCAGCCGTTGCGTTTCCAACCGAAAATCCAGCCAGTGACGCCGTTCTTCACATAGGCACTGTCGGTGACGACGGTTATCTTCGACGGTCGCTCCAGCGCTTCAAGGGCGCTGATGGCGGCCAGCAACTCCATCCGGTTGTTGGTCGTCTCGGCTTCGCCCCCGTTCAGCTCACGCTCTTTCAGAACGCTGTCCCCGTCCATCGCGCGCAACAGCACGCCCCAGCCTCCGGGGCCGGGGTTTCCGGAACAGGCACCGTCTGTATAGGCAAACAATTCAGGCATGGGCGAACACCAGGATATATCCGTCATACGATCCGGCCAGGCCTTTGCCCATGCCATGGACTGCGCGGTCAATCGTGAACCCGGCCTTGTTCAAGGCGCCCTCGATCTCGGCCTCCGTGTAATAGGAATAATAACGATCCAGATCATCCCGATGTTCACCAGTGCCCAGCTTCATCCCCAGAAACAGCTGTCCACCGGGTTTCAGAGCCCTGTGGATCGCTTGCAGATGGCGCTGGAAATCAGCGCGCGGCGCGTGCAGCAGGGAAAAGCTGGCGTAAACACCGTCATATTCGGCTGTCTCGGTGACGTCATCGAACGTACCCAGATAAGCATCCACACCGTTTTCCCGCGCATGTTCGACAAAGGCCGGCGTGGCATCCAGCGCGCGAACCTTCAGCCCCTGACGCATCAGGAACCCGCTGTCCGATCCCGGCCCGGACCCCAAATCCAGCACATAGCCGCCTGCGCCGACTGCATCAGCAAAAGCCTGTCGGGCCTCAAGCTGCTCGGGCGGCAGAGGGATCTTCAGATATTCCGCCACCCTGTTGGTATAAGCGGTGATCGTACGTTCATCGGTCACAGATAGACTCCGACTGCAAGACTGGCCAATACGACCGCGGTCAGCAGGATGCGCAACCGCATCCACCAGACCGGTGTCAGGCGCCAGTAGGAAAACAGGGCATCCAGCAACAACAGGCCAGCGAACCCATACATCAGATTGGTGCCCGCATTCACCGGCCCACCACCTGTCATGGCAAAGGCCCAAAGCGCGGGCAGAACCGACAACAGATAACACAGGGCCGCCTTGCTGCCCGATGTCTTGGTGGCAAAACCCCAAAGTACACCGGACATGAAGCTGAGGATGACTGATCCATAGAACAGTTGCACATAAGGGCCCACGAAACGCGGGCCAAAGGTTTGCGCGCCCCAGGCATTCAGATCGCCATTCAGATAGGTCAGGGCGCCCCAGACAAACGGAATCAGTCCCGCCAGCCCCAGATAGAGAGGCGCTTTCGGCACTCCGTTCACGCCGGTTGCCTCAACACGCGGGGGACTTTGAACTCGACGTTTTCAACGGCGGTTTCGACCGGCTCGACGGTGACATCATAATGCGCGCTGAACGCTTCGATCACCTCGTTTACCAGAACCTCCGGGGCCGACGCGCCTGCGGTGACAGCCACGGTCGAGATACCCTCGAGCGCGCGCCAGTCAATCTCGGTGGCGCGCTGGACCAGCTGCGCGTACTGACACCCCTCGCGCGAGGCAACCTCGACCAGACGGCGCGAGTTCGATGAGTTCGGCGCGCCCACTACCAGCAAGGCATCCGCCTTGGGGGCCACGGCTTTCACCGCTTCCTGCCGGTTGGTGGTGGCGTAACAGATATCTTCCTTGTGCGGTCCGACAATGGCCGGGAACCGGGCCTGAAGGGCGGCGATGATATCCTTGGTGTCATCGACCGAAAGGGTGGTTTGGGTGACAAAGGCCAGCTTATCCGGGTCACGCACCTGCACCGTGGCAACGTCGTCCACGGTCTCGACCAGCAGCACATCGCCCTCGGGCAGCTGCCCCATGGTGCCCACGGTTTCGGGATGGCCTTTATGGCCGATCATGATCATCTGCAACCCCGCGTCCGCGTGGCGCTGCGCCTCGACATGCACCTTGGAAACCAGAGGACAGGTGGCGTCCACATAGATCATCTCGCGCTGGGCAGCCTCGGCGGGAACGGATTTCGGCACCCCGTGGGCGGAAAAGATCACCGGGCGGTCATCGGGGCATTCCTGCAATTCTTCGACAAACACAGCCCCTTTGGCGCGAAGGCCATCGACCACGAATTTGTTGTGCACGATCTCGTGGCGCACATAGACCGGTGGTCCCCATTTCTGCAAAGCCATCTCAACGATTTTGATGGCACGGTCCACACCGGCGCAGAACCCGCGTGGGGCGGCAAGGTAAAGTGTCAGTGGCGGCTTTTTCATCAGGCTGTCTCCTTGTGGCACAGGTAAGTCTTTTCCCGGCCTTGGTCCAGACAGGACATCGTCATTCATCTGACACGAATCGTTGCTACTAGGGTGATGTTTAAGCACCTGTACCTTGTTAAAGAAGCGCGGCCAGGACTGATGTCCTGACCGCGCAATTTTTTTCCCCATCATGACAGGCTTGTCGCCTTGTCAGCTGTTGCTGGCAACAGCGACGCTGCGATGCTCCGTCGGCATTTCACGCGGCGGGCGACCGATGACATCGCGCAGCTCTTCCAGTTCGATGAAATTGTCGGCCTGGCGGCGCAGTTCGTCCGAGATCATCGGCGGTTGGCTGCGGATTGTCGAAACCACCGATACGCGCACGCCCTGCCGTTGCAGGCTGGCGATCAGCGGGCGGAAATCCCCATCACCCGAGAACAGCACGATATGATCGACGCGCGGCGCCAGTTCCATGGCATCGACGGTAAGCTCGATATCCATATTTCCTTTGACTTTCCGACGCCCCATGCTGTCGGTGTATTCCTTGGCAGGTTTGGTGACCATGGTGAAGCCGTTGTAATGCAGCCAGTCAACCAATGGGCGGATCGGCGAATACTCGTCGTTTTCCAGCAGCGCTGTATAATAGAAGGCCCGAAGAAGCTTGCCGCGGCGCATGAATTCCTGCCGCAGAAGTTTGTAGTCAATGTCGAAACCGAGTGCTTTTGCCGCGGCATAAAGATTCGAGCCGTCGATGAACAGCGCTAGCCGTTCGTCTTTATAAAACATAAATGTTCCCTTCCGGTATAATCCAGTGCGTGCCGCGTTACGTGAGTGAGTGAGTGATAAAATGACGCGCTCTGGTACGCCTATAATTAGAACTTCTGTCGATTATCGCAAGTATGCAATGGGTCGAATATAGGGTATCACATGAGCAAATCCATGCCAAATGCCGTTGTTGCGCTGGGCGCAAATCTCGATTTGAGAGGAAATGGTCCCGATGTAACACTTCAGAACGCGCTTGACGCGTTATCGCGTCACGATGTGGTGATTCGCTCCGTCAGTCGTTTTTTTTCCACCCCGTGTTTTCCCTCCGGGGCCGGCCCGGATTATGTGAATGCTGCGGCGCTGATTGCGACCGAGAAATCTCCGTCGCAGCTGTTGCAGGTGCTGCACGAGGTGGAACAGGAATTCGGGCGTGAACGGGTGCAGCGCTGGGGGATGCGGACGCTGGATCTGGATCTGGTCTGTTTCGAAGATCAGGTCCTGCCGGATCGCGTCACGTTTGATCGCTGGCGGACCCTGCCGACCGACGCGCAAAGGCAAGAGGCACCGGATCAGTTGATCTTGCCGCATCCGCGCCTTCAGGATCGCGCCTTTGTCCTGGTGCCGATGGCCGATATCGTGCCCGACTGGCGTCATCCGGTTATGGGTCGCACCGTCTGCGAGATGATCCAGACCCTTCCCGCGGTAGAGGTTGCGGCGGTCACGGCGCTGTGATCCGTGCAAATGCAGCATTTCCTGCTTGTCAAGGCGCGGATTCGCGCTTAGATAAACCCCTTCCTGACATGGATTCAGAAACGGAGAGCGCCCAATGGCCCGCGTGACGGTTGAAGATTGCGTAGACAAGGTTCCAAACCGGTTCGAGCTGGTGATGCTCGCCGCCCATCGGGCGCGTGAGATTTCCGCCGGTGCAGCGATTACCGTTGACCGCGACAACGACAAGAACCCTGTCGTGTCTCTGCGTGAGATCGCCGATGAAACCCAAAGCGCGGACGAACTGCGCGAGCGCCTGATCGAGGCCAACCAGACCCAGATCGAGGTTGATGAGCCCGAAGAAGATCAGATGGCGCTGCTGATGGGTGCCGAAACGGACAAACCCGCCATGGACGACATGTCGGAAGAGAAGCTCCTGCGCGCTCTGATGGAGGCTCAAGGGCAGGGGTAAGCCCTGAAGACGAAGGTGCGGACCGGATGATTTCTGCTGACGATCTGATTGCGCTGGTCCGCAATTACAATCCCAAGACGAATGCTGACCGCATTGCGCTGGCCTATGAATTTGGCCAGCAGATGCACGAAGGGCAGTTCCGCCATTCCGGCGAGCCCTATTTCACTCATCCCGTTGCCGTTGCCGCCATCCTGACCGAACAGCGTCTGGATGATGCGACCATAATCACGGCGCTGCTTCACGACACGATCGAAGACACCAAGGCCAACTATGGCAAGGTGGCTGAACTTTTCGGGGATGAAGTCGCCAAACTGGTTGACGGCGTCACCAAGCTGACCAATCTGCAACTGTCCAGTCGCGAGACCAAGCAGGCCGAGAACTTCCGCAAGCTGTTCATGGCCATGTCCAAGGACTTGCGCGTGATCCTGGTCAAGCTGGCCGACCGTTTGCACAACATGCGGACGATCAAGGCGATGCGTCCCGAAAAACAGATCGTCAAAGCGCGCGAGACGATGGACATCTACGCACCGCTTGCGGGCCGGATGGGTATGCAGTGGATGCGCGAGGAACTGGAAGACCTGGCTTTCCGTGTTCTCAATCCCGAAGGCCGCCAGTCGATCATCCGTCGCTTTATCACCCTGCAACGCGAAACCGGCGACGTGATCCATCGCATCACTGGCGACATGCGGCACGAGTTGGAAAAGGCCGGGATCGAGGCCGAGGTGTTCGGCCGAGCCAAGAAACCCTATTCGATCTGGCGCAAGATGCAGGAAAAGGATCAGGGCTTCTCGCGCCTGTCCGACATCTATGGGTTCCGCATCATCACCCAGACCGAGGAAGACTGCTATCGAACCCTGGGGGCCATCCACCAGCGCTGGCGCGCGGTGCCGGGGCGCTTCAAGGACTACATCAGCCAGCCCAAATCGAACGGTTACCGCTCGATCCACACCACGGTGTCGGGCCGGGACGGCAAACGGGTCGAGGTCCAGATCCGCACCCGCCAGATGCACGACGTGGCCGAAACCGGGGTCGCGGCGCATTGGTCCTATCGCGACGGTGTGCGCACTGAGAACCCGTTCGCCGTCGACCCGGCCAAATGGATTTCTAATCTGACCGAGCAGTTCGACAACGAGGAAGATCACGAAGACTTCCTCGAGGCCGTCAAGCTCGAGATGTATTCGGACCAGGTGTTCTGTTTCACCCCCAAGGGCGACGTGGTGAAGCTGCCGCGTGGCGCGACGCCGATCGATTTTGCCTATGCCATTCACACCCGGATCGGTCACGCCTGTGTCGGGGCCAAGGTTGACGGGATCCGCGTTCCGCTCTGGACGCGGCTCAAGAATGGCCAGTCCGTGGACATCATTACCGCCGATGGTCAGACGCCGCAGGTCACGTGGCTGGAGATTGCAGTCACCGGCAAGGCCCGTACCGCCATTCGCCGCGCCCTGCGCGAGGTGGATCGGGAACGATTCATCAAGCTGGGCAAGGAACTTGCCCGTTCCGGGTTCGAGCACGTGGGCCGCAAGGCGACCGACAAGGCGCTGGATACCGCAGCAAAACACCTGCGCCTGAAAGACCGGCAAGAGCTGCTGGCCCGCCTTGGCAGCGCCGAACTGACCGCACATGAGGTGGTTCAGGCCGTCTATCCCGAACTTGCCAAGGACGACGGCGACGCCATTCCGCTGCGCCGTGCGGTGATTGGCCTGGAGCCGGGGCAGAAGTTCGACCGGGCCCCCTGCTGTCAGCCGCTGCCGGGGGAACGTATCGTCGGTATCACCTATCGGGGCAAGGGCGTGGTCGTGCATGCCATCGATTGCGATCGGCTCAGCGAGTTCGAAGGCGAACCTGACCGGTGGGTCGATCTGCACTGGCATTCGGGCACGCACCCGGCCGTCTATGGCGCGACGCTGGATCTGACCATTGGCAACGATGCCGGGGTTCTGGGGCGTATTTGCACATTGATCGGCGAGAAAAAGGCCAATATCTCGAACCTGGAATTTGTTGACCGCAAACCGGATTTTTACCGCCTTCTGATCAATGTCGAACTGCGCGACCTTGAACAGCTTCATTCACTCATGCTGATGCTGGAGGCGGAAAGCGACGTTGCAGCGGTCGAACGTTATCGGGACCGGACCAAAACCGCGACCGCGGCTGGCTGAGAAGGGGTGATCACGGGTGGTATTCAAGCGCCGAGACCGACGCTCTCCAGTCCAGATTGCATCGGATTTCGTCTATCCGCGTGGCGGATGGACCCGCGCCTTCCATTACGTGAAACACCGCGTCCGGCGCTTGCCGGATACCCCTGACCGGATCGCGCGCGGTATAGGGGCGGGTGTTTTCGCGGCCTTTACGCCGTTTTACGGGTTGCATTTTCTTGTCGCCGCCATCGGTGCCCGGCTGATCAAGGGAAATATTCTGGCCGCGCTCAGCGGCACGTTTTTTGGCAACCCGCTCACCTATGTTCCGATCGGGGTGATCTGTCTTCAGACTGGGCATTTCCTGCTGGGGACAGAATACGAAGAAGGCGACACACAAGGGCTGATGGGCAAATTCGCCAGCGCTATAGGGGACCTCAAGAACAATTTTCTGGCGTTGTTTACGGATCGCCTGGCCGACTGGCACGGGCTGTCGCAGTTCTACGATGACGTCTTCTATCCCTATATGATCGGTGGGATCATTCCGGGCGTCGTTGCGGGGGTGATCTGCTATTACCTCAGCCTGCCGCTGATCCTGACGTATCAGCAGCGCCGCCGCGCCAGGATCAAGGCGAAGTTCGAGGAAATCAAGCGTTTGGCCGAAGATTCGGCTGCCGTTTCTTCGGCAGAGCCTCTAGGCTCGGGCAGAAACATGCAAAAGGAATCGAGTGATGTCTGAGAACCATCTGCGTCTGGGTGTGAACATCGATCACGTGGCCACCGTGCGCAATGCGCGGGGTGGGGATTATCCAGATCCGCTGCGCGCTGCCAAACTGGCGGAAGAAGCGGGGGCGGATGGCATCACCGCGCATCTGCGCGAAGATCGACGCCATATCTCGGACGCCGATATCGACGGGTTGATGGAGGTTCTGTCGGTGCCGCTGAATTTTGAGATGGCCGCGACGCCCGAGATGCAGAAAATCGCCCTGCGCCACAAGCCTCACGCGGTCTGCATCGTGCCTGAAAAGCGCGAAGAGCGCACGACCGAAGGCGGGCTTGAAGTCGCGCGCGAGGAAAACAAGCTGGCGCATTTCATCGCGCCCCTGCGTGAGGCCGGCTGCCGCGTGTCGATCTTCATTGCCGCCGATCAGCGTCAGATCGAAGCCGCGCATCGCATTGGTGCCGAAGTGATCGAGCTGCACACCGGCGCCTATTGCGACGCCCATGCCGAAGGTCGCATGGAAGATGCCGAACGCGAGCTTGAGTCGCTGCGCCAGATGTCCACCTTCGCCCATTCGCTTGGGCTCGAGGTTCATGCGGGCCATGGCCTGACCTATGACACCGTAAAACCGGTTGCCGCTTTCCCAGAAGTAAAAGAGCTGAATATCGGTCATTTCCTGATTGGCGAGGCGATTTTTCTGGGCATGACCCCGGCCATTCAGGCAATGCGTCGCCTGATGGACGAGGCGCGCGCGTGATCACCCCCGGCTTTGTCGCCATCTGGTTCGCCTGGCTGATGGCCGGGGGCTCTCCGGGCCCCGCCACGATGGGCATTGCCGGAACCGCCATGAACGAAGGCCGCCGCGCTGGTCTGGTCTTCGCGCTGGGCATCTGTGCCGGGTCCGCCGCCTGGGGCATTGCCGCAGCGCTTGGCCTGTCGGCGATCATGCTGGCCAATGTCTGGGTGTTCGAAGTGATCCGCTATGTCGGCGTGGCCTATCTGGGTTGGCTGGCCCTCAAGGCCTTGCGCCGCGCGATGACCGCGGATGAGGTCGCTTTGGGCAAGCCGGTCACGGGCGCGCTGCCGACGATCTTCGCCAAAGGTGCCGCCATCCACCTGACGAACCCCAAGGCGATCCTCAGCTGGGGCTCGATCTATGCCATCGTCGCCCCCAGCGATGCCAGCCTTTCGATGCTGCTGGGCTATTTCACCATGCTCTATGCTGGATCGTTGATGATTTTTATCGGCTATGCGTTTCTGTTTTCCTCCGAACGCCTGGTTCGAACCTACCGCCGCGCCCGCCGCTGGTTCGATTTCGCCTTTGCCGGGTTCTTCGGGGTGGCGAGTTACAAGATCCTCACGGTGCGGTTGTCATGATCCTCGGAATCGGCACAGACCTCGCAAACATCGACCGCATCCAGGGCACGCTCGACCGGTTCGGCGACCGCTTCCGCAACCGGGTCTTCACCGACACCGAACAGCGCAAGGCCGAACGCCGCGCCGATACGGCCGGAACCTATGCCAAACGCTGGGCCGCGAAAGAGGCCTGTTCCAAAGCGCTCGGCACCGGCCTGCGCATGGGCATTTCGTGGAAGGACATGGCCGTCACCAATCTGCGCACCGGCCAACCGGTGATGCACGTGACCGGCTGGGCCGCCGAGCGCCTCAAGGAAATGACCCCCGACGGGCACGAGGCGATCATCCACGTCACCCTGACCGATGATCACCCTTGGGCGCAGGCTTTTGTGGTGATCGAGGCGCGTCCGGTTCAAGATCAGCCCGCGCAGCCTTGACTTGCCCCCATCCCCCCCGCATGTAGCAGCGAAGCCAAGCAAAGAACTGGAGCGAGCAGAATGGCCGAGGACGCCAAAACCGGAAATCCCGTCTGGGAGACGATCAAGACCATCGTCTACGCGCTGTTGATTGCCGGCGTGTTCCGCACCCTCTTCTTTCAACCGTTCTGGATCCCCTCGGGCTCGATGAAGCAGACGCTGCTGATCGGCGATTTCCTCTTCGTCAACAAGATGGCCTATGGCTATTCCTACGCATCCTGCCCCAGCCTGATCATCCCCAGCGTCGGCCTGAACGTGGATGCCGAAGATATCTGTGGCTGGATGCAGGGCGAAGACAATACCCGTATCTGGGGCGGTGATCCCGAACGTGGCGATGTCATCGTCTTTCGCCATCCGGTCACCGGGCGTGATTATATCAAACGCCTGATTGGGTTGCCGGGCGACCGGATCCAAGTCCGCAATGGCCAGATCATCCTCAATGGCACTCCGGTTCCTCAGCAGCCCGACGGCGTGTTTACTGAAATTGCCGAACCGCAAGGCCCGCAGCGCCTGCGCCCCCGCTGTGAAAACGGCCCTGTTGGAATCGGTGGTACCTGTGAAAAGTCGCGCCTGATCGAAACCCTGCCCAACGGTGTGTCCTATGACGTGCTGAATATCGGCAACCAGGCATCGGACAATACCGGCATCTATACCGTGCCCGAGGGTCATTATTTCTTCATGGGTGACAACCGTGACAATTCCAGCGACAGCCGTCTGCCGCAATCTGCCGGTGGTGTCGGATACGTGCCTTACGAAAACCTGATCGGTCGTGCCGACCGGATCATGTTCTCGTCCGCGGGCCGTTCGATGCTGTTCTTCTGGACATGGCGCGGTGATCGGTTCTTCAAGGCGGTCAATTGAAGCTCTCGGCTGAAATAAAGGCGTTCCAGCGGCGATTGGGGTATGAGTTCAAAAACCCCGAACTGCTGGTGCGCGCGCTGACCCATGGCTCGGTGTCTTCGTCCACCCGCCCCGACAATCAGCGGCTGGAGTTTCTGGGAGACCGGGTGCTGGGCCTTGTCATGGCCACTGCGCTGCTTGAAGCTGACAAGAAGGCGTCCGAGGGTCAGTTGGCCCCACGGTTCAACGCACTGGTCCGCAAAGAAGCCTGCGCTGATGTGGCCCGCCAGATTGACCTGGGCGCGGTGTTGAAACTCGGCCGGTCCGAGATGCTGTCCGGTGGCCGTCGCAAGCAAGCGCTGCTGGGCGACGCGATGGAGGCCGTTATCGCTGCCATCTATCGGGATACGGGGTTTGAGGCCGCCCGCGATGTCATCCTCGCCCTCTGGGGGGACCGCATCCATAAGGTCGAGGCCGACGCCCGCGACGCCAAAACCGCGCTTCAGGAATGGGCGCAGGCGCGCGGCCAGAAACCACCCAGCTATGTCGAGGTCAAACGCAGCGGCCCCGACCACGCCCCCGTCTTCACCATCGCCGCCCGCCTTCAGGACGGAACCGAGGCACAAGCCACGGCAGGTTCCAAGCGCCAGGCCGAACAGGCGGCCGCCAAGGCCTTGCTGGAGCGGGTCGGCTGATCTCAGTTTAAGCTCGGCCTGTCACAAACTTCAATCTAACTTGAAGACTATAGAAGCCACGACAGGCGACCTGTATCTGGGTATCAGTAGTTTTGGCACCAGTCAGGCTACGGCAGGTCAAAGCACTCAGAAAACAACATAAAAAAGGCAATCTAATGCAACGTGCAAAACTCTCGCTCGTCAATATCGGCTTTCTGTTCATTGCCGGGTTTGTGGCAACCATGGCCTTCGATTTCTGGGGGCAGGTTGTCAGTCCCGGGATCGGCTGGGCCAACCTGTCACCCGAAGGTCTGGCGCAGAGTTTGCTGTCCAGTCTGGGCCTGCCCAGCAACGCTTTTCTGGGCTTCTTTGTGCATTTCTACATTGTCGGCCTGATTGCCTATCCTTTGGGTTGGTTCCTTGTTTTCCAGCCAATCTGGATCAAGGTTCTGGGTCTGGCCCACATCTTTGTAGCCTCGGCAATCTATGGTTTCGGTCTGTGGGTGTTTGCTATCGGAGGTGTCACGACCTTTGCCGGTCTGCCACCGTTCCTGAACTTTGTCGGCATCACATGGGTCGCGCTGATCGGACACGTTTTGTACGGTATCGTGTTTGTGGCCGTGCTGAACCCCATCCTGCGCCGTCACCCGTGATCTGACCCGTACTATCCGTCGGTCCGGTGTCGGGCCGACGGTTTTCATTGATCACTCCACCCTGATGAACCCGGTCAGCCCGGTTTTCTGATGTTCGATCACATGGCAATGAAACGCCCAGTCGCCGGGGTTGTCCGCCACCAGTGCGATATCCGCCACCTCATCCTTCAACAGCAGCATCGTGTCCGTCATCAGCGGTGGCAGGGTGCGCAGGTTGGATCGCAGCGGCACGAAGGCCAGCCCGTGCAGGTGGATCGGGTGCAGATTGGGCGATTCATTGCGCAATCGCAAAACATAGCTCTTGCCCCGTTGCAGCACGGCCAGCGGCCCGGTTTCCTGCGCCGCATCGCCCGGCCAGGGTGTGCGGTTGATCGACCAGAAACTATAGCCCAACGACCCGCAGAACCCGTCATTCGGGGCGCCGCCTTCCGGGGTCCAGCCGAACACGAATTCATGCAACTCGGCCTGATCAAGATCTGGGCGCGCGACAGGGTTTGCACGCAATGGGCGCAGCTCTCTCAGATCGCGCGCCGCTGATGTGCCGGTCGCCCGCAAGCGCGCCATGGCGCGATGTGGTTGACCGGGAAACTTGGCTATCAGGTCCGCCGACTGCCCTTCGCCCTCGGGCATCCGGACGGCAATGTCCACCCGTTGACCGGGGCCCAGCAACAGCGGTTCGTCCGCCGTTGGCACCGGCAGATCGATCTCGACCGGATGCCCGTCCCAGGCGATGATCCGGGTCTCGGCCCCCTCAGGATGCAACCTATAGATGCGGGTCGTGTCCGTGTTGACCACCCGCAGCCGCACCAGACTACCCGCCGTGTGTTCATAGACCGCCTCGCTCTGCCAGTTGGCGGTCTGCACCGTGCCAAACGTGCCCGCCCGCGCCGCACCTCGCGCCGTATAGGCCGGCAGGAACGCGTCATTCTCGTCCAGACGGAAATCCCGCAGATTGACCACCTGCTCGCTGTCGAACCCCGGCTCGTCCGGCTCGGCAATCACCATCACGCCGGTCAGCCCGCGCGCCATCTGGTCCATCGTCATGCAATGGGGATGATACCAATACGTGCCCGCATCCGGCGGCGTGAACTCATGGGCGAAACTTTCGCCCTCGCCGATGGGTATTTGGGTCAGGTAGGGCACCCCGTCCATCCCGTTTCGAATGCGCAGCCCGTGCCAGTGCATCGAGGTATAATCCGGCAAGGTGTTGCGAACGCTCAGCCGCATAGGCTCGCCCTGCCGCCCATACAGAATCGGCGGCGGCGCATCGGGCGACAGGCTGACCATCCCTGTGGTCAGCCCTTCGCGCAGCCAGTAACTGGCGGGTTGCAGCACCAGCTCCTGCGCCGCATTGCCTGCCGCCAGCGACCATCCGCCCAACCCAAACGCACCAGCGGCGGCACCGCTTCCAAGAAGAAACTCGCGACGTTTCATGACAACCTCACTGAAAGGATTTGCTGCCGGGCTGGAACTGGCTGGGCATCTGATCCCGTCCTGCCACTGCAAGCGCAGGGCTGCAATGCGACAAATCCCTCTGGCCCGCCGCCCCTTTCTGCTATAGGGGGGCGCAGTTGCAGACAGGATTGCCAGACACATGACCACACGCGCCGGATTTATCGCCCTGATCGGAGAGCCCAATGCGGGCAAATCCACCCTCCTGAACCGCATGGTCGGGGCCAAGGTGTCGATCGTGACGCATAAGGTGCAGACCACCCGCGCGCGTATCCGCGGCGTGGCGATGGAAGGCGACGCGCAACTGGTCTTCGTCGACACGCCGGGCCTGTTCAAACCCCGCCGCCGACTGGATCGCGCCATGGTCGCCGCCGCATGGGGCGGGGCCGCGGATGCCGACATCGTTGTGCTCATGGTCGAGGCGCATCGTGGCATTACTGAAGGCGTCGAGCGCATTCTAGAAGGTCTGGAAGAGATCGGGCAGGGCCGCACGATCGCGTTGGCCATCAACAAGATCGACAAGGTGCCGTCCGAGAAGCTGCTGTCGCTGACCAGTGACCTGAACGCGCGCTACCCGTTTGCCGAAACCTTCATGATCTCTGCTGAAAAGGGACACGGCGTCGAGGACTTGCGCAAGTGGCTGGCCTCTGAACTGCCTGAAGGCCCGTGGTTGTATCCCGAAGACCAGATCGCCGATCTGCCCCTGCGCATGATCGCCGCCGAAATGACGCGCGAGAAGCTGACCCTGCGTCTGCATCAGGAATTGCCCTATCAACTGACCGTCGAGACCGAAAACTGGGAAGAGCGCAAAGACGGCTCTGCCAAGATCGATCAGGTCATCTATGTCATGCGCGACGGCCACAAGGGCATCGTTCTGGGCAAGAAGGGCGAGACGATCAAGGCCGTCAGTCAGGCCGCACGGGCCGAGCTGGAAGAATTCCTCGACCGCAGGATTCACCTGTTCCTGCAAGTGAAGGTCCGGCCCAATTGGCTGGAAGAATCCGAGCGGTATTCGGAAATGGGGCTGGATTTCAAAGACGGAAACGCATGACGCGGCTGACGGCGGAATTCTGGGTTCACGCCTATCTGGCGCGGCTGCGATTTCAGGATATCCCGGCCTATGTGGTTGCCCATGGCGATGACACCGCAGGCGCAGTTCTGGTCAAGCTGAACACACTGGACGGGCAGGCCGTTGCCTTCCAACGCAGCTTTGATCTGATGAGTGGCGAACGGAAATGGGTCGAACTCTCGTCCGGCCTTGAAGGTGACGTGGACCAGGCCATTCAGCGCCAACGCAGCTTTGACCCCGACCTCTGGGTGATCGAGGTCGAAGACCGGCAGGGGCGGCACCTGCTGGGCGAAGAAGGGCTGGAGTGACCACGGTACAGACGGGTCTTTGACGCAGAGACCAAAATGACTATTTTACCCCGGCAATTACACTGGCAGGGCTGGCTTGCCCTGTGGACAGGCGCAACCAAGAGGTGCTTTCGTGGCTAAAACGCTTGCTGAGAAACTGGAAAAATCGGAACTCGGCCACTGGATGCAGCGTTTCGAAAGCTTCATGGTCTTTGTCGGGGTTGTTGGTCCTTTTGCCACGCTTCCGCAACTGATCAAGCTCTACTTCACCCATTCCGAACACGCTACTGGTCAGTCGCTTCTGTCCTGGTCGCTTTATGCCGGGCTGTCCTTCCTGTGGTTCGCATATGGTCTGGTGGTCGGCAAGTTGCCCATCTATGTGGGCAACGGTATCTCGATGGTGCTGAACCTGCTGATGGTCATAGGAATTCTGGTTCATGCGGGTGTGACGTTCTGAACTTCACGCTGGCTTGGGTCTTTCTTGTTCGCGGTCGCAGACGATGCTCGGGGCCATCAATCCGCGTCGCCAAAATAGACAAAGCTCATCTTGTTCCCATCGGGGTCGCGTGCGTAGGCACCAAAAAAGTTTGGGCCATATTGGGGGCGGTCCCCCGGATCACCTTCGTTTGTTCCGCCATTTGCAAGCGCGGCCGCGTGCGCCTCACGCACTTCCTCTGTGCTTTGGCACAGCAGGCCAACCATGTTTCCGTTGCCGATCGTCGCGTCTTTTTTGTCGAACGGTGTCGCGACCCATATGCATCCGCCGCCGCGCAGCTCATAACATACGGCATGCGGCATATACTCAGCGACGACCTTTCCGCCGATCCGGGGCATAACCGCGTCGTAATAGCTGCGTGCCTTGGCAACGTCGTTGGAACCGATCATGACGTAATTAAGAGACATTTTGGGAATCCCGTTTTAGAACATAAGTAGAACATTATGGCCTGAACGGGATTAAAGCAACGCATTCTTTTGCCCGCAGTTGGCGATACCCCGGACGACAGACGGGGTTTCCATCGGCCAAGGGGCAGCAGGCGCGTTCTGCCGGGGCACATTGGTGATCTGAGGAATGGCGGCGGGTTCATGTTGAGGCACAACGGAATCCACCGTGGTCAGGTCTGGTCGCTATATCGGACTGGACCGTTGCAATGAAAAGCCGATGCTCTGCCCTTCAGTCTTTGCATGTCTTGGGATTACGCGCCATGTCCGCCGTTCCACCCGTCTTCGTACTCGCCCAACACCCTGGACAGGTGCAGCAGAGAGGCAGAAAAGCGTGCGTAGACATCCCTCGACAACATCGGCTTGTTGTCATCCAAAACCTGCACAAGTTCGACGATGGCTGACGCAAATGTCTCATAGACCTGCATGTCTGCCGCCGTTGGATCCGGTGTCCAGATTTCGAGTTCGTCGTAATATGTGGCGGGTTTCGGTTCGTCATCGATCATGCTGCGGCCCCTTTTGTTGAAGCGCAGTTGGGGGTTGTAAAAACACGTACAAGCCGGGTGGCGCGAAGTCACAAAACTATGGCAGCTTCGGAAAAGAACACGCGCTGAAAAGGGGTTGAAGCACTTCCGCTCTTGCGTGCCAACGTCGCTTGGGATTTTCTGCGAACCAACCAAACCAGCAACAGGGTCAGGTTTTGGACTGGCGCGATCACGGAATACTCCTGACATTACGCCGCCATGGTGAAACAGCGGCGATCATCGAGGTCTTTACCGAAGGCCACGGGCGCCACGCAGGTGTGGTGCGCGGCGGGACCAGCCGCAAGATCGCGCCGATCCTGCAACCTGGGGCGCAATTGGACGTGCTGTGGCGTGCGCGGCTGGAAGAACATATCGGCACCTTTCAGGTCGAACCCCTGCGGTCCCGTGCGGCAGCCGCTTTTTCAGGGCGGCTGGCCTTGTCCGGGCTGAACGCGGTCGTTTCGCTGTTGTCCTTTTGTCTGCCCGAACGGGAACCACACCCCGCGCTTTATTCCCGGACGGAACAGTTGATGGATCTGTTGGGGCAGGACGAGGTCTGGCCTCTGGCCTATCTGCGATGGGAGCTCGCGTTGCTTGACGAACTTGGCTTTGGCCTTGATCTGACAGCCTGCGCCGTGACCGGTGTGACCGAAGGATTGATCTATGTATCCCCCAAAACAGGCCGTTCCGTCAGCGCCAATGGCGCCGGGGAATGGGCGGACAAGCTATTGCCTCTGCCGCCTTGTCTGCGAGGTGAGGGCACTGCGCCCGATGCCGAGGTCGCAGAGGCCCTGCGCACAACCGGATATTTCCTGGAGCACCGCGTTGCTCCGTCTTTGGGGCATAATCCGCTGCCCGAAGCGCGGGCTCGGTTCGTGGATCAGGTCACTCGGCGGCTGTGAACACCATCTCGTGCCCGTCCTCATTGCGCAGAATCAGAACATTGCCTGACACCTCGGATTGGGTCATGGCCATGAGGGCGGCAAAGTAGACCCCTTCCGCCTCGAGTCCCGCGCAGGCGGCGCGCGTCGCGTTGAGGTTCTGAACCTCAAACCAAGGGTAAGGCGCGTTGAGTGTTCCGTCATAGCTGTTGCACGGAGCGTTGCCGGCAATCCTGCCTTCTTCCGGAAACCGCAGCAGAGCGCTCGCCTCATAGGGCTGACCATCGATCTCCTGCAGCACCCAAATCTGGTCCGCCGCACCATAGGCGGCGACGGTTTCGTCCTTGTCGCATTGGAACAGTGCCAACAAGGGCAGGGTCAGGATCAGACGAGTCATGGCTGGGTCTTAGCGCATAGGGGATGTTGTTGGAACCGGATCAGTAAGGAAGAGACCCGTTCAGCAGTTGCGCACGCACTTCCTGCCGGGGTTTCCAGTTATAGCGCGTATCTTCACGCACCGGCGCCCAGAACAAGGCACCGCTGTTGCGCCATGGGTCGAGGATGATACCGTCATACATTGTGTCCCCCTTGGCGCTGATCGATGCCGAATGGTGGATGATGCGAAACGGGGTCGGCGGCGACGTGGCCCAGTTCAGGTCCAGCGTCTGGAAATTTTCCTGCCGCAAGCGTTTGGTCATCGCTTCGGCCCAGTCATTGCACAGGCCCTTTTCGCGGAACCCGTTGATGACCTTGGCGTTGTGGATGATAGCCGGGTCGGTGACATTCCAATCCCGTGCCAACTGCTGCGAGTAGGAATAGGCGATTGTGGCCGCCCTCTGAGCCTCGGCCGGATCGACATCCGACCCGAGCGCCTGGATCGACTGAGCCAGCGCATCAATATCGTTCCGGCTCACCGTCGGTTGAGACGTGGTGCAAGCCGCCAGAGCAAGAGCCGCAAGAACAGCACACATGGCAAGGAAAGATCGGGTCATGCGGTATCCCAAAAGTTAATTCGACGTCTCGTGTTCGGCTGATGCTCTACCGGTGAAAGGGGCGGGATCAAAGGGGGAAGTTTTGAAACACGTGGGTCATTTGTGACCGTCACGCGGGCTACGAGGGGCGATGGTATGTTTTGTACAAAACACACTCTGCATGGTTCGGACCGCGTACAGATTGTACAAAACAGGAAAAAGACCCGGCGCAAGCGCCGGGCCAGTCGGGGAAACAGGGCTGCCGGAATGGGTCACCCGAGCAGACGTCGTGCGATGACCTGTGCCTGAATCTCGGCCGCCCCTTCGAAAATGTTGAGAATACGCGCGTCGCAGAGAACGCGGCTGATCTTGTATTCCAGTGCAAAGCCGTTTCCGCCGTGGATTTGCAGCCCGTTGTCCGCCGCAGCCCAGGCCACACGCGCGCCAAGCAGCTTGGCCATACCGGCCTCTAGATCACAGCGCTGGCCGTGGTCTTTTTCCCATGCGCTGAAATAGGTCAGCTGGCGCGCGATCATGATCTCGACCGCCATCATTGCCAGCTTGCCCGAGACACGCGGGAAGTTGATCAGCGAT
The DNA here is from genome assembly GCF_056536065.1 of Ruegeria sp. AL3. Taxonomy (NCBI): domain Bacteria; kingdom Pseudomonadati; phylum Pseudomonadota; class Alphaproteobacteria; order Rhodobacterales; family Roseobacteraceae; genus Ruegeria; species Ruegeria sp. AL3. The sequence continues at coordinate 1,728,016 of NZ_JBQFJG010000001.1, forward strand.
TTGCCGAATTGCTTGCGGTCGATGGCATATTGCATGGCGATATCCAGCGCGCTTTGCGCCACGCCAATGGCGCGCGCGGCGGTCTGGATACGGGCACTTTCAAAGGTTTCCATCAGCTGTTTAAAACCCTTGCCTTCTTCACCGCCCAGCAGGTTTTCACCCTTGACGTGAAAGCCGTCAAAGCCCAGCTCGTATTCCTTCATGCCGCGGTATCCCAGAACCTCGATCTCACCACCGGTCATGCCGGGGGTGGGGAAGGGATTGTCGTCCGTGCCGGGTGTCTTTTCCGCCAGGAACATGGACAGGCCGCGGTGATCAGTGCTGTCGGGATCGGTCCGCGCCAGCAACGTCATGACATGGGTCCGCGCGGCGTGGGTGATCCAGGTCTTGTTGCCGGTGATCCGGTAATCACCGTTCTCGTCCTTCACGGCACGGGTGCGCAGGCTGCCAAGATCCGAGCCGGTGTTGGGTTCAGTGAAGACAGCCGTCGGCAGAATTTCAGCGCTGGCCAGTTTTGGCAGCCAGTTGGCTTTTTGCTCGTCCGTACCGCCGGCAATGATCAACTCGGCCGCGATTTCCGAACGCGTGCCCAGCGAGCCGACGCCGATATAGCCACGCGACAGTTCTTCGGAAACGACGCACATGGATGCTTTGGACAGTCCGAAACCGCCAAACTCTTCCGGGATGGTCAGCCCGAAAACGCCCATTTCCGCTAGTTCTTCGATGATTTCCAGCGGGATCAGCTCATCCTTGAGGTGCCATTCATGGGCATACGGTTCGACCTTTTCCTGCGCATAGCGGCGGAACTGGTCGCGGATCATTTCCAGTTCTTCGTCCAGGCCCGACGCGCCGAACATTGTGGCGCCGGCCTGATCTTGCATCAGCTCGACCAAACGGCTGCGTGCGGCTTGTGAATTCGCCTGCGCCATCAAGGTCTGTACTTCGGACGACTGAAAGCCCGACAGCGCATCCCAGCCGAGACCCATGTCCTGAAGGCGCACGACCTCGCCCTGGTTCATCGGGATGCCACCTGCGACCTGATGCAGGTACTCGCCAAAAGCGATCTGGTGAAGCAACTGCTCGACCTCACCGAACTTGCCTTCGGCCTGAAGTGCTTCGGCCCAGCGCTGCATCTGTTGCAGCGACTGATTATACGTGGCCAGCCATGCCAGCCCATGCGCGGCGGTCTGGTTTGCCTCGATCAGAGCGCCAGAGATACGGCCATCCGCCGAGACCATGTCGCGCACGGATTCACGGGCTTTTTCAAAAACAGCTTCTACCGCGGGTAGGGCAGCCCGGGTCAAATTCAGAAGATCGGGCAAAACTGCAGCAGTTGTCATCTCGGTCATATCCTGTCCGTCGTGGGCCATGAATCGCGTCCTTTCCTCGGTCGTCTGGTCATATCATGCTGCACGTGCAGCGCAACAAAAATACTTATTACGCTGCGAAAAAGTTCAAAAATTACCCCACCATTTTTGCAATGCAGAAGAAAATCCAGATGATATCTAGGGGGCATGACCCTGTTTTCCATTCTTTCCCCGCAGGAACTGTTGTTGGCCATGGCAATCGCGTTTGCCTCTGGTTGGGTCAAGGGCATGGTTGGTTTCGCGATGCCCATGATTTTGGTATCAGGGTTGAATTCATTTCTGCCGCCGGATCTGACCCTGGCGGGACTTATCCTGCCGACGCTGGTGACCAATGGGCTGCAGGCCCTTCGCGGTGGCCGTGTCGCCGCGTTTGCCTCGATTCGGCGCTTTCGGGTCTTCCTTGTTGTTGGCGGTCTTCTTCTGCTGCTGAGCGCACAGTTGGTCGCATTGATCCCAGGGTCTGTCTTTCTGGTTCTGATGGGCGGCTTTGTGTCAGTTTTTGCGCTGTTACAGGTTCTGGGGTTCAGAATGGCGCTGAACCAACCCTCGACCGCAGTCGAGGCTGTGGTTGGTGGCTTGGCTGGGTTTGTTGGCGGCATGTCAGGAGTTTGGGGGCCTCCGACAGTTGCCTATCTGACGGCGCTGAACACCCCCAAGACCGAACAGATACGAATTCAGGGCGTAATCTACGGTTTGGGGGCGGTTTTGTTGCTGGTCGCACATCTTGGATCAGGCATTCTGTATGCAGAAACACTCGAGTTTTCGGCAGCCCTGATCATTCCGGCCCTGGCCGGGATGTGGATCGGCATGAAGCTGCAGGACCGTATTGATCAGGCAAGCTTTCGCAAGGCGACCTTGTTGGTATTGCTGATCGCGGGCCTGAACCTGCTTCGACGCGGTTTGGTGGGGTAACACGTCAGCCCGAGCGCTTGTCGGCAAACCGGAAAGCAAAATACAGGCCCAGCATCAGAAAGAACAAACCCGAGATATCGCCGATCAGGAATGCGATATATTCCACCGTCGCGCTGCCAAAAGCCAGGTTGGTCAACCCGGAGACAAGGAAGGACGTTACGATTCCGATGCCCATCACACATATCCAACAGGGTTTGCGATCCGGGCGGGGAAACAGATCCCACCCGATTGCCTTGAGAAGATAGAACACGACCGGGGCCGTCAGAACCGCAATCGCCATGGCCATCAGGCGGCTGGGCAGGAACACATCCGTTTGACCCAAATAGGCAAAAACGATGAACACGCCGGGCAACAATGCGAAAACGGCGCGCCACCCCAACAGCCACGCCGACAGAACCCGCACGCCATGCGGCAGAAACAAAAGGCTCGCCCTGCTTGGGTATTCCGGGAAAAACACGTTCTGCAACGGCATGAGGACGGCGAATGTAAGGAACGACGCCAGCACATAGGCCAATGAGGCCAGAAGCGTTTCAGTAGCCCACCCGCGCAAAGTAATCACGGCCTCTTGCGCGGGTGGATCGCATCATTTGGGTGCATGAACGATATACCGTCCCCGGTTGGCGCTGCCGCTTTGAGAAAGATAGCCTTTTTCGACCAGCGACTTCAGTGCGCGAAAGAATGTTGGGCGCGAAACACTTTGAACCAACGTGTGCTCGATCAGGCCGAATGTGCGCACTTCCTGATCGGACTTGGAAAGCTCTTCGGCGGCATAGTAGATGTCGCGTTCAACCGGAGATAGTTTTTCCAGGCCTAAAGTGCGCTCCATGCTTTGCATCAATTTGCGCAGTTCGGTGAGTTTCGAGATCTCAGTCATAATGTTACCTATCGTTTGCCGTGTCATTTGCCGCCTAATTGCGACTGTTTGAGCCATGCTGAATGACGCGCAAGTCAGCAGGTCTCGTGTTGACACTCATCCCCAATTACTTAGACTAGGTGACTGATTAGGTTGCTCAATCCAGCGTTGTGAGTGTGCGCACATGAGCGACCCCCAATTTAATTTCAGTCAGTGCCCGGCGCAAAAGTGCCGGGTTTTTTCGTCTCAGCGATTATCAGGGCTAGCGCAAATTTCATTTTGAAACAACGCAATTGTATGTGCTTATTGCGACAAACAACCGTAGGGAGAAGCACAGTGAGTGTAGTAAAAAAGGGGCGCTGTGGCCCCTTTTCCTGATTTATCCGATTGCGACGGCTTTGATGTCATCGTCAATGAAGGGCAGATATTGTTCAAAGTTCTCGGCAAACATCTGCACCAGCTTTTCGGCCTGTTTGTCAAAGGCTGCCTGATCGTCCCAGGTACGGCGCGGGTCCAGCAGAACTTCGGCAACCCCCGGGACAGAGACTGGAACGTCAAAGCCGAAATTGGCATCCTTGCGGAACTCGGCGTCGCGCAGGGACCCTTCCAGAGCGGCGGTCAGCAAGGCGCGTGTCGCGCGGATCGGCATCCGGCTGCCCACGCCATAGGCGCCGCCGGTCCAGCCGGTGTTCACAAGCCAGCAGGTCGCGCCGTGCTGGGCGATCTTGTCCCGCAGCAGATTGCCGTATTCCTCAGGGCGACGGGGCATGAACGGCGCGCCGAAACAGGTCGAGAATGTCGGCTGCGGCTCGGTGATGCCGCGTTCGGTCCCGGCGACTTTTGACGTGAAACCCGACAGGAAGTGATACATGGCCTGTGCCGGCGTCAGCCGCGCGATCGGAGGCAGAACGCCAAACGCGTCGCAGGTCAGCATGATGATATTCTTCGGGTGACCACCCAGTGCGCTTTTGGATGCGTTCGAGATATATTCAAGCGGATAGGCGCAGCGCATGTTGGCGGTCAGCGAGTCATCGTCGAAATCCAGTTCCTTGGTTTCGGGGTCGAAGACCATGTTTTCGATCACGGTTCCGAACTTCGAAGTGGTGGCATAGATTTCCGGCTCTGCCTCGGCATTCAGGTTAATGGTCTTGGCATAGCAACCGCCTTCGAAGTTGAAGGTGCCGCGATCGGACCAGCCGTGCTCGTCATCCCCGATCAGTATGCGCGAAGGATCTGCGGACAAGGTGGTCTTTCCGGTGCCGGACAGGCCAAAGAACACGGCCGTATCGACCGGGTTGCCAACAGCATGGTTGGCCGAGCAGTGCATCGGCATCACGCCTTTTTCAGGAAGCATGTAGTTCAGCAGGGTGAAAACGGACTTCTTGTTTTCACCGGCATATTCAGTGCCGCCGATCAGGATCAGTTTGCGGTCGAAGTTCATCGCAATCACAGTCTCGCTGCGGCAGCCATGCTTTGCCGGGTCGGCCTGAAAGCTGGGGCAGTTGATGACAGTGAAATCGGCCGTGAACTCATCCAGATCTTCGCGGTCCGGGCGACGCAGAAGGTGGCGGATGAACAGGTTGTGCCACGCCAGCTCGGTAACCATTCGTACATTGATTGCGTAAGCCGGGTCCGCACCACCGACGAGGTCCTGCACGAAATAATCGCGGCCCTTCATGTGAGCCAGCATGTCTTCGTACAGCGCGTCAAAGCCCTCGGGGCTCATTTCGGCATTGTTTTCCCACCAGATGGTGTCGGCAACGGTGTCGGTCTTGACGACGTGTTTGTCCTTTGGCGACCGGCCGGTGAACTTGCCTGTGGTAACCAGGAACGCTCCACCATTGCCAAGTGTGCCTTCGCCGCGCTTCAGCGCCTCTTCGATCAGCGCCGGCTCCATGAAGTTGTAATAGACATTGCCCAGACCCTCGATGCCCTGATCTTCGAGGCGGAATTGCGGGTTAACCCGTCCAGATGTCATGTGTGTCTTCTCCTGTGGCGGCGCGAAGGTCGTTGGCCGTTGCGCCTTTGGGGCAGTGAGCCGGGAAAACCGGCGGCTGAGCGCGTCTTATCACGGTCGTTCATGGCATGAACAGGCGGGTTTGACGCAGTTAGCGCAACCAAGTCCGGGTTTAGCGCCATCAGAAATTCAATGTCGGAAAAGTGGGCAGATTTTTGCGGGCATAAAGGCAAATTTGCCGCAGACCTGCCGCAACAAAGGCATGATTCGCAGTTACGGATTGATTCGGCGTCTTAAAACCGCCAACAATGCCTTACAAATAAGCGAATTATTGCGCGAGTGAGCAGGAATAGGGGTGAGCCCGATGTCAAAGATTGCACTTGTGGATGACGATAGAAACATTCTGACGTCTGTATCCATGACCCTCGAAGCCGAAGGTTTCGAGGTTGAAACATATAATGATGGCCAGGCCGCGTTGGATGCGTTCAACAAGAAACTGCCGGACATGGCTGTTCTGGATATTAAGATGCCGCGGATGGACGGCATGGATCTGTTGCAACGGCTGCGTCAGAAGACGCAGATGCCGGTGATCTTTCTGACCTCGAAAGACGATGAGATCGACGAGGTTTTGGGCCTGCGCATGGGCGCGGATGACTATGTAAAGAAACCTTTTTCGCAGCGTCTGCTGGTCGAACGCATTCGGGCCTTGCTGCGCCGGCAAGAGGCGACAAGCGGCGATGCGGTCGCATCCAACAGCAATGACACCAAAGTCATGGAGCGCGGCGACTTGCGGATGGACCCGCTGCGCCATGCGGTCAGCTGGAAAGGTAATGATGTGTCCCTGACCGTGACCGAGTTCCTGCTGCTTCAGGCGCTGGCCCAACGTCCGGGATTCGTCAAAAGCCGCGACCAGCTGATGGATGTCGCCTATGATGATCAGGTCTATGTGGATGACCGGACGATCGACAGCCACATAAAGCGTCTGCGGAAAAAGATGCGCGCGGCTGATCCCGAGTTCTCGGCGATCGAAACCTTGTATGGTATCGGTTACCGTTACAACGAAGAATAGGCGCGGCCGCCTGCAAGAGGTAATGGGGTCTCGTGCGCGACACCGAACAAGCCAGCGAATTGCGCGACGGTGACGTCGTTCTTGGGGATGACTGGGTCATTCCCCAGGACCCCGAGTCAGCGGAGCTAAGGGAAAAGCGATCGCGGAGAAACCTGTTTTCGCTGCGTGGTTCTCCTCTGGCGCGCAAAATCATCACGTTCAATCTGATCGCTCTGGTGATCCTGGTCACTGGGTTGTTGTATCTGGACGACTCGCGAAAAGAGAAGGTTCAGCAGACCGCCCGCAATCTGCTGGGCGATGCGCAACTTGTCAGCAACGTTTTTGAAACCCAGTTGCGTCAGGGCGCACAGCAATCCGGGCAGAATGCCGGGAACCTGGACGTCAAGGATACCCTGTCTGGCCTCACCTTACCCGAAGGGGGCGAGGTTTTTGTTTATGACGCCAGTGGCACGCTGATCGGCTGGACACGTGGTGCCCCGCAAGCCTCTGACATGCCGGTTCTTCTGCAATCCGAGGCCGAGATGCAGACCGGCAGTACGGTGATCAGCGACACGCTGAATGCCGTTTGGACGGGTTTGTCAAACCTGCTGAACTGGTCGACTGACACCGAGGCACCGACGTTGGCGCAGCGTGTTCAGACCATTATTCCACAAGCGATTGCCGGTCAAAGCCAGGTGCAGGCGGTACAAGATGGCGCGGGTGAGACGGTCATCGTGGCTGCGGCACCAGTTCTTTATCAGGATGTACCCGCCGGCGCGGTGGCGATTACCGGCCCGGCTGGTGAAATCGACGCGCTTGCCCGCCGCGAGCAGGAGCGCATTCTTCAGATGTTTGTCGTGGCCCTGCTGGTTTCCGTGGGCCTCAGCCTTGTCCTGGCCTCGACCATTGCGAACCCGCTGGCCGATCTGGCATCCGCGGCAGAGATGGGCAAAGACCGGGGCACGGGTGTCAATCCCGGGCGCATCCGCATTCCCGACCTCAGCGCCCGTCCTGATGAAATCGGACGTCTCAGCCGCGCTTTGCGGGGTATGGTGACCGCGCTCTACAACCGGATCGACGCAAACGAACAGTTTGCCGCCGATGTCGCCCATGAAATCAAAAACCCGCTGGCCAGCCTGCAATCCGCCGTGGGAACGCTGCGGATGGTCAAGCGCGAGGATCAGCGCGACAAGCTGCTGGACGTGATCGAGCATGACGTACGGCGTCTGGACCGGCTGGTCAGCGACATATCAAATGCGTCGCGTCTGGATGCGGAACTGGTCAAGGAAGAAGAGCAGCCCTTTGACCTGCTTAAGCTGCTGGGCAATCTCGGCCAGTATCTGGGTGAAGATGCACGCTCCAAGGGCATCGATTACATTACGGATCTGCCCTCTGAGCCAATTGTGATCAACGGGCTGGAAGCGCGTCTTGCGCAGGTCTTTGTCAATCTGATCACCAACGCCATTTCGTTCTGCGAGGAAAATGACGCAATTCGCGTTTGGGTCCGGCAGCGGGACAACCGCGTGCTGGTGGTTGTCGAAGACACTGGCCCGGGGATTCCCGAACAGGCGCTTACCAAAGTGTTCAAGCGTTTCTACTCGCAGCGTCCGGCGGAACATTTCGGCAATAACTCGGGTCTCGGCTTGGCGATCTCCAAGCAGATTGTCGAAGCGCATGGCGGGGTGATCTGGGCTGAGAACATCCGCCCGACAGAGGCCGATATCACATCGGATCCGCTGGGTGCCCGCTTTGTCGTGGGGTTGCCCGTCTAAATCCATGCATATTGATTCGTTGTCACTCGCGAAAGATCAGGACAGCGCCTGTGTTCATGCCTCCTGCGTTTCGGTTGCCGGACGCGGGCTTTTGATCATCGGTGCGTCCGGCACAGGGAAATCCGGGCTGGCGTTGCAAATGATGGCGTTCGGCGCGAGACTGGTCGCCGATGACCGAGTCAATCTAGAGATGCAGCAGAATCGGGTGATCGCTTCGGCCGTATCGCAGATCCGCGGTTTGATCGAGGCGCGCCAAATTGGCCTGATCAAAGCCGAACCCAGTGGTCCGGTTCCGCTGGATTACGTGGTGGATCTGGATCAGCCTGAGCCCGAGCGTCTGCCCGACCCTTTGACGGTTTCCGTGCTGAGGCAAACTGTTCCCTTGCTTCGGGGTGAAGGCGTGCCCAACTTGGCTGTAGCGATGATGCAGCTTCTAGGAAATGGGCACGTAAACCCGGAATGGCCGAACACATGACATCGCAAAGACGGATCGTACTTGTCACGGGGCCCTCTGGGGCAGGCAGATCCACAGCCATTCATGTGCTGGAAGATCTGGGCTTTGAAGCCATCGACAATCTGCCGATGGGTCTTTTGTCGCGCTTGCTCGACAGTGCTGACAGCGACCGTCCGATGGCTTTGGGTATAGATGCCCGCAACCGTGATTTTTCGACGATCGGTTTCATAGAATTGGCTGAAAAGCTGGGCCGCTTGGCGCAGGTCGATCTGACGGTTCTGTACCTGGATTGCAGTGATGATGTTCTGGTGCGTAGGTTTTCAGAAACCCGAAGGCGGCATCCCGTCGCCAAGAATGCCAGCCCGGAAACCGGCGTTCAGCGCGAAAAAGAGCTGCTGGCGCCGATACGTGAGATTGCGGATACACTGATCGACACCAGCCTTCTGAACGTGCATCAGCTGCGGGAAGAGGTCGAGAACTGGTTCGCCCCGCAAGGCGGGCGGCATCTGGCGGTTTCCATCGAATCCTTTTCTTACAAACGCGGGCTGCCGCGCGGATTGGACATGGTGTTCGATTGCAGATTTCTGGCGAATCCGTACTGGCGCCCGGAATTTCGCGCAGCGGATGGTCGAAACCCTGACGTTGCGCACTATGTGCATTCAGACGCTAACTACTTACCGTTTTTTGAACGTGTGCTGGACTTGCTGACCCTGTTGCTGCCGGCTTTTCAGGCCGAGGGCAAAGCGCATCTTTCCGTGGCGTTTGGGTGCACAGGGGGCCAGCACAGATCAGTTGCCCTGGCAGAGGCCGTTGCAAAGGCCCTTGCGGAAGACGGGCAGCAGGTGGCAATTAGGCATCGCGAGATGGAACGTCGGTCGTTGAATGTGAGGTCGGATTGATCGGAATTGTGATCGTTGCACATGGTGGGTTGGCTCAGGAATACCTGGCCGCCACACAACACGTGGTCGGACCACAGGCCAGCCTCGTGGCGGTCGCGATCGAGGCTGACCATGATCGGGACGAAAAACAGGCCGAAATCTGCCGTGCCGCGGACGAAGTGGACACCGGAGATGGTGTCGTTGTTGTCACCGACCTCTTTGGCGGAAGCCCCTCGAATCTCAGCCTGCGTGCCTGCGCGCCTCAGGATCGGCGTATTCTGTATGGGGCAAACCTGCCGATGCTGATCAAATTGGCCAAAAGTCGCCACTTGCCCATTGGTGATGCCGTCCGTCAGGCAATGGAGGCTGGACGGAAGTACATCAATGCGCAGAATGTGACATTGGATTAAAAACGGATTATTGAATATGACGAGCCGAAGCCTGAAAATTATCAATGAAAAGGGCCTGCATGCACGCGCCTCGGCAAAACTGGTTGAGGTTGTCGAGGGGTTTGATGCACATGCTGAGGTGTCAAAAGACGGACTTTCTGCATCGGGCGACAGCATCATGGGCCTTTTGATGTTGGCAGCATCGCGCGGAACAACTATTGACGTCGAGACGTCCGGGCCGGATGCTGAGGCATTGGCAGAAGCTCTGGAAACGCTTGTGAACGACAAGTTCGGAGAGGGGTTCTAAGCCACCCCGCCGGGACAGGAAGAACGGGAAGACCAGGAATTGGCGGAAACGACGCACGAGACCAAGACAAACCCGGTGGTGGATGGGACCACAGATCAGGGTGAGATCTACGACCGTAGAACGCTGACCTATGCGAATTCATTCGACGATGCCTGGACAGCGACCGCCATTCGGGCCATCGAGTGGTGCACAGGCAAGCTGACCATTTTGCGCATGGTCAACAAGTTCGAAAAAAAGAACGAATACTATCGCGGCCAGCGGTTCTGGGGCGGTGCCCTCAAGACTATGGGAATCGACCTGACCACACCGCAGGAACAGATTGACCGCATTCCCAAGACCGGCCCGGTTGTTGTTGTCGCGAACCACCCGCACGGTATGGTCGATGGCATGATTTTGGCAGAACTGATCGGCCGGGTACGCAGCGATTACCGCATCCTGACCCGTTCGGTCTTGACAGGGCTGGACGAAGCGGCCACGTCATTCATGATTCCGGTTCCGTTCCCACATGACCCCGAGGCGCAGGCCAAGATGCTGGAAATGCGCGGCAAAGCCATGGAACATCTCAAAAACGGCGGCGTTGTGGCGCTGTTCCCATCCGGTGTTGTGATGTCCTCGGATGATTGGTTCGGGCCTGCGATCGAGCGGGAATGGAACGTGTTCACCGCCAAGATGATCCGCCGTTCAGGCGCGCGTGTGGTGCCGATTTTCTTTCCGGGCAGCAATTCGCGCTGGTATCAGATCGCCAACCGTGTCTCTGCAATTCTCCGGCAGGGATTGTTGCTGCACGAGATCGTCCGATCCTGCAACAAACCTCAGTCGCCGGTGATCGGCGAACCGATTTCAGACCGCGACATGGAACTGCTGGAACGCGACCCGCGCGGTTTCATGGCCTGGCTCAGAAATCACACCATGTCTCTGGGCAAGTCGGAACAGACCTGACCCGCGTCTTCATCTGGCCAAAAATATCCCGGGGGTGAGCCCGGACAAAGTCCGGGCGAGGGGGTTGGCCCCCTTCAGCGTGTCGGTACCGGAACTTCACCACGGTAATCATAAAAGCCGCGCTCGGTCTTGCGCCCTAGCCACCCGGCCTCGACATATTTCGTCAGCAGGGGGCAGGGGCGGTATTTGGTATCGGCCAACCCGTCATGCAACACGTTCATGATCGCCAGACAGGTATCCAACCCGATGAAGTCCGCCAATTCCAGCGGGCCCATGGGATGATTCGCCCCAAGTTTCATGGACTGGTCGATGGATTGAACGTTCCCCACACCTTCATAGAGTGTGTAGACAGCCTCGTTGATCATGGGCATCAGGATCCGGTTCACGATAAAGGCCGGAAAGTCCTCGGCGCTGGCCGCCGTTTTGCCCAACCGATCCACCACCGCTTTGCAGGCCTTGAAAGTTTCTTCATCCGTGGCGATGCCGCGGATCAATTCCACCAGCTGCATAACAGGGACAGGGTTCATGAAATGAAAACCCATGAACCGTTCGGGCCGATCCGTGCGGCTTGCCAGGCGGGTGATGGAAATCGAGGATGTATTTGACGTCAGAATCGTATGCGGCAGCAGGTGAGGTTGCAGGTCCTCGAAAATCGCCTGCTTGATCGTTTCCCGCTCGGTTGCTGCCTCGATAACCAGATCGGTTTGGCCCAGTTTCGGCAACTCAAGCGTGGTCGTAATCCGTTTCAGTGCAGCCTTCATCGCCTCTTCGGTGATTTTGCCACGCGACGCCTGCCGCGCCAGGTTACCTTCGATTGTGGCAATGGCGTTGTCCAGAGCATCCTGGCTGACATCGTTCAGCAAGACGTCGTATCCCGCCAACGCCATAACATGGGCAATGCCGTTGCCCATTTGCCCCGCGCCAATCACCCCGACCGATTTAACTTCCATGTTCAGCTGCCTTTGCCCTGTAGGATACCGCGACAGTATCGGCAGACCGGGGCAGGCGGCAAGAGGATCAAGGCGGTCAATTTCGCTTCAAATGCGCGCATTAGGAAAATCTCAATATCTAAGGCCGCAAGATGGCACCGGGTGAGAAAACGGGGGCTTGATATGAGCTTTCATCAGACAAACAGCGGCGGGGAGTCCGCCTGCCAATATGCCAACTCGAAACTTTGGTTCCGGGGTCCACCCGGCACGTTGAACCAGCCCTATGTGGCCTGTCTGGGAGGAGAGGAAACTTTCGGCAGATTCGTCGATTACCCGTTTCCTGCCGTGCTTGAGAAGCGATTGGGAAAGCCATGCGTAAACTTCGGCAGCCTGTTTTGCGGAATCGAAGCGTTGTCCACTGATCCGGGGGTGCTGAATCTGGTCAATCAGTCAGACCTGTGCGTGTTGCAGGTGCCCGATCTTCTGCGTCAATCGAACCGGTTTTACCGCGTGCACCCGCGTCGCAACGATCGGTTCCTTGAACCCACCGCGGACTTGCTGGGGCTGTACCCGGATGTTGACTTCACGGAAATCCATTTTGTGCGCCATTTGTTGGAGCAGCTGAGCGCAACAGAAGACGCACGATTCGAAGTCGTAACGCAGGAGCTGCGAGAGGTCTGGATACGCGCCACCGGGGACTTGATAGAACGGATCGAACCCGGCGTGGTTCTGCTTTGGCTGCATGTGCAGCGGCAAACCGGATCGCATGTCGACCATATCGTGCCCGACGCCGCCATGATCGAAAAGCTACGCCCGCTATGCGCAGATGTCGTCGAGGTTTCGGTCGCTGTATCCGCGCGATCGGATGCTCTCGAAGACGTAATGTTCGGAACGCTTCAGCAGCCAATTGCGGAACATATGATCGGCCCGTCCGCGCATCGAGAAATTGCCGAACACCTGCTAAACGCCTTGCGGAACCTGAACTGAAAAAGGCCCGCCTGTTGGCGGGCCTTTACAGATCAATCCGGATATCCGGTTCAGCCGAGCTTTTCGGTCAGTTCCGGTACCGCCTGGAACAGGTCTGCGACCAGGCCGAAATCGGCGACCTGGAAGATCGGCGCCTCTTCGTCCTTGTTGATCGCCACGATGACCTTCGAGTCCTTCATGCCGGCCAGGTGCTGGATCGCGCCCGAAATACCGACGGCGACATACAGATCTGGGGCAACAACCTTGCCGGTCTGACCCACCTGCCAGTCGTTCGGCGCATAGCCCGAGTCAACGGCCGCACGCGACGCACCAACCGCAGCGCCCAGCTTGTCAGCCAGGGTTTCGATCAGTTTGAAGTCTTCTTCCGAGCCGACACCGCGGCCGCCCGAAACAACAACGCCGGCCGAGGTCAGCTCTGGACGGTCGCTTTCGGCAACCTTGTCCTCAACCCAGGACGACAGGCCGGGGTTCTCGCCGACCGACACGGTCTCGACCGCGGCCGAACCACCTTCGCCGGCAGCGTCAAAGCTGGCGGTCCGGATGGTGACGACCTTCTTGGCGTCGTTCGACTTCACGGTCTGGATCGCGTTGCCCGCATAGATTGGGCGCTCAAACGTAGAGCCATCGACCACGCCCGAGGCATCCGAGATCACCATCACGTCCAGCAGCGCTGCAACGCGCGGCATCACGTTCTTGGCGTCGGTGGTGGCAGGGGCAACGATGTGCTCATACCCATCGGCCAGGCCCACGATCAGGGCTGCGGTCGATTCCGCCAGGCGGTGGCCCAGCGATGCGTCTTCGGCGACCAGAACCTTGGATACGCCGTCGATCTTGGCGGCGGCCTCACCGGCAGCAGCGGCAGACCCCCCAGCGGCCAGAACGGTCACGTCGCCCAGCACTTTCGCGGCGGTCACGGCCTTTGCGGTCGCATCCATCGCCAATTCGCCGTTGTTCACTTCGGCAAGCAGAAGTACAGCCATTACACAGCCCCCGCTTCTTTGAGTTTCTCGACCAGCTCGTCAACCGAGCCCACGATGATGCCCGCCGCGCGCGCCGGCGGCTCTTCGGTCTTGACGATTTCCAGACGCGGGGTGACGTCGACGCCGTAATCGGCGGCGGTTTTCTCGTCCAGCGGCTTTTTCTTCGCCTTCATGATGTTGGGCAGCGAGGCATAGCGCGGCTCGTTCAGACGCAGGTCGACGGTGATGATGGCGGGCATCTTGACGCTGATGGTCTGTAGGCCGCCATCGACCTCGCGGGTGACCTTGGCGGTGTCGCCTTCGATGTCCAGCTCGGACGCGAAGGTGCCCTGGGACCAGCCCAACAGCGCCGACAGCATCTGGCCGGTGGCGTTCATGTCGTTGTCGATCGCCTGCTTGCCTGCCAGAACAATGCCGGGCTGCTCTTCTTCGACCACTTTGGCCAGGATCTTGGCAACGGCCAGAGGCTCGATATCGGTGTGTACATCGTCAGTCGCCACAACCAGGATTGCGCGGTCAGCCCCCATGGCCAGCGCCGTGCGCAGCGTCTCCTGCGCCTGCTTCACGCCGATCGAAACAGCAACGACCTCGTCGGCCTTGCCGGCTTCTTTCAGGCGGATAGCTTCTTCCACCGCAATCTCGTCGAACGGGTTCATCGACATTTTGACATTGGCGAGATCAACACCGCTACCGTCCGCTTTCACGCGGACCTTCACATTGTAGTCAATCACGCGTTTGACAGGCACCAGTACCTTCATTGTAGCGCTTTCTCCTCAAAAAAACGGTAAGCCGCGCAGGCGACTCCACCAATGCTCTCGACCGACTAGATAGCGCCTGCCGCAGTGGCACAACAGAGCAAAATCGTCACGTCATGGCGTCGGGACGTCGCGTTTTGCAATTTTTTTGCCAAGTGGCGAAAGAATATTACCCGCGACTCTGTATTTCGCGATCAGCGGTTCGCGCCCGGAACCCACAACACGTCGTCTTTGCCGTTTGCGTTTGCGCAGCGTGCTGCAACAAAGAACCAGTCGCTGAGACGGTTGAGGTATTTGACCGCCACGTCGTTGACGGGCTCCATATTCGTCAGCTCGACCGCAAGCCGTTCCGCCCGGCGCGAAACGGTCCGGCAGACATGCAGATGTGCTGCCAAGCGCGAGCCACCGGGCAGGATGAAACTGCGCAGAGGTTCCAGCGTCTCGTTCATTGCGTCGATCTCGGCTTCCAGCCGGTCGATCTGGGCAGGCACGATGCGTAGGGGGGGATAATCGGCCTCGGCGTCTTTTTCCATGTCGGGGCGACAGAAGTCGGCACCCAGATCGAACAGGTCATTTTGAATGCGCGACAGCGCGGTTTCGACATCACCTTCGGCCTCGGTCCGTGCCACGCCGACAAAAGCGTTCAGTTCGTCCACGGTGCCATAGGCTGCAACGCGGCCCGAATATTTTGCCACGCGCTCTCCGTTGCCCAGGGCGGTTTTCCCGTCATCGCCAGTGCGTGTGTAGATTTTGTTGAGTACGACCATTTATTGAACTCCCTGTCCGCGCAGATACACGAAAAGCACGATCAGCAACACGGCGATGAACTGAAAGAGAATGCGCAGGCGCATCATCTTGTTGCTTTTCTTGGCCGCTTCCATGCCGCCTTTGCCGAAATTCGCGATGCCTAAGGCCAGCACTACGACAACTGCCGCCATAGCCAGAAGCAGAATGACCATCACAAGGTCCATTTGAAGTCACCGTCCGGTTTTTTTCGATTACCACCCATCTAGCGTCAGGGCGTCGAAAAGCGAACGGGAAATATCGTCTCAGATATCCGAAAGGATTCGATCAGAGGCGTTTGTAGGCAGAATGCGGCGCAGTATCCCGGCGATATATGTCGGAGTGGTCACATAGTAACGTGGTTTGGGGCGTCGGGCCTCGACCGCATGGGCCAGCTTGTCCGTGACGGCAGAGGCGGGCAATTCAAATCGGTCTGGCCCACTGCTTTCATAAAGGCGCTTCAGTAACGAGTCTTCGTACTTCCCCCGAATGGCCGAGTTTTCCCAGTCGATGTATTTCTCGAACAATGGGATCGCCTTTTCCCGGAGTTTTGAGGTGATGGGGCCGGGCTCGATCAAGACGACGTGAATGTCGGTATCCCGAAGTTCCAGCCGCAGCGTGTCGGTCAGCCCTTCGATCGCGTATTTCGTGGCGACATATGCGCCGCGCCACGGGAAGGCGACAAGCCCCAGAACCGAGGAACACTGCACAATCCGGCCATGACCCTGTTCCCGCATGACGGGAATGACCTGTCGGGTCAGCTCGTGCCAACCAAAGACATTGGTCTCAAATATATGGCGCAGGCCATCCGTCGGAACATCCTCAACCGCGCCGGGCAAGCCATGTGCGCCATTGTTGAAAAGGGCATCCAGAGAGCCGCCTGTAGCCTCGAGAACGTGGGACAAACCCAATGTAATGCTCTCTGCATCAGTGTAATCGATTCTGGGGCTTTCAAAGCCTTGTGCGCGTAGGCGATCACAGTCGCGTTGCTGGCGGCAGGATGCAAAAACGCGCCAGCCTCGTGCACGCATCCCGTGTGCTGCGTCCAGACCGATGCCTGACGAGCATCCCGTGATAAGAATCGATTTCTGCATATGCCTTCCGAGCCTAATCCCCGCCCATAGCTATGGCGGGGTTTGCGGCAGGGCAATGACACTTCGATGTCAGTTCGTTGTTTTCCGGACGAGTGATGCCGAAACCCACCCAACCTGTTGCCCCGGCAACACGCGCAGGCGCAACCAGCCGGTACCTGAATCCCCAAATACCTCAACCTGCTGGCCGATCCTGGCTTTGCCGATGATCGGATAGATCGTCCCCGGCCCATCGCGCAGGTTCACGCGGGTTCCCGAAATTTCACGGATATCCTTGGCGGCTTCAACAGGGGCGGGCAGTTCGACCGTTGGCAGCTCGGCGTCGGTGGTGACTTGTTCGAGGGAGGCCAGACCCTGTTCCAGCGACGCAAGGGTCAGAGTGACGTTTTCGTCAGCGAACAGTGAGGGGTTTGCCTTCAGACCAGCCGCGACTTGCGACAACAGCGCTTTGGTTTCTGCTTCGTCCAATTCGGCGACAGGTTCAGTGACCGGTGCGACCGGCGCCGGAGGCTTCACCGCGGCGCGCACGACCAACGTTTCCGCGGGCGCGGGTTCGATAGCTGGTCTTGAAGGTTTCGGGACAATGGCAACACGCTCGGGCTCCGCTGTGCGGACCCCGCGCGGCTCAAAGTCCGGACCTCCGCTCATCACGTAAAAAGCCCAGCCGAGTGCGGCGAAAGTAACAAGTACAAGGCGCGTCATGGCGCATCCCCCAATTCAATCGTAACAACAAAAAAGGCAGCAATCATTCAATTGTTGGAATGGTAGCATAATAGAAGGGCAGAGTCGAAAATTCGGGGAAAACACCGACTTGCCTCCCCCTGTTGCAAAAAGCCCGACTTGTCCCCAGTAAAATACGCGTTGCTTGCTTTACCAAGGCGTTCTTGCGTCGTATCACATCATATATGAACGATACGATCGACGACCCCAACATGGAGGCCCCCGACCACGGGGGTGAGGTTGCAGAACCGCTGCGCCGCGCGATAGGCGAGCGTTACCTGACCTATGCGCTGTCCACAATCATGCACCGCGCCCTGCCGGACGCGCGGGACGGATTGAAGCCGGTGCACCGGCGAATCCTCTTTGCGATGAGAGAGCTGCGACTCAGCGCAACCGGAGGTTTTCGCAAATCCGCCAAGATTTCCGGCGACGTGATGGGTAATTACCACCCGCATGGCGACGCCGCGATTTACGACGCAATGGCGCGCCTGGCGCAGGACTTCAACGTGCGTTACCCGCTGGTCGACGGGCAGGGGAATTTCGGGAATATCGACGGCGACAATCCGGCGGCCTCGCGATATACCGAGGCGCGGATGACCATCGTGGCCGAGGCGCTGCTGGAAGGTCTGAACGAAGACGCCGTGGATTTCCGCGACAACTATGATGGCACGCTGACCGAACCTGTGGTGCTGCCTGCGCAGTTTCCGAATCTTTTGGCCAACGGCGCCAGCGGTATCGCCGTCGGCATGGCCACGAACATCCCGCCGCACAACATCTCGGAGCTTTGCGACGCCTGCCTGCACCTGATCAAAACACCGGACGCGCGGGACGACACGTTGCTGAACTATGTCCCCGGCCCGGATTTTCCGACCGGTGGCGTGATCGTCGAACCGCCCGAGAACATCGCGCAAGCCTATCGCACCGGGCGCGGCTCGTTCCGACTGCGCTGCAAGTTCGAGGTCGAGGATCTGGGCCGTGGCCAGTGGCAGATCGTGGTCACCGAGATTCCCTATCAGGTTCAGAAATCCAAGCTGATCGAAAAGATCGCGGAACTGATCCAGACCAAGAAAATCCCGATCCTCGCAGATGTGCGCGACGAATCCGCCGACGATATCCGTCTGATCCTCGAGCCACGCTCCAAGAACGTGGACCCCGAGGTGCTGATGGGCATGTTATACCGCAACTCGGACCTCGAGGTGCGGTTCAGCCTGAACATGAACGTGCTGATCGATGGGGTGACGCCCAAGGTCTGTTCGATGAAGGAAGTGTTGCGAGCCTTCCTTGATCACCGGCAAGAGGTGCTGCTGCGCCGCTCGCGTCACCGCATGGCCAAGATCGACCACCGGTTGGAAGTGCTCGAAGGCTTTATCGTCGCCTTCCTGAACCTCGACCGTGTGATCGACATCATCCGTTATGACGACGACCCCAAGGCCGCGCTGATGCGCGAGGATTGGGGCATCGACCACGTTCGCGCCACCGACGAATCTGACTACGTCACGCCTAAGCCGGGCGAGGGCGAGCTGTCGGAAGTTCAGGTCGACGCCATCCTCAATATGCGCCTGCGCTCCTTGCGCCGTCTGGAAGAGATGGAGCTGGTTCGCGAACGCGACGCGCTGATGGAAGAACGCGCCAATCTCGAAGATCTGCTGGCCGATCCCGCCCTGCAATGGGCCAAGATTGCCGAGCAATTGAAAGAGACGAAAAAGACCTTTGGCAAAGATTATGAAGGCGGTGCGCGCCGCACCCGGTTTGCCGAGGCCGGACAGGTTGAAGAAGTTCCGCTTGAGGCGATGATCGACAAAGAGCCGATCACGGTCGTCTGCTCGCAGATGGGCTGGATTCGCGCCATGACCGGCCATATCGACCTGAAGCGAGAGTTGAAGTTCAAGGACGGCGACGGCCCGCGTTTCATCTTCCACGCGGAAACGACCGACCGGTTGCTGGTCTTTGCCTCGAATGGCCGATTCTATACCGTCAGCGCAGCCAACCTGCCCGGCGGGCGCGGCATGGGCGAGCCCTTGCGCCTGATGGTGGATCTGCCCAACGAGGCGCAGATCATCGACATTCTGATCCACAAGCCGGGGCGCAAGCTGCTGGTGGCCTCGGACGCGGGCAACGGCTTTATGGTGCCGGAAGATGACGTGCTGGCGCAGACGCGCAACGGCAAACAAGTGCTGAACGTCAAGGGTGATGAGACGGCCATGATCTGTAAGCCTGTGGAAGGCGATCATGTCGCTGTCGTGTCCCAAAACGGCAAATTCCTGGTCTTCCCCACGGAAGAACTGCCAGAGATGGGTCGCGGCAAGGGCGTGCGTTTGCAGAAATACAATATGGCGCGGGGCCGTCAGGGAACGCTTGAGCTGGATGGGGGCTTGTCCGACATCACGACGTTCAACTGGGAAGACGGTCTCAAATGGTCCATGGGCGGCGACAAGACCCGACATGAGGCGGATATGACGCAATGGCTGGCAAAACGCGCCAGTGTCGGGAAAAAACCGCCCTATGGCTTCCCGCGCGACTATAAGTTTTCGTGATCGCGCTGCTGCGCGGGTGAATTTCCGCCGATACGGCTTTGCACAACCCGTATCGGTGCGCTAGATCAACAAAAAACAGGCCTATCGAGACGACACATGTTGCGCATTCTGACGCTGATCACCGGACTGGCCCTGATGGCCGCTTGCACACAGACACAGGTGTATGAGCCGCCTGAATCCCTCGGAGAATTCAAGCTTCGCGTGAATTATGCCTTTGCGGACAAGGCCGTTCAGGGACCTGTGTCGCGGGACGCCACACCTGACGAATGGACAAAAGCGATCCAGAACGCGGTTGATATTCGTTTGGGGCGTTACGAAGGCTCACAGGAATATGACCTTGGCATCAGCCTCGAGGGTTACATGCTGGCCCCGCCGGGGATCCCTGTGATCTACAACCCCAAAAGCACTGCGATTGTGTTGGTCAACGTCTATGACGTGAAGAAAAAAGAGTTTCTGGCCAAGGGTAAGCAATTCCAGGTGCTGGAAGACACCACCGGCGGAAGTGCCCTCAAAGGATCGGGGCATGAGCGCACAAAAGAAGAACAGATGAGCGGTCTGGCCCTCAAGATAGCCGACCGGGTCGAGGAATGGCTGGCTGAAGAGCACAAGGAAAATGGCTGGTTCGACAAACGGCCGGACCTTATCCAGCCGTTGGAATCTGTCGAGGTCACGCAAAATCCGGCAGGATAAGCGCTTTTCCCTCAGGATGTGCTTGATTTTCCCCTTTGAACCAAATATCTCGCGCGCGCAGATGTAACCACGGGACCAAGGGTCCCCCAAATCGCAAAAGGGCGCCTGAGGAATGGCAAAGGAAAAGTTTGAGCGTACAAAACCGCACGTCAACATCGGCACGATTGGCCACGTTGACCACGGCAAGACCACGCTGACCGCAGCAATCACCAAGTATTTCGGTGACTTCAAAGCGTATGACCAGATCGATGGTGCGCCGGAAGAGAAAGCGCGCGGCATCACCATCTCGACCGCCCACGTGGAATACGAGACAGACAACCGCCACTATGCGCACGTCGACTGCCCCGGCCACGCCGACTACGTCAAGAACATGATCACCGGTGCCGCTCAGATGGACGGCGCGATCCTGGTTGTGAACGCCGCTGACGGCCCGATGCCGCAGACCCGCGAGCACATCCTGCTGGGCCGCCAGGTTGGCATCCCGAAGATGGTCGTGTTCATGAACAAAGTTGACCAGGTCGACGACGAAGAGCTGCTGGAACTGGTTGAGATGGAAGTTCGCGAACTGCTGTCCAGCTACGAATACCCTGGCGACGATATTCCGATCATTGCAGGTTCGGCTCTGGCCGCGATGGAAGGCAACAACCCGGAAATCGGCGAAGCGAAGATCCGCGAACTGATGGCGGCTGTTGATGACTACATCGACACCCCTGAGCGTGAAGTCGACAAGCCGTTCCTGATGCCGGTTGAAGACGTGTTCTCGATCTCGGGCCGTGGTACCGTTGTGACCGGCCGTGTCGAGCGTGGCGTGATCAATGTTGGCGACGAGATCGAAATCGTCGGCATCCGCGACACTCAGAAAACCACCTGTACCGGTGTTGAAATGTTCCGCAAGCTGCTGGATCGCGGTGAAGCGGGCGACAACATCGGCGCCCTGCTGCGCGGTATCGACCGTGACGGCGTTGAGCGTGGCCAGGTTCTGTGTAAGCCGGGTTCGGTGACACCGCACACCAAGTTCGAAGCCGAAGCCTATATCCTGACCAAGGAAGAAGGCGGCCGTCACACCCCGTTCTTCGCGAACTACCGTCCGCAGTTCTACTTCCGGACCACTGACGTGACCGGCACCGTGACCCTGGCGGCCGGCACCGAGATGGTTATGCCTGGCGACAACGTCGGCTTCACCGTCGAGCTGATCGCTCCGATCGCGATGGAAGACGGCCTGCGCTTCGCCATCCGCGAAGGCGGCCGCACCGTCGGCGCCGGCGTCGTGTCGAAAATCATCGAGTAAGTCGGCTTTGCCGACTGGTGGGCGGCAGTTGCTCTGAAAGAGCAATGAGAGCCCACACCGTCGAACCAAAGAAGGCCGCTCCACACCGGGGCGGCCTTTTTTATTTTGTGTGAAGACCTTGGCTATTTACAAATATTAACCAATTCTTCCAGCGCTTCTAACAGAGGTGAATTGTTATCTGCTGAATTGTAGTGTTCGGCGTGTGAGCTACCCAAATCACTTGTGCAATGCGTTTCATTGCATTCGATGGCTGTCTCCCGAATGAGCTGGCCAGCAGGCTGAAGAGCTTCATCGTTGTTGTAGGTTTCCATGAACGCAATCGAGTAGTTTTCTGCATTGTCACCCCCACCACTAAATACAACGTAATGGTCATCCGCTCTCAGGATGCGGAGGTCTACAATCGGAGTTTTCAAATAGGTTCCCTGATGCAAGATACCGTTTTGATCTGAAGTTTCCGTGCCGATCAAAAACATACATTTCTGTGGAAAGGAGATCTGCTGGGTTTTCTTTCGTCCGGCTGCCTGCGGCTGTGATGTCAAAGACATCTTGGCGATTTTGTGAGTCAGGCTCTCATAGTCGGTTTCGCCAGCTAAAACCGCGCGACAAGCTACGATGATTAGAATGGAGGCACCTAATAGGTGTTTCATATTGTTTCCTTCGAATGACGCTAGTCGACGGTTGGTATAATCCTTAAGGAGAAATCCCAATACCGAAAGCAACTTTAACGCGCGATGATTCCGTTTGCAGAGCATGGATTCCCCCTTGCCAAACCCCGCCAACCCCACTTTACGCGCGTTCTCAACAAGAACGTCACGGTGGGGTGATCCCAGCTTTTGAGGCGTGACGTGGATTGGCGATGCGCGTCTGTCCTCCTCCCTGCTGCGACGTCAAGGAAACGGGCAGAGCGTCTCATGTGGGCGCGGTCCGCACGGACTGAAGCCCTTACTTGACAAGGGCTGTGATCCATACCGGCGGCTGACGGTCTTGCCGTCAGCCGCTGGTGATTGCAAATCAGGACAGTGCTGATTCAGCCGCCGCCCGGACAGCGCGGATGTTGTTTCCGTAGACCTGTGGGGTTGAAACCGAACCGCCTTTGAATACAGCCGAACCGGCCACCAGCACATCCGCACCCGCCGCTGCCACCAGCGGGGCGGTATTCGGGTCGACGCCACCGTCAATCTCAATATGCACCGGACGATCACCGATCATCTGACGCAGTTTTTTGACCTTGCCAGTCATGTCGATGAATTTCTGGCCCCCAAAGCCGGGGTTCACGGTCATCACGCAAACCAGATCCGTGAGGTCCAACAGATGCTCGACCGCTTCGGCTGGGGTGCCGGGGTTCAGGGCAACGCCGGCTTTCATTCCGGCGCCGCGAATGGCCTGCAAGGTGCGATGGGTGTGGGGGCCGGCTTCGACATGTGCGGTCAGAATGTCCGCTCCGGCATCGGCATAGGCCTGGATGTAGGGATCGACCGGCGTGATCATCAGGTGAACGTCCATCACCGTTTTCACATGCGGGCGAAAGGCTTTCACGGCCGGAGGGCCAAAGGTCAGGTTTGGAACGAAATGGCCATCCATCACGTCAACATGAACCCAGTCGGCGCCCTGCGCTTCGATGGCCTGAATTTCCTGCCCAAAATTGGCGAAATCGGCGGACAGGATAGACGGCGCGATCTTGATGGTGCGGTCAAAGCTCATGGTGGCCTCGTATCAGCTGAAGAGTCGCGGATGCGTATACCCCTGAGCCGGTGGGATGGATAGCCCCCGCAAACGCTGTGCCGCCACAAAACTCTTACCGCGTAGCATCTGACCCAATGGGTTGAGGCCTCGGCCCGGAGGTCGGATGCGGCTGAGAATCCTAGTTCGCTGATGCCTCGTTCAGGGTCAGCGTTACACGCTCACCCGCGAAAACCGTGCGGCCGTACTCGACTGGCCGTCCATCCGGGTCGGCATTGACGCCGACCGAAAAGAGAACAGGAGCACCTTCTGACAATTGAAGTTGCAGCGCCTGCGTTGCGGTCGCCCCGCGCGCGGTCAGGCGAGTCGAGACGCGGACGTAATCCCTGATGCCGCAGGCTTGCAGCGCTTTGGTGACGGATTGGGTTTCGGTCAATGTCTGCAAGATATCCGGAAATCGTTCCGCGGGGAAAACGCTTTGAAACAGGGCTATGGGCTGCCCGTCCGCCAGGGATAATCCGTCATAGACGTGCACTGGATCACCCTTGTTAAGGCCCAGAGCTTCGGCTTCGGCTTCATCGGCGACGCGCGTGGTCAAAGCTAGGATTTTCTTACCCGGTATCTTGCCGCTGGCCGAGATGTTCTTGTGATAGCGCACCCTTTTGCCGATCGGATAATCCGTTGGCCGTGCCGCAACAAAAACGCCCGCACCGCGCCGAGCGTGCACCAGCCCCTGATCAGACATGTCAGCCAAAGCGCGCCGTACCGTGTGGCGGTTGACGCCATGGGTGGCGGCCAGCTGGGTTTCGGTCGGCAGGCGATCTCCGGTTTGATAGCGCCCCTCGGCGATGTCCGAGGTCAGGCGCAGGGCAATACTTTTCCAGATCGGCGTTTTGCTCATTCCACCAAACCTTCAAACGGTCGCAGATTGCGTTTTGACAACCTGTCGGTTAACATTTGTCTAGTTGTATAGTTCATGTAGACAACCTATCCAAGAGGCTTTGATGGCAAACCAGACGAAAATCGGGATCAAGGCACGGAAGGAATGGATGGGTCTGCTGGCGCGCGCGCCGGACACTGCCCTAATGGCGCTGTGGGACGGCATTCAGGACTGCCCGAGTTTCGAATGGCTGCGCAGGCCCGAAGTGGGTGGTGTCATGGTGCGTGGCCGCATCGGAGGAACCGGCGCCTTGTTCAACCTGGGTGAAATGACCGTTACGCGCTGCTCGGTCGTGTTGCAGGATGGTACGGTCGGTCACGGATATATTCAGGGCAGGTCGAAATCCAAGGCAGAAGCGGCGGCATTGATTGATGCGATGATGCAGACGGCCGCTGCTGGTGATTTGCAGGAACGGCTGCTTGATCCGCTGAGGCTGCAAATGCAGTCGATCAAGACAGCGCGCGCCGCAAAGGCAGCGGCCACCAAGGTCGAGTTTTTCACGCTGGCTCGGGGGGAAGACTGATGCCTGTTCAAATGCGGTACTCGGGGGGCTTTCAAGACGCACCTGTCGACGCGGCACATGCATTCCGCGCGGCCATGACCGCCATGGCGCGCCCGGGTGAACTCCGCACCCTGACTGGCTGCGCACCACCTGCGCCCTTGTCCGTCGCGGCTGGCACGCTGCTCCTGACGCTTTGCGACGCCGAGACAAACGTTCATCTGGCGGGTGAAGCCGACACCGATGTGGTGCGCGAATGGCTGACCTTTCACACGGGTGCACCGATGGTGGCGGCGGAAGAGGCTGATTTTGCCCTTGGTACGTGGGAAGCACTGGCGCCGCTCAACACCTATCGTATCGGGACGCCGGAATACCCGGACCGGTCCGCGACGCTTGTTGTGGAATGCAGGCGGCTGGAGCAGAACGGTGCGGTTCTCAGCGGCCCCGGTATCCGGGACACGGCGCGGCTTTCTCTGCCGGATGCTCCGGCTCTTCAGAACAATACGCTGCTTTACCCTTTGGGGTGTGATTTTTTCTTCACCTGCGGTGAGGCGGTCGCGGCCCTGCCGCGTAGCACGCAAATCAGGTCCAGGGGGTAAGCCATGTATGTCGCTGTCAAAGGGGGCGAAAAAGCCATCGAAAACGCCCATGCGTGGCTTGCCGAAGAACGCCGCGGTGCGACAGATGTCGCGGAACTGAGCTTCGCGCAGATCCGTGAACAGTTGGGCCTTGCGGTGAACCGGGTCATGGCTGAGGGGTCGTTATACGATCCCGACCTTGCTGCGCTGGCAATCAAACAGGCGCGCGGCGATCTGATCGAGGCGATTTTCCTCGTCCGCGCTTACCGCACGACCCTGCCTCGTTTCGGCTATTCCAACCCCGTCAAAACCGGCGACATGGCCTGTGATCGCCGGATCTCGGCCACGTTCAAAGATGCCCCCGGTGGTCAGGTTCTGGGGCCAACCTTCGACTACACCCACCGATTGCTGGACTTCAAGCTGGCGGCCGAGAGCGAAGTTCCAAAGGCGCCTGAAGGCCCTGTGCGGCTGGAATCAACGCCACATGTTACCGCATTCCTGAAGGATGAGGGTATCATTCAGGATGAACCGGCCCGCGATGACGTTCCGGGCGATCTGACCCGTGAACCGATGGAGTTCCCGTCCACCCGCCCGGTGCGCCTTCAGTCGCTGACCCGTGCGGACGAGGGATTTGTGCTGGGCATGGCTTATTCGACCCAGCGCGGTTACGCCCGCAACCACGCCTTTGTCGGAGAATTGCGTATCGGCAAGGTCGTGGTTGAGCTGGACATCCCCGAGCTGGGCTTTGCCATCGATATAGGCGAGGTCGAGCTGACCGAATGTGAGACGGTGAACCAGTTCACCGGTTCGAAAACGGAACCGCCACAGTTCACGCGGGGCTATGGGCTGGTCTTTGGCCAGTCTGAACGAAAGTCCATCGCGATGGCGCTGGTCGATCGGGCCTTGCGGTGGGAAGAGTTGGGTGAAGACAACGTGGGCGCGCCCGCGCAGGATGAAGAATTTGTTCTGAGCCATGCGGACAACATTCAGGCTACCGGCTTTCTCGAACATATCAAGCTGCCGCATTATGTCGATTTCCAGTCCGAGCTGGAACTGGTCCGCAAACTGCGCCGAAAGGCCCAAGAGCGCATGTCAGAGGAGGCCATGGAATGAAAGCCGTCGTTTTTGATATCGGAAACGTTCTGGTCAAGTGGGATCCGCATCTGGCATGGCTGGAGGAGATGGGTAGCCGCGAGGCGGTGGCAGAGTTCCTGACGCGCATCAATTTCCCCGAACGCAACCTGCGGGCCGATGGAGGAGAGATGTTCGCCGATCTGGCCGCTGAACTGGAAAATGCGGAAGATCGGCAGCGCCTCAGTGTTTACGTTGAACGTTATGCCAGAACCGTTCCGCAAAAGATCGAGGGAAGCTGGCGGCTGCTTTACCGCCTGAAAGAGAAAGGCACTCCGGTTCACGCGATCACCAATTGGTCAGCGGAAACCTGGCCTGTCGGCGTGGGGGCACATCCCGAATTGGGCGAAGTGTTTGGTGTCACCGTCGTGTCGGGGCAGGAGAAGCTCTTGAAGCCTCAGCCAGAGATTTTCCATCTGTTGTGCAAGCGGGCCGGGCTTTCACCCGAGAACTGTATTTTCATCGATGACGGGCTGCACAATGTCGAAGGCGCGCGTGCGGTGGGCATGGATGGGATCCACTTCACCGCGCCGCACGCGCTTGAACGCGCTCTTGCAGAAAGAGGCTGCTTATGAGCGCGTACAACTTCGCCTATCTGGACGAACAAACCAAGCGGATGATCCGGCGGGCGATCCTCAAAGGTCTGGCCATACCGGGGTATCAGGTGCCGTTCGCCAGCCGCGAGATGCCGATGCCCTATGGCTGGGGTACCGGGGGCGTACAGGTTTCAGCCGCGACGTTGACGCCCGAGGATACGTTCAAGGTGATCGATCAGGGCGCAGACGACACGACCAACGCCGTATCCATCCGCAAGTTCTTTGAAAACACCGCAGGCGTCGCCACCACGGAAAAGACGGAACAGGCCACAATCATTCAGACCCGCCACCGCATCCCCGAAGCAAAACTGCGCGAAGATCAGATCATCGTTTATCAGGTGCCGATTCCCGAACCTCTGCGCTTTTTGGAACCGCGCGAGACTGAGACGCGCAAGATGCACAGTCTTGAGGAATACGGGCTGATGCATGTGAAACTGTACGAGGATATCAGCCAGCATGGGGCAATTTCGACCGCTTATGCCTATCCGGTGAACGTGGCTGGACGCTATGTCATGGACCCGTCCCCGATTCCGAAATTCGACAATCCAAAGCTTGAGATGGACGCGATCCAGCTGTTTGGAGCCGGGCGCGAGCAGCGTATTTATGCGGTGCCTCCGCATACCAAAGTCGTGAGCCTCGATTTCGAGGATTATCCGTTCGAGGCCACCAAGGCCGATCATCCCTGCGATCTGTGCGGGGCCGAAGACAGCTATCTGGACGAGGTTATCATGGATGACGCGGGCAACCGGATGTTTGTCTGTTCTGACACGGATTACTGCCGGTCACGGCGTGAGGCGGGGCATGCAGGCCAATTGGCCGGAAAGAACGCGCAATGACCCCTCTGTTGCAAGTCAAAGGCATTGAAAAAAGCTATGGCCGCCGGATCGGATGCGCGGATGTGAATTTTGATCTCTTCCCCGGAGAAGTAATGGGAATCGTTGGTGAAAGTGGGTCGGGCAAGTCGACCTTGCTCAACTGTATGGCCGGCCTTCTGAAGCCGGATGCCGGGCAGGTGATCTTTGATACCCGTGCAGACGGCCCGGTCGATACGGTCACAATGTCCGAGCCAGAGCGCCGGATGCTGAGCCGCACCGATTGGGCCTTTGTCCATCAACATGCGCGCGACGGGTTGCGGATGTCTGTCAGCGCCGGAGGCAACATTGGCGAGCGGCTGATGGCCGTCGGCGGACGCCACTATGGCAGCATTCGGGGCAAGGCCATTGACTGGTTGGGCCGGGTCGAGATTGACGAGAGCCGCGTCGATGACCGCCCAAGCGCGTTTTCGGGCGGGATGCAGCAGCGTTTGCAGATCGCGCGCAATCTGGTGACAGGTCCTCGGCTGGTGTTCATGGACGAACCGACCGGTGGTCTGGATGTGTCGGTACAGGCGCGTTTACTGGATTTGTTGCGCGGACTTGTGCGTGAGATGAGGTTGAGTGCGATCATCGTCACCCATGATCTTGCCGTGGTGCGTCTGCTGGCGGATCGGTTGATGGTGATGAAAAGCGGTCGCGTGGTCGAGGCCGGGCTGACGGATCAGGTACTGGACGACCCGCAACATGCCTATACGCAGTTGCTGGTGTCCAGCGTTTTGCAGGTTTGAGGCTTTGGGGAAAGATGAAGCCATGATTGAACTTGTCGATGTCAGCAAAAGCTTCACCCTGCACAATCAGGGCGGCGCCGCGATCCCGGTGGTGAAAGGCGCGTCTCTGAAAGTGGAACCGGGTGAGTGCGTCGCCCTGACCGGGCCGTCGGGTGCAGGCAAATCCACGCTGATGCGGGTGATCTACGGCAACTATCTGGCGGCCACTGGTCAGGTGCTGGTCGCAGGGTTGGACGTGGCCCGGGCTGAACCGCGGCAGATCCTGTTGCTGCGTCGTGACACGTTGGGCTATGTCAGCCAGTTCCTGCGGGTCGTGCCTCGGGTGCCGACGCTGGACGTTGTGGCAGAGCCGCTGCTGGCAGCGGGCTGTGACAGGCAAGTGGCAATGGACAGGGCAGCCGGATTGCTGAAACGGCTGAATATTCCCGAACGTCTGTGGACCCTCAGCCCGACGACTTTCTCGGGCGGCGAAAAGCAGAGAGTGAACATTGCGCGGGGCTTTGCGCATGAATATCCGGCAATGCTGTTGGATGAACCGACCGCAAGCCTGGATGCGCAGAACCGGGAAACGGTTTTGTCCCTGATCGAAGAGGCCAAGAACAAGGGCGTGACGATTGTCGGGATTTTTCACGATCTCGACGCACGCGAACGGGTCTGCGATCGCGAGGTCGATGTCTCGGACTTCACGCCGGGGATGGCTGCATGACGCTTGCTCCGGTCATAGCGGTCGTGGGTCCTTCGGGGGTCGGAAAGGACAGCGTAATGAACGCGTTGGTGGCCCGGGCGCCGGGTGTTCAGCGGCAGCGGCGGGTGATTACCCGTCCCGAAGGCGAAGACGGCGAAGATTTCGACCGGGTCTCGGTCGATACATTTCAGCGAATGGAACGGGATGGTGCGTTTGCGCTGAGTTGGCATGCGCATGGGCTGTGTTACGGCGTGCCGAAGACGATCACGCGGCAGCGGCAGGTGGCCGTGGCCGTTCTGGTCAACCTGTCACGAACGGTGTTGCTTGAGGCGCAGGAGGTGTTTGGTGATCTGATCGTGATTTCCCTGACGGCCAAGCCCGAGGTTCTGTCCGAACGCTTGTCCTTAAGAGGGCGGGAAAGCAAGGCGGAACAGACGCGGCGTCTGGACCGGGCCCAAACGTCTTTGCCCAACGGTTTGAATCAGGTCCTGGAATTCGACAACTCCGGTGCGATGGAAGATACGGTTGCCGAAATCCTGTCGCACCTTCAACCGGAAAGCCCGTAGCGATGGATAAGGTAGAAGCGCCCGTCCTCAGCCTCGCCCGTAAGGGCCAGATCCGTGATCTGGAAGGGCTGCGGCAGCAGTGGGACCAGATCGGTTTGCAGCGCGTTCCGAGTTGCTCTCAGGGTTGGTTTGTCCAGCTTGCCGCTCAGCGTGATGTGAAAGCGGAACGCGTCCAGTACGTAAGGATAGCCCCACTGAACCAGGTTGGCGTCTTGCTCTGGGGTCAACCCGGCGGCGCGACGGCGGGCCAGTTCGGCCTTGGAGGTAGGCGCACGAAAGCTGTCCAGTTCCCGAACACAGGCCGCGGCAAGCGCATTCAGTGCCCGCGTCTCACCCAACGGACGCAGGGCCAGAAAGCGCCCAAACCGGGCGATCTCGAGGCCATCCAGCGACACAGGTGGTTGGCGGGAGGCGAGCGAGCTGCACGCCTCTTGCAGGGCTTCGAACGTTTTGCCGTCGCGCAGTCTGAACGGTGGCTTCAGTGTCGCGTGCAGCCCGTACTTGCGCGGCACCTCCGTGACAGCGGCAACGTCGATGCCTTCGACAATCGGATGGGCAACCGGCTTTCCCGCCTCCATGTCCCAACCCAGCCAACTGGTTGCAAATTTCGCCCATTCCTTTCCCGCAGGCGGCGCAAAATAGATCGCGTATCGCGTGAATGTCATGTCGGCCTCCTCTTGCGTGGCCTTCCTCGGTCTCAACATGCGTGAAGCTCAGATGACAGAAGACTTGATCCTTGCCAATGCCACGCTTGTTTTGCCGAATGAAACCGTAACCGGCAGTGTCCGGATTGTGGGTGAGGCCATCGCTGAAATCGACACCGGAAACGGGGTCCCCGCGGGCGCGATAGATTGCGAAGGCGACTATGTCAGCCCCGGCCTTGTCGAGTTGCACACGGACAACCTTGAACGTCACATACAACCGCGCCCACAGGTGAACTGGCCCCATGCCGCCGCAATTCTTGCGCATGATGCGGAATTGGCCGGCGCCGGGATCACGACAGTGTTCGATGCCATGCGGGTTGGATCGATCCCGTCGGGCGCCCGGCGGTATGGGAAATACGCCCGCGGCCTGTCGCAGGAGTTGTGGGATCTGCACGAACAGGATGCGCTTAAGATCAGCCACTTTCTGCACTTGCGGGCCGAGGTGTGTTCGGAAACTCTGGTTGAAGAGCTGAGCGAATTTGGACCGGAAGACAGGGTTGGCATTGTGTCCATAATGGATCACACACCCGGTCAGCGTCAGTTTCGCGATATGGGCAAGCTGGAGACCTTTCTGAAGGGCAAATATGCCATGGATGATGACACGTTCTTTCAGCACGTGGCGCAATTGAAAGGGCTTCGAGATCGCAATGGCGTACTGCACGAGGTCGAAGCTGTCAAAGCTGCCCGCCGTTTCGGAGCAGTATTGGCCAGCCATGACGACACGACTGAAGATCAGGTGAAAGTGTCCGTAGGTCACGGCATCCGTCTGGCCGAGTTCCCCACAACCGTCGAAGCGGCACGCGCCTGCCACAAGAACGACATTCGGGTCATGATGGGCGCGCCGAACATAATCCGCGGGGGGTCGCATTCAGGCAATGTTGCTGCCTACGAGCTGGCTCAGCTTGGGTATCTGGACATCCTGTCTTCGGATTATGTGCCGTCGGCCTTGTTGCTGTCGGCGGTTAGGCTGGGCGAGATTTGGGGCGACCTGGCGCGGGGGATGAAGACGGTTACGCTGGCACCGGCTCGGGCCGCAGGGTTGGAGGAGCGGGGCGAGTTGCGCGTCGACGCCCGCGCCGATGTCATCCGCTTCCGGATGCGCGCGGGTGTACCCGTCCCGAGTTCGGTTTGGGCGCGCGGTCGACGCGTGGCGTGATCAGGCGGTGTAGAACAGGTAACGGTCCGGGGCGATTGTCTTGGGCCCCTGGATCTGGGCAAAGCCGACCAGGGGCTGACCTGAAATCAACAACCCGCCGGGCTGCATGACTTTTGCGATCAGCGGGCTGAGACGCTCTGCTTCGGCGACGTCCTCGTGCTTGATGCCGCGTCCGAAATCGTAATGCGCCAGCGCGATTCTATGCCCGTCGGCCGCCAGTCTGAGCAGCATCGGTTCGGCCTCACCTTGCAGGAAATCCTCGGCCGGGGGGGTGCTGTCCGGATGGCATTGCAGGATCCGGTCCATCACCCAGATCCGGCGCTCTGGCAGGATTTCACGCAGGTGGTCATAGGTGCGGCCATTGCCCAGGCCCATATCCAGCACATCCCCCGGCTGGCCGCTGATCCGCTCGGCCGCCCAGTTCAATCCGTCGCGTTGGGCCGTCAGTCGGCGCAGCATGGAATCCAATCGGCTCATGGTGATGTCCTCATTCGTTCTCTGGCGCGACCCAGGCTGTGGCGGGCCCGCTCAGCAGTTTGCTCAGAAGGGCCTCGGTAAAGGTCCAGATGTCCTGATCATGGACCAGATGATGGGTCAATATGCCAAAGGGCTCGGTGTTGTCTGAACGGCCTTCGCGTCGGTCTCGCAGAAGACCAGCAGTCTGCGCGATCAGGGCGTCGGCTGAGATCAAGCCACGCGACCCGCGCCAGTCGATCGGATCAAGGTGGGTATTGATCTGCTCAAGACCCGGTGCGGCCAGGCATGATTTGCGGGGCGTTGCGGTGGACAGGATGCGGTATCCCAGCTTTGGCAACTGTTTGGCCATTTCGGGTGCAATGCGATTCCAGGGGGGCACGAACATTTGTCGCATATTGTCACCAAACAGGGACCGAAGACGCACCATCCCGGCCTCCGCATCCGTCACCATCATGTCCAGCGGACGGTCGAGCCGAAACTCGGCCTTCTTCTCGCCGCGGGGCGCATGGTTTGTATGCGCCCACCCGTGTACGACCGGAACAAGAGACGCGCGCGCGGCGACGTATTCCGCCAGCGCGGGCGTCGCGTCGCGTGGAATGACGGCCAGATGCACGGGCAGGCCCAGTTTGTCGGCCAGCTCGGAAAGGCGGTCCAATTGCGGTGTTGGCGCAATGGCATCATCATCGCGCCACCACACAGGCAAGGGCAAGCTTTCGGCGCGCCAATGATTCAACTCGACGTCAAGTGGGCGCCAGTCGGGGTTCATGTGCGCTGCTCCAGCAGGCGCTTGGCGATGTGGACGGATTGGATGGCCCCGTCAAAACCGAAATCCTGTTGTACACGGGGGCCGTCGGCCACGACACGCTCCACCGCCCGAGCCAATGTCGCCCCGCTCAACGCTCGGCTTTCCAGAACTTCGATTGCGGGCAGATCGGACAGGCTCTGCCCGCGCAGCCCTTGTTCCACCTCTTTGCCGTCGTCGAAAGGTACAAACACGGCGGGGGTGCCACTTTGAAGGATATCCATGGCAGTGTTGTAGCCGCACATGCTTACCGATGCCGCTGCCAGGGGCAGCATCTGGCGGAAATCCGGCCGCACAGGTTCCAGAACAACCGAAGCACCTTCGACCATCCGGGACAATTCCGCGATCCGTGCCTTTGCATCCGTTCCACCGACCAGCAGGCGCCAGCGCCTGTTGGGCATCTTTCGGGCGGCCTCGATGGCCGCGCGAAAGATCGGTTGCCCGACGGATCCGCCGCCAGCGCTGACCAGGATTTCATCCTGGCCCGCTGCGTCGGGGTGAGGTTGGGGCAATGCAGGCGCCACAAAGCCGGTGTAGTGAAGTCGCTTGGCCAATCGGTCCGACACCGGCCAGCTGACCGACAGGGGTGTAACGCTTTCGGTGGAATGCACCAGAATGCCGTCATAATGCCGAGACACGATTTCATCCGCGCGCTCGGCCTTGGCGCGTTTGGAGGGCGGAGCCAGAATGTCGCGGATGGATCCGAGAATGACGGGACGCTCAGGCAACGCGCTTGCCGCATTCAAGGCCGCATCGAACTCGGCCGACAGTGATCGGCGACCAAAGGGGTAAAGCTCGGTGATCAGGATCTGCGGCTGGAAGCTGTTCACCGCCTGCACCAGGGCGGCCTCGCGCGTGGCGTGATAGGCCGCGTCAGCCTCGTCGCCGCTTTCGGTCAGCAAACGGGTGAAGTTGGTTCCGTCTGACCTGAGCGGCGGCAAGCCGAACAGGGTCATGCCCGTGCTGTCCAATTGCGGCGCGGGCATGCCACCCGTCACGACCATGACGTCGTGGCCATCATCCCGAAAGGCCCGCCCCAATGTCAGCGCCCGGCTGAGATGCCCGGTGCCCAACAGGTGCGTGACGATGATCATCACCTTCATTGCGGGGCCTCGTATTTGATCAGGCGAACGGGGTCGGCGTCGGCGGTCATGGTCTTCATGTCGACGATATACAGCCGATTGCGTTTGATCTTAAAGGGGGCAGGTCCTTCGAAATTCCAACCCCATGCCCAAGCCAGAATGACCCGCATGATACCGATATGACAGACTGCGACCGTATCCTGCCGCAGCGCGGACAGCCAGGGGCGAAGCCTGTCCCGAACCTCGGCCGGGCTTTCTCCGTTTGGTGGGCGGAAATCCCAGCCCCAATGCTCGATATGACGATATCCGCTGGATGCGTCCGCGATCAGGTCGACCCCGCGCTGACCTTCCCAATCGCCCCAGTTCATCTCGGTCAACGCGTCCGAGGTGTTCGGGTCGCGACCGGTCACGATTTGCGCCGTCTCACTGGCGCGGTGCAGGGGGCTGGACCAGATGTCAGCCTTGGCCCAGTCCTGCGGCAATCCATAGCCCGCCAATTCGGCTCGGGCGTCATCGTCCAGCGGTATGTCGCTGCGCCCCTGGATCCGTCCCGCGCGGTTCCAATGGGTGTGCCCGTGGCGGAGCAGTGCAAGCCGGGTCATGATACGTCCTTCAGCAGGGGTCGGAGGGTTGCCCACAAGCGCTCGGTCGCCTGTGGCATCAGGTGGCGCTCTGCCACGTAGTTGCGTGCCGCAGCGCCCAGAGTGTGGCGCAGCATGGAATCCGACAAAAGGGCCTGTATGCCATCCGCAAATCCCCTGGCGCCGCTTTCGACGGATGGATAGGCCGCCGGGGACAGAACATCGCGTACACCGGGCCGATCCTGAGCGACCACAGGCAATCCCGCAGCCTGCGCCTCGAGGTAAATCATGCCGTAAGCCTCATTCACTCCGGGCCATGCGAGCAGAGATGATTGTTGATAGACGCGTTGCAGTTCTTCCCGGTCAAGCTGACCCAGAAAACGCACCCGCTGTCCGAACGGCGCCATCAGCGCCTCAACCTGCCTGCGAGCCGGGCCGTCTCCTGCGATGTTCAGGTGCCAGTCCCCGGTCAAATGCGCCAGGGCCTCGGACAATATCTGATAGGACGCCAGCTTGTCCCCATGCCGCATCATGCCGACGGTCAGCATGGGTGCGCCACCTGTGGCGGCCGGAGGCAGTTCCGAGATGGGCAGGAACGGAGGCAATTCGACCAAAGCCTGATCGCCAAAGCGATCCCGCCGCAAAGTGATCAGGTCGTTGGCCGTATGATAAAAGATCACATCCGCTGCATCGCAGGCCTGATGCGCCGCATTGGCGAACTCAGCCCACGGCCCGTTTAACCGACTGGATGCGCGGGTGCTTTCCAGTTGCACATAGGGAATGCCACGCGCCTTGCAAACCCGAGGGCCCAGCAGGTCAGGTGCCTTGTAATAGTTGTGGTAGGTCACCCACAAATCGGTATCTGAAGGCATGTCAGAGACAAGTCGCTTCGCTTCATCTTCTGCCGCGCGCCTCAGGGCTTGTTGCAGGTCTTCGTCGCCGCTTTTGTCATAGATGCGCAAGTCGGTCGCCAGATCGACCGTATCACCCTCGGCGGTCAGCGCCTGCATCAGATTCCGGGCCATTTCACGGTCGCCCGAAGGTTTCGGGCTGTCAGGAGATTTCATCGGGGCATAAAACGCGACCCGCGCCATTAGGCGTTTTCCATGCACATGGAGTTGAGGCGTTCCGACAGCCGTGCGATGCCGGGAGCCATCCGGAACTCAGCGATCAGACGGTCATAGGCCGCATGCGCCATCTTTGACGCTTGCTGCGGATTGGCTGACAAACGTTCCACGGCTTCCGCAAGTGCAAAAGGGGCGTCATCGGACAAAACCCCATGTGTTCCGGTTTCGATAAACTCGGGGATCGCCGAGACCGGTGTCGACAGGATTGGCAACAACTGAGACGCGGCCTCCATCAGCACATTCGGCAACCCGTCGCGGTCTCCGTCCTTCGCGATACGGCTGGGCAGAACGAACAGGTCGGCATCACGCATTGCTGCGATGACCTCGGGCTGGTCGCAAGCCCCTTTCCAGGTGATCCGGTTCGCAATGCCGGCTGCGTTCGCCTGTGCCCTCAAAACGTCATCCAATGCGCCGCCGCCGATATGGGTCCAGTGCCAGTTCAGGTCATCGGGCAGCAATGCGAAAGCCGCGATCAGACGATCGAAGCCTTTTTTCTCGACCAGCCGCCCGACAGAAATCATGTGAAAAGGATCATTCACAGCACGCAGCTGTCGCGTTGGGGGCTTGGGAAAGCGAGACAGGTCCAAACCGTGATAGATCAGGTCCACGCGCTTGGGGTCATCGGCCAGGCTGCGCAGATGTTCCGCTCCGATGGCTGTGCAGGTGGCGCCAAACGTGGCCCCGTAGGAGGCGGCTTGCAGCTTTTCACGTTTTTCCCAATCCGGCGACGTCCAGATATCCTTGGCATGAGCCGAAAAACTCCACGGCAATGCGCGCATGATGGCGGCGTAACGGGCAACGGATGACGGCGTGTGCATGAAATGAGCGTACAACCCTTGCGTCCGGGCAGGCAATTCCGCGGCCAGAACGCAGGCTTGCCCAAACCGTCGGATGCGATTGGGCGTCGGGTCGCGCTTCAAGTCCTGACGCCAGGTCCGATAGGCCCTGTCGTAACCGGGAAGCGTTTGGGCCAGGGCCCGTGCCGCCCAGACCCGTTTGGGTTCATCATGAAGATACTCGGGCAGGTATCGGACCTGTCCTGTGAACCGGTCATGCAAGGGATGACGTTTCGTATCGGTCGGGTGCCGCAAAGACCAGATGTCAAAGCGATGCCCGGCCTCCTGCAAGGCGACAAGTTCCTGCGCAATGAACGTTTCGGACAGTCGTGGCCAACCTTTGACCACAACCGCCAATCGAGGAGAATCTGAGGTCATCCGGTGGCTCGTTCCTGTTCCCAGGTCAGCAGGCTCTCGATGCGGTCGGTGACATAATCCAGCCCGTCCAGCAATCCGCTTTGTATCGCCTGCGACGGTAGGGACTGGTGCGGCAATTCCCGAATGGCGCGGATCATCGCGTCCGGCGTCAGGCCATCCCGGTTTTCATCCAGCATTCGGACAAGGCCCAGCCCTTCTGCGCGCGAGGCCCGTATCCACTGTTCCAGACGGGGCGTGGTGCGCGGGACGATGACAGCGCGTTTGTCAAAGGAAAGAACCTCGCAGAACGTGTTGTAGCCGCCCATGCAGACGACGCCTTCGGCCCCTGCAAACAGCGTTTCGATCTGGGATTCGAACCCAACGGCAGTGACGCGGCCGTTCAACGCGGCAACGCGGGTTTCGAAATCTTCGCGCAACTCACCGGACAGGAAGGGGCCATAGACCAAAACCGCGCGCGGCGACAGATCCGGGTCTTTTTCATATGCGGACAGGACGAGGTTGACCATCGCCTTGCCGTCGCCGCCACCGCCGGGCGTGATCAGGATGTAGGGTTGTTGCGGAGGCTCGCCGACCGGACCAAGATCGCGGCGCAGATATCCCGTCCAGTGGATGCGGGACTGCGCCGAAGCGCTCAGCGGCAACCCCTGCGTCGGGTCATAAATCGACTGCAAGCCGTAAACCCAGATTTCGTGATAAAACCGTTCGGTGGCTTCAACGGCCTCCTTGCGCGCCCACTCGGCGGCCAGGACTTCGGGTTCATCCAGAACATCGCGCAACCCAAGCACCATTTTGGTTCCGCAGTTCTTTTGCAGATGATTCAGTGTCGGCAGCAGCTCACCCCGAAACCCCGTCGGTTCCTTGTCGACGATCAACACGTCAGGGTCGAACTGCTGAACGGCGGTTCGAATAAGACCTGACCGCAGCTCGGTCACTTCTTCGATGCCCATCCCGATCGTGCGTGCAGCATAAGACCCGTCTGCGCGTTTGGTGACACCGGGCAGGCGCACGTGGTCAACGCGACGGGGAAAGGTAAACCGTCCGGCCACGGGTGATCCCGTCAGGATCAGCGCGGATGCGCTTTGGTCCGCCTGCGTGATCGCGGCCGCCAAAGCCCGAGACCGGCGAAGATGGCCCAGCCCGAACGTATCGTGACTGTAAAACAGGATACGCGGTGCGCGGCCCGGTTTGGAATTGGTTTTGCCTAGGCTCATAGTGTTGCCTGTCTTCTTGATCCCGGTTCGAAATCCGCGCGTATGCAAGCGTTACTGTATATATCCCCGTCGCGCTTGCCAAAGGAGGAATTGCTCTTCAGCAAATGTTCCAAGCATTGCGATTTGGCAACAGCATATTGACGGTTTCGCGTCATGTCGCACCAAAGCTTGAGAGGGATCGCAAAAGAACCGATGAACTGGCAAAGGGGCAGGGCCTTCAACTGCCGTTCATATTCAATTTTCGCCAGATTGAAAACATCCGGAATTACGCAGTGCGCCAAGAACACGCCCGAACACGATATTGAGCAGGGTGCACCCGAGTGTTTGAACTGCCTAAAACCCTTCTGTAATCTGATCGCTATCGGAAAAACTGGATGCAAAACCCCATGAAACATACCTTTCTGGCCGCAACACTTCTGGCTTTGTGGGCTTTTGTACTGGCGCTTCCGGTAAGCGTTTCAGCGCAAACATCCTTGATTCCGGGATACAACGCGGACAGTTCGTCTGCGTCCTCGCCGGAAAGTGACCTGGCTGCCGCAATTCGCGCCGCCAGCGAAGCCGGGGCCAGTGTGATCGTCATCGACAGCGCCGGGCAGGTTGTGACAACGGCAGGCGGCACGGATGCGGGTACGAATGATGCGGCGGGCGATTCGAACAATCCCATGGGTGAGGGATCGCAGCTGATGAAGGCGCAGGAGCGGTTCTCGAAATTCCGTGAGTCCATGCAGTCACGGCTTGAGGCGCTGCCGTATTCGGTGTTCGAAGTGAAGTATATCCTGCGCCAGACCAGTCCGGACGGTCGCATTCAGACCTATGTGGAAGTTCTGGGCTGGAACATCCTGTTCCTGTTGTTGGGCCGCTGGCTGTCTATCGAGATATACGGGAAACGCATCGCGCGTCGCTGGGTCGTGGCGCGGATCAAGGATGAACCGCAGGGTTACCGAGAAAAGATGCCCTTCCTTCTGTTCCGGTTCCTGATGGGGATCGGAGCGACGATATTTGCCATGCTCATGGCCCTGATCGTCGGATACCTGTTTTTTGGCGAAGCGGACGATATCTCGATCCAGTTCACGGTCACGGCGATCTTCACGGCGTTCTTCCTGTCGCGCACGGTGTCCGATCTGTGGCGGATGGTATTGTCACCTTACCTGAGCCAATACCGGCTGCCACCGTTCTCGGACCGGGACGCCAAGCGGCTGTATCTGTGGGCTTCGGCACTCGCGACCTATGACATCACGGTTGTCCTGTTTTCGACCTGGGTTGCGGATTTCGGGCTGAACTACAACGTCTACGCCATGGTCTATGGCTGTCTGACAATGGTGGGCGCTTTCGGCAATATTCTGATGATCCTGTTCAATGCCCGGGCTATTTCAAATGCCATCCGGGGCGGAAGAGCGCCGGATCAGGTCTCGTGGTTGTTGCGGTTCGTATCCTTCGGCTGGGCACCTGCACTGATCGTCTATGTCGTGTTCAGCTGGTTCCGTCTGGCGGTTGATCTTGCACTGGAGAACCCAACGCCGCTGCCGCTGATCGCAAGCAGCTATATGATCTTCATGTCTGTCGTCGTTGCCTATGGTGCGATGAACTACGTGCTGGAGCGGTATTTTGACCGTTCGCGCAAGATCAACGAGATAAACGAAGAAACTGCCGCTGCCGAAGCGGATGCCGAGCCCGTGGAAACGCCCGAAGCAGAACAGCGCAAACAGTATCTTCTGACCTATGAAGATCTGGCGCGCCGGGTGGCCGGAATTCTGGCCTTTGTGATTGGTGTCTATGCCCTTGTGGTGATTTGGTACCCCGATGCGGAATGGAGCGAGGACCTGCCAGTTGCACGCGTGCTGGATGTAATGGTCATCATTTTCATCGGCTACATCCTGTTTCATTTCTTTCGCATCTGGATCGACAGCAAGATAGCGGAAGAAGTCGATGATGGCACCGAGGCCGAACTGGGCGATGAGGGCGGGGAAGGCGGGCAAAGCCGGCTGGCGACGCTGCTGCCATTGTTCCGCGGCGCAATTCTGGCCGTTGTGGTCGTGACCATCATGCTGATCGTTCTCATGGAACTTGGTATCAATGTCAGCCCGCTGTTTGCCGGTGCTGGTGTGGTTGGTCTGGCTGTCGGTTTCGGATCTCAAACACTGGTGCGAGACATCTTTTCAGGGGCGTTTTTCCTGATGGATGATGCCTTTCGGAAGGGTGAGTACATCGATATCGGAGACGTCAAGGGAACGGTCGAGAAAATCTCGGTCCGGTCCTTCCAGCTGCGTCACCATCTTGGCGCGTTGAACACGATTCCTTTTGGCGAAATCAAGGTTCTGACGAACTATTCCCGTGACTGGGTGATCATGAAGCTGCCGCTGCGCGTGACCTATGACACGGACGTGGAAAAGGTGCGAAAGCTGATCAAGAAGCTGGGGCAGGAGTTGCTGAGCGATCCTGTGATCGGCGAAAACTTCATACAGCCGCTGAAGTCCCAGGGCGTGATCGAAATGCAGGATTCAGCGATGATCATCCGGGTCAAGTTCATGACCAAACCGGGCGATCAGTGGCTGGTGCGCAAGAAGGTCTATCAGGAAATTCGCGAATTGTTCGCGCGGGAAGGCATCAAATTCGCGCATCGCGAAGTCACCGTGAGGTTGGCAGACGGCAAAGACGCCGATGACCTGACGCCGAAACAGCGTGAGGCGGTAACAGGCGCGGTGCAGGCAGCGATCGATGAGGATTACCTGGACGATATCGGCCCTGGGGGCGATGATCGATAGGGGCGCGGCTGCGTACCGGATGGTCAGTAGGCGTCGAGCGGCCAGACAGGTTCTGATCTGCCCAGTTTCGACGCGGGCAAATCCCAGCGCATCGTCGCTTCGCCGACCCTCAGCGCAGGGTTGAGGCGATGGCCCGGCCCCCAGCCGGACGCCTCTGTCGCCGTGCCGTAATCCGTTGTTGCCGGGCTGACGGGTGAAGCTTCTGCGTCGTCTTTGCCGAGCACGGCCAGAAGTTCGGCGGTGCGCGCCAGAGAGAGATGCGCGTGCATGATGGAATTGCCTGACGCGGCCTCGGCCAGTGCGGACAGGACGGCAGCAGCCATCAGATAGCCGGTCGCGTGGTCCAGAGCCTGAACAGGCAACGGGGTCGGCTTGTCCGCGTTCGCCCACTCCATCCCGGCATGGGCGATACCCGCGCTCATCTGGACAAGGCTGTCAAACCCGCGCCGGGTCGACCATGGACCTTGCCAGCCATAGGCATCCAGCGTGACTTCGATCCGGTTCGGAGCCAGCTCGTCACGTTTGGCCCGGGTCAGACCCAGTGCCTCCAGCGCGCCGGGTCGATACCCGTGTACGAACACATCCGCCTGAGCCAGCAACCCATGCAATCGTTCAAGGCCGGTTTCGGATTTCAAATCAAGATAGGCGCAGCGCTTTCCCAGAGATATGTCGGGGATCACCCCCGGTTCATCCCAGCCAGGTGGGTCGATGCGCAAGACCTCGGCTCCGAACCCTGCAAGCGTTCGCGTAGAAACCGGGCCGGCCAGAACGCGCGTCAGATCCAGCACCCGCAACCCGGCCAAAGGCCGATCAGCGGTGGCCCGAGGTCTGTCGCGCAGGTTGACATAGCGCGGTCCCTGCCAACCGA
The DNA here is from genome assembly GCF_056536065.1 of Ruegeria sp. AL3. Classification (NCBI taxonomy): domain Bacteria; kingdom Pseudomonadati; phylum Pseudomonadota; class Alphaproteobacteria; order Rhodobacterales; family Roseobacteraceae; genus Ruegeria; species Ruegeria sp. AL3. The sequence continues at coordinate 1,769,911 of NZ_JBQFJG010000001.1, forward strand.
TCAAAGGGTCGCGCGACACGGCGCGGCCTTGTGGGTGATCAAGCCATTCCGTCCGGCTGCGCATGGCAGCGGCCACCCCACCTTCGGCAACAACCGCCGTTTCCAGATCCGATACTGACCAAGATCTGACGGCTTTTGCCACGGCTTCACGCTCTGGCCGGGTGCCAAGGACTTTCAACGCGGCAGAGCGATGGCGGGGCAGGTTTGTGTGCAGCCTGATCCAGCCATCAGCGGCTTTGTAGTCGCCCGCGACCGCATCCCACAAACTGGGCATGTCCCAACCATCCGGCTTGAAGGAATAGCCGAACCACAGAGATGCCAGCCGATGATCGATCGAGACTTCGGGTGCCTTCGTGGACAGGTTGAGCGCCTGGATCAGCTGGGCCATTTCCCGCCCCACGGCTGCGAAACTGGCGGTGGCCAGTTCGGAAACGGCAAAGGCGCTTGGCAGCATACCGGCACCGACCCTGTGATAGCTGCCGGCAGCGGGAAGAGTGGCCAGCAGACTCATTGCTGATAGGGGTCGAGACTGTCGCGCAGCCCGTCACCAAGGAAGTTGAACGCCAAGACCACGACAATGATCGGCAGCATCGGGATTGCCGTCCAGGGATAGATCTCGATCGACGCGAGGTTCTGCGCGTCATTCAGCATCACGCCCCAACTGACCGCAGGTGCGCGCAGGCCGAGGCCAAGAAAGCTGAGCGCTGTTTCCCCAAGGATCATGGCCGGGATCGACAAAGTGGCCGACGCGATCAGGTGCGACATGAAGTTGGGCAGCAGGTGCTTGCGGATCACACGGCCCGAACTTGCCCCCATCATCTCTGCGGCCCGGACATATTCCTCTTCCCGCAAAGACAGGAATTTTGCGCGAACCGAGCGCGCCAGGCCCGGCCAGTCGAGGATGCCCAGAATGATCGAAATGATGAAGAACACCGCGACCGGGCTCCAGTTCGAAGGCACGGCGGCGGAAAGGGCCAGCCACAGAGGCAGTTCCGGCAACGAACGCAGGATTTCGATGACACGGTTGATGGTCCAGTCGATACGTCCGCCGAAATAGCCGGCCATCGAACCGAACAGGATGCCAAGAAAGAAGGACACCGAGATGCCGATCAGCCCCACCGTCAAAGACAGCTGTGCGCCATAGAGAATACGGCTGAAGATGTCTCGGCCCAGCCGGTCGGATCCCCACAGGAACAGCGTTGTCCCCTCTGGCGGGCAGAACAGGTGTGTGTCCGACGGTACGAAACCGGCCAGCTTGTATTCAGAGCCTTCGCAGAAGAACCGGATTGGGCGCGGGTCTTCGGTGTCGGGGACGAACTTCCATTGGAAGGTTTCAAGGTCCGCCTCGGCGACGATCGGATAGACATGTGGGCCGATGAACTCGCCCTCGTGAAACCAGTTTACCGATTGTGGCGGCGCGTACAGGTGCTCTCCGTTTCGGTCATTTGGCCCGTAAGGCGCAATAAACCCGGCAAAGGGCAGCATTAGATAACAAAACAGCAGGAAAATGCCCGAGATTAGGCCCAGCTTGTGGGTTTTGAACTTGCGCCAGACCAGAACCCAGTTGGGGGCATCCAGATCGGCGCGTTCCAGCTGCTGAATCGAGGCCTGCGGATCAAACGGCGCGTCATCGACATAGCGGTTGTCAGGACGATCAGTCATGCCTCGCGCCCCTCATACCGAATGCGCGGATCCAGCATCACCAGCAGGATATCCGAAATCATCGTGCCGATCAGCGTCAGCAGGGCGACGAACATCAGGATGAACGCCGACAAGAACTGATCCTGCGTCTTCAAAGCAGTCAGCAGTGTGGGGCCGATGGTTTGCAGGCCCAGAACGACCGATACCAGAACCGAGCCGGACACCATCGACGGCAGCAGGTTGCCGATATCGGCGACAAAGGGGTTGAAGGCCACCCGCAGGGGATACTTGGTCAGCATTCGTGACGGGGCCATGCCCTTCGCGATGGCGGTTTCCACATAGGGTTTGCCGAGTTCGTCCAGCATGTTCGCGCGCAGACGCTGCATCATCGCCGATGCCCCTGAAGTACCGATGACGAAGGTCGGTACGATCAGGTGGATGAGGATGGACTTCAATTTCTCCCAACTCATCGGCTGGCCTTCGAAACTCGGATCCATCAAGCCCCCGATCGGCAGGTTGAAATACTGGTGGCCATAATAGAACAGGATCAGCGCCAGCAAAAAGTTCGGCGTTGCTAGCCCCAGATATCCGACGAAGGCCGAGGTATAGTCGATCCATGTCCGGGACCGCGCGGCGGCGATAACGCCCAGTGGCAATGCGACGGCATAAACAAACAGGATTGCAGCCAGATTGACCACAACTGTCAACCAAAGCGTGTCACCGACGATTTCGGAAACGGGACGGTCGAATTCAAAGGACCACCCGTAATTGCCCTGAATCAACCCGGAAAACCCGTGCGGTCCGGGCCAGAATCCCATCCAGATCAGGTATTGTTCCCACATCGGACGGTCCAGAGCGTATTCAGCGCGCAGAAACTCTGCCTTTGCGACACCTGCGGACTGGCCCGAGGCCTGAAGTTCAGCGATCTGGTTGCTCAGATAGTCGCCGGGCGGAAGGTTGATGATTACAAAAACCAGAACCGAGACCACCAACAAAGTCAGCAGCATCGTGAAAAAGCGATACACCACGTAGCGCAGCATGATCATTTAGCTGCTCCTGCTCAGTCGGCGAAAAAGAATTCGTCCGGGCGGTGAATGCCGAAATGTGCACCGGGTTCCCAAGCCCACATAGCCTGTTCCGGAACATTGCGCAGGCGGTTTGACACCACAATGGGCTGGGGGGCGCCGTTCAGGATGCCAATCGCATAGACCTGATCGGCATGGATTTTCAACATCTCGGTCCAGACAGCTGCGCGTTCTTCATCGGTCGCGGCGATTTGCCATTCATGCGCCAATTCCATCAGGCGCTGCGCCTCTGGCATGTCGGGGGCCTCACCCGCTTCGCCACCGGTCTGATAGTGCTGCCCCCATTTTGGCCAGGCCAGAAACACCTGATCTGTCGGGGCCAGATAAGCCGGAGATGTATGCGCCTGTGGAATACCGTCATCCCAACCGAACCAGACGGACGCCATGGAATTGCCCGCGAAAACGCGGTTGCGCAGGATGTCCCTGTCCAGCGGGCGCATGACCAGTTTGACACCGATTTCACGCCAGGTATCGGTTACGATCTGAAGCGCGTTTTCGACTTCCTGCCGCTCACCTGCGGTTTCGATAACCAGCTCCATCGGACGGCCGTCAGGCAAAAGGCGAATGCCGTTCTTGTCGCGCTGATCCAGACCAGCCTCATCCAAAAGTGCATTGGCCTGATCAATATCGTATTGTGCCCAGGCCGCAGCGTTTTCTTCACTGTAGAAGGGCGAGGCGGGAAGAACCGAGTTCGCGGCAGGGTGTGCGAGTTTGAAGTAAAGCGCCTGGTTGATGGTCTGCCGGTCGATGGCCAGCGACAAGGCGCGCCGAACACGAGCGTCCCTCAGTACATTGCGCCAGACGTCATCAGAGAAGTTCAGGTTCGGGTAGATCGCGACCTGCGAGGCCACGCCGGTTTTCCACAACAGCGTTTTGTATCCGCCCTGTGCTTCGCCTTTCTTGAGGATCGACGCGTCTCGGAAGGCAAGGCCACGGCCTTGCAGGTCGCTTTCACCGGCGTTGGTCTTGGCGGCAACAAGACCGGGGGCGACGATCTCCATCTCGACCACGTCAATATAGGGAAGCTGCACCCCCTTGCTGTCGATGCGGTGATAATAGGGGTTGCGCACAAAGCTGTGACGGATTTTCTTGCCCGAGCTGGCGTTCAGCCATGGCTGCAACGTGGGAAGTTCGTGGTTGTCGAACTTGTAAAGATTATCCAGCTTGTTGTGCAGCGCTGCCCAACTTTTGACCCGGGCATCTTCAACCTGAAAGGCAAGCTCTTCCGCATCTGCGTATTTCTCGTGATACTGTTTCAGAAAGGCGGCCGGCCGGTAAATAAACGGCGGTCGTGCTTGTGCCAGAGATTGCAGAAAGTTCGGGTTGGGATCATCCCATTCGAAGATCACTGTGGTCTCATCAGGAAACGTGACCGTGGGCAATTTGCCTTCGACGATCAGAAAATCGGGTGGGCCTGACGGGCTGAGCAACTCGTTGTTGGCGACGTCTTCCCACCAATAGCGGAAGTCTTCCGAGGTAAAGGGTGAGCCGTCCGACCACTTGTGTCCTTCGCGCAGTTTCAGGGTGAATTTGCGATTGCCCTCGTTTTCATACGAGGCTAGCAGGTCGGGTACCAATTCGTAATCTTGGTTGAACCCGACCAACCTTGCATAGCCGTAGACAACCATCTGCCGGATATCTTTGGATCGTGTGACCATGGTGCGCAGAGTGCCACCCGGTTTCCCGAATTCTCTTCCTTTTGCGGCCAGATCCACAATCAGAGGGTCCTTGGGCAAACGCTCCTGCACTGGCGGAAGATTGCCGCTTTCAACCTCGGCGCTCCAGAATGCGCTTTCCTGAGGTGTCGGGATTGTCTCTGCCGCGGCGGGCAGGGTCCCTGAAAACGCCAGCATTGCGGCCAGCAGCAGAGGGCGAATGGTATTAAACATGGCAACGTACCTTATGGCCCGGTTCCAATTCCACCAATGAGGGTATCACGGTGTCCGAGAAACGAAAGGCTTCATCCCAACTGTCCGGCGCGCCGGCACCCAGAGAAACCAATTGAAGGTCAATCGGGCGATTGATGTCGGGTTCGGGTTGAGCGGCAATCAGCGCCTTGGTGTATGGATGGCGCGGATTGTAGAAAAGAGTTTCGGGCGGTGCCTGTTCGACGATCAGACCCCGCCTCATGACGGCAACTTCGTCAGCGATCCGTGCAACAACGGCCAGATCATGTGAGATGAACAGGTAGGACAGGTTCAGGCTGTCTTGCAGGTTTTCCAGCAAAGTCAGGATTTGTTCCTGAACAGACACATCCAATGCCGAGGTCGGTTCGTCGCACACGATCAACTGCGGGTCCAGCATCATGGCCCGCGCCACTGAAAGGCGTTGTCGCTGCCCTCCGGAAAACGCGTGCGGATAGCGTTTGAGCATATCACCCGTCAGGCCGACGCGCTGCAACATCTCGGCGGCTTTGTCACGCTGTTCGGCTGTTGTGCCGATGCGATGGATTTCCAGTGGCTCGGTCATGGCGTCCTGGATGCGCATCCGCGGGCTGAGCGAACTGTAAGGGTCCTGAAACACCATCTGCGCCTTGCGCTGAAACGCTGTGCGCTGGGCTCGGGTCATTTTGTGCACCGTGATCGGGTCGGCGTCGGGGGCGGTACGAAACAGGACTTCACCACCGGGGTCGGGCAATTCAGCCCCCAAGGCGATGCGGGCCGCCGTTGTCTTTCCAGATCCGCTTTCACCGACAATTGCCAAAGTCTTGCCGCGCGCCAGGTTCAGGTCGACTCCTCGGCAGGCATAGATTGCTTTGTCGGATTGCCATCCTTTGCTGGACCGCATGGTATAGGTCTTGGACACATCCTTCATCTGCAGGATCAGATCCGTGTCGGGCATCGGTATACCCACCGCATCCTGATCCGGTATTTCCGGCGCGGCATCAAAAAGCTGCTTGGTATACGGGTGTGCGGGCGCGGTCAGGATCGGGGCGGCGGGGCCGGCCTCCATGATACGTCCCTTGTGCATGACGACGACCTGCTCGGCCATGTTGGCGACGACGCCCAGATCATGAGTCACCAGAATAAGCGCCATGCCGGTTTCACGCTGCAATTCCTTGATCAGGCCCAGAACCTGCGCCTGCGTGGTCACATCCAGTGCGGTGGTCGGTTCGTCCGCGATCAGCAATTCGGGTTTGGACACCATTGCCATGGCGATCATGGCACGTTGGCGCATACCGCCTGACAACTCGAAAGGGTAGGAGTCATAGGCACGCTGTGGATCAGGGAAACCGACGCGTTCGAATTGCGTCAGGACCTTTTTGCGCGCCGCGGACTCGGACAGCCCACGATGCAGCCACAAAACCTCGCTGACCTGATTGCCGATCTTGTGCAGCGGGGACAGCGATCTCATGGGCTCCTGAAAGATCATTGAAACCCGATTGCCGCGGATGTCGCGCAGCTCACGTTCGGAAACCGTGGTGAGCTCGCACATGCCCTTGGAATCGTTCAGGGTAATCGTGCCGCTTCGAATCTGCGCCGTGCGGGGCAGGATACGTAAGGCTGCGCGGCATGTGATTGTTTTTCCCGATCCCGATTCTCCGACAAGGGCAAGCGTCTGTCCGGCTTCGACATCGAAGTTCACATCCGTGACCACGGAATTGCCCGTACCAAAGCCGATGCTGAGGTCTCTTACGGACAACAACGCGCTCATGCGGGTTTTCCACCCGTTTGACCGTTCGATGACATCGGTTACTTCAACTCCCCGTGATTTTTTGTTCAGTGTCGCGCGGTTCCGCCCGACTAGTCAAACCCGTTCTTGGGCCGAAATGTCGCGAAATCGTGAAACTATGGGCTTCGTCGCTACACAAAGTCTTGAGATTTTGCCATCAAGGACGGCATCGGGCGCATTTATGCTCTCGAATGGTATCAAGGAGATATTTTCCGGTGTCCGAGAATCAAAGCCGTCTGGATCTGTTCATCGATCGCATGGTGTCTCAGCGCGCTTGTCTGGATCACGCAATCCGGCACACTGCGGGCATGACAGGTCCGGTGTTCGAATTGGGTTTGGGCAACGGGCGTACGTATCACCATCTTGTGCAGCACATGGATGGTCGCCCGGTCTATGTGTTCGAACGCGCGGTGGCCTCGCACCCCGACTCGACCCCGCCCGAAGATCGCGTGATTCTGGGTGATGTGCGGGATACCCTACCTGCATCGGTTGAACGGTTCGGTGCGTCAGCCAGCCTGATCCACGCGGATCTTGGCGGGCACAATCGCGAAAAGAATGACAAATTCGCGCGGTTTGTATCTCCGCTCATCGAGCCTTTGCTTGCTCCGGGCGGGCTGATGGTCTCGAGTGATCGGATGTATTTCGAAGGGCTGACCGAGATGCCGTTGCCCGAAGGCGCCGTCGAAGGGCGCTGTTTCATATATCGCCGCTGACCGAAAAGGAGTAACGGCATGATTTTCTACGATTGCTCCACTGCTCCAAACCCTCGTCGTGCGCGGATGTTCATTGCCGAAAAAGGATTGGATATCGAAACGCGTGAGGTCTCGATTGCGAAAGGTGAACAGTTGAGCGAAGCCTTTCGCGCTGTGAACCCACGGGCCACGATCCCGGTTCTGGTAACGGATGACGGAACCGTTCTGACAGAAAATCTGGGTATTGCGGCTTTTCTGGAGGCACAGTTTCCGGAACCGCCTTTGATGGGCCGAACCCCCGAGGAAAAAGGTTTGGTTCTGATGTGGAACGCGATCGTCGAACATCAGGGCGGGGCACCGATTGCCGAGGCATTGCGCAATGGACATCCCGCCTTCAAGGATCGCGCCATTCCGGGCCCTTCCAATCATGCCCAGATTCCCGAACTTGCACAGCGCGGGCGCGAGCGTGTGGCGTCCTTCTTTGAAATGCTGGAAACACGTCTGACGGAAAGCCCGTTTGTGGCCGGTGACGTGTTTTCCCTGGCGGATATCTCGGCTTTCGTTTTTGTCGATTTCGCCCGCGTCATCAAGATGCGTATCCCGGAAGACAACGCGGCCACCCTGGCGTGGTTTCGAGCCATCCAATCTCGTCCAAGCGCAAGTCTGTAAACCTGCTGAACCGTGCCGGGTTGCGTTGTGATCAGCACTGTACAGAAATGTCTAGACAGATGTGAACAGTGCCACTAGCGTCTCCTCAGATTCTGTTCAGGGGAGGTCGGGATGAAATCCCAATATCGCGTCGTGGTCATCGGAGGAGGCGTTGTCGGGGCCTCGGTTCTGTATCACCTGGCCAAGTTTGGCTGGTCGGATGTCGTCATGTTGGAACGGCGGCGGCTGGCGTCTGGGTCGTCCTGGCACGCAGCGGGAGGCATTCATGCTTTGAATGCCGATCCGAACATGGCGTCTTTGCAGGCCTATACCATTGATCTGCTCAGCGAGATCGAGAAGGAATCAGGCCAGAATATCGGCCTGCACATGACCGGTGGTCTGACGCTGGCGGGAACCCCCGAGCGGTGGGAGTGGTTGCAGGCCAATTACCGTATCTTCCAGTCCATCGGCATTGATGACTGTGAACTGCTGAGCCCTGAAGAGGCGCAGAAACGCTGCCCGATCATGTCCACCGACGGCATTCTGGGCGCGATGTGGGCCGACCGCGAAGGCTATATCGACACCACAGGCACCGTGCAGGCCTATGCTACCGCCGCGAAAAAGCGCGGGGCGGAATACTACGAGGAAACCAAGGTCGAGGAACTGATCCAGACGGCGGATGGCTGGCAGGTGGTGACCGACAGGGGCACGATCACCTGCGAACATGTGGTCAACGCCGCCGGCCTGTGGGCCAAGCAGGTGGGACGCATGGCAGGGGTCGAACTGCCGGTCTCGCCGCTGAAACACCATTACCTGATCACCGACACGGTGCCCGAGGTCGCAGCGGCCGATTTCGAGATGCCGATGACCGTGGATCTCGAGGGCTTCACCTATATGCGGCAGGATCAGAAGGGTGTTCTGGTCGGAATCTACGAGGTCGATCACGAACACTGGGCCATGGACGGCGCGCCGTGGAATTATGGCGAAGAGCTGTTCCAGGAGCAGCTGGACCGTATCGAAAACGAACTGACGCTGGGGTTCGAACGCTATCCGGCGATCCAGAACGTGGGCATCAAGACATGGGTGAACGGTGCGTTCACCTTCTCGCCCGACGGCAACCCTCTGGTCGGTCCGGTGCCGGGCAAGCGCGGTTATTGGACCGCCTGCGCGGTGATGGCCGGGTTCCTGCAAGGCGGCGGCGTCGGCAAGACGCTGGCCGAATGGATGATCCATGGCGAACCCGAGGCCGACGCGTGGCCGATGGATGTGGCGCGCTATGGCGATTTTGCACAGAACAAGCGCTACATCCGCGAGACGACGGGCCAGTTCTATTCCCGCCGCTTCGTGATGACCTATCCGAACGAGCAACTGCCCGCCGGACGCCCGTTGAAAATGGCACCGGCGCATGATGCGATGACCGAGGCAGGGTGCAAATGGGGCGTCAGCTGGGATCTCGAAGTACCGCTTTATTTCGCGCCGAAAGGGTTCGAGGAAACCCCGACACTCAAGCGTTCGAACGCGCATGACATCGTGGCCGAGGAATGCAAAGTGATCCGCGAAGGTGCGGGCCTGCTGGATATTTCGGGCTTTTCGCGGTTCGAGGTTTCCGGTCCGAACGCAGAAGCTTGGCTGGACAATGTCATGGCCTCCAAGCTCCCCGGCCCGGGTCGTGCGAAACTGGCCCCGATGTTGGGTGAGGATGGACGCCTGAAGGGTGATCTGACGGTGCTGAATTGGGGCGACGGGACCTGGTGGATCATGGGCAGCTATTACCTGCGGGCCTGGCATATGCGCTGGTTCGACGATCACATGATGGATGGCGTCAATATCCGTGATTTGGGCGAGGAATATTGCGGCTTTGCCGTGGTCGGGCCGAAGTCACAGGCGGTTGTGGAAAAACTGGCGGAACAGGATATCTCGGGCTTGAAGTTCATGGGGTGCGGCGATTTCGATATCGGCCTCGTGCGCGCCCGCGTCGCCCGCATGTCGGTGACCGGAGAAAAGGGCTACGAGATCAACTGCCGCTATGGCGACCATATCAAGCTGCGCCGCCTCCTGCTGGAAGCGGGGGCCGAGGAAGGCATCCGCGAATGCGGTTTCAACGCGATGCTGTCCACGCGGCTTGAGAAAAGCTTTGGCATCTGGTCGGCGGAGTTCACGCAGGCCTACACACCGGGCATGACCGGAATGGACCGCTGGATCGACTGGGACAAGGACTTTGTTGGAAAGGCGGGCGCGCTTGCCGAACGTGACGGCAACGGCCCCGCGCAAATTCAGGCGACACTGGAAATCGATGCTCTGGACGCAGATGCCAGCGGATACGAACCGGTCTGGGCCAATGGCGAACGCGTTGGGTTCGTAACCTCGGGCGGCTACGGGCACTATACCGGTAAGTCACTGGCGATGGCCCTGATCGATCGGGACAAGGCGGAACCGGGCACGGAACTGTCCGTTCACGTGGTGGGGGTTGAACGTCCGGCGCGTGTGATCGCGCCGTCACCTTATGACCCCAAAGGCAAAGCGATGCGAGGCTGATCATGACTGCTGCAGAGCGCGGGCGCCGACGGCGGGGGCGGGGGGCTGAAGCCGCCCCGCAGCCCGGTCGCGATGTGAACTATCGCCAGCTCAGGAACCCTTTCCCACAGATGGAAGTGTTCCCGGCCGATCAAATCGCGGATATGCATGACACCGCCTTGCGGACACTGGAAGAGTTGGGGGTAAAGACCCTGCTGCCCGAGGCGCGGAAACTGTTCAAACAGGGCGGCGCGCGGGTGGATGAAGACACTGAGATGGTGTTTATCGGGCGCGAGATGGTTGAAGCCGCAGTCGCGTCAGCGCCCAAATCCATCGCCTGCCGCGCCGGCTCGCGGCGTCGCGATTTTACTCTCGAACTGGGCTCGCTGGTGTTTCAACCCGGAGCCGGTGCGCCGAACGCAACCGACCTTGAGCGTGGTCGGCGCCCGGCGACAGGTCAGGATTATCTGGAGTTTTTGAAGCTCACGCATCATTTCGACGTGTTCCAGATGATTTCGCCACAGGTCGAGCCGCAAGATGTGCCGACCCATCTGCGTCATTACTTCACGACTCGGGCCCAGATGGAACTGACAGACAAGTTTCCGTTCTTCTTTTCGCGCGGAACCCCGCAGGTGATGGACTGCTTTGAGATGCTGACCACGGCCCGCGGTCTTTCGGATGATGCGTTCCGGGGCCATGCGCATTGCTATACTATCATCAACACCAACAGCCCGCGCACCTTGGACATCCCGATGGCGCAAGGTCTGATCGACTTTGCCCGCCACGGTCAGATGTCGATCATCACGCCGTTTACCCTGATGGGCGCGATGGCGCCGATTACTGTGGCCGGGGCGATCACCTTGTCTCATGCCGAGGCCCTTGCCGCGCTGACTTTGACCCAACTTGCCAATCCTGGAGCGCCGGTCTGCTATGGCACGTTCACCAGTAACGTGGACATGAAGTCCGGCGCGCCCGCTTTTGGGACGCCGTCGCACTTTCAGGCATCACTGGCTGCGGGCCAACTGGCGCGGCATCTTGGTTTGCCCTGGCGGTCGGCTGCCGGATCGGCGTCAAACACCAACGATGTACAAGCCGCCAACGAAAACCAGTTTGGGCTTTGGGGATGCCTTATGGCCGGGGCAACGGTGATCATCCACTCCGCAGGCTGGTTGGAAGGCGGTTTGACGGTTTCCTTCGAAAAGCTGGTCTGCGACGCGGAAGTGCTGAATATGGTCGCCGAACTGTGCGCAGGTGCGCAGGCGGGGCCGTCCGAGATCGGGTTTGAAACTGCATTGAGTGAGGTTGAACCCAGTGGCCACTTCTTCGCATCAAGCCAGACGATGGAGCGCTATAATACTGAATTCTATCAACCGCATGTCCATGACTACGCCAATTTCGGCACGTGGGCCGAGCGTGGTTCGGTGGACGCGAACCATCGGGCAACGGATGTTTGGAAAGGCATTCTGAACGACTTCCAGGCGCCCGCTGTCGACAATGATCGGACAGGTGATTTACATGACTTCATTGCCCGTCGTACCGCCGAGGGCGGTGCCCCACCGGAGAGCTGAATGAGCCCGAAACCGATCCTTCATCGCGATGACCCCGAGGCCGAACCATTGATCGGCAACATCAAGGTCACGCGTGACGACTGGCTGAACGTGGCGATGGATGTGCTGATTTCGGACGGGGTGGACCAGATCAAGGTCCTGAACCTGGCCGAACGGATGGCAGTATCGCGGTCGTCGTTCTATTGGTACTTCAAATCCCGGCAAGAGTTGCTGGATGCGTTGCTGGCGCGCTGGCAGGCCACCAACACCGCCGCCTTGGTCGCGCAGGCCGAAGCACCGGCCGAGACGATAACGGCGGCCGTCTGCAACGTTCATCGGTGCGTGGTGAACACCGATCTGTTCGATACTGCGCTGGATTTTGCCGTACGTGACTGGGCGCGAAAATCGGGCAAGGTGCGGCGTATGCTGGATCAGTCGGACGCCCGCAGGCTGAAAGCGCTGCACGCCATGTTCGCCCGCTACGGCTATTCCGAGATCGAAGCCGAAACCCGGGCGCGCGTGCTGTATTACATGCAGATCGGTTATGATCTGGCGCAATTGAACGAACCTATCGAGATGCGGCTGTCGATGGTGCCGCATTACCTTTACGCCTTTACAGGTGTCGAGCCGAAACCCGAGGAAGTTGAAGAATTCAGCGCGTATTCCCTGCGCTTTTGGAAAGGAAACCAGACATGAGCCAACCAGACGCAATCATCATCGGAACCGGCGTGATCGGCGCGGCCATTGCGTTCGAGATGTCCAAGGCGGGATGGAAAACCCTGTCATTGGACCGGAATTCTCAGGTCGGGCACGGTTCTACCGCGGGGTCCTGCGCGATTATCCGGATGCATTATTCCACATTCGATGGAACCGCGTTTGCCTGGGAAGGCTACCACTACTGGCGCGACTGGGCCGAGTACCTTGGCTTGCCGAAAGACGCCAACCTTGCGCAGTTCCGCGAAACCGGCTGTCTGGTCATGAAAACCGAGGCGAACGGGATGCTGGAAAAACACATGCGCAATTCGTCCGAGCTGAATTGCCCGTTCGAAGAATGGTCAGATGAAAAAGTGCTGGAACGCTTGCCGGTCTATTCGCTGGACAGCTTTGCCCCCGCGCGCCGTATGGACGATCCTGAATTCGGCCAACCCAACGGGCGTAAAATGACGGGCGGGGTGTACTGGCCTCAGGCGGGTTATGTCACCGACCCGGCCCTGTCGGCTCAGAACCTGATGGATGCCGCGAAACAGCATGGGGCCGAGCTGCGCACCGGCGCTGAAGTCACGGAAATCCTGACCGAGGGCGGGCGCGTTTCCGGCGTCAAGCTGGCCTCGGGCGAGGAAATCCACGCCAAGGTTGTGGTCAATGTGGCAGGACCTGGTTCGTCCATCATCAACAAGATGGCCGGCGTTCTGGACGATATGACCATCAAAACCCGACCCTTGCGGCAAGAGGTCGTGCACGTTCCAGCCCCTGAAGGGTTCGATTTTGAACACGACGGAACCATCGTTTCGGACAGTGACATTGCCTGCTATTGCCGCCCGGAACACGGCAATCACATCCTTGTCGGATCTGAGGATCCGGAATGTGATCCGCATCAGTGGTGCGAGGACGATGTGAACTACAATCGTGAATTCACCGATCAATGGACCACGCAGGCCATGCGGTATGCGCAGCGTGTGCCCAGCCTTGGTATTCCATCGAAAACGCGGGGCGTGGTTGACCTTTATGATGCGTCTACCGACTGGATTCCGATCTATGACAAATCCAGCCTGCCGGGGTTCTACATGGCCTGTGGTTCAAGCGGAAACCAATACAAGAATGCGCCCATTGCGGGCAAGATGATGGCGGCACTGATCGATTACTGTGAAGGTGGCGCCGATCACGACGCGAAACCGTTGCAGTTCGAATTGCCATACATCAAGCGGACAATCGACGTGGGCTTCTACTCGCGCAAACGACCGATCAATGAGGAAAGCAGTTTCTCGGTTCTGGGCTAGTCGCGTTTCGCGAACGGTCTATGTCGTGTGTGGCTGTCAACAAGCCCGGCCCTGACATGACCGACCGAAAGACAACCGTATTGATCCTTGGCAGCGCCCCATCGGCGCTGGAGGCGCGGGCATGGTCGCGCGCGCCTTTCACGCATATCGTCGCCATCAACAACGCATGGCGCATCCGAGAAGACTGGGATTACCTGATCCACCCCGAAGACTTCCCGGCAGAGCGCCGCCCTGAAAAAGTTCTTGGCACTCAACACATAGTCACTGCCGACGAATACGTCCCAAGACAGAATGACTATGGCGGGTTCGTTTATGCCGGCGGAACGATGGCTTTCACGGCAGGCTATTGGGCTTTGTCAGCCCTGAAGCCGGATGTTCTGGCTTTTTCCGGTTGCGACATGATGTATTCAGGATCGGGGCGAACACATTTTTACGGAAATGGCACTGCGGACCCTTTGCGAAAGGACGTGACACTGCGTTCGCTTGAAGCGAAGGCCGCCCGACTGGGGCTTTTTGCAGCCGCTCAGGGGTGCAGAACCGTACGGTTATCCGACGCGCCAAGCCGGCTGGTGTTTCCATCCGTCAACCTATCTGACCTGACAGCCGCACCGCTTCGCGATTTTGCAGCCATGCACAGTGTGCAGCGAATGGAAGATGATCTTGGCTATTATGTAGCCTCGGGTCGGTATTGGGAAGTTGAGCACCGGTTCGACCCTGCTGCGATTGACGCATTGGATCGGATGTGGCTTAGGGCCTATCGGCTTGCCGTATCGGAGAACGCGGCCTGACACCGTTCAGGCGGCGGCGAAGGTAACCCAGGCCCAAACCATCGCAACATAAGTCAGGTTGTGCATCAACTGATCCAAACCTGCGGCGCGCCAAAAAGCGGGTTGCGTTGGCTCAAGTCGCTTTTTGTCTGAATAGCTGGCCTTGATGAAATCGATATTGAAATGGATGAACCATTCCAGCGCCCCGACAATCAGAATAAAAACCAGCGGCGCGCCGAACACCAAAAAAACGACGACAGAACCCACAACATGCACAGCGGCATGTTGCGCGCGTCCCAAGTGAAAATACTCACCCCGACCGGATAGCATCTTCGGTGTCTGGAGGTAGTAGTCAGCGAACATATGCTTGATCAGCAAAAGACAAAGCATAAGAAACACTGCGCCAATACTGGCAGTCAAAAGAACCCTCCCGATATCGTTCTGACGCCAACATTAGGCAATAAAACGGGCACGCGTAAATGAACTAGTTCACATTCGGTCAAGAAATTTTCCAAAAGGGAAAAATTTGCTTATCCTGTCTGGATGATATTTGATTCATGCTGTTGAAATTGCATGCATTGCGTTTAATCCACGTCGAAGGTCAGCAGCAGGGGCAGGTTCCATAGAACGCACAATTTTCCGCTTTATCTGGAAATACTCCAAGCGCGAACAGCTGGTCCTGCTGGCCGTGACGGCGACGCTGTTTCCTTTGCTGTATCTCACACTTGAGTTGCCAAAACGAATAATCAATGACGCGATCGGGTCGTCCACCTCTGAGGTGACGATCTGGGGCTATTCCATGTCGCAGACCAATTTTCTGGTTGCTCTGTGCTTTGCCTTTCTGGCGGCCGTGCTGTGCCATGGCCTGATGAAAATGCGCATCAACACCATGAAGGGCGTGCTGAGTGAACGGATGCTGCGGCGCTTTCGCTATCAGTTGATCAGCCGGGCGCTGCGCTTTCCTCAACCCTATTTCGAGCGTGTCAGCCAGGGTGAAATGGTGTCAATGATCACCGCCGAAAGCGAGCCGATGGGCGGCCTGATGGGCGACGCGATCAGCCAGCCGGTTCTTCAGGCTGGCCAAATGATCACCATACTTTCCTTCCTGTTCCTACAAAGCGTCTGGTTCGGGCTGGCTGCCGTGGCGCTGATACCCTTGCAGGCCTGGTTGATCCCCAAGCTGCAACGCCAGATCAACCTGCTGAACAAGAAACGCATTCAGGAGGTTCGAGTTCTGGCGGCGCAGATTGGCGAGAACGCGGCGGGCGCGTCCACCCTGCGGACCAATGGCGGCTGGCGTTTTCGCCGGTCGATGATCTCAGAGCAATTGGGACGCCTGTTCGGCATCCGTTTCGAGATCTATCAAAAGAAGTTCTTCATGAAATTCCTGAACAACTTCATCTCGCAGCTTACACCGTTCATGTTCTATCTGGTTGGTGGTCTGTTGGTGCTTCAGGGCTCGGTTTCGCTGGGGGCGCTGGTTGCCGCATTGGCTGCGTACAAGGATCTCAGCTCACCTTGGAAGGAACTGCTGACCTATTACAACCAGACCCAGGACATGTCGCTGCGCTGGGATGTGGTCATTGACCGTTTTGCCCCGGCCGGAATGCATGATGAAACCTTGTTCGAAAGTGAACCCTCCGAGTGGCCACACCTGAACGGCGACATCGTGCTGGACCACGTTTCGGTGCGTGACATGGATGGCAATCAGGTGCTTGATGATCTGGACCTCAGTTTTCCTGCCGGAAAGACAATTGGGATCGCCGCCCCCAGCGAGGAAGATCGACGCGCCATCGGCGAATTGCTGACACGGGAAATACGTCCCAGTGCTGGCCAGGTTCGGATCGGAGATCTGAAACTGGCCGAGTTGCATCAGGTGGTTGTCGCCGCGCGTATCGGGTATGTCACATCACGCCCTGTCATGTTCCAGGGTACGCTGGGCGACAACGTGATGATGCCGATGCGGTTCAAACCGCTGACTGACCCGCCGGACGACCCGGATTTTCTCGAAACCTTGAGGGCAGGCAACAGTGCCGATCCGTTTGGGGCGGAATGGCTGGACCCAACTCTGGCCGGCTTTCAGGACGCCGCAGAACTGCGTGCCTGGTGGTTGCAGTTGATTGATGGAATGGGGTTTGGCGCAGCGCTGTTCCAACGGGGCGCCGAACAAAGCTTCGATGCGGCCGAGCATTGTGAACTGGCAAAGAAACTGATCGAGCTGCGCCCGGTCGTGCAGCAGGCGGTTCGGGATGCCGGGCTGGAACAACAGGCGCTTGTCTTTGACCGGAACACCTATAATGCGGCCCTGCCTGTGGCTGAAAATCTGCTTTTCGCAACGCCACGTGTTCCTGTGACACAGGCTTTGCTTGCGCAGCAAAAGGTCTTTCTCGGACAGTTGCGTGAACTGGGGCTGGACGAGACATTGATCGCGTTGACCCGCGACGTGATCGACATGCTGCGCCAGATCTTCGGGATGGATGGAACCGACCACCCGTTATTCCAAAAGCTTGGTCTTGATGCAAAAACCTATGAAATTGCGGTGGATCTGGTGGACCAGACCCGCAAAGAAGGTTCGGACGGGCTGGATGACGAACAGCTTGCCAACATGTTGGCGGTGCCATTTGTGATCTCTGCCGAACAGATCGGACCTGCGTTCACGGATGAACTGAAGGATCGCATCCTCGAACTCCGGCACAGCCATTCCGAGAAACTGATGGAGCGTTTGCAAGACGTCTTCGTTCCATTGGATCCGAACGTCTTTGCGCCCGGATTGACGGTCATGGAAAATGCGCTGTTCGGAAAAGTCAGCCAGATTGGCGGTTCCCGTTCGGACGAAGCCCGCAAGGTGATAGTGGATGTGTTGGCTGAAAACGGCGCGCGCCCATTGGTCACAGAGCTGATCTATGATGTCCAGGTTGCTCTCGGCGGTCAGAATCTTCCGGCGGTGTTTGCCGAACCCTTGGCCTTTACCCGAGCGACGATCAAGAAACCTGACATCCTGATTCTGGAAAACGCGCTGGCCAGCTACGACATGAAAACGCAGGTGGCGGTCTATAAACGGCTCCGTGAACTGCTGCCGGACACCACCGTCGTCTATCTGAATGATCAGTTTGAAAACCCCGGTGCATTCGATATGTATGTGGAAATCCGGCAAGGTCGTGTGGTCTCGGACGGAGGGCCTGTGGCGGTGGAGGAAGACAGTGCAGCATCGGCGGATTTGACGCGGAAACTGCGCGCTCTGGAACAAACCCCCTTGTTTTCGGGTCTGGACCGGCGTCAGCTGCGCCTGCTGGCCTTTGGTGCGCGCTGGTTTGATGCCGCGCCGGGGCAGGTGGTGTTCTTGAAAGATGACCAACCCACCGACGGTGCCTATGTGGTGCTGGAGGGCGAAGCAGGTTTGTATCTGCCGCAAGAACAGGGGCCTGACCAATTGATCACCAAAGTCGGGACTGGTGCTTTGGTCGGAGAG
The DNA here is from genome assembly GCF_056536065.1 of Ruegeria sp. AL3. Classification (NCBI taxonomy): domain Bacteria; kingdom Pseudomonadati; phylum Pseudomonadota; class Alphaproteobacteria; order Rhodobacterales; family Roseobacteraceae; genus Ruegeria; species Ruegeria sp. AL3. The sequence goes on from NZ_JBQFJG010000001.1 coordinate 1,787,943, forward strand.
TTGGGCCTGATCAGAAAAGAACCACGTGCGCTGAGCATGGTGGCGGAAACCCAGCTTTCCTGCTTGCGGATCGGTGAAGAAGAATTCCTTGCCGTTGTGGAAAACGACGCGGCGACCGCATTCAAGCTGTTGCAGGTTATCGCCGGCTATGTGTCCAATTAGCGATCAAGAGTCCGTGTTGCAGAACAAATCATAAAGCAGGCGGATCACTTTTTCCGTGGCGCCGTCGCGCAATGAATAATAGACCGTTTTGCCTTCCCGGCGCGTCGAGACCAACTCTTCCTCGCGCAGGCGTGCCAGCATCTGGCTGACGGCAGCCTGCCGCAGCTGAAGCAGCTCTTCAAGTTGGCCGACGGATTTTTCACCACCGCCAAGATGGCACAAGATCATCAGGCGCCCTTCATGTGCCAGTGTTTTAAGAAATGCAGCCGCGCGTGCAGCGTTGTCTTTCATGTCCGGCGGAGCGTCTGTTGGGTGTGCCTGAGGTTCGGTTTCGTTAAGTGCCACTTTCGGACCGTCATATCGCGTTTCGTGATGCCAATATGCATCAAGGCCATTTGTATTGTCACCCCTCGGTTGCCGGGGCGCCCCCTTGAAAAGCGTTGCCTTCAACGTAATCGCATGGGTCCTCCTGCATTTGCAGATGCAACCCGTCGCCGTCATATGGGTGCGCGCGGGCCAGGTCTTCATCGACATCGATCCCAAGGCCCGGAGCATCCGGGGCGGCGACAAAGCCATTCTCGACCCGGATCGAGCCCTTGATCAGTAGATCGTGGAACGGTGTTTCGATGGTTTCCAGAAGCAGCAGGTTGGGAATGGACGCCGCCAGATGAATATTGGCGGCCCATTCCACCGGACCGGCATAGAGGTGCGGTGCCATCTGCGCGTTGAAGACCTCGGCCATGGCGGCGACTTTCTTCATCTCCCATATTCCGCCTGCACGCCCCAGCGCCGGTTGCAGGATTTCGGCGGCTCCGGCGCGCAGGACGGCTCCGAATTCGGCCTTTGTGGTCATCCGTTCTCCGGTGGCAACCGGAATGCGTACATTGCGCGCGACGCGGGCCATGTCTTCGATATTGTCCGGCGGCGTAGGTTCCTCGAACCACAGGGGTTGGTATGGTTCCAACGCCTGCCCCAGCCGAATTGCACCGGCTGTGTTGAACTGGCCATGGGTGCCGAACAGCAGATCGGCCCTGTCCCCCACGGCCTCGCGGATCGCTTTGCAGAAGGCGACGGACATGGAAATGTCGCTCATCGCGGGCATGTGCCCGCCGCGGATGGTATAGGGGCCGGCCGGGTCGAATTTCACGGCGGTGTAGCCACGGTTCACCATTTCCGCCGCCGTTTCACCGGCCTGTTCGGCAGAGGTCCAGAAATCGTTCAGGTTGTGCTGGGGCAGGGGGTACAGGTAAGTATAGGCCCGGATCCGGTCATTCATCCTGCCGCCCAGCAGCGCATGCACCGGCCTGTCGCGATCTTTGCCCAGAATGTCCCAGCAGGCAATTTCCAACCCCGAGAATGCGCCTATCACCGTCAGGTCCGGCCGCTGCGTAAAGCCGCTGGAATAGGCGCGGCGGAACATGAGTTCAATGTTTTCGGGGTTTTCTCCCAACATATGCCGGTCGAACACGTCCTGAATGACATGACGCATCGCTACAGGGCCCACGGACGAGGCATAACACTCACCCCATCCCGTGATGCCGGTATCGGTCGTCACTTTGACAAGTATCCAGTATCGCCCTCCCCAGCCCGGGGCGGGCGGGGCGGTGACGATGACGTCGAGATCCTGAAGTTTCATCCCAAATCCTTTCGGTGGGTCAGGTCCTGTCGAACAGGATCACATTTCGCTTGGCCGATCCGGTTTTGGTGTCGGCGATGGCCTCGTTGATCTGATCCAGAGACCAGCGGCCCGAGATCAGCTCGTCCAGTTTCAGCCGTCCCTGCTTATACAGGTCCACCATCCAGGGTATGTCGCGCTGAATGACCACGTCGCCCATTTTCGACCCGACGACACCCTGGCCCAGGGCTGCCAATACAACGGGTTCATAGCTGGCCATGTCACCGGAATGTGGCATTCCGATCATGATCGCCTTGCCGCCGCGCCCAAGATAGCGCGGAGCCTGATCATAAGCGGGAATCGCGCCGACGGTGATCAGAACGGCATCGGCACCGCGCGCCCCCAGCGCCCTGTATGCGGCTTTCCATGGTTGATCCAAGCTGGCCAAAACGCCGTGGGTTGCGCCGAACTCTTTGGCGATCTCAAGCTTTTCTTCGGTCATGTCCACGGCCACGATCCGCCGCGCGCCTGCAATCCGCGCGCCTTGAATTGCGTTCAGGCCGACCCCGCCCGCCCCAATGACCACCACGTCCTGACCAGGGCGCACGCCTGCCGCATTAACCGCAGCGCCGACCCCGGTGATCACGCCGCAGGACAGCAGGCTGGCCAGTTCCTTAGGCAGGTCATCCGGGATTTTGACAATCTGGCGGTGGCTTACCACGACCTTTTCAGCAAAGGCCCCGCATGCCATCGCCTGTTCGAGCGCGCCGCCATCGCCTGTTTTCAATGGACCTTTGACAGTGTCGTAAGGTGTTTCGCAAATTGTCGGTTGCCCGCCTGCACAGGCAGGGCAAGACCCGCAGGCGCGGATCAGGGTCACCACCACAGGGTCGCCGACCTTGAAATCCCCGGCCGCGTCTCCGACTGCGGTGATCACGCCTGCGGCTTCGTGCCCGTAAACCGCTGGCAGGAACCCTCCCCATGCGCCTTCGGCATAGGAAATGTCCGAATGGCAGATGGCCACGGCATCCAGTGTCACCTGGACCTCGCCCGTGCCGGGGGGGGCCAGATAAATGTCTTCGATCACCAATGGCTCGCCAAATGCCCGGCAGACTGCGGCTTTGATTTTTTGCATGTTGTCCCTCACTCCCGTTGGGTTCACGGTGGCGCGGGAAAAGGCGGCTCGCAAGGCAGAAACCGCCATTTGCGTGTCGTTGTTACGCCACGACAGGCCGGGACCGTCTAAACAGTAGGAACCCTGCCAGCATCAACAAGAGTGCCAGCAGAAACGGGGCGCCAGGCAGGTAGAGCGGGGTGTCAGGTCGAATGAACTGCGCGAATACGCTGGTCATCACCAACGGTGAGATCACCATCGAAAGCGCATGCAACGCAGTCAGGACACCCTGCAATTCACCTTGCTGAGAATCTGGTGTGGCCCGTGACATCATCGCCTGAAGGGCGGGCGTGATGACCGCCCCAATGGCGGTAATCGGAATGAGAAGCAGTGCTATCAGGCCGTTGGTCAGAAAGGCCAGAATGGCGAAGCTTATGATTTCAAAGATCATGCCATAGATGATTGTTGCCCGCTCGCCCAAAAGCCGGATGGCCGGGCGGATCAGACCGCCTTGCACGACGGCCATGCCGATGCCATAGATTCCAAGCGACAGGCCGATCATCTGCGCGGACCAACCGAAGCGCTCGGTCGTGAAATAGGACCAGATGGCCGGATAGACGTAGATTGAAACCGAATACAGGAAATAGACCCACAGCATAGGCCGGATGCCGGGCAATGATGCTATGGCGCGAAGCGAGTTCACCGGGTTCGCGCGCCGCAGGTTGAAGGCACGCCTGTTTTCATCGGTCACCGTTTCGGGCATCACGAAATATCCGATGCAGAAGGTCAGCGCCGCCAAACCCGCAGCAGCCCAGAATGGTGCGCGGGTTCCAAATTCGCTTAGCAATCCGCCGATCACCGGACCCAGAACGAACCCCACGCCAAATGCCGCGCCCAGAAGGCCGAAATTTGCGGCCTTGTCTTTTGGGTCGGACACATCGGCCATGAAAGCCGCCGCCGTCGAATGGGTGGCCGCCGTTATGCCGCCGACGATACGTCCGACCAGCAAAAGCCAGATGCTGCCCGCCAAGGCCATGACGACGTAGTCCAGCGCCATGACGAACAAGGACACCAGCAATACCGTTCTGCGCCCGTAAGCATCGGAAAGGTTTCCCAGAATGGGGCCGAAGATGAATTGCATCGCGGCAAAGGCTGTGCTCAGCACACCGCCCCAGATCGCGGCATTGGCCAGGGTGCCGCCCTGAACCTCGACGATCAGTTGCGGCATGATCGGCATCACAAGACCAATGCCCATAGCATCGATCATGACGATGCAGAGGATAAAGAAAAACGGCAGACGCATGGGACCTGAACACATGAGTTGTGAGCGGCACCCTAGTCATGCCCGACGAATGAGGGAAGAGACAGTTCCGCGGGACACCCCATGTCGTTGCGGCAGGTTGTTAGAGTTTGCCCGCCAGTTCGGACAGAAGCTCAGCCAATTCCTGCGGATGTGAAAAAAACGGCGAATGCGAGCTGTCGATTGTACGTCGAAGGTTTTCGGGGACGCAGGCGCTCATGTCTGCCTGGTACTCGGTCGGTATCGTGTGGTCGTCGGTTGTTCGGATATAGGCCTTGGGGACCTTGGAAAAGCGTGGGCCGACAGGCAGCGGTGTTTCTTGTGGCAGGATGGCTTGCGGACACAGGCGCGCGTATGCGTATGGCAGGACGTCGTCCGGGCAATCGTGATAAAACAGCTGTGGGATCGCATCCACTGACACGGTATAGGAAAGCCCGTCCGCAGATTTTTCCACTGCGTGCGCAATGGTTTGCCGTGGCCCGCGCCTGCGCATTTCCGCCATCGAAAGACCATCCCGAGGGACATAGGCACACAGGTAAATCAAGGCGCGCATCGCATCCGGGCGGGCCTCGGCCGCTGCGCTGATCGGAAAGCCGGCCCAGGAATGGCCGACGACGATCGTATCGGGTGTACAGGCGTTCAAAATGGCATCGCGGCAACCGTCCAGCGTGACGTCGGCCACCGGCGTGGGGTCTGCACCATGGCTGGGCATGTCGATGGCGCGGGCGGTATGGCCCAGGGCTTCCAAAGCGGGGATCAGGTCGCGCCAGCACCAGGCGCCGTGACACGAGCCATGGACCAACAGGAAGGACGCCATTGTCATTCTCCTTCAGACATGTCCGATCTCGGTCAGAAATCCGGTCAGGATTTCTGCGTATTCCGCGGGATTCTCAACGCAAGGCAAATGTCCAGCGCGGCGGATCAGCCGAAATCGGGATCCGGGCACAAGATCAATCGTTTCCCGCACCAGATCGGGTGGGGTCGATCCGTCTTCGCTGCCCGCAATTCCAAGCGTGGGCAGGCGCAGGCCGCTTGTGGGGGTATAAAAGTCGGTACCGGCAATGGCAGCACAGCAGCCCAGATACCCTTCGACTGGTTGGCTGACCATCATATCGCGCCAGGGCAGGTAATTTTGGGCGTGGCGGAATTCGCGCGAGAACCAACGCTCCATCGTGGCATTGGCCAAAGCCTCGATCCCGCCCTTTCGCACCGCCTGAATGCGCTCTTGCCAGATCGAAGGCGTGGCGATCTTGGCAGCGGTGTTCGATAGCACCAGCGCACGAATCTGGTCCATGCGTTTGATCGCCAGCCCCTGCGCGATCATCCCGCCAATCGAGAGGCCGACAAAGACGCAATCGCGAACCTGAAGGTGATCCAGCAGCGCCTCGGCATCCCGCACCAAAGCGCCCATCGAATAGGGTGCAGGGGGCACCGAGGATTGCCCGTGCCCACGTTTGTCATACCGGATGATGCGCAGCCCGTCGGGCATGTATGGCACCACCGCGTCCCAAAGATGCAGGTCGGTTCCCAGGGAATTGGCAAACACAATGGGTGCACCGTCCGTGGGGCCGTCGATGCGATAGTTCAGTTTCACGTCGCCCAGATCAGCGATCATCATGACAAAGGTCCTTGTCGTCATGCCGTCCTGACGTAATTTGCACGGCTTTCGCACCGATGTCAGGTCAGGAATTCCAACGCCTTAGCAAATATTCCCGGATCGACATTCCCGCCCGATGTGACGACGATCACGTCGTCGCCTTCGATCTCGTCGCCCCGGAAAAGGGCCGCGGCCAGTGCTACGGCGCCGCCGGGTTCCAATACGATTTTAAGGCGCAGAAAGGCATATGCCATGGCCTGCAATGCCTCGTCTTCGGTGACAGAGAGTCCGGGGCCGCAAAGACGGTGAAGGATCGGAAAGGTGATGTCGCCGGGCTGCGGTGTCAGGATCGCATCGCATATGTTACCCGACGCCGCATTGTTGTTTTGAATGCGACCTGACGCCAAGGATCGTTTGACGTCGTCGAACCCTTCCGGCTCACAGGGGCGCGCCCGCAAATTCGGCGCGTGTTTCTCCAGCGCCAGCGCAATGCCCGAGGTCAAACCTCCGCCGCCGCAACAGATCAGAACATCCGACTGCGAAACCCCAATTTCCGCTGCCTGCCTGGCGATTTCCAGCCCGGTTGTGCCTTGTCCCGCGATGACTTGCGGTTCGTCATAGGGGCGGATCAGGGTCAGACCACGTTCAGCAGCGATGGCTTCGCCTATTTCCTCCCGTTTTTCATTCGCGCGATCGTACAAAACGACTTCGCCGCCCAGCGCGCGGGTGTTGTCGATCTTGAGCTGCGGCGCGTCCGACGGCATGACAATGACCGAGGCAATCCCATGTTTCGAAGCGGCCATCGCAACGCCTTGCGCATGGTTGCCCGATGAATATGCGATCACACCACGCTGGCGTATGCCTTCATCCAGCGCCGAAATGGCCGACCACGCGCCGCGAAACTTGAAACTGCCGGTATGTTGCAGGCATTCCGGTTTGACCCAAATGCGGCGGCCCGCAAGCGTGTCGAGAAAGGGCGACGACAGGATCGGCGTTTCGCGAACGTGTCCTTTCAGCCGTTCTGCGGCGGCTTCGATCATCTCAAATGTGCTCATGCGGCGTTCTTCAATACCTTCTGTATCAGGTCCAGTGATTGGACTTCGTTCAGGAACGGAACATGCCCGCGATCCGGTACCTCGACCGAGATCAGCTCCGGGTGTCGATGCCGCATCTCGGCCAGAGTGTCCGCGCCCAGAACATCGGAATTCGCGCCCCGGATCACACCGGTGGGAATGCCACGCAAGGCTTCGAAGAACACCCAAAGATCAGGGGCTGCCGCGCTTGCAGCTTGTTCAAGAAGCGCCTTGCGCAGGGCTGGATCATATCGCAGCTTCAGCCCGTCTTTGCGCATTTCATACTGAAATTCTGCCTGCTTGCGCCAGGTCTCCAGTGGAACACCGGGAAATTGTGGCTCCATTACGTGTTTCAATGCGGCGGCGGCTTCATCATAGGTTTTGGCGGTGGGCTGCGCCCCCACGTAGGCCATGATCTTGGCGATGCCCGACGGCTCGATAACCGGACCCACGTCATTCAGAATTACGGCGGCCAGACGTTCGGGGTGGCTTGCGGCCAGCGCCATGGCGATCAGCCCGCCGCGCGATGTTCCCAGAATGACTGCTTTCTCGATCCCCAGATGATCGAGCAGCTCAATCGCGTCATGGGATTCGCGGAAGATATTGTAATTCATGAAGTCGGGGTCGTATTCCGAACGCCCGCGCCCCCTGTAATCCATGGCGATCATGCGCAGGCCCGAGGCATGTGGCGCAAAAAACGAAAAGTCGCGGCTGTTTCGGGTCAGACCGGCCAGGCACAAAAGCGGCGTGCCGGTGCCGGACTCTTTGAAATAGATGCGCCTGCCGTCCGTTGTCATGAATTCTGACATCAGAGACCGGCCAGCTTGGGAATCGAGGTCAGATCGGACAGCACATGCGCAGGTGTCCAGGGAAGGCGATCCATGGGTTCACCAATCCGATTGACCCATGCGGTCACAAAACCGTACCCGCTGGCCCCGGCAGCGTCCCAGCCGTTCGAACTGACGAACAAAACGTCATCGCGTGCGCAGCCAAACCTGTCTTGCACCAGATCATAGACACGGGCGTGGGGTTTGAAGACGCCGACGCTTTCGACCGACAGTACATCATCCAATACATCGCCGATTCCGGCGGACTTCACGGCTCCGTCCAGCATCGGGGGCGACCCGTTGGACAGGATCGCCGTTTGCAGCCCACCATCCTTGAGGGCTTTCAGCATGGCCGGAACTTCTGGATAGGCCTGCAATTCCCAATAGAGATCAAGCAGACGTTGGCGCAGCCCCGGGTTGCCTTGCAGGCCTGCGGCCTCCAGAGCCCAATCCAGCCCGTCCTGGGTAACGTCCCAGAAATCCGCATGCGCATCCGCCACGGCGCGCAGCCATGTGTATTGCAGTTGTTTCAGACGCCAATGCCCCGCAACGGTGGTCCATTTGTCTTTCAGGGCTTCGAAACCCGGCTCGTCTGCCGCCTGCCGGGCAGCCGCGGCAACATCGAACAATGTTCCGTAGGCATCGAACACACAGGTCGTGATCGGCATATGGTCCTCCTTAGATTGCGCGCAGGTTGGCACATCGGCGCAGAGGGTGAAAGAGCCGAGGGTTTACAACATTGTGTCAACCTATAGGGTTGGCCGCTTAACCCCTTGGAACGGCCGGAGGCCACGATGACCGAAATCAAACAAGGCGACACGGTTCGCATCCACTACACCGGGACATTGCTGGACGGCAAAGTCTTTGACAGCTCGGACGGGCGTGATCCGTTGGAATTCGTGGTCGGGTCGGGCCAGATCATCCCGGGGCTGGACCGTGCCATGCCGGGCCTGTCCACCGGGGACAAGACGCGGGTGGAAATTGCCTGTACAGACGCCTACGGCCCGATCAACCCTGCGATGCGTCAGGAAATTCCCCGTGAAGGCATTCCAGACGACATCCCCCTGGATCCCGGGACACAGTTGCAGATGCAAACGCCAGAAGGTCAGGCCGTGCCTGTAACGGTTGTGGATTCAAACGAAGCCACCGTTACTCTGGATGCAAATCACCCGCTGGCAGGGCAGGATCTGGTTTTCGAGATCGAAGTCGTTTCAGTCAACTGAGACATGGTTCGGGCCGGATGTCCGGCCCGGATCTCACCCTATCAGAGCGTGAATCGCGGCCCTTACCTGTGGCTGCGTAAAGAAGACGAACACCAGCAACAGTGAAGTCAACGTAAGCAATAGCACCCTGGCCCGTTGGCTGAGAAAGCCGGGCTTTCGCCGGCTTTGCGTCGCGCGTGCATTGTTTGCAATGATTTGGTCAAGTTTGCTCATATCGATTACCTGCCGCCTAATGATGGTGAAATCTGGGCAGCGGCAGGGAAAGATATGGTCACATGGATTCGGGCTGAGGCATGCCCAGAACGTGGAAGCCACCGTCAACGCGGATGATCTCTCCCGACGTACAGGCACCTGCATCTGACGTCAGGTACACAGCCGTTCCGCCGACAGCTTCAAGTGTGGCGTTAGAGCGCATCGGTGCATTCTGATCGCAGAATTTGTAGGTCTTGCGGGCACCGCCGATCGCTGCACCGGCGAGGGTTCTCATCGGCCCTGGGGAAATCGCGTTCACGCGGATGCCATCGGGGCCAAGATCGTTGGCCAAATAGCGCGTTGCCGATTCCAGCGCAGCCTTTGCGACACCCATCACGTTGTAGTTGGGCACAACCCGGTTGGAGCCCTGATACGTCAGGGTCAGCAGGGAACCGCCATTGTCTTTCATCAACGGATAGGCGCGACGCGCGACCTCGATGAAGGAATAGGCCGAGACATCCATCGAATGCTTGAAATTCGCACGTGTGGTATTCAGGAACCGACCTGTCAGCTCGGACTTGTCCGAATAGGCGATAGCATGCACCAGGAAATCTATGGTGGGCCAACGTTCGGCCAGCTCGCCAAAAGCGCGATCCAGCGACTCGTCGTCGGTGACATCCGCATCGACCATGAAATCGCTGCCCAAGCTCTGAGCCAGCGGCTCCAGCCGCTTTCCGAATGCCTCGCCCTGATAGGTGAATGCCAGTTCGGCGCCAGCCTCGTGCATGGCCTTGGCAATGCCCCACGCAATCGAGCGGTCATTGGCCACGCCCATGATCAGGCCGCGTTTACCTTTGAGAAGATCCGACATTACTTTCACCCGTTATACTTTGAAAGAACCATGGACCCGTTCGTGCCGCCAAAGCCGAAGCTGTTGGTCATGACACTGTCCAGTCCTGCGTTTTCAACCACTTGAGTTGCAATTTCACCGGGCTGAATGCCTTCGGCAAGCGTGTCGACATTGATCGATGGAGTAATGAAATCATTTTCCAGCATCAGCAGGCAGAAAATCGTCTCAAGCGCGCCCGCCGCGCCCTGAGCGTGGCCTGTCATCGACTTCGTCGAGGAGATGGGGGGTACATTGCCTTCGCCAAAGATGCGGCGCACCGCCTCTACCTCACCCACGTCGCCGACGGGGGTCGAGGTGCCGTGAGCATTGATATAGCCGACCTTGCGCCCCTCGGGCAGGGTACTCAGAGCTAGTCGCATCGCGCGCTCGCCGCCCTCACCTGAAGGAGCAACCATGTCGTGACCATCTGAAGTTGCGGCATAACCTGTAACTTCAGCATAAATTTTGGCGCCGCGGGCCAGAGCGTGGTCCAGCTCTTCCAGAACAACGATTCCACCGCCGCCCGAAATCACGAAACCATCACGGTTTTCGTCGAACGCGCGCGAGGCTTTATCGGGTGTGTCATTATATTTCGACGACATCGCGCCCATTGCGTCGAACAGGCAGGAAAGCGTCCAGTCCAGTTCTTCACCGCCGCCGGCGAACATCACGTCCTGCTTGCCCAGCATGATCTGTTCGGCCGCGTTGCCGATGCAATGCAGCGAGGTCGAGCAGGCCGAGGTGATCGAATAGTTGATGCCCTTGATCTTGAACGCGGTCGCCAGATTGGCCGAGATCGTCGAGCACATGCATTTTGGCACGGCAAATGGCCCGATCCGCTTGGTCGCGCCCGTCTTCAGAACGGTTTGATGCGCCGTCAGCATCGCGCTGGTCGAAGGTCCGCCAGACCCCGCAACCAGCCCGGTGCGTGGATTGACGATCTGGTCTTCGGTCAGACCAGAATCGGCAATCGCCTGGCTCATGGCGATATGTGCATAGGCGGCCCCTGGACCCATAAAGCGCAATGTGCGCTTGTCCACATGCTGGGCCACGTCGATCTTGAGCGTACCCGCGATCTGGCTGCGAAAACCATGTTCTGCCATCTGCTCGCTGGCCACGATCCCGGATTTACCTGCTTTGAGCGAGGTCAGAACCTCTTCGGCATTGTTCCCGATCGAGGACACAACCCCCAGACCGGTGACGACTACTCGACGCATGTGCGCACTCCTTGTTTCAGACCGTTCAGGCTCAGGCCTCGGATAGAACGACCTTCATGTCCTTGACATCATAAATCATCTCGCCATCGGCTTCGACAATGCCATCCGCCACACCCATTGTCAGGCGGCGCGTTTGAATCGCTTTTTTGAAATCGATTTTATACGTCAGCATCTTGCGGTCCGGGCGAACCATGCCGGTCAGCTTTACTTCGCCGACGCCGACGGCCATGCCGCGCCCCTGCCATCCACGCCAGCCAAGGTTGAAACCGGTCAGTTGCCAAAGCCCGTCCAGCCCCAGACAGCCCGGCATGATCGGGTTGCCCGGAAAGTGGCACTCAAAGAACCAAAGGTCGGGTGTGATGTCGAATTCGGCCAGCACATGGCCCTTGCCGTGCAGACCACCATCGGCAGAGATGTCGGTGATCCGGTCCATCATCAGCATCGGTGGGGCGGGCAATTGTGCGTTGCCGGGGCCAAATAACTCACCACGAGCGCATTTCAGCAGATCATCTTTGTCAAAACTGCTAGGGAACTGGGCCATTCTGCCACCTTTCCTGCCGGGGGTCTGTCTTTACATCTGGCTTCGTCTAACACCCGTTTGCAAGGTCCTGCAAGAGCGGCGCGCCACATCATGTTGTGTTGGTTCTTATCTTGCGAATGAATTTCATTTGTAATTGCCGGTGATGCGCCCCTATATATAAAGGCAGGAATAATGGGTATCGGATCGATGACACCTCAGAGCCGCGAAATCGCAACAGGTTGGCTGGTGAATGCCGGCTTGCGACCGACGCGTCAGCGCGTGGCGCTGGCCGAGCTTTTGGTGGGCGACGGCCGCCATCGCCACGTCACCGCAGAAAGCCTGTTTGAATCGGCAAAGGCGAATGGGGATGCGGTGTCTCTGGCAACGGTCTACAACACTTTGCGTGCTTTTTGCGATGCGGGTGTGCTGCAAGAAATCACAGTGGACGGATCGAAAAGCTATTTCGACACGAACACGCATGATCATCCCCACTTTTATTGGGAAGACGACGCAAGGCTAAGCGATGCGCCGTCGGATCAGCTGGTCATTCAGCGCCTTCCCGAGGCGCCGGAAGGTGTCGAAATCGCCTCTGTCGATGTCGTCATTCGCTTGCGCAGGAAGTAACAGACCTTAAACGCCTGTCAGCCCGGCCACCAAAACACGTTCGGCCTTTTCTGTGGTCGTGTCAGAGGGTCCTGTGCCGTGCCGTGCCAGAACGACGGATTCTGCTGTGTCCGGATTGGCAATCGGTACGCTGACCAGATGCTTGTTGTCATAGCTGAAGCTGCTGGGTGGGCTGGCATAGCTGATCCCGATTCCCTCACCATGGGCGGCAAGGCTGCGTTGAATCTCAAGGGATGCCGCCCGGTGCGCGACGGTAGGGCGCAGCCCGTTTTGCCGGAACAGGCCGAGAATGTGTTGGGCGGATAATCCTTCCGAAGACAGAATCAATGGATGACCTTCCAGCGCTGCAAGGGTGACTTCCGCAGTGGTCGCCAATGGATGATCCGGGGACATCAAGGCCCTCGGTCTGCTGTCGAACAGTTTTGTACGGGCGAACCCCGCATCCATGGTCAGGTCGTATGTGATTGCGATGTCAATCTGGCCATCCATCAATCCATTCAGCAGCCCTTCGAAGGACCCGGCCACATAGGTAAGGTTGAGATCGGTGAACGTGTTGCGGAGAAGTTGCAGGGCCGGGGCCAAAAGGAAGGGGGCCAGGTCCGTAAAGCAGCCCAATCTCAGCCTGGAGGTGCCCGGCGCGGAGGTATCGGACGTTTCGATTCGCGCAGCATTTTTCAGCAAGACCTCGGCGTTCTCTATGAACGTACGTCCCTGAGGTGTCAGTGCCATGGCTGCACCCCGGCGGCGAACGAACAGCGGATACCCCAAATGGGCTTCAACACGCGTCAGCGCAGTGGACAAGGCCGGTTGCGAAACATTGAGATGCTGGGCTGCCGCCGACAAACTGCCGTGACGCCCGACTGCACAGACATATTCATATTGGCGCAGCGAAATATATAACATGAGATTAATAATAACTTCGAAAGATATGATTTGAACAGAATACATTTTTCCGGTCAAAAGCAAAAAAACTTCAGGAGCTTCCGATGCCACACCCTCTTGTTACTCAGCAGATGATCGACACTTATCAGGCCGACGGCGTCGTACTGGTCAAAGGGCTGTTTGCGGATCACGTGGATCAACTGCGCGATGGTGTGGCCGCGAATATGGCCGATCCCGGTCCCTATGCCTCGGAAAACAAGAAGGCGGGTGAAACAGGTCGTTTCTTTGATGATTACTGCAATTGGACCCGGATTCCGCAGTTCCGCGACGTGATCGAGACGTCTCCCGCAGCTGAGGTTGCCGCGGATCTGATGCAATCGAAACGCGTTCAGATGTTTCACGATCACGTGCTGGTCAAGGAGCCCGGTACGTCGATGGCGACACCGTGGCATCAGGACGGCCCATATTATTTCGTCGAGGGTCAGCAGACGATCAGCTTCTGGTCTCCGCTTGATCCGGTCAGACAGGCGACGCTGCGGTGTGTTGCCGGGTCGCACCGATGGGATAAAGAAGTTCTGCCGACCCGATGGGTTTCCGAGGACGGCTTTTTCCCGGATGAAGGTCAGTACATCCCCGTGCCGGATCCGGATGCCGAAGGTATGAAGGTCATCGAATTCGAGATGGAGCCCGGCGATGCCGTCGCTTTCAACTATCGCACGCTGCACGGTGCGCGCGGAAACCAGTCGGACAGCCGTCGCCGCGCCTTTTCACTGCGGCTGGTGGGCGACGATGCCCGGTATGTAGAGCGCCCCGGCCGAACCTCGCCCCCGTTTCCCGGTCATGACATGACGCCGGGACAGCGCCTGCGCGAGGATTGGTTTCCGATCTTGTTGCAGCGCCAGGCCGGCTCAGAACCACTGACCTGATTCGATCAGCCCGAGATCCAGCAGCTGGCGGGACTGCCATTCAAACGGCACCGAGTTGCGCCAGCGAAAGCTTCGGATGTCAAAGGTTGACCCTGCATTGGATTTCAGCGCCTTCGCGGCACGGAAAGAACAAATGGCGGCCGTCAGGTTGTGATGCCAGGGACAGGAATAGGTATTGTATTCCGGTTCGTTGAAAGTGTGATCGGGTCTCAGCACCAGGTTTTTTTGTGCTTTGAACAATGCGATGCGGTCGATCCTGCGACGTTCGTAGGGAATGTGGTCCTCGAACCGCCACCGCAACCCGCCCGAAAGATCCACCTGACGGTCCAGCGGTTGGCCGCTTGGGTCGTGGCGGGTATGGGCATAATAGCCAACACTGTCGAACATGGCCTGATCGGGGGCCACGCCATTGGGATGTGCGGTCAGATCCTCGGCGTACAGGTCAATGACATAGCTGAGCATCGCATTGCGACGCTCTTCACCATGAAAGACAAGCATCTCGCCCACGCTGCGCGTTTCGCAGTAGGGAAAGAACAGGTATTCGGCGTTGTAGCAATAATACATCCAGATGCCGGGTGCGGCCTGAATGATCCTGTTTATGGTTTCGAACACGACCAGCCGGGGAACACATTTCAAATTGACCCGATGCACCTTGGCGGACAGGTCCTCTGTCAGATGAAACTCGTCCGGTGCAAAGACGATGACGGATTTGAAACCCAGCCTCAGATGATGGTGCAGCGTGCTGGCCAACTCGACGTCGTCCTCGGCAAAAATCAATGCTACGGGGCCTTTGGCCAGTGCGGCCTGTCCCGATTTCAGGAAATGGTCGAGGGAATCGTACGTCATCGGGTGCTTTTTGGTCCGGCCTTGCTGGAAAGTCCTGCCAAATTCGGGTAATTGCGCCCGCATTGCAAGCGGCGTTCGAAGCGTATAGATGACGCCGATCCAGCGAATGCAAAGGCCCGTCCCATGTCCGAACCGAAGAAGCTGTTTATCAAGACTTATGGCTGTCAGATGAACGTCTATGACAGTGAACGCATGTCCGAGGCGCTGGGCGGGCAGGGCTATGTCGAAACCAAAACGCCTGACGATGCCGACATGATTCTGCTGAACACTTGTCACATCCGCGAAAAAGCGGCTGAGAAAGTGTATTCGGAACTCGGTCGCTTCAAGGGTCTGAAAGCCGAAAAGCCTGACCTGAAAATCGGTGTGGCAGGCTGTGTTGCGCAGGCCGAAGGTGAAGAAATCATGCGCCGCCAACCGCTGGTCGATCTGGTCGTCGGTCCGCAAAGCTATCACCGTCTGCCCGAGATGGAGGCCAAGACCCGTGCGGGCGAAAAGGCGCTGGACACCGATTTCCCCGAGGAAGACAAGTTTGAAAAACTGAAAAACCGTCCCAAGGCCAAACGCGGCCCGACGGCGTTTCTGACCGTTCAGGAAGGGTGCGACAAGTTCTGCGCCTTCTGCGTGGTGCCTTATACGCGTGGGGCCGAAGTCAGCCGCCCCGCTGATCGCATCATCCGCGAAGCCCATGATCTGGTTGAACGCGGCGTGCGCGAGATCACGCTGTTGGGTCAGAACGTGAACGCCTATCACGGGGCCGGCCCCGACGGAGACATGACCCTGGCCGGGCTGATCTGGGAACTGAACAAGGTTGACGGGCTGGAACGTATTCGTTTCACCACGTCGCACCCCAATGACATGGCCGACGACCTGATCGAGGCACATGGCAGCTGTGAGAAACTGATGCCGTATCTGCACCTGCCGGTTCAGTCGGGCTCGGACCGTATCCTCAAGCGAATGAATCGCAGCCACACGGCAGAAAGCTATCTGCGCCTGATCGAACGCATTCGTGCGGCGCGCCCGGATATTGTGATGTCGGGGGACTTCATCGTCGGCTTCCCAGAAGAAACCGAAGAGGATTTTCAGGCAACGATGGATTTGGTTGAAGAGGTCAAATACGGCTACGCCTATTCCTTCAAGTATTCCACACGCCCGGGAACACCAGCGGCCGAGCGGGCTCAGGTTGATCCGGCTGCGGCGGATGATCGATTGCAGCGCCTTCAGGCCCTCATCACACGGCACCAAGGGGAAATTCAGGACGGTATGGTCGGTCGTACAGTCCGCGTTTTGTTTGAAAAACCGGGCCGCCTGCCGGGCCAGATGGTCGGAAAATCCGAGTATCTGCATTCGGTGCATGTGAAAGGGCCCGAGATTGCCGTTGGTGATCTGAAAGAGGTCCGGATCACCGACTCGGGCGCCAACTCTTTGGCGGGCGAGCTGCTCTGAGTCGGTAAGATTCCGCCGTTCAGACACCATAGTTGGTGTTTGTTTCCAAAATTTACCCTTGATTTATTGCTTGGAACTATGCTCCGAGAGGAGCCATGTTTTTCAGGCGCCGTTATTGCGTCAAAAAACGATTATACGCCGATCTTAAGATCGGAGTGATGGAGGTACGAGTGCCAATCTTGAACAGCTTCAGGACCCTGAGCCTAGTGAAAACCTTGCCTTTGGCCTCGGTTGTTACTTTTTTTGCCAGCGCGACGATTGCCGGAGACCTGAAGGGCACGACAACCGATCCTGTCGTTATCAGCCCCAAGAAGTTCAGCAGTGACGTCAGTGCATTTTACCTGGGGATTGCTGGAGGCTACGCCTCAGGCTGGGACGATCGATTTGGTCTGAGAACGCCCGCCGGGCTGTTTGATATTGGCGACCTGAACGTATCCGGCGCATACGGCGGCTTTCGTGGTGGTTGGCGTGGTGTTCTGCCTTCAAGGTGGGGGCGTGATTTCGTCTATGGTTTTGAAGTCAGTTATGATTTCGGATCCTTGGACGACAGTGTCAGGGCCCAGATCGGCGGTTCGAACGTTGAGGGTGGGGCAGAGATATCTGACGTTTTGTCCCTCAAATATCGAAGCGGCCTGACAAGCCGAAATGGTCGGGTTCTGTACTTTTTCAGCGTCGGTTACCTGTGGGGCGATGTTGAAACAACCAACAACATCACATCCGGAGCTACAGTACAGAGCTTTTCGGCATCGGATCGGCGGGGCGGATATACCGCAAGCATCGGTGCCGAACACAAGCTGACCGACAATTGGTCGGTCACCGGCGAATACGAATACGTCCAGTTCAAATCCGAAGACGTTCAATTCGGTTCGGGCTTTTCCACGAAGTCCACACCGAAATACGGCGGCTTGAGATTCGGGCTGAACTATACGTTCTGATGCGCGTCTGACAGGCTTTTTTCTTTTGTATGATCGGCGCTTTTGTCATCCGCGGGCTTATTTTTGAAACTGTGGCTTGCGCCCACCGAGATTTGTTGTCTACGCTCGGGGTGAACCGCCAAGACAGGAGAACGGATTGGCCATCGGTGCCCTGACCCCACCGCAAGACGAAATGCCCCAACGCGAGGCGTTTTTAGAGTTTCCCGACAACCGATTGTTGATTGACCTGTGCGGCGAATACGACCGCAATCTGACCGACATCGAAAGCAAGCTTTCCGTCCAGATCGTACGCCGCGGCAACCAGCTTGTCGTGATGGGCGATGAAGACGCCCAGAAGCAGGCTATTGAAGTGCTGCAATCGCTTTACACGCGCTTGGAAGGCGGGCGCGAGGTCGAGGCCGCGGACGTGGACCGAGAACTGCGGATGGGTGGTTCGGAACAGGGGACCGGCAGCCGCGACGGCGATCAGTTGGAAATGTTCAAGGGCGGTTCAGTCGAGATCAAAACCCGCAAGAAACTGGTGGAACCGCGCACGGACGCCCAGAAAGCTTATGTGCAGTCACTGTTTCAAAATGAGCTTGCATTTGGCATTGGGCCTGCTGGCACGGGGAAAACCTATCTGGCTGTTGCCGTGGGCGTGTCGATGTTCATTGGCGGGCATGTTGATCGAATCATCCTCAGCCGCCCGGCGGTCGAAGCGGGTGAAAAACTGGGCTATCTGCCCGGTGACATGAAAGACAAGGTCGATCCCTACATGCAGCCGCTGTACGACGCGCTGAATGATTTTCTGCCCGGCAAGCAACTGGCCAAGTTGATTGAGGAAAAGCGAATCGAAATAGCGCCGCTGGCGTTCATGCGTGGACGCACGTTGGCCAATGCTTTTGTGGTGCTGGACGAAGCACAAAACGCCACGACCATGCAGATGAAGATGTTCCTGACTCGTCTGGGCGAAGGCAGCCGCATGGTAATCACCGGCGACAGGTCTCAGGTGGATTTGCCACGCGGCGTTCAGTCGGGTTTGCAGGATGCGGAAAGACTGTTGAAAACGATCCCCAACATCAGTTTCAACTATTTCACGTCCAAGGACGTGGTTCGCCACCCGCTTGTGGCCGCGATCATCGAGGCGTATGAGGCGGATGCGGGCCGGGAATCCACTTGATTGCAAGGCTCATTCACAGGGCTTTTGTGCGATAAGATGAATCTGGAACTCACTGTCGAAGACGACCGGTGGCAAGGGCTTGAAGCTTTGTCGCGGCAAGCGATATCCGCTGTCCTGTCCTATGCGGAACTGGACCCTGAACTTTGCGAGATCAGCGTTCTGGGATGCGATGACGCACGCATTTCGGAACTGAACGCCGAGTTTCGCGGCAAACCAGCCGCCACCAATGTTCTGAGCTGGCCGGCAGAAGATTTGGCCCCGGAGGAAGCCGGGCAAGCGCCCCATCCGCCAAAGCCGGATTTCACCTGTGAAATTCCTTTGGGCGATATTGCGATCTCCTTCGACACCTGCGCGCGTGAAGCGGATGAGGCAGGCAAGGACATTGACGATCACGTCATCCATTTGCTTGTTCACGGAACGTTGCATTTGCTGGGATATGATCACATTCGTGACCCCGACGCCGCTTTGATGGAAGGGATTGAGGTCGAGATACTTGGCAAGTTGGGTATAGATGACCCATATAAGGTATAAGGTGGGTCATGTGACCCGATCAATTGGAACAAGGTAATGGGCGAAACAGACGGCAGTTCTAGGGCGGCGCAAAGCGCGCAACCTCAGGACAGCGGCAATGATACAGAAGAGAAAAGCGGGTTTATTTCCCGAATTTTCGATGCGTTTTCGAGTCAGGAGACTCAGCAAAACCCGGGGATGAACGGGCAGAGCGCAGCGGCAGCTCGGCCTCACGGGATGATGAACCTGCGCAGGATGCGCGTCGAAGACGTGGCCATTCCCACGGCCGAGATCATCGCGGTTCCTTCGACCATCACCAAGGATGAGCTGGCTGACGTGTTCCGGGACAGTGGGTTGTCCAGAATTCCGGTTTATGAAGGAACGCTGGATACGCCGTTGGGCTTCGTTCACCTCAAGGATTTAGCGCTGACCCATGGTTTCAATGGCGGTGCGGACAAGTTTGACCTGAAATCCATGTTGCGCACGCTTTTGTTCGTGCCGCCTTCAATGCCGATCGGTGTCCTGCTGACCAAGATGCAGACCGAACGTCGCCATATGGCGTTGGTGATTGATGAGTATGGCGGCGTCGACGGGCTGCTGACGATCGAAGACTTGATCGAGCAGGTCGTGGGTGAGATCGCGGACGAACACGATGCAGACGAAGATCAGCTTTGGGTGCAGGAAAAGCCGGGCTGTTACGTTGTGCAGGCACGTGTGCCGCTTGAGGACTTCGAGGCCGAGATCGGCAGATCCTTGACCAGCCACGAGGATGTGGATGAAGAAGACATCGACACGCTGGGGGGGCTAGTGTTCATGCTGTCCGGGCGTGTTCCGGCACGGGGTGAGGTCGTGATTCATCCGGAAGGGCCGGAATTCGAAGTGATCGAAGCCGACCCGCGACGCATCAAACGGTTGCGCGTCATGCTGCCGGACGTCGCTGCATGACGCCTGTTCGGGGCTGGCCGTTATCGTTGAGATTGTTTGCCGCCGCCGCACTGGGCGCCTTCGGCGCTTTTGGCCAGGCACCGCATGGGTATTGGGGCGCTACGGTTGTTGCACTGGTTTTGATCGTTCCGGTGTTCCTCGCCAGTGAAACCCGTGCTCGCGCGGGGTGGATCGGCTGGTTCTTCGCCACCGGCTATTTTGCCCATGCGCTCAGCTGGATCATCGAGCCCTTTCAGGTGGATGCAGAGCGTCACGCCTGGATGGCACCGTTTGCGCTGGTGTTCATGGCTGGCGGGCTCGCCCTGTTCTGGGCAATTGCGTTTCGACTTGCGCGGCATGTTGGCGCGACCGCCATGCAGCAAGGCGTTTTGCTGATCGCAACGCTGTCGCTGGCCGAACTGGCCCGGGGATACGTGCTGACCGGGTTCCCTTGGGGCGGAGTGGCGCAAATCTGGATGAATACGCCCGTGGCGCAAGTGCTGTCTCTGGTGGGGCCGTATGGCTTGAATGCGCTGACATTTGCCGTGGCGTTTCCGATAGGGGCGGCACTGACTCAGGAAAGACGCTTGCGGGCACTGGTCCGTCCACTGGGATTTACAGCTGCGGCGGTGGTGCTGGCGATTGGCTATGCGTCGATGCGGCCAACGGTTCAGGAAGGCCGGCACACAGTTCGTGTCGTTCAGCCCAACGCGCCGCAACACCAAAAGTGGGACCCGGCATATGCGCCCTTGTTCTTTGCCCGTCAGATTGAATATTCCGCCGCTTTGCCCAGACCGGACCTGATCGTCTGGCCCGAGACCGCAGTTCCAGCCTGGCTGGGCAGCGCGCAACCGTATTTGACGGCCATTGCGGATGCCGCTCAGGGGACGCCCGTGGTTTTGGGGATCCAGCGTGGAGACGGCCCGAGGATTTTCAACTCGATGGTCTATCTGGATGAAGCCGGGCAGCAGGGCGGTCTGTATGACAAACACCATCTGGCCCCGTTTGGAGAATATGTGCCTTTTGGCGAGTTGATGGGCCGTTTTGGGATTTATGGGATGGCGGCCACAACGGGGCATGGATTCAGCGCAGGGCCGGGGCCCGAGCTCTTGGGCCTTGGCAAATTGGGAAGGGCGCTGCCTCTGATCTGTTACGAAGCCGTGTTCCCGCAGGATGTGAACGGGGCGGCGGGTCGGGCGGACTTTCTGTTGCAGATCACAAATGACGCGTGGTTCGGAACGCGTTCGGGACCTTTTCAGCATCTGGCACAGGCCCGGATGAGGGCAATTGAACAGGGTCTGCCGATGATCCGTTCGGCCAATACCGGCATATCGGCCATGATTGACCCATTGGGTCAGGTCACGGCCTCATTGGCGCTGGGCAAGGCGGGATACGTGGATGCGATCCTGCCGCAGCCACATCAGCCAACAGTTTATTCCCGCATCGGGGACAGCCCTGTTCTTGGACTGCTATTGTTTCTTGCTGCATTGGCGTGGTTCAACATCCGTCGCCTGACCAAATAATTTAAGATTGACCACATCTTTAAGCGAGCGTATGCGTCTGTGACCTGTCACAACGGCTTCCTGGCGTGGCGGAGAAACCCCTAATGGAGCGCATTTATGTCCCGACAGAACTATACATTTACTTCGGAATCCGTTTCCGAAGGGCATCCCGACAAGGTCTGTGACCGCATCTCGGATGCTGTCCTTGATGCATTTCTCAATGAAGAACCAGAAGCCCGTGTGGCCTGCGAAACTTTCGCCACGACCAACCGGGTTGTGATCGGTGGCGAAGTAGGTCTGTCTGATCAAGACAAGCTGCACGATTACATGGGTCGCATCGAACAGATCGCCCGCGACTGTGTCAAAGACATCGGTTACGAGCAGGACAAGTTTCACCACGAAACCGTCGAAGTAACCAACCTGCTGCACGAACAATCTGCCCATATCGCTCAGGGCGTTGACGCTGCGGATGACAAGGACGAGGGTGCCGGCGACCAAGGCATCATGTTCGGTTATGCCACGACTGAAACTCCGGCGCTGATGCCTGCACCGATCCAGTATTCACACGCTATTCTGCGGCGACTGGCTGAAGTGCGCAAGAATGGCACCGAACCTGCTTTGGGCCCCGATGCAAAGTCGCAGCTGTCAGTCGTTTATCGCGACGGCAAGCCGGTCGGCGTCAGCTCGATCGTTTTGTCTACGCAGCACCTGGATGAAGCGCTGACTTCGAATGACATCCGCGCCATCGTCGAGCCTTATATCCGTGAAACCCTGCCTGACGGCTGGCTTTCGGCCGAAACCGAATGGCACGTCAACCCGACCGGCAAATTCGTTATTGGCGGGCCGGATGGCGACGCGGGCTTGACCGGGCGCAAGATCATCGTGGACACCTATGGCGGTGCGGCCCCTCATGGCGGCGGCGCGTTCTCGGGCAAAGACCCGACCAAGGTTGACCGTTCGGCAGCATACGCAGCACGCTATCTGGCCAAAAACGTCGTGGCGGCCGGCATGGCCGAACGCTGCACGATTCAGCTGAGCTATGCGATTGGCGTGTCCAAGCCGCTGTCGATCTATGCCGACACACATGGAACCGGCCAATTGGCGGATGCGGTTATCGAAAAAGCTGTGGGTGAGGTCATGGATCTGACACCGCGCGGCATTCGCCAGCATCTGCAACTGAACAAGCCGATCTATCAGCGCACAGCTGCATACGGCCACTTTGGTCGCCAGCCGAGCGATGATGGTGGTTTCAGCTGGGAGCGCACCGATCTGGTCGATGCGTTGAAATCCGCAGTCTGACCTGAACAACACAAAGCGCGCCTTTGAGGGCGCGCTTTTTCCTTGTGCGTGCCGCGCGCCCTTGCAACGTTCTCTGGCGCGCAGTATGGCGACCGCCATGAGCACCGAGACCCCACAACGCCCGCGCAGAAACTTCTATGGCCGCTTCAAGGGCAAGACCCTGAAGCCCAGCCAAAAGACCTATCTGAACGAAGATCTGGCGGCTTTGTCGCCCGGTGCGGTGGATTGGGATACAAACCCCGAACGCAGGCCGTTGGACCTGAACACGTTGTTCGGCGGCAAACCGGTTTGGCTGGAAGTCGGCTTTGGCGGCGGCGAGCATCTGGTTCATCAGGCGCAAAGCAACCCCGACATCGGCATCATCGGGGCCGAGCCCTATATCAACGGCGTTGCCATGCTGCTGGGCAAAATTCGGCAGGCGGGGGTTGATAACCTTGCTGTGCATCCCGGCGATGCCCGAGACCTGTTCGACGTGCTGCCAGAGGCCAGTATATCGCGCGCCTTCCTTCTGTATCCTGACCCGTGGCCGAAAACCCGGCATCATCGACGCCGTTTCGTGACGCCGGAACATCTTGAACCATTGGCAAAGGTCTTGAAGCCTGGATCGATCTTCCGGGTCGCCACGGACATCCCCGACTATGTGCGGCAGACACTGGAGGAAGTCCCCCGCGCCGGGTTCGAGTGGCTGGCCGAGCGCCCCGCAGATTGGCGCGAGCCGTGGGACGACTGGATTTCCACACGCTACGAGCAGAAAGCCTTGCGTGAAGGACGCACGCCCCATTACCTGACCTTCCGCCGCAAAGACTGATTGCCGCTGGACCAACCGGTGCCAATTCGCTAATCGGCTTGAGCACTGATAGCGCAAAAGGAGCCCCCATGTCCGGACACGGAACGCCCATCCCGATGACTTCGCATCCCTGCGGCCCGCTG
Organism: Ruegeria sp. AL3; assembly: GCF_056536065.1. Lineage (NCBI taxonomy): Bacteria > Pseudomonadati > Pseudomonadota > Alphaproteobacteria > Rhodobacterales > Roseobacteraceae > Ruegeria > Ruegeria sp. AL3. Next base: position 1,811,652 of record NZ_JBQFJG010000001.1, read on the forward strand.
ACCGGCACGGCAGAGGTGCCGGGCGACAAGTCAATTTCGCACCGGTCACTGATCCTTGGCGCGATGGCTGTAGGCGAGACCAGGATATCGGGGTTGCTCGAAGGTGAGGACGTCTTGGACACCGCAAAGGCAATGCGGGCCTTCGGGGCAGAAGTCACAGATCATGGCGGCGGCGAATGGACCGTGCATGGCGTGGGCGTTGGCGGGTTTGCCGAACCGGATCAGGTGATTAACTGCGGCAATTCCGGCACCGGAGTCCGGCTGATCATGGGTGCCATGGCGACCTCGCCGATTACGGCAACTTTTACCGGCGATGCCAGCCTGAACAAGCGTCCCATGGCGCGAGTAACGGATCCGCTTGCGTTGTTTGGTGCGCAGGCCGTGGGCCGTTCGGGGGGGCGTTTGCCCATGACGATCGTCGGTGCGGCAGACCCGACTCCGGTCCGGTACGAAGTTCCGGTGCCCTCGGCCCAGGTGAAATCCGCCGTCCTGCTGGCGGGGCTGAATGCCCCCGGTAAAACCGTGGTTATCGAGAAAGAGGCGACCCGCGATCATTCCGAGCGGATGTTGTCCGGTTTCGGTGCCGAAATTACGGTGGAAGACACCGATGAAGGCCGGGTCATCACTTTGACGGGGCGCCCGGAGTTGAAGCCGCAAGTCATCGCCGTTCCACGCGACCCGTCCAGCGCGGCCTTCCCGGTTTGCGCGGCGCTGATCACGCCCGGTTCGGACGTTCTGGTGCCGGGTATCGGCCTGAACCCCACGCGCGCGGGCCTGTTCACGACACTGCGCGAGATGGGCGCCGACCTGACCTATGAAAACGAGCGCGAAGAGGGCGGCGAGCCGGTTGCCGATCTGCGCGCGAAATACTCGCCAGACATGAAGGGTATTGACGTACCGCCTGAACGCGCGGCCTCGATGATTGACGAATATCCCGTTTTGTCCGTGGTTGCCGCAAACGCCACGGGCACCACGATGATGGGCGGAGTGAAGGAACTCCGGGTGAAGGAAAGCGACCGCATCGATGCCATGGCGCGCGGTCTGCGCGCCAACGGCGTCACGGTCGACGAGGGTGACGACTGGTGGTCGGTCGAAGGGTTGGGTATCGGCAAGGTTCCCGGCGGCGGGACGTGCGAAAGCTTCCTGGATCACCGCATTGCCATGTCCTTCATGGTGATGGGCATGGGCGCGCAGAACCCGGTAAGCGTGGATGATGGTGGTCCGATCGCGACATCCTTCCCGATTTTTGAGCCGTTGATGGCGTCGCTTGGTGCAAAGGTAGAGCGCAGGTGAGCTTCACTGTCGCCATTGACGGACCTGCGGCTGCGGGCAAGGGCACGATCTCCAAGGCCGTTGCGGCGCATTTCGGGTTCGCGCATCTGGACACCGGCTTGCTGTATCGCGCCGTTGGGCGGCGTACTCTTGAAGGGTTTGGCGCGCTTGAAGCAGCGCAGGCCCTGACCGCCGAAGAGCTTGAGCAGGGTGATCTGCGCACGGCTGAAATCGCGCAGGCCGCATCCAAAGTGGCGGTGATCCCCGAGGTTCGCGCCGCCTTGGTGGATTTTCAGCGCGCCTTTGCCCGAAGGTCGGGCGGTGCCGTCTTGGATGGGCGCGACATCGGGACGGTGATTTGTCCCAATGCCGAGGTGAAGCTGTTTGTAACGGCCAGCCCAGAGGTGCGAGCTGAACGCCGGTTTCTGGAGCTTAGCGCAAAAGGTGCTGACGTGACGCGCGAACAGGTTCTGGCAGATGTCAAAGAGCGGGATGCGCGCGACGCAGAGCGCAGCGCTGCGCCGATGAAGCCAGCCGAGGATGCAGTGCGACTGGACACAACAGACCTCAGTATCGAGGCTGCATTGGCCAAAGCGCTTGAAATCATAAGCGCAAAACTGCCCGCGACGCGCTGACGTCGCAGGCAGGGGCGACATTTACAGCTCGCCTACGGCGATGCTCTTGATATTTGCCCACTGTTCGTCCGCCGTTTTTGTGGTGGCGGGAACGTCCTTCAGGAAGGCCGCGCGGGTTTCGGCGTTCAGGAACAGGTACAGTTTTCCATCTGCGACCAGGTACTGATCCGGGTCTCCGTCGAACTTCTTGCCGACCGACACGCCGAATGAACAGAACCCACCATGCTGCGGCAGATAGGCCGCCGGGTTGGCCACGAACGCCTCTAGGTTGGCGGCGGTGGTGAAGTAGTAGGATGCGCCATCATATGTCGCCGAGTGGGTGGCGAAGCCTTCGACCGGGTTGCCATCATTGACCAAAGCAACCAGATCGACCCCATGTGCGGCAAGCGGGGCACCTGCGGCCGAGATGCCGTTCGACACGTTGATTTCGTCCGCGGCAAAAGCCGGAGTGGACAGGGCGATGGCGGCCGCCAGGGCGGTGAAGACGATAGTTTTCATTACACGTTTCCTCTTGGTTCTGGGTTCGGGTCGATCGGATCGTCGACCGGTGAAACATAGTTAGGGGGTGAAAGTTGGACGTGTAATCGCAGATAGGCCATCAGATATTGCAGATCGTACAAGTACCTGAATGGCCAGAAGGCGCGTTCACCAAGCTTTGTTTGGTCAGTGTGGTTTTGCGTACCTATGCTGAAAGAATGCCTGCAGGAGTGCCATCATGATCCGATCAGCCCTCATTCTTGTTTTCATTGCCCGAAGCCTTGCCGCGCAAGAGCCCGTGCAAAGCCCACCCGAAGCCGAGCCGCCCATGACGTACGAACGGCTGGGCAACATTCTTTTCGCGCTTGACCCCGAAGCAGAGCCGAGCGGCCCCGGGTTTCAATTGACGATTGCAGGGGTACAGGTCTTGGTCATCACCGACACCAATGCGGATCGGATGCGGGCCATGGTCCCGATCCGCAGCGCTGAGGCGCTGTCGGAGGAAGACTTGATTCGAATGATGCAGGCCAATTTCGACAGCACTCTGGATGCCCGTTACGCGATCGCCAATGGCACCTTGTGGGCTGCGTTTATCCACCCGTTGTCCCTGTTGGAAAAAGATCAGCTGATCTCGGGGCTGGCCCAGACTGTGAACATCGCCAGGACATATGGCACCCTGTATTCCGGTGGCGCGGCAGAGTTCGGAGGCGGCGACAGCACCGATCTGCAACGTGAGTTGATTGAAGAACTGCTGAAGAAAGGCGAAGAGATCTGACCTGCATCGTGAATATGGGAATGGCGTGACGCCTGCTGGTTGGCCGACGTTGCGCGGCCGGGCCTTCATAGGCCCTAGATGGATTGAGGAAAGCTGTTATAGTTTCTTCCCAGCGAAAAGGGAAAGCTGCGACACAACCCGCAAAAAGCAGGGGCGCAGCAAAAAATTCCCGAGCCAACAGGGACAAAACTACATGAACAATCGTTTGAACAAAATCACTATCGTGGGTGGCGGTACGGCTGGATGGATGACCGCGCTGATCCTGGATATGGTGTTTTCCCGCACGTCAGCGCCCAAGGATCGACCGCAAATCTGTCTGATCGAAAGCCCGAACATCTCGACCGTGGGGGTGGGTGAAGCCACGGTTCCGCGGATGCCTGTCACGCTGCGTCAGGCGGGCATTTCAGAGCGGAGTTTCTTCCGCGAGACAAACGCATCGTTCAAGCTGGGTGTGAAGTTCTGCAATTGGAACAATGACGCCAAGGGCAATCGCATCGACTACATGAACCCCTTTGCGCACGGCCAGATGCTTGAGGGACTGGAGGCTGCAGAGTATTTCCTGCGCTTCGGCAATGGCGACAGGGATTTCACGCAGTCCATCTCGCCGCATGATGATCTGGCCCGTTTGTGCAAGGGCGCGCGTCAGTTGGGGCAGCCGGAATTCGAACAACGGTTTGGTTATGCCTATCATCTGGATGCCGTAAAGTTTGCAGGCATGCTGACCAGGGTCTGCACGAAGCGCGGAGTGGAACACATCCGGGATGAGGTGCAAACGGTCGAGCTGGATGAACAGGGCAATGTCAGTCATCTTATGCTCGAGGCAAAAGGCCGCCATGATATTGAGATGGTCGTGGATTGCACCGGGTTTCGTGGGCTGATCATCAACAAGGCACTCGGTGAGCCATTTTTGGATTACTCTGACTACCTGCCCAATGATCGGGCCATGGCGTTGCAGATCGAGCATCCAGATCCTGACAAGATCGAAAGCGCCACCAGATCCACTGCCTTGGGCGCAGGTTGGACGTGGCGCGTGCCGCTTTTTAACCGTGTGGGCACAGGATATGTCTATTCGTCGGCACACCGAACGGATGACCAGGCGGCGGACGAGTACCTTGAGTGGCTGGGTGACAGCGGCAAAGGTTTGACACCGCGCGTGATCCCGATGCGCGTCGGTCGCGTGCGCAATGCCTGGGTCAAGAATTGCGTGGCCATAGGCCTGTCCGGCGGGTTCATTGAACCGCTGGAAAGCACGGCGATCCACATGATTGATCATGCGATACGCTGGTTCGCCGAGCATTTGCCCACGCGAGACATCGAGCCTTCGCTGAGGGACAGATACAATCGGCAGATGGACAAGCTTTATAACGAGGTACTGGAATTCATCTGTTTACACTATCGGTTGGGCAACCGTACCGATGACCAATACTGGATCGATGCGCGCACCGAGATGAAGATACCGGATCGGTTGGCCGAAAATCTTGAACTGTGGCAGTATCGCCTGCCGATGGATCACGATATCGAGTTCGCCACTTTGTTTGACAGCCGCGTTTATCAAACCGTTCTTTTGGGCAAACAGGTTTATGATACGGGCTATGGTTCAGGCATCCGTGATCGTCTTCGACCGTTGAAGAAACCGATTTGGTTCCAGGGTATGAAGAACGCGAAAATGGATCTGGCGAAGATCGTTAAATCCATGCCGGATCACAAAACACTGTTGCGCGATATCCGGGGGGAACTTGATCAACCTGCCTTTGGAATGGCGGCGGCAATGAAGCCGACAGTGGCGATGCCGGGCACGGCGCCAGCCCCTGTGGTCATCGAGAACATGCCGAACTTTGCTGAAATCCAAAGCGGTAAAAAGGATTTGCAACTGTTCTGACAGCTTCCTGCCCGTCGCGCAGGGAATGTTTGCAGGAAAGGCGGGGTGCAAACTCCCCGTCTTTTTTACTTCCAACTGTTTTATCAACATGTAATGTAATCACATATATAGTGAAAGGCGACCGCATTGCGACAACAGAAGAAACAAGGGCAAACAAAGGGTCGGAACTTGCGGAGCACCCTCAAACGTCGGAGACGACAGGCGGCGCCTATGCAGGTTTACGATTCTCTGCCGTCAGGGCTGCGCCAGTGGTTGGCCTCGGCAAGTTTGCTGTGGAGCCCCGTTTCTGCGCAAAAAATCTGGACCCGGGCCGGAGGCGCGCGCAACCCATCCGCAGCGTTGATGCGACTGGACGCAATTGAACAGGCCATGCTGCGGCGCGATGCCGGGGTTTGGACCTTCAAAACCGGCAACGCGCCTGGGTACAGAGCCGCCAAACCTTGAAAATATGGGCTTTGCCCTTGCACATACCGGGGAATCCGCCTATACGCGCGCTGTCGATACAAGGGCGGTCAACGTCCGGATGACGTTTCTGAGCAGGGCCGGGTTACCTCGGCCCTTTGTGTTTGTTTGCTCAGGGGCGCACCGGGTCACGTCCGATGGCACCATGAATCAAGACCGGCGGAGACAACCGCTCGGCCAGCAAAAACGTATTGTAAAGGAAAACAACGCCACATGGCTAACGCATCCATGGAGGAATTCGAAGCCCTCCTGAATGAAAGCTTCGAAATGGACACACCCGAAGAGGGTTCTGTTGTCAAAGGCAAGGTTCTGGCGATCGAAGCCGGCCAGGCCATCATCGACGTCGGCTACAAAATGGAAGGCCGCGTTGATCTGAAAGAATTCGCAAATCCCGGCGAAGCCCCTGAAATCGCTGTAGGTGACGAGGTCGAAGTTTACCTGCGTGCCGCAGAAAACGCCCGTGGCGAAGCTGTCATCTCGCGCGAGATGGCCCGCCGTGAAGAGGCATGGGACCGGCTGGAAAAAGCATATGCCGACGACCAGCGCGTCGAAGGTGCAATCTTTGGTCGGGTCAAAGGTGGTTTCACCGTCGATCTGGGTGGCGCAGTTGCGTTCCTGCCCGGCTCGCAGGTTGACGTGCGCCCCGTGCGCGACGCTGGCCCGCTGATGGGTCTGAAGCAGCCGTTCCAGATTCTGAAAATGGACCGCCGCCGTGGCAACATCGTTGTTTCGCGTCGCGCAATCCTGGAAGAATCGCGTGCCGAACAGCGTGCCGAGGTTATCGGCAACCTGTCCGAAGGTCAGACCGTCGAGGGTGTTGTTAAGAACATCACCGAATACGGTGCATTCGTTGACCTGGGCGGCGTTGACGGCCTGCTGCACGTCACCGACATGGCATGGCGCCGTGTGAACCACCCGTCCGAGATCCTGACGATCGGCGAAACCATCAAGGTTCAGGTCATCAAGATCAACAAAGAGACCCACCGCATCAGCCTGGGCATGAAGCAGCTGCAGGAAGATCCGTGGGATCTGGTTGCTGCCAAGTACCCGCTGGGCTCGGTCCATCAGGGTCGCGTCACCAACATCACCGACTACGGCGCGTTCGTCGAGCTGGAAGCCGGTGTCGAAGGTCTGGTGCACGTATCCGAGATGTCCTGGACCAAGAAAAACGTCCACCCCGGCAAGATCGTTTCGACCAGCCAGGAAGTCGACGTCATGGTTCTGGAAATCGACGGCGCCAAGCGTCGCGTGTCTCTGGGCCTGAAGCAAACTCAGCGCAACCCATGGGAAGTGTTCGCAGAAACACACCCCGAGGGCACCGAGGTCGAAGGCGAAGTCAAGAACATCACCGAATTCGGTCTGTTCATTGGCCTCGAAGGCGACATCGACGGCATGGTTCACCTGTCCGACCTGTCCTGGGACGAGCGTGGCGAGGATGCGATCCAGAACTACCGCAAGGGCGATGTCGTTCAGGCGGTTGTCTCGGAAGTTGACGTGGAAAAAGAGCGTATCTCGCTGTCGATCAAAGCCCTGGGCGGTGACAAGTTCGCCGAAGCCGTGGGCGGCGTGAAGCGTGGCTCGGTCATCACCGTCGAAGTCACCGCGATCGAAGATGGCGGCATCGAGGTCGAATACGAAGGCATGAAGTCCTTCATCCGTCGTTCAGATCTGTCGCGTGACCGTGCCGAACAGCGCCCCGAGCGTTTCTCGGTCGGTGACAAGGTCGACGTCCGCGTCACCAACGTCGACAGCAAGACCCGTCGTCTGGGCCTGTCGATCAAGGCGCGCGAGATCGCCGAAGAAAAAGAGGCCGTGGAACAGTACGGTTCCTCCGATTCGGGCGCATCGCTGGGCGATATCCTGGGTGCAGCGTTGAAATCCGGCGACTAAGCCAAGGCAGTATCCCAAGCATGAATTTCGGCCCCGCACGACAGTGCGGGGCCGTTTTTGTTGCGAATCAATATGTTCCGAACCGCAGGGTTAATTAGGGGATTGATCGCGCATTAAGTGTGGAAATTGGCCTGACAGATAAAATTTCGCGCGAGAATGTGGCAAAATAAAGCCTCAAAACTCAGAGTATCCGTTCCCCCCTTCCGGGTTTTTTCCTATACTGTCAAAACAGTAGACCTGTCACACCGGCTGCCTGGGAGGGTATCACGCATGATCCGTTCAGAATTGATTCAGAAAATCGCTGACGAAAACCCGCATCTCTATCAGCGTGATGTCGAGCGGATCGTGAACACCGTATTCGAAGAAGTCACAGACGCCATGGCGCGCGGTGACCGTGTCGAACTGCGGGGCTTTGGTGCCTTTTCCGTGAAAAAACGCGACGCACGTGTTGGGCGCAACCCGCGCACGGGCGAAACGGTGCAGGTCGAAGAAAAATGTGTACCGTTTTTCAAAACTGGCAAGTTGCTCAGGGATCGATTGAACGGTAAAGCCTGACACCATGATGCGTTACCTTCGATATGCTTTTCTGGCGGCTCTCGGGATCATCCTGATTTCCGTGTCTCTTGCCAATGTTCAGTCCGTAGAACTGAAACTGATGCCGGATGCTCTGGCCGAGCTTCTGGGTTTTAACCTCAGCGCGTCACTGCCGCTGTTTCTGGTGGTTTTGGGAGGTGTTGCGGCAGGATTGGTTATTGGTTTCCTGTGGGAATGGCTGCGGGAACACAAGCACCGCCGCGACGCGACCGTGAAGAAAACCGAAGTGCGCAAGCTTGAGCGCGAAGTCAAGAAGCTCAAGAAAAAGCAAAACCAAGGCAAGGACGATGTACTTGCCATTCTGGATGAGGCGAGCTGAGCCTGATCGTCATGTCTGATGTTCGGTTCAAAATCTGCGGTCTGACCGCACCGGATCACGTGCGCGCTGCGGCCGAAGCCGGGGCGGGCTATGTTGGGTTTGTTTTCTTTCCGAAATCGCCACGCAATCTGGATATTTCGCGGGCCGCAGAACTGGCGCATCTGGTCCCAGTTGGCGTTGCCAAGGTGGCTTTGGTGGTGAATGCCACTGACGAAGAATTGGACGGAATCGTTTCGACTGTACCGCTTGATATGCTTCAACTGCATGGCAAGGAATCGCCCGAACGGGTTTCCGAAATTCGCGAGCGATTTGGTTTGCCGGTGATGAAAGCCATAGGAGTGGCCGAGGCCGAGGATCTGGCGGCCGTCGATCTTTACTCGGAGGTGGCCGATCAACTGCTGATCGATGCGAAACCGCCCAGAGAGGCCGAATTGCCGGGCGGCAACGGGTTGGCTTTTGACTGGCGGCTGTTGGCCGGACGGAAATACTGGCGCCGGCCTTGGATGCTGGCCGGTGGCCTGACACCCCAGAACGTTGCCGAAGCAGTCCGGATGACAGGTGCCCGGCAGGTGGATGTGTCATCCGGTGTCGAAAGCGCGCCGGGTGTGAAAGATGCTGCCCTGATCCGCGACTTTGCATCGGCTCTCAGGTGATCTGATAAAGATCTTGCTGCGTATCCCTCGAAACAGAGGGGTTGAGCATGCTCGCAGCAATCGGGGGCGTTTCCTTGAAACACTGGTACCATGCGCCGGAGTTTTTCTGGCGCGCGGGACAGGCCTGTCGGCAGGCGCAAGGCGACCCATTGTGCCTGCACGCTGACTTGTTCAGGCAGGATGGCATCTATTTTTCATTCAGTGTCTGGCAAGACATCGAAGCAATGCTGACATTTTCCCAATCCGGCCCACACAGGCGTGCCTTGTTGGCGGCCGATCGTTTGGCGGATGTGAACAGGTTTCATCATTTTCCGTGCATTGGTGTGCCCAGCTCGGCGCAGGCGGTTCAGGTCTGGCGTCAAAACACGCAGGTTGTGGAATGATGCGTTTTGCCCATGGCAAATCCCGCTGCCACCACCTATGAACAACAGATACGACGAGGGAGACACCCATGGCCAACGATCTTTTCAATTCCTTCATGTCCGGCCCTGACGAACAGGGACGTTTCGGCATCTTCGGCGGGCGTTTTGTCAGTGAAACTCTGATGCCGCTGATCCTGTCACTGGAAGAGGAATACAACAAGGCCAAAGATGATCCGACGTTCTGGGCCGAAATGGATGACCTGTGGGCAAACTATGTGGGTCGTCCTTCGCCGCTGTATTTTGCGGAACGCCTGACCGAGCATCTGGGGGGTGCCAAGATCTATCTGAAGCGTGACGAGCTGAACCACACCGGCGCGCACAAGATCAACAACGTGCTGGGGCAGATAATTCTGGCGCGGCGTATGGGCAAGACCCGGATCATTGCTGAAACCGGGGCAGGGCAACACGGCGTGGCCACCGCCACCGTATGTGCCAAGTTTGGCTTGAAATGCATTGTCTATATGGGGGCGCACGACGTGCAGCGTCAGGCCCCGAACGTATTCCGCATGCGTCTTCTGGGGGCCGAGGTGATCCCTGTGACCTCGGGTCGTGGGACGCTCAAGGATGCGATGAATGACGCGCTGCGCGACTGGGTGACTAATGTGCGCGACACGTTCTACTGCATCGGCACCGTGGCTGGGCCGCACCCCTATCCGGCAATGGTCCGCGATTTCCAGTCGATCATCGGCAAGGAAGCGAAAGAGCAGATGTTGAAGGCCGAAGGCCGTTTGCCCGACACGATCATCGCGGCAATCGGCGGCGGTTCGAACGCGATGGGTCTGTTCTATCCTTTCCTCGACGACAAGGACGTCAACATCATAGGCGTCGAGGCGGGCGGAAAAGGTGTGAACGAGAAAATGGAGCATTGCGCTTCGCTGACCGGCGGACGGCCGGGCGTGCTGCACGGCAACCGGACCTATCTGTTGCAGGATGACGATGGCCAGATTCTTGAAGGCTATTCAATCTCGGCCGGGCTGGACTATCCGGGCATCGGGCCCGAGCATTCCTGGTTGCACGAAATTGGACGCGCGAATTACGTCTCGATCACTGACAAGGAAGCGCTCGAGGCGTTCCAGCTGTGCTGCGCAACCGAGGGGATCATCCCGGCGCTGGAACCAAGCCACGCATTGGCCCATGTGATGAAGATCGCACCGGAATTGCCCAAGGATCACCTGATCTGCATGAACATGTGCGGCCGTGGAGACAAGGACGTTCAGACCGTGGCCAAATATCTGAACTTCGATATGTCAGACACCGAAGGCCGTACGGCGGGTTGAGTGTGAACCGGGGCGGCATGTCCCGGTTGCTCTGTTATGGCGTCCTTGGCTCAAGCGGTCCTGAAAGCAGCATTTTCAAGGCGAAACGTCCTGACGTTCCAGGGCAGGACAGGCGGGATAGTCAAACATGTGACATGTCCGCCCAAATCAGGTTGCCCTGCAAAAAAGGGCCGCCGCCAAGGCGCATGTAAGGACAACACAGAGGCCCGAGGAATCGCCGGCTGCTGGGAAACCTCGATCATTGTGCCTGCATTTGTTTCCCGACAACTGCCAGTTGCGATCTCTGCCTAGGATTGTTTCGAATATCCCGTCAAGGTCGAGAATCTGTAACCGGCATATTTTGAGCACGTGACTTGCAAAGTCACGGCTTGTTGTGACGTCTTGCCGAGAAGACTCCTTGAAAACACCGGGGTTCGAAGTGCTTTCCGACATTTTTTGCCTTTGTCTTTTGGTTTGTGCACAGTCATGTGGCCCGCACGCCAAAGTTGAGTTGCTTCCAATTCTATACAGTGTCTCCAATTTGAATTAACTATTGGGTAACTGGCGTAGTTGCGGCCGGTTCAGGGGACGTCTCTGCAATGGATGGGACAATGGATGACGTGGCTCGGGGCATAGTGTCTTTGCCCGGGCGCCCTGGTGTTTAGCGCCCTCGCGGTGTTGTAGGAGGTAAAATGGTCAGGTCCGTTATTTCGAGGCTGTTGTGCCTCTGTTTTCTGATTTCAGCACTCATGATCGGAAGCGCGAAAGAGGGTGCGGCCCTTGGTGGCGGCTTCTTCATAACCTCAGTTCCGACGCCGAACGGGGGAAGCATCTTTTTCAACAATATCCCACTTACCGGATCGGCCTTTGTTTCGCTGGGTGGGTCGGGGCAGGTTCCCGGCGGTAGTTTCTATTTCAACAACGGCATTCTGAACCTGAGTGCGATCACGCCTGCCGGCCTTGCTTCCCTGGGCTATATCGGCGCAACCATTCTCAGTCAGGATGGCGCGGATTCCACATATGCGGCAGACGGGTATATGGGGATTACGTTCACTGCGCGCGAAACCGTCGGAGGGCCGCTTTATCGCTATGAGATCGCGTTGTCCGGTGTAACGAACACCCAAATCGTCAACACGCGCGTTCTGGTGGATACGACACAGCCAACTGCAACGATTGGGGCCCTGACGCCGACCGGCAGCGGAACGTTTCAAGCAACCATTACGCTGAGCGAACCAAGCACCGATTTCACCGTGGGCGACCTGTCCGTCACCAATGCAACGACCACTCTGACCGGGTCCGGCACCAGCTATGTCGCCACTTTGACGCCCCAGAACAACGGTACCATCGAGCTTTTCATTCCGGCAGGGGTGTTCTCGGACGCGGCTGGGAATCTGAACCTTGAGTCAAACAGGGTCAGCACGCTTCAGGCCGTGACAAATGCTCAACGTCAGATTCAGGCGTTCCAGAACGCCCGGGCCAACAGCCTTGTGTCGAACCAGCCGAAACTGACCCAGTTTCTGCAAGGTTCGGGGTCGGGTGTACTGGACGCTTCGGTCACGCAGGGCTCGGGGTATCTGAATTTCGCCAGTGATCCGGCGCGCCCCGTCTGGTTCAGTGTGACCGGCAACTGGAGTTCTCAGGATGATTATGACAACTCCTATGCACTGGCTGTTGTCGGGGCTCATCGCCAGATCAATTCGAACCTGTTGATCGGCGCCATGCTTCAGTTCGACTATGCCGAAACGGAAAACGGCCCGGCCAGCGTGGACGGTACGGGCTGGCTGGTTGGCCCTTATGTGGTGGCAAAATTGCCCAATCATTCGGTGTTTCTTGAAGGGCGGGTACTTTATGGCCAGGCCGACAACAACATCTCTCCGTTTGGCACCTACGAAGACAGTTTCGACAGTGACCGTTGGCTCGTCCAGTCGCGCGTAACAGGTGAGATAAAGCGTGGCGCCCTGACATTGATGCCCTTGCTGGACGTAAGTTATGCCAGTGACGATCAGAAAGCTTATACCGACAGCCTGGGTAATCTGATTCCACAGCAGGATTTCAGTTTGACGACGGCACGGCTGGGTGTGGATTTCAGCCACCCGCTTCAAGTGTCACGAGGAGAGATGATGCTGACGGGCGGGCTTTCGGGGATTTGGAGCACGACTTCGGGTACTGGCACCGCCCCGGGCGTGACTCCGATTGGCGACACCGCCCGAGCCCGTGCGGATCTGGGCCTGGACTATCGGTTGGAAAACAACAGCTTGCTTGCAGCAAACGTGTTCTACGATGGCATTGGTGAAAGCGGTTTTGAAAACTACAGCATCAGCCTGATCTGGCAAATGGCGTTCTGACCTTGGGGCGAAACTGGATCGCGGATCAGGTCTCGCCCCAGGCGCAATGGCTGTCTAGGCATTCGCCTTGTTCTGAAGCAAGATATCAAGCGGCACAATCTCGAGCGCGCGTTGATGGGTCGCCTCCAGGTGAACCTTTGGGGCGCATCCTTCGTCATGGGCTTGTAGGAACCGGCCGGCACACAGACACCAGCTGTCACCGGGCTTGAGGCCCGGGAAATCGAACTCGGGCCGAGCCGTGCTCAGATCATTGCCGACGTATTTCGAGAATGCCAGAAACTCGGCCGTCATCACGGCACAAACCGTATGGCTTCCCTGATCCTCGGGGCAGGTATTGCACGCACCGTCGCGGAAGAACCCGGTCAGAGGATCGCGTGAGCAGGGCGCCAGAACGCCGCCGAGTACATTGATACTGTCTTGCTTCTGCATGAACACACCTTACAGGCTTTCTGCGATCTTGCGGAACATTTCGATATTCTGGTCGTTTACGCCAGTGTCGCGAAATTTCCGATCAGCGCCGGTAGACACAATCAGAACGCCGCGAGGTTGGTTGAAATAGATGTATTGCCCATACACGCCCCGGGCCAGAAACTCTCCCTCATGGGCGCCGCGCGGGATCCACCACTGGTACCCATATCCAATCTTCCCCTGAGCGGTCGGGGCGCTGGGTTGAGTTGCCTCGAATATCCAGTCGGAGGGCACCACTTGCCGGCCGTTCAATGCCCCATCTTGCAGGATCATTTGCCCGAACCGTGCAAAGTCACGTGTCGTGAAGTTCAATCCGCCCAAAACGAAGGCGACACCAGCGCCGTCAGTGACATAATACCCGTCCCGCTCAAGGCCCAGGGGCTGAAGGATTTTTTCCGTCAAAAGATCCGCGACACTGCGACCGGTCGCCCCGCGTATCACCATGCCCAATACATGCGTGTCTATGGAAACATATTGCCAGGTTTCACCGGGGGGCGCGAAACTGTCCTGCAATGAGGCCGCGAAATCGTCCAGTTCACCGCCCAGGGCAATCACACGGCCCATCCTGTTGATGTCAGATTTCGGGTCCAGATAATCTTCGTCAAACGTGACGCCGCTGGCCATGTTCAGAACGTTCCGAATTGTCGCCCTGTCATATGCGCTGCCTGCAAGTTTGGGGGCGTATTTGACGACGGGATCATCCAATGAATCGATTGCGCCCTCTTGCAGGAGAATGCCGAAAAGCGCCGACAGATAACTTTTTGCCACTGACCACGAAATCCGGCGATCATCGGGACCGGTGCCCAGATAGTATTCCTCGAACCGGATCTTGCCGTTGTGCATAATAAGCAAAGAAGTGACCGAGCGTTCATTGATCCAAGTGTCGGTGCCTTCCGGAAGATCGAAACCTTCGCCGTAAGGCAGTTCCCATGTTGGGGCGTTTCCACGCGGCAGATCCACGGTCAGAAAGGCTTCATCCATATGCGAAAAGTTGTGAACGATCTTGTCCTCGGAAAACAGAGAGTTCACCGCCATCAGGCGCTGTAACTCTTCGCGTTTCCAAAGCCCAACGGCAGCGGCGGCCAAAGCCAGCGCCAGCACAATGCGCAGAACCCACTTCAGTATGGACCGCATCGCATAGCCTCCCTTGTTTGCGTGTATTGGAACGTGGACATCCCGCTTTCGCAACGCCGACGTAACGGAAAGAGGGCGGGGCGCTATTTGAACTTGTCCAACAGTTTCTGCATGGCCGACCGTTCGTCGGCTGGTGGCTTCGGAGGTGCCTTAGATGCGGTTTCAGCTTTCGGAGCCGTCGTCTTGGACGACCGGGGCGGAGCAGTACGCAGGGCCACCGCGTTCATGAATTTTCCACCATCATTCTGGGCCAGATGGGGCGCGCCGTCCGAAACACCCCGCAGAACGTCGTCCAGCCAGTCACTCTCGGATTTCGCAAAGTCGCTCAGAACATAAGCCGAGACCATCTCCTTGCGGCCCGGATGTCCGATCCCAAGCCGGACACGGTCATAGGCTGCGCCTATATGGTCGTGGATCGAACGCAGACCATTATGCCCAGCGTGTCCGCCGCCCGCCTTTACCCGCACTTTGCCCGGGGCGAGGTCCAGCTCGTCATGGAACACGACAACATCTGTGGACTCGAGTTTGTAGAAACGCATCGCTTCACCCACGGATTGACCGGACCGGTTCATGAAGGTCTGTGGTTTCAGCAAAAGGATTTTTTCAGACCCTAACCGCCCTTCCGAGATTTCGCCCTGAAACTTGGACTTCCATGGGCCAAACCCATGATCTTCCGCAATCCGTTCCACAGCCATGAACCCGATGTTGTGCCGGTTTCGGGCGTATTTCTGCCCCGGGTTTCCCAATCCGACAAAGAGTTTCATGACCATGCTCCGCCTCTGTAGCCTCGAGGCTATGTGATGCCCGGAATTGCCATGGAAATCCAGCCGGCGCCGCGCGTCATGACCACAAAAAAACGGGGCTCGTCAGAACCCCGTTTCAAAAATCAGACGTTTGATCCGAATTTATTCTTCTTCTTTGCCGACGACTTCGACTTCATCGACTGCAACTTCTGCTTCTTCACCTTCTTCGTCGTCACTTGTCGACAGACCGGTCGGTGCCGAGACGTTTGCGATCACGAAGTCGCGGTCGATGGTCGGCTTGGTGCCTTCGGGCAGTTCAACCGACGAAATGGTGACGACGTCGTTGATGTTCATTCCGGCCACATCAACGGTGATCTTCTCAGGAATGTCACCTGCGGTGCACAACAGCTCGACTTCCGGGCGGACAACGGTCAGCACGCCGCCCTTCTTGATGCCGGGGGCTTCATCTTCGTTGATGAACTCAACCGGAATGTACAGTGCGATCTTGGTGGTCCGGCGCAGGCGCATCAGGTCCAGGTGGGTCGGCAGGTCTTTGACGACATCACGCTGAACGTCGCGGCAGATGACGCGAACGTCTTCATGGCCTTCGACTTTCAGGTTCCACAGGGTCGACTTGAAGCGACCGGCCTTCAGGCGCTTGAACAGTTCGTTGAACGGAATCTGAATCGGCAGCGGATCTTTGTCGCCGCCAAACACTACGCCCGGAACCATGCCTTCGCGGCGCGTTTTGCGAGCGGCGCCCTTGCCTGTCCCCGTCCGTTCCAGAGCTACGAGATCAGGAATCTCTCCAGCCATGATAATTCTCCAATGTTAGGGCGGGTATCCTCCAAGGCTGTATACCCGCGTGAAGCCGCGTCCTTATCTCGATTCATCCGGTTTGGAAAGGGGGAAATCACAGCTTGTCGTTCTCTATGGCCCAACCGCGCGCTTCGGAGTGTTCTTCGTCAAATGAGTGAAGGGTCCGCTGCTTCATCTGGCCACAAATATCCCGGGGGAGACGCCCGGAACGGGCGGCGGGGGCAGAGCCCCAAATCTGCCGCGGTCTCAGGCTTGCCAGCGACCACCAAAATCTTCTGGTACCAGAAGATTGTGCGCCCCCAGCGCGCTAACGGTTTTTTCACCGCACAGCGCCATTGTTGTATCAAGTTCCTTCTGAATCACTTCCAGCGCGGTGGTGACGCCTTTCTGGCCCATGGCGCCCAGCCCATAAACAAATGCGCGGCCGATATACGTCCCCCTGGCCCCCAGTGCCAATGCCTTAAGCACGTCCTGACCCGAGCGGATACCACTGTCCAGATGCACTTCGACATCGTTGCCGACAGCGTCCATGATCTCGGGCAATACCCGAATCGAGCTGAGCGCACCATCCAGCTGACGCCCACCATGGTTCGACACGACTATGGCATCCGCTCCCAGCTTGGCAGCCATTTTGGCATCTTCCGCGTCGAGTATCCCTTTCAGGATCACTTTTCCGCCCCACTTTTCCATCAGTTTTTCGACTTTGCTCCAGTCGAGGGTGGGGTCGAACTGTTCAGCGGTCCAGGCCCCCAGTGAAGACGCGTCCGAGATACCTTGCACATGTCCCACTATATTGCCGAACTCGCGCCGTTTGGCACCCAGCATTTCAATGCCCCATGCCCATTTGGTCATCAGGTTCGCTATGGTCTTTGCGGTCAGCTTGGGTGGTGCGGACAGGCCGTTCTTCAGGTCTTTGTGCCGTTGGCCCAGAATCTGCAGATCCAACGTAATCACCAGCGCCGAACACTTGGCGTCCTTGGCCCGCTGGATCAGACGGCTGACATAGTCATCGTCCTTCATCGTGTAGAGCTGAAACCAGAACGGCTTGTCGGTGTGCTCGGCCACGTCTTCGATCGAGTTGATCGACATTGTGGAAAGGGTAAAGGGCACACCAAAATCCTCGGCGGCTTTGGCGGCCTTCATCTCTCCGTCCGCATGCTGCATCCCCGTCAACCCGACCGGGGCCAACGCGACCGGCATTGACACCTTCTGGCCGATCATTTCCGAGGCCGTCGAACGCCCGGACATATCAACGGCAACCCGCTGACGCAGGCGGATCTTTTCAAAATCGGAACTGTTCTCGCGGAAAGTCTGTTCCGTCCAGCTGCCGCTTTCAGCGTAATCGTAGAACATCCGCGGCACGCGACGCTCGTAAATGCGCCTGAGGTTTTCGATATTGGTTATCACAGGCATGACTCAGACCTCCGAACTTACTGGTTCGTTTTCCTTACCAATGCATGTCAACGCCTGCAATGATCTGGCCCGGCGTCGGGCAGTCAAAAAAGCCTGCCCCAGAACAGTCTGCGGCAGGCTTTTCAGTCTGTGTTATCTGCGGGATCAGGCGCTATGAGCGCCATCCGACAGGGACTTTACAAAATCCAGCACTTCATTGACCGGTTTGCCTGCACCGATCTGGCTGACGATCGCCGATCCGACTACGGCACCATCTGCCACGGACGCGATATTGCGGGATTTCTCGGGCGTATTGATGCCAAATCCCACGATCACCGGCAGCTCGGTTGCGGCCTTGATGCGGGCAACCTCGGGGGCCACATCCGTTGCCTGCGCCTCGGCCGCGCCGGTGATGCCAGTGATTGAGACGTAATACACGAAGCCCGAGGTGTTTTGCAAAACGCGCGGCAGGCGCTGGTCATCCGTGGTAGGTGTTGCAAGACGAATGAAGTTCAGGCCGGCCGCCTGCGCAGGCAGGCAAAGCTCTTCGTCTTCCTCGGGCGGCAGATCGACAACGATCAGCCCGTCAATACCGGCATCTTTGGCATCGGCCAGAAAAGCCTCTACACCCCGGCTGTAAATCGGGTTGTAGTACCCCATCAGGACAATTGGCGTTGTGTCATCTGTTTCCCTGAACGCGCGCGCCAGATCCAATGTGCGCTGCAACGTCATCCCGCCGTCCAACGCGCGTTGACCCGCTGCCTGAATTGTGGGGCCATCCGCCATCGGATCAGTGAAGGGCAAACCAAGTTCGATGATGTCCACACCCGCGCCGGGCAGGCCTTTGACCACGTCGAGCGAGGTGTCATAGTCCGGGTCCCCTGCCATCACATAGGCAACAAAAGCCTTCTTTCCTTCGGCTTTCAGGGCGGCAAACTTAGCGTCGATACGGGTCATCGGATGTCCTTGCAATCGGGTTTGGACCCGTGTGCAGAAACTTTGACCGAAAATCAATCCCGCCAACGCAGGAATAGCTCAGAAGCCCAGATGGTACCGCAGCAGAACCGCGTTTACACCAGGGTTCTCATCGTTGGTGCTGGCGTTCGACTTGTGCGTGATCGCAACTGACATTCTGTTGCCGTTGTTCAGGTTATATCCAAGACCCAAAAGGCTGCGGATCTGAAAGTCTCCGCCCAGGTCGTTCTGGTCGTTGCTGGCATTGAAGTATCCCGGCATGACACTGCCTTCGACGAACCAGCGCTCACCCAGAGAATACAGCCCGACCAGCCCAACACCGATATGCGTATCCCCGTCTTCGTTCACAGAAAACGCAGCACCCCAGCCAGCACTGAACCGAGTTGCCTGGTGAAAAGGAGTGTGATGGTACTCGAGAGCGATCAGTGCCTGATCTTCGGACGTCGCCTCGGAAAAATCTGAATACCCGGCACCAAGAACAACCGTCTGAGCATGGGCTGTAGCAAATGTAGAGACCGTCAGTACGGCTGCAAGAAGTAGTTTTTCCATTATATTCTGCCATTTAATTTGATCGCGCTATGTTAATTGTTCATCCTACCCTTCGGTTTTCAGGGCCGACAAGAACACGATTTGAGAACAATTTCGTGATGTGGCCGAAGGGACTCAAACAAAGTGGCCCGGCAATCACTTGCGCATTGATGCGGACCTGCATAGAAGCTGCGTTCGTATTCTATGCAGGAGGCCGTTATGGGCTTTAAGATGGGAATCGTGGGTCTGCCGAACGTGGGCAAGTCGACCCTGTTCAATGCGTTGACCAAAACCGCTGCCGCGCAAGCCGCGAATTTCCCGTTCTGCACGATTGAGCCCAATGTCGGCGATGTGGCCGTGCCGGATGAGCGGCTCGACAAGTTGGCCGCAATCGCATCGTCAAAACAGATCATCCCGACGCGCATGACATTCGTGGATATCGCCGGACTGGTGAAGGGGGCCTCGAAAGGCGAGGGGCTCGGGAACCAGTTTCTGGCAAATATTCGCGAGGTCGATGCCATCGCCCATGTCTTGCGCTGTTTCGAAGATGGCGACGTGACCCATGTAGAAGGCCGCATCGACCCCGTGGCCGATGCTGACACCATCGAGACTGAGCTGATGCTCGCCGATCTGGAAAGCATCGAAAAGCGCCGCGCCAATCTGGTGCGCAAGCTGAAAGGCAATGACAAAGAGGCCCAACAGCAGGACCGCCTGCTTGCCGAAGCGCAAAAGATGCTGGAAGGCGGCAAACCTGCACGGTTGGTCGAGGTTTCGGACGAGGACGCCAAGGCCTGGAAGATGTTGCAACTGCTGACCACCAAGCCGGTTCTTTATGTTTGCAACGTGTCCGAGGAAGAAGCCGCTGAAGGCAACGAATACTCGGCGAAAGTTGCCGAGATGGCTGCCGCCCAGGGCAACTCTCACGTCATTATCAGCGCCAAGATCGAAGAAGAGATCAGCTTGCTTGAAGCGGACGAGGCACAGATGTTCCTTGAGGAAATGGGTCTGGAAGAGCCCGGTCTCGACCGTCTGATCCGTGCCGGTTACGACCTGCTGAAACTGGAAACCTATTTTACGGTCGGCCCGAAAGAAGCTCGCGCCTGGACTATCCGCACCGGCACCGCTGCACCGCAGGCGGCTGGTGTCATTCATGGTGATTTCGAAAAGGGATTCATCCGCGCCGAGACCATCGCCTATGAAGACTTTGTCGCCTGCAACGGCGAGCAGGGGGCGAAAGAGGCAGGCAAGATGCGGGCCGAGGGGAAAAGCTATGTCGTCAAGGATGGCGACGTGATGCATTTCCTGTTCAACACCTGAAATTGCGCCACAATCCGCAATCGTATTGGCGTATCGAGGCCCGCCAACTCAAATCGGGAAATGAACTGTCCTGTGATTTTAAGTCTGTCCGACGACTGAGGTTGCATCCCAAGATTGCGCAGACTCTTGATAGATTGATTTTTCCGGGTTGTATTTTCGCGGATCATCTAGCGATGATGCGTGAACATAGATACGATCATCCATAAGACTGCTGCGCCTTGTAAGTTGCGCTCCACAGTTCGGGCAGAAGCCGCTGAACGTTGGGTTGCCCGACCCGCCCAGCATTTCGTACGTTTTGCAAGCACTACTTATTTCAAAAGAGTCACGGACCAAAGGCATCATCTCTGAATGCCCGGAACCTGTGAGGTGCTGGCAGTCGCGACAGTGACAGCGAAACATTGGTACATCAAGTCGGGTGCCTGCATAGCGTACCAGGCCACATTTGCACCCACCTGTTATTCGTTCCGTCATCCTGAAACCTCCGCCTCTGGAAGCTAAGGTAATTTCCGGGTTTTGTCAGCTTTGTTTCGCTTGGTTGAAGACGTCATACGATTCACTGTTCCTGCATGGTAAATGCCTTGAGTTCGGGAATCACAAGTCGCAGCCCGCGCAATTTAAGCGCTCTTTTCTCTGCCGTCGAATATCCGATACTCTGACGAACGACCTGCCAACAGGAATGCCCCAAAATGATCGAAATCCGCGACCTGCAACTGCTCAGCGCGTTGGCGCGGCACCGCCATTTCGCCAAGGCCGCCGAAGAGTGCGGGATTTCGCAACCCGCCTTTTCCATGCGCATCCGCAACCTCGAGGATCGACTGGGCGTGTCCATCGTCCGCCGCGCCAACCGATTTCAGGGCCTGACCGAAGAGGGCGAGATGATCGTTCAGCGGGCGCGTCGCATTCTCGATGACACCAAAGCACTGGAACAGCAGGTGCTGGCCACCAAGGGCGAGATCACCGGTACGCTGATCCTTGGCGTGATTCCGACGGCCATCGCCTTTACCGGGCGCCTCACCAAACGCTTTCGGAAAGCGCATCCGCGCATCGTTACGCGCATCGAAACCATGTCTGCCACCGCCATTCAACACCGGCTGGACGAAGGAAGCCTGGACGCCGGGATAACATATGGCGACAGCATCGGGACCGATCTGCGACAGGTGCAACCTTTGTACGAGGAAACCTATGTTCTGCTGGTTCCGTCACACATGACGGACGAAAACGGCCCCATGCCTTGGGCGCGCGTGGCTGAATTTCCGCTGAGCCTGCTCGAGCCGCAGATGCAAAACCGGCGTATTCTGGATCGTATCTTTGCCGAACAGGGGCTGCACCCGGACGTGGTTGCCGAAACCAGCGGATTTACCGCGTCGATGGTGATGGCACGCGAGGGGCTGGCTGCCACGGTTGTGCCACGTGTCCTTATTCGGGCATTGGGCGAGTTGCAGGGGACAAAGGTGCTGCCGCTGGTCGATCCGATTGTCAGCAAACCGATCTGTCTGGCCACCCTGAGCCGAGATCCTGAACTGCCAACGGTGCAGGCACTGCGCGCTGTGGTGACGTCTTTACGGTGATAAGATGTCGTTATCGTGCGATTGCAAAAAGCGATTTGACGATATGCTAGCCTGATGAGACACGGGGCCTGAATCGGAGGGCATCATGGCACCATTAGACACCAAGCCATCAGGCGCACCCAAGGGCGTCTGGAAGTCAGGTAAAGGCAAGGGGCGGCACACGCCCAAAGGCCGACAGTTTACGGATGAAGCACAGGCCGAAATTGCGCGCCTGCTGGGCGACCGCCCACGCCGCCGCGACCTGTTGATCGAGTATTTGCATCTGATTCAGGACACGCACGGCCATATCAGCGCCGACCATATTGCCGCGCTGGCCGTCGAGATGCGGATCGGGCAGGCCGAGATTTACGAGACCGCGACCTTCTATGCCCATTTCGACGTGGTGAAAGAAGGTGAAACACAGCCCCCCGCGCTGACCATTCGTGTCTGTGATTCCCTGTCCTGCGAAATGGCTGGTGCGCAGCAGTTGAAAAAAGCGTTGGAGGATGGGCTGGACCCGTCCGAAGTGCGCGTTCTGCGCGCGCCCTGCATGGGGCGCTGCGACACGGCACCGGTGCTCGAGATTGGTCACAACCATATCGACCACGCGACCCCTGAAAAGGTGCAGGCCGCTATTGCTGCCGATGACACCCATGCTCATCTACCCGATTACGAAACCTTCGCGCCCTACGAGGCCAATGGCGGCTATACCAAGCTGAAAGAGCTGCGCGAGGGCGGTGACTGGGAAGCGGTTCAGGAACAGGTTCTGGCCTCGGGCCTGCGCGGTTTGGGCGGCGCCGGTTTTCCGTCGGGCAAGAAATGGGGCTTTGTCCGCATGAATGACGGCCCGCGCTATCTGGCCGTGAACGGGGACGAGGGCGAACCCGGCACCTTCAAGGATCGCTACTATCTGGAACGCACGCCGCATGTTTTCCTCGAAGGTATGCTGATCGCTGCCTGGGCGGTTCAGGCAGAGACCTGCTTCATCTACATGCGTGACGAATATCCAGCCGTTCTGGAAATTCTGCGGCGCGAGATTGCCGCGCTGGAAGATGCCGGAATCGTCGAGCCGGGCTATATTGACCTACGTCGCGGCGCGGGCGCTTACATCTGCGGCGAAGAATCCGCAATGATCGAATCGATCGAGGGCAAAAAGGGCCTGCCGCGTCATCGCCCGCCCTTCGTGGCGCAGGTCGGCGTATTCGGCCGCCCGACGCTGGTGCACAACGTGGAAACGCTCTACTGGGTGTCCAAAATCTGCCGGGAAGGTCCGGAGATCCTCAATTCAGTTGAAAAGAATGGCCGTAAGGGGCTGCGCAGCTATTCGGTCTCGGGCCGGGTAGCGAAACCCGGCGTCTACCTGCTGCCGGCAGGGTCGACCATTCTTGACGTGATTGATGCCGCCGGGGGCATGGCCGAAGGTCATGTGTTCAAGGCGTATCAACCGGGCGGGCCGTCGTCAGGTCTTCTCCCCTCCAGCATTGACGACGTCCCGCTCGATTTTGACACACTACAGCCGCTGGGCACCTTCATCGGGTCTGCTGCGGTTGTGGTTCTGTCCGATCAGGACACGGCCCGCGATGCGGCGCTGAACATGCTGCGGTTCTTCGAGGACGAAAGCTGTGGCCAATGCACGCCCTGCCGGGCGGGATGCGAAAAGGCGGTGAAGCTGATGCAGGCCGAGAAGTGGGACGCCGATCTGCTGGAAGATCTGTGCCAGGTGATGAGCGACGCCTCGATCTGCGGTCTGGGGCAGGCGGCCCCGAACCCGATCCGTCTGGTCATGAAACACTTCGCTGAAGAAATCTGAGGGAGACAGAGCCATGCTTGATGCAAGCCCAAACAAGACCGTCACCTTCAACCTGAACGGCGATGACGTCACCGTGCCCGAAGGCACCACCATCTGGGAAGCGGCCAATGGCCGTGGACTGGTGATCCCGCATCTGTGTCACAAACCGGCGCCGGGCTACAAACCCGATGGCAACTGCCGCGCCTGCATGGTCGAGGTGGAAGGCGAGCGTACGCTGGTCGCCTCGTGCATCCGTCCGGCGGCTGACGGGATGGTGGTGAAAACCGACACCGACCGCGCCGAGAAATCGCGCGCGC
This sequence comes from Ruegeria sp. AL3, assembly GCF_056536065.1. Lineage (NCBI taxonomy): Bacteria > Pseudomonadati > Pseudomonadota > Alphaproteobacteria > Rhodobacterales > Roseobacteraceae > Ruegeria > Ruegeria sp. AL3. Next base: position 1,835,660 of record NZ_JBQFJG010000001.1, read on the forward strand.
TGGTGATGGAACTGCTGGTGGCCGACCAGCCCGAGCAGCCGCATGATGCCTCGAGCCATTTCTGGGACATGGCCAAGCTGAACGACGTCAGCGACAGCCGTTTCCCGGCGAAAGAGGCCGAGAAGATCCCGTTGCTGGATGACAGCCATGTGGCGATGCGGGTCAATTTGGATGCCTGCATCAACTGCAACCTCTGTGTCCGCGCCTGTCGCGACGTGCAGGTGAATGACGTGATCGGCATGGCTGGTCGCGGGCATACCGCTCAGGTGGTGTTCGACCAGAACGACCCGATGGGCGATTCAACCTGTGTCGCTTGTGGTGAATGTGTTCAGGCCTGCCCGACCGGCGCCCTGATGCCTGCAACCGTGCTGGACGACCAACAGCAGGGCGACAGCAAAGATTACGACTCTGAGACCGAAAGCGTCTGCCCGTTCTGCGGGGTGGGCTGCAAGGTTTCGCTGAAGGTCAAGGACGGCAAGGTCAAGTATGTCGAGGGTATCAACGGCCCGGCAAACGAAGGCCGTCTGTGCGTCAAGGGCCGGTTCGGGTTCGACTATATCCACCACCCGCATCGTCTGACCAAGCCACTGATCCGGCGCGAGGATGCACCGGCAAAAGGTCTGAACGTTGATCCCGGCAACCTGTCGACCCATTTCCGCGAAGCGACCTGGGAAGAGGCGATGGATCTGGCGGCCACCAGACTGATGGCCCTGCGCGACCAAGACCCGCGCAGCGTTGCGGGCTTTGGATCGGCCAAATGCACCAACGAGGAAGCCTATCTGTTCCAGAAGTTCATCCGCCAGGGTTTCAAGCACAACAATGTCGACCACTGCACCCGTCTGTGCCATGCGTCGTCCGTTGCCGCTCTGATTGAGAACGTGGGCTCGGGCGCGGTGACGGCGACCTTCAACGAGATCGAGAATGCCGATGTGGCCATCATCATCGGGTCGAACCCGATTGAAAACCACCCTGTCGCGGCCACCTATTTCAAGCAGTTCGCCAAGCGCGGCGGCAAGCTGATCGTGATGGACCCGCGCGGCGTCGGCATGCGCAAATTCGCGGACGAAATGCTGCAGTTCCGGCCCGGTGCCGATGTCTCGATGCTGAACGCGATCATGAACGTGATCGTCGAAGAAGAGCTTTATGACAGCCAGTACATCCACCGCTGGACCGAGAACTGGGAGGCCGAGAAAGAGCACCTGCGCCAGTTCACGCCCGAGGCGATGGCACCGATCTGCGGCATCGAACCGGATCAGCTGCGCCGCGTTGCGCGCACCTTTGCGCAGGCCAAGGCCGGTCTGATCTTCTGGGGCATGGGCGTCAGCCAGCATATCCACGGCACCGACAATTCGCGCTGCCTGATCAGCCTTGCCCTGATGACGGGCAATGTGGGCAAGCCGGGCGCGGGTCTGCACCCGCTGCGGGGGCAGAACAACGTGCAGGGCGCGTCGGACGCAGGTCTGATCCCGATGTTCCTGCCGGACTACAAAACTGTCACCGATGACAGCATTCGCGCGCAGTTCACCAGTGTCTGGAACTCGGACGACTTCTCGAACGAGAAGGGCCTGACCGTCACCGAGATCATCGACCAAGCCTATGCGGGCAACATCAAGGGCATGTACATTCAGGGTGAAAACCCGGCCATGTCCGATCCGGATGTTGGCCACGCACGTGAGGCGCTGGCCAAGCTGGACCTGATGATCGTGCAGGACATCTTCCTGACCGAAACCGCGAACTATGCGGACATCATCCTGCCGGCCTCGGCGCTGTATGAAAAGAACGGCACGGTGTCGAACACCAACCGTCAGGTTCAGCGTGTCCGTCCGGCCGTGGCACCTCCGGGTGAGGCACGCGAGGATTGGAAGATCACAGTCGAACTGGCACAACGGATCGGTCTGAACTGGGATTATTCCGATGTGTCTGAGGTCTTTGCCGAGATGAAACTGACCATGGAGTCGCTGGACAATATCACCTGGGAACGGCTGGAAACCGAGACGATCACCTATCCTTCGCTCAGCGAAACCGATCCCGGCCAGTCAATCGTGTTCGGTGATGGTTTCCCCCGCGCGGGCGGCAAAGCAAGGTTCACACCGGCCAGCGTCATCCCGCCCGATGAGGCGCCCGATGACGAATACCCGATGATTGCCACCACCGGCCGTCAGCTGGAACATTGGCATACCGGTTCAATGACCCGCCGGGCAAAGGTTCTTGACGCGGTCGAGCCAGAAGCCAACTGCTCGATGAACCCGCGCACGCTGAAGCTGATGGGGATTGAACCGGGCGAAATGATCCGCCTGACCACGCGTCGCGGTTCGATTGAAATCATGGTGCGCGCCGACCGGGCCATTGCCGAAGACATGGTGTTCATCCCGTTTGCCTATGTCGAAGCGGCGGCGAACATCCTGACGAACTCGGCTATCGACCCCTACGGCAAGATCCCCGAGTTCAAGTTCTCGGCCATTCGTGTCGAAAAGATCGAGGATGCGATGGCAGCGGAGTAAGATCGCGGCCAGACTGAACAAGGGCGGCCTCTGGAAGGGGCCGCTTTTTTCTTTGCCGCGCCGTCGTTCAAACGATTGCCTCATCTGACTTGCCCCGGCAATTCGTCGCGTTTTCATTTGGTCTCGGCACCACGCAAATTTCCGCACTGGCGATGGCATCGCGCCCACCAACGAAATCGGAACCAGGCGTCCATAAGGCAATGTGAACACCCGTCACCTGCTGGTGCGAAACAAACGGATGGCTCAACGCGGCTTTTATTGGCAGCTGGTCAATAGTCACGCTCGAAGAACAGACCCAGGCCGGTTTCCCCTCGGCCATCGACCGTACCGCGCACCGTGAAATTGTCCGTGACATCGAGGTTTAGGTTCACTTCGGTGTCACCTTCGGTGTTCACGGTGAAATCCGTATAGAGGTTTTCACCCAGGTACGCGCCCGCGCCCAAACGGCCCGCGCCGCTTTCCGAAGCTCCTATGTCGACCGTGTCGACTCCGGTGGAGTCGCGGAGACCTTTGGTTGCATCACCACCCGCACCGCTAAGCTGCGCCAGTGATGCTGCCATTTGCGCGATCAGGAAAGGCGAGATTTCTGAAAACCGGTTCCCGAACAGCAACATTGCCAGCGCTTCTTCAGCCGGACGTTCAGGGTCGGAAAACACATTGACCTCAGGTGAATCCAGCGGGCCGGCAATTTCGATCGTCGCGGTGCCGTCAGACGTGCTGGCTGAAGACTCGAACTCGATATACGGGGTCAGGTCGCCCTGCAACGTGACGATCCCCTTGGTCAGTGCCAATCTGCGGCCCAGAATGTCGAAATTCCCTCGGATCAGTTCGATCTGACCGGACGGAACAACAGAGGCGGTAGTGCCGCCGATGAAAATTCGACCCCCCAGTTCTGCGTTCACCCCGCGTCCTCTGACGAAAACCGCCTTGGGTGCAAGCAGGCTGATATCCAGCGCAATACGAGATGCGCTTTTCTCCGATCCTTCGGTCACGACCAATCCGGCCCGCTCTCGCGTGATGAAACCGGCGCGACTTTCGTTGATGTGCTGGATGTCCGGGATAGGTGCCGCGCCTACCGCGCCGGACGCGGCGGCAAGGTTGATGTTGGTTTCGTCAAACGTGATCTGACCGGCAAGCGAACTGTTTCCGGCCAACGCCCCGGTCATGGCAATCTGACCGTTCAGGGTGGTTTCATACAGCAACCGGTCTGTCAGCACCAGGTTGTTCAGGGTGGTGGTAATCTGGGCGTTGAACGGAGGGGTCAGGTCAACAGGCCCGTTGACGGTAAAGTTGCCTCCCGCCCGAACTCCGCCATTCAGTGTAATGTTTGCGCGACTTTGCGCCAGATCCACCTGACCACTGATCCCGGTAATGGTCTGACCAGCACCCGGAATGGCAAGGGATGTGCCCGAAGTGGTGACTGAACCGCTCAGCGACGCCAGCGCCGGAGCACCCTTGAGTGCCAGATCGAAGCGCGCCGACCCGTCGATCTTGTTGGGTGTGATGAAGACATTCGCGATCCCAAGGTTGATGCCGCCCTGTGCCTTCAGATCCGCCTGACCGCTGGTTTCATCAAAGGTGCCAGCCAACGTGGTGTCTATGTCGGCAGGCCCTTGCGCCTTGGCGTCAATCGTCCAGACACCGTTATCGCGTTTGGCCGTTCCCTTTGCTGCCACAGTGCCAGGAAATTCGGGAACGAACCGCTCGATCCGGTTCAGTTTGGCGTCAAAATCCACATCAGCCGAGCCATTCTGGCCGACCGTTCCTTGAAGGCTGGCGTAAGAGCTGTCAGGCCCGTCCAGGCGGGCAGTGCCTTCCAACCCAGAGCCGGTCGGAGCGACGTTCCCGCTCAGGTTCAGCGGGCCGGACAAGGTTTGCGACAGACGGGCAAGGTCATCCAGTTTGGCGGAAAAGTCCAAACCGCCGGCGTCTCGGTTCAGCTTGCCCGATGCATTCGCCGAAAGGGCCGTTCCTATCAGTTGGAACGTACGGATATCCAGGCCTTCATCGTCGTTCATCGCGTCCACGGTCAGGTTCGTTCGCCCCTGGATCAGGTCGTCAACGGCGTCGATCCCGGTTTTGATGTCGTCCGCCGCCAGATTGCCTTTTACGTCGAACGCTTTGCTGCCGACTGCGCCCTTGCCGACAATATCCGCACGGATCGCCCCTGCCAGATCGCGTTTTGCAAGGCTTGAAAACGGTGACAGGTCCGGGATGTTCAGATTGACCTGCCCGTCAATGGCAAGGGCTTTCCTTGGGTCGTCTATGGTGGCAGAGGCCTTGACGGTCAGCGCTGAACCGTTCACCGATGCGTCGCGGATCACAATCTGTTCCTGGCTCAGCGCACCGTCGAACGTGATCTCGTTGCGACCGACCAACAGCGGGTCGATCTCGGCCAGACCGGTTTTGATATCCCGGCCCGATACGCTGGCCGTGCCGTCAAACTCCAGCGTCTGAACAGTTCCTTTTCCGTTCAGTTTCGCTTGCACTGCTCCCCCAAGCTCGCGTTTGGCAAGGCCCGAAAACACGGACAGGTCCCGGGAATTGACCGTCGCCTGACCATCGATCGTCACGTTGCCATCAGGGGTCGTTACGGTGCCGTCGGCCTGGGCGCGCAAAGTATCACCGATCAGGGCGAAATCTTGGATGGTTATGCCATCTGCGCCACGCTTGGCGTCGAGCGTTATTGCTGTGTTGCCCTTGATCACCGGATCGATGTCATCACGCCCGGTCGAGAGGTCGGTTCCTTCGACCTCCAGTTTGCCGTCGAAACTGCCTTCCAGTGGTGAGCCTTTACCGTTTAGACGGGCCGAGACCTGGCCTCCCAGCTCCAGTTGGGCCAGTTCCGAAAACCGGGACAAATCCGTGGCTTCCAAAGTGGCGGTGCCGTCGATGGCCAAACCGGTGGACAGGCCGCTGACCAATGCGTCGACACCCAATTCGTAATCCGAACCAACCAGTTCGAGACCGGTCAGGTTCAGGGATTGGTCACTGCCATAGTCAAAGGTGCCATCCAGAGTGATGAGGTCGCCTATTGCTGCATTCAGGGCCTCGTCCGCCAGATCAATTCCGTCCAACGCGGCCTGCAGATTGCCATTGATTTTTAGCGCTGCGCCCTGTTCCAAGGTCCCGTGAGCAGTAATTTGCGCGCGCTCCAAATTAACTTGCTCGGCCTGCACGGCGTTCGCAGTCAGGCTCAGGTCCCAATGATTGCCGTTTTTTTCGTCGTACAGCGCCGAAATCTGTGCCGCTCCAACGGACGTGTCACCGCCCGAGGCTGGAAGAGTTACCCTTTCACCCTCCGGTGGCGTTATGCGTCCTTGCAGGGCCGCGAGTTGCAATCGCCCACCTGCCGCCAACTGTAACTGGCCTTTCAGGTTCAGTGCTTGTGACGAGATCTCAAGTTCGTCAATTTCCAGCGCACCTTCAGGTTGGGTTCGCCCATCCACATAGAGCTGTGTTTTGGCACCGAAAAACGTATCCATTTCTTCGGCGACAAAAGGTGTCAAATCACCGCCGAGATCGGCAGTAAACGCAATGCCCTCTTCCGCGCTAGCCGCGGCAGTCGGGGCCGAGCGTAACCGAACCTGCCCTGTCACCCGAGGCTGACCATCGCTGCTGAGACCGATATCGGCCGTAAAATCGGTCACGGGTCCGGACCCTTTCGCTGTCAGCGCGATAGGCGGGGTATCCGGCATTTCAAGAGCGGTCGAGATCAGGCCGCCCGCTGCCTCTGTCACCTGAAGATCAAGATTGATCTGGCTGTTTGAATTCTGAAAGCCCGCGGCCAACTTGATCTCATCGCCCGCCCGGTCCAGCCGCGTGATATCAAGGTTGGTGTCCAGCGTTCCGTCGGCCAGTGACAGGTTGCCACTAACCGCCAGTTCTGCGGCCACTCCGATCAGGGGCTGGCCCAAAGCCAGCTCGTCGATGCGAATTTCACCAATTTCGATGGCTACGGGCAGTTCAGGCAGTTGGAAGCCTTTTGTTTCTGCGGTTGGCGGCGGCGTGTCTTTGGTGGTGGTGCCCGGCGCACGGGCAACGTCGATTTCTTGTGCAGTCAAGGCATTGACCGAAAACCGCCCACGGATCAAAGCCAGCCGGTTCCAGTCAAGTTCGGCGTCCTTTATAGTCAGCCAGACCCCTTCGTCATCGGCAACCGTGATCTCGGCAATCGTGGCACGTGAACTCAGTGCACCTTGCAGGCCCTTGACGGTGACGTTCTGATCGTCGCCCGACAGGGTATCCTGCAGGAACCGCTCAATCATGCTGCCGCCTTCGTCCTCCTGCGGATGTCCGGCCACAGGCACGATTGCCAGCGCGGCGATCAGCAGAGGATATGAAAGGTGCCGTCTCAAAATGCCTGTCCGATCCCGATATAGAACTGTAGCCCGTCCCCGGTGGGACCGCTGACAGGATAGGCCAGATCAAGACGCAAGGGGCCAAACCCGCCCAGATCGTATCTTACGCCGATACCGGCGCCCGAGTGGTCTTCCGCGCCGCTGCCGACAAACGAAGATGTATCGACGACACCGTAGTCGTAAAACCCGACAAGCGACAGGCTGTCGGTCACCTTGCCTCGGATCTCGCCGGACAAGCCAATAAATGACTTGCCGCCCGCGACGCCGCTTCCGACCGGAATGCCGAGGCTTTCATACGGCTGCCCGCGAACGGTTCCCGCACCGCCCGAGAAGAACAGAAAATCGGGCGTGACGCCATTTGCGGGTGGGCCGATTACCGATCCCAGTTGCGCCCGCCCCGCCAGTACAACCCGTCCTCCGGTGCCAAGGCTGGTATAGGCACGACCGTCGAAAAACAGACGAATTCCCGTGTCGCTGCCGGAAAAGCCGACAAAGGGCATGATCTGGGAATCCAGATAGAAACCGCGCGTTGCACTGACTTTGCTGTCACGCTCATCCCATTCGGATCGGAACGGAACGATGAAATACCTGAACTTGCGCCCGCTGCCATATGCGTCATCCGCGTCCGACCACTGGAACCCGGCCGATGCCTCGGCGTAAAGATTGTCCGAGAACGTCCGGCGCGCACCATAGGCCAGCGAAGCCACCGTCACATTGTAGTTTTCCGTGTTGCGGCGTTCCAGCAGGGCGCTCCAGAAGGTGTTGTCATCAGGTCCAAGCCGGTCAGGTTGATCCAGACGCAGCCCGATCCGGCCATCAATATCCTCTGCACCGCCAATATTTCGAACCGCCGCTTCGAAGCGCAGACGTTCTGCGCGCCTGAACATATTGCGATGGGTCCACGTCGCCGTCACATCCACACCATCGCGAGAGGCCAGTTCGACACCAAAGGTCAACCGACGTTTGGGCAGGTCTTCGAACGTGGCGTCGAAATCCAGTGTGCCATCGGGGTTTGGAACCTCTCGTTCCTGCAACGAGACCACGTTGAACGTGCCGGTCCGGCGCAACCGTGTTCCCACCTTCTGGATTTTCTCAGGGGAATAGACCTCTCCACTAGGGAACCCGGCGATCTTTTCGATGGATCTGTGGCGTACATCTGAATTGCCCTTGATGAACATCTTGCCAAATGTCAGCCTGCGCCCGGGATCAAGGTCGATCTGGGCATCCAGACGAGCTTGGGCGTGGCGCGCGATGATTGTCTGACCCGCAATTCCGGCTTTTGCGTGACCCGCGTCCCTCCATCCCTGAACACCGGCCGAGGAGGCCTGTTGAATGGCACCGGTCGTCGCCAGTTTCCCGGGGGCAAAATCCTCGGGGAGTTTGGTTTCAGGGGCCAGGGGCTGAACAGTGGCGGTGCCGAATTTGAAGCTTGGCCCGGTTTCAACGGCAATCGCAGCACGGTTTATTTGTGCAGGCACCGTGAGAGAGCTCAGCTCGGCCGCTTCCTGTCCATCAAGCTTGATGCTGACGACCGGGCTGAAATAGCCCTCGTCGTAAAGGATTTGCACGATCGTACGGTAATCCGACAAGGCCGCCGAGAGGATTTCAAGCGGGGTGTCGAGGCCGCGTTCTTCAGCCGTGGTTACTGAGGATGTCTGCTTGAGACGTTCAACCAGTTCTTTCGATGCACCAGGGGCGGTGAGAGACGTTTCCAGCGCCGCCAGCGTGGTTGGGGCCAAAGTCACAAGTGTGGCCATCAGCCAGCGCCCCAGGCGGCATTGCCGCTTGCTCCTTTGCATGAATTGCCCCAACTGTCCCAATTCCAGTTCTCTTGTCCGTGTCGTGCACGGCCCTTTGAATTCAGGTTAGAGCATCTGAAAGCGGATGGGGAAAGGAATTATACATGAGACGAGAATTTTTTCGGCCAAATTGTGTTGAGGTTGCCGCCCGGCTATTCGGCTGCCATCAGGCGGGCCACGTCCAGCATTCGCGCCGAGAAGCCCCATTCGTTGTCGTACCAACCAAAGACCCTGACCTGATTTTCACCCACCATACGGGTCTCGGGCCCAGCAACAACCAGCGATTCAGGGCGGGACCGCAAGTCGGACGAGACCAGCGGCAAATCAGTCCAGCCAAGCACCGGGGATGCAGCAACGGATTGTTTCAGGGCTTGATCGAAGGTTTCGGCGCTCATGCCGCGTTGCAATGTGACCACAAGGTCCACGGCTGACACACTTGCCGTCGGAACGCGGACAGCCGCGCCCGAGATACGCCCGGCCAGATGCGGAAGGACGACGTCGATCAGGTGCATCGCGCTCGATGTGGTCGGAACCATCGACAGCGCCCCCGCCCGGGAACGGGCAAGGTCGCCGCGCGGCGCATCCACCATCGGTTGGCTGTTGGTATAGCAGTGGATGGTGGTCATGTGCCCCGACACGATACCGCCGATATCGTCGATGACCTTGACCAGTGGCACCAGCCCATTTGTGGTGCAGGATGCGTTTGACACAATCCGGGCGCTGCCCAACTGGTCTTCGTTCGCACCCAGAACGACGGTGACATCAGCAGCAGGGGAGGGGCCTGAGATCAGCACTTTGCCTGCGCCCGCAGACAAACCGCGACGCGCAACGTCCGAACTGCGGGCGATACCCGTACAATCCAGCATGACGTCAACGCCCGACAGATCAACGCGGGTCAGATCAGCGCTGTGTGTCATGGGAATCGAGTGCCCATCCACGATCAGCGCGGCGTTCCCTGTGGACACATCGCCGGAATAGGGGCCAAACGTGCTGTCGTATTTGAACAGGTATGCACAGGTGTCCAGCGGCGCGATGTCATTGATCAGCACCAGCTCGATATCTGACCCTGCCGGCAGGGCCAGAACCTGCCGCAGGATCGTACGGCCAATACGGCCGAATCCGTTTATTGCGAGTTTCATGCGCAAGCTATGGCAGGCCGGTCCGGCGACCTCAATGCCTGATCTGACGCTGTGTCAGTTGCAGCTGACCTGCGAGAAAAACTGGCCCGAGATGTTCTGATACATGCTGGCCACGAACGGCTTGCACCCGGTTGCCTGCTGAATCGCGGCAATGGCCTGAACGGTGCGCAGGCACGGTGGCGGACCGAATGGGTTGAGGTTGTTGTTGTCACGCGTGGCGCGATAGACAACCGGCGCATCGGAAACCTGTGTCACCGCCCAGGTGCGGCTCATGACGAACACGGATTTGGTTTCTTCCTTGGCCGAGATGGGGGATGCAAAAAGGGCCGCGGATGAAGCGAGTGCTGCGACGGCCAGCAGGGCAGGGCGTAGTTTCATGGAACAATCTCCAGTGCTCAAAATCAGAATTTACTTGGATTTCAGCAAATTCCGGCCCGCCTGTGAAGCCCCAAGGTCAGAAATTTGCGACGCCACCCCGTCGGGCAGGTGTTACCGACGATCTGTGGGCAATGGCAAATGCCGGTTGCAGCACCTGTGCCGCCAATGCCTGACCCACCCCGGATCGCCTGTGTTGCGGGCTTGCGAACAGGGGGCACGCAGACAGATTTTTTGGTATGCTTCGAAGGTACGTGTCGGGGGCTTGGCCCTGCCGGGTTAGGGGTATAACCTTGACCACAAATGATTTCAGCTCTGCGAGGCCGCCATGAATGCCCCAAGTTTTACCGCCATCGCCGCATGCGGCATTCTATTGATGAACACCGTGGTCGAGGCCAAGCCGCTGTCCCGAATCATAGCCGAGATGGGGTTGTCTCCGGCAGATTTCGAAGTGGTCAACGCAGCCTCGAACGCGCTTTTGACCAGCGGTACGCCTTCCGTGGGCCAGGAACGGTCATGGAAGAATGACGACACGGGTTCCAAAGGGACAATCCGGGTGCGATCGGTACAGGGAAACTGCGTTGGTCTTCAGCATGTGATTCAGCCGGACGGCGGTGATCAGAGCAGGGAAATCCGAACCCGCCGGTGCAACGACGGCAACGGCAATTGGATCCTTACGCCCTGATCATCAGCTCAGATTTCAGTAACCCTGATCACGATTGACTTCATGCAGCAAGGCCGCGCCGGAGCTGAGGCGCCGGAAGTTTTCAGCCACATCCGACAAGGCGTCGCCCAGATGCCAGCCTGAAACATGTGGTGTGATCGTCACACCGGGGTGGCGCCATAGCGGGCTGTCTTGTGGCAAAGGTTCCTGCGAGGTGACGTCCAAAACGGCATGCCCCGGAACCCCTGCGTCCAGTGCCGCGATAAGGGCGCCCTCATCAATCAGATTTCCGCGCCCGGCGTTCAGCAGCTGACTGCCGGGTTTCATCGCCGCCAGCATCCGGGCATCAAACAGGCCAGCGGTCTGAGGGGTCGAGGGCAGGATGGCGCAAACGTGGTCACATTGGCCAAGAAGCGCGGGCAACGCGTCCTGCCCATGCATGCAAGTTACGCCTTCAATGGCTTTGGGCGTACGGCTCCAGCCCATGACTTGAAAGCCCACGGCGTGCAGCATCCGCGCGGTGCGGGCGCCGATGTGGCCAAGACCCAGAACACCGACCACGGTGTCCGGGGTAAAAACCGGTGCTCGCGGGGACCACTCGGCGCGGGTTTGAGCCGCTTCGTGAAACGCCATGTGTCGCTGAGCGCGCAGGATATAGGCCAGAAACCACTCGGCAATGCCCTGTGCCGGTGCGTCAGGCTTCAGGCGGGTGATGCGAACGTGACCGGGCAGACCGGGATGGCTGACAATGGTCTCGACCCCTGCGCCCAGCTTTTGTACCAGTTTCAGGTTCGGCAATCGCGTCGGGTGGTCACGTTGCATGTCAACCACGGCCAGCATGGTTATGTCATCAGGATTGCCCAACGTTTCGGCGGTGCGGATATCCGCATCCGGTAACACGGCCTGTAAACTGCGGGCAATTTCGTCATCACTTATCCAGTTGGACAGCCCGGTTTCGATCAACAACGCCATGTGCGGCTCCTGCATGTGTTTGATGTGGTGACGTCCCGTCACTGCGGTGGACAGGGCCCGGGCAGTTAAGCCATCCTTGAGGCAAAAGTATAGCCCGGACCCGGTGCTTCAGAGGGACATTTCCGAAAACATGACAATCAGCCTGGCCGTGCAAATTCATGATCATCTGCAAGACGTTGCTGATATGACCGGGGTCGAGGTCACTCGGATGGATGACGCATGTGTCCCTGGCGGTAATGGCGAAACTGATCGCAAGGCCGGCGTGTCCTACATTTTCGCCGCCAAAGTCGGAATGGGGAAAGTGTTTGAACGCCTGGGTTCAGACAAACGGAAACGATTTGCGCAAGAACAAACCTGAGGATCACATGGCGGAAGCGCTCGACTTTACCAACACGACCTATTTTCATCAGCGCGAGGACGGGGCGTTTGTTGGTAACGATGCCGCGCGCGGGCCTTGGTCTGCCGCACATTGCCACGCGGGGCCGGTCAGCGGCTTGATCGTACGGGCCGCGGAAACCGAAATCGGCCCCGAGAAGATGCTGACCCGACTGACTGTCGATTTGCTGAGGCCGCTCCCGCTGGCCGGGCTTCGCGTTGCGGCAGAAACCACGCGCCACACAAAGACGCTTGGGACCACGCGGGTCACGGTGCACGATCTCGACGATACGTTGTGCGCCACGGCAACAACCATGCACCTGTTGCGGCGCGATCTGGGGCAGGTGCCGAATGTCGAGATGGATGCGCCGAAAATAGAGGACGTTGTCGATGGCCCTTTTCCGATAGGTGAAATTCGCCACGATCTGCCAGGCTTTGCCCATTACAGCGATATTCGCTATCCCGCAGGGGGAAAACAGGGGGCCGGGCCCAAAACGATTTGGATGCGTACTCCACAGCTTTTGCAGGGCGAGGATCAATCGCCCATACAGGCCCTGTGCCCGTTGGCCGATTGTGGAAACGGTATCTCATGGAATGCGCCGACCACTGAAATGGGGTTCATGAATACGGACCTGACCGTGCATATCCACCGTGAACCGGTTTCGGATTGGCTGGCCTCAAAATCGATTTCGCATTGGCAGCCTTCCGGCATCGGCATGTCTCAGTCCGTGCTCTTTGATACGCAAGGTCCAGTGGGTACTGCGCTGCAAACACTGGTTCTGTTTCCGCCGACCTGATGTTGGGCCGGATTTCGCATCGGGAGTGAAAATGTCGTTGCCGCCACGCGGAGGGAGACCTATCTTGCACCTATGCGTTATCTTATAACCACTATGATCCTTTGTTTGCCGATGGAGGCCAACGCCCACCCCCATGTCTTCATTGATACCGGGCTGGAGTTCATCGTGGATGACGCTGGTCAACTGACCCATGTTCGCGTGACCTGGGCGTATGACGAATTCTACTCGTTGTTGGTTCTGGAAGACATGAAGCTGGATCAGGATGCTGACGGCGTTCTGACGGAAAGCGAAGAACGGTTCCTGACCGGGTTCGATACGCAGTGGGTGGAAGGATATAACGGCGATCTTGTCGTTACCACAGACGGAACCCCCGTCGCGCTGTCGGGCCCGATGGAGGCGCAGGCGACAGTTGAAGACGGGCGCGTTGTCACCACGCATCTCAGGGCGGTGGAGGCCGGTTCCGTCGCGGCCACGGCGCTGTCTGCGAAAGCGTTTGATGAGACGTTTTATACCGCCTACGAGGTGACGCGACCCGTGACCGTGACGGGCCCCGCCGCGTGCCAGATTGACCGGTTTGACCCGGATATCGACGGCGAACTGGCCCAGATGCAGGCCTTTCTGCTGACCCTGGACGCCGACTATGACCTCGAGGAAAATGACATCCCTCTGGTCGGTGAACGTTTTGCCACCGAGATCCGCGTATCATGTCCCGCTACCTGATCCTGCCTGTCGGCCTGGCGATTGCACTGCTGCTCTGGTTTTGGGGCAGCGGAGGCTTTGACAGCCTTGCGGCCTGGGCTGCGGGGGAGCAACGAGAATTCCAGAACCAGATCGCCCGGTCCTTGCGTGCCGCGCGTGCCGAGCAACCCGAGGCGGTGGCAACGCTGTTGACGGTCTGTTTCGCCTACGGGTTCTTTCACGCCATCGGCCCCGGCCACGGAAAAGTCCTGATCGGGGGCTACGGTTTGGGTCGGCGTGTTGCTTTCTGGAGGCTATCGGCGATCAGCGTATTGTCCAGCCTCGGGCAGGCGGTGACGGCCGTTGTACTGGTCTATGCCGGGGTGCTGGTGTTCCAGATGTCCCGCGAAAGCCTTGTTGGAACGACGGAACAGGTCATGGCTCCGATAAGCTACGGAGCGATCGCCCTTATCGGTCTTTGGCTGGTGGTCCGGTCCTTGCGCAGTTTTGCAAAGAAACGGAATACCACATCGCCCCATGAGCACCATCATCAGGAAAATGATCACTCGCATCATCCCCACCACGATGGAGAAGTCTGTTCAGATTGCGGCCACCGCCATGGCCCGACCGCGCAGGAAGTTGCGAATGTGGGTTCACTGCGCGAGGCCCTGATCCTGATTGCGGGCATCGCGGCACGACCATGCACAGGGGCTTTGTTCGTGCTGATTCTGACGTGGCAGATGGGCATCGCGATGGTCGGCATCGCCGGGGCTTTTGCCATGGCATTGGGCACGGCGCTGGTGACGACATTGGTGGGATGGACGTCCTTTGGCCTTCGCGGAGGTCTGCTGGCCTCAGCCTCAGCCACACGGTTCGCATCGGTGTTGGCCCCAACCATCGAACTGGTCGCCGGGCTGATCATTGCCGTGATCGCAAGTGGTTTGCTGCTGCGTGCGATTTAGGTCAGTCGAACACCGGTTCCGGATATCCGACCCGCGCCAGATACAGCCCCTGCGGCGGGCACACCGGCCCGCAGGCTGCACGGTCGGCAGCTTCCAGCGCCTCACGCACCTCCTCCGGGGTCCACGCTCCGGCGCCCACACGTTCCAGCGTTCCGACGAAACTGCGCACCTGATTGTGCAGGAATGACCGAGCCCTTACGTGAAAATGAACTTCGGGGCCGGAAAAGCCCTGAACCTGTTCAACCCGCAACTCATCCAGAGTTTTGACCGGGCTGGCCGCCTGGCAAATCGACGACCTGAAGGTCGTGAAATCATGGCGACCCAGCAGCATGTTCGCCGCTTCCTGCATGGCCTCGACATCCAGCGGATGATTGATCTGCCAAACCTGCCCTTTATCATGGGTTGCAGGCGCGCGTCGCATCAGGACGCGGAACAGGTATTGCCGTTCGACCGCCGAAAACCGCGCGTGCCAATCGTCGGTCACGCGTGCGGCGTCCACGATCGCCACCGGCTGCGGTTTGAGGTGATAGTTTAGCGCCTCGGACAGGCGGAACGGGTCCCACTCCTTGGCCATGTCGCAATGGGCGACCTGACCCAACGCATGAACCCCGGCGTCGGTACGCCCTGCGGCAGCAATCGTATGCGCACCCGGCTGGATACGGGACAGGGCCTGCTCGATTGCGCCCTGCACGGACGGCTGATCCTTCTGCCGCTGCCATCCGGCAAACGGTTCCCCCTGGTATTCGACTTTCAACGCGTATCTGGGCATGTGCCGCTGGTACAGCGCGGCGCGGGAACGGGCAAGGGGGCGAAAGCGCTGGTATGTGCGGTACCCTCTACCTATCTTGGGTGAAACGATAATTGCGGGGCGACAGATTGGTCATCTCATCTCTGGCAGACAGTCTTGTGCGCGGCGTCGAAACCATCGGCGACAGCGTATCCGAGACGTTTTTTGAGCCTGTCATCCGCCTGGGTGTCACCGGGTTGGCGCGATCGGGCAAGACGGTTTTCATCACCTCGTTGGTGGCGAACCTGCTGGATCGGGGGCGCATGACCGGGTTGGTTGCGCAGCAGGAAGGTCGGATCAATGCCGCCTATCTGCAACCCCAACCGGATGACACTGTGCCCCGGTTCGATTATGAAACGCACCTGTCCGCCCTGACGGGTCCGTCACCGCACTGGCCGGACAGCACACGCGCGGTGTCAGAGCTGCGCCTGTCCTTCAAAGCCCGCCCAGCCGGCTTGCTCGCTGGCTTGCAGGGACCGCGCACCGTCCATCTGGATATCGTCGATTACCCCGGCGAATGGCTTCTGGATCTGGCCCTGCTGGACAAGTCTTATGCAGACTGGTCTTGGGAAACACTGGCGCGTATCGAGGCCCGCACGGAGGCAGCCGAGTATCTGGGGCAGGTCAATGCCGCAGACCCGTCCGGCGCACATGACGAGCCGACCGCGCAGGCGCTGGCATCGTCTTTCACGACCTATCTCAATCAGGCGCGTGAAGCGGGGTATTACGACTGTACCCCCGGGCGTTTCCTGCTGCCGGGGGATCTGGCCGGATCTCCGGTTCTGACCTTTGCGCCGTTGGTGGTGTCTGGCCCGTCTCGGCGCAGAACGCTTCAACGCGAGATGGAACGGCGATACGAAGCCTATAAAGCCCAGGTCGTGAAACCGTTTTTTCGCGATCATTTCTCGCGCATCGACCGGCAGGTGGTTCTCGTCGATGCGCTGGGCGCTATTCACAAAGGTCCACAGGCGGTCGAGGATATGCGGCGCGCCATGGCTGATATCCTGTCGGCCTTTCGCC
Source organism: Ruegeria sp. AL3 (assembly GCF_056536065.1). Classification (NCBI taxonomy): domain Bacteria; kingdom Pseudomonadati; phylum Pseudomonadota; class Alphaproteobacteria; order Rhodobacterales; family Roseobacteraceae; genus Ruegeria; species Ruegeria sp. AL3. Next base: position 1,852,090 of record NZ_JBQFJG010000001.1, read on the forward strand.
CCGGCCGAAACGCGTGGCTCAGCCAATTGCTGCTGGGCAAAAGGGTTGAACGCATCCTTTTTGCGGCGACAAAAGCGGACCACCTGCACCACATGCAGCATCCCCGCCTGACCGCGATTATCGAGGCGTTGACGCGCGAGGCGAGTGATCGGGCGAATTTCGCCGGAGCCCGGACCGAGGCCCTGTCTCTGGCTTCGCTGCGTGCTACGACCGAAGAACTGCGCCACCACGACGGGACAGACTTGCCATGCGTTCGAGGTACCCTGTTGGAGAACGGCAAACAGGCCGCCTTCTACCCGGGAGAATTGCCCGAGGATCCAGCGCATCTGTTGGGTCCGGCCCGAAACGGGGCTGATGCGTGGTTGGGCGAAGATTACGGCTTCATGGCCTTTGCCCCGGCAAAGCTGTCGCTAAAACCTGGTGATGGCCCGCCGCATATCCGGCTGGACAGGGCGGCACAGTTCTTGATCGGAGATCGGTTGTGACGACAATTCTGCGCCGCGCGCGCCCGACGGATGCGGGCACCATCGGGTCGATCCTGCACGGTTTCGTCTTGGAAAACGACTGGATGCCTGAATTGCACAGCTGCGCCGAGACAATTGCTTTCTGTGGTCGAATGATTGATCTGGAATGGGTGACCGTGGCCGAAACCGAGGCCGGCGTTGTTGGTTTTTTGGCGCTCGACGGTCGTGAAATCCATTCGCTTTATCTGGATGCTTCGGTTCGGGGCCGCGGGATTGGTCGGCAATTGCTGGATCACGCCAAATCGGCCCGCTCAGAGCTGAGTTTGTACGCGTTTCAGAACAATGCCCGAGCCTGCCGGTTTTATGAACGTAACGGCTTTGCCGAGGTGGCCCGCAGCGATGGGGCGGACAACGACGAAAACCTGCCGGACATACGGTTTGTCTGGCGCAGCGAGGATGTGATCAATGGCTAAAGGCCCGGTTTTGATCGATCTTGAAGCGGATGAGCCCCCTGCCGATGTCGCCAAGGCCCCGCCGGTGCCGGACATCGCGCAACCACAAGGGCAGGCGATGCAAGGCGCGGCACGGCTGGCGGCGCGCAAGCCATCGGCTCTGGCGCGCTGGTTCTGGGGGCTGGCCCTGGCAGTGGTCGGGGCGGCCGTATCGGTGGCCGCGTGGGATTTTGCAACTTCGCTGGTGGCGCGAACGCCTGTTTTGGGGTGGATCGTAACCGGGTTGATCGCCGCGCTGGTTCTTGTGGCGCTTATGATCGCAATCCGTGAACTGGCCGCATTGGGGCGATTGTCCCGAGTGGATGGCCTGCGCCGGGCCGCAGATACCGCGTTGGCAGAGGAAGATCTGGCTCAGGCCCGCGCAGTCACCAATCGTATCATCGCATTCTACAAGGGCCGGGAAGACACACGCTGGGGCCGCGAACGATTGGCCGAGCGGATGGCGGATCAGTTCGATGCGTCAGCTCTGCTGGAACTTGCCGAAGTTGAGCTGTTGGCGCCTCTGGACCAAGCCGCCAGCCGCGAGGTCGAGGCCGCGGCCCGGCAAGTTGCAACCGTGACCGCATTGGTGCCGCTGGCGCTTGCGGATGTGATAACCGCGCTGGCCGCGTCATTGCGGATGATCCGCCGGGTTGCCGAAATCTATGGCGGGCGCGCGGGTACGCTGGGCGGCTGGCGTCTGACCCGCAGTGTATTTGTGCATCTGGTGGCGACAGGGGCGGTTGCAGTCGGCGATGATCTGCTGGAGCCTGTCTTGGGCGGTTCCGTTCTGAGCAAACTGTCACGCCGGTTCGGCGAGGGTCTGGTCAACGGGGCACTCAGCGCTCGTGTGGGTGTGGCCGCGATGGAGGTGTGCCGCCCGTTGCCCTTCTCGGACAGGCACAAACCTTCGACGCGGGGCATCATCAAACGCGCCTTGCAGGGCCTGTTTTCCAAGGGTTGATCCAAAGCAAGGCGCCCCGGCCTGCGCTTCGGCACACTGAATGTGTCAAAGGAGCCAGCCATGACGGATCACGGTCACAGCCCGCAGGAAATCGCCGAACGGATCAACGCACCGCCCGGACGCGGCGTGTTGCGCGATGTCGTCTATGGCGGCATCGACGGGTCCGTCACCACATTTGCCATTGTGGCAGGCGTTGCAGGGGCAGGTCTTTCCCCTTTCGTTATTGTGGCGCTTGGCCTGGCGAATGTTCTGGCTGACGGGTTTTCGATGGCTGCGGGCAATTATTCAGGCACCAAGGCCGAGCTGGACAACATTCGCCGCATCCGCGCGGTCGAGGAACGCCACATTGCGTTGTACCCGGATGGTGAGCGCGAAGAAGTGCGAGAGATCCTTGCGCAAAAAGGGCTGTCTGGCGACATTCTGATCGAGGCCACGGCAGAGATCACCTCGAGCACCGAAAACTGGATCAACTTGATGATCGAAGGTGAGTATGGTCTGGGCAGTGTCGACCCGCATCCGATGAAAGCCGCATTGGCCACCTTCTTTGCGTTTCTGGTGGCGGGGATGATCCCATTGCTGCCGTTTCTGGTGTCCGTGCCGAACGCGTTTGCGATCTCGGCCTGGATGACCATGGCTGTCTTCTTTGCGATTGGCGCGCTCAAAAGCCGGTGGTCACTGGCCCCCTGGTGGCGGTCGGGGATTGAGACGCTTTTGATCGGCGGGCTGGCCGCGCTGATCGCGTATCTCGTCGGGTCCCTGTTCCACCCATGAAATTTGCGGCGCTGGGATGACGGTTGTTGCAGTGGGCCTTACCGCAGACCCCGGACCTTTTCAGGCCGACGATCGCGCGCCCGGCGATTTCGGTGCTTTAGATCGGATCACAGCTTTCCTGACTGTCACTTTCGGACGGCTCAAGATAGCCTGACCTCCAAAAGGATCGGAGACTCGGTTGGAATCGCTGCTTGTTCTTGTTGGCCTGATTGTTCTGGCCATCCCTGTGACATTGATCGCTCTTTTGGTCGGGCATTCCCGTTTGCGTCGCCGGGTAGAGCAGCTGGAAGCGCAAATCGACGCCTTGGCCTCAGGCGATGCGACGGTCCTGCCGCAACCGGAACAGGAAACGCCTGCACCGCATCCTGCTGCTGAAGAAAAGCCGCGCAGGCCGGCACCCTGGTCGGCTCCAAAGCGGCAGGAAGACAACAGTGCCGACGCTCAGGATGCAGAGGTTTCTTCTCCGGCTGTCGTGTTTCGCCATGACAGGTTTGCGGCATTGGGAGCGTGGCTGCGCGAGAACTGGTTTTATGTGGTTTCGGCCCTGTCTCTGGCGCTGGCCGGTATTTTTCTTGTGCAATACGGCGTCGAAAACGGTTTGCTGCCGCCGGCGGCCCGTGTCGTCGCAGCCCTGGGTTTCGGCACGGTTCTGATCATCGGAGGAGAAGTCCTGCACCGCAAGTTCGGTGATGACGAAGCGGTGGCAACCGCCTATCTGCCCTCGGTCTTTTCCGGTGCCGGGCTTGTCACTTTGTTCGGGGCCATCCTGTCCGCGCGCCAGCTGTACAACCTGATCGGTGCCGAAACGGCACTGGCAGGGATGGTCGTTGTCGCGCTGGTGGGGCTCGTTCTGGGGTGGTTCCATGGTCCGCTGTTGGCTGCGGTCGGTTTGACCGGTGCCTTCGCGGCGCCTTTCCTGGTCGGGGGCACGTCCGATGATCCGTCGTGGCTTTACGCGTATTTCCTGCTGGTCGCCGTCTTGGGTCTGGGTATCGACACGGTACGGCGCTGGGCGTGGATCTCGGTCCTGACACTGTTCGGGGCCTATGCGGCGAATCTGCTTCTGGTGATGGGCGCGCCGAGTAGGGAATCGGGATACCTGATCGCGGCAACGGTGCTGGCGCTTTTGGCAACCGCCATTCCGGTGCGGCGCATTTGGCCAAATCACGCGGGCCCCATGCTGACTGAGATGATCCGCCGCCCAAAGGCCCGCCCCTGGCCAGAATTCCCAACTCGACTGGCCGCCGGGGCCATCGCGGCAAGTACGGTGATCCTGTCCTGGCATTGGGCGGATACAGAGTCCGAATTCTGGTTGGGCGTCAGCCTGTTGTCTGCCCTTGTTCTGGCGCTGCTCCTCTGGGCCAAGGATGCACCGGCCCTTCGGGACCTGACTGTCCTGCCTGCGGCCGGTTTGGTGGTCTTTGTCGCCTCTCACGGGCTTGAGGATGGCGCGGTTCTGGGCCGGTTCGCGGCCACTTACGCGGAAACGCCCGAGGCCGACTATCCGATGGTGGTGACTGTTCTCGTCGCTTTGGGAGGTTTGATGTCGGCCCTGATGGCGTGGCGGTCATTCAAGGCAAGCCAGTATCGCGCCGTCTGGGCCGGAGGAGCCGCGCTTTTTGCCCCTGTGCTGGCCATCGCGCTGGAAATAGGCTGGCATCCGGCTTCGGTGATCGGAGCCTACCCCTGGGCGCTCCATGCGATCGCACTGGCGGTGCTGATGGTGGTTCTGGCAGAACGTTTTGCCCGTGTTGACGGCGATGACCGGATGCGAGCGGCTCTGGCCACTCTGTCCGCGCTGTCGTGTCTGGTGTTCGCTTGCGTCATCGTGCTCAGTTCATCGGCGCTCACGGTTGCTCTGGTCGCCAGTGTCGTGGTTGCCGCAGCGTTGGACCGCAGGTTCATCCTGCCGCCGATGAGCTGGTTCATCTGGGCGGGTGTCTTTACCGTCACGGTGCGTCTGGTGCTTGATCCCGGGCTGGACTGGGCCAATTCCGCTCCGGTGTCTGAGATGGCGATGGTCTATTGCGCGGCCACATTGGGATTTGTCGTGGGCTGGTGGCTTTTGCGTCCGTTGAAGCGCCCTCTGGCGGCGCTGCTGCTGGAAAGCGCGGCCTGGGCGACAGCGGGTATCCTGCTTTCATTGCTGCTGCTGCGTTGGCTCGAAGGCTTCGGAGAGGGCGGCGCTGACAACAGCCATTGGGGCCTGGGTCTGCTGGCCGTCATCTGGCTTTTGCTTGCGTTCGCGCAGGTGCAGAGGTTCGGGCTGGGTGGCAAGCTGAACTACTTGCGATACCTGCTTGCTCTGTTCTTTGCGGCTCATGGCCTATTCTATCTGTTGCTGGCATTGGCGGACCAGAACCCCTTGTTTGATCCGAATGCAGATCCGGTGCTGGGGGCGCCGGTTTTGAATACGCTGGCCGTTGCCTATCTGTTGCCCGCATTGGCCATCGGCGGTTCGGCCTGGAGGATCCGGGAAATGCCGAAACCGATCATGCAAGCAAGCTTTGCCGTTGCAGGGGTGTTGGCCGCAGTTTGGTTGGGTTTGGCGATCCGTCACGTCTGGCAGGGCGCGGCGGGTATGTATGAAGGCAACGGCGTCACGCAGCCCGAGCTCTACACCTATACCATCGTTCTACTGCTGATCGGGGCCGCTCTGTTCTATCAATCTCTGGCCCGCCGATCCGACCTGATGCGCAAGGCCGGGCTGGCGGTGATCGGGTTGGCGGTTGCCAAGGTCTTCCTGATCGACATCGCCGGTCTGGGCGGCCTGATCCGGGTGTTTTCGCTGTTGGCGCTGGGCCTTGCGCTGGCCGGTCTCGCGTGGCTGAACCGGTGGGCGAAACTGCGCCATTCGCTGCAGCGGGCAGAACCTCTGGACCATTAGGTGCAGGCGTCATATAAGCGCGGTCATGCATGACCGGATGGCCATCATTATTCGAATTATATCCCCGGCGCTCTGACCTCCTGAGACGCCGGGCAAAGGTGTTTGAGACTTCGCACCGACCGCTTCGATCCAATAGACGACCAGATCATCCAAAGGACGCCCCAAATGTGCGCCGACACGATCCAGACACCTGACTACAAAGACACGCTGAACCTGCCCAAAACCGATTTCCCCATGCGCGCCGGCCTGCCGAAACGCGAACCCGCATGGCTGGAACGGTGGGAGACCATCGGCGTCTATGACCGCCTGCGCGAGAAAAAGGGCCGCACACCCTTTACCCTGCACGATGGCCCCCCTTACGCGAATGGTCATCTGCATATCGGCCACGCCCTGAACAAGACCATCAAGGACATGATCGTGCGATCCCATCAGATGATGGGCTTTGATGCGCGATACGTCCCCGGCTGGGACTGCCACGGCCTGCCGATCGAATGGAAGATCGAGGAACAGTACCGCAAGAAGGGCAAGAACAAGGACGAGGTGAACATCGTCGATTTCCGTCAGGAATGCCGCAAGTTCGCCGAAGGCTGGATCGACGTGCAGCGCGAAGAGTTCAAGCGTCTGGGCATCACTGGCAACTGGCCCGATCCCTACATCACCATGGATTATCACGCCGAGGCGGTGATTGCGGACGAATTCATGAAGTTCCTGATGAACGGCACGCTCTATCAGGGTTCAAAGCCAGTCATGTGGTCGCCCATCGAAAAGACGGCCCTGGCCGAGGCCGAGGTCGAGTATCACGACAAGGAAAGCTTCACCATCTGGGTGAAGTTCAAGATCGTCAACGCGGGTGATCTGGATGACGCCTGTGTGGTGATCTGGACGACCACGCCGTGGACCATGCCGTCGAACAAGGCCGTCGTATACGGTAAAGACATCTCCTATGGACTCTACGAAGTCACCGGCGCGCCGGAAGAATGCTGGGCCAAGGTAGGCGACAAGTTCCTGTTGGCCGACAACCTGGCCGCCGATGTATTGGGCCGTGCCCGTCTGAACGACGATCAGTGGACCCGTGTGCGTGACGTGACTGCCGACGAATTGGAGAGCGTTCAGCTGCTTCACCCGCTGGCCGGCGCCGATGGCGGCAATGGCGAATGGGACGACATCCGCGATTTCCGCGCCGCTGACTTCGTGACCGATACCGAAGGTACTGGATTCGTCCACTGCGCGCCGTCCCACGGGATGGAGGAATTCGAGCTGTACCGTGATCTGGGCATGCTGGAGCAGGTCATCACCTATAACGTGATGGACGATGGCTCGTTCCGTGCTGATCTGCCGTTCTTTGGCGGCAAATACATCCTGTCCCGCAAGGGCGGCGAGGGTGACGCAAACAAGGCCGTCATCGACAAGCTGGCCGAAGTCGGCGGGGTGCTGGCGCGCGGCAAGATCAAGCACAGCTATCCGCATTCGTGGCGCTCGAAAGCTCCAATCATCTACCGCAACACGCCGCAGTGGTTCGCATCCGTCGACCGTAAGCTGGACGATGGCATGGGCGAGATGGGCGACACCATCCGCGAACGTGCTCTGCGCTCCATCGACGAGCTGGTGAAATGGACCCCGCAGACGGGTCGTAACCGCCTGTATTCGATGATCGAGGCGCGCCCGGACTGGGTTCTGTCGCGCCAGCGTGCATGGGGTGTGCCGCTGACCTGCTTCACCAAGAAGGGCGCTCTGCCCACCGACGCGGATTACCTGTTACGCAACGCCGAACTCAACGCCCGCATCAAGGCAGCGTTTGAAAAGGACGGCGCGGACGTCTGGTACACCGACGGCTTCAAGGAAAAGATCCTCGACGGAATCGCCAACCCGGACGATTACGAACAGGTCTTTGATGTGCTGGATGTGTGGTTCGACTCGGGTTCCACCCACGCCTTCGTTCTGCGCGACCGCGAGGACGGGACCGAGGATGGCATTGCCGATGTCTACATGGAAGGCACCGACCAGCACCGCGGCTGGTTCCATTCGTCCATGCTGCAAGCCTGCGGCACAAAGGGCCGCGCGCCCTATCGCAACGTAGTGACCCACGGTTTCACGCTGGACGCCAAGGGCAACAAGATGTCCAAGTCGCTGGGCAACACCATCGTGCCGGAAGAGGTCGTCAAGCAATACGGCGCCGATATTCTGCGCCTATGGGTGGCTCAGACCGACTATACCGCCGACCAGCGGATCGGGCCGGAGATTCTGAAGGGCACTGCCGACAGCTATCGCCGTCTGCGCAACACCATGCGGTTCATGCTGGGCTCATTGGCCGACTTCACCGAGGCCGACCGCGTCGCGCCCGAGGATATGCCGCGTCTGGAACGCTGGGTTCTCAGCCGCCTGGCCGAGCTGGATGAGCAGGTCCGCAAGGGCTATGCCGCGTTCGACTTCCAGGGTGTTTTCAGCGCCGTGTTCAACTTTGCTACGGTTGATTTGTCGTCCTTCTATTTCGACGTTCGCAAGGATGTTCTGTACTGCGACGGGGACAGCACACGCCGCCGCGCCGCGCGCACTGTTCTGGATATTCTGTTCCACCGCCTGACCACCTGGCTGGCCCCGGTTCTGGTCTTCACCATGGAAGAGGTCTGGCTGGAGCGGTTCCCGGGCGATGACAGTTCGGTCCATCTGGTGGACTTCCCGGACACACCCGCCGATTGGCGCGATGCCGAGCTTGAGGCCAATATGGCCAAGGTGCGTCGTGTGCGCCGGGCCGTGACTGCCGCGCTCGAGGTTCAGCGTCAGGACAAGGTGATCGGCTCCAGCCTCGAGGCGGCACCGATCGTGCATGTCGAGGATGGTGATACCCGCGATCTGCTGGCCACGTTCGACGTGGACGACATGTGCATCACCTCGGGCCTGACCGTGACCGGCGATCCCGCCCCGGCCGAGGCGTTCCGTGTGCCGGAAATCGAAGGCGTTGCCGTCGTGTTCGAAAAAGCAGAAGGCGAGAAATGTCAGCGTTGCTGGAAAATCCTGCCTGATGTGGGCCGCCACACCCACGCGGGCGTCTGCGGGCGCTGCAATGAGGCGCTGGGATAAATCATCGCGCCCCCCGAATTCAGTCGGGGGGCATTTTGGGCTATGTCTGCACAGATTGCCGTGTTGGATTGAACAGATCAAAGCCAATGGCAGGACCTGACAGGGCTTTCCAAACCTGATAGTCCGTAAAGTAACCGGTGTGCCCGCCGGGATCGACCGGGATGTTTCGATTTGCAAAAATGAGCCCACCCTCGATCTCGGTTCCGACAAAATCGTCCTGCCGGAAGATGTTGAACCACGCGGCGTTCAACTGACTGGCGGTGATGGTGAACATCTCGGGAAAATAGCGCTGATAGATATGGGTGACCGGAGAGCCCATCGTGATGAGTGTCAGAGCCCGCCCGCCGATGCGTCTTTGGACACGTGGGTCAGCAAGCATCTGTGTGGCGATCACGGTGCCCTGCGAATGGGATATCACCGTGATATGATCCGCTGGAAAGATATCGAGAACATAGTACAACGTGCGATAGAAACGCTCGTCTATCGCCTTACGATCCGGATAGTTGCGTTGCCGCGTTTCCAGATCTTTTCCCAGATAGCATTTGTCGCGAATGGCGTAGGTAACGATATCCCGTGCAACGCCCAGCCCGGCGGAAACAAAATCAGAAAACCGGTACATCAACGCAGTTGCGCCAAGAACGATCAGGCCGATCTCGCCCTGCGAACAGGCCAACCTGTCCAAAGCCCAAGAGATCGGGTTGGTTTCACCTATGCCCACGTTGCATGCGGCCTCAAAACTCTGGTTGGCTGCGATCTCTCGGATCGTGACCAGAACCAGCACGATTGTACCAAACAGAAAGACCCACTGCGCCAGCCGGTTTACAATCGCCCGGCTAATCAGACCGCTGCGGGTGTGAAGGTTGGCCTTGTACGTTTTGCGACCTGCAAAAAGCCCGACGCCAACGAACCCCAACAGAACGATGGCCACAAAGGCCACGCTGAGAGTTTCGATGGACTCGTTCAAATTGCTTTCAAAAAGACGTTGCAGCTGACCGCCGGACAGGCCCGAAACAGTTTCCAGTAATTGCTCTATGGTCAACCAGAGGCCGGAAATGAAGAACATCCAGAAAACCAGCATGCCTGCACAGATGCTGGGGTACAGCCGCCTGTGCTCTGAAAGTGTGTCATTGATCCGCAACGTCCAGGCGGACAACGCGTAAAGAATGATTGTCAGGAAGATAAGAGTGGCCCAGAAGATGGAGAGCAGAAAAACCTGAAACGCCACGAATTGCTCCAGGGCCGGCGGGCAATTTCCGGTTTCGGAAGGGGCGCATGCCCACAATTTCAGGCCCAGCGGCCCAATGACCAGGCACAGGGTCAGTGCTGTTCCCATTGCGAGCATTCCTCGCCAGAAGACCCGCCTGAGATAGGTCGGTGCGGATCGGCTTTGCCCCAGCCCGACAATGGCTCCGCCGGCGTACAGCACGAACAGAAGCCAGAACAACAGGGTAGGGTTCTGGAAAACCGAGACAGGTATCCGGTCGGTCATGACCGCTGCGGCACCGATCAACAAAAAGACGTTCAGCGTCGCAACCGCACCGAAGAAGACCCATGTAAAAAGATGTACCAGCTGTGCCGCCAGTGTATTCCTGCCATTGGGTTGGTCCGAAGCAACGCCTTTTCGGATGTGGGTTTGCTCGACATTGTCCATCGCCAGATATCCCAACGCCAGAACGACCCAAATCAGGTCCAGCACGGTTTTGATCGCTCCTTTCGGGGCCGGAGAGCGATCAGCCCAATAAACTTCGGCAAACAGGGCCTTGTCCTGAGGAACAGCCGGGTCAGTCACCGTGCGCAGATTGACTTCGAACAGCTCTGCATTTCGTGGATTTCCGTCGAAGGTGGATTCGGCCAGTTCGATCATGCCGCGTTCGACTTCGATCGGTGGTCTGGGGTTTCCATCCAGCCAAGTTGTTGCTGCGCCAACGACCTGATCGACGGTTTCGCCGGGTTTTTGTTCACCGATTCCATGTACCGTGAGGATCAAATGTCGACCCATTGCGTTCTCCAAAATCTCTTTAAGTAACGGCAGGAGCGTATCACGAATGGCGCCAATGCCCAAAAATGACGTTTTGCGTGGTCTTGCACATTCCCGCGCTTGTGCTTGGCGCTTTGATCTGAAACCGTCGGTCCATGGCGATGATTTCCGTTGAAACTCAGTTCGGACGACTTGGTGTTGAAGAAACGGACGGGGCCCTTGCACGGCTTGTCTGGAACGGCAGGGACGAGGGTGAGCCGACTGCGCTGCTGCGCGAAGCCGCCGCCCAGTTGAGGGCCTATGATCAAGGGCGGCTTGACCGTTTCGATCTGCCGTATCACATTGACGGTTCAGAGTTTCAAAAGCGGGTCTGTGACCTGATGTATGCCATCCCGCTTGGAGAAACGCGCACCTATGGCGATATCGCCAAAGAACTGGGGCAACCCGCCCAGCCGGTTGGCCAGGCCTGCGGATCAAACCCCATTCCCGTGATCGTTCCCTGCCACCGGGTACTGGCCGCAAATGGCCTGGGCGGTTTTTCGGGCGACGGTGGTGTTGAGACGAAAGTTGCCCTGTTGCGGCATGAGCGGGCGGCAGGTCTTTTGATCTGAGCGTCGAAATTCGGTTGCAATCCGCTTTTTGCAGACACAACTTGTAACCATTGCTGAATTTGAAGGACCGCATTGCATGACCACTGAACAAGACCGTGCAGCCCGCAAGAAGGCCATTATCGACCGGTTGATGTCGCTTGAAGCGCAAGAGCTTGCAACGGCGCAGGCGCATTACGATGCGTTTTTGAAAGATGCCCAGTTGGATGACAGGGAAGGTCACGACAAGGATGACATTGCCGCATCGCGGGAAAACGCCGATCTGGCGGCTGCCTTCGATGCCCCGGTTCATGCGCATCATGCCAAGATTGATGTCATCGAAAATACCGATTTCAGCCTTGCCGACACGGTCAGGCCAGGAGCTGTGATCAAGTTCAACAACCGCAGATTTGTCGTGTGTGTCTCGACAACGCGGTTTGAAGTGGATGGCAAGACCTATATGGGCATTTCAACCCAAAGCCCGATATATCTGGCGATGGCAGGTCTGCAAAAGGGCGACGTCTTTACCCATAACGGCACCGAGTTCGAGGTGCAGGACGTTCTGTAAAACGGGACGGGCAGCGCTGCGTCAGGCGTGGCGCTGCGGAACAACCTGTTGAGCGATGCCTGCGAAGGTCAGGTACAGGCTGGTGATGACCAGCCCCCAATGGGCCCAGCTTTCGGGGTGAAAATCGACCCATGCGGCCCAACCCGCGAAGAACGTCCATGCCAGCGCCATCGGCAAGGTCAGGCTGCGCCAGCGCTCGGTGCGCACGGGATGAACGAATTTCAGCGGTAGAAACATGGCCAGCGACAGCAGGGTGACCAGCAGCAGGATGATCCAGAAATTCGGTTCCAGTGCGAAGATCACGATCACGAACATGTTCCAGCACCCGGGAAAACCGGAAAAGGAATTGTCCTTGGTCTTCATGCGTGTATCCGCGAAATACATCGCACTGGCAAATGTGATGACGATGATCGCGAACCATCCGGTCCAGCCGTCCATCAGCCCCGATTTGAACAGGGCAAAAGCCGGAATGAACACATAGGTCAGGTAATCGATGATCAGATCCAGCAGAACGCCGTCGAACTCGGGCGCGTTGTGCTTGACGTGATAATGTCGCGCCAACGGGCCATCGATACCGTCTACAATGAAAGACACGACAAGCCAAAGATACATAAGGCTCCATTTCTCTTCGACCGCGGCCAGCATGGCCAACATGGCAAAAACAGCGCCTGTTGCAGTAAAGAGATGAACGGAAAGAGCTTTGAATCTGAGTGTCATGCGAGCGTCATGACTGATGCGCGTCCGAGATGCAAACCAAAAGCCCGGGTTTTCGAGTCATGTGCACTTCAGGCTTTGGGATGCGCGCTGTTGTAGACCTCCATCAACCGCGCAGTGTCCACTGCCGTATAGGCCTGCGTCGTCGACAAAGAGGCGTGGCCTAGAAGCTCTTGAATGGCACGCAGGTCGCCTCCGGCTGACAGCAGGTGGGTGGCAAAGCTGTGCCGCATCGCGTGGGGTGTTGCGGTTGAGGGCAGCCCCAATTGCATACGTGCCTTGGCCATGACCCCTTGGATTGCACGCGGGTTCAATGGCCCGCCACGGACGCCTCGAAACAGGGCTTTGTCCTGTGCTTGTGGATGGGGACACAGCTTCAGGTATCCGTCGACCGCTTCGCGGGCGGCAGGAAGAACCGGTACGACCCTCTCTTTGTCGCCTTTCCCGACGATGCGCAGCGTGGTGGGCAAAGGCGCGTCCGCTCCGGTCAGGGACAGCGCCTCGGATATGCGCAGGCCGCATCCGTACAGCAGCGTGACAACCGCGACGTCGCGCGCCGCGACCCAGTCGGATGTGGATTGCAGTTCCACTGTATCGATCATGGCGCGGGCTGCATCTTCGGCCAGCGGACGGGGCAGTTTCTTGGTAAATTTCGGCGCGCGGGTGGACAGAACGGCGGTGGGCTCGAACCCCTCACGCTCTGCCAGCCAACGGTAGAAGCTTTTGACCGCCGACAGTTTGCGCGCCAAAGACCGCGCGTTGACGTCCGCGCCGCGCTGATCCGCCATCCAGGCGCGCATATCCGACACCGTGATCCGTTCGAGCGCCTTCAGGCCATGCCGTTCGGCGTGATGCAGGGTCATGAACGACAGAAACTCGACGACATCGCCACGATAGGCATTTAGCGTATTCTCGGATCGTCCAGCAAGCGCGCTCAGGCTGTCCAGCCAATGCTGAAGCGCGTCGCGGCAGGCGGGCGAGATCAGGCTCACGACAACCAGTGGCGCATCGAGCGTTCGAACACGCCGGCAAAAAAGGCCAGAAGATCGGTGCCCAGCTGCGGGGTGAAATGCCGCGGGTCGCGGGCGGCCATGACGATCATGCCCGGAAGGCGACCGGCCCCGAGGTCCAGCTTCAGGCAGGCCTCGGAACGAAGCTGATCGGCCTGTGACCCGAAAACACGTCGGTTTGGCTGGTGGATTTCCCGCAAGATCACATCCCGCGCAGGACCGCCGCGATCAATGGTCAGGTACCGGTCGATGAAACCGGGTTCCGCGATCGTCAGGACCCCGCCCAACGTGTCGATTGCGGGATCGTTCTGAACCACGGTTGTTTCCAGAACCAGCGTAACGCTGTCGACGCGCAGGATGTCCGCCACATCGGCGCCCAGCGCGCGCAGGAAATCTTCGAACTCGACAGGTTCCAGCAATCGCAGAATGGCGCGGTGGACCTGATTGGTGCCCGCGAGGTTTTCATAGGCCGCAGCGATGACGGAACGGTGGGTGTCTTCCAGCCGATCCAGTCGCGCCTCGAGCCGTTGCATCGCGATGCCGCGCAGGTCTATCACGTTGTCGCCGCGCGCTTGTTCGTTGGCAGCGACAAGCGCCTGCATCAGGTCTTTGTCGTCCAGTACGACATCCGGCTCGGCCAGAATTGCCGCGCGGAGGTTATCCTCGAGTTTGGGGGTGCTGCTCATGTCCCGTCCGGTCTTTTTTTGTTGTCGCGGCTTATAACATGCCGGACCGGATTTGCCTTGGAAAAAATGCACGCAAGGGTGGATTTCCTTGCATGTTGTGGCAAGGGGCTCCCGCCCGCCATGCCCGATCACAGATCAGGCATTTGGCCGTTGGGCCGGGCGCGGCGCCTGATGGCGCCGCGCGGTTGCAAGCCAGATCAGAGGATTTTCTGACCGGTTTTGGCCCAGTCGGCCAGAAAGGTTTCCAGACCTTTGTCGGTCAGCGGATGGTCGGCCAGCTTCTTGATTACGGCAGGCGGTGCGGTGATCACGTCGGCTCCGATGCGGGCGCTGTCGGTCACGTGGTTGACGGTACGGATCGATGCAGCAAGGATTTCGGTCTCGAACCCGTAGTTGTCATAGACCTGACGGATGTCTGCGATCAGGTCCATGCCGTCGAGGTTGATATCGTCAAGCCGACCGATGAAAGGCGAGATGAATGTCGCGCCCGCTTTCGCAGCCAGAATCGCCTGATTGGTCGAGAAGCAGAGCGTCACATTGACCATCTGGCCTTCGTCGCTGAGCGTCTTGCAGGTTTTCAAACCGGCCCATGTCAGCGGAACTTTGACCGCGATGTTCGGTGCGATCTTGGCCAGTTTGCGGCCTTCGGCGATCATGTCGTCAGCTTCGGTGGCGACAACCTCGGCCGATACCGGGCCATCGACCAGATCACATATCTCTTTGGTCACTTCCAGAATGTCGCGACCTGACTTCAGGATCAGCGAAGGGTTGGTGGTTACGCCGTCCACCATGCCCAGATCGTTCAGTTCGGCAATGGCGTCGATCTCGGCGGTGTCTACGAAGAATTTCATGAGGGCAGTCCTTTGATGGGTTGGCCTTGGTCGCGGATGGCTTTACCTCAAAGAGACCCCTGCTGGAACCCCCTGCGAAGGATATGCCGTGAGCGCTAACGGATTTTTCGACCAAGGAGAGCTGGTTGCGGTGCTTACAACGCAGCCGCTTGACCGGACGCTGGATTACAAAGCGCCCGAAGGCGGGTGCGTTCTGGGCGCGTTTGTTGAGGTTCCTTTGGGACCACGCAAGGTGCTTGGGGTGGTTTGGGGGCCGGGGCAGGGCGGCTTTGACCTGAGCAAGGCGCGCTCGGTAATCCGGGTTCTTGACGTTGCACCGATGCGTGAAGAGATGCGGGTGTTTCTGGAAAAGGTCGCCGATTACACTCTGACACCAATGCCTGCGATGCTGCGTCTGGCGACGCGGGCACCGGGCTTGGGTGATCCGCCATCGATGCGCAAGGTCTATCGCTTGGGTGAAGGCCAACCAGACCGATTGACCGATGCGCGGACCCGGGTTCTGGGGGTATTGCGCGACTACGGCGGGCTGGCTTTTACCTTGAAAGAGCTCGCCGAGCAGGCGGGTGTAACGTCATCTGTTGTCAAAGGGTTGGTCAAACAAGGCGCCGTGCGCGAAGAGGACAGCCCGCGCGACCTGCCTTATCCTCATCTTGATCCGGACCTTCCCGGGAAAGACCTGACAGCGGATCAGGCAGCGGCGGTCGAACGGCTTCAGGCCGGGCAGCGGACCGGTGATTACGGCACCACGCTGCTGAAAGGCGTTACCGGTTCCGGCAAGACTGAGGTCTATTTGGAGGCCGTGGCCGAGGCGCTGCGCATGGGGCGGCAGGCCTTGGTCCTGCTGCCCGAGATCGCCCTGACCGCAGAATTTCTGACCCGGGTCGAGGCGCGGTTCGGTGCGCGCCCGGCGGAATGGCATTCCGGCGCAACCATGACGGAACGGCGGCGGGTCTGGCGGATGGTCGGGCAGGGCAATGCGCAACTGGTCGTGGGCGCCCGGTCGGCGCTGTTTCTGCCATTCCGCGATCTGGGGCTTGTGGTCGTCGATGAAGAACACGACACGTCCTACAAACAGGAAGACGGCGTGCACTACAGCGCACGCGACATGGCGGTTCTGCGCTCGGCGATCTGTGGCGCGCGGGTGATCCTGGCCAGTGCGACACCTTCGCTTGAAAGTTGGGCCAATGCCGAGGCGGGCAAGTACGAAAGGCTTGACCTGACCTCGCGTTTTGGGGCGGCGGTATTGCCCGAGATGAAGCCCATCGACATGCGGGCCGAGCAGATGCAGCCCGGAACGTGGGTTTCTCCGTCTTTGCGGCAAGCGGTGCAGCAGCGGATCGAAAAAGGTGAACAATCGCTGTTGTTCATCAACCGCCGTGGCTATGCGCCGGTGACCTTGTGCCGGGCCTGTGGCGAGCAGATCGCCTGTGATCAGTGCGACGCACGCATGGTCGAGCATCGGTTTCTCAAGCGATTGATGTGCCACCAATGCGGCGAAACCAAGCCGATGCCCGAAGCCTGCCCCTCCTGCGGCGTGGAAGGCAAGCTGGCCCCGGTCGGGCCGGGGATCGAACGGCTGGCGGAAGAAGCCGAGGCGACCTTCCCCGAGGCGAAAATCGCGATGCTGAGTTCTGATCTTTTTGGTTCAGCCCGGGCATTGAAAGTCAAGATAGAAGAGATCGCCGCCGGGGATGCCGACATTATCATCGGTACGCAGTTGGTGGCGAAGGGGCACAACTTTCCCAAGCTCACATTGGTCGGTGTGATTGACGCTGACCTGTCTCTGCACGGCGCGGATCTGCGCGCGGCTGAGCGTACGTTTCAATTGATGCGGCAAGTGGCTGGGCGCGCGGGACGGGCGGACAAGCCAGGGCAGGCGCTTTTGCAGACATTTCAACCGGAACACCCTGTGATCCGGGCCATCCTGTCGGGTGATGAGGAAGGGTTCTGGAAAGCCGAGGCAGCGGGTCGGCAGGCGGCAGGCGTGCCGCCCTATGGTCGCATGGCCGGGATCGTGTTGTCGGGCCCCGAGGTCGGGCCGGTCTTCGATATCGGCAATGCAATGGCCCGCAACGATTCGCCCCTGCGCGCGATCGGTGCTCAGGTCTTTGGCCCGGCGCCGGCACCTATTGCACGTATACGCGGTCGCCACAGAGTGCGCTTGTTGGTGAAAGCCCCGAAAGGGGCGCCGATTCAGGATGCCATTGCCCGCTGGATCGCCCCGTTGCGCCTGAAGGGCGATATCCGCCTGACCGTCGATATCGACCCACAGAATTTTTACTGACCTCTGCATCTGTGCAGGGTGATTGTGCGCAGACCGCTTCCCTCTCGCCAAAGCAGCGAAATGGGCGTAGAGGGGTCTCATGCTGAAACCCATGCCCCTTACAGAGGCGCAGAGCCTGCCGTTCTGGCGCCGCCCCATCACGCTGTTGTTCATGATGGCGCTGACCATGCCCATTGCGTTCAACGCATGGAGCGCGCTGCTGAACAACTTTGTTATTGAGGTGGCGAACTTTGATGGCGCGGATATCGGTCTGCTGCATACGGTGCGCGAGATTCCAGGGTTTCTGGCGGTTGGCGTGATTGCCGTCATCATTTTCATTCGCGAGCAGGTGCTGGCGATGATCTCGCTGATGATGCTTGGCGTCGCAACGGCGGTGACCGCGTGGTTTCCCAGCCTGGGCGGGTTGCTGTTTGTGACCTTGTTCAGCTCGATCGGGTTCCATTACTACGAGACCGTAAACCAGTCGCTTCAATTGCAGTGGCTGCCCAAAGATCGTGCTCCGCAGGTGCTGGGATGGCTGGTTGCGATGGGATCGGCGGCGACCATGGTGGTGTATGGGCTGATCGTACTGACCTGGGATCGCTTTGATCTGTCCTACAACTTTGTATTCATGGCGTCGGGTGGAGTTACGGCTGCGTTGGCACTGTTCTGTCTGTTCGCCTATCCGCAATTCGATGCGCCCACGCCGCAGACCAAGAAGTTGATCCTGCGTCGCCGGTATTGGCTGTATTATGCATTGCAGTTCATGGCAGGCGCGCGGCGGCAGATATTTGTCGTTTTTGCCGGGTTCATGATGGTCGAGAAATTCGGCTTTGAAGTGCATGAGCTCACCAGCCTTTATTTGATCAATCTGATGATCAACATGTTGGCCGCCCCATTGCTGGGAAAGGCGGTGGCAAAGTTCGGTGAGCGGCGCACGCTGATATTTGAATACACCGGCCTGGCCATCGTGTTCGCAGCCTATGGCGGCATCTATTGGTTCGGTTGGGGCGTTCTGCTTGCGGCAATCCTTTATGTGATCGACCACGTGCTGTTTGCGCTGGCTTTGGCATTGAAAACCTATTTCCAGAAAATCGCTGACCCTGCTGACATCGCGCCGACCGCTGCGGTGGCCTTTACGATCAATCATATTGCGGCGGTGTTTTTGCCCGCTTTGCTTGGCCTGCTTTGGGTCGTGTCGCCGGGCGCTGTGTTTGGCCTGGCCGCGGCGATGGCGATCGTTTCGCTGCTGTTGTCCCTGTTGATCCCGCGTCACCCCGAGCCTGGCAACGAGACCATCCTGACCAAATACGCTCCGGCCCCTGCGGAATAGGTCTCGGCGCTTGACCTTGACGGCGCGGCGTCCTAGGCGCGGTGTCAATCGAGACAGGAGGCCCCAATGCCCACATTCACCGCACTGACGACGCTGACAGGTAAGAAGGCCGCCGAAGGTCTGGGCGAGGCGATGGAACGTCTGGAGCCAGAGCCAACCGGCGTTGGTGTGTTCGAAGTCGAAGACGGATCCGGCCTGTGGGAGGTCGGCGGATATTTCACCGAAGCCCCTGACGAGACCGCGCTGGCGGTTCTGGCAGCGGCGTTCGACGCCAAACCGTTTGTTGTTTCAGAGCTGCCGGAAACCGACTGGGTTGCGCATGTGCGACGCGAGCTTGCACCCGTCGAGGCGGGGCGTTTCTTTGTCTATGGAAGCCATGATGCCGACAAGCTGCCCGAAGGTCGCATTCCATTGCTGATCGAGGCCGCAATGGCCTTTGGCACCGGCCACCATGGTACGACTTTGGGTTGCCTCAAGGCCTTTGACAGATTGCTGGACGAAGGCTTCACCGCGACGAAAGTGGCGGATATCGGATGCGGCACCGCCGTTCTGGCCATGGCCGCAGCCCGGGTTTGGGACGGCGACATCATTGCCAGTGACATTGATGAAGTGGCCGTTGACGTGGCCGAAGCCAATCTCAAGGCGAACGGGATGTCCGGTGCCGTACGGTGCGTGGAAGCCGCGGGTTTCGATCACCCCGATCTCAGGGCGCACGCACCCTACGACCTGATCTTTGCCAATATTCTGAAAGGTCCTCTGGTCGCCCTCTCGCCGGAAATCGCGGCGAATCTGCGTCCCGGAGGCTATGCAATCCTGTCGGGGATCCTCAACGAACAGGCCGATGACGTGGTGTCGGTTTATTCTCAAAATGAATTCAATCTCGCTCATAGAGGTGAGATTGGTGAGTGGACGACCCTAATCTTAATGAAACAGGGCTCAAACTAGGCCATTTGCAGGAGTTTTGTGGAATTTTGCCACGTTTTTGTCGTATTCTCTATTTACCGTTTTCTGACTGAAGTCGAGGGGGGCGGTTTTTGGAGGCTGCCATGACGGGTAAACAACTGGAGTTCACTCAGCGCGTTAATCGCCTGAACAAAAAACATCAAAAGATGAGCCGTGGCTATCGCGCGACGATGCGCAAGGATGGCCTGGTCGTCATGAAGCCGCAGCGGGTAAGCTCGGCAGTGCCGGCCAGGGTGCTGTTGCTTACGCTTCTGAGTGTTGTGGCGTTCAAGGCGTTTCTTTTGTCCAGCCTTGGCCCGACCGGATACCAATATCGGATCGACAGTTTGAACGAAGGCACATCGGTCGAAAAAGCGGGTGCCTGGGTGATGCAGATCGACCCGGTGTCGCAGGCGATTGCCGTGCAACTCAACAAGGTTTTATACTGAATCTCAATTTGACTCAGTTTCCAAAAAAAAACACCGCGTGCCCGGGGCGCGCGGTGTTTTTGTTTGCCCCTCAAGGGAGGAGGAAGGGGCGAATGCGAGTGGTGGTCGGTATTACCGGAGACCTTGGGCGATGGCGTCAATGTCGCCGCGGCACAGGCCGATATCTTCCAGTTCACGATCGCTCAGACCGGTCAGCGCGTTGCGGGTAACGCGGGCGTCATTCCATTCGACAGCTGCGTTCACGGCCGATACGAAAAATGCGCCGATACGGCCAACGAGGCCGAACGAGCCAGTGGAGGCGAAGCGGGTGGTGTCCAGTGCAGCCATATCCTGTTTCCTTCTGGTTGGTGTTCACTTTGCAGTCTTGCGATCTGCCCGGCATCTAGTGCCGCCAAATCGCCCGCACAAGTTCAGTTTTTGCATGTGTCCTATGCGTTTCCTGCAATGCTGCAAAAGGCTGTAATCTCCTTAAATAATTGGTGAAAACGCGTTCACAAAAGTGTCGAATTCAGACTTTTTGAAGTCGCAAATGGCACGTTGAGTCGCCCTTGGGACAGGGGTGTCGTTTTCAGGCCTTGGGTCAATTCGCTTGGAAAATGTTCACGCTTCGTGCTAGGCGTTGAAAAAAGATCACAGAACCCGAGCAGGCCGAGGCAAAACATGCGAATTCTGGGCATTGATCCGGGGCTTAGGACCCTGGGGTGGGGCGTCATCGAATCAAATGGCAGCCGCCTGAGCCACGTGGCCAACGGTTTGTGCAAGTCGGATGGGGATGATCTGGGTGAGCGGCTGTTGTCTCTCCACAACCAGATTGTCGAAGTCATCGCCGATCACCAACCGGACCAGGCAGCCATTGAACAGACCTTTGTGAACAAGGATGGTGCCGGTACGCTCAAACTGGGTCAGGCGCGTGGGGTTGCGTTGCTGACACTGGCTCAGGCTGGTTTGCCGGTTGGGGAATACGCCCCGAACCGGGTCAAGAAAACGGTCGTGGGTGTGGGGCACGCGGAAAAAGAACAGGTGCTGCACATGGTCAAACTGCAATTGCCCGGATGTCAGCCCAAAGGGGCGGATGCAGCCGATGCTCTGGCGATTGCGATTTGCCATGCCTATTACGGCAAGACCCAACAGGTGCGTGTGAAAGAGGTGCGGGCATGATCGGAAAACTCACCGGAAGGCTGGACTATCGCGCCGCAGATCACGTGCTGATCGATGTCCGGGGGGTGGGATACATCGTCTATTGCTCTGACCGGACCATGGCGGCACTGCCGGGCGTGGGCGAGGCGGTTTCGATCTATACGGACATGGTCGTGCGCGAAGACCTGATGCAGCTTTATGGCTTTCTTTCGCTGGTCGAGAAGGAATGGCATCGCCTTTTGTGCTCGGTTCAGGGGGTCGGAGCGAAAGTCTCTCTGGCGATCCTCAGCGCGCTGGGGCCGGACGGTGTCAGCCGCGCAATCGCACTGGGAGATTGGGCGGCGGTCAAGGCGGCGAAAGGTGTGGGGCCGAAAACAGCGCAGCGGATCGTTCTGGACCTCAAGGACAAGGCGCCGGGCGTGATGGCCATGGGTGGCACGGTGATTGATGCGATGGATGGCCCTTCGATCGAAGTTGTAGAGCCTGTCGAGGCAGCGCCTGCTCCGAAGCGGACGCCAAAACCAGCCTCTGGGGCCGCTGCGGCATCAGCGGGTGCGCTGTCTGCCTTGTCCAATCTGGGTTATGGGCCGTCGGATGCAGCAGCCGCGGTTGCCGAGGCCGCCGCCAACAACCCGGATGCAGACGAAGCGGGTTTGATCCGTGCCGCCCTGCAATTGCTGGCTCCGAAAGGCTGAATGAATGGTAGACGCTGATCCCACTGTGCGCCCGGACCCATTGCCCGAGGACAACGACCGCGCATTGCGCCCGCAGGGCTTGGATGAGTTCATCGGTCAGGCCGAGGCGCGCGCCAATCTGCGCATCTTCATCCAATCCGCCCGCCAGCGGGGCGAGGCGATGGATCACACGTTGTTCCATGGCCCTCCGGGGTTGGGCAAGACGACGCTGGCGCAGATCATGGCGCGTGAACTGGGGGTGAATTTTCGCATGACGTCCGGGCCGGTTCTGGCGAAAGCGGGCGATCTGGCTGCGATCCTGACCAATCTCGAAGCGCGTGATGTCCTGTTCATCGACGAAATCCACCGCCTGAACCCGGCGGTGGAAGAGGTGCTTTACCCCGCGATGGAGGATTTCGAGCTTGATCTGGTGATCGGCGAGGGGCCCGCTGCGCGCACGGTTCGGATCGAGTTGCAACCCTTCACGCTTGTCGGGGCCACGACGCGCATGGGTTTGCTGACCACACCTTTGCGCGACCGGTTTGGTATTCCGACCCGGTTGCAGTTCTACACCGTGGATGAACTGCATGAGATCGTCACCCGAAACGCGCGGAAACTCGGCGCTCCGGCGGATGATGAGGGCGCGCGTGAGATTGCGCGCAGGTCGCGCGGGACACCGCGCATCGCCGGACGTCTGCTGCGCCGGGTGGTGGACTTCGCCATTGTCGAAGGAGATGGGCGGATTACCCGCGAACTGGCTGACGGAGCCTTGACGCGGCTGGGTGTGGACCATTTGGGGCTGGATGGTGCGGACCGCCGGTATCTGAAACTGATCGCCGAAAATTACGGTGGTGGTCCTGTCGGGATCGAAACGATGTCAGCCGCGCTGTCTGAAAGCCGGGACTCGCTGGAAGAAGTGATCGAGCCCTTTCTGTTGCAACAGGGGTTGATCCAGCGGACACCGCGTGGGCGGATGTTGGCGCAAAAGGCCTGGACGCATCTGGGCATGGCTGCACCCAAGCGGCAGAGCGATCTGTTCGGTTGAAGCTTGCGCTTGGAAAATTTATGCCTTCGGCGAGAGTATTTTCGAAAAGATGAAGGCTTGACCGTGACACCGGAAGAGATTGAGGCGCTGTTCACGCGCGAAAGCGGTGAGTTTCTGTTTGCCCGTTGGGGACGACCCATCGTGCCGATTGTGTTTGGCGTTGAAGATGAAACGCTGTCCACTGTGAAGGGCGCCTTCGAGGCGGTTGTCACCTTGGCCGGTCACAAAATGGCCGAAACCGACCCCGAACTTGGTGCCAACTGCATGGTCTTCTTCTTCCGGGATTGGAAAGAGCTGCTGGACGTGCCGGATCTTGATCGTCTGATCCCGGATCTGGCACCGTTGGTCGGGCGCTTGGTTAAAGCGGATGCAAACCAGTACCGCATCTTCCGGTTCGAAGAAGACGGTGCGATCCGCGCGGCTTTTGTTTTTCTGCGCATGGACAAGCAGTTGTCCAAGATACCGGCGGAAACGCTGGCGCTGAGCCAGGTGGTGCAGACCATCTTGCTTTGGTCCGACACTGCGTTTCGGACGCAATCTCCGCTGGCCGTGGCGGGCGAGACGACGATCCTGCGCCCCGATATTGCTGCGTTGATTCGGGCTGCTTACGATCCGGTTTTGCCCGGTTCGGCGCAGGATGCGTCTCATGCGCTCAGGTTGTTTGCCCGGTTGGAGCCACCGCAATGAAACATTCCTACCCGGTTCGTGTATATTATGAAGACACCGACATGGGCGGCGTCGTCTATCACGCGAACTATCTGCGGTATATCGAACGTGCGCGTTCGGATTGGGTGCGCAATCTGGGCAATGACCAGAACGCGATGCGGGAAGAAGGCATTGTTTGGGTCGTGCGGCGGGTCGAGGCCGATTACCTTTCGCCAGCCAGGTTCGATGACGAACTGATCGTCGAAACCGAAGTCACGGAAATCTCGGGTGTGCGGCTGACCATGGCGCAGCTGGTCCGGCGTGGCGAGACCGAGATTTTTCGCGCCTCGGTCACTGCCGTGTGTATCAACAAGGATGGCAGGCCGATCCGGCTTCCGGCAGAGATTCGCGCATTGATGTAACAATTTGAGGGTCGGGGGTGGTTCTATTGGCATTTCAACCCCAACTGCGTTAGCGTTTGGCAAAACAAGGCCAAACAAACGGCCGTCAGGCAAAAACAAAGAGCAGGTTCATGGAAGCTGAAACGCTGGCGCTGGCGCAGGAGATCGATTTCTCCATGTGGGGGCTGTATGCCCGCGCGACCTTTATCGTCAAATTGGTGATGTTGATGCTGATCGGTGCATCCATCTGGTCCTGGGGCATCATCATCCAGAAGCTGATAAATTACCGCGCGGCCCGTCGCGAGGCGCAGGCATTTGACGAGAGCTTCTGGTCCGGCAACCCTTTGGACGAGCTGTTCGAGCAGATCGGAACCCAGCCGGATGGCAGTTCTGAAAAGATTTTTGCGGCCGGAATGATCGAATGGCGCAGGTCGCACCGAAATGATGGCGGATTGATTGCCGGAGCGACCGCGCGGATAGACCGGTCCATGGATGTGGCCATAGCGAAAGAGGCAGAGACCTTGCAGAAAGGTCTGCCCATACTGGCCACGGTTGGATCGACTGCGCCGTTCATCGGCCTGTTTGGTACCGTCTGGGGCATCATGAATGCGTTTATTGAAATCGCCGAACAGCAGAATACCAACCTGGCGGTCGTGGCCCCGGGTATTGCCGAGGCACTATTGGCAACGGGGCTCGGCCTTCTGGCCGCGATCCCGGCGGTTATTTTCTACAACAAGCTCAGTGCTGACTGTGACCGCATCGTGGGCGGCTATGAGGCCTTTGCTGACGAGTTCGCGACCATCCTGTCGCGCCAGTTGGATAGCTGACAATGGGCGCGGCGGTTCAGCAATCCTCGGGTGGAAACGGGCGCAGACGCGGTCGGCGTCGCGGTCGTGCGCAACCCATGGCCGAGATCAACGTGACACCGTTTGTGGATGTCATGCTGGTTTTGCTGATTATCTTCATGGTGGCCGCGCCATTGCTGACCGTCGGTGTTCCGGTAGATCTGCCCAAGACCGCCGCCAGTGCTTTGCCCGGTGACAATGAAGAACCTTTGACCGTAACCCTGACGGCAGATGGACGTGTGCAGATCCAGACAACTGACGTGTTGCGCGAGGAACTGATCGGCAAGCTGCGGGCCATCGCCGCAGAGCGGAGCAGTGACCGGGTTTTCCTGCGCGCCGATGGCGCGATTCCTTACGCGCAGGTCATGCAGGTCATGGGCGCGCTGAACGCGGGCGGGTTTTCCAACGTTGGGCTTGTGACCGATACGGGCGGGCCGACGCTGGACGAAGGTGGAGAGTGAGGGCGCACGGTGGATACCGGCACCAAGATTTCGGCGATTGCGCATGTCAGCCTGATCGGAGCGGCGCTTTTCGGCGGTACCTTCCGGTCCGAGCCTTTGCCGATGGCCGTACAGGATGTGTCCGTGATAACCGCTGAACAATTCGCGGCCATGACGGCCCAGCGGGATGCGCCTGATATCCCGGAGGTGCCGACGGCATTGCAACAACCGCCCGAACCACAGGCTGATAGCACGCCGCCAGAACCTGTGGTCGAGGAACAACCCCGCCCTGAACCCGTCGTGCCTGCCGAACCCGAACCCGAGCCTGCCCCCGTTATCGTCGAAGCACCGCCGGAACCGGACGTGCCGGATGAGCTGCCGGTACTGACAGAGCCCGAGGTCGAACCTGTCGCACAGCCTGTGCCTCCGGGACCCGAGGCGCAGCCGCGCCCGTCCGATCGTGTTGCCCCCGAGGCCATAGCGCCACCACCGCCCGAGGCAAAACCGGATGATTTCGAAACGCCGCCGGTGTCTCTGGACGAGGGCGCCGAGGTTCAGCAAGAACAACAGGATCAGACCGCGCCGGAAGAAGCGGCCCCCGAGATCGTGACCGAGGCAGAGGAAACCAAAGAGCAGTCTCCGCTTACGTCACCGCGACCGCGGGTGCGTCCGAACCGCCCAAGCCCACCGCCCGAAGCCGTTGTGGCAGAGACGCCCGAGGCGGCGCCTGAACCTGACGCGCAAGCCGACGAGGCCGCGATCAATGACGCTCTGGCCGAAGCCTTGGGCAGTGGAACCCAGCCATCCGGCCCACCGCTGACCAGCGGCGAGAAGGACGCGATGCGATTGGCCGTGTCCAAGTGCTGGAATGTGGGCTCTTTGTCTACGGATGCACTGAGTACTGTGGTCGTTGTGGCTTTTTCGCTAAACCGTGATGGTACGGTTGTGGATGGCAGCATTCGGATGCTGGACAGTTCTGGTGGGTCTGCTGGTGCGGCCAATCAGGCTTATCAGGCCGCCCGGCGCGCGATTTTGCGCTGCGGGGCCAGAGGATATGATTTGCCTGCTGACAAATACGCTCATTGGCAGGATGTTGAGATTACATTCAATCCCGAGAGGATGCGGATCAAATGATGAAACTTCTGACCAGCCTCTTTGTCGGCCTGACGCTGATGTCTGCGCCGGTTCTTGCACAGAACGGTCCCCTGCGACTGGAGTTGGACCAGGGCATTATCGAACCATTGCCCTTTGCGGTGCCGAGCTTTGTTCCCGATGGTCCGTCAGCGGCGCAATATGCACAGGACATCTCGCGCGTGGTGGCGGCTGATCTGACAGGAACCGGGTTGTTCCGCGAGATCTCTTCGGATGCCTTCATCAGTCGGGTCAGCAGCTTCGAAGCACCAGTTCAGTTTGCCGATTGGAAAGCGATCAATGCCGACGCGCTGATTACGGGGGCGGTCAATGTTTCGGGCAAGAACCTCACGGTTCGGTTCCGGGTCTGGGATGTGTTTTCGGGTCAGGAGCTGGGCAATGGGTTGCAATTGGCAGGCACCACCGAGGGCTGGCGGCGCATGGCCCACAAAGTGGCAGATCAGGTGTACAGCCGGATTACAGGCGAGGGCGGTTATTTTGACAGCCGCGTGGCCTTTGTTTCGGAAAGTGGACCGAAAAACCAACGCCTGAAACGTCTGGCGATCATGGATTATGATGGGGCGAACGTGCAGTACATGACCGACAGTGCCGCAATCGTTCTGGCGCCGCGCTTTTCGCCTACTGGCGATCGGTTGCTGTACACCAGCTATGAAAGCGGCAGCCCGCGCATCTATGTTCTGGATGTGGGCCGCGTCAAACGACAGGAACTGAAGACGCAGGACGGAACCATGAGCTTTTCGCCCCGCTTTTCGCCGGATGGCCGGTCGATCGTGTATTCCTTGATTCAGGGCGGAAACACGGATCTGTGGAAAATGGATCTGGCGTCGGGGCAAAGCACTCGTCTGACCAACACGCCGGCGATTGAAACCGCCCCCAGCTATTCGCCGGATGGCAGCCGGATCGTGTTTGAAAGCGACCGTTCGGGCACTCCGCAGCTTTACGTGATGCCTGCGAATGGCGGCGAGGCAACGCGGATCAGCTTTGGCTCGGGTCGTTATGGCACGCCGGTATGGTCGCCGCGCGGCGATCTGATTGCCTTTACCAAGCAAAATCAGGGCCGCTTCCACATCGGGGTGATGCGCACGGACGGATCAGAGGAACGCTTGTTGACCGCCTCGTTTCTGGATGAAGGCCCAACCTGGTCGCCCAATGGCCGCGTCATCATGTTCACCCGTGAAACGCAGGGCGCCAGCGGCCGGGCCTCGCTGTATTCGGTGGATATCTCGGGCCGCAACCTGCGCCCGGTGCGTACACCGGATGGCGGCAGTGATCCGTCATGGGGCCCACTACAGAATTGATCGCAGCAAAGTTCACAACGAATCGTCCCTGTGGTAGACAGGCGGCAACAATCAAAACACGAGGCACTTGAAATGAATGTATTGAGCAAAGTCCTGGCGTTGGGCGCGCTGAGTGTGATCGCCGCCTGTACGAACAATGACCCATCCGCCTTGGGCGGCAGCGGTGCTGGTGGCACAGGCGCAATCGTACCGGGCTCGCCCAGTGACCCGCGTTCGCCTGCGTATTTCCAGCAGACCGTCGGGGATCGTGTTCTGTTCGCCGTGGACCAGTCCACCCTGACACCACAGGCGCAGACCGTGTTGCAAGGGCAAGCGGACTGGCTTCTGGCCAATCCGGATTTTGTTGCCACGATCGAAGGGCACGCGGACGAGCAGGGTACGCGCGAGTATAACCTTGCGCTGGGTGCGCGTCGCGCAAATGCCGCTCGTGAGTATCTGATTTCGCGCGGTGTTGCTGGCAACCGTCTCAAAACCGTCAGCTACGGCAAGGAGCGCCCAATTGAGATTTGCAGCGTTGAGGAATGCTATTCCAAGAACCGCCGCGCAGTGACTGTGCTGACCGGATCAACACTGGGGTAAGACAATGCGTATGGCAGGATGGGTATTGGCGGCGGTCATGGCGACAGCCGGTGTTGCACAGGCACAGGATCAGCAAACCCTGGCCGACATACGTCAGGAGCTGACGGTGCTGCATGTGGAAATTCAGCGTCTGAAGCGCGAGTTTTCCACCACAGGATCGCCCGCGCCAAACTTGTCCGGCAGTTCGGTTCTCGATCGGGTTGACGCCATTGAAGCGGAACTGCAACGCCTGACCCGTCAGACCGAGCAGCTTAACCAGCGTGTGCAAAACATCGTCTCAGACGGCACCAATCGCATCGGAGATCTGGAGTTCCGCCTGTGCGAGCTTGAGGCAAACTGCGAGATTTCAGGCGAACCGACCAGCACACTGGGCGGAGAGGGCACAGATGTAGGTACGGCCGTCATCACGCCTGCCACGCCATCCCAAACCGATCAGGGTGAACTGGCCGTGGGCGAGCGGGCGGATTTCGACGCGGCATCGCAAGCACTGGCCGATGGGAATTACCAGACTGCGGCTGATTTGTTTGCGCAGTTTGATGCGAACTATCCTGGCAGCCCCCTGGCGCCCGAAGCGAATCTGAAACGGGGTCATGCGCTCGAAGGCCTTGGCGACACCCGCGAAGCGGCACGGGCGTTTTTGGCAAGCTTTACCGGAGATTCCGAAGGCGCATTTGCCCCCGAGGCGCTGTTCGAGTTGGGCGCGGCGCTGGGGCGTCTGGGGCAGACCGATCAGGCCTGCATCACGCTCAACGAAGTTGGCGTGCGCTTTCCATCCGCACCGGCATTTGCGGATGCGACGCAAGAGATGTCTGCGCTGGGGTGTTCTTGAATCGTCACAGCGAAAACCTGCTTGCAGAGCTTCGCGCCCGGCTTCCCGAAAGGCTTCCGCCTAAACTGGGCGTGGCGGTCTCGGGCGGTGGGGATTCCGTGGCGTTGATGCATCTTTTGCATCAAGTCGCCCAAAACGAAGAGATCGCCCTTTTTGTGGCCACGGTCGATCACGGCTTGCGCCCCGACGCAGCGCAGGAGGCCGTGACAGTGTCGCGCCAGGCCGCTGCTTTGGGGCTGCCGCATGACATTTTGCATTGGGCGGGTTGGGACGGATCGGGCAATGTTCAGGACGAGGCCCGCAAGGCGCGTTACAGCCTGCTTGCCGGTTGGGCGCAACAGCGCGGAATCGACGCCATCGCGTTGGGGCACACGGCGGATGATCAGGCGGAAACGTTGCTGATGCGATTGGGTCGTTCATCAGGTGTCACGGGACTGTCCGGCATGTCGGCAAGCCGGCAATGGGAAGGGGTGACATTGCTGCGGCCAATGCTGGGGATCACACGCAAGGATCTGAGAACCTACCTGACCGGTATCGGCGCAACATGGGTCGAAGACCCGTCGAATCAGGACCCTCGTTTCGACCGGATCAAGGCACGAGAGGCCA
This sequence comes from Ruegeria sp. AL3, assembly GCF_056536065.1. Lineage (NCBI taxonomy): Bacteria > Pseudomonadati > Pseudomonadota > Alphaproteobacteria > Rhodobacterales > Roseobacteraceae > Ruegeria > Ruegeria sp. AL3. The sequence goes on from NZ_JBQFJG010000001.1 coordinate 1,881,777, forward strand.
TGTCCGGCCTCAAACCACTGGGAATTGATGCGCTTTCACTGTCGCGAGTGGCCGACAATCTGGCGCAGGCCAATGCAGCCCTGGGCGTTTTTGCGCAGGAATCCGCACGGAATGTCGCCCAAATCGAACAATGCGACGTGAAGGTGAACAGGGCCGGTTTTGCCGCATTGCCCAAGGAAATCCGACGCCGCGTGTTGCTTGGATGCCTTGCCTGGATCGCAGGGCAGGGATATCCCCCGCGTCAGGCGGCGGTCGAGCAGGCCATGAAGGCCATAACCGACGGGCGGGCAGGGTCGCTCAGCGGTTGCCTGTTGGTCCCGGAAGGGATGAGTGTTTGGATTTGCAGGGAATTCAAGGCCGTGGAGGCTCGGATTTCAGCACGTGACGAAGTTTGGGATGGCAAATGGGTCTTGACCGGTCCCGAAATTTCCGGTGCCGAGATCCGCGCTCTGGGTGAAGACGGGCTGCGACAGGTGCCTGAATGGCGCGAAACAGGCCGGCCCAGGCTGGCCTTGAGTGCGACGCCCGCGGTCTGGAAGGGGGGCGTGGTGCTGGCCGCTCCGCTTGCGGGATTCGCGAATGGATGGCGCGCGGACACGACGCCGGAATGGCCCGAGTTCCACGCATCTTTTTTATCGCATTGAACATACCACAATCCTCTCTATTTTAAGAGGTAACTTGGCAGCTTCTCACCTGCCGGAACTTTTGGGAGAATTTCCTTGGGCAACGCTCGCAATATCGCGTTTTGGGTCGTTCTGTTCCTGCTAATCCTTGCACTGTTCAATCTGTTCAGTGGACCGGGCGGAACGCTTCAGAGCAATGAAAGAACTTACTCCGATTTCGTCGGCGCTGTGCAAGGCGGTGAAGTCAAGAACGTGACGCTGGATGGTGAACAGATCCGCTATACGACCGAGAGCGGTGCGACTTACGTCACGATCAAACCCGGCGATGCCGAGGTCACCAAGCTTTTGATCGATGAGAACATCCCGGTTCAAGCGGTCAAGCAACAGCAGTCGGGCTTCCAGTCTTTCCTGATCACGCTGTTGCCGTTCCTGTTGCTGATCGGTGTCTGGGTCTATTTCATGAACCGGATGCAGGGCGGCGGCAAAGGCGGTGCGATGGGCTTTGGCAAGTCGAAGGCCAAGATGCTGACCGAAAAGCATGGCCGCGTCACATTTGACGACGTCGCGGGCATCGACGAGGCCAAGGAAGAACTGGAAGAGATCGTCGAATTCCTGCGCAATCCACAGAAGTTCAGCCGCCTTGGCGGTAAGATCCCCAAGGGCGCGCTGCTGGTCGGACCTCCGGGCACCGGTAAGACCTTGCTGGCCCGTGCCATCGCGGGTGAGGCGGGTGTGCCGTTCTTCACTATTTCAGGGTCCGACTTTGTCGAGATGTTCGTGGGTGTCGGTGCATCCCGTGTCCGGGACATGTTTGAACAGGCCAAGAAGAATGCGCCTTGTATCGTCTTTATCGACGAGATCGACGCGGTGGGTCGCCATCGTGGCGCTGGCTACGGCGGTGGTAATGACGAACGCGAACAGACCCTCAACCAGTTGCTGGTTGAGATGGACGGCTTTGAGGCCAATGAAGGCGTGATCATTCTGGCGGCCACCAACCGTAAGGATGTTCTGGATCCCGCACTGCTGCGTCCAGGCCGCTTTGACCGTAATGTGACCGTTGGCAACCCCGACATCAAAGGCCGTGAGAAGATTCTGGGCGTGCACGCACGCAAGACACCTTTGGGCCCCGATGTCGATCTGCGCATCATTGCTCGCGGCACGCCGGGCTTCTCGGGTGCCGATCTGGCGAACCTCGTGAACGAGGCTGCTTTGATGGCCGCCCGCGTGGGTCGCCGCTTTGTCACCATGGAAGACTTTGAGAACGCCAAGGACAAGGTGATGATGGGCGCCGAGCGCCGCTCGATGGTGCTGACCCAGGACCAGAAGGAAAAGACAGCCTATCACGAGGCCGGCCATGCCGTTGTCGGCCTGACCCTGCCGTTGTGCGATCCTGTCTACAAAGCCACGATCATTCCGCGCGGTGGTGCGCTGGGTATGGTGGTTTCGCTGCCTGAAATGGATCGCCTGAACTACCACCGTGATGAGTGTGAGCAAAAGCTGGCCATGACCATGGCCGGCAAAGCCGCCGAGGTCATCAAATACGGTGAAGACCACGTTTCGAACGGCCCGGCCGGGGATATCATGCAGGCCAGTCAGCTGGCGCGTGCCATGGTGATGCGCTGGGGCATGTCGGACAAGGTTGGCAACATCGACTATGCCGAGGCGCATGAAGGCTATCAGGGCAACACCGCAGGGTTCTCGGTGTCGGCCCATACGAAAGAGCTGATCGAAGAAGAGGTGAAACGCCTTATCCAGCAGGGTTATGAGCGCGCGCACCAGATTCTGACCGAACAGCACGAAGCATGGGAACGCCTGGCGCAGGGCCTGCTTGAATACGAAACCCTGACGGGTGATGAGATCAAGCGCGTTATGAACGGTGAATCACCCAGCGAGGATGATGAAGGCGACAAGCCAGATGAAGGCAGCGCGCCCAGTGTCACGGCCATTCCCAAGACAAAGGCCAAGAAATCTCCGCCCGATGGCGGGATGGAGCCTGAACCCACCGCATAGTCAAAAAAGACCCGGCGCATAGTCCGGGTCTTTTTTCTTTTCATCGGTGTTTTGCCGGGCAATATGCGCGCAAGAAAAAGGATGAAAAGGGAAGGCTATGCCGTTTTTGCGTGAAACCAAATTTGCCGCTGAAGCAGTCTGGCTTGGCTATGTCCCTGCGGGAACCTCTTTGCGGGCCCAGGCTGTTGATACGCTGGATCTGGGTTTTGACGGCGTGAAGGGTGAGCGCCACGAAGGCCTCAATCGGGCGTCCTGTGTCCGGGTCTCGAACCTTTACCCGAAAGGCACTGAAATTCGCAACGTGCGTCAGCTTTCAGTTTTGTCCGAGGAGGAGTTGCAGCAAATTGCGCAGGACATGGGGTTGGATCAGCTTGACCCGTCCTATCTTGGGGCTTCCATTGTGCTGCGCGGAATCCCGGATTTCTCTCATATTCCCCCGTCCTCGCGTCTTCAGGCAACGAACGGGGCGACGATAACAGTGGACATGGAAAACGCCCCTTGTGTTCTGCCGGGGCGCGAGATCGAAGCGGATCAACCGGGGCATGGCGCAGCTTTCAAACCTGCGGCGGCCGGGCGTCGGGGCGTCACCGGATGGGTCGAGCGCCCGGGGCGCATTCAACTGGGGGACCGGCTGAAACTGTTTGTTCCGGATCAACCTGTTTGGGCTTGTGAAAACGGGCTTGTTTCCGATTAGAAACCCCTGAAACGAACTTACGACGCTTCGCGACGCCAGAATGTCGGAATCCATGGCTATCGGGATTGTACACAAGGGTATGGAATGCACAGCGCCGACGCCCCGCGTCGGTTTTGCACGGTATTCAATCAAGGACCCCGGCCAATGAGCTACAAATCCGATATCGAAATCGCCCGCGAAGCGAACAAAAAGCCGATTCAGGAAATCGGTGCCAAGATCGGCATCGACTCTGCGGATCTGCTGCCTTACGGCCATGACAAGGCGAAGGTTAGCCAGAACTTCATCAACTCGGTTCAGGACCGCGAAGACGGCAAGCTGATCCTGGTGACTGCAATCAACCCGACCCCGGCAGGTGAGGGCAAGACCACGACCACAGTGGGTCTGGGTGACGGCCTGAACCGCATCGGCAAGAACGCGATGATCTGTATCCGCGAAGCTTCGCTTGGCCCGAACTTCGGTATGAAGGGCGGCGCCGCGGGTGGCGGTAATGCGCAGGTCGTTCCGATGGAAGAGATGAACCTGCACTTCACCGGTGACTTCCACGCCATCACCTCGGCGCACTCGCTGCTGTCGGCAATGATCGACAACCACATCTACTGGGGTAACGAGCAAGAGATCGACACCCGCCGTGTCGCATGGCGCCGTGTGGTCGATATGAACGACCGTGCCCTGCGTCAGATCACAGCTTCACTGGGTGGTGTATCGAACGGCTTCCCGCGCGAAGCTGGTTTTGACATCACCGTGGCGTCCGAGGTTATGGCGATCCTCTGCCTGGCAAACGACCTGAAAGACCTTGAAAAGCGTCTGGGCGACATCATCGTTGCTTACCGCCGCGACAAGACGCCGGTCTACTGCCGTGACATCAAGGCCGAAGGCGCAATGACCGTTCTGCTGAAGGATGCGATGCAGCCGAACCTGGTGCAGACGCTGGAAAACAACCCGGCCTTCGTCCACGGCGGCCCGTTTGCGAACATCGCGCATGGCTGTAACTCGGTCATCGCGACCAAGACCGCTCTGAAAGTTGCCGACTATGTCGTGACCGAAGCCGGTTTCGGTGCGGATCTGGGTGCCGAGAAGTTCATGAACATCAAGTGCCGCAAGGCGGGCATTGCCCCGTCGGCTGTGGTGCTGGTTGCGACCGTGCGGGCAATGAAGATGAACGGAGGCGTTGCCAAGGCCGATCTGGGTGCGGAAAACGTTGAGGCCGTCAAATCAGGCTGTGCCAACCTTGGCCGTCACATCGAGAACGTGAAATCCTTCGGTGTACCGGTTGTCGTCGCGATCAACCACTTCGTCACCGATACCGATGCCGAAGTTCAGGCGGTGAAAGACTATTGTGGCGAGCACGGCGTCGAGGCGGTTCTATCGCGTCACTGGGAGCTGGGTTCCGAAGGGTCTGCCCCATTGGCCGAGAAAGTCGTCGAAATCGTCGAAGGTGGCACCGCGAACTTCGCACCGATCTACCCCGACGATATGCCTCTGTTCGAGAAGATCGAAACCATCGCCAAGCGCATCTACCGCGCTGACGAGGTTCTGGCTGACAACAAGATCCGCAACCAGCTGCGTGAATGGGAAGAAGCCGGATATGGCAACCTGCCGGTCTGCATGGCCAAGACGCAGTATTCCTTCTCGACCGACCCATCGCTGCGCGGTGCACCCACGGGCCATTCGGTTCCGGTGCGCGAGGTACGCCTGAGCGCGGGCGCGGGCTTCATCGTGGTCGTCTGCGGCGAGATCATGACCATGCCTGGTCTGCCCCGCAAACCGGCTGCCGAAACCATCTGCCTCAATGACGCAGGTGAGATCGAGGGCTTGTTCTAAGCCGCCGAATAGGACATCTCGTGGTCCGGGGATTCATTCCCGGGCCATGAGGAGATGACGATGCCCACTCTGACACCGCCTCAGAACTGCAACACGATGCAGGAGCTGCGGGCTGAGATCGACAAGCTGGATCGCCAACTGATCGAAATGCTGGTGACACGCGCCAGCTATATCGACCGCGCGTCGCAGCTGAAACCGGGCGAGGGCCTTCCGGCCCGTATCCCGGAACGCGTCGAAGAGGTGGTGCAACGCGTGCGTGCAAGCTCGGACGCGCTGGGGATGGACCCGGATCTGGCCGAGAAGCTGTGGCGCATATTGATTGACTGGTCGATTGCACGCGAAGAGCGCGTGATTGGCACCGACTGACTGACCGGGCGCTCCGTGCGCCCGATCCGTTTTTTGAAAGAAGGGATCGAAGTATGGTAGCTCAGGTTATCGACGGTAAGGCCTTTGCCGCAAAAGTGCGCGGTCAAGTTGCCGATCAGGTCGCAAAGCTGAAAGAAGAAAACGGCATCACCCCTGGCCTGGCCGTGGTTCTTGTGGGCGAAGACCCAGCCAGCCAGGTTTATGTCCGCTCGAAGGGCAAAATGACCGTTGAAGTCGGCATGAACTCGTACGAGCACAAACTGGACGCCGCGACGTCGGAAGAAGACCTGCTGGCGCTGATCGACAAGCTGAACAACGACCCGGCCGTGCATGGCATTCTGGTTCAGTTGCCGCTGCCCAAACACCTGAACGAGGATCTGGTGATCAACTCGATCGACCCGGCCAAGGATGTGGATGGCTTCCACATTTCGAACGTGGGCCTTCTGGGCACCGGTCAGAAATCGATGGTGCCCTGCACCCCGCTGGGCTGCCTGATGATGCTGCGTGATCACCACGGTTCGCTTTCCGGCATGGACGCCGTTGTGATCGGCCGCTCGAACATTGTGGGCAAACCGATGGCGCAGCTGCTGCTGGGCGACAGCTGCACCGTGACCATCGCGCATTCGCGCACCAAGGATCTGCCGGATGTCGTACGCCGCGCCGACATCGTTGTTGCCGCTGTTGGCCGCCCCGAGATGGTTCCGGGCGACTGGATCAAGGAAGGCGCGACCGTGATCGACGTAGGCATCAACCGCATCGAACGCGACGGAAAGAACAAGCTGGTCGGTGACGTGGACTATGCCAGCGCGTCCCAGCGTGCTGGCGCCATCACTCCGGTTCCGGGTGGTGTAGGTCCAATGACCATTGCATGCCTGTTGGCCAACACTTTGACTGCGTGCTGCCGCGCCAACGCTCTGCCCGAACCCGAAGGTTTGACTGCGTAAGGCAATCTGGTCGGGTCGATCATATCGGCCCGGCACACTCCTCGGTTGTGCGTGACCCCGCGAGACAATCGTTGCACGCTGTAGCCATTTTGCCCTGAATGGGTTTGACAGCTTAAGAAATCGTGATATCCCAGTATTCCCAGTTGGTTACAGGTAAGGTGCATCAGTGCGTGTCGTGCTAAGGTTGAATTTTGTTGAGTCATGCACAAAAGCGGTATGACGTCTGGGATTAACACCGTTCGGAATGCTTGTACCCCACAGCGAGTGACGGCGGGCCTTGTCTTTCTTCCATTGCTTGCCTACGCGTTTCCTCCGTTTCTGGTTGCGGATCTGAGCTTCGGTTTGCGTCTTCTTTTCTGGACCGGGGTGATGGTCCTTGCCCTGACAGTCACCGGGTTGGCGCGCAAGCTGATGCAGAAAAACCCTGTTCTGTTGAATGTTCCCGTCCGTGATCTGGCATTCGCGGCACTGATCCTGGTTCTGTTCACGCCGTCCCTTTGGATATTGGCGTGGGTCCTGTTCACGTGCGGGGGCCACATAGTACCTGGCGCCCAGACCGTAGCGGTATATGGGGTCCTGTTTGCAACGGGTTTGGTTCTTGTGCAACGCAATGATCTGAACCCATTGATGGCCTCGACCCCGGACGCCGAGAAGCCGCGCCTGATCAGGCGTCTGCCGCCTGACTTCGATGGTCAAATCCATCGTTTGACGGTCAGGGACCACAATGTGGATATTGTCACTTCAGAAGGCACGTTCACGGTCCGCTCGCGCTTTACGGACGCAATTGCCGAGATGGAGCCGGTCCCCGGGCACTGTTCGCACCGGTCACATTGGGTGGTAGACGCGTCCATTGTTGGGCTTGAAAAAAAAGCGGGTAAAACCTTTTTGCGCCTGATGAACGGCGATCTGGTTCCAGTAAGCCGCAAGTACAAACCGAAGTTGGAAGAAGACGGGTTGATCTGAACTCAACGCGGCATTGGGATCATCTGTGGTTGCGGACCCGTTAGAATGGCCATTGCGTCCGAGCCCATGAGATCGGAAAGTGCCCGATCCGAACTGCGCAACCCCCCGGTGTAAGTTCCGTAGGCAGGCAGGATCAGCCGGTTTCTGTCCAGCAGAAAGGCGGGCCGGGAAATGTGCCTTCCTTTTGTCCGAATCTGTGCTTTCGGATGAAAATGGCCTGAAATTTCACCTTGCGGCCGATCCTGGGAGATGTGACGAAAGACAAGAGGACCGCACTGCCATTCGACCAGATGAGAGCCCCCCATCTCGATCGGGCCGGGATCGTGATTCCCTTCGATCCAGATCCATTGGCGCCCGGCCTGCAAAGTCGCAATCCTCAACCCTTCTGCGTCGGGCAAGGTTTGGGCCGCTTCGAGATCGTCAAAGCTGTCACCCAGGCAGATGACGGTTTCGGCGTTGGTGTGTTCCAGATCGCGCGCCAGCCGGTCAAGCGTTTCGCGACTGTCATAAGGCGGAAGCGTAGCCCCGCCCCGTCGGGCCATACGTTCTGATTTTCCCAGATGCAGGTCCGAAACACAAAGCAGTCGCCGCGCCGGCCACCATAATGCGCCAGACGGCAACGCAGCGAGTTGCTGGTCTGCAAAGGAAAATTCACACACGTTCATGATACGTTCTTGACCTGATTCCACATCTTGCGCAAGGGCTTCAAAGCTGGTCCAACCCGGCGGCTTCCAGCAGGCGGGCGCTTTCTTCGGCAAGCAGCCTTTCTTCGGCGGCCCCTTTGACAGGCACCTTTCCGACCTCAAGAAACAGCGGCGCGGCCAGTGGGGAAACGCGGTCCAGACGCAGCAGATCGATGCGGTCGCCGATGCGCGCCAGCATTGCCTCGATCCGACCGAAGTCAACCAACCCGCGCATGGCTTCTTCGCGGGTGATCTGCATCAACAGATGATCGGGATCATATTTCAGCAAAGTGTCATAGAGAATATCTGACGAAAACGTGGCTTGCCGCCCGGTTTTACGTTGCCCGGCCAAGTTGCGTTCGATCAGACCGGCAATCGTGGCCGACGCGCGAAAGGTACGCTTCATGACTGCGTTGCCTGCCAGCCATGTGTCCAGCCCGTCACGCAGCGCTTCGGGTTGAAACAAAGGGCGTGGGTTAGTGACCGCATCCAAACCCCAAATCAGCGTGGCATAGTCTGTGGCGACAAACCCCAGCGGCGCCAAACCGGTTTCCTCCATCCGTTTGGTCAGCAGCAGCCCCAGTGTTTGTTGCGCGTTGCGGCCGGCGAATCCGTATACGCACAGATGCTCTCGCCCGTCGCTTGGAAAGCTTTCGATCAGCAGACGATCCCGTTGAGGCAGGCGGGACATTTGGCGCTGCAAGTCCAGCCAATCAGCCGTATGGGAAGGCAGGTGCGGCCAGTCAGTTTGGGCGAACATGCGCAGAATGCGGTCGCTGAGTTGCGTTGAGGTCGCAAATTTCGTGCCCGAGAAGGTCGCGATCTTTGGTTTGCGATCGGCGCGACGGCTGACTTCGACCACCATTTCGCGCAGACCTTCATACCGTACGATCTGTCCGCCGATCAGGAAGGTATCGCCGGGGGTCAGCGAAGCAGCAAAGGCTTCCTCGACTTCGCCCAACGGTTTACCGCCACGGCTGCGTCTAAGGCGAACTTTGAGTGTATCCGTGTCCTGAATCGTGCCCAGATTCATGCGAATGCGCGACGCTGCGCGGGGATCGCGCAATTGCCATTGCCCGTCGGCGCGCTGCTGTAACCTTTGCCAGCGATCATAGGCGCGCAAGGCGTAGCCACCGGTGGCGCAGAAATCCAGACAGGAGTCAAATTCGGATCGGGTCAACTTTGCGTAAGGTCCCGCGGATGTCATCTCGGCATATAGATCATCAGCGTCAAAGGGCCCGGCACAGGCCGCAATCAGAATGTGCTGGCACAACACATCGCGGGGGCCGGAGCCTCGGGGTTCTCCGTCCAGGTCATGGGCTTTGGCGGCCTCGAGCGCAGCGACGCATTCGACAACCTCAAAGCGGTTGGCAGGAACCAGCAGCGCCTTGGAAGGCGCGTTGTAGCGGTGGTTGGCCCGACCAATCCTTTGCACCAGCCGCTTGACGTTCTTGGGCGCACCGATCTGAATCACCAAATCGACATCGCCCCAATCAATGCCCAGATCGAGGCTGCCGGTGCAGACGATGGCGCGCAATTCGCCACGCACCATCGCGGCCTCGACCCGCTCGCGTTGCTGCCGGTCAAGGCTGCCATGATGGATGCCGATGGGCAGGCCGTCGTCATTCGCCAGCCACAGATTGTGAAAGTAGATTTCGGCCTGCGCGCGGGTGTTGTGAAAGATCAGCGTGGTCTTGTGCCGCCGGATCTGGTCCAGCACAGCCGGAATCGAATAGGCCGCGCCTCCGCCGGACCAGGGCGGCGTTTCCGTTGTTTCCAGCATCTGGATGTCCGGGTCCGGGCCGGGATCGGCCTGCACGATCCGGCAGGCGTCCGGGTGGCGCGCCAGAAAGCCGGCAATTGCCGCAGGGTCTTCGACTGTGGCTGACAGGCCTACACGACGCAGACCCGGGTTGAGGCGCTGAAGTCGTGCCAGGGCCAGCATCAGCTGATCGCCGCGCTTGCTTTCCGCCAGCGCGTGGACTTCGTCGACGATGATCCGCTGTACCCCATCGAACATGCGCGGCGCATCTTCGTACGAGGTCAGCAGTGCCAGACTTTCCGGTGTGGTCAGCAAGATATGGGGTGGATCGGCTCTTTGGCGTTTTTTCTGCGTGGCCGAGGTGTCACCGGTGCGATCCTCGATCCGGATGGGCAGGCCGATCTCATCCACCGGGGTGCGCAGGTTACGTTTGATATCCGCCGCCAGCGCCTTGAGCGGCGAGACATAGAGTGTATGCAACCCGTTGTGGTCCCCGTCGGCCATTTCGGACAGGGAAGGCAGAAATCCGGCCATGGTCTTGCCGCCACCGGTTGGGGCGATCAGCAGGGTTGCCGGTTCCTTCGCCCGGTCGAACATCTCTTTCTGATGTGGGTGGATGGACCAGCCTTTGGAGGAGAACCACGTACCAATCCGAGCGGGAATCTGCGTCATGGTTGCAGATTACCCGCCCGGAGGAGGGATTGGCACGGCGTTATTTGACGATTTTCTCGTCTTTTACGAACATGTTGGCCCAGGCACGGTCAATCAGGTCCGGACTCATCTGATAAGGGATGCCTTCGAACTCGCAGATCGAGATCATCTGATCGATCAGGAAGATCGGTTGGTAGTTGGCATAAATATTGTTGATGGTCGGGTACTTGACCTTCAACAGGTGCACCAATGCCGCCTCATCCAGCGGCATACCTCGTTTGCGGGCCACCATGGCAAAGATTTTCAGGAAGTTCTCCTGATTGGGGCCGTCAATCTTGATCTTGAAGAAGATCCGGCGCAAGGCCGCTTGGTCGAAGATCTCATTGGGGTGGAAGTTGGTCGAGAAGATGACCAGCGTGTCAAACGGAACTTCGAACTTTTCACCCGATTGCAGGCCGAGGATATCCTTGTTTTCTTCAAGCGGGACAATCCAACGGTTGACCAGCGCCTGCGGCGGTTCGGCCTGACGGCCAAGGTCATCAACGATGAAAATGCCACCGGTGGATTTCAGCTGCAAGGGGGCCTGATAGGTTCGTGCGGTCGGATTGTAAACCAGATCCAACATACTGAGCGAGAGCTCACCACCGGTTACGACGGTAGGGCGTTCGCATTGCACATAGCGAGAATCGAACCGCTTGCGACGACGCAGGCTGTTGGGGTCGTCCGGCTCCTGTTCGATCGCCGTGTGCACGATCGGGTCATAGACCGTGATCACCTGACCCGCATATTCGATAGCGTAGGGCACATAGACGTTATCACCCAACGCATCCCGGATCCCGTTCGAGATTGAGGATTTACCGTTGCCCGGAGGACCGTACATCAGAATCGATCGGCCCGCACTGACCGCCGGGCCCAGATGGTCCAGCAGGCTGTCGGGCAGAACCAGATGACCCATTGCGCCAACCAGTTGCTCTCGCGTGACCTGAATATTTCGGATCGACTGGCGTTTGACCTGCTCGCGATAGACATCCAGCGGCACCGGCATTGCGCCGAAATATTCGGATTGGCTCAGCGCATCCAGCGCACGGGCCTTGCCTGCATCGGTCAGCTGATATCCCATCTCATTGCCGCTATTGGCGTTCAGTGTCCCGGTCGCTTCAAGCAGTTTCTGATCGCGCGCGATATCGACCAGTTCCTGTGTTACGGAACCAGGCAGACATATGGCTTCGGCGACTTCTGATACCGTGCTCGCGTTTTTGCGAAAAATCGTCTTCAGAAGGATGTCCCGCATCATTACAAGCGGAAGCTTCATTTCGCCCAGACCTTTGGGGGCAGGGGGGGCCATAACAGAGGAATTCTGCATATTCATGCGCTGTGCTCGTCCATCAAAATGTCACGCCAAGAAGCCGAAAACGGGCGTCTTGAAGAAAATGAACCAGCTTTGTGGCGGGACAAAGGCAGCGGCAAGGCGCGCTGATGATAGTTTACGATCCGAGAACAGTGCCCAGAATCAGGTACATCGCCAATGATCCGCCCAAGGCGAAACCCATCGGAAACTGTTTGCCCCGGCTCCAGCTTTCCCAATGCGGCGCGATCGTGCGCAGCCTTGTGATCTTGGCCAAACGATGAGTGACCACGGAAGCCAGAATACAGGCGGTCAGGATCATAAGCATAATTCGCAGATCGCCCAGCCAGACAAACGCCGATGCGGCGGCCAGAAACTTGGCATCGCCAGCGCCCATGGTGCCCGCGGCGTTCAGGAAGATACCAATGACCAAAACCACGACGATATGCAGCAGTTGCCAGAAATAGACCGGCATAGACACGGTGATCGGCCCCAGGTTGCCGCCGACACTGCCTGTAGACCAGGGCGGGATGGCGATCAGTCCTATCACGATGTAAACCAGCGTCAGCGCAAGGACTGCATGGTTCTTGATCCGCATCTCACGCATATCCGTGAAGGCCACGTAAAAGCAGATCGGCAGCACAAACGGCAGAAACCAGGCCGCTGCCACTGCGGGTATTTGCATGTGTCAGGCCCCTTCAAGCGCCCGAAGCGAGCGGACCGCCTCGTCGAAATGCTGCGGGTGGGTTGAAATGGCTTCGCGGAAAAGGTTCTTGGCGGTGGTTATATCGCCCTGTTTGACTGCCGAAATACCCATCGTGTTGAGCAGACGCGCTCGCTCGACCTGAGTCATCGGGACGACTGGCAGGCTATAGTTGCCTTGCGCTGATCGGGCCAAAACCAGGTTGTTCTTGGCAGTAAACAGCGAGTTGTCCTGACGGATCGCTTCCGAGAACAACCGCTCCGCTTCGGCATATTCGCCGCGGGTCAGTTTGGAATATCCCCAGTTGTTCATCACACTGCCCGGACGTGTCGTCAGCCCGACAGCGGTTTCATAGAAATGATCCGCGCGTTTCCACTCTTTCCGGGAATCCGCAACGACTGCCTCGAGGCGATACCGTTTGAAGGTTTCAAAGGTTGGGGGAACCGAATCCAGAACGGTTTTCGCCTGCGACCAGTCGCCGTTTCGGACCAATGCGTCCGCGTATTCAACCTTGTCCGCGGCGTTCGTGCCCTTCATCGTTGTGACGCGCTTCCATGCGGTCACGGCCTCGGTCGTGCGTTTGGCACGGCCCAAAGAAATTGCCAGTCCGCGCTGAAGATCGATCCGGTCCGGGTTCTTGAGCGCTGCGCCGTGGAAATAGGTCACCGCTTCGTTTGGATCTGCGGCGCTCAGAAGCACATCGCTCAGGTTTGTTTCGTCAATAACGTTCACTTCCTGAAACGTTCGTTCAACCTTTTCCTCTTCGGTTTCCTTTGCACAGGCCGAAAGGATCAGACCACTGATAACAACACTCGGAATCAAGAATTGCTGGCGCATTTTTTGCGTCCTTTACTGCTCTCGCCTCAATTACTGGATCTTGCGTAGCGTGAATTGCCCGTCGCCAAGCTGCTCCAGTGTGTATTCTTGTTGTTCTTGTGGGGTATTATTAACAGGATTTTCCATTTTTGCGAGTGCTAAGCGCAGATTGTCCCGGATTGCGTCACTTTCGCCATTGTCCAGCGCATAGGCACGCTGAAACACTTGCGCGGCCTCGGGGTATTCCTGTTTTTCCATCAGCAGGACACCCAGATTGTTCCAGGCCACCGGCCAGTCCGTGTCGTCTTCGACGGCTCTGCGCAGAAGTTTTTCGGCCTGTCCCAAGCGGCGTAGCCCAACATTTGCGGTACCCAGAGACGTCAGGACCTGGGGCGTCATACCCTGTTCCAGCGCGGCCCGGGTAAAGGTTTGAAGCGCCAGTTCGTATTCTCCGGCGGCCATCAATCTGTTTCCGACCTCGATGCTGTCCTCGGCCTGACCTTTGGTGTCAACTCCCGGTGCATCCAAACCGTTGGGTGACAGGCCTTCTGTACAAGAAGCCACCATGGCAAAAACCATGGTGGCCCGGAACATTAGGCGAAACCCGGAAGGGAAGCACCTGAATTCAGCTTTCATATGGCTCTATCCGACCTAGCGTCCAAAACTCGAAATAACATTTGCCGACGGGCCAACCAGAATAATCAGCAGCGGTGGAACCGTCAGCATCATTGTGACAAGAGTCATCTTGGTCGGCAACTTGTTCGCGGCCTCCTCGGCGCGCATCACGCGTTTGTCGCGCATCTCACCGGCGTAAACCCGCAACGCCTCGGCGATTGATGTACCAAATGTTGCCGATTGGATCATGACGGTGACAAAAGAGTTCACGTCCTGAACGCCACAGCGCACGCCGAAGTCGCGCAGGACGGTATCCTTGTCCTTGCCGGCCTTCATTTCATACGCGACGGTTTCGAATTCCTGCGCGATATCCGGATAAGACGCGCTCATTTCACTGGCCACGCGAACGATGGCCTGATCCAGCGATTGACCGGCCTCGACGCAGACCAGCATCAGATCAAGCGTATCGGGAAAACCGGCGGTGATCGCTTCCTTCCGCTCTTCGACCCGTCGCGTGATCCAGTATTTGGGTGCGAAATAGCCGATCGCGCCGGGGACAAGCACCCGGATCATCATCTGTGTTCCGGTAAATTCCTGGCCGCCGGAAAAAACCGTGACCAGCAGAACACCAATGAAAATACCAAGGATCCCCAAGGAAAACTGCGCAAAGTGGAAGAACCGAACCGAATCCTTCGACCTGTAGCCCGCCTGGCGCAGCTTCAGCTCGACGGCCGAGTATTCTTCCTCGTTCTTGGGCTCGAGGAAAGTTGCAAACTTCTCAAGCTGTTCGTTTCGGCTCGAGTTTCGAAGCTGCTCTTTCTTCCCTTTTTTCTGCTTTGGAGGAGCCGCATTCGATCTTTGCAGTTTCTTCAGGGGGTCTTCCGGCTGCTTCATCATCAGTGTGACAGCGACCAGAACCATAAGCAGGCCAAGTACGCCGACAACGATAAGCGGTCCGAATTCACCCAGGTGCTGGGTCAACAGGTCATTGATGCTGGTCAGGATTTCCATGGTGCTGCCCTCAGACCTTGATGTTGGTGATGATTTTCATGACGATCAGGTTCAATGTCAGCAGGATCGCGACAACAAAACACGCGGGAATAAACCAGGGGTGATCCAACACGTCGTCGTAATAGCCTGGGTCCTTGACCAGAATAAAAATCAGACAGGCAACAGGGAACCCGGACAGGAACTTGCCGGACCATTGCGCCTCGGCCGTAATCGCCTTGACCCGACGGAACAGGCGAAAACGGGCGCGGATCACCTTTGCCAATCCGGCCAGAATTTCGGCCAGGTTGCCGCCAGATTGCTGCTGAATACCCACCGCTACGGCAAGAAAGCGCATATCCTGCATGTCCAGACGCTCAGCCATGTCCTTCAGCGCCTCGCCCACATCGCGACCATAGGCACATTCATCAGCGATAACGCCAAATTCGGTTCCCAGCGGATCCTGAACTTCGTTTGCAACCACCTGAATCGTCGACACAAATGGATTGCCAACACGCAGAGATCGTACCATCAGCTCAACCGCATCGGGCAGTTGTTCTTCGATCATTCCCATGCGTTTCTTGGCCTTGTGGTTTACCCAGGCGTAAACGCCGCCGATGCCGATCGCGATGGAAACAACGATACGAAGTGCCGTGTCCGTAGCGGTGCCAATGCTCAAACCGACAAAGGCCATGGCTGATACCAGACCCATGATCATGATCAATTGACGTGGAGAGAACGCGATTGCAGCCTTTTGCGCCTTGTCAGCAAGAAGTGAATACAGAGGAATGCTCTGCGATTTCATATGCTGCTGCATCTCTTTGCGCAGCTGCTCCAGCACCTGTTCGCGTCCGGCACCCTTTTCCAGCATATCCAGGCGCCGGTTGACGCGGCTGTTCAGGCTAATGGACTTGCCGAAGGCGACAAGATAGATGCCCTCGACCAAGGCAAGGACCCCCACAAAGATGGCGACATAAATGATCGCCTCCATAGGCAATTGCATACCCGGTTCTCCTACATTGTGGTTGGGTCGTAGATGGACGCTGGCAAGTCAAAGCCCCATAGACGGAACCGTTCCGAATAGTGGCTCCGGACGCCAGTGGCGGTGAAATGCCCGATGATCTTGTTGTCTGGTGTCAGGCCAACGCGTTGAAAACGAAAGATTTCCTGCATGGAAATCACGTCCCCTTCCATCCCGGTGATCTCGGTGATCGAGGTCATCCGGCGCGAACCGTCCTGTAGGCGGCTGGCCTGCACGATCAGGTTCACAGCCGAGGCGATCTGACTGCGTACCGCCTTGATCGGCATTTCGATCCCGGCCATCGCGATCATGTTTTCCAGACGTGAAATGCCGTCACGGGCCGAGTTGGCGTGAATCGTGGTCATTGATCCGTCGTGACCGGTGTTCATGGCCTGCAACATGTCGATGACCTCGGCGCCGCGTGTCTCACCCACGATGATACGGTCAGGACGCATACGCAGGGCGTTCTTCAGACAGTCGCGCGGGCTGACTTCACCTTTGCCTTCCACGTTGGGCGGGCGGCTTTCCATCCGACCCACATGCGTCTGTTGCAGTTGAAGTTCAGCCGTGTCCTCGATGGTCAGGATCCGCTCGGCATCGTCGATGAAGCTGGACAAGGCGTTGAGCGTGGTCGTTTTACCCGAACCCGTACCCCCGGAAACGATGATATTCAGTCGCGTGGACACGGCGGCCTGCAAATAGGCGGCCATTTCTTCGGTGAACGCACCGAAATTGACCAGGTCGTCAATACCCAGCTTGTCTTTCTTGAATTTACGAATGGAAACAAGCGATCCGTCCACCGCGATCGGAGGCACCATGGCATTGAAACGCGATCCATCGGCCAGACGGGCGTCAACATACGGGTTGGATTCATCGACGCGGCGGCCCACGGCGGACACGATCTTGTCGATGATCCGCATCAGGTGCTTTTCATCTTTGAAGGTAATGTCGCTGAGTTCCAGCTTGCCGGCACGTTCCACAAAAATCTGTTGTGGACCATTCACCAGAATATCGTTGACCGAATCGTCCTGAAGCAGCGCCTCGAGCGGGCCAAGGCCCGTCACCTCGTCATACAGTTCCTTGTTCAGTTGGGACCGGTCTTCGCGGTTCAGAACAATGTTTCGTGTTTCCAGAACTTCACTGGCGATAGCACTGATTTCAGCGCGCAACTCGGCTTCGCCGGCGTTTTCCAGCGCGGCCAGGTTCAGGTTCTCCAGCAGTTCGCGGTGCAGTTCGATCTTGATCTCACCCAACCGCTCCTTGCGTTTGCGGTCTTTGTCTGAACTTGTGACCTCACCAGCAATCTTTTTCACGGGTTTGCGTGCCACCGCAGTCGCGACAGGTGTCGCCTGTGCAGAAGACGCCGCTGTTTCAGCCGGTTGTGCCGGCGTTTTGACGGGCTGCGCTGCGGGTTGCTTTTTGTATCTTGAAAACACGGCTTATCCCCCCTTGGGATGATGTTTACGCAGCTTCTTCGGCACTGCTGCCGAGGCTGTGGAGCGATTTCGCCAGCTTTGCGATTTCGCGGCGCAAAGGGTTCTTGGCGGCCGCATTTGCCAGAGGCAGACCATGATCCCCACTTTGCATGACCGGTTTGCCACCATCAGGCAGCAGAAGGTCGATGGAGATTCCAAGGCTTTCCCCCATGCGTTTCACGCGGCTTTTCCCGTTCAGATCGGTAAATTTCGGCGCGCGGTTCAACGCAAAACGCAGCTTGTTGAATGGTAGCTCCTCTGCCTGCAATGCACGTTTCAGGCGCAGGGCATTCTGGGCGGACCGCATGTCCAGCTCGATCAGGGCGAAATACACATGGGCGGCCTGCAAAACTGTTTCCGACCACAGGACCAGCGTTTTTGGCATGTCGACAATGACATAGTCGAAATGCGCGCGCGCCATGTCGATCACGCGCTGAATGTCTTCCGGGGTGATCAAGTCCAGTGGCACCATGTCGGAGGGTGCGGTCAAAACCTGAAGCTTTTCTTCATATGTTTGAAGGGCTTGCGAGAATACTTCGCTGTCCATCGCATCGGTATCCGACAGCATTTCAAACACGGTCTCTCGTCGCGGCAGATCCAGATAGGTGGAAACAGTCCCGTATTGCAGGTCCAGATCGATCAGACACACGGTCGGCGCGTCTTTGTCCGAAGCACAGGCCAGTTCCCAAGCCAGGTTAACGGCCAGTGTCGTTGCGCCGACACCACCTGCCAGGCCCTGAACGACAAACAGTGCGCCTTCCTTGGACGCGCCGCCGGCCAAAGGAACGGCGGCTGCTTGCGCAACGGCAACCGGGTCGGGCTGCTTCATTCGCTCTATGGCTTCCTGCAATTCGCCTTCGGGAAGAGGATAGGGCACGAACTCGTCAGCACCCTTGCGCAGCAGTTGGTGCAGGGATGCCGGAGTAACATCCTCGGCGATCAGAACAACTTTTACTTTCTTTTCATTGGCTTGAGTGATTATCTCACCTAGCAGAGAAAGGTTGTCTTCGTCTTCTCCGTCGATCGCCAGTGCTACGAATTCCAGCGTTTCAGCTTCGGGTTGGCTGAAAAAGGCCAACGCTTCTGCAAATCCCAGATCTCCCCAGCGTTCGCCCAAGATGGCTTCCATGTCTTCGATCAGAAGGTCGAAATTCTGAACATCCCGACTGATGGTGCAGGCCAAGATTGCAGTATTGTCGTCTTGCGGCGTCGCGCTGGTCATAAACACTATCCTCGTCGTGAGGGCTCAGCATGTCATATGAACGAAATCCGCCAGATTGATGTGCTGTCGCCCCAATACGGTCAAATTTGGCCGCAGGTCACCCTATTGTTCACAATGTTGCTTTGAAGTTGGGCGAGAATTGGGCGCAAAAGAACCAATTGTAGGGAAATGGGCGACGATGTCGCCCATTTCAAACGTATTATCCACCGCTTCCGGCGGCACTAGTTGGCCGTATCTGTTGATGATACATTCTCAATCACGGTCTTCCACGTCGCACTTTCAACGTATTCGCGATAGATAATGTTCGCGTATTTACCGTCGAGCAGTTGCGGGTGACGGTCAACAAAGCCAGAAACTTCCGTTACCGTCCGGCGGTTGCGGCGATCCCGATTCGGTGTCGCGATCAACGGCTGCGTTTTCCCAAAGGATACAACGGCTTCAAGTCGTGAACGCGAGATGCCTTGCCGTTCAAGGAACGCAACGACGGCCTGCGCGCGGCGTAGCCCAAGGCTTTTGTTGTAGCTGGTCGACCCAACGGCATCTGTATGTCCGTAAACCCGGAACCTGGCTTCGGGGAACTGTTTGATCCAGTCAGCCTGCTGCAACAGTATGCTTTGCGCTGATGCGTCCAGTTGCGAACTGTTGAAGGCAAAGTTCACTTGGCTGGGCACATCCGCGGCAAATCTGCGACCGAGAATCTGAGCATAGGTCAACTCGCCGTTTTGAACCTGGATATTGTTCAATGTCGCGTTTCCAAAGGTTCCGGCATCGATCTCGTATCCGACCTCGCGCGTACATGCGGCAACGGCGACCGTAAGACCCAGTGTGATGATCCACTTCTGCATTGGTCCTATCCTCCTGATCAATCTAGGACGTAGCCGTACGAGCTGCCGAAGCTCTGTTTGGCAACCTCAGACGCTCCGCCGGCGCCCGCGCGCTGTGTGCGCGCCACCCGACCGTTCACGAACAGGTCGAATTCGCTGGGCGGTTTGACCCGATCGGTTGGAAGCGCAAGAGTTTCGCCTCGAGTCGGTGAAACTAGATGCGCCGTGATGATGATGACAAGTTCACTTTGTTCACGCTGGTAATCAGCGCTGCGGAACAAGGACCCCAGAACCGGCACATCTCCCAGCCACGGCACTTGGTTGACTTGGTCCACAAAGTTGTCCTGAAGCAGTCCGGCGATGGCAAAGCTTTCCCCGTCGCGCAGTTCTATTGTGGTCTTGGCTTCCCGCACGATAAAGCTGGGAACGGTGTCTCCATTGATCGTGAAGTTGGTGCTGGTGTCGATGCTCGAAACCGAGGTTCCCATTTCCAGATTGATCAGGTCGCCGTCCACAACCCGAGGAATGAAGTTCATATTCACACCGAAGGGTTTGTACTCGATTGCCACGACACCGTCGTCTTGCGGCACCGGAATCGGAACTTCACCACCAGCCAGAAACGTTGCTTCCTGACCGGACAGGGCTGAAAGGTTCGGTTCGGCAAGGTTGCGAACAAGGCCCTTCGACTCGAGGGCTTGCAGAAGTAAGTTGACTTGTGCCGATCCGACCCCGAAGCCAAACAACAAGACACCATTTTCCACTGTGACAGGGGGAACAAGGTTCTGCGGATTGAAACCACCGACAAAATCAGTGCCCGTAACTGAAAGCGTTGAAGAAAGCTCTTTAGCGACCGAGCGGTTCATCTCGGCAAAGCGAACTTTCAGCATGACCTGCTGGACGCCACCCACAGACATCAGGTTCGATACACGTTCGGGCGCGTACCGTTCAGCCAATTCAAGTGCGCGGGCCAGTTTGGCCGAGCTGGAGATCGTACCGGACAAAACAATGCCATCATTCGCTGTGCGAACCTCGATGGGTTCATTGGGCAGGATTTGACGCAGACGTTCCTTGAATTCCGTAACATCTGGTGCGACCCGGACGCGGACATTGGCCAAAAGATTGCCTGCGCCGTCAAACAGTGTCAGCGTGGTCAGGCCCGGGGCCTTGCCCAGAACATAGATCGTGCGCTCGGACAACGATGAGATGTCTGCAATGCCGGCATTGGCAATGCTGAGCTCTGCGAAAGGTTGTTCGCTTTCCACAACAATCGCGCGGTTCATCGGAACTTCCAGCGTTTCCACTGTGCCCTTTTTTACCACGCGAAGGGATTCAGCCCAGGCGGCATCGCCGACCGGGCCCATAAAAAGCGACAACCCCAGCAGGGTTGCGCTGATCCAGGAACGTATTGTCATGTGACCTGCCTCTCCGATCACGCCTCGTTTTTTGGGTCTTATGCCCTATGTGCAAAGAGACTGCGCGAAATCCGAATTTATTGCAATAATCAATGGTTTCTGGAATTTTCCTTATGTGGAGAATTGGCAACAACAACAAGAAAAGAGCCGCATCTGAGATGCGGCTCCGATCTTGTAACACTCTGAATTGGCGTCAATTTGTACAGGGGATAGGCACGTTGACAATCTCGCCACCGCGTCTGATACGCGTCGTGCAGACCTGTTCAACTTCTTTTTCGGGTTCCGGTGCGGCTGCCGTAATTCCAAGCAGTTTGCGCTGATCCACCTCGATTGCCGACGCAACAGAGTCATCCTGCACCCCAACCAAAGCTAGGGAAAGACGCCCGGTGTTCTGGGCCTGCGCGAGTGCTGCGACCTGTTCCGGCGTGGCTGCGACCGTGACTGTGCGTGCAATCGTTGCGCTTGCGACGTCCGAACCAGCGGTCTGGTCGACCGCGATGAGTTGAACATTGGTTTCGATCAGCTTGGTGATGCCGCCGGTGTTGCCCTCGACGGTGCCGCTTGATCCGGTCCAGTAGATGTCGACATTGTCGCCGGGGCGCAGGAAGCCTGAAACACCAGAGGCCACGTCGACGCTGATCGCAAAGGCGCGCATACCTTTTTCAAGACGAGAGGTCAGCCCGGCCGATTCGCCTGGCCGTGTGATCTTGACCTCCATAATCGCCTCGTCTTTTTCCATGGTCCTCAGAATATAACGCTCATTGGCGCCACTTTCGGGAAACAAGGCAGTGAGATCAGAGAACGAACCTTCGGGAATCGCGTTTTCCGGCCAGTCTACAGCGCGAATGTCTTCCTGCGTCAGGCGTTCACCGTATTTCAGAGGACGATTTGAAACGTAAACAGTTACCGTCGGGATCACATCGACTTTGGCATTGGCCAGCGCTTCTTCTGCCGCTTGTTTCTGCCGTGCCAGTTCGCTTTGGTAAGCCGCAATATAGTTGCGCGCCATGTAAACGGCGCCCCCAGCCAGAGCAACGCCGACAATCAGGACAAGTCCGAATACCGCTCGCATACATGCACCTCTTTCTTATTTAGTCGGATACTAAGCGGCCAAAGGGCCACTTTGAAACAGCCCAAGTGTTAAATGTAAATTGTGTCGAAATGTGGGACAAAAATGTCTGCTTGTTAGATTCTGCGTCAGCTTTCGCACAATTCCGCAAAACGACTGCTGTCATTTCCTTACGGCAGGCCAGACGAAGAACAACGAAACAAACGCCGCGCCCCAAAAAGGCCGCCGCGTTTATTTGCCCTACACGTTCACCAACAAGCTCAGGAAAGTGGGTGAATGTGAAAACTCGCTGTGGTTCAGTTGGTTCCCGCTGTGACGAGACCGCCAGGCCCGGTGTTCGAGCCGGTGCTGACAACAGAGGAACTCATGGCTTGGTTGATGTTACCGCCGATACCATCAACACTTGAGCTGATGACGAGGTAGGTCGCGCCTGACAGACCGATCAATACTGCGGTCAAAACCACCCAGTCAACGGTCACCGCTCCTGCTTCGTCCGATTTGAACCGATTAAGGAACTTTAGCATCTACATATCTCCAATACGACAATTCAGTGTTTCCCGTAACGTCGCCCAACAGTGGTTCGTTCGGATGGCGGAAATCAGGCCAAAAGTTGATTTTGGTGAAGATATCTAAGATTCAGCACTTTTTCTCGTGTTCCTTATTGCGGTGAGACCTGAAAAGGGCGTGACTAATTCGGTGGCACTCGTGATGTGTCGGGCGGCGTCATGTCTATTAGCCTGTATTTTTGCCTCAGAAGTACCGGTACTTCTGAAACAAAAAAGACCGCGCCTGAAGGCGCGGTCTCGAAATCTTGCTAAACCAGAGGCTTAGTTGGTGCCTGCAGCTGTGATACCACCTGTTGCGGTGTTGCTGCCGGTGCTGATCGACGATGCTTGCAGAGCGGTGTTCACGTCTGTTGCCAGGCCGGTCGCGCCAGCCGAGATCTGCTGGTATGCAACGGCTGCCAGGCCGATGACTGCAGCGGTCAGAACAACCCAGTCAACTGTTACTGCGCCGTCTTCGTCTTTGCGGAAGTTCTTGATGAACTTGATCATGTTACGTCCCTCCTAAAGGATCAAAAAGAGTTTAACAAACCTCGGCGTTCTTCAGAGCTTTCTCTCTCAGGCCGCTCATGTCCGTCTCGGTATGGATTAATGTTTGCCTGTTGTGCGTGGCAGGAATTGGGCCAAACACAGATTTTTTTTCGCATGGCTTAACTTTTTGGTTATAATTTTCATAACACAATGAAAATAAAAGATAAAAAAATCACAACGATTAAAGCAAAGGCCCTGTAGCGATGCAAAATTGTGCCAAATGAGGCGAAACTGCCCCATTTCGCTTTGTTTTTCTGGCCTTGCGGGAAGATTCGGGGTTCAAATCGCCTAAAAAGAAAACATGAGGCAGGCAAATGAATCTCCGGAACGCACTTCAATGCGCCGGTGTGCTGGCGTTTCTGATATCGGGTACTGCATCCGTAAATGCGACCGAGACAGAGCCGCGCGGCGTATACAAGCGCGTCAAAGTCCCAAAACCCGGTGAACGTCCGCGTGTGACCGTGCAGATCACTCCGGAAGAACATGCAGCCAACCCTTCAGCGCCCAGCACGGGCACTGAACTGGTGGTGCCGGAAATCATCGCGCGTACCAAAGTCGCTCCGCTGCCGGCGCCCGGTGCGGAAGTCAAACGAGATCCCAAAGGATCGTACAAGGCTTTCTGGAATTTGATTTCACCGCACATTGATGAAGGTGGGGCCGGGCGGCTTGACGCGGCGATCAGCGCCCTGGCCGCAACCAACGTGAGATCACCGCGACTGCAATCGCTGCAAGATATCGCAAAGGAACGCGGGATCGATATCCTTCGTTCCACTGTGGGAACCAATGTTTCACCTGCGCTGGTGCTTGCGGTCATCTCGGTGGAATCGGCCGGGCGTACAGACGCGGTCAGTTCCGCAGGCGCGCAGGGGCTTATGCAGTTAATGCCCGCGACAGCGGCCAGATTCGGGGTAAAGGACAGCCTTAAGCCCTCTGAGAACATTGCGGGCGGTGTAAAATACCTCAACTGGCTGATGGAAGAGTTCGGGAATGATCCAATACTTGTATTGGCTGGATACAACGCAGGAGAGGGGGCCGTACGCAAACACAGCGGTGTGCCACCCTATGCTGAAACCCGGGACTACGTGCCAAAAGTCCTCGCCGCGTTTCAGATCGCGCGGGCTTTGTGCGCAACGCCGCCAGACCTGATTTCCGATGGCTGTGTTTTTCAGACTTCCAACTAACAAGGCCCGCCGTGATCCGGCGGGCCTTTCCATTTGATCAGGAAACGATTGTCGCTTCCGTTGCGGCGCGCAGCTCATCTTCGCTGACACCTTCCGCCAGTTCGACGATTTTCAGACCGCCTTCAACCACATCCAGCACACCAAGATTGGTGATAATGCGATCCACGACGCCCTTTCCGGTCAGTGGCAGGGTGCATTCCTTCAGGACCTTGCTGTCGCCGTGCTTGTTGGTGTGATCCATCACGACAATCACCCGGCCGACGCCTGCAACCAGGTCCATCGCGCCGCCCATGCCTTTCACCAGCTTGCCGGGGATCATCCAGTTTGCCAGATCGCCTTTCTCATCCACTTCCATGGCGCCCAGAATCGCCGCAGCAATCTTGCCGCCGCGGATCATGGCGAAGGATGTGGCACTGTCGAAATAGGCCGTGCGGGACAGTTCGGTGATCGTCTGCTTGCCTGCATTGATAAGGTCCGGGTCTTCTTCGCCCTCGAAGGGGAAGGGGCCCATGCCCAGCATGCCGTTTTCCGATTGCAGCGTGATGTCCTTGTCACCCACATAGTTTGCCACCAGCGTCGGGATCCCGATACCCAGGTTCACATACATGCCGTCTTCCAGTTCCTCTGCCGAGCGTGCGGCCATCTGATTGCGGTCCCAGGGCATTATGCTTCCTCCTTCTTGCGGGTGGTGCGCTGTTCGATGCGCTTTTCGTGTTCGCCCTGAATGATGCGATGCACATAGATACCGGGCAGATGGATGCAGTCGGGGTCCAGCGAACCATGCGGAACGATCTCTTCCACTTCGGCCACGCAGATCTTGCCGCAGGTCGCGGCAGGAACGTTGAAATTACGGGCGGTCTTGCGGAAAACCAGATTGCCGGTGTCGTCAGCCTTCCAGGCTTTGACGATGGCCAGATCGGCAAAAATGCCTTCTTCCAGAATGTAGGTCTCGCCGTTGAAGTCCTTGTGCTCTTTCCCTTCAGCGATCACGGTGCCGACGCCGGTCTTGGTGTAGAAGCCCGGGATGCCCGCCCCACCGGCGCGCATCCGTTCGGCCAGTGTTCCCTGGGGGTTGAATTCCAGCTCCAGCTCACCGCTCAGATACTGGCGCATGAACTCGGCGTTTTCACCGACATACGAGCTGATCATCTTCTTGACCTGCTTGGTCTGCAACAGGATGCCGATTCCGAAATCGTCCACACCGGCATTGTTCGACGCAAAGCTCAGGTCTTTGACGCCCGAATCCCGGATGGCCTCAAGCAACAATTCCGGAATGCCGCACAGGCCAAACCCGCCTGCGGCAATCAGCATGCCATCCGACAGCAGCCCATCGAGCGCCTCGGTGGCATTGGCATAGACTTTCTTCATGGAAAACTCCCCCAATGACATGGTGATGGGCTGGTTGTGCCGTCGCGTCACAGGGAAGTCAATGAAACCGGAGGCTGGGTCGTATTTCTACCAATGGAAAAGGCCGTTGCAATTGATCGGGTGGCTCTGCATGTTCGCCGCACTTTTATAGGAGGTTGAAAACATGAAACGAATTTGGGTCTGAGCAACCGCAGCTGCTGCGCTTTTGGCTTTGTCAGCCTGTGAGCCTGATCAGGCGGCGGTACTTCAGCTCGATGATAACAAGATCAAAGTTGTTGGTGCTGGATATTCTGAGAAGTCTTCACTTGAATCTGCAATTTCAACCGCCAACGCACGGTGCGCACAGCAGGGCAAAGAGGCCTTCGTTCTGGCCAGCGATACCGGCTATCAGGAGGTGGACAAGAATGCAGCCCTGATCATCGATGTCCTGACGGCTGCTGCCTAGAACTCAGGCAGCGCACCCGGCTACTATCCTAGCTCAAGCAGCTCGGAAGACTGGCAGACGACGCTCGAAGTGCGGTGCGGCCCTCAGCCCAGGTAATTCGCTGACAGCCCCCCGCAATGCCGAAACGGCGATTGTGGGGGGCTTTTTCAACCCCGACCACCTGTCAGACTAGGTTGTTGCTTTCTTGGTGGTTGCTTTCTTTTTAGACGTGGCCTTCTTCTTGGTGCCTTTTTTGGCAGCGCGCTCGTTGACAAGCTCGATGGCCATTTCCTGCGTTACGTCCTCGGGTTTGATGTCCTTGGGGATCGTCGCGTTGATCTTTTCCCATTTCACATAAGGCCCATAGCGCCCGTCCAGAACCTGCATCGCGCCGCCATCGGGATGCTCACCCAACTCCTTCAGAGGTTTCGCCGCGGCCCGCCGTCCACGACCGGGGTTTGCCCGTTTTTCGGCCAGCAATTCAACGGCGCGGTTCATGCCGATCTCGAACACGTCATTGGGGTCTTTCAGATTGGCGTAGACCGGCTTTGCCTCCTCCGGCAGCTGATGCATCAGGTAGGGGCCGAACCGCCCGAAATTCGCGCTGATCATGCCGCCTTCGGGGTGTTCGCCGATCTGACGGGGCAGGGACAGAAGCGTCAGCGCCTTTTCCAGATCCATGTCATCCTTGCTCCACCCGCGCGGAAGGGATGCGCGCGGGGGCTTTTTGTTCTCGGGCGTGGGTTCGCCCCGCTGAACGTAAGGGCCGAACCGGCCGGACTTCAGCCAGATCTCATCCCCGCCATCTTCGCCCAGCAGCCTTTCGTCACCTTCCGCGCCTTCACCGGCAATCGGGCGCGTATAGGTACATTCCGGATAGTTCCCGCATCCGACGAACCCACCCGTACGAGAGGTCTTCAGGTGCAACTGACCGGTGCCGCATTTCGGGCAGATACGCGGATCGGACCCATCCTCGCGCGGCGGGTACAGCTGCGGAGCCAGAGCTTCGTCTAGCTTATCCAACACTTCCGAAATCCGGAGCTCGGAGGTCTCGCCAATCGCGGCTGAAAAATCACGCCAAAACTTGCCCAGCAGATCCTTGTAGTCGCGCTCCCCGGCGCTGACGTCATCCAGTTGCTCTTCCAGATTCGCGGTGAACTCGTAGCCAACATACTGGCGGAAGAAGTTCAGCAGGAAGATGGTGACGATCCGGCCCTTTTCCTCGGGGATTAGCCTGTTCTTGTCCTTGCGGACATATTCCCGGTCCTGGATCGTCGTTACGATCGAGGCATAGGTAGATGGGCGCCCGATCCCCAGCTCTTCCATCCGTTTGACCAAAGTGGCCTCGGTATAGCGCGGGGGCGGTTGGGTATGGTGTTGAAGGGCCAGAACGGATTCGTTCTCGGACAGTATTGCTTCTTTCGCGATCTTGTCACCGCTGTCGCTGGTCGCCTTGGCAAACTGATCCTTCAGAGAGGCTTTGGCAAAACGGGCCGGATCGCCCTGCGTGATCTGTGGCAGGCGCTTTTCATCCTCGTCCGCGACGTCATCCCGGCCTTCTTCGTATACCCGCATGAACCCATCGAACATTACCACCTGGCCCGTGGCGCGAAGGCCGACCTGACCGTCGTCGCTGCCGATCTCGACGGTGGTGCGCTCCAGACGTGCGGCAGCCATCTGACAGGCGATGGTGCGTTTCCAGATCAGATCGTAAAGCTTGCGCTGATCTTCATCCGTGACCTTCAACGCCTTGGTATCGCGGGACATATCCGTCGGGCGGATACACTCGTGAGCTTCCTGAGCGTTCTTGGCCTTGTTCTTGTAGATGCGCGGGCTGTCCGGTACATATTCAGCACCATAGCGATCCGCGATTGTTTCGCGCGTGGCTGCTACGGCCTCAGGCGCCATGTCGATGCCGTCGGTCCGCATATAGGTAATGTACCCGGCCTCATAAAGCCGCTGCGCCACCTGCATTGCATGGCGCGCGCCCATGCCGAATTTGCGGCTGGCCTCCTGTTGCAGGGTCGAGGTCATGAACGGCGCGCTTGGGTTACGTGCGGCGGGTTTGGCCTCGACCGATGTCACGCTCAGCGCGCGGCTGGTGATCGCCTGAACCGCCAGCTCGGCCTGTGTCGCATTGGCCAGATCGTGCTTGTCCAGCTTCTTGCCGGCCAGCGTGACCAGACGCGCCTCATAGGTCTGCCCGCGCGGTGTCTCGAACAGCGCCCGAACCGACCAGTATTCCACCGGCTTGAATGCCTCGATTTCCATCTCGCGCTCGACGATCAGGCGCAGACAGACGGATTGCACGCGACCCGCCGATTTCGCACCCGGCAGTTTGCGCCACAAAACCGGAGACAGGTTGAACCCCACCAGATAATCCAGCGCGCGGCGGGCCAGATAGGCCTCGACCAACGGCATATCGACCTGACGCGGGTTCTGCATCGCCTCGGTCACGGCGTCCTTGGTGATGGCGTTGAAGGTGACGCGGCTGACGGGCGTATCCTTCTTGATCGAGCGGCGTTTGGTCAACGCCTCCTGTAGGTGCCAGCTGATTGCCTCGCCCTCGCGGTCGGGGTCAGTGGCGAGGATCAGCGCATTGTCTTCTTTCAACGCGTCGGCAATGGCCTTGACATGCTTGCGGCTGTCGTTCCCGACCTCCCATTTCATCGAGAAGTCATGTTCAGGATCGACCGATCCATCCTTTGGCGGCAGGTCCCGCACATGGCCGTAAGAGGCCAGAACCGTGTAGTCGGGGCCCAGGTATTTATTGATTGTTTTTGCTTTGGCCGGAGATTCTACAACAACTACGGGCATTTAAGGGGAAACCTCGCTCGACGAATTTGGCGCCTTCTATGGTGGTGCAAAATGTGTGGGGCAAGCGGGAATTGTCAATGCGTTCCTTTCGTCGGTGGAAAAGCGCCGTGATTTCAGTGCGCTATCACAAATCTTCAGAAACCGGGCACGCCGGAACGAGGGTACGATCAACTTGCCAGCGACAACAGACCTCCGGGCTGACGCTGGATTCGCCCATCAAGTTCAAGGTCGATCAGCGCCGTTCCAAGCTCACCGGCCGAGGCCGCGATATCCCGCAGCAATTGATCTTCGGCGATGGGCGAGGGGCCAAGCCGCGCGATGATTTGCTCGTGCAGGTCTCTTGCAGGACGCACGATTGGTTCCGAGGGCGGTTCGATTGGCCGGCAAATCAGGTCGTCCTGCCTCGGCAAGGCTTCAATAACGTCTTCAGCAGATCGGACAAGTGTGGCGCCGTCACGAATCAACAGATTGCAACCGGCGGCCCGCGCGTCGAACGGATGGCCGGGAACGGCCAGAACCTCGCGCCCCTGATCCAGTGCGTCCCGTGCCGTGATCAGACTGCCGGACTTGGCGGCTGCCTCGACGACGACAACCGCCTGCGCAAGCCCCGAAATGATCCGATTTCGGCGTGGAAAGTGCCGGGCCTGGGGTGTTACGCCCATCGGTTGTTCCGAAATCCGTAAGCCGCGGGACGCGATGTCATGGGCCAGTTCCGTGTTTTCGGCGGGATAGATCACATCAACGCCACCGGCCATGACCGCCACGGTGCCGGTCTCCAGCGCGGCCATATGTGCGGCTGTATCGATGCCACGCGCCAGGCCAGAGACGATTACGTGCCCCTTGCTGCCCAGTTCGGTGGCCAGGCCACGTGCCATCCGCGCGCCGAGCGAGGAACAGTTTCGCGCGCCGACCATCGCAATCGTTGGTTTTTGCAGCAGCGAAACGTCTCCGATCGCCCAAAGCAGCGGCGGGGCTTCGTTGAGTCCAGCCAGGGCCGCGGGGAATTCAGCGGACCCAAGGCACAAAAGCCGCGCTTTAGCGGCTTTTGCGGCCCTGAGTTCCGCCTCGATCACGCCGGGGGGGCAGGTTTCATACCCTTTGATACCGGCGGCGCGTGCCATTTCAGGCAGCGCGGCCAGCGCGTTCTGCGCTGAGCCATGTTCGCGAAGCAGCCGACGAAATGTCGCCGGACCGACCTTGCGAGAACGCAACAGACGAAGCCACGAGAACCGGTCCTCTTCCGTGGTGGGTGGGAGTGGGGGGTGATTGGAAGAAAGCTGCTCTTCGGTCATCCGTTGCTCCGCCTTGTTGCAGAACTGGTTTACGGGACAGGCAGTTAACAGCTTGTGAATCGTCGAAAATTAGAACTGTTTTTTTGCAATTCTGTCAGAGAAAAGCATAGAACACATTGATAATAAGCAAAATAAATAATGCTCAGTCAGAAAGGGCGCTTCGGTCGCCTAAGGCAATTTTCGCGAAAAAAGAGACGCTGGGTTAACCCTGCGCCTCCGGGAATGCGCCGCTTCCGACTCAGGCGGCCGAACCACCGACAGTCAGCCCGTCCATCAGCACGGTCGGCTGGCCAACACCCACCGGCACCCATTGCCCGTCCTTGCCACAGGTTCCCATACCTGGGTCCAGCGCCATATCGTTGCCCAGCCCGCGGATGCGTTTCAAGGCCGACGCCCCGTCACCGATCAACGTGGCGCCCTTGACCGGCGCGCCGATTTTGCCGTTTACGACACGATATGCCTCGGTGCACGAGAAAACGAACTTGCCGTTGGTGATGTCCACCTGACCCCCGCCGAATCCAACGGCCCAGATGCCGTCCTTGATATCAGCCACCAGGGCCTGCGGGTCGGCTTCGCCACCCAGCATGATCGTGTTGGTCATGCGCGGCATGGGTTTGTGCGCATAGCTCTGCCGCCGCCCGTTACCCGTAGGAGCAACCCCCATCAGTCGCGCATTCTGGCGGTCCTGCATGTATCCGGTCAATATACCGTCTTCGATCAGCACCGTGCGCGCGCTGGGCGTGCCCTCATCATCCACGGTGATCGAGCCGCGACGATCGGCAATCGTGCCGTCATCCACCACGGTCACGCCTTTCGAAGCAATCTGCTGCCCCATCAACCCGGCAAAGGCCGAGCTGCCCTTGCGGTTGAAGTCGCCTTCCAGGCCGTGGCCGATGGCCTCGTGCAGCAGGATGCCCGGCCAGCCGGGGCCAAGCGCGACTTCCATGACACCGGCCGGTGCAGGAACCGCGTCCAGGTTGACTAGTGCGATACGCAGGGCTTCGCGGGCCTTGGCCTGCCAGTCGGCGGGGTCGATCAACCCGCTCAGGCCAACCCGGCCACCACCACCGGCGGATCCGCTTTCGCGGCGTCCGTTCTGTTCGACAATGACCGACACGTTCACGCGGGTCATGGGGCGCACATCGCGGACCATCACACCATCGGGGCGCAGAATCTCGACCTCTTGCACGGCTGCCGCGATCGTGGCGCTGACCTGAACCACACGCGGGTCCAGATCGCGGGCGAAGGCGTCGATCTCACGCAATGTCTCGATCTTGACCGGGAAAGCGGCAGAATCAATCGGGTCTTCGTCCGTATAGAGGCGCGTATTGGTGGAGCGCGGAGCATCCGCCAAGACCCCGCCGCCATCCCCGACAGCCAGTCTTGCTGTTTCCGCCGCCCGTTTCAGGGCAGGAATCGAGACGTCTGTGGAATGCGCATATCCAGCCACTTCACCTTGTACGGCACGCAGCCCGAACCCTTCCGACGCATCGTAAGACGCGGTGCGCAGACGGCCGTCATCGAACACGAGAGACTCGGATTTTCGCCGCTCGACAAACAGCTCTCCGTCCTCGGCCCCGTCCGTGGCCGAGCGCAAAATGGCAAGCGCTTCATCGTGTGGTAGAGCGCTTTCAAACGGGCGAAACGGGGCGTCGGACATGGGTTGCGACCTTTCGGGTTTGATCCAGATCAAAAATAGCGTCTGTTTGACGCAAGCATTTTGCTTTATCTACCCGACGGAATATGGTTTTTAACGCGGCCAAAGACAACGGGAGAGGTGCGACCGATTCACACCTTTTCGCCAGGGACGCAAAGATCAAACGATCAGGACAGAACATGAAGAATGCTTTGATGCTTTCAGGGTTTATGACAGCCCTCTCCAGCCTTCCAGCCATGGCTCAGGAGCTTGAGATTATTGGCAAGCCGGTTGACGGCGGTATGGGCTTTCAGCCCGCGGCCACCAGCCTTGCCACGGGAATTCAGCGTCTGGACGGCATGATTCTGGTGATCATCACCGTCATCTGCCTGCTGGTTGCCGGCCTGCTGGTTTATTGCATCGTGCGTTACAACGAACGCGTTAACCCGAAACCGGCGCGTTTTTCACACTACACCCCGGTTGAGATTGCATGGACCCTTGGCCCGATCCTGATTCTGGTCTTCATCGGTGCGTTTTCGCTGCCGGTTCTGTTCAAACAGCAGGAAATTCCGGAAGGCGACATCACCATCAAAGTCGTGGGCAACCAGTGGTACTGGACCTATGAATATGTTGATCACGATTTTGCCTTTGACAGCTACCTGCTGGGCCATCCGGCCACTCTGGACGAGGGCGCGCGCCCGGCCGACGCGGATGTGACTCCGTTTGTTCTGGATGACGCCATGCGCGCCAAGCTGGCAGATGCGGGTTACAGCGAAGACGAATGGCTGCTGGCCACCGACACTGCCGTTGTTGTCCCGGTTGGCAAGGTTGTCGTGATGCAGGTTACCGCATCTGACGTGATCCACTCCTGGACTATCCCGTCCTTCGGCGTGAAGCAGGATGGCGTGCCCGGGCGTCTGGCGGAACTTTGGTTCGAGGCCGAGAAGGAAGGCATCTATTTCGGTCAGTGTTCGGAACTCTGCGGCAAAGACCACGCTTATATGCCGATCACCGTGAAAGTCGTCAGCCAGGAAGCGTATGACCAGTGGCTGCAAGGTGCGATCGAAGAATATGCCGGTCTGCCGCAAAGCTATCAGGTTGCTTCGAACTGAGCACACTGAGGGCGGGTAAAAGCCCGCCTGACACGAAATGCAGGCTGTGCGGGCTGACCGCGCAGCTTTCGCCCCAGAAGGACCCGAGATGACCGACGCAAGCATCAATGCCAGCACAGCGACCGCCCACGCGGACGAGGCCAGCTTTGGCGATTACTTCGCCCTGCTGAAGCCGCGCGTGATGTCTCTGGTCGTGTTCACGGCGCTGGTCGGTCTGCTGGCGGCCCCGGTTCCGGTCCACCCCTTTGTCGGGTTCTGCGCCATTCTGTTCATCGCCATCGGTGGCGGTGCATCGGGTGCGCTGAACATGTGGTGGGATGCGGATATCGACAAGGTGATGAAACGCACCAAAGGTCGCCCGATCCCCTCCGGCAAGGTAGAGGAGGGTGAGGCGATGGCCATCGGCCTGACCCTGTCGGGCCTGTCGGTCATCATGCTGGGCCTTGCGACCAACTGGTTCGCAGGTGCGTTTCTGGGCTTCACAATCTTTTTCTATGTCGTTGTCTACACGATGTGGCTGAAGCGCTCGACCCCGCAGAACATCGTGATCGGTGGTGCGGCGGGCGCTTTCCCTCCGGTGATCGGCTGGGTGGCTGCTACCGGGTCCATGGAGGTTGAACCGTGGCTGATGTTCGCCCTGACCTTCATGTGGACACCGCCGCATTTCTGGGCACTCGCGCTGTTCATGCGCTCGGACTATGACGATGCGGGCGTGCCCATGCTGACAGTGACACATGGCCGCCGAGCAACGCGTGTGCACATTCTCGTCTATACGGCCCTGCTGGCGATACTGGCGGTGGGAACTGCGTTCTCTGGCATCGGTGGCCCCATCTATCTGACCGTGGCTTTGGTGTTGAACGCGTTGTTCCTGCGCGGCGCCTGGCAAATTTCGCGTCGGACCGAGGACGACTCGGAGGCCGATAATTTCAAGGTCGAACGCAGCTTTTTCAAGCTTTCGCTGCTCTACCTCTTCCTGCATTTCGGCGCTATTCTGGCCGAAGCCTTGCTGAAACCCTATGGTTTGGGAGGATGGTCATGAGCCTGCGCAAAAGCCATGAACTGCATCAGCGTCGGTTCAGCCGCAATCTGGGCGTCGGCCTGACGCTGGCTGCCTTTATCGTGATCATTTTCGGCCTGACGATCGTCAAGGTCTCGGGTACTGACTTCAACATGGCCACACAGGAGATCCAGAACTGATGGCTTTGTCTGGTCCACAGAAAACGGTCGCTCAAACCGTGGGTGTGGTTGTCCTGATGGGTAGCCTGGCCTGGGCGGCGGTACCATTCTACGACTGGTTCTGCCGCGTGACCGGATTTGGCGGTACAACCGGTGTGGCCGAAGCCGCCCCCGAAGACATTCTGGACCGCACGGTCACCGTACGGTTTGATGCGTCCAAGGCCAAAAACATGGCCTGGGAATTCAAACCGGTCGTTCGCGAGATGGAAGTGCGCATCGGCGAGACCGGACTGGCTTTCTATGAGGCCTACAACCCAACGGATCGTCCAATAGCGGGTCAGGCCTCATACAATGTGGCACCCTATTCGGCGGGCGGGTATTTTCAAAAAATTGCCTGTTTCTGCTTTGAAGAGCAGGTGCTGCAACCCGGCGAACGGGTAGAGATGCCGGTGACCTTCTTCGTCGATCCTGAAATGGTCGAAGATCTTGAAGCAAAGTATGTTCATACGATCACGCTGTCGTATACATTCTACGAAATTGACCTGCCAGAGGGCTATGCCGCCCTTGAAGCGCAGGCAGAAACAAACACGAACTAACGCCTGTAGGTGAGGGACGCTGATGGCACACGCTAAAAACCATGATTATCACATTCTGGCCCCGTCGATCTGGCCTCTGATCGGAGCTGTCGGCGGCTTTGTGATGTTGTTCGGAGCCGTCCTTTGGATGCACGGATTGACCCCGTGGATGTTCTGGGCCGGTCTGGTCGCAGTTCTTTACACCATGTTCGCTTGGTGGTCCGAAGTTGTTGTCGAAAGCCGCCAGGGGGATCACACCCCTGTGGTTCGCATCGGTCTGCGGTACGGTTTCATCCTGTTCGTCATGTCCGAGGTGATGTTCTTCTTTGCCTGGTTCTGGTCGTTCTTCAAACATCGCATGTACCCGATGTACGACTATGCCGGCACCGAATACATCCAGCCGGACATTCACGCGGTTGACCCGTTCCACCTGCCGCTGATCAACACGCTGGTTCTGCTGCTGTCGGGCTGTGCTATCACCTGGGCCCACCACGCGCTGGTGCATGACAACGACCGCAAAGCGCTGATCAACGGTCTGGCCATCGGTATCGTTCTGGGCATTGCCTTTACCGGTTTGCAGGCGTTCGAATACTATGAGCTGCTGGCCCATGAAGGCTGGAAATTTGGCGATGATCAGTTCTATTCGAACTTCTTCATGGCGACCGGTTTCCATGGTTTCCACGTCATCATCGGCACCATCTTTCTGTCGGTCTGCCTGATCCGGGCCCTCAAAGGCGACTTCACACCGGAAAAGCATGTCGGGTTCGAAGCGGCGGCCTGGTACTGGCATTTCGTTGACGTTGTCTGGCTGTTCCTGTTTTTTGCAGTCTACATCTGGGGACAGGCCCCGCTGATGTAAGCCCGATCAGCTCATCAAATTGCTAAAGCCGCCCTTGAGGGGCGGCTTTTTCTCTGTTCCGGGCGCAAGATTGCGCCCCATACAATTGCGTGGTTGCAATTTGGCCCACACGCCCCTTAACAAGACGCCGGTTCCTGAAACGAGGTTCGACCCTGCCATGCGCCGCATTCTGTTCCTGCTGATCTTCGGCCTCGCCGGTTTGGGCGTTCTGCTGTCGCTGGGGATCTGGCAGATGCAGCGTCTGGCCTGGAAACAGGAGCTGTTGGCAGAGATTGAAAGTCGCATTTCAGCCGACCCTATCGCCTTGCCCCGGCAGGTTTCAGAGGACACCGACAAATACCTTCCGATAACGGTTTCGGGTGAGATGGAACCAGGCGAAATCCATGTTCTTGTTTCGGTCAAACAGGTCGGGGCAGGGTATCGCATCATCCAATCGTTCAGCACCGAGGACCGCATAATTCTGGTCGATCGGGGGTTTGTGCCGACAACTGCAAAACAGGCGTCGCGTCTGACCGGTCCGATGGAGATCACCGGCAACCTGCACTGGCCGGATGAGGTCGACAGCTATACGCCCGAGCCCGATATTGACGACAACATCTGGTTTGCCCGGGACGTGCCCAATCTGGCCGCCGCGCTGGGGGCCGAACCGGTGTTGCTGATTGCACGGTCTCAGACCGACCCGAACGTGACGCCTTTGCCGGTGGATACGGCGGGGATTCCAAACGATCACCTGCAATATGCAATCACCTGGTTTGGCTTGGCTCTGGTTTGGGCTGTGATGACCGGTTATTTTCTGTGGCGCAATCGCGCCCCTTCTGAGAGTGAAGAGCAATGAAATACATCTCGACCCGTGGCCAAGCGCCAGAACTGACCTTTGAAGAGGCGATGCTGACCGGATTGGCCCGCGATGGGGGGCTTTATCTGCCCGCCGAGATCCCTGTGATGAGCCATGACAAGATCGCGGCGCTTGCTGGTCTGCCCTATGAAGACATCGCGTTCCGTGTGATGTGGCCCTATGTCAGCGGCTCCTTTGCAGAGGATGAGTTCAAGCAGATCATCGCGCGTGCCTACGAGGGTTTTGGTCATGACGCCCGCGCGCCGCTGAAGCAGCTGAACGAGAATCACTTCTTGCTGGAGCTCTTCCACGGCCCCACGCTGGCCTTCAAAGACTTTGCCATGCAGTTGATCGGCCAGCTGTTCCAGGTGGCCCTGAAACGGCGCAATGACCGCGTGACCATCGTGGGCGCGACCAGCGGCGACACCGGTTCTGCCGCGATTGAGGCGTTCCGGGGGCTGGATGCCGTGGATGTGTTCATCCTGTTCCCGCATGGCCGCGTGTCCGAGGTGCAGCGTCGCCAGATGACGACGCCTGCGGACAGCAACGTTCATGCCTTGGCCGTGGATGGCGATTTCGATGATTGTCAGGCCGCGCTGAAAGATATGTTCAACGATTTCGACTTCCGCGACGGGGTCAAGCTGGCAGGTGTGAACTCGATCAACTTCGCCCGGGTGCTGGCGCAGATCGTTTATTATTTCTCGGCCGCCGTCAGCCTCGGCGCGCCGCACCGCAAGGTCAGTTTCACCGTGCCGACCGGCAATTTCGGCGACATCTTCGCAGGCTATCTGGCCAAGCGCATGGGCTTGCCCATCGACCGTCTGGTCGTTGCAACCAACCAGAATGACATCCTGCACCGCTGTCTGTCGGGTGAGGGGTATTTCAAGGGCGACACCATCCCCTCGATCAGCCCGTCGATGGACATTCAGGTCAGCTCGAACTTTGAGCGGGCGTTGTATTACGCCTATGGCGAGGACGGCGGTGCCGTGGCGCAGTTGATGGATGAGCTCAAGTCCGGCGGCTTCAATGTCAGCCAGGGCGCGATGGAAGCGCTGCGCGAGAGTTTCGACTCGGGCCGAGTGTCCGAGGAGGAAACGCTGGCGACGATCCGGCATACGCTTGCACACAGCGCGGAACTGGTCTGCCCGCACACTGCGGTCGGGATCAAGGTCGGCGAAGACCACCGTGCCACCGATACCCCGATGATCACCTTGGCGACCGCGCATCCCGCCAAGTTCCCTGCGGCGGTCGAGAGGGCGAGCGACGTGCATCCACCTCTTCCATCCCGCATGTCTGATCTGTATGAACGTCCGGAACGGGTGACCCGCATCGCCAATGATCTGGGTGCCCTTGAGGATCATATAAAAAGGCACATCGCTGAGTGACTGTCAGACAAGACCAACTGAAGAACGGGTTTCGTATCGTCAGTGAACATATGCCGGGGCTGCAATCTGCGGCCATCGGCATCTGGGTAACCGCCGGTGGGCGGCATGAGCGGATCGAACAGAACGGAATCGCGCATTTCCTTGAACATATGGCGTTCAAGGGAACAGAGCGCCGTTCGGCGCTGCAAATCGCCGAGGCGATTGAGGATGTGGGCGGGTATATCAACGCCTATACCTCGCGCGAGGTAACGGCCTATTACGCGCGCGTTCTGAAGGACGACGTGGCGCTGGCGATGGACGTGATCGGCGACATCGTTCTGAACCCGGTTTTCGACCCGCGCGAAATCGAGGTCGAACGCGGCGTGATCCTTCAGGAGATCGGCCAGGCCTATGACACGCCCGACGATGTGATCTTTGACTGGTTGCAGGAGCAGAGCTATCACGACCAGCCTTTGGGCCGAACCATTCTGGGACCATCCGAACGGGTCAGTGCGTTTTCACGAGAAGACCTCTCTGGCTTCGTAGCAGAGCATTATGGCCCCGATCAGATGATCCTGTCCGCTGCCGGTGCCGTGGATCACGATCAGCTGATGAAAATGGCCGAAGAGATGTTCGGTCATCTGCAACCACGCACCGGGCTGATCGCTGACCCTGCGCGCTTTACCGGTGGTGAAGCACGGCAGGAGAAAAAGCTGGAGCAGGCCCATTTTGCACTTGCGCTGGAAAGCCCGGGCTATCGCGACGATGCGATCTATACGGCGCAGATATATTCGACGGCTCTGGGTGGCGGCATGTCCTCACGGCTGTTCCAGGAGGTGCGTGAAACACGCGGGCTCTGCTATACGATCTTTGCCCAGACTGGTGCCTATGCGGATACCGGTACGACGACGATCTACGCCGGTACCTCGGCAGATCAGGTGGCAGAGCTTGCCACCATCACCATCGACGAGATGAAGCGCGCAGCAGAGGACATGACCACGGAAGAGGTTGCCCGTGCCCGTGCGCAGATGAAAGCCGGGATGTTGATGGGGCTGGAAAGCCCGTCAAACCGGGCCGAACGGCTGGCGCGGCTGGTTCAGATCTGGGGGCGGGTCCCGTCTCTGGAAGATACGGTGGCCAAGATCGATGCGGTCAGCACCGAAAATGTGCGCGTATTTGCCGAGCAGATGGCCGTCAACGCACCTGCCGCTTTGGCGCTGTACGGGCCGGTTTCGGGGGCGCCGACATTGGCCGAACTACAGGAGAGGCGGGCGGCGTGATGCTGTTGGGCAGACGCAAGCTGAAACTCGAGACTGCGCGGCTCAGCCTGCGCCCGCCTGTACATTCCGACTTCAACGATTGGGCCGCGTTGCGGCGAGCCTCGAAAGGTTACCTGACGCCTTGGGAACCGATCTGGGCCAAGGACCACCTGAGCCGCAAATCCTTTACCAACCGTGTGTATTGGGCACAACGTTCGGTAGCGGCCGGGACGGCAATTCCGCTTTTTCTGTTTCGCCGTGAAGATGACGTGTTGGTTGGGGCCATCACGCTGGACAACATTCGGCGCGGTCCCGCACAGGCGGGCACATTGGGGTACTGGACCGGTCAGGCCTTTGCCCGACAAGGGTATATGCGTGAAGCCATCGGCGCGATGGTTCACCATGCCTTTACCCGTTTGGACCTGAGCCGGATTGAAGCCGCCTGCCTGCCGGAAAACCGGGCGTCGCGCGGGTTGCTGGAAAGCTCGGCCTTCAAATACGAGGGCGTGGCGCAGTCGTATTTGCAAATCAACGGGCGGTGGCGGACGCATGTTCTGTATGCCAGCCTGCGGTCTGACCGGCGTGGAAAAACCGACGCGGGATAGGGGGCGCTGCCCCTGTCGCGGCAAGCCGCGCCTCCCCCGGGATATTTGGGGCCAGATGAACAAGGGGCATGACTTGTTGTCTTTCTGCGCTACACTCGGGGTATGCGCTGGTTGATTGCGGCATTGATGGTGATTTCGGGCGGGGCCGCTGCGCAGGAGCGACGGCCAAGTCATTGTGTCGCCATTGCCGATGCGGCGCCCGGAATCGAGTATCTGCACAGGGCGGCCTGGCAGGATCCGGTGCCGGAATTCTCGGTGCGGATCAGCTATATCGCGCATGCGTCTTTCATGATCCAGACCCGCGGCGGGCTGAATGCGGTGACGGATTTTACCGGATTTATCGGAAGCGCAAACCTGATCCCCGACGTGGTGACGATGAACCATGCCCACGGCACGCATTGGACGGCGCATCCCGACCCGGCCATTCCGCATGTTCTTCCGGGGTGGGGAGAGTTCGGGAAAGGTATCGAGCATCATCTGGATCTGGGTGAAATGCTGGTGCGCAATGTCTCGACCGATATACGATCTGTTTATGGTGGGGTCGAAGAACGCGGCAATTCGATTTTTGTGTTCGAGGTTGAGGGGTTGTGCATAGGTCATCTGGGGCATTTGCATCATGTCCCTTCGGATGAACAGTTTGCCGCGCTCGGGCGGCTGGATGTGGTCATGGCCGCCGTGGATGGCGGGACCACGATGCCTCTGCCCGATATGATTGCGGTTCTGAAACGGCTGAAAAGTTCTGTCATCATTCCGATGCACTGGTTCTCGCAGTTTTCGCTGGATCGCTTCCTGGTGGATATCAGGGATACATTTCCGGTTGAGCGCGGCGGGGTGTCGGAGATCACCGTGTCGTTGCGGAACCTTCCGGACCGCCCCACGGTTGTGGTGCTTGAGCCGCGCTATCTGATTGATCTTGAATAAGGCTTGCGGCAACCGCATCGCTTGGGCATTGGAGGCGTATGAGTTTGAACCCCGCTGATGACCGTTTTGCCGCGCTGCTCCGTTCGAAACTGGGCGACGGTGTCCTGCGCCCCGTAGAGGAACGGTATTTGGAAGAACCGCGCGGGCGTTTTTCGGGACGGGTCGGTCTGCTGGCCTTGCCGCGCAACACCGATGAGGTGGCGCAGCTGGTAAAATTGGCTGCACAGGCACAGGTTCCGATTGTTCCATATGGCGGCGGCACTGGCCTGGTCGGCGGGCAGGTGATGTCGGCGGGGCCTGCGCCGTTGGTGATCTCGTTGGAACGGATGACCGTCATCCGGTCTGTCTTTCCAACCGAGAACGTTCTGGTCGCCGAAGCCGGGGCTATTCTTCAAGACGTTCAGGCCGCAGCCGAGGCGGTAAACCGGTTGTTTCCTTTGTCATTGGCGGCGCAGGGATCCTGCCGGATCGGGGGCAACCTGTCGACCAACGCAGGGGGCGTCAACGTTTTGCGGTATGGCAACGCGCGCGACCTGTGCCTGGGGCTTGAGGCGGTGCTGCCCAGTGGTGAGATCTGGCATGGCCTCAGCCGGCTGCGAAAGGACAACACCGGCTATGACTTGCGCAACCTGCTGATTGGGGCCGAGGGAACGCTGGGGATCATCACTGCCGCATCGCTGAAGCTGTTCCCGCGACCCACCGGTGTCGGGACCGCGGTGTTTCAGGTGGCTTCTCCCGAAGCGGCGATCGACCTGCTGGCTTTGGCGCGGGACAAGGTGGGTGAGGCCGTCAGCACGTTTGAACTGATCCACCGGCAAGGGCTTGATTTCCTGACCGAGGTTCTGCCGGATGTCCGTCAGCCGTTCGCCTCGCCCCCGGAGTGGAGCGTTTTGATCGAGCTGGGTCTGGCTGATGGGCAATCACCATTTGCCGCGTTGGAGGAACTCTTTGTTCGCGCTGAAGAACTCGGTCAGGTTCAGGACGGAGTAATCGCCCAAAGTGAAGCGCAGAGAGCCGATTTGTGGGCGGTGCGCGAACGCATTCCCGAAGCCAATCGTCTGATCGGGTCAGTGTCGAGCCATGATATCTCGATCCCGATTTCCAGAATCCCCGATTTCATTTGCGAAGGCAGAGAATTGATTGCACGCCTGGGGCCCTTCCGGATCAATTGCTTTGGTCATCTTGGTGACGGCAACCTGCATTACAACGTGTTCCCGCCCAAAGGGCGATACCGATCGGAATTTGATGATCAAAGAGGCGCGATCAAGCAGGCCGTCCATGATCTGGTCGATTCCTTCGACGGTTCGGTCAGTGCCGAACATGGGGTCGGGCGCCTCAAGACCAGCGATTTGGAACGCTACTGCGATCCAGCCAAGCTGGGCGCGATGCGGGCCATCAAGCGGGCATTGGACCCGCAGGGCATCATGAATCCCGGCGCGGTTCTGAAAGGGTGAACACGGCCCGAACGTCGGACCGTGCCCGGTTGTTTCCTACGATGCAGGCAGGATCACCTTGTCGATCACATGGATCACGCCGTTCTTGGTTTCGATGTCGGCCTGAACCACGTTGGCGTCATTCACCATCACACCCGAATCCAGATCGATCGTGATATCGCCGCCTTGTACGGTTGCAGCCGTCATGTCATCGCTCAGATCACCTGACATCACTTTGCCCGGCACGACATGGTAGGTCAGAATGGCAACCAGCTGATCCTTGTTTTCGGGCTTCAGCAAGTTTTCGACGGTGCCTTCTGGCAAAGCCGCGAACGCGTCATCGGTGGGGGCAAACACGGTGAACGGGCCTTCGCCTTTAAGTGTGTCCACCAGTTCGGCGGCCTGAACTGCCGCGACAAGTGTTTCAAAGCTGCCAGCGGCGACGGCTGTGTCGACAATGTCCTTGCCGTGACCATCGGCGAATGCAGCAGTGCTGAAGAGGATCGAGGCGACACCGGCGGCGGCGAATTTGCGGAACATGAGCTAAACTCCCTGGGTTGAAATGCTTCAAGCAGCATCACCTAGGGTACGGGGCAACCTGACCACAAGATTACTTATATTGATCCGTTTTGCGGCTTGATCGGCGCGAAAACCGGGTTAAGCCTTTCCGGTTTTTAGTTTCCAGTCACGTTTTTGTGAAAAACTCCTGGTCAGAGTCCTTCGAATTCGCACAGGACATGCACGTCCATGCCCATCTCTTCCAACACTTTACTGCCGCCAAGCTCGGGCAGGTCAATGATGAAGGCGCACGAGACGATTTCGCCCCCAAGCCGCTCGATCAGCTTGATGCCCGCCGCTGCAGTTCCGCCCGTGGCGAGCAGATCGTCAACCACCAGAATTTTTTCGCCGGGTTGGATGGCATCGTCATGGATCTCGACGATCGCCTCTCCGTATTCCAACTTGTAGTCCTGGCTGATTGTCGTGCCGGGCAGTTTGCCTTTCTTGCGGATCGGGACAAAACCGACGCTCAACTGATGTGCAATCGCACCGCCCAGAATGAACCCGCGTGCTTCAAGCCCGACCACTTTGTCAATCTGCTCACCGGCATAGGGGTGCAGCATCTGGTCAATCGCCATCCGAAACCCACGGGGGTCGGCAAACAGGGTTGTCACATCCCGAAACATGATCCCTTCATGCGGGAAATCGACGATGGTTCGGATATAATCTTTGACAGATTTATTTCTGGACATGGACCAACCTTTTAGCGTCAAACACAGGTATTGTGTTTGGCCCAACGGGGTTGGCCATGCAAGGAACAATTCCACGGCTGGATCAGCACGGGAGTGAGGTTGCAGCGTTGAGCAGGCCAAAAACCGACGCAACTTGTGCGCCGGCCAAGATAAGTCTCCGACCCATTTTCTTGCTTGCTGCCACCTGTTCCAAACAGTTCCACGCTCGAATTTCCGGTAGCGCAATGAGCAATCTGTTTGGTTTGCAATTCGACATGTCCGTGTCTCAGGCGCGGTCGGCTTCAATTGCGAGGAGCTGGCTCAAGAACGGTCCGAAGGTGGCAAGGTTCATTGTCAATGTCCTGTCCTTGCCGTTAAGTGCCCGATAACGACAAAAACTATGCTATGGATATGCACAGCATCGCCAGATAGAGCTTAACTTCGTTGGGAAAAATACACGTGGCCAGGAATGAAGGCAAAGGATCGGCCAAGAAAAACAGTCAGTTGGTCTTACGCCTCGACAGGGATGAACGTGACTCGTTTGTCGAGCTTTGCAAAGAGCTGGACACGTCGGCTGCGCGCGAAATCCGCAGATTTATCCGTGGATTCATGAAAGAGCACGCCGAAGACTGATGCGGTGTCAGGCCGGTCGGCGTAGGACCGCCGTGGCCATACCCATGCCGATCAAGGTCAACCCGCCAAACCGTGTCATCGCAGTGATTACGCTGGCGCGGCCGATCAAACGCCGCAACCTGTCTGCCAACAGGGCGTAGGCCAACGCGTTCAACCAGGCCAGCCCGACGAATGTGGCAATCAGGATGACGAACTGAGGTCCAAGCGGTTCAGCGGGGCGTATGAACTGCGGCACAAAGGCAATGAAGAAGGCAACGGATTTCGGGTTCAGGGCTGTGACGGCGGCTGCGTGGCCCAATACGCTGCGCGCTGTGACATCCCGCCCGGTGTCGACCATGTTCAATCCACCGGCTGGCGCACTGCGCAACAGCTTGATCCCAAGCCAGACCAGATAGGCCGCGCCCACCCATTTGAGAACGGAAAACAACGTGGCCGAAGCCAGAACAAGCGCGCCAAGCCCCAGCAAAGATGCGGTCATGGCCAAAAGATCGCCCACCGCCACCCCCGTGGCCGATGCGACGGCGACACTGCGCCCCTTGGACAGGGCATAGCTGAGAACCAGCAACACCGTCGGGCCGGGGAGCAGCAGCAAAGCCGAAGATGCAGCCACAAAGGCCAGCCAGACTTCAAAAGGCATGATGCGGTTCCTTTACTCAACTCAATTCATA
The DNA here is from genome assembly GCF_056536065.1 of Ruegeria sp. AL3. Taxonomy (NCBI): domain Bacteria; kingdom Pseudomonadati; phylum Pseudomonadota; class Alphaproteobacteria; order Rhodobacterales; family Roseobacteraceae; genus Ruegeria; species Ruegeria sp. AL3. The sequence goes on from NZ_JBQFJG010000001.1 coordinate 1,926,264, forward strand.
CAGATTTTCTGTCATACTACGAATTGGATTCAAGCCGACAATGTCGGATTCAATTTCCCTGTTCGAGGCGCTAAAACAGGCCAAATACGCAAAACGCATTACGCTCGAAACCCAAGAAGTCGCAGGAAACACTTAAAGAAAAATGCCAGGGAACGTTCCGCTCTGACAAACCGGCAGGACAACAAACCTTACCAGTACCCTGTGCCAGGCCGGGTTTCGGCGCGATTTCCGGCCATCAGTAGCAAAACCGGGCGTTTACATCACACGCCCGGCCACCGCATCCAACTTGGCCATAAGCGCCGGGTCGCGCTTTTCCGGTGCGGTCAGGATCGCGTATTCCAGCGCCCGGTCGCAACCGTGCGGGCAGGGTGTTCGTTCGGCCCCCAGAAGGGACGGCAGGCCCTTGACCAGTGCGCGGCCTTTTTCGGCATTGCCGGTCAGGGTGGCGATGATCGTGGTCACGTCCACCTCGCCATGGTCCGGGTGCCAGCTGTCATAATCGGTGACCATCGCGATCGACGCGTAACACAGCTCGGCCTCGCGGGCGAGTTTCGCCTCGGGCATGTTGGTCATGCCGATCACGTCACAGCCCCATTGCTCGCGATACATCCTGGATTCCGCAAGGCTTGAAAACTGGGGGCCCTCCATCGCCAGATAGGTGCCGCCCCGGTGGATTGTGATGCCGGCGGCCTTACCTGCCGTCTCGCATGAGTCCGACAGGCGTGGGCAGGTGGGATGAGCAACGCTGACATGGGCAACGCAGCCCGTTTCGAAAAAGCTTTTGTCCCGTGCAAAAGTGCGATCGATGAACTGATCGACAATCACGAAGTCACCCGGTGCCATATGTTCGCGGAACGATCCGCAGGCCGACACCGAGATCACGTCCGTCACGCCCAACCGTTTCAGCGCATCGATATTGGCGCGATAAGGTACATCGGTGGGCGAATGCACATGACCGCGCCCATGACGTGGCAGAAAGGCCATTTCGATACCGTCAAGCGACCCTGTCAGGATCTGGTCTGACGGCGTACCCCAAGGGGTCTCAACCTCTACCCATTCCGGGTTTTCCAGCCCATCGATGTCATAGATGCCCGATCCGCCGATGACGGCTATTCTGGTTTGGGTCACTGTCCTGCTCCGCATGAATATCTGATGTTGAATTTGTGCGGGTTCAGCCCGGATTTGACAAGAGGCCTATTCCCGTAACGTCAACAGGTTGCGCTGCTGCGATTGCACGGTGAAATCATCCCAGGCCGCGCCAAACATGCCCAGAGACCAGGTCAGATCCTGTGATTGTCCGTGCCGGTCTCGAAACACAAAGCGGAACGCATCGCCGGTCAGCATGGCGTCCAAAAGCGCCTCGGCACGTTGGTCTTCGAAGGTACAGCCAAGCCCGGTCAGGCATCCGGGGCGCCGCGTGCGCCATATGGCTTCTTCGCTGTTGTCGATGCGAAATCCGGATGGGTTGAAGAAAGTGCCCGGCTCGATCCCGAATTCAACTTTGAAACCTTCAGGTTCGGGCGTAATGAAAACGAACTGTGCCGCAAATTTTGGCCGAAAGGAAAACACCTCGGCCCGTCGGATGTAACACCGCTGCCGCAGGGTGTTGTCTTCTTCACGCTCGTCACAGATCGAATTCCAGATGCCGAAAATCTCGTGATGCGTTACCCGCCAGTTGCCGGCCGTGTCATTGCCATCCAAATCCTGTGCAAGGACGGGAAGGGCCGGGAACAGTAAGAAGAGGATCCAACGCATGGCCTCACATGTTGTGGCTTCATCATGGTTCTGCAAATCAACTTGCCGCGAGCGTCACGTATGCGTCACACGCATGGCTGCATCCCGTTTTATGCAGTAGCTCAATGCCGGCGCGCCAGCTACAACGACGCCTTCGCGCGAACATATAATCCTATAGGACTGTCTGATGCCCCGAGCCTTGCTGGCAAGCTTTGCCAATCGCCTTGCCATTCCCGATCTGCGCTGGGTTCCAGATGAAGGGCTGACCGTCTCACGCCTGCGGATCGAGCTGCTGTCCGGCCTGACTGTTGCCCTTGCACTGGTGCCCGAGGCGGTGGCCTTTGCCTTTGTGGCGGGTGTGCACCCGCTGGTCGGTCTTTATGCGGCGTTTTTGGTCGGTTTGATCACCGCACTGATCGGTGGACGGCCGGGCATGATCTCGGGCGCGACCGGCGCGCTTGCGGTTGTCATGGTGGCACTGGTGGCCGAGCATGGGGTTGAATACCTGTTCGCGACCGTTGTTCTTATGGGACTCCTTCAGGTCATCGCCGGGGCGATGCATTGGGGGCGCTTCATCCGTTTGGTGCCGCATCCTGTCATGCTGGGCTTTGTGAACGGTCTGGCCATCGTGATCTTTCTTGCCCAGATGGGGCAGTTCAAAGTGCCCGGAACCATGGAAAATACCGGTCATGGCATGGGCGGCGGCGAATGGTTGTCCGGGATGCAGCTTTACACCATGTTGGGTCTTGTCGGGCTGACAATGGCAGTGATCTGGGTCATGCCCCGGATTACACGCATCATTCCTGCGCCGCTGGCCGGTATTCTGGTTGTCGCGGCAATCGTGATCGGTTTTGGCCTTGATGTGCCGCGCGTCGGCGATCTGGCATCGATCGAAGGCGGCCTGCCTTCCTTCCATATTCCAATGGTTCCTCTGAACTGGGAAACCTTTGAGATCATCCTGCCATATGCAGTCATTCTGGCCGCCATCGGCCTGATCGAATCCTTGCTGACCCTGAACCTTGTGGGTGAGATCACAGGCAAGCGTGGTGGGGCGTCTCAGGAATGCATCGCGCAGGGCGCATCGAATATCGTGACCGGATTTTTCGGCGGCATGGGCGGTTGCGCGATGATCGGGCAGTCGATGATCAACGTGAAATCCGGCGGGCGTACTCGTATTGCCGGAATTGCAGCAGCGCTTTTCCTGCTGGTCTTCATCCTGTTCGCATCACCCCTGATCGAACAAATCCCGCTGGCCGCGCTGGTTGGCGTGATGTTCATGGTTGTGATCGGCACCTTTGCGTGGAACTCGTTCAAAATTCTGCGCAAAGTACCAATGACCGATGCGTTCGTCATCGTTCTGGTCACTGTCGTAACGGTGATGGAGGACTTGGCCGTTGCCGTTGTGGTCGGCGTCATCGTCTCGGCGCTGGCCTATGCCTGGAACAATGCCAAGCGCATTCATGCGGTCACGCGTGACTCCGAGACCGAGAAAGGCGCGAAAGTCTATGAAATTCAGGGGCCGTTGTTCTTTGGGTCCTCTGACGGCTTTATCGAACTGTTCGACGTCCCGAACGATCCCGAAACCGTCATCATCGATTTCGCCGAAAGCCGCGTGGTGGATCAGTCCGCGCTGCAAGCCATCGAGAATATCGCAGGAAAATACGAGGCAGCAGGCAAACGAGTCATGCTGCGCCACCTGAGCCGGGATTGTCACAAACTGCTGAACAAAGCCGGACACCTCATGGTCGACAGTGATGATGACCCGGATTACGAACTGGCGGTAGATTACTCTGTCCGCACCGGTATTCTGGGCGGGCACTGAATTCGAAAGGCGGCCAATCAGGCCGCCTTTTTCAAGGGTCCAAGCGCTCCAGCTTATCGATATCTCCCGTCAGCAGAGCGCTTTCGGCTTCGGCGATCAGTTCGGCTGGCCAATCCCACCACTTTAAAGCAAGCAACCGCTCGATTGTGTCGGCGTCAAACCGGTATCGCCGTACTTCGGCAGGATTGCCCGAGACGATCGCATACGGCGGGATGGTTCCACGCACGACTGAACCCGCGCCGATTATCGCTCCGTCACCGATACTGGCTCCTGGCATGATCAGCGCGCCATAGCCGATCCAGACATCATTGCCGATCACGGTGTCACGGACGTCCGGCTGGAATTCCAGCATCTGTTCCGGATCGAAAACCGGAAAGGGAAAGCAGGTTATCCCATCCATCGCATGACTTGCCGAGGCTGTCACAAAGCGGACGCCGTGGGCAATTTGGCAAAACTTTCCCAAAACCAGCTTTTCGCGCGAGAACTCGAACAGGTAAGGGGCCAACCGATTGGCCCAATCCTCGGGTTCGTCAAAATCTGATGCGTAGGTGTAATCTCCCACCTGAATTCTGGGGTGGTTGATAACTCGTGACAGAAAGGCCGTTCCTTTATGTTCCGTGCCGTCAGGCAGAGTGACAGGATATCGGCGCGCAGCGTCAGGCAGGGGCATCAGTCATCCGGTCTCGAAAGGCTGAACAACTCGGAAACGACAGAGTAATCGCGATACCCGAGCCGTGCCAAAGGTTGGAACGAGGTCACGTCAAACTTGCCATCCCGAATATGATCGTCGTGCAGGTGTACACCTGTCACTTCGCCAAACACCACCCGATTGGCTTCACCGGGCAGCGTGACGATCTGGGTCAGCTTGCATTCCAGCGCAGCTGGGACCCCTTCGATCCGTGCGCAGGGTATGGTTTCGCATTCTATGGGTGAAAGCCCGGCATGCGAAAACTCATCAACTTCTTTCGGCAACCCGGCCGAACTTGCATTCATTGCGTCCCGATGCGCTTGGGCCACGACATTTACGCAAAACACGCCCGTGGCCTCGATATTGGCGATGCTGTCCTTGCCGGCGTTCTGATCCTGTTTGGTGCCGGTCGAGGCAAACATGACCTGTGGTGGCGTATAGGCGACGCCGTTAAAGAAGGAATAGGGTGCCAGATTGTTGACCCCATCCGCGTCCCGAGTCGAAATCCAGCCAATCGGGCGCGGCGTGATGATGGCGTTGAACGGGTTGTGCGGCAATCCGTGGCCGTCTTCGGGGCGGTAGAACATCTGATCTCCAAGCGTTTGCCCAAGGCGTAGCGAAGTGCTAGGGCGATTGCCAGCAAGTAAATGAGGGCAGGGTGCAGCAATTCGGGATCAGGCCGGAAGAGCCGGACGACTGGTGGGAGGTCGAAGCCCTGTATGACCTGTGTTTTGCGCCGGGTCGCGAGGCTTTGTCGTCCTACCGCTTGCGTGATGATGTACCGCCGGTTGCGGGCTTGTCTTTGGTCGTGCGCGACGGTCAGGGGATTCTGGCCGGTGCGATCCGGTTCTGGCCTGTTCATGTTGGTGATCATGATGCTCTGCTGCTGGGGCCGGTTGCCGTGCACCCCACCCACCAAGGTGAAGGCCTGGGTGGATATCTGATACATGCAGGAGTCGAAGCGGGGCGCACCCGCGGTTGGCAGAGGGTCATGCTGGTCGGGGATCAGCCCTATTACAGCCGGTTCGGTTTCACGCGATTGCATGCGGTCGAAATGCCTCCGCCCACCAACCCTGACCGGGTTTTGGGGCTGGAACTGGTGCCCGGCGCGTGGTCCGGGGTTCAGGGCGCGGTGACACGTTGGAGCCGCTGACCTATTGAAACCATGCGGCGCAACGCCGATGTTGAAAGGCAGGAGGGCGTGAATGCAGAGCGTTGTTCTTGTTGAAAACGTGGATACCGAGGCCGAACTGGATCGTTTGGCGGATCACTACCGGTCCGCCGGAGGGGTCGGCGTGAAACTTCTCAACAAACTTGGGGGGTCAGCCGAGTCTTTGCTGGAGCAATTGCCAGAACCCGTTCGGAATGGCCTGACAGGCGCAACCGAACAGGCGTTATGGCTGGCGATGCATGCGGCCGAGGGCTCGCGGCGCGCGGTTCCTGATCAACAGCCCTGGGTCAATACCGCGCTGACGACTGCCATGGGTGCGGCCGGGGGGCTGGGCGGCGTTTCGACAGCCTTGATGGAGCTGCCCGCGACAACCGCGATGCTGCTGCGTGCCATTCAAGGGGCCGCCGCGCGCGAGGGGTTTGATCCCTCTGCCGAAAACGTAAAGTTCGATTGCGTCCGCGTCTTGTCGGCAGCTGGACCATTGTCGCATGATGATGGGGCAGACCTGGGGTTTTTCTCGGTCCGACTGACCCTGACCGGACCGGCCATGCAACGCCTGATTGCCGCCGTTGCGCCGCGTTTTTCGATAGTACTGGGGCAAAAGCTTGCAGCCCAGTCCGTTCCTGTGCTGGGGGCATTGGCCGGCGGTGGCACGAATTATGTCTACACGCGCTACTACCAACAGATAGCGCGCGTGCATTTCGGTTTGCGCCGGTTGGCAATTGACGCTGACATCCCCCATGAGGATCTGGCACGGCGGCTTTCTGCCCGAATGTAGGCGATATCCTGGGCGACGTGAGTGACTTGGCGTGTGATACATCATGTGGTATGATTGCAGGTGCCAGCCGCTAGATTGGGTGAGCGTACCAATTTGGATGGCTGACGTTCGACCGAAAGGGAGCGTCGCTTGATGAAAGCACGATTGTTGCTTCATGACCTTCCAAAAGCTGCAAGGCAGCCAGTTTTGCGGCAATCCTCGGCTTTGTGTTTCCGGATCAAGCGCGGCCGTCCCAAGATTCTGTTGGTCACGACACGCAAGGCACGGCGATGGATCATTCCCAAAGGATGGCTCATCCCCGGTCTGAGCCCGCAGGAAACCGCATTGCAAGAGGCTTGGGAAGAGGCGGGCGTATCTGGTCGGATCAGCGGGGTGCGACTGGGGCAGTTTCTGCACCACAAACATCATTCGAACCGGCCCCCATCCTTATGTCTGGTGGATGTTTTTCCAGTGCATGTAAGCGCTGTGTCGCAGGAATACCCGGAAAAGACCGAGCGTCGGCGCAAATGGTTTTCGCCGAAAAAAGCGGCGCTAAAGGTCGATTCTCATGAGCTCGCTGAATTGTTGCGCGACTTTAAGCCGTACTCACATTGAAGTGGCATCTGATAGGCTTGATATTGTCACCTTGATCGGTATCTATTCGCCAATCGTTTTTTTGGACTGAACATGATTCAATACGCGTTGAAATGCAGCGAAGGCCACAGTTTCGACAGTTGGTTCCAATCCGCAGAAGCCTATGACAAGCTGGCCTCTGTGGGTATGGTCACCTGCGCGGTTTGCGGGTGCACGCAGGTCGAGAAAGCGGTCATGACGCCTCGCGTCCGCCCGGCGCGGAATGCCCGGAAGAAAAGTGAAATCCGTTCCACTCCGGAAGAAAAGATCGACGTTGCAACGCCATCGCCCGAAATCGAGAAAGTTTTGGCCGAGATGCGCCGCCATGTCGAAGAAAACTCGGATTATGTCGGGAAAGATTTCGCCAGCGAGGCGCGCAAGATTCATCTGGGCGAGGCTCCGGAGCGTGCCATCTACGGAGAAGCCAAGCTGGATGAGGCGAAATCCCTGATCGAAGATGGCGTGCCGGTGGCTCCGCTGCCGTTTGTCCCCAGCAGAAAGACCAATTGATCATGCACATCATGATCACCGGCGCCAATCGCGGCATCGGGCAAGCCCTGGCAAAGCATTACGTGAACCAGGGTGACAAGGTCACTGGGACGGCGCGTGACGGCAGCATGCAGGTGCGTCTGGATGTGTCCGATCCCGTGCAGCAATCAGCCATGGCAGAACAGATGAAAGACCAGCCTGTCGATCTGCTGGTCTGCAATGCCGGCGTGTATCTGGACAAGGGGCATTCGATCGATGGCTACCCGGCCGACATGTGGGCGCAAAGCTTTGCGGTAAATGTCACGGGGGTCTTTCTGACTATACAGACCCTGTTGCCCAACCTGCGCGCCGCGGGCGGTAAAGTTGCGATCCTTTCGTCGAAAATGGCGTCGCACACACTTGCGCCGGGTGGCAGTTATATCTACCGCGCATCCAAGGCGGCGGCTCTGAACCTTGGGCGGAATCTGGCGATGGATCTCAAAGATGACGGGATTGCCGTCGGCATCTATCATCCGGGCTGGGTTCAGACGGATATGGGCGGTGCAGCGGCGGATATCGATGTGGATCAGGCCGTGTTCGGCCTGATTGAACGATTTGATGCCTTGTCGCTAAGCACAACGGGCTGTTTTGAAACCTATGACGGGCAACCGCACGCCTACTGAGAGGCCAATGCGGCTTTGGGGATTTCGAAGACCTCACCAGGTTCAATGTAGACCACCATCATATCGCCTCGCGTTTCATGTGAGATTTTCGAGGTCGAATTGCTGGATTCCGGCACACCATCCTTGAAATAGATATTGCGCACATGTCCGCCTCCCAGGGCCACTGCGACCGTTATGTTTCCGTCATCATGGCGGCGCAGTTCCGCGTGGCAGCTTTGTACGGGATCACCGGCATTTGCAGCGCAGGGAATTGTTCCCAACGCGTTCTTGCCGTCCGTCCCGGCGACACTCGCGACCTGGGCCAGTGCAGGCGATGACAATAGGGCAAAGGCGAGGGCTAGGCGAAACATGAGGAACCTCTTGATCTGGTTGTTATCCTTAGGCTGACATCGCGCCGGTGCAATGTAAAGCGGCCCTGCGCCGCAGGCAGAACTCCTTTGCGCCCTTGCCCTTGCGGTGCCCCTCGCTTATGAGGCACGGAACGTCAAATCCAAGGCGCGGAGACTTTTGCCCCCATGCCCGTACTCGTAATGAAATTCGGCGGCACATCGGTCGCCAATCTGGACCGCATCCGCCGCGCCGCCAAACGTATCGGCGTTGAAGTTGCCAAGGGCTATGACGTGATCGTCATCGTCTCGGCCATGTCGGGCAAGACCAACGAGCTTGTGGGCTGGGTGAACGAAACGTCGCCTCTGTTCGACGCCAGGGAATACGACGCGGTCGTGTCCTCGGGCGAGAATGTTACCGCTGGCCTGATGGCGCTGACCTTGCAGGAAATGGACATCCCCGCGCGCAGCTGGCAGGGCTGGCAGGTGCCGCTGCTGACCACCAGCGCGCACAGTCAGGCGCGGATCGAGGAAATCCCGACCGAGAACCTGAATCAGAAATTCGGCGAAGGAATGCGCGTTGCCGTGGTTGCAGGCTTCCAAGGGATCAGCCCCGAAGGCCGCATCACCACGCTGGGTCGGGGTGGGTCGGATACCACGGCGGTTGCCTTTGCGGCAGCCTTCGACGCCGAACGCTGCGACATCTATACGGACGTTGATGGCGTCTATACCACCGATCCGCGCATCTGCGAAAAGGCACGCAAGCTGGACCGCATCTCGTTCGAAGAAATGCTGGAACTGGCGTCGCTTGGTGCCAAGGTGCTGCAAACCCGCTCGGTCGAACTTGCGATGCGATACAAAGTCAAACTGCGCGTTCTCTCAAGTTTTGAAGAACAATCCGATGAGGCCGGCACGCTGGTCTGCGACGAGGAGGATATCATGGAATCCAATGTTGTGGCCGGTGTGGCCTATTCCCGCGACGAGGCGAAAATGACCGTTGTTTCCGTGGCGGACCGCCCCGGCATCGCCACGACAATCTTCTCGGCGCTCAGCGAAGAGGGTGTGAACGTCGACATGATCGTCCAGAACATCTCGGACGAGGGGCGCACGGACATGACCTTTTCCTGTCCCACCGATCAGGTGGCACGCGCCGAAAAAGCGCTGCTGGAGATCAAGGAAAAGGGCGAGCTGAACTATGCCGAACTGGTTGCAGACACTGATGTCTGCAAGGTCTCGGTTGTGGGTATCGGGATGCGCTCGCAATCGGGCGTGGCGGCCAAGATGTTCAAGGTGCTCTCGGATGAGGGGATCAACATCAAGGTCATTACAACCTCCGAGATCAAAATTTCCGTCCTTGTCGACAGGAAATACATGGAACTTGCTGTTCAGGCACTGCATGATGCCTTTGAACTGGACAAGGCGGCCTGAGCCTATCGGCCAAAGGTATCGCCTGACACACTAAATCGGTTGGGCCATGGCGGACGGCACGGAAACAGAATCCCGCAAGCTGCTGCGGCGGTTGCGCGAAGAAATGGCGAGCGAAGCCGCCGGTCAGGAACGTCTTGACCGGATCACGCACCTGATTGCCGACAGCATCAGGGCCGAGGTGTGTTCCATCTATCTGTTTCGCGATGAAGACACGCTGGAACTTTGCGCGACCGAGGGGCTGTCTCCGGAAGCGGTTCATAAAACCCGGATGCGCATGGGCGAAGGCCTTGTGGGGCGGGTCGCCAAGTTCGGCAAGGTCGTCAACACCGCCGACGCGCCGTCGGCCAAGGGCTTCCGTTACATGCCGGAAACCGGCGAGGAGCGGTACTCCTCGTTCCTGGGTGTGCCGGTTCAACGCCTTGGGGAAAAGCTGGGCGTTCTGGTCGTCCAGTCCCGCGAGGCGCGCGAGTTTTCCGCAGATGAGGTCTATGCACTGGAAGTGGTCGCCATGGTGCTGGCCGAAATGGCCGAGCTTGGCGCCTTTGTCGGCGAAGGCGCGGCCCTGTCACCCCTGCACCAGCAATCGGTTCTGCTGCGCGGCGGCCCGGCGCAGGAAGGGTCTGCCGAAGGGCATGTCTGGCTGCACGAACCCCGCGTGGTGGTTACCAACCCCATTGCCGAAGACCCTCACCGGGAACGCGAACGTTTGGTCGATGCGGTAGAAGAACTGCGCGTCGGTGTCGACAAGATGCTCGAAATTTCGCAGGGCGGCGACAAGGAACAGCTGAAGGTCCTGGAAGCTTACCGCATGTTTGCCAATTCCAAAGGCTGGATGCGGCGGATGGAGGAAGACATAGCCTTGGGTCTCAGCGCCGAAGCCGCGGTGGAGAAAGAACAATCCCAGGCCCGTGCGCGCATGGGACAGGTCACCGATCCGTACTTGCGTGAACGTCTTGCGGATCTGGACGATCTCAGCAATCGCCTGCTGCGCATCCTGACTGGGCAAGGCAAGACGGACAGTGCTGATCTGCCACCCGATCCGATCCTGATCGCGCGCAATATCGGCCCCGGCGACTTGCTGGAATACGGACGGGCGCTGAAGGGGATCGTGCTTGAAGAAGGCTCTGTCGGCAGTCATGCCACGATTGTTGCGCGGGCGCTTGCGATTCCTTTGGTCGTGCATGTGGGCCGGATCACCACCGAGGCCCTGAACGGAGATCACGTTCTGGTGGATGGTGATCAAGGTGTTGTGCATCTGCGCCCGGAAGACAGTGTGGTCAGTGCCTTCCGCGACAAGATCGCGATGCAGGCAAAGGCGCAGGAACGTTATGCGTCGATCCGCGAAACACCCTGCGTGACGCGCGATGGCTCGCGGATTAACCTTGTGATGAATGCAGGTCTGATGGCCGATCTGCCATCGCTTGGCACCTCGGGCGCCGAGGGCGTTGGCCTGTTCCGCACTGAACTGCAATTCCTGATCCGCAACCAGATGCCGAAACGGTCGGAACTGGTCAGCCAGTATCAGCGCGTTCTGGACGCGGCAGGTGGCAAAAGGGTGGTATTCCGGACACTCGACATCGGGTCGGACAAAGTTCTGCCCTATATGAAGCACGTGGCGGAACCAAACCCGGCGCTGGGCTGGCGCGCCATTCGGGTCGGTCTGGACAAGCGCGGCGTCATGAGGATGCAGTTGCAGGCCCTGCTGCGCGCCGCCAATGGTCGACCGCTGACCATCATGTTCCCTTTTGTCGCGCAGGCCGAGGAATATCGCGAGGCCCGTTGGGAAGTGAACAAAACCATCGAGCGGGAAAAACGGTTGGGTCATGTGCTGCCCGAGATGCTTGAAGTTGGCGCGATGCTGGAAACGCCGTCGCTGGCCTTCGCGCCGCAGAAATTCTTTGACGAAGTGGACTTCATTTCGATCGGCGGGAACGATCTAAAGCAGTTCTTCTTTGCTGCTGACCGTGAAAACGAACTGGTCCGGCGTCGCTATGACACGCTGAATGTCAGCTTCCTGAGCCTGATGGAACGCATCGTCGAACGCTGCGATATCTCGGACACGCCACTCAGCTTCTGTGGCGAAGATGCTGGCCGCCCGGTCGAGGCCTTGTGCCTTGCGGCGATGGGGATTCGGACGCTGTCGATGCGGCCTGCCTCGATCGGCCCGGTCAAAAGCCTGCTGTTGCGGTCCAATCTGACGGAGGTTCGCAAAATCATCGCTGACGCGCGCCACCGCGGAGAGCAATCGGTGCGTCCTGCGGTCATGGACTGGCTGCGCCATCAGACCTGATGCGCTAAACGGCACGGTTTCCTCAAACTGTGCTTGATTTTTCATGGGCGGCTTTCTAATAGACAGGCATTGTTAGCGATAACATGTCAGGTTTTGCGGGGTATCACGCCGTGCTAAGCTGATATCGGCAAATTCAGAAGGAGCCTGTGATGGTTTCACGCGTAATTCCGGTAGAGCCATTTGATCTGGTACTCTTCGGTGCGACCGGCGATCTGGCGCAGCGTAAAATCCTGCCGGGCCTGTACCATCGCTTCGAGGTCGGCCAAATGCCCGACGGCGCGCGGATCATCGGTACGGCACGCTCTGATATCGACAATGACGGGTTTCGCGATCAGGTCCGAAAATCGATGGAACAGTTCGCGCCCGGTTTTTCCCGGGAAACAATGGATCGGTTCCTTGCCCATGTCGAATATGTGCCCGTGGATGCGCTGGGCGAGACCGGGTGGTCCGACCTGAAAGAACGGATGCGCGACGACGTCGTGCGGGCCTTTTATTTGTCCGTTGGTCCAAGCCTTTTTTCGGGTATCGCGCAGCGGCTGCATGACGCCGGTCTTGCGACACCGGACAGCCGCATTGTCGTCGAAAAACCATTTGGGCACGATCTTGCCTCGGCGAAGGCGCTGAACGAAGGCTTGCGTGCCTGTTTCGAAGAACATCAGATTTACCGGATCGACCATTATCTGGGCAAAGAGACCGTGCAGAATCTGATGGCGCTGCGCTTTGCCAACTCGCTGTTCGAACCGCTCTGGAATTCGACCCATATCGACCACGTGCAGATCACGGTGGCCGAGACCGTAAGCGTCGAAGGGCGCGGGGCCTACTACGATCAGTCCGGCGCAATGCGGGACATGGTCCAGAACCATCTGGTGCAGTTGCTGTGTCTGACCGCAATGGAACCGCCTTCGAAATTCTCGCCCAACGCGGTGCGGGATGAAAAGGTCAAGGTGATCGAAGCGCTCGAGCCCGTGGCCCAGTCTGACATCGCGCGCGGTCAGTACCGGGCCGAAAAGGGCGAGGGCGGTTATGTCGATCATGTCGGCAACCCCGCCAGCCGAACCGAAAGCTTCATCGCCCTCAAGGTTCATATCGGCAACTGGCGTTGGGCAGGTGTGCCGTTCTATCTGCGTACTGGCAAGCGTCTGCGCGCGCGGGAATCCGAAATTGCGGTGTTCTTCCGCGATCCGCCGCACACGATTTTTCCCAATGTCGGCCCTCTGCACGGAAACGTTCTGGTGATCCGGTTGCAACCTGACGAAGGAATCACCTTGCGCACCACGATCAAGGATCCGGGGCCGGGGGGCTTCCGGCTGTCGGATGTTGCGCTGGACATGAGCTTTGCCGATGCGCTTGGGGCCGAAGCGCAAGCCCCCGACGCTTATGAGCGGCTGATCATGGATGTCATCCGTGGCGATCAGACACTGTTCATGCGTGGGGACGAGGCCGAGGCCGCCTGGGCCTGGGTCGATCCCATCATTCAGGGCTGGGAGCAGCGCGGAGACCGCCCGTCCCGGTACGATCAGGGCAGTTCAGGCCCCGAAGAAGCATTGATGCTGATGCATCGCGATGGGCGCCGCTGGCGTCAGATCGGAGGGTAATCATGGTTCACTCAGTCATTTCCGATGTCACCAAACGGATCATCGACCGCAGCGCCGATCTGCGCGGCCCACATCTTGAACGGATGGAGCAAGCCAGATCCAAGGGTCCTGCCCGTGCGCATCTGTCCTGTAGCGGTCAGGCCCATGCCTATGCGGGCGCGGGCGAGGATCAGCAATCGATGGCCACCGGCACTGCGGGCAATCTGGGTATTGTCACCGCCTATAATGACATGCTTTCGGCTCATCAGCCGTTTGAACGCTATCCCGCCCTGATCCGCGATGCGATCCGTGCCGCCGGCGGAACGGCACAGGTGGCAGGCGGTGTGCCAGCCATGTGCGACGGTGTCACCCAGGGCGAAGCGGGGATGGAGCTGTCGCTGTTCTCACGCGACGTCATCGCGTTGGCAACCGGTGTGGCGCTTAGCCACAACACCTATGACGCGGCTGTTTTTCTTGGGGTGTGCGACAAGATTGTGCCCGGCTTGATCATCGGCGCGCAGGCCTTTGGCCATCTGCCTGCCGTATTCCTGCCCGCAGGCCCGATGACCAGCGGCTTGCCGAACGACGAAAAAGCCAAGGTCCGACAGAAATTCGCCGCCGGGGAAGTGGGCCGCGAAGAGCTGATGAAGGCTGAAATGGCGGCCTATCACGGCCCCGGTACCTGTACCTTTTATGGCACCGCCAATACCAACCAGATGCTGATGGAGTTTATGGGGCTGCACCTGCCGGGCTCCAGCTTCGTCAATCCGAATACCCCGTTGCGTGACGCCCTGACCGAGGAAGGCGCGCGCCGTGCCCTGTCGCTCAGCGCGTTGGGCAACAGCTACACTCCGGTCTGTCAGGTTCTGGACGAGCGCGCTTTCGTCAATGGCATCGTCGGTCTGATGGCGACCGGTGGTTCAACCAATCTGCTGATCCACCTGATCGCCATGGCGCGCGCTGGTGGCATCGTGCTGGACTGGCAGGATTTTTCCGATATTTCCGCTGTGGTGCCGCTGGTCGCGCGGGTCTATCCCAACGGCCTGGCGGATGTGAACCATTACCACGCGGCCGGCGGCCTTGGGTACACGATCGGTACTCTGCTTGAACAAGGCTTGCTGCACCCCGACACGCTGACCGTCGCAGGTCAGGGGCTGCACAACTATACCAAGGAACCCAAACTGATCGATGGCGAGTTGATCTGGCAGGATGGTTCGGGACACAGCCTGAACGAAAAGATCCTGCGCCCAGCCAATGACCCGTTCCAACCCACCGGGGGCCTGTCGCGCCTGACCGGCAATCTGGGCACTGGGGTTATGAAAGTATCAGCCGTAGCGCCGGAACATCAGGTCGTCGAAGCACCCGTGCGGGTGTTCCACGATCAGGATGAGGTGAAAGCCGCCTTCAAAGCCGGAGAGTTCACAGATGACGTTATCGTCGTGGTCCGGTTTCAGGGCCCCAAGGCCAACGGGATGCCGGAACTGCACTCGCTGACGCCCATGCTGTCGATCCTGCAGGGCCGGGGCCAGAAAGTGGCTCTGGTCACCGATGGCCGCATGTCTGGCGCTTCCGGCAAAGTACCCGCCGCCATCCATGTTGTCCCCGAGGCGCTCGACCGCGGCCCCATTGCATACCTTCAGGACGGTGACGTCCTGCGCGTCGACGCGGTCAGGGGTGATCTGGAAATCCTCACCGCAGGCGTTCTGGACCGGTCCCCCGCGACCGCCGACCTGTCCGCCAATCAACACGGCGCTGGGCGCGATCTTTTTGGTGCGTTCCGCCAGAATGTCGGCTCGGCCGACACCGGTGCCAGCGTTTTCGGAGTTTAACCTCATGTCCAAATCCCAACGCACCCGCGAAATCTGCGCTATGGCGCCCATTGTTCCGGTTCTGGTTGTCGATGACGTCGCGCAGGCCCGCCCGCTGGCCGAGGCATTGGTCGCCGGCGGCTTGCCCGCGCTTGAGGTCACCTTGCGCACGCCCGCCGCGCTCGACGCGATCCGCGCGATGGCCAAGGTGCCGGGCGGCGTGGTCGGCGCAGGTACGCTGGTCACACCCGAAGACGTCTGCGCCGCCAAAAAGGCGGGCGCGCAGTTCGGCGTTTCCCCCGGTGCCACGGATGCCCTGATCGCGGCCTGCGAAGCCGAAGACCTGCCGCTGTTGCCCGGCGCCGCGACGGCAAGCGAGGCTATGGCGTTGCTGGAAAAAGGCTATGACATGTTGAAATTCTTCCCGGCCGAGGCCTCGGGCGGCGCGCCCGCGCTCAAGGCAATCGGCGCGCCGCTCCCCCAGATCAGCTTTTGCCCGACCGGGGGCGTGTCCCCCGCCAACGCCCGCGACTACCTGTCATTGCCCAACGTGATCTGCGCTGGCGGAAGCTGGGTCGCACCAAAGCAACTGGTCGAAAACGGCGACTGGGCCGGGATCGAGACACTTGCGCGCGAGGCGTCGAAGCTGGCGGATTGACGCCGCGCGGCCTCTCGGTAATGTGGGCGTCAATTTATACAGGTTGACCCCATGACACAGACGGTATCCCTTTCCCAGGGGCGGACATATTTGGCCATTCCGGGCCCTTCGGTTATGCCGGATGCGGTTTTGCAAGCCATGCACCGTCCGTCGCCCAACATCTATGATGGCGCGCTCATCGACATGATGCCCGACCTGACCCGCGATCTGTGCCGGGTTGCCCGCACAAATCACAACGTTGCCATCTATATCGCCAATGGTCACGGCACCTGGGAGGCCGCTCTGTCCAACGTGATCGCCCCCGGCGAAACCGTTCTAGCTCCTGCCTCGGGCCGGTTCACCCATGGCTGGGCCGAGATGGCCGAAGGCATCGGGGCAAAGGTTCAATTGATCGATTTCGGCACCTCGTCAACCTGGGATTTTGACCGGATCGCAGACGCGTTGCGTGCGGATCGAAACCACCAGATCAAGGCGGTTCTGGCGGTCCATGTGGATACATCCAGTTCGATCCGGAACGACATCCCGGCGCTGCGCAGGCTTCTGGACGACCTGCAACACCCGGCGCTGCTGATGGCAGACTGCATTGCCTCGCTTGGCTGTGACAGGTTCGAGATGGATGGCTGGGGTGTCGATGTCACAGTTGCCGCTTGCCAAAAAGGCCTGATGACCCCGGCGGGCATCGGCTTTGTTTTCTTCAACGAAAAAGCACAAGCCAAACGGGCCACCATGCCGCGCGTTTCGCAATATTGGGATTGGCAGCCGCGCGCCGATCCAGACCTGTTCTATCAGTATTTCAACGGCACCGCGCCTACGCACCACCTCTTTGGCCTGCGCGCCGCGCTTGATCTGATCCATGCAGAGGGGATCGAACAGGTCTGGGCCCGCCATGAACGTCTGGCCACTGCCATCTGGGCGGCCTGCGAAACATGGGCCGAAGGCGGCGCGCTGCATCTGAACGTTGCCGATCGCGCCCACCGCAGTCACGCCGTCACGGCCTTGCGATTGACAGAAGGTCGCGGCACGGCCCTGCGCGCGTTCACTGAACATCAGCTGGGCCTGACGCTGGGCATTGGTCTTGGGATGGAGGACTACGACAGCTGTTTTCGCCTCGGGCATATGGGCCATGTCAACGGGCAGATGGTGATGGCGATGCTGGGGGGTATGGAAACGGCCATGGCCGCGCTTGATATCCCCCGTGGCAAAGGCGCGCTCGAGGCCGCAGCCGCCGTTCTGGCCGCCTGACACGCCTCAGACCAACAGCACCGATCCGCCCCTTCATCTGGCCAAAAATATCCTCGGGGGGATCGCGCTTTGCGCGATGGGGGGCAGACAGTCCCCCTTTGACCCGATGGCAAGACAGACCAGCGCTAGCCTGTCTTTGCCCGCACTTCCGCTAGCGCCTTGGGCAATGCGACCGCAAAAGCATCCAGATCTGCTGTTTCACCACAGCTTACCCGGATGCACCTGTTCTGGGGCGCTGCAAACGGCATCCGGACAAAAATCCCTTGCGCCACCAGGGCGTCCAGGACGGCCTTGGCAAAATCCCCGTCACGCCCGCAGTCAATCGCCACGAAATTGGTGGCCGAGGGCAGGGGCTCCAACCCGTTCTCGCAGGCAATCGTTGCTAACCGCTCACGCGCCTCGGCGATTTGCGCCTGAATGTGCTCCAGCCAGGTGCCATCCTGCAACGCGGCCAGCGCCCCGGCCTGCGCCGCTCGGTTCATGCCGAAATGGTTGCGCACCTTGTTGAAGGCTGCGATCAGGTCGGGCGCTCCTAGGGCATAGCCAACCCGCGCGCCCGCCATGCCATAGACCTTAGAAAATGTCCGCATCCGGATTACGCGCGGATCATCTATACTGACAGGTGCAGCCGTCCCTTCGGGCGCACATTCCACATAGGCTTCATCCAGAACCAGAAGGCACCCATCAGGCAAGGCTTCCATGGTAGCCACGATGTCCGCGCCGGAATGCCAGCTGCCCATCGGATTGTCCGGATTGGCCAGATAGACCAGCTTGGCACCAACCTCAGCCGCCTTGGCAAAAAGCGCCGATGGGTCCTCGTGATCACCTGAATACGGCACTTTGTGAAGAATGCCGCCGAACCCGGCCACATGATAGTTGAAGGTCGGATAGGCCCCGTCCGAGGTGACAACCGCATCCCCAGGCCCGACGATCAGCCGCACCAGATAGCCCAGCAGCCCGTCAATACCTTCGCCCACGACGATATTCTCCGGCGATACGCCGTGATGGTCGGCCAAAGCATGGCGCAGGTCATGGTTTTCGGGGTCGCCGTACATCCAGATCTCTGACGCGGCTTGCGCCATGGCCTCGATCGCGCGGGGCGAGGGGCCGAAAATGCTCTCATTGGCGCCCAGTCGGGCCACAAAGGACGCGCCGCGCTGGCGCTCTTGCGTTTCCGGGCCGACAAAGGGCACGGTGGCGGGCAGGGATTGGGCAAGCGGGGTGTATCGAGGTCCGGTCATGTCCGCAGATAACCCCAAGCCCGATCAATGAGCAAGCGCGCACAGGCGTTGGGCGCGCTGGAAAAGAAGTAAGAATAAAGGAGCGCAGATGCGCATTCTCTCGATCGTTGTTCTCCTGGGCCTCGCCTATCTTCTGGTCTGGCCCGTCCCGGTAAAACCTGTCGCCGTCGAAATGCCGGTAGATGCCGGTTTCACAGGTGATTTCGCAGAGAACAACGCGCTGGGCGTCGCGCAGCTGATTCGCCTGCCGGGTGCAGAGATTGGCCCTGAAGACATCGCTTTCATGCCAGATGGCACGATCTACACAACCAGCCTGTCCGGCACTCTCTACCTCATCGACGGGGCGGAACCGGTCGAGGTTGACCAACTTGGCGGTCGTCCCCTCGGCCTCAAGGCCGGACCGGATGGCGCGCTTTTCATCGCTGACAGCTATCGTGGGGTGATGCGTTGGACCGGTCCGGGCACATTGGACACGCTGGTGGGCGACATCAACGGCGCGCCGGTGATCTACGCCAACCAGCTGGATGTGGCGCGGGATGGCACGATCTACTTCTCGAATTCATCTGACCGCTTCGATCCTGAAACCATGGGCGGGACCAAACCGACCTCTGTCCTCACCATCTGGGAACAGTCCGATACGGGTTACGTCGCGCGTCGCACACCCGACGGCCGCACCGAGAAAATCGCCGAGGGCTTTGTCTATACCAACGGTGTCGCGCTTTCACCTGACGAGGATTTTCTGCTGATCGCGGAAACAGGTCGCGCGCGCGTGCACAAGCTGTGGCTGACCGGACCAAATGCAGGGCGGCAAGAGATCCTGCTGGAAAACCTGCCCGGCTATCCCGACAACCTCGAGGCTCAGGGCGACGGCACCTATTGGATGGCCTTCGCCAGCCCGCGTGTCCCGTCCGAGGCGCTGATGCCGTACCCGTTCCTGCGCAAGGTGATCTGGCGATTGGGTCCGGCAGTGCGCCCCGCGCCGATCCATCGCGGCATGATGGTGCAGTTTGATGGCGATGGTACGATCCTGCGCACGCTACAGGACCCGCAAGGCCGCTTGGGCATCACGACCGGCGGTAAGATTGCGGGGGATCAGTTCTATGTCATGACGCTCGATTCCCCGTGGTTCGGGCGAATGCCTGTCAGCGACATGCCCTGACGTCGCAGTGGTATTCCGCAGTCTGTCCGGGCATGTTTGTCACGATTGAATTTCCGGAGGTCCTCCATGTCACGCGTATCCGTTGCCTATCAAGACCACGTTGCCCATGTCACTCTGACCCGAGGCGACAAGATGAATGCGCTGGATGATGCAATGATCAAGGCACTTTTGTCCGCCGGGCAAGAGGTCGCCGCCTCGGATGCCCGTGCCGTGGTCCTGTCCGGCGAAGGCAAAAGCTTTTGCGCCGGGCTCGACATGGCAAGCTTTGCCAAGATGGCCCATATGGACCCCACGGAATGGCTGATGACCCGCAGCCATGAAGACGCCAACGAGATGCAGGAGCTGGCGCTGATCTGGCGTCGCGTTCCGGTTCCGGTGATCTGCGCAATTCAGGGCGTGGCTTATGGCGGTGGCCTGCAAATCGCGCTGGGCGCGGATATCCGTATCGCGCATCCCGAAGCGAAACTGGCCGTGATGGAGATGAAATGGGGCATCATTCCCGATATGGGCGGCATGGTTCTGTTGCCTCGGCTGGTCCGGTCGGACGTGCTGCGGCTGCTGACCTATACGGCTCGCCCGATCGGTGCGCCGCAGGCGGCGGAGTGGGGCCTTGTGACGCAATTGTCCGACGATCCGTTGACCGAAGCGTTGGCCCTAGCCGAAAACATCGCGGGCCAAAGCCCCTCGGCCATCCGTGCTGCCAAGCGTCTGATCGAGGTTGCCGAAACTCAGCCCCGCGCAGACGTTCTGATGGCGGAATCCGCTGAGCAGGTGGAACTGATTGGCAAACCCGACCAGATGGAAGTTGTCATGGCGCAGATGCAGGGCCGCAAGCCCGAGTTCAAATGATCACCGCATGAAGGCCCGCCGCGCGTCGCGGGCCATGTTGTAGCGCATTTCCAGATCGGCGATACGGGCCATTGCGGCTTTGCGCTCGGCGGGGTCCGTCAGGGTCGCATAATCCTGCCGCGCTGTGTCGAGCTGTTTTTTGATGTCGAATTCTTCCGGCAACACGCCTGCCTGCGCCATGATCCGATGGCCGGCGGCGGTGGCCGGATCGCTCAATGCCTCGGATGACCGGTCAGGCAGCGGTTGGCCTTCGCCCTCAAGGCCCTGCAACTGACCCTCGGCTTGGGCTTTCTTGATCTGGCGCTCGACCAGTTTTCCCAACGCTCCAAACATGGCCTCTTCATACTTGCTTTGAAGTGCGGTTTGAACCCGTTTACCGAAAGCGTTGTTTCACAAGATAGGCCATCCCGCCTGCCAGCAAGCCCCAGACGGCCGCACCAAGTCCAAACGCGGTAATGCCGGATGCAGTGATGGCAAAGGTCAGGATGGCCGCTTCGCGCTCGGCCGGAACTTCCAGCGCGGCGGATGTGGCATTGGCCATCACCCCGATCAGCGCAACACCGGTCAGCGTGCCCATCAACAGTGGATCGGCATGAATGGCGAACCCGGTAATCGCCACGGCGAACACCCCGAACAGGCAATAGAACAACCCACCCATCACGGCAGACCAATAGCGTTGCGCGGGGTCGGGGTGGCTGTCCTCGTTCGCGCACATCGCAGCGGTGATCGCCGCAAGGCAGGTGGCGGGGGCACCGAACGGAGAAGACAAGATGCTGGAAATACCCACGGACGAGAACAGCTTGCCGGTCTGCGGCGCATAGCCAAAGCTGCGGATCACCGCGATGCCGGGGATGTTCTGGGTCGCCATCGTGACGATGAACAGCGGCACGGCAATCCCGATGACCGAAGCCGCAGAGAAGCTGGGCGTGGTCCAGACCGGAGCCGCGATCCATTGCGTCGGCGTCAGCGACGCGTCCCCGGCGTTCAGAACGACGACGGCTGCCGCTGCTACGACCGCAGCCGGAACGGCAAACAGGCGGTTGATTCGGCCGGCGATGAACCATGTCAGAATTACCGGCAAGGCTTGCCATGGCAGGTCAACCGCTGCCTGAAAGGGCAATATGCAAAGCGGTAGCAACACGCCCCCCAACATGGCCTGCGCCAGGGTCGTCGGTATCGCCGCAGCCATTCGCCCCAATGGTCGCCACAGCCCGGCCAACACGGTCAAAGCCCCTGCACAAAGGAACGCGCCTGTCGCTTCGGCAAACCCCAGTGCAGGTGTGGCGGAAACCGCCAGCAGGGCCGCACCCGGCGTGGACCAGGCCACGCTGATCGGCTGCCGATACCACAGGCTCAGCACGATGGCGGTCAGGCCCATGGCAATGGCCGCCATCATCAATCCGGACGCCGCCTGCGCCGGGGACGCGCCCATCGCCGCCAACCCTTGCAATACAATCGGGAAAGAGCTGAAAAAGCCGACGATTGCCACAACCAGCCCGGTCGAGACTGTCTGGAACGGTGGGGCTTTGTGCGTCATGACGGCCTCGGGGAAATGTGTTCGCTGATTGCTAACAAGCAGGGGCAGGGTCGGGCAAGGTCTGAACGTGCAAAAGAAAACCCCGCCGTTGTGGTCGCGGCGGGGTTCCGGATTTGAGTATTTGGGAAAAGATGAAGATCAGGCGATTTCGGTCAGTCGGGCCAGCGCCTCGTTCAGTCTCGCTTCTTCCTCTTCGCGGGCGGCGAGGTTGGCTTTGGCCTCTTCCACGACCTCTGCAGGGGCCGAGGCCACGAATTTCGGGTTGTTCAGACGCCCGCGCAGGCCACCAAGTTCCTTGGCCAGCTTGCCCTTGGCCTTTTCCAGCCGTTCCTTTTCCGCTCCGATGTCGATGATATCCGCCAGCGGCAGGCCAAAGGACGCTCCGGGCGCCGCGATAGAGATGGTGCCCTTGGGCAGCGTGTCGGCTTTGGTCAGGCTGTCGATCCGGGCCAGTCGCTTGATCAGCGCCTCGTTCCGGTCCCAGGCGGCCTGGCCGTGGGCGTCGATCTCGGTCACCAGCATCGGCACGTACAGACCGGCCGGAACGCGCATCTGGGCGCGGGCCGAACGGGTGTTCTCGATCACCGAGATCACCCAGTTCATTTCGCGATCCGCGGCGGCATCAACCAGTTCGGCGGCGGCATAGGTCGGCCAGTCGGCATGCACCAGCATCTTGGCGCGGGTGCCGGTCAGGCCCCACAGCTCCTCGGTGATGAATGGCATGATCGGGTGCAGCAGGACCAGGCACTGATCCAGAACCCAGCGCATGGTGGCGCGGGTTTCAGCCTGGGCCTCGGCGTCATCGCCTTGCAGCAGAGGTTTGGACAGTTCCACATACCAGTCACAGACCTTGCCCCAGACAAAGGCATAAAGCCCGTTGGCTGCATCGTTGAAGCGATAGCTATCCAGCGCCGCGTCGACCTCTTCGCGCACGCGGGCAGTTTCACCGATGATCCAGCGGTTCACGGCGGCTTTGGGCTTCAGATCAGCCACATCCAATTGCGGCACGGCGTCGGTGAAAACCTCGTTCATCTCGGCAAAGCGGACGGCGTTCCACAGCTTGGTGCCAAAGTTGCGATAACCGGTGATGCGTTCGCGGGACAGTTTCAGCACCCCGCCAATCGCCGCCATCGACGCGTTGGTAAAGCGCAGCGCGTCGGCACCGAACTCGTCCACAATCTCCAGCGGGTCGATGACGTTGCCGGTGGTCTTGGACATCTTCTTGCCCTTCTCGTCGCGGACGAGCTGGTGCAGATATACGGTGTGGAACGGGATCTGATCGACCACGGCCAGCTGCATCATCATCATCCGGGCGACCCAGAAGAACAGGATGTCGAAACCGGTGATCAGAACATCGGTCGGGAAGTAGCGCTGCAACTCTTCGGTCTGTTCGGGCCAGCCCAGCGTGCCGATGGGCCACAGGCCAGAGGAGAACCACGTGTCCAGCACGTCAGGGTCGCGCCACACCGGGTAAACCAGCTTGGTCGGATCCTGTTCAACGGCGTACTGCGCCAGGCTTTCGGCGAACCGATGGATCGCCTCCTGCTTGTCGGCGACTTCGATCACGGTCGCGTGGCTCAGAGGGCTGGGAATGTCCGCATTGTCGTCCAGGAACTTTTCGGTAACGGCCTCGAAACTCGCGGCACATTCCATGACATTGCCACGATGCAGCATGCCGCCTTCGTTCAGCAAACGACCCAATTCAACCAGATCAAGGTCGCCATCATTCTCGTCGTCAATGAAGTCTTCTGCGGACAGGTCTAGACCATACCAAACCGGAATCTGATGCCCCCACCACAGTTGGCGGCTGATGCACCAGGGTTCGATATTTTCCAGCCAGTGGTAATAGGTCTTCTCGCCCGACTCGGGGATGATCTTGACCGTGCCGTCCTTGACCGCGTCCAGCGCAGGGCCGACGACCTTGGCGGCATCGACGAACCACTGATCGGTGAACATCGGCTCGATCACCACCTTCGACCGGTCGCCGAAGGGCTGCATGATCGGTTTGCTCTCGACCAGCGGAACTAGCGTGTCGGCGCCTTCCTGATCCGGCTTCAACGCGGTTGATCCCAGGCGCGGATCATCCGCGCGGGCCATCACGGCCAGACCATCGGCGGTGATCTCTTCCACCACCTTGGCCCGCGCTTCGAACCGGTCGAGGCCACGCAGATGATCCGGCACCAGATTGATCGCGTCGATCTCGTTCTCGGTGAACGCGCGCCCACGCGCATAGTCCTGCGCCTTGCCTGCCTCTTCGGCATAAGGGGCCCCATCGGCCCGCATCGCGCCCTTGGTGTCCATCAGGCGGTACATCGGAATGCCGCCGCGCTTGGCGACCATGTTGTCATTGAAGTCATGCGCGCCGGTGATCTTCACCGCGCCCGAGCCGAAATCGGGGTCGGGGTAGTCGTCGGTGATGATCGGGATCTGGCGGCGATGCTCTTTCGGTCCAACCGGGATTTCGCACAGCTTGCCGACGATCGGCGCATAGCGTTCGTCCGAGGGGTGCACCGCGACCGCGCCGTCGCCCAGCATGGTCTCGGGGCGGGTCGTGGCGATGGAAATGTAATCCCGCTCTTCCTCAAGGATGACGTTCCCGTCCTCGTCTTTTTCAACGTAAGTGTACGTCTCACCCCCGGCCAGCGGGTACTTGAAGTGCCACATGTGGCCGGCGACCTCGATATTCTCGACCTCGAGGTCCGAGATCGCGGTTTCGAAATGCGGATCCCAGTTGACCAGCCGCTTGCCGCGGTAGATCAGGCCCTTGTCGTACATGTCGACAAAAACCTTGATGACCGCGTCGTGGAAGTTGGGGCTGTTTTCATGGCCCGTGCGCGGGTCGCCCGCTGCACCGGCCATGGTAAAGGCGTTGCGCGACCAGTCGCAGGAGGAGCCGAGGCGTTTCAGCTGCTCGATGATGGTGCCGCCGTATTCACCCTTCCATTCCCAGACTTTCTCCAGAAACTTTTCGCGGCCCAATTCGTTGCGGCTGGGTTGTTGCGTGGCGGCCAGCATCTTTTCGACCTGCATCTGGGTTGCGATGCCGGCGTGGTCCTGGCCGGGCTGCCACAACGTGTCAAAGCCACGCATGCGGTGCCAGCGGATCAGGATGTCCTGAAGGGTGTTGTTGAACGCATGGCCCACATGCAGAGCACCGGTCACGTTCGGCGGCGGGATCATGATGCAAAAGCTCTCGTCGCGCGAACGGTTCGCGCCTGCCTTGAAGGCTCCGGCCTGTTCCCAGGCCTTGTAGATCCGGGCCTCGGCCTCGGCCGCGTTGAATGTCTTTTCCATCGCCATGGGATGCGTCCTGCGTCAACAAATTCGGGTCAGCGCCTGCAATAGCGAATGCGCGCGGCAAGGGGAAGGCCTAGTGCGCCTAAGCCACGCCAAAGCGTGCTTTGAAATAGGCGTCAACGCGTTGATAGGCGGGTTCATGGAAATCCAGCGTCAGCAGCGAATGATCCTTGCCGGGATATTCGACGGTTTCCAGCAGATTGCCGAATGCCTGTTCAAGCGCCTGCATCAGTTTCTTTGGTGCAAGCTTGTCTTCGGAGTACCGCATCGCCAGACCGGGGCCTTTCGCGGCCATACCCGCAGAGGCCGCGCCGATGTCTTCAGCGCTCATGTGCAGATGGCGACCCCCGAGGATCGGCAGCGCAGGTTGGCTGGCTACCCCGCCCAGAACGGCGTCTTCGGCCATGAGGGTCAGGGCGAAACTGCCGGTCAGGCACATGCCGATGACGCCCACACCGGCGCTGTTTTCGCGTTGCTTGATCTCACGGGTCAGGGCGCGCATCCATCCTGCAATGGGGCTCTGCTTGCCACGGGCGAAAATGTTGAACTCGCGCCGCACGCAGAACAACCGGGCCATGTTCTTGGCCATTTCAACCTTGCCATATGTTCCAAACAAATGAGGCAGGTAGACGCGAAAGCCGGATGCGTTGAGCTTGGCGGACAACGCCAGCGTTTCGGGCCCGATCCCGGGCAGTTCCTGAAGGATCAGGATCGGTGGGCCTTCGCCGCCGACATAAACGTCATGTGTGGTCGACTGCCCGCTGGTCATCGGGGCGGAGAAGGGAAAAACGGTATCATGCGTCCAGCTCATGGCCCAAGGCTAGCCGAACATCCTTTGCGCGCAAACGAATTTCAGTGAACTCCGCTGGACATCGCCTGGTCGCGGGCTAGGCTCGCCCCTGAGACCGCGCAGGAGGGCCACCCATGGAAAAGTTCGGCAGAAGCCAGCCGGTGAAACGGACCGAGGATCAACGGTTCCTGACCGGGCAGGGGCGTTACATGGATGATGCGGTGCCCGGGAACGCTTTGTTTGCCGCATTCTTCCGCAGCCCGGTGGCGCATGGTGACATCACGTCTCTGGATGTCGAGGCCGCACGGGCTGCCGACGGCGTTCGGCTGGTCATGACGCTGGACGATCTGGCAGCTTCGGGCATCGACACGGTGCTAAACGCTGCCGTTTTACAAAACCGCGATGGATCGAAGGCCGCTGCGCCCGATCGGCACATGCTGGCCAGGGATCGCGTGCGTTTCGTGGGCGAGCCGGTGGCGGTTGTTATCGCGGATACGCTGGCACAAGCGCAGGACGCGGTCGAGTTGATTTGGATGGACACGGAAGAGCGCCCTGCCAGGCTGGACGTGAAGGCAGGCGGTGAGATCCTGCACGCGGAAGCGCCCGAGAACCGTGCTTTCGATTGGGGGCTGGGCGACGAAACCGCGACCCAGGCTGCCTTTCAGGCGGCCGCGCATACGGTGTCGCTGAACGTCGCCGACAACAGGGTCATCATTAGTTCGCTGGAGCCGCGCGGATGTCAGGCGAACTGGTCCAAGGGGCGCCTGCATTTTTCTTACGGAGGTCAGGGCGTTTGGGCGATGAAGGCCCAACTGGCGCAAAAACTGAAACTGGATGCGGACAACATACGCGTCACGACCCCGGATGTGGGTGGTGGTTTCGGTATGAAAGTGATGCCATACCCCGAATATTTCTGCGTTTCCGTGGCGGCGATGAAGCTGGGTCAGCCGGTGCACTGGATGTCCGACCGGTCCGAGGCGATGCTTTCCGATCACCAGGGCCGCGACCTGACCTCGCTGGCCGAGCTGGCCTTTGACGCCGATCACAAGATCACCGCCTATCGCGTCCACAGCAAGGTGAACCTTGGCGCCTATAACAGCCACTTCGGTCAGGCGATCCAGACCAGCCTGTTCAGCAAAGTGCTGATGGGTGTCTATGACGTCCAGGCCACCTATTTGCGGGTCGAAGGCTTTTATACGAACACGACGCAGGTGGATGCGTATCGCGGTGCGGGCCGCCCCGAGGCGATTTACGTGCTTGAACGCGCGATGGACCGCGCCGCGCGCGAACTGGGCGTTGACCCGTGGGAACTGCGGCGCAAGAATTTCATCCGCGCTGGCGACTTCCCCTACACCACTTCCACCGGCGAAACTTATGATGTCGGCGATTTCGACATGGTTCTCACCCGCGCGGCCGACCAGACCACAGGGTTCGAGGCCCGCAAAGCTGCGGATGCCGAACGCGGTCTGATCCGGGGGCAGGGTCTCTGTTACTATATCGAAAGCATTTTGGGGGACCCTTCCGAAAACGCGAAGGTCGCGTTTTGCGAGGATGGAACGGTGAATCTTTACGTCGGCACACAATCGAACGGGCAGGGGCATGAGACGGTCTACGCCCAGTTCCTGTCAGATCAGACGGGTATCCCCATGGACAAGATCACCGTCATTCAGGGCGATACCGACCGGCTTGCCCATGGCGGCGGCACTGGCGGGTCCCGCTCGGTCACGGTGCAAAGCACGGCCACCCTGGCCACGATTGACAAGATGATCGCCGCATTCACGCCTTATCTAGCCGATAAGATGGGGGTCGAGGACAGTGATGTGCATTTTGACCACGAGACATTCCGAGCGCCGGGCTCCAACCTGACGCCGACCCTGACCGAAGCTGCCGAGATGGCGCGTGCCGATGGTCGAACGGATCTGCTGCAACATGAGGCCCGCGCAAACCTGGATGCGCGCAGCTATCCGAACGGCGCGCATGTTGCCGAAGTCGTGATCGATTCTTGCACCGGCGAAACCTGGGTGGACCGGTACACCGTGGTTGACGATTTTGGTAATCTTATCAATCCGATGCTGGCAGAAGGGCAGGTGCATGGCGGGGTGGTGCAGGGTATCGGCCAGGCGCTGACCGAACATGTCGTGCACGATGCACATGGGCAACTGCTCACGGCTTCGTTTCTGGATTACGCCTTGCCCCGTGCAACCGACATACCCATGATTAAGTTTACCTCGGCGCCGGTTCCGTCAACCTCGAACCCGATGGGGATGAAAGGGTGTGGCGAGGCTGGCACCGTGGGCGCGCTGGCCGCTGTGGCAAACGCGGTTCAGGATGCGCTCTGGGATCATGGGGTGCGGCAGGCGGACATGCCTTTCACACCTCACAAAGTATGGGAATTGCTGACGCATGAATCTGTCGCGGCTGAGTAGAAAGGTTCTGGGATGGCTCGGGCGCCCTTTGCGGTCCGAGCATTCCGCCGAGACGCGGCACCGCGAACCGATCAGCCATGTCATCATCCTTGATGGCACCATGTCCACTCTGGAACCGGGGTTTGAAACCCACGCCGGTCAGACATTTCGCCTGTGCTGCGAGATGGGCAGCAAGGTTTCGGTGTTCTACGAGGCAGGCGTGCAGTGGGAAAGCTGGAAGTCCTCGCTGGACGTGATGATGGGCAGGGGCATCAACCGCCAGATCCGTCGCGCCTATGGGTATTTGGCGTCCCGCTACAAGCCGGGCGACAAGATCTTTTTCATCGGTTATTCGCGCGGTGCCTATGGCGTGCGCAGTCTGGCCGGTGTGATCGACATGATCGGCCTGCTCAAGGCGGAACACGCCACTGAACGAAACATACTGCAAGCGTATCGCCACTATGAATGCAATCCAGAGGGCATCGCCGCCAGCGAATTCCGCCGACGTTTCTGCCACGAAGGGGTCGAGATCGAGATGGTCGGCGTCTGGGACACGGTCAAGGCGCTGGGTTTGCGTTTGCCGCTGCTGTGGCGTAGGGCCGAAGAGAAGCACGCCTTTCACAACCATCAGCTGGGCCCGGTCACCCGCCACGGGTATCACGCTTTGGCGCTGGATGAGACGCGCGAAGTGTTCGAACCAGTTCTGTGGACCTGCACGCCCGAGTTCAAGGGCCATGTGGAGCAGGTCTGGTTCCGCGGAACCCATGGCGACATAGGTGGCCAATTGAACGGCTACGAAGAGGCGCGGCCGCTGAGCAACATTTCCCTGATCTGGATGCTGGACAAGGCGGAATTGCACGGTCTGCCTTTGCCCGACGGCTGGCGCGATCGGTTTCCCATTGATCCCCATGCTCCGTCGGTTGGCACATGGCGCGGCTGGGGTAAGATTTTCCTGCTGCGAAAGCATCGCAAGGTCGGGCAGGACCCGTCAGAACGCCTGCATGTTTCAGTTTCGCCGGACGAACTGCCCGGATGGGTCGCGATGCCGAACCTGCCGACACATCCCGCGCAGTGAAAGGCTACAATGTGCCGGTGACTCCAAGATCACCGGTACTTCACTGTCAGGTTCGAGCCCAACTTGTAAATTCGAATTTCTTGGTACGTGCGCACGCAGCACCAGAAATGCTGCATGCGCGTGAATTTCGGTGCCGCCGCGCAGCGGAAGGACCAGTCATTCATGTTGACCGCAGCGAGGAACAGACGCCGAATTCACCAGGAGCGGGACTTTGCTGCCGTTCTCGTCATTCACTCGTTTGCGGAAATCCGAAATTGCTGAAGTTCGTCTGAACTCGTGAATGCTTTCGGTTTTTGTAGATGCCGGGGGACCCTTACTTTGAACCCAAGTGCACATCAAGGAATGATATGATCCGGTCTCCCAAAGACATTCGAGTGCCATCGTCACCCAGCGATACAGCATTGTGCGGATAAAAATGGGCAAATCCCGGAACCCATGACAGTGAGTATTCCACACCGGCTTCCCTCAAAAGCGACACAACTCCCGGCAGGTCACTTAACTGCGTGTGTTCGTCGAATTGAGAGTACGCCAGTAGTGTGGGTGGCAAATCAGGGTGGTCCATCACCGCTTCATGCTCGAAGAGAATGTTCGGCCCGGACAGCGGAAAAATCGCGGCAAGTGGGGCGTCCATACCAATTCCGACGTTGAGTGTAATTCCGCCACCGGCCGAATGCCCGCCCATTGCAATGCGCTCAGGATCGATATTGAAGCGCTCCGCGTTCTCAATGACAAATTCGAGGGCGAGGTTGGCATCTTCCGCACCAGCCAGCCCGGCTTTCCACAGATAAAGCCTGTCTTCGGGTCTGTTCTCTAGCCGTGGCAATCCCATTGCATTCCGAGCCCGAACTGTCGCCTCAAACACCTGCGGCGTGATGTAGGCGTCAACATCGGCAATCAGGTTCCCTTCCCCCGGCGCTAAAGCAGGCTCAGGGTATTCGGTGGCAAGCCGATACTCGATAACAAAAACAACGTAGCCAAGCGGCGCAAGCAACCGCGCATAATCTTCCGGGCGCGAGTGCACAGCGGCCTCTAGCCGAAAGGGTTCTATACGTCTTCCACCGCGGTGATGCGCGCCACCATGCACGTATATTACCGCCGGATGCGGGCCGTCTGAAACTGACGCAGCCTTGGTGTAGTCCGCGTTGGCAGCAGAGGGTGAATAGACGTCCATCCGCAGTTCCCGCTCTGTCTGAATACCATCAGGCGCGATTTTTCCTGTCCCGTAAACAACGTCGAGCTCAGTTTCGTATCCAAACACCTGATCAGCGTTGCCAGATTTGGCGGCTGAAAAAAGCAGCAAAGCGGCTACAGACAGCCAGACGCTTTTACGGATCATTGAATCCTCCAATCGAAAGTAAAGTGTGCTGGTTCGCAACGCTGTCGGCACTTCTGAATGAAGTGGTCGTCGGTACTTTGCCTCTGATTTGTCAAAGCGTCGAAATAGTTATGAAGATTGAAGCAAATAACCGTCGCAAAGTGCTCTACTGCCTGAAGAGCGTTGCAAAGTTCTCTTTGGTATGCGCTGTAAATACAGTCACTAGCAGAAACTGCCGAAGGCGAATGTGCAAGCCGCACTTCAGCGATCATCGGCAAAGGAGCGGTCAAGGAAGGCTGCAATCCGACCTTCTATCGACACACTCACCGCATCGCCGCCCAGACTGGCAGCACCAGCAGGGTAAAAATGGCCAAACCCGGGAACCCATGCGAACTCATAGTCAACGCCGACTTTTTCATAATGCTGGATGAGTTCAGGCACAGAGGATAGCGCGCCAGGAAGATCATATTGCCCCATAAACATCAAAGTCGGTGGTGTTACTGAGGTCGATGTCACGGTCTTTTTCACGTCAAAGCCCGCATCGGTTCCGGAAAGTAAAAAGACACCTGCAACGGGGACGCCCATGCCATAAGCGACGTTCCAGGACGTCACCGCGCCTGCTGAAAAACCTCCCAGAACGATACGGTTTGGATCGATCTGGTATGTCCCGGCTGCCTTGCGAATGTGTAAAACGGCTGTGCGCAGGTCTTCAGCGGCGGCGACTACGCCATCAACCATTGTCTTTTTTTGATCCGGAATCGCGAAATCTATCGGCGGCAGGTTCATCGTCCCCCGAATGTAATTGGCTTGAGGTAAAAGCGGTAACAGACTTTCAGGATCTATCCAGTCTTCTTGGTAGCCCTCGCCGGACAGCACCGGGCGTTCCGTTGTAAGCCGATAATCAATCGCAAAGCAGGTATAACCTCTCGCAGCAAATCGGCGGCAATAGTTGCCCATCGAGGTGTCCTGCGCACCTCCGGATTGAAATGTCAGACGTGGACTGCCGCGATGGAAAGCCCCGCCGAAAGTAAGGATCACAGCTGGCCGTGGCTCGGTAGCATTTTCGGCGGGATAGTAGACGTCCATCCACAGATCCCGCGATACTTGCGTCCCGTCCTTCGTCACGAGGCCCGCGCCGTAGATCACATCAGCCTCCAGAGTGTATGTCTCCGCTGGTGCCTCCTGCGCGAGCAGAGGAGCACCTCCCGGAGCAGGAAAAAGGAGTGCAGCGACCAAAGCCATCAAATTGAAGTTTCGCAATTTGCTCACTTGGCGCCTCGATCGAATGATAAATTGAACTGCCCGAAGCTTTTCACGCAGGTGCGTAAATTCGGACGGCGATCGCAAACACGCTAAATGAGGAGACCCGATCGCACAACTGGCAGGCAGAATAATTCGCTGGCTGCGAATGCAAAGTGTATAGATTAAGTAATTCTGCTTTGGGCTCTCTACTGCCCAATGCGTCTGCGGCGTTCGCCAATGAAACAGCAAGCTTATAACGGCCATTCAAACCACCAGCAAACTGAGGCGCCAGCGCTGTGCATAGTCAGGGTTTGGCGGGAGGATTGGAGGGCGCACAATGCCAAGAGTCCAACTTCCCGCTGTCACCCCGAAACGAAGAGCCTGGCACAAGGGCCGGATCATCGGCCAGAAACGGCCGCTTTGGCCGAAACAGGTCTGGGCGATCCGCGCGCGGCTCGAGCTGGCGGGCAACCTGCGCGATCTTGCGCTGTTCAGTGCGGCCATTGATAGCAAGCTTCGCGGATGCGATTTGGTGAAACTGGCCGTCGCCGACCTGGTAAAGGATGATCGCGTTCGCGAACGCGTGTCCGTGATCCGGAGCAAAACCAAGCGGCCTGTTCAGTTTGAACTTTCTGAAAACACGCGGGATACCATTGCCGCATGGATCAAGTCACCGGAGATGCTCGGCTGCCATTTCATGTTTCCCAGCAGGTTTCATGACCGCCCGCATATCTCAACACGCCAATATGGCCGGCTTGTGAATGATTGGGTGGCCGCGATTGGGCTGGAACCCAGCGGATACGGCACCCATTCGCTGCGCCGGACCAAAGCAGCGGAAATCTACCGCAAAACCGGAAATCTCAGGGCAGTTCAACTCCTGCTCGGGCACACAAAGGTTGACAGCACTGTCAGATATCTTGGTGTCGAACTTGAAGATGCGTTGAGCATCGCCGAGCAAGTCGACATTTGAACCAGGTTGGCGGGCGGCACTTGCCGTTCGCCAACTCAGACCAGACCTACGGTCGCACCGCGGCAGTGGTTCGGTTCGAGCCCACTTTGACCGATGCTGATCGATGCCCCCATGACAGTAATGCGCAGAAATCTGACTTTGCAAAGATGCCGTTCATGCTTTTGCTCGCCTAACCAGACCGGCCCAGATAGCCGGAGGCCCATCTTGGAAGTGCGGCACTATAGATTGTTGGCCTATTTGAAAAAACTTAGGTACTGAGCAGTGTTGTGCTACGTCAGCCAACGTTAGTGCTAGGGGAATAAGGGCAGTACAAGCTCCAACAAATCAGACGATTTTGGACGAACTATTGGTCGATTAACATCATTGTCCGAGCGATAGCTGCCAGACAAGCTTCAGCGCTGTTTTCGTTTAACCGAAATAATGCACCCAGAGTGTTTTGGATGCCGTGCTGGTACATCCCGCGCCATAGCGTCCACGTTTCCGAGGTGCCGCAACGCTCCGTTGTTCAGCAACACACCATGCCCTGCATCGTAACGGCGCTGTCCAAATCCGCTGGCAACGCATTCCCAGTTTTCCTTTGCCGCTGCGTTGCGGAACCTGGGTAAGTCGTGCGGGTCATGCCGTCCAGGTGTTGCTGCGACATGATCGAGTTTTTTTGAATTGCTTTGGTGGGTCAAATGGTGGGTAACTTGTGTTGTGCCAGTTGGCTGGACAGTACCGGTTGTCGGCCTTGGCTTTGGGCGCATAACTGTCACTACGCCTTGTGGTTTCGGATGTCCTGGGACGGCCATATGAGTTGCCGTAGGTTTTGGAGTCAACTGTGGAACCTGACCAGGAACCGCTGTGGGAACCTGATTGGGAGTCGCGGTTGGGACGAGCGGTGGCACAGCAGTTTGACCGTTAGGTTGAGGCGGAACCTGGCCTGGGACAGCTATCGGAACTTGATTGGGAGTTGCAGTCGGAACTTGCGGCGGCACAGCAGTCGGTCCGGTAGCCAACGGCGGAACCTGATTGGGAACGGCTGTCGGAACCCGGTTTGGTGTCGGGTTTGGCACTAATGGCGGAGCTAGTGTCGGCGCTACGATCGGCGTTGGCACCTGACCGGGTACCGCTACTGGTGCCGCGATAGGAACCTGACCGGGAATTGCGTTCGGGACCGCGCCCGGTGCAAGGACCGGCACTGTGACGGACGTGGGCGTTTGCGGCGTTCCTCGAGGTGGCAACTGATTTGCCACCGGCTGCGTTGGGCCGGTAATTTGATTGCCTGCCCCTTGCCCACCGGCCTGCCCGCATCCTTGGCTCGACTGGTGTGGGTTCCCTACGCCTCGGCACCATCCGTAGTGATTTCCGCGGGCAAAGACCTGAGTAGCGGCCAGTTCAGCAAACAAACAAGCTCAGGTGATCAGCCCCACTTGTGTGGTCCAAGTTGATTGTTAGTGCATGACCGGCCTTTGGTCCATTTGAACGATGGTTTCCGGGGCCGGCGGTTTATATCCCAGAGCACTGTGCGGGCGTTTTGTGTTGTAGTGTTTCCTCCATTCTTCGATCAAAATCTGCGCTTCTCTTAGACAGTAGAAGACTTCTCCATTCAGGAACTCATCTCTGAACCGCGCATTGAAACTTTCACAGTAACCGTTCTCCCATGGGCTGCCTGGCTCGATGTATGCGGTCTTTGCTCCAACTGCATTGATCCAGTCTTGCACCGCCACGGCAATGAACTCAGGGCCATTGTCGGAGCGAATGTAGCTTGGCACACCGCGCATGATGAACAGGTCACTCAGCACGTCGATGACATCGCTGGAGTTCAGCTTGCGGTCCACACGGATCGCCAAGCACTCCCGGCTGTACTCATCGATGACGTTGAGCGTGCGGAATGCCTTTCCGTCATCCGTTCGACAATGCACGAAGTCATAGCTCCAGACATGGTTTCGATGCTCCGGCCGCAGCCGAACACACGATCCATCATTTAACCAGAGCCGCCCCTTCTTTGGTTGTTTCATTGGCACTTTCAGCCCCGCCCGACGCCAAAGCCTTTCGACACGCTTGTCATTCACCTGCCAGCCCGCATCTCTCAGCAAAGCCGCGATCCGGCGATAACCGTAGCGGCCATACTGGCGGGTCAATTCTATCATGTCCGCCACCAGGCGCTTCTCGTCAGCTCGACCTTTCGGCAGCTTTCGCTGTGTGGATCGGTGCTGTTTCAGGACGCGACACGCCCGGCGTTCTGAGACACGCAGTTTGTGGCGCACATGGTTGATGCAGGCACGGCGACGGGCGGGGCTCAGTAGTTTCCCTTGGCCGCCTCCGTCAGGATCAGTTTGTCCAGGGTAAGATCCGAGACGACCTTTCGAAGACGCTCATTCTCTTTTTGAAGGCGCTTGAGTTCCTTCAATTGATCCGTACCCATTCCGCCGTACTTCTTCTTCCAGCGATAATAGGTCTGTTCAACAACACCAATCTGCCGGATCGCATCCAGACGGGACATGCCTTGCCCCATCAATATCTCGACCCGCCGCAACTTCGAGACAATCTCTTCCGGCCTCGGTCGCTTGTTCGCCATGTGGTTCCTCCGTTTTCATAACCATAACGGCGGACCACTTCAGAGGGGGAGGATCAGAAAGCGATGAGCCTACGGCAACTTTTTCCGCAAAGCTGACGCTCCGAACTAAAACACCCTCGCAGCATTCAGCGAGGGTGTTTTCTTTGTAAGAACCCGTTACGCCTTGCGTCGTTCTTGACTATGCAACGTCTCCGGTAGAGGCGTGGCGAAATGCCTGCGCCCTTTTCACGTTCCATAGACATGATTTAGGTTCTTGTGTTCGCAATTACCGCCGACGATCCCTGCGCGAGCTCATCGGCTGGAAGGCCACTCCCACATGCGCCTCGCAATAGGGTTTGCCCGCCTCAACCGGAAGGCCGCAGAACCAGAAATCCTCGGTCGCGGGGTCGCCCACGGGCCATTTGCATGTCTTCTCGGTCAATTCCATCAAAGTCAGCTTCTTGGCTTTCTTTTCAACCTCGTTGACCTTGGCCAGCGCCTCGGGGCTGATCTCATTGGCCGATGGCTGCGGTGGCAGCGGCTGACCGGCGGGGATGATCTGACGGCGGGCCGGAACGACCGGTTTCGCCTCGGCGGTCGGGGCCGGGGCCGGACGCGCCGGTTCGGTCTTGGGTGCAGGTTTGGGCTTGGCCTCGGCCTTGGGGGCGGGCGCCGGTTTTTCTTTCGGTTCCGCCTTGGCCGGGGATGCGCCTGCCGTCCGGTTCGACAGGCCCAGGCGGTGCACCTTGCCGATCACCGCATTGCGGGTCACGCCACCCAGTTCCTTGGCAATCTGGCTGGCCGACTGGCCTTCGCCCCACATCTTCTTCAGCAGTTCAACACGCTCGTCTGTCCAGGACATCGTTAGCCTTTCAAAAGCGGAAAGCGGCCCCGGATTCGGGCCGCCTTGGGAATTCGTCTCAGCCCCCTATTCTAAACACTGCTGCCCGAGTTACAAGCTGTCTTCGAATCAGCTTGAGGGCAAATCATGCAAAATCCCGCAGATCAGACCGCGCGTCGCTTCGGAGCAGTCAACTGGATGGGCCTGTACACGCTGGCGCAGCGCGAAACCCTGCGTTTTCTGGCCGTCTGGACGCAGACGGTTCTGGCACCTCTGGTTACGGCGGGGCTGTTCCTGTTGATCTTCACCATCGCCATCGGACCCAGCCGGCCCGATATCATGGGTGTGCCGTTTGTGATGTTTCTGGCACCGGGGATCATGATGATGACGGTGATCCAGAATGCCTTTGCCAATACCTCGTCCTCGATGGTGATCGCCAAGGTGCAGGGCAATATCGTCGATACTTTGATGCCGCCGCTGTCACCGCTCGAGATTCTGCTGGGTTACCTCGCGGGTGGTATTGCCCGAGGCGTGATGATCGCACTGGTGATCTCGATTGCGTTTTTGGTCTTGCTCTCCATTGCGCCTCAGCACCCCCTGATCGCGCTGACCTTTGTTGTTCTGGGTGGGGCATTCATGGGCGCGTTGGGCCTGTTTGCCGGTATCTTCGCCAACAAGTTCGACCAGATGGCAGCAATCAACAACTTTATCGTCACGCCGCTGGCCTTCCTGTCGGGCACGTTCTACTCGGTCGAGGCGCTGCCGCCCGTGCTGAACCGCCTGACCCACCTGAACCCGGTGTTCTATCTGATAGATGGTTTGCGCTACGGAATGATCGGAGTATCCGACAGCTCTCCGTGGCTGGGAATGGCGGTTTGTACGTTTGCAACACTCGTGATCGGAACCATCACCTGGCTGATGCTGCGCACCGGATATCGCCTCAAGGCTTAGGCTGGCCCAGCCATCACGACCGGTTGCAAGGGCCGGGGCCGGGATGCAGGCGCACCCGTTTCCGCCGTGCAGGGCAGGCTCTCAGACGCGGCGCCGCACCGCTTCTCGCCAGACCAGGATCAGCCCACCGGCCAGAATGGTCGCAGACCCGATCAGACTGATCCAGTCGGGGATTACATCAAAGACCGCCAAGTCGTAAAGGGCGGCAAAGATCAGCGTGGCATAGCTGATCGGGGCCACAAAGGATGCATCCGCCCGCGCCATGCCGTTGACGAAACAGGCCTGCGCACAGGCCATCAGAACGCCGATCCCCACCAATGCCGCCCACTGCTGCGGGGTCGGCATCTGAAAGACGAAGCTGACGGCCAAAGTGGCGATCAGCAAACCCATCGCGTTATTGATCAGCAGGATCTGCATCGGTGGCTCGCGCCCGGACAATTTTTTGATGAAAATCAGCTCCATCCCGATCAGCGCAGCCGCCGCCAGCGC
The DNA here is from genome assembly GCF_056536065.1 of Ruegeria sp. AL3. Classification (NCBI taxonomy): domain Bacteria; kingdom Pseudomonadati; phylum Pseudomonadota; class Alphaproteobacteria; order Rhodobacterales; family Roseobacteraceae; genus Ruegeria; species Ruegeria sp. AL3. The sequence continues at coordinate 1,964,246 of NZ_JBQFJG010000001.1, forward strand.
CAGAAGCGCGGCAGGCTGAAAGCTGGCGGGGGTCGGGCGCAGCAGGATCAACGCGCCCGTCAAGGCGACAGCCGCCGCCAGCCAGCGCCAAGGACCAACCCGCTCGTGCAGCAGAGGAATGGCCAGCACCATACCAAAGACAGGGTTCAGAAAGGATATGGCCGTCGCATCCGCCATCGGAATGAAGGCAACCGACGCGAACATCAATGTCACCCCCGCCCAGCCAAAACTGGTCCGCCCGACGTGAAGCCCCCAATGGGGCCGCACCAACCGGGGCCGCAAAGCTGCAACCGCCAGCACGATCGCCAGCAGGGCAAACAGAAACCGCCCGTGACTGATCTGCATGGCGTGCAAGGACGGGCCCAACGCATCCGTCCCGAGCGCCTTTGCCAGCAGCGTCGTCGCGGCGATAAAGGCGGTGGCGACAAAAATCAGCGCAGCGGCAAGAGGTGGATTGTGGTGCTTGGGTTGGAACATGGCCAAGCGGTGCGCCGTTGCACAGGCTTTGGCAAGGGCAAAATTCGATCCCTGCAAAATACTGGCTTCCCAACCTGTGCAAGCATCGCTATACGGTCGGCCATGATCAAACATGTGCATATCCAACTGCTCCGACGCCGACGCATCTTTGCGTAACCGGCCTGTTTGATCTCGTGTGCCCGACAAATCGGCACAGACCTCACCAAAATTGTTGACGAACAGGGCCTTCGTGTATCACTCACGAGGCTCATACTACCTGAAAAGGATGATCCCATGATCCCGTCCGTTCTGCCGACCTATAACCGTGCGCCCCTGACCTTCGTGAAGGGTGAAGGCGCCTGGCTGACCGAGGCGGATGGCCGACGTTTCCTGGACCTCGGCGCAGGGATCGCCGTGAACGCGCTGGGCCATGCCCATCCGGCATTGGTGGCCGCGCTGACTGACCAGGCCCATGCGCTGTGGCATGTCTCGAACCTGTACAACATTCCTCAGCAACAGGCGTTGGCTGACAAGCTGGTGGAAAACAGTTTTGCCGATACGGTTTTCTTCACGAACTCCGGCACGGAATCCTGCGAACTGGCCGTAAAAATGGCCCGCAAGTATTTCTATGACAAGGATCAGCCCGAGCGGGTCGAGATCATCACTTTCGACGGTTCGTTCCACGGCCGGTCGTCAGCCGGCATCGCCGCTGCCGGGTCCGAGAAAATGACCAAGGGCTTCGGCCCGCTGCTGCCGGGTTTCGTGCATGTGGCCTTCGGCGATCTGGACGGCGTGACCGACGCCATCACCGACAGGACCGCCGCGATCCTGATCGAACCCATCCAAGGCGAGGGCGGTATTCGCCCGGTGCCGGACGCCGAACTCAAGGCGCTGCGCCAGATCTGCGACGACAACGGGCTGCTGCTGATCCTTGATGAAGTCCAGTGCGGCGTTGGCCGGACAGGCAAGCTCTTTGCCCATGAATGGGCTGGGATCACCCCTGATATCATGATGGTCGCCAAGGGCATCGGCGGCGGCTTCCCTCTGGGCGCAGTCCTGGCCACCGAAGACGCGGCCAGCGGCATGACAGCAGGCACCCATGGTTCGACCTATGGCGGCAACCCGCTGGGCTGCGCGGTGGGCTGCGCGGTGATCGATCATGTGGCAACACCCGCCTTTTTGGAAAGCGTCAACCGCAAGGCGGGCCTGCTGCGCCAAAAGCTCGAAGCCCTGATCGCAGATCACCCCGACGTGTTCGAAGAGGTGCGCGGATCAGGCCTGATGCTCGGCCTCAAGTGCAAGCCTGCCAATATCGACGTGGTCAACGCAGGTTATGACAACCTCGTCATCACCGTTCCCGCCGCCGACAACGTGATCCGCCTGTTACCGCCTCTCACTCTGACCGAGGACGATATCGCTCAGGCCATGATCCGCCTCGACAAGGCGGCCCGGCAGATCGAGACCCAACTCCAAACCGCCTGATTTTCATCTTTTCCCAAATACTCCGGGGGTCCAGGGGCAGCGCCCCCGGCAACCGACAGCCAGGAAACGAACCGACATGAACCATTTTCTCGACATCCACAAAACCGATGCTACCGCGCTTCGGTCCATGATCGATCAGGCGGGCGCGATGAAACAGGCGCGTCTGGGCCGTCCCAAGGCCGCCCCTGATGACGAACAACCGCTGAAAGACCGCATGGTCGCGCTGATCTTCGAAAAGCCCTCGACCCGGACGCGCGTGTCCTTTGATGTGGGCGTGCGCCAGATGGGCGGCCAGACCATGGTGCTGTCGGGCAAGGACATGCAGCTGGGTCACGGCGAAACCATTGCCGATACTGCCCGCGTGCTGTCGCGTTATGTCGACATGATCATGATCCGCACCTTTGATGAAACCATCCTGACCGAAATGGCCGAATATTCCGACGTGCCCGTCATCAACGGTCTGACCGACCGCACCCATCCCTGCCAGATCATGGCCGATGTTTTGACGTTCGAGGAACACCGTGGCCCTATCGCGGGCAAGAAAGTGGTCTGGACCGGCGACGGCAACAATGTCTGCGCTTCCTTCCTGCACGCCGCCGGTCAATTCGGATTCGATCTGACCTTCACCGGCCCCGCTCAGCTTGACCCGGAAGAGGAGTTCATGGGGTTTGCCCGCCAGAAAGGTTCGAAAATCGTGATCGAAAGGGATCCGCACAAAGCGGTGGAAGGCGCGGACCTCGTCGTCGCGGACACCTGGGTTTCGATGCATGATTCCCAGTCGGCCAAAGAGCGCCGCCACAACATGCTGCGTCCATATCAGGTCAATGCTGAACTCATGTCGCATGCCAAACCGGATGCGCTGTTCATGCATTGCCTGCCGGCCCACCGCGAGGAAGAAGCGACCTCCGAGGTCATGGACGGCCCGAACTCGGTCATTTTTGATGAGGCCGAAAACCGTCTGCATGCACAAAAGGCGGTGATGCGCTGGTGCCTGGGCGTCTAAGGGCGTCGACGGATATCCCACACTTTCAATTTGGCGAGCGTGCTTGCGCTCGCCAAGAGGACCAGTGCGCAAAGCGCTGTTTTGGTTACGATCTCCATCGTGCCTTCGATCAGCATGGCGTGAACAAGGCTGCCGACAATCGTCACCCCGGCCAGTGCGGTGTGGCTCAGCCGCCAAAAACGAAAACGCAGGCGCAGACGTTTGCGGAAGACCCCTAACATGGCCACCCCGAAAGCGGTCCACATGGCAATGACACCCCAGGCCGAGAACGGCGTTGGCGATGCGAACAACAATGCATCCACCACATCCGGCGGGCTGGTAAGCCACAACCCCGCGACATGGACAACAATCGCCAGCACAAGGGTCAGGCCGATCCAGCGGTGAATGTGGCGGCTCATCACTGCGGACAGGCCCGGAAGGTATCTTCCGGCCAGAAGCGGTTGCAGCAGCAGCAGGCCCAAGCTCAGAATTCCGGCAAACCCGGCGAGGATATAGGCTGGATCGCGCCAGGCAAGATACGGGCTGCCTGCCGCAGCGATCAGGGGAACGGCAAGGGCGGCGATCAGGGTCGCCCAAATGGCACCGGTTCGGATCACCGGGATCAGAGCGGTTGCAACACGAAATGCGCAGCCAGTGTCTTGTCTTTGGAACTGGACATCACAGGCCGCAGGAACACGGTTTCGAACGCGCCGCTGTCATAGGCCAGATGCCCGTGCGGTTGACCGAATGCAGGAACGATCTGCGGCATTTCCAGGCGGAATTCACCCTTTTCATCCGTCAAGGTCGCTCCATGGCTTTGCGGGTCACGCTCGTGCCCTTCTGTGGTATGGGCCCAGATCTGTATGCGCTGGCCGGGCAGGGGGGCGCCATCGCCCGCCCGTCGTACGGTGCCGGTCATCCAGAACCCGCCGCCACCGATCCGGTCCACGATTGGCGCGCCGGGGCGATAGTTGTTCGATCCGCCCCGCATCGAAGGCGTCGGCGCAATCCCGGCTGCGCGGGCAGGCACCCAAAGCCCCGCGGCCCCGGTTGCCAACACGGCAACACCTTGGGTGAACAGGGAACGGCGGGACATCAACGCATCTGTCATCCAGAAACCTCCAATACGCGATCCACTTTTGTCAGTCTGCGGCTTCCATCTGAAACATAGCATGTTTCGTTCAAAATCCGAGGCCGTGCGCGGTTGGATCCCCGCGTCCTCACGGTTCTGTGAGTGATTCCGGGTCGTCGAAACGAATCTCTTTGACCTCTGGCGGTGCCTGGTGCGATGCTCGGGGCCACCGAACCACATCGGGATGATTTTTCCATGACGACAGCAGATATGGTCACACAGGAAGACATTGCCGCCTTCCAACGCGATGGTGCTGTTGTTCTGCGGTCGAAATTCTCATCCGACTGGTTGTCATTGCTGCGCGCAGGTATCGACGCCGACCTTGACACGCCGACGGATAATTTCACCCGTCATACCAAGGATCCGAACGCCCCGGGCTATTACGAAGACTACTGGGCCTGGAACAAAATCCCGCAATTCAACGAATTCGTTCACAAGTCGCCCTGCGCTCCGCTTGCCGCCGGGTTGCTGGGGGTGCCATCCATCAACCTTGTCATGGACAACTGGTTCCTGCGCGAGGCCGGCTCGACCTCGCGCCCGCCCTTCCATCAGGACCTGTCTTACTTCGACTTCGAAGGCGCGATGTGTGTCCTTTGGCTGCCGCTGGAACCCGTGACCAAGGAAAACGGCATCGCATTCGTGAAGGGTTCACACCTATGGGACAAGCTGTTCATGCGGGTGCGGTTTGTCGATGGACATCCCAGCTATGAGCCCACCGAAGTCGCCGGGCTGACCTATCATCCGCCACCCGATGTCAATGCCGACCCCGGCGCGTATGAGTTGCTGCAATGGGATCTGGAGCTTGGGGATTGTATCTTTTTCGACATGCGAACGCTGCATGGCGGGTTGTCCTCGACCACGCCGTCGGAAACGGTGCGGCGCTTCACCCTTCGCATGACGGCACCTGATGGTGTCATCCGGTATCGCGGCGACTGGGCCAAGGATGAGCGCGCGCAGTTCGAGGCGGCAGGCTATGGCGAGGGGGATAGGATTGACGGGCCGTTTTTCCCGCAACTCTGGCCGCGTTGATCGGAACGGCGTCGCACTTAATCTGTGCGATTGTGCACTTTATGGGCTGCTTCGCGTGGCTATTTCTTACCTGAGTGAACGCGGGTGGCCTGACCATCCGCAACGAAGGGAGAGCTGAAATGAGTTGGAACCCGACACACAATCCGGAGTGCATTTCGGAGAATCCGGCGCTGGACACATTAATCATCCCGCGTGCCCGTGACCTGGGAGGGTTCGAGGTGCGCCGCGCGCTGCCTTCGGTAAAACGACAGTTGGTAGGCCCTTTCATATTTTTCGATCAAATGGGGCCGGCTGAATTCATCACCGAAGGCGGCATCGACGTGCGCCCCCACCCCCATATCGGACTGGGCACGGTTACCTATCTGTACCAGGGCGAATTCGAGCACCGTGACAGCCTTGGCACACATCAGATGATCTATCCCGGCGAGGTCAACTGGATGGTTGCAGGGCGTGGTGTCACCCATTCCGAGCGCACCAGTGACGAAACACGCGGCAGGAAACACAGCCTGTTCGGCATTCAGACCTGGATTGCTTTGCCCGAAGCGCATGAGGATATGGCCCCAGATTTCGAACATCACAAACAGGCCGCGTTGCCGCATATTCAGGATGCAGGCGTCAGCGCCCGGTTGATCCTGGGTTCGGCTTATGGTGAAACCAGCCCGGTCACGATGCTGTCCGAAACCTTCTATCTCGACGTGCAATTGGAACCCGGCGCGTCTTTCCCTCTGCCTGACGACCACGAAGATCGCGGTGTCTATGTTACGCAAGGTTCGGTCGAAATCGCGGGCGACAGGTTTGACGAGGGCCGCATGATGGTGTTCCGGCCCGGGGACAAGCTGTCTGTCAAGGCCGGTGCATTGGGCGCACGGCTGATGCTGCTGGGCGGAGCGACCCTGAATGAAGACCGCTACATCTGGTGGAATTTCGTTTCGTCTTCGAAGGAAAAGATCGAAACCGCAACCCGTGAGTGGAAAAGCGCCGATTGGGCCAATGGAGCATTTCAACTGCCTCCGGGCGACGATCAGGAATTTATCCCTATTTCCAAAGAGCTTGAGCGCACCAAACCCCGGCTGGCCCGCTAGCGCGTGACGTCGGGGGCAAGCGGGCTTGTGTCACAGGACGTTTGCGGTGATCCTTTTCGGGTGTACCGGAGGGGGTATCATGAATCTTGTCCTTGCAGGCGCGGGCAGCATTGGCTGTTACTGTGGTGCTTTGCTGGCCCGTGCGGGCCACGCTGTAACCCTGCTGGGTCGCGCCCATGTGCTGGACCCGATCCGAGAGCACGGGCTGAAGGTCACTGACTTTGATGGCCTTGACGTCACGATTCCGACCGGGGGCCTGACGCTCAGCGAAGATCCGGCCTGTCTGGATCAGGCCGAACTGGTCATCGTCACCGTCAAATCGGGCGCAACCGCAGACATGGCCGAGCAAATTGAGCGCTTTACGCGGCAGGATGCCCCGATCCTGTCCTGGCAAAACGGTATCGAAGCTGCCGCAACATTGCGTGAGGCCTTGCCGGGGCGCGATGTGCGTGCGGGTATGGTTCCGTTCAACGTGGTGCCAAACGGCCCTGCCACCTATCATCGGGCCACGTCCGGAGAGATCGTCATCCAAAGCGGCACCGGTGATCTGGCCGCGCAGCTGAGCAGCGCAGACCTTCCCGTAAAGTCCAGCGACCAGATCGAAGCCCTGCAATGGGGCAAGCTGGTGATCAACCTGAACAATGCGCTTAATGCCTTGTCGGGCCTCACGTTGGTGGATCAGCTGATGAACCGCGACTGGCGCAATCTCATGGCGGATCAGATGTCCGAGGCGCTGACCGTCCTCAAGGCGGCGGGTCATCCCGTGGCCTCGACCACACCGCTTCCGGCATGGATGACCCCGCATATTCTGCGGCTGCCGACACCGCTGTTCACCCGCATCGCGGCCCGGATGCTGACAATCGACCCCAGCGCGCGAACGTCCATGGCCTATGACCTCATGGCCGAGCGGCAAACGGAAATTGACAGCCTGCAAGGTCACATCATCCGGATGGGTCACGAAACCGGAGTGCCAACACCCATCTGCACGCAGGTGTCCGACCTGATCAAGCATGCACCCGATCACCCGTTGTCGCCGGAACAGATCAGGCTCTGACGGTCTCCCTCAGGCGAACGCGGTCAACACCCAGTAAATGACGGCCGACATGGTTGCGGCGGCGGGCACAGTGACTACCCACGCGGCCACGATGGTCATGAAATGCGACCGCCGTACCAGCTTGCGACGGCGGTATTCTTCCGGGGCAAGGTGATGTTCTGTGCGGTGACGCTTTCCCTGTTTGCGCCGGCGCTCGGAATCCCACTCTCGGTAGAAGCCGACGCCAAAGACTGCACCAACGGCGATATGGGTCGAACTGACCGGCAGGCCAAGCCAGCTGGCCAGAATTACGGTGATCGCCGCCGACAGGGCGACGCAAAAGGCGCGTATCGGGTTCAGCTTGGTGATCTGGCGGCCCACCATCCGGATCAGCCTGGGGCCGAACAGAAACAGACCGAAGGAAATCCCGAACGCTCCGATGATCATCACCCAAAGCGGGATTGGAACTTTCGCGGCGAACTCTCCGAATTCGGCCGCATGGACAATCGCGGCCAGCGGGCCGACCGCATTGGCCACGTCATTTGCGCCGTGGGCAAAGCTCAGGAACGTGGCCGAGATCACAAGCGGCAGGCCGAACAGCGTCTTCAGCGACCGGGTTCGGTTCTCCATCCCTTCGGATCTGCGCTTGACCCACGGGACGGTCACGGACCAGGTCAGCAGCCCCACGCCCAACCCGATCAACAGGGCCATTTCCGGATCGATATGCACGATCCGTTGCAGGCCTTTGACGGACAGATAGGTGGCAAAGGCCCCCGCCATCACCGCCAAAAGGACAGGTACCCATTTGCGCGCGGCGGCGATCTTGTCGTCCTGATTCTGGATTTTCGACTTGATCAGCGCCAGAAAAGCCGCGGCAACCGCACCCCCGAGCATCGGCGAAATCACCCAGCTGGCTGCAATTGCACTCATCGTGCCCCAGTTCACCGCGCTCAGGCCCGCTGCTGCAATGCCCGCACCCATCACCCCGCCCACGACTGAATGCGTTGTGGACACAGGGGCGCCAATCCAGGTCGCCAGGTTGACCCACATGGCCGAAGATATCAGCGCTGCCATCATGGCCCAGATGAACACCTCGCTGTTTTGCACCGAGGCGGGATCGACAATCCCCTTCGAGATGGTCGAGACCACGTCACCCCCCGCAAGCAACGCACCTGCGCTTTCGGCGATGGCGGCAATCACGATGGCGCCGCCCATGGTCAGCACATTCGCGCCGACCGCTGGCCCCATGTTGTTGGCCACGTCATTGGCACCGACATTGATCGCCATATAGGCCCCGAACGCGGCCGCCGCGACCACGACATGGCTGCCATCCGCCCGACCGAACAGGACCGCCGCCGTCAGCCCGGCAAGCGCCATGAAGGCCAGTGCGACCCCCGGTGCCAGCAGGTGGCGCGCGACATGGATGTTGGCGGTTTCGACCCGCGAAATTCGGTGCAGGTCGCTGTCCAACGTTTGCCAGCGTGGTTTCGGATTCGTGTCAGACATGAACTTGGTCAGATATTGTAGGATCGTGCGCCACTAACGGTATCCGGATGCTCAGGCAAGCTGGGTGCCATCGAAACGTTGCGAATTCCTTACAGTCTGCGCAACAAGGCCTGAAGCTCGGGCTCTTGCACCAGAGTGGCCGCTTCAACCGGCGAAAACCAGCTGCGCTCGCGCTGATCGGCCTCGGGAAAGTCATCCGCCAGCGCGCGCACCGAAATCCTGTAGACATTGGTCAATACCGGTTGCGCTGATCCGTTTTTGAGGATCTTGTCATAGGTGAATTGGCCGACGGGTTCATCGTGAACTGCATCCGCGCGCACTCCGGCCTCTTCCCAGGCCTCCTGAAGGGCTGTTTCCGCGCCACTCAAACCATCGATGGGCCAGCCTTTCGGGATGATCCAGCGTTTGGTGTCACGGCTGGTGATCAGCAGAACCTGATCGTGCCCGTCATAAACGCGGGTGCATAACGCCGCAAACTGCACCCGTCGGGGGCGCAGGAACAGCGGTCGCCCGACCTCTTCCCAGATATTTTGCAGCCATGCATTCATCAGTTTTTTTGTCAGTCTACTCTATGACTTCAAAGTTGATACGACTTAACAACGGAAATGGTGAGTTTCAATTAAACCTTCCAGTTTTGGCCGGGTTTGGCCGATTCTTGAGGGTTTTCTGGGTTGTTTTGTGGATTTTGGGCAAGGCTCGGGCTTTGCTGACGGCACTAGTCACGTCTGCGTTTTGCCCTCAGCGTGGGATCAGCCTGGGTCGGGTCTTCGGGCCAGGGGTGTTTGGGGTATTGCGCCCTCATGTCCTTGCGTACATCCGCGTAAGAGCCCGCCCAGAAACCGGGCAGGTCACGCGTTATCTGGATCGGGCGCTGCGCCGGTGACAGCAGAGTGATCTTCAAAGGCTGGCCGCCGATCGCCGGGTGTCGGGTCACGCCAAACACTTCCTGCAAACGGACCGAGATTTCCGGTACGGCCGCGCTGTAATCAATTGGCACCTTGCGCCCCAGCGGCGTTTCAAATGACCCCGGAGCGCGCCGGTCCAGTTCCTGCGTCTGCGCCCAGTCCAGCCGGGCGCGCAGGGCGGGCAAAAGATCGAATTTCTTCCAGTCTTCGGCGCTTTTGACCCCTGACAGCATGGGCAGCAACCAGTCTTCCATATCGGCCATCAGGCCTGCGACCGAAAAATCGGGCAGATCGACGCCATCGGCGCGCACCAGTTCGACACGGGCGGCCAGGCGCGCGGCGGCACCCTCCAGCCGCAGGCCCAGATCGCGTATCCCATCCAGCATCGCGCGGGCCACAGCGTCGTCCGGGACGTCCTTCCAGATGCGGTCGTCCAATGTGATCGCACCGAACCGCTCTTGCCGCCGCGACACGACGCGCCGCTCGCGTTTGGACCAGGCGCAGGTCTCGACCCAGCCGATCTGATCCGCGAACAGATCGCGGATGTCGCGTTCCGAAATCTGGGTGGCCATCCGGACCTTCGCCTCGCTCGGGTTGCCATCCGTGTCGATGACGACCAGAAACGAAGCGTTGGCCAGTGAATCCGCACTGTCCAGAACAACACCTTTCCCCCCTGACAGCACATAGCGCGGCGCGTCGCCCTTGCGCCGCTGCCCGATGCGGTCAGGATAGGCCAGCGCGGCCATGGCGGCGGGGCTCAGATCGGGCGAGTCGCCCTTGGCCTGTTTTCGCAGCCGTCTGGCCTCGGCATTGATCCGATCCACTGCGCCCATGTTGACCTGCCAGACCCTGTTGCGCTGAAAGGCCCGGGGGTCGCGCAGCGCCTCTTGCCGCAGGGTGATATCCACCGGCGCGCCGCGAAGGGGGTCACGCTCGGCCATCAAGGCCGCCAACGGGGCGGCGTTCGGACCGGCCCGCACAAGCATGTGCCCCAGCCGGGGATGCAAGGGCAGTGCCGCCAGGGCGCGCCCATGATCGGTAATCCGCCCATTGGTATCGAGTGCGCCCAGCATTGTCAGCAAAGCCCGCGCCTCGGCCATCGTCCCCTCGGGAGGTGGAGTCAGAAAGGCCAGATCGGCCGCGTCAGCGCCCCACAGGGACAGCTCCAGCGCCAGCCCAGTCAGATCCGCCGCTTCGATCTCGGCAGGCGGGTAGGCGGCCAGCGCACCGTCTTCCCCCTTCGACCAGAGCCGGTAACACACCCCTTCGGCCACCCGTCCGGCCCGGCCCGCGCGCTGTGTGGCCTCGGCCCGGGTCACCCGTTCGGTCACCAGCCGGGACATGCCCGATCCCGGATCGAACCGAGCCCGCCGGGCCTGTCCCATATCCACCACGATCTTGATGTCGGGGATCGTCAGCGAAGTTTCGGCAATCGACGTCGCCAGCACGACTTTGCGCCCTTGTTCCACCGGGGCAATCGCGGCACGCTGGGCTGCAAAGGGCATGGCCCCGAATAACGGGCGCACCACGCATCTGTCGGGCAACCGACCGTTCAAAAGGCTTTCAGCGCGTCGGATCTCACCCTCTCCCGGCAGGAAAACCAGAATTCCGCCGCCGGACTTCCGGGTCTCACGCTCGGCCTGCACCACCAGATCGATCAACGCATCCAACCGTCGCGCTTGCGGCCCCAATGGCCGATCCAGCCAGCGCGTCTCAACCGGAAAGCTGCGCCCGTCCGATGTGACCAGAGGGGCCGCCATCAACGCGCCGACCGGATCCGCATCCAGCGTGGCTGACATGGCCAGCAGGATCAGATCGTCCCGCAATGCGTCGGTCACTTCGAGGCACAAGGCCAGCCCCAGATCGGCGTTCAGAGACCGTTCGTGGAATTCATCGAAAATCACTGCGCCAATTCCCGGCAGATCCGGGTTGGATTGCAGCATCCGGGTCAGGATGCCTTCGGTCACCACCTCGATCCGGGTGTCTTTCGACACTTTCGCCTCGCCGCGCACACGGTATCCCACGGTCTGCCCTGCGCGCTCTCCCAGGGTCTCGGCCATCCGCTCGGCAGCGGCCCGGGCCGCCAGCCGCCGGGGCTCCAGCATCACGATCCTGCCTTCGCACAAACCCGCCTCGAGCATTGCCAGGGGAACCCGCGTGGTCTTGCCCGCCCCCGGTGGGGCCTGCAATACCGCGCGGCCCTGCGCGCACAATCTGTGCAGCAGTTCGGGAATGGCGTCGTCGATGGGCAGGCGTATCGTCATCCGGTTCTTATCCGCGATCATGCTGGTGTCGTCCAGTTCTCGCGCCGCGCACGTTCTGGTGACACCGGGGCGGCAGAATCAACCCTGAACGGCCAAGCAACGCACGAATTGACGCAGCTTTCGCTTTGATCGCATTTCCGGCGACCTGCGGTCTGGACAAACGCCCCCCGAGCGCGGCAACTATTCCTGCCTCTAGGATCGGGACAAGAATGCAGACAGACAGCCTCAGCGACAGGATTTTGAAGGGCGAGCGCCGGGCGCTGGCCCGCGCGATCACTCTGGTGGAAAGCAATCGCGCCGATCATCGTGCACAGGCCAGCGAGCTGTTGGCCCAGCTCGCAGGATCGGGGCGTCAGGCGCTCCGGATCGGTTTGTCGGGTACGCCCGGGGTGGGCAAGTCCACCTTCATCGAAAGCTTTGGCATGATGCTGACGGGGCAGGGGCTGCGTGTCGCGGTTCTGGCAGTCGATCCCAGCTCTGCCCGTTCGGGGGGCTCGATTCTGGGGGACAAAACCCGGATGGAACGCCTGAGCCGCGAGAAGAACGCCTTTATTCGCCCCTCCCCCAGCCAGAGCCATCTCGGCGGCGTTGCCCGACGGACCCGCGAGGCCATCGCCCTGTGCGAGGCCGCAGGCTATGACGTGGTGCTGATTGAAACCGTGGGCGTCGGGCAGTCTGAAACGGTGGTGTCCGAATTGTCGGACCTGTTCCTGTTGCTGTTGGCCCCGGCGGGTGGGGACGAATTGCAGGGTGTCAAACGTGGCATCATGGAGATGGCCGATATCATCCTGATCAACAAGGCGGATGGCGACCTGAAGGCCACGGCGACCCGGACATGCGCAGACTATGCCGGCGCGTTGCGATTGCTGCGCAAGCGCCCGCAGGATCCCGAAGGTTTCCCCAAGGCAATGACCGTTTCAGCGGTCGAAGAACAGGGGCTGGAGCAAGCCTGGGACGAGATGCAATCCCTGACCCGGTGGCGCCGCGACAACGGTATCTGGGAAGCCAACCGGGCCGCACAGGCGCGATACTGGTTCGATCAGGAAGTCCGCCATGCCCTTCTGGCTCGGCTCGACACGCCGCAGGCCAAGGCCGAGATGGAACGCCTGAACGCTGAAGTCTCGGCCGGGCGTCTGAACCCGGCCCGCGCGGCCGAAGAACTGCTTGGCACACTGAGCTGACGGGGTGAAAGGGGGCAAGGTTTCAAAGGCGGGCGCAAAATGAAAGAATTCGTTCGGTCCGTCTTGACGCTTCCTGCGATTCCCACTACACGCATCCAACCAGTTTTCGGGCGCGACTTCGGGTTGTGCCCCTTGTGATTTGGCCGAGGGCTTCGTGCCCGGCCTCCAGAAACAAAGGAAGAAACCATGTCGCGCCGTTGCGAACTGACCGGAAAAGGCCCGATGACTGGCAACAATGTCAGCCATGCCAAAAACAGAACTCGTCGTCGTTTCCTGCCGAACCTGAATGACGTTACCCTGCAGTCCGAGACCCTGGGCCGCGGCGTCAAGCTGCGCATCTCGGCAGCCGCCCTGCGTTCGGTTGACCACCGCGGTGGTCTGGACGCATTCCTGGCCAAAGCCAAGGATGAAGAACTGTCGGCGAACGCGCTGAAAGTGAAGAAGGAAATCGCCAAGGCGCAAGCCACGGCCTAAGCCTTTTCGCTTACGGGATTTCAGGCCCTGCACCTCTGAGGTGCGGGGCTTTTTTGTTTTGAGACGCCCGCTGCTGCCTTGCTTTGTTTTCAAATTCGAAATTATTTCTCGCCATTGGTGAATTGCTTCACATACGGAAAGCCGAATCTGACCTATCGTCACTGTCATTCATCAGGCGGGGGCCTCACTATGACGTTAAAAAGTTTCTACCTTTTCCTGTTTCTGGCCGCGGTTTTTCGCAAAGCAATTTCGGCTTGTACGCGGATGCAGCGCAGGGTGAATCGTTCCCACACCAGCTTCAATACAAGCAAGGTGAAACGACCGGGAATTGATTACTGAAACCAGCTTCAAGCGCGACCCTTTGGCGCTTGAAGCTACTTTGCTGACTGACCTATACCCGGGTCAGGATGAGACCTGCCATAACACGATTCCTGCCTTATGCTCTGTCCCTGCTTTTGGTTCTGACCGGGCAGGGCCTTGCGGTGTCCCGCGGCATGGACAGGGCCGTGGGTCAGATGGTGTTGTGCACAGGCACCGGTCCGGTCGTTGTCTATATGGACGAAGACGGACAGCCCACCGCGCCACCGCATTACTGCCCGGATTACGCGCTGTCCCTGATGGGCGCGGTCGCCATTGCCCAGCCGCCCATGCCTATGGCACCAGAGCAGGCGCAGTTAGCGCCGCTGCGACATCTGGTCAATCAAATCGCCTTGCCGGTCCCCGGCACCCCGGCGCGCGCGCCGCCTGTACGTGTTTGAAGACACTACTTTTTCAAACCTACAATACAGGAGAGGCACGATGTCCCTCAAAACTACTCTGTTTGCAACCCTGGCCGCCGTGACCCTGGCCATGCCCGCTGTTGCCGAAGGCACTATCAAAGTTGATGACGCCTTTGCCCGGTCGTCGGGAAAGACCGCCAAGGCAGGTGCCGCGTTCATGATGATCCAGAATCTGGGCGATGCGGACGACCGTTTGGTCGGCGTGACGTCGGATGCCGCTGCTCGGGTTGAACTGCACACGCACAAAGTCGACGACAATGGCGTGGCCAAGATGGTGCATGTCGAGGAAGGCTTTGCCATTCCGGCAGGCGAAACCCACATGCTGAAACGCGGCGGCGACCATGTGATGTTCATGGGGCTGACCGAACCGTTCGAGCAGGACGCCATGGTTCCGGTGACGCTGATCTTTGAAAAGGCTGGCGAGGTTGAGATCGAAATCCCGGTCGATCTGGAGCGTCAGGACATGGGTGGGCACGGATCTCATTCGAACTAGGGCAACGCCTGTCTTCGGGCCGCGCTGCGGCCGTCATCCATGCGTCAGGCCGGGCATTGCCCGGCCTGTTGTTCCTGCGGCCGCCGCTGGTGCTATTTGTTGACGTTTTTCATACCGACGCGGTCACCGGCCTGGCGGAATCGGGATGCCAGCCAGAACATGACCGCGGCGATGGCCAGTGCCGAAAAGGCGATGCCCCATCCAAGTGCAACAAGCGCGACCGCTGGCCAGATCATCAAAACAAGCCCGACCACAAGCGCGACAAAACCCGAGACGCGCATGGAGCCGCGTTGAGGGTCTCTCTCGTGCATTTGCCCGGATGCCGCCAGCGAACCGATCCCGATAATCAGCGCCCAGGCGCCCATGAGGAAAAAGGCCAGTTTGACCGTCCCTTCCGGCCAGATCAGCAGGACAAGCCCGATCAGAAGCGCACCGATTGCAGCGCCGCCCATCACCCCGCGACGCCCAACGCCCAAAAGCGTCAGGCCACCATCGAGGATCAGCAGCACACCAACCAGCCGCAGCAGCAACGCGATGCTGCCAGACGGCCAGAACAGCGCTGCAATACCGACAAGCCCGGCCAATACTCCGCGCAGCAGAAAGGTCCACCACAGGCTGGAAAGCTGCTCTCCCAGCATGTCGCGCCCGGCCATGCTGCCTTCATCCAGAATTTCACCGGTCCGGGGGTCCTGATCCGTCATGTCTTGTCCTCCAGTCGTTTCGGGGGCATTCTAACCGAATTAAGCGAGTGTTGTCTGTACTTTAACTATGCGGCGCAAGCAGGTGCCCGACCCATCGCGGAACTGTCTGGGTCGCTTTGCCGACAACTCTTTCATCAAACCCGGATGCGCCCGGCGACGGTTCCAGATTGATCTCGATCGTCCGAGCGCCCGCCGCTTGTGCCTCGTGCACGAACGCTGCCGCCGGATAAACCTGACCCGAGGTGCCAATGGCGGCAAAAAGCCACGCGCTGCTCAGGTGGTCATAAATCTCGTCCATGAAATAGGGCATTTCACCAAACCAGACCACATCGGGCCGGGCCGTGGGCCGCGCACAGGCGGGGCAGGATTCCCCAACCGCCATTTCGGGCGGGGCGGTCCAGCGATGGCCACAGGCTGAACACAGCGCGCCCGCCAAAGTTCCGTGCATGTGGATGACATCCTTTGCGCCGCCCGCCTCGTGCAGGCTGTCCACGTTCTGGGTTACGATCACGACGTCTCCGGGCCAGTCCCGTTGGAGCCGGGCCAGTGCTTCATGAGCGGCATTGGGTTGAACTTCGGAGGCCTGAACCCGCCGCGCATTGTAAAACCCTTGAACCAGTGCGGGATCGCGGGCGAATCCTTCCGGCGTGGCGACATCCTCGATGCGGTGCTGGGCCCACAATCCACCCTCATCGCGAAAGGTGCTCAACCCGCTCTCGGCTGATATTCCGGCCCCGGTCAGAATCACGATCTTTTCCATTTCTCCTCCGCGCGGTACAGCATGGTGCATGTCACACCGTATCCTTTTTGTCTGCCTGGGCAATATCTGCCGCTCGCCTGCGGCAGAGGGCGTTTTTCGCGCCCGCGCGCCACATCACGTAACCGATAGTGCCGGAACCATGGGCTGGCATGCGGGAAAACCGCCCTATGGCCCAATGCAGGCAGCTGCAAAGGTCAGGGGAATCGATTTGGGCGACCTGCGCGCGCGTCAGTTCACCGCTGCCGATTTCGACCGCTTCGACCTGATCCTGGGCATGGACGCCAACAACATCGCGGATATCGAGAATCTGCGCCCCGCCGGCAGTGACACCCCGGTGCGCCTGCTGACCGATTTCGCCCCTGAGGCCGGCGCGGATCATGTGCCTGACCCCTATTACACACGGGATTTCGATGGCGCGCTGGACCTGATCGAGGCAGCGGTTGACGGCCTTGCTGCCCATCTGGACAGTTAACCGCCGATCACCCGCAGCGATCCGCTCAGCCAGGGCAGTTTGGCCAAAGCCGGGTCAACGATCTGGTTCTGCATCAGACGCCGTGTCATGCCCGCGACCTCCTGCGGCACCTGATCGGACCAGCCCGTTCGCGCCAGCAATGATATGCTGCGCGAGAAATCCCCGAACGGGGCAGGGTGGGCCTCCAGCCCGTCATGAAAACGCGCTGCGCGCATGAAGCCCAGCGGCGTCGTGATCGCCCAACCCAGACCCCGTGCAACCATGGCCATAAGCGCCATGTGCGAGCCGATCTCGAACCGTTCCTCGAACTCCTGCGCGTCGCGCGCCATATGCGCCTCGATCTGCCGGCTGATCAGCTGCTCGCGGGCATAGCGCAGATATGGCAGGCTGTTCTGCACAGCCTCCACTCCGCCCGCCCCCTGAGGCGCAACCAGAATGAACGGATCCCGGACCAGAGGGTACTCGACCACCCCTTCCAGCACTTCTCCGCTATGGGCGGTGACGGCCATATGCAGGCGTTGTTCGGCCAAGGCCTCGAACAGATCGAGGCTCGACAAGGTGATCAGTTTGAAATTCGATCGGGTCAGACTGTCCGCCAGCAGCGTGGCCAGCCGTGGGGTCAGGTCATTGTCGAAGTCGTCGATCAATCCGATGGAGAGCGTGGTCAGATGCCCCAGATCCATGACCGACAATTCGCTTTGTGCCATTTGCAGCTCGGCCAGAACCGCCTCGGCCCGCACCAGAAAACTGCGCCCGGCCTGCGTCAGGCGCATCGGTCGGCGCCCGTGATCGACCAGTTCGGTGCCCAGAGCCTTTTCCAGATTGCGCAACTGTTGGGAAACGGATGGCTGGCTGAGCCCCGTGATCTCGGCGGCCTGTGCCACCGATCCCGTCCGCGCCAAAGCCTCGAACACCTCAAGGCCCCGCAGGGTCAGCCCTTTCATCACCATAAGATACACCTTTCGCTGCGCCTTTCTGGGGCGCAGCGTGGATCAGGTCAAGGTTTCAGAGGGGCTTAGCTGCAGATCGCCTGCGCCATCTGGCCAAAGTTCTGATACCGGTCCCACAGCGCATCGTCGCGCGCGGTCTGCGACATCTTCAACTCCTGCGCCTGATGGGGGTCGGTGAACCATTTGGCCACGGTTTTCTGATCGCTGCGGGTAAGCGCCTGATCCGCCACGCGCTGGATGCAACTGCACCGATCCCGCGTCGCCGCCGACCGGTCCGACGCCAGACACGCCCGCTTGATCTGCGCCGCATCCGCAACCGGAGCCACCGCCGTCAGCGATGCCGCACAAAATGCGATTAAGAGGAACTGTTTCATACTCGAGCCTCGTTTTTGCCTGCCCGGAGGTGTCTTGCGCCCCTCTCGGTCTGCGGCGGAGTATGAATCAAATGGGCGCGCGGATCAATCATACGTTGCGAAAAAGTGATTGCACGAGCCGGAAACGATACAATCCCGCCACCCCCGTAGGCCGGGTTTCAGCCCGGCACCGGTCAGGACAGGAGCGGGAGCCACCTTTCAATGGCCTCGATCAACGCTTCAATTTTCTCCGGGTGTTTAGCTATGTAAGCGTCAACGATCGCTGTAGTGCCTTTGGTTGAGCCTACAACGACCGCAGTGCCAACTGCTAAATTTGCCTTGCCAACGCACCACTTGAGTAAGCCAACCAGTCCTGCTTTGAGTTTGCCCAGAATTGCTTCAATCCACTCACGAGCAGGGCGTTCCTCTTCCAAAGCCGTCGAGAGGTCGTCGGTCGTTTCCCAGATCAAGGTTATCGCGTCGGACAACCGTTCATCTTCGATGCTCTTAGGAGGGTTGTTCCCTCCGATGCCGTGGCGTGCTGAGGTTCTAACTGTCAGGCTACCTTTGATGTCCGATAAGGCTTTCTCGACTTCCCACCTTGCCTGAATTTCCGCAATTTCTTCAGCAACAGCTTCCGGGCCTGCGTTCCAAATACTATTGCCAATCAAAGCAACCCGCCGCTGTAACTCCCAGTCCAACGGTTCACCCTTCAGCATTCCCTCGTACCATTCAGCCCAAAACTCCCATGGCGTCTCGGGGGCGTTTTCGGAAAACCGCTGCGACAAGCTGGCGTACGGCTCTGGTACTGCACCATGCCACAGTTCGGTGGCAAACACCTGCTCAGTTTCATCTGGTGTCGCGGCTAGCGCAATAGCATCGGCAGATAGCGCTTGGGTAATTTCGGCACCGTAGGTGAATGCGTTGGCATTGAGATCTTGATTGTTTCGGCAGGCGTGGCGCGCGTTGCATAGAAGGTTGCGGCGACGGCAGTAGCGACGTTGGATAAGGTCGGGTCGGTTAATGTACCGTACCCGTTTTCGGCATTGGCGGCGTCGAGGGTGCCTAGAGTACTAGAGGTGATCGAAGCTATTTCTGGGTAAAGCCCAGTACCAACGAGTCCAGAAACAATATTGGCTCTAAAGCAAGCTAGAAGAATTTGCGCCTGTTCGCGGCTGCTACTTTCTTGATCTGATAAAACAAAAGCATAGGGAAGAACTTTTAAGGCTGAACGCGTCGCAAATGCTTTCAGTGCCGTGTTTGAAAGCGAATTTAGCCAATCTTCAAACTCTTCTGGACGGGTTAAAATAACCATGTGCATTCCTGCTAATACGAGCGGTCCAATCTGCCCTCTTGAAGTTTAGCGGACAAGGCACCGAAACTCTGTCGCGTTTCTATTGACCAATCCACGATTCCTCTACATATCCCCAACCCATGACAGACCTCGCTCATATCCGCAATTTCTCCATCGTCGCGCATATCGACCATGGCAAATCCACCCTTGCTGACCGGCTCATCCAAGAGACCGGAACGGTGAAGGATCGCGACATGAAGGAACAGCTGCTCGACAGCATGGATATCGAGCGCGAGCGTGGCATCACCATCAAGGCCAACACGGTTCGCATCGACTATACCGCCGACAATGGCGAGCAATACGTGCTGAACCTGATCGACACCCCCGGCCACGTGGACTTCGCCTATGAAGTCTCGCGGTCGATGCGCGCGGTCGAGGGCTCTCTGCTGGTGGTCGACTCGACCCAAGGGGTCGAGGCGCAGACGCTGGCGAATGTCTATCAGGCCATCGACGCCGATCATGAGATCGTGCCGGTGCTCAACAAGATCGACCTGCCCGCGTCCGACTGTGACCGCGTGGCCGAACAGATCGAAGATGTGATCGGTATCGACGCGACCGACGCCATTCAGGTTTCCGCCAAAACGGGGCAGGGCATCCACGAAACTCTGGAAGCAATCGTACAGCACCTGCCCGCACCGAAGGGCAATCTGGACGCGCCTCTCAAGGCGATGCTGGTGGATTCGTGGTACGACGCCTATCTGGGCGTCATCGTTCTGGTCCGCATCATGGACGGCACGCTGAAAAAGGGGATGCGGGTCAAGTTCATGTCAAACAACACCCTGCACCATGTCGACCGTGTCGGCGTCTTCCGCCCCGAGATGCAGATGGTCGACTCGCTTGGCCCCGGCGAGATCGGATTCCTGACCGCATCCATCAAACAGGTCCGCGACACCCGCGTAGGTGACACCATCACCAATGACCGCAACGGGACCGAAGTCGCACTGCCGGGCTTCAAACCCGCGCAGCCGGTGGTGTTCTGCGGTCTGTTCCCAGTGGACAGCGCCGAATTCGAAGACCTGCGCGATGCAATCGACAAACTGGCGCTCAACGATGCCAGCTTCAGCTTTGAAATGGAAACTTCGGCCGCGCTTGGCTTTGGCTTCCGCTGCGGTTTCCTGGGCCTGCTGCATCTTGAGGTCATCCGCGACCGCATCGAACGCGAATACGATATCGAGCTCATCACCACCGCGCCGTCGGTGATCTATCACGTCTACATGAAAGACGGCGCGATGATCGAGCTGCACAACCCCGCCGACATGCCCGACCCCTCGAAGGTAGATCATATCGAGGAACCGCGCATCAAGGCGACCATCCTTGTGCCGGATGAATACCTGGGTGACGTGCTGAAACTGTGTCAGGACCGCCGCGGCATCCAGATGGACCTGACCTATGCAGGTTCCCGCGCCATGGTCGTCTATGACCTGCCGCTAAACGAGGTTGTTTTCGACTTCTACGACCGCCTGAAATCGGTGACCAAGGGCTATGCGTCGTTTGATTACCAGATGACAGGCTATACCGAGGACAATCTGGTCAAGATGTCGGTGCTGGTGAACGATGAACCGGTCGATGCGCTGTCGACCATGGTTCACCGCGACCGGGCCGAGATGCGGGGCCGGGCGATGTGCGAAAAGCTCAAGGACCTGATCCCGCGCCACATGTTCAAAATCCCGATCCAGGCCGCCATCGGAGGCAAGGTCATCGCCCGCGAGACCCTCTCGGCCCTGCGCAAGGACGTGACCGCGAAATGCTACGGCGGCGACGCCACGCGGAAACGCAAACTGCTGGACAAGCAGAAGGCAGGTAAGAAGAAGATGCGCCAGTTCGGGAAGGTGGATATCCCGCAGGAGGCGTTTATTTCAGCGTTGAAGATGGACAGCTGAGGCTGTCCATTTTGAGTGTGCATAACTGACAGGCGATTAGGTTCTATTTTTCTAAATCGGTTATTTCGCTTTGATAACGTTTAGCCTTCTAACTTCGGCACTACCTGCGTCTGTCAACTGCCAAAAATTAGCAATGTCACCGCCTACGGTTTTAGAGCGGAAGACTTTTATTAGACCAAGCGCTTCTAGTTGAATGCGAAACGCGTTCAAAGTTTCTCGTGTGAGCGAAAATTTGTGATCTACCGAGTTCCATTTTCTTTGTCCTTTGGAAGCAAAAAGGGCCACCATGTTGGAAAAATGGTCTTGGTTGAGAGATTCAATCATGTTGGGGCCTACGTCTCGAAAGACATCTTCTAACTTGACGCAGAATTCTTTGACGCCATCCCGCACTACGCTGCTGTTCTGATCTCTTTTCCAGGCTTCTACACAGCAAGTAACTTCGGTATCCAGATCGGCGATGTCTTCTAGCTGCCTTTCCACAGCTTTGAAGAGTTTTAATTCTTCGCGCGCGCTTGCCAACTCCTCTTGAAGTTCGACCAACTTCTCCAAAGTTTTTTCGTTGTCTACTGATGGAGATCTGACCCAGCCTTGCCTTGGTGCGGTGGCGAATGCTCGATTCAACGCCAATACTACAGATGCGGGAAGAGTTTGATCATTTTCCCACATTTTGACCATCCTTGCAGCCGTTACGTCGTTTCTAAACCTATAGAATCCTTCGGCTTTTATCGGGTCGCTGATATCAGAAACTTCTTTTGGAAGTGTATCGGGGCTTGAGTGGACAAAAGCGAGCACAGGGACACCTATTTCCAATGCGTATCGGTATTCCTTTTCTGTATAACTCATGCCATCAGGCGCGATCGATCCGTAGCGCGCTCCAATCACGAGTACGTAGTAATCCGTTTGATCTATTAGCTTTTTGATGAACTCAAACTGCTCTTCGTCAGCAGCTGGAAAAGCCTCCATTCCAACGGGTATGCAATCCATCTCATACAATGCGCGTGTAATCGAGTCCCGTACCGTTTGCAGATCCGAATAGGTGGAAGACAAGAATACTTGGTATTTCTTCTTTGACAAAGCGTTCTCCTCAAAGTTGCTAAAGAACTACCTTTACTTTTCGTTGCTTAGCAACCTCAAGCGTAGTTTCATGTTAGATTTTTCGTTGATCAACTCAGCTGCCCGGCGGCACCGCCGGGCCGCGCCGACCCGCCCCCATGGGGCGGCGCGTTTACGCCTCCCCTCGGGCCGGCGCTGCCCTCAGTTTGTTGATAAACCGTGGCAGGCGCGTTTGCGCCCCGGGGCTCCGCCCGTTCGCGGCTGAATTCGTCTACTGGACGAATTCCGAGACGCCGCTTACCCCCTCGGGCCGGCGCTTCCCTCCGGCTTGGCAATCGCACGATTTCTGAAATCCAGCCAAAAGTGCTAGACTCCCCGCATTCCAAACAGATTTTTCAAAGGGGGAAGTGTTATGGACCCGCAATTGCGTTCCGAGATTTCGATGCGCCGTCTTGACCATTATTACGACGTCATGCGCACCTCGATCTTTGCCTATGTCGCCATCGCCGCGGTCATTGGGTTTGGGGCCGAAGGAGTTGCTCTGCCGCTGATCGTGCTGGTGCTTGTGATCACCACCTATGGTGTTCTGGCGGGCAAGACCGCGCTGGAAGATGTTGAAAACCTGCGCGGCGACATGACCGAGGAGTTTGCGCAGACCAGCTTTGCCCAAGGATTGAAGGCGCGTAACCTGAAAGGGCTGATCCTGACGTCGAATGTGTTGCTGGGTCTGATTGGGCTGTCCGAACTCATCGCAATCGTGTTCTGACCGAAGTCTGTGATCAACCTCACAGCTTCAACTTCGCCCACCTGCTAAAGTTGACGCGACGGCAACCTCGGCAGGAGGCCCTTATGTCCACATCGCTCATCCCTCTCATCGCCCTCGGGTCGGCGGGTCTTTATTCCGTTGCCATGATCTCGATGAAGTTCTGGTGGAAAATTCCCGGTGTTGGCCTGACCCTTCTGATTGTTGCCACGCTGCTGGCCGCCGCGACGCTGGAACTTGCCGCGCTTCGCAACGAACGGTTGGGCATCATCTATACCGGCATTCTGGGGGCCGAGGTCGTGCTGATCGCCATCGCCTCGTATTTCCTGTTTGGCGAGAACTTTTCCTATCGCGAGGGGATTGGCATCGCGCTGGTCATTGTCGGGACAGCTTTGGCCTGGGCCTGAAACTCCATTCTAAGCCCCCGCTGAACCAATCATGAAGTTTCCCTTAAGTAAGTTGCAACCCGCCCGGGCGGTCCCAATCTGTTGACCAGACAGAAGGAGAGAGCCCATGACCAGATACATGACTGCCGGAGCAGCCGCTTTGGCCACGACCCTCGCCCTTGGAACGGCCGCGCTGGCCGATACCACGCCCGATCTGCGCGGCACCTGGCTGGGGTCTTACACGACCGTTCAGCCCAGCCATTACTACAAAGGCGATCAGCCCCGGTTCAATCAGGCCGAATGGATGCTGGATGTGCAGCTTCAGGACGGCAACGTTTTCTGGGGGCACAGCAAATGGCGTCGCGATGGCGATTCCGACTGGAATGAATACGAGGCCACCGGCACCATCAGCCTCGATGGGACGGGCAGCATCGGCATCGTCGAAACCTCACCTCTGCTGATCGGCGCGAATGCGTTGATCGATGCGCGGTACGAAGATGGCAAGATCTTTGCCGATTTCCGTAGCCTGCGGAACGGAACGACCTACAGCACCGTTCTGGAACGTCAGGTGAACTGAAGCGTGTCCGGCCCGGACGATTGTAGGGGGTAAGTATCGCTGCTGCAATTTTGACTGCGGCGGAGGTTAGTAGGTTGCCACGTGCGGGTCGGACCGCTTCTCAAAAACGGAACAATCGTCTCCACAGCGCGGAGACGGGCCGGGCGGCCAGTTCACCGCCTGCGATAGGAACCAGACCACCCCGCGCAAGAATGCGGCGTTCCTCGGCGCGGGTCATCTGGATCTCGCGAACCTTCAGCGCGGCTTCGCGCGCGGTGACATAGCTGCCGTCCGGTCCCGGTTCCATTCCGGGGATGTTGCGTCCCCGCGACCACATTCCGCGAATGCCCGACAGCGGGTGTTTCCACCCGATCTCGTCATCATCCTGCAAATGCCAGATCCGCTTCGCTTCTGCGACCGAGACCAGAGCGGCCAGCGGTTTGCCGTGCCGGGTCAGTATGATCACTTCGCGCGGGTCCTGTGCGCGGGTGACCAAAGCGCCCAAATGGGCGCGCGCATGGGAAATGGTGCAACGCATCGGCGAATCTCCGTATGTACGATTCGAAAGATTGGTGGTCCGAGAGTTGTACAAACCCCGCAATTCTCAACTAATGGCGCGTGCGGTGGCCTTTGCGCCCGCAGCATTGGGCCAAAAGCCGGGCTCAGGCCCAGACCTGAAAATTTCCCGGGACAAACATGCGTGGAGTCGAAACTTCTCGGATTATCCACAAAGATTTCCCGGCAGATACCAACAATTTATCCCCGTCTAATTTTCATGCTGCAGTGCTATTTTCTTGTCAGATACAAGGCGTGCTGCAACAGTCTGAAAACCACACAGGTTCTTCGGAAACCGAAGGTGGGACGCAAAGGCCCGGGGGTCTTGGCAGAGAGACTGGATCTTAGGATTTGCGTTGAACTGCAATGGCTTACCGGTGGGTGATCAGCCGAACGAGGGCTTCATGCCCAAGTCGGATGGTTACCTTCTCAGAGGGCCGATGCACTCTGTGATGTCTCTTCGGGGACAATGCAGCCGCTGCAGTCTCTCAGGGGGCTGTAGCAACTGGATCGGGTGCTCTTCGGAGCGCATCGACCCGGTAAGGCGTCAGGAGTGTCCGAAAGGACGCATGCAAAGACCGCGTCTGCGCACCTGGCGCCTTTTCCTTTGCCGGATTTCGGTTTCATACAGGCTACCACTCACCCCTGCCGAAAGGGACCGGGGCTCTTCTGCGTATGCGAAAGAGCCCCGATTTAGCGTCAGATGATGCAATGCCGCGTCTATGCACCTGTAAGGGAAAGCTACCGCGGCATGCCATGTCTTTCAACTACATATTGAGAGAAGGCCCGCGCGCGGCGCAAAATAAAGTGTATTACAGGCTTTCCTGCACGTCGGTTGCTGCGCCTTGGATGGCATCTCCGGCTTTTTCGATATCCTTGCCGGCGCCTTTGGCGGTTTCGCAGGCAGTCAGTGCAAACAGGCTCAGGCCCATCAGAATTACGCGGATCATGTTCGTCTCCTTGGTGCTCGATTATTTTTCGGTAGCACCTTTTTTCAGCCGGAGCCAGTTCCTAGGTCGGGCCGTCGCCGCAGAAGAGCTCGTAAACGACTTCGAGCATGCGGCGGGGACGATCATCCGCCAGACGATAGTAGATGGCTTTACCTTCCCTGCGAGGTATCACCAACCCTTCAAGTCGCAGACGGGAAAGTTGCTGTGATACAGCGGCTTGTCTGGCGGACAGCAATTCTTCCAGTTCGGTGACGGATTTTTCACCGGACACCAGATGGCAGAGGATCATCAATCTGCCTTCGTGGCTTATCGCTTTGAGAAAATTGGAAGCGCGTGTCGCGTTGGTGACCATGCGGTCAAAATCTTCTTTTGACATGTCATTGGACAGCTGAGGAAGTGCCATCGATTGAGTTCCTTGCAAACCCGTTGGCCGGGTGTTGTTTCCGTAACGTAAAGAGACGTGAGTGTAAGACCCTTCAGTACATGTTTCGTACATTCATTTCTATATGTATGAATCAAAATAGCGTGATGTATGAAAGGGGAATTCGGATTGAACGTTCCCGCAACGCGAGGGGGCAGATGATTCACTTTAAGGCGATCTGCTGATCGTTGCCGGAAACAACAGATGGTTCGCCTTGACGATTGATGATGATCCACATTCGGTCAGCGTTCTCACTTGCCCCCCTTGCAGCCCCCCTTAGCCGACACTAAGACTCAGGTAACACTTGTTGGGATATTGTCCCGATCCATAGCTAAACAGGCAGGTTACGAATGTTCGATCCCGTAGAAACCTACATGAATACACTTGTTCCCATGGTCGTTGAGCAGACCAGCCGGGGCGAGCGCGCCTATGATATTTTCTCCCGCCTGCTGAAAGAGCGGATCGTATTCATCAACGGACCGATTCATGATGGGATGAGCCATCTTGTTGTGGCGCAATTGCTGCACCTCGAAGCTGAAAACCCCAACAAGGAAATCTCGATCTACATAAACTCGCCCGGCGGAGTGGTAACCAGCGGTTTGTCGATTTACGACACTATGCAATACATCAAGCCGAAATGTTCCACATTGGTGATCGGTCAGGCGGCCTCGATGGGCTCGGTCCTGCTGGCCGGGGGCGAGAAGGGAATGCGCTTTTCACTGCCCAACAGCCGCATCATGGTGCACCAGCCCAGTGGCGGGTACCAGGGCCAGGCCAGTGACATCATGATTCACGCGGCCGAAACCCAAAAGCTGAAGGATCGCCTGTATGACATCTACGTACGTCATACGGGGCAGACGAAAAAGGCGGTCGAAAAAGCGCTGGATCGTGACAATTTCATGAGCCCGGAAGAGGCCAAGGAATGGGGTCACATCGATGAGATCGTTGAAAATCGAGCGAAAATGGACACGGAAGAGGCCTGAGGCCGATACCCCGCGTCACCGGCGCGGGGGTCATTTTGAGATTGTAGCCGCCAGAGTGCTGGCCTAAGCTGCACACACAGGTGTAAGCGCCCCCGAAAAGGGGCGCAGGGACGAAGCCCGAAAGGTAGATCATGGCGACGAATTCAGGCGGCGATGGGAAAAACACGCTCTACTGCAGCTTCTGCGGCAAAAGCCAGCATGAGGTCCGTAAGCTGATCGCAGGCCCCACGGTTTTCATCTGTGATGAATGTGTTGAGCTGTGCATGGACATCATCCGCGAAGAGACCAAGGCCAGCGGACTGAAGTCATCTGACGGCGTTCCGACGCCAAAGGATATCTGCGAAGTTCTGGACGATTATGTAATCGGTCAGGCCACGGCAAAGCGGGTTCTGTCGGTTGCCGTTCACAACCATTACAAGCGTTTGAACCACGCACAGAAAGCGGGCAGCGATATCGAACTGGCAAAGTCGAATATCCTGCTGATCGGTCCGACCGGTTGCGGTAAAACGCTGCTGGCGCAAACGCTGGCGCGTATTCTGGACGTGCCGTTTACCATGGCTGACGCGACGACCCTGACCGAAGCCGGCTATGTTGGTGAGGATGTCGAAAACATCATTCTCAAGCTGTTGCAGGCGAGTGAGTACAACGTCGAACGCGCGCAGCGCGGCATCGTCTATATCGATGAGGTCGACAAGATTACTCGCAAATCCGAAAACCCCTCGATCACGCGTGACGTGTCGGGTGAGGGCGTGCAGCAGGCATTGCTGAAACTGATGGAAGGGACGGTGGCCAGCGTCCCCCCACAGGGTGGCCGCAAGCATCCTCAGCAGGAATTCCTGCAAGTGGACACGACGAACATTCTGTTCATCTGTGGCGGTGCATTTGCGGGTCTGGACAAGATCATCGCGCAACGTGGCAAAGGCTCGGCCATGGGCTTTGGCGCCGATGTGCGCGACAATGACGACCGCGGTGTGGGTGAGATATTCAAGGATCTGGAACCCGAGGATCTGCTGAAATTCGGACTGATCCCGGAATTCGTCGGTCGGCTGCCGGTTCTGGCGACGCTTGAGGATCTGGATGAAGACGCGCTGGTGACCATCCTGACCAAACCCAAGAACGCATTGGTCAAGCAATACCAGCGTTTGTTCGAACTGGAAGATGTTGAACTGGCCTTTACGGATGATGCCTTGAAGGCAATTGCCAAAAAGGCCATCGAGCGCAAAACCGGCGCGCGCGGCCTGCGGTCTATTCTCGAGGATATTCTGCTGGACACCATGTTCGAACTGCCGGGCATGAAAAATGTCAGCGAGGTTGTGGTGAACGAAGAGGCGGTGATGTCCGACGCGCAGCCGCTGTTCATCTATGCCGATGCGGCCAAGGAATCGGCCTCGGCGGGCTGAGGCCGGGCTTTTACCGCGACGGTGGAACTTCACTTGAACCGGTTCAGGGGGCTCTGCCCCCGCTGCCCTTCGGGCATCCCCCCGGGATATTTTTAGCCAGATGAAGCTGTGGATCCGTCGCTCGCACGCGAAGTCATGCGTGGTCAGGCGGCGGAAGCTTAAGCAAGTTTTCGAACATCAAAGGTGACGGATTATGGCAGTGCAGCGCATTTCTTCGGGTGGTGAGTTCGAAGCCAAGGTCGGGTACTGCCGCGCAGTGGTTGCGGGCGGCTGGGTTCATGTCGCCGGGACCGTCGGGCGGGGCGAGGACGTGGTGGCGCAATGCCGGTCTGCGCTGGACATCATCGGCAAGGCGCTGGCTGAGGCAGGCGCAGGCTTTGACGATGTGGTTCGGGTCACCTACATGTTGCCGGACCGCAACGAGTTTGAGCCGTGCTGGCCGATCCTGGCCGAGACTTTTGGCGCCAATCCACCGGCTGCGACGATGATCGAATGCGGTTTGATTGATCCGAAATACAGGATTGAGATCGAAGTGACCGCCTTTTTGCCGGAGTGACGCAGGTGGTATCAGGGGCACTGGACCTTGGCGGGCCTTTGGTCCATACCTTTCTTCGACGAAATGCCGGAGGCACCCGATGGGAATCCTGAACAGTCTTTTGCGAGCCGTGACCTGGTGGAATGGGTCAACTTTGAACACTCAGATCTACACTGCACGCAAGGGCGTGAAAGTGGGCGAAGACAATGAAGGCAACGTGTTTTACCGCAATGCTGATGACAGCAAGCGTTGGGTTATCTTCAATGGCGAGGCCGAAGCCAGCCGGGTTGATCCTGAATGGCATGGTTGGTTGCATCGCACTTGGGACGAGCCTCCGACAGATAAACCGCTGCCGCATAAATCCTGGGAAAAACCACATCAGGAAAACCTGACTGGCACCGCGCTGGCCTATGCTCCTGCCGGATCTCTGCGTCGCGCGGAACCGGTTGAACGTAAGGACTATGAGGCCTGGAGCCCGGAATAAACGAGGCGATAATGTCGACCCATAACTGGACCGAAGTTCTTGTCGGCGGCGTCGTATTGGCCGGTGCCGTTGCATTTGGTGTCTATGCCAGCCAATCGACGGGCTTGTCGCAAGGTGCCGCTGGATATGAACTGGGCGCGTCTTTCAGATCTCTGGAGGGGGTGGGTGTCGGTACGGATGTGCGCCTTGCGGGCGTCAAGATCGGGACCGTGACGGGCGTCACCCTGAACCCGGATACCTACCGCGCTGACACGACTTTCACGATTGCGAACGGCATTCTGGTGCCGGACGACAGTGCCATCGTCATTTCCTCAGAAGGTTTGCTGGGGGGCAATTTCGTCGAGGTGATGCCAGGTGGGTCACCATTCTACTTTGATCCCGGCGACGAGATCGAGGATACGCAGGGCGCGGTCAGCCTGATTTCGCTGCTGGTCAAGTTCGTAGCCGGAGACGGCAGCGAATGATGCGCGCCACGATTCTTGCCTTGTTGCTGGCCGCCACAGGTGCGGCCGCGCAGCAGAAAGTTCAATCTGGGCCCGGGGCAATGCTGCGGGGCCTGGACAAGGTGAACGGCCAGACTGTCGATGTTGAATTGCAGACCGGCGCGACGGCAGCGATTTTTGGGCTGGATGTTGCCTTGGGAGATTGCCGTTTTCCCGTTGACAATCCAACGGGTGACGCATTCGCCTATCTGACCATCTGGGAGAGTGGGAAGGCCGATCAGCTGTTTGACGGTTGGATGATCGCAACCTCCCCTGCATTGAATGCGCTGGATCACGCGCGTTATGACGTTTGGGTCATACGGTGTATCACACCCGCCGCCGATTGATTCAGCGGCACCGAGAAATCGGCGCTGTGGTTCAAGGCCTTTTCCAGCTCTTTCTTGTAGGCGCCGCGCGGAATTTCGATTGCGCCCAAAGAGGCCAGGTGCGCGGTCAGAAACTGCGTGTCAAACAGACGGAACCCGGTTTGCCTCAGGCGGTCCACAAGATAGGCGAGGGCGATCTTCGAGGCGTCTTTGCGTCTTGAAAACATGCTTTCGCCGAAGAATGCTGCGCCTAGGGTCACGCCATAGACGCCGCCCACCAGCGTGTTGTTTTCCCAGACTTCCAGTGAATGCGCATACCCTGTTTGGTGCAGCTGGCGGTACAGGTCATGAAGTTCGGCGTTGATCCAGGTATCTGCCCTGTCGGCGCACCCGTCGACGACGCCGGAAAAGTCCTGGTCGATCGAGAAATCGAACCCGCAGTTTCGGATACGGCGCGCCAGGCTTCGAGAAATGTGGAAACTGTCCAATGGAAAGACGCCGCGAAACTTGGGATCCACCCAAAACAGGTCGGGGTCATCGCGATGCTCGGCCATCGGAAAGATACCGATGGAATAGCCATGCAACAAAAGTTCGGGGGACAGGCTCATGTCAGGTATGAGGCAACCGGAGGGCAGGCGCCCTCCGGTCCTTGGTGGCTATTGTTCCATGTTCTCCGCAAGCCAGCGCTCCAGCCAGTGGATGTTGTAGTCGCCGCTGTGCAGATCGGGTTCCTGCAGCAGTGCGTGGAACAGAGGGACCGTGGTATCGATACCGTCGACAATCAATTCCCCCAGTGCGCGTTCCAGTCGGGCCAGCGCTTCGGCCCGGTCACGACCCTGCACGATCAGCTTGGCGATCAGAGAGTCATAATAGGGTGGAATCGAATACCCGTCATAGAGAGCCGAGTCCATTCGAACACCAAGGCCCCCCGGCGCGTGATAGGCCGTGATCTTGCCGGGGCAGGGTGAAAATTTCGGCAGCTTTTCAGCGTTGATCCGAACCTCGATGGCGTGGCCGTTGATTTCCAGATCGTCCTGACCGAACGACATCGGTTCACCCGCTGCGACAAGGATTTGTTCGCGCACCAGATCGACGCCAAAGATACCTTCGGTGACCGGATGTTCCACCTGAAGGCGGGTGTTCATTTCGATGAAATAGAACTCGCCATTTTCGTAGAGGAACTCGATGGTGCCGGCGCCGATATAATTGATTTTCGCGACCGCATCCGCGCAGATCTTGCCGATCCTGGCGCGTTCTTCGGGTGTGATGCAGGGGCCTGGGGCCTCTTCGAACACCTTCTGGTGGCGCCGCTGAAGCGAACAATCCCGTTCGCCCAGATGAACAGCCTTGCCTTTCCCGTCGCCAAACACCTGAATTTCGATGTGGCGCGGCGTGGTCAGGTATTTCTCGATATAGACTTCGTCATTGCCAAAGGCGGCCTTGCCCTCGGCCCGCGCAGTCATGAAGGCGCTTTCCATTTCGTCAGCGTTCATCGCAACTTTCATACCGCGACCGCCGCCGCCTGCGGTAGCCTTGATGATGACCGGATAGCCGAATTCCTCACCGATCTTCTTGGCCGTCGCAAGATCAGGCACGCCGCCGTCTGATCCCGGCACGCAAGGTACTCCCAGCGCCTTCATCGTGTCCTTGGCAGTGATCTTGTCGCCCATGACGCGGATGTGTTCTGCGGTGGGGCCGATGAACGTGATGTCGTGATCTTCGACGATCTGCACGAACTCGGCATTCTCGGACAGGAAGCCATAGCCAGGGTGGATCGCCTGCGCACCGGTGATTTCACAGGCCGATATGATCGCGGGCACGGACAGGTAACTCTGGGGGCTGGGCGGGGGGCCGATGCAGACCGATTCGTCCGCCATGCGCACATGCATTGCGTCGCTATCCGCGGTGGAGTGGACGGCAACCGTCTTAATCCCCATCTCGCGGGCAGCGCGGATGACGCGCAGGGCGATCTCGCCTCGGTTGGCAATCAGGATCTTGTCGAACATGGGCCCGCCTTACTCGATGATGACCAGAGGTGTGCCAAACTCCACAGCGTCGCCATCGCCGACCAGAACACGCTTGATCGTGCCCGACTTGGGCGCGTGGATGTGGTTCATGGTCTTCATCGCTTCGACGATCAGCAGCGTGTCGCCTTCGGAAACGGAAGCGCCGACCGAGATAAATGCGGGCGAGCCGGGCTCGGGCTGCATGTAGACGGTTCCAACCATGGGAGAGGTCACAGCACCAGGGTGGCTGGCCGGATCTTCCTGAGCGGCAGGGGCTTCGGCCACGCCAGGCGCAGCCGCAGCGGCAGGAGCTGGTGCTGCCGCAGGCACGGCAACCTGAACTGGTGCAGCTGCGGCCTGTGTCATGCGGCTTACGCGCACGTTCAGGCTGTCTTCCTCGCCATATTCGCGCTTGACCTGCAATTCGGTCAGGTCATTGTCACGCAGCAACTCGGCCAGAGCCTTGATGAATGCCACATCCGCTTCGTGTTTGGTGTCTGTCATGAGTGTCCTCGACGGTTCCCCTTTGGCCCGTCTGTTTCTTGCGGGCTCTGATCAAATTACGCAGGGTTATAGGCTAAGCGGCGGTGCATGAAAAGCGCCGACTCGCACCATCACAGGCGGGAATCCCGCATAATTTAAAGGGGCGGACAGGTTACAGAGGCATCCCTGACAATTTGGCGACAAGCTCGGACAGTTTGCGGGCGCCGAATTTCTCAAGCAGACGGGCGCGATAGGCTTCGATTGTGCGGTAACTCAGGCCCAGTTCAGCACCGATTTCCTTGGCGGACAGGCCACGGCAGGACAGGATCGCCACTTCGCGTTCTCGAACGGTCAATTCGACAAGGGGACGTTCTTCCGAGATGTCGGAAAAGCTCCAGATTCCATGGCGGAAAGGGTCATCGGGCGTCAAAGAGCGGCCACGGGCGCGGCACCAGAACAGATCACCATTGCGGCGCCGCATGACGCGTTCATCCGTGTAGTACCCGGTGTCTCGCATCACTTGCAGGCTGCGTTCCCCGATCCTCTCCCAATCCGCGACCGAGGGATAGAGATGCAACAGCGGCATGTTGCGGTAATCGGCCTCTTCCCCGCCGAAAGTGCGGGCGAATTGCAGATTGCAGCGTCTGATGATCCGGTTTTCCAGTTCAACAAGCCCGATCGGTGCATATTCAAAGGCGGGGTCACTCATCCGCTTATCGTGCCGGGAAACCACGCGGAATTGAAGGGGAGATGCGGCTTATTGTGGCCATTGATGCGCATTGGCGGCTGCCGCTTTTGTTAAGGTTGTAAATATGGTTTGAAAATATCTCGGTAAACTAGCGAAACACATGATATGTTCTGAAAAAAGTGGCTGAAGCCTTGTCAGGAGAATACGATCATGCGCGATATGTTGACGGGAAGCCGTATTCGGGAAAGACGGCAGATTGCCGGGCTTCGGCAAGCGGAACTTGCCCGCCTTGCCGGGATATCCGCGTCCTACCTGAACCTGATCGAACATAACCGCCGCCGGATCGGTGGCAAATTGCTGGTGGATATAGCGTCAGCGCTTTCCGTCGAACCCTCTGTCCTGACACAGGGGATCGAGGCAACCCTCGTGTCGGCCTTGCGGGAAGCGGCGGATGACGCCGTCGGGCAGCAGGCCGAAGTGGACGGGCTGGAAGAATTTGCCGGGCGCTTTCCCGGATGGGCCGGGGTTCTTGCGCAGATGCACCGCCGGGTTGT
Source organism: Ruegeria sp. AL3 (assembly GCF_056536065.1). Taxonomy (NCBI): domain Bacteria; kingdom Pseudomonadati; phylum Pseudomonadota; class Alphaproteobacteria; order Rhodobacterales; family Roseobacteraceae; genus Ruegeria; species Ruegeria sp. AL3. Next base: position 1,998,139 of record NZ_JBQFJG010000001.1, read on the forward strand.
TTCGCTTGAGCGGAATGTCGAGATCTTGTCGGACCGCCTGACTCATGACCCGCATCTTGCGGCATCAATGCACGAAGTGCTGTCAACGGCGGCGGCGATTCGTTCAACAGCGGCAATTCTTGCAGACACAGAGGACATCGAAGCAGAGTGGCGGGAACGGTTTCACAAAAACCTGCACCAGGATGCAGAGCGGCTGGCCGGGAGTTCAAAGGCACTTGTAACCTTTTTGGACGAAAGCGACTCGTCAATTGATCCGCGCGGTGTTCCGCTTGAAGAGGTCGAAGCGTTCTTCGAATCCCGCAGGTACAGTTTTCCGGAATTGGAACAGGGCGAGGACGTGGATGCCGTTGATCTGAGCAGTCTCAACACGTCGGCTGCCCGAACTGTGGCGCGTGAAGTTCTGAAGATGTATCGCGATGATGCAATCGCTTTGCCGCTGGATGCGCTTCGATCGAGCCTGCAAAAAGGCGACACGGATCCCATTGCGTTGGCTTATCGCTTTTCCGTGGACGTCGCCACCGTTCTGCGTCGATTGGCGTTCATACCCGATGACGTGTTGCCGCAGCCGGTTGGCATGGTGCTGTGCGATGCATCCGGCAGCGTATTGTTCATCAAGCCGATTCCGGGCTTTGCTTTGGCGCGGCATGGTGAGGTTTGCCCGCTGTGGCCGTTGTTCACGGCTTTGAGCCGCCCACTTGTTCCGGTGCGCAAGCAGGTTGTCCAGATGGGGCGGACCCCGGCTGAATTCGAATGCTTCGCCTATGCTTGGCCTTATGCGGTATTGGGGTATGATCAGGATCCCGTTTATCGCTCGGTTATGCTGGTCCGTTCGGGCAACGAGGCGGCAGGTGCCGCTCCGGTCACGCAAGTCGGGCCAAACTGCCGCGTCTGTCCCAGCAATGCTTGCGAGGCCCGCCGCGAACCGTCGATTTTGAGCGAAGGCTTTTGACACTTTCCCGACAGAAGGCTTAATCTGGCGGGGACCGATCTGAGGATGGAGGAACGGTCTTGGGGAGGAACTGAAAATATGAGCCGTAAGGTTCTGTTAATCGAGGACGAGCCGAACATTGCCGAAGCAATCCGGTTTCTGCTGACCCGCGAGGGATGGCAGGTGGACACGCATGGCGATGGCACGGATGCGGTTCAGGTGATTCAGAGGGCACAGCCCGATCTGGTCATTCTGGACGTCATGCTGCCGGGCAAGAGTGGCATGGATATCCTGCGGGACATCCGAGAGATGGAAGAGCTGGCAGGTTTGCCGGTTTTGATGCTGACGGCGCGCGGTCAATCGCGCGACAGGGAAATGGCGGAAAACGCTGGTGTCAGCCGTTTCATGACCAAACCGTTTTCCAATGCCGAAGTTCTGACGGCTGTGCGCGATCTTCACGCGCAGGCGACGCGAATATGATGTCTGGCGAGGGCAAAAAGGGCGCACCACAGGGCGCACGCCCCTCGCTTTTTCTCGAACGTCAAAGCTATCGCCGACGTAGGCTGGCGGATGCGGCGCGGCTGCTGCCGTTCTTGGGGGCGGCTCTGCTGGCGCTTCCGCTATTGTGGCCCGATCAGCCCGGCAAGGGCGAGGCTGTCCCCTTGTCTTCAGCAATGTATTACATCTTTGTCTGCTGGGGCGCTCTGATCGTGGTTGGGTTGGTTTTTGGAATTGCGGCCCGCCGTTTGGGCGTGCGCGAGGATCAAGACGCGGACGCTGAGTGATGGCAACCATTAACACGCTGATCCTGGTCTGCCTTGGCTATGTCATCTTCTTGTTCGCCGTGGCTTTCGCCGCTGACCGAATGGCTGCGGCAGGGCGGGGCAAGTGGCTGCGCTCGCCCCTGATCTATACCTTGTCGCTGTCGATCTATTGCACGGCATGGACGTTCTATGGTGCGGTGGGCAATGCCGCGCGGTCCGGGTTGGAGTTTGTAACGATTTACCTTGGCCCAACCCTGGTGATGGTCAGTTGGTGGTGGGGACTGCGCAAACTGGTGAGGGTCGGGCGCAGTCAGCGGGTGACCTCTATCGCGGACCTGTTGTCATCGCGCTATGGCAAGTCGAACACGCTTGCCGTGTGTGTGACCATTCTTGCCGTGCTTGGCGGAACACCCTACATCGCGCTCCAGTTGCAATCAATCACCTTGTCCTTTTCGATTTTTGCCGAAGCCGATTCATCGGGTCTGTACCGCGAAGGGTCCAGTGTATTCTGGATGGCAGCGGGGCTTGCGGTGTTCGCAATTCTTTTCGGCACGCGCAATCTGGACGTGAACGAGCGCCACCACGGTGTGGTCACCGCCATTGCAGTGGAGGCCGTTGTCAAATTGTTTGCTCTTATCGCCGTGGGCGTTTTCGTAGTGTGGGGCATTGCCGGTGGCGTTGGCCCGATGATGGATAGGATAGATGCCTCGGAAATCGGAGAGTGGAACGTCGATGCCGGGCGCTGGACGACTTTCATATTCCTGTCCGCCGCGGCCTTTATCTGCCTGCCGCGCATGTTTCAGGTTATGGTGGTCGAAAATGATGACGAAAGCCATCTGCGAACCGCCGCCTGGGCGTTTCCGCTCTATCTGCTTTTGATGAGTCTTTTTGTCGTGCCAATTGCCGTCGTTGGTCTGGACCTGTTGCCAGAAGGGGCCAATCCCGATCTGTTCGTGCTGACGGTACCGCTGTCGCAGGGCAATGACTGGTTGGCCATGCTGTCCTTTATCGGCGGGTTTTCGTCCGCAACGTCGATGGTCATCGTCAGCGCAATGGCCTTGTCGACGATGGTTTCGAACCATGTGGTCATGCCCATTTGGTTGAACACGCATGAGGGTACGGGCTCGGTTTCGGGCGATGTGCGCAGCATCGTTCTGGTTGCGCGCCGCGTGTCCATCGCCGTGATCATGGCGTTGGGTTACTTTTACTATCGGTTGTCCGGTGGTGGTGCGGCGCTGGCCTCGATCGGATTGATTGCCTTTGCCGGAATCTCGCAGATTCTACCTGCTTTGGTCGGGGGATTGTTCTGGCGCGGAGCAACCCGGACAGGGGCGCTGGTCGGGTTGAGCGTCGGTTTCGCACTTTGGATATATACGCTTTTGTTGCCAGGTATGGGCGCGCCGTGGATGCCGGAGGCCGTCATGCAGAATGGGCTGTTCGGCCTTGCCTGGTTGCGTCCTCATGCCCTGTTCGGGATCGAAGGGATCGATCCGATGGTCCATACCGTGATGTGGTCCCTGTCCCTGAACACCATTGCCTTTTGCATAGCGTCCCTTCTGAGCTTTCCCAGCCCTCTGGAGCGTTTGCAGGGTGCGCAATTCGTCAATGTTTTTGACCACTCGGTTTCACCTGGTGGCTGGTCCGGCTCGGTTGCGCAAAGCGAAGACCTGATGATCATGACACAGCGTATTCTGGGCACCGCGCCAGCGCAGGAGTTCTTTCAGGCAGAGGCTGAAAAACAGGGCGGCCGGTCACATATGCCGGAACCGACCCCGGGTTTCCTGAACCGGCTGGAGCGAGAGTTGAGCGGGTCGGTCGGCACCGCCACGGCGCATGCGATGATTGCCCAAATCGTCGGAGGGTCTTCAGTTTCCGTAGAAGATCTGCTGGCGGTGGCGGATGAATCGGCGCAGCTTCTGGAGTATTCGGGGAAGTTGGAAGAGAAGTCGTCGGAATTGTCCCGTACGGCGCGCCAATTGCGCGAAGCAAACACCAAGCTTACGCAGATTTCCGAACAAAAAGACAGCTTCCTGAGCCAGGTCAGTCACGAGTTGCGCACGCCGATGACCTCGATCCGAGCATTTTCCGAGATCATGCGGGATACAGAGGGCCTGAGCCGTGAGGAACAGACCCGTTATGCCGCAATCATTCACGATGAGGCCTTGCGCCTGACCCGGCTTCTCGACGATCTGCTGGACCTGAGCGTGCTGGAAAACGGGCAGGTCAATCTGAACCTCAGCGATGACAGTTTGCGTTCGGTTCTGGACCGGGCGGTGTCCAGCGCGCTGGCCGGAGCAGAGCGGAAAATCACGGTTCGCCGGACTCTTACGGCCGAGCGAATGTCCCTGCATACGGATCTGGACCGGTTGGGGCAGGTGTTCATCAACCTGATCTCGAACGCGCAGAAATACTGTGACGCGGAAGAACCGGTATTGGTCATTTCAGCCCACGACGTCGGCGGCAGGGTCATCATAGATTTCATCGACAACGGCAGCGGCATTCCACCCGGCGCGCGTTCGATGGTGTTCGAGAAATTTGCCCGTGTCGGGGTCGACAAGGCAGGGGGCGCAGGTCTGGGTTTGGCCATTTGCCGTGAGATCATGCAACGGTTGGGCGGTGAGATCACATATTTGCCCGGGCAGGGCGGTGCGGCCTTCCGGGTCAGCTTGCCTTTGGCTTTCCAGCAGGCCGCGCAATGACACGGCCATAAAGAACTTCGTAACGCTCGGCAGGGTAAACCAATAGCCAGTTATTGAAGCAACTGGTGATCGGGCGCCATGTCACAAACCGTCAGCGCTGCTTTGGCGCGCAAACTGTCTGTTGGACGAAAAGATCTGGGCGATCGCCCGCGTTCGGTTTTGCGGGCGCTGCGCTTGGGGTTTGCGCGGGCAGCAAGTGATCGATTGAACCTTCCCCTGGCTGTCATCGGGGCAAAACAGGCCAGTCGCAGGCAGGATGACATGGCGGAATCATTCGCTCAGGATTGGCTTATGTTGGTGTTTGACGGGCCAGAGGGGCGCGCTGGGATTTGCCTGAGCCCGCATGTGGTGTCCGCCATTGTGCAAACCCAGACCATCGGTGAAATACTGCCCGGTGATCCGGCCCCAAGGGCCTTTACGGATACGGACGCCGCCATGGTGGTGCCGTTCATCGAAACCGCTCTGACCTTGACTGCCGGCTCAATAGACGCTGCGGCCGAGCAGGTCTGCCTGACGGGATACGAGTTCGCGGCACGTACGAAAGATTCGCGCGGCTTGTCGTTGGCCATGACAGAAGATGAATACCGCGTCTTCGATCTGACGGTTGATCTGGCCGGCGGGGCGCAGCAGGGACAGATCTCGATCTTTCTTCCTGAGCATCTTGCCACGCCGGAAAAGGCAGAGGAGGTCACGGATCCGGCCGGTCCCCGGCTTGAGCAGGCATCGGGTGTTGTTCGGGCGGAACTGAAGGCCGTCTTGTGCCGGATGTCGCTGCCACTGTCCGATCTGTCAGAGATTCAACCTGGATGTGTTTTGCCATTGCGCGGGGCGCGCCTGGACAGAACTGAGATATTGACCATCGACCGAAAGCCAACGGGTATTGGCCGCCTTGGTCAATGTGGCGGGTTACGCGCCGTTCGGTTGAACGAACATTCGACCCTGCCCGCCTTGTCGGGGTACGAAGCGCAGGAGTTCATCGAAAGCCGAGGGAGAATGCAGCCGCACGATGACCTGGTCGAACCGGTTTCCGGCGCGGTGGATGCCATGCCTCCGGAAATTGAGGACGCGGGTTTGGATCTGACGGACAACGATCTGTCACTGAACGATTCCGAACGGATGGTCGCAGAGATTTCGCAACTGGCTGGCCTTGACGCAGCCGACACGAATTCCGACGCAGAATAGGGTTTAGTCTGCCTGGCTGCGAAAATGCTCTAGTGCAGGGCGCAGGTTTTCCAGTTGATATCCGGCATTTGTCGTGGCGGCCAGAATGTCGTCCGTGCTCATGCGGTCGCATTGACCAAGGGCCCAGACCACCGAACACCGAGTGCCCGAGGCGCAATAAGCCAGAACCGGGCCATCGCAGCTTTCTGCCAGGTCACGCTGCTGCTTTGCAATCTCGGGCGTCATGGTCTGGTGGGTCAGCTCCAACACCTCGTAGTCCATGCCTGCCGCACGGACGGCTTCACCGATCGCGTCGGATTGCATGACTGCGGGAACCTCAACATCGGGCCGGTTGCAGATCACCTTGACAAAGCCTGCCTCGGCAATTGCCGGGACGTCTTCTATAGTGATCTGCGGTGAGACAGCATAGCGGGGCGTGATCGGTCGAATCTCCATGCCAAATCCTTAGGCCGCGTTTGCGGCTCTGTCCAGTTGCGCCCCCAGCGTTGGCGCGATGAACATGCCTGCAACCATCGCGATCAGGAAGACCAGGCCACCCAAACCACCATAGGTCAGCGAGGCCATCGCCGGTCCCGGGCAAAGCCCGGCCAAGCCCCAGCCCATTCCGAACAGGACGGAACCAATGATGAGCCTGCGATCAACCTCGGACCTCGGAGGAGGTGGAAAATCGCCTCCGGTCAAGGCCTTGCGCCCAGAGGTAAGCCTCCAGGCTACAAGCATCGGCAGGATGGCGCCGCCCATCACAAAGGCCAGGGTCGGGTCCCAGTTTCCGAAAACATCCAACCATCCCTGAACCTTGGTCGTGTCCGTCATGCCCGAAATCAACAATCCGGCACCGAACAGCGATCCTGCGAGCAAAGCAATTAAAAGGCGCATCAGATCAACCCCCAAACATGGCGCAGCAGAACGAGGGTCATTCCGCCGGCAAGGATATAGAATACGGTGGCCACGATGCCGCGCAGAGAAAATCGCGAGATGCCACAGACCCCGTGACCCGACGTGCAGCCATTGGCGATACGCGTTCCCACACCGACCAGAAGCCCGGCCACAACAACAAGGCCCAGATTGCTGGTGAGATGCGTTTGGGTCTCGGGGGCGATCAGTGGCCGCAGCAGAAGCGGCACACCGATCAACCCGGCGATAAAGGCCACGCGTTCGGCTTTGGTGTCGCGGGCCTCACCGTCGACAAGGCCACCCAAAATGCCGCTTGCACCCATGATCCTGCCATTTCCAAGCAGGTACGCGGCTCCGCCCAGGCCAATCAGCAGGCCACCGCACAGCCCCCAGATCCACTCGATGTTCATGTGGGTTTATCCTTTTTTGATTGATTTGACTTGCGTCAGATTTTGTTCACCGGCAGCTTCAGGAATACATCGCCTTGCTCATCAGCAGGCGGCATTTGCCCCGCCCGCATGTTGACCTGCAAAGAGGGCAGGATCAGGCGCGGCATGGCAAGGGTGGCGTCCCTTGCGTCGCGCATTTCCACGAATTCTTCGATGCTGCGTCCTTGTCCGATATGGACGTTCAGCGCTTTCTGTTCGCCTACCGTCGTTTCCCAGGCATATTCATCGCGGCCCGGCGCTTTGTAGTCGTGCCCGACAAAGATGCGCGTTTCGTTCGGCAGCGACAGGATTTTTTGGATCGATTCAAACAATGTGGCTGAGGAGCCTCCGGGAAAATCGCAGCGGGCCGTGCCGAAATCCGGCATGAACAGCGTGTCGCCCACAAAGGCGGCGTCGCCTATCACATAGGTCAGGCAGGCCGGGGTATGGCCCGGGGTATGGAGAACATCGCCGCGCATCTGCCCAATGTGAAAACTGTCCCCCTCCGAGAACAAGGCGTCGAACTGGCTGCCATCGCGCTGGAACTCGGTTCCTTCATTGAAGACTTTGCCGAACGTGTCCTGCACGGTGACGATCTGAGCGCCAATTCCGATTTTGCCGCCCAGTTCCTGTTGCAGGTAGGGGGCCGCAGACAGGTGATCGGCGTGAACGTGGCTTTCCAGAATCCATTCGACCTTTAGATCGCGCGCGCGCACGAAGTCGATGATTGCGTCAGCCGATTTTGTCTCTGTGCGCCCCGAAGCATGATCGAAATCCAGAACACTGTCGATGATGGCGCAGGCACGCCCTTGCGGTTCATGAACAACATAGGACACCGTGAAGGTTTGATCGTCAAAAAACGCTTTCACTGCGGGTGTCATGATTTCCTCCGTATTGGTTGTCATTATCATATATGTAAAATGGAATGTGACGCAACATCGAACCTGTGTTTGATGCGCGTCAAGGCATTCACGATTAAATCAGCTTAAACTTTAGCCCATCCGCGCCGGATTGCCGAAAACGCGAATGTGTTGGGCAATATCCTGCACAATTTCAGGTTAATGTCAGCGGGTCTTATTCCCGTTACCTATATCTGGGATACTGGCGACACTTGGGAGGGTACTATGACATCAACAAGTCTTTATTCCGAAGCAGAACGGCTTGAACAAGAGCTCAGAAATGCGAGCCTTGATACGCGTTTGGCGCTTCAACCGAGTGTGAGCAAGGTTGTCGACCGTATGCGACAGCAGGGGATGCAGGTGCCGTCCCGCCTGCGGCGTCTGGATGCAGCCCTGTGCGAAGACGCCATGGAAGCGCAGTTCGATAACCTGCCGATTTGAAACAAGTGGTCATCCAAAGGATATCCCGAGGATGACCAGCATCAATCCAAGGACGGACAGGAACAAAGACGCCAGGTTCCAGGGCAAAACGCCCTGAACGGTCGCGCGCAGTTCGTCGTCTGACAGACCCGCCTTGCGCGCTTTCATCACGCGAAGAATGCACCAGATCAGGCCGGCGAGGCCGGTCAGAGAAAGGGCTGCGCCGCCCCAAGTGATGAATTCGAACATGGTGCCCTACATCTCTTCGTGAACTACCCCAGCGCTTACCGGAACGGATCACGCCGTACAAGTGCGCTTGGGGATTGGGTGGGATTGGGTGCTTGCGACCCGGGCGGCGGCATTGTATCCGGCTTCCTGCATCAGATTTCAGCCCTTGGGACGGACGCGTATGGAAGGCATCATCAAAGATCAGACTGCCGCCAACTGTCGCGTGACTGCCGATGAGCCGTGCCAGTTCATCGAACGGTTTGAGGGTCTGGATGCGGTGAAAACAACCTGGTGGAACAGCGGAAAGAAGCCATGGCCGAGGCCCGGGCACGTCGTTGCTTTTGCCTCCAGAAAACTGTTTTGTGTGTAGCAACCACAGCTTGAGGCGAATACAGGTGGTATGAACTGTATTCTCTTAGCGGTGATGATCCAGAATTGGGAAGAATTGGATGAGCATGTCGGAAGAAGCAGAAGCAAGTTACAAGGTCACCTCTGGGGAGCTGCGCCAATTTGTTGAGCGTATCGAGCGCCTGGAGTTGGAAAAGAAAGACATCGCGGATCAAATAAAGGAAGTGTACGCAGAGAGTAAATCGCGCGGCTACGATGTGAAGGCTCTTCGCAGCATCATTTCTCTCAGAAAAAGAGACAAGGATGATATTGCCGAGCAAGAGGCTGTCATCGAGATGTACAAAGAAGCCTTGGGCATGAACTAAGGCCGGTTCTTGGCAAAAGCGCTAATTCATTCAGGCTGACAAAAGCTTTACGAAGAAATGCGTGTCACTTGCCGAGACTGCAACATGTGCAGCCAGACAGGGCGGAGATTTCAAATATCGCAGACCTGACTGGCTGTGCGGTGACGTCTGCTGCCTCAGTGGCCTTGTGGGTTTGCAGGGTCTTTGCTGACGACGAATTCTCGTTTTCGCTGGAAGATCTTCAATGTGTCAGAAAGCCGAAGCTGCGGTTGCTGAAGACCTTGTTGCCTTTTTTGATAGTTTATCCGAGGCAAGACCTGCCTCGTGATTGTCTGAAGGCTTGCGGCTCAAAGGCTGGGTTCTTTTAGCATTGAAGATCGTTGAAGATTCCTGTTCCGCCTTTTGCGGAGTGACACATGCGATTGGGCTGTGGAGGTTTCTCGATCGACATTGCGGCATTGCGGGTGAGAGCGCTGCAAACCATCCTGTCGGTCAACCAAAGGCCGGTCATGCACCAACTTACAAAGCCTGACCAATCAAGTGGGGCTGATCAGCGCGACCGACACCTTTTTGGCATAAGGCATGGTGGTGTTAAGAACTCAGCGCTCGGTAATGAAGGACAGTCCGGACACGAGCTGTCTCAATCCAAGCGCCGCGCCCGCAAAGATCGCGGCGAATGTCACCGGCGCGCTGTAGGCCAGAAGTGAAAAGGCAGATATGCCTTGTCCGACGCTGCAACCGACTGCGATGATCGCTCCGGGGCCCATGATCGCCGCGCCCAGCATCTGCCGTTTCAATTCGCGTGGATCTTCGCAGGCTTCCCAGCGAAAATGACCCTTTGACCAAGACCCCAAAAACGCGCCGATCAGAACGCCCGAGACTGATCCGACGGCAAAAGACAAAGTGTTTCCGGACGCTGTCATCAAGTAGAATATCGTGTCACCCAAGGGTGCAGCGAAGGTATGGGTTTGCACCGGCTCACCGTCAAAGCCGTGGGTCGCTACCCAGTTCGTGCCAAGCCAGCCCGAGACGATCGCCAGTCCAACCACAGATCCCCAGAACACCTGCGCTGGCTTACGGCGGAACTGCTGGTTCGCCATAGCGAAGACCACCAAAATAACACCGACGGCAGAACCAACGAGCCACGCCGGAACAGAGGTCAATCGTTCGGCAAGAAAGCTGACGCTTTGGGGGGCACTGATATCCATTTCTACAGGAAACAGCCAAACCCGCAGATATGCCAGGGGGCCGGACATTACGACATACGCCGAAAGTCCCATGATCAGAACGATGACGAAGGATCGAAGGTCGCCACCTCCCAGCCTTGCCAGCGCCCCATAACCGCAGTTCCCGCTGATGGCCATTCCATAACCGAACATGAGGCCGCCCACGATCGAACCGATCGGGTTCCAGGTCTGGGCAAGGTAGCGTGTTCCGACCGGGTCAAGCCACCCGAACGCCATGGCGGCATGGCTTCCAACAATGGCGACGCCAATCGCAACCGCCCACATGCGAAGTCGCCGATCATCGCCTGCGTAAAGGAAGTCTTCGATGGCACCCAACGTGCAAAAGCGACCGATGCGTGCAGCCAGCCCCAAAGCGATGCCCCCAATCAAACCGATCAGAGCAACGGCATTTGCGTCTCCCAATGCTTCGAACATTGCCAGTCTCCTCCCAAAGCTGGCGGCGTCTTGACCGGCTTCTACGTCTCCCGGCAGAAAAGATCGTAAACGACTTCCAGTATTTGCGTCGAACGATCATCAGCCAATCTGTAATAAATTGTCTTACCCTCGCGCCGTGTTTTGACCAAGCCTTCAAAGCGCAGTCGGGATAATTGTTGGGATACGGCGGCCTGTCTCGCCGACAGCATCTCTTCCATCTGGGTGACGGACTTTTCACCCGATGACAGATAGCACAAGATCATCAGACGCCCCTCGTGGCTGATGGCCTTCAGGAAGTTTGATGCCGTCTGGGCATTCTCCATCATTCGGTCCAGATCTTCTGCACACATGTCCTTTGTGAACACCGGCAGTTTCGATGGTTTGTCCAAAAGGATCGCCTCGCTTTCTCAGCTTCACGCATTCAAAACAGTTTATGTAATTTGCCACCGATTAGCCAGAGGTCTCAACCTGTACCCCTGCGTCACGTAGCATCACGCCCAACAACCCCCAGAAAAAGTCTTCGCCGGGGTAGCCTTCGATCCGGCCGACTTCTTGGCCGTTGTCCAACAAAACAAAGGTCGGAGTGTAGTGGAGAGGTCGTTTTAGGGTGATCCCATCCGGCAGGGTTTCATGGATGTCGACACGCCGAAGCGGGGCGGCATTTCCTTCCTGTGTTTTCGGGTAGATCCCCGAGATTTCGGAATCCCATCGGGCACACCACATGCACCCATCTTCTTCGGCCATCAGAAGCGTCATTTCAGCCCGTAAAGCCAAAGGCGAAACAAGCAACGTGACCGCAAGCACAAGCAGGAAAAGGTGGCGCATCTCAAGCTCCGATTGACCGCAGCGTTATATCTTTATTACTTTGAATGTATGAATGATAGCGTGCCAGGACGGGTTTGACCATGCTCGACATCACTTTTGCAGGGGCTTTGGTCGCAGGGGTGTTGTCATTTCTTTCCCCGTGCATCCTGCCGATTGTGCCGTTTTACCTCAGTTACCTGGCGGGTGTCGGGATGGAGCAGATTTCTGCAAGTTCAGTCATTTCCGGCAACGTTCGCCGCAGGGCAACGCTTTCTGCAATCGCTTTTGCAGCAGGGATCATAACGATTTTTATGGCGCTTGGAGCCACGGCTTCGATATTCGGTCAAATGATCCGCGAATACTTCGATATCCTTCGATGGATTGCCGCGGCCATCATCATGGCGATGGGCTTGCATTTCCTGGGGCTGATTCGCATCGGATTCCTGTATCGCCAGTTTCAGGCGGATGTCGGTGAAACATCTAACCTGAGCCTGATTGGTGCGTATGTTCTGGGACTGGCATTTGCTTTTGGCTGGACGCCCTGTGTCGGGCCCGTGCTTGCTGCAATTCTGTTTACGGCGGCCGGAACCGAGACGGCTTGGCGCGGTGCGATGCTTCTGTTCGTTTACGGGGCGGGAATGACTGCCCCCTTTGTTCTGGCGGCCTTTTTGGTGCGCCCCTTCATGCAGTGGATGGCGCGGTTCAGAAAGCATTTACCCCTGATCGAGAAGGCCATGGGCTGTCTGTTGATTCTGTTCGGCGCTCTGATCGCAACCAACTCGATCAATCGCGTGGCCCAATGGATGCTGGACCATATGCCCTGGCTTGCGGCCATCGGATAATACGGGAGGAAAACATGAAGCGAACATTGTCAGTTTTGATGGCATGCATAGTGGGCGTGGCGGTTTCCGCCGCCGAGCTTGGCGACGACGGGTTGCATAAAACACCGTGGATGCGCGACACGTTCAAAGACCTTCGCGAGGATCTTGAAGAAGCGTCAGATGAAGGCAAGCGCCTGGTTTTGTTTATCGAGCAACAGGGCTGCATCTATTGCAAGAAAATGCACGAAGAGGTTTTCCCCCAGCCCGACCTTGCGGCGTACATCGAAGAGAATTTCTTTGTCGTCCAACTGGATCTGCACGGAAGCACCACGGCCACCGACTTTGACGGGGAAGAGAGCGAGCAAAGAGCGTTGATGCGCAAATGGGGGATTCTGTTTACGCCGACCCTTGTATTTCTGTCGGAAGAGGTTCCCGAGGACGCCACCGCCATTGATGCAGCGGTTGCAGTCATGCCGGGGGCGTTTTCGAAGGGAACAACTTTGGATCTGTTCACCTGGGTCTTTGAAAAGCGGTACGAACTTGAAAATGGTGAAGATTTTCAGCGCTACCACGCACGGCGCATTCAGGAGCGAAACAATGTTTCACAAGACTGAGGTCCGGGGATATAAATAAAAAAATTCATTGTAATGAATTTAATGTTGCGACAGACCGCCCTCGTCGACTACGGTACACAAATGCTTTGGGTCGCAAAGCGCCGTCGGCGTGTTAGCAAATGGGAGGGATCATGAAGCTGAGACTCTTAACATTGGTCTGCGCAATGACAGGGGGTGCCGCGTTTGCCGCGGATACCGACCCGAAAAACGTAACCTATGGTGAATATGGTGCCGTAGAGGTCTCGTTGACCGGCGCAGCCGGTGACGCGGCAAATGGCGCGCTGATCGTTGGCGACAAGTCAAAAGGCAATTGCGTGGCGTGCCATGCGGTCTCGGCTTTGGCCGATATTCCGTTCCATGGCGAGGTTGGCCCGGCACTGGATGGTGCCGGTGATCGTTGGTCCGAAGCCGAGCTTCGCGGATTGGTTGCAAACGCGAAAAGGACGTTCGAAGGCACGGTGATGCCGGCATTCTACAAGGATGACGGCTATATCCGCCCGGGCGACGCCTATACCGGCAAAGCCCCGACCGAGCCCCTGACGTCGATCCTGACAGCGCAGGAAATCGAAGACGTGGTCGCGTTTCTTGCAACCCTGAAAGAGGAATAGTCGCGCTTCGATAGCGTGATTGTCGAAGATTCAAAGGAGATTGAAAATGGAACTCTCTCGCCGCGAAACTCTGGCCCTTGGGCTGGGCGCCGCGTTCCTGACAATGATGCCGTTTCGTGCAAATGCGGCCGCTAAGGATGCGATTGCCGCGTTTACCGGTGGGGCGGATGTGGCTGACGGCGGTGTTACACTGACGGCACCTGAAATCGCCGAAAACGGAAACACCGTACCGATCGAAGTAAGCGCCCCGGGTGCGGCGTCGATTCTGATCGTTGCAGCAGGCAACCCCGAACCGGGCGTCGCAACGTTCAACTTTGGCCCGCTGGCTGCTGAACAGGCTGCCTCAACTCGTATCCGCCTTGCCGGAACGCAGGATGTCATTGCCGTGGCGAAGATGGCAGATGGCAGCTTTGCCAAGGCATCCGCGACCGTGAAAGTGACAATCGGCGGCTGCGGCGGCTGATAGCCACGCGCGCCTCGAAGAACAGGAGACTAACCAATGGCATCCGGTGTGAAACCCCGCGTCAAGGTTCCGAAGAAAGCCGCAGTTGGCGAAACCGTCACGATCAAGACATTGATCAGCCACAAGATGGAAAGCGGTCAGCGCAAGGACAAAGAAGGCAACGTCATACCTCGATCGATCATCAACCGTTTCACCTGTGAGTTTAACGGCGAAATGGTGGTCGATGTGACGATGGAGCCGGCAATCTCAACTAACCCGTATTTCCAGTTTGAGGCAACCGTGCCCGAGGCAGGTGAGTTCGTGTTCACCTGGTACGATGACGACGGCTCTGTCTACGACGAGAAGAAATCGATCGAGATCGCCTGACGGCTCGACCAATAAGGCAGATCAGCGCCGGACATGACGTTTGGCGCTGGTCCACCAAGGGAGGAACGTAATGAATACAAAGGCATTAACGGCGATCGCGGCAGTTCTGGTTTTCCCAGTGGCAGCATTGGCCGGACCTGACGAAGACAATCTTGTGATCAATGACGAGCTGGACATGACCTCGGTCACCGAAGCGCCGGCGCATCTGGAAAACCTGGACACGATCTATTCCGGTTGGCATTTCCGTACGGATGAAACCCAGGCCCTTCAGATTGATGATTTCGACAATCCGGCGATGATCTTCGTCGACCAGGCTGCCGACCTTTTTGAGACAGTCGATGGGGCTGCCGGCAAAAGCTGTGCCTCTTGCCACGACGGGGTGGAAAGCTTCAAGGGATTGCAGGCTTCCATGCCGAAGGTTGATGCCGAAACCGGCAAGCTGGTGGTCATGGAAGATCTGATCAACGCGTGCCGGACCGAGCACATGGAGGCCGATGCCTGGAAATGGTCCGGCGGCGATATGCAGGGCATGGTCGCTTTGATCGGCCTACAGTCACGCGGGATGCCCATGAACGTTGCCATTGACGGTGACGCCGCCCCGTATTGGGAACAGGGCAAGGAAATGTACTATACGCGCTATGGCCAGTTAGAGCTGAGCTGTGCCAACTGTCATGAAGACAATTGGGGCAATATGATCCGGGCAGATCACCTGAGCCAGGGAATGATCAATGGGTTCCCGACGTATCGTTTGAAACAGGCCAAGCTGATTTCGCGACACAATCGTTTCCGCGGTTGTATTCGTGATACGCGGGCGGAAACCTTTGCCGAAGGTTCAGACGAATTTCGTGCGCTGGAGCTTTATGTTGCCTCGCGTGGCAACGGGCTTTCAGTCGAAACTCCGGCCGTACGCCAGTAACAACAGGCCCGCGTAGGAAGTGTCCAGCGCGGGTTTTTCCGTTAGTTTGACATTCATACATTTATATGTGAAACAGGAAAGCCGAAAGATGATTTCTCGACGTGACTTCTTGCAGGTTTCAATGGCGGCATCGGCTCTGTACGGGGCATCCGGGTTTGGCAATTGGGCCAGGCTTTCCGCACAGCAAAGTCTGACGCAGGATCAGCTGCTGGAGTTTGAGACCTTTGGCAATATCAGCCTGATCCATGTCACCGACATTCACGCACAACTCAAACCGATATACTTCCGTGAACCCGAGATAAACCTGGGTATCGGTGAGGCAAAGGGGCAGATGCCGCATGTCACGGGGGCCGCGTTCCGCAAGGCCTACGGGATCGAAGATGGCAGCTCGTCGGCCTATGCGCTGACCTACGACGACTTTTCAGCCTTGGCAAAGACCTACGGTCGGGTTGGTGGTTTGGACCGGGTTTCGACGGTGATCAATGCCATCCGTGCGGACCGGCCCGATGCCCTGCTTTTGGATGGCGGCGATACCTGGCACGGGTCTTACACCTGTTACCAGACGGCTGGTCAGGACATGGTCAATGTCATGAACGCGCTGAAACCTGATGCAATGACCTTCCATTGGGAGTTCACGCTGGGCAGCGACAGAGTCAACGAAATCGTCGAAGGGCTGCCCTTTGCCGCCTTGGGTCAGAACATCTTTGATGCCGAATGGGATGAACCTGCGGAACTGTTCAAGCCCTACAAGTTCTTTGACCGGGGAGGTGCAAAGGTTGCCGTGATCGGACAGGCGTTCCCTTACATGCCAATCGCGAACCCGGGTTGGATGTTCCCTGAATACTCTTTCGGCATTCGGGACGAAAACATGCAGGCCGTGGTGGACGAGGTTCGCGATGCCGGTGCCGATGTCGTCGTCGTCCTCAGCCATAACGGCTTTGACGTGGACAAGAAAATGGCAGGCCGGGTGGAGGGGGTCGACGTGATCCTCAGTGGCCACACCCATGATGCGTTGCCCGAGCCGGTTCTGGTGGGCAAAACGCATATCATCGCGTCCGGCTCGAACGGCAAGTTCGTCAGCCGCGTGGATCTGGATGTGCGGGATGGGCAGTTGATGGGGTTGAAGCACAAGCTGATCCCGATCTTCTCTGATGTTATCGCTCCGGATCCTGCGATCACCGCCCTGATAGATGAGCAGCGCGCGCCCTATGAGGCGACGCTCAGTGAAGTGATCGGCAAAACGGACTCGTTGCTCTATCGTCGCGGCAATTTCAACGGAACCTGGGATGACCTGATCTGTGATGCCCTGCTTAAGGAGCGGGAGGCAGACATTGCCATGTCCCCCGGTGTTCGTTGGGGGCCGTCGATCCTGCCGGGGCAGGAGATCACGCGCGAGGACATCTGGAACGTCACTTCGATGTCGTATCCGAATGCCTATCGCACGGAAATGACGGGTGAATTCATCCATGTGATCCTTGAGGATGTTGGCGACAACCTGTTCAATCCCGATCCCTACTACCAGCAGGGCGGGGATATGGTCCGTGTCGGTGGGCTGGGTTACCGCATCGATGTGACCAAGCCGCAAGGGCAGCGGATCAGCGAGATGACCCTGCTGAAGACGGGTGAAGCGATTGATCCGTCGAAAACCTATGTCGTGGCCGGCTGGGCCAGCGTCAACGAAGGCACCGAGGGCCCGCCGATCTGGGATGTCGTCGAAAACCACATTCGCAACCTTGGAACCGTAACGGTGCAAGAGAACACCAGCGTCGATGTCGTCGGCGTCTAAGAAACAGATGGAGACCTAAGAGATATGGATGACGCGTTCAAACCGTCCCGCCGGGCCTTCCTGAAAGGCAGTGCTGCGGTCGCCGCGGGGTCAGTTGCAGGTGCGGCAGTGGCAGAAACGCCCGACCCCCTGATAACAGAGCTTCAGGATTGGGCATCGTACACGGGTGCAGGCGTTGACGAGACACCCTATGGCATGCCGATCAGCTATGAATCCCATGTCGTGCGCCGCAATGTGGAGTGGCTGACCGCCTCTCCGATTTCGTCGATCAACTTCACGCCGATCCACGCGCTTGATGGTACAATCACACCCCAGGGCTGCGCCTTTGAACGGCACCACTCGGGCGCAATCGAGCTGCGCAAGGAAGACTATCGGCTGATGATAAACGGTCTGGTCGATCGCCCGCTTGTCTTTACGTATGACGACATCGAACGTTTCCCGCGCGAAAACCACGTGTATTTCTGCGAATGCGCAGCGAACACCGGGATGGAGTGGGCGGGTGCGCAGCTCAACGGCGTGCAATTCACCCATGGTATGATCCACAACATGGAATACACCGGTGTTCCGCTGCGCACGCTGTTGCAAGAGGCCGGCGCCGATATCTCGCCCGACAAATGGGTCTATGTCGAGGGCGCGGACGCGTCGTCCAATGGCCGCTCCATTCCGATGGAAAAAGCGCTGGATGATGTGTTGGTGGCCTTCAAAGCAAATGGCGAGGCCCTGCGGATGGAACATGGCTATCCTGTGCGCCTGGTCGTGCCAGGCTGGGAAGGCAACATGTGGGTCAAATGGCTGCGCAGGATCGAGGTCGTCGACAGGGCGGTCGAAAGCCGCGAAGAAACATCAAAGTACACCGATGTTTATGCTGATGGCACGGCCCAGAAATGGACTTGGGTGATGGATGCGAAATCCGTCATAACCTCGCCCAGCCCGCAAATGCCGATCAAACATGGGCCCGGGCCGCTGGTGATTTCAGGGCTTGCATGGTCAGGCCACGGACAGATTACCCGTGTCGATGTATCCAAGGACGGCGGCATCACGTGGGAGACGGCACGCCTTGGCAAGCAGGGCGACACCAAGGCTTTGACACGTTTCTATCTCGACACGAATTGGGACGGGGCGCCCATGCTCCTACAGGCCCGAGCAATGGATGAGACCGGCTATGTACAGCCAACCAAAGACCAGCTGCGCGAAAAGCGCGGCGAGAACTCGGTCTATCACAACAACTGTATCCAGACGTGGTACGTAAGCGCAGAGGGGATCGCCGAGAATGTCGAAGTCTCTTAGCCATGTTTTCCTGCCCGTATTCGGCGGCACAGCGTTACTGCTTGCGGGGGCGTTGGTGTTCGCCAACCGAAACTTCGGCCAACTGAAGATCGAAACTTTGGAAACCCGGATTGGTCAGGTTGAGGCCCACGCAGCAGCCGCACAGGAAAAAGCGAAGTCAGAAGCCGAACGAGCAGCCCAGCTTGAGCTCAAAGTCCAGGAAATTCAGGCCGCCGCAGCGGAACGGGTTGCGAATGGCGCGAACCTGACCGCACCTGCGCCCAGCCGCGAGGGCACCTATGGGCTTGGACGGCCTGCGCTGGAGGAAGAGATCGCGGCCTGGGACGTTGACGTTTTGCCGGACGGGCGGGGCTTGCCTGTCGGATCGGGCGACGTTTGGACCGGCGAAGAAGTGTTTGCCGACCGCTGTGCGTCATGTCACGGAGAGTTTGCCGAAGGTGTGGACAACTGGCCCGTTCTTGCCGGTGGGTTCGATACGCTTGCAAACGAAGATCCCGTCAAGACCGTCGGGTCCTACTGGCCGCATTTGTCTACTGCCTGGGACTACATTTCCCGATCCATGCCATTTGGCGAGGCGGGCACTTTGACCGCGGATGAGACCTATGCGATTGTTGCCTACATCCTGTATTCAAATGATTTGGTGGATGACGATTTCGAACTGAGCAACGAAAACTTCGCCGAATTCGAGATGTACAACAAAGACGGTTTTGTCGTCGATACGCGACCCGAGACCGAGTACGCTGAATGGCGCAAAGAGCCTTGCATGGAAAACTGCAAGGCAGAGGCTGCTGTCACGATGCGTTCCGTTTTTCTGGTC
Source organism: Ruegeria sp. AL3 (assembly GCF_056536065.1). Classification (NCBI taxonomy): domain Bacteria; kingdom Pseudomonadati; phylum Pseudomonadota; class Alphaproteobacteria; order Rhodobacterales; family Roseobacteraceae; genus Ruegeria; species Ruegeria sp. AL3. The sequence goes on from NZ_JBQFJG010000001.1 coordinate 2,017,416, forward strand.
GAGACGCCGCCCGAAGGTGGGTCGAACTCGGCGATGAATGATGCCACCGTTGAGGGGTTGCCGACATTCACTGCGGACGGCCCGTCGTTCATTCCGGCAGCGGCACCCAAGCCCGAGGAAAAAGCCGCCGCGGAGCCAGCCGTTCAAGAGGCCGAAAAGACCGACGAAGCAACGGAACTGGTTGCCGCCGGAGCGAAAGTCTTCAAGAAGTGCAAAGCCTGCCATCAGGTGGGTGAAGGTGCAAAGCACGGCACCGGGCCGGCGTTGAACGGAATTGTCGGGGCCAATGCAGGATCGGTCGAGGGGTTCAAATACTCCAAGGCGATGAAAGCCGCATCCGAGGCCGGCCTAGTTTGGACGGATGAGGAAATGGCGGCCTTCCTGACGAAACCCAAGGATTACATGAAGGGCACGCGAATGTCTTTTGCGGGGCTCACGAAGCCAGACGACGTTGAGGCCGTGATTGTCTACCTCAAATCGTTTGGAAGCTGATCATGCGGTGGCCGGACATACTGGCGTGCACGGCGGTCTTGGCGGCTTTCGCCACATCGACCTACGCAACCGAAGACCTTGGTGATGCCGAGGCCGGGAAAACAGTGTTCGCCAAATGCAAGGGCTGCCATCAGGTTGGCGAAGGAGCGGAAAACAAAATCGGCCCGCATCTGAATGGTGTCTTTGGGCGCAAGGCCGCGGGCCTTGACGGTTTCAATTATTCCAAAAGCCTGGTGCGCGCGGGAAATTCGGGTTTGGAATGGCACGCTGACACTCTGTCAGCCTATATCGAAGATCCACGTGCATTTGCGTCGGGCACAAGGATGAGCTTTCGCGGTCTGAAAGACCCGGAAGACCGGGCCAATGTGATTGCCTATTTGCGGGGGTTTTCAGACAACCCTCGGGATATTCCCGAAGCGGACCCAACCGCGAAAGGCACGGACCATTCCGTCGATCCAGCGATCCTGGCGATTCAGGGAGACCCCGAATACGGCGCATATCTCAGCAGCGAATGCACGACGTGCCATCAGATCGAGGGAAGTGACGAGGGTATCCCGTCGATCGTGTATTGGCCCGACGAGGATTTTGTCGTCGCCATGCACGCATACAAGGACAAAAAGCGGCCACACCCGGTTATGCAAATGATCGCCGGAAGGCTGAGCAATGACGAGATCGCGGCCTTGGCCGCATATTTCAATAACCCAGAGTGATTGTGCCCAAGGGGAGGAAACGCGATGACACTCAATAGACGTACATTTCTAGGAGCCGCCGGGGTGGCGGCAGCCGGATTATCTGCACCGATGGTTCTGGCTCAGGGCAGGCCTCGGGTCGTTGTTGTCGGCGGCGGTGCAGGCGGCGCTACGGCTGCCCGCTATATTGCAAAGGACAGCAAAGGTGAGATCGACGTGACGCTGATCGAGCCGTCGCGGACCTACTACACCTGCTTCTTCTCGAACCTGTATCTTGGAGGGTTCCAGGAACTGTCGGATATCGCGCACAGCTATGGCACGCTTGCCGCCGACTATGGGATAAACGTGGTCCACGATTGGGCCATCGGTGTTGACCGCGATGCCAAGACTGTATCATTGGCCGGGGGTGGCTCGGTTCCGTATGACAAGCTGATCCTCAGCCCGGGTATCGATTTTGTCGACGGGGCTGTTGAAGGCTGGGACGTCTCGGCGCAAAACAAGATGCCGCATGCGTACAAGGCCGGCTCGCAGACAGAACTTCTGAAAGCTCAGATCATGGCGATGCCCGAAGGCGGTACTTTTGCGATGGTTGCACCACCAAACCCGTACCGCTGCCCGCCCGGACCCTATGAACGGGTCTCGATGGTTGCGCATGTTCTGAAAGCAAACAATCCCACTGCGAAAATCATCGTGGCGGATCCGAAGCCGAAGTTTTCGAAGATGGCATTGTTCCAGGAAGGCTGGGCAAACCATTACGAAGGCATGGTCGACTGGATTGGTGAAGACTTCGGTGGCGGCAATGTCTCGGTAAACCCGGACGCGATGACGGTGACCATCGACGGAGAAGAGACCACAGTCGACGTCTGCAACGTGATCCCGGCGATGAAAGCCGGACGCATTGCCGAAATGGCTGGAGTGACCGAAGGCAACTGGGCGCCGGTGAACGCCGCGGATATGTCCTCCAAGGCGGATCCGGACATCTATGTCCTGGGCGATGCCAGCCAGCAGGGTGACATGCCGAAATCGGGTTTCTCGGCCAATAGTCAGGCGAAAGTGTGCGCGAATGCCGTGCGGGGCGCGTTGACCGGATCCAAGGTGTTCCCGGCCAAGTTCTCCAACACATGCTGGTCGCTGATCGACACGGATGATGGCGTGAAGGTTGGCGCAACCTACGAGGCGACGCCGGAAAAAATCGCCAAGGTGGACGGGTTCATCAGCCAGACCGGCGAAGATGCCGATCTGAGAAAAGCAACGTATGAAGAGTCGCTGGGTTGGTACGCCGGTATCACCTCGGACATGTTTGGATAGAAGTTTTCGGGGGTTTTGACACGGGTCAAAGCCCCCGAAGCTCAATCTGAGAAACTGCGGCTCAGGAGGAGGATCAAGATCATGAAACACTCAATCATCACGGCCGCGTTCTTTGCAGTCTCTGCCAGTCAAGGGCTTGCCGAGGATATCATCACGACCCCCTTTGACGGAAGTTTTGATGATGCCACCTTTGCGGTCGAGTCCGCAATTGTCGGGCAGGGGCTGGTCATCGACTATGTGAGCCACGTTGGAGAAATGTTGAACCGAACGGGCGCTGATGTCGGCAGCGACAAACAGATATTCGCGGCGGCGGACATCTTTATTTTTTGCTCGGCAAAGATTTCGCGTGAGGTGATGGAAGCTGATCCGATGAATATCGGCTATTGCCCATACGGGATTTTCGTGGCCGAGGACGATGACGGGGTGAAGGTCGGATACCGAAGCTATCCGGACGGCCCAATGCAAAAGGTCCAGACCCTGTTGTCTGGAATCGTTGAAGAGGCCGTTGGGGATTGAAATGAACTACCGGCAGTATTTTCGAGATCAACTTGATCTACTGAAACAGGAAGGAAACTACCGGGTTTTTGCAGACCTCGAACGTCAATGCGGCGCGTTTCCAACGGCGCGCAGTTACGCAGGGGGTGGTCCCGAACAAGTCACTGTCTGGTGCTCGAACGACTATCTTGGAATGGGACAGCATCCCAAGGTTCTTGCGGCCATGCACGAGGCGATCGACAGATGCGGTGCAGGTGCCGGTGGGACGCGGAATATCTCGGGGACCACGCACGAACATGTGCTTCTGGAGCAGGAGCTTGCGGACCTTCACGGCAAGGACGCAGCATTGCTGTTCACGTCCGGCTACGTATCCAATTGGGCGGCCTTGGGAACCTTGGCGTCCGGCATCCCCGGAATCACGGTACTGTCCGACGAATTGAACCATGCCTCGATGATCGAGGGGATTCGTCACAGCCGTTGTCAAAAGCGGATCTGGAAGCACAACGATCTTGAAGACCTTGAAAGGCAACTTGCGGACCTGCCTGCAAATGCGCCCAAGCTGATCGCGTTTGAAAGCGTCTATTCCATGGACGGCGATATTGCACCGATTGCCGAGGTCTGTGATCTGGCGGACCGGTATGGCGCGATGACCTATCTGGATGAGGTTCACGCGGTCGGGCTGTACGGTCCGCGCGGCGGGGGCATCGCCGAGCGCGAGGGCCTGATGGACCGCCTGACCGTGATTGAAGGGACTTTGGGCAAGGCGTTCGGCGTGGTCGGCGGGTACATCGCGGCGTCGAAGGAGCTTGTCGACTTTGTCAGGTCCTTTGCTAGCGGGTTTATTTTCACCACTGCTTTGCCTCCGGCCGTGGCGGCAGGAGCTGCGGCTTCGGTGAAGCACCTGAAGCAAAGCAATGCAGAGCGGCAACAGCACAAAAAGCGCGTGCGCGAAGTCCGGGACAGGCTGGACGATCTGGGTATTCCCCATACACCGAACCCAAGCCATATCATTCCGGTCATGGTCGGCGATCCGGTCAAGTGTCGATTCATTTCGGATGTGCTGATGCGTGATTATGGGATCTACATCCAGCCCATCAACTATCCAACTGTCCCCAAAGGAACGGAACGTCTGCGGATTACGCCGTCGCCGGTGCACACCTGTGAAGACGTGGACCGGCTGGTATCTGCATTGGGTGAGTTATGGACGCAATGCCAATTGGCACGCAGGCCAATGGCTGCGCAATGACGCTGACGAATTGACCAAAGACAAAGACACACACGCAACGAAGTGAGAGTTTCTGTCCATGGAGAGGCTCATCGATTTGCTAGGAGACCCGGGCACCCTGGCGTTTGCCGGAGTGCTGGTCGGTATCCTGTTCGGCGTGACGGCTCAGAAGTCCCATTTTTGTTTGCGCGCATCGACGGTGGAAGTCGCCGAAGGTAAGTTTGGCCCCCGCTTGGCGGTTTGGCTGATCGCCTTTACCGCGGCACTGACGCTTGTACAGGCGCTTGTCTCGCTTGAATTGCTGGACCTTTCCGAGGCACGCGCCATCGCGTCCACCGGCAGCCTTAGCGGTGCGGTTATTGGTGGGGCGATGTTTGGCATCGGCATGGTTCTTGCGCGCGGATGCGCATCTCGCCTGCTGGTATTGGCCTCGTGCGGCAATCTACGAGCACTTGTGACAGGGTTGATTTTGACCTTGGTGGCTCAGGCCGCCTACACAGGCGTTCTCAGCCCGGCCCGTGAAGCGATTTCCGGTCTGTGGACCATCTCAGGAGGTGCAGAGCGCGATCTTGCAGAAATAATGGGGTTCCCCCCATCGGTCTATTCGGCCGTCGCCGCAATTGGATTTGTCTTGTCGATCGTGTTTGCCCTTCACAGGAAAGTCGCGCCTGCAAAGATCGTGACAGCCGCCGGAGTTGGCGGGGCAGTGGCGCTTGGCTGGTTCATGACGTTTTCCATCGCGCAGGCATCTTTTGAGGTCGTCCCCGTGTCTTCGGTGACGTTTACCGGCCCGGCCACAGACACGCTGATGGCGTTGGTTGCAGAGCGAAATGTGGTGCTGTCTTTCGGTATCGGTCTTGTGCCGGGCGTGGCCATTGGGGCAGCAGGATCTGCCATCATTTCCAGCGAGTGGAGGATCGAGCGTTTTGGCTCGGACACTCCGATGGAACGGTACCTCGTCGGAGCTGTCCTCATGGGATTCGGGGCGATGCTGGCCGGAGGTTGCGCCGTGGGCGCGGGACTTTCAGGCGGGTCCGCCCTGTCATTGACAGCCTGGCTTGCAGTTTTCTTCATGTGGGTTGGGGCGATAGGCACGCACAGGTTTTTGATGCGGCTGCCGGTATTGCAGCATTCCTGACTTACTCGAACTCCATCTGTTCGAAAACGCGTCCGGCGTTCTTGGTTGCCAGTTCCTCGAACGCGTCCAGATGGGCATAGGGGGACTGATCGACATAATAGGCTTCGGTCAGATCGCCGCCCGCATCCATATGTTCTTGAATCCTGGTTCGCAGATACACCAGGTAATCGCGCGTATAACGGCGCACCTGATCCATATTCGTGGGATGACCGTGCCCGGGTATGACATATGTGGCATTCAAAGCCTCGAACTCGTTGTCCCAGGTTTCCAGCCAATCCGCGGTATAGGTATCCTGAAAGATCGGCAGCATGCGCTCGTGGAATGCCATGTCACCCGCGATGACAAGGCTTTGGTTCGGCAACCAGATCGAGATATCGCCGGGGCTGTGGGCCGGTCCGAGGTATTTGGCCTCGATCCGGAAGTCGCCCATCTCGATCACGTATTCATCATCGAATGTCTCGGTTGGGCCTGCCAGAAACGTGCCCTCTGCCTTGTCCTGATTGTATCGTTTCATTCCCTCCAGAATCTGAGGGCCATATTCCTCGAACTCAGCTGCTGCATCCGAATGGGCGACGATTGGAACCCCGATTTCCGACCAGTAGGCATTGCCAAGCATCGCGTGCCCCTGACCGTTCTCGTTGAAGACAAGCGTGACCGGCTGATCCGTAATCGCCTGAATTTCCTTGTGAAGTGCCTCGGCAAGGACATAGGCGGCACCGCCGTTGACAACGACCACGCCCTCACCTGTTACGATGAAGCTCAGGTTGTTGTTGTGACCAGAGTTTTCGTAGGTCGGCGGAGCGGTTGCGCCAATGGCGGAATAGACGCCAGGGATGAATTCGACCGGCTTGGAATACAGAACGCTTTGCGGATACTGGTCTGCAATATCCTCGCTTGCCCAGGCCGGTGTGACGAAAGCAACCGCAATCACGAATGATCGTATCATGACGCCTCTCCAATGAATCTGTAGGCAGGACCGGTCTTTTCGACGCGGCCAATTCCACCGTTCGGCAGGTGGAAGCCGATTATTCTCATTTCCTCTTCGGAAACCTGATCCAGAAGTGAGTAACGCGCAGCTGCGGCGACCTGGGGATCCTGATCCGTTCCACTGTGCCAATCGGGGTGTTCAAAGGCCACGTGCGGATTTCCCAGCGCGTCGCCGACGACCATTACGGACTCATTCCCATTTCGAAGCTCAAAAGCCATGTGACCGGGCGTGTGCCCAAAGCTTGCCCGTGCCGCAATGCCCGGAAGTATCTCTTGCCCATCCTCGAAGAACGCGACCTGATCCTCAATTGCTTCCAATCGCCGTTTTGCACCGGCCGCGAACGCGGTGCGATCGTCACCTATCGTGTCCACCGTTGAGGGGTTCCACCAGTAATCCCATTCTTTGCGTCCAATGAGGTGCGTCGCATTAGGGAAAAGCAGGTCGTCGAAATCATCCAGAACACCCCAGATATGATCCGGGTGCGCGTGGGTGAAAACCACATGCGTGACACTTTCGGGCGACAAGCCAATTGCTTCAAAAGTTTCCATAAGTTTGCCCGATGTGGGCATGAAGTCCGGCCCCGCTCCAGCATCGAACAGCACGGTGTTTTCGTCATCCCGATAAAGCGTGACGTTGCACTCTGGCTCGTACTTGGTCGCGTCCGCTTGATTGCGGGTCAGGAATTGCTCGACCGCCTCTTTGGGCATGGCTCCGAAAACAACATCAGGTGGCAATGACAGGTATCCGTCTGACACGGTCGTAATTCGGGCTGAAGGACCGAGCCGCAGCTCTGCCTGAACGATTCTGGCTTGAGCTCCAAGTGCTGCAAGACACGTGGCATTGAACAGGAAGCTGCGTCGGGACAAAGGAATTTCACTCATACGCAATCATTAAAATGAATATTTTTATTTGTAAACGATGGAAGCACCAACAAAGGATCATTCCAAGACGCTGAAAAACCGGCCAGGTCTTCTTTGCGATTGGGCGAAGAACGGTTCTCAGCGGTGGCAAATGGACGCGACACCAAGGTCATGCGCAAAGTGAACGCACAGCGCAATCCGCGCGAAGATGGATTGCCGAGGAAGGGATGATGTCGGAAAGGCGATTGTCACGTGACCTCGAAACAGGGAAGGGACCCAGCCGAAGAACGACGGCGATGGCAGACACAGCTTTCCACCGAAAAATCCCGGTCCATCTGCGTCAAAGCGCATTGTTCTCATCCCGCTGTGCTTGTAAGGAAATTGCACGGCCCCAGGGGCTGCGCCGTGCGGGCGTGATGGAATGGTAGACATATCAGACTTAAAATCTGAAGGGCGTATGCCCGTGTGGGTTCGAGTCCCACCGCCCGCACCAAAAAATCTCGGTGACTTATGCGTGCGTGGCAGGTGGCGCCGTGGGGGACGCGCGGGTGCTGCGAGGGGCCCACTCAACTCTGCTGTGCGACCGAGCCTAAACCGGAAACCCCAATTGTCGGATCAGTTTCCAAATGTCCCTGTTCGCGGCTGACAGCTGATCAACGACTGCTTCGATTTGGAGCAGGGCATTGTCGTCGACGGTATCTTCGCGGCCTAGTTTTATGTCGGTTTTGCGGTCAGCGATCCGCATAAGGATCGTTTTCGGGTTTCCGCTTTCAGGGTCGAAGGAATAGATGCAATGGTTGTACTTGTTGCGGATGCCAGAAAGCTTGGCCAGCCTTTGCGTATGTTCAAGGATCGGATCTCGGACCTGGGCAGGGCGCCCTTCCATTTTTGCAAGTCTTTCAACCAGATCTATTCGCGCGCGGGTGGTGTTCAAAGTCAGAAAGATGATTACGGCCACGTCCTTGGACGTTCCGGTTAGGCCGGCGATCAGATGGATCAGCAGGCTTTCGGTGTTTGTCCACATATAGTTCAGCCTGCCGACCAAAAGGATCAGGCGGTCGAACCGGGCTTCGAACGGATCAGTCAAGGGCGGTCTGCTGCGCCTCATGAGGCGCAACCTCGAAATAGAAATGAGCAGCCGCCGTCCGGTTGCTGACGCCAATCTTTCCGACAACGTTATGCATGTGCAGCTTGACCGTGTGTTCCGTGATGCCCAGCTTGGCCGCAATCAATTTGTTGCTTTTGCCTTCTGAAACCAGTTGCAAAACCTGTTTTTCGCGGCGTGTCAGCTTGGAATACTGTACGTGCCGATCTGCGCCGTTGGAAGTAATGGCCTCCCGTCGCCGTGGTCTCTCGGGCGCGCGCTGACAGGGGGGTGAAACACAGTCAGCCAGAAAGCTGGGAAGATAAAGTTCCTCGTGCATCAGCAGTCTGAGGATGGCGCGCCACGCGTCCGGTGCCACGTTCATCGGTAAAAAGCCGACATCTCCAAACTGCGCGCGGTTCCAGCCTTCGAACAGGTGTCGGGCGGATTCCTCTTTGCGATAGGCGAAAGCAAGACAGCCGGAACCTGCACTTTTGGTGTATGCATCGGCGCGCGTCAAAAGGTCCTCGATCAACATCTGATCCACAACGACGATCTTGCCGCTGTCCGGAACATGTGTGTGCATTGCCTCGAGTGTTTCGAAGCGAAAAGCGCGGACGCCAAATTCAGTTTGAACGCTTCTTAGAGTTTGATTTGAATAGAATAGTTCTTTCCCGAGGAAGACAATCGAAAAATCTTCTGAATAAAAACTCTGATTGCCGGTTTCATTGTTCAAAGACTCACTCATTATATTCCCTCACAAAACGGGGTTAACCGGAAATGGCTTTATCGAAATGGAATTGCCGGTGAAAAAGTAGTTAACTAATCAAAGAATTACGTGAGGTTTATTGTAGCTGAAAACGTGATTTTCTACAACCAGACGGTATAGTTCAAGTGCCTTAGATATAGAACTATTGTTTAGGTTTTTCGGTGTGGCATTGTGTAACCATTGGAAACAATTGCATTATTTTTTATTGTTTTCTTAATTTAGAACTTTTTGATCCAGTTCGGCTAAAGTTCCACTGCATTCTCAAAATAAACAATAAAAACAATATGTTAATCTCACCAGAACTTTCAGTTAGCTAGTCGCAAGCGTGCGTCACTGCGAACATGGTCAGGCTTTAATTGTGAAAGCGTCTGTCCCTGCCGCGCCCGTTCCTTGCGTATTTCAGCATCGATTGTGAACGGTCGCGTATTCGGCTTAGCCGGGAAAGGAGGTGGCCTAAAGAAAACGACGGTGGACCGCATTCAGCGTGTTTGAACGCTGTGCGGGTATTTTAGTTTCAATCACGCCCGTTGCCGCTTTGTAGATGAATGGCGGTCAGGCGTTCCAGAAATGGGAATTTGTTATGAGACGTAATGTAAACAATACAAACGTAACGACCGTTGACGAAATTGTTGTCGAAAACCTGGAAGCTCCGGTTGATGTTGAAATTCAGGTTGATGAGGCTCTTGTCGAAGCCGATGTGACTGCGCAGCAACAGCAGCAGGACCAAAATGTAGAAAACGCCAACGAGCAGGGCCAGGATCAGGGCCAAGACCAAGGTCAGGACCAGGGTCAGGATCAGGACCAGGGTCAGGATCAGGACCAGGGTCAGGATCAAGACCAGACGCTTAATGCCGGCGACAACACCAACGACAACTCCAACAGCAACTCAATCAACATCGATTTCGGCGGCGGTGAGTGGATTCCGCGCGACGATGATCAGGTTGATCTGGATCTTGGTGACTCGGCGACAGTGGGTGACGTGATCACTGCTGGCCGCGATCTGACCTATGATCCAGGCGATGACATGAATCTGGATATCTCGATGGACGACGCCGGAACGGCAATGTCATCCGTGAACAGCCAGGTCGCCAGCCTGAGCGACGACGACACGCTTGATTCACCGACCGTATCCAACAACGCCGACTTCACCCAGAACGGCGATGCCAATGGCGGCACGGCAACTGCGGCTGAAGGTATCAGCTCGGATGCCAACGGTGGAAAATCTGGCGACGGTGGAACCAGTTACGGTGGAGCGGCCGATTCATCAACCTTGGGCAGCCACGCGTGGGCTGACGGTGGTGATACCGGCAGTGCAGATGCCGATTCCAGCGCCGGCCGGGGCGGATCGACCGGTGACGCAAGCAATGCCAGCAATGGTGTTGGTATGGCGGGCGCAGGATCCGACGGTGACAGCGCCGGTGGAGATGGCGGTGCCGCGGATAGTTCGGCTTCGTCCGACAATGATGGCAGCACAAGTGCCGATGGCAGCGGAACCGGCGGAGCCGGCGGCAGCGCGGATTCGTTTGGTCTGGGTCTGGGCCTGGGTCTGTCCGGTTCGAACGCAGCCGGTAACGCAAACGGCGGCGACAGCGATTCCGACTCGACAGGAACCGGGACCGGAACGGCGGACAACGCTGCGGATGCGTCCGGCGCGGATGGTGGCGATGGTAATGCTGCGGCAGATGGTTCGGCTTCGAACACCAGCGACAGCAACACCGATGCGAATGACGCCACTGCGGGTGACAACACTGCTGACGGCTCTGCTGACAGCGGCGCGGACAGCTCGGCTGACGGCTCTGGCGGAACGGGAACCGGTGGTGACGGATCCGGCGGTGACGGCACTGGCGGTGACGGCACCGGTGGCGACGGTACCGGCGGCGACGGCGAAGGTGGATTCGGCGCGATGGTCGAAGCTGCAATCATGGCTTTGCAGGAAGAGCTGGGCATGATTGACGCCGAAGCAGGCGAAGGCGGCGACGGTACCGGCGGTGACGGCACCGGTGGCGACGGCACGGCCGGCGACGGTTCAGGTGGCGACGGCTCGGGCGGCGACGGCTCCGGTGGGACCGCTGATGCGGATTCCGATGCGCAGGGTGTTGGCGATCAGTCGGCAAGCGGGCCGGATATCGACCAGAGCCCCGGCGACGTGAACGGCGCGGCCAGCAACTCGCAGGACACCGACGGCAGCGGCGGTAACGGCGGGTCGAACGCAGCAGATGGCGCAGCGGATGCGGCCGGTACCGGAACATCGGCTGCCGACGGCGACGGCGGCGCGGGCGGTAGCACAACGCCAACATCGACGTCTACCGGCAACGGAGCCGGGTCTGCCGACGCGGCCAATACCGCAGGCAACGGCGGAGCTGCCGACATCTTCGGAGACGCCGACACAAACGGTGCGGCTGACAGCTTGGCCGAAGCAATTGCCGGATACGGTGGCGAAGGCAGTTCCGACAATGACGCCACATCGACTGGGTCGGGCGACGCAGCTGGTGCGGCCGACTCGGGCAACGGTGGTGCCGGTGGCGCATCCGCCGCGAACGGCGGAACCAGCGGAGCTTCGATGGGCACTGCAACGTCAGGCGATACCATGGGTGGCATGATCACCGGTGGTAACGGTGGCGGCGCCTATTCAGGTGACGGTGGTGCCGGCGGCAATGGTGGTGCCTGGGGCGCGAACAATGGTGGCGATGGCATCGTGACCGGCGAGTCCTATGCATCGGCGGCAGCTGTCGTTGATACGTCTGCGTTCAACCAGTCGATCATCATGGGCGCCAACGTCCTGGGCAACACGGTCGATACGACCATGGTGGGTGGTTCGATGACCATGTCCCACGCCAGCGACGACACGGACGTTTAAGTCAAAAGGCGGGGCTCGCATTTTCGGGCCTTGCTACCCTTCGAAAATGCCGGGGCCGCAAAACGCGGCCCCGGCCCAACTGAACCCAAAGCGGAAATTACGAGCCGCCGCGGGCAAAAAGGAAAACCGACATGGCACTTGACGGTATTACGGAAACGATAGCGCATTTTGTTGGAACTTTTGAGCTTACGATAGAACAAGCCCGCCTGAGGGATCAGTACGAGGAATTCAGCGCCCTGAGGCGTAAAGCCGAAATAGACGGGCTTGAAGAGCCTACCTCGATCAACATCAAAGCTGATCTGGATATCCCAGCGGGCGAATACAAAGCCCTGCCATTCAATTTTCTTCCCTCTCAACCAGAACTTCCGTTGCCAAAAGCTCCTGTCGGGCCGGTGCATGAGTCGGTCATCGTCCTTAACGGTGACAGCGCGGAATCCACGCGATTTGTTCCAGACAGCATATCCGGCCCGTCTTCTGCACCGGAACTGATTATTCTGCGACCGGATACGGTGCCATTGGGTTCGGCACTGACATTCACCGTGCAAAAGGTGGTCATGCGCGACAACGACACGGTGGGAGAAGGGGACTTTCGCGATACCGAAGCGCTGATCGCCCAGGGCGAAGAGATGATGGACATGGCGCTGTCGCTTCATGCCATGGCGGCCCCTTCGCTTTCGCTCGCGGATTACAAGTCGACCGAAATGCTCGAGGCGCTGGCCGAACAGATGTTGGCCCCGGCAAACGCGAATATAGACGGGGTCACGGTACATCAGTTTCATGGCGATGATGCGTTGGGGGTGATCGTAAACGGCAAGTACGTTGACGAAGCTCCGGTATGGACAGACATCCTGCCTGCGTTCCATCAGCCGGATGAAGCCGGAGAGGATGAGACAGAGGCCATGCTTCCGGCCGAGTGGGATCAGTCGAAAGATCCAGACTTTGACGACGGACACCTGGTCGTGACCGGAGGGAACCTTGCGATCAATGCTGTCTCGGCATCTATAGGTTGGGTTGATGCCCCCTATATCGCCGTCGGAGGGCAGGCGATCAGCCTGACCGCCATCAGCCAGGTCGCGCTTGTGTCAGATTGGGATGTGGGGGCGCCGGGAACGGGCAGCGGCACCAATGTGATTCAGTCCTCGAAGATCGAAGTCGAAGGCCGAGAGGCCCCCTGGCTGGACAATGGCACCGGAACAACCGGACAGCCCGAGTTCATCGTTGTGGATTGGGTCCACGGTGATCTGGTTGTGGCCAACTTCGTCAAGCAAGCTATCGACGCCACGGATATAGACAACATACAGACCGAGATTTCGGCCGCATCGACCTTGTACGCGCTGGGCGACAACGAAATGTTCAATGTCACCGACATCGTGCAGCTGGGCAGCTTTTACGACCTGATCATGATCGACGGGAATATGATTTCCGTGGACATGTTGTACCAGACCAACGCCCTGATGGATGACGATATCATCAACGGCGGTATGCCCGGCGCAATGGCCGGAGATGATGAAAACGTGATCATGAATGACGCGTCGGTCAAAACGATAGGCGCAGATACACATCAGGATCTGCAGCAGAACCTGTCCGACGCCATGGCGCTTGATCAAACGGACATCGATGCCTTGGAGAGCGCGCTGCTCAACGATCCCTTGTTCGCAGGAATGGAACAGTTGCGCGTGCTCAAGATCGACGGAGACTTGTTGCAGGTGAACATTGTTGAACAGGTCACCATGATGCTGGATCAGGATCAAATTGACCTGTCCGGTCAAAGTGCCGCCGATACCGATGTCGTCGCAGGCAGCAACGCCCTGTTGAACTCTGTCAATCTGACCAAAATGGGTGTGGATTCGACGGTTATGGCCGCTGACGGATCTTATTCTGACCTGCTGCTTCATCAGGCCAGCCTGATTGACGTGCCAGACAACCAAGAAATCACAGATATGACCAACGAGGCGATCGCCGCAATCATGGCGGACATGTCTGTGCCGCAACCGGATGCCGCCCTGGCACTGGACGCACAATCCACTGACACAACGACACCAGATGACGGCCTGCAATCCATGCTGGCCTGACCCCCCAAGTTTTTATCGAGTGACCAGAAGGTTTGTATATGTCGATTGTTTTTTCGTCGCGCCGTCCACTCTTATCCAGTCCCTTGGACAGGCAGGGCGGTTTGGGCCCGAAGCGCCAGCGCGCAGACGGTGGGGCAGATCCAGCGACACAACGGGTCAAAGCCCGGTTGCACCTGACGCAGGAGATGCGCGTGTCTGAGTCAGATCCAGATTCGACGGTTGAAACCGAAGCGCCACAGCAATCCGAAGACCAAAAACACTCACGCGAACGACGGCGCGCTGATCCTCCCCATCAGCGTGCGCAGCCGCAACCCGCGCAAGATGAAGAAACGGCGGGTGGCGGCAATGGGGTGGCCGACGCCGACGGCCCGGATCCGGCATCCGCCGGGGACTCAACTGCGCGCAAGACCCCCTCTGCACGCTCATCCGGTGGGAACGGCATTGGCACCACGATCGAGGCCAAGGCAAACCAGCCACTGTTGCAAACGAATTCCGGCGGCGGTGATGGGAACGGGCCACCCCAAACCTTCCACAAACGCACCCCGCCCGAAGATTTCCAGCGCACGCTGCGCGTTTCGATGCGGGCGATCCGGCGCAATCTTGCGTTTGTTCTGGTCCTGACCTGCGCCACGAACATCCTGATCCTGGCGATCCCGATCTATCTGTTCCAGATCAGTGACCGTGTTCTGACCAGCCGGTCGCTGGATACGCTGATCATGCTGACGGCCATCGTGGCAGGGGCGGTGATCTTCCAGTCTGCTTTTGATGCGGTGCGGCGGTTCATGCTCATGCGGACCGGGGTCGAAGTGGCGGCCCGGCTGGGCGCACCGGTTCTGAGCGCGGCGGCCCATGCGTCGCTGCACGGAAACGGGCGCGAGTATCAGACATTGGGCGATCTGCAACAGCTTCGCGGTTTTCTGGTCTCGGGCACGCTGCTTTCATTTCTGGACGTGCCGTTTGCGCCGCTGTTCATCCTGATGATTTTCCTGGTGCATCCGCAACTGGGCATGATCGTGGTGGTTACTGCGCTGATCCTGATGACGATTGCGCTGATCAACCAGAAAATGACTGCCAAGCCGTTTGCCGAGGCCAACAAGGCACAGTCCATGGCGAACCTGCATCTGGATTCGATGTCTCGCAACAGCCAGATCATCAACGCCTTGGCAATGATCCCCGAAGCCGTGCGGATCTGGGGGCGGGACACTGCCCAATCGCTGACCTGGCAGGTGCGGGCGCAGGACCGCAACGTGATCTTTGCTTCAATCTCGCGCGCCGTTCGCCTTTTGACGCAGATCGGAATTCTGGGTTGGGGCGCGTTTCTGGCGCTGCAAGGAGAGATCACAGGCGGTATGGTGATTGCGGCCTCGATCATTGCCGGACGTGCCTTTGCGCCAATCGAAGGTTCGATTGAAGGGTGGAACAGCTATCTGCTGACTCGCGGAGCTTACGGCCGGATCAAGGCGCTGTTGTCGACCTCGGCCCTGCAATACGAAAAACTGCGTCTGCCACGCCCCGAAGGTCGGCTGGATGTCGAACGCCTGCTCTATGTACCGGGCGGAACCAAACGCGTGGTTCTGAACGGCATCACGTTCTCGCTGGTTCCCGGTGAAACTTTGGCCATCATCGGTAATTCCGGTGCCGGGAAAACCACGCTTGGGAAAACTCTGGTGGGATCCATTCTGCCCACATCGGGCAGCGTAAGGCTTGACCTGATGGACATCCGAAACTGGGACCCGCGCCAGTTTGGCGAAAGCATCGGCTACCTGCCGCAGGATGTTCAGCTGTTCCCGGGCACGATCAAGGACAATATCGGCCGGATGCGGGCGGATGCCACTGACGAACAGATCCACGATGCCGCCGTTCTGGCCGATGTTCACAACATGATTGCAACGCTGCCGCAGGGATATGAGACCGTGGTGGCCGCTGATGGCTCGCCTTTGTCCGGTGGTCAGAAGCAGCGTATCGCACTGGCGCGGGCGTTCTTCGGCAACCCCAGAATGGTTGTGCTGGATGAACCGAATTCAAATCTCGACGTCGCGGGCGACAAGGCGCTGGCATGTGCGATCGAACAGGCGCGTCAAAGCAAGATCACCGTTGTCGTCATTACGCAGAAGCCAACGTTGTTGAATGTTGTCGACAAGATCATGCTGCTGACGGACGGGCGTGTGGCCCTGTTTGGTCAACGTGATCAGGTTCTTCAGCAGATCAACGGGCCGCGCAAGCAGACTGGAATTGAAGGCCAGCAGGGGGGCTGACCATGAATGACCTCGTACCTGTGAACAACTCAGCCAATGAACCAGAAGTCTGGTATGCCGAGGTTCCGCGCTCGATCAACAGGTTGATAGTGATCGGGGTGGTCTTGCTTGTCGTGTGCTTCGGCGGTTTCGGGGTATGGTCCTTCAGTGCCCCGCTGGCCGCAGCGGTCATCGCGCAAGGCAGTTTTGTGGCCACGGGCCGCAACAAGATTGTCCAACATCTTGAAGGCGGCATCATCGAAGACATCAAGGTTGTGGAAGGTCAGGCGGTTCAGGCAGGTCAGGTTCTGATGACCCTGGACCAGACCTCGGCCCAGGCCAATGAACGTGAATTGCATATTCGCAAGCTGCGCCTTCAGGCCATGACCGAGCGGTTGCTGGCCGAGTACGGGGAGCGCGACCGCCTTGTGTTTTCGCAGGCGCTTGTCAAAGCATCCGACGATCCTGAAGTAATGGCCATTCTGGATGGGCAAAAGCTCAGCTTCGATGTGTCGCGCAAGACGCTGCTGAATGACTTGGCCCTGCTGGAGCGCAACATGGAAGCACTGAAAATCCGATCAAGCGGATTTGAGGCGCAGCTGGACAGCATGGCACGGCGCGCCGAGATCTTGCAGGAGGAGTTCGAGGCCAAGAGCCAACTGTTCGAAAAGGGCCTTGTCCGCAAAGGGGAGTTGAACACGATCCGTCGTGTTCAGGCCGAAGCCGAAGGTCAGCAGGCCCGGTTGCAGGCGGAAGCCGCTGAAATCAACCAGATGCTGCTGAAATATGACGAACAGATCGCGCGCACGCGGTCCGCCTATCGTGAGGCCGCACTGGATGAACTGGGCGTGATCGAAGCCGATCTGGAAAGCGTGCGTGAAAAATCCCGACAGGCGCGCAGCGTTCTTGACCGGGCCGTGGTGCGTGCGCCGGTAACCGGAACGGTGGTGCGATTGCATTATCACACGCCGGGCGGTGTGATTGAGACCGGGGAACCGATAGCCGAGATCCTGCCCGCAGATGCGCCCCTGATCATCGAGGCACAGATTCCGCGTACCGAGATTGACAGTGTCGTCACGGGGCAGACCGCCACAGTCCGCCTGATCGCATTGAACCAACGTACGACGCCTGTTTTGTATGGCGAGGTCTTCTATATCTCGGCCGATGCGCTGCTTGAGGATTCGACCGGTGTTCCGCAGGAAGTCTATCTGGCACGAGTCTCACTGACCCCGGATGAGTTGCAGCGCGTGCGCGGCTTTGTTCCGACACCGGGGATGCCCGCTGAAATCATGATCCAGACCGAGGAGCGCACCTTTGCGGCCTATATCGCCAAACCGGTATCAGACAGCATGTCGCGGGCGTTTCGCGAGCAGTAACACGCGCGTTTCCTTCCATGTCTACACCTTCCAAAATTCGCATGTTAACCTCTGCGCGGTGACGTAAAGGAGAACTCACATGCCGGTGACGGTGAAAGAGATGATGGAGGCGGCCAACGCGGTGGTCGAGCGTATCGATGCGGCCAAGGCAAAGGCGATGACCGAACAGGGGGCGCTGCTGTTGGACATACGCGATGCGAATGAGCTGGAACACACGGGCCGCGCCGTTGGGGCGCATCATATACCCCGGAGCATGCTGGAGTTTCGAGCAGACGATGCATTGCAATCACATGACCCTGCACTGCGCAAGGATCGCCCCATCGTGTTGTACTGCGCATCAGGCGGGCGCGCGGCTTTGGCCGGAAAACTCCTGAAGGATATGGGATACCAGAGGGTGTACAATCTTGGTGGATTGACGGACTGGGTGAATGGGGGCGGTGAAATCGCCAAATCCTAGTTTCGGAACCGTCTGCATCTGACACAAATCAAAGCGCAACACATTCGAATCGTGAAATATTTGGCCGGAAGCCATCAAAAGGAAAACCCGGTCATGTTTCGCCTTGCCGCTATGCTGTATTCCCTGATTGCAACTGCTCTGTCTGGTTCGGCCGTTATTGCCGTGCTTTCAGCTGGAATGGTATCCGTCAGCGCAATTGTGGGCGCCGCGGCCGCTGGGGCCGTAATCGCGGCTCCGGCATCCTGGATGGTGGCCAGGCGGCTGTATCAAGGCGCTTGATCAGGCGTTCAGGAAGGTCCTGACGGCAGCTTCGAACTCGCGCGGTTTTTCGGCGTGCAGCCAGTGCCCGGCGCCGGGGATCTTGGCAAATCGCGCGCCGGGAAACAGAGCGCGGATTTTGGCCCGATGTTCCGGCAAGACGTAATCTGACTCGCCCCCCGACAGGAACAGCGCGGCGCCTAACCACTGGGCGTCCAACTCGGGAAAGCCCATGATATTTGGCATCTGGTCCGCCAACACGTCCAGGTTCAACAACCAACGCTTTCCCTTGATGTCCAGCGATTGGGTGAAGAAGCTCTGCAATGCTTTTTCAACGCCTTGCTCGGCCAATTGTTGCTCGGCATCCGAGCGGCGTGCAATGCGCGAGAAGTCCACGGCACGCATGGCCTCGATGAACTGAATTTGGCTGTGCGTGTATTTCACCGGCGCAATATCTGCGACCACCAGTTTGTTCACCAGCGCGCCGTGTTGCAGCGCAAGTGTCATCGCTGCCTTGCCGCCCATTGAATGCCCAAGTACGTCCGCCGTCCCGCCGATCCGTTCGATGACCTCGGCGATATCCTGCGCCAGATGGGGATAGTCATGACAAGCGTCCCACGCGCTGTAGGCATGGTTACGCATATCGACGGCCACAACCTGCCGCTGGTCTGATAGCCGTCTGGCAATCACGCCCCAGTTTCGGGCCGATCCATACAGGCCGTGGGCAATGACAAGGGGCGGTCGGGCGGTCGGTTCGCCATGTATGATGGTGTTCAGCATGTACCGCGTGATACAAGCCACCGCCGGAAACGACCAGCCCCATTGTAGGTCATAGACGCTGCCGCTAGATTGCCTCCGCAGGAGGCCACCAATGCCGCAGGACCCAGACATTCAGACCCGGATCGCCGAAACGGTTGTGTTGCTGCGCGCAAAGCTCGGAGTGCGCGACAAGACGCTCGAGGCATCGATCCGCAAGGCCAGGCGCCGACTGCCGCGGCGCGTCTATAAGCAGGCCTTGATTCTGGCCCGGGCCGAGGCGATGGCGTCTCATCCCAAACTGAGGCTGGTTCTGGATAACCCCAGGCTGATCAAGGCGTCCGACGTGGTGCAGGAACATCTGGGGTCCATCAATCTTGCGGATCGCAGATGGGGGTGGTTCCTTGGTCTGCTGGGGGGGCTGGCCTTCAACATGCTGGCACTGACGACACTGTTGCTGGTTTTTCTGTGGTGGCGCGGCTTGATCTGAGCTTGGATTCCGGACAACGCGCCAAGGTCTGAACATGGCGCAAACCCCTGTGTGCGGTAACATCGAATGCACGGAGTCGGTGTGACCAGCGCGGAAGGCTGATCGGGGCGGAAAAAGCGCGTATTGACCAGAATGGCTTGGGCGACCGTGGGGCCCGGGACCTTGCCCAAAACATCGGATTTGCGCTGGGCGAGATCCAGACCGTTTTCAGGAATCTGACGCAAAAAAACGGCGCCTCAAGGCGCCGTTCCGTGTTTGAGGGTGGACCAGTTACAGGTTCGGATAGATCGGGAATTTGGCGCAGAGGTCTGCGACCTCGGCCTTGACCTTGGCTTCGACGGCGCCGTTGCCGTCTTCGCCATTGGCGGCCAGGCCGTCGACCACTTCGATGATCCAGTCGGCGATCTGGCGGAATTCGACCTCGCCGAAGCCGCGGGTGGTGCCGGCGGGCGAACCCAGACGGATGCCCGACGTGATGGTCGGCTTTTCCGGATCAAACGGCACACCGTTCTTGTTGCAGGTGATATGCGCCCGGCCCAAGGCCTTTTCGGTGGCGTTGCCCTTGACGCCTTTGGGGCGCAGGTCGACCAGCACCACATGGGTGTCGGTGCCGTGGGTCACCGTGTCCAGACCGCCCTTGATCAGCTGATCCGACAGCGCCTGGGCGTTGGTGATCACCTGCTGGATGTAGGACTTGAACTCGGGCCGCAGCGCCTCGCCAAAGGCCACGGCCTTGGCCGCGATCACATGCATCAGCGGGCCGCCCTGAATGCCGGGGAAGATGGCCGAGTTCACTTTCTTGGCGATATCTTCATCATTGGTCAGGATCATGCCGCCGCGCGGGCCGCGCAGGGTCTTGTGCGTGGTGGTGGTGGCCACATGCGCATGCGGGAAGGGGCTGGGATGTTCGCCCGCCGCAACCAGACCGGCAAAATGCGCCATGTCCACGTGCAGATAGGCCCCGACCATGTCGGCAATCTGACGCATGCGGGCAAAGTCGATCTGGCGCGGGATGGCCGAACCGCCGGCGATGATCAGCTTGGGCTGGTGCTCTTTCGCCAGCGCCTCGACCTGATCGTAATCCAGCATGTTGTCCTGCTGGCGCACGCCGTATTGCACCGCGTTGAACCACTTGCCCGACTGGTTCGGGCGGGCGCCGTGGGTCAGGTGGCCACCGGCATCCAGGCTCATGCCCAGAATGGTGTCGCCGGGCTTGATCAGTGCCTGAAACACGCCCTGGTTGGCCTGAGAGCCGGAATTGGGCTGCACGTTGGCGAATTCACAGCCGAACAGCTGCTTGGCGCGGTCGATGGCCAGGTTTTCGGCGATGTCGACGAACTGGCAGCCGCCATAATAGCGGCGGCCGGGATAGCCTTCGGCGTATTTGTTGGTCATCACCGAGCCCTGCGCCTCCATCACGGCGGCAGAGACGATATTCTCGGACGCGATCAGCTCGATCTCGTCGCGCTGACGACCCAGTTCCGACGTGATCGAGCCAAAAAGCTCGGGATCACGATCAGAAAGGGACTGGGTGAAAAATCCGGTATCACGAAGATTGGCGTTCATGGGCGCTCCACATGGCTGGGTAAAAATCTTGCGGATTTCCTATCGGAAACGCCACATTCGCAAAAGGCTTAAAGCGACGATTTGGCCCGCTGCGGCGTCAAGACTGGCCTATCGGGGAAAGGTATGTTTGTTTCGGAACCAAATGTGCAGCACCGGAAACCGGAAAACATGAAAAAAAGAATCGCCTTTCTTGCCAGTGAGGTCAAAGTGGCGCAAACGGCCCGGGATATTCTGGTGTCCAAACACGGTAATGTGGCGCCCCGCGACGCAGATGTTGTGGTTGCTCTTGGGGGTGATGGCTTCATGTTGCACACTTTGTACAATGTGCAGCATCTCGATACTCCGGTTTACGGGATGAATCGCGGCACGATCGGCTTTCTGATGAATGAGTATCACGAAGACGATCTGATGGCGCGGTTGGAGGATGCCGAAGAAGAGGTTATCAACCCGTTGGCCATGCAGGCGATGGACCAATCAGGAAAACTGCACCAAGCCTTGGCGATCAACGAAGTGTCATTGCTACGCGCCGGTCCTCAGGCAGCAAGGCTCAAGATCAGCGTAGACGACCGGGTGCGCATGGCCGAATTGGTCTGTGACGGGGCATTACTTGCCACTCCTGCGGGATCGACCGCCTATAACTATTCCGCGCATGGGCCGATTGTTCCGATTGGCGCTGACGTTCTGGCCCTGACACCCATCGCGGCGTTTCGCCCACGGCGGTGGCGCGGTGCCTTGTTGCCGAAAATGGCGAAAGTCAGGTTCGATGTGGTCGAAGCTGACAAGCGACCCGTCATCGTGGCTGCTGATTCCGTTTCTTTCCCGGATATAGACTGGGTCGAGATCAGGTCGGAACCAGCCATTGCGCACCGTATCCTTTTCGACCCCGGCCATGGGTTGGAAGAGCGTCTAATATCTGAACAATTCACGTAAAATCGGCCATCTCCGAATTTTTTCTCACGCCTATGTGAAGCAGTTCACAGGAATTCCCTTAACGATTGGCTAATGTGAAATTGCCCGGAGAACACGCCAAGGTGGGAGTGAGTGGCCACCTGAACGGCGTATTCGAATGATTGCGCAGATTTTGCGCTGGCGAGGGTGGGTGGTGCTACGCTCGTCATCAGAAATCCGGGCTTATTTTAGCAGTCGGACCCCGGGTACAATGTCCCGGGGTCTATTTTTTGCAGCCGCCCTGCAACTCTGACTTCTCCCAAAGCGGCAGGCACATTTGGCCCACGCGTGCCTCGATTGCCGAGGCCGCATCCACCGCCAGATCTTCGCGCCAGCGCTGTGCTGCAATCTGAACATTGATCGGCTGTGGGCCCTTTGGCAATTCAGCCAGCCGGGCCGGGACACATGCCGCAGGCAGGCCCAGAAAGTTCATCGCATAGGAATAAACGGCGCACCCCAGAACCTCATGCACTCCGTCGGCGCCTTCGGTGTCCCGGTCAGGTTTGAAGAACGGCTGTGGCAGGAAAGGCGACAGCACCAAAGGGTAATCTTGTAAAAACAGGGACCATTCCCGCGCATAGTGGCTTCGTTTGGCCAGCATCTGAACCATCTCGGTTTCGACAATTGGCGGGAACTCCTGGAAATAGACCGCAAAGATATTCTGAATGGTTTTCGAACCGACCGTTTCGATATCTGATTGCATGAGCGTGAGCACTTCGCCCATCAGCGTACGGTAACCGATCCGACCGCATTCAAATACATCAGGCGGGTCAATCTCTTGCACCACATAACCCGCATCGGTCAGTGCGTCCCGTGCCGTGTCGAGCGCTTTTTCCACCTCGGGGTGCAGGGCATAGCCGAATGTGTTCTTGGTGAAGGCTACCTTGACGGGCGCGTCGGGATCAGGACCACGCCAGGGCATCGGCACGTGAAACGGGTCACGCGCGTCGGCGGCGATCAGGCTGGGCATGGACAGATGCAGGTCAGCAGCCGACCGGGTTATCAGACCCTGAACTGACATCGACTGCGCCAGCAAACCGCGTTCGACTTTCTGGCTTGGGTTCCACGCCGGGACACGCCCCAGCCCGGGTTTCACGGTCACGGCTCCGTTGGCCGCCGCGGGAAAGCGCAGGCTGCCGCCGATATCGTTGCCGTGGGCCAGCGCGCCGATTCCGGCCATGACCGCGACGCCAGCCCCACCGGAAGAGCCGCCGGGCGAGATATGCCGCCCCCAGGGGTTGTGCGTACGCCCATACAGCGGATTGTCCGTGTCGGCGCGGAAAGAGAACTCGGGCGTGTTGGTTCGCCCGACAACAACAGCCCCTGCCTTTAGCAGATTGCTCACAACCGGGGCGTCATCCGGTGCAATCACATCTTTCAATGCGACGACACCGTTGGTTGTGGCATGGCCTTTTTGGTCAACGTTCACCTTGATCGTGACCGGCACGCCATGCAGCGGACCCGTGGGTTTGCCGCCAGCCCGCGCATTGTCCAGCGCTTCGGCACGTTCCAACGCTTGCTCGCGCAGGTCTTCCACCACCGCATTCAAACCGGGGTTGACCTCATCCATTCGCTCGATCGAGGCCCGAACCGCCTCGGTTGCACTCAGGTCGCCGCGTCTTGTCAGGGTGGTCAGGTCTGTGGCGCTGAGACGCCAGATATCGGTTTGTGTCATGGGTCCTCACTGTCTTAACGTGACAGTAGAGGGGCTGCTTCCGGTTGCAAGAGAAGACAAAAAATGGGCGGCTAATGCCGCCCCTCGGGTTACTTGGCGTAACCGATTGTCTGCAAGGCCTCTTTGATCTCGTCAAGAATGGCTGGATCATCGATCGTTGCAGGCATTTTGTAATCCTGACCGTCTGCAATCGACACCATCGTACCCCGCAGGATTTTACCCGAACGTGTCTTGGGCAACCTGTCGACGACGACGGCCAGTTTAAAGGCCGCCACCGGGCCGATCTTTTCCCGCACCATCTTGACGACCTCCTGAACCACGTCGCCATGATCCCGATCAGCGCCGGCATTCAGGCACAGGAACCCAACGGGCATCTGACCTTTAAGCTGATCCGATACGCCGATCACCGCGCATTCCGCGACGTCCGGGTGAGCGGCAAGCACTTCCTCCATCCCCCCGGTCGACAGGCGGTGACCCGCGACGTTGATGACGTCATCGGTGCGGGCCATGATGTAAAGATATCCGTCCTCGTCGATCATGCCGGCATCGCCGGTTTCATAATACCCGGGGAAATGCTCCAGATATGACTTCCGGAACCGTTCTTCGGCGTTCCACAAGGTCGGCAGGGTGCCCGGAGGCAATGGCAGTTTGACCGCGATGGCCCCCAGTTCGCCGGCTTTCATTGGGTGGCCGCCTTCGTCGAGAATTTGCACATCATAGCCGGGCATCGGTTTCGCGGGCGAACCCAGCTTAATCGGAAGCTCTTCGATACCCAGCGGATTTCCGGCGATGGACCATCCGGTTTCGGTCTGCCACCAATGGTCGATCACCGGAACCTTCAGCGCATCCTGCGCCCAGATGATGGTGTCGGGGTCAGCCCGTTCCCCCGCAAGATACAGTGCCCGTAGATGAGACAGATCGTACTTGGCGATCAATTCGCCTTTGGGGTCTTCTCGTTTCACGGCACGGATCGCCGTAGGGGCGGTGAAGAAGCTTTTAACCTTGTGTTCCGAGATCACGCGCCAGAAGGTTCCCGCATCAGGGGTGCCGACCGGTTTGCCTTCGAACACAATCGTCGTGTTGCCGTGGATCAGGGGGGCATAGCAGATATAGGAATGTCCAACGACCCAACCCACATCGGATGCCGCCCAGAATACATCACCGGGATCAACGTCATAAATGTTCTTCATGGTCCAGTTCAGTGCCACCAGATGTCCGGCAGTGGGACGCACGACACCCTTGGGTGCCCCCGTGGTGCCCGATGTGTACAGGATGTAGGCCGGATCATTGCCGTCGACGGGAACACATTCCGCCGGTTCGACACCGTACTGGAACCCGTGCCAGTTGTAGTCGCGCCCTTCGATCAACTGCGCAACTTCCTGTTCGCGCTGAAAGATGACGCAGAAATCCGGCTTGTGCTCGGCAAGTTCGATGGCACCGTCCAGAAGCGGCTTGTAGTGCACGACCCGGCCAGGTTCCATACCACAGGACGCGGCAATGACGGCTTTGGGTTTGGCGTCGTCGATGCGAACTGCCAGTTCGTTGCTGGCAAATCCGCCGAACACAACGGAATGCACAGCGCCCAGACGTGCGCAGGCCAGCATCGCCTCAAGCGCCTCGGGGATCATCGGCATGTAGATGATGACGCGGTCACCTTTCTCGATACCTTTCGCCCGCAGCGCGCCGGCAAGATTGGCCACGCGGTTGCGCAGCTCGACATAGGAAATCTCGCGCTTGGTATGGGTGATCGGGCTGTCATAGATGATGGCGGTCTGCTCGCCGCGCCCGTTTTCCACGTGGCGGTCCACGGCGTTCCAGCAGGTATTGACCCGTGCGTCGCTGAACCATTCGTACAAAGGCGCGTTGTCGTCGAACAGAGCTTTGCTGGGTTCTTTGACCCAATCGATCCCCTTGGCGGCGTCCATCCAGAACGCCTCGGGGTCTTTCTTCCAACTGTCATAAACGTCCTGATACGCCATCTCGTCCTCCTCACAACGACTTGGTCTTTGTGTTAGGACCCAGAAAACTATCGGGCAAGCGCGTCAAATGACGACGCGTCAGTTTATCGCAAAATATTTGCAGTAATTCGCGCAACAGCTTGCAAATTTTTGCAAACATCTTTTCCAGCATTGGATTTTCTGCGCCAAAGAGGCCATTTTGCAAACTTGCAAATTCGACTGTGCAAAAGATCACGTCCGAGGCGACTCGGCGCGAGGCCTATTCGTCCTTCTTCCGCGTACCCCACGGCTTCCACGGAGATGCAACGACATATAGCAGTCAAAAGGTGAGAATTGTGTTAACCGCACCCCCGTAGGGGATGCGGTTTTGGGCGTCGGGCGGTCGGCTCACCCGTAATGCGCCACCGGGGTCCCCGCGATGGCAGCCATGTTCAGCAATCCGCGTGCGGTAATGGACGGGGTGACGATGTGCGCCTTGTTGCCCATTCCCATCAGAATAGGGCCAACTTCGATACCGTCCGCTTTCATTTTCAGGATATTGCGCACACCGCTGGCCGCATCCGCATGAGCAAAGATCAGCACATTTGCCGCGCCCTGTAGGCGAGAACCCGGAAAAATTCGTGCCCGAAGATCCGCATCAAGGGCCGCATCCAGGTTCATTTCGCCTTCATAGACAAAGTCGCGCGGTTTCTGGTCCAGGATGTCCAATGCTGCGCGCAGGCGTTTTCCCGATCCTTCTGCCTGATTGCCGAATTGTGATTGCGAACAGAATGCGATCTTGGGTTCGATCCCAAATCGGCGAACATGCCGCGCGGCGCCAATGGTGGATTCCGCCAGTTCTTCGGGTGTCGGCAATTGCCGGACATGCGTATCGGCGATGAACAGGGGGCCGTCTTCCAAAATCATCAGCGACAACGCGCCGTGCGGACGCAGGTTTCCATCGTCAAGCACCTGTTCAACATAATTCAGATGCCAGCGATACTCGCCGAACGTGCCGCAGATCAGGCTGTCAGCCTCGCCACGATGCACCATGATCGCGCCGATGGCGGTTGTATTTGTGCGCATGATCGCCTTGGCCAGATCCGGGGTCACACCTCGGCGCTGCATGATCTGATGATACGAGTTCCAGTAATCGTAATAACGCGGATCGTTTTCCGGGTTCACGATCTGGCAGTCTGTGCCCGGGCGAATGGTCAGGCCCAGTTTTTCGCATCGGGATTCGATGACTTCGGGGCGTCCGATCAGGATCGGTGTTTCCGTTGTTTCCTCAAGAATGGCCTGTGCAGCCCGCAGCACCCTTTCATCTTCGCCTTCGGCAAATACGATGCGACGGGATGCGACGGCCGCGGCCTCGAATACGGGGCGCATCAAAAGCGCCGACTTGAAAACAGACTGGTTGAGTTTTTCCTTATAGGCCTCAAGATCCTTGATGGGGCGCTTTGCGACGCCGCTTTCCATGGCTGCCTTGGCAACGGAAGACGAGACGACACCCACCAAACGCGGATCAAAAGGTTTCGGAATCAGGTAATCCGGCCCAAAGGTCAGTTGCTCGCCCTTGTAGGCGGCTGCGGCCTCGGCGCTTGTCGTCGCGCGGGCCATTTCCGCAATGCCGTCAACGCAGGCGATCTGCATTGCGTCATTGATCTCGGTCGCGCCCACATCCAGAGCGCCCCGGAAGATAAACGGAAAGCACAATACGTTGTTGACCTGATTGGGAAAATCGCTGCGCCCCGTGGCGATGATCGCGTCCGGTGCAACCTCACGCGCGGCCTGAGGCAGAATTTCTGGCGTTGGGTTGGCCAGTGCGAAGATGATCGGACGATCGGCCATTTTCTGAACCATTTCAGGCTTCAGGACATTCGGGCCACTCAGGCCCAGAAACAGATCCGCATCGCCGATTACATCATCCAGAGTCCGCAATTCCGTTTTCTGAGCAAACTGCGACTTGTGCGGGTTCATATCCTCGGCGCGCCCCTCGTAGACGAGCCCGTGAATATCGCACAGCCAGATGTTTTCCTGTTTCACGCCCAGTTTCACCAGCATGTTCAGGCAGGCAATCCCAGCAGCCCCGCCGCCGGTTGATACGACTTTGATGTCCGCAAAGGATTTCCCCGCCACATGCAAAGCGTTCTTGGCCGCGGCCCCGACGACAATGGCGGTTCCGTGCTGATCGTCGTGGAAAACGGGAATGTTCATGCGCTCGCGGCACAGCTTTTCGACAATGAAACAATCCGGTGCCTTGATGTCTTCCAGGTTGATGGCCCCGAATGTCGGTTCCAGTGCGCAGACGATATCCGCCAGCTTTTCCGGATCAGGCTGGTCTACTTCGATATCAAAACAGTCAATACCAGCGAATTTTTTGAACAGGACGGCTTTGCCCTCCATCACTGGTTTCGAGGCCAGCGCCCCGATATTGCCCAGACCAAGAACCGCGGTGCCGTTGGATACCACGGCGACAAGGTTGCCGCGCGCCGTGTACTTTTCCGCGTTTGCGGCGTCGGCTTTGATTTCAAGGCTGGCCTCGGCCACGCCGGGCGAATAGGCGCGCGCCAGATCGCGACCGTTGGCCATCGGTTTCGTGGCCTTGATCTCAAGTTTTCCGGGTTTCGGATGGGCGTGATAGTCAAGCGCGGCCTGTCGCAGGCTGGGGGTGTCAGACATTGAAGTTTCAGTTCCCTCTTAGAATTTGATTTAACATTAAACTATTCGTCCAAGCTTGGCTACGTTGCGTAATTTTGCCGACGTGGCGCAGTTGCACACCCGAAATGGGTTGAATTTTGACATATTTTTTTTACATCTAGGCAACTTTGCGAAACGAACAAACACTCAGGCAAGACGAAGCAGTAATGACTTTCAAGGCAAATGATCAGGTCGATGGCCTGTTTTCCGGTTCTGTGTCGGATACCGGAGTTGTGCGGCTAATCCTTTGGTTTGCGGTGCTGTCAGGTGTTGTGCTTCTTGGTGCTGTTGGCATCTGGCCAGAACAGGCACTGGTTTTCAATCAGGAAGGCGGGTTGTTTGAAACAATTTCCGCCGCGTGTTTGTTTGCAGCAGGTGTGGCGGCTTTGTGGCGATATCCAGGTGTCACCCGGCTGTATATCGGGCTGACATTCCTGTTGTTGGCCGAGCGTGAGCTGGAAGCAGGCGTTTATCCTGAAAGCAGTTTGCCGTTCCTGATCCTTGACGGTCTGGATGTGGTGCTGGACGTCACTCTGGTCAGGGTCGTTCTGGCCTGCGTTGTTCTGGGCGGTGTCATCTGGCATGGGATCCCGACGGGATGGTGTGCTGTCAAACAGCGCGCGTCTTTTCTGATCGTGTTCATTGCGGCCGGCTGTCTTGCCGTCATCGCTCAGCTTCTTGAAGAATTCACCGGTCTGCACGGCCAAGCTTTGTCGTCAGTTGTGAAGACGCGCCTTTTTGTGATGGAAGAAACGCTCGAGATGTTCTTTTCGATTGGCATTTTGGCCTCTGTTCTGATCGGATGGTCAAAATCGAATTCTGACGAGACATCTCATGACAAAGACATACGCGCCTTCCCGGACCCAAGCTGAATTCCGGTTGCCTACCCAGGAAATTCGAAACGACATCCCCTTTTATACCAAGGTGTTGGGGATGCAGATGGACATGATCTATCCCGCGGACGATCCGCGCGTCGCAGTGTTTTCGGGGCACGGTCTGCGGCTGCGGATTGAAAAAGACGCGCCCGAAGCTCCGGGAACATTGCGCATCCTGACAGATGACCCGGAAAGCTTTGCAGATGGCCAACGCGTTCTTGTCGCGCCGAATGGGACCCGGATCGAAATCGAAGAGC
Source organism: Ruegeria sp. AL3 (assembly GCF_056536065.1). NCBI lineage: Bacteria > Pseudomonadati > Pseudomonadota > Alphaproteobacteria > Rhodobacterales > Roseobacteraceae > Ruegeria > Ruegeria sp. AL3. Next base: position 2,046,922 of record NZ_JBQFJG010000001.1, read on the forward strand.
GTAATCCGCCGCTGGTGATGCCTGAAACAGTTCATTCCTTCGTGGTGCGCAGGCTCAAGGATCAGGCGCCATGGATCATCGGTCGGGCGGGGATGCACTATCGCGATCTGGTGCCGGATCGTCTGGGTGGATCGATCATCGCCAGCCATATCCGCATCCCGGACGGGGGCCCGGTGCCCGATATGGTGCATTTTCACAAAGTCGGGTTCCAGCTGATATTCTGCATTCATGGCTGGGTGGATGTCGTCTACGAGGATCAGGGAGAGAAAATGCGCCTGACCGCAGGGGATTGCTTTATCCAGCCGCCGGAAATTCGTCACCGCGTGCTCGAGGCGTCAGACAATGTTCAGGTCATCGAGATAGGTGTGCCAGCGGAGCATGTCACGGAAATCGACCATGACATGCAGCTTCCTACGCCGCATTTTCGCCCGGACCGTGAATGGCAGGGGCAGCGCTTTGTCTACAACCAGGCCAAGGATGCTGAATGGGTGCCATTCCGTCTTCCAGGTTACATCTGCCGCGATACGACAATTGCCGAGAACACCAAAGGGGTCGCTGGCGTCCAGGTCGTCCGCAAAGGGCAGGGCGATACCGAATGGGCCAGTCACGATACGGACATTCACTTTACCTTCGTGATGGACGGGGCGGTAACACTGGAAGGCGAGGGGCGCGAGCCCTACCGGCTGGAGCAAGGAGATGCCTTTGTCATCCCGCCCGGGATGCGCACGCGCTTGTCCTCGCCCTCGGACAACATCGAGTTGCTGGAAGTAACCTTGCCCGGTACGTTCACGACAACACTGGGCTGACTGAAAAACACTGGCTGGGGGCTTCAATTCCTCGGCCTTTTTACGTAACGATCCAAATTTCTGACCAGATGATCAAAAAACGGGGAATCGCCATGTCGCTCAAAGACGCTGCCTTGTCAGTCCGCGAAAACGCCTATGCGCCTTATTCGAATTTCAAGGTTGGCGCAGCGCTTCGGACTTCGACGGGTCAGATCTTTTCCGGGTGCAACGTTGAAAACGTGGCCTATCCCGAAGGCACTTGTGCCGAGGCCGGCGCAATTGCCGCGATGGTCGCCGCAGGTGAGCAGGAACTGACCGAGGTCTATGTGGTCGCCTCCAGCCCTCAGCCTGTGCCGCCTTGCGGTGGGTGTCGCCAGAAACTGGTCGAGTTTGGCAAGCGCGACGTTGAGGTTACTCTGGCAACCGTGGACGGTGCTGAATTTAAGACAACCATCGGGGATTTGTTGCCGGGCGCATTCGACGCGTCTCATATGGAGGATGTCTGAACGCATGGATGCCCGCTCGATCATAGCAAAACTGCGCAGGCAGGAGGTGCCCGGTCGCGAGGAGCTGACCTGGTTTGCGCAGGGGCTTGCGGATGGAAGCGTCAGCGACGCGCAGGCCGGGGCATTCGCCATGGCTGTCTGCATGGGCGGATTGGGCCCTCGGGGGCGTGCGGATCTGACGATTGCGATGCGCGACAGCGGTGACGTTCTGACGTGGGACGTGGACGGGCCAGTGATCGACAAGCACTCGACCGGAGGGGTCGGGGATAGCGTCAGTCTGGTTCTTGCTCCGGCGCTGGCGGAATGTGGGGCGTATGTCCCAATGATCTCGGGCCGGGGTCTTGGGCATACCGGCGGAACGCTGGACAAGCTAGAGGCGATACCGGGAGTCAGCACTCAGATCGGGCAAGACCGCCTTGCGCAGATTTTACGCGATACCGGCGCGGCCATCGTCGGGGCGACCGGCCAGATCGCGCCGGCAGACAAGCGCCTTTATGCGGTGCGGGATGTGACCGCGACGGTCGAGAGCCTGGATCTGATCACGGCGTCGATCCTGTCCAAGAAACTGGCCGCCAGCCCGGACGCGCTGGTTCTGGATGTCAAAACCGGCAGCGGTGCTTTCATGAAAACGATGGAAGATGCCCGCAAATTGGCCACCGCATTGACCGAGACAGCAAACGCAGCAGGCTGCCGCACGTCGGCGGTGATCACGGATATGAACCAACCATTGGCCCCGGCGTTGGGGAATGCCTTGGAAATCGCGGAAGTGATGAAGGTGCTGACCACGTCGAATGCGTCCCCTTTGGCAGACATTTCCGCCGAGCTGGGGGGGGTCCTGCTGACCGATGCAGGAATGTGCGGAACGGTTGAGGAAGGGCGTGAGAAGATCTTTGAAACCATCCGTGACGGCCGCGCTGCCGAACGGTTCGGGCGTATGATGGCAGCGGTTGGTGGCCCGGTTCAGTTTGTCGATACCTGGGCCCGCTTCCTGCCTGAGGCGAATGTCATCCAAGAGGTTCCGGCCCCGCAGGACGGCTTCATCTCGGCCGTTGACGGAGAAGCTCTGGGTCTTGCCGTGGTTGCGCTGGGCGGTGGCCGTCAGGTCGAAAGTGATGAGATCGACCCCGCCGTCGGAATATCCAGTGTTCTTCGGCTTGGGGATCGCGTGTCAAAAGGCGCGCCGATTGCAGTGATCCATGCTGCTCGGGAAGATGCCGCGCGCCGAGCAGCTGAAACCGTGCTGAGCGCGATTGAGATCAGCGATATGGCTCCGACGTTTCCGGATCTGATCCACGAAAGGATCAGCGTATGAGCCGTGCATTTCTCGTCGTCATGGACTCCGTTGGAATAGGCGGTGCGCCTGATGCCGATCGTTTTTTCAATGGCGACGTCCCGGATAGTGGGGCAAATACGCTGGCCCATATCGCGCAGGCCTGTGCCTTAGGGCGGGCCGAAGACGGGCGCTCGGGCCCTTTGATCCTACCGACCCTCGATGCGCTGGGTTTGGGTGCGGCTGCGCGGCTGGCGTCTGGGGACGCAACCCCCGGATTGAACGCGAAACCCAATGGGCTGTGGGGCTGCGCGCGCGAGCATTCGCCCGGCAAAGACACGCCGTCGGGCCACTGGGAACTGGCAGGTCTGCCGGTGCCGTGGGATTGGCACTATTTCCCCGATACTGTTCCGGCTTTTCCCGCGGGCCTGAGCCGCGCAGCGGCCCAGGCCGCCGGGACCGAAGGCATCCTTGGCGATTGCCATGCCTCGGGCACGGCGATCATCGCCGAACTGGGTGCCGAGCATATGCGAACCGGCTGGCCGATCTGCTACACCTCAGCCGACAGTGTGTTTCAGATCGCAGCCCATGAAGAGAGTTTCGGACTGGACCGTTTGCTGGGTATGTGCCGCGCACTTGCACCGCGCTTGCACAAGATGAAAGTGGGCCGTGTCATTGCGCGCCCCTTTGTCGGCTCGCCAGAGGCGGGATTCGAACGGACTGCCAACCGCAAGGATTTCGCCATTCTGCCTCCCGCACAGGTTCTGACCAATTGGGTGCAGGATGCCGGGCGGAAGGTGCACGCGGTGGGCAAGATCGGCGACATCTTTTCCATGCAGGGTATCGACACGCTGCGCAAAGGGTCGGACGCTGAACTCATGCGGCACCTTTCAGAGCTGGTGGATGACGCCGAACAGGGCAGCCTGACTTTTGCCAACTTTGTTGAATTCGACAGTCTTTACGGCCACCGCCGCGATATCAGCGGCTATGCCCGAGCGTTGGAATGGTTCGATCACGAGATCGGCAAGATTCTGGCCAGGCTGCGCCCCGACGACCTGTTGTTGTTGACCGCCGATCATGGCAATGATCCCAGCTGGACCGGGACAGATCACACACGTGAACAAGTGCCGGTTCTGATTTCCGGGTCGGGCACGGGGCAGATCGGCCAAGTGGACTTTGCCGATATTGCCGCCAGCATCGCCCATCACCTGAACATTCCGGCGCAAGGGCCGGGAAGGAACTTTCTATGAGCGTCGCCGATCTGCCGAAAATAGAACTGCACCTGCATCACGAAGGCGCCGCGCCACCGGCATTCATACGTCAGCTTGCGCATGAAAAACGAGTGGATCTGAGCGGTATCTTCAAGCCGGACGGATCCTATGATTTCCGCGATTTCGCGCATTTCCTGAATGTGTATGAAGCTGCTTGCGAAGTCCTGAAGACGCCCGAAGACTTCCGGCGGCTGACATTGGCCATTCTTGAAGAAAGCGCCAAAAACGGTGTCGTCTATTCTGAGACTTTTCTGAGCCCCGATTTTTGTGGCGGCGGCGACCTGCACGCCTGGCGGGACTATCTGAACGCCATTCAGGACGCGGCGGACGAGGCCGAGCGCAAGTTTGACATCACCCTGCGCGGCGTCATTACCTGTGTGCGCCATTTCGGCCCCGATCAAGCCAAGCGCAGCGCCTATTGCGCGGCAGAGACTGCGGGCGACTGGATCACCGGTTTTGGCATGGGTGGCAATGAATCCGTTGGCACTCAGGGCGATTTCAAATGGGCGTTTGACTGCGCGCGCGAGGCCGGCCTGCGGCTGACGACACATGCCGGTGAGTTTGGAGGCCCTCAAAGCGTGCGCGATGCCGTCCGCGATCTGGGGGTCGAGCGCATCGGGCACGGTGTTCGCGCCATCGAGGATCCGGACCTTGTTCGCGAATTGGTCGACCGGGACATCACTCTTGAGGTCTGTCCGGGATCGAATGTGGTTCTGGGGCTTTTCCCGGATTTTGCGACACATCCAATCGCGGCCCTGCGTGATGCGGGCGTGAAGGTCACCGTCTCAACGGATGACCCGCCATTTTTTCACACGACCATGCGGCGGGAATATGAAATGCTGAACGCAGCTTTCGGCTGGGAGGCCGAAGATTTTGCGGCCCTGAACGAGACCGCCCTGAATGCGGCCTTTTGCGATGACGCCACCCGTGCGCGGGTCAAGAAGAGACTGGAGAAAACATGAGCGAACATCTGACCATCGTCGATCACCCTCTGGTGCAACACAAACTGACGCTCATGCGGGACAAGGGCACTTCGACCGCCGTGTTCCGGCAGTTGCTGCGCGAAATAACGCTGCTGCTGGCCTATGAGGTCACGCGCGACATTCCCCTGACCACGCGTAATATCGAAACGCCGATGGAAGAGATGGACGCTCCCATACTGGCGGGCAAGAAAATGGCGCTGGTGTCGATCCTGCGTGCCGGAAACGGAATGCTGGATGGAGTGCTGGAGCTTGTTCCCTCTGCGCGTGTCGGCTTTGTCGGTCTGTATCGCGACGAAGAAACGCTGAAGCCCGTGCAGTATTACTTCAAGGCACCCGAGAGCCTGAAAGACCGTTTGGTTATCGCGGTGGATCCGATGCTGGCCACCGGCAACAGCTCGGCCGCGGCGATTGACCTGCTGAAAGAGGCGGGGGCGACGGATATCCGGTTTCTGTGCCTGTTGGCCGCGCCGGAAGGTGTGGCGCGTATGAAAGAGGCGCACCCGGATGTGCACATCGTCACTGCCGCATTGGACCGCGAGCTGAACTCGAAAGGCTATATCATGCCGGGTCTGGGTGACGCGGGCGACCGGATGTTCGGAACCAAGTAACCCGGCTTATTCACCGCATATGTTTTGTAGCCGGACCCAATCACGGTCCGGCAACACCTGCTCCAGTGTCCGGCCGGCCATGGGATCGGCCTCGATCAGACCCAGTACTGATTCACCGGTAATGTCCTGAGCATAGGCGTAAGGGGTAGAGGGCAGGGCGCTTTGCGAGAACATCGCCAGCAAGTCATCGTCCGGAAGGGAAGGTCGGGGCTGCGAAAGGACCTGTTCGGTATAGGTGTCGATGATCTCAGGTGTCAGTTCCCCGGTCGTCAACAGCCGAAAGGCCGAGGCCGCTCCGGTTCTGTCCAGCAGATCATCCAGCGGGTCGTTGAGCGCCGCCCGCGCGCGTTCTGCAATAACATAGCCTGCTGCGACAGCAGGGTCTTCGTGGTCTTCAACCAGCGCCCGGTTCAACAGAACGGTGCCACCCGGCAAGCTGAGACTGTCCTGAACGCCGGCGGGCAGAATAATGATTTGCCGTACGCCCGTACGACTGGCCAACCGATCCAGTGACGCCTGCGCATCCACAGACGAGCAGGCCTGTCCCGAGACGCGCTCGATCCGACGCAGTATCGTGTCTCCGATTTCCTGTCGTTTGATTTCGGGCACGACCGAGACAACATGGTTTTGCAACGCACCGGGCAGCCAAAACAACAATACGGCCAGAACCGCGGCCACAACGCCTCCGACGCTCATCCAGCGCAAACGGCCGGGATGGGGGCGCGAACGTTCGATGGCATGTTGCAGCCGATCGATCGCTTCAAGCATCGTGGTTTCGGATTCTCCCAGTTCCAGTGTCTCATCCGGATCACCGTCGGGGCAAAAAACAGCCGGAAAGACACCGGGGTTCTGTCTTTCAAGCGCCGCCAAAGACCAATGCGTCAAAGCCCTGTCATTGAAATCGGAGATGGTCAGGGTCGCCTTGCCAATCGATACCACAACTTCGCGCCGCTGTTCATCGGGCGAAGGGCGCCACAGACCGGTGGCTTCGATCCGCTGGTACTGTTTCAGGGCCGTCATCTGGTTGGGGTCTGCTCGAAATTGTTTTGCCGCAGCTTAGCATGGTGAAAACGCCGTGCGCAAACCTGTTGCGCAGGTATTCCGATTTGTGCTGGATACCCGTCAGGAAAAAGATCGCCGATCTTTGATCGCAACAAGGGCGCGAACATGCAGGCAGATACGACCACCTCTCCGGTGCTGGCTTCAGCCCTTATGGTAGCAGCAATGGCAATTATCGGCGTGATCGACAATGTTGTGATCCTGCTGGCCGAGACGGTCGGGCTGTGGCAGTTCCATTTTATGCGGGCATTGCTGATGCTGCCGCTGATTGTCGGGCTGTCCCTATTGGGGCTGGGCGGGCTGAGGCCGCAACGGTGGAGGGCGGTCATCTTACGCAGTCTTCTGATTACGACGGCCATGTTTTTCTATTTTGCATCGCTGTCGATGATGCCGATTGCGCAAGCTCTGGCAGGGTTGTTCACCTCGCCGATTTTCGTGCTGTTGATTTCGTCCATTGCGCTTGGGCAAAAGATCGGGCCGTGGCGCATTCTGGCTGTGTTGGTCGGTTTTTCGGGCACTCTTCTGGTTTTGCAGCCAAACCCTGTCGAATTTGACATGCGTTCGGTTTTTCCAGTTGCGGCAGGTTTTTTCTATGCCTTGAGTTCGATCATGACGCGGACATATTGCGCGCGTGAAAGCACGGTTGCGATGCTGGCAGCGATGGTCATTACCCTTGGGCTGTCGGGGGCCGTGGGCGCCGCCTTGTTCACGCTTGCACCCGTTGCCACGCTGGACGGGCCGGACGGCTTTGTTACACGGGGTTGGGTCTGGGAAGTGGGGCCCGCGCTGCAATGGATTGTTATTCAGGCGGTCGGGTCGACGATTGCGGTCTTCATGCTCATCAAAGCCTATCAGATAGGCGAGACCTCTTACGTGGCCGTGTTCGAGTACTCGGTGATGATTTTCGGGCCGCTCTTTGCATTCGTCGCACTGGGTCAGACCCTCGATTTGATGCAAGTGTCCGGGATTGTCCTGATCGCGACGGCAGGGGTTTTGCTGGGCTGGCGGGCCAGGCGGTCATCCACCCAGCAAGATTTTGCCTGACACGTACAATAGCGCTCTGCCAACGTTTTTTGCACGCTGCAACCTCAACAAGCAGGTTCATTTCAACGGAACAGGTGCAAATGGATTCGTAAGATCCATTCATGCTGACCGTTTCGGAAATTGCACAAAAGCCTGTTTATGTCTTGCAAGTGTTTACCAAATCGCCCCGGAAATGCGCTGTGACGGCCCAAAATGGGCAAAAATATGTCTGAAATAAGACAGCCCCGACTTTTGATGTTAGCTGTTTGGCATAGTGAGTTTGTGCCAAAGGGGGTTAGGCACGTGTCTGAAGTTACGAGTATTTCTGTTTATCTTGATCAGTCGTCCGACACTGATCCAACCAGTTTGAACCATGCCGTGAACGCGCGCCGTGGTGGTTTTTTGAGCGACACGAAGGTTGCGACAACCAGCGGATGGAAACCGGTTGAGCGCATTGCAGTCGGCGATCTCGTCCGAACTCTGGATCACGGGTTCAAAGAGGTGCGCCGCATCTCGACCAGCGTCGTGGTCATTCCTGCCGAAGAGCGCCGTTCCGAGTATTTGCCGGTTTTCGTGCCGGCACGCGCCGCGTATAACGGGCGCCCCGTTTGGCTGATGCCCGAGCAGGGCATCGCTCTGAACCTGTCGCAGTTTGATGCCAATGTCAGCGGATGTTCCGTCGTATCCGCAAGACTGCTGAATGGCGTGGGTCGGCTTATGTCGCAGGCACCGGGATCGTCGTTCGAGGTCCGTTCCCTGTTTTTCGACGAAGATCAGGTGATCTTTATCGAGGGCGGCCTGCAAGCTTACTGCCCTTCCGGTCTGTTTAACATGCGCGGCAGGGTCAGCGGGGCTGGTTACGATGTCGCCGATGAAGAGACCGGCCCAAAGCTGGTCAACCTGATTGCAAGCAGGGGAGATATGTCAGCCCTTGCCAACCCATTGGGTGCCCTGCCTGCACCCATTCCGCAGGAACCGATATTTCCGATCCGTCCGCCCTCTGGGGTCAGGCGGCCGGGTCGACCGGGGCGTCCAAACGCGCCGGTGCTGTTTCTGCGGCCCGAATGGCAGATCTAACCAAACACTGACAAAAACGATGCAGGCGCGTGATCTCACGCGCCTGCGTCACTGATTCAGGCAGCCTTTGCTTCGGGGTTGAAACGCCCGTAGAAGGTTTGACCCTTTTCTGCCATCTCACGCAGCAGCGGCGGGCAGGCAAAGCGTTCGCCATATTTCTCGGCCAGCTGATCACATCTTTCGGCTGCGTAGGGCGTACCGATTATGTCGAGCCAGCTGAGCGGACCACCGGACCACGGCGCAAAGCCCCAGCCCAGAATGGCGCCCACGTCGCCTTCACGGATGTCTTCCAGAACACCCTCTTCCAGCGCGCGGACAGCTTCCAGAACCTGAGCAAACATCAGACGTTCCTGCACTTCGATCAGGTCAGGCTGGTCATCGGCAAGCGGATACTTGTCTTGCAGGCCCTTCCAGTATTCGACGCGCTTGCCCTTCTCGTCATAGTCGAAGAAACCGGCATTCGCCTTGCGGCCCAGGCGGCCCTGTTCTTCCATCCAGAAGATCAGATCGTCCGAGGGGCTTTCCGGATAGGCATTGCCCATGGCTGCCTTGGTCGCCCGAGCGATCTTGGCCCCCAGATCAATCGAGGTTTCATCGGTCAGTTGGATCGGACCAACCGGAAAGCCCAACTGACGCGCAGCGTTGTCGATCAGCACGGGGCTCACGCCTTCGGTGATCATCCGTGCGCCTTCGTTGATGTACGGAATGATGCAGCGATTGGCGTAGAAGAAGCGCGCATCGTTGACCACGATCGGCGTCTTGCGGATCTGGCGCACGTAGTCTAGCGCCTTGGCAACGGCGCGATCACCGGTTTCCTTGCCCTTTATGATCTCGACCAGCAACATCTTCTCGACCGGTGAGAAGAAGTGGATGCCGATGAATTGGTCGGGACGCACGCTTGCCTTGGCCAGATCGGTGATCGGCAGGGTCGAGGTGTTCGAGGCAAAGATGCAGTCCTCGGGGATGATTGCCTCGACCTTTTTGGTCATCTCGGCCTTTACGCCCATGTCTTCAAACACGGCTTCGACGATCAGGTCACACCCTTTCAGATGGTCCAGATCCGGTGTCGACGTGATGCGGGCCAGCATGGCCTCTTTCTTTTCGGCCGTGACCTTGCCGCGCTTGATACCCTTGTCCAGATAGGTTTCGGTGTAAGCTTTGCCTTTGTCGGCCGCCTCTTGATCGCGGTCGACCAGAACGACTTCCATGCCAGCTTGGGCCGAAACCAGCGCGATACCGGCCCCCATCATCCCAGCGCCCAGAACGCCGATCTTCTTAACACGCTGATCGGGCACACCTTTCGGACGGACCGCGCCTTTTTCAAGCGCTTCCTTGTTGAGGAACAGTGACCGGATCATCGCCGACGAGGACGGGTTCATCAGAACGTTGGTGAACCAGCGGGCTTCAATTTTCAAAGCGGTGTCAAAGTCGACCAGCGCGCCTTCATAGATTGCGCTCAGAAGGGCTTTGGCCGCAGGGAAGGCGCCTTGCGTTTTCCCATGAACCATGGCGCTCGCGCCCACGAAGGTCATGAAACCGGCAGGGTGGTAGGGCGCACCACCGGGCATCTTGTAGCCCTTCGCGTCCCAGGGTTTCACCAGGTCGGCGTCCTTGGCATTCAGAACCCATTCCTTGGCCGCAGCGACCGGATCGTCGGCAACTGCGTCGATCAACTGCGCGCCCTTGGCCTTGGCCGGGTCCATCATCTTGCCTTCAAGCAGTACCGGGGCCGCCGCCATGGCGCCCACCATGCGGCTGTAACGGATGGTGCCGCCGCCGCCGGGGAAGATGCCCAGCAGGATTTCGGGCAGCCCGATTTTGGATTTTGGGTTGCTTGTCATGACGCGGTGATGACATGCCAGTGCGATCTCGGTCCCGATCCCGGCGCAGGTTCCGTTGATCGCGCAGGCGATGGGCTTGCCACCTTTCTTGGTCTTGGGGTCCATGCCCGCCAATTCCAGTTTGCGCAGGATGTGATGCCCGCCCATGACGAAATCAAACAACGCCTGCGCAGGTTCGTCCCCCGCTTCCTGACGGATAGTGGCCAATGTGTTCAGGTCCATTCCGCCGGCAAACGAGCCTTCCTTGCCCGAGGTAATGACAACACCTTTGATCTCGTCGTCGCTCAGGGCCTGATCAATCAGTTGGCTGACTTCTTGAAAAGCCTCGCGGGTCAGCACGTTCATGGATTTTCCCTGGGCGTCCCAGGTCACAAAGGCGACGCCGTCCGCGTCTTTGGTCAGAGTGAAATCAGTCATTGTCATCTCCAATCTGGTCAGCCGTCAGCGGGCTGCCGTCTTTCCGGGTGAAAGAGAATCCGTTTTCATCATCCTTCACCATCATGTCTATGTCGCTGTAATAGCCAGTCTCGGTCGGGGTCCGTGTGCCCACCACCAGAAAGGTCGCGGGCGCATCGGTCTTGTTCACAAGGTGGTGGCCATTGGCCTCACCAGCGGGCCAAGCGGCGCAGTCACCGGGCAGCATCTCATGCTCACCATCGTCATCGATCAGCACGCATTTGCCGCTGAGCATGATGGCAAACTCGTCCTGCTCCATATGGTAGTGGCGCAGCGACGAGAGGCCCTGAGGCTCCAGCCGCACGATGTTGACCCCGTATTGGGTCAACCCGCCCGCATCCCCGACGCGCTGCACGAAACGACCAGCGGTCGCCTCGGCCAGCTTGCCCGGATAGGACGAGCCCCCCTTGAACGGGATCTGAGAGAGATCCAGCTTGGGCATCAGACCCGCTCGATAATCGTTGCCGCACCCATGCCGGACGCAATGCAAAGCGTGGCCAGACCGGTTTCCTTGTCCTGACGCTCCAGTTCATCCAGCAAGGTGCCGATGATGATCGCACCGGTTGCGCCCAGCGGGTGACCCATCGCGATTGACCCGCCGTTGACGTTCACCAACGCCGGGTCGACATCAAACGCCTGTTGGAACCGCAGTACGACCGAGGCGAAGGCTTCGTTCACTTCGAACAGGTCCAGATCGCTGATCTTCATGCCGTTGTCGGCCAGAATTTTCTCGGTCACTGGAACTGGGCCGGTCAGCATGATGGTCGGGTCGGTACCGATTTTGGCGGTGGCCTTGATGCGGGCGCGCGGTTTCAGGCCGTATTTCTCGCCGAATTCCTTGTTGCCGATCAGCACGGCCGCAGCGCCATCCACGATGCCCGAGCTGTTGCCCGCATGGTGGATGTGATTGATCCGCTCAAGATGTGGGTATTTCAGCATCGCCACCTTGTCGAAGCCAGGCATCTGCTCGCCCATCATCTGGAAGGACGGGTTCAGCGCGCCAAGGCTTTGCATGTCGGTGCCTGGGCGCATGTACTCGTCGCGGTCCAGAATGGGCAGGCCGTTCTGGTCTTTCACTGTGATGATCGACTTTTCGAACCGGTTGTCGGCCCAAGCTTCGGCCGCGCGCTTTTGCGATTCAACCGCCAGAGCGTCTGCGTCATCGCGGCTGAACCCGTATTCTGTGGCAATGATGTCGGCCGAGATGCCCTGCGGCACAAAGTAGGTCTCCATCGCCAGAGAGGGGTCAACGGCAATCGCCGCCCCGTCGCTGCCCATGGGAACACGGCCCATCATCTCGACGCCACCGGCGATATAAGCGTCGCCCGCGCCGCCCTTGACCTGGTTTGCGGCCAGGTTCACGGCTTCCATCCCGCTCGCGCAGAAGCGGTTGATCGCCAGGCCGGGGATCGACTGGTCCAGATCCGAGGCCAGAACCGCCGAACGTGCCAGACAGCCGCCTTGCTCCATCACTTGCGTGACGTTGCCCCAGATCACGTCCTCGACGGCGTGGCCTTCCAGGTTGTTGCGTTCCTTCATCGCGTTCAGGGTCAGGGCGGACAGGCGTACCGAGGTTACCTCGTGCAGGCTGCCATCCTTGCGGCCCTTGCCGCGCGGGGTGCGCAGGGCGTCATAAATATAAGCTTCGGTCATGGGTCTTCTCCTCAAGCTCGATCCGACGGGTTGCCGGGCATCAGGTCATAGGGGTGTTTCCAGCCGGGCTGTTCGGACAGGCGAGTCAGCCAGGCGTCGATGTTGGGCCAGTCGGCACGGTCAAAGCCGAATGGTTCGGGGTAATACAGATAGCCGCAGCAGCTGAGATCGGCGTTGGTCACGCCGTCGCCGACGATCCAGTCACGGCCTTCCAGATGCGCGTTCAGCACCTGATAAGCGGCCTTCAGGCGGCCCTGGTTGAAAGCGATCACATCCGGGTTGCGATGCTGTTCGGGCAGAAAGTTGATCAGGAACCGGGTCAGGCCCGCCATCGAGCTAAGCTTGTGATTGTCCCACAGCACCCAGCGCAGGATGTCATAGTTCTCTTCCCGGTTTTTGCCTCCGAACTTGCCTGATTTTTCAGTCACATAGGCCTGAATGGCACCGGATTGGGAGGTTTGGAAATCGTCATCGACCATGAAGGGCGCTTCGCCCATCACGTTGATTTCCGAACGGAACTCGGGGCTTCGGGTGACGCCGTTGAAGAAATCGACAAAGACCGGTTCCCAATCGAGGCCAGACATTTCCAGCGCCAGAGCGGCCTTGTAGGAATTGCCGCTTTCTCCGAAGCAGTGCAGTTTTATGGTCATGCAATCGCCCCTCCCGTGGCGTTTAGTGCATCTTTCATCCTAGCTTGGCGGTTCTGGTGCCTAGCGCTTGCGCGCCTCCAACTCGGAATTGAAAAGACGCAATCGATGGGTAAGGTTGTCTTCATCAATGACGCTGTTGAAATTTTCGAACAGAAAAGACAGCGCTTCGCCTTCATCTAATCCTGCCTCACGGGCAAAAGCCCTGAGCTTTCGATAGCCGTCCTCGGTCATGGCGACCGGGAATCGGCGGGTCAGGCGAAATCGTTTTGGCATTGTATCTCCTCCGAAAACCGGCTCCGGGGCGGGGCCCCGGAACCGGAGAAAGATCAGAAGTTTGCAGCCTCCAGCGCCATGACCGTATCTGCGCCAGTTTGAATGCGCGACAGATGCAACGCCGTGGCGGGCAGACGGCGGGCCATGTAGAAGCGGCCGGTGTCGATCTTGGTCTCGTAGAACTCTTTGTCCGACGTGCCACTGTCCAGCGCTTCTTGTGCGGCCTTGGCCATACGGGCCCACATCAGGCCCAGGCAGACATGACCGAACATGTGCATGAAGTCATAGGAACCGGACAGCGCGTTGTTCGGATTTTTCATGCCTTCCTGCATGAAATACATACCAGCCGCCTGCAGATCCTTGGACGCAGCCTTCAGCGGTTCGATGAAGGCTTTGTCATAAGCCTCGTTCTGGCCTGAGTTTTCCTTGCAGAAGGTTTTGACCATGTCGAAGAAGGCCATGACGTGCTTACCGCCATCCTGCGCCAGTTTGCGGCCAACAAGGTCCAACGCCTGTACGCCGTTGGCGCCTTCATAGATCATGGCGATCCGGGCATCGCGGGTGTATTGCGACATGCCCCATTCTTCGATGTAACCATGGCCCCCATAGACCTGCTGCGCCTGAACGGTCATGTCGTAGCCTTCGTCGGTTAGGAAGCCTTTGATGACCGGGGTCAGCAGCGAGATGAGCCCGTCCGCATCCTTGTCTCCTGCACGGTGCGCCTTGTCGATCATGGTCGCGCCCCAAAGGATGAACGCGCGCGCGCCTTCGGTAAAGCTTTTCTGATCCATCAGGTTGCGACGGATATCAGGATGCACGATCAGAGGATCGGCCGGACCATCCGGATTTTTGACACCGGTCACATCGCGCCCCTGCAAACGATCCTTGGCATATTCCAGAGCGTTCTGGTACGCCGCTTCGGCCTGCGACAGGCCCTGCATACCCACACCCAGACGCGCTTCGTTCATCATGGTGAACATGGCGCGCATGCCCTTGTGCTCTTCGCCCAGCAGCCAGCCGGTGGCTTCGTCATAGTTCATGACGCAGGTCGAGTTGCCGTGGATGCCCATTTTCTCTTCGATCTTGCCGACCGAGACGCCGTTGCGTTCGCCCAAAGAGCCGTCTTCGTTGACGATGAACTTGGGGACGATGAACAGCGATACGCCTTTGATACCCTCGGGGCCGCCCGGAATCTTCGCCAACACCAGATGGATGATGTTGTCGGCCATGTCGTGATCGCCAGCCGAGATAAAGATCTTCTGGCCCGAGATTTTGTAGCTGCCGTCGCCCTGCGGTTCCGCTTTGGTGCGCATCAGGCCCAGATCGGTGCCGCAATGCGGTTCGGTCAGGTTCATGGTACCGGTCCATTCACAGCTGACCATTTTGGGCAGGTACTTGTTCTTCTGCTCGTCCGTTCCGTGCGCCAGAATCGCCGAGGCCGCGCCGTGCGTCAGGCCCTGGTACATGGTGAAGGCCTGGTTAGAGCCCGAGAACATCTCACCCACAGCAGTGCCCAGCACATAGGGCATGTTTTGGCCGCCATACTCTTCCGGCATGTCGAGGCCAGTCCAGCCGCCTTCCTTCATCTGCTCGAAGGCTTCCTTGAACCCGGTCGGGGTGTACACAATACCGTTTTCCAACCGGCACCCTTCGGTGTCGCCAACCACGTTCAGCGGATGCAGAACATTGGTGGCAACTTTGCCAGCTTCTTCCAGAACCGCGCCGGTAAACTCGGCTTCCAGTTCGTTATAGCCGGGTATGTCCGACTGCGAGACATGCAGTACGTCGTGCAGGATGAACTGCATGTCTTTGGTTGGCGCGTTGTAAACGGGCATGTGAAGCTCCCTTAATTCATATGTCCGGATGACAGGTCGAGGTTACTCGGCTGCCTTCTTTTCCTGTTTCATCGAGGCGATGACTTTCTCGCCCCAGCGCAACTGCTCTTTCAGATCGTCGATGGCCTGCGTCAGCTCTTCGCGGCGCGCTTCCATGTCCTCCAGACGCTCGCACGCGATTTCATAGGTGCGGGTCATCTGTGTGACCTGCTGGTCGCCGACATGGTACAAATCCAGCAATTGCCGAATTTCTTCCAGGCTGAACCCAAATCGTTTGCCGCGCAGGATCAGTTTGAGCCGCGCCCGATCACGCTTGGTGAACAGACGTTTCTGGCCTTCACGGATCGGGAACAGAAGTTCCTTGGCCTCATAGAACCGCAAGGTGCGTGGCGTGACATCATAGGTCTCGCACATCTCACGGATGGTCATCACATCTTCGGTCATTCGTCATACTCTCGTCACTGGCGTCATGAGATATGAGTTGCGCAGTTGGTACGCGCTTTACAACACGAGAGTGACGTTTACGTAATCCAGACGCTGCGTCATTTCAAAGTTGACGTAACATCCGGTCACGTAAGCACGGTCTGACGCAATTTTCTTTCCGTAGCGTCAAGCGGAATTTCCCGCCAAAGCTGTCGCAATTGCGGAAACACCGCGCATCTGCTTGCGCAGATTCAGGGTGATCAATTCGAATTTTCGGATTGGGGGCGGCTATCCCAAGGACTTGGCCGTCTGGTCGCGCAGACGCTTGAGCTCGTCCATGGCTTCGTCCAGTTGCTGGCGCTGCTGCTGAAGCTCGCTCATCTGGCGATCCGCCATCTCGACGAAGGTGGCCATTTGCGCCTCATTACCCTGATTTTCGTAGATCAAAAGCCATTGGCGGATCTCTTCCAGGGGGAATCCGAACTTGCGGCCGCGCATGATCAGCTTCATCCGCGCGCATTCGCGCGGGCCGTAAAACCGAGACCGACCTTCACGGTCCGGTTGCAAAAGCTCGATGTATTCGTAATAGCGCAGAGTGCGCGGGGTCACGTCGAACTCGGCGCACATCTCTTTGAATGACAAACGGTTGTTGGACATTCCCGATCTCCTTGTCAGCAACCTAGGCGGTCCCGATCCCAAGCGCAACAGGTGGGCTTGCCCTTTGCGGAAACAGCGGCTCATAAAGGACGGGCAGAGAACAGGACGCAAACCTATGGTCGACAAGACAGTTTTAGCCCGCCAGTTTATCGAGGCGATCCCCCACGCGCGGGCATTGAACCTCAAGCTCACGCAGATCGGCGAGGGCGAGGCAGAGATCACGTTGCCCTACAATGAGGATCTGATCGGTGATCCGCGCACAGGGGTGATTCACGGTGGGGCGATTTCCACAATTCTGGACACTTGCTGCGGTGCTGCCGTGATGAGCCACCCCTCGGCCCCCGGCGGGACAGCCACGATCGACCTGCGAATTGACTACATGCGCGCGGCGACACCGGGTCAGACGGTTACGGCGCACGCCGTCTGCTATCACATCACGCGGAACGTGGCTTTTGTACGAGCGACGGCTATGGACGACGACAAAGACCTGCCGGTGGCCACGGCCTCGGGGTCTTTTACGGTTGAGGGGAAATAACATGGCAAGACCTCGTCCCGAACCAATGCAGGTGGTCAAGCAGCGACGCGATGCAGCGTTGCGTGCGCTGGTTGACGGTGTGCCTTACATCCGCTTTCTCAATATTAGCTTCGACCGGCGCGGGGATGAACTGACCGGTGTTCTGAACTTCGATGACAAGTTGATTGGCAACCCGTTCCTGCCTGCGATTCACGGCGGTGTAACCGCGGCATTCCTCGAAGTGACCGCTGTCATTACCCTTAGTTGGGAGCATTTGTTCCCGCGCATCGAAAGTGGCGAGATCGACGGAGCGGCCATTGTGACCGACCCGAATATCCGCTTTCCCAAAACCATCGACTTTACCGTCGACTACCTGCGTTCGGGCCTTCCACGGGATGCATATGCGCGTGCCTTTATCAGCAGATCCGGGCGGCGGTATGCCTCGGTCCGGGTCGAAGCCTGGCAGGACAATCATGCGAAACTGTTTGCGCAGGCTTCCGGGCATTTCCTGATGCCGCAACCCCCCAGAGATCAGAGCTAACCATGCAGGACGCCTCGGCGCCCATTACGCACAGGCGGGTGTTGAAGATCGCGGTGCCGATTGTCCTGTCGAATGCCACCGTGCCCATTCTGGGTGCGGTGGATACGGGCGTGGTCGGGCAGATGGGCGAGGCGGCCCCAATCGGGGCGGTCGGCATCGGCGCTGTGATCCTGTCCACAGTCTATTGGATTTTCGGTTTCCTGCGGATGGGAACCACCGGGATGGCGGCGCAGGCACGCGGGGCAGGCGATATCGTTGAAACCCGGGCGCTGCTGATGCGCGGCCTGATCCTGGGAGGCGCGGCAGGGCTGTTCTTTATCCTTGCGCAAGTGGCCGTGTTTGCGGGTGCGTTCGCGCTTTCCCCGGCAAGCCCCGAAGTCGAAGCCCTGACCCGGTCCTACCTTGAGATTCGCATCTGGGGGGCACCCGCCACCATCGCGTTATATGCCGTTACCGGCTGGCTGATTGCCGTCGAGCGTACGCGCGGCGTGTTCGCCCTTCAGGTCTGGATGAACGGGTTGAATATCGTTCTCGACCTGTGGTTCGTTCTTGGGCTTGGCTGGGGGGTCGAGGGAGTTGCCATTGCCACCCTGATTGCAGAATGGACAGGATTGGCATTGGGGTTATGGCTTTGCCGGGATGGGTTCGCAGACGGAATCTGGCGCGATTGGGCGCGGGTGTTCGATGCTGCCCGGCTGCGGCGCATGTTGCAGGTCAACGGTGATATCATGCTGCGTTCGGTTCTGTTGACCGGATCGTTCACGACATTCCTTTTTGTTGGCTCGGATCTCGGTGACGTGAATCTGGCCGCCAATCAGGTCTTGCTTCAATTTCTTGAAATCACCGCCTTTGCGCTTGATGGTTTTGCCTTTTCCGCCGAAGCGCTGGTCGGAGGCGCAGTCGGGGCCAGAGACAGGTATCAGGTGCGTCGCGCCTCGGTCATGGCCTCGCAATGGGGCGTTGGGGGGGCGCTGTTGCTGGGAACGGTTTTCTTCTTGGCCGGCCCGGCGCTGATCGACCTGATGTCAACTTCACCGCAAGTGCGTGAGGCCGGACGCGAATACCTGTTCTGGGCTGCAATCGCCCCGGTGATCGGAGTGGCAAGCTGGATGTTCGACGGTATCTACATCGGTGCCACCTGGACCCGCGCCATGCGCAACGCGATGATTCAGTCAGTGGCGATCTATGTGGTCGCACTTTTCATACTGGTGCCGAGTTTCGGCAATCACGGCCTGTGGGCCGCGTTGATGGTTCTCAATATTGCACGCGGCGTGACAATGGGCTGGCGCTATCCCAAGCTTGAGGCACAGGTCGCCTAGAGCAGCGTCAACAGGTTTTCCGGCGGACGCCCGATGGCGGCTTTGTCTCCGGCAATTGCCAAAGGCCGCTCGATCAGGATCGGGTTTTCGGCCATGGCACGGATCAGGTCTTCGTCGGGCGAGGTTTTGCTCAGCCCCAATTCCTTGAACCGTTTTTCGCCTGTCCGCATCATTTCGATGGGCGACAGCCCAAGGGCGGATTGCGCAGCGCGCAACTCGTCTATTGACGGCGTGTCTTCCAGGTACTTTCGCACAGAAACCTGCGCACCGTTTTCTTCCAAAAGCGCCAGACCGGCGCGGGATTTGGAACAGCGGGGGTTGTGCCAGTATTCGATCACAGCCAATCCTCTCGTTTGCTGCCGACAGCTTGCGATACGGTGTCAAAACCGTCACGCGCCAGCAAGTCATCCAGCCCTTCGGCGATGTCGGCCGCCAGGGAAATGCCGCCATACACCATCGCGGTATAGAACTGCACAGCCGATGCCCCGGCACAGATCTTGGCATAGGCCTGCTCGGCATTGCTGATGCCGCCCACGCCTATCAGGGGGATATCCCCGTCCGTCAGTTTGCTCAGCCGCGCCAGTACACGGGTGGACTTTTCAAACAATGGGGCGCCCGACAAACCACCGGTTTCGTCTTTGTGTACGCTGCGCAAACCGTCGCGGGACAGGGTGGTGTTGGTGGCGATCACAGCGTCCACCCGGGTTTCGCGGGCGACCTCGGCGATGTCCTGCAACTCCGCCTCGGTGAGATCCGGTGCGATTTTCAGGAAGATCGGCAACGGGCGCGGCAGCGCATCGCGCGTCTCGATCACACCGCTCAAAAGCGCGGTGAGTGCGGCTTTGCCCTGCAAATCCCGCAACTTTTCCGTGTTCGGGGATGACACGTTGACGGTTGCAAAATCCAGATACTCGGCACAATGGGTCAGCACTTTTACAAAGTCGCCGGAGCGGTCTTCGCTGTCCTTGTTCGCCCCCAGATTCAGGCCGATGACCGCGTCTTTGGGGCGGTGTGCCAGCCGTTTGGCCATCACCTCCATGCCTTCGTTGTTGAAGCCAAAGCGGTTGACGGCTGCCCTGTCCTCGGTCAGGCGAAACAGGCGGGGTTTGGGGTTCCCCGGTTGCGGGCGCGGCGTGACCGCCCCGACTTCGACAAAACCGAACCCGGCGCGGGACAGCGGGGTCAGAACCTCGCCGTTTTTGTCGAACCCGGCAGCCAGCCCGACCGGGTTCGGCAGGTTCAGCCCGGCAACGACGGTTTTCAGGCGCGGCGTCGTTACCGGCCCCGGTGCGGGTGCAAGCCCGGACTTCAACGCCTTGATCGACATCCCGTGGGCGGTCTCGGGGTCCATGCGGTGCAGGGCGGCAAGGCCTAGTTTCTCCAACAGTTTCATCCGAACGTCGCCCCGGCTTCACCTGAACCGCATCGGATCAGGCGCGACGTTTCCACCGCCGCCTGACGATGGATCACCGCCGCCCGATAGACCGGGTCAGTGACCATTTCCAGAAATGCATGTGCCGTCGGATAGCGGGCAATGAAAACGACATCCCATGCCTCGTCCGCCGGTCCAATCAGGGTTGCTTTAAACACCCCACGCCAGAGGATGCGCGCCCCGATGCGTTCAATGATCGGAGCGGTTTCAGCCCCGTAGTTCTGATAGGCTTGCGCTCCGGTCAGCCCTGCATTCACCAGCTCATGCGCGGTTGGGTACTGCGCCTTGGCCCGAAACTTCACCAGATTGAGCATTTCGATCGGCATGTCCCGATCCAATGCCTTGAAGGCCTCGAACTGGTCGCGGTCCGGGTCGATGTAAGATGTCATGTCATGTCCTTTGGGAACTGGTGCGCGGTGCCGTCAAAGGGCAGAGGGCGTGACCAGACGACATCGCTCATCCGGATCTGGCGATAAAGGTGCGGGAACAGGGCACCCCCGCGCGAGACCTCCCATTTCAGGTCGTCGCCCATCGCGTCTGCGTCACAGGCCAGCAAAACCAGACCATCGACACCGGCAAAGTGTTTGGCCGCGGTTTCAGCGGCTTGTTCAGCGGTGGAAAAGTGGACAAACCCGTCAGCGACATCAATCGGTGCGCCGTCCGAGGCACCCTGGTTCTGCAAGGCGGCCCACTCTTCGGCTCGGAAAATCTTGTAAATCAGCATACGGACCTGATGCCCCGCGCGGAAGATGGAATCAAGTCGGATTTCTTCTTTGACTCTCTGCCGTCATGCGCGCACGATCACCACAAATAATAACTGGGAGTACCATAATGCAGACCCGAATTTTGACTTCAGTCGCGGTTCTGAGCCTGACCGCCGGAGTTGCGGCAGCCGACTACAAGTTGACAATTTTGCACACCAACGATTTTCATGCTCGTTTCGAGCCGATCAACAAATACGACAGCGGATGCGATGCGGAAGACAATGCCGAAGGGAAGTGCTTTGGTGGATCGGCGCGCCTGGTCACAGCCGTGAAAGACGCACGTGAACGTGCCGACAATTCGATTTTGGTGGATGGCGGCGATCAGTTTCAGGGGTCTCTTTTCTACACGTACTACAAGGGCAAGGTCGCTGCCGAGTTCATGAACAAGCTGGGCTATGATGCCATGACCGTGGGCAATCACGAGTTTGACGACGGCCCGGAAGTGTTGCGTGGCTTTATCGACGCGGTTGATTTCCCGGTCCTGATGTCCAATGCCGATATTCGCGACGAAGAACTTCTGACTGACCACATCAAGAAATCCACCGTGATCGAGGTGGGGGGCGAAAAGATTGGCCTGATCGGGCTGACGCCGATCGATACGCATGAACTTGCGTCGCCCGGTCCCAACGTGACCTTTTCAGACCCGGTGCCCGCGGTTCAGGCCGAGGTCGACAAGCTGACGGGCGAAGGCGTCAACAAGATCATCGTACTCAGCCATTCGGGCTATGGCGTCGATCAGCGTGTCGCGGCTGAGACAAGCGGCGTCGACGTGATCGTTGGCGGCCATTCGAACACCTATCTTTCGAATGCATCGGACAAGGCCGTGGGCCCTTATCCGACGGTGGTCAACGGTGTGCAGATCGTTCAAGCCTATGCCTACGGCAAGTTTCTGGGCGAACTGAACGTCACGTTTGATGATGACGGCAATGTGGTCGAAGCGGTTGGTGAACCCTTGATCATGGACAACACCGTGACCGAGGATCAGGCCGCATTGGATCGGATCGCGGAACTTGCTCAGCCTCTGGATGAAATCCGAAACAAGGTTGTCGCCAGCGCGGCCGAGGCCATCGAGGGGGATCGCTCTGTATGTCGCGTACAGGAATGCCAGATGGGCAATCTTGTTGCCGATGCGATGCTGGCGCGGGTTGCCGATCAGGGCGTTCAGATTGCCATCGCGAACTCGGGTGGTTTGCGGGCGTCTATCGACCCCGGAGACGTGACCATGGGCGAAGTGCTGACCGTGCTGCCGTTCCAGAACACGCTGTCCACTTTTGAGATCACCGGGCAGACCGTTATTGACGCGCTGGAAAACGGCGTAAGCCAGGTGGAAGAGGTCAAGGGCCGGTTCCCGCAAGTGGCAGGCCTGCGCTTTACCTGGGATCCCAGCGTAGCGCCGAACGAAGGGCGTATCATTGATGTGATGGTCGCCGAGGGTGATGGGTTCGTTCCGATCGACCCGAACAAAACCTACCTGGCCGTAACCAACAACTACGTCCGCAATGGCGGCGATGGGTATTCAATGTTCGAGGGCGACGACAAGAACGCCTATGACTTCGGTCCGGATCTTGCGGATGTAACCGCGGAATATCTGGCCGAAAACGCGCCGTACCAGCCTTATGTCGACGGACGCATCCAGCAGAAGTGACTCTGTTTTTTGAAAAGAACAAAAGCCGCGTCACCATGATGCGGCTTTTCTTTTATTGCGGATCAACTGAAATCGTATTCCGGCCAAAGTTCCGGGTCAAAGCCATCCAGCATCGGTTTGATCTGATCCGCGACCTCGCGCCAGCGTCCGATTGACTTGGTCGAGATCTTGTTGCGCACCTGATCCACGCTGGCCGTTCGCACCTGTCTGGTGTTCTTTTCGGGATGTACCATGGATTGGCACCACTCAATACCGCAAAACTCGGCAACGCGCTGGCTGTGGGTCAGGGGGTCCGCCACCAGTTCTTCATAGGGCATTGTCAGAATGCGGTTTCCGAACAGCTTATCCCAATGAGACATGTAACGGCGATACAGATTTGCGGTATGCGCGATCGCTTCAAGGTTGGATGTGTCGTTCATGCCATCTGCTAGGAACCGCTGGATCCATTTTGACAAACCGACATCGCGTGGATCCCGCAACATGTTGATGATCCGGGCATTCGGGAAGGCTGCAAGAATGAAGCCGACATTTTGATAGTTGTGCGGCATCTTGTCGACAAAGGCGATTGAATCCGCCGGAATCCCAGGCATCTGGTCCAGGTAGCTTTGGGCAATCGCCTTCGCGGCTTCTGAATCGAGCGACGTGCCAGACGAATAAAACTTGGCGGAAAGGTCGGTCATCAGCATTAGCTCGCCGCAACCGGCGATACCGGGCGCAGAGCTCAGCATCATCTCCATCAAAGTGGTTCCGGATCGCGGCTGACCGATAACAAAAATTGGTACCGGCAAACTGTTTTGCTCTGCACTGACCCCAGGCGACCCTTCAGGGAACAGGTTCAGAATATCGGATATTTTATTCTCTTCGATTTCGGGGTCGTAGGGCAGAATACTCTGTTGGATTGCGTTTGCCTTTGCAAATTGCGGCAACGCCTTGGCCAAGCCTTCGCTTTTTTCGATCAGATGTGCTTTGGCAAACTCGAGCTCTTGCAATGGTTGATCTGTCTGAGCGATGGCCTCGTTCAACGCAGGGATCATCTGCGGCACGTTTTCCGGTGCGGTCAATATTGCGGATTGCAACAGGGCATTCGGGTTGTGGGGATCGGTTTCCAGTATGTTTTGCAGAACTTTGATCGCTTGGGCTCTGTCACCGGCCTGATGCAGATTGATGGCCGTTTGCAATGCAATCGTTGTGTTCTTTGGTGCCAACTCGTACGCGCGTTGGATATCCCGCGTGCTTTCCTCGACAAAACCGATGCTTTGGAAGGCGCGGGCACGCTTTGAAAGCAACTCCGCGTTGTCCGGATCTGACGCCAGTTTGTGTGTTGTGAACTGGATGATGGATCGCCAGTTTTCCCCTTGGCGCTGAATTTCGTCGATGACTCTGGTGAGTTCCCGATTGTTTGGAAATCGTTCAATCTTTTTCTCTGCGTAGGTCAATGCCTGCACAATTTGCCCTGTTTGCATCAAGGCGTTAGCCAGATTCTCGGCAAATTGTGGATCATCGGGCTTCATCCGCGAGGCTTCAATGAAATGCGGAATGGATTTCCTGTACTGCTTCATTTCGGTCAAAACGAAACCGGCGATGGCTTAGTAGTCAGCGTCCTTTGGGAATTTCTTGATACCCAGCTGGGCCTTTTTCAGCGCCTGTGGCAGCTTGCCCGCATCCAAAAGGGCCATTGCTTTGCTCTTGAGGGATTGCGTTATTTGGTTTTCCATATGACCCCGTAAGATCCTGTGCCAGTATCAATGTAGCATCGGTGGTTCATTACCCATGTGCGGACGGTTTGCAATAACTCTTCCCAATGACGCGATGGCGCAGCTGTTTTCCGCGCGCCCGGCGAACGCATTGCCAACCGTGCCGAACTTCAATGTTTGTCCGACAAATCAGGTGCATGTGGTTCGGGGTGGTGCCTCAGGTCGGCGTCTGGATGCGCTGCGCTGGGGGTTTTTGCCGCATTGGTACAAGACGGAAACCGCCGGGCCTTTGCTGATCAACGCCCGTGCCGAGACTTTGGCGGAAAAGCCTGCCTTTCGCGATGCCTGCCGGTCGCGTCGCTGTCTGATTGTCGCAACAGGGTTCTACGAATGGACCAAGACGGACGAGGGAAAGCGCTTGCCCTGGTACATCCATCGCAGGGACGGCGCCCCCACTGCCTTTGCGGGGATCTGGCAGGACTGGGGGGCGGATGAAAACCGTCAGAGCACCTGTGCCATCGTGACGACGGCGGCCAACGAAAACCTTGGCACCATCCATCACCGGATGCCCCTGATCCTCGAACCCGAGCATTGGTCATTGTGGTTGGGAGAAGCGGGAAAGGGCGCTGCTCGTCTGATGCAGCCGGGGGCAGAGGATGTGCTGACGTTTCATCGCGTTGATCCGGTCGTGAACTCGAACCGGGCCAGCGGACCTGATCTGATCAAGCCTTTGCACGAGTGAGGGCGTGCGGCCTTTTCTTTGCAAACGCGGCAAGCTAGACCTTCGGCATGGCCCTGACCTTTTCTGATCTGACACAGCTTTATGCGCATGGTTTTGACACGGTCATCGATGTGCGCAGCCCGGCAGAGTTCGCTGAAGATCATCTGCCAGGCGCGATCAACCTGCCGGTTCTGAACAACGAGGAACGCGCCCGTGTCGGGAGCATGTATGTACAGGAGAGCCCGTTTCTGGCGCGTAAACTCGGGGCCGCTCTGGTGTTCCGCAATGCGGCCAACCACATCGAGCAACATCTAAGCCACCACGAAGGAAGCTGGCGCCCTCTGGTCTATTGCTGGCGCGGCGGACAGCGTTCCGGGTCGTTCACATGGATGCTGCAACAAATCGGCTGGCGCGCGGATGTAATCGAGGGCGGCTATCGCACCTACCGCAGGCTGGTGAATGCGTATTTGTACGATGATCCGTTGCCCCATCGGTTGGTGGCGCTGGATGGCTATACCGGAACGGCCAAGACAGAATTGCTGGCACTTTTGCAGTCACGCGGAGTGCAGGTTCTTGACCTCGAAGCACTGGCCAATCACCGGGGTTCCCTGCTGGGGGAAAGGCCGGGCGGCCAGCCCAGCCAGAAAGCTTTTGAATCGGCCCTGGCAGGGGCGCTTTGTGCGATGGATACGGCGCGCCCGGTCGTCATCGAAGCGGAATCGTCCAAGATCGGCAGCCTGATATTGCCGCCCAGCCTGTGGAACGCTTTGTGTTCAGCCCCACGGGTGAACATCACGGCTCCGCTCGAGGCGCGCGCCGCCTATCTCGTTCAGGCCTACGACGACATCCTGTCTGACGGCGACCGTTTGCGGGACCGGTTGTCGCCGCTGCGCTTTCATCGCGGGCACGAGGTCGTGGATGGTTGGATGCAGCTGATCGAAGCAGGTCAAAAACAGGTGCTGACCCAGGCCCTGATGGAGCAGCATTACGACCCGGCATACGCAAAGTCGCGGCGGTCCCGTTCCGTCGAGGTTCTGGCCGATATTGAGATCGCCCTTCTGAACGATGCCGGCCTGAGCGAGGCGGCCACCCGGATCGAAACCCTGCTGGATCAGTCCTGAAGGCGCAGTCCCGGTGCATCGGTGAGCTCGCCGATTGCCATGGCCGGATATCCGGAGTTCCTGAGGTCTTCCAGGACGGTATCGGCATCCTTTGCCGCCACTGCGGCCAGCAGGCCGCCTGCTGTCTGCGGGTCGAATATCAGGGCGGCTTTGCCCTCGGCGGGCAGGGCAGGTGCTATTGCCCGGTTGTCTGCAAAAAGGGTTGATCGAACACCCCGGTCCGTCAGTTCCTGCGCGCCATCCATCAACTCCACGGCATCCAGATCCATCGTGGCCCCGCATCCGGAAGCGTCGCAGATACCTTGCAGATGTCCGGCCAGACCAAACCCGGTCACGTCGGTCATCGCATGGGCCCCGGCCAATATGCGGGCCGCCTTTCCCTGCGGCTGCGCCATGTGCCGGTAGGCTGCGGCGACCCAGGCACCATTGGCCTGGCCTGCCATCTCGGCCGCCATAAGAACGCCGCTTCCTATGGGTTTGGTCAGGATTAGACAGTCGCCCGGTTGCCCGCCGGCCAGTGTTATCGGGTCGCCGTCGCACAGGCCGGTCAGTGTGAATCCGATTGTCATCTCGTCACCCATGGAACTGTGCCCGCCCACGATATCGGCACCGGCGTCCCGCATGACGTCTCCTGCGATCGACATGATTTCCGACATGGTACGGCGTTGCAGGGCAGCAGACATGCGCGGAAGGATGATCGTTGCCGTAGCCGCCTGAGGTGCGGCCCCCATGGCCCACACATCCCCCAGGGCATGTACAGCGGCGATGCGCGCCATAAGTGCGGGATCATTGGTAAAAGCCCGCAGGTGATCTGATGTCATGACCTGCCGAACCCCGCCCGTCTGAAGCAGAGCCGCGTCGTCGCCGGGCAGGGGGATGATATCCGGGCGAACGGGATCGGGCTGCGATTTCAGCGCCACCTGCAATGCTCCGCGCCCGACCTTGGCACCGCATCCGCCACACATCGGTTTTTCACCCAGCGCCTCGACAAGCCCGGCGGCATGTGCGCGCGGCAGCGCGGGGGGCTTCATCTGCGGCAGGTCCCGGAACTTGTTCATGAAAGTCTGGTCGATGTGGTTCTTCCATTTCCACATCATCGCTCCGCTGTGGGACAACCCCAACCGCTCGCCCAGCGCTGATTTGCCGCCCAGCGAAATCAGCTTCAGGTAATCTTTCTGCGGGATGTACTTGCGCATCCGTCCAGCCCCCAGCGCCGCGCGCAGATTGTCGAACAGAACCGGTGCTTCGCGCACTGCATAAACACCGGCTTTGGGTCTGGGATTGTCCGTAAGATGGGCGCAATCACCGGCGGCAAAAACCACGGGATCGCTGGATTGCAGGTAGCTGTTTACCCGGATGAAGCCATCCTCAATGTCCAGCCCGGTCTTTTCGATCCAGCCATAGGGGCGGGCTCCGGCCGCACCAGTCACGAAACCGGCCGGGATCTTGCGCCCATCCCGCAATGCGACGTGATCCGAAGCGATCCGGCTGATCGCGGCGTTTTCGATCACCTCTACACCAAGATCCTGCATCGCACGGCGGATCGTCTCTGCCGCTATGGGTTTGGTGGCCGTCAGGGCAAAGGCATTGTCGATCAGCGTAACCTGCGCTGACCGACCCTTGGCCCTGAGCGCATGAGCCATCGCCATGACCAGTTCAACCCCGGCGATTCCACCGCCGATCACGACGACCGAGGCAGGGCCGTTGCCCGCCAGATAAGCAGCCCATTCTGCCGCGAATGGCCCCAGTGGTTTGGCCGGTACGGCATGTTCCGCAAAGCCGGGCATTGCGGGCATCTCCGAAGTGATCCCAACATTGATCGATGCCACATCGAAACCCACGGGAGGACGCCCGGGAACATGGATTTCCTGACGTTCGGTATCGATTCCATCGACCGCGCCCAGAATGACGCGTGCGCCTGCGAAGCGGGCCAGTCTGACCAGATCGATGTCCAGCCGCCACCGGTCATAATGCCCGGCGACATAGCCTGGCAGCATTCCGGAATACGGGGCCGTCGGGCCGGGGTTTATCACGGTCACACGCGCCCCAGGCAACGGGTCCATCCCCCATTTGCGCAGCAGCAGCGCGTGGGTGTGGCCTCCGCCAACAAGAACCAGATCGCGGGTCAGGGGCAGCGGAGGAATATGCATCGGTTTCAATTCGCGCTATGATCCGGAACGTCTTCGACCTGCTCGACGGCGTGGGTGGCCCAAAGTTCATCCTCGCCGGCATCCGGCAGGTCTTCGGGTTTTTCATGCCGGTGTATGTGCCATTTTGCAATGAACAGGGCCGTGATCGGAGCGGTCAGGAACAGGAACAGAGTGATCAGCAGCTCGTGCAGGGACAGCTTTCCTTCCAGAAGAACAGAATGCACGATCGAAGCCAGAAGCACGCCGCCCACCCCCAAGGTCGTTGCCTTGGTCGGGGCGTGCAGGCGGGACATTGGGTCATTCAGCTTGATCATGCCAAAAGACCCGACAAAGCCGAAGATACCCGAGACGATCAGGAAAAAGGCGATCAGCAGTTCCACGATGAATGTCATCCCGCCCTCATTCGATAATGTTGCCGCGCAACATGAAGCGCGCATAGGCCACGGTGGAAACAAAACCGAGCATGGCAATGATCATGGCGGCCTCGAAAAAGATCTCGGTCCCCTGATCCAACCCATATAGGATCATCAGGGCGATTGTGTTGATTACCATAGTGTCCAAGGCCAGAACCCGGGTGCCGACCCCGTCAGCGGTGATGATACGCCACAGACACATCATGATCGCCGCACCGAAACAGGCAAATGCAAAATAAATCGCGTAGTCGATCATTCGAAAATCTCCTTCAGGCGACGTTCATAGCGCTGTTTGATCTGGTCCCGCACGGCCTCGGGGTCGGGGGCATCAAGACAGTGCACCAGCAGATTATGCCCCTGAGCTGACAAATCACAACTGACGGTGCCCGGAGTCATCGTGATGGTGCCCGCAAGAACCGTGATCGCTTCGGGTGTGCGCAGCTCAAGCGGGACACAGACCCAGTTGGGCTGGCGGTTGTCATTGCGTTTGAACAGGATGATCCGGGCCACCGTCACGTTCGCAACCACGATATCCCAAAGCACCACCAGCATGTATTCCACAACCATTGGCCAGTTGCGAAGTTTGGGACGATCCGGCCAGTAGGGTTGTGTGACGAATGGAATGATGATCCCGAGGATCAGGCCAAAGATCAAAGAATTCAGCGAAGGCTTGTTCGCCAGCAGAATCCAGACAAGCGTCAGCAAAATCGTCAGGTGAGGGTGCGGGAAAATTCGGCGCAGCAGTTTCATCACTCTTCCCTTCCCAAGACGGCAGAAATGTAGTTTTCAGGGGTAAACAACTGCTCTGCGGTTTTGCTCGTGTACTCCAGGGCCGGACCCGCGAACAGGGTCAGCAGGACCAGACCTGCCACGGCCCCGAACACAGCCGTAAAAGCAAGGCCGGGTTGCGGTTCGGGGGCGGCGGCGGCAGACGCGTTTTCTCCTTCGGCGGTTTCATCGGTTGTGACAACCTCAGCGTCGTAGCTTTTCCAGAAGATCAGCGTCCCGGCACGGGCCAGCCCGACGATGGTGACGAATGATCCAATCAGGATAACGGCCCAGACCGTGGTGGCATCGGATGCATCGCGCGAAGCGTCCAGAACCAAAAGCTTGCCAACAAAGCCGGACAGCGGCGGCATTCCAGCCATCGCAATGGCGCCGACAAAGAACAGGGCGGCAATCAACCCGCTTTGCGGCATCGGCGGCTTGGGGGCTATGGCCCCTCCCTGCCGTTCTACGATCAGGTCAGCAATGAGGAACAGCAACGCGGTCGCAAGTGTCGAATGGAACACGTAATAAAGGGCGGCTGCCGTCGCGCCGGGCGTGAACTGTGAAATCGCGATCAGCAAAGTACCCATGGACGCGATGGCGCAAAAGGCAACCATGCGGGCAATATGCTGCGAACCCAGAATGCCGATGGCACCGACGGCAAGCGTCAGCAGCGCCGCGGGTTGCAACCAATCGCCAACCAGACCCTGCGTGACTTCGACGTCGGGACCGAAGGCCAGAGTGTACATTCGCAGGATCGAATAGGCTCCTACCTTGGTCATGATTGCAAACAGGGCCGCAACCGGCAGCGGGGCGTTGGCATAGCTGGCGGGCAGCCAGAAGTGCAGCGGCAGAACGGCAGCCTTGATGCAGAAGACCAGCAGCAACAACACCGCACCAACCCGCAACAATGCGGTATCTTCGGCTGGGATCTCCGCAACGCGCACGGCGATGTCCGCCATGTTCAGCGTTCCGGTCACGCCATAGATCGTGCCAAGGGCAAACAGAAACAGGGTCGACCCCAACAGGTTATACGCCACATACTGCACACCCGCTTTCAACCGTACCGCGCCACCGCCATGGGTCATAAGGCCGTAAGACGCGATCAGCAGCACCTCGAAGAACACGAAAAGGTTGAAGGCGTCGCCGGTCAGGAAGGCGCCACAGACGCCCATGAGCTGGAAATGAAACAGCGCGTGGAAATGCTTGCCCCGGTCATCCCAGCCCGAGGCGATGGCATAAAGCACGATCGGCAGGGCCAGCAGGGCGGTCAGCAGAACCATCATTGCGGACATGCGATCCAGCACCATAACGATGCCAAAGGGGGCGGGCCAGTCGCCAAGCTCGTACACCTGAATGTCCCCGCCCGAGGCCTGAGCCGTGATTGTCAGCGCAATCCCAAGCAAAGCCACGACACCCGCGACCGAGAAGATACGTTGCAGGTCCAGATGGTATCGCAGGACCATGATGATGAAAGGGGCCAGAATCGCGGGCAGGACGATCGGCGCAACGATCCAGTGGTTCATGCGTCATCTCCCGGCGCGTCAACACTGTCCTGGGCGGTCATGTCGATATGGTCATTCTTGGCGGACAGGTATGCGCTGAGCGAGATCATCACGATCACGGCGGTCATCCCGAACGAGATCACGATGGCCGTCAGGACCAACGCCTGTGGAAGTGGGTCGGTATAGGGCACGTCCTTGTACTTGTTCAGAACCGCAGGCGCGTTCAGCGCCAGTCGTCCGGTCGCGAACAGGAAAACGTTCACCGCGTATGTGATCAGAGACAGGCCCAGAATGACCGGAAACGTTCGGCGGCGCAGGATCAGGAAGATCCCGGCGGCGGTCATGATACCGACGGCAGAGGCTACGAGCGCTTCCATCAAGCCTGCTCCTTCTCTTGTTGCTCTTCCGGTGGGTTGTCTCGCAGGGGATTGATATCCATCGGGAATTCCTGTGCCATCCCCGGTTGCCACGCAAAGCGGGACAGGCTGTCCAATGCCAGCATGACCGCACCCAGAACCGCCAGGAATACGCCTGTATCAAACAGCATGGCGGTGGCCCATTCGAATTCCTCAAGCGGAGGCCAGTTGATGTAGCCGAAATCGCTGGTCAGGAAGGGGCGTTCGTTGAACCACGCGCCCAACCCGGTTGCCGCAGCGATCAGAACACCCCAGCCGATGGTGCCGTGGTAATAGAACCTCTGCCGCTCGATGGCCCAGGTATAGCCGCTGGCCATGTATTGCATCAGATAAGCGATGGCGACGATCAGGCCGGCAATAAAGCCTCCGCCGGGCTGGTTGTGCCCGCGGAAAAAGATATACGCCCCGACCATCAGTGCGATCGGCATCATGACGCGGGTGACCACAACCATCATCAGCGGATGCGAATCCCCGGATTGCGGCCAATGCGGTTTGCGGTTCAGCAGGTAACTGCGGACATTTGTACCGAGAACGGATTCCGTCAGCGCAAAGATGATCAGCGCGGCGATGCCCAGAACGATGATCTCGCCAAAGGTATCAAAACCCCGGAAGTCGACGAGGATCACATTGACCACATTGGTGCCGCCGCCGCCTTTGTAGGAATTGGCCAGATGGAACTCTGAAATCGTCGGGAACGCGAAATCGCGCATCATCATCGCGTAGATCAGCGCACCGGTGCCAAGGCCCGCGACCACGGAAATCGCCGCGTCCCGCCAGCGCCGCGCCGCTGAACTGTCCCAGGGCGTTTCGGTCGGCAGGAAGTTCAGCGACAGCAACAAAAGGATCATTGTCACCACCTCGACCGAGATTTGCGTCAAGGCAAGGTCCGGGGCCGAGAGATAGTTGAAGGCAATCGAAACGATCAGGCCGACGACACCGATCAATACCAGTGACAAAAGACGATTCCGGTGGAACCACATAATGCCCAGCGTCGCACCCACAAGGCAGATCCAGCCAATGATCGGAATGATCTGAGCCGGCAGCGGAACGCGGGTTTCAATGCCGATGGTTCCGGTCGAATACGCATAATAGCCCAGGCCAACGGTAAAGGCGACAAAGATGATCGCATAGCGGCTGAGGACCCCGTTGTGCATCTCATCGGTGATCCAGCGGCTCAGCCTGGTCAGCGCTTCTATTTTTGTTTCAAAGATCTGCTTGGCTTCGGGGCGGGGCAGGGCGTTCCAGATCCGCTCACCTCGTCTGTGCAACGCCAGCAGGAATAGACCGCCCAGCGTGGCCACGACCGACATGTAAAGCGCCGGTGTGAAGCCATGCCAGAGTTTCAGCGAGTAATACGGAAGCTTCTCGCCGCCGATCACCGCGCTGGACACTACTGCGACCAATGGGCCGACAATGGTCGCGGAATAAAGGCCGATCAGAATGACAAGTACGACCAGGAAAGCGGGCGCAATCCACAACCCAACGGGCGGATCATGCGGATGTGCCGGATAATCTTCCCGTTGTGGTCCAAGAAAGACGTGGCTGACGAAGCGGAAGGAATACGCGGCCGAGAACAACGCAGCCAACAGCGCCAGCCCCGGCACCAGGTAATGAGAGTGCATCCATGTGGTGTGCACGGTTTCCTCAAGCATCATTTCTTTGGACAGGAAACCGTTCAGAGGCGGCAGCCCGGCCATCGAGAGGGCGGCAATCGTGCCGATTGTGAAGGTGATCGGCATCAGGTGGCGCAAGCCACCCAGTCTTTTGATATCGCGCGTGCCGGTTTCGTGATCCACGATCCCGGCGGTCATGAACAAGGCGGCTTTGAACGTTGCATGGTTGATGATGTGAAACACGGCAGCGACGGCTGCAATCTTTGTGCCAAAGCCCAGCAGCATGGTGATGAGGCCCAGATGCGAAACGGTCGAAAACGCCAGCAGCGCCTTAAGGTCGTCCTTGAACAACGCGATAGACGCGCCAATCAGCATGGTGACCAGCCCCGTGGTGGCGACGATATAGAACCACGCATCCGTGCCTGCCAGAACCGGCCACATCCGTGCCATCAGGAACAGGCCCGCTTTCACCATGGTGGCAGAGTGCAGATAGGCTGAAACCGGTGTCGGCGCGGCCATGGCGTGCGGCAGCCAGAAATGAAACGGGAACTGCGCCGACTTGGTAAAACAGCCCAGCAGGATCAGGATCAGCGCAGGCATGTAGTAGGGTGAGGCCTGGATCAGTTCTTTGTTCTGCAAAATGACGCTGAGATCGTAAGACCCCACGATATTGCCGAGGATCAGCATCCCGGCGATCATCGCCAAGCCGCCAGAGCCGGTGACGGCCAAGGCCATGCGCGCGCCCTGCCGACCTTCGGGAAGGTGCTTCCAATAGCCGATCAGCAGGAATGAGCTGAGCGATGTAAGCTCCCAGAAAACAATCAAAAGCAGGATATTGTCGGACAGGACAATACCAACCATCGCCCCCTGAAACAGCAGCAGGTAGGTATAGAACTGCCCCATCGGATCTTCGCGCGACAGGTAGAACCGTGCGTAGAGAATGATGAGCAATCCAATGACGAGGATCAGCAATGCGAACAAAAATGCCAGGCCGTCCAGCATGAAGTTCGCGTTCAGCCCCAGCCCCGGTATCCAGTCGAACCGGGCGGTCACGACGTCTCCGCGCATCACCGCAGGGGCATGGATCAACAGGCCCATCAGGGCCAGGAATGTGGTTAACCCGGCGGCGGAGGCGGCTGCGTTCCGACCTGCCCGGATCAGCAGGGCAGGAAAAACAGCGCCGAGGAAGGGAAGGGCCGCGATAAGGAATAGGGACAAGTGCGATACTCCGGTCTGGGCGGTCAGTGTGAAGCCAATTTTGTAAGGATATTTTCCCGACTGTCCAGATATTGTAACTTTTTTACAGAGTCCTATTGGCCCCATCAGAAACTCTGCAAGGATTCGAAAAAATGACGTGATCTTGATGCGGGCTGGGTTTTTCAACGCCCCCGTTTCAGACCATCTGTGATAGAACACATGTCAGCGAACAGGAGGCTCAAGCTTGGCCGAGAAAGTGAACCGAGCCCGAAGATGGATGTTGATCGGCGCATGCGCGGCGATTGCAGGCGGGTTTGCGATCAGGGAATACCGTTTGATCCCCGAAGACCACGACGGCGGCCGGATAACGGTTGCCGAGGCCCATGAGCAGGCCTCGAAGGGAAACGTTCTGTTGATCGATATCCGCACGCCGCGTGAATGGCGCGCATCGGGCATAGCCGAAGGTGCCGTGCCGCTGGACATGCGGCGCGAGGATTTTGTCAAAGCACTGACGGAATTGGCTGGCGGCGATCCGGCGACCCCGGTGGCCTTGATTTGCGCGCGCGGCGTTCGCTCGGCACGCCTGAGCAACCGCCTGATCGAAGCTGGATTCACCAATGTGATCGACGTGCCCGAGGGTATGTTGGGTTCGGCCGCAGGGCCGGGATGGGTTCGGGCCGGATTGCCGGTGCGCAAATATGATGAGGATGCAGGATGATCCGGGAATTCAGTCTGGCGTTGGCCTTGGCAGTGACCGGGCAGACCGCTTTCGCGGGGTGTGCCGGTCAAGAGGATACCTGTGAGACACCCATGGGTGCGTATCACATCGAACTGCCCGACGCGGACAATGCGCCCACGGTGGTGTTCCTGCATGGGTATGGCGGCAGCGGGTCGGGCACGATGCGCAATCGCGGGATGGTCGAACCGCTGTTGGAGCGCGGCTATGCGGTGATGGCCCCTGAGGGGTTGGAAAGGCCCGACCGGGGCGGCACCAAAAGCTGGAATTTCTATCCCGGTTTTGGTGAGCGGGACGAAGCCGCCTTTCTGACCGAAGCGGTGCAAGACGCGGCACGGCGGTTTGGCATCGACACTGACCGTGTCCTGCTGGGCGGGTTTTCCGCCGGAGCTTTCATGGTCAACTATCTGGCCTGCGAGAGCCCCGATACGTTCTCGGCCTATGTCCCGGTGTCCGGTGGTTTCTGGCGCCCGCACCCCGAAACCTGCAAAGGTCCGATCCGCATGTTCCACACGCATGGCTGGACCGACAATGTGGTGCCGCTGGAAGGGCGCTTGCTGGGCGGGGGACGCTTTCAGCAGGGTGATATCTATGCGGGTCTCGAAATCTGGCGCGATGCGAACGGTTGTGTCGATCACAAACCGACCGGGTTCAGCGCGACGGGTGATTTCATGCGCCGCCGCTGGACCACCTGTGCCGAAGGCAGTGCGCTGGAATTTGCTCTGTTCCCCGGAGGGCACACCGTTCCCGCGGGCTGGGCCGACATGATAATCGATTGGTACGAAGGGCTTCCCGGCAGTTGATCACTCGGCCGGGGTCATGTTGCCTTTGCCTTCGACCAGTCGCTTCAGTTCATCGCGATAGCGGCGCGCTGACCGGGTAATGGCGGGTTCGCTGAAGTCTTCCCGCATTCCGACCATCTTGCGCGCGGCACCTGCCGAGACACCGCTGAGCGCGGACAACGGGATAGCCAGCGCAAGGCTGATGGCGATCGGGGCCAGCCAGACCGACACCAGACCGGACAGGATACCGACGCTCAGCGCCACTCCGCTTACGGTTTCCAGCGCATGGCACAGGATCAGCGTTCGCAGTCCATAGGTGCCACCGTCGCGGGCCTGAGGCGACCAGCCGCGCTGAATGCCAAAAGCCGTACGGAACACAGCAATCATCTGTTGCACCATCAGGATCGGAGCGTAAAGGATCGACAACAGAACCTCGGCCAGGAAAGAGGCAAGGAATTTGCGCCCGCCACCGAAATCCGCGTAGCGTACACCGCTCAACGGCAGGGCCAGAACGCCCAGAACCTTGGGGGCCAACAGCATCGCGTACATGACCAGAATGATCAGCACGTGACGGGTTTCCGACATCTCGGGCCATTGTGGGAACAGAGGATTGTCGGGGCTGAAATAATGCAGGACAGAGGCATCCTGACCCTGACCGATCAGCGCCCACATCAACAATAGTGCAAACCACAACGGGGACATCAGATAGCCGACCGCGCCGTGGAACATGTGGAATCGCGATACGGCACGGAATCCGGAAGAACCCAGCAATTTCAGGTGTTGCAAGTTACCCTGACACCAGCGGCGGTCCCGCATTGCGTGATCGATGAGGGTCGGCGGTGTTTCTTCATATGACCCGCGAATACGCGGCAGAAATCGCACGGCCCATCCGGCGCGGCGCAGCAGGCCGGCCTCGACGAAATCGTGGCTCATGATCAGCTTGTCCTGACCGCTGAACGAACGCAGCTTGGGCAGGCCGGCGCTGGTGGCAAAAGCTTTGGTGCGGATAATCGCGTTGTGGCCCCAATAGTTGCCCTCTTGCCCGCACCAACGGGCCAGACCTTCGGCAAAGGCGATGCCATAGACACCATTTGCAAATTGCTGCATCCGGGCAAAGACTGACTGTGCGCCGATCAGCTGCGGATAGCTTTGAATCAAGCCCGCACCCGGATCGCATGCCAGTGCATCAGTCAGGCGATGGATTGCGCGTCCGGTCATCAGGCTGTCAGCATCCAGCACCAGCATGGCATCCCAATCCGCGCCCCAACGGCTGACCCAGTCGGCGATGTTGCCTACTTTGCGGTCGGTATTCTGTTCGCGGCGGCGATAATACAGCTCAAGCCCGGGTGCCAGGGTGGTGCGCAGTGCTTCGACGCTGGCCTGTTCCTGCGCCGCAATCTCGGGATCGCGCGTGTCCGACAGAATGAACATGGCATAGTGGTGTTTACCGCCGCGCGCCTGAAGATCCTCCAGCATGGTGCGGGCATTGCCCAACACGTTCCAGGGGACTTCATTGTAGACCGGGGTCAGCAGGGCCACCCGCAGGGGTTGCGCCGCGGTCCGACGCTCGGGCCGTTCCTGTTTCGCCAGCGACACCATGCCCAGCAAAACAGTGCAGACGGTGAAGGAAATCCAGAAGAAGTTGAACGAAATCAAGGTCAAAAGGATGGCTTCGACCACGTTGATGCCTTCCGCGTCAAACCAGTCACTCATGACCCACAGCAAGGCCAGAGTGGCGGCCATCGCGGGCGAAAAAGCCAGCGCGCGCCAGAAACCGGCAGAGGATTTGTGCTGACCGGAAGGCGCATCGGCATCCCGGAACCGTGCGCTGAAGTTTTGCGCAGGCATCGCCAGAGGGGCCTCGGGCGGCATGATATGCAGATCGCGGCTCATGTGGTCCAACGGTACAGCCAGACTTCCGAGGCAGGCTGTTTGTCTTTCAACAATTGTGCGCGCAACTCGACATGGTTGCGTTCGCCGGGCTGGAATGAAAACGCCAGCCGTGGACCGCCGGTATCCGGGTTGCGCTGCAAGACGCCTTCCGAAGTTTCCGCATGTGGCGAATCCACAAAGACCGTGATTGCGCCCAGGTCCTCGAACAGTTCGCTGTCTTCAAAATCGATGATGGCCAGCCGGCCTTCGCCAAAGGTGTTCTCGCCCATCGCGGTGTTGATCACGCGCGGCATCGGTGTGCGCTGGGGTTCTTCCCCCCAGATCAGGCGATAGGACAGATCAACCTGACTGCCTGCCGCATAGGGTTCAGCGGGCCTCCAATAGGCGACGATGTTGTCATAGATTTCCTGATCTGCCGGGATCTCGACCAGCGTGACCGAGCCTTTGCCCCAGTCTTCTTGGGGCTCGACCCACAGGCCCGGGCGCTTGTGGTAATTGGCCTCGAGATCGGCGTAGTCCGAAAACTCTCGTTTGCGCTGCATCAGACCAAACCCGCGTGGGTTTGTATCGACGAAGGATGAGACCTGCAATCGGGTCGGATTGGCCAACGGACGCCACAGGACCTCGCCCGCGCCATTGCGGATCATCAACCCGTCGCTGTCGTGCACAGCAGGGCGGAAATCGTCGAACCGGCTGTGGTTGGTCTGGTCGAACAGGAACATCGAAGTTCCCGGAGCGATCCCTACATGGGGCAGGTCTTCGCGCGGGAACAGCGTTGCCTCGACATCCATGATGCAATCCGCGCCCGCCGTGACGTTGAAACGATAGGCGCCGGTCACGCTGGGGCTGTCCAACAATGCATGCACGACCATGTTGCGTTGGCCCGGTTCGGGACGTTCCAGCCAGAAACGGATGAATTCGGGAAATTCCTCGCCGTCCGGATCGCCGGTTTTCAACGCCAGACCCCGCGCGGACAGTCCGTAAACCTCGTGCAGGCCAATGGCGCGGAAATAGCTGGCCCCCTGCCAGACGCAGAATTCATCTGTCTTGCCGGGGCGGTGCATTTCAGTTCGCAGGCGCAGGCCCGAGAAGCCCAGCGTGTCATCGATCGGCAGTTGCGGCACGTCTTCTGACTTGTCGAACATTTCCAGATCGAAGGCGACCGGCTTGGTCATGCCGTTCTCGACCGTTTCCACCTTGACGGTGCGCGGGAAATAGAGGCCGGGGGTGAAGAAATCCACGTTGAAGGGCGTCTCGGTTTCATACCACAGCGCCCGGTCAAGCCGGAACCGGATGGAACGGTACTGCTGATAGGTCAGATCCTGCCATTCCTGCGGTACCATCTCGCGTTCCACATAGGGGCGGCTGGCCAGATCGCGGGCCACCTCGATTACATAGTCGCGGTCAAAAGGCGTCTCACCGCTCGTCGCATAAGCGGATGGAGCGAAGGCCAAAGCAGTCGTCGAGACGAGGAATGCGCGACGGGTAAAATTCATTTCTTCGACTTCCAGGGTTGTGACTTGAACCAAGCTGCCAGATAGGCAACGCCGATGATCATCGCAAACCCAATAATGTTGGCGACAAAGACAGTGGCGACATCCCGCCCAGCCTGATCCAGCGCGACACCGATCAGCCGTGCCGCAGCCATGGAAAACACAAATACGGCAAGGGATTGCTGGCCGACCTTGGTGACGACGGCCAGCAGGAATTGCCAGATACGTGCGCCCACACCATGACCCGTCGCGATCAGGCGGTGGCCGTGTTCGCCCGCTGCAACCCATCCCAGATAGGCCAGCGACAGAAAGTGGACATATCGAAGAAGGCCGAACTCGGTTTTGCCACGCAGCTCTTCGGTCAGGGGCCAGCCCTTGCGGATCACTGCGCCAAACTCGGGTGCAGCCGTGTTGATCCAGGTGAAGACTTTCCATGACCCGAACGGGGCTGACAAAACGACAAAGGCAATCGCCACCCAGATCAAGGATTTCGACACGGGCGGGGCCGGAATCCAACCGCGCATGAAGGCGAAGCCGGTGAAAAACAACAATTGCCATCCGAAGGGGTTGAAGAACCACTGGCGCTGGGACCAGGGTTCAGCGGGAAGAGCAAGCGCGCCGGTTTGCGCGACGAACCAGATGGCCACGCAAACTGCCGCCATCAGCCAGAAACTGACTCGATAGAGCGCCATGTAAAGCGGCATAAGCGCCAGTACGACCAGATACATCGGCAGGATATCGAAGTAGTTCGGCACATAGGTCAGTGTGAAAATCCCGACAATTTGCGGGGCCGGGTCATTGAAGAAATGCTGAAGGTTCAACGACGAGACATAGGTTTTCTCGAACGCGCCGGTCTGATCCAACGCGGCCATTGTCATTGCAACAAAGAAGAACAGGGCAATATGCGCCCAATAGACCTGCCAGATGCGGTAGGCCACTCGGGCGGTGCCCATCCACCATCCCTTGCGCAGAAATGCCCCGCCAAACGCAATGGCCGAGGCCATGCCCGAGCAGAACACGAAAATCTCGGTTGCGTCCGAGTACCCAAAGCGGGCAGGAATCCACTTTGCCCAGGGGTCGTTTGGAATATGGGCGATCAGGATGATGAACATCGCGATGCCGCGATAGAAATCCAGACGCGGATCACGCGCACTGGCGGGGGCCGCGGCCGGGGCCGCAGCGGGTACAAAATCAGAAGCGGGCGATATGGTCGCCATACGTTTTCTGTCCTTCTTGGTCTTCTTGTTATTCGGCGGGGACGCTTTGGACGTCACCGCTGTCGCGGGCCGCGTCGATCAGGGCGCGACGCGCGATGGCATAATTGTCTTCGCCCCCGGCGCGCTTGGCGCGACGGTCATCCAGAATGCGTTCCACCGCGTCCAGGCGACCCGCGCGCAGGCCGGAATCAATGGTAATGCGTTCAAATACATCACGTTGCGCGTGGCTGCCACCGGCCAGTTGCATGGAATCGCGCGCCGCGAGCAGATGATCAAAGGCGGTTCCATAGTGGCCGTCGCCAAAGGCCTCCAGGCCCATGGCCGCAGCGATACCGGGGTCTGCCATGCGGCGGGTGGTGTCGTCGTCGGCGCGGGCCGCATCCTTGTTCATGCGGTTCAGCATCTTGGCCGTGGCATCAGCGCGATTGTCACCGGTAAGCGCCAGCAGATAATGCAGATCCGCAAAGATCAGGCAGCCGTCTTCCGTTCGTGCGGCACTCAGGTCAGCCAGCTCTTCCCAGCGATTTCCAACATTTACCCCCTCAAGTTCAAGCCGCATCAACAGTGAAGTGCCGTTTGAAATGTCACGATAATCGTCGGTTTTGTCCTTGCGGATATGGTTGTCATACAGTTCGATCACCTGATCGACCTGACCCAGATCCAGATGCATCAGTGCCTTGTGCCACCACACGTGGTAACGGAAGTTGTTGCAGTGGGCCCAGGCCGCCTCGCGACCGGCCAGCCAGTCAAGGCCCAGCTGCGCATTGCCCGTCATTTCGTGGACATGGGCCACCGCGTGCAGGCCCCAGGCATCATCGGACACCATCCACAGCGCCTGACGGCCCGCGATTTCGGCCTTTTCATAAGCGCCTGTTTCTTCCAGCGCGAAAGAATGACAGCCCAGCAGATAGCCGCGCCCGGGGTGGTCCGGCTCATAAGCGGGCATCACACGCTCGATCGAGCGGCGCATCCCGTTTGCATCACCCAGAACGAAGCGGGTCGCATGGCTTAGTTTCATCGCCAGGGTGTCCTGCGGATGGTCACGCAGAATCGCTTCAAATTTCTGAACCGCCTGTGCCTGTTGTCCGGCCAGATACAAGGCCAGCGCATCCACGTAGAGACGTTCGCGTTCAGTTACAGGTTGACGTTCCATCGCTGCGTTGGCAGCAGCCAGCGCTTCGACAGCAACCGCCATCATCTCGCGCCGCCCAAGCAGAGCCATGAACAGACCTTTGACCGCTTGACCCAGCGCGAAGTCGGGCTCGAGTTCCAGCACTTTGCCCAAGTGCTGGGGCGTGACAGCGGCATGAGCCATGAACCCAAGCAGAACACCATTCCACGCTTCGACTGCCGCCGGCTGGGTCAGGGTGTTCATCTGTCCGAAAACGTCTTGTTTCATACTTGGGTCCAATCTGATTGCGATATTTGACACTGTTCGATGTACCAGAGTGTGCGAGAGGGACGTAACAGTATCGACGCTGCTCTCGAATTGGTGAAATGACGTGTGCGAAAAAGATGAAAAAAACCGCCGATTCAAGGGCATGTTTCAGCGACTTGTCGCCTAGATGTGCAAGTATTTCAATCCTCGAACGGGTTTTCGGCGCTCAGAACAGCCTCAGTATCGGCCCCGCAGACCGGTGGGGCGTTACGATATGTTACAGGTGTCCGAGACAGGTTCAGAGGATTCCCGATCAGGTTGACCTGACCCGGCTGGGCCTGCATGGCAATCTGCATCTGTCTTGCGGCCACTTGTTCCGTGTTGAACACCTGATCCAGCGTCTGCACCGGGCCGACGGGCACTTTGACAGCCTCCAGACCGGAAATGACGGTGTGGGTGTCCAGCGCCTTCACTGCGGGGCGAAGAATCGAATTCAGCGCATCACGATGTTCCAGACGGGCCGGGTTGGTCGCAAATCTCGGATCGTCTGCCAGTTCAGGAGCATTGATGAAGTTGCAGAGTTTTCTGAATTGGCCGTCGTTTCCAACCGCGAGAATCACGTGCCCATCGGCGGTTTCGTAGACGTCATAAGGAACGATGTTGGGGTGCCCGTTTCCGCGTCGTTGCGGAACATTGCCTGACGTCAGATAGTTGACGCCTTCATTGATCAGCCAGGCGATCTGAGAATCCACCAGCGCCAGATCGATCTGCTGGCCCTCGCCGGTCAAGTCGCGGTGGCGCAGCGCGGCCAGGATACCCACGGTTGCATACATCCCGCACATCACGTCAGCAATGCCAACACCCACTTTCATGGGCGCGCCCTCGGGGTCGCCGGTCAGCGACATGATCCCGCCATAGCCCTGCGCCATCAGGTCATAGCCGGGCTTGCTGGCATTCGGGCCGGTTTGACCATAGCCCGAGATTGAACAGTACACGAGGCTTGGAAACTCTTGCGACAGGGTGGCATAGTCCAGCCCGTATTTGGTCAGCCCGCCCGGTTTGAAGTTCTCAATCAGGATGTCCGCATGTGACGCCAAGCGTCTGATTTCCGCCTGACCCTCGGCCGAGGAGATATCCAGCGCCACGGATTTCTTGTTGCGGTTGGCAGACATGAAATAGGCGCTCAGATCCGAGCGGTTGCCCTGGGCATCGCTTACGTAGGGCGGGCCCCATTGCCGCGTGTCATCGCCACCGGTTGCCGGGTTTTCGATCTTGATGACGCTTGCGCCCAGATCGCCCAGAAGCTGCGTGCATGTTGGGCCTGCCAGGATCCGGCTAAGGTCCAGAACCTTGACACCCTTCAACGGGCCTTCAGATGCGGCCATCATAGCCTCCACGCTCAACTTCAGCAGCAATCACCGTAAATGTCTCAGCCTTTACAGCAGCTTCCAGTGCGGCGCGCAACTCTGTCCTGTTACGAACCGTATGGCCATTGCCGCCAAAGGCCCGGCCCATGGCAGCAAAATCATGATGGCCGAAATCCACGCCCGTGTTGCGCATCTGTCGCTGACGTTGTTTCAGCTCGATCAGGGCAAGGCTGGCATCCACGAAGACCAGAAAAATCGGGTTGCCGCCCATTTCAGCCGCTGTCGACAACTCGCCCGCAACCATCAGGAACCCCGCATCCCCCGAGAAGCTGATCACCGGGCGGTCGGGTTCGGCCAGTTTCAG
This sequence comes from Ruegeria sp. AL3, assembly GCF_056536065.1. Classification (NCBI taxonomy): domain Bacteria; kingdom Pseudomonadati; phylum Pseudomonadota; class Alphaproteobacteria; order Rhodobacterales; family Roseobacteraceae; genus Ruegeria; species Ruegeria sp. AL3. The sequence continues at coordinate 2,090,335 of NZ_JBQFJG010000001.1, forward strand.
GCCAATGGCCATGGGTACGGCGCATCCCATCGTGCACAACGCCGAGGACTGGATCAGCCCGCGTTCTTCGCTGCACGCCCACATCTGGCTCAGCAGAATGCGGTGTGCACCGCTGTCGGCCGTGGCCAGTGTTTCAGGCGGCAGGACAGCGCGGGTTTCGGCAATGACGGCAGCGGGCCCCCAGCTTTCATCGGTGGGGAAGGCCTTTGCCAGCGCGGCTTTGACCTGCGCGGGTTCGTTGCCCGGCCATGTTTCACGGGCCGGGTTGCCTTTGGCTATTGCCTCCAATGTCTCGCCCGTGTGGGCAACAAGGTTCAATCCAGCCTGATGCATGTAGTGGTCGTTGACCACGGCAGAGATATCGATGACGCGCTTTTCTTCCGGATCCCAGATCTCACGCCAGCCGGGGCGCATTTCGATCGGGTCATATCCCAGGCACAATACCAGATCCGATTGTTCGATCAGAGGCACAAGATGCTTGTCAGCCAGCGGCGACAGCCCCGCGCCGCCCAGACACAGCGCGTGATCCTCGGGCACGACGCCTTTGGCCTTGTAGGTCGTCACGAAAGGAATGCCAAAATGCTCCAGGAACGCCTGCACGACACTGCGCGAGTCGTCATAGAGGACATCCAGACCGATGATGGCGATGGGGCGTTCGGCCTCGGCCACCCAGCGGCGGGCCTTCTCAAGGCATTCCCCACCGGGGCTGACCGGCGCGACCTTGGCCAGCCGGCGGCGTTTCACGCCGTTAACAGGCGTGTCGGCAACCGAGATCGGGACATCGATATGAACCGGGCCGGGTCGTGGCTGCATGGCCAGCGACACCGCCTTGTCGGCAATGATATCCGCGCCTTTGGCTGTCAGCGTATAAGTGCCTTTGGTGATCGAGCGATAAACCCGGCTGTGATCCATGACCTGATGGGTATAGGTCAACGCTTCGTCCGCATCGACGCATCCGGTCAGAACGACCATCGGCACACGATCCTGCAAAGCGTTCGCTACCACATTGATCCCGTTCATTGCGCCCGGACCCAGAGTGGCCACCAGAATCGCAGGTGCACCGTCGCGATGATGAACGGCCTCGGCCATGAACCCGGCAGAGTTTTCGTGCTTGGTCAGATGAAAGGTGATCCCAGCCTTTTCCAGCGCATCGACCAGCGTCAGAACCTCGCCCCCCGGCATCCCGAATGCATGTCGGCACCCCGCTTCATATAAGCGTTGGGCCAGAATATCCGCAGCGCGGGGCGAGGGGTCTTGCATCAGTCATGCTCCGATAGAACCGTTTCAAGCAGATTGCGGAGGACGTTCCCGGACGCAAGGCGGTTCACGCCAGTGTGACTATTTGACTGCGCGTTCAGCGATCGATTGAAACGTCGAGTCAAGCTCTGCTGCAATATCCATCAGGTTCTGACCGCCTTCCGAGGCGTAGGGCGCAAAGACGAAACTGGGGGTTTTATACGACAGGTTCGCCGTCCCGTCTTTGTTCTCGGTAACGTAAAACCGGATCGGGGCCTCGATCATCGCGTGGACCGAGGTTTCCAGAACCCGCACGGCGTAGTCATTGTTGAAAGCGCCGATCACGCGATTTCCGGGAATCGATATCCCACGTGCTGCCGCCGCTTTGGTCGGGCCCGCCTGAGTCACGACGATCAGCCCGTTTTCCTTGATCGCGGCTTTGGTTGCGTCAACCAGTTCCGCATACGGTTTCTGGGTTGGGTATACGGCCCAGCCCTCGGGCGCATTCTGAGCCCACAGGGGCAACGCGATCAGGCAGAGCAGGGGAATGAAGGCTTTCATCAACGCGTCTCCGGTATCTTGCTCTGACCTGTGTGCCAGACTTGAGAGTTCTGCGCAGTCACGAATCCGTGTTCGCCGCGCGCTGCTGCACGTCGCGTTTCTTCAGCACGTAGATATCCATGATCCAGCCATGGTCGGCTCGGGCGCGGGCGCGCGTGTCAAGGATCCGCTGCGCGACCTGATCCAAAGGGCCGCTGATCAGCAGCTCTTCTTTCATGCCCACATAGGCCCCCCACCAGATGTCATACTCTGCCATCCTGAGGGACTGGAACGAGCATTCCCCGTCCAGCATGACGGCGACTTTCGAAGCGGTTTCAGGCCAGCCTTCATCCCGGATACGACGCCCGGTGGTCACGACATAGGGTGCGCCCAGATCATTGATCGGGATCGCATGAGCCGCGGTCAAAGCCTGCAAGGCCGTGATGCCCGGAATCACCCTGGTGTTGGGCTTGGGGTCCAGCCGCGCCGCAATGCGCAGCGAACTGTCATACAGGGACGGGTCGCCCCAAATCAGCAGAGCAATGTGCTGCGCCCCCGGGTGAGCCTCGATCGCCTCGTGCCAGCGCAGCGCAATGGCGTCGTGCCATTCGTCCACGCCGCGCAGATAGCCATCGTCCGCCCGGCGCCTTGGGATGTCAAAATAGGCTAACCTTGGCGGTGTCTCGGTTACCCGGTCGATGATGTCCTCACGCAGCCCGGCCAGATCGGCCTTGTTTTCGCCCTTGCGGGGAATCAGGATCAGATCGGCCGACCGGATCGCCTGCGCGCCCTGAAAGGTCACGTGATCCGGGTTGCCGGTGCCGATGCCAATCAGGCTCAGATCAATCATCTTCGAACTCCGCCAGCGGCCCGTAAAGGATCAGGGCCGGAGCCGTGCCGATCTCGGATTTTAGCTGTTCGGCCAAAGCACCGATGGTGGTGCGCGTCAGCTTTTGATCCGGGGTCGAAACAGATTCAGCCATCAGGGCAGGCGTGTCCAATGACAGGCCGTGTGAATGCAGCGCTTCTGCCAGAAGCGGGAAAGTACGTTTGCCCATGAATACAACGGTGGTGGCCTGAGAATCGGCCAGCGCGGTCAGGTTCAGATCGTCCGGCAGCGCGCCGCTGACGTCATGTCCCGTCACGAACTGCACGCGCCGTGCGGTCAGACGGCGCGTCAGCGGGATACCTGCGGCAGCTGCGGCAGCCACCGCAGACGGGATGCCGGGGATGATCTCGAATTCAATGCCCGCATCACGAAGGGCAACAAGCTCTTCTTCAAGCCGCCCGAACATGCCGCCATCGCCGGATTTCAACCGCACGACATGTTGGCCGGTCCGGGCGTAATCCACAAGCAACCGGCTGACATGGTCCTGCTTGGGCGAGGGGCGACCGGCCCGTTTGCCCACGCCCACAAGATCGGCGTCTTCGCGCGCGTGGCTCAGAATCGGCCCGCTGCTGAGGTCATCGAACAAAATCGCATCGGCTTTTTGCATCCTGTTGACGGCCTTCAACGTCAGCAGCTCCGGATCGCCGGGGCCCGAGCCGATGAAAGACACAAATCCGCTCATGCAGTTGCCTCCGCAATCAGGTGAAAGAACGTACCTGTGACATTGCCGCGAACAGAGCCGGTCTGAGGTCCCTCTGCGCCTTCGGCATCAAACACACGGGCCAGCGGCGGGTCAGGTTGATCCACGATCGAGGAATAGTGGAACTCATGCCCGCGCAGCGCTGCATTCCGCTCAAATCCCGGCATCGGGGCCAAAAGTTCGGCCTTGCGATAGCCCAGGTTGAATTTGCGTTTTTGGTAGGACGTCACCAAACCCAGCAGGCCAGCCATTTCATGCCGCACGCCATCCTTGTCGATCAGCGCATGACCCAGCGCCATGTATCCACCGCACTCACCATGCACAGGCCTTGTTTCCGCGTGCTTGCGCAGACCCGCGAGGAACGTTTGGGCGGCAGCCAACGTCCCGGCATGCAGTTCAGGATATCCGCCGGGAAGCCAGACCAGGTCGGCATCCGCCGCCGGGGCTTCGTCAGCCAGCGGCGAGAAGGGTAGGATTTCGGCCCCGGCGGTGCGCCAGCCTTCCAGCAAATGTGGATAGGTGAAAGAAAAAGCCGCATCCCGTGCCAATGCAATCCGCTGGGCCGGAGGGCGCGGCAGCGCGTCTGACGATGGCCCAATGGGGCCTGAGGAAGCCGCCTGTTTGATCGCCTCGAGATCCACATGTTCGCGCAGAAATGCGGCATAGCCCACGATGGCGCTTTCCAGATCCGGGTGTTCGACGGCCTGGATCAACCCCAGATGCCGCTCGGGTAGGGTCAGATCGCCTCGGCGCGGAAGCACACCCAGAACCGGCAGGCCTGCACGTTCCATCCCGAGCCGGGTCAGACGCTCGTGCCGGGGGCTGGCACAGCGATTCAGAATGACGCCGGCAAAGGGCAGATCGGGGTTGTACATCCTGAACCCCAGCGCGGTGGCCGCCGCAGATTGCGCCTGACCGCCGACGTCCAGCACCAACACAACCGGCCAACCCATCCGTGCAGCGGTCTCGGCGCTGGACCCATGACCCAACTCACCCGGCTTGGCCACGCCATCGAACAGGCCCATCGAACCTTCCGCCACCACGATGTCGGCGCCTTCGGCCTGCGCAGAGATCGCGTTCAACAAAGGATCGCCCATCGCCCAGCTGTCAAGATTGAACGAAGCCCGCCCGGACGCGGCTCGGTGGAAGGCAGGGTCGATATAGTCCGGTCCGCTCTTGAACGGTTGAACGGTCAGGCCATCCTCGGCCAACGCGCGCAACAGGCCCAGCATGACCGTTGTCTTGCCCGTGCCCGAAGACGGGGCGGAAATCAGAAGGCCCGGAGGGTTAATCATCACCATGGCTCCAGCTTGACCAGGGGCTCTCGGCGCTTTGCGGGCGATAGCGGCGGTCGTAATCTTTCGAATACAGGCAGCTTTCGTCGAAACCTTCGCCCGCCAGTGCCGGACCGACCATGATCAACGCAGTCCGCGAGATGCTGTCATCCAGCGTCTCTTTGAGCGTTCCCAGCGTCGCGCGGATGATCCGTTCATCCGGCCAGCTTGCGCGATAGACCACGGCGACCGGACAGTCGGCCCCATAGGCCGGGGTCAGATCGGCAATGACCTTGTCCAGATTGCCGATCGACAGATGAATGGCAAGTGTCGCCCCTGTGCGTGCGAAATTTTCCAACGTCTCGCCTTCGGGCATGGAAGATGCACGGCCCGGCGTCCGCGTCAGAACCACGGATTGCGCCAGCCCGGGCAGAGTAAGTTCGGTTCCCAAAGCCGCCGCAGCCGCCGCAAAGGACGGAACGCCTGGGGTTACGCTGACCGGAATGCCCATTTCCTTGAGGCGGCGGATCTGTTCCCCCATCGCCGACCAGACCGACAGGTCACCGGAATGCAGGCGGGCCACGTCCTGGCCGGCCTGATGTGCGGCCTCGATCTCGGCCATGATCTGATCCAGATCCATTGGCGCGGTGTTCACGATCCTTGCGCCTTCGGGGCAGTGGCCAAGAATTTCTTCCGGAACCAGGGAACCTGCATAAAGGCAAACGGGGCAGGATGCGATGATGTCGCGCCCGCGCAGCGTTAACAGGTCGGCGGCGCCCGGTCCGGCGCCGATGAAATGAACGGTCATGTTTGTCCTCCGATGGCTATGGCGCATGTGGCCAGCCGGTCGTCTGAAATCTGTCTGGGTGAAAGCAGCCGCGCACCCGGGCCAAAGTGCTTTCCGGCGGCCGCCAATGCGGATGCTTCGGCCACGCTTCCGGTGCCATAGGTTGCGCGGCTGCGGTTTGAGCAGGTGAGTGTACGTTGACCGGCCAGATCGCCTGCGGCAACGAAATGTAAGGGCAGAGACACCTCTTCTGCAAAGGATGTCAGGGCCGGATGACCTTCCTTGTCGGCCACGGTTGCCAAGGCGGCGACGTCGTGGTTTGCGGCTGCCGCGTCAAACGCTTCACGCAAGCTGTCGGCTGTCGCAGAAGAGGAGAAACCGAGGCCAGCAACGATCATAGCGTCACGCTCCACTGTACCACCGGATAGGCGGACTTCCAGCCGCGCCTTGGTCCCAGCGGGGCTGATTGTGCAAGTTCTATCCGAAGCAGGTCACCGCCCAAGTCTTCGTGCCAACGTGCCAGCAGGGCCTCGCTTTCCAATGTGACTGCATTGGCGACAAGGCGTGTGCCTTTAGGAAGCGCATCGCGCAGCCACGCCAGCAGATTGGCGCTCAATCCTCCGCCGATGAAAACGGCATCCGGCAGGTCGACACCTGACAGCGCTTCTGGTGCGGTTCCGTGTACTACATTCAATCGATCTTGCCCCAACGTATCTGCATTTCGGCGGATTCGCTCAGCCCGGTCGGCACGGGGCTCGAAACACGTCGCGGAAAGGGTCGGATCACACATCAGCCATTCGATGCTGATCGAACCTGTGCCTCCACCTATATCCCACAGATGTTCGCCGCGTTGCGGGGCAAGCGCCGAGAGTGTCAGGGCGCGGATCGGGCGTTTGGTGATCTGACCGTCCGTCTCGAAGATGTGGTCCGGTTTGCCAGACGCCTTGGAAAGGGCAGGTCCTGCACCGGAAACCTCCAGACCGACGCAGACCGGATGGTCGAACGTACCCAAAAGCGCCTCGGTCAGCGTGACTGTTCGGGTGTTTTCGCGCGGGCCACCTAGGGCCTGCATCACATGCAGGGCCGAGTCGGCAAAGCCTGTCTCGGTCAGATACCGTGCCAGTTCCGCCACGGCCTTTCCGTCACGCAGCAACAGGATCGCGTGCGCTCCCGGTGCCAGATGAGGACGCAAACGGGTCAGCGGCGCGGCGTGCAGGCCGAAGGTCAGTGTGCTTTCCAAAGGCCAGCCGAGCCGGGCAGCCGCCAGCGAAAAGGTGGATTGGCCGGGCAGGGCGGTCCATTCACCGGCATCGAAATTGCGCGCAATGACAGAGCCTGCGCCAAACCAGAACGGATCGCCCGAGGCCAGAACAACGGTCTGCCGGCCACGCAATCCTTTCAGGATCGGCAGACCTTCCGAGAACGGCACAGGCCATTCGACACGCTCCGCCCCTGTTTCGCGCAGCAATGACAGGTGGCGCGGCGGCCCCATGATCACTTCGGCCCGGTCCAGCACTTGACGGCCGGATGGCGACAGGCCATCAAACCCATCTTCGCCCAGTCCCAGAACGGTCAGCCACGGAGATTCAGACATGACAACCCTCCTGATCCTTGGTGGCACGACCGAGGCCAACGCGCTGGCCAAAGCTGTTTCGCAACAAGGGATTGCGGCTGTGTATTCCTACGCCGGACGGGTGAAAAACCCGCGTCCTCAGCCCTTGCCGGTAAGGGTCGGCGGTTTCGGCGGTCCGGAGGGTCTGGCTGCCTATATCCATGAGAATGCCATCACCCATGTCGTGGACGCGACCCATCCCTTTGCGGCCCGGATGAGTCGGAACGCGATCGAGGCATGCGCCGCGACGCGGGCGCCATTGGCCGCGTTGACCCGCGCGGCCTGGGTGTCGCAGCCCGGCGATGTCTGGCGTCATGTGCCCGACATCGCTGCCGCCGTCGACGCATTGTCCGGCGATGCTCAGCGTGTTTTCCTTGCCGTTGGCCGCATGCACCTTGAGGACTTCACGGCCCAGCCCCAGCATCGCTATTTGCTGCGTCTGGTGGATGCGCCCAATGAGCTGCCCTTGCCGAACGCAGAGGTGGTCGTCGCCCGAGGGCCGTTTACCGAAGCCGACGACCGGGCGTTGATGCAGCGCCATGGGACGCAGCTGGTCGTGTCCAAGAACGCAGGCGGCACGGGCGCGCGCGCCAAGCTGGACGCGGCGCGGGCGCTGGGCGTGCCCGTGCTGATGATCGACCGCCCGGTTCTGCCGAAGCGGACCGAGTTTTCGCAGGTCGCACAGGTTCTGGACTGGCTGTCTCATCCCTGATCCTCACCAGGGGTGAAGCGAGGGGTGTAAACGATGGGTGCGCCATCGCGCTCGATGACGCGCGTTCGGGATGACCCCACGATCACCACAGTCTGCATATCCGCCATGTCGGGCGTGGCTTCGGCCAGTGTCGAAATGCGCATCTCTTCATCGGCCCGCGATACGGCGCGGGCGAACAGGATCAAACGTTCGGGCTCACACTCTTCACGCAGGATTTCCAGCGTTTTTACAAAGCCTTCCGGGCGAGACTTCGAGCGGGGATTGTAAAAGGCCATCGAGAAATCCGCCTGTGCGGCAAGGCGCAGGCGTTTTTCGATCAATGACCATGGTTTGAGGTTGTCGCTGAGGTTGATGGCGCAGAAATCATGTCCCATCGGGGCACCCGCGCGCGCGGATGCAGCCAACATCGCCGTGATCCCCGGCAGCACATCGATCTGAAGGTCACGCCATTCCGCAGGGCCGTTTTCCAGTGCTTCGAAGACGGCCGCCGCCATGGCAAACACGCCGGGATCGCCCGAGGATACAACGACCACCCGTTTGCCATCGGCAGCCATTTGCAGCGCGTGTTGCGAGCGGTCGATTTCGACCCGGTTGTCACTGGCATGCAGTGTAAGGCCGGGGCGCTCGGCAATACGCGCCACATATGGGATATAGCCCACAACATCGGTGGCTTCGGCCAGCGCGGCTGTTACTTCTGGTGTAACAAGCGCCTCATCACCCGGCCCCAGACCGGCAATCTTGACCCAGCCGCTCATGGTCGCCGCCCCTGACCGTGCACGACGATGATCGAGAAATACGGGGTGATCTTCTCGCAGGCTTCGGACAGCTTGGTCACTGTCTGGTTCGGCATCTGCGCATATTCCACGATCCACGCCCGGTCATACAGGCCAGCGGTCTTCAGAGCGCGCTTCACCTTGTCGATGTTGCGTCCGATTTTCATCACGACCAACGCATCGGTCAGAGCCATGCGTTCCGCCAGCGTTTCTTCGGGCAGGGTGCCAACCAGCACGGTCAGCACGTCATCACCCCAGGTGATCGGATCGCCCGTGGCCGTCCACGCACCGGACATGCCGGTGATGGCTGGCACAACCTCGACCGGAGCTTCGTCACGCAACCGATTGTATAGATGCATGAACGAGCCGTAGAAAAACGGATCTCCCTCACACAAGACCACCACATCCTCGCCCTGTTCGGACAGGGCCTTGAGATGGGCGGTGCAGTTTTCGTAGAAAGCTGCCAGCAATTCGTTGTAGCGCGGGTCTGTCACCGGGATCTCGGTGGTTACGGGATATTCCATCGGAAACTCGACCGCGCCTTCAGGGATCATCCCGTTGACGATCTTGCGGGCCTGACCACTGCGACCTGGTTTGCGGAAATACGCCACATGCTTTGCATTGCGCAGCAGGCGATCAGCCCGGACGCTCATCAAATCCGGGTCGCCGGGGCCAAGGCCCACACCGTATATGGTGCCCATCTTCATTCAGCCCGGCTTGCGATGGCGTTGATGGCCGCCACCGTGATGGCGCTGCCGCCCAGACGACCTTTGACGATGCAGGATGGCACCGGTTGCGCCTGCCACAGCGCATCCTTGGATTCCACCGCGCCGACGAAGCCAACCGGGCAGCCGATGATCGCGGCAGGGCGCGGGCAATCCGGGTCTTCCAGCATGTTCAGCAAATGGAACAGTGCGGTGGGCGCATTGCCTATGGCGACCAGCGCGCCCTCCAGATGCGGCCGCCACAGCTCCAGCGCAGCGGCGGAACGGGTGTTGCTCATCTCGGCAGCCAGCGGGCGTACGCGTTCATCGTGCAGGGTACAGATCACCTGGTTGTCGGCGGGCAGGCGGAAACGGGTGACACCTTCGCTGACCATGCGCGCATCACACAGGATCGGTGCGCCATTTTCCAAAGCAGTGCGGGCCGTCTGCACGAAGCCGGGCGAGAAATGCACGAACTCTTCCAGTCCGACCATACCCGCGGCGTGGATCATGCGAACGGCAACCTGCTCTTCATCGGCATCAAACCGGGCCAGATCAGCCTCTGACCGGATGGTGGCAAAGCTTTCCTTGTAGATCGCCGCGCCATCGGTTTCGTATGTATAGGGCATCAGGTGAAGTCCATAGTCATGAGTGTTTCCGGGTCGAGCCCGCGTTGGCTGGGCTCATCCCCCGCGCGGCCCTGTTTGACAAGATCAAATCGTCCGTTTGCGCCCACCAATGTGATGTCGGCAGGACCCATGCGAGCGCATCCCTTGCTACAGCCTGAAACATGCAGGCGTCCGGCCACCCGCGACGCCAACGCCCGGGCGATGTCGCGCGTCTCGGTCTGCGCCTGCGGGCAGAACGGCGCGCCGGGGCAGGCGTCGGTGGTCATCAACGGATCGGTTCCATTTTCGACAAAGGCCGGGGCAGGTATCGCCGCCCCGCCTTCCAGCAGGATCAGCCGCCACGGGGTGACGCGCAGGGCGCAAGCGCCGCTGTCCTCGATCAGGTCATACAGCTTGCGCGCAGGCAGCGACCCAAAAGCCGCGCCGTAAAGGGCACCCAGTTCACAGGGGCCCGGTTGAAGCTTTGCGCCAACAGAACCGGGCGCACATCCTTGCCATTCCTGCGGCAGGGCGTCGATGACACGCGCCATGCGGCGTGTCTCGGGCGTGTAGGTTTCGGCAAACCACATCGCCAGCGCGATCACGTGGTCAATGGCGTCGGTCTCGGTCACGCTCCGCCCGGTTTCGCAGCCATCGGCGCGCAGGATCAGGCCGCCTGCACTGGTTTCCAGACGAATATCAGCCGAATCCGACGCCAGCAGACGTTCGGGGCCCGTGTCGATTGCAAAACCGAACTTTGCCGGCAGGGCCGGCAGCTCCGCAAGCCGGTCAATCAGTTCATGGGTCAGCCGAGCAGTCAAATCGCCCGCCTGATAGAGCGGTGTAACCAGAATATTGCGGCGTATTTCGATACCGGGTTCCGCATCCAGCAGGTTCAGCGCGGCAAGCTCTTTGAGCAGAGGCTGATGGTCTTCCTCTTCCACGCCCCGCAATTGCAGATTGGCGCGATTGGTCAAATCGATCGAGCCGTTTCCAAAGCGGTCAGCCAGATCGCACAGTCCCAGTGCCTGATCGGCGTCCAGACGCGCCAGCCGGGGCCTGACCCTGACGACCAGACCGTCACCGGACATCATCGGACGATGGGCGCCCGGGCACCAGCCCTGAACGATCGGTGCACTCATCTCAATCCCTCCAGATCAGCCCTGATAGAGTTCCGGCGCGTGTTCCAAAGCCCGGCCTCAAGCAGCGCGCGAAACCGGTCCTGCATGGCCTGACGCGCTTTGGGATTGGCCTCTTGTAGGAACGCGTCGACCTCTTCGTTGCCCAGAGTGGCATCGTGGTAGAGGTCAAAAAGATGTGGTGCGACCGTGCCAGACAGATGCGCGAAAGAAGCCATATGATCCAGCGTTGCCGCGATTTCGGCCGCCCCCCGGAAACCATGGCGTTGCATTCCGGCGATCCAGCAGGGGTTGGCGGCACGGGCGTGGACGACTCGGCTGATTTCTTCACGCAAAGTTCGGGCGCGCGGGTTTTCGGGGTTGGTGTTGTCCAGATGGTACAGCTGCGCGGTTCCGCCGGCGACCTTCTTGGCGGCGGCAAAGCCTGCCTCGTGCGTGGCATAATCGTTGGCCAAAAGAAGATCGGTTTCGGTCAGGTCCTGCAAGTGGACAAAGCTGTCCGCATTTGCAACGCGTTGGGTGATGCCGTCCTTGTCCTGCGAGATGTGTTCGCCTTCCAATGCAAAAGAGCTGGCCTCTAGCCACGCTTCACCGGCCTGCGCACGGGCCTCGTCGGTATACACTTCGGAAAGTTCGGTCATATTGACGCCGTAACTTCCGGGCGCAGGTCCATAGACCCGCGCTGCCGGCGCCTGCCCGGCATAGGGGTTCCAATCCGTCGCTTCATCGCGCGCGGCCAATGCGCGAACCGCTTGGCCAAACAAAGCGGACAGCGTCGGGAAAACATCCCGGAACAGGCCCGAGACCCGCAGGGTCACGTCCAGGCGCGGGCGGCTCAGGTCGGTGATCGGCAGAACCTCGATGCCGGAAACCCTCTCGGACCCTTCGTCCCACACGGGTTTGACGCCCAGCAGGTGCAAGGCCATGGCGAATTCCTCGCCCGCCGTGCGCATGGTGGCTGACCCCCACAGATCGATGATCAGCCCCTTCGGGTAATCGCCTTCTTCCTGAAGATGGCGCCGCACCAGTTCCTCGGCCAGTTTCACACCCTGAGCATAGGCCGCACGGGTCGGAACCGACCGCGGATCGGTGGTGTAAAGGTTCCGCCCGGTGGGCAGAACATCTGACCGGCCACGATAGGGGGACCCCGAAGGCCCGGCATCAATCCGCTTGCCTTCGAGCGTTTTAATCAACGCGTCGCGTTCGGCGTGGGCCGAAGGGGCCGGATCGAAACTGCCCGTCACCTCGGGCACGCGCCCAAAGATGTGCAGCCCGTCGCCAAACTGGCTTTCCTTGATGTCACAGACAAAGCGGTCGATGCGGGTGATGGCCTCGGCGGTGCAGGTAGCCTGATCGAGGCCGAGATCGCTTTCCAGCCCTATCGCCTGCGCCTCATCACGGATATCTTCCTGCAAGCGGTCGCGGCGTTTGGGGTCAAGCCCGTCGGCGTTCGAAAACTCATCCAGCAGCGATTCAAGCCGCACCATCCGATCCGGCGTGCCACTTTCCTTCATCGGGGGCGGGATGTGGCCCAGTGTGACGGCTCCGATCCGGCGCTTGGCTTGCGCGGCCTCGCCCGGGTCGTTCACGATGAACGGGTAGATTACAGGCAGATCGCCGATCAGCGCCTCGGGCCAACAATCGGCAGACAAGGCGACCGATTTTCCGGGCAACCATTCCAGCGTTCCATGCGCGCCGATATGGATCAGCGCATCGGCACCCAACCCTTTGCGCAGCCACAGATAGAAGGCGACATAACCGTGGCGCGGGGTGCGCAAGAGGTCATGATAGTCGTCATCCCGCAGCTCGGGCGTGCCGCGTTCGGGTTGCAGCGCGACCAGCGCCTTGCCGCGCCGAAGCGCGGTGAAATGGAAGGCCCCATCGGCACAGGCCGGATCATCTTCGGGCGCGCCCCAAACGGTGTGCAGATCAGCGCGCAGGGTCTCGGGCAATTCCGCAAGCGCATCCTGATAATCCCCAAGCGACCACGAAATCCGTGCGTCCAGAAGAGTGTCGGCAATCGGCTCGCCAGTCGCGATGTCATAGCCTTCTTCGTCAAGATCGGACAGCATCGCCTGGGCCGAGGCCAGCGCGTCGAGGCCAACCGCATGGGCCATCTGCCAGTCTTTGCCGGGATAGGTGGACAGGACCAACGCAGGAATCTGATCTGCCTTGGGTTTGTCGTTCAGTGCAAGCCAGCCCGATACACGGTCGATGATCGCTTCGATCCGGTCCGGTTCGGGACGGTGTGCAAAGCGCGCGTATTCCAGATGCGGATCGCGTTTTCCGGGTTCCTTGAAAGACGCAACTCCTGCTGAGATCCGTCCATCCACCTCGGGCAGTACCACATGCATGGCAAGATCGGCGGGGGACAAACCGCGTTCCGCCTCGGCCCAGGCCTTGCGGCGCGAGGTGGCGAGAGCGACCTGAAACACCGGGACGTTTGCGGCGTCCAGAGGCGACGTTCCTGACGCGCCTTTTCCCGAAAACGAGGTGGCGTTGACAATGGCCGATGGGTTCAGTGCAACAACCTGTTCCCGCAACCAGTCGGCGGCCACAGGTGCCTTGAGAGACGGGGCAAACAGACCCACCGCCTGGAATCCACGGGCGCGCAGGCTGCGGATCAGAGCGGCGATCGGGGCGGTGTCTGCCGAGGTCAGGTAAGCGCGGTAGAAGGTGACGAGGATCCGTTTGGCCATGCCTTCAAACGCGGTTTTCACCGGGATGACGCCCCGATCCGGGCACCACGCGCCACATTCGGGCAAGGTCTTGGCGCCCATCACCGGTCCGGCATAGAGCCCTGCCGCCAACGCCATCTGCGCCAGCGCCGCCTGTGCCGCGACCTCGCCGCCGGTATCGCACAGATGCGCCAACCGCCGCAGGGTCGAGACCGGCAGGGTGGAATAGTCATCCAGCCGCGTATCCTCGCGCCCGTCGGCGGGCAGAACCGCCAGCGCGATGCCCCTGGCTTGTGCCAGCGCCAGAACTTGCTGCAACCCATAAGGCCAGTAGGGCACCCCGCCGATCAGCCGGATCAGAATGCCCTTGGCGCCTTGAAGCGTCTGTTCGACATAGGTATCGACCGACAGCGGGTGTTTCAGCGCCGTCAAATTCGCCAGCCGCAGGGTTGGCATTCGCCCATCCGGTCCGCCACCACGATGCCAGCCCGCCGCGAAAGCGCCAAGGTCGCTGTCCGAGAAAGACAGCACCACCAGATCCGCCGGGCTCTGGCCCAGATCGGTCGGGGTCTCGGTTTCCTCGAGCCCGTGGCTTTCGCGAAAGACGACGTGCATGGCTTACTCGGCAGCCTCACGCACACCCACGAGGATTTCGCGGATTTCCGCCTCTTTGATATCGTCATGCTCGGCGATCACCACCAGGCGCGAGCGGCGATCCTCGCCGGGTTCCCACGGGCGGTCGTACTGGTGACGCACGCGCGCGCCCACCGCCTGAACCAGCAGGCGCATGGGCTTGCCCTGAACGGCGGCATAGCCTTTGACGCGCAGGATGTTCAGTTCATTGGCCAGACGTTCGATATTTGCGACCAGTTGGGCCGGATCGGTCTGCTCGGGCAGCTCGACGATGATGCTTTCGAAATCGTCATGCTCGTGATCGTGATGGCCGTCGTGATGCGAGGGCCGGGCGTCCATGTCATCCTCGGCGGCGGCCTCCAAACCCAATACGACGCGCACGTCCACGGCACCTTCGGCCACTTCGACGACGGGCAGGGGGCGTGGCGCCTCGGCGGCGATAATCTCGCGCGCCTTGGCCACGCCTTCGGGGCCTGCCAGGTCGGGCTTGGTCAGCAGGATGATGTCAGCGCACGAGATCTGATCCTCGAACACTTCGGACAGGGGCGTTTCGTGATCGATCGAGTCATCGGCCATGCGCTGGGCATCCACCGCTTCGACATTGGGCGCGAAGCGACCGGCGGCCACCGCCTCGGCATCGGCCAAGGCGATCACGCCGTCCACGGTGATCTTCGAGCGGATGTCGGGCCAGTCGAACGCCTTGAGCAGCGGTTTCGGCAGGGCCAGACCGCTGGTTTCGATCAGGATGTGATCCGGGCGTGGCTCCAACGCCATCAGGGCCTCGATGGTGGGAATGAAATCATCTGCCACGGTGCAACAGATGCAGCCATTGGCCAGTTCCATGATGTTTTCCGCCGGGCAATCAGGAATGGCGCAGGATTTCAGGATGTCGCCATCGACGCCTACATCGCCGAACTCGTTGACCACGACAGCAAGTCGCTTGCCCTGTGGGTTCTGCATCAGGTGACGCACCAAAGTGGTCTTGCCCGATCCCAGAAAGCCGGTGATCACTGTGACGGGGAGTTTTTCGAGGTTCGACATGTCAGGCTCCAATGGGGGGAATGCGCGAGGCACAGTTCTTGCGAAAATGTTCGGGGCGTTCGCGCCATTTCACCAAACCATCTTCGGTGGCCAGATACTTGGTCGCGCCGTCGACGATGACGTCGACATGATCTGTTTCGTTCAGGTTTTCATACACGAAGGTCCAGCGGCCCGGCCCGCGCAACACGATCGAACAGCCTTGATCACAGTTTGACAGGCATTCAACGGCTTTCAGGGTGACACCGTCGGGCAGGTCCGCCTGTTCCAGAGCCTTGTGTAACAAAGCGCCCGGGCGTTGCGTGTCATCTTCCACAGGCAGGCCGCGACGGCAGGTGGTACAGACCAGCAACTCGACTGGTGCGGTATCGGTCATGTCTCTCATCCCCCCAAATCCTCTTCGCGGGGGACGGGGTTTCATGCGGGCCACGAATGGTCATGGACCCGACACCGGAACACCCCGCCCGGTTTCAACTTCGGTTGTTGGCAGGTCTCCCGGCTTGCGGATGCCAGAGGCGGGCCTCTGTCGGATGTCCCGCCTTCCCGGCTTTTGGGCCAGTGGCATTGGGCATCCTCTCCGTTCACGGTCGCGGGGGCGGCTGCGTTTGGCGGCAAGACCGTTGACGCATTCCCTTTTCATCGGCTGTCACCGACACCAACGAAAGGGACATGCGGCACCGCTGGCCTGCTTGTCAAGCGAGTCGCGCGCAACAATGATGCAGAGGCATGGAAAGCGACCTGTGGGCGTCGATGGGCGGCATGGCGTGCCGGGACCCAGCCTGAGATGGGCCGGGCGACGAACAGTATGTTAGCAAGGGGCGTAGACTATGGTGAACGGGTGCCTTGACTGAACCTGTCCCGATGATGGGAAAAGACCACCGAACACCGCAGATCCTCTTGCGCTAATAGATGACGTTTATCATGAGCAGGGAGACGACCAGAAACAGCGCCGTCATTATTCCGCCGGAGCGGACGAAATCCATCACCTTGTATCCGGCCGGACCCATGATCAACGCGTTTACCTGATGGGTTGGGATGATGAAGCTGTTCGAGGTCGATATGGCGACCGTCAGGGCAAAGACGGCCGGGTTTCCACCCGCCGCCACCGCAATCGATACCGCCAGAGGCACCAGCAGGACCGTGGCCCCCACATTGGACATGACCAAGGAAAAGGCCGTCGCCAGAATGGCGATGCCGGTTTGCAGCGACCAGAGCGGCCAGCCGTCCAGAATTATCATGATCTGCTGGGCGATCCACGCGGCCGTGCCTGTGTTCTGCACGGCTTGTCCCAAAGGTATGAGGCAGGCGAGCAGGAATACGGTGTTCCATCCGACCGCGCGGTACGCCTCGTCCACGCTGAGCACACGGGTCAGCATCATGCCCACCGCGCCGGTAAGAAGACAGAGTGAAAGCCGGACGTCCGTGAACAGGATCAACGACAGCGAAATGGCGAAGAATGCCAGGGCCCAGCCGACTTTTTGCGGCCTCAGCTCGTCCTGAGGAAAGTCTGTCGTCACAACGACGAAATCCGGATCTCGTTTGATCCGCATCAGGTTGTCCCATCTGGTATGGGCCACAAGCATGTCGCCCGCCTGAAACTTTTCGAGCCCGATCTGAGTGGATTCGTGATCCTCGGTCTCGACATGGCTCAGCGTCTCTTCGCCGCGGTGAATGGCCAGCAGCGACATCCCGTAGGTCTTGCGAAACAAAAGCTCGCGGGGGCATTTGCCGATCAGATTGCTGTCAGGCGTGATGACCACCTCGGCCACGCCTGCATTGGTTGGGGCGAACTCTTCGACGAAAATGTCCAAGTCCGGAAGAACGGTCAGCCCGTATTTCTCGGCGAACTTCTCGACCTCCCAACGGCGGCCGACGATGGCCAGCCGACACGGCGCTGCAATTTCCGCTGTCAAAACCTGAACCATCGAGGTTTTGCCGCGATAGAAGGTTGAAATGATGTACAGGTGGTTTTCGTGGTTGATGTCGGCCAGAATCTCGCCGACCAGGGGGCTGTCCTCGGGCACCACGACTTCGAACACATCAGCTTTGAGGCCATAGACCCTTTGCAGGTATTCCTGTGTCCCTTGTCCGGTACCCGTATTGTCAGGTCCTTCAGCCTCGGGTAAAACCCAGCGTCCTAACAGCAGAAAGTAACCAATTCCCGTCAGGATCAGAACCGCACCGATCGGCGTGACCGAGAACAGGCCGAAGGGCTCCATTTTCTGAGAGGCCGGCAGACTGTCATTTGCCGTCAGGATCAGATCGTTCAGCAGGATTAGAGGAGACGACCCGACCATCGTCATTGTGCCGCCCAAAATGGCGCAGAATCCCATTGGCATGAGCAGACGCGACAGCGGTATGCCTGACCGTGTGGAAATTCGGCTGACAACCGGCAGAAACAGAGCAGCGGCGCCGACATTCTGCATGAACGAGGATATGACGCCAACGGTGCCGGAAATGATTGGTACAACCCTGCCTTCGGATTTGCCGCCGTATTTGAGTATGACGGCAGCCACCTTGTTCATGATCCCCGTCTTGTCCAGACCGGCCCCGACGATCATGACCGCAATGATCGAGATGACGGCATTGGATGCGAAGCCGTCGAACAGAAGGGTGACATCCGCCAGATTTTCCAGCCCGGGCGCGTAGCTGAGCAAGCCTATGAGAACCAGAACCAATATGGCGGAAAGGTCGATCCTTATGATCTCGGAAACGAACAGAAAAACGGTGAAAGCCAGAAGGGTGCAAACGACCCCCATCTCGAAGGTAAAGGCAATATGTTCCACAATACGTCCAGAACTTTTTCTTTGTTAGAGTCCTAGTTCATCCCTCCCGACTTGTCATGAAGTTTCGTTTTTCGGCGGTGCTGAGACATAATGTTGCTCAATGGTTGCTGTGGGAGCAATGCTTTCGGGAACCCCGTTTGACGAACACGTCAGAAAGAAGGATTGACCAAATTGCATGAAGAAACCAGCACGTTTCGTACCGGCGCGATGCCGTTCCAACAAGGTCGAAGCAGCACAGGTAATGGCAAGTCAATTCCAGCCACGAACAACAGACAATCCGACAGCTTTGTTTGCAGTACCATTCTGCCGCCGCCTGAACCGGGCAAAGGGCCGGCTTGGCCGTCCCTGATCGCAAACTGCCCACAAGAATGGTTTACACCTAAACGGGCCGGACAAATAATTCAGGTCACCAATTCTGATCATTTCGAGGTGAAGATGCCAAGGAAGTACGGCGGGGTGTTGCCTAAACGCAAGCTGGCGGCATATGCCCAGAATGCTCGCAGTCGGATGGAACAGAACAAGATCGCAACACGAAAAATCCAATAGTTGGTTGGATATTGAACCTCGAGGAGGGAAAAAGTACCGCAAGTCGTTGGAGGTATTGGAGGCGAGTACCGGAATCGAACCGGTGTACACGGATTTGCAATCCGCTGCGTCACCACTCCGCCAACTCGCCTTTTCAAGTAAAATCAAATACTTGCCGTGGTGTGCGTGGGGTTTTAGCAGCTTTCCCAAGGGGCGTCCAGAGGATTGCGCGCATTTTTGACGACCAGATTGAAATTTGCCGAAGCCCGCAACCGCAAACGCACAGGTGCAAGGGGGTTGCGTCAACAGGGCCGTTGCTGGGCGTTTCAGGATGTGGCAAAAGCCGGGTAACTTTGGGAATGACTCGAGAGATCCTATGACAGATTTCGCTGCCCGGCGCCGCACTATGGTTGATACGCAAATCCGGCCTTCGGATGTTACAAAGTTCCCGATCATTGAGGCGATGTTGAACGTCCCGCGCGAAAACTTCGTGCCTGACGCACAGCGTGAGGCCGCCTATGCCGACAGTGTGATCGATCTGGGCAACGGGCGCTGTATGCTCGAACCGAGAACGCTTGCTAAAATGCTGGATGCGCTCAACATTTCGAACGACGAGATGATTCTCGATATCGGTCCGGCGACGGGGTATTCCACTGCGGTTGCCGCGCGTATGGCGCAGTTGGTTGTTGGTGTGGAAAGCGACGACTCGCTGGCGTCCGAGGCGCAAAGCCTATTGGCTGAGGCCGATGTGGACAATGCCATTATCCACGTCGGTCCTTTGGAGCAGGGTGCGGCTGAGCACGGCCCTTACGATGCGATCATGGTGCAGGGCGGTGTTGAACGGATTCCCAACGCCCTGTTGGATCAGCTCAAGGAACATGGCCGGATTGCATGCCTGTTTGTTGAAGGCAATCTTGGAACTGTGCGGATCGGTCGAAAGACCGGAGGCCGGGTCAGCTGGAGGGATGCCTTCAACGCCAGTGCACCGATACTAGAGAGCTTTTCGGCGGAGTGTGCATTTTCGCTATAGTTCGCCGATAGATTCTGCTGGCGCCTTGATTAGTTGAAAAGAAGACCGCAAACTGCCTTCAGGGCAGTGTAATTTCGTTTGAGAGGATTTCGGTATGCGTGGTTCAGCGACAGGCAAGCTGGTCAGGGCATTCGCAGTGACCGCAGGACTTGCCATCAGCGTTATGCCAGGGCGTCCGGCGTGGGCTGACAACATAACAGACGCCTTCATCGGCGCGTATAATACAAGCGGCTTGCTGGAGCAGAACCGGGCGCTGCTGCGCGCGGCAGATGAAGACGTGGCAATCGCGCTTTCCGCATTGCGGCCAATCATCAACTGGACTGTACAGGTCAGCCAGGATTATACTCAGTCTCGGACCAACAATGTGGTCACAACGACCGAGCCGTCCCGGTTTTTCACCGGGCTGAGGCTTTCCCAGCTTCTGTATGATGGTGGCGCCTCGGTTCTGGGCAAACAATCGGCGCAGGAAACGGTTCTGTCGACCAGACAAACCCTGATCGACATTGAGCAACAGGTGCTTATCCGCGCTGCAAATGCTTACCTGGGCGTTCTGCTACAGGAAGAAACAGTCGCAATTCGCCAGAACAACGTGGATGTTTCGGCGGAAGAGCTTCGCGCATCGAATGATCGCTTCGAGGTTGGCGAAGTGACGCGCACGGACGTGGCGCTTTCCGAAGCGCAGTTGGCAAGTTCTCAAGCTGATCTGGCTGTCGCTCGTGGTGAACTGAGCATCGCGCAGGCTGAGTATGTCAATGCGGTCGGCAAGGCGCCAGGGAGGACGGCCGGTCAACCCAGCCTGCCCAATCTTCCACGGAGCGAGGCAGAAGCGATCAGCCTCGCGCAACGCAACCACCCGGCGATTCTGTCGGCGCAGCATCAGGTCCGCGCTTTTGATCTGATTGTACAGCAGCAGCGGGCCAACCTTGGGCCGAATGTCAGTTTGAATGCTGATGCGGGTGTGCGTGAAAGTTATGACAACAACGACTATGTGAATGACGCGACCGTGTCGCTGGACTTTACACAGCCGATCTACGCCGGTGGCCGGTTGGCCGCGAACGTGCGGCGCGCTATGGCAAACCGGGATGCGTCTCGTGCGAATCTTCTGAACGTACAAAAGAATATCACACAGGGCGTTACGGACCGGTATGCAGCGTTCCAGGCAGCCAGTGCCAGCCTCAGGGCGTCGACGGAACGGGTTCGCGCATCACAGGTTGCATTTGATGGCATCAGGGAAGAAGCGACCTTGGGTGCCCGGACCACTTTGGACGTTCTGAATGCTCAGCAGGATTTGCTGGACGCGCAGTTGGCCGAAGTGGCGTCGCGAACGGAACGATCCCGCGCAGCGTATCAGTTGTTGCAGGCGCAGGGCCTTTTGACGGCGGAACGTCTTGGCCTGGCGGTTCAGATCTATGACCCGACTTTGTACTATAATCTGGTCAAGAAAGCCCCCGCGCGTGTCAGCAAACAGAGCAAGGATCTGGATCGAGTCCTCAAAGCGTTGCGTCGGGACTAACCGGCAATACTATTTGTTGTAGGGCTCGGATTGTTTGGCTACACTCGATCCAACGATAGAGCGGTAGAGAACAATGTCTGATAATGTCGTGAAAGCAGGGATCGAAGACGTTCTGTCTTCGGTCAAACGTCTGGTCAGTGAAGACAGTCGCGGTAAATCCTCTTCGGATCAACAGGGTGCTACGCGAAAGCCGGGGCGTTTGGTGCTGACGGACGCGCTGCGCATCAGCAAACCCGCTCAGCCCGAGATCATGCCCGCCAAGCCGTCTGCTGATGTTGCCGACTCGGCCAAGCCGATGCTGCTGCGTGCCTGCGACATCGTCAGGGCAGGTGATCCTGCCAACACTGCGGATGACGCGACCGAGGGACATTCCGCGGCAACCGGCTCAACCGATGATCCCGCGATCAGTCTGAGTGCCAAGATCGAAGCGCTGGAAGCGGCGATTGCGCAAACCGAGGATCAATGGGAGCCGGATGGCGACAGCGCAGACGCCTATTCCGGCACACCGACGCATTCCCTGCCGTGGAACGTCGAAGAGGAGTTTGCGGCCGCAAGGACCGTCGTTCTGACTGATCAGGAAGATACGGACGATCCGCAGCCCGAGTCCGCTTCGGTACAAAACGCAGAGTTCATCCGGGCGGGACGACCGGCTGAATCCGATCGTGCCACTGAAGTCGTTGAAAACGTTTCGGCAACGGATTTGGATGAAGAAACATTGCGTGAGCTGATCGCGGAAGTTGTCCGCCAGGAGTTGCAAGGCGCGATGGGCGAGCGGATCACGCGAAACGTGCGCAAAATGGTGCGGCGGGAAATCGCGCGCGCGCTCGCCGCGAAAGATCTGGGATAAGATTCAACCGCGCTGTGGTGGCTGGGCCAGGCTCAGCATCCGGTCAAGATTCATGTGGCGCTCCAGATGATCGGCCAGATCATCCAGCGCCTGCTCTACACCGTCTTCGTAGGCAATGTCCGACGTCACGCCCAGCGTTGACAAATAACGGGCACGAAATGCGTCTGACGAGAAAATTCCATGCAGATAGCTGCCCTTGACCCGACCGTTGCTGCTGGCGGCGCCTTCTGGTCTGCCTTCGACCTCAAGCCATGCGCGGGCGCGGTCCGGGCCGTCGGTATGGCCCATGTGGATTTCGTATCCGCTGACCGGTTCTCGGTCTGGCAGGGCATGGGCGGAACGCAGGATGACCTGTTTCTGCCCGCCCATTTCGGTATCGACGTTCAGCAACCCCAATCCATCAACTTTGCCCGGCCGGCCGTCCACGCCATCAGGATCGGAAATGGTCTTGCCCAACATCTGATAGCCGCCGCACAACCCAAGGACATGTCCACCGCGGCGAACATGTGCATACAGGTCGATATCCCAGCCCTGTGCACGAAAATAGCTCAGATCTCCGATCGTGGACTTGCTGCCGGGAAGCAGAACCAGATCCGCATCGCCGGGCAGGGGACGTCCGCCTGGAATGACCTCGACGCTCACGCCGGGCTCGGCGGACAACGGATCGAGATCGTCGAAATTGGCCATACGCTCCAGTTGGGGCACAACGACCTTGCACACGCCGCCGGTATGGGAACGGATGTCCATCATGTCTTCGGCCGGCAGTTTCCAGGCGTCGTGAAACCAGGGCACGACCCCAAGGCAGGGCCAGCCTGTTCGGGCCGAGATGTCATCACGCCCTTCGTCAAACAGGGACACGTCGCCCTTGAAGCGGTTGATGGCAAAACCCCTGATCTGCGCCACGTCGCCTTCGTCCAGAACGGCCTGAGTACCGACGATCTGCGCAATCACTCCGCCACGATGAATGTCCCCGACCAGTACAACAGGGATGTCCGCTGCACGGGCAAATCCCATATTGGCGATGTCACCTTTGCGCAGATTGGTCTCAGCCGGGCTGCCAGCGCCCTCGATCAGAACCAGATCAGCGTCGGCGCAAAGCCTGTCAAAGCTTTCCAGCGCTGCGCCCAGCAGCTTGGATTTGTCCTTGCGATAGTCACCGGCCTTCATCGTGCCAGCGCGCTGCCCCTGAACGATAATCTGCGCGCCGGTATCCGTCTCGGGTTTGAGCAGAATAGGGTTCATGTCCGTGTGTGTTGCCCGCTTTGCCGCACGGGCCTGAAGGGCTTGTGCGCGGCCAATTTCGCCACCGTTTTCGGTGACGGCTGCATTGTTCGACATGTTTTGTGGTTTGAACGGCGCGACCCGAAGGCCCCGGCGCGTGTAGGCGCGTGCCAGCCCCGCCACCAGAACCGATTTTCCGACATTGCTGCCGGTCCCTTGAATCATGATGGCGCGAACCATGCCTTGTCTCCTATAAGTCTGGGCGCAGATGATCTGATTTGAGCCGAAAGGGAAAGCCCCGGATGAATACGCCTGCGCATCTTTTGATCGGGGCTGCCGTGTTTGCCCGGCCGCCGCAAGGACGTATCCTCTGGGCTGCGCTGCTGGGAGCGTTGTTGCCGGATCTGTCCCTGTATGTCATGGCGGGCGTGTCCCTGTTTGTTCTGAGCATCCCTGAGCAGGTGGTCTTCGGGCAGCTTTACTTTTCCCCGGCGTGGCAGACCGTATTCGCCATAGACAATTCCTTTATCCTCTGGGGGCTGGCATTCCTGCTGGCAGTCTGGAGAGGTTGGCACGTTCTGGCTGTCGGTGCAGCGGCGGGTCTGTTGCATCTAGCGACAGATTTCCTGCTTCATGCGGGCGACGGACGGCCACAGTTCTGGCCCATCAGCGACTGGGTGTTCAGCAGCCCTGTCAGCTATTGGGACAGCGACTATCATGCTTTGTGGGTGGCTCCGGTGTCAGCCTTTGTCTGTCTGGCCGCATATGTTCTGCTTTGGCAGCGTGGATTGCCGGTCTGGGGCAAAGCCCTGTTCGCGACCATGCTGGCAGCTGAATTCTGGGTGGTGCGGCAATGGCTGTTGTTCTTTTGAGCCATTGGCTTCTTACCTGACGATCAGGCATAGAAAAACGCGCTCTGATAGGCAGAGCGCGTTTGTTCAATCCAAATCTACTTTGGTTCAGGCAGCTTCAGCCTGCTGTGCGGCGTTGCGACGCTCGCTTTCCTCGCGTGACAATGCGACTGAGGTGCGCACGCCACGGCCAACGAACTCCATCAGCCCGCTGACAACCCGTTCGTTCGGGTCAATGCCTGCGCAGGACAGAACTTCGCGCCCATCGCGCGAACGCGCCCAGCGGGCGATTTGTTCGGGGCCATTGCCGTATTTCTTGTCATCGGCGATAGCATCATCAAGCGCAGCCAGGACAACGGCCGCGAAAAGTTTGCGCGCACGATTGCCTTGCTCATTGTTAAAGGCAGTGCCGTCAACGAAATCTCTCATCTCGTCTTCCTTGTTGTTCTTGCTCTTGCATTTTCGGCGTGAGGGTCCTTATGACCGATTAGGTGCGATTCGGATACAGCTAAAATGCATAGTTGCGTTGCGTCACTTGCATGGCTTGCTGCACTTGCAGCACTAGGTGTCGTTGTCTTGTCAGGTGTGTTCCCGCCAGATATAGGGACCGCAACTGATGCATCAACCGTTTGTGAAGGATTTATGTAATGCCCAAGATAAATGGGAACGAAATTCGCCCCGGCAATGTGCTTGAGCATAACGGTGGCCTGTGGGCAGCGGTCAAAGTTGACCATGTAAAGCCGGGCAAAGGTGGGGCTTTTGCACAGGTGGAACTGCGCAACCTGCGCAATGGCTCGAAATTGAACGAACGCTTCCGCTCGGCGGACAAGGTCGAACGCGTGCGTCTGGAGCAGAAGGATCAGCAATTCCTGTACGAATCCGACGGGATGCTGGTGTTCATGGATTCAGAAACCTACGAACAGATTGAATTACCAGCAGAATTGCTGGGTGACCGTCGTCCGTTTCTGCAAGATGGCATGACCATTGTTGTCGAATTCTACGAAAGCGAGGCGCTGAACGCGACGCTGCCGCAGAAAGTGACCTGCAAGATCGTCGAGACCGAACCGGTCGTAAAGGGCCAGACGGCGGCAAACTCGTTCAAGCCCGCGCTGCTGGACAATGGCGTGAAAGTCATGGTTCCCCCCTTCATCGGCCAGGACGAAATGATCGTCGTGAACACGGAAACGATGGAATATTCCGAACGCGCGTGACGTTTCGTCACTTTTTATAAGAGACCGGGCAGGCATTCGCCGCGCGGTCTTTTTTATGCGTTAGGGCGATAACGATACCGTGTTGGGTCGGGGCCAAACAATTCCAGCATCAGTTCATATTTGATGCGATTGGCACTGACCTGACGATAGAATGCGATCAAAAAGGCAGTGGGTCCTTGAATGCGGCTGAGCCCACTGGTGGCGGCCACCACGGTGCCCACATCCGTTTTGCCCTGCAGGACCAGATATCCCCCCAGCATCAGGATACCGACGGTGCCGGCCCCGTTGATCACGCTCAGCAGGAACTTTGCCGACAGTTTCCATAGGAACATCCGCCGCCGCGTGTCGTAAATGTCATCAAACATGGTGTTGATATCCCGCTCGACGGCTTCGATATCCTCGGTCGTCAGCCGGTCGGTGGCACCGCGCAGAATGCGAACCCGTTCCGCCACGAAAGTGTTCACTTTGCGCTGCGAGACCAGAACGATGATGATTTGCGGCACGATCATTGACAACGCAATCAACCCCAGACCTGGTTGCGTGGACGAGATATAGCCGATCACACTGATCAGCGTTCCAATCTGAACGACCGGATCCGAAAAAGCTCCACCGGCAAACTTGCCCAACTCTTCGGCTTCGGCCGAAATGGCGGTGGTCATGGTGCCTTTGCGCAGGCCTTCGTCTGAATCCTTCAGGTCGGTCGAACGCCAAAGCAGGCGTTGGCGGATCAGCCGGATCATGTCTTCGCCCAAGGTTCCGGCGCGATAGCTTAGTACCCATTTCAGGGCGAGGCTCAGCAGGATGACGGCCATCATGCCGATGCCCAGCTGGATCAGTTTTTCAGTCCCGACATCGTCGGATGTCAGGTGGTTGACGATGTCGCGCTGAAACTCAAGCGGCACGGCGGCAAGGCCCGCAATTGCGACGGACAGCATGATGAGGATGATCTGCCGCCCCGCACTGGCGCGCCAGATCGCGGAATAAAGTCGAAACATGCGGGTATCCGGTTCGTCCTGTTGTCCTGCACTTTGGCAGTGCAGGACAACGGGTTCAAACTTTTCGATACAAGCTGATGCGCGGGTCGTGCCGATTTGGCAACAAGGTGGGCTCAGTCCTCCAGCCGCACCGTGGCGTCTGCGGCCTGCATCTCAGGGCCTGCGCGATCAAATCGCAGATACGCGATCCCGTTTCCGCCGGCCTGTGTGTACAATGTTCCGACAGATTTGCCATTTGCACTGATCTCGGTCCTCACCGGGGCCGAGCCCTGGACAACGACGCGTCGCAGACCTTTGCGCAATTCGGTTTTGTGCTTCATGCGCGCGGTCACTTCCTGCCCGACATAACATCCTTTTTTGAAATCCACGCCATTCAGCGCTTCGAACCCGGATTCCAGGATGTAACTGTCCGGGGTCAGTTCAATGCCTGACTCGGGAATGCAGTGCCGGACGCGCAGTGCATCCCAGTCGGTTCCGTCATCGCCCTCGGGTTCTGGGGAGTAGTTGCGCCAGCCCATCTCCGGGTGGCGGGGATCGGGCAGGGCGGTTTCCGGCGCAGCCTTGGTGCCGCGTTGCAGGTTCAGATCGGTTCCCTCGATCGTCACATCCGCACGCAGCTTGTACATCGTCAGACGTTTGACCAGATCATCCGCAAGGTGTTCGGCCACATCCAGAAGAACTCCGTCGTCATCTCGTTTCAGGAAGAAATCCGCCAGGTACTTTCCCTGCGGAGTAAGCAAAGCGGCGTAGACCAGCCCGTTGTCCAACCCCTTAATGTCGTTGGTGATCAGATCCTGCAAAAAGCTTTCGGTATCCGAGCCGGACAGGCGCAGAATGCGGCGGGTGGGCATGGCTTGGTCCTCGTCATTTCCTCAGGCCTCGTGATATAGGAAGTTCCGATGCCAAGACCAGAGGTTATCAGACGTGCCCGCGCCTATTACAGTCGTGATCCCGACCCTCAACGCTGCCGACGCTTTGCCCGAATGTCTCGGGGCTTTGATGGAAGGGGTGCATGCCGGGTTGATCCGGGAATTGATCATCAGCGATGCCTGCTCAACCGATCACACGCCGGATATTGCGGAAGAGGCCGGTGCGATGGTCGTGACCGGCCCGCCATCCCGAGGCGGCCAGTTGCGCCGAGGGTGCGCGCAGGCCAAAGGGGATTGGCTGCTGATTCTTCATGCCGATACAGTGCTGCAAAAGGGGTGGAGCGAGACCGTCAGCGCCCACCTGCCGTCAGCCAAACCTGCCGCGTTTCAGCTGGCGTTCCGCGCGCGCGGGATCGCGCCGGCCTGGGTGGCTGGCTGGGCCAATCTGCGCAGCAGGATGCTGGGATTGCCCTACGGAGATCAGGGGTTGCTGGTTCCGCGTCACACCTATCAAGCGGCAGGCGGGTTTCCCGACCAGCCGTTGATGGAAGATGTGGCTTTGGTGCGCGCGTTGCCAAAGGTAACTGTTCTGAACACACGCGCCTTTACGAGTGCGGAGCGGTATGAGCGGGCGGGGTGGATTCGGCGCGGAGCTCGGAACCTGTGGACTCTTCTGCGTTACTTTCTTGGGGCTGACCCGCAAGTTTTGGCGCAGACGTATCGTCGCTGAGCGTGGTGCGCAGCTCGACCACGGATTTCCCCAGCCGAAACGGTGCCGCAAAACTGACAAGGCATAGGGCCACGATTTGCAGGACAAGAATATGAGCATTGTCCTGTAGGTATTCCCATTCTTCTTTCAGCTTCCCGACCTGCGCGATCAGGTCATCGTAGCTCTGCGCAAGTATCAGATAGTCGCCCGCAATCGCGGGAACCTTGCGACGCATATTGTCAATGGCGGTCTGTGTGCTTTCGTCCAGTGAAGTGAAGACAAGGAACTGGTCGATGTCAAAGGCATCGGCCTTGGCGGCCATGTCACGTATTTCGTCCATTTCGTCCCTGGACTGACCCCCAACCAGGAAGTGAAGCCCCTGTAGGGGGGCCACTTCGTTCGTGACCGCGATGAACAGGGGTAGTTCCGAGTTGCTGGCGGTCGAAGCAGAAAGGAATTCAACCTTTTCGCATAAAACGGCGGTATCCGGATCATAGGCCGGATCACAGAACCGCAGGCGGAACCGGGCCGCGTCCCTGTCAAATGCCAGCGTCGCGGCATAGGCTACGTCGATCTGTCGGTCCAGTCGCGAGCTGTCCGAGGTGTAAAGCCCGGCCAAAACAGCCACCAATGCCCCGATGCCACCCAGCACAACCCATACCAGATCAGCCAGTTTCCACGCCCGGTGCCCGGCCGGTTTGCGAAACAGAAAGGCAGTGCCGATAGAGCCGATGATAAAGAACAGGATCAGCAGGGGCAATTGATTGTCGGTCACAAAACTCATGGGTCCAATCTTAGGACCTGTGCTTCGACCTGCAACAGGGATCACGGGCAGTTGTAACGTCTTACCATATCCCCATACTGGAAACAGCGCAGGGGGGACTTCGATGACCAAAGAAATCGTTCTTATCCACGGAGCATTTGCCGGACCTTGGTGTATGCAGGATTACGCGGACTTCTTTCGGGACCGAGGTTGGACGGTTCACGTTCCTGCCTTGCGGTACCATGACGGTGATCCGAAAGCGGACCCCGACCCGGGTCTGACCGATACTAGTGTCATGGACTACACCAACGACATCGCCGATTTTGTAAAAGGACTGGATCGCAAACCTGTCATTTTGGGGCATGCCATTGCTGGGGTGGTGGCACAGCAAGTGGCGTCTTGTGGTTTGGCCAGTGCCATCGTTTTGATCAATCCCAATGCGCCTTGGGGCACCTTGCCCGAAACCGATGATGAACGCGCTGTACCGCGCACCTTGATGGAAGGCGGCCCATTCTGGAAGCAGCCGATGCGGGTCGGGTTCGATTTGATGGCCCCGTTTGCTCTGAACAAGATGGATGAGGCGCAACAACACGCTGTATTCGACCGATTGGGCGCAGAAAGCGGGCGCGTGATGTTTGAAATGTTCTTTTGGATGTTTGATGACCATCACGCAATCAAGGTTGATTTCGACAAGGTTGACTGCCCGGTTCTGGTGGTCTCGGGTGCCGAAGACAGGGCTGTTAACCCCGATACCTGCCGCGCACTGGCAGCGCGCTATGGGGATCGCGGAACCTTTTTGCTGGTCGAAGACCATGCGCATTTCCTGTTCATGGAGCCGGGTTGGGAAGGGCCGGCCTCGATGATCGAGACTTGGATGACAACCCAGGTGACCTGAAACGGGCTTGACAACAATCCACCCTTTGCAGACATGGCGCCAAGTGAATAGGGCAGTTGACCCTTTTGGCGCGAAACCTCTGCGGGAAAGGTCCGGACATGACCCTGTTCGTTGTCCTTATTATTCTTTCGGCTGCTTTGCTGCACGCGGTGTGGAATGCAATCGTGAAGACAGCGGCTGATCGAACCACGATGCTGGGTTTGGTCGCTCTGGGTCAAGTGCTGCCTGCGGCGGTCATGGTGATGCTGCTGCCGCTGCCAAACCCAGAGAGCTTTATTTACATCCTGCTCTCGACCGTTGTGCATTTCGGTTATTATTTCATGCTGGGTAAAGCCTATCAGCACGGTGATCTGAGTGTGGTCTACCCCATCGCCCGTGGGATTGTCCCGGCGCTGGTTTCGCTTTGGGCAATGGTCCTGGTCGGAGAAGTGCTGCCTTTTCAGGCCTGGACAGGTATCGCCCTGATTGCCGTGGGCATCCAGCTGAGCAGTTGGAAAGCTCTGCGCTCGGGCGTTGGGCGCAGTGCACTGATGTTTGCGCTGGGCACCGGGTTCTGCATTTCGATCTATTCGGTCGTTGACGGGATCGGTGTTCGGCTGTCGGGCAACACGCTCAGCTATTGGGCATGGGGGGCGTTTCTGCACCTGTTCATTGCCGGGTTTGTCGGAGTTCGGAAACGTGCGACCTTAAAAGACCTGCCGGCCAAAGTATGGATGATCGGCATTCTTGGCGGGCTGGTATCGATGACAGCTTATGGTCTGGTGCTGTACGCCAAGAATTTTGCACCGTTGGGCGCGGTTTCGGCGCTGCGGGAAACTTCGGTCATCTTTGCCGCACTGATCGGGTTCGTATTCCTCAAGGAAGGGAACTGGGCGCGACGGTTGGGTGCCGCGGTGCTCATGGCCGTGGGTGTCGCCCTGATCGGAATGACAGTCTGATCCGGCGGAAAAGCCTCGGGCGACAGTGATACCTCTGGCTTAGCGGCCGACCTGAAACGTGCATTGTGGCTTGCAGTGCATGGTGCCTTTGTCGCTGCTTACGCATCGCAGCAGGCGTTCCTCGCGCGTGTTGATCGTTTCTGTGACGGTGTTGTGGCCAGAGATCACGATGAAGGAATCCGGGGAAAAAGCCAGCCCCTTGTAATAGCAAAACCGTGTCTCCGTTCCGTCCGGGATCGGAGATGCCAGGCTGAGCGTCTTTTGCGCCGGGGCCTGGGTCGCCAGCATAGCAAAGGCCAGCCCATAGGTCAGTGTTTTCAGGTCGTCCTCTCGTCCTGCAAATCTGTTGTCGATCAAAAAGGGTTTGGACGCCCGGACCTCAATCATGGTTTCTTGTTTCAGCAAGTTTGAACGAGATCAACGGGTTAGGCAACGAAAATCCTGCGCGCTCAGCGACAAGCCAAGGGGACGATTTTTACGGTCGGTCACTTCTGTGGTAACATGGCCGCATTGTTTAAGGAGAATTGAGAGATGTTCAGACCCTCTGTGGAAGCGATTATGGATGTCATGTCCCAAAAGGATTACGTAGTTTTCGACACCCCAACTGTCGATTGGAACCTGAACATAGTGGGCATTCGCGCCCACCCGGTTTCACCCAAGAAATTCGATGATGTCATGACGGTGTTTCACCGGTTTCTTGGCGTTTGGGATATAGCGTATTACCCGATGACGGCCGATCCCAGCGATCACTACCTGAAGAACCCGATAAACCCGGATGGGACGGCCATTCTGGCGTCGGGGCAATATCGGTCCTGCTACAAGATCGATATTCATAAACGAGGCCGGCCCGGAGGCCACAAGGCGCTGTGTCAAAGGCTGGGAAACGTTACCGTGTTTCGGGACAACAACAGGGATGGAAACCTGAACCTTGTTAATCCTCAAAGCGGGATGTTCGGCATAAATCTGCACAAGGGGCCAAACAACGGTGACGATGACACGGCGAATACGATCTATTCCGCCGGGTGTCAGGTATTCGCCGATCAGCGTCACTTTGCCGAGTTTCTGCTGAAATGCGAAGCCGGGCGCGACGCGTTTGGCAACAAGTTCACCTATACGCTGCTGGATCAGGCAGATTTCGAATAAGGCGGTGCTTTGCGAAGGTTCTGCAAGCGCCGGGGCAGGACAGGGGCTGGGGGCGTGCCCGGATCTTAAACCGGGCCTTGGCCCTAGGTCTCGACTTCGGCCTGAAGGTCTCGGAAATACCGGATGGTTGCGTGCAATCCTTCTTTCAGTTGCACTTTGGGTTCCCAGCCTAGCAGGGTGCGCGCCAGTGTGATATCGGGCTGGCGCTGTTTCGGGTCATCCTCTGGCAACTCCTTGAAACTGACAGGAGTCTCGGCCCCCACAAGGGCCTGCACTTCGCGGGCCAGTTCGTTCATCGAGAATTCGTTGGGATTGCCCAGATTGACAGGGCCGGTCACGTCCGCGCCGGTCTCCATCAGGCGGATGAACCCTTCGATCAGATCATCCACGTAACAGAAAGACCGGGTCTGCGTACCGTCGCCAAAGATCGTGATCGGATCACCCGTCAGGGCCTGCATGATGAAGTTCGACACGACGCGCCCATCGGCGGGGTGCATTCTGGGCCCGTAGGTGTTGAAGATTCGGGCGACCTTGATCTCCAACCCCATCTGCCGGTGGTAATCGAAGAACAAGGTCTCGGCGCAGCGTTTGCCTTCGTCATAGCAGGATCGCGGACCAACCGGGTTGACGTTGCCCCAATAATCTTCGGTCTGCGGATGGATCGTCGGGTCGCCATAGACCTCGGAGGTCGAGGCCTGAAAGATCTTGCATTTCAGCCGTTTCGCCAGACCCAGCATATTGATCGCGCCATGAACGCTGGTCTTGGTCGTCTGCACCGGATCGTGCTGATAATGCACGGGTGAGGCCGGGCAGGCGAGGTTATAGATCTCGTCGACCTCCACAAACAAAGGGAAGGTCACATCATGGCGCATGAACTCGAACCGCGGGTTATTGTGCAGATGGTCGATATTACGCTTGGTGCCGGTGAACAGGTTGTCGACGCACAGAACCTCGTGCCCCTGATTCAGAAGCCGGTCGCACAGATGCGAGCCCAGAAACCCTGCCCCACCGGTTACAAGAACACGTTTTCGACTGTCATAAAGGCGGGCCATTGCAAATCCTTAATCGTTAAATCCAAGCCAGCTTGTCACAGGGAAGCCGGGTCTTGGTTTGATTAGTAAACCGAAGGGATTTGAATTGCAGTAGATTTTGGTTTTTTGAGGGCGCGTGTGAGGTCGGTGTGCCTTCCTGTCCATCCAATGCTTGATGCAAAGCATCAAGCACGCGACCGACCCGCTTCCGCATCAACTTTTTAATTTTATTCACAAATTGTTAAGTTATTTGCTGTTCGTAGTTGGAGTAGGAAATTAGTTGGCATATCTTAGGCACAGGGACACGTAACAAAGGCTAGGAGTCGGATATGGCAGCCAAAGGTCAGCACGTTGTGCCTAATGGACGCAAATGGAGCGTGCGTAAAGCAGGTTCGTCAAGAGTTACGAGCACTTACACTACGCAGGGTGAAGCAATACGTGAAGCTCGGAAAATTGCCAAAAACCAGGGCACGGAACTCTATATTCACGGTCGCGATGGTAGAATTCGAGAACGCGATTCATATGGGAATGATCCAGTGAAGTCGAAAGGCTAAGTATTGCCTGAATATCCTTTTGAAAGTTGTGTTTTTATCAACTGCCCGTTTGATGAAGATTTTGAGCCAATACTACAAGCAATAATGTTTTGCATAGCTTATCTGGGCCTCAGGCCCAGGTTGGCGTCAGAGCGGAATGATAGTGGCGAAAATCGTCTTGAGAAAATTCGCAGCTTGATCGAGTGCTCGAAATACTCAATTCACGATCTAAGTCGCTGCCAAGCCAAACGAGAAGGTGAGCACTTCAGGCTTAACATGCCATTTGAGCTCGGGATTGATTTTGGATGCCGTCAATATTTTGGTGATGGTCGGGAAAAGAAAAAATTCCTGATTCTAGAAGAAAAACGTTACCGTTTCCAAGCCGCTCTTTCAGATATTTCCGGTTGCGACATTGAAGCTTACGGCACTGACGATCAAATGGCTCCGCAGAATGCCGTGAAACATGTTCGCAATTGGCTGGTTTCAGAAGCTGAGATTGATCCCGTTGGGGCAAAACGCATCTGGGGTAAGTACTCGGATTTCCAAGAGTGGTATTGGGAAAAGAAGCTCGCAGAGGGTGCTGATGAAGAGGAAATCAGACAGTATCCAACCAGTGAGCTTTTGGCAGAAATCTTCAACTGGTTAGCAAAAGGTGAACCAGTCTAAACATCCAGCTCCTCCACAAACCGCGCGTTCTCCTGAATATACTGGAACCGCAGTTCGGGTTTTTTGCCCATCAGGCGCTCGACCAGATCGCCGGTTTCGCCGGGTTCGTCCTCGTCGATGGTGACCCGGATCAATTTCCGGGATGCCGGGTCCATCGTGGTTTCTTTCAGGTCCTTGGCGTCCATCTCGCCCAGCCCCTTGAAGCGGGACACGTCGATCTTGCCCTTGCCGCCCAGACCTTTCTTCAGCCACTCGTCGCGCTCGGCCTCGTCCAGACAATAGACGCGTTTGGCACCCTGGGTCAGGCGGTACAAAGGCGGGCAGGCCAGGTACAGGTGACCCGCGTCAATCATCGGGCGCATCTGGGTAAAGAAGAATGTCATCAGCAAGGACGCGATATGCGCCCCGTCCACATCCGCGTCGGTCATGATGATGACCTTGTCATAGCGCAGATCGTCGAGGTTGAACTTGCTGCCCAGCCCCACGCCCAGCGCCTGCGTCAGGTCGTTGATCTCGGCATTGGTGCCCAGTTTCGAACTGGCCGCGCCCAGCACGTTGAGGATCTTGCCGCGCAAGGGCAGCAGGGCCTGCGTTTTGCGGTCGCGCCCCATTTTGGCCGAGCCGCCGGCCGAGTCGCCCTCGACGATGAATAGTTCGGTGCCTTCGCGTGTTGAACTGGAACAGTCCACCAGCTTGCCGGGAAGACGAAGTTTTTTAGTGGCGGACTTGCGTTGTGTTTCCTTCTCGGCCCGTCGGCGCAGGCGTTCTTCGGCCCGCAGGATCAGGAAGTCGAGGATCGCGCCGGCGGATTTCGTGTCGGCGGCCAGCCAGTTGTCGAAATGGTCGCGTACCGCGTTTTCCACCAGCCGCTGCGCCTCGACCGTGGCAAGGCGGTCTTTGGTCTGGCCGACGAATTCCGGTTCGCGGATGAAGCACGAGACCAGCGCGCAGCCCCCGGTCAGCAGGTCGTCGCGCGTGATCTGGGCGGCCTTCTTGTTGTTGATCAACTCGCCATAAGCCTTGATCCCCTTGAGGATCGCGGCCCAGAAACCGGCCACATGGGTGCCGCC
Source organism: Ruegeria sp. AL3 (assembly GCF_056536065.1). Lineage (NCBI taxonomy): Bacteria > Pseudomonadati > Pseudomonadota > Alphaproteobacteria > Rhodobacterales > Roseobacteraceae > Ruegeria > Ruegeria sp. AL3. The sequence goes on from NZ_JBQFJG010000001.1 coordinate 2,125,254, forward strand.
TTCGGGGGTGGGAACGGTGTTACAATAGGACTGGATGAACCCGTCACGCGACGGTGTCCAGTTGATCGCCCATTCGACCTTGCCGGGGGTGCCGAATTTCTCGTTGAAATCGACGGTGCCCGCAAAAGGTTGCTCGGCATAGGTGGACGAGCCGTTCATCGTCTCTTTCAGGTAATCCGACAGGCCGCCGGGAAAGTGGAACGAGGCCTCGGTCGGGGTTTCACCGTCGTCGATGGTTGATTTCCAACGGATTTCCACACCCGAGAACAGGTAGGCCTTGGACCGGATCGATTTGAACAGGCGCGCCGGTTTGAACCGGTGGTGGCCAAATATTTCCTCATCCGCGTGGAAGGTTACGGTCGTGCCGCGCCGGTTGGGGGCGGCGCCGACCTTTTCCACAGGGCCCAGCGGAACACCGCGCGAGAACCGTTGTTCGAACAGCGTCTTGTCGCGCGCCACCTGTACGACCATCGAATCCGACAGCGCGTTCACCACCGAAGCGCCCACGCCGTGCAGACCACCCGAGGTCTGATACGCTTTGCCCGAGAACTTGCCGCCCGCGTGCAATGTGCACAGGATCACCTCGAGCGCGGATTTGTCCGGGAACTTGGGGTGCGGATCGATCGGGATGCCGCGCCCGTTGTCGCGTACGGTCAGGGCGTAATCGGCGTGCAGTTCCACCTCGATCCGGTTGGCATAGCCTGCCACGGCCTCGTCCATCGAGTTGTCGAGGATCTCGGCCACCATATGGTGCAAAGCGCGCTCATCCGTGCCGCCGATATACATGCCGGGTCGCTTGCGGACCGGTTCCAAACCTTCGAGCACCTCGATCGAGGAGGCGTCATAAGTTGTGGTCGCTTCTGGCGTCAACAGATCGTCGGGCATGGGTGCTGCTCTTGTTTTTGAGTTTCCCCCATTATGGCAGGTGATGTGGTCCGGGGGAAGAGGGGCGCGAGGTGTTGTGGACGGATAGAAGGCGCGGGGCCGCGGATTGCGTGGACAATTCGTCGAACGTCACGATTGGCGGTTTTGCTTGAAACCAACGCCCCTGGCCGTGGCGCGGGAAGGTTCCGCACTGCTGTTATCGATAGTTGGTCAGGGCCTGTATTCCAGGCCGCAAAATTCACGATAAACCCGTCCGATAAAACCAGCGACGCGACAAATAACGTTACGCGATCGGGTTGAAGTCAGCCTTGCTGCGTCTCCGGCTCATTGACGGAATCGCTTTAAAAATATATCGTGAAGGCAGACTCCCAAAGTATCTATCTATCAGTTCCAAGCGTTCAAGAGTTACGTTTATTTCGTAATTGGAAGGCTGCTATGGCTACGTTTCAGGACGTTCAAGCAGCAGTGCATGATATTGCTGCCCGTTTGAATGTCACCCCAGAGCTTGCTCGTGCTGCGCTGATTAACCCCGTGTTGGCGCTTGAGGAGCTTGGGTTCGAATTGGACCTGTCTGGCCGACTTGAGCTGGAGGACAGAGCGCGGTTTTCCAAGAAACAGATCGTTGAACGCAAAAGTTTGCGGAAAAAGATTTTCGCCGCGTCCGGGCATGAATTTGACCCCGGGCAAGAACACGATCTGGCTGTGGTCCTTTTCGACGAGTTGAAGCTGGTCGATGAGGCGTCAAAACGCCCTGACCTGTCTCCCTTGTCCGTGCCGATGCGAAAAGTGCGCTATTCCACCTCCAAAGTGAAGGTGGCCAAGGTCAAGGCATCAGAAATCGCTCGCCGGTTTCCTGGGAAAGCCAAAGGCAAATCCGTCGCCGGGATCGATCCAAGTTTGATTGAGCCCGTGAAGATTCCTGATCCGCTGGAAGCGCTGGGCAAGGCGCACAAAATCATCTCTCCGTTACTTGCCTACCGGCAACTTGATGCATCGACACCGCGTTTTGCGACTGAGGCGCTGTATCGTGCCGTGCGAACCGGGAAACGTAGGCTGGTCAATATCACGCCCCGCGCCGTTGTCACCGGCACTGCTTGAAGACACCCGGGCGCGATTTCCTCGCGCCGTCACACCGAGGACGTCAGGATGGCAAATACAAGAGGATACCAAGTTGTCGTCGAAGCCTCAGAAGAGGTCCTGCGAAAGGTCATTCGGGGGGCGTGGAAGTCCGCGGAATGCGACGATGATCCCGGCGATGAAGGCCGCATTCCCGAATTCATGGATGTTCCCGCAGGTGAAACCTTTGGCGGTTTTGTCGTCGCTGACGGGTCTGTTCAGATACCCGAAGACCAGTTGGACGCCAGCTTGCGTCCGGACATCACCGGTGCCGAAATTCGACTTGGTGTCCTGATCCAGATCGAAATCGAAAACCCCCCGGTTCCATCGGCGCAAATGCTGACGATGACGGCCGATCTTGCTGCGGCTGCGCCGATCGGTCTAATTCCCGGGCGTCAGGATGTGGGATGGCTGTTGGATGGCCTGCCTCGCAACCAGGTGTCCGCCACGCTGACCAGCGGCGATCCGATTGCGTCCAATATCGAGTTGTTCGCAAGTGAATTCGTGGACAAAGCCTATGAGAACGGTGGCCCCGGCGGACCGATCGATCCGGCCTTTCCCTCCATCCCCCATGTCATCGATGAGACCGAGCTGCAATTTGCCTTGGGAGCGTTGACGACGGATGTCCATGCGGAAATCTTCAACGACGCCTCGGACGCGGCGCACGATATTGAAACCACCGTGTCAGGCGGTGACATAACAATTTCGCTGCCGGTTTATCTGCGGATGTTCAACATTGTCGTTGGGCCGACGGTACAGCTTTTTTTCAATCCTCAGGATCCCATGGGGATCGAAACGCGGATCAACATCACGGCACCATTCAATCGGGTCGGTTCGGAATTCCGCACGGATTTAAACGCGGCCATCGTTACCGTGGACGCGATCAACCCCGCCGGTCCGGAATATGGGCCAGAGGGTGACAATTACATCGACAACCGCGATCAACTGGCGGCGATCCCGTTGGTCGCGATTGACCTCGACGCCCAGATATCCAGCGAACTGGTGTCGCGGGGGCAGGAATTGGCCAGTGGGCTGGGCGAGATTTCAATTGCGGCCCCGACAGTAGCCGAGATCGAAGAATTCATCGGCGACTTTTTTCATCAGGATCTTGAGGCCCGCGATTTCGTTTACATCTGGGGGCCAGAGGCAACGGACGAAGAGTTTGAAGTCGACAGTATCACCGTCGGCGTGACAAACGAGTTTCTGGCGATCGCCTTGAACGATGATGGCGGTGGTGACGTAGGCGGGCTTGCCAATTTCATCCCTGCTGACAGGGATTTTGCAATTGCCATCAGCGCGGCCCAGGTTGAAGCATCGATTGAAACGGCGCGCATCGAAGCCGAATTGTCGGATGATGACCTTCCGAAGACCTTTACACCTGACGGGCGCGAAGTCCGGCTGACCGATCTGGACGTGAGCCTCAGGGCCGGGGCGATCAGAATATCGGGCAAGGTGACGGTCGTAGACGCGATCCTGGGCAGTATTGATGTGGATGCCGACTTTTTCAATGATGTCGGATTGCGCTGGCAGCCGAACGGTTCGCTGGGCCCAACCGGTGGGCAGCAAATGGATCACTTTGAAATCGACAGCGATGTCGATCCCGAAGAATCCGTGCTGCTTTGGGTGCTGACGGCAATCGCCGCGATATTGTCATTCGGCGCTTTCGGAATTCTGGGCGCATTGGTCGTTGTGATCGTGGCCCTTGTCGTCCGGGGAATTGCCGAAAGCATGGGCAGTGAAATCCTGTCAGATGAAGTTACCAATACGGTCACAGGTATCACCGGCTGGCCGGAGAACCTTGCCAGGATCGGGCGGGTCGAAGCGGTATTTTCGGACCCGATCGTGATTGATACCGACGGTCTTGAAATTGCCGGAGATTTCACTGTCATAAGCAGTTGCGAAGCCACGGATGTCGTCCCGGCGGATTCGGGTGGTGCACGGTCGGGTGCGGCCGCATCGGCCATGTCGCTTGCGGCTGCGAATGAACATCCTGACGCGGGGTACGAGTGGTTGCCGGGTGACGGAACACCGGCCGCTGTATTGCCCTCGATTCAGCATGTCTATGCTGCAAGCGGTGTCTACACCGCAAAACATGCGCTGACGATCAACCAGCCGGGCGGCGCGCGCAGTCGCAGTTTCTCGCTTGTTACCGTCGAAAATGTGCCGCCGACAGTGGATGCGGGCCCTGATCTGACGGTGCAGGAGGGCGAAGAGGTCACTCTGGTCGCACGGTTCCGAGATGTCGAATACCCCGACACCCACGAGTCCATGTGGTATTTCGGTGATCACCACGCGCCCAAACCCGGCGTGATTTCTGAAACCAATGCTCCTCCTGCGGCGACAGGCACGTCGACCGTGACCCATGCCTGGTGCGACAATGGCGAATACACCGTCACGGTGCGTATTCGCGACGTCAACGGGGGCGAGGCCATCGACACCTTGCGTGTCACCGTGACCAATGTTCCGCCCGAAGTCGAAGCTGGCCCGGACCTTTATGCATATGTCTGCACACCGATTACGCTTGTCGCCGATTTCCGGGATCCCGGCTGGTGCGACACGCATACGGCCAAGTGGGATTTCGGCGATTGCAGTGAACCCCGCACGGCCCTGATCGAGGAAACGAATGAACCACCGGCAGCCGAAGGCACGGCGACCGCCTCACATATCTATGAAAACTGTGGTGACTTCCGGGCCATCTGTACCGTCATGGATGACGATGGCGCCTTTGGTCAGGATGACCTGACCGTCCGGGTCGTGCATTTGCTGAACCCTGGTTTCGAAGATGGTTTCCGTTCGCTTCCAGCGGGCAATGTCGGTCGCTTCTGGACACCCTATGCATGGCTGACCGACTTGGCAGCCTTTCATGCCGGAAAGGGAAATCCCGTTCCGCAATTGGCCCCGATCCCCGCCGATGCCTTTGACTGCGAAGGTTGCATCGTCCGGACCGGGGACAGGTCCCAAAGGGTCATCGCGCAGCGCGGCCTTCGTGTCGGCCTGTGGCAATCGCTGGGTTCGAATCCGGGTTGGGACTATGAGTTCTCATGTTGGTTCGCGAAGGAGGCCGGCGACGCAGGCGGCTATGCTCTGGGGTTGGATCCGCGCGGTGGTGATGATCCGCGGGCGCCCTGGGTGGAATGGTGGACCGGCAATCTGGACGGTGCCTGGCGGCAATTGCGGGGTCGCGTGACGGCGGAAGCCGAAGCCGTGACGGTATTTCTGGAGTTCAGCGGAGATGATCCGCGCAACGATGCGCTTGGCTATATTGATGATTGCGCTTTCATCGCGATTCAGCCGCATTGTCCGGAGCAGCCGAAGCCCGATCCGGAAGTTCCCCCGCGTGAACGTTGCATTGATTTTCGCGGCCAGAAACTGCCTTCCCGCCATCCGGTATTGAACGTCGGCGGTGTGCGGTTCCTGCCGACCAAGGGCAGCCTTCTTCAGATCATTGGCGGGTTCCAGCCGCAAGGCACACCCAAACTGTTGCTTTCCATCGCCGGTGTCTTTGCCCATCTGCCGGTCGTTGCTGATTGGGCCCGCCTCAAGCTGAGCTTTGCTGGCGGAAAGCCCATAACGATCATCGCACTTGATGCGGCGGGCAATGTCCTGACGACCCAGACAGGAACGCAGCAGCAGGGGGTACAGATTATCGAAGTTCAGGCGAGCGGTATGGTGACCCTCGCCATGCGCGCGCAGGAAGCGGCGTTGATCGAACTGTGTTTCCGGCCGGAACACCCGCGCAGTACGCCCTCGGCAGAACCTGAACCGGGGCCCGGCATTGTCGTGAATCCGCGCTTCGACCGTGCCGTCGCACCGGCCATGTTCAGTGCAGGGACGACCACGGAGGACAGAACCTTGACCGAAACCAACAGCCCTCATCCGTTCGGCCTGTCCGAGGCGGCTTGGGGCAAGCTGGACACTCAGCTGCGATCGGAATTGGCGAAGGCTGCAACAGACGGCGATGATGGGAACTCGATGCAGGTCATATTGCGCTTGGCGCCAGACACCGAAGGCAATGCGCCCTCTTTCCGGCGCGCCGAAACGAAGGCACGCGAAGATTATTTCCGCCGACGCACACGGCCCCTGGTCGGCACCCTGGAAAGCCTGGGCGGTGTCGGGATTACCGAACTGTGGCTGATCGACAGTGTTGCCGTCGAACTTTCGCCCGGGGCCATCGCGACAATGGCCAACGATCCTTCCGTGGTGATGATTACCCATTCCACCAAACGTCAGGCCATTCCTGAAAACCCCATAAGACCATGATCTAAAGGAGCACGAAATGTCCGAGTTAAGCCGGGAACACGTTGATCGCTTCGAAAGAGCGGAACGTCGTGAAATCGAGAAGCTTCGTGCCGAGTTTGGCAGCGAGTCCATCTTGAAGATGGACAGCATTATCTTGCGCGACCTCTTGGCCAACCGAAAAGAGGCGCGCCTGAACGCCCTGCTTGGCCAAACCGAAACCGCCCAGCTTCCCCGGCATCGCGTGCTGGTCTCGCTGCGCAGCGGCAGGGCATCGCCGGATCGCCCGCCCCGTGCGTTCGACCGGCGCCAGAGCCGCCGTTCGATCATGCAACACCGACGCCATGGTGAAGACGTGGTGGGCAAAATCGCCCGAAGCTTTGAAGAGCGGGGGATTGAGGTCGAACGGTCGTTTTGGCTGACTCACAGTCTGGTTGTCCTTGCCGATGATCAGCGCCTTACGGATATCGCGGGGCGCGCCGATGTCATGAAGATAGTTCATTGCAAAAACCAGATCCTGATCGACCTGGATAACAGTCGTCCGCTGATCAATGCCGATGTCGTGGAAGCCAGCGGGATCAACGGTGCCGAAGTGGATGTTGCCGTTCTGGATACGGGCGTGGACCAGACACATCCCGAACTTGCCGGAAATTTCGGCACCCAACAGGATTTTACCGGCGAGGGGTTGGGCGACCTGAACGGGCACGGTACTCATTGTGCGGGTGTTGTCGCCAGCAATGGCGCGACGTTCCGTGGTGTCGCCACGGGGGCGGTTATCCACGACTACAAGCTGCTGGATCAGTTTGGCAGTGGGAACGCTCCAAACTGCGTTTCGGCAATCCAACAGGCCGTCGCGGACGGGATGGATGTTCTTTCCAATTCCTGGGGCTTTTCGCACAGAAACGGCAATTGGGTCGATCCGGACGGAACATGCGTTTTGTGTGTCGCCGCTGATGCGGCTTCGACCGCCGGGGTGACCTTTGTGGTGGCCGCGGGCAACGAGGGCAATGACAGTTGCGGCACCTATGACACGCGCATTCGCTGTCCGGGTATTGCGCAGAGCGTGATCACCGTCGGCGCAAGCGATGACAGCGACAACATGGCCGGTTTCTCCAGTCCCGGACCAACGCCGGATGGACGCGACAAACCGGATGTCACCGCCCCCGGCGTGGATATCGTGGCATCGCGATCGGCGACCGGCAATGACATGAATGGCGGCGCGACGGTGATAGATCCGCTTCATCTCGAGGCCAGCGGCACCTCGATGGCCTGCCCCCATGTCGCCGGGGTCGCGGCGCTGATGTTGCAGCGAAACCCGACACTGCTGCCGGCTGACATCAAGGCAGTTCTCATGGCCACCGCCGTCGATATCGGCGCACCGACCACGCAGCAGGGCGCCGGGCGTGTGGATGCTCGGGCGGCGGTCGGCTCGGTCTGATTTGGAAATTCTGGAACGGAGGATACGAACGTGGCAGACTATGAACAGCGGATGCAGCCGGAAGAGGGTGCAAAGGCAGTCGAAAAACTGGCCGAAGATGCTTTGGCGGGTTTCAAGGCGGACGCCAAGAAGGAATATGCTGAACTGGTCAAGCAGTACGAGGGCGCCAGTGCAACGGTTGGTGTTTTTGGTATGGGGTCGGTCGAAGTTTCGGTGATGAGCGGTGAAGTTCACATCAACCCGAGCCAAAAACGCAAAGGGAAAGGCCGGGGCGTCGGCGCGATCTCACCGGAAGCTCTCGTGGCCATTTCCGAAGGCAGGATGACCGTAATGGACGCTTTCCACCGTGGTGAGATTGTTGTTCGCGCCGAGTCCGCAGCACTGCACGAGGGCTACGACAGTTTCATCAGGAACTCTGAAGCGGCGCTCAGGTCGAAGCGTTTGCAGAAGACGCTGGCGCAGTTCCGCAAGATTGCGGATGTCTGACTGGTTGCAGGACGAACAGATCCGGGCCACGATACCCCAGGTTGAAGCATTCATGTTGGATGCTGTCGCCTCGGACCAGCCGGGTTTTGAAGAGATAGCCCACTGGCTTATCGGCGCTGGCGGGAAACGGTTGCGGCCAATTCTTCTGCTGCTTACCGCGCGAAGCCTCGCCGACACAGAAGGCCGCAAGCGCGCAATTCAGGCGGCGGCGGCTGTCGAAATGATCCATGTGGCGTCGCTCTATCATGACGACGTCATGGACCGGGCCGAACTTCGGCGTGGAGCGGAAAGCGTGAACCGTCGCTGGTCTTCGCCCATCGCCAGCTTCGCCGGAACATTCATTCTGGCCCGTGCACTAAACCTGTTGGATTCCATCAGCCCCAAAGCCTCTGAGCTGGCTGGCAAACACTGTTCCGCGCTGTGTCTGGGGCAGTTGCGCGAAGCAGAAAACGCCTACAACGCCGATTGGACCATTGAAGAGCATCTTGAAATGCTCGAGGGCAAGACGGCCGAGCTGTTTGTTCTCGCCGCATCGCTGGGGGCGATGTTGGCAGACGTAAGTGATCAGGAACGAGACGCACTGATCACCTATTCAAAGTGCCTCGGCCTTGCATTTCAGCTGCGCGACGATGTTCTGGACTACATTGCAAGCAGCACCGAGCTTGGAAAGGGGTCCGCCTCTGATCTGCGCGAAGGGGCCTATACGATGCCGGTGCTCCTGTGCCTGGGTCAGAACGGTCAGGCCGCCGATGAATTGCGGGCCAGGTTGAGGCTGGCTGAAATGCAGGATGCAGACGTTTCGCGTGCTGTGGAAATCATTCGCAATTCGGGTGCGGTTGAAGCCACGGAACAGCTGGCGCGGGACAAATCCGAGGCAGCCGTCACGGTCATCTCGGGGCTTGACGATCATGTGCTGCGCGCCTCGCTGGCAAACCTCGCCCGGCTTTCGGTCGAAAGGAGGGCCTGACATGGACGGTTACGGCCCTCTTGCCGAGGATCTGCCGCTTGCGACACCTGCGGAAGCCGCCGCCGAGACATGGGACGCCATCATTGTCGGTGCGGGGCCCGGCGGCAGCGCTGCCGCCATCGAGCTGACGCGGAGAGGTCGAAAGGTCATTCTGATCGACCGTGAGGATTTCCCTCGGGACAAAAGCTGTGGAGACGGGATCACCCGGTCCGGTATCTCTCAGCTGAAACGCCTCGGCATCCTGTCCGCGCTTACAGATCAACAGGAGGTCGAAGGTGTGCGTGTCCATATGCGCAACAGGGGCCACCGGGATTTTCGATACGAGGGCGAAGACGACTATGGGCTGGTTGTACCCCGTTTGATACTGGATGACTGTCTTTTGCGTCAGGCCCGCGCGGAAGGAGCGGCTTTCTTGCCGAAATGCCGTGCCGACGATCTGGTAACGGATGAAAGCGGGACTGTCACAGGTGTCACCGCTCGGATGCAGGATGGCACGACAGTGGTTCTGACCGGGTACATGGTCATCGCCGCAGACGGGGCCGCGTCTCGATTGGCGAAAGCAGCGGGATTGCGGGAAACACCGGAACAAGGCTATGGCACCGCGCTTCGCGGTTATGTCGATGGCTGCGGAGACACTCCGCCACTGCTGGAAATAATGCTGCCGCTGACTGATGTTACGGACCGGTACTTGTTGCCGTCCTATGGCTGGGCATTCCCAACGGGGAAGGGAACTGCAAATGTCGGTGTCGGGCTGTTCTGCAGGGCGTTTGACACCAATGTCAGAACATTGTTCGACCAATTTCTGGACGTGCTCCGAAAGGATTATCCGGAATATTCGGGCATTCAGTTGTCCGGTACGACCTTGGGGGCACCGCTGAGGTTCGATTTCGCACCGGAACGCGCCGCCCATTCAGGTCTGTTGCTGGTAGGGGACGCCGCCGGTCTTATCAGCCCGTTTACAGGCGAAGGAATTAGCTTTGCGCTGGAATCCGGTGCGCTTGCAGCGCAAACCACTGATCGATGTCTCCGCACAGGGGCAGGCCCTTGGGTGGCGGCAGACGACTATGCGCTTTTGTTGGGGGATCGCTTTGCCGGGTACTTCACGCTCGGGAACCGCGCAAGCCGCCGATACGAGTTCATCTGGCGCGTGTTGGACGATACGTTTGAAAGCGACAAGCCGGTCCACAACATGCTGCGCCGCGCCGTTTTGGTGCCTGAAGGCACGGGCGGTGATGTGGAAAGCGCCATGTTGGATGACGTGTCGCCCCTTGTACGCGTGCCCGAGATGCCGCTTGGGGACGACCTGCGCGATGTGGGCGCACGCCTCAATCACATCGTGCGCACCGATTGGCCGTTTCTGACGCGCATGTCCTTCGCGGGCAAGCGGGCTGACATGGTTGCGTTTCGACCTTCGCTGTTGCTTTTGCTGACGTCCTATCTGGGTGATGTTGAGGCAAAAAGGCGTCGTGCCGCGGCCACGGCGCTGGAACTTGCGTATCTGGGGTTTCTTGCCCAAAGCGGCATTCGAGGGATCGAGTCTGCGGCGGTAGCAGCCGACGCCAAGGCCAACTGGGGCGACAAGCTTGGGATACTCACAGGTGATTATCTTCTGGCGAAGGCGCATGAAGTCGGCGCACGGGACTGCCCGGATCTGGTGCCATCAATCCTGAGTGCCATGGCCTCGGCCTGTGAAGGCCGGGTGTCCGAGCTTCGGACCGCATGGCAACCGGATCTGGCGGTCGAAAAGCGCATCGCGCAGATGCGGCAATGCATGGCTGCATTCTTCCGACTGCCTTGTGAACTCGGTGCGATGCTTGCCGAACAAAACGATCTGTCAGACGCCCTTCGCGACTATGGCGAGAATCTTGGCCTGGCTTACCTGCTGACCGAGGATGAACTGGCCCTGGACCGCCCCCCGGGCAGCACCCCATTTGCGTCAGACCTCTCGAGCGGCCTGTTCAGCGTGCCGGTTCTCGAGGCAGCCCACCGGCAAACCGGGGGCGCGGCAGTCCGTGCTTTCCTCAGTCACCGCGACCCTGCGCGGTTTTTGGCAGAGCTTTCTCCGGCCGCGCGCCATATCAAGAGGCAGAAATTGCCTGAAGAATACCGCGATCAGGCAATAGCAGCGCTAAGCCCCGTGCCACGGGGCGGCGTGGCAAAATCGCTTTCGGCGCTTGCAGGTTACGCGGTAAGTCGACAGGTCCCAAAACGCCGCGTGCTGTAAAAGTGCGATCCAGGTTCAGTGGTGTCCCGCTGTAGGTCAAAAGCGCAACCGTTCGCGTTGCCTTGCCCCATGCGCCGGGTGCTTCATTCGGGAGCAGGGGGTATGTGTGGACAGCCCATGTTTCGGGCGGACGGTTCAGGTTCCAACCCGCTGCCGTGAGCATGCCGCTTAGGACGATTTCCACCCGTGGCTCAATTTGGTTCGATAATGTCGACACAGCGCCTCGTGGATGACCGCCTCTTCCGCGGCGGTTCCCCAGTGGAGGATCCGGTTGATGGACATATGAGCGAGGCTTCCCAGAACGTCGGCCAAGCTGCTTCCCAACCGGCCATCCTGTTCTTCTCGCTGAAGGCGTCCAAGATCCGGATGAAGCCTGGCCGCACGTGCGTTCCAGCGCGATGGCCGCGAATGAATGCCTTTGCCCACCCCGAGCTCACTCAGAACAACACACGCACTTTTCCATTCCTTTCCAATAGCACGACGCGCAATCCGGCACGACGCCGGGCCGCCGCCGTAGTTTTGCGAACAGCGCTCGGAGATCGCCAGCCGAACACCTGTAGGCAATTCCAAATCTTCGAACAGGGCGTCGATACTGGCGGCCGACGCCATCCACCGTCTGGACCGGCTGATCTTCGGATCGTTGAGCACATCAAGCGCAGTGATCGAGTCGGCGCCGAATATCCTCTCGCATGCGCCGAGCCCCAGTTCTCCGCCGTAGCGCGCCGTTTCAGGCAGGTATTCGTCAACAAGAAACCTGTCCACCAATCCACCGGCCGTTTTCTGCAAGTGAACAAGCACCCGGTTCCTCAGAACTCTGTCATGATCCTTTGAAAACTTGATGCGGAAGCGCAGTTCAAGCTCCGGGTCTGCATATCTTACGAAGAACCAGTTCTCGATCAGATTGCGTTTCTGCCACAGCGCCAACCTGTTCGATTGCAGTTTCAGGAACTGTTCCAGCTTCATGGCATCCCCGAAAAGCCGCAGATACAACCATGACCCGGCCTCATCAGTACCGTGCCCCAGCGGTTGCCATGCGGTCGGGTTGGCATCGTATTCGACAAAGGGCGTATCAACTGGCTTTGCTGGGGCATAAACCAGTTCAGAGGCCAATCGACCATGCGACGAGTCGATCCACCAATCCTTGGGCGTTGGAAGGTACTCGCAGATCGAAAGCGGCCCTTTTTTCAACGTCTTGATCAGGTTCGCAGTGGAAAAGGGGTTGTCCAGATCCCATGGCGTGGCCATGTCGCTGGCCTCATCCGTAGGGGCCACGTATCGCGGCAATTCCAGTTTTTGTCGGTTGGCTTCCAGCCAGAATTCCGCTTTGCCCGACCTGACCACCTGTGTCGGGATGCAAAGACGCCACCGTTGCGGCGCAAGGACCACATTTCCAGCACAGACCCTGGGCAGCCGGTTCCGATTGCTTTGCGATTGCCACGACCAGATCACCGACGGTTGCCGCATGTGCATGGCGATGTCGATGAGCAGAAGATAGACAGCCGGCGCCCCGGGAGGGCTTTGGTGGGCAGCGTGCAGTTGTGGAATGACCTCGACGCCTTGGCTGCCCCAGAACAGTCGGAACCGACTGCCATCGTGGCGAATCCACAGATCGTGCAGCGGAATCCTCAGTTCGGGCGGTAACCCGCTGTCGCCGAGGATCTCGATGACATACCGGGAAAGGCTGGCGCGTCTGAGGATGTTTGATGACCGGGGGTCCGTAGCGCACAGGATGTCTGCTTCGACAATTGTCGAATCCTCTTCACGCGTGGGGCTGTGTTGCATCAACGCGTCTGCGATCAACTGATTTCGCCTTGAGAAACGGCCGAAAATCGCCTTGGGCCCGCCCGGGAAAATACCTTCGGGATAGGCCGTCCAGACGGGGTTGTGCCCGACACTGCGTCCTACTTTGCTCAGAAGAACGCCATCCTGGATGGCGAAAGGGGCCTGATCCGTATTGCGGGCATGCAGGATCTCGATATCCTGCGCGCAAAGCACCCACTTGCGTGCCTCCCAATCGGGTTCCAGCGGAAACTCCTGAAGGTTTTGCCTAGGGGCATCACTTGACGACCCCGTACCTGTAACGAAATCCATCCGCAGCGGCATGCCGAGATATGCAAGCCCGCTTTCGGCATCCACGGCCTGACCCAGCAACACGGCGCGGTCACCGTAACGGTCAAGGAAACGCCGTTCAAATTCCAGAAAACGGTTTGGCTTTGGCACGCGAAAGCCGATCTTCTCCAAAATGTTCCATGCGTCGGTCAGTGCCTGCACCGCGCGCAGTGGTGTTTCCAACGTGCCGACGCAATGCGCATCGACATGCAGAAAATCACCTCTCCAACCCGGGGCGAAAGAGTCAGCTGTTCGCCTCAGTTGCTTTAACGCGATCATCGAAGGGGTTTCACGCGCGGCATCAAGAGCATGCCCGAGCGCCGCCAAGCCTCTCTTTTGGCGGGCGGTCATATCTCTTTCCAGCCGCTTCAGGGTTCTGGCGGTTGCATCATGCCCCAGAAGTATTGGGTCTTTCCGTGGTATCAGAGCCTCGGACCGACAGAGATCCGAGATCGTCACGTCAGATTTGAAAGAGCGGTCTTTAAGGGCCGTTTCCAGATCGGAAATCGGTACGGAATCGACATCAAAGATGAACTCTGCCAGATCGGAATCCGCCGCTGCAATGATCTGTTCGTGGTTCCAAGGGCCGTCGAGATCACCGTTGGTTATCCAGTGCAGAACGTCCTGTTCCCACCAGGCCGATGGATTGCACCTCACCCTTGTGCTTTGCGTTTCGGCGAGTCCGGCGGCAATATGGGACAAAAACCCACAGTCCAGATCCATATCCAGATGGTGGTCGGCCACGGTGACGATGCCCTTGCCTGCAACAGGTACTGCCGTGCCCACTGCCGCGAATGCGCCGAACGGCGTCGGGCGAAAACACATTCTGTAAACAAACCGATACAATGTGCCGAGGACTGCGGGGGAGAGGCCTTCGCCTTTCTCGAGTTCCCGCATGACCTTCGAAAAGAAACCGGGTCGTGCAATGAACAGCGACACGGCAAAGGCCGGATCGCGAATTAAATCTGAAGCACGCTTTTCCAGATCCTTTTTTCGGGTGCTTTTTGTGACTCCGCCAAGATCGTGCTGCGGTGAACGCGTACAAACACGAATTCCGAGGAACGGACGAGAGCTGTGCGGTTTCGGATGGGACGGGCAGTGGACATTCTGTTCAACATCCAGCCCCATGAACTTCAGATATCCGAGGTAACCCGTGTCCCTTAGGGCAAGCAGTGCCAACAAAACGCCGCTCGACCCGGTCAAAAGATCCGTCGATTGAAACGTCTTCCAGCCTGCGCCGATCGCGGGAAGCCCGTCCGGGCTCAACTCCCGTTCAACGAGGGACAAAAGCCGTTCGGCGTGCTTTTCGATCAGGGGATCGACGTCCGCGTTGGGAAAAAGCGATCGAATGGCAAGGGCCATCACGACAATTCCGGCATCGCCATGGCACAGCCCGCCGTCATTGATACCTGTCTCACGAATAGGTCTGTCGACGCAGGATACCAGAACCCGCGATGCGACATCGCGTATTTCGTCCTCCATACCCACCAGCCTCGCCGCCGCGAGCGCGGTGTATATGATACCTAGGTCGCCATAACACCACGCAAGACGTGACGGTACCTCCCACGCATGACTGAGCGCTGACATGCAGGGAAAGCAGGATGACAGGCCGCTGTCTGAAAACGCGCCCCGGTGCGAAAGGAGAAACAGGACCGCGTCTTTGAGGTCTTCGATGTGTCGCGGTGTGAACGCGTGCCGCCGACCCAGGCGAGCCAGAGCCAGAACGGCGCCAGGAGAACCATGCGCCAGCCCCATGTTGACGAGGTACCGCGTTGTCTTCAGGGGGCCGGTCTCGTCTTCCGGAGAGGAAAAAGGTTCTGTCCACGCAAGCCCCCGTTCTGTGCGTGCCGAGTGCCTCCAAAGCTCCTCGGCTAAACGCAGGCACAGCGACTTTCCCCCAAGACGGGCCGTCCGGGATTTCGGTTCGCACAAAAATACGGATATACCCGCAAGACCGGACACGTGATCGAAATGCCCCATCCAGGGGGCTTCGAGAAGGCGTTGCGCAACCGAACGCAGGGCACGGTCAAGCGCCAGTTGCGCTTCGGGATCGTTTGGATTGGCGTCCAGAGCATGACAGGCCAGCAACCCAAGGCCGGCGCGGCCATCGAACAGTGAAACAGGGGCTCCGCGCAGGTCTCGGTCGCAAGCCCAGATGGTCGCAAGGCGACGTGACGCGGCGGATCGCACGCGATCATCCTTCAGAAACTTGTCTGCCGCCAGCAATGCCATCGCCTCTCCGGCGACGGCGCTTCCCAGTCCGATAGCATCAGTTCTGATCGGGGCCGCCACAATCGACCCTGCAATGGACTGTATTGCCGCTTCAATCCGCGTTGATGAAATAGACATTGAACAAAATAAATTCTCCGCCACGCGAGATTTACCATTCAGCAGGCGTTTGGATGGCACCCTTTGCTGCTGGCACGGATGCTGCACCAATTCTTGCAGCAATTTTTGGCCCAGCTGAACGTGCGGCGCGTCGGGGCCCCAACGCTGCCGGCGTCAACGAAGCCGAAGGCAGGACCGGTGGACGTGGGATTGAAGCCAGAAGAATGATCCCCCAACTCGCCCAGGGATTCGATGGACGTCAAAAGCGCGTCCACGCGATGTTCGACGGTTTCCAGCCTGTCTTCCGGGCCTGGTTCCATGACGCGCATCAACTGGTCGAGGCGCTGCTCGATCGCGGTCAGCCTGTCATCGACAGACCGGCATTCCGGATCTGTCTTTTCGCTTTCGGTGTAATCGTGTTCTTTGCGATTGTCGTTTTCGTCAGCACTCATTTCTCTCTCCGGAATCTGAGGTGGTCGAATAGTCGACTTGGGACCGCCTGTGGAAAAATGTGTCGTCCAAATATCAACTCCGATGGAATCGGAGGGTCTTTGTAATGAGAGATTTCAATAATAGACGAAAATGACCGTTTTGTCATGAAGCCGTCAGAACAGCGCGCGGATACTTGGTGGCATTGCCCGCGATGCATGAGCCGGTTTCAGGCAGGCGAACCGGCGCGGTCCGCCCTGCCGACGGTTCCGTGCGTCAGCCGTTGTCCGCTTCTTTCAGCCCCTCGATCTGCAAATCGAACCCGGCCTGAATATGGGCGGTAAAGGTTTCCAGTGCTTCTGTCACGTCTCCGGTTTCAATCGCGTCGACAAGCGCCTGATGATCACCCAGAGACTGTGAGATATCGACATTTTCGATTGCGGAAAACAGGTGAAAGGCCATGGCCTTGCCCCAGATCATGTCGAACATGTCCAGCAGGAACTTGTTTCCCGCTTCAACCATGAAGGCGCGGTGAATGCGCCGGTTGGCAATGAAATAGTCGCGCGTCGTAGGATTGGTCAAGTTTTCTTCACGACGAATCAGCGCGCGCAAACCCTCCAGAACCGCGGGGTCTGCGTGGGCCGCAAGAATCCGGGCGGCCTGACCTTCGATTGCGGCGCGGGCCTGATACAGCTGCCGGACTTCGGCTTGATCCATGCGGGCCAGCCGGAAACCACCGCTTGCGGCGACTTCCAGAACACCTTCGGTTTCCAGCCGCATCAAAGCCTCGCGAACCGGGGTGCGGCTGATGTTCAGTTCCGCTGCCAGCTTTTCCTGAACCAATCGGTCTTCGGCAGAGATTTCGCGGCTCATTATGGCTTCGACCAACTGATCATAAACCTCGTCCGCCAGCCGTCTGCGCTGTGTTTTTATCTGTTTCAGAGCCACTCGGAGCCTCTCTTTCCGTGTTTTGTGAATTCTGTATTCAAAAAAGCATCTGGTGCCAAGGCGAATGGGCTTGCTATTGTCCGTGTACTGTATACAGTATACAAACACAGTTGAACAGGGAGCTCTTCATGTGTGGAATCGCTGGAAGGATTCTTACCGCACCCGGGCAGGTCGGGGCGGACCTGGTAGACCTGATGGATGCGCAGGAACACCGTGGCGCAGACAGCACCGGGTTTGCAGTTTATGGGCCGCCACGAGACACCGGATATGTTTTACGAGGGATGGGATTTGACAAATCCCGGCAGGATGCTGACCTGAATGCGTTTGAGGCGGTGTTGAATGATCACGGCTCTGGCTTTCTGTCCGATCCGAAGATCGTAACCGATGAGAACCGGCATTATTGCTTTCGCGCGGAAATCTCGGACCCGACTGATTTGCAGGCCTGGGTGCGGGATGCAGATGAGCTGACGGACCGGTTCGAAGTGCAGTCCTGCGGCCGCAGTCTTGAGATCATCAAGGACATCGGCGGCGCCGAAGCGGTTGCCGAAAAGCATGGCGTGCGCGACATCATCGGCACCCATGGTCTTGGCCACGCGCGGCTTGCGACGGAAAGCTCGGTTCTGCCCAACGCTTCACACCCGTTCTGGGCGCGGCCGTTTTCGGATGTGGCGATCGTGCATAACGGCCAGATCACCGATTATTTCACATGGCGCGACAAGTTGAGCCGAAAGGGCTATCGCTTTCTGACCGAGAATGACAGCGAGTTGATTGCGGTCTGGGTCAGTGACCAGATGAAAGCGGGTCTGACGATGGAACAGGCGCTGAAGAAGTCGATTACCTCTATCGACGGAGTATTCACCTACATGATCGCAACGCCGGACGGGATCGGATTTGCCAAGGATCGGTTCGCGATGAAGCCGTTGGTTGTGGTCAATCGCAATGGCGATCTGGCCGCCGCGACCGAAGAACAGGCGGTGCGTCGCGTGATGGCCGAAGAATGCGACGTGATCAACTATGATGGCCCGTCGCTGACCGGCATCTGGGGTGTCGGCAACCGGAGCCTGGCAGCATGAGCGAGGTAGCAAGACAGATGGATGAAATCGTCATCGAAGTCGGCAAGCGGCACATTCGTGAGGTGAACCGGGATATCATGGCAGCCTGCGCATCAGGACGGCCGATCCGGGTTGTCGATACGCTGTCGCGACACAATCTGGGCGTGGGCCTGCCGGACAATGTGGACATCACTTTCGAAGGTTCGGTGGGGTACTATTGCGGCGGTCTGAACACTGGCGCCAACATCTCTATCGAACGCAATTGCGGGTGGGCCGTGGGCGAAGGGATGGCCAAGGGTCACATCACTGTCGGTGGCTATGCGGGCATGTCCTGCGGGGCGGCGATGATTGGCGGCACCATTCATGTCAAAGGTGATGCCGGGCCGCGTGTCGGTGTTGCCATGAAGGGCGGCAACATCGTGGTCGAGGGCAAGATCGGATACCAATCCGGTTTCATGGCGCATGCGGGACGCATCATTGCGCTGGGCGGTGCGGGTGAATCCTGTGCGGACGCTTTGTGGCAAGGCGAGGTTTGGGTCGCAGGCGAAGTTGACAGCCTGGGTGTGGACGTCTCGGTGATCGAACCCACTGCCGAAGAGGTGGCCGAGGTCGATGCGATCCTTGACCCTCTGGGGCTTGTCGACAGCTCTCGTAACTGGCGCAAAATGGTCTCTGGCCAGCGCCTTTGGTATTTTGAAAGCAGGGACGCAAGCGCATGGCTCATGATCTGAGTAAACCCTATGACTACCCGTTCGAGGTCGCGTCAGAGGAAGAAATACGGTTCCGCGACGCAGGTGCGGTCGATGGACGACCGGCTGGTGTGCCTTCGTCTTATGATGAAGGGGGATCAACCCGCTGGACGCCCGAAGCGATATCGGAAGTTCACGCATTGGCGCAGCTTGGGCGGTATCAGGTGCGTGGCTACAACACGTTCAACAAGCAGTTGCCGACATTCGACGATCTGACATTTGTCCCGGCGACGATGACCCGCCTTCCGCTGGAAGGATACCGCGAGAGCTGCGATACGACGACGGTTCTTGGCGGCGGGCGCGGATTGGTGGAACGGCCACTGGAACTGAAAATCCCGATCTATATCGCATCGATGTCTTTCGGCGCGCTCTCGGCCTCGGCCAAGGCGTCGCTTGGTTATGGTGCCTCGAAGGTGGGCACCATGACCTGCACCGGCGAAGGCGGCATGCTGGAAGAGGAGCGCGAAGCCTCCCAACGCCTGCTCTACCAGATGTCGCCTGCCCGCTATGGGGTCGATCTGGATCACCTGCGCCGCGCCGATGCGCTTGAACTGGTGGTCGGGCAGGGGGCCAAACCGGGCACCGGCGGTCTGCTGCTGGGAATGAAGGTCAGCCCGCGGGTCAGCGAAATGCGCACTTTGCCCGAAGGGGTCGATCAGCGATCCACCATCCGGCACCCCGATTTCCTTGGGGCTGACGATCTGGCCGTCAAAATCGAGGAATTGCGCATCGCCACGAACTATCAGGTGCCGATCTTTATCAAGATGGGGGCCACGCGGCCGCGGTTCGACGTGGCCGTGGCTGCAAAGGCGGGCGCGGATGTGGTCGTGGTGGACGGGGCCGAGGGCGGCACCGGTGCGTCACCCGAGTTGCTGCTGAATCACACGGGCATACCGACCATGAGTGCCATACGCGCGGCACGCGAAGCGCTGGATGAGTGCGGGATGAGCGGCAAGGTCTCGCTTGTCGCCGCGGGCGGGATTCGATCAGGTGTGGACGCGGCCAAATGTCTGGCGCTTGGGGCGGATGCGGTCATGATCGGGAATGCCGCGATGGTCGCGCTGGGATGCAACACTCCCAGATATCTGGACGATTACCAGGCGCTGGGAACATCGCCGGGGGCGTGCCATCACTGCCATACGGGCCGTTGCCCGGTTGGGATCGCAACGCAGGATCCTGACCTTGAGGCGCGTATGAACCCGCATGCAGGTGCAGAGCGCGTCGCGCGGTATCTGACCGCGATGACAATGGAGATCACGGCGCTTGCCAAGGCCTGCGGCAAATCTTCGGTGCACAATCTGGAAACCGAAGATCTGCGTGCGCTCAGTTTTCAGGCCTCGGCCTTTACCGGCGTCAAGATGGCGGGCATCGACCGGGCCTTCGACTGGTGAGGATCGCGCTTCTTGAGTTGACCCTTCATCCATTGCCGCTGCTTGAGGGGCTGCCGCGTACGGCCCAGCAGATCCGCGCATGGCTTGAACCACATCTGCCCGAAGCCCGATTTTCCACGGTGGATGTGGTTGATGGCGAGGCATTGCCTCAGCTCGGGGATTTTGATGGGGTTGTTGTCGGAGGGTCCGAATTCGGCGTCTACGATGACACGAAGTGGATGCGGCCCCTTCGCGATTTCCTGGAGTTGTGCCGGGACCATGCCAAGCCGGTCTTCGGCATCTGCTTTGGTCATCAGATCATGGCGGATGTTTATGGCGGCAAAGCCGAGAAAGCCGAGATCGGCAATGTCGTCGGCGCACGAGGCTTCGACTATGGTGGAACCAGCGTAGATGCCTTTGTCTGGCATCAGGATCAGGTCACGCAGGTTCCGCCTTCGGCGCAGGTGACAGGGTCGGCGGATCACTGCCCGGTAGGGGCCTTGGATTATGATTTCCCGGCCCGTTCCGTGCAATTCCATCCCGAATACCGGGCAAGCCATCTGCGTGAATTGTTCGTGCGCGGGCGCGACGTGTTCCTTGCACCGCAAAAGGCGGATGAGGGGCTGGCCTCGATTGAGATGGCACATGTGCCGAAGGATCTGGCCGCCGCGCAGGCGGTTGACTTGTTTCGCAATGCCTGCGGTCGGACGTAAAACCTGAAAACCCGCTTGATCCTGATCAATTCCGGCTTTGAAACGCTGTGTATACTGTATCCATAACGTGGTGGAGGAGGCCGCGATATGTCGGGATACACAGATTTCTTTCAGAAAATAGCGCGCATCGTCAGCTCACCTCGGGATGAAAACCTGAGTGACAGAGAGCTTTCAGACCTTGGCTTGTCCCGCGCGGATCTGGCCATGTTGCGATCGGGCGCACCACAGGCACGAGAGCGTATACTCGCCATGGCCGGACAATTCGGACTGACCGAGGCAGACCTGAACGCGCACCCCGAGCTGGGGTTGGAACTGGCGGAAAAATGCGGGCACTGCCTTCAGGCCGAAACCTGCCGTGACGCGATCCGGGCGGGCGCGCGACTTCCCCAGGGCAAATGCCCAAATGCTGGAATTTATCGCGCCCTCCTGGATGGTTAGCGTCCACTGGGGCTTTCCTTCGGGCTCAGCTTTCTGCGGCCGCTGATCTTGAACCGGTCCGCGGTTCCAAAATCCTTCAGCCCAACGCCTGCTGCAAATTCTGCGAACACCGGGGCGTGCTTGAACAAATGGCCAGAGCATCCGCCGGCGAACAGCACGTTTTCATGCTCGGGGTGCCAGTCGACAATGAAATGTGTATCCGGGGTCAGAATGATCTGGTTGAACTTGGAATCCACGACCCTTTGCCCCTCTAAACCCGGAAGCCGGTGGCGGATATAGCTGCGTGTGCGGCCCAGCGTTTCCTGGCGGATCAGCCGTTCATCATTGTCCAGATCGATCTTGTCCGGGATGACAACCGCCGCCTTTACGCCGGATCCTTCGGACGACGGCAGACCAAATGACCCTTGCCCGTGATCGATCCAGCAGGGCATCCGGCTCATGTCGAAATCTTCCGACCCGTCGGGTGTTGAGGTGTAGAGGACATTTACGCCAACCACGGTCGAGATCGGTTTGATCGATCTGGGAAACATGTCAGCCATCCATGGGCCAGTCGCCATGATGATCAGATCAGCCTCGAGCGGTTTGCCGTCAAGCATCGGACGTTCCGATCCATCCGTGGTGACGCGACCACGTTGTACTTTGCCTCCTGCCTTTCGGAACAGATCCAAACCGGTCAGAACGCATCGATGCGCCATCAGCATTCCGGCTTCGGGTTCGAACAGCGCATATTCGATGTCGGTGACCTTGAACTGAGGGAACCGCGATTCGATATCCGACCGACCGAATTTGTAATAGGGCACCCCGACCCGGTCGAAAGTTTGTGCGGTTGCGTCTTCCCAGTCGCAATGCCCCGCCGTCGCCAGAATCAAGGCGCCGCATTCATACATCAGGTTCTGGCCGCTTTCGGCTTGCAGCTCCAGCCAGCGCAGGCGGCTTTCGCGCGCCCAGCGTGTATAGAACTCGTCCCGCCCGGATATGGCGCGAATCACCCGGTTGTAATCTGTTGAAGATGCACGGGAATGTCCCGGCTCCCACCTGTCGATCAATGTCACGGCCTCGCCGCGCCGTTGCAGTGTAAGCGCCGTCATGACGCCGACTATGCCGCCTCCGACAACGATGACCGAGCTTTTGGACATGGCGCAGATTTTCCTTGTTTCCTGACTGGCTTTGTGAATACTGTATACAGAATACAACAATTATAAAGCTAAAAACAGGGAGCACGCGCAAATGAGTTCGGGGTTTGATCTGCCCGAGGGCACACATACCGTCATTCTTGGTGTCGGGGATCTCAACGGCATCATGCGTGGCAAGCGCATTCCGGCCAGCCATTGGGATCATGTCTGCAAAAGCGGCAATGCTCTGTCGATTGCACTGCTGGCGATCGATATGACCTGCGACGTCTGGGATACGCCTTACGTCAATTTCGACAATGGCTATCCCGACATGCATGTCTTTCCGATGACAAAGCCTGTCGCTGTCCCGTGGGAACCGGGCGTGGCCGTCTGTTTTGGCCGCGCTGAGGGCATGGATCACAAACCGGTGCCGATCGATCCGCGCCAGGCTTTGGTGCGGCAGGTGGACCGGGCCCGCGACATGGGGTTCGAGGTGAATGTCGGCACGGAATTGGAGTTCTATCTGCTGGACCCAGAAACCGGCCAGCCCCGCGACACGGGCATCCAGGTCTATGGCCTGGGCCGCGCCGCCCGGATGGAACACATCGTTGGCCCGATCCGTCAGCAGATCAACGAATGTGGCATTCCCATCGAACAGTCGAACCCGGAATATGCGGCCGGCCAGATCGAGGTCAACATTCGCTATGGTGAAGCTTTGGCAGCTGCGGATCGTGTCGTTCTGTTCAAATCCCTGATCCGCCAGTTGGGGATCGCGCACGACTATCTGGCGACTTTCATGCCCAAGCCGTTTTTTGATCAATCGGGCAACGGGTTTCATACGCATTACTCGTTGTGGAAAGACGGCAAAAACGCCTTTGCCGACAACGGCAAGATCAACGGCACCGGAAAATCCTTCATCGCAGGTCTGCAAAAGCGCATGTGCGAGACGGCGATTTGCGGCAGCGGCACGGTCAACGGATACCGCCGTCGCCAGCCCTATACGTTCTGCCCGATCAACACGAGCTGGGGCTATGACAACCGTACGGTTGGTATCCGGGTCATCGAAGGCTCGGACAGTGCC
Organism: Ruegeria sp. AL3; assembly: GCF_056536065.1. Classification (NCBI taxonomy): domain Bacteria; kingdom Pseudomonadati; phylum Pseudomonadota; class Alphaproteobacteria; order Rhodobacterales; family Roseobacteraceae; genus Ruegeria; species Ruegeria sp. AL3. Next base: position 2,148,935 of record NZ_JBQFJG010000001.1, read on the forward strand.
GTGCGGGTGGAAAAGCGCGATGCCGGTGCAGACGCCAACCCGTATCTGTTGCTTGCGGCCGAGATTGCCGCCGGGCTTGACGGGATCGAAAAGGGGCTGTCCCCTTCGGAGCCGACGACAGGCAACGGGTATGAAGAAGGGATCGGAGATCCAATTCCAACCGATTTGCCAACCGCCATCGATCTGGCGCGCGGGTCGGAATGGCTGCGCGATGTCATGGGTGAAATGCAGTGGGAACTGGTCCTGCAACAGGCCGAGCGAGAGCTGGAATTCTTCAATCAACAGGTCACACAGGTCGAACTGGACCGCTACCTGAGGGCGTTCTGATGCACTTGGGCAAGGTCGCTGGAACTGTCACGGCAACTGCCAAGGACGCCAGGCTGGTCGGAGCAAAGCTGCTGGTGACGGATCTGGTCGACAGCAAGGGCAGCCTGATCGATCCCGCGCGGGTTGCGGTCGATACCTGCGGCGCTGGGGTCGGGGATACGGTGCTGGTTGTCAGCGGGTCTGCGGCCCGCATGGCGGCCGGGTTGTCCACGGCCCCTGTGGACATGGCCATCATCGCGGTGATCGACCGCGTCTCGACGACCTGAATCACAATACGCGAAACATCTATTTTTGGAGGAACAGAAAATGGCGAAACCAGTGGCGGGGCAGATGGCCCTGGGCATGATCGAAACACGCGGCCTGGTCGGCGCGATTGAAGCCGCCGATGCGATGGTCAAGGCAGCCAGCGTTGCCATCGTGGGTCAGACTAAAGCTGGCGGCGGGTTGGTGACGACCCTTGTGCGCGGCGAGGTCGGCGCGGTCAAAGCCGCCACCGATGCAGGCGCGACAGCGGCCAACAAGGTGGGCGAGGTGGTCTCGGTTCACGTGATCGCGCGGCCGCATGACGAGCTTGAGGCAATCATCGACGGGCTGGGTGCCGGGTCGTCGGCCTGATCAACCCCTTTGAGGAGGTACCATGTCAGCCGGTTTCGAGGATTTCACGCGCGCGGTGACACGTGGCGCGACACGGGATGCACCTGTTGCCCAAAGGTTTGAGCGCATTGCAGTATTGGGTGGCGGCTCGGATGCCCGTCTTCTGGCAGCACTGTGTCTGGCGGAAGGGGCTGAGGTTACACTGTTTTCGGCCTATGGGGCGGAACTGTCATTGCTTGCCCAATCCTCGGGCATTGGCATTCGCGGCGAAGGGCCTGTGGGCACGTATCAGGTGGATCGCGACGGGCCTTCAATCCGCACCACGGCAGAGTTGGATGCAGCAGTGCAGGACGCACAGGCGATCTTTCTGACCGGACCGATCCACAAACAGCGCACCTATGCGATGGTGCTGGCCGATCATCTGCACGATGGGCAGGTGCTTGTTCTGGCGCCCGGTCGCTCTTTGGGCGCGGTCGAAGCGGTCTGGATGCTGCGAATAGGCGGCTGCACTGCCGACGTCACTCTGGTCGAGGCGCAGGGCCTGCCATACTGGTACCAGGCCGAAGGTGCGGGCCTGACCCTGACGCAGGCGGCACCGATGGCGGCTGCGACATTGCCCCGAGGCCGCGCGGACGTTCTTGAAGCGCTGCAACCCTATCTTTCGAACATCAAGCCGCTGGATTCGGTTCTGGCCTCAGGCTTTGCCGATCTTTCCGCAGCGGTCGAGATTCCGGCGTTGATCCTTGGTGGCGCGGGGCTGGGGGCCGGTGGACCGGATGTGCCGATGGGCGGGGTGCCGCTGGAAGGCAACCGGACATTCTCTGCGCTCATAGGGCCGGAACAGCATGAGGTGATCCACGGGTTGGCTAGCGAAAGGCGGCAGGTCGCTAAGGCCTTTGGCGTTCGAAACCTGCCCGAGACCGATGACTGGATCGCGACCTATGCCGGCGCCGAGCGGGGGGCGGGCGCGCGTCCGGTCCCGGATCGGCAGGCCGCGCGTCAGTTGATGCGCGATGGCGTCTTGGGATCATTGGTGCCCCTTGTTTCCGCCGCACAGATCGCAGGTTTGACTGCGCCTCTGACGGAAAGCCTGATCTGCATGACGGATCGCATCCTGGGCGCTGACGTGGCCGCGTCCGGGCGCAGGCTGGAAACCATCGGAATTTCCGCAGGCGATGTCGATCAGGCCCGCCGTATCTTTGACACCATTGCCACCGGAGCCTCGTGATGGACGCTGATCTGAAATCCATCGCCGCCGCACGGCGCGCTGCTGAAACGGCTTTCGAAGCCTATCGCGCCTTTCTCGGTACCGACCCGACACAGGTGGATGCCATCGTCGATGCCATGGCTAGGGCGATCGAACCTGAAGCCGAACGTTTGGGGCAATTGGCGGTCGAGGAAACCGGGTACGGCAACGTAGCAGACAAGCGGGTCAAGAATCTGTTTAACGCCTTGTCGGTCGCCGATTACCTGCGGGATGTCACGACGCTGGGTCTGCTGTGGCGGGACGATGCGACAAAGATCGCGGCTTTCGGAGAGCCGATGGGTGTGGTCGCGGCGCTTATCCCGGTGACAAATCCGACCTCCACGATCATCTACAAGGTTCTGTCTGCGGTGAAGGCGGGAAATGCCGTCGTCTGTGCACCGCATCCGCGCGGCGTGGAATGCGGGAAGGAAACCGTCCGCATCATGGCGCGCGTTGCCGAACAGATGGGCGCGCCCAAAGGGTTGATACAATGCCTGGACGCCGTGACCATTCAGGGCACCGCCGAGTTGATGAAGCATCGCCGCACGTCGGTTGTCATGGCGACAGGTGGCCCTGCCATGGTCAAGGCTGCCTATTCCAGCGGCAAACCGACGCTTGCGGTCGGGGCGGGGAACGTGCCGTGTTACGTGCACAAGTCCAAGGCGCGCGATCTGTCCGAAGTTGCCGAGATGATTGTGACGTCAAAAAGCTTCGACTATGGCACGGCTTGTGTCAGTGAACAGGCCGTGGTCGCCGATCCTGAAATTGCACGCGATCTGCGCCATGAACTGAAACTCAAAGGCGCTTATTTCTGTACCCCGGCCGAGGCCGATCGGCTGGCTCGGGTCATCTTCAAGGGTGTTCAGGCAATGGATCCCGAACGCGTCGGCCAAAGCCCTCAGGCGCTGGCCGATGCTGCGGGGTTCTCGATTCCGCCGCGCACGCGCTGCCTGGTGTCGGAAGAGACCGAAGTGGGGTGGCAACGCCCGCTTTCGGCTGAAAAGCTGAACCCGGTGCTGGCCTTTTACGAGGCGAAGTCCACCGATCACGGCATCGAATTGGCGCAATCCATTGCCAAATTCGAAGGTTGGGGACATTCCTCGGTCATCCATTCCGATGACCCCGAGGTGGTCGCTCGGTTTTCCACCGTGCCCACGGGGCGGGTCCTGGTGAATACGCCGGGGATCATGGGCGGCATGGGGTATTCCACCGACCTTGAACCATCCTTTATGCTGGGTACCGGTACGTGGTCGGGGTCGATCACCTCGGACAACGTCACCGCCCTGCATCTCATCAACATCAAGCGGGTCGCGTATGAAAGCAGACCCTGGCGCGACATTTACGAGGAGTATGGCGCATGAGCGAGATCACGATCCGGGCGCTGATGCAGATCGACAACCTGCAACCGAAATTCGCCGCCTACAACGGCGCGACGGTGCAAGGGTCAGTGCCTTTGTCCGGTGACACCGTGCTGATCGGAGAGTTCGCGCCGGGCAATGGTGTATTCTCGCTGATCGACCGGGCGCTCAAGGCGTCCTCGGTCGAAGCGACGACGCAGATGGTCGAGCGCGAGTTCGGATTCTTCATCCTCCGCTCGCCTTCAAACGCCGAAGTGTCCGCTGCACGAGACGCGATGCTGGCCGAACTTGGGGCTTCCATGACGGATCGATTGAAGCCTGCCATCAGTTCCACGCAAATCATCACAAGTGTCGAGCCCTATCAGGCGCAGCTTTTGAACAAATGGCGCAAGGGCGCATTGATCGTGCCGGGGCAGACGTTGGGGATCGTGGAATGCGCGCCGGCCGCCTATATCTCGATTGCCGCGAATGAGGCCGAAAAGGCCGCCGAGATTGACATCGTCGAGGTGCGTGCGGTGGGGCGGTTTGGTCGCTTGTTCATCTCGGGGTCCGAAAATTCGGTCAAAACCGCCGTCGAGGCCGCGACGCGTGCAATCGAGGCGGTGGACGGGCAGGACAGCTGATGGCAACCCCTCGCGTCATAGGCTCGGATGCGGTCGAGGATGCGCGCCGTCGGGGCAGGATCGTATTCGAGGTTTTGCCGGGTGACATCGTGACGGCCCTTGCGCGTGAAACCGCAGAGCGTGTTGGTATCTCCTTGGTGGATGGCCCGCTGGAGAGACCGAAACCGCCGCGTACGGATGGTGCTGTTTCCATGCGCCGGGTGCTGTACCGCCGTTCACCCAAATGGGTTGCCCCTTCGCGTGCGCCGCGCAAAGCCCGCAGGCTGGGCAAACTTGCCTTGATCGGGGCGGGGGGTGTTGGCGGCAATATCGCGCATCTGGCGGCAATGGCGGACATGGCGGATGAAATCGCGCTGATCGACATCACTCCGGGTTTGGCGGCTTCGACTGCGCTGGACCTAAATCATACGTCCGGGATCACCGGTGCGCGGGCCCGATGTGTCGGTGGCGAAGCGATGGATCTGGTGGCCGGGGCGGATGTGGTCGTCGTCACGGCCGGACGAGCCCGCCGTCCGGGCATGACACGTGCCGATCTGATCGATGTGAATGCCCGCGTGATCCGTCAGTCGGCCGAAGCGATCCGGTCAGCCGCACCAAATGCCATCGTGATCGTGGTGACCAACCCGCTGGACGAAATGACGGTCGAGATGCTGCGTGCAACAGGTTTTCCCCGCGAACAGGTTCTGGGTATGGCAGGAACGCTGGACAGCAGCCGGTTTCGCAACGCGCTGGCAATGGCTGCGGGTGTCACGCCTGCGGACGTCGAAGCCTTCACGCTTGGCAGTCATGGGGACGAAATGGCCCCGATCCCCAGCCGGGCCAGGATCAAAGGCCGTCCGCTGGATGTATTTCTGTCCCGCGAACAGATCGAAGCCTGTGTTCAGGATGCGATCACCGGGGGCGGTCAGGTGATCGCGCTTCGGAAATCAGGTTCTGCAACGATAGCTCCGGCTCATGCCTCGATCGAATTGATTGATCACATTCGGGGCGCGCGTACAGGCCCGGTTCCGGTTTCGGTCATGCTGCACGGGGAATACGGCATCGACGGTGTCGTGCTGGGCGTGCCAGCCCATCTGGGTGCAGGCGGATTGGTTGAGGTCGAGGAGTTGCGGTTAACTGCCGAAGAAAACGCGGCATTGCAAAACGCGGCCGAAGCGATCCGGGTGAGGCTGGGCCTGTGACCCTGCGTTTTTGGAAATCCGGCGGACGGTTTGAAGAGGTGGCCTCGTACTCTCGGGCCAAGCGCATCGGCCCCTTTGTCTGGGTTGCCGGAACAACGGCCATCGAGCCGACGGGCCGCATCCACGCGCCCGGGGACGTTGGTGCGCAGACCTTTTACATCCTGTCTCGCATCGATGACGCACTGAAAGAGGTTGGCGCCGAACTGCGACATGTGGGGCGGGTTCGCGCCTATCTGACCGATCTCTCCCAAGCGAGCGCGTTCGCGCAGGCGCATGGCGAAGTTTTTAAGGGGATCGATCCGGTTCTGACGGCTGTTCAGGCTGGGCTGACTCAGCCGGGGCTGATGGTGGAAATCGACGTGGATGCCGTGATCCACGATGAAAACGGCGAAATCAGCGGATTCTGAACATGAGTCTTCAAGAAAGGAATTGATCGAACCATCTTCTTGTGTACTGTATACAGAATACAAGAGGGCATAATGAGACACAGGGAGCTAATGTGATGATCAAGACAGCGCTGCTCAGCGGAACATGCATCGCGCTCATGGCCTCGGCGGCCGGAGCGGAAATCAAGGTAGGATTCATTGGGTCGCTTTCCTCGGACACCGGATTGTCGACGCTGCGCGGGGCCGAGATTGCGATTGAAGAGCTCAACGCAAATGGCGGCGTGATGGGCGAACAGATCACCCTGGTCTCGGCGGATACCGGACAGGACCCGACCGAGGGCATCCGGGCCTATGAATACCTTGCGGAAACGGAAGAGGTTGATTTCATCATCTCGGGCTCGATTGACGATGTGTCGCTGGGATGGCTGCCCCGCATGCAGGAATACCGGATTCCGACGCTGGACACCTGGACATCCTACATCGGCATCATCGACATGGTGGTCGAAGACCCTGAAAGCATGGCGCCCTATTTCATGAACATCGCCTCGGATGAGGCGCTGGCCACGTTGTACATCAACTTTGGCGCGGATGTTCTGAAGGAAAAAATGGGGTGGGATTCCGTCGTCATTCTGGCGGAAGATACGGCCTTTGGCGAGGCGATCACCGGCCTTGTCACCGAAGCGCTTGCGCCGGTTGCGGGTATCGAGGTCAAGGACATCATCACGTATGACGTCGCCACCGTCGATTTTGCTCCGATCTTCAGCCGTGCGCAGGATACCGGGGCGGACTTCATCTATCAGGTCTCGTCGGTGAATTCGCAGGTTGTGTCATCGCAATACGTGAAACTCCAGGTGCCGATGGCGATGACGGGCGTGAACGTCGCTGCGCTGGGTATGGAATATTGGGAAGATACGGGTGGTGCCGGTGGCGGTATCTCGACCCTGTCTCCGATCCCTTCGGTCGGGTTTCGGCTCGATCCGGCCAGCCAGGAGTTTGTCGATACCTATCAGGCGAAGTATGACAGCCGTCCGCTGCTGCCGCATTTCAACGGGTTCAACGCCTATCATGGGCTGAAACAGGCGATGGCCGCAGCCGAAGAGGCTGGCGGTTTCGACAATGTCGAAGGCTGGGCCGATGCGATGAAGAAACAGGATCTGGTTCTGGAACTGGATGGCCAGTTGTGGCTGCGTTACGCATTCTGGGGCGATGACGAGGTAGAGCCCGTGACTGGCCGTACTTACCCGCACAATATCCGTTTTGATCTGTCCGAGCCGTTCGACGATGCCGCGCCGTCAATGGTCGTGGTCCAGTGGTACGAGGACGGCACCGCCGCCGTTGTCTATCCCGAGAAATACGCGACGGGTGAATTCACTTTGCCAAGCTGGGTCAAACAGTAACCTGTCCGTTCGCTTAGCTTGAAATGGGTGCGCGGGCGCGCGCACCCGCAGCCAGGGATCCTTACATGTTGCAGATACTGATCCAGGGGCTTTTGCTCAGCGGTCTCTATGCGCTTATCGCAATGGGTTTCACGCTGATCTTCAGCATCGGTCGGGTCCTGAACCTGGCCTATGGTGCCTATCTGATGGTCGGTGGGTATATGTATTTCTGGGTGTCACAGACGCTGGGAATGCCAAAGCTGATGGGCGTCGCGGTGGCCGTGGTTTTGGGCGTTCTGATGGGGGTGCTGAAATACCGCCTGATCGTCAAGACCCTGAAAGGGGATCACGTGGCCGTCGAAATATCGACGCTGATCCTGGCGGTCGTGATTCAGGCCGGGATCGTTCTTGTCTTTGGCGACAGCAGCAAGATCCTGCTGCCGATCGTGCCGGGCGTGATCAACGTGGCCGGAGCGTCCGTCACCTATAATATCCTGATCGCAACGATGATCAGTTGGGCCATTTTGCTGGGCCTGTATGCTTTTGTCCGCCTGACACATACGGGGCGGGCGATGCAGGCGGTGTCGATGGACGCCAAGGGGGCCGCGATTTCAGGGATCGACCCGGATCGGATCAACCTGATCACATGGGGTATCTCAGGGGCACTGGGTGCGCTGGGCGGCGTATTTTTCGCCAGCTATACGCAGCTTTCGCCGTCAATGTGGGTTGCACCTCTGATCATCTCGGTGGCCGTCGTCATTGTGGGCGGCATCGGGTCGATCATCGGCACGCTGGTCGTTGCTCATATCGTCGGCTTTCTCGAAGTCATCGTTGTCGCCACCCTGGCGCCGGAACTGCGCGGTGTCTTCACCATGCTGCTGATCATCGGCGTGCTGGTGACGCGACCGCAGGGCCTGTTCGGCCGCGAGGAGTTGTAACATGGGTCTGCGCTGGTTTCACTTTGTCCTTTGGGGCGGCCTGATTGCGGGGATGCTGCTGTTGCCCCAGGTCGTCTCGAACGGGACGCTGCGCACGATGATCTTTGCCAACTATCTGGCCATCTTCGCCATCAGCTGGGATGTGCTGTCGGGCAGGACCGGGTATGTGAGTTTCGGGCATCCCTTCCTGATCGGTATCGGGGCCTATACGACTGCCATCCTGACCAAACGGTTTGACGTGCCAGTCGAAATCTCAATCCCTGTGGCCGTGTTGGTTACGATGATCGCAGGCCTGATTGTGTTGTTGCCCGCTCTGCGCATTCGCGGCAGCTACTTCGCGCTGGTCACACTGGCTTTCATGGAGCTGCTCTATCAGCTGGTTCAGGTGATCCGTCCGGATCTGACCGGCGGCACACGCGGGATGTCGGGAATTCAAACCCTGACACGAGGCGCGGCAAACGGCTACTACCTGTCCACGGCCTTGATGCTCAGCGTGGCGGTCAGCATGTGGCTGCTGATGAAAACCCGGCTGGGCACTGCACTGGCCGCCATCGGGATGAATGAAGAAAGCGTGCGCGGTTCGGGCCTCAGCACCACGCGGTTGAAGGCCTTTGCGTTTCTGACCAGCGCGTTCATCGCAGGTCTGGGCGGAGCGTTCTATGTCCATTATCTGGGCTCACTTGCGCCCCGCGCGCTGTTTGACATCAACTTTCTTTTCACCATCATCGTGGCGGCCTTGCTGGGCGGAACATCGACCATCATCGGCCCCATGATCGGTGCGTTCTTCATGACGTTCCTTCTGGAATACCTGCGCCCCGTGCTTCCCGGGGCTGAACGGTATTTCGTCTACGGTGCCATCGCACTGCTTCTCTACATGTATCAACCAAAAGGATTGGTTGAACTTGTGCAACGCGGCTTTCAAAGACTGCGGAAAGGGGGGCTGGCATGACCGTTGCGCTGAAAGTTTCCGGTCTTGTCAAACGGTTCGGCGGGCTGGTGGCCACGAATGATCTGTCCTTTTCCCTGCAAGAAGGAGAGTCGCTGGGCCTGATCGGTCCGAATGGCGCGGGAAAGACGACGGTATTCAGCCAGATCATGGGCGAATTGCGGCAGAACAGCGGTACGATCGAGCTGTTCGGCAATGAGATTTCGGCGCTGTCGACGCCTCAGCGTATCCGGGCCGGGGTCAGTAGAACCTATCAGATACCTCGGCCGTTCGGCGACATGAGTGTTGCAGAAAACATCAGGGTGGGCCTGATGCCGGACGACATCTGGCGCATGATCGTTTCGCCGCCGGATACGGACAGGGAAAAAGAGCTCGCGCTGAGTGTCGGGTTCACGGAAACGGATCTGAGCCGCTCACCCGCCGAACTGGCCATGGGTGATCTGCGCAAGCTAGAAATGGCCCGAACCATGGCCACCGCACCGCGTGTCATGTTGCTGGACGAGGTGTTTGCAGGTCTGACAGTCGGTGAAATCGCGCAGATTTCCGATCTCATACAATCCATGCGCAAGGACGGGATGACCTTTTTGATCGTCAGCCATGATTTGCCGGCGCTGGAACCGCTGATCGACCGCGCCATCGCCATCGAGCGGGGCACCATGATTGCCGAAGGCGCGTTCAGCGACGTGATGAACGACACGGCCGTTCAAGCCTCGTATCTGGGGAGCGTCTGATGTCCTATCTGGAAATCGAGAACCTGTCCGCGTTTTACGGCAAGGCCCAGGCGTTGACCGATATATCGATCACGGTGCAGCCCGGTGAGATCGTCGCCGTGGTCGGCCCGAACGGTGCAGGTAAATCCACCTTGTTGGACAGCATCATGGGCCTTGTGAAAATCGAAGGCGACATCCGGTTGCGCGGGCACAGCCTTGCCGGTCGAAGCCCTTCGGAAATCGTGCGTCACGGGGTGGGCTATGCGCCCGAGCGGTTCAACCTGTTCCCCTATATGTCGGTGCGCGACAACCTGATGGTGGGGGCCTTCACCGCACGAGACGACATCGAAAACAACCTTGAGATGGTGCACAGTCTTTTCCCGCGTCTGCAAGAACGGGAAGGGCAGGAGACGTCGACCCAATCCGGCGGGGAAAGGCAGATGGTGTCCTTTGGCAGGGCCTTGATGACCAGCCCGGAACTGCTGCTTGTCGATGAGCCGACGATCGGTCTTGCCCCGAAGATCTGTCACGAGATTGCCGAAGTCGTCCGTCAGCTGAACAAGGAATACGGGCTGACCGTCGTCATCACGGAACAGAATGCCAATTTTGCCCTGTCGCTTGCCAGCCGCATCTATGTGCTGGAGTCCGGGCGGATGCAGACGTCGGGCACGGCTGACGAACTGAGAAACGACAAACGCTTGCTCGAGGCCTATTTCGGCGGCCATTGAGTGGCGTGGTTGGAAAGCCGGGCAGGTGCCGTCCGGCCATTCGATGGCGGGTGATTTCAGTTTCAGCCAAGTGCGGCCAGAACCTCGGTACTCACGGCGATGCCTTGGGCTTCGGCGGCTGCCCGTTTTGCAAGGCGACCGTCGCCCGGAACCCGGGCGGACCCGTTGCCGGAAATCTCGGCGCAGATGCGGGCGACGTATTCGTTGAAGGCCCCGTTGCCGAACCGGGTGGGATCGATGGCAATCAGGGTCGCTCCACCTTTGATGTTCAGGGCGCCGAAGGATTCGCGCTCTTTGTTGTCCACGGACAGGGTTCCTCCCGCCAGCGCGGCGCCCAACACCTCTACCATGAAGGCGATCGCGGCCCCTTTATGCTCTCCGAACGGCAATAGGCTGCGGGTTTCAAGGATGGCATTTGGGTCTGTCGACGGCTCGCCTTGGGGATCAAGACCGGCAGGGCGGGGCAGGTCGTGCCCCTCGGCGGCGGCCATGCGGATATCCATGAGGGCCACCATGGACGAGGCCTGATCCCAGACCACGGGCGCATCGCCATCACGCGGGCAGGCAAAAGACATGGGGTTGGTGCCAAAAACCGGGCGAACCCCACCTTGCGGAACCACCATGGACAACGAGTTGATCACGGCAAAGGCCACCAATCCGGCTTCGGCCAAAGGTTCTGTGTCAAACCGTAACGCACCCAGATGGTGGCAGTTCGCGCAGGTGAACGCGGCAATCCCGTTTTCCCGGGCCATCGCGATCAGATCCTCGCGGGCTGCTGTCGCTGCAACCTGATAGTACCCGTTGTCGGCATCACAGCGCAAAACGCCCGGGGCAACCTTTTCGGTTTTGGGCTTCGCGTGCCCGTTGGCATAGCCGGACGTGAAGCTTTGGACATAGACCGGCAACATGCGCAACCCGTGGCTGCGCGGGCCGTCCCGTTCAGACCGGGTGACGATATCGGCAAGTACATCACTGCTGCGCGTGTCCGCTCCGGCAGAAACAAGAACCGATTTGGCCAAGTCCCGAACTTCGGCAAGAGAAAGCGTTTTTGTCGGTTGTTCGGTCATCCGTTCGAGTCCCGTCTTTCTGTTTCGCACTCAAGCGCGCGGGCGTGTGTTTGCGGGATCGACAGCACATGTGTCGATGACCACGGCGTCGCGCATCTCATTGTGGACCAGCACCTGCATTTTCGTTCCGGGCGCCGTCATGTTCTGTGACAGTAGTGCCATCGCAATGTCGTGGTTGCAATAATAAGAGAACCCGCCCGAGGTAACACGTCCGATCAGCTTGCCCTGAGCATAGACACCCTCGTCAAACATCACCGATGTTTCGCCAAAGGGCAGTTTCAGCGTGACCAACCGCCGGTACGCGCCATCCTTTTTCTGTTTCAAAAGAGCGGCCTTGCCTATGAAGTCGCGACCATCTGTTACCACGAACCGATCAAGGCCGGCCTCGTATGGCGTCATGTCCTTGCAGATTTCGCGATTGATGGCGCGATAAGACTTTTCAAGACGCATGGATTCCAGTGCCTCAAGCCCGAAAGGTTTCACACCGGCCTTCAGCAGCAGGTCAACAAGATGGCGGTTGTAACCGACCGGATGATGCAGTTCCCACCCCAGCTCGCCGGTATAGGACACGCGAAGCAGATGAACGCCCTTGGCGTAGCCCACTTCACCCATTTGCGCAGAAAGCCAGGGGAAGGTTTCGTTCGACAGATCATTGTCGGTCAATGGTTGCAGGATCTCTCGTGCCTTGGGGCCTGCCAGTGCAATCACGCCCAGTTGTTCTGAAACATCCTCAAGAAGGACAGAGCTGTCATTGGGCAGCAAACGTCGCAGTTGATCCCAGTTGTAGGCGCGCCAATTCGGGGTGGAGACCAGGTAAAAATCATTCTCGGCATAGCGGACGACCGTATATTCCGCATCCATGCCGCCCTTTGGGTTCAACAAAAACGACAGGGTCATTCGCCCCACTTTGGGCAGCCTGTTCGCCATAATGCCATCCAGCCATTTGGCAGCCCCCGGTCCGCGCACGGTGAACTTGGTCATCGGTGACATCTCGATGAATCCGGCCACGTCACGGGTGGTGCGCACCTCTTCCTGAACGCGTTCCATGTGGTTGGTGCGTCGGAAGGAATGTTCCGGAACAGCGTCCTCGCGCGATTTGGCAAACCAGCGCGGAAACTCATATCCGTTGAAGCTGGTCCAGACGGCGCCATGCGCGCTCAGCAGATCGTAGGACCCCATCGTTTTCATCGGGCGCGCGCCGGGAAAATCTTCTCCGGGGATGTGCGCGTTCATGTGGGTTCCCCACGTTTCGCGCACCTTGTCCATGGTCCACCGCTTGGACGCGTAATCCGAAAAACGGCGTGGGTCGAGTTCAGACATGTCCATGCCCGGATCCCCATCGACAATCCAGCGGGCCAGACGTTCACCAACGGTTCCACCCCACAATATGCCGCCGGGCATGCCTTCGGCCAGCCACAGGTTTTCATGCCCCGGTGCGGGTCCCGCAAGCGGCAACTCGTCCGGTGTCATCTGGAACGGACCTCGGGTGTTGGCCTTGATACCTACCTCTGCAAGTGTCGGAACCCTCTCGATGGCACGTTCCCACTGCGCTTGGACCGCGTCGAAATCTTCGGGCAAGAGGTCGGCGCCAAAGTCAGGCGGCACGCGATCTTCGGCAAATAGCTTGAGGTCTTTGGTGAACTCATATGGGCCGAACTGAATGCCGCCCACATCTTCGCGCAGATAGGCACCGTAATCTTCATCCCGCAGGATCGGGAACTCGGGCAACCCTTGCGCGCGGCGTTCTTTCAGCAGCGGAACGGTTTCGGTCGTCCAATATTGGTGAACGATTGGAATGCAAGGCAGATCCAGACCAACACGGCGCGCGTTTTCGCGGGCATAGTTTCCGGTCGCGAAGACAAGATGTTCGCAAGTGATCTCACCTTGATTGGTTGTCACCTTCCAATGACCGTTTTCCAGTTTTTCGTAAGCCTGCGCTTCGGTGTTCTGAAACACTTTGGCGCCTTTCTCGCGCGCCAGCCTGGCCATTGCCATGGTGATGTCAGCAGGGTTCACATAGCCGTCCTCGGTATGCAGGATGCCGCCGCGAATATGTTCCGATTGGTTGAGCAGAGGGTGCAGTTCGGCGATTTCTTCTGGCGTCAGCAGTTTGCAGGGCACACCGGCAGCTTCGGCAATCGAGACATAGGACAGGAACTCGTCCCAGCGTTCCTGCGTATTGGCAACGCGCAACTGGCCCACCTGGCGCAGTCCGACCGAGGCGCCGATCTTCTTTTCGACTTCGGAATAGATGCGGATGGTCTCCATCGTCATCTTCGAAACGTTGTGGGATCGCACGAAGGTGACCAGCAGACCCGCCGCATGCCAGGTAGAGCCGGAGGTCAGCGTCGTTCTCTCCAGCATGACTGCATCTGTGCACCCGTGCTGCGTCAGCCCATAAAGAACCGAAGCCCCAACGCATCCGCCTCCTACGACGACAACCTTGGCATGTGACTGCATTCGACGCATTCCTTCCTGAGGCTGTTTTCGTTTCCAGAGGGTCAGTCAAAACGAAATCAGCGGGCTGAGAACTGGTTGAACTGTTTACGTGAAATCTGCGTCAGGCAATTCGAAAAATTTTCCGGTCCAGCTGAGTTCAGTTAAACCATGATCGGGTTTGTCGGTGATCTCACGCGGTCTGTGAGGCGCCCGCAAAAATACCGGCCATCTTTTGTTTCGGATTGTTGTGTTAGCGCAAACTGTGCTGGTAAGGTCTGACATCGGCTTGGGGTGCGCTTTGTTGCGCCCGCGATCCGTGCGGCATACGAAGGGGGAAAATCGCGTGTATCTCGGTCTGGATTTGGGGACGTCAGGTCTTCGGGGAATTGTGGTCAGCGAAGAGGGCAAAGTCGTCGCCGAAGCCGAAGCAGGTGTTGAGACATCGACGTTGCATCCCGGCTGGTCGGAACAAGATCCGTCCGATTGGGTGGAAGCCTGCCAAAACGTCGTTGCCCAATTGCGCGCGTTGAATGGTGCTGCATTTTCTTCGGTGCGCGGCGTTGGTCTGAGCGGCCACATGCACGGTGCCACGTTGCTGGATCGGGATGGCAAAGTGCTGCGGCCCTGTATCCTTTGGAACGACACGAGATCAGCGCAGGAAGCTGCGGAGCTGGATGGTCTGCCATCGATGCGCGCGATCACCGGGAACATCGTTTTTCCGGGTTTCACCGCACCCAAGCTGGAATGGGTGCGCAGACACGAGCGCGACGTGTTTGAAAAGACATCCAAAGTGTTGCTTCCGAAGGATTATCTGCGTTTCTGGCTCACCGGTTCCTATGTCAGCGACATATCCGACAGCGCCGGTACGGCGTGGCTGGACGTTGGAAAGCGAGAATGGTCAGTCACCGCGTTGGATCAAAGCCACATGCGCTGGGACCAAATGCCAGACCTGGTTGAAGGCAGTTCGGCAGGCGGAGAACTGCGGTCAGAGATCCTCGGGCAGTGGGGCTTGACCGGGCCCGTCGTGGTTGCCGGCGGGGCCGGTGACAATGCGGCAGCGGCCTGCGGTATCGGAAGTATTGGTGAGGGCAGCGGATTTCTTTCCTTGGGCACTTCGGGTGTGCTGCTGGTCGCAAAGGAAAGCTATGCGCCCGCGCCGGAAACAGCTGTTCATTGCTTTTGTCATGCGGTTCCGGATCGCTGGATTCAAATGGGTGTGATCCTGTCGGCCACCAACAGTCTCAACTGGCTGTCGCGTCACCTCGGTCAACCCGTCGGTGCGCTGGCGTCGACCCTGCCGGATTCGGTGAAGGGGCCGTCAAAGATCACCTTCCTTCCGTACCTGTCCGGTGAACGGACGCCCCATAACGACAGTGACATACGCGGGGCATTCCTGGGGCTGGATATCGCATCGGAACCCGCTGACCTGACGCAATCCGTGACAGAGGGGGTTTCCTTTGCCATGCGCGATTGCTTGGAGGCGCTCAAAAGCACGGGCACCAATCCCGAAAGTCTGCTGGTCGTCGGTGGCGGGGCGCGGTCGCGGTTTTGGCTGGAAACGCTGGCCACGGTTCTGAACACGCCGCTTGCTGTGCCCGATGGAAGTGGGTTTGGCGCAGCCATAGGTGCGGCGCGTCTTGCTGCATGTGCGGTGGATGGCGCCGACCCCAAGGATGTCATGCTGTCCCCGGAAGTCGCTGAGCGTGTTGAACCACGTCTCGAACTGACCGGCGCATATGAGGCGGAATATCAGCGGTATCGCGAATACTATGCTGCTTTGTCCCCTTTGGCCGCGCGCTGATGGCTGATCCCAAACGCATGCCTGTCGAGCAGGTCCTTCTGGAAGACGGAAACATGTCCGTTTCCCTGTTGAACTATGGCGCAATCACGCAAGGCTGGTGGCTTGGCGAAACACCTTTGATATTGGGCTACGAAAACCCGCAGGATTACCTGTCGGACCCGTTCTACCTTGGCGCGATGGTCGGGCGAGTGGCCAACCGCATCGGCGGGGCACAGTTTGCATTGCAGGGGCGTGTTCATCACCTGACAGCAAACGAAGGGCCGACCACGCTGCATGGTGGTCCGAGCGGGCTGTCGCGCAAATACTGGGATATCGTGAAAACCTCTCCAAATCAGTCGGTTATGTCCTTGATTTCACCTAAAGGTGAAGGCGGTTTTCCCGGAGCGGTCAATTTCGAGGTGCATGTCGAACTGACCTGTCCGCGTCTGATCTACACAATCAGGGCGCGTCCGGATCGCCCAACGCCGATCAGCATCGCGCAGCACAATTATTACACTCTGGGCTGTCCAGAGGATATCATGGACTGTCGGCTCAGGTTAAGATCGAACCGGGTGCTGGAGCTGGACGCGCGTTCCGTTCCTTCCGGAGATATCTCCGCCGCCGGCGATAATGTGCCAGATTTCGCGTTGTCCCGCACCGTCGGGGCAGAGGGGCGCGAGCTGGACCATTATTTTGTGTTTGATGAAAGTGGAACCCATGATCATCCGGTGGCAGAGGTCACGGCACCTTCGGGATTGAGGATGAACCTGTATTCAGATCAACCCGGCGCACAGGTCTATGCCGGGGCACATCTGTCAGGCCGATTTAGCCCGTGTGCGGGGCTGTGCATTGAGCCGTCAGGATATCCGAACGCCGTGAATGTCCCTGCGTTCCCGTCCGTCATCCATACGCCGGACAACCCGTATCGACAAACTCTGACACTTGAGATTTCCGAGGAACGATCATGAGACTTCAGATTGCAGCAAATGCCGTAGGCATCTGGATGTCGCTTTCAATTGCTCAGGCGCAAGACTTTGGTCCGAAACCGGAATTCATCGAACCTGACTTTGCTAACGCAGAGTTGGGGCAACTGCTGTTCTACGATCCGATCCTGTCGGGCAACAAGAACATAAGCTGCGCAACCTGTCATCATCCGAAGCTGGGAACGTCCGACGGGCTTTCACTGGGTATCGGCGAAGGTGGGATCGGGCTGGGTGGTCAGCGCAAGGTCACACAAGACAATGCGCCCGAACAGCGCATTCCCCGGAACTCGCCCGCGATGTGGAATCTCGGGGCGCTGGAATTCACGACGTTTTTTCATGACGGTCGCCTCGAGGCGGATCCGTCACAGCCCAATGGCATTAGAACGCCGTTGGGGACGCATATGAGGCCGGGGTTCAAATCGGCTTTGGCAGCGCAGGCGATGTTTCCGGTGCTGTCGCCTGACGAAATGGCGGGGCATTATTCTGAAAACGAGGTGAGCAAGGCCGTACGACTCGGCTTGCTGACCCAAGAGGGTGGCGCCTGGGATCTGATCGCCGCGCGCGTGGCGGCGATACCAGAGTATCAAAGGCGATTTGATGACATCGCGCCCGGAGAAGACATCTCCTTTACCGCAATCGCCAATGTCATTGCCGATTTCATCGCGTTTGAGTGGCGGGCTGACAACAGCCTGTTTGATCGTGCGATGCGAGGCGAAGACAGGCTGCCCGAACAAGCGCAGCTGGGGATGGCGCTGTTCTACGGAAAGGCTGGATGCAGTGCCTGCCATTCCGGCTGGTTCCAGACCGATCACGGGTTCCATTCCATCGCCATGCCTCAGATCGGCCCCGGAAAATCAGCCCGTTTCGAAAATCATGTGCGGGATGACGGGCGACTGCGCGTCACGGGCGACAAGGATGATGCCTTCGCATTCCGCACGCCTTCGCTGCGCAACGTGACCCTGACGGCGCCATATGGCCACAGCGGTGCCTACGCACGGCTTGAGGATGTCGTGCGTCATCATCTGGATCCGGTTTCCGCGTTGCGGAACTACGCCATCGAAATGGCTGACCTGCCAGAGTTTTTCGGGGCAGAGGATCAAAAGGCTTTGCTTGACCCCCAGCATGTCGAAGCCATAGCAGCGTCGAACGATCTGGCGCCCATCGACCTGAGTGATGACGAGGTCGATGCCATCTTGAGTTTTCTGGGCACGCTGGAAGATCCGGCTGTGCGGCTGGGTGTTCCCCAAACGGTTCCCAGCGGAATGCCCGTCGATCAGTGATCAACGGCTGAGGCGGATCACCTGATTGGCATCTACCTTCTGCCAATCTCCATGCTCACCATCAGGCCAGATCACCCTTATTTCCGCAGTTTCGAAGTTTCCTAGACCAAAGTGGTGGAACCCTGCAATTCCGCTGGCGTGCCCCCCGCCAATGGTCACTTCACGGGTTTGAACGCCCTCGGGCGTCCTGACCTCGATAAAACCGCCGACTGCCTGTCTGTTGGGGTGGCTCTGGCCGAGATCAATCATGAGCCAGTTGCCGGTCGTCGGTTCATTCTGGAAAACCTCAAGGTCCGAGCCGCGATTGACCACCACCAAATCCAACCACCCATCCCCGTTGAAATCCGCCAGCGCCCCGCCGCGGGACTTTGCCATGGACGCGACACCAGCCTCTGATGCTGTTTCGACAAACTGACCGTCGGCGGTCTGCATCAACAGGTTGTTGGGGTCGTTCTGCGCCGCGTCGGGCATCTGCTCAACATTGCCTTTGGCGACGAAAATGTCGTCCAGCCCGTCATTGTTGACGTCCCCGAACTGTGCATGCCAGCCGGTCGAGGGGCGGCCGTCACCTCCTGCATGTGGCCTGTGTGCCGTTGTTCCACGGTCGTAAGTCGCATCCCGCCATGTCGGCCCATCTGACGCAGGATCAAAAACCTGGAACTTCTGGTCCCCCATGGACGTCAGATAAACATCGGAAAACCCGTCACCGGTCAGATCCCGCGAGGCGATCCCCATGCCCCAGATCGAATAGGGTAGCCATCCATCGGCCTCGCTGTACAGGCGCGGGGTGTCTTCCATAGCCCACAATTGCTCTTGCCCGCCACGCACATAGTAGTGGCGGTCATTGCTGACACGCAGATCCGCGCGACCCGTGCGCGCCCAGTCGGAAAACAGGATCGACAGGGAACAGTGACCGGGTTCCAAACGGACAGGATCGCCATACTTTTCGCCTTGGGGTCGGTACAGAAGCGTCGGCTCGCAAGCCTCAAAAGGTCCGTCCGGATTGCTTCGGTCGACATAGGTTCCAAAGGCCAGCGTTGGCAGGGTTTGCCCGCGTTCCCAAGTGGCGGAAAAGCCGGTGGTCCAATGGTCCTGAGGCTGAAAACCCAGTGCCGTGAACGGCTCGAACGCGCAGTTCGGTTTGCCGCGCAGCAACAGGTCTTTGCCTACGCGCAAAACCGCAAGGTCCAGGATCCCATCGCCATCAATGTCTACCGGGTATGCGCCGGTCACACGGGTCAAGGATAACTGACCTGGCGCATCCGGAAGAAAACTGACATCTGTGTCGGATGTGTTGATGAACAATTGTGCTGGGTTTGATCCGCCGGCCACGAACATTTCAGGGCGGTCGTCATCATTGCAGTCGAAGACCGCGACACCCCCCCCGACGAAATGTTCCCAGCCGCCATCGTAAACATGGCCGGGGGTTTCCACCTTTTGAAAGCGGGGTGGAGCGGTATCCGCAGCGGCAGCGGAACCTGCCGCAAGCAAGATTGCCATCTTAGTTCGCATGAGCCGCCAGCTCCCTGACCTTCAGGATAGAGACTTGTTCAATCCCATAAGCCGCTGCCCCTTTTGCCCACATTGAATCGCCCCAGTGGTTGACCTTGATTTCCGGCAACGGCGCGTCGACGCTGACGACGCCGTTTTGGACACGTGCCATCACCTCGTCCGAATGCAGGTAATCAAAGCGACCTCTGGCGCCGGACAGGATAATGCATTCGGGGTCGAACAGATTGATCAGGTTCGAAACCCCCATCCCGAACATTTGGCCCGCGCGGGCCAGAACGGAAATGGATCGGGCGTCGCCGGCTTTTGCTGCAGCGAGTATATCGACAAGAGTGCGGGGATCCGTTGCTTCACTGGCGATCGTGGCTTCGCGGATCAGGGCGTATTCCCCCACATAGGCCTCGAGGCATCCGCGCTGCCCGCACTGACACAAGGCGCCGTCCAACTGAACTTTGAGGTGCCCGAATTCTGCGCCGCATCCGCGTTCACCGCGATAAAGCTTGCCATCAAGAACGATGCCCAGGCCGATGCCGTGTTCGATCGTAACAACCAAAAAATTCTTCAGCCCCTTTCCCAATCCGAAAAGCTGTTCTGCCTTTGCGACCAGATTGGCGTCGTTTTCGATGAAGGCAGGGCAGGGGAGCACCTCGGACAACAGCGGGCTCAAATCCACATTTCGTTCCGTCAGCGAAGATGACCAATGCACGAAGTTCTGATTTGCATCGATAAGGCCAGCGATGCCGATGCAGACACCTGACAAATCGGCAAGGGATCGGTTTGCCGAGGCGCAGGCCTGATCAAGCACGGCGCGGATCTTTTTGGCAAACGCATTCGGGGCCATGCGGGCTTGGTCCAGCGGATGCGTGTACGAAGTGATTTCGGTTCCTTCGAAATCCACGAGAATGACTGAAACCTGCTGGCGGGCGACTTTCACGCCCGCAATCAGATGTGACGCGCCATTCAGTTTCAATTGTACCCGCGGTCTGCCGCGGCGCGCTGATTTGGAAGATGTTTCGCTTTCTATTTCCTCAATCAGACCGGCAGACAGCAGATCGGCAGTGGCGGTCGTGATGGTCGCTGGGCTGGTCTCCAACGCGCTGGCGATGTCGATTCGCGAAATGGTGCCTGTGGCCCGGATTTTTTCCAGAACGCGCAGGCGAGTGACGTTCCTTTGGTCCGTGGCATTTGAAGAAGCTTTGCTTTTCAGCATCTTGCCCTCGCGAATCTGATCCCTGTTTCAACCTAGGTGGTTTTTTCAGTTACCGATAGCATAAATATTTTACCGACTGAAATAAATATGCTACTCAGAATTATCGGGGCCACGAATCATGAAACGATGGCCCAATGAAACCGGGAGGAAATCATGAAACGAATTCTCAGCGCCTCTGTCGTGGCGGTCCTGATGGGGACAGCCGCATTCGCAGAGCCCACGGTCGGCGTAAGCTGGTCGAATTTCCAGGAAGAGCGTTGGAAGACCGACGAAGCGGCGATCAAGGCTGCACTGGAAGCGGGCGGTGCGGAATACATCTCGTCTGATGCCCAATCTTCTTCTGCCAAGCAATTGTCGGATATTGAAAGTCTGATCGCCCAGGGCGTTGATGCGCTGATCATTCTGGCGCAGGATTCCCAGGCCATCGGCCCGGCTGTGCAGGCGGCGGCAGACGAAGGCATTCCGGTCATCGCGTATGACCGTCTGATCGAAGATGACCGTGCCTTCTATCTGACATTCGATAACGTTGAAGTTGGCCGGATGCAGGCCCGCGCGGTGTTCGAGGCGATGCCGAAAGGCAACTATGTGATGATCAAGGGATCGCCCACGGATCCGAACGCGGATTTCCTGCGCGGCGGTCAGCAAGAGATCATTCAGGCCGCCGTTGACAGCGGCGATATCGTCATCGTGGGTGAAGCTTACACCGACGGTTGGCTGCCAGCGAACGCACAGCGCAACATGGAACAGATCCTAACCGCGAATGAAAACAACGTTGATGCCGTGGTCGCCTCGAATGACGGTACTGCTGGTGGCGTTGTTGCAGCCCTGACCGCGCAGGGCATGGAAGGCATTCCGGTCTCGGGTCAGGATGGCGACCACGCAGCGCTGAATCGTGTTGCCAAGGGCACGCAGACCGTCTCGGTCTGGAAAGATGCGCGTGAGCTGGGCAAAGCTGCCGGTGAAATCGCGGTTGCGTTGAGCAACGGAACAAGCCCTGCGGATGTCGAAGGCGCGATCAGCTGGACTTCGCCCGGTGGGACCGAGATGAACTCGGTCTTCCTTGCGCCTGTACCGATCACCAAAGACAACCTGTCCGTCGTGGTCGATGCTGGCTGGATTCCGTTGGAAGACCTGTGTCAGGGCGTCGAAAGCGGCCCTGCACCCTGTAACTAAACCAGGTTCCAAACCATAATATCTCTGGCCCGCAAGGGTGGGCCAGAGATCATAGCTGAACATGAAAGATCGGATATGACCGAAACTTCGTCTCAGCCGGTACCCCAAAAAGCAAAGTCCAACCTGTTTCAGCAACTGGAACTGGATATGCGGCTATTGGGCATGATCGGCGCCTTCATCATCCTGTGCATCGGCTTCAACATCTTTACGGATGGCCGCTTTCTGACGCCCAGAAACCTGTTCAACCTGTCGATCCAGACCGTCTCGGTTGCGATCATGGCCTGCGGCATGGTGTTCATCATAGTCATGCGCCACATTGACCTGTCGGTTGGGGCGCTGCTGGCGACCACATCTGCCGTGATGGCGATGACCCAGACCGAGCTGTTGCCCAACGTATTGGGAATGGGTTTGAACCACCCTGCGACCTGGGCGATCACTTTGGTTGTGGGCCTTGTGGTCGGCACATTGATCGGCGCGTTCCACGGTTGGATGGTGGGGTATCTGACCATCCCAGCCTTTATCGTGACGCTTGGCGGTTTTCTGGTCTGGCGCAACGTCGCCTGGTACATGACCGACGGCCAGACGATCGGCCCGCTGGACAGCACGTTTCTGATGTTCGGGGGGACAAACGGAACCTTGGGAACAA
The DNA here is from genome assembly GCF_056536065.1 of Ruegeria sp. AL3. Lineage (NCBI taxonomy): Bacteria > Pseudomonadati > Pseudomonadota > Alphaproteobacteria > Rhodobacterales > Roseobacteraceae > Ruegeria > Ruegeria sp. AL3. The sequence continues at coordinate 2,171,435 of NZ_JBQFJG010000001.1, forward strand.
CCGTCAGCCTCCTGTTCGGCCTTGCCGCCACGGCTGTTGCGATCTGGGCGTTGTGGAGCGGCCGCCGGTCCAAAGCCGCTCATGGTTTCCCTGTTAAGCCGGTCTGGGCTGAAACAACGCTGGCCGGGATCATCGGCCTTGCCATCATGGGGTACGTGTTGATCGTCAACAGCTATGCGATCCCGACCCGTCGTCTTGAACGCATGTTCGAAGCGCGCGGCGAGACCATGCCGGAAGGGTTGGTTGTCGGCTATGGCATTCCGATCTCGGTCCTGATCCTGATCATTGTGGCGGTGACATTGACCGTCGTGGCCCGCAAAACCCGCTTTGGCCGCTACATCTTTGCCACCGGCGGCAACCCGGACGCGGCCGAGTTGTCGGGTATCAACACCCGTTTGATGACCGTCAAGATCTTTGCCCTGATGGGGTTCCTGTGCGCGCTGTCGGCGGTTGTGGCCTCGGCCCGGCTGGCCAATCACTCGAATGATATCGGAACGCTGGATGAGCTTCGCGTTATTGCCGCTGCCGTGATCGGTGGAACGGCGCTGTCCGGCGGCATCGGAACGATCTACGGCGCAATACTTGGCGCGTTGATCATGCAGGCGCTGCAATCGGGCATGGCCATGGTTGGCGTTGACGCGCCGTTCCAGAACATTGTCGTCGGCACCGTCCTGGTTCTGGCCGTCTATATCGACATCGTCTATCGCAAACGTCTGGGGGCGAAATGATGCAAGCTCAAGAAACACCGAACCAAGCTTCGGGTCGTGGGTCCGGCCAGCCTCCGCTGGTGGAAATGCGCGATATCTCGATTTCCTTCGGGGGTATCAAGGCGGTAGACCATGTGTCGGTAGATCTCTACCCGGGCGAGGTCGTGGGCCTTCTGGGCCACAACGGGGCCGGTAAATCCACCCTGATCAAGGTTCTTTCGGGCGCCTATCAGATGGACCATGGCGAAATCCTGATCGACGGCAAGAAGGTCGAGATCAACAACCCCCGCGACGCGCGCGCCAACAATATCGAGACGATCTATCAGACGCTGGCGCTGGCGGACAACCTGGATGCAAGTTCAAACCTGTTTCTGGGCCGCGAAATGGTCACGCCCTTTGGCCTGGTCAACGACGCCGCGATGGAGGCGGAATGCCGCAAGATCATGGCGCAGCTGAACCCGAACTTTCAGAAGTTCAATGATCCGGTCTCGGCCCTGTCGGGCGGTCAGCGTCAATCGGTGGCCATTGCACGGGCGGTGTATTTCAACGCGCGTATCCTGATCATGGACGAGCCCACGGCCGCACTTGGTCCGCACGAAACACAGATGGTGGCGGACCTGATCCAACAGCTTAAGGCGCAGGGGATCGGGATTTTCCTGATCGACCACGATGTACACGCGGTGATGGAGCTGTGTGACCGGGCCTCGGTCATGAAGAACGGGCAATTGGTTGGAACGGTCGATATCGCAGACGTCACCGATGACGATCTGTTGTCGATGATCATTCTGGGCAAAAAGCCCGGCGAAAAGACGGAATGAGGTAAGCGAAATGACGAGCGGTTTTTTTCAGGGAATTGAAGAAGTCCAATTTGAAGGCGAGGACAGCAAGAACCCGCTCGCATTCCGCCACTACAACCCGGACGAGATCATCTTGGACAAGCGCATGGAGGATCACCTGCGTTTTGCCGTGGCGTGGTGGCATTCCTTCGCGTGGGAGGGTGGAGATCCGTTTGGCGGCCCCACTTTCGAGCGCCCCTGGCACCCACAGGATGACATGGGCCGCGCCAAGATGAAGGCCGATATCGCGTTCGAGATGTTCCAGATTCTGGGACAGCCCTATTTCTGCTGGCATGATGCCGATATCCGACCTGAACAGGGGAACTTCGCCGAAAATCTCCACACGTTGAACGAGATCACCGACTATATCGGTGAAAAGATGCAAGTGTCCGGCACCAAGCTGTTGTGGGGTACGGCCAACATGTTCAGCCATCGCCGCTGGATGGGCGGTGCCAGCACCAACCCCGATCCCGACGTCTTTGCCTTTGCTGCCGCCACGGTGAAATCCTGCATGGATGCCACCCACAAACTGGGCGGCGAAAACTATGTGCTGTGGGGCGGGCGCGAAGGGTACGAGACGCTGCTCAACACCGACATGAAAACCGAGCTGGATCATATGGGCCGGTTCCTGAACATGGTGGTCGAGTACAAGCACAAGATCGGGTTCAAAGGTGCGATCCTTGTCGAACCCAAACCGCAGGAGCCATCAAAGCACCAATATGATTTCGATGCCGCGACCTGCATCGGTTTCCTGCGCAAATACGGGCTTGAGAATGAGGTCAAACTGAACCTCGAACAGGGTCACGCGATTCTGGCGGGGCACAGTTTTGAACATGAGATTGCCGTAGCCGCAGCCGAAGGGATGCTGGGCTCCATCGACATGAACCGGAACGATTATCAATCCGGGTGGGATACGGATCAGTTCCCCAACAACACTCCCGAGGTTGCGCTGGCCTATTACCACATCCTGAAAGCGGGTGGATTTACCACCGGCGGTACCAATTTCGATGCCAAGCTGCGCAGGCAGTCGATCGACGCCGAAGATCTGATCGCCGCGCATGTGGGCGGGATGGATATCTGTGCCCGGGGCCTGAAAGCAGCGGCAGCGATGATCGAAGATGGCGGATTGGAACAAGCGCTGGCTGATCGGTACACGGGCTGGAATACGCCCGAGGCGCAGGCAATGCTGACCTCTGGTCTTGACGAGATTGCAGCGCGGGTGCTGGCCGAGGATCTCAATCCAGATCCGCGCTCGGGGCGTCAGGAAATCCTCGAGAACTACGTGAACCGATTTGTTTGATCCCCGTGGGATCAGCCGGTCCTTAAAATAACTTGTGTACAATGCCCCGGTAACGCGTGAGTTTGCTTCAGCGTTGCCCGGGGCTTTCCCTTGCTGGGCGCAACGGCATCAAAGGCCCGTCGGGGTCGAACAAGTGGGGCGAGCAGGGTTTTGGCGGATCAATCGGCAGGCAAAGCGGTGTTTCTGAGCGGCAGTCTGATGCTGCATGTGACACGCATGTCATTGACCACCAGCATTGGCCTGATGGCCATTTTTGCCGTCGACTTTGTCGATATGATCTTCATCTCGATGTTGGGCAACGATGCGCTGGCGGCGGCGGTGGGCTATGCCGGGACGCTGCTGTTTTTCACCAACGCGATCAATATCGGATTGTCGATTTCCGCCGGGGCGCTGGTTGCGCGCGAACTGGGGGCCGGGCGGGCTGAACAAGCAAGGCATTACGCGTCCAGCGTGGCCGTTATCGGGCTGATTGCCGGGCTGACGACCTCGGGACTGGTCTTGTTTAACCTCAGCTACCTGCTGTCCTTGCTTGGCGCGGAAGGAGAGGTTCTGAGGCTGGCGACGCGTTATGTGTCGATCATCCTTCCGACCATGTTCGTGATGTCCATTGCGATGACGGCGATGGCCGTGCTGCGCGCTCATGGCGATGCGCGGAGGTCAATGATGGCCACGATCTACGGCGGAGTGGTGAATGCGGTTCTGGACCCGATACTGATCTTTGCGGTCGGGCTGGGGCTGGATGGGGCCGCTATCGCCTCGGTCCTGGCGCGGCTGTGCATGTTGGGGGCGGCGTTGTGGCCAGCGCTTCGGGTGCATCGGGGATTTGCGCACCCTTCACTGAAGCAGGTTGCAAAGGATTTGCGACCCGTGCGGGCGATTGCAATTCCAGCGGTGCTGACAAATGTCGCCACGCCGATCGGCAATGCAATCGTTGTGCGGGAAATCGCGCAATATGGAACGGATGCGGTTGCGGGCATGGCCGTGATCGGGCGCCTTTTGCCGGTGGCGTTTTCGGTCATCTTCGCTCTGTCAGGCGCGATAGGGCCAATCATCGGGCAGAATTTCGGGGCCGAAAAGTTCGATCGTGTGCGCGCTGCCTTTCTGGCAGGGATCAAGTTCACGGCCCTTTATGTCGTTTGCATGTCGGCCATTTTGTTTTTGCTGCGCGCCCCGATTGCAGATTTGTTCGCAGCCGAGGGCGAAACCCGAAGTCTGATCTATCTGTTCTGCGGTCCGTTGGCTTTGGCTTCGTTCTTCAATGGCGTGATCTTCGTGACAAATGCCAGCTTCAACAATCTGGGGCATCCGGTCTATTCCACATGGATAAACTGGGGTCGTCACACTATCGGCACTTGGGTTTTCGCGACGATTGGTTCACAGATCGCCGGCGCATCCGGCGTTCTGCTGGGGCAGGCGTTTGGAGGCGTCATCTTTGCAGTCATAGGCTGGGTTATGGTCGCGCGGGTCGTGGCGCGGTTGGAGCGCTCGCAAGCGCTCGAGCCTTTTTCAGATCAGGGTCGGCTTCATTCGCTGTTCGGGCGTCGCGGCTGGTGATCAGGTCGGATCAGTTCCCCTGATTGCGTGCTTCCAGCCGTTCCAGATTGACCACGGTTGACAGCATCAGGCGGTCATGGCTCCAGTCCTGCGTTTGCTGGATCGACGCAGACCCCAATGCAAGAAGGGTGGCGAAGGTCAATGCCATCCCCAGGAACAGAGCGGGCAGGGTGGGCACCGCCGGCTGTGCATCGGTCAATGCAAGCACGCGCTGACGCAGCACGCGCTTGGCCTTGCCGCCCGTCACAAACGCAACATTCAGAACGCGAGGATTGTTTGCCGAGATCGTACGCGCGCAATAATCCAGCAGGCAGGAAGTGTATTCGCGCGCATCGATCCGTTTGCGGGCCACCACGGACTGGTCGCATGCCAGTTCACGCAAGCGGCCGAACTGATACTTGAGCATCAGATAGGCTGGGTTCCAGAACAACAACGGGCGCAGCATTTCAAAGCCCAGTTCCCATTCCACGTCACCGGCCCGAACATGCTGAAGCTCGTGCGCCAAAGCAAAGCGCAGTTCGTGCGGGGTATCCAGCAGATGGCTTGGCAGAACGACATGGCGACGGCGCAATCCGCGCACAGCGAACGGTACGGTGATGCGATCCGAAAGACGAATGTCTACCTTGGCCGACTGCCGCCAAAGAAAGCTGGATTTGACTGTCTGACGGATCATCGCCGCGTCCCTCAGAGCGCGGGCCGCAAACAGGGCGGCGACCAAAACAAGCAGCGTTGCAAGGGCAGTGATCACCGGCTGTTGCCCTGACAATGCAAGGTCCACCCACCGTTCACGGGTGTTCAGCAAGGCCTCGAACTGGGTGGCGGGCATGGCGATATCGCCGCGCAGATAGGCGGCAACGGCGATGTCGCCAAGCGCCATGGCGCTGCCCGGCCATGCGTAAGAGGCGAATGATGACACGCCCAACGCAAGAAACGGGCTGATCAGGACGCACACGCACAGCGCCTTGAGCGCACGCAACTGCGCGACATAGCTGTGGCGCAGGGCTGTTCGGGTCAGGGCTGCGCGGGCCGCCAGCCAGATGACGGCTGACAAGGCCAGCACGATGTTGAGTTCGATAAACGTGTCGAGAACCGGTCTAACCGCTGTCATTTTGCAGTCTCCTTTCTACCAGTGCTCGAATTTCCTCCAGGTCGGCTTCGCTCAGCCCCGCATCATCGACAAGCCGGGCCACCAGTGTGGCGGGTGTGTCGTCGAACAGAGTGCGGGACAGGTTTTGCAAAGACCGGGCCTGATATCTGTCCTTTTCCAGAAGCGGCGTATAGATCAGGGTCTTTCCTGTCTTGCGGCTTTCCACAAAACCTTTCTCGTCCAGAATGCGCAGGATCGTGGCACCGGATGTATAGGCCAGATTGCGCTCCGAAGGCAGGCGGTCCAGGACATCTCGCACCGAGCCTTGCCCGAGGGCCCAGAGCTCGTTCATGAACTCCAGTTCAACCTCGGTCAGCAGATTTGTTGTCTTTTTCTTTCGCATCGATCTCGGTGTTGTCATGTTTAGTATGCCTGACAGACAAGCATCCTTTCGCGATTTCTCAAAGTCTAAACTTTCCAGAACACAAAAACGCCCCAGCCGATAGACAGGAAAAGAGGTGTCCATACCGGCTGCCCGACAAGGCCCAGCCAGGCGAGGAAGATATAGGCGGACCCCAGAAGGGTGATGAAGAGCCGATCGCCCAATGTGGTTGTCAGCCCCAGTACACCGCGCCGTTCTATGCCATCGCGATACTTGAAGCCCTCAAGAATGCCAATCAGTGCGATGGCCGAAAAGATGCCGACAAATACGGCAAGTGTCGCCGGGGTCCAGGCCATCCAGAAGTCGGGCCACAGTGGCGCAGTCCAGGAAAAGCCTTTTTCCTCTTGCTGGCCGACGCTGCTCCATCCGGCCTGCTGGGCAAAGGTCGTGGAAGGCAGGAAAAGAAGGATGAGAAGAAGTTTACGCATATCGAACCTCACACACGTCCCATCGCGAAACCACGCGCGATGTAGTTGCGGACAAACCAGATGACGATGGCGCCGGGGATGATGGTCAGGGTGCCGGCGGCGGCCAGCAGGCCCAATTCATAGCCCGCGCTGGACGCGGTGCGGGTCATCACGGCGGCGATGGGTTTGGCCTCAACCGCCGTAAGCGTCTTGGCCAGCAGCATTTCCACCCACGAGAACATGAAGCAGAAGAAGGCCGCCACGCCCACGCCTGCTTTGATATTGGGCAGGAAGATCGTCACGAAGAAACGCGGGAAGGAATAGCCGTCGACATAGGCGGTTTCATCCAGCTCTTTTGGAATTCCCCGCATGAAGCCTTCCAAAATCCAAACTGCCAGCGGCACGTTGAACAATGTATGCGCCAGTGCCACAGCCAGATGCGTGTCGAACAGGCCGATCGAAGAATAGAGCTGGAAGAACGGCAAGGCGAAGACCGCTGCCGGGGCCATCCGGTTGGTCAGCAGCCAGAAGAACAGCTGCTTGTCGCCCAAAAACCGATACCGCGAAAACGCATAGGCAGCGGGCAAGGCAACGCTGACCGAAAGCACCGTGTTCAACGTCACATAGGTGATCGAGTTGATATAGCCCCAGTACCACGTCGGGTCCGTGAAGATGGTGATGTAATTCTCCAGCGTAAAGGTCTGGGGGAACAGGGAAAAGCCCGACAGGATCTCGTTCGTAGTCTTGAAGGACATCGCCACCAGCCAATAGATCGGCAGCATCAGAAACGCGATATAGAGGATCGGGATGAGAGACCGCTTCTTCATTGCGCGTCATCCTTTGTCATGAGGGTGTAGAAGAGCCACGAAACCAGCAGCGTGATGGCGAAATAGATCAGACTCATCGCAGCCGCAGGGCCAAGGTCGAACTGCCCCAGCGCGATCTTCACAAGGTCGATCGACAGCAGGGTGGTCGAGTTGCCGGGCCCACCCCCGGTCAGCACGAAGGGCTCGGTATAGATGTTGAAACTGTCCATGAACCGCAGCAGGACCGCGATCGTCAGAACCGTCTTCATCTTGGGCAGCTGGATGTAGCGGAACACCGACCATGGGCTTGCGCCGTCGATCTTGGCCGCCTGATAGTAGGCGTCCGGGATCGACACGAGGCCTGCATAGCACAGCAACACGACTAGCGACGTCCAGTGCCAGACATCCATGACGATGACGGTGATCCAGGCCGAAAGCGGCTGTTGCGTCATGTCATAGTTGATGCCCAGAACGTCATTCAGGAAATATCCCAACAGACCGATTTTGGGCAGGGTGAAGATGTTCCACATGGACCCAACGACGTTCCACGGGATCAGCATCGGCAGGGCCATCAGCACCAGGCAGACAGGCACCCAGAAACCTTTGCGCGGCATAGACAGGGCCACGATGATGCCAAGAGGCACTTCGATGATCAGGATCAGGAAAGTAAACAGGAACTGTCGTCCAAGTGCTGCCTGAAACCGGTCCGACCGCAGGATCTGTTCGAACCAACCCAGGCCTTCCCAGAAAAACTGGTTATTGCCAAAGGTTTCCTGCACCGAATAGTTGACCACTGTCATCATCGGCACCAACGCGTTGAACGCGACCAGTGCCAGCACGGGTAGGACAAAGAACCACGCTTTTTGATTTTCTGTTCTCATTGGGCCCGCTCCTCGGTTGCGATCCAGCCGTCGCGGTAGACGCGGGATTGTTCGGGTTTGAATTGCAGGAAGACCTGTGATCCGGGTTCGGGCGCGCTGTGTTCGGTCACGGCCTTTAGGGCGGTATTGCCGACCATCGCGCTTACCACAAAGTGGCGACCGATGTCGGAAACCTTGGTCACATGCGCCGGGATGCCGGTCTCGCCGAAGCCAACATATTCCGGGCGAATACCCAGATCGGTGCGGCCGCCATCACCATGAATGGGACCTTCCAGCATGACTTCGTGCCCTTCGAACAGGGCGCGGTCGCCGCGCGCTTCGCAAGGCAGCACGTTCATGCCGGGCGAGCCGATGAAATGGCCCACGAACGTATGCTGCGGGCGCTCGAACAATTCTACCGGGGTGCCGATCTGCACCACTTCGCCCTCTTGCATCACCACGACCTCGTCCGCGAAGGTCAGGGCCTCGGTCTGGTCGTGGGTGACATAGATCATCGTCGCCTTGACGCGCTGGTGCAGTTCTTTCAGCTTGGACCGCAGCTTCCATTTCAGATGCGGGTCGATCACGGTCAGAGGTTCATCGAACATCACCGCGTTCACGTCGTCGCGGACCAGGCCGCGACCCATCGAGATTTTCTGCTTGTTGTCCGGGCTGAGGCCGCTGGCACGGGTGTTTAGCATGTCGGTGACATCCAGCATCTCAGCGATCGCATCGACGCGGCGCTTGATCGACGCCGGATCGACGCCGCGATTCTTCAGCGGAAAGGCCAGGTTCTCGCCCACGGTCATCGTGTCGTAAATCACCGGAAACTGGAACACCTGTGCGATGTTGCGCTGATCAGGGGGCAGAGCGGTCACGTCACGGTCGTCGAACAGGATCTGCCCTTCGGACGGGGTCAGCAGGCCCGAGATGATGTTCAGCAGCGTGGACTTGCCGCAGCCCGACGGGCCCAGCAGGGCATAGGCCCCGCCATCACGCCAGGTCACGTCGATTTCCTTCAGCGCATAATCCTCGGGGCCTTTTGGCGACGGCATGTAGCTGTGGCGGAGGTTTGAAAGTTTGATCTGTGCCATGTCAGGCCACCCTTTTGCCGTCTTGGCCGAAATACCGGCAATGGGCCGGGTTCATGAAGAATGTGTGGTCCTCGCCCACCTGATAGGGGTGGACCCCGGCGGCCAGCGACACCCAGGCGTCCTCGCCATGCTGGAAATGCGCGCTGGAATCCGAGCCCGAAAGCTCGGTCACGATCACTCGGCCGGTCAGTTCCACGTCCGCGTCAGACGTACGGAACGGCGTCACGCGATGCGGCCGCACCGCGACCATGTAATCTCCGTCGGCCATGTCGGTTACGGCCCAGCCACCTCCTCCAGCCAGTTGCGCCTGCGCAGCGGAAACGGTGATGCGTGCGACATTGATCGGCGGGTCCGAAAAGACCCGCGCGGCGGCGATGTTCTCGGGGTTGCGATAGATGTCAGCGGTTGGCCCGAACTGGGTCACGCGGCCATCTTCCATCAGGGCGGTGTAGCCGCCCAGCAGCAGCGCCTCTTCGGGCTCGGACGTGGCATAGACCACCACGGCCCCGCGACCTGCGAACAGGTCGGGCAGCTGCTCGCGCAGTTCTTCACGCAGTTTGTAGTCAAGGTTGGCCAGCGGTTCGTCAAGGAACACGGCGCGGCTTTCTTTGGCAATGGCACGCGCCAGCGCTGTGCGTTGTTGTTGCCCACCCGACAGCTCGTGCGGGCGGCGGTGCAGCATCGGTCGCAATTGCAGCAGGTCGGCGGCCTCTTCCACGCGACCTTCGATCTCGGATTGCGCCATGCCTGCCACGCGCAATGGCGAGGCGATATTGTCGAATACGGTCATATGCGGGTAGTTCACGAAGAACTGGTGCACGAGGCTGATTTTTCGCTTCTGCGTATTCAGCCGTGTGACGTCCTGCCCATCCATCAGGACCTTGCCCGAGGCGATCGGGTCCAGCCCGGCCATCATCTTGATCAGAGAGGTCTTGCCCGAGCCCGTCGCGCCCAGCAGCACGTTGAAGTGGCCTGTTTGAAGGGTCAGGTTTGTGGGCTTGATATGTATGACGTTGCCGACCCTTTTGGTCGCGTCTTGAAGTTCGATCATGTCCGTGGGTTCCGGTCCTTCAGTGCAATGCACTGGTCTTGAAGTGGGGGTGCCTGATGCGGCACCCCCGGGTTTCAACGGCTTACTGAGACTGCCAGCGCTGAACCAGTTCGTCATAGTTGACGGTCTGGCCTTGCGGCTTTTCGTTCTCAAGCTTGGCCTTGGGCGAACCTGCTTTTTCCAACCAGAAGGACGGATCCTGCGGCTCGTTCAGGCGTGGACCGCAGCCGCCGTAGACACCGGCGCTTTCATCCGCGGCCTGCATCCGGGCCATGGTGATGTCCATCTCTTCGGCCAGACGATCCATCGCCTCTTGCGGGGTGAAGGCGCCCGAGTTCACGTCACCGATCTGCTGCCACCAGATCTGGGCCAGCTTCGGATAATCCGGCACGTTGATGCCAGTCGGCGACCATGCCACGCGGTCAGGCGAGCGGTAGAACTCGACCAGACCACCCAGCTTGGGTGCGCGTTCGGTGAACGACTCGTGGTTGACCGAGCTGTCGCGGATGAAGGTCAGACCCACATGGGACTTCTTCACGTCGACAGTTTTGGAGGTCACGAACTGGGCATAAAGCCAGGCTGCCTGGGCACGATCCGAGGGGGTCGATTTGAGGAACGTCCAGGACCCCACGTCTTGGTAGCCAACCTTCTGGCCTTCTTCCCAATAGGGGCCGTGCGGGCTGGGTGCCATCCGCCACAGCGGCGTGCCTTCGTCATCCACGGTGTTGTTGCCTTCGGACTTCGGCTTGACCATGTCGGCGGTGAAGGCCGTGTACCAGAAGATCTGCTGGGCCACATTGCCCTGGCTGAGTGCCGGCAGTGACTGGTAGAAGTCATAAGACGCGGCACCCGGAGGCGCATAGGCCCGCAGCCATTCATCCCATTTCCGGATCGCATAGACCGCAGCCGGACCGTTTGCAGCACCACCACGCGACACCGAAGCGCCAACAGGGTTACAGGTGCCCGCTTCCATGCGGATGCCCCATTCGTCGACAGGCACACCGTTCGGTTCGCCCGTGTCGCCGGCACCGGCCATCGACAGCCAGGCATCGGTCATGCGCCATCCGAGGTCGGGCGCGCGCTTGCCGTAATCCATGTGGCCGTAGATCGTGGTACCATCGACTTCTTTCACATCATTGGTGAAGAACTCGGCGATATCTTCATACGCGGACCAGTTGACCGGAACGCCCAGATCATAGCCGTACTTTTCTTTGAACGCGGCTTTGTTCGCCTCATCATCGAACCAGTCCTTGCGGAACCAGTACAGGTTCGCAAACTGCTGATCGGGCAGCTGATACAGCTTGCCGTCCGGTCCGGTGGTGAACTGAATGCCCATGAAGTCATCCAGATCCAGCGTCGGCGAAGTCGTCGCGGCCCAGTCACCGCCCATCATGTCCGTCAGCGGATAGGCCAGCTGCAAACGCGAATGGGTGCCGATCAGGTCACTGTCGTTGACATAGCCGTCATACAGGTTCCGACCCGTTTGCATTTGGGTTTGAACGGCCTGAACCACTTCACCTTCACCCAGAATCTGGTGGTTGACCTTGATGCCGGTGATTTCCTCGAACGCCTTGGTCAGAACCTCCGACTCGTAGGAATGCGTTGGAATACCTTCGGACAGGACGTTGATTTCCATACCTGCGTAAGGCTGTGCAGCTTCGATGAACCACTGCATCTCGGCCATTTGTTCGTCTTTCGACAAGGTCGATGGCTGGAATTCGTCGTCGATCCAACGTTGTGCTGCGGCTTCGTCGGCCCAAGCAGGACCGTGCCCCGCAATGACGGCAGCCGCCGCCACTGCGGAAAGTAGATGTCTCCGCATCTGTCTCCTCCCAAAAATTTATGGTTCTCCGGCGGAAACCGGATGACGCACAGCATCAGCGATTTCTTGCGTATGTGTCAAACTAAAAATTTAGTAATTGACGTTCAGGCATTTCGAAAGGGGCGGGGCCGAACTCGTTTGCCAATTTTTGAATTCGTTGTAAGCTAGGATTGTCATTACAAAAATTACCGCTGAGACGTGCGGCGCGAATTACGAAAAACGACTTGGAACAGTGAGGATAAGCAATGTCCCGAAGTCTGTTGAAGTACACGCGTGTTCTGGAAATCGTCGGGGACACAATCAAGGTCCGGGTTCCGATCCAGAACAAGGGGAGGCCGGCTGTCCGGTTCAACGACCTCGCTGTGATCGAGACGGTGGATGGCCGAAAAACATTGGCCCAGACGATCTTCATCGACCGGGATGTCGTCACGTTGCAGGTGTTTTCCGGCACCAAGGGCATATCGACCGAAGCAACGGCAACCTTTCTCGGTCACCCGATGCAGACACCTTATTCGGCCAACATTCTGGGCCGCGTTTTTGATGGCGCCGGTGTGGCCATTGATGGAGGCCCCGACCTGTCTGCGGAACCGCACATCGATATTGGCGGACCAACCGTCAACCCGGCGGAACGCGCGGTTCCAAACAGAATGATCCGCACGGATGTGCCGATGATCGACGTGTTCAACACATTGGTCGAGAGCCAGAAAATTCCGATCTTCTCGGTTTCAGGCGAGCCATTCAACGCGTTCCTCAGCCGAATCGGTATTCAGGCCGATGCAGATATCGTGATCTTTGGCGGGCTGGGGCTGATTTTTGAAGACTACCACACGTTTCGTACCTCGTTCGAAGATGCAGGTGTGTTTTCGCGCACCGTCATGTTCGTCAATCAGGCGATGGATCCTTTGGTCGAACGTCTGCTGGTGCCGGACATGGCATTGGCAGTGGCCGAGAAGTTCGCTGTGGAAGAGGGCAAACGCGTGCTGGTCCTGCTGACGGACATGACCGCCTATGCTGACGCGATGAAAGAGGTCGGCATCAGTCAGGAGAGGGTGCCATCTCAGCGCGGCTATATGGGGGACCTGTATTCGCAGCTTGCGCGCCGATACGAAAAAGCCTGTGACTATGCCAAAGGCGGGTCGGTCACGGTTCTGACCGTCACGACCATGCCCGGCAACGACGTAACCCACCCGGTGCCTGACAACACCGGCTATATCACCGAAGGGCAGTTCTATCTGCATTCCGGCGTGATCGATCCGTTCGGCAGCCTGTCGCGCCTCAAGCAGAACGTGATCGGCAAGACCACCCGTGAAGATCATGGGCAGATCATGAACACGATGATCCGTTTCTATTCTGAAAGCCGCGATGCCGCGCAAAAACAGGCGATGGCCTTCGACCTGTCAGACTATGATCACCAATTGCTGAAATTCGGCGGCCTGTTCCGGTCTCGGTTCATGGACATCAATGTTTCGATCCCGCTGGAAGAGGCGCTGGATGTGGGCTGGAAGACGCTGGCAGAGTGTTTTGCGCCGGAACAGTTGCTGATGAAGCAAGCATTGATCGACAAGTATTTCCCGAAGGATGCCAATGGCGCGGTTGCAGCTGAATAAATCGTCGCTTGCGCGCGAGCAGACGCAGCTGAAAAGCTATGAGCGGTTCTTGCCGTCGCTGGACCTGAAGAGACAACAGTTGATGGCTGAACGGGTCCGGGCCCGGGAAGAGGTCGACCGCCTTGAGCAAAATGTGCAGGCGTTGGTGCAGCAGGTTGGCGAAAAGCTGCCGATGCTGGCCCAGCAGGGTGTCGCTCTGGATGGGCTGGTCAAACTCAAGGACTACAAGGTCAAAGAGGTCAATGTGGTAGGGGTCAAACTGCCTGACCTTGATCGGATCGAGTTGGTGGTACGCCCGTATTCCGTTTTGGCCAAGCCCCATTGGGTCGATGCCGCTGCGCTTTTGCTGCACGACGTCATCGAAGCGCGGGTGCGGGTGAAGATTGCCGAAGAACGCGTTCGCATCTTCGACAAGGCGGTGGCCACCATTACCCAGCGGGTCAACCTGTTCGAAAAGGTTCTGATCCCGCGCGCCAAAGCCAACATCAAGAAGATCCGCATCTACCTGAGCGACGAACAGATGCAGGCCGTTGTGCGGTCGAAGATATCGAAACGCAAACACGCGCAGGAGGCTTTGATATGAGCGTTGCGCGTCTGAAAAAGATGTCTCTGATCGGGCCTGCTGCCCGAAAGGCGGAAACGCTTGAGGCGCTTCAGGCCCTTGGCTGCATGCATGTTTTGCCGCTTGTTCCCGCACCGAAAGAGCCGGAAAAGATCAGTGAGCGCGGTGCAAGAGAGGCGTATAAGGCATTGCGTTTCCTTGCAGAAGTGCCTGACCCGCGCCGCCAGGTCCAGCGTGCGCCTGATTTCGACATGGATCGTTTCGTGCGCGAGGTGACCGACCTCATGCAGCGCGTTCGGGATACGATGGACCGGCGTGACTTTCTGGCGCATCGCATCGCCCAGGTGCGACCCTGGGGTGATTTGGATTTTCCGCCGACCGATGCGCTGGCTGGCAACAGGCTGTGGTTCTATCAGCTGCCGCTGAAGCACCGGGATGCCATGTCCGAGGTCAAGCTTCCTTGGGCAATATTGGAGGAAGATCACCGGTACCTTTACGCCGTTCTGATTTCACCTGACGAACCCGATGATGGTGTTCTTCCTGTTCCGCGAACCCATGTCGGTTCGCTGCCGGTACACGAGCTTGAGGCCCGGTTGGAAGAGGCCGAGATCGCCCTCGAGGCGTTGGAAGCCGAACGCGTGGCGCTGACGCGCTATCTGACATTGATGCGCCGGAACCTGTCCGTCGCCGAAAGTGCCGCTGAGCTTGCCCATGCAACGCAGAAAGTACGCGACGAAGAGGCACTATTTGCTTTGCAGGGGTGGGTTCCCGTGGATCAGGTGGATGCTGTTCTTGCCATGGCAAACGCCAAGGGCTCGGCCGTCCTGATTGAAGATCCGGGGCCGGGCGACGCGCCTCCGACCTTGCTGGAGCAGCCTGAAAACCGCAGGGCCGCTGTCGATCTGGCGCTGTTCTATCAAGTGCCCGGATATCAGGACTGGGACCCCAGCGTCATCGTCTCGACGTCCTTCGCGATCTTCTTTGCCATGATCGTGGCGGATGCCGGGTACGGTGCTGTCATCCTGCTGGCGGTGCTGGCCTTTTGGAGACGGATGGACCGCACCGCTGGTCAAAGATCTTGGCGTCTGTTCGGCCTGATCATCTCGGCTGTTACGATATTTTACGGGGTCATGGTGGGCAGCTATTTTGGGGTATCACCGGCTGCGGACTCGATTTGGGCAAGGCTCAAGGTGCTGGATTTGAACGATTTCGGCGCGATGATGATGGTCTCGATCGTCGTTGGCGTTATCCACCTTGTCCTGGCCAACGCCCTTGCGGCCCGTGTGGCGTGGGGGCAACGCAAGGCGGTTGCCAATCTGGCCTGGATTGCGGCCCTGATCGGCGGGTTTGTCCTTTGGCTGGGCTACATGAACGGCAAGTCTCCGGTGCCGGGCGCAGCCATCCTGACCGCCGGCATCGTGGCGATTGTCCTGTTTTCCAGCGAGCGGGTCATCCAGCGGCCGATGGACTGGATCTGGCGTTTGCTCGAAGGGGTTCAAAGCCTTGCCGGGGCGATGGGCGCGTTTGGGGATGTTCTCAGCTATATGCGTCTTTTCGCGTTGGGCCTTGCTTCGGCCTCGCTGGCGATCACGTTCAATGATCTGGCGGTGTCGGTCATGCAGGCCCTTAGGGGGCCGGGCATTCTGTTTGGGTTGCTGATATTGATCATAGGTCATGTATTAAACTTCGCGCTCGCGATGATGAGCGGCGTCGTGCACGGCTTGCGTCTCAATTACATCGAATTCTTTAAATGGGGTCTGCCGGATGAAGGTGTCATCTTTCGTCCATTTGCCCGCAAGGAGGTTCAGGAATGAATGAGCTTGTTCTTACACTGGGTTGGCTGGGTATCTATGCGCCAATGGCGTTGGGGGCTGCGGCCAGCGCCATAGGGTGTTCGATCGCCGGTATGGCCAGTATCGGGGCCATGACGGAAACCGAGGGCGGCTATGGCCGTTTCGTGGGTGTATCCGCGTTTCCCTCAACGATGGTCATCTATGGGATCGTCATCATGTTCACCCTGAACCGCGACGTGACACCTGAAAACGCGGGCGGTCTGTTCGGTATTGGCATCCTGTCGGGTATCGCGCTGATGTATTGCGGCATCTGGCAGGGTCGGGCCTGTGCAGCTGCGATCAATGCGACCAAGGAAAAGCCCGAGATTTTTGGCCTTGCTCTGGCCCCTGCCGCGATCATCGAAGGGTTTGGTGTTTTTGCGTTCGTGTTTGCGTTGGTCATCAGTGCGGGGATCAGCTGATGGCACAAGACAGAACGATTGCGCATGGGGTTGACGCGCTGATCGACAAATTGCGCAACGATGGGGTTGCCGCTGGTCAGGCCGAAGCCGAGAAATTGCGCGCAGACGCCAAGGCCGAAGCCGCGCGCATCGTGGCAGAGGCAAAGCGCGAAGCCGATGAGTTGAAAAAGAAAGCCCGCACGGAGACAGATAATTACAGGGCCGCCGGCGAAGAAGCATTGAACACGGCGATGCGGGATGCCGTGCTGACCATGAAGGCGGGTCTGACGGATCGCTTCAGGGCAGACGTCGAACGCCTCGTGACCAAAGAGATGTCCGATCCCGAGCTTCTGAGGCAGATGATCCTCGAGGTGGTAGGCCGGGCCGGGGAAGGTGCAAATTTGAATGGCAGGGTTTCCGTCGTTCTTCCTGCCCGGGTCGCCACGCAGGAAGACATCAAGCAAAACGCCGATGACATTCAATCCGGCAAGCTGACAAAATATGTTCTTGGGCTGACTGCGAAGATGCTGCGCGAGAATATCGAGTTGCACGCAGCCGATGACGTGCAGGAAGGTATCCGCGTTCGCGCAGAAGATCAGGGTGTTGTTCTGGACCTGACGGATAAGGCGGTGGCGTCGCTGTTGATGGAGCATTTGCAGCCCCGGTTCCGCGCCGTTCTGGAAGGGGTCATCCGCTGAGATGTCAAAGCAGGACGCCTATATCGCGTTGATGTGCAGCCTTCCGGGTTCGGAACGGTTGTTCGTTGCCAGGCAGCCGCCCTTGTCACGTATCAGGCTGGACCGTCGATTGACGGCTTTGACACCGGAGGACAGCAAAGTTCTGAAGATCCTCGAGCACGCGTTGAGCTGGAACGCCTACGACATGGATGTCACCGACGCACAGGCGATCCAGCGCTGCAAACAAGCGATGGTGGACATCCCTCAGCCCACCTTGCGTAAACTCCTCATGGAACGCATGGAACTACGCTCTGTGGTCGCGGCGCTGCGATTGCGGAAACGCGGAGAACCAGCACCTTCAGGCGCATTCGGAGTCGGACGATGGAGCCGCCACATCCCCGCCAATTGGGGTGATCCCAGCTTTCGGCTGGAACGGCTCATGCCCTGGATCAAAGAGGCAACCCAATTGCTGGAAAACGAAGATCCGCTGGGTCTGGAACGTCTGCTTTTGTCGATAAGCCACAAGCAGCTCAAGCGGCACGCGGCTCGTCACATGTTCGATTTCGAGGCGGTCGCCATCTACGTTCTGATCTGGAACATCTTCGACCGCTGGGCGCAAAGCAGCGCTGCGGAAGCCGCCAAGAGATTTGAGAAACTGGCACAACAGGCCATGGCCGACTTTGCTGATGTCGATTTTGAGGGAGCAGGCGCATGACAGCCCCAATCTCAGCCAAACATTCATCGACCGCACGCGTCGTCCTGGTTCAGGAAGGGCTTGTGCGGATACAGGCCAATCCGGACGCGACCGGCCACCCCGGTCAACTGGTCAAAAACGAAGTGGTTTACATATTGCCTTCGCGTTCCGGTCCCGGTGGGCGTCAGGAAAGGCTCAAGGGCGAAGTGCTGCGCGTACGTGGGGATATGGCGGATGTTCAGGTCTATGAAAGCACTGATGGGGTGGCGGTCGACGACCCGGTGGAGCAATCAGGTCAGCTCTTGTCGGTAGAGCTGGGTCCGGGGCTGCTGGGGCAGGTGTTTGACGGGTTGCAGTCGCCTTTGCCCAAGGTGGCGGCAGCATTTGGTACCTTCCTGCCGCGCGGCGCAGATGTCGCGCCCTTGGATGAAAACGCGAAATGGTCCTTTACGCCGTTCGTTAAGGTGGGCGACACGGTCACTGCCGGGGACAGTATCGGAACGGTGCCCGAAGGCCATTTCAGCCACAAGATCATGCTGCCGTTCAACTGGACCGGCGCGTACAAGGTGGTCTGGGTGCAAAAAGGCGCGGCCACGATCCATGACATCGTGGCCCGCCTGGAAGACGAAGACGGTGGCGAGCATACGCTGACGCTTTTGCAGAAATGGCCGGTTCGGCGACCATTGCCGGAAAACATACTGAAGCGCGCACTGTCCGAGCGGTTGTATCCCACGGAACCGGTTCTGACGTCGCAACGGCTGATCGACACGTTCTTTCCGATTGCACGCGGCGGCACCGCCTGTATTCCCGGGCCGTTCGGTGCGGGCAAGACCGTGCTGCAAAACCTGATCGCACGGAACGCGAAAGTTGATATCGTGATCGTCGTGGCCTGCGGCGAACGTGCAGGTGAGGTGGTCGAGACCATCGAGGAATTTCCGAAGATGACCGATCCAACCACCGGTGGCAGCCTGATGGATCGGACGATCATCATCTGCAACACGTCATCCATGCCGGTTGCCGCGCGCGAGGCGTCGATCTTCACCGGGATCACGTTGGGGGAATACTACCGCCAGATGGGCTATGATGTCTTGTTGATCGCCGACAGCACCAGCCGGTGGGCGCAAGCCATGCGCGAGACCTCGGGCAAGCTCGAAGAGATCCCGGGCGAAGAGGGGTTCCCGGCCTATCTGGAAAGCTCGATCAAGGGTTTGTATGAACGTGCCGGGGCGCTGAAAACGAATGACGGCGATCTTGGCAGCCTGACGCTGATCGGAACGGTTTCGCCTGCTGGAGGCAATTTTGACGAGCCGGTAACCCAGTCGACCTTGTCGACGGTCAAGTGTTTCCTCGGGTTGTCATCCGAACGCGCCTACAAGCGATTTTATCCAGCGGTCGATCCGATGCTCAGCTGGTCTCGGTATACTGACCAATTGTCCGACTGGTATGACAGGAACGCCGAACCGGGGTGGACAGCCAAAGTGCGCACCCTGTTGGCCCTGATCGAAAAAGGCGAACAGGTCGATCAGATGATGCAGGTCACTGGGGAAGAGGGCGTCACAATTGACGACTTTGTAACCCAACAGAAAGCCTTGTTCGTCGATATGGTCTACTTGCAGCAGGACGCATTTGACACAGTCGATGCGACAGTGCCGCTTGAACGGCAGATAAAGACGTTCAAGCTTGTGTACGATGTGACGCAATCCAAAGCGGTCTTCTCGGACAAAGCCGAGGTAAGGCAGGTGTTTACGCAACTGACCGGGCTGATGAAAAACTTTCACTACGCGGCAGAAAACACACCCGAATACAAATCCACCTGGCAAAAGATCGAGAACCTGTGCCGAGAAAAGTTCGGAGGTTGAGACAGGTCACGGCGAATTATTCCGGTGATGCCCGAAGGCCGGAAATACCGCGCGTTGCAGAGGTTGCACCGGCTTGTCGTATGCAGCGATCCATGCCCTTATGATGCGAAACCAAGTATTCGGAGCCGGCAGTGAAATAAAACCCTAAACACCCATCGTGAACTGGAATTGCTTGACGCATTGCGGCGTCTGGGCGGGACGGCGCGCAACTCTGATTTGGTGAATGTGGTGGGTGTGTCCGCAGAAACGGTGCGACGCACGATCAAGTCCTTGTCCAAGGCGGGCACGATCGAACGGGTTCATGGCGGGGCCTACCTTGCCGGGGCGCAAGGGGATCCCGGTTTCTTTCGCTGCATTTCGCAACATGCCGGCGAAAAGCGTCTGATCGCGGTGCGTACGGGCAAAATGGTGCGGGATCAGATGACGGTTTCCTGAATGTCGGCTCGACCACGGCCTTTGTCGCCGAGGAATTGCGCCGGGCCAACCGTCTGACGGTTGTCAGCAATTCCATCGGCGTTGTGCAGACATTGGCAGGGATCAACGGAAAACGTGTGCATCTGCTGGGCGGAGAACTGCAAAGCGATGAGCGGGGCACCTTCGGCCTCGTCACCCAGAGGCAGTTGCAACGACATGCGTTTGACCTTGCGATCCCCAGCACGGATGCCACCTCGGACAACACGGGGTTTCTGTATCACAGCCCGGCAGAGGCAGATCTTGCCACAGTCGTGGCCGGTCGGGCGGATCTTCTTGTCATGGCCTCCGCGCATTTCAAATTTGGCGACAAGGCCCCCTATGTCGGGCCGGATCCGCGTCTGGTGCACACGCTTGTGACAGACGCGGCACCGAAAGGGGCGACGGCCAAGCCCTTTGACCGCTGGGGCATCGACGAACAGGTTGCGAAAGCAGGGGAACCTCATGCGGCGTGACACAAATCACGCGCCAGCAAAGACCAATCGTCAGATCAGAAAACAAAGGCTGAAGATGCGATGAAATGGTAGCCCGTAGGGGAATCGAACCCCTCTTTCCAGGTTGAAAACCTGGCGTCCTAACCGATAGACGAACGGGCCACTTGGTAGTGACGCAAGCGCAAGTGGTAGCCCGTAGGGGAATCGAACCCCTCTTTCCAGGTTGAAAACCTGGCGTCCTAACCGATAGACGAACGGGCCACGCTGGCTTGTGGAGGGCCTTTTACGGTTTCACCGTGACCCCCGCAAGCCGAAAAATGCAGGGATGAGAAAGTTTTTTATGCCGTCCGAGCGAGACGTCAATTTGCCTCTGCCGCGTCCTCGAGCCTGAGCTGTACGGATTGCCGCCCGCCCCAGGTGTTCACCTCAAGCCGGCCTGCAAAATGAAAGCGTGCGCCACCATGATTTGACAGTCTCTCGCCCATCGGACCGTCAAATGCACCAAAGGCAATCGCATCCATCCCACCACCCATGCCATCGGATAATGACAACTTCAGGTGCGTTTCCCCGACACGTTTGGCAAAACGCACCTGAAGATCCGGAAGTGCGTATCGCGGGGCAGGGGCTCCGGCGCCAAACGGTCCGGCCTGTTCGATCTGTTGGACAAGGTCCACTGTCGCGGCACCCGGCATGAGGGCGCCTTCCAGCTTCATATCGGCAGGGCCGCCCTGACCTGCGCCTTGTTTTGCCAGCAGCTCGCTGAGGCGTTCCATGGCGGGTTCCAGTTTGTCGCGCATGACGGTAAGCCCAGCGGCCATCTTGTGACCGCCACCCTTGACCAGCAACCCTTCGGCCGCGAGCCGCTGGATCGACGCCCCCAGATCTACGCCCGAGACCGAACGCCCCGAGCCTTTACCCTCATCACCGTCAAAGCCGATCACGATGGCCGGACGGTTGGCGGTTTCCTTCAAACGAGACGCCACGATGCCCACCACACCCGGATGCCAGCCTTCACCGGCGGCCCAGACCAGGGGCGCGTCGAGCCCGCGACCCTCGGCCTGCTCCATCGCGGCGGCGCGCACGGCGTTTTCAATATCCCGGCGTTCCGTGTTCAGCGCGTCCAGACGTTCGGACAGGGCTTGTGCCTCGTGCAGGGAATCCGTGCTCAGCAGGCGGGCGCCCAGATCGGCCTGCCCGATGCGACCACCTGCGTTCACGCGGGGGCCAAGCAGAAAACCCAGGTGATAGCTGTTGGGCGCCGTGTCCATGCGCGAGACATCGGACAACGCGACAAGTCCGGGGCGTTGCCTTTGCGCCATCACTTTCAGGCCTTGTCGAACCAGGGCGCGATTGGCACCGATCAAAGGCGCCACGTCAGCTACGGTTGCCAGGGCCACCAGATCCAGCATCGATATCAGGTCAGGCCCCTTTGCGCCTGCCGCGCGCAGCTGGCGGCCTGCTTCGACCAGCATCAGAAACACGACACCCGCCGCGCAGAAATAGCCCAGATCACCGCTTTCATCCTGCCGGTTGGGATTCACGACTGCAACGCAATCCGGCAGGGTTTCGCCGCCGAGGTGGTGATCCAGAACAATCACGTCCGCCCCCGTGGCTGCGGCAATCGGTTCATGGCTGAGCGTGCCGCAATCGACGCAAATGATCAGGTCGTGGCTGCTTGCCAGTTCCCGCATTGCCGGAACATTCGGACCATATCCCTCATCAATCCGATCCGGCACATAAAGCGTCGCCTGCAACCCCATCTGCCGAAGCCAAACCAGCAACAGCGCGGCAGAACAGCCGCCGTCAACATCGTAATCCGCGAACACCGCGATTTTCTGGCGATGGCGTACGGCGTCCAGAAAACGCGCCGCCGCCGTTTCCATGTCCTTCATATCGCGGGGATCTGGCAGCAGCTCTTTGAGCTTGGGCTCCAGAAAGCCGCGCGCCTCCATGACCGGCACGCCTCGACGGGCCAGAACCTGACATACCGCACGCGGCAGGTCGGTCTGTTGTGTCATCATCTCGGCAGCCCGTTCCAGCTCGGCTTCCGGGCCAACCCAGCGCCGCCCGGTCAGTGATTGTTCTACGCCAAGAAAACCCATTGCCTGCCCCTTGTGAACCAAGGCCGGATCCTTTCGGACCCGGCCTTTTCATCTTTTCCCAAATACTCCCGCCGGAGGCAACGGCGCAAGCCGTTAGGCGTTATCGTGCGGCCACGTGGGGGTGCGATACGACATGCGGCGTACGGACCCGGTCTTTGAACGCATCAGCAACGTCGTGGTTTCCACCCAACCCGGCTCGCGCTTGATGCGCGGCAACAGAGAGCCGCCGGTTACACCCGTTGCGGCAAAGATCACATCCGCGGTCACCATTTCATCGCGCGAATAGACCCGGTCCAGATCGGTGATGCCCGCCTTGGCAGCACGGCCCCGCTCGTCATCGTTGCGGAACAACAGGCGACCAAAGATCTGACCGCCCATGCATTTCAGCGCGGCAGCGGCAAGCACGCCTTCGGGGGCGCCACCCTGGCCCATATACATGTCGATGCCGGTCACTTCGCTTTCTGCGCAATGCATGACACCTGCCACGTCACCATCGGTGATCAGGCGGATCGATGCTCCGGTTTCGCGCACTTCGGCGATCATCGCCTCGTGACGCGGGCGTTCAAGAATGCAGACGGTGATGTCCGCTGGCTTGCAGTTCTTGGCCTTTGCCAAGGCTTCCACCCGTTCACGAGGAGACATGTCCAGATTGACGACACCCTCGGGCAGGCCCGGGCCAACAGCCAGCTTGTCCATGTAGACGTCGGGCGCATGCAGCATCGAGCCGCGCGGGCCCATGGCAATCACGGTCAGCGCGTTGGGCATATCCTTTGCGGTCAGTGTTGTGCCTTCCAGCGGATCCAGCGCGATGTCCACGCCGGGGCCGTTTCCGGTGCCGACTTCTTCGCCAATATAAAGCATCGGAGCTTCGTCGCGTTCGCCTTCGCCGATCACCACGACGCCAGCTATGTCCAGCAGGTTCAGCTGTTCGCGCATCGCATTTACGGCGGCCTGATCGGCGGCTTTCTCGTCACCACGCCCCACCAGCGAAGCCGAGGCCAGCGCAGCCTGTTCCGCCACCCTTGCCAGCCCCAGAGACAGCAGGCGGTCGTTGAAATCGGTTTTGGCAGCACTCATTGTCATGTATCCTCTGGTCATTTAAGCCGTTTCTATCGGCATAGCTTGCGTTTCGTACAGGTCGCAAGTTCAAACCTCTTCAATCCGCAACGCGACGGGGGCACCGGCAACCACATCCGTTTCCAGGAACCCGTCCAGCGCAACGTCCAGCGCGGCGCGGGTGGTTTTGTGGGTAACGATCAGCACAGGCGCCGTGCTTTCGGCATGGGCGTACTGGCGCATCCTGTCTATGGAAACGCCGGCATCGCCCAGAATGGCTGCAACCTTGGCCAGTGCGCCCGGTTTATCCAGCAGACCCAGCCGCAGATAATAAGGCGCTGGCAGGCCCGTGACGGCGGGCGCCGCAGCCTCAAGCGATTTGGCCGGTCGGCCAAAGGTCGGGATTTGCAGCCCGCGTGCCAGATCGCACACGTCGCCCATCACGGCGCTGGCCGTCGGGCCTTCACCCGCACCGGGGCCGCGCAGAACAACCTGTTCAACCGCGTCGCCTTCGATCACCACCATGTTGGTGCCGCCTTCCAATTGCCCCAAGGGCGAGTCGCTGGGCACAAGGCAAGGCTGCATGCGTTGTTCCAGCCCGCGCGCGGTGCGCTGTGCCACGCCCAGCAGTTTGATGCGAAAGCCCATATCCTCGGCCTGGTCGATATCGTCGAGGCTGATTTGCTGAATGCCTTCGATCTCAATCCCGTCAAAATTCGGCTTGGTGCCAAAAGCGATCGAGGCCAGCAAAGCCAGTTTGTGCGCGGCGTCGATGCCACCGACATCCAGATTGGGGTCGGCCTCAAGATACCCAAGTTCTGCACATTCATCGAAAAGGGCGTTATAGCCCTGACGCTGCGATTGCATCCGGGTCAGAATGTAGTTGCAGGTACCGTTCATCACGCCCATCACGCGTGTGATCTCGTTTCCGGCCAGCCCTTCGGTCAGGGATTTGATGACGGGGATACCGCCCGCGACTGCGGCCTCAAACCGGATGACGCGGCCAGCAGCTTCGGCCTGTTCGGCCAGTTCCTGCCCGTG
Source organism: Ruegeria sp. AL3 (assembly GCF_056536065.1). Taxonomy (NCBI): domain Bacteria; kingdom Pseudomonadati; phylum Pseudomonadota; class Alphaproteobacteria; order Rhodobacterales; family Roseobacteraceae; genus Ruegeria; species Ruegeria sp. AL3. The sequence continues at coordinate 2,196,137 of NZ_JBQFJG010000001.1, forward strand.
AATGGCCAGCAATGCCTTGTTGGCGGTCACGACGTCTTTGCCGCTGGCCAGCGCGGCTTCGACCGAGGCCTTGGCCGGACCGTTTTCACCGCCCATCAGTTCGACATAGACATCGATATCGTCACGTTTCGCCAGCGCAACCGGGTCGGTTTCCCAGGCATAATCCGACAGGTTCACACCGCGGTCCTTGTTCGGATCCCGCGCCGATACGGCCACGATTTCAATCGACCGGCCCGTGCGCGCCTTCAGCAAATCTGCATGGCGGCGAACAATTTTGACGACACCCACGCCGACAGTTCCCAAGCCCGCAATTCCCAGCCGCAGTGCCTGTGTCATGTCGTGGGTTCCTTTCCGCTCGAAACTTGTCTGAATTCGGACGCCTGCCCGATCAGCGCTGCCTTATCGGGTTCAGGCCAAGGGTGCAATCCGTCACCGGGGGATTGTCGAGGTCAAATGTCACGCTTCAGTTGGTTTGCGCGTTTTGCAACGCCTGAGCCTTTTTCGCCAGCGCCTCGCTGCGCTGCGTCAGGTCTTCTTCCACCTCTGCGGCCTGGCTGACGGGATCAATCGAAGGCCCCAACGTTTCCTGCACCGGAATAAGACGCGGGTAGGGGGCCGATTTGACCGAGGCCGGTTCACTGCCTTCAAGTTCGGGAAAGTCTGAACACCCGGCAAACACAAGAATAATAGGCAGAACAGGCAGCAGTTTCATGTGGCACGCTTTTCGGTTTCGTTCGTCCTTTCGTGATGCACCTTTTGCCGGCGCCGATCAAGCGGGGTTCTATATGAACATTTGTTCAGATACTGTGGGCGGATGGCACGTACTCAAGGCTCCCACTCTGATATCACAGGCCCGCGCATTCGAAAGGCGGCCCTGAACCTGTTTGCCCGCCACGGTTATGCGGCGGTTTCGATGCGGCAGATCGCGAAAGAGGTCGGCGTTCAGGCGGGGGCGCTATACAATTACACGCCGGACAAGCAGAGTTTGCTGTATCGGTTGATGCGAGAGCATATGCAGGATCTGCTTTCGGCGCTCAACGCGCTGGAGCGCTGCGATGACTGCCAGCAAGCGTTGCGCCGATTTGTCGGTTTTCACATACGTTTCCACCTGCAACGCCCGGACGAGGTGTTCATCGCCTATATGGAACTGCGCAACCTCTCACCCGAAAACTTCGCCGAAATCGAAGATCTTCGGCGTCAGTATGAAAACGCGTTGGAAGACATCCTTCACTCTGGCCAGAAGGCTGGTCAGTTTGCGATACCGGACACCAAGATCGCCACGCTGGCGGTGATTGCCATGTTGAACGGTGTGATGACCTGGTACAGGTCCGGAGGGCGACTGTCACTGGACGAGGTCGAACAGATTTATTGGAACATGGTGCATAAGGCGGTGACGGCCTGACAGGGCCAGACCGTCACTGTGTCAGTGCGCAGGGCGAATGAAGGTCCCGTTACGCAACTCCCGAAAGGCTTGTTCCAGTTCGGCCCGCGTGTTCATCACAATAGGCCCGTGCCATGCGACGGGCTCATTGATCGGAGCCCCCGAGATCAACAGAAACCGCACGCCTTCGGGGCCAGCCTGAACGGTGATTTCGTCCCCCGTCCCGAAACGGACAAGCGTGCGGTCGCCCGACATATCCCGGATATTCACCTCTTGCCCGGCGACCTCTTTTTCCAACAGCACACCGGACGGGCGTGACGCATCTGCAAAGGCTGCCTGACCTTGAAAGACATAGGCAAAGGCTCGGCGATACGTGTCGATGCGGAAGGTCTTCTTCACACCCGCGGGAACCGAGATGTCCAGATATTGTGGATCTGCCGCGATGCCGTCCACGGGGCCGGTTTTGCCCCAGAACTCTCCGACAATCACCCGAACGGTGGTGCCGTCGTCATCAGTGACTTCGGGGATATCCTTGCTTTGAACATCCTGATAGCGCGGGGCAGTCATCTTCTGATCCGAAGGCAGGTTGCCCCAAAGCTGAAACCCGTGCATCTGCCCCGAGGTGTTTCCCTGCGGCATTTCCTGATGCAGGATTCCGGACCCCGCCGTCATCCACTGCACGTCGCCCGCGCCCAAAGTGCCGGTGTTGCCCAGCGAATCCGAGTGCTCGACCGATCCGGCCAGAACATAGGTGATCGTCTCGATTCCGCGATGCGGATGCCAGGGAAAACCGGCCTGATAGTCCTGCGGGCGTTCGTTCCTGAAATCGTCGAACAGCAGGAATGGATCAAGTTCGGACGGGTCCTGAAACCCGAATGCGCGGTGAAGTTTCACGCCAGCCCCTTCCATCGTCGGGGTGGCCCTGCGTGTTTCAAGTGTGGGTCTAAGGGACATATTCGCCTCCGGTTCGTTTGATCAGCATGTAACCCCTGCGTGAATGCGGTCAATCAGCGTCAATTAACCGGAGCTGTGCAAATTTGCTGCGCAACCAAAGCCCTGTTGTTTCCCCCGGAAAATCGCTAAGTCGAAGCGGAACGGACAGGAGACATCCATGCAGGACGAAGTGCTGGCAACGATTCAGGCATCATCCCCCAGACGGTGGATCGGAGTAGGGATGCTGTCGACGGTTGGGATGCTGGTCACATACGTCGCTTTGGCATCGCCGCCCGAACCGGCGTGGCAAGTATTTCTTTTTGCTGTAGGGGGCGCGTCGCTTTGGCTGGCCTATCGTGTATGGCACGCGACCCAGGACCATATTGAACTGACACAGTCGGAGTTGCGTACCGGGTCAGGCCGATTGATCGCGAAGGTGGCTGATATTGAATCGGTGGATCGCGGTGTGTTTGCGTTCAAGCCGTCAAACGGTTTTCTGGTTCGCACCAAGCTCAAAGATACGAACCAATGGGCCCCCGGCTTGTGGTGGCGGATCGGTCGCCGGGTTGGCGTGGGCGGCATGACATCTGCCGCCGAGGCCAAGTTCATGTCCGAAATTCTATCCGCTATTTGTGCAGACGAACGGGGTCTGAGTTAAGTTACAAGCAACTTCGTTTGTAAAGCGGGGACGGGTAAAGATGAAGTTCTCAAAGGTGATACCTGTCGCAAAATCCCAGCCCGGTCTGAACGTGGGGATGTATTCATTGGACGTTTCAACCAGAATAACGGTGTCCTGATTGGGCATTGGCGGCAGGCGGTCTTCGATTTCATCGATCCTGTTGTCATCCCATTCCTGATCAAAGCCGCGTACGGTCGACCAGCGAACGTAGTGGCGATCATCGTCCTCATCGTAAATAATCAGAGAAATACGCATCTTCACATCTGACCGGTTGTTGACCATCTTGCCTGCCAAATCGTGCAGCGAGTCGATATACACATCGGTCACGGCCCGCGTTTCACGCGAAATCAGATCGCTGATCGTATAAGCTGCCTTTAGATTGGAGGCGCTTTGACGAAACCCCTCGAATGCAGTGAACGTGAACGTGATCGTCCATAACATCAATGGAAAAATCATGAGGGCTTCAACGGTCAGTATGCCGCTTTCGTCTTTCTTGAAGACTTTGACGCGATTTTTCAGATATTGGAGTACAGACATGATCTTACTCTGGCTCCTGTACGAATGCCGTTGTTGCGGTCACCGCATAGTGGCCGGTAGCGTCCGGGACAAGCTTGGCAATGGCTGAGGTCTCAAGAACCGGATCTATGCGCAGGCAGGCTCGCAGGATCATCAACTCATTGGATTGGCCGCTTTTGAAATCCAAAACCGGCTTGGGATCTTCGGAACTGTCCGTGCAGGGGATGCTGTCTGAAAGCACAATACCAGCGAACGCGTCCTGCTTGACCATTTGTAGTCGCAAATTCCCTGTACAATCCTTGATTCCGGACACTTCGCAAATCCGATCCCTGATCACGTCGTGATTCCAGTCCGTACCCGTACCCAGCCGAATATCCCTTACGATCAGGTCCACCCCACGCTCCAAAGCAGCATGCTTCATTGTGATGATGGACAGTTCGGCTCCTGCCACGAGAAGCGCCAGGAAGAAGGGTACGAGCATGATGAACTCGATTGTCGCATTCCCTGCCTCGGATTGCCGAAACAGGCGGAGTTGCGACAGCTTTCCGCTGATCATTGGGTTAGCCTCAGTTTGCGGATCGACGATGCGATGGATTCAAAGGCTTTCTCAAGGTTCAGGCCACTTACGTCATAGACGTGGCTGTCAGAGCTGGCACAGTCTTTGAGGGTCCTGTACCCGCTTCTGGGCGCTTCGAAAGCGATGCCGTAAACAATGATACCCTGGTCTTTGGCCGCATCACAAATATGCTTGGTGCGCTGGTTCTTGGCCGACGTTTCAACTTTCGCGTAGGCCTTTGAATACCATTCCGCCCAACCGCTGGACTGCCAGTAATAGTTGTACCGTGCGTTCCATGCCAAAGATACTCGGTTAAACAGTTCAGGATATGACAACCTAACGGCTGTTCCAGGTTCTTCGTTCAGCTGCGTCTCAGGTTCCGGGTTTCCGTAGGGATGATCCGCCCAAACATCTTGCTGAGGCCAGAAAAAATTCGGACGACCCTGAGAATGGTACACGGTGTATTCATCAGCTTCCGGGTTGTACCAGACGTCTGACATACCTTCGCGCAGCGATGGGTTAAGCATGTATTGATCGGTGTTCTGACCATCGGTCATAACAATGGCGATCTTCAGAACGTCGGTGCCATAGTCCGAGGGACGGACCGAGAATTTTGATGGCACAATTGTTGTACCTGCATGGGACGGATCCTGTTCCAGCGACAGGTCGCGAACAATTCCGCGCATGCTCGGGTCCAGCAGGGCAGTACCCCACTTCATCCCGATGTCGATCGATGTGTTCCCACCGGGGGTGAGGGACGCAATCTGGGCAAGCAGTTTGTTCATATTGTCGGTGACAGGGGTGATTGCACTTCCAGCGCGGACCGGACAAACGGGCAGGTCGATAGTCCCTTCAGAATAGGTGAAAGGATCGAAGTGCGCGGTGCGTTCGAGGGTGTCATCCCGTTCCAGATCAGAATCGCTGTACTGTTCTGGAATGAAGTTTACGCAGTGCGAATAGCTGTGTTCTTGGGTGACATTCGTGAACTTGTCCAGAATCGATGCTCCTGCGTTGACCTGCGTTGCGTAAGGAACAATCGAGATTGAAATCTGCGTTTCGTTCGGTTTGTCCAGCATGAGCCTGACAAATTCTGACGCAGCTTCTCTCAAAACTGCGATTTTTGTCTTCGATGGTGTGGCAGACGAGCGCGACATTGAGCCGGAGATGTCGAGAATCAATGAGATTTCAACGGCGCCAATGGATTCTTCAGCTGCACTGGTCGCAACGAGACCCAGTTCGGTGACTTTGCCGAACCTCAGATAGCGGGTTGGAACAACGGCTTCGGCTGTAGCACTTACTTTTTTGGAGCCGAAACCTTCAACAACCGTCGTAATGGCGTTCAAATTGCCCAGCCCGGCCTTGTCCATGTAAGAATCGACGACCGCCTTGGCGGGAAGGTCCTGGTCGAGGTCCGCGGCGGCAAGCACAGCGCGATCCAGTGTGGATTGCAGGCTGGCACGGTCGCGTTCATATTTCATGACATCCATGGCCATGCCGGTAATCGCCAGCATCAGGACCACCATAAACAATACGAAAATAGTGAAGGCGCCATCTTCGTTGCGAGCGAACTGCTCTAATTTGAACGTTTTGCGCTTCGGTTTCGAGCCGTCGTTACAAAGCAAGGAATTCAGCATTCTGGTTACTCCGCTTCACACGTCGAATTCGTGCGTCAAAGAAAAAGAGATTTAGGACAAAGTTAATTTTCAAACGTGGCGTGAATTGGGCGAAAAAGGCTTGGTTTTGGCCTTTTTGGGCGCTCAGGGGGTATAATTTTCACGTTTTCCCACGGTCTGTCGATGAAATGAATACAATCCGTTAAGCGATTGACCGGATTGGGCGACTCACCATCAGAAACTCAAGTCTGTGTTAGGTAGGTGATGAAAAAAAGTGCATTGTTTGATTGCAGCCAGACTTGAGTGGTGCGACAAAACGTCATGACGTTTCGTCATCCAGCGGTACGGAGGATTTTATGACCGGCATCCAAGAACCAAGCTTTCGCCAGAGTGTTGACCTGATGTTCAACAGGGCGGCCGCCCTGATGGAACTGCCGCCGGGGCTGGAGCAGAAAATCCGGGTTTGCAACGCGACCTACACAGTTCGGTTCGGTGTGCGTCTGCGCGGTGAGATCCACACCTTCACCGGGTACAGGTCTGTCCATTCCGAACATATGGAGCCGGTCAAAGGCGGCATTCGCTATGCCACTGCGGTGAATCAGGATGAGGTCGAAGCGCTGGCTGCGTTGATGACGTACAAATGTGCTCTTGTCGAAACGCCTTTTGGCGGATCAAAAGGCGGTCTTTGCATTGATCCGCGGAAATACGAAGAACACGAACTGGAACAGATCACGCGCCGCTTTGCCTATGAACTTGCCAAGCGGGATCTGATCAACCCGTCGCAGAACGTTCCGGCGCCCGACATGGGAACGGGCGAACGCGAGATGGCCTGGATGGCGGACCAATACGCGCGGATGAACACCACCGACATCAATGCACGGGCCTGTGTGACCGGCAAGCCATTGAACGCAGGTGGCATCGCCGGGCGGGTCGAAGCGACCGGACGCGGCATTCAATACGCTCTGCGTGAATTTTTCCGTCACCCCGAAGACGTCAAGACGGCCGGCCTGTCGGGCAAGCTGGACGGCAAGCGTGTTGTGGTGCAGGGGCTCGGCAACGTGGGGTATCACGCCGCGAAGTTTCTGAGCGAGGAAGACGGTTCACGCGTTGTAGGTATCATTGAATGGGACGGAGCGCTCTATAACCCGGATGGTATCGACGTCGAAGCCGTCCGCCAGTGGATCGTCAAGCATGGCGGCGTCAAGGATTATCCGGACGCGACTCATTCAGCGGAAGGTGCAAGCGTTCTGGAGGCTGAGTGCGACATTCTGATCCCGGCTGCCCTTGAGGGTGTCATCAACCTTTCCAACGCCGAGCGGATCAAGGCACCTTTGATCATCGAGGCAGCGAATGGCCCGGTCACCGCTGGCGCGGATGAGATTCTTCGCAAGAAAGGCACCGTTATCATCCCGGATATGTATGCCAACGCGGGTGGTGTGACGGTGTCTTATTTTGAATGGGTCAAGAATCTAAGCCACATTCGTTTCGGCCGGATGCAGCGCCGCCAGGAAGAGGCGCGACATGAACTGATCGTCAGCGAACTGGAGCGGCTGGACAGGTATCTGGGTGACGCGTGGTCGATGTCTCCGGACTTTAAAGCAAAATACCTCAAGGGTGCCGATGAGCTTGAACTGGTGCGCTCGGGCCTCGATGACACGATGCGGATCGCCTACCAGTCCATGCGTGAAGTGTGGCACAGCCGCGACGATGTCGAAGACCTGCGTACTGCGGCCTATATCGTGGCGATCGACCGCGTGGCCAAAAGCTATCGCGCCAAGGGGCTGTAAAGCAGGCGGGCGGGGTGATCATTTCGCCCCGCCGGTTCGCGCTGCGGCTTGAATGTCGATGGCGGCCCGTTAGTTTGACGGATAGTAGACACTCAGAGAAACGAATCCCGGAGACCTCCATGTTGCGTATAGCCATTGTCGCGGCTCTACTGGCCACTCCTTTGGCCGCTCAGGAAACTAAGGAACAAAGCTGCAAATATCAGGCGGATGTGGTGGCCGCGATCCAAAAGGCGCGGCTGGACCGCGTGAAAGAACGCGATGTGGCGCAAGCCGTGGCGGATAGTGGCCCGACATGGCCCGAGAACTACAATGCCGCGATTCCGTTGATCACGCCGTGGGTCTATGAACAAAAGATGCGCGATGTGCGCAAAAAGGATCTGGGCGCTGCTTGGCTTGAGTTGTGTTTGCAGCAATAATCCACAGCCCGGACATTTCCCTGTGGACAAACGCGCGCCATCCCCTTGGCGCGCGTTCCTGTTTCTGTCAGGTTTGACATATGTCACTGCCCCCCGGATTTCTGGATGAACTGCGCACCCGCCTGAGCCTGTCTCAGGTCGTCGGGCGCAAGGTGATGTGGGATCAGCGCAAATCCAATCAAGGCAAAGGTGACATGTGGGCGCCTTGCCCGTTTCATCACGAAAAGACGGCCTCATTCCATGTCGATGATCAGAAGGGGTTTTATTACTGCTTCGGCTGTCACGCCAAGGGCGACGCGATCAGCTTTGTGAAAGAAACGGAAAATGTTTCGTTCATCGAAGCGGTTGAAATCCTCGCCCGAGAGGCTGGCATGCCGATGCCTGCGCGGGATCCGAAAGCACAGGAAAAGCAGGATCGCCGCAGTCAGCTTGCCGATGTGATGGAACAGGCGGTGCAGTTTTTCCGCTTGCAGCTGAAAACAGCGGCGGGGGCAGAGGCACGGGATTACCTGTCGCGCCGGGGTTTGGATCAAAGCGCGCTGGATCGGTGGGAGATCGGGTTTGCGCCGGACAGTTGGCAGGCGCTTTGGGATCACCTGCGCGGCAAGAGCATCCCAGAGGAACTGATCCTTGGCGCCGGGCTGGCCAAGCCTTCAAACAAAGGCAAAAAACCCTATGACACCTTCCGCAACCGGATCATGTTCCCGATCCGGGATCCGCGTGGGCGCTGCATTGCATTCGGTGGCCGTGCGATGGATCCGAATGACAACGCGAAATACCTTAACTCGCCCGAGACCGAGTTGTTCGACAAGGGGCGCAGCCTTTACAATCAAGGTCCGGCGCGGCAGGCGGCGGGCAAAGGGCAGCCGCTGATCGTTGCCGAAGGGTATATGGACGTGATCGCGCTGGCCGAGGCGGGGTTTAGCGCGTCGGTTGCACCTTTGGGAACGGCCATTACTGAACATCAGTTGCACCTGCTCTGGCGGATCGCGGATGAACCGATCATTGCACTAGACGGGGATGCCGCGGGTCTGCGGGCGGCCATGCGGGCGGTTGATCTGGCACTGCCGCTGCTGGAGGCCGGAAAATCCTTGCGTTTTGCCTTGATGCCCGAAGGCAAGGACCCGGACGATCTGTTGCGCACAGAAGGCCCGGGCGCGGTTCAGGCCGTTCTGGAAGGGGCCATACCGATGGTCAAACTGTTGTGGCAGCGCGAAACCGAAGGAAAGGTATTCGACAGCCCGGAACGCAAGGCAGCACTGGACAAGGCACTGCGGGACAAGATCAAGCTGATCCAAGATCCCTCGATCCGCTTGCATTACGGTCAGGAAATCAAAGACCTGCGCTGGCAACTGTTCCGCCCGCGACGACAACCTCAAAACCGTCCGTGGCAACCGCGGGGAAAATGGCAGCCGCAGCAGACCGCGACGCCGGGCGCGCGCAGTTCGTTTCTGGCCTCATCGGAAAACGCGGATATCCAGCTGCGCGAAGCCGCTATTCTGGCGATCTCAATTCTGAATCCCAAGGTTGTTGTCCAATTTGAGCAACAGTTGGAAGAAATGGAATGTCACAATCCTGACTATGCGGCATTGCGCGATGCTGTCCTGCGTCACGCAATTGATGACCCGGACAACCTGAAAGACCACATTATCGCATCAATGGGGCCTGACGCCCTTGAAAACCTGCTGACCCTTCGCCATGTGGCAGTCATCCCCTGTGTGTCCAAGCCAGGCGACGTTGAAAAGGCCGAGATGACACTGGCCGAGGAACTCGCAAAGATCAAAGCGCTCCGGGGGTTGGATGCCGAGATTGCCGAAGCGGCAGAAGAGTTGTCTGATCTGGCCGATGAGGCGCTGACATATCGGCTGGCGCAAGCCGCCGAAGAGCGCAACCGCACGAGTCGAAGCCAGAACGAGGATAGGGCCGTTTTCGACATTGCTGACAATGGGGCGCGAATCAATCGTGACGAGAAAGACGCGTTTGCGGCGATCATGTCTGGCATCAAATTCGAGCGGAAACGCCGATAAGTGGTGTTTTCGTAAGGCACTGGAAAAGAAAAACGGGTAAACGGGTGGCCGAATCACTTATACGCGCTAATGATTCGGCTGAGACGAATCACCCATCCCTGCAGGAGCATTGAATGGCCGCCAAGGATACGAACGAAGACCGCAAATCCGACGAGCAGGAACAGGAAATCTCGCTGGACATGAGCCAGGCGAACGTCAAGAAGATGATCGCCGAGGCTCGCGAGAAAGGTTACATTACCTACGACCAGCTCAATCAGGTCTTGCCGCCTGATCAGGTCAGTTCGGAACAGATCGAAGACGTAATGTCGATGCTGTCCGAGATGGGCATCAACATCATCGAAGATGAAGAGGCCGAAGAGGAAGAGAACAAAGGCTCGACCGAACTGGTTGCCGCGGAAAGCAACCGTGAGGTTGCACTGGCCGGTTCCGGTACAGAAAAGCTGGATCGCACCGACGACCCTGTGCGCATGTATCTGCGTGAGATGGGGTCGGTCGAACTGCTGAGCCGCGAGGGTGAGATCGCAATCGCCAAGCGGATCGAAGCCGGTCGCAATACGATGATTGCGGGCCTGTGTGAAAGCCCGCTGACCTTTCAGGCGATCACAATCTGGCATGACGAATTGTTGTCCGAAGACATTCTTTTGCGGGACGTCATTGATCTGGAAACCACGTTCGGAAACCAGTTGGACGAAGACGGTGACGTTGAAGAGCCGGTCGTCGATACCTCGGCCGTGCAGGCGAACAAGCCAGCCAAGGATACTGGCCCCGAGCTGGATGCGGATGGCAACCCGCTGAACAACGATGACGATGACGATGACGACGATCAGGCCAACATGTCGCTGGCCGCGATGGAAGCGGCGCTGAAGGATCAGGTCTTGACCACGTTGGAGCGTATCTCGACCGACTTCTCGATGCTGTCTGAAATGCAGGACAGCCGGATTTCGGCCACGCTGAACGAAGACGGTACGTTCAGTGAAAAGGATGAAGAAACCTATCAGAAACTGCGGGCTGAGATCGTCGAACTGGTGAATGGCCTTCACCTGCACAACAACCGGATCGAGGCGCTGATCGACCAGCTTTATGGCATCAACCGCCGCGTCATGTCTCTGGACAGCGCGATGGTCAAGCTGGCCGATCAGGCACGCATCAACCGCCGTGAGTTCATCGAAGCGTATCGGGGCCGTGAACTGGATCCGAACTGGCTGGCCGAGATGGCCGAAAAGCCGGGCCGGGGATGGCAGATGTTCATCGAACGCTCGACCGCGAAGGTCGAAGAGCTGCGCAACGACATGGCTCAGGTCGGCCAGTATGTCGGTCTGGATATCTCGGAATTCCGCCGTATCGTGCAGCAGGTTCAGAAGGGCGAGAAAGAGGCGCGGCAGGCCAAGAAGGAAATGGTCGAAGCCAACCTGCGCCTGGTGATCTCGATCGCCAAAAAGTACACCAACCGTGGCCTGCAATTCCTTGATCTTATTCAGGAAGGCAACATCGGCCTGATGAAGGCGGTGGACAAGTTCGAATACCGTCGTGGCTATAAGTTCTCGACCTATGCGACCTGGTGGATCCGCCAGGCGATCACCCGCTCGATCGCGGATCAGGCCCGCACGATCCGTATTCCGGTTCACATGATCGAAACGATCAACAAGCTGGTGCGCACGGGCCGTCAGATGCTGCATGAAATCGGCCGTGAGCCGACGCCGGAAGAACTGGCCGAAAAGCTGCAGATGCCGCTCGAGAAGGTGCGCAAGGTGATGAAGATCGCCAAAGAGCCGATTTCTCTGGAAACACCCATCGGCGACGAGGAAGACAGCCAACTGGGCGATTTCATCGAGGACAAGAATGCCGTGCTGCCCCTGGACAGCGCCATTCAGGAAAACCTCAAGGAAACCACCACAAGGGTTCTGGCCTCGCTCACCCCGCGCGAAGAACGGGTTCTGCGGATGCGTTTTGGCATCGGTATGAACACCGACCATACTTTGGAAGAAGTCGGCCAACAGTTCAGCGTGACCCGCGAACGGATCCGTCAGATCGAGGCCAAGGCGCTGCGGAAGCTGAAGCATCCCAGCCGTTCACGAAAACTCCGGTCTTTCCTGGATCAATAAGAACAAAGATCTATCAGAACAAAGGCGCCCCGTCAGAGGCGCCTTTTTTGTTCACATTGGCTGGTTCTCGCATCACGTTGGCGCGATAGCACAAGGCCGTGGCGGTGTGCCTTTCTATATCGGTCTTGTCCACTCATGGGACAGGCCGGGGCGAGGTTTTTCAGGCTGATGACCCCCGGCCAGCTGTCCGAATGGGATGTTCCACTCGGGTCTTGAAGGCGCTGGGCGGCTGACCTGTCCACCGTTTGAAGGCGGTCGAAAAAGCAGCCTGATCGGCATACCCCAGCGCGTATGAGATTTCAGACAGAGTCATGCCATTTGTGATGAAAGTCTGGGCCAGATCACATCTTAGATCGTCCACAATATCGCGATAGCTTGTGCCTTCATCCTTGAGGCGTCGACTGAAGGTTCTGAGGCTCATCCCCAGATCAGCCGCCGCATCTTCGGCTTGCAGGATTGCGCCGGGCAGGGATCGGGTGATCAGACCTTCGACACGGGCGCGGGTCTTGTGCTTGGGGGGTGGTTTTTCGGCCAGCAGACGTTCACCGTATTCCAGCAAATGCTCACGCAGCTTTGGATCATAGGTCGGCACTTTCAATTCCAGCGCAGATAGCGGCAGAATGATCTCGATCTTTTCAGCGTTGAAAACCACTGGGCAGCCTGTCAGCTTTTCGTAGGTTTTGGCGTGGCTTCCAACTTTGTGCTGAAAGCGCATCTCGATCGGGTGCAACTTCACCTGCGTGAGGTTTCTCATCCTGGCCAGCGCAGCGAACAACAGGAATTCCGTGCGCCGATGATAGCGGGCAAAGCTGGCGTCTTTCCAATCGGCCTCAAGGGCCGCGAAGTTGCCGGCAACACGAAAGCTGAGCCCGATGGCCGGATCGATGATGCCATGAAAACGGGACAGGTTTTCCATCACCTGCCTCAAATCGCGTGAGTATTTACTGATATACCCTGTTACGGTCGAGGCCGACGTGACCTCGAGCCCAGTGCGCGCCGCAAATGTGATGTCACCAACGGCGTCACAGGCGTGCCGGATGAACAGGGCCTCTTTATGTGCGCTGTAGACTGCGGCAGGGGGTGCGATATCCTGCTGACACAGCCCGGTCTGTTGCAATACCCGCTGGGATACTTCGCTGTTGCCGGCGTGGCGATCCAGCGCCTGGATCAAAAAATGTAGTCGGTCGATATCTACATCCATCGTGGTACAACACCTTACGTTCTCAAATACATTAACAGTTTATCAGGGAAATCCCTTTGTTGACTTTGGCTTTTGGCAGAAAGGATTTTGCACTTGAGTACTACTTGTTGGCAAGTTCTCGAAAGGTCTTGACCGGAACGCGCATGAAGTGTAGCGCGCGGCTGTCCAAATCAGCTTTGTTGCCGGGTCGGGACCTTCATGGGGATGAGGTCAGAGCCTCGGAGAAATCACCAATCTCTGCTCAGGGCTCCCCGGCACGCTCTTTTTCTGCAAGTGACGCGTTGTTCTGCGACGCCGGGCTTGGGCCTGCTGATCCGCTGTCAAGGCTGGCTCACGCCGGATCACGCTATGTACCAGGCGGGCTGAATTGATCGTGAGGCACCCTGTGCGCGCAGTGAAGTTCGACTAACCTATTCAGAGGTCACAATTTGGAACAAGCAATCAGGGAAGAAATTACCATGAAACAGTCATACACTTTCGCCGCGTTGGCAGCCTTGGCCTTCAGTGTTCCATTGACAGCAGACGCTGCGCGGAACGGGTTTCGAACGGAACCCATAAACGCCACTGATTTCGAGGTCATCCCCCGCGGCGACATGCGCGCCGAAGGCTATTGGTGCGCCGCCGCGGATTATGCACGTCGAACCTTGGGGTCGGGCTGGACGGACCGGATTTACGTGTTGCGAGGATACGGGCCCAGTGTCACAACCGGTCGCAGAACAGCGGTTCAGTTTTCCATCAAGCCGCCTCAAACGGTCGATGCACAACCAAGCAGCTTTGTCTCGTTCGGGTTTCAGCCTGGCAACAGTGAATCTGTACAAGGTGCGAATGCACGGTGTAATTATCGACCGTTCTTCAACGACTGACCAACCCGCAGGATAGTCACGATGCAGACCGAGTTCGTTTTGCACACCCATGGACCGGGGCTTTACGAATTCACGTCCGACGTTCTGCAATGGCTTGAACGGGTGGCGAAAGATGGGGTCTTGACCCTGTTCGTTCGCCACACTTCCTGCTCATTGCTGATCCAGGAAAACGCGGACCCCGAAGTTCAAACAGATCTTCAGGCGTTCTTCGAACGGCTGGTTCCACCGTCAGACAACCCCGCCATGTCGTATCTGCGGCACACCTACGAAGGCCCGGACGATATGCCTGCGCATATCAAGGCCGCGCTCTTGCCGGTTTCGTTGACGATCCCGGTGTCGCAGGGACGACCCGTTCTGGGAACATGGCAAGGGATTTACCTGTTTGAACACCGCACTGCGCCGCATCAAAGGAAGGTTGCGGCGTATCTGGCCTGACCCACTATTTAGCGGTTTGAATTTCCGACTACCCAAACCCTAGCGGCTGCCCTATAGTTGTGGATAAGTAAGCCGCAGCGCTTACAAAAAGAGGCCGAACATGGGACGAGGAGACGGCGGATGCGCTGCCCGTTTTGCGGAAATATCGACACTCAGGTGAAAGATTCACGCCCGGCAGAGGACCACGTGGCAATCCGCCGACGCCGGTTCTGTCCGGCCTGTGGCGGACGGTTCACGACCTACGAACGTGTGCAACTGCGTGATCTGGTTGTCATAAAGACCAATGGTAAACGCGAAGATTTCGATCGCGACAAGCTGGAGCGTTCGATCCGCATCTCGATGCAGAAACGCCCCGTTGATCCCGAACGGATCGATCAGATGATTTCGGGCATCGTGCGCCGTCTGGAAAGCATGGGCGACACGGATATCCCGTCCAACAAGATCGGTGAGATCGTTATGGAAGCTCTGGCGCGGATCGACACTGTCGCCTATGTTCGCTTTGCGAGTGTGTACAAGAATTTCCAGGCGGCCGATGATTTCGAGGAGTTCGTCCACGAACTGCGCCCGCCGCAGCCTTCGACTGACGAGTGAACGAAACAGATAAGCGATTCATGGCGCTTGCCCTGTCTTTGGGGCGGCGCGGTCAGGGGATGTGCTGGCCGAACCCCGCTGTGGGGTGTGTCATCGTTCGTGATGACCGGATCATCGGGCGGGGCTGGACCCAGCCGGGTGGCCGCCCTCATGCCGAGACCGAAGCCTTGGCTCAGGCCGGGCAGGTTGCGCGTGGTGCGACCGCCTATGTAACGCTGGAACCCTGTGCCCATCACGGCAAAACGCCGCCCTGCGCCGAGGCCTTGATTGCGGCAGGAGTATCCCGTGTTGTGGCCGCTGTCGAAGACAGCGATCCGCGCGTGGCCGGGCAGGGTTTTGCCATGTTGCGCGAGGCAGGAATTGACGTTGTAACTGGCGTTCTTGCGGAACAGGCAGAACGGGATCTGGAAGGCTTTTTCCTCAAGACTGAACAAGGCCGGCCTTTTGTGACGCTGAAGATGGCCAGCAGTTTTGACGGGCGCATCGCAACCTCGACAGGGCACAGCCAATGGATCACCGGACCGCAGGCACGTCGTGTGGTTCATGCCATGCGTGCACGCCACGATGCGGTGATGGTCGGGGCAGGGACGGCGCGCGCCGACGACCCCTCGCTGACCGTGCGGGATCTTGGCGTTGAGCATCAACCCGTCCGCGTCGTGGTGTCCCGCCATATGGATATTTCTCTGATGGGGCAGCTGGCGCGTACAGCCTCAAAGATACCTGTCTGGCTCTGCCATGCGCATCACCCGGATGCAGAACGTGCACAGGCGTGGGAGGGATTGGGAGCAAAGCTGATCCCCTGTGCGTTGAAAGATCACCATATCGACGCGGTGGATCTGCTTCAGCAACTGGGTCAGGCCGGTTTGACCAGTGTCTTCTGCGAAGGCGGGGCCGCGCTTGCGGCCTCGCTGCTGGCCGAAGATCTGGTGGACGAGCTGATCGGGTTCACTGCCGGCTTAACCATCGGGGCCGAAGGCTTGGCCGCGGTCGGGACACTAGGTCTGGAAACGCTGGAGGCCGCCCCCAGATTCGAATTGATCGAGACGCAGGCGGTCGGTGGGGATGTATTGCATCGTTGGCGCAGAGCGTCGGAATAAGGTCAACGCCAAAGACGAGCGTGCGTTGCGAACGCGCCCTGAAGCTTTGACAGAAACCGGTTGAACGGACCGGACGGTGCCGAATACCCCAGCGCCAAACGTTCAACAGCCACTTCGACAGGGCAGGGTTGTCTGGTGATCGGATCGAAATAGCGTGGATAGTCAATCAAGGTGGCGTGTACCAAGCCCATCAGCGACGGCCGTGCACCTCGCCTGACGGGGACGGTATCCAGATCGGTGGTCAGGCCCCATCCCGCATAGAAGGGCGCGCCCAGAGTCGTGACCTTCACCCCGCGCAACAATGCCTCGAACCCCAATAGCGATGTCATCGTCCACACCTCGTCCACCTGCGTCAGCAGCGAGGCAGGGTCAGTTCGGGTCACGACAAGGTCCGCAATTGACTCTGCGTCTATCTGGCCATCCCGCAACCCAGCTTCGACATCAGGGTGCGGTTTGTAGATCAGGATAGCTTCGGGGTTGGCCTCGCGCGCCGTGTTCAGCAGGTCCAGATTGCTGCGCACCGTGTTGGTGCCCAGCAGGATCGAGGCGTCATTTTCAACCTGTCCGGGCACCAGAATTCGGTGACCATGGGGCAGAACCGGCGCGGATTGGCCCGTGTTGTATTTGCTCAAACCATCGGCCAGCAATCTCTCAACAAGCCGTTCAGCGCGCAATTCCTGATCCGGGCGCAAAGTTGCACGCTCGCTGATCAGGTTTTCCAACTGGCTGGGCTTTGTGGGGTCATAGTAGATACCGACTTCGTCGGTTACCAGGGATAGGGGCGGAACAAGCGCCGCCCCCAGTCCTCGGGAACGCAAAAAACCGTCTTCCACACGAACGGCCCCTTCGCTGTCGCGCGCCTGACTGGCCCAGACCATGTGGGGGCGATCCGAGGCATCAGGTTGTGTGGCCGTAAAGCGCAACGTGCCATGCCGCCCGAAAATCTGCTGCATGTGCCTGCGTTTCCACAGGCGCATACCGGCGGCCGTCCAACCGTGCCTGTCCTGCCGCCATGCGCGGGTCTGCGCCTCCAAAATGTCCAGAACCGTTTCCATTTCGCACAGCTGATCGCGAAAGGGGTCGTACCAGGTCGGGTAAAGCAGCATCGCGGCCGCGAACAGTTGCGCGCGGGTCAGGTTGCGCTGACGGCGCTGGACTGGGAATTCATCCTGCGTCAGGCCCCACCCGGCATAGAACGGTTGACCGAAAACGCGCGGTTTGTGACCGGCCAGGATTGCTTCAAAGCCCAGCTGCGAAGAAACGGTATAAACCGCAACGGCGCCCTCGAGCAGGGGCCAGGGGCTGATGGGCTTGTCAAACCACGTGACCCGGTCTGACAGGTCCTGATCGGTGAAATGCCCCTGACGATGACCTGCCATCGTTTCTGGATGTGTCTTGATCAGAATGCGCGCGCCTGGGTTTTCCTCCTGCGCGACCACAAGCATTTCAAGAAAACGGGCACGATCGGCACCGCTTGCCGAGACGGCGGCATCGCCAACCGTCTGATCGATGACCAGTACATAACCGGGGTCAGGTGCGGCAAGATCGGGGTCAAACGCGGAATACTTGCTGAGGTGCAATTCCCTGACCCGCTCCATCGCGGCACGTGCGCGGTTCAGCAGCGCGGTGTCGTCCAAGGGATCGGTGTTCAGCAGCTTCTCAAGGTCCGAAGGTGCGGCTGCATCGAAATGCGGGCCCGAACGGTCCAGCAAAAGACCCAAGGGCGGTTCACCGGCGCGCCCCGGGTGCAGAGACCTGAGAAAGGCATCCTCGACCCGCAGAACCGGGGCGCGGTGTTTTTCGGCGATGCGCAGGCCCCGATACGCGGTCGGGCTGTTGCCCCAAATGCCCACGCAATCGCCATCCTTGGGAAGACCCAGACGAATGTCATATCCGGCAAGCGTCAGAATCCGTCTCAGGCGTTTTTGCGTAAGAAACCCGCCGTTGTAGACGAACAGCCGGGTGCGCTCGGCCCCGGCTGCGCTGTCCGGATCGGCTACCATGCATCAGTTGCCGGTCAGCGTGGCGACGTTTGCGATGGGGGTCAGGCCACCAGCGATCAGCGAGATCGATTTGCTCCACTGTGCATAGGGTGCTTCGGTCACATAAATCGTATCATCGTCGCGGATCACGAAATCCCGCGCGATGAACAGGCCGTTGGGGGCCGTCAGGTTCAGCAGGTAGATCATGCGTTGATCCCCCTTCAAGTCGGCGCGTCCCGTGATGCTGCGCGCGATGTCCTGACGCTCTTTCCGCAGAATGAAAATGCCGGTTGGATCAGAGGACAGTGTTAGCAGACCACCGACCTGAGCCAAAGCTTCCAAGGCGGTAAGGTCCTGACTGTCAAAGGCCACGCGAGACTGACCCCCGGTCGCGCCGAGTGCTATGTATGATCTGCTGTCTTCTTCCACCAAGATGCGGTCGCCGCCACGCAAAGCGACGTCCAGTTTCGGGTTGCGGAACAGATCTTCGTACCAGACGGTGCCCTTTTGATCCCCCCGGATCAGCGTCACCAACGCGATATCTGACGCTACTGAGACCCCGCCCGCCTTGGACAGCATGCCAAGCAAGGAACGGGTTGGGCGTTCGATCGGATAGATGCCGGGGGTTGCGACTGTACCCGTCAGCGAGACGGTGGAACCGTCACCCGCAACACGCCGCACTTCGATCTGTGGGTCGGGTGTCTGTTCCCGCAGCTTGTTCGTGATCAAAACGCGAAGCTGTTCGGGCGTGTTGCCCGCGGCCCGAATCCGACCCGCATAGGGGACGAAAATGAAACCATCGCTGTCGACCTGAACTTCATCCAGAATGGTCGCCGCACCGGTTTCGCCGGACAGCAACCCGTCGTCCACGTTTTCCCATATGGTCAGGCCCAGCACGTCACCGGGGCGGACAGTGTCGGCGGTCAAGGCCTGGGCGCTGCTGAACGAGGACGAAAAGCCAAACTGAGGCACGGCGGATGTAAGGCGTGTCACGCGGTCATCGACTTCGACGACAAACGCGTTGCCGCCATTCTGGACTGCACCCGCCAGAATTTCGGTCTTGTTCGGCCCGGATTTCGGAAGTTGGCAGGCCGCCATCAAGCCGATTGCGGCCACAAGGGAAACCCCCCGCATCCATCGCTTAGGAGAGAATTGCACTGCCGGATATCCTCAGTCTTTTGTTGTTGCGGGAAGATTAGCCGGTAAGCAGCACAACTTCCAGTCACAGGGCGACCGAATTACTCGACGATTTTCAACTGTGGCGTCGGTGCCTCGTTCTTGTTCAGAAGGGCCTGATAAGGGTCACTGCTGCTGAGCATCATGTCCACGGCGCGGCGCAGCAACTGCCGCCTGCCGCGCCGGGAATAAAACCCGCCCGGAACCTGGCTGGTTTCCAGCAGGAATTGCCGGTAACAGCGATAGGCGTCGACATCCGGCGCGTCTGGTTCAGCAAAAAATGCAGCGATCGACTGCTGTGATACGAAGTCGGTCTTGTCATAAACCGAACGTCCGAAAATACGCAGCGGAATACCCCGCCACAAGACCTGCTGCCCCGCAGTGGAATTCACGGTGACGGCCGAATTTGCCTCATCCAGCAAACCTGCCAGTTTTCCGCCTGGGACATAGTGAACACGGTTCTGCACCCCGTGTTTCCTGGCAATCTCCATGGCGCGCAGGTGCAATGGTTCACGGTGGTTTTCCAAAGGGTGCTCTTTCACGACCAGCCTGTGATGTGCCGGTGCGCCTTGCGCGAATCCTGCGATGACCAGTTCCAGAAAATCGGACATGCAGGAGAATTCGGAATGGGCCTGAACCGAACTGTCATGCCCCAGTTGCAGCAACACGAGGTGATAGGGGAAGCCCCCCCACCTGACGCGCGCCGTGGCAATGCCGCGTTGCAGGCGATGAACAGGCATCAGCATCAGACGTTTGAAATACAACCGGAATTCCTGTGAAACCGACAGATCACGATGAGGCCGGAAATTGCGGTATCTCTTGTTCAGGAACATGACGAACCAATGATAGAGGGCACCGTAGAATATGTGTTGCCGCATATCCCCCCAATGCGACGGTGGCGGGGGCGTTTTGCTGTCCGACCGGGCCAGAGCCTGCCGCATCTGGTCGACATCCAGTGACATCAGGCGCGAATGCCCGTTTGACCCGTCCCGCTCGTACGTGACCCACCAGGGCCGCAGGTAGCCTTCTTCGAAAACGTGAACTGTCAGCCCTTGAGACTTCGCAATCTCAACTGCGCGGGCGTGGACCGGTCTCGTGTCGCCATAAAGAACGATATCCGTGACGCCTTTGTCGGCAATCAACCTGTTCAATGTCTCGGGCCAATCGCCGGGCGTGTTCCGGAATGCGATGAAACTTGCCTTGTCGAACCAGAACGCCTGATCCCCCGCATTGAACCCAACCCGCCAGACCTGTGCCCCCGTGGCGCGCAACATCTGCCCGAGTGTCGAGAAAAACGGCCCGTGAGGTCCCTGAAGAAACAGGAAGACCCGTTTGTCTGAGCCTGAAGGCATTTGCGGCATCTGGACTGCTCTTTTTTGGTTTTGTTGCCGAAACTATGCCCGTTTGGGCCTTGTACGGCAAGGCGGGGCTTGCCCGCGCGGCCCATTGGGCTTACCTCGACGGTGAAAAGCAGGCACAGGTTATGAACTGAGGGTTAACGGAATGTTCACAGGGATCGTCACCGACATCGGCACCGTCACCGAGCTGGAACAGCAGGGGGATCTGCGCGCCCGGATCAAGACGGCCTATGACACGGCCGGTATCGATATCGGAGCCTCGATTGCCAGTGATGGTGTGTGCCTGACGGTGATCGCGCTGGGCGACGATTGGTATGATGTTCAGATCAGCGCCGAGACGGTTTCGAAGACCAATCTTGATACCTGGGCCGTCGGCAAACGTGTCAATCTGGAGCGAGCGCTGAAAGTCGGTGATGAACTGGGCGGTCACATCGTTTCGGGTCATGTGGATGGCGTGGCCGATGTGGTCGCGGTCGAAGATGAAGGCGACAGCACACGTGTCACCTTGCGTGCACCGAAGGAACTGGCGCGGTTCATAGCGCCCAAAGGGTCGGTTGCGCTGAACGGGACATCGCTGACGGTCAATGACGTGAATGATTGCGAGTTTGGCATCAATTTCATCCCTCACACCAAGGAAGTCACGACCTGGGGCGATGTCGGTGTGGGCGATCGCGTCAATCTTGAGATCGATACACTGGCCCGGTACGTCGCGCGCCTGTCCGAGATGTCCTGATACGTCGCGTCGGAAAACCCCAGCGCCGTTTGTGGACTGGTCTTTGCGCCCTCAGTGGTCTATTCCGCCGAGCAAACCTGCCATGTGAAAGGCTGCCCCATGAGCTTTGAAACCCCCGGACCGGTCGAGGCCCAGTTGCGTGACGCGATCAGCCCGATCGAAGAAATCATCGAAGAGGCGCGCGCCGGCCGGATGTACATTCTGGTCGATCACGAAGATCGCGAGAACGAAGGCGATCTGGTGATCCCGGCCGAGTTTGCGGATGCCGAGGCGATCAACTTCATGGCCACCCATGGGCGCGGCCTGATCTGTTTGCCGATGACGGCGGAACGGATAGATGCGCTGGGCTTGCCGATGATGGCCGTGAACAACTCATCCCGCCACGAGACGGCCTTTACGGTTTCGATTGAGGCGCGCGAAGGTGTCAGCACCGGGATTTCAGCTGCCGACCGGGCGCTGACCGTGGCGACCGCAATCAACGAACAGAACACGATGGCGCATATCGCCACCCCGGGCCATGTCTTTCCGTTGCGGGCAAAGCGGGGCGGGGTGCTGGTGCGCGCAGGCCATACCGAGGCCGCCGTGGATATCTCGCGTCTTGCCGGGCTGAACCCGTCAGGCGTGATCTGCGAGATCATGAATGAAGACGGAACCATGGCGCGCCTGCCGGATCTGGTCGAGTTCGCCAAAAACCACAACATGAAAATCGGCACGATCAGCGACCTGATCAGCTATCGGTCGCGCAATGACAATCTGGTTGTCGAGACTTCTCGTCAAACAGTCACCTCGGAATACGGCGGTGAGTGGGAAATGCGGATTTTCACCGATCAGACCCACGGCATTGAACATGTTGTCATGATCAAAGGCGACATCACCACGCCCGAGCCCGTTCTGACGCGCACGCACGCCCTGCATGAAGCGCCGGATATCCTGGGGCTTGGCCCGAAATCATCGCGCGAGCTGCCGCGCGCGATGGAAAAGATCGCCGAAGAGGGCCGCGGAGTGGTCTGCCTGTTCCGCCAGCCGCGCAACTCGTTGTATGCGGTCGAGGATGAAGGCCCGCGCACCATCAAGCAAACCGGTCTGGGGGCGCAGATCCTGTCCAAGATGGGGATTCAGGAACTGGTGCTTCTGACCGACTCTCCTGAAACGGTGTATCTTGGGCTGGACGCGTTTGGCCTGTCCATCGTCGGCACCCGCTCGATTCTGAAGGAAGACTGAACATGGCTGAACAAGACAAACACGGAATTCTGCCGACACCCAGCTTCGACAAGCCGGTGAAACTGCTGATCGTGGCCGCTCCGTTCTACCGCTCGATCGCCGACAACCTGATTGCAGGTGCCACGGCCGAGATCGCAGCGGCTGGCGGCACCTGCGAAGTGGTCGAAGTGCCCGGCGCGCTGGAAATTCCCACGGCCATCGCCATGGCCGACCGACAGTGCAACTTTGACGGCTATGTCGCGCTTGGCTGCGTCATCCGCGGTGAGACCACGCATTACGAAACCGTCTGCAACGACTCCAGCCGCGCGATCCAGCTGCTGGGCCTACAGGGGCTGTGCATCGGCAACGGCATCCTGACGGTCGAGAATGACGAGCAGGCCGAAGTCCGCGCCGATCCGGAAAAGATGAATAAAGGGGGTGGCGCGGCCGCTGCGGCCTTGCATCTGATCGCGCTCAGCCGTAAGTGGGGCGCTTCGAAAAAGGGCGTCGGATTCAAGCCGCCGTCCGAGTCCATCCTGGTGGCGGGCGACAGCAACGGATCAACGACAACATGACCCAGACAGACACGCCGAAACCGGCAAACCGGAAACGCCTGATGAAATCCGCAGCGCGGCTTTATGCCGTGCAGGCGCTGTTCCAGATGGAGCAGTCGGGCCAGACGACCGAACAGGTGGTCAACGAGTTTCTGGACCACCGGTTCGGCGCGGTCTACGAGGGCGACGAGATGCTTGAGGGCGACAGCACGCTGTTCCGCAAGCTGGTGGATGACGCGGTGAACTATCAGGCGCCGATCGACCAGATGACCGACCGCGCGCTGGTGGCGAAATGGCCGATCGCGCGCATCGACCCGACCCTGCGCGCGCTGTTTCGCGCGGCGGGTGCGGAACTGACCCAAAGCGGCACACCGCCCAAAGTGGTGATCACCGAGTTTGTCGATGTGGCACGTGCCTTTTTTCCAGAAGGTAAAGAACCCAAATTCGTCAATGCCGTGCTGGATCACATGGCGCGCGAGGCGCAGCCCGAGGCGTTCTGACACGTTTACCTGAACCAGACATGCGCTAGCATTGTTGTCGAAGCGCAAGGAGGTTCGCCATGCCCAAACTGATCCGCCTGTATATCACGCAAGTCGCTTGGGGTTTTGTCATTTCGGCCGTGTTTGTCGGGGTGCTCTTGGCGCTGAACGTCGCGAACCTTCGGCATCTGATCTCCGGGTCGGAAATCGGCCTGATCGCGTTGGTGATGATCTGGTTCATGAACGGCATCGTCTTTGCCGGCGTTCAGTTCGCGTACAAGATCATGAGCATGGCGGAAAAGCCGCAGGGGCCGCGTCGGGGAACACCGGTCGCACACAGCTTCGAGCCGGCAACCGTGAAACAGGAAGCTCACGCAGGGCGCTGATATTTCAGGGAAAGTGCGGCGGGACCACCAGTCAACCGTGCGGTTTGATTCCCGAGGACCTGTATGTACAGGTGGGCGCCGGGTAATCAGGCCAGGACCTGAACAGAGCCAGCCCCCTCGGAATTGCTTAAGGCCACCAGAATGCTACCTGTCACAAGAAGGGCAGAACCCGCCACGCGCTTAAGTAGGTTGTCTGACGGGTTCGCGCAAGAGGTCAGGCGTCAACAGTTTCGTGCAATGACACACGCAGCTTGCCGAAATGTTCATCCCACCCTTTGTCCAGAGCTAGGATCAGATCAAATGCTGCGACGCCTTGCGGTAATCCTTCGTGCACAAGCTCAAGACGTGTGCCGCCCAAGACCGGTTCCAATGTCCATTTGACCACGCTTACAGCGTCCCCCATCGGTTTGACGGTAAAGGTGTGTTCAAGATATTTGGGGGGGCGGGCGATACGGACCTCTCCCCAGATCAGTAAGTCGCCGCTTGTCGTGCCGAACATCTCAAGCTTCTGACCTTCTGCCAGTGTTCTTTCCGGTTTGTGGAACCATTCCGCCAGATGGTCAGGTTCTGTCAGATAAGCCCAAACGGTTTCCGGTTCCGCCCTGAGGAAAATCGATTTCTTCAATACGGCATCAGTCATTTTGTTTCCTTTCAATAGCTTCCTTGAGAGAGTTGAGGCGATCATCCCAGAACTGGTCAAAATAGCTAAGCCAGTCGAGCACCGGGGCCATACCCTGTGGTTCAAGTCGATTGATGCGTTCCCGGCCGCGCGCTTCGACTGTGATCAACCCACCGTCGGACAGAATCGTCAGGTGTTTTTTGACCGCAGCGCGGGTCATGTCGAACCGGTCCGTCAACTGCCCGATCGTCATGTCCTGTAACGAGAGCAGTCGCACGATGTTTCGGCGTGTGGGATCGGCCAGCGCGCGAAACGCGTTTTGAGTTTGGTTCTCCATAAGCAACCTCAGGAATAGTACCGTTTGGTACTATATTAATGCGATACCAAAAGGTACTATGTCAAGACGCAAAGGTGCTTTACTTTTGTTCGCTAATTGTTCACATTTTTGGCTATGACTTTGGATCTGCAACCTGGACAGAGACTGGCACGTGGCGTCGCTCGGCATCTTGCGGCGCATGGCTTTGTTTCCGTAGAAGAATTTGTGCCTGCGCGCGGGTTGCGCGTGGACGTGATGGGGCTGGGGCCAAAGGGTGAGTTGTGGGTGATTGAGTGCAAATCCAGCCGTGCCGATTATCAGTCGGATTCGAAATGGCAGGGCTATTTGGAATGGTGTGACCGATTCTTCTGGGCCGTCGATACAGAATTCCCGACCGATCTGTTGCCTGATGAAACAGGCCTGATCATCGCCGATGCCTATGATGCGGAAATCGTGCGTATGGCGCCCGAGGACAAAATCGCACCGGCGCGGCGCAAGAAGATGATCCAGAAATTTGCAACGGATGCCGCGCGCCGTTTACACGCGCTTCGGGATCCCAGGCTGTAAGGTCAGCCTTTGACCGCAAGGGCGGCTTGTACCGCAGCGCGAATTTCGTCGGCGATTTCTTCTGCTTCTTCCGGGTCAAAATCCATCGGTATTTCGATGCCGTCAGCTTCGATGAACAGGCGGACCATACCCTGATCGGTCGGACCGATTTGCAGGTTTGCCTGAATGTCGCGTTCGGTATTGATGCCCATCTGTGCCTCCGAGACTGAGCGTTCCTGCTAGCGCGCACGGGGTTGAGAATCAAGTCACCTTTGCGGTCAGATAAGATATGAAAGACGCCGTTCTCAGACCCTTTCACCCCGATGACGCCGCGTGGCTGGTTGAACAGCACGGTCTGCTTTATGCGCGCGACGAAGGGTTTGATGACAGCTTTGCGCCCCTGGTGGCCAGCATCCTTGACGACTTCATGGCCAACAGTGACCCCGAGCTTGAAAGAGGCTGGATCGCCGAGCAGGACGGGCAGCGTCTGGGAAGTATTTTCTGCGTTGCTGTTGACCGGAATACCGCCAAGTTGCGGCTGTTTCTGCTTGTTCCGAAAGCACGAGGGCTGGGGCTGGGAAAGCGCCTGTTGCAAGCATGCACTGCCTTCGCACGCGGGGCAGGATACAAAGAAATGGTTCTGTGGACGCACGAAAGCCATACCGCCGCCTGCGCACTTTACAAGGCGTCCGGCTGGGAATTGACAGACAGCAAAGCGGTGCATTCCTTCGGTGTCGATCTTGTCGAACAAAGCTGGAAATTTCGGCTTTAATCCTCTTGCATTCCGCGGGCGTGTTCGGTACATCGCCCCTCACGAGTGCCGCCTTAGCTCAGTTGGTTAGAGCGCTGGATTGTGGATCCAGAGGTCCCCTGTTCAAGCCAGGGAGGCGGTACCACTTCTCCCCTTTTGAATGTGCTGTAAAGCGCCCGGGCGCGCGGTGATTGGCGTTGATTTGGTTTGGTGTCCAGACGTGACTGGCGCGCCGAAACTCAGCGCGCCAGGTTCAGTTTGAACCGCATCTTGGCCCGTTTTGCGACCGGTAGGTGCCGGTTCAGGCGTTTGTTGATCAGGCCAAAGCCCCCGACGATTACCAGCGTCAGCAGGATGAAATAGAACGCCAGTATCGGGTATGGGATGAACGGGTTGAACGTCTTGTCCGCAAAGTAACTGGCGTAATACAGGGCGTCTCCGCGTTGCTGCCAGGCCGGGAAGGCTGAAAAGAAGACCAGTGTTGTCGCGTGGAAAAGAAAGATTGCTTCGTTTGTGTAGGCAGGCCAGGCAAGCCGCAACATGGTGGGCCAGACGATCCGGCGAAAACGGGCCCAGCCTGACATGCCATAGGCATCTGCGGCTTCGATATCGCCCTTGGGAATGGACCTTAGCGCTCCGTAAAAGATCTCGCCTGAATAGGCGGCAGTGTTGAGGAACAGCACGATCAGCGCCCCCAGCCAGGCCGAGGTGAAGGCGTCGAACATCGGGTTGGATTTCTTCAGCGACAGGAACAGGAAATAGGCGAAGAAAAACTGGATAAACAAGGGCGAGCCGCGAAACAGGAAAATGAACCATTCCGAAGGCTTGCGAAGCCATTTGTTTGCTGACGCCTTGCCGACGGCCAGGGCCGTGGCCAGAAAGAAGCCGGTCGCCAGCGCCATGATCCCGAAATAGACATTCCAGATCATCCCCGACCCGATCAGCGTGAACTGTTCGCACAGGGTGAAGTCACTTTTGGGCAGTAGCCGCTCGCCGATACCCAGGGACCGAAGGCCGTAATCTTGAATCGTCTGCAAGCAGCTCATGCCGTGGTCTCCTTGCGCAGAAGCTCGCCGCCGGACGTGGCCTGCCCGTGGGACAGTTTCCGCATCAGCTTTTCAAGCCCAAGTTCAGACACGCGCGTCATGCCGAGGTAGAAGACAAGCAGGAACAGGAAGTACCACATGCGCCAGTCGCCATGCGGATACTGGGTGAACTTGGACGTCTTGGTGCCGCCAAGTTCGCGGGCCCAATAAACGATGTCTTCGATTCCCAGCAGGAACAGCAGCGGAGTGGCCTTGATGAGAACCATCCAAAGATTTGACAGGCCGGGCAGGGCATAAACCCACATCTGCGGCACAAGGATGCGCCAGAAGGTCTGACGACGGGACATGCCATATGCTTCGGCGGTTTCAAGCTGCGCGTGGGGCACGGCGCGCATTCCACCAAACAGAACGTTTGCCGCAAACGCCCCGAAAACAATCGAGAAGGTAACGACGGCCAGGAAGAAGCCATAGGTTTCATGCACCCATTCCGGTGCAGTCCCCAATGGCAGCTTGGCCGCCTGACAGACGATAAAGTCATTTCCCTGCCGGATCGGGTCGGTCCATTCGGGGCACAATATCTTGTGCCGCGTCCATTCGAACGCCTGATCCAACGCTATCACGAAAAACAGGAAGAAAGCGATGTCCGGGACACCGCGCACGATGGCAATATACCCTTTGCCCAGCCAGCTCAGGGGCGGGAAATGTGATCGGGCGGCCATTGCGCCAACAAAACCAAACGCCAATGCGACCGGCGCGGTCACAGCCAGCAATCCCAACACCTTGAGGAACGACAGGTAGAAGGACCAGTGCACGCCGTTGGTCAGGTAGCAGGAGAACCAGCGGAATGTTCCGAGCGTGTCAGGGTCAGCGCAATAGGAAAACATGAAGCGTCTTTCGAACGTCATACCCGGTTATTCCACCGGGCAGGGTTCGGCGCGATGGACGCGCCGAACCGCTTGATACGGATTAGTTTGTAACGACCGAACCGTCAGCGTTGTAGGTCGGAACGCCTTCGCCGAACCACTTGATGATCAGTTCATTCAACGAACCGTCCGCTTTCATCGATGTGATCGCCTCATCGAACTTTCCACGCAGTTCGCCATCCGATTCACGGATGCCCAGCCCGATGCCACCGCCCAGCGGCACGTCATCACCCACAAAGACCAGCTCTCCGGCGGATTCCTCGACGATCGGCACCAGGAAGTCCTTGTCGGCAAACACGGCATCGGCTTCACCGTTGCGCACGGCTGCGATGGTTTCTTCCGGAGTTGCAAACTCGACCAGTGTCGCGCCCGACTCGGCTACGTGGCCTGCCTGAATGGTGGCGGTCTGTGCGGCAACGACGCCGGTGGAGACATCAACATCCTCGGACGCACCGACATAGGCCGAAGCCGCAGGCGGGAAGTAGTTCTGGGTGAAGTCGATGACTTCGTCACGTTCGTCGGTGATCGACATGCCTGCGATGATGGTGTCGTAGTTGCCCGAGACCAGGTTCGGAATGATCGAATCCCAGTCGTTCTTGACCCATTCACATTCCAGATTTGCGCGCTTGCACAGTTCGTCGCCGACTTCACGCTCGAAGCCGTCGATTTCGCCCGCATCATTGATGAAGTTGTACGGAGGGTAGGCGCCCTCGGTCCCCATGCGGACCGTGTCGGCCATGGCGATACCGGCGGTCAGGGCCAGTGCGGCAGTGGACAGAATCAGATTTTTCATTGGTTGCTCCCCAGTTTGGTTCTGTTTTTGAAGTTAAGCCGCCTGAGTGGCGGAGAGAAAACCCCGAAGCCGTTCGGATTCAGGAGATGTGAAGATATCTTCCGGCGTGCCTTCTTCCTCGATCAGGCCCTGGTGCAGGAACACCACGTGGCTTGAAATGTCGGCGGCCATTTTCATGTCATGCGTTACGATGATCATGGTGCGCCCTTCGGCGGCCAGGTCCTTGATCACCTTTATCACTTCCTGTTCCAGTTCAGGGTCCAAAGCCGAAGTCGGTTCATCAAACAGCAGGGCTTCGGGTTCCATGCACAGGCCGCGGGCGATGGCGGCGCGTTGTTGCTGCCCCCCTGACAATTGCGCCGGATAGGCGTCGCATTTGTCGCCGATGCCAACTTTGTCCAGATACTTGCGCGCGCTGTCTTCAACCTCGGCCCTGTCGCGCCCCAGAACGGTCACTGGGGCCTCCATCACATTTTGCAGGATGGTCATATGAGCCCAAAGATTGAACTGTTGAAACACCATCGACAGGTTGGTGCGTATGCGCAGAACCTGTCTGGGGTCGGCGGGGCGGCGCCCGTGCTTTTCCCCGGACCATTTGACAGGCTCACCCTTGAAAAGGATTTCTCCTTGCTGGCTGTCCTCCAAAAGGTTGCAGCACCGCAAAAGCGTCGATTTGCCGGACCCAGACGACCCAATCAGTGATACCACGTCACCGCGATGTGCCGTGATATCGACCCCCTTCAACACCTCTAGATTTCCGAAGCTTTTGTGAAGGTCTTTGATTTCGATGACGGGGGCAGTTTCTGTCACGGGCAGTCCAGTGGTTGGTGGTGTTGGTGCGGTACTAGGACCGAAAAAAAAGGTCAATGCAATGCGCAAATGACAGAATCAAGCGGAGAAACACCCAAATTGGCCAAAATCAGTCGTCAAATTGGGCAGTCGTTGATCCGCTATCTTTGGGAGAAGGCGGAGTGGGGACCGCCAGGTAGTGCGCCGCGGGAATATCGATCAACCCGCTTATATGCAGAAATCGTTGGTCGTCGTCGCATAGCTGGTCAATTGCGGCCCGAACAGCGCCTGCAATGACCTGCGGATTCTGACTCATCGATGTGATGTAGGGAAGGGTCGGAGTCGGAGTCGTTGTTGCCAGTTCGCGCAGTTTGGTTCCCAAATTGCTATGTTGTTGCAGCATCAGCCACGTCAACATGTCCAGCGCGGCAAAGTCCGCTTTGCCACCTGCGACGGCTTGGGCAGACAGCGCATGCCCGCCGGTTTCCAACAGTCCGGCGGGGTGCAGGTTTGCCTGGATCATATGTGTGATCGGGGCTGCCCAGCCGGATTGGGACAAGCCCTCATTATACGCGAAAACCCCTGTGCTCAGCCCCGCCAGATCCCGGTCGTCGTCATTCCGTGCCACAAAGACCGAGCAATAGTATCCGGGGGGACATCCAGGCAGGTCATAGTCCGGAGTGCCAACCAGTTGCACGTGACCATGCAATCGGGTTCGAAACGGCATGCCGCAGGTTTGTGCCAGAATCAGGTTTGGGTCCTGCCAGACCGCCCACACGTCTTTGTCGCGGTTAAGGTGTTCGGGACCTGATCCAAGTTGGGCACGAATCAGGTTCCAGAACCTGTCATTGGCGGCTTGCAGGGCAGGCATGTCATACATGCCCAGCATGGCAATCACGATTTTGCAGCCTTTTGCCGTGCCAAAGCGGAATCCACGTCACTTACGCCCAGAAGACTGACCACCAGACGCAGCAGCGAATCTTCCTCGCTGGTGCGGTGCCCATCGGCCAATGCCACGGACCACAGCGCCTGAACGACCGCAAGCCGATCTTCATAGGCAACCGCCTCTTTGATGGCTCGGGTAAAGCGGACGGTGTCCGGGGCCTCGGCCTCAAGATCTTCGGCGCGGGCACGCAGGGCGGCGCATTCGAACGGGGACAGGCCATAGCGTTGCGCCGAAATTCGGTCGATACGGGCCATTTCGGTATCGGAATAGTCATTGTCGGACCGCGCCAGACGCACCAGCAGGGCCGTGAGGGCTAGGCGGGCATCATCGTCGACAAGAGGATCGGGCTGAGGCTGCGTAAGCCTGGAAAGAAACTCACTGAACATGCGTTAGATATAGCGAGCGTCTAACCCACATCCAAGCGGCTTTGAACGCGTTCACGCGCAGCCTTGCTGTCGTTAAAGCTCAACCCCATGGCAACGCGGGCTTCCTCGACGATTTTCACCTCGCCTTCGTCGGTGTTTCCATCTGCCAGGACAACTTCCCACAGCGCATCCAGAGCGGCCAGGCGTTCCTTCAGATCCGTGGTCTCGCGGATCAGCTTGCCGAAGGTATCGGTATCCGGCGCGGCCGCATGAAGCTTTTCGCAAGTGGCGCGCACCTTGGCTGCTTCGATTGCGTTATGCTGGTAAAGACGGGCCAGGATTTTGTCGATCAGGCGGATCTCTTCCAGCTGGTAGTCCCGATCAGCCTGCGCCACGCGCACCATGAGCGCGCCCAGAGCAAGTTCGGCATCCGGGTCCGGAAGATGTTCATGCTGGGGCGGTCTGAGCGCCTGAAGGAACTTTTTCAACATGGTAAAAGATTATTCCATATTTTGTGGTGCGCCAAGCGTAGTCTACCCGTCATAGCCCTGAATGATCACAAGATCGCCCATCGATACCGGGGCGCGCAGTGCTTTGGCTTTCTGGTATGCTTCGCTTTCGGAACAGGCAAGCGCATCCTCATAGCTGGGAAATTCTATCACAACGGTCCGGGCGCGCGCTGCGCCTTCCTTGACTTCGCGCTTTCCTCCGCGTGTCAGAAAGCGCGCACCATAAGCTGCAAAGGGCTCCGCATTTGCAGCAATGTAGGTCTTGTACGTGTCCATGTCGTCCACATCGACATGTGCAACCCAATAGCCTTTCATCAGGCTTGCCTCCTGTTCGGTTTCAAAAGCAGGGTGATGAGAAGTGGCGGCAATTGCAATCCCACAACTTCAGGGTGATCAGTCGCGGTAGTGAATAGCGGCGTGTGCCTGATCTGTTAACCACTTGATCATCTGACGATAAGGAACCGGGCCATAGCTGACGCGCGCAACCCCCAGTTCAGCCAGGCGGAGAGTGCCGGGGGTGCCGGGCAGGGCGATGATGTTGACTGGCAGGTTGGTACGCTCGCACAGATGGCCGATCATCGCCTCGTCTTTCAGCCCCGGAGCAAAAAAACCGCTGGCACCCGCTGCCTCATAGGCCGAAGCACGGGCAATGGCGTCGTTCAGCATGGCCTCATCATGTGTTTCTGCCGGGGCCTTCAGGAAAATGTCAGTTCTTGCGTTGACATAGGCAGGTATGCCCACGTCTTCGCAGGCCGCGCGCATGGCTTCGATACGTTTGGCCTGAACCGCTGTATCGTACAGCCCGTCGCCGCCGATGATCTGATCTTCGAAGTTGAAACCAACCACGCCGCAATCCAGCGCACGCTTGACGTTTTGCGCAATGCCCTGTGGATCTTCGGCATATGCCCCTTCGAAATCCAGTGTCACCGGAAGATCAACCGCTGCAACGATGCGGCGCGCATTGTCCAATGCGGTCTCAAGCGGGATGTTCTGACCGTCGCCAAAACCCTGTGCCATGGCGACAGGTGCGCTGCCTGTGGCAATGGCTTGCGCGCCAGCATCCCGCACCGCGCCGGCACTGCCGGCATCCCAGATGTTGAACAGAATGACGGGGTCGCCCTTTTTGTGAAGGCTGGCAAAGGTCTTCGCGCGTTGGGATTGATCGCTCATCGAGGCTCTCCTGTCGTAGTGTGATCAACAGTTAACCCCATGAGGGCAGACCGAGTAGAGGTTTTTTTGCTCGGCAGCGTCACATTGAAGTGACGGAAACCGCACGGCCCGGTCCATGGCAAGATGGTCCGGGCCATGCTGGTGCATGGGCAAGCGGCGGTGCGTGCCTCAGGCTTCTTCTGCCGCGCCGGATACAAATTTTGCGCTGAAGTTGGCCTCACCCAAACGCTTCAACAGGTTCAGCTGAGTGTCCAGCCAGTCCTTGTGGCCTTCTTCTTCCAGCAAGATGCGTTCGAACAGGGTCCTTGACCCGACATCGCCGACCTCGGCGGCCTGCAACGCGGCCTTGGTATAGAAGTCGACTGCCTCGGTTTCATCCTTCAGGTCCGCGGCAAACATGTCTTCCAGAGACCCCGCTGCGACTGGACTTTTCTGAAACGCAATCTCGGGCACGCCGCCAAGGAACAGGATACGCTCGATGAACGCGTCGGAGTGACCCAATTCTTCCTGCATTTCAGCGCGCATTTTTTCGGCAAGGATGTCCAGCCCCCAGTCCTCCAGCACATGGGCATGCAGCTGGTACTGGTGCGCTGCCGTCAGCTCCATATGAAGCGCTTGCTGGAGGTTGGTAATCGTTGTTGCGTTGCTCATCGGAAATCTCCTGAAACTCTGAACGGCATAGAGCCTGCGAAGCAGAAATTCTGCTTGCACATACAGTTAAGAGATCAGCCCGCACAAAACAACGCGGGGTGACAGTCCGACACAGCCCAGGGTCAGACCAGGCGAGAAGTGTCTTTCGCAGCGCGCACGAAATCGCGGAACAGGGGATGCGGGTCGAACGGTTTGGACTTCAGTTCCGGGTGGTACTGCACACCGATGAACCATGGGTGATCTGACCATTCTACGATTTCTGGCAGGCGTCCGTCCGGCGACATGCCCGAGAAGTTGAGCCCGGCCTTTTCAAGCTGCTCACGGTACTTGATGTCCACTTCATAGCGGTGACGGTGGCGCTCTTCGATCTGCGTGCCGCCATAAACTTCAGCGACTTTCGATCCTTCTGCCAGCACCGCATTGTAAGCGCCCAGGCGCATGGTGCCGCCCTTGTCGTCACCGACCTTGCGTTCGACCTTGTGATTGCCCTGCACCCATTCCTTCAGATGGTACACGACAGGTTCAAAACGTTTCTTCCCGGCTTCGTGG
Source organism: Ruegeria sp. AL3 (assembly GCF_056536065.1). NCBI lineage: Bacteria > Pseudomonadati > Pseudomonadota > Alphaproteobacteria > Rhodobacterales > Roseobacteraceae > Ruegeria > Ruegeria sp. AL3. The sequence goes on from NZ_JBQFJG010000001.1 coordinate 2,230,175, forward strand.
TCGAATTCTTCCGAACCAGCTTCCTTGATGCCAGCCGCATTTCGGGCGGCCTCGATCACGGCCATCTGCATCCCAAGGCAGATGCCCAGATAGGGGACTTTGTGCTCGCGCGCATATTGTGCGGCCTTGATTTTGCCCTCTGTGCCGCGTTCGCCAAAGCCTCCGGGGACGAGGATGGCGTGGAAACCCTCAAGATGGGGTGCGACGTCTTCGTTGTCGAACACCTCGGCGTCAACCCATTCGACCTTGACCTTGACCCGGTTGGCCATGCCGCCATGGGTCAGCGCCTCGGCAATCGATTTATAGGCGTCTTCAAGCTGCGTATACTTGCCTACGATGGCGACCTTCACTTCGCCCTCGGCGTTGTGGATGCGGTCGCTGACGTCTTCCCATTTTGCCAGATCGGGTTTGGGCGCTGGGCTGATCTGGAACGCGTCCAGAACGGCCTGATCCAGACCTTCGCGGTGATAGGCCAGCGGCGCGTCATAGATGGTGCTCAGGTCCTGCGCTGCGATCACGCTGTCGGGGCGCACGTTACAGAACAGCGCCAGTTTCTCGCGCTCCTTGGTCGGGATCGGACCTTCGGAGCGACAGACCAGAATATCCGGCGCCAGACCGATCGAGCGCAGTTCCTTCACCGAGTGCTGAGTCGGTTTGGTTTTCAGCTCGCCCGAGGCCTTGATATAAGGCAGCAGCGTCAGGTGCATGAAGATGCACTGCCCGCGCGGCTTGTCCTGACTGAACTGGCGGATCGCCTCGAAAAACGGTAGGCCCTCAATATCGCCCACGGTGCCACCGATTTCGCACAGCATGAAATCAACCTCATCCTCGCCGATGGCGATGAAATCCTTGATCTCGTTGGTGACGTGCGGGATCACCTGAATGGTCTTACCCAGATAGTCCCCGCGGCGTTCCTTTTCGAGCACGTTGGAATAGATCCGCCCCGAACTGACCGAGTCGGTCTTGCGCGCGGCCACGCCGGTGAATCGTTCGTAATGGCCCAGGTCCAGATCGGTTTCGGCCCCGTCATCGGTGACGAACACTTCGCCATGTTCAAACGGAGACATCGTGCCGGGATCGACGTTCAGATAGGGGTCCAGCTTGCGTAGCCGCACCGAATATCCCCGGGCTTGCAAAAGCGCGCCCAACGCCGCCGAAGCCAGTCCTTTGCCCAAGGACGAAACCACACCACCAGTGATGAAAATAAATCGCGCCATAGTTTTTCGGCTGCTCCCGTGAGACGTCAAAATCAGCTGCCCGACGGTTTCGAAAAACCGCTGCATCACGGGACTTCACGTATAAAGGATTCGCGCCAAAAGCGCAAGAGAACCGCAAGATGCTGTTGCAGTCCTCTTCCATGTTTCTAGGTTTTGTAGGTCAGTCGGCCTGCGGGATCAGCGGCGCGTTGTCGCCCTGTGCAGGCGGCAGAAGGTCATCCGCCGACGGAATTGCCGGAGTATTTTCTTCGTTTGAAGCCGGAGCCGGCACGCCCAAACGGTCGATCACCGAGCTGCCCGAAGATTTCTGCGCCGCCAGAATGGTCAGCGTGATCGAGGTCACGATGAAGCAAGCGGCAAGGATCCAGGTCAGTTTGCCCAAAGCGGTCGCTGCTGCACGGCCTGTCATGGCTCCGCCACCACCGCCACCCATGCCAAGGCCACCGCCTTCGGACCGCTGCATCAGAACAACGGCAATCAAGCCTAGGGCCAAAAGAAGGTGGATGATGAGAACGACGTTTTCCATGGTGTTCCTGTACAGCGTGGCGTGTATCGCGTGGTATCTATGCAAGTTTGCCAGCGGGGGCAAGTGAGGAGTTCGCATCACTGCACGTGATATGTCATATCACGTCAAAGGGACTGGACAGAACGCCGATGCGTGACGCAGGCTGCGGCCCATGCCTCATGACGACCACGACCACCCGCACGCCCTTTTGCCGCCCGAACCCGCGCTTCGCGTCAAAGCGCTGGAAACGATTCTGACCCGCAAGGGCTTGATCGACCCGGCGGCTCTGGACGAAATCATAGACACCTATCAGAACAGGATTGGCCCGCAGAACGGCGCGCGGGTGGTTGCCAAAGCCTGGAGCGACCCAGCTTTCAAGGCCGCTCTGCTGGAAGACGCCACCTCGATGGTCGCGGATCTTGGTTACTATGGACGCCAGGGCGAACACATGGTTGTTGTCGAGAACACGCCAACCCGACACAACATGGTCGTCTGCACCTTGTGCAGCTGCTATCCTTGGCCGTTGCTGGGTATCCCGCCGGGCTGGTACAAATCTGATGCCTACCGTGCCCGAGCGGTGCGTGAACCCCGCAAGGTACTGGCCGAATTCGGCCTCACCCTGCCTGAAGACACTTCGGTGCGGGTGTGGGATTCGACCGCCGAGGTTCGCTATCTCGTTCTGCCGATGCGTCCCGATGGAACTGATGGGATGAGCGAGGAGGCGCTTTCCGCACTTGTGACACGTGACAGCATGATCGGCACGGGTTTGCCGAAGGCCCCTTCATGACCCGCGTTCACGATATGGGCGGCCGCTTTGGAGATGGTCCGATAAATCCCGAGGCCGAGGACGCGCCGGTTTTTGCCGAAGACTGGCACGCACGGGCGCTGGCAGTGACACTTGCATCCGGCTTTCTGGGGCAGTGGAATATCGACGTATCCCGCCACGCAAGGGAACGGTTGTCGCCAAAGGACTATACCCGGTTTTCATATTACGAGAAATGGATTTCGGGCCTGGCTGACCTGTTGGTAGAACACGGCGTTCTTTCTCTGGATGACCTGCGCAGCGGCGGAGAGGATGGGCCGCATCCGTTAGCGGAACGGATGCTCAAGGCGGACGCCGTGTCAGCCGCTCTGGCCAAAGGTGGACCGGCGGACAGATCTTCGAACGTGGCGGTGCAGTTTTCTGTCGGTCAACAGGTGGTCACGACCCGTCCGGCGGGAAATCGCATTGTGGATGGCGGGCACACACGCCTGCCGAATTATGCGTCCGGTGCCAGGGGGCGAATACTGCGCCTGCACGGAACCCATGTCCTGCCCGATTCCAATGCTCATGGGCTGGGCGAAGCGCCTGAACCGATCTATGCCGTGGTCTTCCCCGCATCGGAACTTTGGACCAGCCCGGAGCATCCGGATGACGAAGTGGTACTGGATCTCTGGCAAAGCTATCTGGAACCGGCATGAGCGGCTGCAACGAACATTCAGCCCCAGAACCGGTGTTTGCCGAACCCTGGCACGCTCAGGTCTTTGCCGTCACCGTTGCCCTGAACGAGGCCGGGCGGTTCGAATGGGCGGATTGGGCGGCCCGGTTCTCGGGCACGTTGAAGCGCCACGGGCTCGCGCGAGAGCTGGACGGCGGCGACGACTATTTCCGTGCATGGCTGGAAACGCTCGAAGGGTTGCTGGCCGAGCAGGGCGTCTCGTCGCCGCAGGAGGTGAAAGGGCTACATAAATCTTGGGAAAAGGCTTATCTGACGACACCTCATGGGCAACCGGTGCATCTGCGTTGATGCCGGGCAGGGGGCTCTGCCCCCGCCGCCCGTTCCGTGCGGCTCCCCCGGGATATTTTCAGCCAGATGAAGCAGGGGATCCGCTTTTCATCTGGCTATAAATATCCCCGCCGGAGGCATCGCGTGTTCGCGCGATTTTCATCTGCGGCGAAATATCGGTTTCCCTGTCGTTTCCGCCCAGCTATATGAGCCGGGTTTGATAACTCAGCGCAAAAGGACCGGATATGGCCAACGTGGTTGTTGTCGGCGCCCAGTGGGGTGACGAAGGAAAAGGCAAGATCGTCGACTGGCTCAGCGAACGGGCGGACGTGATCGCGCGTTTTCAGGGCGGGCATAATGCCGGACATACGCTGGTGATTGATGGCGAAGTTTACAAGCTGCACGCTCTGCCGTCCGGTGTCGTGCGCGGCGGTAAGCTGAGCGTCATCGGCAACGGCGTGGTGTTGGACCCTTGGCATCTGGTCAAGGAAATCGCGACCATCCAGGCACAAGGTGTAGAGATCACCCCCGATACGCTGATGATTGCGGAGAACACCCCGTTGATCCTGCCGATCCACGGTGAATTGGATCGCGCTCGTGAAGAGGCGGCCAGCAAGGGGACCAAGATCGGCACAACAGGTCGTGGGATTGGACCGGCCTATGAAGACAAGGTCGGGCGTCGTTCTGTTCGTGTCGCGGATCTGGCGGATGAAGCCACGCTCGAGGCTCGGGTGGACCGTGCTTTGCAGCACCATGACCCGCTGCGCAAAGGTCTGGGAATCGAACCGGTCGACCGCGACGCGCTGATTGCCCAATTGAAAGAGATCGCGCAGAGCATCCTGCCTTTTGCCGCACCTGTGTGGAAAGTGCTGAACGAAAAGCGCAAAGCCGGAAAACGCATCCTTTTCGAAGGGGCGCAAGGCGCGCTGTTGGACATCGATTTCGGCACCTATCCATTTGTGACCTCGTCCAACGTGATCGCAGGCCAGGCCGCGACAGGGGTGGGGATTGGACCGGGATCGATCGACTTTGTGCTGGGGATTGTAAAAGCCTACACCACCCGTGTCGGCGAAGGCCCATTCCCGACCGAACTTGAGGATGCGGATGGTCAGCGCCTTGGGGAACGCGGGCATGAGTTCGGAACAACGACAGGTCGCAAGCGCCGCTGTGGCTGGTTTGATGCGTGCCTGGTCCGTCAGACCTGCGCGACCAGTGGCGTGAACGGTATCTCATTGACAAAGCTGGATGTTTTGGACGGGTTTGAAACGCTTAAAATCTGCACCGGATATGAGCTGGATGGCCAACGGCTGGACTATCTGCCCACCGCGGCCGATCAACAGGCACGGTGCACCCCCATCTATGAAGAAATGCCGGGCTGGAGCGAATCCACTGAAGGCGCGCGCAGCTGGGCCGAATTGCCCGCCAACGCAATCAAGTATGTGCGCCGGGTGGAAGAGCTGATCGAATGCCCTGTGGCCCTTTTGTCCACCAGCCCGGAGCGGGACGACACCATTCTGGTGACCGACCCGTTTGCAGATTGATGAACAAAGAGCAGAAAACAGGCCTGAGCTACAAAGCGCGCCGGCGCTGGTCGTTGGTTATACTTGTGATCGGCCTGCCACTTTACATTGTGGCGGTGGTGACGGTTTTGAACTGGCTGGAGCGCCCCCCGATATGGGTGGAACTTCTGGTCTATATCGTTCTTGGCATTCTTTGGGCCCTGCCGTTCAAGTTCGTTTTTCGCGGCGTTGGCAAAGAGGACCCGGATCAATCCTGAGCCGGGTTTGGCACTGCAAAAGATTAAGCGGGCAAACGCCGTGCGTGTAAACGCGCGCAATTATACGTGGGTTCTGTGACTTTGCTGAATTGAGCCGGGCCATTGCTCGGACCAAGGCGGCTGGTCGGGCCGGGTACAATGGGCAACGCTGGGTCTTGTTTAACAGCGGGCGTTTGTCTCTGGACGTGCCATAGCAAAAGGGCCGGGGTTCACCCGGCCCTTTTTGTCAATTGGCGCGGCAGTCAGCCGACTGCGCGCTCATCATCAGGACGGAAGCCGATCAGGTCAGAGGCCGCAAAACGGCCGCCGCCGGCTTTTTCGATTTTTCCATCGCGCAGCAGCTGTCCGAAGGAACGCAGGCTTTCTTCGCGATTGAACTCATCCTGCTTCAAAGAACGAACCTTGTTCATCAGTTGCGGGCGCGAGAATTGTTGCTGTCCTTCGATGAAAGACAGGTAGGCCGCAGCCGCTTCAAGCAGGTCCTGAAGCGACTGTGCACCCTGATCTTGTGCGAATTGCGCAAAACCGCCTTCTTCCGACCCGGTTTCTTCTGCCTGAGTGGTCACGCGACGCGGCATCACGGGGCCGTTGGATTCGCTTTGATCGTCCACGCGCTGCTCGGCAACCAGCTTCAACGGAGCCGGAGCGTCTGCTTCCGGGCGTATGCTGGTCACGTTTACTTCGGGGCGGCGCGGGCTGACCGCTGACGCAAGATCAACGCGATACTCATCAACAGGCGAGGTGTTCGGGGCCGGTTGGTCATCACGGTCGGCCTCGGTCGCGGCAACGGCGGTGCGAAGGTGCGAATAGGTTTCTCGCGCGTCGCTGCTGGACGGATCCTCCATATGTTCACCGGTTTTGGCCATCAGTCGCGAGATATCCTGATCAGGATCGGCGTCATCCGTCAGTTTTTGGCTAGAACGGCCTGCCATGTCTTTTTCGATTTCGGAAATCTCGGACAGCAGCTGAATTTCGTCCTCTTCCGACAATACTCCTTGCGCCTGATCGTCTTGCGGCTCGTCACTTGCTTCATCTTCGGATTCGATCGCCACGTCTTCGACGTTGAGGATGTTTGGAACATCCTCCTCGTCGATTTCCTCGTCGGTATCCTCTTCAAGATCCGAGAACAGGGGCTCAGCAGGAAGCTGCGCGGAGTCGGTTGCGACCTTGATATCTTCATCCCGCAGGTGGTCGGGGGTCAGCTGCACCTGCTGTTCGGAATTGCTTTCGATATTCGGCTCGGCGGATTCGAAGGCCTGGTTTTCAGATACTGCCGGCGCGTCGTCTTGTACGTCTTCGGCGTCAAGCGCTTGCAGATCCTCGATTTCCGAAGCCTCGGCCTGGGCAGGTTCAGCAAAGTCTTCTTCGTTGAGAGCGCCTGCTTCGAACGCGGCGGCCACGGCGTCCACCGGGGGAGTGGTGTTGGCCAGCAGCGAAGATTCCTCGTCTTCGGAATAGGCAGTGGGGGGGACGTCCGAATGGGAAACAACGGCCCGGATGCGTTGCAGTTTTGCGGCAATGCTGTCGGCCGGCGGAGATGTGGTGGCGTCGACGGCCTCCGCGTCCGTGAACGCGGTCCGCCCCGGGCTTGCTTGGGTATATTCGGGAGGGGGAGTGGTCATGGCATCTGCATTTTGCGCTTGCGGGACCGGTGCGTCAGACGCGACCGGTGCCGGGGCTTCGGTGTTTGGAGCGGCACGCAGCAGAAGCCCGGATTCGTTTTGGCTGGCTTCGACGCGTTGCGATGCGTCGCGGCGTGCGATACGGGTCAGCATTTCGGCGTCTGGTTGTGGAGGCTCTGAGCCGAAGTAACGATCATCCGCGGCAAGATCGCGGAAATATTCGGCAATGGCTTTCATCGTTTCAAAGGAATCGTCGAATCCTTCCAAAGTGCAGGAGAAGGTTCCATATGAAACGGTTAATACCTTGTTATTCTGTACCATCAGACGCACGTCCTTTACAAACTACGAGAGCCCACTTACCCGGAATCGGGAGCACACGAAGGCTCTGAACTTTATGCATGAACCTATCATTTTGTGGTCTTAATGTGTCCAAATCCGGGAAAAATGGCCAATCTTAGGAAAAATGAACCAATTGTACGCTCTGCCGATCCAATCGGGCTGTTTGGGGGTGGTTTTGTTGGTTCCGAGGACCTGAATTTGGTGCTGAACCGCGTCACTTCAGTCGTAGCGGCGGATGGTGGGGCGGCAGTTCTGACAGAATCAGGCCGGATTCCGGACGCGGTCATCGGGGATTTCGATTCGCTGGACAAAGCAACAAAAGCCAAAATCCCGTCTGACCGGCTTTTTGCCATTCGTGAACAGGACAGCACCGATTTCGACAAGGCCTTGCGCAATGTGCAGGCTCCACTGGTTTTGGGGGCCGGTTTTCTGGGCGGACGGCTTGATCATCAGCTTGCTGTTCTGAACGTGCTGGTCAGACGTCAGGAACAGGCCTGCATTCTGCTGGGCGCGCATGAGGTGGTGTTTCACGCGCCTCGCCAAATCCGGCTGCCGGTTTTGCCCGGGGATGTGGTGTCGCTGTTTCCAATGCGCCCTGTGACCGGGCGCAGCACCGGGCTGGAATGGCCCATCGACGGCCTGCGGTTGCAACCGGACGACCGGGTGGGCACCTCTAATCGCGCGCTGTCAGTGGTTGAATTGCAGATGGATGGCCCGGGCCTGTTGGTGATGGTTCCCCGCGCCGCACTCGATCCGCTCATGCAGGTGTTTCTGTCGGGGCAGAGCGAGCGGTGGCCCGTTCGCGAAGAATAACGTACAAACCGGCGGCGACGGTGATCATGATCCCAACCGCTGCCAGTCCGTCAGGCAGGTCGCTGAAGATTGCCCAGCCAATCAGGGTTGCCACCGGGATTTCCAGATATTGCATCGGGGCCAGCGTGGCCGAAGGTGCATAGCGCAGCGACCATGTCATCAGCAGATGCGCGACAGTTCCCAGAATGCCGATAGCGATCAGCAGCCAAAACATGTCGGGGGCGGGCAAGGCGGCTGACAGGTTCCAGATACCAAGCGATGTTCCGATCACAAGGACAGGAACCAGCCCCACAGTGGCCATGACACCAGACACCGCCTGCAAGGAAATCGGATCAGTTTCCTTGGCGATTTGCCGCGTGACCAGCATGAAAAGGGCAAAGACCACTGCAACGATCAACGGTAGCAGGGCAGGTAAGCCCACCTCGGCAAAGCTGGGCTGGATGACCAGAAGTGTGCCGATGAAACCGACGATGCAGGCCACGAGGCGCCGCGCGCCGACCTCTTCGCCCAGAACGTATCTGCCCAGCAGCAACATGATGAACGGCATGACAAAGGCAATGGCGACCGCATCAGCCAGGGGCAGGAACTGCAACGCACTGAACATCGCGGTTATGCCGATGATGTGCAGCAGCGTGCGGATGACTGTCAGGCGCAGGATGCGCCCGTGCATCCGCCAGGGCCGGCCTGTCATCATCACCAGCGGAATGAGGATCAGCGCTTGCACCGCGAACCGGGCTGCAACCAGCAAACCCAACGGTGTCGTTTCGCCCAACAGCTTTGCCATCGCATCCCCCAAGGGTGCAAGCACGCAAAAACCGAGCATCAAAAAGATGCCCAAGACGGGACGATCCTGAGTCATGCGCGCGACGCTATCTGCTTCGCGGCGCAGTGGAAAGGTCGAATGTCAGGCGTCGGGCAGGGGGTGAACCTTTGTGTAATCCGGTCCGGCGCAGGTGGGCAGGTTGTCATCCAGATGCAGCCAGCTCAGTCTTTCCTCATGAGCCACGTGCAATGTGGGCTGCATTGCCTCGGGGGTCTCCAAAGTGGCGACGTATAGATGCAGCACATCCGACATTTTGGCCGAGCGGAACGAGATTGGCGTGCCACAATCCGGGCAAAAGCTGCGCTCGACTCCGGGCGAAGAGTTGAAGCGTTTCGGCTCTTCTCCGATCCAGCGCCAGTGACCGTCACGAACCGCGAAATAGGTTGTCATCGGCGCGGCGCATTGGCGTCGGCAGCTGTCGCAATGACAGGTGACGCAGGACAGGGCAGGAGGGTCGATCTCGTACTTGATGCTGCCGCAGAGGCAATGTCCACGCATATCGATCCCCATTTGTTGCGATATCAGCAGTTTGGCACGTTCACGGCCAATCCGCCAAGCGAGGTTTCCTTGTATTTTTCATGCATGTCATGGCCGGTCTGACGCATCGTCTCGATCACCGCATCCAGCGGCACGAAATGCTCTCCATCCCCGCGAAGGGACAAAGACGCAGCGGACACAGCCTTGATGGCCCCCAGCCCGTTGCGTTCGATACAGGGCACCTGAACCAGCCCGGCGACGGGATCGCAGGTCATGCCCAGATGATGCTCCAACGCGATCTCGGCGGCGTTTTCAACCTGTTCGGGCGTACCGCCCATCACGGCGCAGAGCCCCGCCGCGGCCATGGCTGATGCGCTGCCGACCTCGGCCTGACACCCCGCTTCGGCACCCGAGATGGACGCATTGTATTTGACCAGCCCGCCAATCGCGGCCGCGGTCAGAAGGAAATCTTCGATATGGCTCTCCGAGGCACCGGGAACGTGATCCAGGTAATAGCGCAGCACCGCAGGAAGAACGCCCGCTGCCCCGTTGGTCGGTGCCGTTACGACTTGCCCACCGGCGGCGTTTTCTTCGTTGACCGCCATGGCGTAGACGCTCATCCAGTCGTTGATCGTGTGCGGCGCGGTCAGGTTCATGCCGCGTTCGGCGATCAGCGCGTCATAGATACCCTTTGCCCTGCGTCGCACTTTCAGCCCGCCGGGCAGAATGCCGTCGGTCCTCAAACCCCGTTCGATACAGGCATTCATGACGTCCCACAGACGAGCGCATCCTTGGGCGAAACTGTCGGCGCAGCCGCGCGCGATCTCATTGGCGCGCTTCATCTCGGCGATGGTTTTGCCGCTGGACTTGGCCATCTCAAGCATTTCAGCCGCGGATTTGAACGGGAACGGCACCGGTGCGCCCTCATCCGTTGCCTTGCCTTCGGCCAGTTCTTCTTCGGTCAGGACAAAGCCGCCACCGATGGAATAGAATACCTGGCGCAGGATCACGTCCCCCTGCGCGTCCGTGGCCATCAGGATCATCCCGTTGGCGTGTCCCGGCAGGTCGGTGTCATAGTCGAAGATCAGGTCTGTTTTGGGATCGAACTGAAGCGTCGGCAGGCCGTCGGGGGTAACCGTGTGCGTCTTGGCGATATCCGCCAATGCGGCCTCGGCCTTGTTGTTGTCATAGGTGTCCGGAACAAAGCCGGCCAGGCCCAGAATAGTCGCCCGGTCGGTGGCATGGCCGACGCCGGTAAAGGCGAGCGAGCCATGCAGCGAGCCCTTCAGACCCGCAAATTCGAAAGGTGAAGCACGCATCATATCCAGAAAGCGCGCCGCTGCCACCATGGGGCCCATGGTGTGTGAGGAGGACGGGCCGATGCCCACTTTGAACATATCGAAGACAGAGAGGAACATGTCAGGTAGCTGAGCCTTCTAAGGGGTTGGCGTAAATAGGAGAGGTGTACGGTGCGGGGCCCAGGCCCTCGGCCACGATGGCCGTGTGGGTGGCGGGGCGTGTCTCGAGCTGTGCCAGGATGGTTTGCAGGGTCGGGGTGTCGGCCAGCGCATACCAACTGCGATTTGCATCGGCCGGATACAAGGCCATCCAACGCATCATGCAGGCGACATAATAGGTCAGAACCGACGGGCATTCCGCGCAAAACCAGGCTGGTGCGCGTTTTGCCAGCGCGTCCAGCAGTTGCAGGTGCTGCTTCAAACGGGGTCGGATGCCTGCACGCAGGGTATCAGCCTGTGGCGGGGTGATGTATTTCTCGGCATAGAACAGAATGCGCAGATCGGCGTGCAGCGTGTTGGACGCAAAGAACAGCCATTTCAAAAACTCGGCGCGTTCGGGGGCGTCTGCCGCCGGGGCCAGTTGCCCGTGGCGCTCGGACAGCCACAGCAGAATTGCCGCCGTTTCAAAGATCGGCCCTTGCGGAGTTTCAAGCACCGGGATCAGCCCGTTGGGGTTCAATGACCTGTAGGCCGCGCTGTCCTGTTCGTTTCGACGGCGATCGACCAGCACAGCTTCATAGGGCAAACCCATTTCTTCCAGCACCAGCCGGATCACCAGCGAGGCGTTGTCAGGGGCGTAGTGCAGGCGGTATCGGTTCAACATGCGGGCAATCTATATGACAAAGATGAGGGCGTAAGACATGATTGCGACGTTTCCGATAGGAAACGCGCAGTCTTCAGGCATCTTTACGCTTGCCGAACCGCAAAATGTGGTCGCAGTCGCGCGGCGCATTCCCTATAACTCCGGCAGGCCAAACTGGGAAAGCTGCCATGACCGGAGAACTGTCGCCCATCGACACCGCAAAATACGTGGCCGCATGTCGTGCCGCCGAGATGGTCGAGGACGGCATGCGCGTGGGTCTTGGAACGGGATCCACTGCGGCCTGGCTGGTCCGTCGTTTGGGCGAACGGGTGCAAGACGAAGGTCTGCGGATCAAGGGCGTTCCCACGTCCACCCGCACCGCGCAGCTGGCACGCGAAGTCGGGATCGAAGTCATTTCTCTGGATCAGGCCGGGTGGCTGGACATGACCATCGACGGCGCGGATGAATTCGACCCTGACCTGAACCTGATCAAGGGCGGCGGCGGCGCGCATTTGCAGGAAAAGATCGTTGCCACGGCCAGCGATCAGATGGTTGTCATCGCAGATGCCGGGAAAGAGGTGGAAACGCTGGGTGCTTTCCCCTTGCCGGTCGAGGTTGTTCCATTTGGCTGGCAAACCACGCGAACACTGATCGAAGAAGCGCTGGACGCGATGGATGTACTTGGAACCTCGTCGGCGCTGCGTATGAATGGCGCGGCCCCGTTCGTGACGGATGAAGGCAATCACATTCTGGACCTGCACCTGAAACGCATCGGCAATCCCCGTCAGATGGCCCTGATCCTCAACCAGGTTCCTGGCGTGGTGGAAAACGGCCTGTTTATCGATATTTGTGACAAGGTCATCATCGGCCACGGCGACGGGCGGGTCGAACTGCGGGATATCAACGCGGGCACCCTGGAACTGGATCAGCTGCTGAGCGGATCCCGTGAAAACCTGTTTTCCGACCAAACGGACTGAGTTTTATGCAAGCCAATCGGACAAGCGTCGGCAAAAGATCGAAAATTCCGCGCCCGGGGGTTGGCACCGGGGTTTTCGCGCCCAGATATCCAGAGGAATTTTGCAAGTTGAACGAAGGAACCCGGCATGAGCTTTGACTATGATCTTTTTGTCATCGGCGGAGGCTCGGGCGGGGTCCGGGCGGCACGCGTGGCGGCGGGTGAAGCCGGTGCAAAGGTCGCGCTGGCTGAAGAAGACCGCTATGGCGGCACCTGTGTGATCCGGGGCTGCGTGCCTAAGAAACTGATGGTCTTTGCCAGTGAATACTCGGGCATGATCGAAGATGCGCAAGCTTATGGTTGGGATGTTCAGCCCGGCGCGTTTGATTGGGGCATGTTTCACGGCAAACTGGTTGCCGAACTGGACCGGTTGGAAGGGATTTATCGCAGCATCCTGAAAAACAACGGCGTTGAAAGCTTTGATCAGCGCGCGCGCCTGGTGGATGCGCACACGGTCGAGCTGGCCGATGGCACCCGAAAAACCGCCAAACACATCTTGATTGCAACAGGCGGTCAACCGGTGGTGCCGGACTTCCCGGGATCGGATCTTGCGATCACGTCGAATGAGATTTTCCATCTGGACAAGCTGCCCGAAAGCATTCTGATTGTTGGTGGCGGTTATATCGCCAGCGAGTTTGCCGGGATCATGAACGGTCTGGGTGTCAAGACCACGCAATTCTACCGCGGTGCGCAGATCCTGCGTGGCTTTGATGAAGAAGCGCGTGGGCTGATCTGCGAAGAGATGCGCCAGAACGGCATCGATGTCCGTCTGGGCACCAATGTGCTGGAAATGGCCAAAGATGGCGACCAGATACGTGTAAAGGCGACGGACGGCACCGAGGATCGTTTTGACGTGGTCATGTACGCCACGGGCCGGGCACCGAATGCCGATAACCTCGGGCTGGAAGAGCTGGGCGTTGAACGTGGGCGCAAGGGCGAGATCGTCGTGGATGAATACAGCCAGACCGCCGTTCCGTCGATCTATGCCATTGGCGATGTGACCGACCGGGTCAACCTGACACCCGTGGCCATCCGCGAGGGTATGGCTTTTGTGGAAACCGTCTTCAAAGGCAACCCAACCCCTGTGGATCACGCGCTGATCCCAACCGCCATTTTCACCCAACCGGAATTCGGCACAGTCGGCCTGAGCGAGGAAGAAGCCTCGGCCCAGGAACCGATCGAGGTGTATGCCACTTCGTTCAAACCGATGCAGAAGGCGTTTGCCGGTGGCACGCAACGGGTTCTGATGAAACTGATCGTGTCTCAGGCCACGCGCAAAGTACTGGGTTGCCATATTGTCGCCCCCGGAGCAGGAGAGATGATCCAGCTGGCCGGAATTGCCGTAAAGATGGGCGCGACAAAGGAAGATTTCGATCGCACGGTTGCAGTACATCCCGTTATGGCGGAAGAACTGGTGACAATGCGGCAACCTGTACGCTCCGCTTGATTTGCAAGCGCGCGCACACAAGTTACAAGTGTGCCCGTGATCACACGGGCCTAAACGAAGGAATTGATACATATGGCGGGCAACAGCGGTGGCCCCTGGGGGGGCGGAGGCTCATCCGGAGGTGGAGGAAATCGGGGCAACAACGGTGACGGGCGCAAGCCCCCCGAAGGCGAAGGCCCGCAGATCCCCGAGATTGATGAGCTGATGAAAAAAGGCCAGGAGCAGCTGCGCGTCCTGATGGGCGGTCGCGGCGGCGGTGGCCGTAGTGGCAGCGGTGGTCAGGGCGGTGGAGGCCCGGCCTTTACCAAAGGTACGGTTGCGATTGGTCTGGTGGCAGCTGCCGTTTTGTGGGGGCTGGCCAGCTTTTATACTGTAAAACCGGAAGAACAGTCAGTTGAGCTGTTTCTGGGTGAGTTTTCGGCCGTGGGTAATCCGGGTCTGAACTTTGCGCCATGGCCGTTTGTCACTGCCGAGGTGATTCCGGTCACCCGCGAACAGACCGAAGATATGGGCGGAGCCCGGGGCAGCGACGATGGCCTCATGCTGACCGGCGACGAAAACGTGGTCGATATCGACTATCAGGTCGTCTGGAACATCAATGACCCGGCCAAGTTCCTGTTCAATCTGCGTGATCCGCGTCAGACGATCCGCGCCGTGTCGGAATCGGCGATGCGCGAGATTATCGCGCAGAGCGAGCTGGCACCAATCCTGAACCGGGATCGCGGTATCATTGCCGAACGCCTTCAGGAACTGATCCAGACGACGATGGACAGCTACGATTCGGGTGTGAACATCATCCGCGTGAACTTTGACAAGGCCGACCCGCCGCAGGACGTGATCGCCGCCTTCCGCGATGTTCAGGCCGCCGCGCAGGAGCGTGACCGGCTGCAAAACGTCGCCGACGCCTACGCCAACCGGGTTTTGGCTGAGGCGCGCGGTGAAGCTGCCCAGGTACTGGAAGAAGCCGAAGCCTACCGCGCACAGCAGATCAACAGCGCTATGGGTGAGGCGAGCCGTTTCAGCGCGGTTCTGGAAGAATATTCCAAAGCGCCTGATGTGACCCGCAAACGTCTGTACCTGGAGCGGATGGAGCAGGTTCTAGGTGACGTGGACAAGATCATTCTGGACGAAAACTCGACCGGATCGGGGCAGGGCGTCGTGCCTTACCTGCCGCTGAACGAACTGCGCCGCAATTCCGGACAGGAGAGCAACTGATGCGTAAAGCGACCTTTATTCTGCCGATCGTTTTCATCGCGATTGTTGGTGTACTGTCCTCAATCTTTATCGTGGATGAACGTGAGCGCGCGTTGGTTCTGCAATTTGGCCGCGTTGTTGCGGTCAAGGAAGAGCCGGGTCTGGCGTTCAAGATCCCGCTGATACAGGAAGTTGTCCGCTATGACGACCGGATCCTGTCCATCGACGTTCAGCCGTTGGAGGTTACGCCTCTGGATGATCGCCGACTGGTGGTTGATGCCTTCGCCCGCTATCGGATTTCCGATCTGGAACAGTTCCGTCAGGCCGTTGGTGTGGGTGGTATTCCGGTCGCCGAAGACCGTCTGGATCGTATCCTGCGCGCTGAAACCCGCGAAGTACTGGGTTCGGTGTCCTCGCGTGACATCCTCAGTTCAGACCGTGCCGCGCTGATGCTGCGCATCCGCAACAGCGCGATTGCCGAAGCGCGCGCGTTGGGCGTGAATGTGATCGACGTGCGTTTGAAGGCGACCGACCTGCCTCAGGCCAACCTTGAGGCCACGTTTGACCGGATGAAAGCCGAGCGTGAGCGTGAAGCCACCGATGAACGCGCACGTGGTAACGAAGCCGCGCAGCGCGTGCGGGCGCAGGCCGACCGGACCGTGGTGGAACTGGTGTCGGACGCCAACCGCGAGGCCGAGATCATTCGCGGTGAAGCTGACGCCGAACGCAACGCCATCTTTGCAGAAGCGTATGGTGCAGACCCGGAGTTCTTCGAATTCTACCGTTCGCTGACCGCGTATGAAAATGCGCTGCAAGGTGGTAATAGCTCAATGATCCTGAGCCCGGATTCCGAGTTTTTCAACTACCTCGCTTCACCAACCGGACGGCGGGCACCGGCGGCTGCGGCGTCTGAATAATGGGTATGATCCTTCTGGCTTTCGGGCTGGTACTGATTGTTGAGGGGCTGGCCTATGCGCTGGCCCCTTCGCTTATCGAGCGGATGCTGGAAGCCTTGCGGGACATGCCAGAGCAAGCCCGGCGCCTGGTCGGATTGCTGTGTGTGATCAGCGGGCTGATCCTGCTTTGGGGCGCGCAACACCTGGGATTTTGACGCTGCGGTTTCACTTGCCGGTGATTTCGTTGCGATCCCGAGTTGCTCGTGGGGTCAAACTGACTACATTGGTTTGTAAGAAAGGCCGTGAACAAGCGGTCTTGGCGTGAATGTCGACAAGGAGAGCTCTAGTGCAGGCGAAAGCGCGCAGTGTATCCGTCCGGTGGGACGAAGTGAGTGTTTGGATGCGGCTTATGTGGCTGGCCTTTGCCGGTTCATTGCTTTTGCTGGCGCAATCGGCGATGGCACAGGCCAGGGGCGAAAGCCTGGCACCACTGGCCGAGAAAGTCAGCCCGGCGGTTGTGAACATCACCACCAGCACCCTGATCGAGGGCCGGACTGGCCCGCAGGGCATCGTGCCCGAAGGTTCTCCGTTCGAAGATTTCTTTCGCGAGTTCCAGGACCGAAACGGCGGAGATAACGACAACGCGCCGCGTCGCAGCAATGCGCTGGGGTCGGGGTTCGTGATCTCGGAGGACGGTTTCATCGTCACGAACAACCATGTAATTGCCGAAGCTGATGAGATCCTTGTGGAATTCTTCCCCGGCGATGGCCAGCCCAAGAAAGAACTGGTGGCCAAGGTTATTGGAACGGACGAGAAAACAGATATCGCGTTGCTCAAGGTCGAGGCTTCGGGCCCGCTGAAATACGTGAAGTTCGGCAACAGCGACGTCGCGCGCGTGGGTGACTGGGTTATCGCCATGGGCAACCCGCTTGGGCAAGGCTTTTCGGTATCGGCAGGGATCGTTTCAGCCCGCGACCGAGCGCTGAGCGGAACCTATGACGATTACATTCAAACGGACGCGGCGATCAACCGGGGCAACTCGGGCGGGCCGCTGTTCAACATGGAAGGCGAAGTGATCGGTGTGAACACCGCAATCCTGTCGCCTAACGGCGGTTCGATCGGCATCGGATTCTCGATGGCGTCGAATGTTGTCGTGAAGGTCGTGGATCAACTGCGGAAATATGGCGAGACCCGTCGGGGTTGGTTGGGCGTTCGCATTCAGGACGTAACCGAGGACATGGCCGAGGCCATGGGTCTGGAAAAACCTGGCGGCGCGCTGATCAGCGATGTACCGGACGGCCCCGCCAAGGAAGCTGGGTTGAAGGCGGGTGACGTGATCCTCAGCTTTGATGGCGTCGAGGTGGAAGACACCCGAGGTCTGGTGCGTCAGGTCGGTGAAGCAGAAGTTGGCAAGTCGGTCAGAGTGGTCGTGCACCGCGACGGCGGAACCCAGACCGTACTTGTGACACTAGGGCGTCGGGAAGATGCGGAACGCGCTGACAATGGCGAGGAGGAACCGCAGGAAGCTCCGATTGAGGAGAATGCGGATATTCTGGGCCTGACGATTTCCCCCCTGACCGATACGCTGCGTGCAGATTTGGGGCTGGATGGTGATGCAGACGGCCTTGTGATTACAGATGTCGATGAAGCATCTGAGGCGTATGCCAAGGGAATGCGGGCAGGTGATCTGATCACCGAAGCAGGCCAGCAAAAGGTGGAAACCATTGGAGATCTCGAAGCCCGTATGGAAGAATCGCGCGAAGCTGGTCGCAAATCTCTGCTGCTGTTGGTGCGCAGGGGCGGCGATCCGCGTTTTGTGGCGCTGAGCCTTGAGAACTGATTGAACAGGCCGGGACAACCTCCCGGCCTTTTTTTATTGCGGGCCAGACCGGGTATTACCGCCATGCAAAAAATGAGCCACACGCAGTGAATGCGTATGGCTCAGATACAGGGAGAGGTCAGTGGACAGATATCGGGGATGATTCTCTGACCTCCTACGGTAACAATCTCACGTTAGGTCAAAGCGTAATCGATGGTCTGTGAACAAGATCACACCGGATCAAATAAGATCTGAATCAGCCAGTTCTCGCAGGGCTTCAAAATCCTGGATCAGCAAACCGCCACGAGAGGCTTCGACCATGTTGTCGCGTTTCCAGATCGAGATGGTTTTGGATACTGCCTCGCGTGTGGCACCGACAAATTCGGCCAGTTCGCTCTGCGACAGGGTGATGCGCGCGGCCGGGTCGTCCTGTAAACTGGACAGGTGCAGCAGCTTGCGGGCCAGCCGAATAGGCATGGGCAGAAAGACCTGCTCGTTCAGTTGCAGCCCCATCCATCGCATCCGCAATCCGGCCAGACGGATCATATCCACGGCAAGGTCAGGCTGTTGTCTGATCTGGTTCATAACGTCGTTGCGGCGCACACGCAGTACACGCGACTGTTCTGCCGCCGCAATGGTGGCCGTACGCGGACCATTGTCGAACAACGCGATCTCACCAAAGACTTCGCCGGGGCGCATCAGGGTAAGCGTCAGTTTGCGGCCGCTCATGGCCAGAAAGGAAACCTCTAACGTGCCTTCCAGAATGGCATAGAGAGAGTCGCCCTCGTCACCTTGTTCAAAAAGTATTTCACCTTGGGACAGAGATATGTCGGTCGCTTGCGCCGAAAGCATTTCTCTGAGCCCGTCGGAGGCTTCGGAAAGGAAGCCGCTGTTGGGAAAGGCCGTCATGTGTGCACCGATCTTGGGCAAGCTGTGAGTGTGGGTGGTGGCACAACTTCCCATAGCTCGGCGCTCAAGCCAAGAATTTTGTTTGTTTTGGCAGGTCTGGCGGGTGCAGGGGCCGTTATTTCTGCTCGGGATCGTCCATATAGCGTTGCAGAATGCTGAACTGAAGCATCAGGAAGGCCATCAGAGCGATGGGAAAGCCGAAGGTCTCGATCTTGACCCACAGATCCGTCGACATGGTGCGCCAGACGAATTCGTTTGCGGCGGCCAGAACGGCGAAACAGGCGCACAGGCGGCGTGTCAGGATCATCCAGCCTTCGTGCTTCATCGGCAGCATCTCATCCAGCACATAGGCGAGATAGGATTTTTTCTGCATCAGGCCAATGCCGAGGATCAAGGCAAACAGACCATAGACAAGTGTGGTTTTCATCTTGAAGAACCGCTCGTCATTGAACCAGGCCGTGAGACCGCCGAAGAAAATCACCATGAAGGCCGTGAAGATCTGCATCCGGCTGAGTTTGCCGGTCAGATACCACAGGATACCCATTGCCCCCAGCATCAGGGGGACAAAGATAATCGTGGCGACAATGAAGCCGGAATACTCGATCCCGCCGATCAGAAAACTGTCGTCGCGCAGGCGCAGGTAGATGAAGAAGAAGGCCAGCGGGGGGCCAAGTTCCAGAATCTGTTTCAGAAACGGGTTGATGTCTTTTTTGCCTGTCATCTGTACTTCCTGCTGCTTACCCGCCCATTTCAACTATTACGGCGCCAAGTGCAATCAATGCCATCAGGGCAATGCGTCTTGGGCCAACCGTTTCCTTTAGCGCAAGCCAGCCGATCAGCGCAGCGAAGACTGTTGAGGTTTCGCGCAGAACGGCTGCTTCACCGACCTTGTCCAGCCGGGTGGCCAGCATGATTGCCCCGAAGGACAAAGGAGCGATGATACCGCCAGCGAGGCCGCGCAGCATCAGCGGGCCAGGTGCAGGTCTGTGTGCCATCACGCGCCACCTGAGATATGCGTAGATCGGCATGGCCGCGCCGTCGATCATGAAGAACCAGGCCAGAAAGGTGAACGGATCGGCGGTGGCGCGAATGCCATAGGCGTCATAGGTGGTGTACAGGGCCACAAACAGGCCAGTGATGATCGCCAGTGTCAGCGCGATACCCAGCGTATCCCTGTTGGTTTCCAGGAACCTGAAGTTGTAGGCGGCCAACCCAAATATCCCGGCCAGCAAGGTGGCCACGCCCAGCCATTGAACGGCCGAGAATGTTTCGCCGAACAGAAGATAGGCACCGATGACGGTGAATAGCGGACCCGTACCGCGCACCACCGGATAGACGACGGTGTAAGAGCCTTTGGTATATGCCATGGCTTGCAGGGTTTTGTAGGCGATGTGGATCAGCCAGACGAGCGCGAAGATCGGCCACATATGAGGTTCGGGCCAGGGCACCACGAAAAAGGCGAAGGGGGCGGCCATGAGGCAATAGCAGGCGTCGATGGCGCCGCGGGACAGCCACGGGTCGTGTCTGCCTTTTTGCAGTGCACCGAAGACCGCGTGCAGGAACGCCGCCATCAAAGCCAGCGCCAATGCCAGCTGGTGTCCGGCTTCGGTGCCTTCGAGAGAGATCAGCCAGTCGCTCAAATACGCGGACCTTTTGCGGAGCGGAGAAGGTGGGGGGCTGTCTGCCCCCCACACCCCCCGAGGATATTTGGGGCCAGATGAAGCCTAAGATCAGCCTTTGTCGAGACCGGTGAGGGCGGCAGCGAATTCTTCGGGGTCGAAAGGGGCAAGGTCGTCGATCTGTTCGCCGACGCCGATCGCGTGGATGGGCAACCCGAATTTGTCCGCCAAGGCAACAAGAACACCGCCCTTGGCCGTGCCATCCAGCTTGGTCATGACCAGACCGGAAACGTCCGCCAGTTTGCGGAACGTTTCCACCTGGCTCAGCGCGTTCTGACCGGTGGTGGCGTCGAGTACGAGCAAAGTGTTGTGCGGAGCAGTGTCATCAACCTTGCGGATGACGCGGACGATTTTGGCGAGTTCCTCCATCAGGTCGGTGCGGTTTTGCAGGCGGCCCGCCGTATCTATCATCAGCAGATCAGCGCCCTCTGCCTGTGCACGGGTCAGCGCGTCAAAGGCGAGGCTGGCGGGGTCCGAGCCTTCGGGGGCGGTCAGAACCGGAACTCCGGCGCGATCACCCCAGACCTGCAACTGTTCCACGGCCGCAGCGCGGAAGGTATCGCCGGCGGCGATGACGACCTTTTTGCCGGCCTCTTTGAACTGGCTGGCCAGTTTTCCAATTGTCGTGGTCTTGCCCGAGCCGTTGACGCCGACGACCAGTACCACTTGTGGTCGTTTGGGATAGATCGGCAGAGGCTTTGCCACAGGCTCCATAACGCGGGCGATTTCTTGTGCCAGAAGTTGCTTGATCTCTGTGGTCGACAGTTTGCGGCCAAAGCGGCCCTCGGCCATGTTCGATGTGACACGCAAGGCTGTGTCGACGCCCATGTCCGAGGCGATCAGCAGTTCTTCGAGCTGCTCCAGCATGTCATCGTCCAGGGTGCGGCGCATTTCCGTGACGGCGCCTCGATTGAACAGGCGGTTCAGGATGCCCTTGGCTTCCGGTATTTCCGGCGGTGGAGCGACAGGCGTGGGGTCAGCCGGGATCGGTGCCGGCGGTTCAGCCGGTTGCGGGGCCGGGGCAGGCTCTGGCACTTCTGGAACCGGTTGCGGATCTGGCTGCGGCTGGGGGATCACAGGGTCCGGAGCCGCCGTCTCCTCGCCGCCATCCTCGACGATGGCTTCCAGCCCTTCTTCAAGACGAGATGAAGATTTGAACAGCTTGTCCTTTAGCTTTGAGAAAAACGCCATACTTGGTCTCCACAGGTGTTCCTTTCACCTAATGCGGATTTGCGGCAGTTGCAAAGGGTCACGCAAATGCAAGGACAAAGCCAAGCTGAGCACCCCAGTAAAGGGGCCATACAAGATAGGGCGTCACCTTGAGGGCCGGATGGTGTGGCGGCAGCAGGAATTTCTCGGTTGCGAGGATCAGATCTGACGCGATGAAGGCCATGGCGGCGGGAAAGGCCCACCGAAGGGGACCGGCATCCGGCAGTGCCAGCACCGTGACCCCCATGCCAAGAATGATGGGGATATATGCCAGAACGGGCCCCTTCAGGTCTCCGGCGCGGGGCGCGAGCAAAGTGGCCATGATGATGCCCAGAATGATCAAGGACCATACAATCGCAGGCGCGCTGAGGATCAGCCCGGCAGAACTGATCGGCTGAGTCAGGAACAGAGCGATATAGGTCAGATGCCCGGCGGCAAATGCGGCGATGCCCATCATGAAGGTGGCATCTGTTTCGCGCGACAGCAGGGCGTCGCCTGTCGCACATAGAGCGAGCGCAAGAACCAACAGCCAAGGCTCACCGTTCATGATGGCGATGACCGCCAGTAGGGCGACTGATGCGGTTTTCAGTACAGTGCGCAAAGAACCGACGGGCCAGGAGGTCAGTGGCAGGTAACCAAGGGCGCAGCCACAGGCGATCCAGAACAGTAGGGTTGTCATGTCATCTCCTCGCCGGTTCAGAATGATCTGATCTGGGGCGTGTCGTGAAATCAACCGCTTACGTTGAGTTAAGCGCCTTGTGAAGGCACCGGTTCAACAGGCGAATGGCATGACCGAAGCGCTTCTGACAAAATGGAAACATGTTCAGGTTCCTGATGATTCTCGCGACTTTGGCCGCACATTCCGTGGCGGCACAAACGCCTTTGTCTGGCTCGGAGTTCGACAAGTATACGCAGGGCAAAACTCTGTTCTACGGGTTCGAAGGTCAGGTTTACGGGGTGGAGCGGTATCTTCCGAACCGTCGTGTGATCTGGTCTTTTCTCGACGGGAATTGCAAGGAAGGTATCTGGTATCAGCAGGGCGAGCAGATCTGCTTTGTCTACGAAGACAGGCTGGATCCGCAATGCTGGGTTTTCACTGAATCCGGTGGCGGTTTGATTGCGCAGTTCGAAGGTAATCCGCAAGCGACTGAACTGTATGAGGCCGAGGATCTTGGGGAAGAAATGGTTTGTTATGGACCGGACGTTGGCGTTTGATCAGTTTGCGCGCAGCTCATCATAATTGATCATGACATGGGTTTGGTAAGCTGTCCTGTCTGTCAAGCCTTCGTAATAGCGGCGCAAGTTGGGCAGTGATGCGCGCGAAATATCGATGTCATAGTAGCGATAGAGTATGTGCCCCAACTGGATATCGGCCAAAGTCAGGCAGGAACCACACAGGAAAGCGTTTTCAGAAAGTTGCGCATCGGCGATCGCCAGCGCGTTCTCGAGTGCTGTGACGGCCGTTTCGATCGCTTGGTGATCGCGCTCTGTCTGCGGGGTCCGCACGACCCGCCAGAACACAGGTACCGTGAAGGCCATCGCGACATTGATCTTGGCCCATTCTGCCCATTTGTCCACTTCGGCTTGCCGGGTCGGATCGCGTGGCCAGAAATCATCCGCTCCATACATGGAGGCAAGGTAGCGCAGGATCGGCCCCGTCTCCCACAGCGAGGGATTTGGGCCGTCCTGTATCACGGGGATGGTGCCGTTCGGGTTCAGCTTGCGAAACTCATCGGTGTCCAGCAAACCGAACCTGTGCCCGGCATCGTGGCGCTGGAACTCCAGCGCCAGCTCACCCACACACCACATCAGGGCCTGTACATTTGATGATGTTCTTCGGCCCCAGATGGTCAGCATGGCTTAAAACAGTGATCCCTGATCCGGGGTGTCCGGCCTGGGTTTCTTCGAGGGTGATTTCGCGCCCGGGCCGGTGCTGAGAACGCCATCGACGAATTCGATCTCGAACGCCGTTTGTTTGGTGGCCTGAGCCTTGGTGGTGATCACATTCCCTTCGGCTCGGACGACCGCGTATCCGCGGTCCAAAGTGGCTTTGTAGCTCAGCGTCTCGCGCAGGCGGTCCGTCGCTTCGAGTTGCTGCTTGAGGCGGTCCAGTCGCGTGGTTTGGGCCGTGTGCATTCGATCGCGCAAACGATCTAGGTTTTGCCGCTGTTGATCGATTTCCCTTTGGATCGGTCGCAAGGACAGGCGCGATGACAGGTTGCGCAGCGATTCCTGTCGCGTCGATATCAAGCTTTGCAGGGTCGAGGGGCGCAGATGAGCAGACAATTCCACCACTTGCAGGCGACGGTTCTGCACCCCGCGTATCAAGGCGGGTGTGAGGCGATCTGCAATCAAATCAAGGCGTTGTCTGGGGGAGTTCAACAGACTGTCCGGGCGCGGCAGGGCGCGGGACAAATCGCGCAGCCTTTGCGAACGGCGCTGCACCGCGTCCGTTGCCGCGCGCGACAGGCGCGCAGCTTGTTCTTCGGTCCAGGCGAGCAGTTCGATGCGGACCGGCACGGCCAGCTCTGCCGCAGCCGTGGGTGTAGGCGCGCGGCGGTCCGAGACAAAATCAATCAGGGTGGTGTCGGTTTCATGCCCAACGGCCGAAATCAGCGGTATGTCCGACGCGGCTGCGGCGCGGACGACGATCTCTTCATTGAAGCCCCAGAGGTCTTCGATCGATCCGCCGCCACGGGCGACGATGATCAGGTCGGGCCGGGGCAACGCGCCGCCGGGTGTCAGTTGGTTGAAGCCTTCGATGGCGCGGGCGACCTCGGGCGCGCAGTTGGCCCCTTGAACCGCCACAGGCCAGATCAGCACCTTGCGCGGAAACCTGTCCCCGAGCCGATGCAGAATGTCGCGGATCACGGCACCGGAAGGGGATGTCACAACGCCAATGATCTGCGGCAGGTACGGCAGGGGTTTCTTGCGTTCCGGCGCGAACAGACCTTCGGATTCCAGTTGTTTCTTGCGCTTCTCCAGCAGTGCCATGAGCGCGCCCTGACCCGCGACGGAAACCTCATCGACGTTCAGGTTGTATTTGGATTGCGCCCCGAAAGCCGTAAGGCGACCGGTGACGACAACCTCCAGCCCTTCCTCTGGCACGACCGAGAGGCTGGAAACCTGACCTTTCCATGTCGTGCAGGCCAAAACGTTCCGGTCGTCCTTGATGTCGTAATACAGATGCCCGGATCGGGCTTTGAACACGCGCCCAACCTCTCCGCGTACTCGGATTCGGCCGAATGAGCCTTCCAGCGTCCGTTTCACCTCACCCGAAATTTCGGACACGGTATATTCAGGGGTGTTTTGGCCCGGAATCGGGTCATCAAGCAGGTCGGACATTTCAGCGCCTTGTTTCAAATGCGCGCCCAGCTTAGAACGCCGCGCAGGCAAGGCCAAGCAGATCGGAGAGCTTTCATGAATATCCTCATTCTCGGCAGCGGAGGGCGCGAACACAGCCTGGCATGGGCAGTGCTGCAAAACCCCAAATGTGATCGCCTGATCGTTGCTCCGGGAAATGCGGGGATCGCTCAGATCGCTGACTGTGCCGCTCTGGATGTTGAAAACGGCGGGGCTGTTGTCGGCTTTGCCGAAGAAAATGCGATTGATTTCGTGATCGTTGGGCCCGAGGCGCCTTTGGCGGCCGGTGTGGCTGATCGGTTGCGCGAAGCCGGAGTATTGGTTTTTGGGCCCTCAGCCGAGGCGGCGAAGCTGGAAGCGTCGAAAAGCTTCACCAAGGAAATCTGCGACGCGGCCAACGCCCCCACCGCAGCTTATGCCCGGTTTACCGAAGCCGAACCCGCTAAAGCCTATATCCGCGAACAGGGCGCACCGATTGTGGTCAAGGCCGATGGTCTGGCCGCGGGCAAGGGCGTTATCGTTGCGATGGACGAAACGACCGCACTGGACGCCATTGACGACATGTTTGGCGGTGCGTTTGGCGGTGCTGGTGCGGAAGTCGTCATTGAAGAATTCATGGATGGGGAAGAAGCCTCGCTGTTCGTTCTGTGTGATGGTGAGGACATCCTCTCAGTCGGCACGGCCCAGGATCACAAACGGGTTGGCGAGGGCGATACCGGGCTCAACACGGGCGGGATGGGCGCGTATTCTCCGGCGCCGGTGTTGAGCGAAGAGGTGGAGGCGCGCGCGATGGAAGAGATCGTGCGCCCCACCATCGCCGAGATGAAGCGCCGGGGAACGCCGTTTCAGGGCGTTCTTTATGCAGGTTTGATGATCAAGGACGGGCAGCCAAGGCTGGTTGAATACAACGTCCGCTTCGGTGATCCGGAATGTCAGGTGTTGATGATGCGGTTGGGCGCGCAGGCGATGGACCTGATGCACGCCGCGGCCGAGGGCAGGTTGGGTGAAATGCGGGTGAATTGGGCGGATGACCATGCGATCACGGTTGTAATGGCGGCCAATGGTTATCCGGGTGCTTACAAGAAAGGCACTGCGATCAAAGGGCTTGAAGGCCTGCCGGAAGACAGCCAGAACATGGTGTTCCACGCTGGTACAAAGAGTGTCGATGGGCAGGTGGTTGCATCGGGCGGGCGTGTGCTGAACGTGACCGCCCGTGGGAGCACGCTGAAAGAGGCGCGCGACCGGGCCTATGAAATGGTTGAAGCTGTGGATTGGCCTGACGGGTTTTACCGGCGCGATATCGGATGGCGTGCCCTGGAAGGTTGACGGGGCAGGGCGGTTGACCCCTCGGCTTTGCGGCTTCCCGGCGCTGCGCGCGTTCGCGGTCGAAATCGTCCATTGGACGAATTCCTTTCAACCGCTCACGCCCCGGGATATTTTTGGCCAGATGAAGAGGCGGATCAGCAGTTCAGGGCTTGGGCAAGGCTTTTGCGGCCGTGGAACGGGCCCCGGTCGGATGTGATCCAGCCGTTGTCGTAGAAGACGCTGACGATCCGCGTCCAGTCGGCGCTGGCCACGATCAGTTCCGGGCGGTCGCCGCAGGTGCGCAGACCACCGGAAATGAAATCTTCACCGAGCCTGTGGTTGGTCAATCCGGGCAGAGCCGCGACTTCGCCCAGGGCGTTGTCTTTGTAGCGCCAGATGCGCAGCGTTTTGGCAAGGTGCGGACGATCAATATAGGCGATCTCGACATGTCCGTCGCCGTCCAGGTCGGCTGCCCCGATCGGGGCGAGCCAGCGGAAGCGGGTACCGATATGAGGCGTGGCCGCGATCTTGTCTCCGGCGGCGTCGTAGATCGCAAGTTGAGCCCCTGATTTGTCGTGGGATTCAACGACAATTGCTTCGCGCGCGCCGTCCAGGTTGACGTCTGCCAAACGCGGAGCGAGGTCTTCGAACACGCGATCCTGCGGCAGTCGAACAGTTACGACAGTAGTGTCGGTCGTGAATTCCACCGCGCCATATTCGATCGTATCACCCAGGACGCCATGGGCGTAACGGGTGGTTGGCTCTGTGAAGCGGGCGTCGTTGATGGTTTCCGCCGCGCCAGCCGGTTGCAGCGAGAGCCAAAGTCCGAAAGATAGCAAAGCGCCGCGTGCCCGGCGTTGACAAAAGCGGCGGGGCAGGCGCGGCACATTGTTGTGCATCAGATCTGTTTTTCGGGCATCTGAACGACCAGACCGTCCAGCGCGTCGGTGACCTTGATCTGGCAGGTCAGGCGCGAGCGGGCCGGGTCGGGCTCATAGGCAAAGTCCAGCATGTCTTCTTCCATGTCATCCTTGGCCGGGATTTTCTCGACCCAGTCGGGGTGGACGTAAACATGGCAGGTCGAGCAGGCGCAGGCGCCGCCGCAATCGGCCTCGATGCCGGGAATGTTGTTGTCACGGGCCCCTTCCATGACGGTCAGTCCGTTGGCGACCTCGACTGTGTGTTCGGTACCGCCGTGCTCGACATAGGTGATCTTTGCCATTGCGTGCGTCTTCCTTTTGCGATGTTCGATTTCTTCCTTAGTGAAGGCATTTAGGTCTTTCCAGCCTCATTTGCGACTCAGTGCGCCGTGTCTGGACTTTCTTGTCGTTTGTTCTATTTTTGTTCTCATGCTTGTTACACCCATTCGCCCTGTGGTTTCAAACCGGGATTGGCCGCGCCCGCCGTCCTGTCTGCCTTCCAGCCAACTGGATTCCCCGCCCGAGGGCGCGCGCGTGGCTGTGGCCGGGCTTGTGATCCTGCGGCAGAGGCCGGGGACGGCCAAGGGCGTGATCTTTCTGACGCTTGAAGATGAGACCGGGATCGTGAATGTGGTGGTGTGGCGCAAAATCTACGAACGGTTCCGCCGTGCGGTGATTTCGGGGCGGTTGCTGAAGGTGACGGGCCGGATGCAGCGGGCGCATTCAGTGACCCATGTGATTGCGGAAGAAATCGAGGATATTTCGGGGATGCTGGATATGCTGGTGCAGGGCGCAGGGGCGGCCTGCCGTGACGGACAATAGCGGGCGGCTGCCTTGCCGCCTTGCGCCCAGCAAGACCTGTGCGCGATGAATGTCGGTAAGTTTCCGCATATCACGCTGGGTCAAAGGCGCTTTTCCGCCAATTCGGCATTGGCCGGTCGACTCTTTGATGCCGTGTTAGTACTGCGGGCATCTCTATGCGTCGGCCTGTGTCTGAACGCAGGCGCAACGGAACGCTACTCAACACCTTCTCAGAGTCAGTTCAGATGCCCGAAGTAACACGAAATGGATCGTTCGAAAAAACCGTCCAGCTGGATGAGAGCCAGATTGCCGGTCGCCTTGGCGAACTGTTGGAGCATACGCGTTCAAAAGGATACGTGCATACCGCCAGAATGATCGAGGAAGCATTGAGTGCCCACTCTTTCGAGCGCAGACACCTTGGGAACACCCAAAAATACCTCTCGGAATTGCAGCGTCTAAAGCGCAAAGAGATGACACGCTTGGTGCGGGAAACGGATGGGAAGAAGCAAGCGGCTTTTGTCCTGACGCCCCGGATGCGTGTTGACCACAGAAATCCCGCCGCGCTGCGCAGTGGAGCTTGGAGGAACACCCCGATGCCTTTCCCGGCAGAACCCGAATTCAAGTTTCGCTAGCCGAACCTGCCGTGGCCAAGGCGGACAGGGTTGATGATCCGCGTCAATCCAAACGGGTTTTCAACGCAGTCATCGTTTGAACAAGACCTCCTGCGCCTGCTTGTCACGATTGTCTCCTCGCAGCTCTGCGTGCAGAGCGCGTCCGGCCTGAACACCGGGGCGGGCGCCGACGGTCTTCAGCCAGCGTGCAAAGTGGGGTTTGTCATCCAGCACTTGCTGCTGCCCTTCCCACAGGCTGGCCCAGCCCCAGATCGACATGTCTGCAATTGAATAGAAATCTCCGGCAACGTATTCGTTCTCGGCCAGCCGTCTGTCGAGCACCCCGTACAGACGACCGACCTCGGCCCGGTAACGATCTTTGGCATAGGGCAGGTCCTGTGGCGGGTTCAGTTGCGGGGCGTATTTCAGGAAGTGATGCGCCTGACCGGCCATCGGGCCAACACCGCCCATCTGCCACATCAGCCATTCTTCGACGGCGATCCGGTCACGCTCGGTCCTGCCATAGAACTGCCCGGTCTTGCGGGCCAGATACATCAGAATTGCCCCGCTTTCAAAAACCGAGATCGGTGCACCATCCGGCCCGTCAGGGTCCACGATTGCGGGCATCCGGTTGTTCGGGGCAATCTTCAGGAACTGCGGGTCGAACTGATCGCCCTTTCCGATATTGACCAGATGCGTGGTGTAGGGCAGCTCCATCTCCTCCAGGGCGATGGACACTTTCCAGCCGTTCGGTGTGGGCCAGAAATACAGATCAATCGGGTCGGCCATGTGTTCTCCTGATGTTGAAGGGATCATGCGGGTTTCTGCCGGTTCGGCAAGGGCCGCTTACGAAAGCGTGACCGAAACGCAGGCCGGGCTTGACCGCAAACCGCCCGGGGCGTATTGCCATCCCAAAGCTTCGTGGCGATTTGTTACCGGATTGCGGGCCACGCTAAACAACACCGCTAAAAGGTCAGGATGAAAGACCCCTTTCGCTTGGCCGCGTCTGGGGTTTTTTGTTTGCCTCCTCCGGAGGCTGAAAGGGAATGAGATGAGCGAGAACTGGAACAAACGCACCCAAGCCGTCCATGGCGGTGTCCGCCGCAGTCAGTACAACGAGGTGAGCGAGGCGATTTTCCTGACGCAGGGCTTTGTGTACGAAACCGCCGAACAGGCCGAAGCCCGGTTTCTGGAATGCGGCCCTGATGAGTTCATTTATGCCCGCTATGGCAATCCGACGGTCTCGATGTTCGAACAGCGCATCGCGGCCCTTGAAGGTGGCGAGGATGCGTTTGCGACGGCTTCGGGCATGGCAGCGGTGAACGGTGCGCTGACCTCGATGCTGAAGGCCGGGGACCATGTTGTTTCAGCAAAGGCATTGTTCGGGTCCTGCCTGTACATCCTCGAGAACATCCTGACCCGTTTTGGCGTCGAGGTGACCTTTGTGGACGGCACCGATCTGGAGCAATGGCAGGCAGCGATCCGCCCGGACACCAAGGCGGTCTTCTTCGAATCGATGTCGAACCCGACTCTTGAAGTGATCGACATCGCATCCGTGTCCAAGTTGGCCCATGCCGTCGGGGCGATTGTGGTGGTGGACAACGTGTTTTCGACGCCCGTCTTTTCGCGCGCGATAGAACAGGGCGCGGATGTGGTCGTTTATTCGGCGACCAAGCATATTGACGGACAGGGCCGTGCGCTGGGCGGCGTCATCATCGGCACCAGGGAGTTCATCCGCGGAACCGTTGAGCCGTATCTGAAGCACACCGGCGGCGCGCTCAGCCCGTTTAATGCCTGGGTCATGCTCAAAGGTCTGGAAACCATGGCGCTGCGCGTCAATGCGCAGGCCGACAGTGCACAAAGGATCGCCGAGGCGCTGGAAGGGCACCCGGCGCTGGCGCGCACTCTTTACCCAGGTTTGAAGACCCACGCGCAAAATGCTCTGGTTCAATCGCAACTTGGCGGAAAGGGCGGGACTGTGTTGTCCCTGGATATCAAGGGCGGCAAGGACGCGGCTTTTGCTTTCCTGAATGCGCTGACCATTCCTGTGATCTCGAACAACCTGGGCGATGCCAAGTCGATCGCGACGCACCCGGCGACCACAACGCACCAGCGTCTGAGCGATGCGCAGAAGGACGAGCTGGGCATTACGCCGGGCCTGATCCGTTTTTCCGTAGGGCTGGAAGACGCCGAAGACCTGCTGGCTGACATCCAGCAGGCATTGGAGGCTTCGCAGAAGCAAACAGCAGCACAGTGAAAAGCCTCTTGCCCTTCGGGGGCGTCGCGTTGTCTGTGAACGCGGCGTCTTTTCGGGTGGTATTCGCGGTTGAAGCCTGGCCTTTGTGTCTGCGAAAGGCGTATTTCGTTGCAGAATGACGGTTTTGCGCCGGTTTTTTCAATCCGGACTGCTATTGCCTGCGTATTGGGTTAAACTGGTAAATCACCTGTAGTCGTATATATTCCTACGACCAATCGAGGAACCGCAGCCGATGAACATTCACCCGCGCGACATTGATGAGACCCCGGATAAAGAACAAGCCGCCGAGGCCCTGAAGGTTCTGCGGCAATGGGCGGAATCTGCGACGGCATCCGAGATCACCCAGCTGGATCCGGCTATTGCGCGGCTGGTGCCCGGCCTGTCGCAGGTGAACTATCCTTCGCTTTCGCGCGAGTACCCGGAGGGTTTCTCGGTTGACGCGAATTACCGCGCGTCTTTGCCCGACTTGCAAAACGGCCCGTCCAGCTTGATACGCGGTGCCAAGCAGCAGATCCAGCATGTTGGCATCTCGAACTTTCGCCTGCCGATCCGTTTCCATCGGAAAGAAGGGGAAGACCTGACGCTTGAGACGTCTGTTACGGGCACCGTCAGCCTTGAGGCTGAGAAAAAGGGCATCAACATGTCCCGGATCATGCGGTCTTTTTACAAACATGCCGAGCGTACTTTCAGCTTTGAAGTCATGCAGGCGGCGCTTGACGACTATATGACTGACCTGGACAGCTTTGACGCGCGTATCCAAATGCGGTTTTCTTACCCCGACAGGGTCAAGAGCCTGAGATCGGGTCTGGAAGGGTATCAGTATTACGACATCGCTCTGGAACTGGTGGAGTCCGGCGGCGTGCGCCAGAAGATCATGCATCTGGACTATGTCTATTCCTCGACCTGCCCGTGCTCTCTGGAGCTGAGCGAACATGCCCGTGCCATGCGGGGACAATTGGCAACACCGCATTCGCAACGTTCCGTCGCGCGAATTTCCGTGGTCGTGGATTGCGATGCCGATTGTCTTTGGTTTGAAGACCTGATCGAGTTGTGCCGACGCGCGGTGCCGACCGAAACTCAGGTCATGGTCAAACGTGAAGACGAACAGGCTTTTGCCGAGTTGAACGCAGCC
Source organism: Ruegeria sp. AL3 (assembly GCF_056536065.1). Taxonomy (NCBI): domain Bacteria; kingdom Pseudomonadati; phylum Pseudomonadota; class Alphaproteobacteria; order Rhodobacterales; family Roseobacteraceae; genus Ruegeria; species Ruegeria sp. AL3. The sequence goes on from NZ_JBQFJG010000001.1 coordinate 2,262,171, forward strand.
AATCCGATTTTTGTCGAAGATGCGGCGCGCTTGTTCTGCGCGGAATTGCTGGCCGATCATCATGTCGGTGATTTTCGCGTTGTCGCAAGCCATCAGGAAAGCCTGCACAGCCATGACGCCGTGTCGATTCTGACCGAAGGCCCAACCTTCGCCGCGTCCAGCCTGGACCCGAAACTGTTCACGACCCTGTTTCACGTTGGCTGAACTTCTCGGGTAAGTGGCTAGAATTTAATCAGAGAATTATCTGATCGGCGCTCATTCGCCGCAATGCAGCAAAAATGCTGCAATTGCGTGAGAAACTCCTGTATCCTGACGGGGAATGCAGCTTCGGCACACCGGCGCGCTCAATGGTGTGTCACCCCAAAAGGAAGCCGAGACGTGAGACGCCTTGGACTGCAAGACCCCAACCTCCGCCCGGATCCCCCGAGCGGGCAGGGCGCTTTACCCTCTCTCTTCGGGCTGCATCGTTTTCACAGGAGATCTATGGAATGAATTCGATTACCCAACCGCTGGAGCTTCAGGCCGCGGCTTTACGCATGGCTGGCTATGCGATCGTCAACCAGATCAAGATCGCACAGATCATGACACGTTCAGCACTTGAACTGCCGATGGTGTCGGTCCACGCGCTACACCTGGCAGCGTCAGCACCGGGTCCAGCGGTGGAAACTCCGGCGGCAAAACCGGTGGCCAAAGCCGCTGCGACGCGCAAAAAACGCGTACCGGCGAAATCGCCAACGACCAAGAACAAGCTGGCCCGCAAAGCTGCACCGACCAAACCGGTGACCAAGCCGGCGGCAAAACCGGTTGAGTTTTCAGCCAGTCCGCGGCCCACGGCAGCAGCCAAACCGACACCAGCGGTTAGCGATGAAATAGCAGTGAAGCCTGTTGAACGCTCGGCGACACCTGCGGCCGAAACCGTTTTGCCCGTAACACCCAAGCCAGCCCCCGCAAAACCGGCGCCTGTCCAGGCAGCGCAGGTCAAGCCGGCACCGGCCGATCCTGCCCCGGCCAAGGTGCAGGCAAAACCAGCCCCGGCGACGGAACCGCGCAAACCGCAGGCGCGAAAGACTCGTGCCCCGTCCAAACCACCCGTGATGCCCGAAGCAGATGTTAAAAACTGACGGGTAAACCGGGATCATCTGCTTGACACGGTCGGGCTGGCGCGCCAACGCTGCGCGTCATGATGGATCTTCGCCCGGTCGGATATGTGATTGGCTTGCTGGTCGCCATTCTTGGGGCGACCATGCTGCTGCCTATGCTCGCGGACATTATCGAAGGTCGCGGCGAATGGAATGTATTTCTGGAAAGCGCGATAATCACGATGCTGACCGGATCCGTTCTTGCGATGAGCTGTTCCAACGGCGTGGGCGAGGGTCTGACCATCCGGCAGACCTTTTTGCTGACAACCGGCGTTTGGGTCGCGCTGCCGGTGTTTGGTGCAATCCCGTTTCTGTTCGGTGAAACCGAACTGCGCTTTGTCGATGCCTATTTCGAGGCGATGTCGGGCCTTACGACGACCGGTTCGACTGTGATATCAGGGTTGGACACGCTGCCGCAGGGGCTTTTGTTGTGGCGCGGTATCCTGCAATGGCTGGGGGGCATCGGCATTATCGTTGTTGCGATGGTGTTCCTGCCGGAATTGCGGGTTGGTGGCATGCAAATCTTCCGATCGGAAGGGTTTGAGACCATGGGGAAAATCCTGCCTCGCGCGCAGGAGATTGCGGGACAGATTTCCCTGATCTACGTCTTCCTGACACTCGTATGCGTGCTGGTCTATGCCGCATTGGGGATGAGTTTTTTTGACGCGTTGGTGCATGCTTTCACGACGGTGTCCACGGGTGGTTTCTCGAACTATGATGCCTCGTTTGGAACATTTTCAGGCCCGGCCGAATATGCTGCATCCGTCTTCATGATTCTGGCGGCTCTGCCCTTTGTGCGATATGTCCAATTGGCCAATGGTCATACGGCGTCCTTATGGAAAGACAGTCAAATCCGGGCATTTCTGGCGACCATTCTGGTTCTGGTTGTCATCATGTCAGTCTTTCTGACCTCGGTCTTTCCGCATCACTGGGAACAGGCGTTCCGCGAGTCATTGTTCAACATCACCTCGATCATCTCGGGGACAGGATATGCCAGTGTCGATTACATGGGGTGGGGCAGCTTTCCGATCATGTTGTTTTTCCTGATCGGATTGATCGGTGGATGTGCGGGGTCGACGGCGTGTTCGATCAAGATTTTCCGCTATCAGTTGTTGTTCGCCTCGATCAAAAGCCAGATCAAACGGATCCGGTCCCCGCATGGCGTGTTCATGCCGCTCTATGATGGAAGGCCGGTCGGGCGGGACGTTCTGACATCGGTGATGAGCTTTTTCATGTTCTTCGTTTTGTCGATGGGGGTGTTGTCCTGGGCGTTGGCGCTGACAGGTCTGGATTTCGTCACGTCCGTATCCGGGGCCGCGACGGCGCTGGCCAATGTCGGACCGGGACTCGGCGATCAGATCGGACCGGCGGGCAATTTCGCAGGTCTCAACGATACGGCCAAGTGGCTGCTGACTTTCGGGATGCTGGCCGGGCGGCTCGAACTTTTGGCCGTATATGCGATCTTTACCGTTCAATTCTGGAGAGGCTGATGAAAAGACCCCTTGGCGCGCAAATCTCGCATATGCTCAAGGATCGCGGTGTGGATGTGATATTCGGCATTCCCGGTGTCCATAATCAGGAAATGTATCGCGGTATCGAAGAGGCCGGGATCACGCATGTTCTGGCCCGGCACGAACAGGGGGCCGGATTCATGGCTGACGGTTACGCGCGCGCGACCGGGCAGCCCGGCGTCGCCTATGTGATCACCGGTCCCGGCCTGTGCAACATCATGACCCCGATCGGACAGGCCTACAGCGACTCGGTTCCGATGCTGATTCTGTCCTCATGCCTGGATGAAACGCAGGCTGTCCGGGGTCAGTTGCACCAGATGAAAGATCAAGGTGCCGCCGCCGGTACGGTTGCGGATTGGTCCGTACAGGCCAACTCCGCCGAAGCTGCCTATGGGCTGATAGAACGGGCGTTTGAAGAATTCGAGCTTTCGCGCCCGCGCCCCAAGCACATTCAGGTGCCCATCGCGCAGTTGCAGGCCGAGGCCGACCCCGCGCCGTTCCCCAACCAGCCCGCGCTGCGCACCAAAGCCTTGCCGCCTGACGTGTCATCGGTCGTGTCCATGTTGAACCTTGCCCGCAGGCCGCTGTTCATCCTGGGTGGCGGATGCAGGTCGAATGATTGGCGTCAGATTTTGTCACAGCTGGGGGCGGCCTGTTTTACCACCTATGCCGGGCGCGGGCTGCCGGGCGCAAATTATCCGCTGGACTTCGGGTCCATGTTGCCGCGTCCCGGCAGCGCCGAGGTAATCGCGTCGGCGGATCTGGTCGTTGCGGTCGGGGCCGAGCTGGGCGAGGTCGATTTGTGGCGGCAGGATTTGGGGCACAAGGCGACCTTGATACGCGTCGACCTCGACCCCGAGGTTCTTTCCGATTGCCATCGCGCCGCCATCAAGCTGCAAGTCGACAGCCAGAGCTTTGCCCGCGCCTTGTGGCACGCAACTCAGGACATGAAACCGGCAACAGGCTGGTCACCCGAGGAAGTCGCCGAGATGCGCGCCCGCTGGCGTGCCGAGGTGGATGCAGAGCGGCCCGGAATCGTGCCGATCGCGGACGCTTTGCGCGCGGCCATGCCGGCCGACACCATGATCTATTCGGACATGACGCAGTTTGCCTATGTCGCCAAAGAGGTGTGGGACATGGCCTATCCTCATCACTGGCATCATCCGACGGGGTTTGGCACTCTTGGCTATGGGTTGCCCGCCGGTATTGGCGGGGCGGTTGCCCGGCGCGGCAAACCCACGGCGGTTATCGCCGGGGATTACGGGTTCCATTACACGATGCAGGAACTGGGCGTGGCAGTTGAGTTGGGATTGTCGCTTCCAATCATTTTATGGGACAATGGCAAACTGAAGGAAATCGAGGACAGTATGGTGCGCAGCCAGATCGCGCCCAACGCGGTCATGGCGCACAATCCCGATTTCTGCAAACTTGCCGAAGCCTTTGGTGCGCGCTCCTCGGCGCCTTCGAATGTGGCAGAGATGCAAAGTGCAGTAAGGGCCGCATTCGATGCGCCTGTGCCGACCTTGATCCACGTGACACCTGACATTCTGTAACGAAAAAGCGCCGCACTTTCATGCGGCGCTTTTTTTTTGAGGTGCTGTCGGATCAATCCCAGCAGTGAACCAGAACCGTCATGCCGGTTGCGCGCCGGTTCAGCTCATTGGGTGAGATCCGTGTGGTTTCTTCGCTCGACTGACCGGACACTCCGGCCTCTGCAAGAATTTCGGTCAACCTATCAACGGTGGCCGCAAGGCTGACCGAAGCGGGCAGGGTGCGCCCTTCGGACGGTGTGGGCAACAACATTCCGACGACGTTACCGCTGTCATTGAAGACGGGGCCACCCGCATCGCCGGGTTGGGCGTTCAGCGCCAGACGCTTGACGCCGGTCTCACCATTCAGCCCACGAATGTCCGCGACCTGCCCGTAGGTCAGGGTGGGGCCACCCAATGCGCCCTGATAGGAATAGCCGGACACGGCCACCTCTGACTTGATCTGCGGCTTGGCCGCACTGAACGCGGCGACGCTCATGGGGGCGAGCGTTTTTGCAGGGCGCAGGACCGCCACGCCAAGTTCAGGGTCCGTGAGGGCCAGTTGAACCTCGTGATCGCCATCCAGCGTGATCCGCGTGCAGCTGTCTGCGGCCTCGGAAACCGTCAGTACTGTCCCATTCTCATCCGCGAAAAAGCCAGAGCGCGTCAGTCGGGGCTTACGGACCTGAAGGCCCGACACCAGATCGATGCGCTGTTCTGCGGATGCACCGGCGGCGGCATCCAGAACCGCATCCGTCGTGCTGAAGCTGGATGTCATCGCTGACAGGACACGCAGGCGACGTGCCTCGTCTCCTTCGGGCCAGACAAGGGTGAAGCCCTTGATTTTTCCATCGGCCAATTGCGCTTGCGTAAAGGACACTATGCCGTTGCCGCGTCCTTCAAGGGTAAACCGGTCGCGGCCCAGTTCACGAGGGCCATTCAGCGGAACGATCTCAAGCGATTGCATCACCTCGTAAAGCGCGCGGAGCGTGTTCTTGTCCCCCTCCTGGCTGATCAGGAGCGCCTTGGCGTTCAGGTCAGAGATGCTTTTGAAATGTGCAAACGGGGCTTGATAGCGATCAAGGCTCACAGCGCCCAGAGGCATGTCGAGCACAATCCCGGCCTTGTCGTCGGAATACCGCTCCATTCCGACAGAGATCAGCGGCGCGTTGTATTCATCCATCAGGGCCTTGCGCTGCAACGTCGTCAGAACGCCCGTGGCGTCAAACCCGTTGTAGCGCTGCCAATCGCTCATCGAACGGCGGGTGCCTTGCCCGAATGCACCATCAATGGTCGAGTTGTAAAACCCTGCCGCGCGCAGAGCCGTTTGCAGATCCTTGCGTTCCTGCGTGGTCAACAGACGTTCGGACTGAAGCGCCTGCGCACGGGTTTCATCCGAATCCTGTGGTGTGGTAACCGCCGGAGCCTCTTCCGGTTGTGCCACAGGTTCAATCGGTGCCGCGACGGTGCCACGGTTCAGCACGTTTGCCCCGATGGGCCAGAACTGTTGCCCCATCGCGCTGGAAAACGCGATGTAACTGTCGCGCGGTATCTGGCCTTCGGCCCGATAGACGCGCAGCACCTGTTCGGCGTCGGTCCGCGCGTAGGGGCCGATCACGATCGCGTACCAGCCACTGTTCAGGCGAAACCCGTTCACATCCGGCAAAGCACCGGCATAGGCCTGTGCCCGTTCCTGCGCTTCGCGCAGCGAGGGCTGGGCCTCGACCTGGACCCAGACGCCGGGATCTTGTTGTGCGGTTGCGGCGCGCAGGCCGACCAGAATAAACAATAGGATTGCTGAAAATACGCGTGTCATAGTCTGCCCGTCTTATGCAGTGTTCATGCTTTGACGCAGAATACGCGAATTCATTTGCGAAACGCCATGGCGCGAATGCGGGGAATTTGTGGTGTGGCACCGCAGATACAGGCTTGGCCCCAAGCCCCGTTGACGCCCCTTTGCCCCTTGCATAGGAAGGGCAAAACCGACCGGAACCGGGCGCAGAGGCGCCCAGAGGGAATGCCATGACCGAACCGACCAGCGCACCGCGTTCATTTCAGGAGATCATCCTGCGGCTTCAGACCTATTGGGCGTCTAAAGGCTGTGCGATTCTACAGCCCTATGACATGGAAGTCGGCGCCGGAACGTTTCATCCCGCGACCACCCTGCGCGCGCTTGGCTCGAAAACCTGGGCTGCGGCTTACGTTCAGCCGTCACGCCGCCCGACAGATGGGCGTTATGGCGAGAACCCGAACCGGTTGCAGCACTACTATCAGTACCAGGTGCTGATCAAACCCAGCCCACCGGATTTGCAGGAGTTGTATCTGGGAAGCCTCGAGGCGATTGGCATCGACATGGACCTGCACGACATCCGTTTTGTCGAAGATGACTGGGAAAGCCCGACGCTCGGCGCGTGGGGTCTGGGTTGGGAAGTCTGGTGTGACGGAATGGAAGTCAGCCAGTTCACCTATTTCCAACAGGTTGGCGGCCATGACTGCGCGCCGGTATCAGGCGAGCTGACCTATGGGCTGGAGCGTCTGGCCATGTATGTGCTGGGCATCGATCACGTGATGGACATGCCGTTCAATGACCCCCAGTCGCCCAGTCCTTTGACTTACGGTGATATCTTCAAGCAGACCGAAGAGGAGTACGCCCGCTGGAACTTTGACGTGGCCAACACCGAAGTTCTGCTGCGCCACTTCGAAGAGGCCGAGACCGAGTGCGCGGCGATTCTGAGCCAGGCGCATGTGGACCCGAAGACGGGCAAACGCATCATCATGGCGCACCCTGCCTATGATCAATGCATCAAGGCCAGTCACATCTTCAACCTGCTGGACGCGCGCGGCGTGATCTCGGTGACTGAACGGCAGGCCTATATCGGGCGCGTCCGGGCGTTGGCCAAACAATGTGCGGATGCGTTTGTGCAGACCGAGGCCGCCGGGTTTCAGGCCTGATGAGGCAATCAGGCCAGCCCGGGCAAAAGCGCCTTGAGCCCGTCTGCGATCATGCTGACGGCAATGGCGGCAAGGATCATACCCATGAAGCGGCTCATAATCACGCGCGCGTTGCTGGACAGGCGTTCAGCCAGCCAGGCGGCGTTCCAGAACGTGATCAGAAGCAGGCCGACCACAACGAGAAATACGCCTGCAAAAACAAAGGCCTCGACCGCAGTTTTAACCTGATGTGCGTACAAGATCAGGGTGGTTATCGTGCCGGGGCCCACAAGAATGGGAAAGGCCAGCGGGTAAAAGGCCACCGTATCGGTTTCGGGGTAAGCTTCCTTCTCTCCTTTTGTTCCGTGATGAGAGGTGCTTTCGTTTCCGTTCAGCATGTTGAGACCGATCATCATGACGACCAGGCCGCCGGCGACGCGCAGGTGATTGACGCTGATGCCAAAAAGGCCAAGCGCCTGACTTCCGACCAGCGCAAAGGCACCGCCGAGGATCAGGCAATAGATCACCGTCTTCACCGCAATCTTGCGCTGGTCGGCGGCAGGCAGATCCTGAGTGACGCTCAGAAACACCGGCAGGTTGGAAACCGGGTTCATGATGGCAAACAATGCGCCGAAAAAACCGACAGCAAGCGTGGATTCCATGGTGTTGACCTCATTGATGCCTGTACCCGGACGAAACCTGTCCTATTTTACAAGAACTTGAAAGAGGCAGCCTGAAACATGACGGGAAAACTGCTGGCAATTGTTCTTTTGTTGTCGGCCTTGGTGGCCGGGGCCGGAATGTATTATTTGCAGATTTACGGTTTCTACTACGAGGTCGAACCGCAACCCGGCCAGGACGTGGTCCTGATGACGGACCAAAGCGATGCGCCTGTCCCGATCACCTATTCAGACTTTCAGGCGATTGATGCAGACAGTTCTCCGATCCGCTACCGTGGCTGTTTTGAAACGGATCTGAAACCGGATCAGATGGCCGGGTTTATTGCTGTCGAAAACCCCGAACCCTTGACCGCGCCGGGTTGGTTTGACTGTTACGACGCCGTGTCGTTGGGCGATGCGCTGAAATCGGGGCAGGCGCAGGCGTTTTTGAGCGAAAAGAACATCCATTTCGGCGTCGACCGGATCGTGGCGATTACCAGGGATGGCAAGGGATATGTCTGGCACGCGTTGAACAACTGCGGTGAAAAAGCCTATGACGGTACGGTGGTGGGTGAGGAGTGCCCGACGCGCCCTGAAAACTGAGGAAAACCATGGCTGACGCCGTTTTGATCCCGGACTTCATTACTGCAACTCTGGGGTTTGCGGTGTATTTGTTGGGTGCCCGGATCAACAGCAAAGTCGCAGTTCTGAGGCAGTTCAATATTCCTGAACCGGTCACGGGCGGCCTTTTGGCCTCGCTCGTGGTCTTGCTTCTGTATCTTGGTGCCAATGTAGAGCTGTCATTCGAGTTGCAGACCCGGGACGCTCTGCTGGTTTTGTTCTTTGCCGGAATCGGATTGAACGCGCGGCTTTCTGACTTGATTGCCGGTGGTAAGCCTTTGTTGATCCTGTTGATTTTGACGCTTGTCACGATTGTTGCGCAGAACGTTATCGGCGCGGCAGGGGCTTCCTTGTTTGGCTATCCGGCGCAAGCAGGCGTTCTGTTCGGTTCGGCCGCGTTGATTGGTGGACACGGAACCGCAATTGCATGGGCACCCGAAGTTGCCAGCGCAACGGGTCTGGACGGTGCAACTGAACTTGGCGTTGCCGTGGCGACGCTCGGACTGGTGCTTGCAGCGCTGGTCGGTGGCCCCATCGCCCGTCTTCTGGTGGAAACACGAGGCCTGTCGCCGGACCGACCTGACGAAGAATATACCGTTGGACTGCCGGAAGAAACGACCGCAGCCACCGAAATTGACCATATGACCATCATGCGCGTGCTGCTGCATCTGAACCTTGCGATTATTCTGGGCTATGCGCTGGGCGAGGCGATTTCGGCAGCGGGGCTTAAACTGCCGCTGTTTGTGCCCTGTCTGATCATGGGCATCGTGATTTCGAATGTCCGGGCGGCTATCGCTCCGTCCGCGCCGCCGGTTGCACGGACACCGTCGCTGGCATTGCTGTCTGAATTTGCGCTTGGGGCCTTTCTGGCAATGTCACTGATGAGCTTGCAGTTGTGGACCATCGCGGAACTGGGTGTGGCAATTGCCGTGATCATGACGGCGCAAACGGTGTTTACGGTTGCCTTCGTGATTTGGGTGCTGTTTCCCCTGATGGGCTCGAATTATCGCGGAGCGGTGCTGGCAGCGGGCTTCGGAGGCTTTGCCCTGGGCGCCACACCCACGGCGATTGCAAATATGACGGCTGTAACCAAGCGATATGGGCCGTCGCCTATTGCCTTTATCGTGTTGCCCCTTGTATCCGCCTTCTTTGTGGATATCGCCAATGCCATCGTCATTCAGACGATTGTGAACTTCTAAGGACCGACTATGCCCGACCTGCTGATCGAACTGTTTTCCGAAGAAATTCCTGCGCGGATGCAAACCCGTGCAGGTGAGGATCTGAAAAAGCGGATTACCGATGGTCTGGTCGAGGCCGGTTTGACCTATTCAAACGCGGCCGCACTGACGACACCCCGCCGTCTGACATTGGCGGTGGAAGGTCTGCTGGCGCAAAGCCCGACAATCCGGGAAGAGCGCAAAGGGCCCAAGGTCGGCGCGCCGGACAAGGCGATTGAAGGATTCCTGCGGGGTGCTGGCCTGACCCGCGACCAACTGGAAGAGCGCGAGACCCCCAAGGGCGCCGTTTACTTCGCCACCATCGAGAAACCGGGCCGTCCGGCCGCCGAGATCATTGCCGAAGTGCTGGAAGCCACTATTCGCAACTTCCCATGGCCCAAATCCATGCGTTGGGGCAGCGGCAGTCTGCGGTGGGTGCGCCCGTTGCATTCGATTCTGTGCATCCTGTCGGATGAATCAGGGGCGCAGGTTGTCCCGATGCAGGTCGATGGCATCCGTTCCGGTGACACCACAGCCGGTCATCGTTTCATGGCCCCCAACCGGTTCTCGGTTACGTCTTTCGAGGACTATGCCGCCAAGCTGAAACGCGCATTCGTTTTGCTGTCACAGGATGAACGTGCCGAACACATCTGGAATGATGCGCAGAACATGGCTTTTGCCGCCGGTCTGGAAATCGTCGAAGACAAGGGGCTGTTGGCCGAGGTTGCCGGGCTGGTGGAATGGCCTGTGGTGTTGATGGGGAAAATCGACGAGGAATTCCTCGAATTGCCGCCCGAGGTGTTGCAGACCTCGATGAAAGAGCATCAGAAGTTCTTTTCCGTAAAAAACCACAAGACCGGTCGGATCGAGCGTTTCATCACCGTCGCCAACCGCGAAACCGCCGACAATGGCGCGACCATTCTGGCGGGCAACCAGAAGGTGCTGTCGGCGCGTCTGGCAGATGCGAAATTCTTCTGGGAGAACGACCTGCGCGTTGCCAAATCGGACATCGCCCAATGGACCCGCGCGCTGGAGAACGTGACCTTCCACAACAAACTGGGCACTCAGGCCCAACGTATCGAGCGCATCGCCGCGCTGGCCCGCGAACTGGCTCTGGTGACGGGCGCCGACCCGGATCAGGCCGAGAAAGCCGCGCGTCTGGCCAAGGCCGATCTGAGTTCAGAGATGGTCTATGAATTCCCCGAACTTCAGGGGCTCATGGGGCGGTATTACATCGAAGCCGCCGGCGAGGATGCCGCGGTGGCTGCTGTTGCGCAGGAACATTACTCGCCGCTGGGGCCGTCGGATGATGTGCCTGCGGCACCCCTGTCGGTCGCCGTGGCGCTTGCGGACAAACTTGATACTCTGGCAGGGTTCTGGGCGATCGACGAAAAGCCCACCGGGTCGAAGGACCCGTTCGCGCTGCGTCGCGCGGCATTGGGGGTGATCCGGTTGATCCTGAACAATGATCTGCGGCTGAAGCTGGATCGTTTCTTCGACGCGCAACTCGTTCGGGCCGAAGCGGCTTCCAACGAAGCCTTGCACGACGGGCATGTCGCAGAGCTGTTGGATGAGATTGCCGACCACGGTGTTTTCGGAGCGGCGTTCCATACGGTGAAGGAGAAGCTTGCGGGCGACAAGGCCGGGACGTACCAAATGACGGACTTTCTGCGTCTTGAACGGAAGGTACCCGATACGTCCGATGACCTTTTGTCCTTCTTCCACGACCGCCTCAAAGTCTTTCTGCGTGACGAGGGCATCCGCCACGACATCATCGATGCGTGCATCGCGATGGAGGGGAATGACGACCTCAACCTGCTTGTCAAACGTGCACGCGCGCTGAATGCCGTGATCGCGACCGAGGATGGCGAAAACCTTGTGCAGGGGTTCAAGCGGGCCAACAACATCCTGACCCAGGCCGAGGAAAAGGACGGCGTGGAATACTCTTACGGTGCGGATGTGAAATTCGCCGAGACCGACAGCGAGAAGGCGCTTTTCATGGCTTTGGATGGGGCGCAGACGCAAATCGACGTGGCCCTGAAATCCGAAGACTTTCCAACTGCAATGGCGGCCATGGCGGGGCTGCGCGGGCCGGTGGATGCGTTCTTTGAGGACGTGCAGGTCAACACCGACAATGACGTGATCCGCCGCAACCGGCTGAACCTGCTCAGTCAGATCAGGCAGGTTTGTTCCAGCGTGGCCGATCTGTCGCGGATCGAAGGTTAAAACCTCGGGCACGCAGCGATGCGTGCCCACAACGCCCTTGCACGAAGGGCGCAAGCGCTTATGCTGCAGGCAAATCAAAAGGTGCTGCAGTGCAGAATAATCCGCATACCACGCTCATTACATCCGATGCGCCGGTCACGGCCCATACCCATGGCGGGCGGGCCAAGTGTCTGCAACGGCTGGTCCGACTGGACCTGCCGGTGCCCCGGACCGTCGCCTTGTCGTTTGATGCGGTCCATCAGATTGCGGAAGGCGACGTTCCGAACCTTGACGCGATCCTTGAGCAATTCGACCCCACGACCTTGCTGTGCGTCCGACCAAGTTCTGAAGATCCCGATTGGGGCGGGCCCGGTGCGGTTCTGAACATTGGCATGAATGATGCCCGCTATGTGGACCTGTCCGACACCATGGGGGCAGAGGCCGCTGCTGCGCTGTATCTCAGGTTCGTTCAAAGCTATGCGATCCACGTGGCGCGGCTGGACGCGGATGTGTTTGATGACATCGACATGGATGGCCGCGAAGGCTTGCGCCATTCCCTGCGCGCCTACGAAGATGAAACGGATGAAGCCTTCCCGCAGGACCGGGGTGAACAGCTGATCGGCGTTCTGCGCTCGATGGCACGTGCATGGGACGGGACGTCCGCCCGGCTGCTGCGGCAGGCCAAGGGTGCCCCGGCAGATGCGGGTCTTGGGCTTGTCATTCAAGAGATGATCCCGGGCGTCGGGCAGGGTGAATGCGGATCAGGCGTGCTTCAACTGGTTGATTCCACAACAGGAATGCCACAGATCACCGGTCGCTACCTAAGCCAGAGCCAGGGACGCGACGCGCTAGGCAAAGATGTGGCAGCCCTGTTTCTTGAAAAAGACCCGCGCGGCCCCTCGCTGGAAGAGGTTGCGCCCAAAGCCTTTGCCGACGTCAAAACGCATGCCGTCCTGATGCGCGAAAAACTGCGTGAAGAAATGCAGGTCGAGTTCGTCATTCAAAACGGCAAAGTGCATATTCTGGATGGCGTCCGGGTGCAGCGATCGGCCCGCGCGGCCATGCGCATTGCCGTACGTCTTGCCGAAGACGGTATCATACCGCCGCAAGAGGCGGTGATGCGTGTCGACCCGCACGCGCTGAACGAACTACTGCACCGTCAGGTCCACCCCGATGCGCGCCGCGATGTGCTGACCACCGCCATTGGTGCCAGCCCCGGTGCCTCGACCGGCAAGATCGTGTTCACCTCGGCCGAAGCGCAGGCCAGTGCCGCCCGTGGCGAGGCGTGTGTTCTGGTGCGCCGGGAAACCTCGCCCGAGGATGTGCGCGGGATGCATGCCGCCGTTGCGGTTCTGACGGAAAAGGGCGGCATGACCAGCCACGCGGCCGTGATCGGGCGCGGATTGGGCCTGCCCTGTATCGTCGGGGCCTCGGAAATGCGGTTTCAGACGAAAGACAAGATGCTGACCGCACCGGATGGACGGGTGTTCAAAACCGGCGATATTGTCACCATTGATGGCAGCTCGGGTCAGGTGCTGGCCGGTCAACCCGCCATGCTCGAGGCCGCATTGGATGACTGTTTCCAGACGCTGATGGGCTGGGCCGATGCCGAGCGTGACATCGACATCCGCGCCAACGCCGACACACCGGCTGACGCGCAGACAGCCCGGAACTTTCAGGCTCAGGGGATCGGTCTGTGCCGGACAGAACATATGTTCTTTGATCCCGGCCGTCTGATCGTGATGCGTGAAATGATCTTTGCGCAAACCTCGGCGGGCAGGGCGGCGGTGCTGGAACGCCTGCTTCCGATGCAGCGCGAGGATTTTGTTCAGCTGTTCAGGATCATGGAAGGCCAGCCTGTCTGCATCCGCCTGTTCGATCCACCCTTGCATGAATTTCTGCCGACAACGCGCACCGGGCAACGGGAACTGGCAGAGGCGCTGGACCTTCCTGTGTCCGACGTTGAACGCCGGGTTGAGGCGATGACCGAATACAACCCAATGCTGGGCCTGCGCGGCGTTCGTCTGGGTGTCACCGTGCCCGAGATCTACGACATGCAGGCGCGCGCGATTTTCGAAGCCACGCTGGAGGCCAGAAAAAACGGTGCCCCGGTGGTGCCCGAAGTGATGATCCCGCTGGTATCTGCCAAGCGCGAGGTTGAACTGGTCAAATCCCGCATCGATTCGGTCGCCGCCGCCGTTGAATCTGAACGGGGACAGAAGTTCGAATATCGGCTGGGCGTCATGGTCGAAACACCACGCGCCTGTCTGCGCGCGGAAGAAATCGCGCCGCAGACCGCCTTCATGAGTTTTGGCACAAACGACCTGACACAGATGACCTACGGCCTGTCCCGCGACGATGCCGGTCGTTTCATGTCCGCCTATGTTCGGCAGGGAGTCTTTGGCGAAGATCCGTTCCACGTTCTTGATCCGGATGGGGTCGGGGAATTGCTGAAACTCGGGGCGGAACGAGGGCGTGCCGCGAAACCGAATGTGACCCTTTCGGTCTGTGGCGAACATGGCGGGAACCCCGAATCAATCGCCATTTGCAGGGATTTGGGGTTTGACTATGTTTCGTGTTCGCCGTTCCGGGTTCCGGTCGCTCGGCTGGCTGCCGCTCAACTGGCGATTTCCTCCAGACTTGGGGGTTGACACCGCGCTGAACCCCAAAGAATAGTAGGTTATTCGGTCATTCGTAGGCGAAAATTATTTTCGCCACGGGCAATTTTCCACTTGCTTTTTTTAGGATACTGGACCTTTGCGCAGGATTGCGTTAGATGCCTCGTCGCGCCCGCCGGGGGAGGGTATGGCGCGTGATGTGCCTGTGCGAGGTTATCTGATGCTACGTTACATAATGGCTGTTGCTACAATGGCGGCAACCGTGCTGCCGAGTGCGTCCTTCGCCGAGAGGGAAGCAATTGATACTGCAAAGAAAGAACTTGTCGCCCGCAGTGAGCTGCCGGCGCAAAGCTTCCGGGACTATTTCAAGCTGTTCCAGCCCCGCAAGGCGGCTGAACCTGTCGAAGTGTCCTTCTCCAAAGACTGGCTTGACCAGCAACCAAAGGCCTCCGGTGGTGAAAACTGGAAATGCCTGTCCGAAGCCCTGTATTTCGAGGCGCGCGGCGAAAGCGTGCGCGGCCAGTTCGCGGTTGCCGAGGTGATCCTGAACCGGGTCAAAAGCAGCCGTTTCCCGGATTCCCTGTGCGGGGTGATCCATCAGGGGACCGGCAAGAAATACCAGTGCCAATTTACATACACCTGTGATGGCCGCAAAGAGGTCATCCACGAGAAAACGGCGTATGAGCGTGTGGCAAAAGTCGCGCGGGCAGCCATTGATGGTGTGGCGGATGAGTTGACCGAAGGGGCGACGCACTATCACACGACATCGGTTCGCCCGTCCTGGTCGCGGGTCTATAAACAGACGGCGAAAATCGGCGTGCACATTTTCTACCGCCACAACTATCGGACAGCGAGCAACTGATTGACGCACCCGCGCTGGAAGCTTGCTGGCGTGGGGCAGGTTGCATCCTATATTGCGGGCCAGGAGGCCCGCAATGATTTTGAACCGCAGACATCTTTTGCAATCCGCCGCCGCAGCATTTCTGATGCCGCGTGTGGCCAGCGCGGGTTTTGCACCGCTTAATGCGCGTGTAGCCAAATACCCGATCGCGCCAGCAAGTTATCCTGAAACGGCAGTCTGGACATATGACGGGTCTGTTCCCGGCGTTGAACTGCGCGTCAGGCAGGGCGACCGCATCCAGCGCACCCTGATGAACCAGCTCCCGCAAGCCACGTCGGTCCATTGGCACGGCATTCGCATCGAAAACGCCATGGACGGCGTGCCCGGCCTGACGCAGGACGCGGTGGAAGCGGGCGCAAGCTTTGATTACTCCTTCGTCGTTCCCGATGCAGGGACCTATTGGTACCATGCGCATAACCAGTCGATTGAACAGGTTGCGCGCGGGCTTTATGGGCCGCTGATCGTCGAAGAAACCGTGGCCCCCGATGTGGATCAGGATTTGGTGCTGATGCTGGACGACTGGCGGCTTGATCCGGAAACCGCCCAGATCACGGATGATTTCGACAATGGCCATGATCTGAGCCATGCAGGTCGGATTGGGAACATCCTGACCGTCAACGGATCATTCGATCCCGCGTTTGCGGTACGCAGAAACGAGCGACTGCGACTGCGATTGGTCAACGCCTCAAATGCCCGGATATTTGACCTGGATCTTGATGGTCTTTCAGGATGGATCGTCGCCTTGGATGGAATGCCCTTGGACACACCGCTGCGGCTGTCGGGCTCTTTCCCGCTGGCACCTGCACAGCGTGCGGATCTGATTGTGGATGTCGTCACCGAGGGCGAAACGGCAAGCCTGGTCAGCGTCGAAAGAGATGGTTCCTTTGGGCTGGCGCGGTTCGAGGTTGGTGGAAACGCTGCCGGGGCGCACAGGCAGGGCGTGTCAGCATTGCCGCCTAACCCTCTGCCTGAGATCGGGAATTTTCAACGTGCCAGAGCGCACCAGATGGTTCTGCAAGGTGGCGCAATGCGGTGGCTGGAAAGCGGCCGGCTGGGTGGAACGGAACTGTCAGGCCGCGAACTGGCGCAGTTGGGCAAATTCTGGGCGCTGAACGGTTACGCCGAGCGCCCCGAAGATCCGTTTCTGGATGCGGCCGTCGGCAGTTTGCACAGGATCGAGTTCGTAAATGAAACCGCATTTCCGCACGCAATGCATCTGCACGGGCATCACTTCCGGCTGATCATGGACGATGGCTCTCTGGGCCCCTGGCGTGATACCGTTCTGGTCGGGCGGGGACAGACTCGCCAAATCGCATTGATCGCGGACAATCCCGGGAACTGGTTGCTGCATTGTCATATGCTTGGGCATGCTGCTTCCGGGATGATGAGCTGGTTTCGGGTCTCGTGACGCCGCATTCGGCGGTTGGAATGGCGCTTGTTTGAATGCTATAGGCCCTCGCGACGCCTATAGTAGGCAAACTATGCAACGAGCCCGAAAAGGCCTGACCCATGAGTTCTGAAATCCGCTTGGCATTCGCACACCCGTCCGAACGGTCCGAAGCGACGTCTCCTCGGGGGCCGTTGGATCGTATCTCTTTGCGCGACCATATCGTCGAAGTCGAAATCGGTGCCTTCCAGGCCGAGCGGGGAACAACCCAGCGGATCTGTTTCAACATCGTGGTCGAAGTCCGGCCTCTGACAGACCCGATTGATGATGATGTGGACCGAATCCTGTCATATGACCGCGTAACGGAATCCATCGCCTATGAGCTGGCGGCCGAGCGCCTGAACCTGCTTGAGACATTGGCCGAACGCGTTGCGGAACGCATATTGCTTGAACCTCAGGCTGTAAGGGTCTTTGTTCGCATCGAAAAACTGGATCGAGGCCCGGGTGCGTTGGGGGTTGAGATCGTGCGTGGAAAAGACTCGGTCCATCATGAGGTGGCCGAAGAAGAACGCCCGCATCCCCGCCTTGTCTTCCTGTCGAATGACGCCATCGCCTCGGAAAACCTGAAGGGTTGGATCGATCAGTTGGAGAACCGTCAGCGCCCGCTGATCCTGTGTGTCGGGGCGTCCGAACTGGCCGCTCCGCAAACGGGTCATGCGATGACGCAACGCCGAATTGACCTGTTGGCAATTGAACAGAATGCCTGGGTTCTGGCGGCACGGGACCATCGCTGTGTGGTGGTCTCAACGCGGACCGAATTGGATTGGGCGATGAAGAACGGCCAGATCTGTGTCTGGGCCCCATCCAAGATCGTATTGGACGCCGTTGACGGCCCGTCTGCCGCCCCGTCGGATGCCGTGGCGCTGGCTGCATGGTTCGCGGCGACCTTTGAAGCGAGCGAAATGATGGTGATCGGCGGCGCATTGCCGACGGAACCCAAAACGCCCTTGCGCGCTGTTGCGGTGGATCAGGCCCAGCTGTGAGAACCTATTTCAGACCACTGGTTCAGCATGGAGCGACCCGTCCGGCAGGCGCTGTGCCGCTGGCGGGCCAACCCCTTTGGTTCACTCATGCCGAGGCCCTGCGGCGCGGGTCAGAACCCGAAATCGTCGCGGCCTCGGACGTTCCGTCAGATTACCTGAGCCGTTTGATTCAACCGCGGGCTGACGTGGCGGGCCTTGATATGCAGGTGCCTCATATCATGGGGATTCTGAATGCCACGCCGGACAGTTTCTCGGATGGCGGTGTTCACAGCTCGGTAGATGCTGCTCGCGTGGCTGCGGTGAATATGGTGGCGCATGGTGCCACGATTCTGGATATCGGCGGAGAGTCCACCCGTCCGGGGGCGGATTTTGTCCCGGCCGGGGAAGAGATCGCGCGAACCCGCCCGTTGATCGAAGCGATCCGGTCGGAAACAGGCGCTTTGATTTCCGTCGATACACGAAAGGTCGATGTCGCCAAGGCTGCCTGCGCGGCCGGGGCAGGGTTGGTCAACGATGTCTCGGGCTTCACCTTCGATCCGGCATTGGCACCGTTCTGTGCCGCGCAGAGAGTGCCTGTCTGTGTCATGCACATGCAGGGTGATCCGGCGACGATGCAGAGCAATCCGCAATACGACAATGTATTGCTGGATGTTTACGATTTTCTCGAAGGCCAGATTGCGTTGCTGGAACGTCTTGGCCTGAGCCGCGATCAGGTCGTTGTGGATCCCGGGATCGGGTTTGGGAAGACCGAGGATCACAACCTGATCCTTCTGCGAAATCTCAGCCTGTTCCAAGGCTTGGGTTGCCCGATCCTGTTGGGCGTGTCGCGCAAGGGCTTTATTGGCGCCATCGGAAAAGAGCCTTGCAAGACTGCCCGCGCGCCGGGATCAATCGCGGTGGCTCTGGCCGGATTGTCTCAGGGCGTGCAGATCATCCGCGTTCATGACGTGGCCGAGACCTCTCAGGCCTTGCGCCTATGGGCTGCTGTCCGGTAATCCGGTCGCACGGCAAATCACGGAGTAACACCTATGCGCAAGCTGTTCGGAACCGACGGGGTGCGGGGCACCGCCAACACGCATCCGATGACGGCAGAGATGGCGTTGCGCATCGGGGCCGCTGTCGGGCGGTATTTCCGACGCGACGCGACAGGGGTGCACCGGGTTGTCATCGGCAAGGATACGCGTTTGTCCGGCTATATGCTGGAAAACGCGCTGACGGCCGGTTTGACATCCACTGGAATGAACGTGCTGCTGCTGGGGCCCGTTCCGACGCCCGCCGTTGGCCTTATGACGCGGTCCATGAGGGCTGATCTGGGCGTCATGATCTCGGCCAGCCACAACCCTGCCGAAGACAACGGAATCAAGTTCTTTGGGCCGGACGGCTATAAACTGTCCGATCAGGCCGAGGTCGAGATCGAAAGGCTGATCGACGAAGGCGTCAGACCCGCCCAGGCGCAGAATATCGGCCGGGCGCGCCGGGTTGATGACGCACGGTTTCGCTATGGCGAACGTGTGAAGTCGTCGTTGCCGCGGAACGTCAGTCTGGATGGTTTGAAGGTGGTGATCGATTGTGCGAACGGCGCAGCCCACCGCACCGCGCCAGAAGTTCTGTGGGAGCTGGGCGCAGAAGTGATCCCCGTGGGAATCGCGCCCAACGGCAAGAATATCAATCTCAACTGCGGATCGACCAAGCCGCAACTGGCCGCAGAAACCGTTGTCGCGCATGGCGCCGACGTGGGCATTTGTCTGGACGGCGACGCGGACAGGGTGGTTGTGGTCGACGAAACCGGCCAGGTGGCTGACGGCGATCAGCTTATGGCTTTGCTGGCGACGGCATGGAAGAAATCGGGCCAGTTGAAAGGCGACGCCCTGGTCGCGACCGTCATGTCCAACCTGGGCTTGGAACGCCATCTGACAGCGCAGGGTTTGCGTCTGGAGCGAACGGCCGTCGGTGATCGCTACGTGGTCGAACGGATGCGTGAAGGTGGGTTCAACCTTGGTGGGGAACAGTCCGGCCATATCGTGATGAGCGATTATGCCACAACCGGTGATGGGTTGATGGCTGGGCTGCATTTCCTGGCGGAAATGGTTTTGTCGGGGCGCAAGGCATCTGATCTGTCCAAGCAGTTCGAAACCGTTCCGCAGTTGCTGAAGAATGTGCGCTATTCCAGCGATCAAACACCGTTGGAGGTTCAAAGTGTTCAGGCGGCCATCGCCGATGCCGAGGCGCGGCTGAACGGGCAGGGCCGTTTGTTGATCCGCAAATCCGGGACCGAGCCTCTGATCCGCGTGATGGCTGAATGCGAAGACGATGGGTTGCTGACCCAAGTTGTCGACAGCATCGTGGCAGAGGTCGAAGCCGCCACAAGCTAGTGCCCGAACAATACCTTTCGCAGGCTGAACCACTGGCTGATGGCCATGCCGGTCAGGATCAGCGCCAAAGCGATGTAAAAGCGCAGGGGCAGGGCCTCGGACAGGATCCATGCGCCGAACACCATCGACCAGATCGGCACCTGGTAATTCACCAATGTCAGGAAAACCGACCCGGCGCTGCGGGTGATCGAAACGCGCAAAAGGGTGGCAAACGCGGTTGGCAGCAATCCCAGAACGATCAGGGCGATTGTCGGGCGGGGGCCTTGCCAGGTCGGCAGCCCCTCGGTGACCAGCATTATGGGCAGAAGAAGCACAGCCCCGACAACCAGCGTCAGAGCAGCCAGTACCAAAGGGTCAACCGGCGGACAGCGTCGCGTCAGCACGGATGAACTTGCATAACACAACGCTGCCGTGATGCAGGCCAGTTGTGCGACGGGTTCTGCCCCCTGGCCCAATTGTGCAAGGCCGGGTCCGATCAAAACCAGGGCCCCGGAAAAGCCAAGGCACACCCCCATAAATCGGCGCAGGTTCAGTGGTTCATCCGAGAAGAAATGCGCAAGCGGCAGCACCATCAGCGGGATAGCAGCCATGGACAGCCCCGCAAAGGCAGATGGCACAAATTGCTGCCCCCAGCTCAGCAACATGAATGGCACGGCAGTGGACAGCACGCCAATAAGGACAATCGAAACACTCAGCGCCGGCGTCAGAACCGGCAGCTTGCGACCGGTCGCCCTCATCATCAGCAACAGGGTAACAGCGCCCAGCGTGGTTCGTGAGGTGGCAACGGTGATTGGGCCATACCCTTCAAGCGCCATGGCAACGACCATGAAGGTCGCGCCCCAGATCAGGCCCAGCGTGAAGACGCCGCTCCAGTCCTGTCTTGTCGGCTGTAGAACCATTGATTGTCCTGTCGGAACGCGCGGGTGCGCCAAAAAATTTAACCTGACCGGCTGTTTATGTGCCTTGCCGGACCTTTGTTCAAACGAAAAAGGCGGCCACGCGGGCCGCCCTGTGAAAGGCTTCCGCCCTACTTAGTTCTTTTCTTTGTCAACCATCTTCCCGGCCGAAATCCACGGCATCATGCCGCGCAGCTTGGCGCCGGTTTCTTCGATCATATGCTCGTCATTGGCACGGCGCGCCGCTTTGATGGTCGGCTGGCCAACGGCGTTTTCCAGCATGAAGTCACGAACGAATTTACCCTGCTGGATGTCGTCCAGAACCGCTTTCATGCGCGCTTTGGTTTCGTCGTATTTCAGGATACGCGGCCCGGTGACGTACTGGCCGTATTCGGCGGTGTTCGAGATCGAATAATCCATGTTGGCGATGCCGCCTTCATAGATCAGGTCAACGATCAGCTTCACTTCGTGCAGGCACTCGAAATACGCCATTTCAGGGGCGTAACCGGCTTCGACCAGAGTTTCAAAGCCGCAGCGGATCAGTTCGACCAGACCACCGCACAGAACGGCCTGTTCGCCGAACAGGTCGGTTTCACATTCTTCACGGAAGTTGGTTTCGATGATGCCCGAGCGCCCGCCACCGATGGCCGAGCAGTAGGACAGGCCGATTTCCAGCGCCTTGCCGGTTGCATCGTTGTGGACAGCGACCAGGCAGGGCACGCCGCCGCCTTTGGTGTATTCGCCGCGCACGGTGTGGCCGGGGCCCTTGGGGGCCATCATGATGACGTCGACGCCTTCTTTCGGCTCGATCAGGCCGAAATGGACGTTCAGGCCGTGGGCAAAGGCGATAGCCGCGCCCGGCTTGATGTTGTCGTGGACATATTTTTTGTAGGTCTCGGCCTGAAGCTCGTCGGGCATGGTGAACATGATCACGTCACACCAGGCAGCCGCTTCGGCGATGCCCATCACTTGCAGACCTTCCGCTTCGGCTTTCTTGGCCGAGGGCGAGCCTTCGCGCAGGGCGATGACCAGGTTCTTTGCGCCTGAATCGCGCAGGTTCAGCGCGTGGGCGTGACCTTGCGAGCCATAGCCCAGGATAGCCACTTTCTTGTCTTTGATCAGGTTGATATCGCAATCGCGATCGTAATAGACGCGCATTTCGCCGGTCCTTTCTGGTTTGATTGCGGCGGTTGTATCTGCCTGTTCGCGCAATGGCGATAGGGTTGGGCTTGAGTATTTGCAAAAAAGATGAAGAATAATTCGTAATAATTAGAGAAAGTGAAAAAATCATGCTTGATGATATTGATCGGCGCATTCTGCGCCACTTTCAAGCAGACCCGAGCCTGACAACAGCGGAACTGGCCGATCTTTGCCGGATCAGCGCGGGCGTCTGCTGGCGGCGAATCGAAAAGATGCAGACCGCAGGGATCATCGAAGGGCAGGAGGTCGTGATAGACTGGGCCGCGATGGGATATGCTGTCGAAGTTTCGCTTCGGATCACGCTCGACAAGACGCAGGCCCGAGCTTTCGACGATTTCACGCAGGCGGCGCGTGACGTGGCAGAGGTAATCGAAATCCAGACCTTTCTGGGTCGTGTCGATGTTCGTCTTTCCGTCATTGCAAGAGATATGAAGCATTATCAGCAGCTTTATCGCGACCGGATTCTGACCCTGCCTCATATTGCCGATATCGAGGCCCTTATGCACATCGCGCGGGTCAAGCGGGACGAGGTACTGCCGGTATGATCGAACTGGATGAGATTGATCGCCGTCTTCTTCGCGCGCTGCAACAGGATGCCACGCAAAGTGCCGGAGCATTGGGGCGCCGGTTCGGGTTGTCCCAACCCGCCACGTGGCGCCGCATTCGTCGGCTGGAAGAGGCAGGAATAATCAAGGGCCGTCGGCTGCGTCTGAATGCCGAGGCGCTGGGGTTCGGTGTCACAGTCTTTCTGGGCATCAAGCTGGGGCGCAAGGGCCAAGTCAGTCTTGAAGATTTTGAGCGCGCTGTCAGTGCCGTGCCCGAGGTGCAGACAGTCGAACACGTGCTGGGGTTGTATGATTATCGACTGCGTGTCGTAGCCCGGGACTTGGCCGATTTTGAGCGTGTATTGCGGCGTCGGATCATGACTCTTCCGGGTGCAGGCGACGTCGAGGCCAACGTTCTGCTGAGCGAAGAACGTCTGCCCGGTCCCATCGGCTGAACAGAGTCAGTATTTCGTGCGGATGCAATAGCCCGGACGATGCGTCATGCGCGCAAAGGTAAGCGGCCTGTCTTCTTTCCAGGTGGTGCGCTCCATTTGAATCATGGATGTTCCCGCCGTGGTGCCCATGAATTCTGCCAGTCGCGCATCTGCGGAAATGGCACAGAAAGCGACCTCGGCATCGGTGAAAGGTGCGGCCGTCAACAGCCATTCATGTGGCCCCTGTTCGAACAGGTCCGCGTCCTCCACGTCAGGTACGGCCTCGATGTTGATCCATCGTTCTTCCATCTGGAAGGGCCGATTATCTGCATAGTGCATACAAATTACATGTAGAACACGCGCGTCCGGTGCCACGTTGATCTGCGAGGAAAGCCATCCTGGGCTCGTGACCACATTCCTTTCAACAAGCGCATAGCGATAGTTTGCATTCTGGTTTTCGACCACTTGCCGCGCCAGTGACAATTCAAGTTTGGCGTGTTTGCTGGGCTCTTTCTTGACACGTGTCCCGCTCTTGCGTTTGCGCTCGACAAAGCCCTGGTCGGCCAGTTCTCTCAAGGCTCTGTTCACAGTGGCCCGGGCGCAATTGAACTCCTCTGCCAGCTGGGTCTCCGTCGGCAAAAGCGATCCTTGTGGCCAGACACGGCTTTCAATGCGTCGTTTTACTTCGTCTCGAACGAACTGGAAGCTGATCCGCTTTTGTATCGTCACGGGTGAATCTATCCCTTCAAGTATAAAGTGTGCGCATCTGTTCAGAAGCAAGTAGAAGTGTAAAGGGGAAGTGACACTGGTTGGCGTCATTTTTCTGTTTTCAGGAAACTAAGTGAAAAAAATTAAGTGTTTGTTAAGCTTTACGTTGGGTCAATTTTTGCAGCGAAAGGGCTTTACCCGCACTGACAAAGCGGACAAGACTTCGAAAACGCTTTGGAGAGGATGCGCCATGCCAGGCTTGCTGGAAACCGTTGACCCGGACGGGCTCGAAGAATTCTCGGTCGTATTTACCGACCGCTCGCTGAACCATATGTCGCAAAAGTTTCAGCAGGTGATGTGCGACATTTCGGATATGTTGAAGGGCGTGTACAACGCGGATGGCGTTGCCGTTATTCCCGGTGGTGGAACCTATGCCATGGAAGCGGTCGCCCGACAGTTTGCGCGCGGCGCAGATGTGCTTGTGGTTCGCAATGGTTGGTTTTCGTACCGGTGGAGCCAGATCATTGAAAGCGGTTCTCTGACAAACTCGACCACGGTCATGAAGGCGCGCGAGACTGGCAATTCCAGCCCATCGCCTTTTGCGCCTGCTCCACTCGAAGAGGTCGTCGCCGCGATTCGCGAACAAAAGCCCGGTGTTGTTTTTGCTCCGCATGTCGAAACGTCGGCGGGGGTCATTCTGCCGGATGATTATGTGACCGCGCTGGCAAGCGCGGCGCATGAAGTGGGTGCGCTGATGGTGTTGGATTGCATTGCGTCGGGTTGCGCCTGGGTGGACATGAAAGCCACCGGTGTCGATGTTCTGATCTCGGCGCCGCAGAAAGGGTGGAGCGCCTCGCCATGTGCCGGTCTGGTCATGTTGTCTGAACGCGGAGAGGCACGTCTGGAGCAGACCAGTTCCGACAGTTTCGCCCTTGATCTGAAGAAATGGCGGCAGATCATGCAAGCCTATGAAAACGGCGGCCACGCCTACCACGCCACGATGCCGACCGATGCGTTGCTGGCCTTCCGCGACACCATGGCAGAGACTCGTGAATACGGGTTCGAAAAGTTGCGTGCGGCGCAATGGGCGCTGGGTGACGGTGTGCGGTCGATGCTGAAGGACAAGGGTGTTGTTTCGGTTGCGGCCGACGGTTTCGGCGCGCCCGGAGTTGTGGTCAGCTATACCTCGGATCCGGAAATCCAGAACGGCAAGAAATTTGCGGCACTTGGCATGCAGATTGCCGCGGGTGTTCCGTTGCAATGTGATGAGCCCGAAGGGTTCAGCACGTTTCGGTTGGGTCTGTTCGGGCTCGACAAGCTGTACGACGTGGACGGCACCATCGCGCGTTTGAAACGGGTGCTGGATCAGGTTCTTTAAGCGGACCGGGCCTTAGCGAACGCCGAGGCCCATCTGCATCAAAGTCTTGCGCACGGGGGGCAGGGAATAGAGCGCGCTCAGCCCCATCGCCCGTGCATCCCGCAGCGGCCGCGTCTTGATCATCGAGGCACGGTTTAGCAGATCAATGCCCTTGACGCGCATCTGGACCTCGGTGTGACGGGCCTTGTGATAGGCACCCAGCATCTGTTCGTCTCCCAGACCTTCGGGCCGGGCCTGTGCCAAATCCAGCAGGCAACGCAGGTCGCCCAGAGACATGTTCAATCCCTGTGCCCCGATGGGAGGCACCACATGCGCCGCCTCGGCCATCAGCGCAATGCGTTCACCCGCCAACCGTTCCGCCGATTGGCTGATGATCGGCCAGATCGTTCTGCGGGATGCCAATTTCAGCGGGCCGAACAAACCGCAGGACCGAGAGGTCATGGCGGCCTCGAATGCCTCGGGTTCCAGGTTCAGAAGTTCAACGGCCTTCGGGCCGCGCTCCATCCAGACGATAGCGGACGAGGGCTGCCCGTTCCAGTCCGGCAGAGGCACCAGCGTGAACGGCCCCCCGGATCTGTGAATCTCAGTCGAGACATTCTCGTGTGGAATGGGGTGCGTCACCGCAAATGCCAGCGCCTTTTGCCCATATCGAGTTGTGTGCACCTCGATGCCGGCCGCTTCGCGCATTGGCGAATTGCGACCATCGGCAGCAATCACAAGTCTGCACCGAACGCGGCGGCCATCGCTCAGGCCCACGCGGGCCTCGGCGGTTCGGGTGAACAGGCTGGTGGTCGCGGTGCCGGGGCGGAAATCGACATTTGGCAACTCGGCCAGTCGTGCCACCATTTCACGGCGCAACAGCCAGTTGGGCAGGTTCCAGCCGAAAGGTTGTTCGGAGATGTCGGCCGCGTTGAAGTCGCGAACGACGCGTGGCTCGGGCAAGTCGCCCCCGGCGTCAACGATCCGCATGACTTGCAACGGGGCTGCCTGTGCATCCAGTCTTGCCCACAGACCGCATTGTTCCAGCAGGCCACGCGCAGGCTGCAAGAAAGCCGTTGTACGCAGGTCCGACCCGTCCACGTCCCGCTCGGTGATCGGAGGGCTCGGATCAACGCAGATCACTTCAAAACCTGCTGTTCCGAATACCGCCGCAGCGGTCAGACCGGCGATCCCGCCACCGGAAATCAGGATGTCACAGCTGTCGGACATGGCGCCTCTCATCATTCTGGGCAGAACCTAGTTCGGATCTGCCCCAAGTGCCAAGTGACATCCTGTCCCGTATTTCAGCCCCGTGAAATCAGGATGAGGATCAGAAACATCAGCGGCACCATCATAAGGGCAGGGATGTAGAGGCCGGGAAGGCCGAACAACATGATGGAACAGCCCCACATGCTGAAAATCGCAGCGGCGGTGTAATACAAGTCTTCTGCCTTGGCGTTGACCGCGTCGCGCGCCAGCCATCCAAAGACGGGAATTGCAAAGAAAAGGCGCTGCCAAATCGGTAGGCGCAGCGGCATGTCAATCGCGCTCATCGGGGTCTCCATCTGTTCGTCGCTGCCGCGCATATAGGGGTGTGGAAGCGCGTGCAGAACGTGCAGATCGTCGCAGTGTGACAGCCTATCGCAGGCGCGACAGAAACGCGGTCAGATCGTCCGTGTGATGGTGGATGTGATCGGCTTCATGCGGGTCGGGGGAAACATGAACCGTACGCATTCCCATCTCGTGCGGGGCCGCGAGATTGCGTGGTTCATCTTCGAACATGGCCGCCGTTTCTGTCTGAAGACCGTCTTTTTCAAAAATCGCTTCGAACGCAGCTTTTTCGGGCTTTGGTCGGTACCCTGCATGTTCAACACCGTATATCGCGTCGAACAGGCCTGTCAGGCCGCGTGCCTCGAGGACCCGTTCCGCATAGGGCGCGCTGCCGTTGGTGTAGACGATCCGCCGGCCGGGAAGGGCGCGGATGTGATCGGCCAGTTCCGCATCCGGGTCCATGTGGCTCATGTCAACCTGATGTACCGCGTGCAGGTAAGGGTCGGGGTCCAGATCATGTTCGGCCATCAACCCGGCCAGCGTGGTCCCGTATTCCCGCCAGTAATGCGCGCGCAGCCGGTCGGCCTCGGCCCGGTCAACACCGATGGCTTGCACCACATAATCCGTCATCAGAACTTCTATCTGATCGAACAGCCGCATATGCGGTGGGTATAGGGTGTTGTCCAGATCGAACACCCATTGTGTGACATGACTAAACGAAGGTTTGACCATGGCTTGGGTTTAGGGCGCAGTCGGTCGGTTTTCAATGCTGTACTTGATCGCCGCCCCCTGTCACGGCTAGACATGTCCGAACGAGGAGACAAACGATCCCATGAGCCAGACCCGATCCCCGACCAAGGACGCCTACAGCCTTATCCTGGAAGCCATCGATGTGGGTGTCTACAAACCCGGTGATCGGTTGGTGGAAAGCGAACTGGCAGAGCGTTTCGGAGTGTCACGCACCCCGATCCGCGAAGCGTTGCAACGGTTGGAAACCCAGTCTTTGCTGGAACGGGACGGGCGGTCGTTGATCGTCGCGTCCCTGGATCACAACCAGATGGCCGAGCTTTACATCGTGCGCCGGGAACTTGAAGGGCTGGCTGCGCGCCTTGCCGCAAAGCACGCCACTGAGGAAGAAATCAAGGTTCTTCAGGATATGGTCGTCGAAGACGACAAGTTGATCGATGACCCAACGGCTTTGTCGCGCGCCAACCGGCGGTTTCACGAACAGATTCATCTGGCGTCACACAATCGCTATCTGGTTCAGCAGCTTGATCTGGTTCACCGGACCATGGCTTTGATGGCGACCACTTCGCTGGCTGTTCAGGGTCGTGGCGAGATTGCGCAAAGTGAGCATAAGGGAATCGTCGAGGCCATCGCGGCCCGAGACGAAGAAGCCGCAGGGCAGGCGTTGAAGGAACATATTTCAATCGCCTTCATGACACGTCTGAAACAGGATGCCAGTCGTCGCGACAAGTGAACGTCAGGCCAGCGGAACGTCTTCGCTGGCCTGCCCGTGTTGGGTTTTGTCCCAAAAAAACGGATTTGTCGCCAGTTCCCACAGGGCTTTGTAACCGGCGACCACCCCCAGCGGGAAATACAGACACATCGTCGGGACCCACGGCAGCAAAAACCGACGTTCACGCGCGGATACAGCGATGATCCCGACGCATATGTTCAGGGCCTCGGTTGCCAGAAACAGCCAGATCAGCGCCGTCGTGATCTGCTGCGGCAGGATCTGCTCCATCGGATTGGGCATGCCCAAGGCGTACAACCAGAAAATCCATAGAACAGGGGCCAGCAGAAACTGACCCAGAGTGCCCAGAAAGAATGCCTGTAGGCCGATAAACTGGGCCGCACCCAAATCTGCATACAGTTTCCGCGGGTCCCGCATGTGCACAAGATAGGTGACCATGAACCCCTTGAGCCAGCGTGAGCGTTGCTTCACCCACGGCCAGGCACGGAAATTCGCCTCTTCGAAGGTGGCGGTGTCCACCATCTCGGTCCGGTAACCCGCCCGGCAAAGCCGCACGCCCAAATCGGCATCTTCGGTGACATTGTGGGCGTCCCAACCGCCCAGTTCCAACAGCTTTTCGCGGCGGAAAAAGAACGTCGTTCCCCCAAGCGGGACGACCAGCCCCATACGTGCGATGCCCGGTAGGATCACGCGAAACCAGCCGTTGTATTCGATGGTGAAACAGCGTGACCGCCAGTTCGTGCGAGGGTTGTAGTAGTCCAAAACACCTTGCAGGCAAACCACCTCGGGCGAAGCTTGGGTGAAATGCGCAACCACTCGTTCAATCTGATCTGGCTGTGGTGCGTCTTCGGCATCCCAAACGCCAACAATGTCACCACGGCAAAAATCCAGCGCGTAATTCATGGCGCGCGGTTTGGTGGTCAACCCGTTCAGTTCCGGGGCTTCAACAACACGCATCCAACTGGGCAGAGCCACTCGCGCAAGGGCGTCGCGCGTCACGTCATCGGTCGCCTCGAGCACGAGAATGACGTCCAGCAGCGCTTTGGGATAGGTCAGCCTTTGAAGCCGTTGCACCAGAGCACTCGCGATTTCTCGCTCCTTGTACAACGGCACCATGATGGACACGCAGGGGTGACGCAGCGCGATCGCCGCCTCTGTTGGCTGGGTCGGCTTTTTCATGCGGTCGCTGAGACAGGCCAGGGCGCCCATTATCCGAAAGGCTGCAAAAAGAACCAAACTACCTACGGCCGCGCCCAACAAAACCATCAATCCAAACGAAGGGAACAGGGCGAAAAGACACAGCACACCCAGCGTTGTTGCTGATGATACGAGCCGGGACCCGGCGGTCCAGTTGCGGCAGCTTTGTGCCGCGTTCACACGGGTTTCGGCCGCTTTTGCGAGCGTCCGCGCGAAGTGCTGTGCAATGACCCTGTCGATCTGATGAGAATCCGCAAGAACCGGCAGGATGGCACAGTCGCAATCCTGCATCTCGGCTGCCACGGTTGCAAAACGATCGGGCCGGGCAGTGGCGACCAAAACCAGAGGGCCGATGCGCATCCAAGGAATGACATTGTTCTCAAGCCAGAAATCTACCGGCTTCAGGTTGCACAATCCGGGCATCGGTGGAATTTGTTCGAGGTCCGCGATCTGCCACCCGAACTGCGTCGATAGGGCCTTCAGAACGTCCTGCCTGGTAGCATACCCCTCGCCAACCAGAATCTCGCCAAGCGGCGCTTTCTGCCTGGTCTGCAAGCTCAACGCATGGTCCAGTTGCGAGCGCGTGATAACCTCGGTTTCCAGCAGGCAAGCGCCCAGCGGTTTGCGAAAACCGGGCGCGGGGATCGGGGTGGCGGTTGTAAAATTCTGAAGGTTAAGTTCAACCATAAAGAAACCCTGGCACAGTTACCTGCGCTCAGGGTTGATCAAACAAGGTTAATGCGCCGTTAACTCTGGTAACTTAAGAGTTTATGCCTGCTCTTTTTTCTTTTCCATCGCATCGGCGAAACGTTCGAACAGGTAAAAACTGTCCTGGGGTCCGGGCGACGCTTCGGGGTGGTATTGTACCGAGTATACAGGCCTGTCAGTCATGCGGATCCCGCAGTTCGAGCCGTCAAACAGTGATCTGTGGGTCTCGACCACGCCCTCCGGCAAAGACTGTGCGTCCACGGCGAAACCGTGATTCATCGACGTGATTTCGACCTTGCCGGTTTCCAGATCCTTGACCGGGTGGTTCGCGCCGTGGTGGCCGTGGTTCATCTTGACTGTCTGACCGCCCAACGCCAGCGCCAGCATCTGGTGGCCAAGGCAGATACCAAAGACGGGCAGATCGGTTGTATCCAGAATTTCCTTGATCATCGGCACAGCATAGGCACCCGTTGCGGCCGGGTCGCCGGGGCCGTTCGACAGGAAAACGCCATCCGGCTGATGGGCCAGCACTTCGGCAGCCGTCGCCGTCGCTGGCAAAACGGTTACATCACATCCAGCCGAGGCGAGACAGCGCAGAATATTGCGCTTTGCACCATAGTCGACAGCCACGACTTTGTGGGCGGGGGCCTCTTGCCGCTTGTATCCTTCCGGCCAGGCCCAGCGCATTTCATCCCAGCGGTAGCTTTGGGCACAGGTGACTTCCTTGGCCAAGTCCATACCTTCCAGCCCGGCAAAGCCGCGGGCCGCAGCAACCAGTGCTTCGATGTCGAAATTGCCCTCGGGATCATGAGCCAGCGCCACATGCGGCGCGCCCTGCTGGCGGATGGCGCGGGTCAGACGGCGGGTATCAACGCCGCCTATGGCGATGCGTCCACGGCGGGCAAGCCAGCCCTTGAGTTCTTCGGCCGAGCGCCAGTTTGACGGCTCGGTCGGATCCCATTTGACGACCATTCCAGCGGCGACCGGATCACCGGTTTCGTCGTCTTCCGGGTTCACGCCAACATTGCCGATATGGGGGAAGGTAAAGGTGACGATCTGCCCGGCATAGGATGGATCGGTCATGATTTCCTGATATCCGGACATCGCTGTGTTGAAGCAGAGCTCAGCCACGGTCTGTCCGGTTGCTCCGAAACCGATGCCGTAAAACAGCGTTCCGTCGGCCAAAGCCAGACATGCGGTGGGCTTGGACGGGGCGTTCTGGGCCATGGCGCGACTCTCCTGCAAGGTAAACCGGCGCATACCTAAGGGGGTTAAGCGCTTGGGTCAAGTCTGTTCAATTTTTGGGCTATTGTTATTTTTCAATGGGTTAAGCTTGGTCGCCCCCGGTTGTAACACGCTTTTTGTTTAGATATGTTCGGGGTTCCGTTGTCATGGGGATGGACAAGCCAAATGGACATGCGATCACGGGTGAATGCCGCCCTGAAGCAAGCAATGAAAGACAAAGCAGCCGAGCGTCTGTCGACACTGCGGTTGATCAACGCGGCCATCAAGGACCGCGACATCGCCGCGCGCGCCTCGGACAATGAAGAGGTCAAGGGCTGCGGTGATGCAGAGGTGCTTGAAATACTTGGTAAAATGACCAAGCAACGTAAGGAAAGTGCGCGCGCCTATGAAGAGGGCGGACGCCTGGACCTGGCCGAGCGCGAGATGCAGGAAGTCACCGTCATCGAAGAGTTTCTGCCCAAGCAGCTGGATGATGATGAAGTGTCAAAGGCGATTCATGCCGCGATTACTTCAACCGGTGCCGGTTCCATTCGGGACATGGGCAAGGTCATGGGCGAGCTGAAGACCCGCTATACCGGACAGATGGACTTCGGCAAGGTCGGACCCATGGTCAAGGACCAACTCTGCGCCGCATCAAACGGCGACTGCTGAGACACCTACTGCGCGACAGGATCGCGCAGTTTTCTGGCCAGGTCGTCGTAGAGCGTGATACGCTCGTCTTCCGACAAAAACGCCCCGATTTCGACCTCACGCCCGTCTCCGACGAGCGTGACGTAGTGTGGCACCGGACCACCTTTTTCGTACATCTCAGGTCGTGCCCAATAGCGATTGCACGACCATTCCTGTTGGTCCTTGCCCGGGGTGTGATGCACCAGGCGGGCTTGTGAACCGGACAAGGTGAAAACCTCAAACGCACTGCGCGCGCGATAGTTCGCCTGAATCCCCAGCCAAAGCCCAAGCACCGTCAACAGCAGAAACGGTAACAGGCCCCACAACACGACCGACCCAAGCACGGCCAACAATGGGATCAAACCGAACAGAAATACAGACAGGATGGCAATCATTGCCCCACGTCGCGGCAGAGAGTTATGCGGCCAGAGGCGCAGTTCCTGTTCGGTTTCGGATGTCTGATTCCATTTGTACGGCATACCGGAAACATATCGCAGTGCCGCCTCATGTCGACGGATTTTGATCAGACCACGTGGCCCACACGCGCCCAGGACAAGGCGTCATCCAAACGGTCGTCGCCCCAGAACACCTCTTGCCTCACCACGAAGCTGGGGGCGCCGAAAACACCCAGTTTCACGGCGATGTCTGTTTCAGCTTCCAGCGCGGT
Organism: Ruegeria sp. AL3; assembly: GCF_056536065.1. Classification (NCBI taxonomy): domain Bacteria; kingdom Pseudomonadati; phylum Pseudomonadota; class Alphaproteobacteria; order Rhodobacterales; family Roseobacteraceae; genus Ruegeria; species Ruegeria sp. AL3. Next base: position 2,294,958 of record NZ_JBQFJG010000001.1, read on the forward strand.
GACGATATCCGGGCTGCGCGCGCGGGCCAGTGTCAGACGAGGGTCCTGCTGGCACCGTAGCAAAGCTTCGGACAGGGCGCTTTCGCTGCCCGCCTCGACGCCATCCTCGAACCAGATGCGGTATAGGTTCTGGGTAAATGACTTGCCCCACCCATCCGTCATACCAAGCAAAGCGACCTGATTGGCCAGGGCAAGATCGGAAATCGGATAGGGTGCGGGCAGGCTGGCGTGGATGTGATACTTGGCACAGCGCCGTTCGATATCACGCCACATATATGCGGATTTTTCGGGTTTTCCGGCGAACGGGATATTCTGCTGGGCTGACATGACCGTGCGCACATTAAAGGGCCGCCAGTTAACGGTGGCGTCATGTTCAGCGCACCAGTCGTCCAGACGCATCACGGTAAGGAAGCTGTAAGTGCTGCCGATTGAATACCAAAAGTCGATTTCCGGCATTGCCGATCCTCCGACTGTTCTGTGGGGGCATCATAGCGGATTTTGGTACACTTGGCGAACCGGCAGAGGTGAAAACGAAAAACCCCGCCACTTGGGCGGGGTTTCCTTGGATCAGATCGGGATCAGTGGGCGTGGCCTTTGTCCCAGTCTTCCTGCTTGGGCAGCTGCTCGAACGTGTGCTCGGGCGGCGGCGAGGGCAGGGTCCATTCCAGCGTGTCCGCGTATTCGTTCCACGGGTTCGGGCGTGTCTCTTTCGCGCCACGCATCAGGGCGTAGATCACGATGCCGAAGAACAGCAGGAACGAGGCGAACGAAATGAACGCGCCAATCGACGATACAAAGTTCCACTGGGCAAATGCCTCGGGGTAGTCGATGTAGCGACGCGGCATGCCCTGGCGGCCCAGGAAGTGCTGCGGGAAGAAGGTCAGGTTGGCGCCGATGAAGAACATCCAGAAGTGAACCTTGCCCCAGAACTCGGAATACTGACGACCTGTCATCTTGCTGAAGTAGAAATATACGCCTGCAAAGATCGCAAAAACAGCACCAAGCGACATCACATAGTGGAAGTGCGCAACCACGTAGTAGGTGTCGTGATAGGCACGGTCGACACCGGCCTGCGACAGAACCACACCGGTCACACCGCCGACGGTGAACAGGAACAGGAAGCCGAAGGCGAACAGCATCGGTGTCTTGAACTCGATCGAGCCGCCCCACATGGTGGCGATCCACGAGAACACCTTGACCCCCGTCGGAACCGCGATGACCATCGTTGCCAGCATGAAATAGGCCTGCTGACGCAGCGACATGCCGACGGTGTACATGTGGTGCGCCCATACGACAAAGCCCAGCACGCCGATCGCGATGATCGCCCAGACCATCGGCAGGTAACCGAAGATCGGCTTGCGCGAGAAGGTGGCGATGACATGGCTGATGATGCCGAATCCGGGCAGGATCACGATGTACACTTCGGGGTGGCCGAAGAACCACAGGATGTGCTGATACAGGATCGGATCGCCGCCACCGGCCGGATCAAAGAAGGTGAAGCCGAAGTTGCGGTCCATCAGCAGCATGGTGATCGCGCCCGCCAGAACCGGCAGCGACAGCAGAATCAGCCACGAGGTGACGAAGATCGACCAGCTGAACAGCGGCACCTTGAACAGGGTCATGCCCGGGGCACGCATGTTCAGGAAGGTGGTAATCATGTTGATCGCGCCGAGGATCGAGGAGGCGCCCGATACGTGCACGGCAAAGATCGCAAGATCCATGGACATGCCGCCTTCGGTCGTCGACAGCGGCGGATACAGAACCCAGCCCACGCCCGAGCCGGCCTGGTCGTTGCCTCCAGGCGCCAGCAGCGACGCGACACCCAGCGAGGTGCCGGCGACATACAGCCAGAAGGACAGGTTGTTCATCCGCGGAAACGCCATATCCGGCGCGCCGATCTGCAACGGCATGAAATAGTTGCCAAATCCGCCGAACAGGGCCGGGATGACAACGAAGAACATCATCAGAACACCGTGATAGGTGATCATGACGTTCCACAGATGCCCGTTGGGTGTACATGGGTCGGCCATGAAGCCTTCCAGACACATGTACTGAACGCCCGGGTGCATCAGCTCGAGCCGCATGTATACGGTCATCAGAACCGAGATCAGACCGGCCAGCGCCGAAACGACCAGGTACAGAATCCCGATGTCCTTGTGGTTGGTCGACATGAACCAGCGCTGGAAAAAGCTGCGCTGATCTTCATGGTCGTGACCGTGAATGGCTGCGTCTGCCATTATAGGTGCCTCCTGTTGCAACTGCACCGCGCAGTCGGACCTCTCCAACGCGCGGGATTCCTGCTGTTTTTAGAATGTGACGAGGGCACCTTCAATGGCCGAGTTTGATCTGGATCAAGATTAATTGTCGCGGGCAGGCGGGTGCCGCACGATTTTCCGGCCTTGAACGTGGTTTATCTGGGCATGGCGGATGAGAATTCAAGCCCGGCCTGCCGATGCGGCACGGGCGCTGGCAGAGTTCCGCCTTGACCCTTGCCCGCACGCGTCTCAGAACTGTGCCAACACCCGCAATCCAGAGGTTTGAGATGGCTGATTACGACCCCGACAATATCTTTGCGAAAATCCTGCGCGGAGAAATCCCGTGCACGCGCGTGTACGAGGATGATGAAACGCTGGCTTTCATGGATATCATGCCGCGCACGGACGGGCATCTGTTGGTGATCCCCAAAACACCGTGCCGCAACGTACTGGATGCTACGCCCGAGCAACTGACGGCGGTTGTGAAAACGGTGCAGAAGATGGCCCGGGCGGTCAAGTCCGCCTTTGACGCGGACGGGGTGACGATTCAGCAATTCAACGAGGCGGCAGGCGGGCAGGAAGTCTTTCACCTGCATTTTCACGTCCTGCCGCGCCACGAAGGGGTTTCCATGCGCCCGCCGGGCAAGATGGGGGATTTCGAGCTTATCGGAGAGCACGCGAAAAAGATCAGCGCCGCACTCGCCTGATCATTCGGCGCCATGTGGCCCCATGCATTCGCCGTGATCCTGAAACGCGTGCAGCACGGCACAGACATGGTCGTGTTGCCCGTCGCAGGCCGCTGAAATTCGGGTCAGTTCCGCCTCGAGGTTTTGCAGGCGGGCAATACGATCCCGGAGGTCGGCCAGTTGCTTTTCGGCAATTTCGTGCGCCCGGTTAAGATCGCTGCCAGATGCGCCCTCAAGGGACAGCAAGCCCACGACGTCGGCCAGTGGCAATCCCAGATCACGGCAATGGCGAATGAAGATCAGCCGTTTTAAAGCGGCATCGTCATACCGGCGTTGATTGCCCGCGGTTCGCTCTGGCTTGGGCAACAGGCCTTTGTCTTCGTAGAACCGGATTGTGGGAATTTTCACTCCGGTTCGGTGCGATAAGTCCCCGATCGAGTACATTTTTTCGTTGCGACCTCTTGAACCTCTAGTGGCTAGAGAAATTACATGCTCTGGGAAGCCGTAACAAGGGACATGAAACGATATGGCACACCAGCATCCCCACACCGGGCATGGTCACAAGCACAACCACATTGATCCAGACGCTGGCGATGCGCGCGTCGCCTGGGCGATTGCGGTGAACATGTTCCTGACATTGGCTCAGGTCATCGGGGGCATCATTTCGGGTTCTCTGGCGTTGATTGCCGATGCGCTGCACAATTTTTCGGATGCTGTTGCGTTGATCATCGCGTTGTTTGCCCGCAAGATTGCACGGCGTCCGGCCGATCCACGGATGAGCTTTGGCTATGGCCGGGCCGAAGTCGTTGCGGCCTTGGTCAATTACACCACGTTGATCGTGTTGTCGGTCTATCTGTTCTACGAAGGCGTCATGCGGTTTTTTGAACCCGAGCCGATCAACGGATGGCTTGTGGTCTGGGTCGCCGCGCTGGCATTGGTGGTCGATCTCATAACCGCTGCTCTGACGTATACCATGGCCAAGGACAGCATGAATATCCGGGCCGCATTCATCCATAATGTTGCGGACGCCTTGGGATCAATCGCCGTGATCGTAGCGGGCACCGCAGTGATCCTGTTCGGCTGGACATGGGTGGACCCGGCGGTGACGATCCTGATCTCGGTCTACATCATGTGGCATGTCAAAGAAGAGATAGGCGAGACGGTCCGCGTTCTGATGCTGGGCGCTCCGCCCGACCTGGAGCCAGAGCAGGTTGCCGCGGCGATCGAAGAAACGGATGGGGTGGTCGAAGTGCATCACGTGCATTTGTGGAGCATGCAGGAACGGCAGCCCGCGCTGACGGCGCATCTGGTCATCGATGCGAACGCGTGGGCAGATGCCGAAATGGTACGGGACAGTGTCAGGCAGACGCTGCAAGTTCGTTTCGGGGTGGGGCATGCGACGCTCGAACTGGAACAGGCCGACCGCGCCTGCGTCGGTTCGTCCCGATTTGGCCATCAGGAAGAATAGCAGTGTCTGAAAGAGAATTGCCGTTCCGATTTGGGGTCGGAACGGCAGACTCGTAACCAAACACTTCTCGGATTTCGAGGGCGAGCCCTGGATCACCGGTTAACATACCACTCACTCTTGATTGGCAGTTCCATATTACTCGTTAACAGGGTCTTTGTATCTACCTGAGTTAAAAAATGCTTAAAGACTTCCATAAATCCATCGAATTCAGGGTTAATTGCCTTACGCATGGGAAACAGAGCCAGCCGGCCACAGGGATTGTTGTTTGCAACAGAGGCGCGCAGCGATTCGCTGCGCAGTGATCGACAGATGGATTCAGGGCGCCACAGGGCCAAAAACGTCTGCGAATGTCTTTTTCAGCGCGGCATCAAGGTCTGCCATCGTTACCGGCAAGCCCAGATCGACCAATGAGGTCACGCCGTATTCGCTGATCCCGCAAGGGACGATGCCGGAAAAATGTTCCAGATCCGGTTCGACATTCACCGAGATTCCGTGAAAACTGACCCATTTGCGCAGGCGCAGTCCAATGGCGGCGATCTTGTCTTCTGCCGGTTTGCCGGTCACTGTCAACGGCTTGTCATCACGCCGAACCCAAACCCCTACGCGCCCATCACGGATCTCGCCTTGCACGTTGAATTCTGCCAGCGCCGAGATCACCCAGGTCTCCAGCTGTTTCACAAACTGACGCACGTCGCGACCACGTTTGTTCAAGTCCAGCATGACATAGGCCACACGTTGACCGGGCCCGTGATAGGTGTATTCGCCGCCGCGTTTGCTTGCGTAAACCGGAAAACGATCGGGGTCGGTCAGATCCTCGATCTTGGCCGAAGTGCCGGCCGTATACAGCGGCGGGTGTTCCAGCAGCCAGACACATTCTTCGGCTTCGCCATTTGCGATTGCGGCGACGCGCGCCTCCATAAAGGCAACGGCGTCGTCATAGCTGGTCAGACCATCGGTGATTTTCCATTCCATGCCGGTCTCATATCCGTCTGGATCGGTCAAGAAAAGGGGTCAGGCGGCCTCGGACAGGCAACGTTGCAGCACCTGGGTATAGGTTTCAGACCCCTGCGCGCCGGTCAGCAGGTATTTCCCGCCAAAAACCATGGATGGCACGCCTGAAATGCCCCGGCTGGTCCAGAACAGCTGCTTTTCACGCACCGGGGCCATGTGTTCTCCGCTTTCAAGCGCTTGTCGCGCCGTATCCGCGTCCAGCCCGATGGATCGAACAGCCTCCAGCAGAACATCCATATCGGAAACATCCCGCTGCGCTGTGAAATATGCGTCGAACAGAGCCAGTTTCAAAGGATGCTGTCGGCCGACTGATTCCGCCCAATCCAGCAACTGATGCGCCGCGAATGTGTTCACCATTCTGCTGTCATCGTCGAAGTTGAAGGCAAAGCCGAGCTTGGCCCCGATCGAGGTAAGCTTGTCCCGTGCCTGCTGACTTTGCTCGGCGGTCGAGCCGTATTTCGCCATGATATGTTCACGCAGGTTCTGGCCTTCGGGTGGCATGTCCGGGTTCAACTCGAACGGATGCCAGCGAAGCCGGGCAAGGACACCTTGTTGCTGCAACGCCATGTCAAGCTGTCGAAACCCGACAACGCACCAGGGACACACAACATCCGAGACGATATCGATCTGAACGATCGGGCGGTTATCGGGCGGTGGCATTGTGTGGCTCCTGTCAGGTCAATAGCGTGTTGTCCACTGGAGAGATATGCCCGTGGCGAAGGAATTTAAACCACTGCGTTTTTGCCTCTTCACATCGCGCGCACCAACGTCTATACGCCGCGTTACCAAGTCATTGGCAGTGCGGTCGTGGCGGAATTGGTAGACGCGCAGCGTTGAGGTCGCTGTGGGGTAACTCCCGTGGAAGTTCGAGTCTTCTCGACCGCACCAAGTACTTGATTTTCAACAGGTTTCTTCACCGAATGTAACGGTAAATGGAGCCTTTTGAGATGGATGTACGGGTGCCGAAGGGTCTCTTCAAGCGAGGCAAAGGCTACGCTGTCAGAGTCGCAGTTCCCCACGAGTATCAAGCAATAATCGGTAAGAAAGAGATCGTGCGTGGTCTCGGAACGCAGGATTTAGCTGAGGCTTTGGTCCGGCGAAAAGAGGTCTTGCCGGAGATTCTTGCGTCGATAGGTGAGGGCTCTACACCGGAGCCGACGGTAAAACAGGTGGCGCGACATACCCCGCAAGAGGGGACGACCGTTAGAGATACGGCGCATCGCTGGCTGGCGGAGGCGGATGGTATCAAGGAAGCCACCAAAGCTCGATATCGGCAGCACCTTGAGGGCTTTGAGGCGTTCGCGGGGAATATCGAGGTCACAGAGATCAACAGGGCGTTGGCTCTTTCCTTCATGGATTATCTCAAAGTCACACCGTCTGAGCGGACCGGTGAACTTCTCTCTGCGCGATCCCTACAGTCCTATCAGTGTTGTCTCGCGTCATACTGGCGTGTCTTGGATCACTGGGGTTTGGTCGATCCTGATGTGCGCAATCCCTTTTCGTCACTCTTGAGGCGTGTCGCAGGACAGAAAAAGAAGACCGATCCGAGAGAGAAGAAATTGCGACCAGTAACCCGAGAGGAAGCTGAAAGCCTTCTGACCTACATCGCAGGTAACTCCGCCCTCAAATACCAATTCGAGATGTTCGTCACTGTGCGTCTACTCTGGGTCACCGGATGCCGACTGAATGAAATCTGTGGGCGTTACATATCTGACATAGAAGACAGGGGTGATCACATCTGCATCCATATCCCCGAGAGTAAAACTGAGGCGGGGAAGAGGACAGTCATGATCGTAGGTGACGATGATTGTGCGTTGCTGAGAGAGGCCATCAAGTGGGCTGATGTTGTAGAGCCAGCTTGCCCTGAGAACGAAGGGCGGTTGTTCCCTAGGATCAACCTTGGAGGATACGACAAGCAAACAAGTCACTATCTTGGGAAAGCCTTGGAGAAAGCGCGAAAGAGTATCGAAGGTGACAATTCCAAGTGGGACATGCACTCGTTTCGTCGCACCGCTGTATCCGCCCTGGTCAATGCTGGTGTTGCCCGAGAAGCTAGGAATCTCGCAGTTGGTCACTCGAACAAAGATGACATTGGGATTAGCGTCTACGCCAAGAGAGCAGAGTTGGATGACGTTATCCTTTCAACCTTCAAGGCACTGTATGTGGAACTCGGAGGAAGCCTTGTGTCTCCCTCGGTTCGACTTGAGGCAAACTGAAATCAAACAAGTAAGTAGAAGAGGAAGTTAGTATGAAAAGTGTCGGAACATTGTCGGTTGCTCAAGCGCTTCACGAGCGAGTCATGATGAGCTATTTGATGCTGGTAGATCAGAAAAACACTGACTTAATTGCGGGTCTTGAGCTTGAAACAGGGTGGGGACTGAACAACCAATATGACCGAGAGAGCATCAGAAAGCGCCTCATTGATGCGCTCCATGCGTATGAGGAAGTGACTGGTGACAGGCATCCTGTGGACGCAGAGTTGGACACTCTGATTGTCTAAATTTTCCCAAAGTTAGAAGCAGGGGCCAGCTAAAAGACTGGCCCTTTTTTGTTTGCGGGGTCAATCGCCCTTGGGGCCGGTCAATATCTCTTCTAGTTGATTGATGAATGCTTCACCCCTCGGGGTTAACCGCAATTCACGCTTGCGTCTGTCAGTGGGATGTTCAGTCACCGTGATCAACCCGTAGCCAGAGTTGGGCATGTCCGCCGCTCCATCTCCCCAATAATTGCTGTTCCGGCTGGCTGCCGCAGTTTTCAAGCCAACCCAATTCTGTATGTCGGCGGTGGTCACGCCTTCTGGTCGATCTTGGTGTCGAGCTATGTATAGCAGTGTCATCGCGGTGCTGATTTGCATCTTCAAATCGAACTGCGAAAAGCGTTGAAGGAAGTCAATTCCGGGCTGTATGTCTTTGTGCATGTTGATAATAAAATCGATAGCGGAGTGAAAAGCAATCCTTATACGGGAAAATAATCGTTTTGTTTGTATTGGATTATTGTATTTGCTGTTTACAAATGATCCGATAACGGATAGATAATTTATTGTTTGGCGGAAGGGAAAACTTCTTGCTGATTGGTCACTTCAACGTGGCCATGCTCTTTGACAATTGAATATGAAGGTCATCACCCTTGACCAGACACACGGGATATATGTGTCGTGCAGTTACTAGGCTGCATGGTGGGGTAGCTAGGCGTCAGCGCAATGCGCGTTGAGCCGATAATGCGTGAATGATGATCTATAACCTATCACCTCTGGGTATACCTGACGGGGGACGTGTGTTTAACCATCGCGGCATGGGGGCTTCCTCATTGTGTTTTGCGACGGGACGCACAGAAGCCTGAGGGTCAAAGGCAGAGACCGTAACTCAACAAATTAGTTTTTATAGATGCCGCCCCAATCATGGGGGAGGCGGTACCTTTCCTTGTGCTGGCGATAGCGACTTCAATTTCGATGGTCGCTGTCGCTGAGCCGGGAAACACACTTATTGGCGCGACGATTTTTGCGCCGACCAAGGAAACATATTTTAGGAAAACAGATTGAATGAATGACAACAGAAACACCCGAAGAGGTGAGAACAAATGGTATGGTGAATTCACCTTTGAACAAGTTGAGAAAATTCGAAAATACGCAGAGGATGATCTGACTGTTCAGGCCGACATTGCAGTGGTCACTGGCAATGATATGGATCTAACTCAAATGATCCTTGCGGGTCCGCACGAAGATATGATTGCGGCCTTAAAAGACGCTGACGAGAGCGACCGTATCCATCAAGACTTCGACAAGGTTTGGGGAGCCGGGGCGGCGGAACACTACCGCACCCTAGAGCAACCTCATGGTCTCTTTGAGCATATTTCAGAATTACCGGGGGCCGCTGCACGTGGCCTCTTTGGTGCTGTCGCAGAGTTCGGTGAGAACGCCTTCAATTCAAACGGCGAAGCCATGGTGGAAGCTCAAGAGGCCAAGAACGCATATGATGTATACTTGGCACAGAAGCGTGGTGAGGAAATCCCCGAGGCAACTCCGGTTGAACCTTATGAACGTAAAGAGTGGAACGCCGATACGATCCTTCGTGGTGCTATCGAGCAGCCTGAAACTCTAACCGGTAAATTCACTGAGGGTGCTGTCCAATTCGCAGCACCTTTCTTTACCGGGGTAGGGGCCGCGTCGAAGTTACAGGTTATGGCTAATGCTGGTCCAAAAGGTCAGTTGGCGATGGCAACTGTTGCCGGAATGGTTACCGACTACAACTTCTTCGATGAAGATGATCCGTTAATGACCACTGCGGTTGCTGACTATTTCGGTGTAGAGAGTGAGATCATTGACGAGTATTTCCGGCACGACGTTGACGATACTGATGCCGAGAAACGTTTCAGGCGTTCGTTGGAAGGTGGTGTTGTTGGCGTCGGCCTAGACGTTGTAATGATGGGCGCTATGCGCGTCATGCGTAAGGTCAAGACTGGTAAAATCCAGCCTGACGATGCCGCCACTGAGATCCAAAAGATCATCAACGATGTCGATGCAGAGGATCTCGCTCAGACCATTAAGCAGGAACCAAAGGCAGACCCAAGGTCCACCCTTAGTACCCAACACAAGCTCTGGCATTTCGATGCCGAACGTGCCGCTCGTTCCGCTTTGGCTGAGACACAGCCAACAAATGCAGCGGCTAAGGTTGCCGAGGATATCGCCAAGGAAGCTGAGACCGCAGTAATCGAGTCCATCCCGCCTAGGTTTGAGGCTGTGGCTGAGGACCTGACCGGGAAACCGGCCAAGCCTATTGTCTCCGCTAAGGAACACAAACTGGCAATCGATCGTGCAGAGAAGATATTCAATGCTGCCCGTGAGGTGACGGACAACGGTACTGCTTGGGATATAGCCAAGGGCTACCTAAAGGACGCTACTGATACACTTGCTGAACACGGTATTCGTACCAAAGAGCAGCTGAAAGGGGCGATCATGAAGCCCTTCCAGCAAGCCATGAAAATGGTGGATTCTGGTGATATTCAGGGTCTCAGATCGTGGGCAGATGCCGAAAGTCTGACCATTGCTGATTTCCGTCTGCGGTCTTACGCCGTACAGATGGCTTCACGGTCAGTACGCTCTCAGACAAACCGGATGGCTGGTCTTGTTGAAGCAGCTTTGAACAGTGGGCGCCTGACGCCTCACGAAGAAGCTGTGATGAGGGAAATGTTCCATAAGCAGGTTCAGCTTTCGATGGAAGTTGAGGCGCTCAATGCGAACCTAGGGTCCGCTGCGGGTGCGCTGTTGGGACAACGTGCCGGTCACATGAACATCTATGACGAAATCACTGCGGCTGCGAAAGCGGCTGAGGATGAAGCAAAAGCTCAAGGGCTGACTAAACGCCAAACCAAGAAAGTCGTTCGGGACGCAGCTAGGATAGTCGAGAAGAAGATCACAAAGCGCCTGAGGGAAACTGAGGGTGGCGGTAATGGTGCCTTCCTCGCAGAAAGGTATCGGGAACTCACCAAAGAAGGTGTTGATCCTGTACTAGCCTTCCAGCGTGTCAGGGCGATGGGTGATGAAGCTCACCGATCTGGAACAATCCTCAATCCTAAGAGCAAGCAACAACTTCAAGATGCCAAGGCCAAGATCGAAGATGAGGGTAACCTCAACAAAGCTCTTCGAGGTCTGGAACAGTGGCGCTACAACGCCATGCTCTCCGGTATCAAGACACATGAAACCAACTTCTTGTCGTCGTTTGCTCAGATGACTTCTCGGATCGCCTATGAGGCGGCTTGGGGTACACTGTCGCGTGACAAGCAGATGACCAAGATGGCTGCTCAGAAAGTCATTGGGATGGCCTCAGGGATGAAGGACAGTCTGACCTACGCAATCGAAGCGTATAAGCAGATGAAGCCGGTCCTTGACGATATCACCCAATTTGAGCGTCTCGATCCTGTCTACAAGAACCATATCCTGACCTACCCATCCCGTTTGATGATTGGCACTGACCAGTTCATCAAGCAGTTGGCCTACCGTGGAGAGGTGAGAGCCTCAGCTGCACTTGATGCAGACCTGCAGGGGCTAAAGGGTAACCAGAAGGAAGCCTTCATCAAAGGCCGTATGAACAAAGCATTCGACCCGGAGACCGGGGCGGGGCTGGACATGCTGGCGATTACGAGGGCTCAGGAGGTCACCTTCCAGAAGCAATTCGATCCGAATAGCCGGTATCATGGCGAAAAGCTGATGGCTAAAGCGTCGGAGATCACAAACGGCTCAATGGCTGGACGTTTCCTGTTTCCCTTCATGCGGATTTTCTTTCGCCTCACTGACGAAGGTATAAGAATGACGCCCGGTGTCCGAGAGAGTATCGCCATTGCCTCTAAAGTGGCCAATGTTGCTCAGGGTAAGCATGGTAGCTCGAAATTCTGGGATGACCTCATGGGACATAACGGTAAAGCTTCCCAGGCTAGAGCCGCAGGTGAGTATGCAGTCGGCTTGAGTATTGTTGGTTGGACTATGGCTCTGGTGGCTGAAGGTAAGATCACTGGGGGCGAAGAACGAAACTATGTCGATGCAGCGATGCGTCGGAAAGTCATTCCGCCTTACAGCATCTTCATCAATGGAGAATGGCATAGCTATGAGCGCTTTGAGCCATTCGCTTTCCCAATGAAGTTCTTTGCGAACACCATGATCCGCATGAGGAAGATCGAAGAAAGCAAAGACCGGGGAGAGTTCGAGCGAGAGGGCGAGATGCTCCAAGCTCAGATTGGTGCTATGGCTTATGTATTCTCAGAGGCCGTGACCAACAACTCCTTCATGGAAGGTTTGGAAAGTCTCGTTAAGGCTACTGGCGGTTCGTTTGAAACTGGCGAAGCTTGGAAGCGCCCGGTTCACACTATGGCCGAAAGCTATTTCCCGAATATTCTCAGGAAAGCTAATCAATCCCTAGATGACAGCGGTCATAAATACAAAGCTGAACCGCTGACGTTAGATGCGTTTGCTCGTCATTTCTCATCTGTCGTCAATATGGATGAAGTTGATCTTGAACGTAACCAGTTCACCGGTGAACCCTATGTCTACACCGACCAAGACGACTTGGCGGGTAATCATCTATTTGTTGGGAGACCCGTGTCCACCGACAAGGCGATGAAGCTGCTAATTGATGCAAACGAACACACTGGTAGACAGTACGTCTTGAGGCGTCCCGGCTCGTTCATCCGCAATGAGGACCTGAGGAACTACAAGGCCGATGACGGTAAGCGATCACTGTATGACCAGTACCAGGATGTTTTCAGCACCATGAAGCTCAATGGTAAGACCTACCGTGAGGCCCTAGAGGAACTGGCAGACAACAAAGTGTTCAACGCGATGCCTTGGGGTAACCGTACGAGAACTGCGGGTACCAAAGCTGAGATGATTGCAGGCCTCAAGCGGGACTACGAGCAAGCCACAGAGACATGGATGGACAACCATTCGAAGGGCTTTGCGGTACTCAAGGGGCGTCAGGCGTTCTTTGAGAGAATGCAGAGGGACCGTGAGAATGTTGAGATAAAAGCCTTCCTCACAAAGTAAGTTTGGCTTCCTCTTGCGGGAGTCTTCGATTGAACATTCTAGGAATAAGTGTAGCTTCAAGACGGACTCAACAAGTGTAAGATTGACAATGAATTTCTTTGAAAAACAGTTCCCCGGAAACACCTCGTCGTTGGAGAAAATTGTTAACGCTATATCCTCAGAAACTGTGATTGCATTAACTGGGGCTGGTACGAGCATGCCAGCCCTTCCATCTTGGGGTGCGCTGATAGCTCAATTAATTAACGATGCGGAAGCAGATGGCTTGTTCGACGCTAGTACCATCGCTGCATTGCGTGGCGAAACTTCTGACTACTTGTACGTTGTAGATGAAATCTCAAAATCGACTAGCGCTGCCCATGTGAGGGCGAAGGTGGTGAAGCTGTTCTCCGGGTTGACCGGGCCCACAGCGGCTCACAGTGCAATAATGCGGACGAACTACACAAAGCTCATGACTCTAAACTATGATAACGGCCTTGAAATGGCCGCATCACAATTGTTTGGGCAACACGTTCAAGGAATTCACGGAGAGCAGGAAGCAGAGCTGTTAAACTGGGAGAGAGAGGAGAGCTTCTCTAAATACCCGCGTATCCTTCACTGGCACGGAAATATAAGCGAAACTAGCAGTATTGTACTGAGCGGGGATGATTACTCGAATTTTTATAGCGAATCTAGAAATAAGATTGAGTTTCTTAGAGGGATTTTTCGAACGAAACGCGTAATAATGATCGGGTTTGGATTTACTGATCCGTTTATCGTGACGCAGCTGAACACCGTTATGCAGCCGCTACCGGCTACAAATAGTCACTTCGCCATAATTGGTGTTCGAGATGATCTGAACTTTAATGTTCACCTGGAGCGAAGGAAATTTCTTACGAAATACAAGATGGATGTGGTGTTTTACCCGGTCGATGTTTCCAACGGTGCACCGGATCATTCGGAGTTGTTGACTGTTCTAGATCAGTTGTCTGCGCAATGTCCGGTTGAGCCCATATCCAATCGAGAGGTGGGCAATGAAACTGGTGTGGTGGTTAGTGAAAAAAGGCCTACGACCTATCGTAGTACTTTGTTTTCGGTTGGGGATCGGCAAATTTACTGCGAGCCAAACCTTTGGTCGATTTCAGCTGACCCAACCACGACAGATGAGGTCAAAATTTCTGTCTCTGAATTGGTTAGCTTGAACGATCATTGCTCTATCAGTGCTCCTCATGAATATGGTCTTTCGAATTTGGGTCGCCGTATTGCAAATGAACTAGAGGCCTTAAGTCAATCCGTTATGTTCAGGGATGCGGGGGACATTCCGAACTATCGAAAGAAGATCGCTCAGGATGAGCTACTTTCAAAGAAGACCGACAGTGAGAAATTCACTCTAGTTATAGACAATTTTTCATCCGTTGAACATCAGCGTATGTTACGCGAGTTGCTAGCTGTATTTAGTGGAATTCGTATTGTCGTTCTTCAAAGGCAATCTCTTGGGTCAGATACATTCGACGACGAAATTTCAGAACTAGGATTCCGCCGATTTCAGCTGAGGGGACTTTCTAGGTTAGATATTCGGCGCGTTGTGGAAGTGACTGCACCTGAAAATAATTCAGATGCAACTTCCGCGATTGTGGATAAAGTTTATTCGGATCTTTTGCAGTTATGCATTCCACTCACCCCCTCTAATGTAGTGATGTACGCGAGTGTTGTTTGCAAAGACGGAGCGTTTTCGCCTGTATCGCGCTTGCACATTATCGAAAGGTTTGTAATCGGCGCTTTGCAAAGAGCAAGTGATGCCTATGCGGACGCATTCAATGCCGCGAATAAAGTGGATTTGATTTCAGCTTTTTGCTTTCAGATTTTTCAGAAAAATGCGTGGGCGTTCACTAGATCTGATTGGCGGAATTTCTGCGAGGAATACAAAAAGAAAACTCTCGACGATTTTAGCTCAAGCGAAATACTTGGGGACCTTATCCATGGAAAGATAGTTGTCCGAGATGGTGAGTTTCACTATTTTAGGTACAGAATGTTCTTTAGCTATTTTGTCGGTAAGCAAGTGGCTGCACACCCGGAAATTCTGAATGCGTGTATTGCGGACAATAGGCACCTAGAACTGGATGGGTTGGTTGAAGTCCTGTGTGGTCTGTTGCCCGACTCGAGCGGGGTCTTGAATGATATCTCCGAAAAACTAGAAGCGGCTTTGCTTTCATTTTACGAGAGTTATCCAATTTCCAATTTAGACCTTCATGATGGAGTCGTATGGGAGAGGGAAGAAGACGAAACACTAATATGGGATTCTGTTTCCGACAAGGTTGACGAAGGGCCAGTCGAAGGCTCGGAGCTTGATGAGCTAAAAACATCTATTCACGCAGAGCGCAGGACAGAAGATCAAAAAGTATCAATAATCAAATTCATCGCATCTGAGCATAGTGTTTCCAGAATGAGGCATGAGCTCAATGTCGCATTAAACAGTGCAAAGTTCGCTGACGCTGACGCGAAAATCAGAGCAATGAAAGCATCGATCGATAGCCACAAACTAGCATATGAAGTTGCGACTATCTTTGTGCCGTTAATTGCTGAACGTAAATACGTATCGTGGAATGGGTTTACCTACATAAACCTTATAAACGATAGGGAGTTCAAAACTTCTGACGCGGAAGAAAATAGAGTCCGAATGGAGGGTATGGTTACCCTTGTTCTTCCTGGTTCAATGGCTAGAGGAGCAGCCAACAGGTTGGGAAGCCGCAAGCATGGTAAGGTGTTCTCTGCAATTCTCCAGAGTAACCCAGAGCGACCGCTTGATTGTTACATGCTCTTTGTTCTGATAATTAGTAGCAAGCCGAAGGGTTGGCTAGCCATAGCCAAAAAGGCAGTAAGTGAGACTAAGAGAGATGACATTTATCTTCGTCACATGCTAAACGCAGCACTTCACCAATATCGGAGAGAAATAAACACCGAAGCTGAACGAAGTGAGCTTAAGGACTTGATAGCGTCCATTCGTGTAAGGCGTGATACGAACGTGAAATCACCAAACAAAGCACTTATCAAGAAAGCGATCAGTAAGCTCGATGATTCCGACTACTGGAGTAGAGAAAAGGACGAGGCTCAGTGAAGCGAATTGTAAAGCTCCCTTTAGTTGGTGCTGTCGATTTTCCAAAAATATTTGTGAGGGTGTTATCAGTAGGTGCGCTCCCGTCTACCCCCGGTACCCCTACAGTACACTCACAGCCCAGCCGCCCGTCCACCCGGACCAACCGACCGTCCACCTTCGATCCACTGTGAGGCGGGGCAGGGGAGCCCGATGCTCAATTGGCATGGAAACACACCTGATGATCGCTGCTTCGGGTATTGTTACTCGTAGCAACCTTATATCTTTCAGTGAGTTACGGTTATCTGTACGTGTGGATTGTACGGGTATGGGTGTTGTGATGGTTGATGATACCCCAAGTCAGCAGGATCATAGTCCCACTAAATCTTGTGGTTGGTCGCTGACTGTTCCGAGTTGAAGATGTTCGTAGAGCCGCTGAGAGAGTCACTGAGTCCACCTTTGGATTTTGGGTGGGTTGGTGCGGGTGGTGCGCTCTGGGACTCTGAGGGGCCTTCTGTGGGCTCCTAGGGGCAATCAATTAACACTGCATATGGACTACTGCGCTCGGAGTTCTTTCCCGTTCTTTCTTTTTTCGTGAACGCTACTCCGGTTTCCTAGGGACTGTTCGAAACAAAAGACGCCAAATGACAAAACGCCTCTGTGTTTCCAATAGTTGAACCCAGAGTAAGACCACACCTTTTCGCGGCTCAATCACGACGACCCGGAAACTAGTCGTGCCACTAAGAAGTGGTACACACATCATTTTGAGTCATAAAAATAAGGGGTTTCATCCCCCTTTGTTAATAACACTTCTATAATTTTGACATTCACGACAAGGATCATTTCATTGAAGTATGACCCTAATTTTGACCTTGAGACAGCAACCCAAGTTCGACCCATTGTCATCAAGGATCGACCCTGCGGTTTCGGTAAGACAACCGGGATGCTCAACTCATTTGAACATCACAAACAATATTTGGTCGTCGTTCCTCTACTGAGCGAATGCGACCGAGTGATAGCCGCGACACAACAACGGGGTATCACCTTTGAGCAACCCGAGGCTGAGGCTGATATTGAATTTGATGAGAATGGTGATGAGGTTGTCACCACTAAGAAAGTCCATTCACTTAGGCGTCTTCTCTCGGAAGGGCAGAACCTAGTCACGACCCACGCCATGTTCGACACCTTGGCAGAAGTTGAGAGGGAGGGTTTGATTGATCCCTATCATCTGCACATTGATGAGGTCCTTTCAGTCATTGATGCCAACTACAAGGTGAAGGCAAGTGCATGGGATCGTCTGTTCATCAAGGCGGGTTTGTGCACTGTCGATCCGGAGACCTCACAGATCCTTCCTACAACTGCTTGGGATGAAGAGTGCTCTGACCTAACCGAACATGTGAGCTTGAAGTACTACAAAGCCGCAAAGGCTGGTCGTCTCTTCAATATCCAAGGCGGCTACAACGTTGCAGTTATGCCAGAGAGGTTGTTGAGGGCTGGACAGTCGTTGACACTCTATACTTATAAGGCAGAGGGGTCGATCATGGCGGCCTATCTTAAGCGTATCGGGTTGGACCCTAAGCACGACAAAAGTGATCCCTCGGTAGAACAGGCGTTTATTAGAGAGGCACGGGATCTCATAACCGTTAAAGGTATTCCGTCACTGTCCAAGCTTTCATTTGGCCATAACGACCAAACTCATCGAAAAGAGGGGAAGTCACGTGAGTATGACCGGCTGGTTCCTAAGGCTCTATGCTCTTTAGCCAGACGCCCTCTTAAAGACGTTCCCCTCGAAAACATCCTGTTGACCTGTCCCAAGAACAAATGGTTCGCCAACGGTAAAAGCCCGAAGGTCGATCCTAATGGTATCGAAGTTGGTAAATTCCGTCCTGGTCCTTACGCTAAGAACTCTAGGCTACAGGGGCGTAGTGGTCGTGTGCATTGGTTGCCAAACACGACGCGAGGGACAAACGACTACAAGAACGCCACTCACCTGATCTACCTCTACAATCAGTTCATCAACCCGAACATCCTCAGATTTCTTGGGGCGGGGTCGGTTGGTCCGGATGATTATGCTTTAACGGAATTGATCCAGTGGGTGTGGCGATCCCGGATTAGGGACAAGAAACCTATCACTCTGTATCTACCAAGTCGAAGGATGCAGAACCTTTTTCTGTGTTGGCTGTGGGAGGACAATATCCCTTCTCACGTTTGGGCCTCAGTCAACTGATGAGGCGATTTTTGCTCCCTCTCTAATCCTCATATGACATTAAAATAATTGGAAATTAATACATGGAACATGTTTCAAAATACTCAACCATTATCCCATTGTTGGTTCAGTACTTCTCACTGGCCAAGGCTGGCCCCTATCACCCACTTCAAGTTCGCAACGACCTGAACTTGTCGCAGAACTTCTGGCGCGTAGCGATGAAGTCGTTTGTTTACCCCGAGGATAGTGAAGGTCGAAAAGCACTGGCTTCAGTTGGTGTGGATGTGATCCCGGAAGCCTTGCAGCGGCTCAAAAACGGTAAGGTCAGGGTCAATTCCTTGTTCCTCAAAGACCGGGCAGATGGTAGCTAAGTTACCCCTCTCTACCATCCCTGCGGGAAGGCGAAGTAAGGCTTCCAAAGATGCGTTGAGGCAAAGGCGGGTTCAACAGGAGCGAGTTAACAAAACACGATCTTGTTCAGTCTCGGGGTGTGACAATCCGAGGCGCGGCGTGTCCCGCTACTGCCAAGAGCACTTTCAGCGAAATAGGCGATACGGGCACCCTACAGGCCGATTGCCAATCCAAGGTGAACTCAGAGCCCTAGAGGGTGCGATCAAAGATTGGTTGGAAGAGGACTATCTCACTTCGGACTTTACCAAGCGGTCCTTTAAGTCCTCTTGGGGTTCAGCCCAGCGCACCATTACGCATAGTCCTTCCTATGCTCTGCCTTTCTTTGGGCTTGAAGGGGACATGGGCTACACCCAAAGGGCCAAAGCCTGGGTGATAATTTCCAACTACGTTTATCGAGAAAAGAACTCTCTGTCTGATGCGATGGTCAGGTATATGGCCTGTCGTCTTTGGTCAGAGTTCCACTGGCAGATGCCCGAGGGTAAACGCGGGGCAGTCAAGACGCGGAACTTCTTTGTCGATACATGGGCAGGGAAGTTTGTCTTGGCAAACTCAGGGTTCACTAAGACCAAGACCGAGGAAAAGATCATCCGTTGGGAGAAGCCTTGGTATGTCTCCGATGATCCTATTCTGAACCAACCCCGACCTATCACAGAGAAGGTGACCAAGAAGGTCACCATCAACCGATTTAAAGCCGGACCCATTGTCCGAGCTATTGGCGAAGAACTCCACGGCGCTGTCGATCATGCGATGGGCAAATCGTGGTGTTCCGACCATCGCCTTCTTGCGAAGGCGCACGAGGCTCTTGGCCTCACACTCACAAATTCGAAGAAAGAAGATATCACAAATGACAATTGAAAACTCTTACGCTGACGACATTGCAGCGGTCCCAAACAGCAATCTCCGAAACTCGGATGACTTCATCGCCACAACACGTGATGTAACCGCAGAGGCACGAGCAAAGGGGCACTTCAATACAGCATCGACCCACATTCCTGATGCCGAAGCCAACAACAACACAAATATTGTTACCCGTGATGGTATGCGTATTCACGCAGGAGGTGAGTACCAACCGACTGATCTGTTAATGATTGGCGGGATGGAAGTGACCTACGAAATGGCACAATCCCTTGGATTAATCAGTGGGTCCGAATTCACCACGCCCCAAGAGGATTTCCAGCGGGACAGCGAAAGCGTCTCAGAAGCAGAGCCAGTGGATGATCGCCCCGAGGAAGCCAGACTGCTCAATGACCAATTCGAGTTGGCTTTCGGTGAACAAGCCGGAGACGTTCTGCAGGTTGTCGGTCAGGACATTGCGTTGAATGGTGAGATCAGCGAACAGGGTATTGATTATTTGCAGCGGAACATGGGCGTATCACCACAACACGCTCAAGAGACTTTCACAGAGATGCAGGAAGTTGGCGGTAGGGTCATTCAAGATTTCTTAAACAACGGCGACGGACATGAAGCGGACCGTGTGGGTTTCCTCGTCGATCTGGCGGAAACAGGGACGCGCGAACAACGTGCGGCGGTAAGAAACATTTGGTTCAAAGCTGCAACTGGTCAGATCACTCGTGATGCTGTCATAGATGCCTTTGACAATCTTGTAGAGCCGTATGCGTGATCCCATGAACGAAGAAAGCATCAAAAACGCCACCCAAGACGAACTTGAAGAACTCAACGGGTTACTCGTTCGGAAACTGATTGGGAAGATCAAGGAAGGTACCGCCACCGGTACCGACCTTTCTACTGCCGCTAAGCTGGTCAAGGAACATAAGGTTCAACCTATTGATCCTAGGGTTCCAGCGACTTCCTATCATAGTCAAATTCCAGCGGTACAGTTGGACTACCCGGTCGATGTGGACGCTGTGGACACGTAAAGCCGGTAGTCCTTCGTCTAGCTAGAATCCTTATAGTCCTATGCCCCACAGGTTTCCGACTTCGCTTCGGGACGAATACTTACTTCATCGCTGGATGGTGATCCGACAATTTCAATTACACTGTCCAGCGGGAACTCCGCCCGAATAAGCTTCTCATGCCGGATAGTGAGCGGAGAGTTGGGGCTCAATTGACGCAGCTTCATGTAACATTCAACGATTTCGCCTTGTTGCTCGAAACGGTATTCTGTGAACTTTTTACCGTTGACCAGTTTGTAGTCATAAACAGCGTCACCGTACTTCAAGTGTTCGGAAACCACCTTCGTAAAGCTGTATCCTGTTTTCGCCCGGTTTTGCCACTGCCACACATGAGTCAGTTCATGGGCCATAAGCCAACGGTCACTGTCATAGGTACTCTTTGAGAAGTCCGGCGAGTAAACATCTGAATCGTAATACACTGTGTTTGCGATTGCCATTGCGTCCGCGCCAAACAGAGAAGGCAGGATGGAAAGGAGTTTTTCCGAGCCAGCGTCTTTGGGTTGGGCCCCAGCTAGTTGCTCTGCTTCTGATTCCAATTGCCTTTTGGCTTTTCTTTGTGCGTTGCGTTCATTTCCCGAAAACCGGACTACTTCAAAATCCAAGTCTCTGGTGAACACTTGTTGACCATAAGCAATTTCACCGTCTGTCATGTCTCTACTACAAGCTGTGACCGAAATAGCTGCGGTGATAGCTAGAAAAATTTGTATCTTCATATGCGTGTCCCAAAAATACGTTTCTCGGATGGCGAATAACTCCCATCTCGCGGAAAATCTGAATGGAACAACCTATAGATGCAAGAACTTTGTGTGCTAAGTAATTATCGATAAAGGAAATATAATGGAGCCTAATGTTCGTAACGGCGATCAGAGGCCCTGTGCGGGTCCCGAGTCATCTAATGACGTCCCCAAGCCCCAACCTATCACTAATCCCTTAACCCCGCTCAGTGAGTCTCTCAGAGTCTCTCTGGAGGCGCTACCAGACGAAGCATTGCCCATCCTTGGTCCTGAACTTTTCGATCAGGCCAACAGGGAACTGAACCGATCACCGCAGACGAGAGCAGATAACGAACGAAGCGGTCAAATCTTTAAAGCAATTGATGGCTACATGCGGTTTTTCTACCGCGACGAAGAGAGTAGGGCGCGACACATGTACCAGAACATAGTCGGCTTGGTTTACCCATGCACCAAGTCGGACCTTGAGAGGCAGCGGTTAAACCAAGCGTTCGAAGATGGTTGGGCGAGTGGGGAGCTTGAGTTTTTGGCGAGTGTGCTGAGGGAGGACTTAGGGTTGTATAAGGGGGACTTGGTTGTTGAATAAACTAGCGCTAGTTTGATTCGCTCAGAATGGTAGGCTAGGTGTTAGAACAGTTTAGTGCTGATATACTGGCAAGCGGAACGTTGTGACCGAGTGGCTTTCACAAACGACACTCTAGCTAGGGCAAGTATTTGAGCAACCTTGATTCTGATCACGGCTAGTGACCTGCCCCAAGGAAATCATGTCTGAGAATGCGCAGAAAGACTATTGGGAAAAGGCGGAAATTGCGGGTAAAATCGCGGGCGCTGTGCTTGTGCCAATCGTTATCGGGATTCTAGGTTGGCACTGGAATAGTGAGCGCACAAAGCAGAGCCAATTCGCCAAGATGACTGAAGTTGCAGTGGAGATTCTCCAAGCGAACCCTGCGGACAAAAGTGTTGTCGCAGATGACTACATTCGAGATTGGGCGATTTCAGTTCTTCAATCCCCCGATAACCCACCGGTACTAACGGCCGAAGCCGCGCAACAATTGAGATATCGAAACTTACCTTCACTTGGCTTTGGTGAAATGTCACTCGAAAAAGAACGGTCCATTGAAGAAACATTGAATAAAGTAGTTGCAGTTTTGCCGAATCTGGCTGGAACCTGTTTTTGGACGGTGGACGAACCTTCTCGGAAACATAAAGAGTTTCTTGGTTCGCATGGTTTTCAATTGGTTGGAGAGTTTGAAGGTGAGTTCCTCTTTTACAATGAACCAGCCGACAGTGCGAAGTTTGACGAACTTGTCGTGGAGTGCAGCGATCCAGAATTGCTAATTAAGTTTTAACTTGCCAGTGATGACCGACTTAAAGTTCGCTAGCTGAGGGAACTGAAGATTCAATTCAGTACCACTCAATCTGAGTCAATCTGACTCACCCTTACATGTACGGGTTGACCGACCCGATTCCGTTACAGTAACAATCGTACTCGCAGTACCTAACTGTGCGAAGAACCTGAGAAGGTCACGCGGTCAAAGACACCAAGTTTACAGTGCGTTAGACGGAATGTTGACACGCGGTTTACTTGAGGTCGCTGTGGGGTAACTCCCGTGGAAGTTCGAGTCTTCTCGACCGCACCAACTTTTAGTGAAAGAACAGGTGGTTGAGGGCGGGTGCGAAGATTGCATTCGGTGTGGTGCCCACTGTGCGACGTCCGAAAGGGTTGCCGAAGACAGAGGTGCCATGTGAAAGATCCGCTTTCAGAACTTGAATCAGTTCCGCATTTTGGACGTTCATCGGAATGCCGAGGTTTCTGCCCGGTAGCACCCCCAGGGTATTTTCTTGGTCGGCCATTCTGAAACACGAACAGGCCGCAGTCTCGCTGAGTGTGACATTTCAGGTGTTCAGGTGACGGGCGCAACCTGACCCGTGACCTGAACCCAAGGCCCGGTCCTCTCTAGACCTTTTGGAAATAGACGCCCACACCATCGATTTCGTTGATCGCGGGTGGCTGATAGCCCACTTCGTCAAGATAGTCATGAACGGCAGCTTTGGCTGCGGGAACCACGTGATAGTCGTCAACGATGATCCAACCACCTTTCGAGACCTTGCCGAAAAGGTGCCGCAAAGGATCTATGGTTGATTCATACATGTCGCCGTCAAGACGCAGCACTGCAATCTGCTCACTGGGCACCAGTGGCATGGTGTCCTTGAAAAAGCCCTCGATGAGCACGACATTATCGTCCAAAAGCCCGAACTTTTCAAAATTTGCCCTTACAGAAACGGCTGACACGGCCAGGGCATCGTACTTGTGGAAATCAGACCCCTTGTCGTGAGGATACAGTTCTTCATTCGGCTCGGGCAACCCCTTGAAAGAGTCACACAGAACGACACGTCTGTCATTCTGGCCATATGTAAAGAGTACCGCTTTCGCAAAGATGCTGGCACCGCCACGCCATACTCCGGTTTCTACAAAGTCGCCGGGAATCTGGTTGCCGATGACGGATTCCACCATGGCGCGAACATTGGCCAATCTCTTGCTGCCCACCATAGTGAAAGCAACAGACGGCCAATCCCAGCCGTATTCGCGGTTTTTGGAGTTGTAATCCGGTTTGGTGTCTCCAAACAGAATTGGTGGGTCTTCATAGATCGTGCCATCCAGGGCACGGGCAACCGTGGTCAGATATTGTTCCCGAAGTTCCGCGAGCATAAATTATAACCTTGCATAGATGTCGGGTTGGTTCTGACCTCTCAGCTGTGAAGTTTCAAAAAGATTCGCTGGAAATCGCCTATAGGGTTGGATAAATGGAGGCAAATTTCCTGTGAACTGCGTTTTTTCAACTCAGACGTGCCTTAACTCTCAGCTTTGACGTCCAAAGTGAAACATATCTTTTTTGACGCTACGAATTACGCGAATGTTTGCGCCAACTTCAGCATCAGTCTTGGCGAATATGGTCGGACCCAACCCATTTGTTAGGCCGTGAAACGGCTGCCTCGCGCTTCTTTCTGCGTTTGATGTAAAGGAAGCGTGTAAACCCGTGCCTTTCAGGAGATGAAGCACACAAGCCATCAGG
Organism: Ruegeria sp. AL3; assembly: GCF_056536065.1. Taxonomy (NCBI): domain Bacteria; kingdom Pseudomonadati; phylum Pseudomonadota; class Alphaproteobacteria; order Rhodobacterales; family Roseobacteraceae; genus Ruegeria; species Ruegeria sp. AL3. The sequence goes on from NZ_JBQFJG010000001.1 coordinate 2,319,311, forward strand.
TAAGGGCATAGTGGTGAGCAAATTTACGGAAGTTGTCTCGACTGTCTTGCGCTCAGTTTCAGGCGGTTCGCAACAGAAGAAAATTCAACCGATAGTCTGGTCCGAGCGGAACAGATGTACCGTTGATGGCGTCAATTTTTTTGCCACGGTCGATATTGCGGAATACCACGAAATCACATCGAACGATAACGAGTTTCTGCTGGTGAAAACCCGCGAAATGATCGAGGCTGAACTGGATTGCACCTCGAAGATCGATGTTAACAATATCGTCGATATCGGAGTATGGCAGGGTGGGAGCGTGGCGCTTCTCGATCGTGTATTTCAGCCTGACAAACTGGTTGCAGTTGAATATTCGACGCGCGAACTGCCTCACCTTGACGCCTATATCGAAAGGTACTCGCGGCAGGATAACGTGCGGCTGTACAAGGGGATAAGTCAAGCGGACATCAATCGGTTCGGAGAATTGCTGGACGCAGAGTTCGGCGACGAGAAGATTGATCTCGTCATAGATGACGCATCGCACCAGTATTTGGAAACGTTGTTGTCGTTCAACCTCGTTTTTCCGCGCATGTCGGAAGGCGGCGTCTTCGTCCTTGAAGACTGGCAATGGTCCACGATGGAAGAACATTACAATTCCGACTATTTCGAAGGGAAAAAGGCGCTGGCGAATCTGGTGCTTCAATGCGTCATGTCCTGCGCCTGCCGGCCAGATATCGTTCGCGAAGTCATCGTGAAAAATCACTCTGCAATGGTTGTTCGGGGCGAGGCTGAACTGCAAAGCGGTGCTTTTGACATTACCGAGATCGCCCGCAATCGAGGCGAGATTATTCCCCTGGTACTATAGATCCGCATTGTGTCGGCGGGTGTGCTCTGCCGTCACGAGGTCTGTTGTTGTGACATTGTCTCTCTCAGATCTGGCTTGGTTATCCGGCGGGCCAGACGCATGAACGGAACTTCGACAGCATAATAGATAACAGTTGCAATGGGTATCGCTACGGCAAGGGTAACTGCGCAGACCACGGGCACCACAAGATCCGGGTTGTCCGTTAGCGTTGCGGCCCATCGGGTCAGGTTTGTGTTATAGATAAGGAACGGATGCATCAGATATAGGCTGTAACTGATCTTTCCAAGAAAGAGGGTAAAAGGGTTATAGAGAAAAAAACAGGTCGAAGTGCCTGCGATAGCGCAAGGCTTGCAAAGGCGAAGCCCCAACCCAGAACCAGTATGAGCGAAACCGGTTTGTATTGCGTTTGCGTCTGATCAACGACTGGCCCATACAAGTATAGGCAAATCAATCCGGCCATTCCCGCAGCGAGGGTCAAATAGCCAATTAGCCGCTTTAACGACGTGGGTGTCGAACGGTAGATGCACCAGATGATCAGGCCCAACGCAAAATATGGGGCGTTCGTGAAAAAGCTGGTCCAATAGTAATAGTCGGGAACTTCGCCCTGGCCATTTGCGTTTACTGCCGTCCATCCCAAGCAGGCGATTAATAAGAGAAACACTGCCGCCCATATGTTCCGCCAAACCCAAAGGAAGGGGAACAGAAGATAGAAGATAGCTTCGACGCCAATTGACTATCCCGCAGGAACGAAACTGGTTTGTTCACTGGGGAAAAACCAAACAAAAATGTCATATTCCTGATGATCGTACCCGTTTCAGCTTGGAGACCTACGTAGAGCCAAGCAAAGAGCATCACGTGGAAGAGTGGGGCAATTCGAAAAAACCTGCGCAAGGCATAGGCCCAGCTTCGATCAAAAGAAATCCCTTTTGGATAAGCCAGCGACATGGACATTGCGCTGATTATGAAGAACAGCGGCACTCCCATCAAAAAATAGTCGACAATCCACTTATTGTAGCTGACACCAAGCGGATGAATTTGCACCGCGTGTACAAACACGACCGCAGACGCAGCGATACCGCGCAATGCATCAAGGCCATGCGCCCTTTAATCTTTAAGATTACCTGTCATGATCCACTCGAGATGCCGCGCCTTTGCTGCCATATGACTTCGGCAGCAGTGAATACCAGCTATAGATGGTTGGCGCGCGATGGCAATCCGAATGACGGTTTCAAGGCGAAGACACGCTGGTGATCGCTGCCTGCGGGGCCGTGGCCGTCTGCGGGATCTGGAGTTGGCAGTCGCTGAACCGGCGGGCTCGTCCACTTGCAATGCATTTCCGGGGCCCGTAACAAAGCCGCAGGCAGGGATGCGCGCTATACATCTGCAAAGATGCGTTTTTTCCCGCTATCCTGAATTTGCGGGCCACGGGTACAGGTAGACGCGATGAGACTTGTCATATCCACGATGAAAGACGAGGGGCCGTTCATCCTGGAATGGATTGCATACTATCTTTCGATCGGCTTCACCCATTTTATCGTCAATTCGAACGATTGTTCCGATGGCACCGACACGATCCTTCAGCGGTGCCAGGAACTGGGGTTTCTGGCGCATATCGACAATCCCGGCCCGTGGGAATTTGGACCTCAGGCTTCAGCTTATGTAAACGCCATGGAACACCCCTGGTGCAAAGAAGCCGAATGGATATTGGTCTGCGACGTGGATGAATTTCTTGATATTCGCGTCGGCGACGGAACACTGGACGATTTGTTTCGTGCATTGCCGCATGCGGACGGATTTGCCGCAATCTGGCAGTTGTTCGGACACAACGGAATCGTCGAGTTCGAAGACAGGTTCGTTGTCGAGCAATTCACCCGTGCGGGCGAGCTTGGCGCCGTCAGCCCCCATAACTTGCGGGCGTTCAAATCGCTCTTTCGCAACAACGGATCGTATCGCACAATCAGCACGCATCGACCGCGCGGCCCGATACCCAACAAGGCGGATCGATTTGCCTGGGTCGACGGGGACGGTGATCCGTTGCCGCCGGCCATGCGAAGACGAGGGTGGGCGTATTCATCAACGGGCGCCGGGTTTGGGCGCAGGCTTTTTCGGATGAACCACTATGCGGTGAGGTCCGTGGAAAGCTATCTGATGAAGCGGTTGCGTGGGGATGTGAATACCTCGAGTTTTCATCCGAAGATGGAGGCAACAGGTCAGGCCTACTGGAAGCTGCATTGCTATAACGACATCGAAGAAACCTCGATCCTGTCCAAAGTTGCACGACTTCGGGAGGTTTATGAAAAGCTGCGATCCGATACTGTTCTGGGGCAATTGCATCATCAGGCAGTTGCATTTCACAAGGAACGCATCGCAAGCCTCAGAAAAACCGAGGTGGCGCAGGATTTTATCGCTAAGTTCAGCCGCTTTCGCAGCGGGCGCTATGTCAAGGCGCTGGAACTCGGCGTGATGGAAGATGGCGATCTGTCTTTCAACGCCGAAATGTACAAGGATCCGGGCATCACATTTGCCCAGGTCGCGAAATGGACGCGGCTCGGCAAGATGTCCAAGCCCGAGAACTCCAAGCCATACAATTTTCCTTGGTTCGTTCGGCTCGATGCCCTCGAAACCTCGTTTGATTACGAAGAGGCCGCCGCGCAGCATGCGCAAATTACGGATGCCAAACAGGTTTCGGTGCCGTTCGACCCCAAGGATCCTGTCTACCTGCCTTCTGCCCCTCCGGAGGTTGAAAGAACAAAAGACCAGCGGCAGAGTTTTCTTCGATCAATCAGTGGTAAGAAGAATTGGGTGCTGATCGGACATGTTGAGATTGAAATCATCGAAGAAATACTTGATCTGAACGCTGTCGAGAAATTGACGGTCATAGGACCGTGGGGGCTGTCATGGGACGGTTTCACATGTCCGGATGCAACTCAGGATCCCGAGCTACAGGCTTTGGATCGCACGTTTTATGCATTGCTGGAATACTTCCGCGCCCCCATTCTTGCCGGACAATTGCGTGTCTACCGGGCGCTGCCCCCCTTGATGCTGAAGCTGTTTGAAGACGAAAGCGTCGGCGTCGTCATCATCCGCGGGGTGCGGGCAGAGCAGGTGATGAACCAGCTGTTGCGTCGGATCGACCGGGTTCTTGCGCCCGGGGGGAGTATCGCGTTCACATCTTATCGCCGTCACGGAGGCGGGTCGTATACGGGTATGAATGCGGCGATAAACAGTTTCCTCGGGCGTAATGCTGCACGATACCGGATAACCAGCTTGCAGCCACCGTGGCTTGGCATCGACAAGTTGCCACCGCTTGGCAAAAAGGACACATAGCTTCTGGTTCTTGAGGCTGTGGCGTGGTAGCCATGGCGCAATGAACAAAACGGGTTCTGAGTAAATGGGATACCCGTCTGCGAGTGAGGTCGAGATGTCAAACGAATCCAAGGTTATCGGTGTTGCGCCCGGCAGCCAGAAGAAACCGAAGGCTGACAAAGCGACCAAGCGCAAAAACAGCAAAGACGCAATCCGCCGCACATTCCTTTCCCGTTTGCCAAAGGGGGGCCTAGCCGTAGAAATCGGTGTCTGGCAGGGTGAGTTCTCTCCGACCATTCTGAAACTGATCGAGCCCAGTCAGCTTTTTCTGATCGATCCATGGAAGCATATCGGTGAGGAATCGCACACAACCGCGTTTGTGGGTCGGACCGAAGACGAAAAGATGGAGGCCATCTTCCAGAAGGTCGTAAAGACTTTCGAGGCCGAGATCGAAGAAGGCAAGGTTGGTATTATACGCGATTTTTCGGTACCTGCGTTGAAGCTTTTTGATGATGAAAGCATCTCGTTCGCCTATGTCGACGGAGACCATTCATACGAAGGCGTGACCGCTGATCTGGCCGCTTTGTTTCCCAAGATCAAACCCGGTGGGATCATGGCATTCGACGACTACCACCGCCGCGGCTGGTGGGGCGACGGGGTGATCCGTGCGGTCAACGAGTTTCTGGGCCAGCACCCCCGAGAGTTGCGCATCCGCGCGATTGCCGGCGCGCAGATCGCCATCGAAAAGATCGTCCCGCAAGATGACAGCAAAGGTCAGAACGACTAGGCGGCGGGGATAAGTGGCAGCGATGGAAAAGCCTGAAAAAGTCCTCATCACCGCGATGAAGAACGAGGGTCCCTATATTCTGGAATGGGTGGCCCATCACAAGGTGCTGGGGTTTGACCGGATCATTGTCTACACCAATGATTGTACAGACGGCACCAACCAGATTCTGAGACGGTTGCAGGACTTGGGCCATGTGGAATTTCACAGGAACCGGGTTGGAACCGGAGGGATACACCGGTCTGCGCTGAGGCAGGCACGGCGCTTGCCGGTAGTGAAAGACGCAAAGTGGATATACGTCGGGGACGCGGATGAGTTCCTGAATATTCACGTTGGAAATAACAGGGTTGATGATCTGATCGAGGCAACGCCCGGCGTTGACGTTATTTCCATACCCTGGAAGATATTCTCGAACGGTGGTCGGCATGTTATGCGCGATACGCTGGTGACGCGGCAGTTCTTCGATTGTGAGCTGGATTTCGAACAAGGCGGGGCAGGGCGCCGGTTTGTCAAATCCCTGTTCAGGCAGGGCGATTTCTATCTTCGTTTCGGGTTGCACAACCCGCACCCCCGTCCCGAACTTCAGGCCGGCGTGTTCCGGTCCGTGCCCGGAGGGCACGCCACGGAACCTGCGCCCTTCGGCAACCATGTCTCGCCTCCGTTTGGATTTGAAGTCGCACAGATCAACCACTATGCCGTCAGATCCACGCAGGCCTATTTGGCCAAGCGCAGCCGAGGTCGGGCAAATCATTCCGCGCAGACACTTGGAACCGAATATTGGGACCGCTGGAACCGTGGCGGTGCCAAGGATGAAACAATCCTGCGGTACAAGGACGAAGTGGATGCGGTGCTGGAAGAGTTTCGCGCTGACGACAGGCTTCGACGGCTACATAGAAGAGCGTTCCGCTGGCACAAGGCCCTGATCAACGATCTGCTGAAACTGCCAGAGTATGATGAGCTGTACCAGAAACTTCTTGAAAAACCGGCCGTGGATTTTGTCGCAAAGGACCGTGGCGTAAGGGAACGCCTGTCGGCCAGCGCGCCGTCTTCGACTGACGAAAACCGGACAGAGTCCTGACAAAACAGCCCCTGGAGAAATAGACGAATGGTTGCGGATCACTCTCTTCCGACGATTGGGATGCTGTGGATGGAAGGCAGCCTGAGCTTTCTGGAGCAGATGTGCATGCTGTCATTCGTCGAATGCGGTCACAGGGTCGTTTTGTTCCACTATGGGCAAGTCGACAACGTTCCGGATGGTATCGAACTGGTGTCGGCAAATGAAATCCACGAACCCAGGCAGTTCATCGTGAACAACCAGTTCAAGACGCCGGTGCCCCAATCCGATATCTTCAGATTGCACCTGATGAAGAAAACGGATTTTCTGTGGTGCGACACGGATGTTTTGGCGCTTGCCCCGATCCCAAGGGCCGATCATGTTTTTGGGTATTTCAACCGCGATACCATCTGCAATGCTGTTATGCGGCTGCCTTTCGACAGCCCCACGTTGAACGCGTATTCCGAATACTGCCAGGACCCCTATCCGATCCGCCCCTGGGTTGAAGGGGAGGAGCGGAAGGAACTGGAACGCCTGAAACAGGCTGGTGAGTTGCCTCATGCGTCAGATCAGGAACACAGTGTTTACGGCCCCGGTGTCATGACATGGTTTCTGCGCCATTTTGACGAGTTGAAGCATGCCAGCCCCATACCGGTCTTTTATCCTTTGCCGTTCAGACGGGCAGGGCAGGCCAATGACATTCACGTCCGAGAGTTCAGGGACGCGTATATCAAAGAGGAAACGCTTGCCGTGCATCTGTGGGGACGCCGGATGCGGTGGTGGATTGCAAACGGAATCAAGCGGCATTCGTTTCTGGATCGACGTTTGCGGAACCTGGGGGTTAGACCGGGCGACGCGCCTTTGCCGCGCCACGGCCGAGGGGGCCTCAAACCGGTGGAGTTTCCCGCAAACCTGCCCACCTTGCGCGCTACGACCGAAGAAATCCACGACGCCACCGGCGGCGTTGTTTCTGTTGCTCTGCTCTCTGACCGGGAAGACTATCTCAAGGCGGCACAGGCTGATCTCGACGCAATTGCAGCTGACAATCTGTACGGTGCCAACACCCCGCCGCGCGTGGGTTTTTCGCGCGGTTGGGAACACTATGACAGTGACCCTGCTAGGCTGAATGCGCTTGGTATGGCTGTGTACAACTATGCGGATAGTCATCGATCTTTACCCGACCTGCGCGCGCCAAAGACATTTGCCGAAAAGCTGGTGGTCATGAAGCTGTTTGGCGAAGTCCCTGATGCGTTGATTTCTGACCGGTCCAAATACGTGGGCAGCGCTTCGGAATTGCTCGCCTGCCCACAGCGCATGTGGGAGGCGCACATTCCGGCATTGCCCGAAACACTCGACCTCGGGCCCGGCCAGTATTGGTTGAAAGGAACGATGAGCCATGGTCACAAGCTGGCCCTGTCGTTCCCGCTGGATGCCACGCAGCGCGATGATGCCAACCAGAAGCTGGCAGCGTGGCACAAGACAAAAACGTCCGAAGGGTTCTGGACAGGCGAATGGTGGCGCGCCAAGCAAAAGCCCCTCTATCACATCGAAGAAGACTTGACCGCCGGGGATCGACAGGCCGGCACCTGGAAATTCTGGGTGATCGCCGGACGCGTGCAGCTGGTGCAGGTTGACCGTGACCGGGGGCGTGGGCGCATCCAGATGCTCCATGATCGCGACTACAATTACCTTGCAGATGAGCTGTATTCGCCAACCAGCAGCACCGTTGAACCCCGGCCCGACCGCTTTGAAGACATGATCCGGATCGCTGAAACCCTGGGGCAAGACGTTGAATGCGCAAGCGTAGAGCTTTTCCCGGTTGGTGACAGAGTTTGCTTGGGTGACATCATGTTGGCGCCGGTGTCAGGCAAGCACAAGATGCGCTCGGATGCGCTGGATCAGCGTCTGGGTGCTGCGTGGACCGGAACTCGGCTGTTCCCCGGCTGAGGCTGGACAATCCCCGGATCTTTCATGCCGCCGGAACAGGCGGCAGGGCCTATTCGACCGCGATTTCCTGGCGCAGTTTTCCTGTTGTTTTGTCAAAGATCAGAATGCGATTGTCATCGGTTGCGACGGCATACCAGTTTGATCCGATGGTCAGGGCCTGCGCCCGGGCGCCGTCGGGCAGCGCGATCTGATCCGGCAAGGTGGGTGTGCGGTCCGATAGGCGGATGACAATCAGGGCGAATGTCACTAGAACCCCGCCAATCATCACCGTGGTCAACAGCATGACCATCCGCCGCAGCAATCGCAGTTGCGGAGTTTCCTGCGGTTCTTGAGGTTCGGAAGGGACAGTCATGGGCACCCGCCAGATTGAGTTTCAGATCGCGGCCGATCCGCCGCCTCGCCTTGATAAGGCGCTTTCCCGCGATGTGCCAGACGGGGAAAGCCTGTCGCGCACCCGACTTGCGCGTCTGATCGAAGAGGGCGCGGTACAGATCGACGGTGCCGAGATACGCGACCCCAAGGCCAAGGTGGCCGAAGGGGCGCGTGTCACGATTGTCGTGGCCGAGGCCGAAGACAGCCATATCGGCCCCGAGGACATCCCGCTCGAGATCGTCTTCGAGGATGCGGACGTAATCGTCGTCAACAAACCCGCAGGCATGGTCGTACACCCCGCGCCGGGATCACCCAGCGGGACTTTGGTGAATGCTTTGCTCCACCATTGCGGAGACGATCTGTCGGGCGTCGGCGGGGTGAAACGCCCCGGTATCGTGCATCGCATCGACAAGGAAACCAGTGGCCTTCTGGTGGTCGCAAAGTCAGACGCGGCGCATCACGGGCTGGCCGAGCAGTTCGCGGCGCATAGCGTCGAGCGGTATTACCGTGCGGTGTGTTACGGGGTGCCGGATGCCAACGATCCTCGGTTGCGCGGTGTCAAAGGGATCAGCTTTGAACCCGGCAACATCATGCGCGTTACGACGCAACTTGCGCGACACAAGACCGACCGTCAGAGACAGGCGGTTCTGTTCCATGGCGGGCGGCATGCCGTGACACGCGCGCGCGTTGTCGAGACATTTGGAGTGCCTGCGGGTCTTGCCCTGATCGAGTGCTGGCTTGAAACCGGCCGAACGCATCAGATCCGCGTTCATATGGCCCACGCAGGGCACGGGCTGGTGGGCGACCCGGTTTATGGCGGCAAGCGCAAGCTGTCCGCCAAAGCGTTCTCTGCCGCTGCCGCCGGTTTTGCAGGCGCTTTTCCCCGTCAGGCACTTCATGCCGCCGTTTTGGGATTCGAGCACCCTGTCACCGGTGAATCCCTGCGGTTCGAGGCCGGTTTACCGCAAGATATGCAAAACCTTGTTGAACGTCTGCGCGCACCGCTGTCATAATAAGCAAACTCCTGTGAAAAAGGGCTTTTTACCTTTCCTTAACGGAAGATTAATTCCAGACTGTTAGCAGCACCTCTTGAATGGGAAGGGTTCCTTACCCATATCCTATGTTAAACATCTAAACATTTGTCGGAGGGACACAATAATGGCAAACTACGCAAATCTTCCCGCACCGACGCCCGAGGGCGGCCTGAATCGCTATATGCAGGAAATCCGCAAGTTTCCTTTGCTGGAGCCGGAAGAAGAATACATGCTGGCCAAACGCTGGGTCGAAGAGCAGGACACCGAAGCCGCGCACAAGATGGTGACGTCTCACCTGCGTCTGGCGGCCAAGATCGCCATGGGCTATCGCGGCTATGGTCTACCGCAGGCCGAAGTGATTTCCGAGGCCAATGTGGGCCTGATGCAGGCTGTCAAACGGTTTGACCCTGAAAAAGGCTTCCGTCTGGCGACCTATGCCATGTGGTGGATACGTGCCTCGATCCAGGAATACATCCTGCGGTCGTGGTCATTGGTGAAGCTGGGCACGACCTCGGCGCAGAAAAAGCTGTTCTTCAATCTGCGCAAGGCCAAGGCCCGCATCGGTGCACTGGAAGAGGGCGACCTGCGCCCTGAAAACGTCAAGAAGATCGCCACTGATCTGGGTGTGACCGAAGAAGAAGTGATCAGCATGAACCGCCGGATGTCCGGTGGCGATGCGTCCCTGAACGCCACGGTCGGGTCCGAAGGCGAAGGCACCATGCAATGGCAGGACTGGCTTGAGGATGAGGATGCTGATCAGGCCGGTGACTACGAAGCACGCGATGAACTGGAAGCGCGTCGGGAATTGCTGGCGGCGGCTCTGGATGTGCTGAATGATCGGGAAAAGGATATCCTGACCCAGCGTCGTTTGATGGATCAGCCGGTCACGCTCGAAGAGTTGAGCACTCAGTATAATGTAAGTCGAGAGCGCATTCGCCAGATCGAAGTGCGCGCGTTCGAGAAGCTGCAAAAGAAAATGCGGGATCTGGCGCGGGAAAAAGGCATGTTGGGCGTCAGCTAACAGTTGCGCCCTTCTTGCCTCGCAGGAAGATTCTTCGCGTTCAAGCAATGACGGAAAACGCCTTCTGATGATCAGGGGGCGTTTTTTGCGAATGTTGGCGGAAACTGAACCAAAGGCCTAAATCAATGGCTGAAGGTCGAAAGCTGTGTTAGGAAAAGACGTGTTTTGTCTTTGATTTCGCAGCAGAACGAGCGCTGGTGACCCCTCGGGAAGCGCGTAATTTGAAACAAGCCGAGTACGGAGGGCGCAATGCAAAGACCGGTTCAATTTGGTGTATTGGGTGCCGCGAAATTTGCCCGCGAATACATGGCCCCGGCGATACATGCTGCAAATGGGGCGCGCTTGGCCGCGCTGGCAACCTCGGATGCAGCGAAAGCAGAACCGTTTCAGTCCTTTTGCCCGGATTTGCAAGTATTTGACAGCTATGATGCGTTGTTGGCAGACGCCGGAATCGACGCAATCTACATCCCGTTGCCCAACCATATGCATGCGGAATGGAGCCTTAAGGCTTTGAGCGCTGGCAAGCATGTTCTGTGCGAAAAGCCCATGACCATGAAGGCGGATGAATTCGACGCATTGATCCAAAAGCGGGACCAAAGCGGCCTGCTGGCCGCCGAGGCCTACATGATCGTCCATCACCCTCAATGGCAGCTTGCAAGGAAACTGATCGCTGATGGTGCCATCGGCAATTTGGTACATGTGACCGGGGCGTTCAGTTTCGACAATCGGGCAGATACCCAGAATATTCGAAACCGCGCTGAAACGGGCGGCGGCGGATTGCGTGACATCGGGGTCTACGTGATCGGCGGGGCGCGCTTTGCAACCGGGCAAGAGCCTGTGTCGGTGCAATCCGCGATCCGTTGGCAGGATGATATCGACATCTTCACTGAAATTCGCGCGCAGTTCCCCGGATTTACCTATTCCAGCTATGTTTCCATACGGATGCATCCCCATCAGGAGATGGTGTTTCACGGCGAAAGCGGTTTGATCCGTCTGACGACCCCGTTCAATGCACGTGTGTTCGGAGAGGCTCGGGTCGAGCTGCACCAGCCGGGGCTTGAAGTTCAGGTCACCTGCTTCCCCGGAGCAGACCATTACAAGTTGCAGGTCGAGGCCTTTTGCCGATCAATCAGGGACGGGGCGGAGTATCCCTGTCCTTTGGAATTCTCACGCGGGACGCAAGAGGTGATTGATCGTGTATTCGAAGGCGCGATTTCGCTGTAACTTGCGTTGCGGCCAACGGCTAAGCTATCCTGAGTGTCACAATTTCAGGAGATGACCGATGGCCGGAGGTTGGGCACGCGACGGCGCTGTGAGCGAACAGATCGAAGCGTCGATCTCAGATGAACTGGCGCGGATGCAGGCGCAAAAGCGGCCCCAGGGCGAAAGCTTGACCCATTGTGCCGAATGCGAGGAACCTATCCCGGAAAAGCGTCGCGTCGCGTTGCCCGGAGTAAAGCTCTGCCTGGATTGCCAGCAGGAACGGGACGGCGCGTTCAAGGCGCGCGGCGGCGTCAATCGGCGGGGGTCGAAGGACAGTCAGTTGAAGTGATCTTGGGTATGGCCGCGATGAGCCAAACGTACATGGGCTTCGATCGCGTCAGTAATCAAGACTTTAAACAGAACTGTCACATCGATGCATGATCATTGCTAACCTGCATGATCCCACCCACCCGCTTTTTAGCAGCAAAAACCAACCGTCAACGACGTGGTCTTCCTGACCTTTCTGGGCGTATTGTCGACTGCGCTGGCCTATTTGCTTTGGTACGAGGCCGCCGCACGTGTCTCGATCCTGACGGCCACCTGATTGGTCGCCACCTCAGTGGTGTTCACCTTCGTCAATCCGGCTATTTTTCTGCGGGCACCGATCATCCCAAGTGGCCGCTCTGGGGGCGACTTTGATCGTTTCGCAGTGTTTCTGGCGACCGGGAAAAACTAGGTGAAAGCCAAACTGGAGTTACCGGCGGCGCCACCAACGTCGCAGCAGGTTGACGTCCATGGCGGCCACCATGATGCCCAAAGGGATCATCCAAAAGCCCAGGACAGGAAGAAAACCGAAGACGCCCGCGACGATCAACAATAGCCCCACGACAAACCGCAGCCCCCGCGGGACGTTGCGGCGGATCCGGGCCAAGACAGGGTGCAGGCGGTGCTGGATGGCCCGCCAGCGCCCCTTGTCGCCCGGGTCAGTCACCCCTCCATCGCCTCCAACTCGTCGATAAAGCCCGAGATCATCGACAGGCCCTTGTCCCAGAAGTTCGGGTCGCTGGCATCCAGCCCGAACGGGGCCAGCAATTCCGTGTGGTGCTTTGATCCACCTGCGCGCAGCATTTCGAAATACTTGTCCTCGAAACCTTCGGCGCCGCTTTCATAGACCGAATAGAGCGCGTTCACCAACCCGTCGCCGAAGGCATAGGCGTAAACGTAGAAGGGCGAGTGAACAAAGTGCGGGATATAGGCCCAGAAGGTCTCGTACCCGTCCATGAATTCAAACGCGGGGCCAAGGCTTTCGGCCTGAACGCTCATCCACAGGGCGTTGATGTCGTCCGGGGTCAGTTCCCCCTCGCGGCGGGCGGCGTGCAGTTTGCATTCAAAGTCGTAGAAGGCGATCTGGCGGACCACCGTGTTGATCATGTCCTCGACCTTGCCGGCCAGCAGAACCTTGCGCTGTTCGGGCGTTTCGGCCTGGTCCAGCATCTTGCGGAAGGTCAGCATCTCGCCGAAGACGCTGGCGGTTTCGGCCAGCGTCAGCGGCGTCGAGGACAGCATCTCGCCCTGATCGGCAGCCAGCACCTGATGCACGCCGTGGCCCAGCTCGTGCGCCAGGGTCATCACGTCGCGCGGTTTGCCCAGGTAGTTGAGCATCACGTAAGGATGCACGTCGGTCACGGTGGGATGTGCGAAGGCGCCCGGGGCCTTGCCGGGCTTCACCGCCGCGTCGATCCAGCCTTTCGAGAAGAACGGCGCCGCGATGTCGGCCATACGGGGATCGAAGGCGGCGTAAGCCTCCATCACGGTTTTCTCGGCGTCCTCCCACGACACGGTGCGGGTGTCTTCCATCGGCAGCGGCGCGTTGCGGTCCCAGACCTGCATCACATCCAGCCCCAGCCACTTGCGCTTGAGCTCATAGTACCGATGGCTGAGTTTGGGGTAGGCGGCCACGACCGCCTCGCGCAGGGCTTCGACCACTTCGGGTTCGACATCGTTCGACAAGTGACGCCCTGTTTGCGCGGTCGGCATCTTGCGCCAGCGATCGACGATTTCTTTCTCTTTGGCCTGCGTGTTGTGGACTCGGGCAAATGTTTTGATGTTCTCCTGTAACACGCGGGCCAGTTCGCGCGCCGCAGCCTCGCGTTTGGAGCGGTCCTGTTCGGTCAGCAGGTTCAGGGTGCCTTCGATGTTCAGTTCATTACCGTCCACATTGAACGTCAGACCGGCGATGGTTTCGTCGAACAGACGCTCCCACGCGTCGCCGACAACGCCCAGATCGTGCAGGAATTTCTCAAGCTCATCAGACAGCTGATAGGGCTTCATCGCGCGGATGCGGCGGAACACGGGTTCGTATCGTTCAAGATCCGGGTTGGCAGCAAAATGCGCCCCAAGCACATCATCTTCAATCCGGTTGATCTCGAGCGTGAAAAACACCAGAGGCGTTGTGAAAACGGTGATCTTTTCCTGCATGTCCGACAGGAACTTGGCCCGCTCTGCGTCAGTGGTCAGCTGATAATAGCGCAAACCGGCAAAGGACATGATCCGGCCCGCGACCGCGTTGATCTTTTCATTGCGCTGAACGCAGGTCAAAAGGGCCGCGGCGTCCAGTTCTGCCAGCTTGCCTTCATAGTCAGCAGCGAAAGCCGCACATTCGCCCTCCAGCCAGTCCAGGTCGCGCGCCAGTTCGGGCGCCTCTTCGGATGCGTAGAGATCCGTAAGATCCCATTCGGGCAGATTGCCCAGATTGTCGGCACCGCCCATTGCGTTTGCGTCACGGACGGGAAAGGGAAGGTCGCGCATGGATCACCTTTTGTAGACTGCTTTTGCAAACATCTAGGGCTGGCGCGCCCGGATCACAAGCGGCCAGTCCCGAAGGTGAAAAGGTTTACGAGGAAACCAGCCTGGACGCCCCATTTGATTGGTTGGCCAGGAAATGCTTGGCAAGCTGGTCCAGAACCGGCCCCCGAACGTCGGGTGCTTCCATCAGTACCTCGTGTTCTCCGTCGGGGATTTCGATCAATGTGCCGTTCGGCCAATTGGCCATACGTGCCCGTATGGCCTTGCGATCGACGATTTGTTCGTGGCTGCCCAGAAAAGTCAGACAGGGTGTCTTCGGCGCGGGCTGTTCCATCAACCATTCACATTCGTCCAGCGACTCGCGCAGCCAGCGGTTTGAGGGGGCACCAAGTGCCAGTTCGGGATGCGCATTCAGCTGATCTTGCATCATCCGGTACATGTCGGGGTCGCGGGTCAGCATATTCCCGTCGAAAGGTTGCGACAGGACATAGCTTTCAAGCGTTGTGGTCGGGGGGGTGCGTTCGCCAAGGCCAAGCGCCGTGCCCCAATAGGCCGTAACGCGGCTCAGAGGTTTCATCACCGGAGTGAAGAAAATTCCCCACATCGGGCCCGTGAACGCGCAAGCGGCAAAGCACCCTTTTTCGATGACGGCACGCAACCCGATGGCGCCGCCCATCGAATGCCCCACGACGTACCACGGTTTCGGCAAATCCAAAGCGTCTGCAAGGTCCAGGGTTGCCTGAACATCGTGCTGGTAATCGGTGAAATGATCGACATGGCCGATGCGTGGGTTTTCCAGAAGCCGATCCGCAAGACCCTGACCATGCCAGTCGACGGCCAGCACCGCGAAGCCACGATTCACGAATTCTTGGGCGGTATTGCCATACTTTTCGATGTATTCGGTGCGTCCGGGAAACACCATGACGGTGCCATGGGCGCGACCAACCGGACGCCAGTGACCCACGCGAATGCGTTTTTGGTCAGACGTCATCAACCAATGGGCCTGTCCACCGGCAGGTCCGCCGGCCACGTCTTCAAAAAAGGGGGCCGGCGACAACTCCATCAGGCCAGCACCGAGGCAAGCTTCATGGCAACACCCATGTCGCCATCAATGCTCAGCTTTCCGGACATGAACGCGCCGGTCGGATTCAGTTCACCGCTGAGGATCTGTTCGAACGTTTCTACGTCAGCGCTCATGGTGACATTGGCCTCTTCATCGCTGACCCGCGCACCGTTTTCGTCCAGAACGATCGAACCCAGATCGGTGATGGCAAACTTGGCCGTGTCATCAAACGCGCCGCCATCCAGTTTTTCGTTCAGCGCGGCAGCCGCCTTTTCAAGAGTCTCGCTCATGCTTTTCCTCATATTGTTAGTGCGCCGTGAATGGACATCCCCGGTCGCAACGCTACACTGACTATTGTTATGAGCATTGCAATTCACAATCTCAAAGGTACCGTTGCGGCACTTTTTGTCCTAGTCACGTTTTCCACCAGTTGTTTCGCGCAGCAGGCGGATTCACGGGACGAGGATGAGTTGCTGCAAAAACTGGCGCAGTCGACCCCGGAACAGGCAATTGCACTGGATCGGCAGTTGCAGGCGCTGTGGTCGCAATCGGGGTCTGCGTCGGCTGATCTGCTGCTGGAGCGGGGACGCGAGGCCTTGGACGAGGGCGATGTCGACGCTGCTCTGGATCACCTGACGGCGCTGACGGATCACGCGCCTGATTTTGCCGAAGGCTGGCATCTGCGCGCATCTGCCTTTTTCGGGGTCGAGCGGTTTGGTATGGCGGCCGCCGATCTGGAACATGTGCTGACGCTGAATCCAAATCACTATGAGGCGATTTACGGTCTGGGGCTGATCTTCGAAGTTGTCGGGGAACCTCGGAAAGCCTACGAAGCATATTCTCGGGCCTTGGCTATACATCCCCATCACGAAGAAGTAACCAATGCCGTGAATCGGCTGAAGCCTCAGGTTGAAGGCAAGGCGCTGTAAGGCTCGGGGCAGGGGGCGAATGTGAGCGGGTCATCCCGAATCGTGGCCGTACTTGGCCCGACCAACACCGGCAAAACCCATTACGCTATCGAGCGCATGCTGGGCTATCGGACAGGCGTGATCGGTCTGCCGCTGCGCCTGCTGGCGCGCGAGGTCTATGACAAGATCGTTGCGATCCGTGGTCCGTCGGTGGTGGCGCTGGTCACGGGCGAAGAACGGATCGTACCGCCCCGCGCCCAGTATTGGGTGTGCACGGTTGAGGCGATGCCGGAAGGCATGGGTGCTGATTTTGTTGCCATCGATGAGATTCAGCTCTGTGCCGATCCGGAACGGGGTCACGTCTTCACCGACCGTCTGCTCAGGTCTCGCGGCACGAACGAGACACTGTTCCTGGGCTCGGACACAATGCGTGGCCCGATTTCGGCGCTGGTCCCCCAGGCACAGTTCGTGCGGCGAGAGCGGATGTCACAGCTGGTTTACTCGGGCTCCAGAAAGATCAGCCGGATGCCTGCGCGCAGCGCCATCGTGGGGTTCTCGGTTGAAAACGTCTATGCCATCGCCGAATTGTTGCGCCGCCAGAAAGGTGGAGCTGCGGTGGTTATGGGGGCGCTCAGCCCGCGGACCCGGAATGCACAGGTGGACCTGTACCAAAACGGTGAGGTTGATTACCTGGTTGCCACGGACGCTATCGGGATGGGGTTGAACCTGGATGTGAACCACGTTGCGTTTTCATCCCTGTCCAAATTCGACGGGCGCAGGATGCGTCCGCTTGCGCCGAACGAGCTGGCGCAGATCGCGGGCCGGGCAGGTCGCGGGATGTCGGATGGCACATTCGGCGTAACCGGAGAGGCCCCGCCGCTGGACGAGGGCGTGGCGCAGGCGATCATGGACAGCCGGTTTACGCCGATGAAAAAGCTGAACTGGCGAAATGCCGCCCTTCGGTTCGGCTCGATTGATGCGCTGATCGACTCGCTTGAGGTCGGCCCGGATGATGAACACCTGATCAAGGCCCGCCCTGCTGATGACCTGAACGCGTTGAAATCGCTGTCGCAAGTGACCGAAGTTGTCGCCCGTGCAAGCGACGGCCCGTCCATCCGGTTGCTGTGGGATGTGTGCAGAATCCCTGATTTTCGCGGTATCAGCCATGCGGAACATGCCAGCTTGCTGGAGGTGATCTATGGCCATCTGCATGAACGGGGATCCATTCCCGACGAGTTCATGGCACGGCAGATCAGACGGATCGATCAGACCCACGGCGGTATCGACGCTTTATCTAAAAGATTGGCATATATTCGCACGTGGACATATGTTGCGCAGCGGAAAGGGTGGGTTCGTGACGAATCACATTGGCGTAACGAAACCCGCACTGTAGAAGACAGACTGTCCGACGCTCTGCATGAGCGTCTCACGCAAAGATTTGTGGATCGGCGCACATCCGTTTTGTTGCGCCGGCTCAAACAGAAGGAGGCCCTTTTGGCCGAAGTAAATGACAAGGGTGAAGTGACCGTCGAAGGCGAATTCGTCGGTCGTCTGGAAGGGTTCCGGTTCATCCCGGACAAAAGCGCGCAGGGAACCGAGGCAAAAGCTCTGAAATCGGCGTCTCTGCAAGCACTCGCGCCGCAATTCCATCTGCGCGCCGATCGCTTCTACAACGCGCCCGATACTGAAATTGATTTCACTGATCAGGGTGGCCTGATGTGGGGTGAATACGCCGTTGGCAAGCTGGTTGCCGGGGCGGAACCTCTCAAACCTATGGTCGAAGTGTTCGTTGACGAAGCGGCGGGGCCGGATGTCGAGCAGAAAGTGCAGCGCCGTTTGCAGCACTTCATTGACCGCAAGGTGGCCGCTCTGTTCGAGCCGCTGCTGAACCTGTCCCGCGATGAGGAACTCAGCGGCCTTGCCAAAGGCTTTGCTTTCCGCATGGTCGAAGCGCTGGGTATCCTGCCCCGCGCACAGGTCGCACAAGAGGTCAAGGATCTTGATCAGGACGCCCGCGGCGCCTTGCGCAAGCATGGTATCCGGTTCGGCCAGTTCACCATTTTCATGCCGCTGCTGCTGAAACCGGCCCCGACGCGTCTGCGTCTCGTGCTTTGGGCGCTGTCCAGCGGGTTGCAGGAATTCCCCGAAGCGCCGCCTCCGGGCCTGGTGACCGTGCCGGTCGCCAAGGATGCGCCGCAGGGCTATGACACCATGTGTGGCTACCGCGATGCAGGCGAGCGTTCGATCCGTATCGACATGCTGGAACGTTTGGCGGACATGCTGCGCGCAGAAGACAGCCGCGGCGGTTTCGAAGCCAAACCCGATATGCTGTCGATCACCGGTATGACGCTGGATCAGTTCGCAGACCTTATGCAGGGGCTGGGATACAAGGCGGAACGCGGCGAGCGGCCGAAAGTCAAACCTGCACCGGCCGAACAGCCGGCGGCAGCTGAAGCGGACAAACCGACCGCCGAAGAAGCCCCGGCAAGTGAAGTCGCGGCAGAAGACGTCGCCGCACCCGCCGAGGCGGCAGCCGAGGCCACCGACGGCACCGAGGCGGCAGCCGAGGCTGGTGCGGACAGCCTTCCCGCAGAACCAGTGTCAGACGAACCCGAGGTTGAAGTGTTCTACACCTTCACCTGGGCCCGTCAGCGACAGCCCAACCGAGGTCCGCGCCGCGAGCAGGGGCAGGGCAAGGGCAAACCGCGCGGCAAGCCGCAGGATGGCCGTGGCAAACCGCATGGCAAGAAGGGCGGCAAGCCTCAGGGCGCCAAGACCTTCTCGTCCCGGCCGCCGAAAAAGGAAAAGGCGATTGATCCCGACAACCCGTTTGCAGCCGCGCTGATGGGTTTGAAGGACGGCAACTGATCCGAAATGGCCGAGGCCAAGCTGCGGATTGACAAATGGTTGTGGCAGGCGCGGTTCTTCAAGACCCGCAGCCTGGCCGCCAAACAGGTCAGCGGGGGCCATGTCAGGTTGAACGGAAGCCGGGTGCAAAAACCGGCGCAGGCCGTGGCCCCGGGCGACGTTCTGACCTTTCCTCAGGGCCGTATCGTCCGCGTTGTGCGCATCGAAAAAATCGGGGATCGCCGTGGTCCGGCCCCCGAAGCGCAAACGCTGTATTTCGATATGACCGAAAAACAGGACGTTCCGCCCAAAAATCCGGGGTTTGAGGGAAAAGGTCGCCCGACAAAGAAAGATCGCCGTTCTCTTGATCTTTCTCGCACCGAAGATCGCTGATCATATCTTGAAGAGTAGGCCAGACTGAATTAGCTAAACGCTCAAACCGCAAACGGGAATCCGATCATGACCTATGTTGTCACCGAAAACTGTATCGCCTGCAAATATACCGACTGTGTCGAAGTATGTCCGGTGGACTGTTTCTATGAAGGTGAGAACACGTTGGTCATCCATCCCGACGAATGCATCGACTGCGGTGTTTGCGAACCAGAATGCCCGGCCGACGCGATCCGCCCCGATACTGAACCGGGCATGGATCAATGGGTCGAATTCAATCGCAAGTACTCGGAAATGTGGCCCGTGATCGTCACCAAGAAAGATCCGCTTCCCGATGCGGAAGAACGCGACGGTGAAGAAGGCAAGATGGAGAAGTATTTCTCGGAAGCACCGGGCGAGGGTGGTTGAACGATTCGCGCTCAAACCTCTGTTTGATGCGAAAAGAACGCGGCTCAACCTGTTGAAAACAGGTTTAATATGAAAATTTACCGCCGGGTAAACTTTCGGGTGTCGTATTTTTGTGATATACTCGGTTCTTGTATGATGACCGAGATTGGGATGCGCTCCACAAGTATGCTCGCTTTGGAGATTTGAATTTGTGACAATATCGCCGCCTGTCGGGGCTGAGAAAGTCCCCGCATGTGGTGCTTTTGTTGTCTGTGTCCCGTCCGCAAGCAAGGAAAAAACTGAATGACAAAGTCGAAAAAGCTCGAGTTCCGCCCGAACGACTATGTTGTCTACCCCGCTCATGGCGTAGGCCAGATCATCTCGATCGAAGAACAGGAAGTCGCGGGATTCTCTCTGGAGCTGTTCGTCATCTCATTTGAGAAAGACAAGATGACTCTGCGCGTGCCGACCAACAAGGTTACCGAATCCGGTCTGCGGTCGCTCAGCTCGCCCGACGTGATCAGTCAGGCAATGAAAACGCTGAAGGGAAAGGCAAAGGTCAAACGCGCCATGTGGTCGCGCCGTGCTCAGGAATACGAGCAGAAAATCAACTCGGGCGATTTGATTTCGATTGCGGAAGTGGTCCGCGATCTGCATCGCACGGACGACCAGCGCGAGCAGAGCTATTCCGAACGTCAGCTGTACGAAGCTGCGCTGGAACGCCTGACCCGCGAGGTTGCGGCGGTTTCCGGCACCGGCGAAGTATCCGCCGCCAAACAGGTGGACGAAGTTCTGACCTCTCGCGCTGCCTGACAGCGAGTTCGATATGACAACAGGCCGCTCCACCATCGGGGCGGCCTTTTTCGTGGCTTGGTGAATTCCGCAAGTACCGCTAATTCTACTGTATATGCAGCAAGCTACAGGGCGGACATGAAGCAGACAGTTAGATATCTGTATATCGGACATGACCCGATTTCGGTCTGGTTTCGGTACGCTCTGATCCTGTTCGATGTTGCGACAATCATTTTCTTTGTCGCAACGGCTCACGTCCCTCATGGTCCCGGCTTGATCCTTGCAAGCCAGTTGATCGGTTTTTTAATTTTCTTGGACTTTTCAGCGCGGCTTTGGATTTCAAAGGATCGTTGGAAGCTGCTGCGCCAGATTTATACGCTGGCGGATATTGTCGTTATCGTCTCGCTGGTTCTGGATCCGTTTCTGACGGGCAACCTGGCTTTCCTGAGGATTCTGCGGGCCTTGCGCCTGATCCATTCATACCACCTGCTCAGGGACTTGCGACGCGACAGTACCTTTTTTCGCACCCATGAAGACGCGGTGATTGCAGCAATCAATCTGATGGTTTTCGTCTTTGCCACCTCTACGGCGGTATTGGTGTTCTTCATTCCGGAAGACGCCCAGACGCCTTACATAGACGCGCTGTATTTCACCATGGCCACCCTGACCACAACCGGGTTCGGCGACATCACGCTGAGCACACCTTGGGGCAAGCTGTTTTCGGTCTTCATCATGGTCGTGGGCGTCGCGTTGTTTGTCCGTTTGGCGCAGGCGATATTCATGCCGCAGAAGGTACGTCACAAATGCCCAAGCTGCGGGTTGTATCGGCATGATCCGGATGCCGTGCATTGCAAGCACTGCGGTGGAACACTGCGGATCGAAACAGGCGGCGCGTCCTAAATCTGCGCGCTGATGGCAAGCAGAAACGCGATCTCGGCCAGTTGTTGCGATGCCCCAAGTATGTCCCCGGTCTGGCCGCCGATCTTCTTGCGCGCTGTCAGCGCCAAGATGGCGGCAACCAAGGCAGCAGAGAATATGGCGGTGATCGCCGCACCCCCGCACAGGAAAACGGCGATTGTAACGGCCAGGCCCAAGGACATGCTGACCGAAATCGCGCCGGGGGTTCCCACCGAATGGCTCAGCCCCGATTTTCTGGCGTTTGGCAGGGATGCCATCAAAACCGGCATCAGGGCGCGTGAGAACACGCAGGCTGCCAGAATCGGCCAAATCGACCCGGTTGCCAAAATCGTGGCAACTGCCGAAACCCGAGCAAGCTGGGAAACAACCAAAGCGAGAACACCATAGGTTCCGATCTGGCTGTCTTTCATGATTTCAAGTCGACGTTCAGCGGTGAACCCGCCCCAGAGGCCGTCGAACGTATCGGCCAGACCGTCCTCGTGTATTGCGCCCGTCGTCATGATCAACATTGCAACCAACAGTGTCGCGGCAACAAAAGGGGGCAGATGAAAGACCATTGCCAACCATCCGACCAGACAGGCGATCGCTCCGACGGCCAGCCCGGCGATGGGGAAGGCCCATGCCGCCTGTGCCTGCCGCTTGAATACAGGTTCCGGCAATCGGGGCAGGGGCAGGCGGGTCAACAGCACCAGAGCCAGCGGAATATCCCACAGGGAAAAGGGATTGGTGTCGTTTTTCTGCACGCCCGTGCCTTTCGGGGTCTTGTTGGTTTCGATGCTTCGGTTAAACACACAGGACCACTCTGATGCAATGAGGCTTTCATGTTGCCTGAACTGAATGATTTGAACGCGTTCCGTGCTGCGCTTGCAGCGGCTCCGGGGCCGGATGCCACCGCGGCGCAGGGCGCGGCAGAGCGAAACGGACAACTGACGAAACCCCCGGGCGCGCTGGGGCGACTTGAAGATTTGGCAATCTGGTACGCAGGATGGCGCGGAGATGCCCGTCCAAAGATCGCGGCGCCACAGGTCATCGTCTTTGCCGGAAACCACGGAGTCACCGCACAGGGGGTCTCGGCTTTTCCGTCGGAAGTGACCGTGCAAATGGTGATGAACTTCGAACATGGCGGTGCGGCGATCAACCAGCTGGCCCGGGCGGCGGGCGCAACGATGGATGTTCACGCGCTGGATCTGGATAACCCGACCGCAGATTTCACCCGGGCACCGGCCATGACGGAAGCCGAATTGCTGGACGCGCTGCGCACTGGCTGGCAGGCCGTGGATCCGCAGGCTGATCTGTTGGTCGTGGGCGAGATGGGCATTGGCAACACCACCCCGGCAGCCGCGATTGCCTGCGCGCTGTTCGGTGGTGACGCGGCCGATTGGACAGGTCGCGGGACGGGCGTCGATGATGCAGGGCTGACCAACAAGACCCGTGTTGTTGCCGAAGGTGTAGCGTTGCACAGGTCAGAGGATGGCCTTGAAATTCTGCGCTGCCTCGGAGGTCGTGAGATTGCGGCGATGGCCGGGGCGATTGCCGCCGCGCGGATATTGCGCATTCCTGTGATCCTGGACGGTTTCATCTGTACCGCTGCCGCTGCCTGCCTGTGGAGGCTGTCGGACACCGCGCTGGATCACGCCGTGGCCGGCCACCAAAGCGCCGAGGCCGCACACGGTGCCGTATTGGTGAAGCTGGGCAAGGAACCGCTGCTGAGCCTTGGTCTTCGGCTGGGCGAAGGCTCGGGCGGGGCGCTGGCGATCAATATTCTCAGAAGCGCCGTGGCCTGCCATTCCGGTATGGCAACCTTTGCCGAGGCAGGAGTGTCTGACGGTTGATTCATTGCCTGACCCGGGCACAGGCTTGGGTCAGGCGGACTTCTTGGCGTGTTTTTCGGCCAGTTCCAGCAGCGCGGTTTCCAGATCCTTTTCCAGCTGCTGTGCACGCTCGATGTATTTCTTGTTTTCGGCAGTTGGCAGACCCGGGACCCACAGCTCGGCGAGATCGCGAACAGACATCCGGTCATGATGATAAAAAGTCTGTTCCGCCTGTGCGGCCTCGTACTCACTCAGCCCGATATTCTCCAGAACATAGCGGCCTGCGCGCAATGAGCTGTCGAAAAGTTCCCGCACGATGTCGTTGGCACCAGCCTGATAGAGCTCGTACACATGAGTCCGGTCGCGGGCGCGTGCGATGATGTGCAGGTCAGGGCGCTGCCGTCTGGCATACCCGACAAGCCGCGTGACTTGTTTGTGGTCATCCATGGCAGCGACAAGGACCGACGCTTTTTCCAATCCCGCAGCGCGCAGCAATTCAGGGCGTGTTGGATCGCCCAGAAACCCTTTGACCCCGAAACGGCGCATCAGCTGAATAGTTTCGATGTTGTGGTCCAGCACAACCGTCTTGAACCCGCTGGCCCGCACCAGCCGGTTTACAATCTGCCCGAACCGACCGATCCCGGCAATGATGACGGGGCCTTTTTCGTCAATTTCATCCGGCACGGGTTCTTTGGAAGTGTCGCCGATCTTTCGCGACAGAAGATCGTAGATGATAAACAGAAGCGGTGTGATCAGCATCGTCAAAGCGATGATCATCAGCAGTTTTTGGGACAGGTCGGGGGGGATGACATTCTGTTGCGTGGAAAATGCCAGCAGAACAAAGCCAAACTCACCCGCTTGCGCCAAGCCCAAGGTAAACAGCCAGTGATCGCGCCCACGCAACTTGAAGGCCTTGCCCACAAGATACAGGATGATCCCTTTTGCAAGGATCAAAAGAAGCGCCAGACCGATCAGGTCAAGGGGGTCATCAAAGAAATAGGCAACATCGATCCCGGCACCGACCGTGATGAAGAAAAGCCCAAGCAAAAGCCCTTTGAATGGCTCAAGGTCGCTTTCCATTTCATGTCTGAACTCGGAACTGGCCAGAACCACGCCCGCCAGGAAGGCGCCCAGGGCAGGGGAAAGTCCGACGAGGGTCATCAGGAAGGAAATCCCGACCACGATCATAAGCGCCAGAGCGGTATACATCTCGCGCAGGCGGGTCGCGTGAATGAAGCGAAACAGCGGACGGGTCAGGTAGACACCGGCCAGAATGACAAACACCACTGCCCCGATCGTAACCAGCGTGACGGCCCAACCCGGCAGACCTTCGACCAGAGAAAGGCTGTGATGGTCCGCGCCGTGAAGTCCTCCGGCCCCGCGGTCAATCGAACCATCCGATTTGATCTGAGGCATGGCCGGCAAGGCCAGAAGTGGAAGCAAGGCCAAGATCGGAATGACCGCTATGTCCTGCGTTAACAGCACCGAAAACGTAGCTCGACCGCCATTTGTTCGCATCAGGCCCTTTTCGGAAAGGGTCTGAAGAACGATTGCCGTGGATGACAGCGACAAAGTCAGCCCTACGGCCAGGGCGACCGACCAGGGGTGGTTGGCGTACATTGCCACGGCAGCAATCGCAGCCGTCGACAACGCAACCTGCAACCCGCCCAACCCCAGCAACTTATCGCGCATATCCCAAAGAGCGCGCGGCTCCAGTTCCAGACCGATCAGGAACAGCATCATCACCACACCGAATTCGGCAACGTGCTGAAGGTTTTCCGTTTCCGCGCCGACAAGTCCAAGAACAGGACCAATGATAATCCCAGCGGCCAGATACCCCAGAACCGACCCCAACCCCAGCCGTGCAGACAGGGGAACGGCGATGACTGCGGCTGCCAGATAGATTGAAGCCTGATATAGGAATACGTCCATAGGTGTCCTCTCGGGCCCGTTCAGGTGGGCAGGGGGGCGTCGCGTTTCAGTTGGTCCATTACGATCTGGCTCTGAACTCTTGCAACGGCAGGATGCGGCAGGATGACCGAATGTAGCAAGCTGTTGAGCGCGGAAAGATCGTCACAATAGATGTGCAGCAGGTAATCTGCCTCACCGGTCATCGTCCATGCGCTGGTAATTTCGGGGCGGGTGTCGACCATGCGGGCGAAGCTTGCAGATTGTTCAGGGCCATGAGTTCCCAGATGGACCTGAACAAAGCCTTGCACTTGCAGACCCAGTTTCAACGGGTCCAGCCGCGCGGCATACCCGGTTATGTACCCTTCGGCTTCAAGCCGCTGGCGGCGGCGTCCTGCCTGACTGGGTGACAGGTTCAGCATTTCGCCCAGTTGGTGCGCGGTCAGGTGTGCGTCCTTTTGCAGGGCGGAAAGCAATCGCTTGTCGGTCGCGTCCAGCATGTGCGGAAAAATCCTGCCTTTATTAACTTTTATGCGCGTTTTGCGCGCCTATCGGCAGTTTACACGAAAACAATGCGCAGAAACAGCGTCATAAAAGTCATATTTTTGAATCAGCAAAGAAATTCCTGTTTTCGAAGGAGACGCGCCATGGGTCCTTTCCCACACAACGCCCCGAAATCTGTTATCAGCGAAGAAAACCCTGCCGGTACCGATGGGTTTGAATTCGTCGAGTTTGCCCATCCTGAGCCGCAGGAGCTGCGTGATCTGTTCGCGAAGATGGGGTTTGACCTGGTGGCCCACCACAAGGAAAAGCCCGCCGTCGAGCTGTGGCAGCAAGGGGATGTCACCTATATCCTGAACGCGGATCCCGACAGCTTTGCCGCGAGGTTCGTGGACGAGCACGGACCTTGCGCGCCGTCCATGGGGTGGCGAGTTGTTGACGCGCAAAAGGCCTATGACCATGCCGTATCAAAAGGTGCGGAACCTTACGACGGCGCTGACAAAACCATGAATGTGCCTGCGATCAAGGGCATCGGCGGATCGTTGATCTATTTCGTCGATCAATATTACGACACATCGCCTTACAATCAGGAATTCGAGTGGATCAAAGAATCCAAACCACGGGGTGTGGGTTTCTTCTATCTCGATCACCTGACGCACAACGTCTACAAGGGCAATATGGACAAGTGGTTCAAGTTCTACGGCGACCTGTTCAACTTCCGTGAAATTCGTTTCTTTGACATTCAGGGCAAGTTCACCGGGTTGTACAGCCGGGCGTTGACGTCTCCTTGCGGTCGTATCCGCATCCCCATCAACGAAGACCGCGGTGAGACGGGGCAAATCGTATCCTACCTGAAGAAATACAAAGGTGAAGGCATTCAGCATATTGCTGTCGGCAGTGACGATATTTACGCCTCGACCGATGCAATTGCGGAAAACGGTCTAAAATTCATGCCGGGCCCGAACAAGGCATATTACGAGATGTCCAAGACCCGCGTGGCCGGCCACGAGGAGCCGCTGGACCGGATGATGAAACACGGCATCCTGATCGATGGTGAAGGCGTTGTCGACGGTGGTGAGACCCGGATTCTGCTACAGATTTTCTCGAAAACCGTCATCGGACCGATCTTCTTCGAGTTCATTCAGCGCAAGGGCGACGACGGTTTCGGCGAGGGAAATTTTCAGGCGCTATTCGAATCCATCGAACGCGAACAGATCGAAAGCGGCGAGATTTCCGCAGCCTGATTGCAACGCACTGACACGCCGGGGGCAGTTCATCTGCCTTCGGCGCTTTTATGTGACGGTTGGTGCGTCAGAAGATCGATTGCCGGTTTTCAGCTGCGCGGCATCGCCAGGGTCACGTTGCGGCCCTTTTTCTGATATCGGAGCTCACTGTCGCTGATCGCGATGACTTTCCCGCCATCAAGGCGGTCTCCGACTTTCAGCTTTTTGTAACGCCCGCTGGGAAGCCGCACCAATGCGCGTCTGTTGGCCGGCGTTCCGTAGACCCCGATCAGGTTCAGCCTGCGCAGGTTGATTGCGTTGTCGATCGTGGCTTGTCGTGCGACCGACGCGGTCGAAGGGATTTTGGGCGCGACGGTCTTTGGTTGGAACGATCCTGCGTCATCGGATTTCTGATCCAATGCTGCTGTGGACCCAAGATTCGAACTGTTTGAAGCAGGTGATTTGGCAGGGGCCAATCCGGCAGGGCGGGATTTGGGCCGCGGGACTCTTACGACAGCCAAGGCCGTTGGTGCCTCATCGACCTGTGGTTCGGTCTGAAGGTTTTCCGGGCGCGCTTTCGGTCGCTTGGATGCCAATTCCTCCAGTGACCGGCCACCCAGTTGACCGCGCTCGAAATTCTCGACCAGATCAGCGGGGCGCGGCTTGGGTCGAATGCCTGCCAATCTGTCGTCGACCTCGTCAACCACAGGTTCTTCTTCGAAACGAACCGGAGTTTCAGGTGGAACCTTGGAAGGGCGCCCCAGATAAACAACGACCCCCGCCGGATTAACGGTGCCTTCCGGTGTAGGCACGACCAGGCCGTTCTCATCCAGATCAAACCGAGTGCCCGCAATGTTGGGGGATACGTCGGGTTCAAAAGGAGCGTCGGTGTCAAAACTGGGGTCGGGCGGTAAGGCAACCGCATCCTCGAACAGATCGGCGTGGTCCAGCGATGCCAGATACAATTCCTGCGGTTCCGCGGTCTCAGGTATTTCCGGTGCCGCAGGCGCTGTCGTGCTTATGCCCGTAACGGCCTCGACACCTTTTAGTGTTTCGGGGTCCTGAGCGACGGAGTCCACCGCGGTAGGGGCAACTTTGAGGGCCTCCAGAATGGCTGCATCTGTGGCAGTCAGATCCGGCTGGGTGCCGGTCTCGGTTTCCGAGGCCTCGTTCGCAGGCACTTCGGCGTCATCGGTCGCAAGGTCCGGAACGGTTTGTTGCGGGGCTTCCAGCGCCGCCGTGTCCAGCTCCGATTCAGGCAGGGGCTCTGCGGCGGGTTCAGTGGCGGAAACCGCAACCTGAGCCGGGCTCTGTTCGGCCTGATCCTGTTCAGGGTCGGACCCCGATGCCAGCCAAACGCCAACAAGTCCACCAACGAGAAGCACGGCGGCAAAGAGCGGAATGGCAGACCGGTTTACCCCTGAAGATGCATCAAGATTGTTCGTTGTTTCCCGGGGTGCTCGGAAAGCCTCGGGCGCGGCGGTTCCGGCAATCGGATGGGTGGGCAGGTCGGAATCATCAGCCTGTTCAACTGCGTCCGTTTCCACCGGAGATGGCTGGTTCTCCGGGTGTGACAGATCGGAAGCGTCCGAGGTTTCGCGAAACAACGCCTCACGCGGGAACGCGCCCTCTTTGTCTTCGGCGGTGAACGCCACCACCACAAAACCATTTTCCGAGGCAAAGGTCCGCGCTTCGGCCAGAGTTTCAACCGCCACGGCGGCAACAAAGGTCGTGTCGCCTTCGGTCTGGCTGTCATAACTCAGTTCCGACAGGGCGTAAGGCGTGGCCTCGGTCAGAGCAGTTTCGATACGTTCCGCCCGGTCTTCCGGCGGCAACCTATCGGTCGAAAGCTCTAGAAACCGAATCTGATCCTCTGGCAGCACAAGCTTGCAGCTCAGATCATTTTCCAGCGCAAATGCCTTTTCCCGCAACGCCTGCATCTGTGCGGACAAGTCCGGAACATCCAGCGGAATCGTACCGACAACAAACCAGTCGTCATCGGAACGGTGGTGCAGTGTTATTCCGGTCGCAGAAAAAGACAGCGCAAAGGCGGGTTTCATATTCCGGAGGAACCATAATTATCAATGTCAATGCAAACGACTTTGCGTTTGCAGACCGACATTAAAGCAGGAACCCGCCGAGGGAAAGAAAAAGGCGGTATCTCCTCTTGTATCGCAAGGGCCCGTCAACCCATCTAAAAGCAGAGTAATTTGGAGTGATAACCTTGAAGACATTCGCTTTTCTGGCCGCGATGATGGCGGCTACGGCTGCCGGGGCCGCTCATGCGGAAGAACGTCGCATCAACGTTGATGCAACCGGAACAGTGCAGATTGCGCCTGATATGGCGACGATAACCTTGGGCGTGACCAACGAAGACGCCGAAGCCTCGGCTGCGATGCAGGCGACGTCAGATGCCGTTTTCAAAGTCTTGGCGCGCCTGACCGAGATGGGTATCGAAGATCGTGACGTCCAGACACGGGACCTGTCATTGTCGCCCGTCTGGTCGGGTCGTCATGGACAGAATGGGGAGACGCCCGAAATCACCGGCTTTACGGCGTCCAACCGCGTGTTTGTGCGCGTACGCGACCTGACCCAACTGGGGAAGATCATGGACGCGGTCATTCAGGACGGCGCCAATGATTTCGGGGGCTTGAGCTTTGGCGTACAGGATCCCAAACCGATCGAGGCGCAGGCGCGTGCCAAGGCCGTTGGCGAAGCCACGGCCAAAGCACAGCAGTTGGCAGAGGCAGCGGGCGTGACGCTTGGTCCGGTTCAGTCGATCTCGGAGCAAACAGCTGGCATTCGTCCGATGGCAGAAATGCGCGCGCTGAGCATGGCGGATGCGGGTGGTGTTCCCGTCGCGGGCGGCGAGGTGTCGGTTTCCGTCAGTGTCTCGATGGAATTCGAGATTTCAGACTAAGATCACGCTTTCACACGGGCCATCAGCGGTTTGCGCTGCTGGCCCGTGCCGTCAAAATTGTCGGGCGACAGCCAGGCTTCGAATGCATCGCGAATGCGCGGCCATTCAGTGTCGATGATCGCGTACCATGCCGTATCCCGATTGCGGCCCTTGTAGTGGGTCGCCTGTCGAAACACCCCTTCGAAAGTAAATCCCAGCCGTTCAGCGGCATTGCGTGACGGTGCATTCAGTGCGTCGCATTTCCACTCGTACCGGCGATAGCCGAGCTCGTCGAAAACCCGCTTCATCATGAGGTACATGACCTCGGTCGATTGCGGCTTGCGTTGCAGCAGCGGCGAGAAGTGGATGTGGCCGACTTCGATGGCACCCGCTGCGGGTTCGATCCGAAGATAAGAGGCCATGCCGACTGGCACTTCGTCCGCATCCAATACGGAATGAAACATCGGGTCCGCATCCATGCAGTTGGCGCGGGCCCAGTCTTCAAATTCCGGTTCGCTGACAAACGGGCCATAGGGCAGGTAAGTCCAGTTACGGCCATCCCTGTCATTGGCAAACGCCCGAAAAAGTCCGGGCGCATGGCGATTCACATCCAGTGGCACGACAGAACAGTACCGGCCTTCCATCGGTGTGTAAGGCGGCGTCGGGCGCGGAAAGTCACCCGACACCGGCAAACCGATGGGCTGGCCAAGGTCGTTTGTGTCGTGCCCGGCCATAGTCAGGCGCTGGCCTTGGCGAGGGCCTGATCAAGGTCCGCGATCAGGTCGTTCACGTCTTCGATGCCGATTGACACCCGCACGACACCGGGGCCTGCGCCCGCGGCTTCCTGTTGTTCCGGCGTCAGTTGTCGGTGGGTGGTCGAGGCCGAGTGGATGATCAACGAGCGGGCATCGCCCAAATTGGCCACGTGGCTGAAGATTTCCAGCGCGTTGACCAGTTTGATACAGGCGTCATAGCCGCCCTTCACCGCAAAAGTGAACAATGCGCCAGCGCCACGTGGATACTGCGATTTGACCCGGTCCTTGTAAGGTGATGACGGCAATCCCGCATAGGTGACGTATTCCACCCGGTCATCCGCTTCCAGCCACGTTGCGATTTTCTGGGCGTTCTCCACGTGGCGCTCCATACGCAGCGACAGTGTTTCGATCCCCATCAGCGTGTAATGAGCTGCCTGCGGGTTCATGGTCATGCCCAGATCACGCAGACCGATGGCAATGCCGTGGAAGGTGAAGGCCAGCGGGCCAAAAGTCTCATGGAATTTCAGGCCGTGATAGGCAGGCTCGGGTTCGCTCAGTGACGGGAATTTGTCATTCGCGGACCAGTCGAACTTGCCAGAATCCACGATGCACCCGCCGGTGACGGTGCCGTTGCCGGTCAGGTATTTGGTGGTGGAATGCACAACCAGTGTCGCGCCATGCTCGATCGGACGGCACAGGTAGGGCGTGGCCGAGGTGTTGTCGACAATCAGCGGGATGCCCGCAGCATCAGCAACATCCGCCAACGCGCGGATATCAGACACATAACCGCCCGGATTGGCGATGGATTCGCAGAACACGGCGCGGGTGTTTTCGTCGATGGCATCCTTCACGGCGTCCAGATCATCGGTGTCCACGAATTTGGCGGACCAGCCAAAGCGTTTGATCGTCTGGCTGAACTGCGTGACCGTGCCGCCATACAAACGGGTCGAGGCGACCACGTTGCAGCCGGGCCCCATCAGCGGGAACAGCGCCATGATCTGTGCCGCATGCCCGGACGAGCAGCACACCGCCCCGACGCCGCCTTCAAGCGTCGCCACGCGTTCCTGCAGAACGGCGACGGTTGGGTTGGTCAGGCGAGAATAGATAAAGCCCACCTCTTGCAGGTTGAACAGGGCCGCTGCGTGGTCCGCATCCCGGAACACATAGGCCGTGGTCTGATAAATCGGTGTCTGGCGTGCTCCGGTCGCCGGGTCGGGGCGGGCACCCGCATGAATTTGCAATGTGTCGAAACCGTAGGTCGGGCCGTCAGACATGTGAAAATCTCCTGTTGGTATCTGTCTTGCGGAATCTGTAGGCCATTGCCCGCCTGCGCACAACGATCCTGTCAGCGCAGCCAGAGTCCTTTGCTTTTGATCGCGTTGCGCAGTGCCTGTTCCCGCCGCGGCAGATTGTCCTGATCAAAGAGCGCACGGATTTTTTCGCCTTTGCCCTGAAGAACCAGTTTTTTCAACGGATCATACTGTTTGAGCACTTTTTTGACCTTGTTGGGGGCCACGACGGTTTCCAGCACATCGATCACGTGATCGCTTTCGCGGGCATAAAGCAAAGGGAACAGGCGATAGTGGCAGCTGACGGACCCATCCAGAAGCCCGTCCGGCAAAGCGTCCCGCCCGCCGCCGAAAGAATGAATGACCAGCGGCAGGGCCGCCTGATCCAGCCATGGGTCAAGGTTCTGGCCCGTCAGTTCGGGAATGTTCTCATCCCGGATCGTTCTTGCGTAGTCCAGGTACCGTTCACCGAACATCCTGGGGCATTTGAAGAAAAAGTAACCTGCGTTAAAGTAAAGGTATCGCCGCCAGTAATCATGGGGTTGGCCCGGATCCACCGAGCTTTCGAAATCCAGCCCGAAGCGCGCATAAAGCGCCCGCCAGATACCGTCAAAGCCGGGGCCGTACAGCGTCGGCTTTGGCCATGTGCCCTCGACCTTCAGTGAGGCTCCGGGGTGGTTGAAATCGAACGGGACGCTTGTGATGTCGCCGGTGATCAGCGTGTCTGTGTCGAAGAACACAAAGGGTTCACCTTCCGGCAGGGCCAACAAGGCCTCGATCTTGTTGCCATAAGGGTAGCTTTCGCCAAAAACATGCGAGTCGAAGGGCAGGATTTCGGCATCCAACTGTTTCAGGGCCTTCAGAACGTCTTCGTCCTGGATGCTGGGGTTGTGGGTCCAGCGCGGGCCCGGGTTGGGTGTGGCGACAAACAGCCGGCCTTTGAACCCGGGCGAACAATGGCGAAGCGAGGCCGCGAACAACAGGGCCTCATATTGCAGGCGGTTGTTTTGCCCGACAACCGCGATGTTGAATTTCCGAGAACTTGCCTGCATCTATGCCCATTCCTGAAAGCTGCCGGAACCGGCACCCTTTGATCCGGGTTACAGCAAGCGGGGTGGGGCGTCAAAAGCCGAAAGTTTGATTTCTTGTTATCTATGGCATTCCTCTCATCGCGCCGAGAAAGGGCTGAGCAAGGTCATTTTGCGGATTTTCCGAGGTTGGCCCGGTTCATGTCGTAAGGGAAAATCGGTGGCGTGCGATGCTGACCGAACCTTGTATGCCCATACCCGCACAGCCCTTTCCTGGGCAAATCCTGCCTTCGGACCCAATGATTCAACGCTTGTTGTGCTTAATCCCTAAGCGAAGTGCCCAAAAACACGGTTGTTTTTGCAAGGCTTTTCATTTTTTGACCATTTGGCAAATTTTACCAATTGATAAAAAAAATATTTGTGGCAAGCTGAGAGCATAACAAACATATCTACAGGGAGTAGAGTGATGGCACAGGGCCAGATGGCACCCGGCATCGTAGCCGGGCGGCTTTCAAGCGATGAGCTGACCTCAAATTTCACCGATCTGCATCCGCCACTTGCGCAGCACGAGGCCGCAGTAGCCGCAGATCGCTGTTATTTCTGCTATGACGCGCCATGCGTGACGGCCTGTCCAACGGATATCGATATCCCGTTGTTCATTCGCCAGATTCAAGCCGGTCAACCGCAATCAGCAGGGCGCACGATTCTGGAACAGAATATTCTGGGCGGAATGTGCGCTCGGGTCTGTCCAACCGAAACATTGTGCGAAGAGGCCTGCGTTCGCGAGGCCGCCGAAGGCAAACCGGTTGAGATCGGGCGCCTGCAACGTTTCGCCACCGATGAAATCATGGCCTCGGGCGTGCATCCGTTTGAACGTGCGCCTTCGACCGGCAAGACAGTTGCCGTTGTAGGGGCCGGGCCTGCGGGTCTGGCCTGTGCCCATCGGCTGGCGATGCTGGGCCATGACGTGGTGATCCATGAAAGCAAGCCCAAACCCGGCGGCCTGAATGAATATGGTATCGCGGCCTACAAATCGACCAACGATTTTGCACAGGCCGAGGTGGACTGGCTTCTGAAAATCGGCGGGATTGCAATCGAGACCGGTTCGGTTTTGGGCGAAAGCATCTCATTGGATGGGCTGGTCGAAAACTACGACGCGGTGTTTCTGTCCATCGGTCTAGCCGGCGTCAACGCCTTGCGTGCAGGCGGTGTTGACAAGGACGGTGTGCGGGCCGCGGTTGATTTCATATCGGACGTGCGGCAGGCCAGCGACCTTGCCGATCTGCCCGTTGGCCGGAATGTGGTCGTCATCGGCGGGGGCATGACGGCTGTGGATGCCGCCGTGAAATCCAAGCTTCTGGGCGCCGAAAACGTCACGATTGCCTATCGCCGCGGCCGGGATGCCATGGGGGCCAGCCGGTACGAGCAGGACCTGGCAGCGTCGCATGGCGTTCGGATCATGACCAATGTTCAGCCAGTGGCCATCCACGGCAATGGCGCCGCGACCGAGATCGAGCTGGAATATACCTCCAGCCAGAACGGTCAGCTCATCGCAACCGGAGAAACGATCCGCTTGCCGGCCGATCAGGTTCTCAAGGCCATCGGACAGACCTTGGAGGGCGCACCCGAAGGCCTGACGCTGGATGGCAACAAGATCGCCGTCAGCGGCGCTGGCCGAACCTCTTTGGCTGGTGTCTGGGCTGGTGGTGACTGCGCTGCGGGCGGTGAAGATCTGACCGTAACGGCCGTTGCCGAAGGTCGGGACGCGGCGATGGACATCCACGCGACGCTCGTTTCGTGATAGGGTGGGGTATTCACCCCATTCCTTTCGCTGCTGAGGTATTCCCATGTCCCAGATCGAACAAGCTGTTGCTCAACACTATACCACCGGTGCACTGACCGAACGCGTCCGCGCGGCGCTGGAGGCCAGCGGCATCGACCCGGATGCGGCCACTGTCGCTGATCTGAAGGCGGGGGATGAATTCCATACCGGCGGCGTTCTTGCGACCGACAACCTGTTTGCGCAACTTTCTCCGACCCATGCGACACGCGTTCTGGACATCGGATGCGGCATCGGAGGCACATCCCGGTACATAGTGGACAAATACGACTCAACGGTGACAGGGATCGACCTGACGCCCGAGTTCGTGGAAACCGCAACTGCGCTCAGCGATCTGGTCGGACATTCCGAAAAGGCCAGCTTTCTTGTTGGCAGTGCTCTGGACATGCCTGTGCCGGATGCCGGGTTCGACCTTGCCGTCATGATGCATGTGGGCATGAATATCGAAGACAAAGCGGGGCTGTTCGCGGAAGTGTCACGGGTTCTGGCCACCGGTGGCACCTTTGCCTTGTTCGACGTCATGGGCGGAGAGGTGGATGAGCCGCTGGCTTTTCCGCTTCCCTGGTCCACATTGCCGGAAACCTCATTTGTTCACGCGCCGGATGTATACAAGGACGCCGCGGCCGCGGCCGGTCTTGAGCTGGTTGCCGAAACAGACCGCACCGCGTTTGCGATCCAGTTCTTCGAAGACGTATTTGCCAAGATAGCCGAGACCGGACCAGCGCCGCTGGGAATCCACCTGATGATGGGCGAAACGGCGCCTGAAAAGTTCCAAAACTACGTCAAAAACCTCAAGGCCGGGCGTATTCGCCCGACCGAAATGATATTCAAAAAATCCGGCTGAGCCGGGAAGGGAGAAGCCATGGCCGATCTGACGACAAACTTTCTGGGCATTTCCAGCCCCAACCCGTTCTGGCTGGCCTCTGCGCCGCCGACGGACAAGGAATACAATGTGCGCCGCGCCTTCGAGGCCGGGTGGGGAGGAGTTGTCTGGAAAACGCTGGGGTCCGAGGGGCCTCCGGTCGTGAACGTGAATGGCCCGCGCTATGGCGCAATCTACGGGGCCGACCGCCGTTTGCTGGGCCTGAACAATATCGAACTGATCACGGATCGTCCTCTCGAGGTGAATCTCGAGGAAATGGCGCGGGTCAAATCCGATTACCCGGATCGCGCCTTGATCGCGTCGATCATGGTTCCGTGCGAGGAAGAAGCATGGAAGGCCATTCTGCCACGCGTGGCAGAAACCGGTGCGGACGGGATCGAGCTGAACTTCGGCTGCCCTCATGGGATGAGCGAACGCGGCATGGGCTCGGCCGTGGGGCAGGTGCCGGAATATATCGAGATGGTCACCCGCTGGTGCAAACAGTATTACGACCGCCCGGTCATCGTTAAGCTTACGCCGAATATCACAGATATCCGCAAACCGGCTGCGGCCGCCAGAAACGGTGGTGCGGATGCGGTGTCGCTGATCAACACCATCAATTCGATCACCAGCGTCAATCTGGACACGTTCAGCCCTGAACCGTCCATTGACGGCAAAGGCAGCCACGGTGGGTATTGCGGCCCGGCAGTAAAGCCCATTGCATTGTCGATGGTGTCCGAGATCGCGCGGGCCGAGGCGACGCGGGGCCTGCCGATTTCCGGCATCGGCGGCGTCACCACTTGGCGTGACGCGGCCGAGTTCATCTCGTTGGGTTGCGGCAACGTTCAGGTGTGCACCGCTGCGATGACCTATGGCTTCAAGATCATTGACGAACTGACGGCAGGGCTGTCGGAATGGATGGATGAGAAAGGCTATTCCAGCATTGATGAGGTGATCGGACGTGCGGTGCCCAATGTCACCGACTGGCAGTATCTGAACCTCAACTACGTCGCCAAGGCGAAGATCGATCAGGATCAGTGCATCAAGTGTGGCCGGTGTTATGCTGCCTGCGAAGACACCAGCCACCAGGCGATTTCCATGTCCGAGGACCGCGTCTTTGAGGTGATGGATGACGAATGCGTCGCTTGCAACCTCTGCGTCGATGTTTGTCCGATCGAAGGCTGCATCGATATGGTGCCGATGGCAGCGGGCGAGGTTGATCCCCGGACCGGAAAAGAAGTTCAGCCAACTTATGCGAACTGGACGACGCATCCGAACAACCCGATGGCCAAGGCGGCCGAATGAGGGGATTGCGACAGATTGTCAAGGGGCCGTTATTGCGGCCCCTTTTTTCAGGGGCTCAGAAGTTTGCGGTACAACGTGTCAACAAAGGCTTCTGCACCCTCGAACGGATCTTCGTTGCCCAGAATTGCACGAACCTGAACATCGAAATCTGCATAGTGCTGCGTCAAGGCCCAGATCGAGAACACCAGGTGGTAGGGGTGCACCCGCGCGATTTTTCCCTGATCCATCCAGCCGGTAAGGATCGTGACCTTTTCGTCGACCAGTGTCTTGAGATCATTGGACAATGCATCGTGAATACGCGGCGCGCCCTGTACAAGCTCGTTGGCAAAAAGGCGGCTTTCCCGTGGTAGCTCCTGACTCATCTGCAACTTGCGCCGAATGTATGCCAGGATTTCCTCCATCGGATCGCCATTGGCGTCCAGATCATGCAGCGGAGCCAGCCAGGTATCCAGCAGGCCGGACAGCAATTCAGTGTGGATCGCTTCTTTTGATGGGAAATAGTACAGCAGGTTCGGCTTGCTCAGACCTGCTTCTGCTGCGATCTGGTCTACGGTTGCGCCGCGAAACCCGTGGGATGAAAACACGTTCAGGGCGGCCTCTAGAATCGCGGCGCGGTTCTTTTTCTGAATACGGGTTGGTGCGCGGTCTTTTGGCATGTTTTCAGCGTGTCTCTTTTTTCGTCGAACAGGTGCGGGACCTACTGAAAATTTCAGCTGAACCGCGCAAATTCTTGACTGATACCGAACCCGTGATAGCGTGAGTTTGACCATATGGTCAAATCAAGACATCAAAAGCGAGCCAACTCGCCAGCAAACAGGGAAGATGAACATGGCAGCTCCGGCGCAGAATCTCAGGATCAATGGCGACAGGTTGTGGGACAGTCTGATGGAGATGGCCAAGATCGGCCCGGGTGTCGCCGGTGGCAACAATCGCCAGACCTTGACGGATGAGGACGCGGAAGGCCGCGCCTTGTTCCAGAAATGGTGCGAGGAAGCAGGGTGCACCATGGGGCTTGACCAGATGGGCAACATGTTTGCCCGTCGCGAAGGCACTGACCCGGACGCGCTGCCGGTTTACGTGGGTTCGCATCTGGATACGCAGCCGACCGGCGGCAAATATGATGGTGTGCTGGGTGTCCTGGGAGGGCTGGAACTGATCCGGACGCTGAACGACCTGGGGATCAAGACGAAACATCCGATCGTCGCCACCAACTGGACAAACGAAGAAGGCACGCGTTACGCGCCGGCGATGCTGTCTTCGGGCGTTTTTGCCGGGATGCACACGCAAGACTGGGCATACAACCGCGAAGATGCTGAAGGCAAAAAGTTCGGGGATGAGCTGAACCGGATCGGCTGGCGTGGTGATGAAGAGGTGGGCGCCCGCAAGATGCATGCGTTCTTTGAGCTGCATATCGAACAGGGCCCGATCCTTGAAGCCGAAGGCAAGGATATCGGCGTCGTCACCCATGGTCAGGGGCTGAGCTGGACGCAGATCACGGTAACGGGCAAGGATGCGCATACCGGATCGACACCGATGCCGATGCGCAAGAATGCCGGGCTGGCCATGGCGCGGATCCTGGAGAAAGTCGACGAGATCGCATGGTCTCATGCTCCGCATGCGGTGGGTGCGGCAGGGCATATCGATGTCTACCCGAACTCACGCAACGTGATTCCGGGCAAGGTGGTGTTTACGGTCGATTTCCGCTCGCCCGAGCTGGAGGTAATCACCGACATGGAGAACCGCCTGCGGGTGGCTGCCGAGGACGTCGTTGACGAGATGGGTCTTCAGATCGAATTCGAGAAAGTCGGCGGTTTCGATCCGGTGAAATTTGACGATGCTTGCGTATCGGCCGTGCGAAACGCAGCCGAACGGCTGGGCTATTCGCACACTGATATCATCTCGGGCGCGGGGCATGATGCCTGCTGGATCAACCGGGTTGCGCCGACCGCGATGATCATGTGCCCCTGTGTTGACGGGCTGAGCCACAATGAAGCCGAAGAAATCAGCAAGGAATGGGCCGCAGCCGGGGCGGATGTTCTGCTGCATGCCGTGGTCGAGACTGCCGAAATCGTGGAATAGGGGGCGCTGCCCCCGTCGCCCCAAGGGCGACTCCCCCGGGATATTTTTGGCCAGATGAAGCAAGCGGCGCAGACCGCATCAGGGAGTTCAAAATGAGTACTGTCATCAAAAACGGAACCGTTGTCACCGCGGATTTGACTTACAAGGCGGATGTATTGGTCGAGGGTGGCGTGATCACCGAAATCGGCATGAACCTGACGGGGGACAAGGAACTGGACGCAACCGGCTGTTTTGTGATGCCGGGCGGTATTGATCCTCATACCCATCTGGAAATGCCGTTCATGGGCACCTATTCCAGCGATGACTTTGAAAGCGGGACGCGGGCGGCCCTGGCGGGCGGCACTACCATGGTTGTTGATTTTGCACTGCCGAACCCCGGTGAAAGCCTGCTGGATGCGCTGAAACGTTGGGACAACAAGTCGACACGGGCCAATTGTGACTATTCGTTCCACATGGCGGTGACCTGGTGGGGGGAACAGGTGTTCGACGACATCAAAACCGTGATCGAGACGCGCGGTATCAACACCTTCAAGCATTTCATGGCCTACAAGGGCGCGCTGATGGTGAATGATGATGAGCTGTTCGCCTCGTTCAAGCGTCTTGCCGAGCTTGGCGGTACCGCCCTGGTGCATGCCGAGAACGGAGATGTGGTGGCAGAGCTGAGTGCCAAGCTGCTTGCCGAAGGCAATACCGGCCCCGAGGCGCATGCGTATTCGCGCCCGCCGCAGGTGGAAGGTGAAGCCACCAACCGGGCGATCATGATCGCGGACATGGCGGGTGTGCCGCTGTATGTTGTACACACCTCGTGTGAAGAGGCGCATGAAGCCATCCGCCGGGCAAAGATGCAGGGTAAACGGGTGTGGGGAGAACCCCTGATCCAGCACCTGACATTGGACGAAAGTGAATATTTCAATCAGGATTGGGACCATGCGGCGCGACGGGTCATGAGCCCTCCGTTCCGCAACAAACAGCATCAGGACAGCCTGTGGAATGGCCTGCAATCGGGAACGCTGAGCGTGGTTGCAACCGATCATTGCGCCTTCACAACCGAACAAAAACGCTTTGGCGTAGGGGATTTCACCAAGATTCCGAATGGCACCGGCGGGCTGGAAGACCGGATGCCGATGTTGTGGACACATGGGGTCAACACTGGACGTCTGACACCGAACGAATTCGTGGCTGTCACTTCAACAAACATTGCCAAGATATTGAATTGCTATCCTAAAAAGGGTGCGGTTCTGGTCGGGGCGGATGCTGATCTTGTTGTTTGGGATCCTGAGAAAAGCAAGACAATCAGCGCCGCGTCGCAGCAATCTTCGATCGACTACAATGTGTTCGAGGGCAAAGAGGTCAAAGGTCTGCCGCGCTTTACTCTGACGCGGGGTCAGGTGGCGGTGCATGACGGTGAAATCCGGACGCAGGAAGGTCATGGGGACTTTGTCGCGCGTGAGGCGAACACCACCGTCAACAAGGCGCTGAGCACCTGGAAAGAGCTGACCGCCCCAAGACCCGTCGAGCGGACAGGAATTCCGGCGACCGGTGTTTGATCGGTTGGGGCCGCTTTGCTGGCGGCCCTGACACCACTCTTTTCAAGGCAATAAAATGAACACTGAAAGCACGACCCAGCCCGTCATCGAGGCAAGGCAGCTGGACCTGACATTCCAGACCAATGATGGGCCTGTACACGCGCTTAAAGACGTGAACCTGACAATAGACAAGGGCGATTTCGTCAGTTTCATCGGGCCGTCCGGCTGTGGCAAAACCACCTTTCTGCGCTGTATCGCAGCCCTGGAGACACCTACGGGCGGGACGCTGACCGTCAATGGCATGACGCCTGATGAGGCGCGTCGAAACCGGGCGTACGGGTATGTCTTTCAGGCGGCGGGCCTATATCCCTGGCGTACTATTGCAAAGAACATAAAACTGCCTCTTGAGATCATGGGATACCCTGCTGCCGAACAGGATGAACGGGTGAGAAAAGTCCTGGAACTAGTTGATTTGGAAGGGTTTGGCGGCAAGTTTCCCTGGCAGTTGTCCGGTGGGATGCAGCAGAGGGCCAGTATTGCTCGGGCCCTTGCGTTCGACGCGGATATCCTGCTGATGGACGAGCCGTTCGGGGCGCTGGATGAGATCGTGCGGGACCATCTGAACGAGCAGCTTCTTGAGCTTTGGGCGCGTACGGAAAAGACGATCGGATTTGTGACGCATTCCATTCCCGAGGCGGTTTATCTGAGCACAAAGATTGTGGTGATGAGCCCACGGCCCGGGCGGATCGCCGATGTGATTGACAGCCCGCTGCCCAAGAAACGGCCGCTGGACATTCGCGATACCCCGGAATTCATCGAGGTCGCGCACCGTGTGCGCGAAGGTTTGCGGGGTGGGCATTCCAATGACGGCTGAGTTGAATGCGGATAAGATCCGGCGCGCGGCGCCAGGCGATGTGCCTGCCTGCGCCAGGGTTGTTCATGACTGGGCCACGCAAACGGACTGGATGCCCGACGAACTGCCGGTTGATGAACTGGCGAAGCTGATCAGCGACGCATTCGACAGCCGTGAAATGTGGGTCGCCGGTGATCCGGTCGATTGCTACATGTCAGTGGACCCGGCACAGAATAAAATTGGCGCGCTGTATTGCAGCCGGACGGGGCAGGGTATCGGCAAGCGCCTTGTCGACAAAGCAAAAGAGGGCCGAAATTTTCTCTGGCTGACGACGCACCGGCCCAATACGGCGGCGCAACGTTTTTATCGCCGTGAAGGGTTTGAAGTGACGGCCGAGGAACCCCCTGTGCCGCCGGATACCGTGCCCGTCTATCGGATGGAGTGGCGTGCATGAAGCAAGTCATCGCCGTATTCACAGTCATCGCCGCAATTGTTCTGTTCTGGTACGTGGCCTGTATTCCGATGAACATAAAGGGCGTGTTGACCGAACAGGAACGTGCCGGGGCCGTCGTGCAGCCGCCTTCCGCCAAGGACCGGCGTGACATGTCCGAGGTTGGTCTTGTTTTGAACAACACATTCGCCATCCCGGCCACATGGGAACAGGACCGGCCTCGACTGCCGGCCCCGCATCAGGTCGCCATCGAGATGTGGGAAACGACGGTCCAGAAAAAGATCACTTCGAAACGGTCGCTGATCTATCATGGCTGGGTCACGCTCAGCGCGACGATGCTGGGATTTGCGATTGGCACCGGCCTGGGGATCCTTCTGGCCGTGGGTATCGTGCATAGCCGCGTTATGGACCTGTCGGTCATGCCATGGGCCATTGTCAGTCAAACCATTCCGATCATCGCGCTGGCGCCGATGATCATTGTGGTGCTGTATTCCGTTGGTATCCAGGGCATCATTCCCAAGGCGATCATATCGGCCTATCTGAGTTTCTTTCCGGTTGTCGTCGGCATGGTCAAGGGCCTGCGCAGCCCCGATGCGATGCAGCTGGACTTGTTGCGGACGTATAACGCCAGCCGGTCTCAGGGCTTTTGGAAATTGCGCCTGCCGGCATCCATGCCGTATCTGTTCACCTCGCTGAAAATCGGGATTGCCGCGTCGCTGGTCGGCGCCATTGTTGGTGAGCTTCCGACAGGGGCTGTTGCCGGTCTGGGCGCGCGGTTGCTTGCCGGCAGCTATTACGGTCAGACGGTACAGATCTGGTCGGCTCTGTTCGCGGCTGCCATTCTGGCGGCATGCCTGGTCGGGTTGCTGGGGCTGATTGAACGTGCCGTATTGAAACGGATGGGGATGGCGCAATGATACTGGTTTTGTGTGCTGTCCTGCTTTGGCTTTTGGGCTGGTGGTTGAACAGCCGGTTGGCCAGCGGGCCTTATGCCGACACCCGAATGGTGCGATTTCTGGCCCCGCTGATCTTTGGCCTGACGGTCATCGGGATCTGGGAGCTTCTGGTGCGCGGGCTTGAGGTTCCTCTGGTCATCCTGCCAGCGCCGTCGGTAATTGCGGTACGGTTTGCGGACAGCCTTCCGATCCTGTGGGCTGATTTTGTGCAGACCATCATCAAGGGCGCGCTCAGCGGCTATGTCATCGGGTGCATCGCGGCCTTTCTGATGGCGATTGCGGTGGATCGCTGGGATTTCCTGCGTCTGGGCCTGTTGCCGGTCGGCAATTTCGTGGCCGCCCTGCCGATTGTCGGAACCGCCCCCATTCTGGTGATGTGGTTTGGGTTCGACTGGCACTCCAAGGCGGCGGTGGTGGTTGTGATGGTGTTCTTTCCGATGCTCGTCAACACCGTGGCGGGCCTGCGGGAAGCCACCTCGATGCAGCGCGATCTTATGGAGACCTATGCCGCAACCTATTGGCAGAGCTTCATGAAACTGCGTTTGCCCGCAGCGATGCCCTTCATTTTCAACGGGTTGAAGATTTCCACCACTTTGGCTCTGATCGGCGCTATCGTGGCCGAGTTCTTCGGTTCACCGACACTTGGTATGGGGTTCCGGATCTCTACCAGTGTCGGGCAATTGTCGCTGGACATGGTCTGGGCCGAAATCGTTGTTGCGGCACTGGCC
This sequence comes from Ruegeria sp. AL3, assembly GCF_056536065.1. Taxonomy (NCBI): domain Bacteria; kingdom Pseudomonadati; phylum Pseudomonadota; class Alphaproteobacteria; order Rhodobacterales; family Roseobacteraceae; genus Ruegeria; species Ruegeria sp. AL3. The sequence continues at coordinate 2,363,000 of NZ_JBQFJG010000001.1, forward strand.
GGCACGGCCTTTTATGGGCTGGTGGCGGGGATCGAAAAAGTGGTGACCTTCTGGCACCCGTCACAGCGCGGATAAAACAAAGAAATCAACAGACCCCGAAATTGGGGCACAACAAGCAACTAGGAGAAATGAAGATGAACAAGCTACTCAGCGGGGCGGTTGCCGCCTTTAGCCTGGCAGCCAGTGCGGCGCTGGCGGCGGATGAGGTGACATTGCAACTGAAATGGGTCACGCAAGCACAGTTCGCGGGCTATTATGTTGCCAAGGACAAGGGCTTTTACGAAGAAGAGGGGCTGGACGTCACCATTCTGCCCGGCGGGCCTGACATCGCTCCGACGCAAGTGATTGCAGGCGGTGGTGCCGATGTGACCGTCGAATGGATGCCTGCCGCGCTGGCTGCCCGTGAAAAAGGGCTGCCGCTGGTGAACATCGCGCAACCTTTCAAAAGCTCGGGCATGATGCTGACCTGCTGGAAAGACGCCGGGATCTCGTCGCCCGAAGACCTTAAGAACCGCACGCTGGGTGTCTGGTTCTTTGGCAACGAGTTTCCCTTCATGAGCTGGATGAGCCAGTTGGGCATCAGTACCGATGGCAAAAGCGAAAACGGAGTGGAAGTTTTGAAGCAGGGCTTCAACGTCGACCCGTTGCTTCAGCGTCAGGCGGATTGCATCAGCACCATGACCTACAATGAATACTGGCAGGTCATCGATGCCGGTGTCAGCCCGGATGAGCTGGTGACCTTCAAATACGAAGACCAGGGCGTGGCAACGCTGGAAGACGGTCTTTATGTGCTGGAAGAGAACCTGAGCGATGCGGCCTTCGCCGACAAGATGGAGCGGTTCGTTCGCGCGTCGATGAAGGGGTGGAAATATGCCGAGGAGAACCCGGACGAAGCGGCGGAAATCGTTCTGGAAAACGATGCAACCGGTGCTCAGACGGAAGAGCACCAAAAGCGTATGATGGGTGAGATCGCCAAGTTGACCGCAGGGTCGAACGGCGCGCTGGACCCGGCTGATTTCGACCGCACCGTCAACACATTGCTGGCAGGCGGGTCCGATCCGGTTATTACCAAAAAGCCCGAAGGGGCCTGGACACATCAGATCACCGATGCTGCACTGAATTGATCTCAGCCTTTCCTTGGGAATTGAGGCGCGGTCCCAATCGGGGCCGCGTTTTTCATTCTAAATGCCGGATATGTGTCTGTACTCGACCTGAAATCAGAGTAGTATTTACCTGTAAACGAACGCATTTCATACGAATTGTGAACCTCACGGGATAAAATGCAGGCATTTGCATCAGAATTCAGCTCTGCCATCGCGCTGATCTTTGAGGGAAACTCAGAGCTGTGGGCGATTGTGCTGTTGTCCCTGAAAGTATCCGTGTTTGCGGTTCTGATTTCCGCCCTGATCGGCATGCCCGTCGGTGCCGCTCTGGCTGTGGCCAGGTTTCCGGGGCGGCGGATGCTGATCGTTCTGATGAATGCCCTGATGGGGTTCCCGCCCGTGGTCGTGGGGCTGCTGGTCTATCTGATGCTGTCCCGTTCCGGCCCGTTGGGTGTGCTAGAGCTTTTGTATACCCCGACGGCCATGATCATTGCGCAGGTCGTGTTGGTCACTCCCATTATCGCGGCATTGACCCGGCAGGTGGTCGAAATGCTGGCCGAGGAATATTCCGAACAGCTGCGATCACTGGGCGTGTCGCGGCTGGCATCGGTTCCCGTGCTTCTCTGGGATGCGCGGCTGGCACTGGTTACCGCCTTGCTTGCGGGGTTTGGGCGCGCCATTGCCGAGGTCGGCGCGGTGATCATCGTGGGCGGCAACATCAACCATGTGACCCGCGTAATGACGACGACGATCGCGTTGGAGACGTCGAAGGGAAATCTGGCGTTGGCTCTGGCGCTGGGGGCAATCCTGATCGGGATCGCGGTGGCCGTGAACGCGATGGTCAGCGCGATCAGCCTGCGGGCCGAACGGGAAGGGGTGCGTCATGCGTGACCTGCTCTGCGACAGGGTGAACTGCCTCAAGGTCGAGAACCTGCAAATCCGCAGTAACGGCAAGGCGTTATTGGACGTCTCGTCATTGGTTTTGGATGGGCCGGGGCCAACCTTGATTCTTGGCCCCAACGGTGCAGGCAAAAGCCTGTTGCTGCGCTGTCTGCACGGGCTGATCACGCCGGATCGGGGGCAGGTCGTCCAGGGTGGAAAACCGCTGGGCGCGGCACAGAAAGCCCGCCAGGCCATGGTGTTTCAGAAACCGGTTCTGCTGCGCCGATCTGTTGCGGCAAACCTTGACTTCGTTCTCAAGCGTCAAGGCATGGGGCGAAGGGCCCGTAAGGCCCGTATCGCCGAATTGCTGACCGAAGGCGGGCTGGACGGCAAGGCCAGACAACCCGCGCGGTCATTGTCCGGGGGAGAAGCGCAGCGATTGGCGATTCTCCGTGCGCTGGCGCTGGACCCCGAGACCTTGTTTCTGGACGAGCCCACCAGCGCTCTGGATCCCAGCGCGACCCAGATGATCGAACGAATGATATTGCGGGCATCGGCTCGGGCCGTGCGGATCGTGATGGTGACGCATGATATCGGTCAGGCCCGTCGTTTGGCCTCGGACGTGGTCATGATGCAGGGCGGGCATGTCGTGGAACACGGTGTGGCAAAACAGGTTTTGAATTCACCCGAAAGCGATGCGTCGCGCCGCTATTTGGCGGGCGGGTTGGTTACATGAAATACAGAAAGCGGAGAGTGTGATGTTCCGGAAATCAATTCGGGCAGCGGTGGTGGCTGTGGGCCTGTTGACCAGCGCGGTTTCGGCGGAAGAACCGTTTATTGTGGTGCAGTCGACCACATCTACACAGAACTCGGGACTGTTGGATTACATCCTGCCGTGGTTCGAAGCCGATTCAGGTATCGATGTCCGTGTCGTGGCGGTTGGAACCGGTCAAGCCATTCGGAACGCCGTCAACGGGGACGGGGATGTTCTTTTGGTTCACTCCAAACCGGCCGAGGAGAAATTCGTTGCTGATGGTTGGGGCGTAGAGCGGAAGGATCTGATGTACAATGATTTCGTTCTGGTCGGCCCCAAGTCTGACTCTGCCGGAATTCGCCGCGGCGTCGATGTGTTGGCCGCGCTGTCGAAAATCGCCGAGGTGGAAGCGCCGTTTGCATCACGCGGTGACGACAGCGGAACACACAAGGCCGAGCTGGGCTATTGGTCCGCAGCCGGGCTGGACCCTGCCGAGGCTTCGGGTGCTTGGTATCGCGAGACCGGATCTGGTATGGGCGCGACGCTGAACGTGGCCAGTGGAATGGATGCCTATACGCTGACGGATCGAGCCACGTGGCTGTCTTTTGGAAACCGGGGGAATCTTGAGGTATTGGTCGAAGGGGATCCGCGCCTGTTCAATCAATACGGTGTGATTCTTGTGAACCCTGACAAGCACGCGCATGTGCGGGCGGCAGCCGGCCAACGTTTCATCGACTGGCTGACGGGGCCGGACGGGCAGGAAGCGATTGCGTCGTTCAGGCTGGACGGACAGCAGGTGTTCTTTCCGAACGCCGACTAAGCCGGCCTGCGGCGGGCGCATCCTGACAAGGTAAAAGGCGGGTGAGGGCTCACCCGCTGGCACCGTTGTGGTGTATCGTGCCCAGGCCCGACAGGTCGTAGCCACCGAATTCACGGGCCCTTTGCGCAAATTGATCCGAGCGCAGCAGCGTTATCAGTTTCTGCATTGGCGGATCAAAATATGACCTGCGCCAAATCGCCAGATCCAGCCTCTCGGAATGGGTGGGGACGAAACCCAGGTTGTAAAGCCCTGCCAAAGCCCCCAGCCCAAAGCCGGCCTCGGCCTTTTCGCCGTGAAGGGCGATGGCCAGTTCCTCTTCGGTGCGTGCGCAGCCGGGGGTTGCGTCCAGATCGTCTCGGCTCATGCCATGGGCTTCCAGCTGGCTATCGAACAGGTGTTGGCTGGCCGCACTGTCCTGACGCATGATCACGCGGCGCGATTTGAGATCCTTAAACGTTTTGATATCCGATATGCCCGGGGCAAGAAGCAGCCCGCGCTTGCGTCGGGCGATTTCGTACAACACCACCGGCCCTTCGCCCAAGGCGTCACGCAGGGATTTTTCGTTGAACCCTCCGTCTTCGTGGATATGCAACACGGCCGCCTGTGCGCTGCGTTCGCTCAGCCGTGTCAGCCCGTCAAAGGAGCCGTCGTAATAGGTGGCAAGTCCCGATCCGCTTTCACGCAGCGCCCAGTCCAACAGAGGATCATGGCTGCCTGCTACAATCGGAGGCAGAGGCGGTTCGGCCACCTGCGGGCCGGATCGCGACGCGTTGAGCCAGGCAATGATTTCGGCCCGCGGGAACAACAGCTTGCCCATGGCGCGAACACAGGGCACCTCGCCCGAGGAGGCAAGATCATAGGCTTTGCGCTCGCCGATGCGCAGCAGATCGGCCAGTTCGCGGGTGGTCAGGTATTGCGACATTCAGTCGAGGCGCACGGCAGAGCCGGACGTGGCGTCGGCGGCGGTGAACCCGATCCGATCCAGCACGACAGGGGCTGCCACTGCAATGACGACCATTGCGGCGACCGCGGCAAGAAAGGCTTTCATGGTCTCCTCCAGTTCAGTTCCGGGCACCCGTTGCGCGGCGCAGAAAAACAATAAGATCCTGACGATCCTGAGCTTGTGTAATTCGCTGCATCGGCATCTTGGACCCCGGAATGTAATGGTCTGGCCCTTCGTCGAAAAGAGCATTTATCGTTTCGTCATTCCAAATGATATCAGAGCCTTGCAGCGTATCCGAGTACAAATATCCCGGTAACGTGCCCGCGCGCCTGCCGAAAACCCCGTGCAAGGAGGGGCCTGCGCGGCGCTGGCTGTTGGGGGTGAGGCTGTGACAGATCGAGCATTTCCGCGCGAACTGACGCTCACCATTGTCCATCTCGTCGGGGTTTTGCAGAAAACTTGGCTCGGCAAAAGCCATCTGTTGCCGATCGGACAGGGCGGTGACCGGCCAACTGTACATGGCCTCGTCGATCCCGCCAGCATGGATGTTTTCACCATCGACCGAGAAGGCCAGGGCCCAGACTGGCCCCCGCAACGTTGCGCGAAAGTCCTGCGCGATGCGCCAGTCCGAGGTATCGATGACCATTATATAGCCTTCGCCGTCGCCCACGGCCAGAAACCGACGATCCGGGCTGAGCGCCATGGCCAGGATCGGGCGACGATCCAGAGTGAAATCGCGCTCTTCACCGGTGGAAAGGTCCAGTATTCGGGTCACTCCGTCGACGGCACCGTAAGCGATCCAGTTGTCCTGTTCATTCAGGACCAGCTCGTTGATACCGAACCCGTGTTCGATGAGCCGGTTGATCTCTTGCCCAGTCGAGATATCCCAAATGCGCAGCGACCCATCCATGCTTGCTGAATAAAGCCGTGTGCCGTCAGAAGAAAAAACTACGGCGTTCACACCGCTTCCCGTCGGTCCAAGAGTTGTGGGCGCGGCTCCGTTCACGGGCCAAAGCCCAATCATTCCGTCCCAACTGGCGGTTGCGACGTGGGTCTTGGACGCTGCCAGACCCACGATCTTGCCCTGATGTCGCCCAACCACGTCGCCACCGGGCCACTTGCGCAGGGTGAAGTCATCTCCCGCCGAGTAGATGGCCGTGCCATTGAAGGCAACGGCGTTCACGGCGGCTTCATGACCTTCCAGCCATTCGGGGGTCCGATCATCCCACAGCCCGACGGAATTGTCGAAACTGGCTGTTGCGATACGCCCGTCCGGGGCTGTGGCGATCCCCATGATTGGGCCGCCGTGTCCCTTGAGTGTGAAGAATTCGGCCAAGGCGGGCAGAGGGATCAGCGCCAGGGCCAGTACCAGCCCCCGCATCTATTCAGCGGGCGAGGCGGCGGTTTTGCCTGCCTCTTTTTCCTGAACTTCTTCCAGCCACAAAGAGTGGTGTTCACGGGCCCATTGTTCTTCGACCTCGCCGGTGCCCATGGCGTCAAAGGCGCCCTCCATTCCGACAGAGCCGAGATAGATATGCGCCACGATGATCGCAATGAACACATAAGCAACCATCACGTGCCAGACCTGGGCATATTGCATTTCTTCCTGCGGCGACATCTGCACCGGCAGGTTCAGGCCCATCATTTGCGGAATACCGGTCGCATTGGCGATCTGGAAGGTTTTGGCAAACAAGGGCATCTCGAACGGGAACAACAGCGACAGACCCGACAGGCTGATGGAGGCGCCCAGCAGGATGCAGGCCCAGAATATGATCTTTTGACCAGCGTTGAATTTCTTTGCCGGTGGATGGCTGTTCTTGGTAAACAACCCGCCACCCGCGGCCAGCCATTTCAGATCGACGCGGTTGGGGATATTATGGGCAATCCAGTTTACCGTGACGATGATCAGGCCCAGCATGAAGGCCCAGGCCAGATTGTTGTGCAACCACTTGCAGCCCTGTGCGAGGGCTGCAAAGCCCTCTTTCCCGAAAACCGGGATCAGGAAGTCGCGCCCATAAAGCGTCAGCAGGCCCGTGACGCCAAGGATCAGGAATGACCCGGCAAACAACCAGTGCCCGAACCGCTCGAACCCGTTGAAACGCGTGACCGTACGGCCGGTTTTCTCACCATCGATGCGAATTTTGCCTCGGATCAAGAAAAATAACAGGATGATGCCCAGCATCCCGGCAATGATATAGGTGCCGTATTCGCGCAGCGGTCCGGTGCGGAAGGTCAGCCACCACATGCCGCCATCCTGAATCAGCACGCTGTCTGCCGGACCATGAGAAGACACCGTCACATCAGCCGAGCCATAGCGCAAAGCGCGATACACGTCACTGTCCGAGGCCACACCACGCGTGCCAAGCTGACCCAGCAACCCCTCGGCGTTGCCCTGACCAGTGTTCTCGGAACGATAGCTGTTGTCGACGGTTTCACCACGCTGCCGGGCGAGAATGTCTTCCAGCGTTGTCGCTCCGCCGGTCGAGGTGCGCTCATCCGTCGTGGGTTCAGAGGTCTCTTGCGCCCATGCGGCTCCGGTCAGAAAAATCGAAACGAGCAGAAACTGAATCAGACGCATAGGGATATCCTCCTGTGCATTTTCATATCAGCGGTCAAATCCACCGATTTGCTGGTGAAAAACGGCGCCGACCGGTGCGAGCGCTTCGCGAAGATCATCCTTGGCCGGACCATACACGTCCAACCCCACTGGCGTCAGAAGCGCCAGAAACCGTTCCGCAAAATTAGCACCAAAATTTTGCATATGTATCATGGCATCTTCGGAACTGGCATAGCGTTCATAGATATGAACGGCCGAACCGGTCATGTGCCATTCATAGCTTCTGGCGCCGGTTTCTTGCAGTGTGGCCGCGACCATTTCCGCCATAAGCGCTTCGAACTCATCCTTTTTATCCAGATCGAGGTCAAGCTTCAGCAGCCAGTAAACATCATTGGTCATGCGCGCCTCTCAAATTTGTTTGCTGTGACGTTACAGGAAACGGATCCCCGATCACATCACCTGAAAAGCCCCCCGCAAAGGGCGGGAGGCTGTTTTGTCAAAAGCCGGATTTCAACCGTCTTTCTGGTCGTAGGCCGTGCCCCAACCCCAGGCGCCCGAGCCGAAACCGCGCGCCACGACGCGTTCACGGTAAACTGCGGAAACCACGTCGCCGTCACCGGCGAGCAGGGCCTTTGTGGAACACATTTCGGCGCAGATGGGCAGCTTGCCCTCGGCGATCCGGTTGCGACCGTATTTGGCGAACTCTGCGGTCGAGTGCGTTTCCTCGGGGCCGCCGGCGCAGAAGGTGCACTTGTCCATCTTGCCGCGCGATCCAAAGTTGCCCGCCTGCGGGTATTGCGGCGCACCGAAGGGGCACGCATAGAAGCAATAGCCGCAGCCAATGCACAGGTCCTTGGAGTGCAGCACGACCCCCTCTTCGTTCTGATAGAAGCAGTCGACCGGGCACACCGCCATGCAGGGCGCATCCGAACAATGCATACAGGCGACCGAGATCGAGCGTTCGCCCGGGTTGCCGTCATTGATCGTCACCACCCTGCGGCGGTTGATGCCCCACGGCACCTCGTGTTCGTTCTTACACGCGGTTACGCAGGCGTTGCACTCGATGCAGCGTTCAGCGTCGCAGAGAAACTTTGCTCTAGCCATTAATCGTCCTCCTTACGCTGCCCAGATCTTGCAGAGAGTCGCCTTGGTCTCCTGCATCTGGGTCACTGAATCATAGCCATAGGTCTGGGCGGTGTTGGTACTTTCACCCAGCACATAGGGGTCTGCACCTTTGGGGTATTTCTCCCTGAGGTCCTCGCCCTGGAAATGGCCGCCGAAGTGGAACGGCATGAAGGCCACGCCGGCACCGACCCTGTTGGTCAGCATCGCCATCACCTTGACCTTGCCGCCCTCGGGGCCTTCGACCCAGACCTGTGATCCGTCCCGAATGCCAAGGTTGTTGGCATCGCGCGGATTGATCTCGACGAACATGTCCTGCTGAAGCTCAGCCAACCACGGATTGGACCGTGTCTCATCACCGCCGCCTTCATATTCGACCAGACGACCAGACGTTAGGATTATCGGGTAATCCTTTGAAAAGTCGTTCTTCTGGATCGAGGCATACAAGGTCGGAAGGCGATAGGCATGCCGGTCCTCATAGGTGGGATAGTCGGCCACCAGATCGCGCCGCGGCGTGTAGAGCGGCTCGCGATGCAGCGGGATCGGATCCGGGAAGGTCCAGACAACCGCGCGGGCCTTGGCGTTCCCGAAGGGCGCACAGCCATGTGCGATCGCGACCCGCTGGATGCCGCCGGACAGGTCGGTTTTCCAGTTGGTCTTTGGTCCGGCCACGGCGTCGATGGCCGCGCGTTCCTCGGCCGTCAGATCACCGTCCCAGCCAAGATCCATCAGCATCTGCATCGTAAACTCTGGATAGCCATCCTGAATTTCCGACCCAACGCTATAGACCCCTTCGGCCAGCAGGTTGTCGCCGTCGCGTTCCACGCCAAAACGGGCGCGGAAGGTCAGGCCGCCTTCGGCCACCGGTTTGGACATGTCATAGAGGTTTGGTGTCCCCGTATGGCCCATTTCCGGTGTGCCCCAGCAGGGCCACGGTAGACCGTAATATTCGCCGTCGTTTGGTCCACCAATGGCTTGCAGCGTGGTTCTGTCGAACGTGTGCTGGTTGGCCATATGGCTTTTCAGACGTTCCGGCGACTGACCGGTATAGCCGATGGTCCAGAGGCCCGAGTTGAATTCACGCGTGATGCTTTCAACATTCGGGGTTTCGGGGTCTTCCATCTCGATATTGCGGAAGAACCGATCCGCCCAGCCGAACTTGTTGGCGAACTTGGCCATGATGACCTCGTCCGGCAGACTTTCGAATAACGGATCGACCACCTTGTCGCGCCACTGCAACGACCGGTTCGAGGCCGTGACCGAGCCACGGGTTTCGAACTGCGTACAGGCCGGCAACAGGTAAACGCCATCGGTCCGGTCATGCAAAACGGCGGAAACGGTGGGATACGGGTCGATAACGACCAGCATGTCCAGCTTTTCCATCGCCGTCTTCATTTCCGTCATCCGGGTCTGCGAGTTGGGCGCGTGGCCCCACAGAACCATGGCGCGGACATTGTTGTCCTGATCCATGTTGGCCGGGTCTTCCAGAACACCGTCAATCCAGCGGGAAACGGGAATGCCGCGCTCGTTCTGCAGCGGTTTGTCCTTGCCGTCCTTGTCCTTGATCGTGGCGAACTGACCGGCCAGCCATTCAGGTTCTTCGCCCCAGACACGGGCCCAGTGACCCCATGCGCCTGCGGACAGGCCATAATACCCGGGCAGGGTATGGGAAAGAACACCAAGGTCCGTTGCGCCCTGAACGTTGTCATGACCACGGAAGATGTTGGTGCCACCACCCGAGGTGCCCATGTTGCCCAGTGCAAGCTGAAGTACGCAATACGCGCGGGTGTTGTTGTTGCCGTTGGTGTGCTGCGTTCCGCCCATGCACCAGACAACCGTTCCGGGACGGTTGTTGGCCATCGTGCGGGCAACCCGCTTCAACTGCGACCCCGGAGTGCCGGTGACACGTTCCACCTCATCCGGGTTCCACTTGGCAACTTCTTCGCGGATCTGATCCATGCCCCAGACACGGGTGCGGATGAACTCTTTGTCTTCCCAACCGTTGTCGAAGATGTGCCAGAGGATACCCCAGATCAGCGCAACGTCCGTGCCGGGGCGGAAACGGACATATTCATCCGCGTGCGCCGCAGTGCGCGTAAAGCGCGGGTCGCAGACGATCAGCGGGGCGTTGTTCTGCTCTTTTGCGCGCAGAATATGCAGCAGCGAGACGGGATGCGCCTCGGCAGGGTTGCCGCCGATGATGAAGATCGCCTTGCTGTTGTGCATGTCGTTGTAGCTGTTGGTCATGGCGCCGTAGCCCCATGTATTCGCAACGCCCGCAACAGTGGTCGAGTGGCAGATCCGGGCCTGATGGTCCACGTTGTTCGTGCCCCAGTAGGCGGCGAACTTGCGGAACAGATAAGCCTGTTCGTTGTTGTGCTTGGCGGAACCCAGCCAGTAGACGCTGTCAGGCCCGCTTTCTTCGCGGATGCTCATCATGCCGTCGCCGATCTCGTTGATCGCCTCTTCCCAGCTGATGCGCTTCCACTCTCCGCCCTCCTTTTTCATCGGGTATTTCAGGCGGCGCTCGCCATGGGCGTGCTCGCGAACCGAGGCCCCTTTGGCGCAATGAGCGCCCAGGTTGAACGGGCTGTCCCAGCCGGGTTCCTGCCCGATCCAGACGCCGTTCTGAACTTCGGCAACCACGGTGCAACCGACCGAACAATGCGTGCAGACGGATTTGATGTTCTCGACTGCCGTGTTGGCTGCGGTCTGGGCGTTGGCTGGCGTCACGGTTCCACCCGTGGCGCTGATCGCGGCAAGGCCGCCGATCGTCAGGCCCGAGCCACGCAGGAATGCGCGGCGATCGACGGTATTCTCGCCGATTTGGGACAGGATACTTGTCCGCTGGGGGCGTCTCGCAACCCCGTTGGTCTTTTTCCTAAGCATTTGTTTCCTCCCTTGCGCGCCGTGTATGCCACGGCTGGCTTGGTACTGCTGAAGCCGACGTCGGGGCCAATCGCAACCGTCAGTCGGGTGTGAAAACGTCCGATCCTAGAACCGGGTGCTTTCGATGTAGGCGCGTGTATGCGCGGTATCCTGGATGCGGGTGTCGTCTGTCGGCGTTTCGGCCGCTTCGGCTTTTCCGGTCAGGCTGGCGGCGGCAACGGCAGCAGGTGCTGCGGTTCCGGCCAGTTTGAGGAAGTCGCGGCGTGTGGCGCCTTCTTCCTTGGTCTTGCTCATGGGCTCCTCCTGTCCCAATTGCGGTTTGGTGCCCACGGGGCACCGGCGATTTGCGGGCTACCCCGCTGTCATCCGGAACGCTTCGCGCTCGATCTCCATGAATACCCGACCGGCGGTGCCGACGGATGCATAGAGAACCGAGTTTTCAGCAGCTTCCAAATCCGAATAGAAATGTGCGGCCCATGGGCCGATATGTTTGCTCCAGAACGCTTTCTGGTCTTCAAGCGATGCCGGGCTGCCAAAACGCCCAACGATCATGCCTGCCATCATCTCCATCAATGAGGCGATGTTGTCCTCGGGCTCAAACACGTTCTGGGCGCGTGTGATCCCACGCACGGCCATGTCATTGCGGAGCTGCGCAAGAGGTTTCTCGTTCAGAAAACCAGTGAGGTAGAAGCTGGCATAGGGCAGCAGTTCGCCCCGACCCAAACCGATGAACAATGCATTGAATTCCCGTTCAGCGGCGGCGGGCTTAGTGACCTTTGCAACCCGCGCCATGGCTTGGATGGCCTGACCAAGATCAGTGTCATCACCGCTGAGGCCCGCCATTTGATCCAACAGCATCTGGTCGGGTGGACCGGCCAGCAGCAAGCCCAGAAAGTTGTAGAAATCCGCGCGCAGGCGATCCTCGGCTGAAACGTCCAGAGCGTGCGCGTCACTTGCGGTCATTCGGTCATCCTTCAAATTCAAATGTCATTCGACGTGGCGCCGGGGGAAGGTCGATTTCTTCCGGCTCGTCCGCGCGGGCGACGGAAACCGGTTCGGGCCGGGGATCGGGTTCGACCGGCGCGGCCTCGGGTTCAGCGCGCGTATCGGCTTCGCTTTCAGCAGCATCGTCTTTGGCCTCTTCCGCGTCGGCCGCCAGTGCTTCGATATGTGCCAGCATACCTTTCCCAACCTGATAGGCGGTTTGCATGTTTTCGATCACGCAGGCCGCATCGGTGTAGTCCTCGCCGTAATCAACCAGCCCGTCGACATTGGCCAGAACCGGGTTCAGCCGCCACAGCCGACGCAAAGCACGACGACGCAGGCGATCAGGCACGGCCTTGGCCATGAAGCCCGAAACATCGTCGCCGGGTTGCAGGGTCTCTGGGTCAGGAAGGTTGAACTCGGCGAGGATCTCGGCGTCATCCTTTTCTTCCAGCTCCGCTTGCCGTTCTGCGATCACCTGTTCTTCAAGGGCCAGTGCCTCGGCCTTGGCTTCGGCCTGAACGGCGGCCTTTCGGCGAGACCAGAAATCATCGGGCCGGTTCATTGCAGCGCCTTTCTCGGGGCGCGATACACGTCCGACGTCTGCCGGATACGAGCATCACCCTTGCCGTCTTCAACCAGATCTGTCCGCTTCTTGTCGCGGCGGCGCTTGACGAACACTTCGTGCTGATGATGTTTCAGAGTAAAATCGCGAACCCAGGCAATCAGCCCTTCGGTCATCGGGATCTTCTCGACAATTTCTTCACCGGTATCCGCGTAATCCTGCCCCTCGAACGGAGAGGCGGTGATCAAAACTGCATTCAGGGGAGTTTCGCCTTTCAGTTCGTCCCGCAGCACAAGGTACAGCGAAGGCTGCCCATCCGACAAGTTAACCATGTAGGCTTCGGTTTCATCTGCCCAGAGCGTCAGGGGCAGGGTGGCCGCGTGATACTCGACGGCATCGCCTTCGCGGCGCAGTTCCTGCCAGTCGGCCGGCCCTGCGCCGGGTAAAAGGGCCACAGCGCTCCAGTTCCACCGGGCCCACCGTGTGACCCCGGGTGTCTTGCGCACGATGACGCCAACCGGCATTTCAGTCTGGCTTGCGGCCTTCGCCACTGGCTCCTCCCCGAAAGGCTCTCCCCTGCCTTTCCAAGTCCACTATGGTACACAAACTAGCTGTGTGCCAAGCCTAAGCTCTACGACTTTGGTCGTAGTCCAGGGTAGCAACTGCGTGAGCAGGTCCTGCGAATGCTTGTGTTTCGTGGCATTTATTGCCGAAATTCAACCCTGTGCAGGAAACGTGGCAAGGGGTTGAAGTTGCTTTCCCAGGGGTACAGCCTAGTGTGCATGGAACCGGGGCGGTTGCCCGAGGAGAGGATATGGCCACGAAACTACTGCTATGTGATTGCGCCGGAACACAGGCAATCGATCCGGACAAGATCGAAAGCGCCTGCGGCGTTGCCTGTTCCAGGTTGCATACCGCGCTTTGTACCGATGAGTTGCAGTCCGCCGCTGCCTTGATGAAAGAAGGTGATACCGTCATCGCTTGTGCGCAAGAGGATGACGTTTTCAGGTCACTGGCCGAAGACCTGAATATCGACGTGCCCGGATTTGTCGATCTGCGCGATCGGGCCGGGTGGTCTGACCAAGGTGCGGATGCGACCCCCAAGATGGCGGCATTGGCGGCCGAGGCCGTTCTGGCGCAACCGGTCACACCCAGCGTGGATGTCTTCAGTGAAGGCACCTGTTTCATCATCGGGCCCGGTGCGGTGGCCTTTGATCTGGCAGAGCGTTTGGCGGATTCGTTGGCAGTGACCGTCATGACGACCGATTTGTCAGAGCCCCTCTCGCGCGCCTATGACGTGGTACGGGGGCAGCTTCGATCGGTTTCCGGTGCGCTTGGTGGGTTTTCGTTGCGTCTGGACGCGCTTCAGCAGGTCGTGCCCGGTGGGCGCGGCGCGTTTGCTTGGACCGATCCAAAGGACGGTGCGCTTTCATCGTGTGACATTGTCATCGATCTGGCAGGAGAAACGCCCTTTGTTCAGGCCCCGGCCAAGCGTGAAGGCTATCTGCGGGCTGATCCCAGGGATGCGGTTTCCGTTGAACGCCTGGCTTTTGAAGCCGCGCAATTGGTGGGGACATTCGAAAAGCCACTTTATGTGCGCGTGGAAGAAACCCTCTGTGCCCATTCCCGGGCCGAGCAGGTGGGCTGTACCAACTGTCTGGATATCTGCCCAACCGGTGCGATTTCCCCGGCGGGCGAGCATGTGGCGATTGACCCGATGGTATGTGCAGGCTGTGGTGCTTGCGCCGCGCTGTGCCCTTCAACGGCCATAACCTATGAAGACCCGCCTGTTTCGGCGCTGCTGTCGCGGATGCATATTCTGGCCCGTACCTATCGACGGGCCGGCGGCACCGCGCCTCGGCTGCTTGTACATGACGCCCACGGGGCCGAAATGATCCGGTTGGCGGCGCGTTTCGGGCGTGGATTACCTTCGGACGTGATCCCATTGGAATTGAACGTGATATCTGGCTTTGGCCATGCCGAGATGCTGGCTGCTCTGGCGCATGGGTTTGCTCGGGTGGATGTGCTGTTGGCGCCGACGACTGAACGCGAGGCGCTGAACCGCGAGCTTGAATTGGCACATGCCATTGCAGGCCCCGAGGGTATAGGCCTGATTGACGAAGCGGACCCCGATGCGATGTCCGATCTGCTGTACGGGCAAGCGGTGCCCCGGCCTTTGTCCGATCCGGTCTTGCCTATGGGCAATCGCCGGCAAATCGCACGGCTGGCAGCACAGGCGCTGAACCCGCAGGCTGAATCGCCTTTGCCGCTGCCCGAAAATGCGCCTTACGGGGCGGTTGCAGTGAATACCGACAGCTGCACCCTGTGTCTCAGCTGTGTGTCGCTGTGCCCATCCGGTGCGTTGATCGACAATCCGGACAAGCCGCAATTGAACTTCCAGCAAGATGCCTGTCTGCAATGCGGGATGTGCAAAACCATATGCCCCGAGGATGCGATCACGCTTGTTCCACAACTTGATCTCAGCGATGCGGCCCTGTCACAACAGGTTCTGAACGAAGAAGAACCTTTTGCCTGCGTGGAATGCGGGGCATTGTTCGGCGTGAAATCCACGGTTGAGCGGATCATGGAGAAGCTGTCGGGCACACATCCGATGTTCGCGACGTCGGATCAGGCGCGGATGATCCAGATGTGTGACAATTGTCGGGTGAACGTGCAGTTCCAACAGCAAGACAATCCTTTCCAATCAAAACCCAAGCCCCGGGTCGTCACGACCGAGGATTACTATTCAGACAGAAAGGATCACTGAAGTTTCAAGGGTGCACCCAGATTCGCAGCGTCGATGCGCGATACGAACGCCAGGATCGCGTCAAGATCGTCCAATGTCATCTCAACCGGGTGAATAGGAGATGGGCGTTCGGGATCGAAAGGCGGTGTCAAACCGTCGATCTGTGTGAATGCGGGGTGGGGGTTCAGGGCGAAAAACGCTTCGAATCGCTGCGACCAGTCGGGCATTGCGCGCAGAACGGCGAAAGAGGGCGTCGACCCCAGGCCATTCATGCGGTTCCTTGGCCCGATGACATGACAGCGCCCGCAATGAGTCATCGAAAGTTCTTCGCCAAGTTGGGTGTCGCCCTCGACGATGTCACCGGACTCGACCTCGACAATATCAAAATTGGCAGAGTAGGGCCCTCCGTCTGCCGGGGCAAAGCTTTCCACCGTGCGCTTGCCGATATCCGACTTCAGCCATTCAAGAAAACGGGCCTGGCGGTCACTGTCTTCGATACGCAGGTGATAGATCACACCGTCGCGGGCAAAGACCGGATCACCGGGCGGCGCGGTTTCCAGCGCCATGACCCCGGCGTCGTCTGCAATAACACGGATCCCGGTCTTGAGAGAGAAGCGAGGAAGGATATGTTGCAACAGGCCAGAGTCTTTAACCTCTGCCGGGGCCGCAAGGCCAATCGCCTCTTGTGACCAAGAGGGGGTGGCAGAGAGCGTCAGGCTCAGGCACAAGAGGACAAAGCGCATGGCTCAACGTAACTTCGCGGGGCGGGATGCGTCAAATGTACAGACAAAGACGGAGACACGTGCAATGAGCGGCGAGTCGATACGCACGCCCCTGTCAGCAGGGCGGATCAAGGGGAACAAGCATGAGTGTTCGTGACGCGGTTCTGGCGAACCTGAAAAAGATCACCGACCCGGTTTCCGGGCAGGACATCGTAAGCGCAGGCATCGTGCGCGCCTTGAATGTGGAAGGCGACACGGTACGCTTCGTGCTTGAGGTCGACCCGAAATATGCGGAAAAGATGGAACCCGTCCGCGCCACGGCTGAAAAGGCCGCTCAGATGGTGGAAGGCGTGGCAAATGTTTCGGCCTTGATGACCGCGCATTCCGACAAGGCACCGCCGGATCTGAAACCGAAACCCAAGCCATCGCAAACCGGGCCGCAGGCAGTGCCGGGTGTGGATCGGATCATCGCCGTTGCCTCCGGCAAGGGTGGGGTTGGCAAATCCACCGTTTCGGCCAACCTTGCCTGCGCATTGGCTGCGGAAGGCCGGCGTGTAGGTCTGCTGGATGCAGATGTTTACGGGCCGTCGCAACCCCGGATGTTGGGTGTCTCGGGCCGTCCGGCCAGCCCTGACGGCAAGACAATCCTGCCGCTGCGCAACCACGGCGTCACCATGATGTCGATGGGTTTGATGACCAACGAAGGTCAGGCGGTTGTCTGGCGCGGGCCGATGCTGATGGGTGCGCTGCAACAGATGATGAGCCAGGTGCAATGGGGCGCGCTGGATGTTCTGATCGTCGATCTGCCGCCCGGCACCGGTGATGTGCAACTGACGCTGAGCCAGAAGTTCCAGGTGGATGGTGCCATTGTCGTTTCAACGCCGCAGGACGTGGCCCTGATTGATGCCCGCAAGGGGATCGACATGTTCAACCAGCTCAAGACACCCATTGTCGGGATGATCGAAAACATGTCCACGCATATCTGTTCGAACTGTGGGCACGAAGAACATGTTTTCGGTCATGGTGGTGTCAAGTCCGAGGCAGAGGCGCTGGGCGTGCCATTGTTGGGTGAAATCCCCTTGCATCTGGACATCCGTGTCGCCGCTGACGGAGGCGCGCCCATCGTGGTCAGCAAACCTGACAGCCCGCAGGCCGAGGCATTCCGCAAGATCGCCCGCGACATGATCGCCAAAGGCAACGCATGAGCCAGCCGGTTTTCCCACCCTTGCTGACGGGCCACCCGGTTCAGGGTGGGGAAGACCCGTTCGAGCGCGCGCAGGCCATGGCTGCGCTGGGCTGTGATGCGGGTACGGTTGTCTACAATATTCAGGCGGATTTCCTGCGCGTGGCAATTGTTTTTGCCCCCGAGGTACCGTTGCAAGATGCGGTGGCGATGCTGCCGCTTTGTGCTGTGGGATTCCAGAACGCGCTGGGCGCTTTGGCCCCGCCAGAGGTTGCGGTGCATCTGGGTTGGGATGGTCTGATTTGCGTGAACGGGGCGCGGTGCGGCCGGTTCCGCGCGGCTGCGTCAACATCAATGCCCGAGGAAGAGCCGGACTGGCTGGTCGTCGGTTGGGAGCTGACGCTGTTGCAAACAAGTGATGCGCCGGGTGAAACCCCTGATATCACAGCGCTGTACGATGAAGGCTGTGCCGAGGTTTCTGCAACGCAGCTGGTGGAAAGCTGGTCACGACACATGTTGACCTGGCTCAACCGTTGGCAAGAGGATGGCAACGCGTCCTTGCACGCCGAATGGATGGGCCTGCTGCGCGGCGTGGGCGAACCGCTGATCGCTGGTGGCGTATTCCTTGGAACGGATGAACGTTTCGGGATGCTGATCCGCGATGGGGTCGATACACATCTGCGCCCCCTGACTGACATGTTGGAGAACCGAGAATGAAACTGGCCCGAGCGATCCATTTCGACGAAAGCGACATGAACGTGTTTCATTCGCCGGCGCGCACCGGAGAGTGGTGCGTTTCGGGTGGGTTTGAGTTTTCCAACTGGGGGCAGGGCGATCTTGAAGGCAAGGCACGACAGGCATTTGCGAATGGCTGGCTGGGGTTGGAAACCTTTGGCCGGGTGACTTTTGTCGCCGTGACGCAGATCGAAGCCGCAGAGAAAGATCAGATTACGCGTAATCTGGCCGAACATTTTGTGCAGTTCTATGGCGCACCCTCGGTCGAGGCCGCATTGGGCGTTGCGCAAGCTGAAATCGACCACATGTCAGAGTTGTGTGAAGACCATCCGGCCAACACGCTGTTGACCGTCGCAAGGGAATTGACAGAGACAGGCGTGCACGAAGCCTTTCGCGTGATCACTCCGCAGGACGCGGAGTTGGAGGCGTTGGCGGTTCACGGGTCGCTGGACGATTAGATCAGGTCGACAAACCCGCCGAACTGCCCGCGTTTGAAGATCAGCCCTTTGCCGGTGCGATACATGACCTGATCTACCTGACCCACGATGATCAGATGATCCCCGGCGTCATGACGGGCATGAAGGCGGCAATCGAACCGGGCCAGACACTGGGCCAGATGTGGGCGCCCGGCCTCATCCTCGGTCCAGTCTGCATGTGAGAAATCCGCCCCATCGCGTGCAAACCGCAACGCCTGATCCTGCTGATCCTGTGCCATGACGTGGATCGAATAGAGATCACAGGTACTGAACGTATCGAATCGAAATGATTCCTTGGCCAGACACCACAGGACCAGTGGCGGGTCCAATGAGACTGAGGCAAATGAATTCACCGTAATGGCACGCGGGCCATTGTCGGATTGCGCGGTAATCACCGTGACACCGGTGCCAAAGCATCCCAGCGCTTCCCGAAAGGCGGGGCTTTGATCCGGGGTCGGTCTAAAGGTCTTTTCGGTCATTGCGCGCTTAATCCTTGGCCGCGCATCAGGTGCCATGCGTGGCCCGGATTGTCCATGAAAAGCTGACTGCCGGGTGCAATTTATACCGTCAGTTCAGATCTTCCAGCAAACGACCGTGTTTGCGGGTTTCCATAATCACCTCGCCAAAAGTCGTCAGGCCGCGTGCTTGCAGGATCGGCAGCACCTTGATCAATGCCTCGGCCGTGGCAATCGCATCGCCAAGTGCGGTATGGCGCAACGCTTCGGGGATCGTGATTTCCAACCGTTCACACAAGGCGTCCAGTGTGTGCGTGTCGCTTGCCCCGAACAGCACCGCAGACAGCAAGACCGTGTCGAGTATCGGATGATCCCACTCGACACCCATCCGTTTGGCATGGCGGCGCAGAAACGCCATGTCGAACGGGGCATTATGCGCCACGATCACGGCGTCGCGCGAAAACTGATGGAATACGCGTCCGGCTTCGGCGATATCGGGCGCCCCCTGAACCATACGATCGCTGATCTTGTGTACTTTGGTCGAGGCCGGGGGAATCGGAATGCCGGGATCAACCAGCATGTCCAGATGCTCACCCTGAACGATTTTACCATTCAGAACGCGCACTGCGCCGATCTGTACGATCTCATCCTTGTGAGGCAGCAAACCGGTTGTTTCCGTGTCGAAAACCACGAAACACAGATCCGTCAGGGGGCGGTTCTCGAACGCATCATCCCCCGGTTTATTGAGAAGTTCGAAATCATAGACCAGCGGGCGGGCATCGTCCGGCGACATATGTGTCGCGCTGTCTTCGAAGACAAGCATATATCCGGGTGCATCGCCCAAGGGTTTCATCCGGGCGGAATATGTCTGCCGCCCGTCCACGCTGGACAGGGTGCAATAGACGTCCTTTCCGGTTTTGCACATCTTGGCATATGCGTCTGTCAGGCCGGTGGCTTCGAGGTATTCGAAAAGAGATGCGTTCAGACGAGGATGCGCGATCTGGGCAAGAACCTCGGCGGCCTGCCCGTCGTACAGAACGATCTGATGTTTCGGACTGGCCAGCAGCATGGCCACCGGAATTTCCGTCAGCAGCGCGGTCAGGCGCTGTTTTTCTGCGGCCAGATGCGCGGTTTCGGCGGCCACGGCCTCGGCTGTGCGCATGGCGTTCGAGGCCAGTTGTTCCGCCAATCCCGCCGCAGCCGGGGCAAGATCGCCCAGATACCGCGCGGCCTGCATGTCCAGGTCGGTGCTTACACCGGCATGTGCACGGGCACGCAACTGGGCGGAAAGCCGTTCGATCGGTTTGGCGACGTTGTCGTCGAACAGCAGCCAAACACCCGCGACCAGTGCCAGAAATCCAAATCCGATCAGGATTTCGGCGAAGACGAAATCATTCAGCAGACCGGGGTTTCCCGCACGGGAATAGGTGATCCAGAGAGCGGTGGCGCTGATGGCAACCCCGCCCAGGGCGAGGAGGCAGAAAAACAGAAAAATCCTGAGCCTCAAACTCAATCCGGTCAGCATGATCAAACCCCGCAAGTGGCTGCGATGACGGGGTCATTGGTTCCGGCTGCAATCCAGTCAGCGTTCACCAGACGCCCGTCCTCGGCAAATTCGGCACCATCCGCCAGGTTGGCGCGGCGGCCTTCTGCACAATTCACGGCCACCGGCAGTTTCGAAACCGGAGCCCAGCGGCCGAAGAAGTAAAGATCGACAAGCCGTTGTTCCGGAACGTTTTCGTTTGTGCGCACCGATACGGTGTCGATTGCGGCAAACCGGTCAACGAACGGCACCGCGTAGGTCCAGGGGCGATAAAACGCGCGGCTTTCGACCTCTTGCACGATGGTCATCTCTTCAGGCAGTTGGTCGCGCGTGCGATCGTACCAGGAATATTCGCTGGTGATGGTCATCGCGATCATTCCAAGACCGGCCGCAACCGGCGTTGTCCATTTCGGCAGGCGCCCTCCGGTCAGCTTGTTCAGCAGAAGAACGATTCCGGCAAATGCGATCCCCGCAAAAACCGTGCCGATCAGTTCCAGAAACATGTGGTCTCTCCGTTGGTCAGTCGCATGTCAGCCCAGCATTCCCTTGCCGTGGCCAACTGCCGATTGCATCGTTTTTACCACCACAAAAGCATCACGCAGATGACTTCGCTCAAAGTCCGACAATTCAGACGGTGGCAGATAGTTGTCGGGCATCGCTCCGGACTTAACCAGCCGAACCTGATGTTCGAGCCGGGTTTCCGCGATCAGATCATAGGCGTCCAGCAGGTCACGCGCACCAGAAGGGCTGAGCACGCCGCTGGCCTCGGCGGCTTTCAGGCGGGCGCGGGTGTTGGCCTCGGTCAGCTCGCCTTGCAGCGCGTAGATGCGCGCCAGATCGACGACGGGCACAACTCCGTTGTGTTTCAGGTCCAGCGTATTGCGATGCTCACCCGAGCGGATCGTCGCGAAACCGCGCAGCAGGCCCAGTGGGGGCGTATGCTTCAGCGAGTTCGAAATCATGTGTGCGACGAAGATCGAGTTTGCCCTGGCCGCTGCCAGAGTGTGGGCTTGCAGGTCGGCAAACAACTCAAATGCGCCGCCGATGGGGCGCAGGTCGAACATGACCGAGGCCAGCATTTGCGCCTCGGGGTTTGGCTTGGCAATCCAGCCCTTGAAATAGTCGCGCCAGACACGAACCGGCTGACACCAGCGCGGATTGGTCGCCATCATGTCGCCGGGGCAGTAAAAGTACCCGCAGACATCCAGCCCGTCAGAGACGAATTTGGCCAGTTTGGTAAAATAGGACATATCGGCGTCGGTGGCGCTGTCATCCAGCATCAGGCAATTGTCCTGATCCGATACGCCGGTTTGTTCTTGCCGTCCCTGTGAGCCGCAGGCCAGCCACAAATAGGGTACAGGCGGCGGGCCCAGTTCAGTTTCGGCCAATTTCAGCAGGCGACGGGTAACCGTGTCGGCAATATCGGTGATCAGCCGCGTGACGATCTCGTGCCGGTTCCCGCCGGCAACCAACTGAACCAGCAACTGCGGAATTTCCGCCGTCACCCTCGCCATCTCTTCTGCGCTGTCGGCCTTTGCGATCCGACCAACCAACTCGGCCGAGTTGACGGCCTGATAGTGGGTCAGATCGGTCTGCGTCACGATCCCGACCAGACGACCGCCTTCGGAAACCGGGATGTGGCCAATGCCGCGCTCCATCATGATATGCAGAACGTCCGAGCCGATATCGCTGGGCGAGAGGGTTACGGGATTTTCAGTCATGATTTCGGATATCCGTGTTGTTACGGGCAACCCGTCGGCAACAAATTTGCCCGAAATGTCCCGCAGGGTGGCGATACCCTGCAACGTCTCTCCATCTGTCACGCATAGTGACGAGATGTGTTTGTCACGCATGATGCGTGCCGCTTCCTGAACTGTCGTGTCCGCAGGGCAGGTGGCGGGATCGCGCGCCATCAGAACGTCAATCGAACTGGTCGCAAGGCTTTGAGGGCCGCTGCGATTACCGCGGGTTCGATTGAAGAATTTGGCGACAACGTCGTGGTTGTCGATCAAAGTCCGGACCAAATCCGGAGGCAGAACCATCAGGACAGATGGTGTATGGGCGCGGGCCTTGGTCGCAGCCTTGCCGTCCTTCAACAGGCCGCGTTCACCGAAGGAATTTCGCAACCCCAGATGAGAAACGACTGCGCCGTTCTCGTCGGTGATCTCAACCTGTCCTTCATAAATCACAAAGACCCCGGGCAGGGAATGGCCGAGCTCATAGACCGAGGCGTCTTCCTCAACCTCCCAGACCTCGATCTGCTTTACGATCTGATCGAGGGTGTCCGACGGCAGCGCGTCATAGGGATGAACGGATTTCAGAAACCGGGTAATTTCATCGTGGGATAGGGGCATCTGATGTCTCCGGTATTCTGGTGAAAAAATCCCGCCCGGTGGTGTGCCGGGCGGGAACAGTGGATCGAAAGACGCGGCCGAAGGCAAGTGCCGACAACCGCATCATACTCAGTGATCCTGAGCTGCGCCCGCACCACGGGGAATGCGTACGCTTTCGACCAGATCCTTGATCTCCTGCGGAGTCTCCTTGGTCATACCGGCAACGATGTAGGCCGTTGCAAAGTTGACCATGGCACCGATCGCACCGAACGAGGTCGACTTGATCGGACCCAGCAGCGGATCTGCATCAGTGAACGAGTTGGTGCCCGGAATGAACAGCCAGCCCTTGTGCAGGAAAATGTAGACCAGAGTGACGACCAGACCAGCCAGCATGCCTGCGACCGCGCCGGTGTTGTTGATGCGGGTCGAGAAGATCCCCATCATCAGCGCCGGGAAGATCGAAGCTGCCGCCAGACCGAACGCAAGCGCCACGGTTTGTGCCGCAAAGCCCGGTGGGTTCAGACCTAGATAGGTCGCAACCACAATCGCCACGGCCATTGCGATACGCGCTGACAGAAGCTCGCCCTTTTCCGAGATTTGCGGGTTGATGGCACCCTTGATCAGGTCGTGGGACACAGCCGACGAGATTGCAAGCAGCAGGCCCGCAGCGGTGGACAGAGCAGCCGCAAGACCGCCGGCTGCGACCAGACCGATCACCCAACCCGGCAGGTTGGCAATCTCGGGGTTGGCCAGAACCAGGATGTCACGGTTGAACTTGGTCAGCTCGTTTCCAACCCAGCCTTTTTCTTCGGCAAGTGCCTGCATGTCGGCATTCTTGTCGTTGTAGTACTGGATCTTGCCGTCGCCGTTTTTGTCTTCCCAATCCAGCAGACCGGTTTTTTGCCACGTGGCCATCCAGTCATAGCGTGCGTCATTGTCGATTTGTTCAACAGTCACAGCACCGCCTTCGATGCCGCCATTGGGCCACATCATGTCACTGATGTTCAGACGCGCCATGGCACCAACCGCAGGCGCGGTAAGATACAGCAGAGCGATGAAGACCAGCGCCCAGCCAGCCGACCAACGTGCGTCAGCCACTTTGGGAACGGTGAAGAAGCGCATGATGACGTGCGGCAGACCCGCAGTACCGATCATCAGCGACAGGGTGAACAGTACCATGTTCAGCGTGTTCGAGTGGTGGGCCGTGTATTCATTGAAGCCCAGCTCGGTCACGATGGCATCCAGCTTGGTCAGCAGGGGTTCACCGCTGGCGGTGTCACCAAACAGACCCAGCGCCGGAACCGGCGTGCCGGTCAGCTGCAGCGAGATGAAAATAGCCGGGATGGTGTAGGCAGTGATCAGCACGCAGTACTGAGCGACCTGAGTATAGGTCACGCCTTTCATCCCACCAAATACCGCATAGGCAAATACAACCGCTGCACCGATCAACAGGCCCGAGGTGTTGGACACTTCGAGGAAGCGGCCAAAGGCCACGCCGACGCCGGTCATCTGACCGATCACGTAGGTCACCGAGGCCACGATCAGGCAGATCACGGCAACGATACGCGCAGTCTGGCTGTAAAAGCGGTCGCCGATGAATTCCGACACGGTGTATTTACCAAACTTGCGCAGGTAAGGCGCAAGCAGCAGTGCCAACAGCACATAGCCGCCAGTCCAACCCATCAGGAACGAGCTGTTGTCGTAGCCGGTGAAGGCAATCAGACCCGCCATCGAGATGAACGAAGCCGCAGACATCCAGTCCGCCGCCGTTGCCATGCCGTTGGTGACCGGATGGATGCCGCGACCAGCGGCGTAGAATTCAGATGTGGACCCAGCCCGGGCCCAGATCGCGATGCCAATGTATAGCGCAAAGGACGCGCCAACAAACAGCAGGTTGATGGTAAACTGATCCATGGGGTTTACTCCTCAACACCGTATTCGGCGTCTAGCTTGTTCATGCGCCAGGCGTAGTTGAAGATCAGCACCAAAAAGACCAGGATCGATCCCTGTTGTGCGAACCAAAAGCCCAGATCGGTTCCGCCGACGGCGATCCCCGACAACATCGGACGCAGCAGAATGCCGAATCCAAACGACACCAGCGCCCAAATCGCGAGGCTGATGTAGATGAGGCGCAGGTTGGCCTGCCAATAGCCCTTGTCGGACTCGGCAGTCTGCGCGGAGTTTGTTGAATGATCCGCCATCGCGGGTTCCTCCTTCGCTTCCTCGTTGGACGGCCCGATGCCCACATCCTCCAGTGCGTCGGGCCGCTTCTCACTTGTGCCGGACGCCATGTGACGTCAGGCAAAACTCCTCCAGTCCGCCAAAGCGGTCTTTTGAAGTATTCTGTTTGGGATCAGAGCCTTGCGGCCCTAAATCCACCCCCTAATTCATGACTTCGCCAACGATTCCTTCAAGGTCATTGGCAATGTCTTCGATCCTGCCCATGGCGTTTGTGCGCTGCAGCACGCCCTGACTGTCATAGTAGGCGATCAGTGGTGCCGTCTGCGCGTGGTACGCCGCAAGGCGCGAGGCCACCGTTTCGGCATTGTCATCCGCGCGGCGCTTGAATTCGGTATGGCCACACTTGTCGCATTTGCCTTCTTCGGCAGGTTTCTTGAACTGGTCGTGGTACCCTTCACCACAGCCGGCGCAGGTGTAGCGGCCCGAAATACGGGTCACCATTTCCGCGTCTTCCACTTCAAGGCTTATCGCGGCGTTGATCTTCTGGTTGTTCGATGCCAGCAGACTGTCCAGCGCTTCGGCCTGAACCGTCGTGCGCGGGAAACCGTCCAGAATGACGCCCTTGGCGCAATCCGGCTGTGCCATGCGGTCGCGCAGGATGGCGATGACGATCTCGTCGCTGACCAGATCGCCGGCTTCCATAACGGCTTTTGCCGCTTTGCCGGCGTCGGTTCCGGCCGCGACGGCTTCGCGCAGCAGGTCACCGGTGCTGAGTTGTACAAGTCCGAATTTCTCTTCCAACATCCGGGCTTGCGTGCCCTTCCCGGCACCCGGAGGGCCGAGAAGGATGAGAACGGCGGGCGTGGTGATCGTGGCAGCGTCCATCACACCCTCACTTATTCGCACGGTTTTCGATCAGGTCTTCGACCACCGACGGATCGGCCAGTGTCGAAGTATCGCCCAACGATCCGAAATCGTTCTCGGCGATCTTGCGCAGGATACGGCGCATGATCTTGCCCGAGCGCGTTTTCGGCAGGCCAGGTGCCCACTGTATCACATCCGGAGATGCAATCGGGCCGATTTCGGTGCGGACCCATGTGCGCAGCTCTTTCATCAACTCGTCCGACGGCTCGCGATCATTCATCAACGTGACGTAGCAATAGATGCCTTGCCCTTTGATTTCATGAGGGTATCCAACCACGGCAGCCTCGGCCACAGCAGCATGCGCAACCAGCGCGCTTTCCACCTCGGCCGTGCCCATGCGGTGACCGGACACGTTGATCACGTCGTCTACACGACCGGTGATCCAATAGTCGCCATCTTCGTCGCGACGGCAGCCGTCACCCGTGAAGTAATAGCCTTTGTAATCCGAGAAATAGGTTTTCTCGAACCGCTCATGATCGCCCCAGACGGTGCGCATCTGGCCGGGCCAGCTGTCTTTGATACACAGAACGCCCTCGACACCGTTGCCTTCGATTTCAACACCGGATTGCGGGTCCAGAACCACCGGTTCGATGCCAAAAAACGGCTTCATCGCCGATCCGGGCTTCATCGCATGTGCACCGGGCAGCGGCGTCATCAGGTGGCCGCCGGTTTCTGTCTGCCACCAGGTGTCGACGATGGGGCATTTGCCTTTGCCGACAACGTCGTTGTACCAGGTCCAGGCCTCGGGGTTGATCGGTTCACCCACGGTGCCCAGAATGCGCAGATCGCTGAGGTCGCATTTTTCGACAAACTCATTGCCCTGACCCATCAGCGCGCGGATCGCGGTCGGTGCGGTGTAGAACTGGTTGACCTTGTGCTTTTCGCAGACCTGCCAGAAGCGCGAGGCGTCGGGATAAGTGGGCACGCCTTCGAACATCAGCGTGGTTGCGCCATTGGCCAGCGGGCCATAGACGATATAGCTGTGCCCGGTGACCCAGCCCACGTCAGCGGTGCACCAGTACACGTCACCTTCGTGATAATCGAATGTGATCTCGTGCGTCATCGAGGCGTAAACAAGATACCCCCCTGTGGTGTGCACAACGCCCTTGGGCTGACCGGTCGAACCCGACGTGTAAAGAATGAACAGAGGATCTTCGGCGTTCATTTCGGCAGGGGCGCAGTAGTCGTCCGCCTCAAGCGCCATTTCGTTGTAGTCAAAGTCGCGACCGTCGATCCAGGTGGTCTGACCGCCGGTGCGCTTGACCACAAGGCATTTTACCGTGTCTTTGCAGTGCAGCAGGGCGGCGTCTGCGTTGGATTTCAGCGGCGTTTTGCGGCCGCCACGCGGGGCCTCATCTGCCGTAATCACGACCTTGGCGTCGCACCCATTGATCCGCGCTGCCAGAGCGTCGGGCGAGAAGCCCGCGAAAACGATCGAATGAATTGCGCCGATCCGCGCACAGGCCAGCATGGCGTAAGCAGCTTCGGGGATCATCGGCAGATAGATGACCACGCGATCGCCCTTGCGCACGCCCAGGGATTCCAGAATGTTGGCCATCCGGCAGGTGCGGCGGTGCAATTCTGCGTAAGAGATATGCTGGGCCGGGTCATTCGGATCATCCGGCTCCCAGATGATCGCGGTCTGGTCGCCGCGGGTTTTCAGATGACGATCCAGGCAGTTGGCCGACACATTCAACGTGCCATCGGCATACCAGTTGATCTTGACCGAGCCAAACTCGTAACTGACGTCCTTGATCTGGGTGAAGGGCTTGATCCAGTCGATGCGCTTGCCTTGCTCGCCCCAGAACGCGTCGGGGTCGCTGATTGAGGCTGCGTACATGTCAGCATACTTTGCCGCATCGACATGCGCACGAGCGACGGTTTCTGCGGATGGCGGATAAGTCTTGGCATCTGCCTGGGCAGCGGTGGTCATCTTTGAGGCTCCTCCCTCTGGACTGGATTGCTTGTGGATTCTTTGCCTGTCATTCAGGCAATGTCGATCCTGTTCCTCCCCAAGTTTGAATATTACCGCGTTCTGAAAATAAATAAATAAATTGGTGTAATCCTTGAATTTCTTTGTAAAGAAATTTTAACAATACGGCCATATTAGTAAAAAAATTGGCAAAAGAATCGCTAAAATAAAACAAAAACAGTCACTTAAAAGTAACGAGAATTGAGGGCGCTGTGTGTCAATTGTGGTTGCAACGACATGTGACCTCAAGGCTTCTGTCGTTTTGAGTCATTTCTGGGGCTTATTCTGCAAAATACGCAAATCCCGGTTAGGGTTGGCACAACCGATTGTTGGCGCTAGCTTGATCGGCAAGCGCCTCGGTAGGGGGCGCACCTATGGGAGACAAAACTATGAAAAAGATGTTGAGCGGTGCCGCAGTCGCCGCCCTTGGCGTTGCTTTTGTGACCGAAGCCGCGGCGACAGAATGGAACGCATCCGTCTGGGGCAAGCGCCGCGCCTTTACGGAACATGTTGAAAAACTGGCCGAACTGGTCAGCGAGAAAACCGGTGGCGAATTCACCATCAATGTCAGCTATGGCGGGTTGTCCAAACCTAAGGAAAACCTGGACGGGATCGAAATCGGCGCCTTTGAGATGGCGCAGTTCTGTGCCGGCTATCACCGCGACAAGAACCGGGCGATTACCGTTTTGGAACTGCCATTTCTGGGTGTGAACAACCTGCAGGAAGAAGTTGCGGTAAGCCATGCAGTATACGACCATCCAGCGGTCAAGGAAGAGATGGCGCAATGGAACGCCCGCATCATCATGACTTCGCCAATGCCGCAGTATAACCTTGTCGGCACGGGCGAGCCGCGGGATGAACTTGCTGAATTTGACGGAATGCGGGTCCGGGCGACCGGTGGCCTTGGTCAGGCCTTCGAGGCGGTCGGAGGGGTGCCGACATCGGTTCCGGCGACCGAAGCCTTCAATGCGATGGAATCGGGCGTCGTCGACACCGTGGCCTTTGCCCAGCACGCGCACCTGTCATTCGGAACGATCAACGAAGCGGACTGGTGGACCGCGAACCTGAATCCAGGAACGGTGAACTGCCCGGTTGTCGTCAACATCGATGCCTACGAGGCGCTGCCAGCCGAACATCGTGAGGCTCTGGACAGCTCGATTGACGAGGCGATCGATCACTACCTTGCGAATTACGGCGGCTTGCTCGAACAATGGGACAGTGTCCTGGAAGAAAAGGGTGTCCAGAAGGTCATGATCGACGACGCGGTAATCGAAGAGTTCCGCACGAAGGCCGCTGATCCGATCCGTGAAAAATGGATTGCGGACATGACCGCACAGGGCCTGCCGGCGCAGGACCTTTACGATCTTGTCCAGACGACGCTGAAGCAACAGCGCGGCGGCAACTGATCCACAAGGCCGGGTGCTTTCAAGGCGCCCGGCAACAAACAACAAGGAAACACCGGAATGGCAGGACAAGCCACGGTTCTGGTAGACGGCAGCCGTCTGAGCCAGTTGGATCAGCGTTTGCTCGTGCTCGAACGGTTTCTGGCACTGATCAGCGGATTGGCGGTTTTTTCACTGATGGTATTGGCCGTTGTATCGGTCAGTGGTCGAAATGCACTGAATGCTCCTTTGCCGGGCTATGTGGACTGGATCGAACAGGCGATGCCTCTCATCGCTTTTCTGGGCATTTCATATGTTCAGCGTGATGGGGGGCATATCCGGATGGATATAGTCATATCCCGCTTGCACGGTCGGGCTTTGTGGCTGTTCGAATTGCTCTCGGTGGTTCTGATCCTGATCCTGATGCTGGCTCTGGTTTGGGGCAGTTGGTCTCATTTCGACCGGTCCTTTGATTTTGGCGCCCCAATGTGGAGCCGGGACAGTTCGATCGACATCGGCATACCCTTGTGGCCGGCCAAGCTGCTGGCACCCGTTGCATTTTCCGTTCTCTGCCTGCGCCTTGCGCTGCAAGTCTGGGGGTATGGTCGGGCGTTCTGGCTGGGGCTGGACGCGCCGGCGGCCGTTCCGTTGATACAGGATGCAGCGGCGCAGGCGGCGGCCGAGGCCGAACAGTTCGAAGGGCAGGACTGATACATGGACACGATTGAGATTGGCCTTTGGGTCACTGGCGGCCTTCTGGTCCTTGTCGTGGCGGGCATGCGGGTTGCCTTCGCAGCGGGTTTGGCAGGGCTTGTCGGACTGGTTTGGATTTTCTGGGCCAAGTTCGGTTACGATCCGGAACGGTTTGGCAAGGCGCTGACAGTGGCAGTCAAGACCGCGGGGCAGGTGCCACATTCCAAGGTCGCGTCCCACACTCTCAGCCTGATTCCGACCTTTATCCTGATCGGGTATCTGGCTTATTACGCGGGGCTTACCCGCGCTTTGTTCGAGGCCGCAAAACGTTGGGTCGCATGGGTGCCCGGAGGGTTGGCGGTTTCGACCGTTTTCGCCACAGCCGGGTTCGCCGCGGTGTCCGGAGCTTCGGTTGCGACGTCCGCCGTCTTCGCCCGTATCGCGATTCCGGAAATGCTGAAGGTGGGCTATAACAAACGCTTTGCAGCAGGTGTGGTTGCCGCGGGCGGGACGCTGGCCTCCCTGATCCCGCCTTCGGCCATTCTAGTGATCTACGCGATCATCGTCGAGCAGGATGTCGGGAAGCTGCTGTTGGCGGGGTTCATTCCGGGTGCGTTTTCCGCAATTGTATACGGCCTTCTGATCGTCGGGATTGCAGTGATATTCAAATCCGTTGGTCCGCCTGTCACGGGGTTTTCCTGGAAACAGCGCTTTGCCGCTCTTCCCGGTGCTATTCCGATTGTCGCCGTCATCCTGATCATCATTTGCTTTGTCTACAATCCGTTTGGAGAAAAAGCATGGGGCACTCCGACGGAAGGCGGTGCCATTGGCGCCTTCATCGTATTCTGTTTCGCCTTGTTCCACGGAATGCGCTGGGCCGAGCTCAAATCCGCGCTTTTGGAAACCGCCAAACTGACGGCGATGATCTTTTCGATCATCTGGGGCGTTCTGATCTATGTGCGCTTTCTTGGGTTCGCCGACCTGCCGGGTGCCTTCTCGGATTGGATCACGGGGCTCGAGATGTCGCCCATGATGATCCTGATCTGCATTCTGCTGGCATATGCGGTGTTGGGCATGTTCATGGACGCGATCGGGATGCTGCTTTTGACTTTGCCCGTCGTCTATCCGGCGGTAATGGCCTTGAATGGTGGTGAAACCGTCAGTGCCGCCGACAGCGCGTTTGGAATGTCCGGCCCGATGTGCGCGATCTGGTTTGGCATTCTGGTCGTCAAAATGGCCGAGTTTTGCCTGATTACACCGCCCATCGGGCTGAACTGCTTTGTCGTTGCCGGTGTGCGCCCGGACCTAAGTGTTCAAGATGTGTTCAAAGGCGTCACGCCCTTTTTCATCGCGGACGCCCTGACCATCGCAATGCTTGTGGCATTCCCGGGTATTGTCCTCTACCTGCCATCGCTTGCGGGATAGCTCGGAAGCGAGGCTCTGCCTCGCGCTCCGGGATGTTTGTGGCCAGATGAAGTTCGGATCCCCTGCTTCATCTGGCTGAAAATATCCCGGGGGAGGCGCGCGCAGCGCGGCGGGGGCAGAGCCCCCAAGATCGCGTGTTATCCAGCTCGCATCAACATTCCGAACAGATCGCGCGGATCGTCCGGGTCGGCCAACATGTCCAGAGGTTCAAAGAAGGTTGTGCCTTCAATCGCCTGTTTCACATAGCGCAGGGCCGAGAAATCCTCGATGGCAAAGCCGACACTGTCGAATAAAGTGATCTGCCGCTCATCGATGCGCCCCTTGGCGGCGCCGGTGATGACCTGCCACATCTCGGTCACAGGGTGATCCGCGTCCAGCGCCTGAATTTCGCCTTCGATCCGGGTTTGTTCAGGGTACTCGACGAAGATGTCCGAACGCAACAGGATGTCGCGATGCAGCTCGGTCTTGCCGGGGCAATCGCCTCCGATGGCGTTGATGTGCACGCCGGGCCCGACCATGTTGTCGGTCAGGATCGTTGCGTATTTCTTGTCTGCCGTGCAGGTGGTTATGATCTGGGCACATTCAATGGCGTCTTCCGGCGTCTTGCAAGGGATGACTGTCAGGCCCTTGCCCTGCAAGTTCGCAGCGCATTTCGACGTGGCATTCGGGTCGATGTCATAAAGCCGAACGGTGTCGATTCCGCACATTGCCTTGAAGGCAAGGCACTGGAATTCGGACTGTGCGCCATTGCCGATCATGGCCATTGTCCTGGCATTTTTCGGGGCC
Source organism: Ruegeria sp. AL3 (assembly GCF_056536065.1). NCBI lineage: Bacteria > Pseudomonadati > Pseudomonadota > Alphaproteobacteria > Rhodobacterales > Roseobacteraceae > Ruegeria > Ruegeria sp. AL3. The sequence goes on from NZ_JBQFJG010000001.1 coordinate 2,395,175, forward strand.
AGATAGCGCCCGACCAATGCCGAAGTCGCAGCCGTGCGCAGCGCGGTCAGCATTGTCATTTCGGTCAACAGCGTCGGATATCCTGTATAGACGTCTGCCAACAGACCGAATGCAGTTACTGTTTGCAGCCCCTCGGAGGTATTCTTGGGATGGCCGTTTACGTATTTGAACCCGTACGCCTCACCATCCGAAGTTGGCATCAACTCAATAACGCCATGAGGAGAATGCGCCGGAATGCGAGGTGTCTTGTCGAAGCTTTCCCATCGTTTGAAATCGGCCTCGATCTGAGCGGCAATCTGCGTGATCATCTGTTCGACGCCAATGTGGTGTACCAGTCGCATCATGTTGTCGACGGAAACGAATGGTACCAGGGCCTTGTCTGAAGGTTGCATGGTGCTCTCCTATCGGCGGGCAAGGTGAACGCCTGCAATCATGCAGCGCACGGACCCACCGGCGGTTTCAATTGTAGGAACGGACAGCGGCAACGGTGTTGCACTGTCCTGGATTGTTGCGATTTGGTCTGGTGTGAGGGCGGCAAGTGCCCTGCTGGACAGGGCCAGACCCAACCCATCCCGTCCGGTCAGTTCAATGGCGTTACCTGCGAACTCGGCAATTTGGTCGTGCGTCAGGTCAATGACCGTTCGACCGGATTCTTCCAGCCGATTGCGAACGGTCATGCGGCGGGCCGGGTCCGAAATCATGTCGAGGCAAATCAGGGCGTAATGCGTTCCGATACCCATCAAAACGTTGGTGTGATAAACGTCTCGGCCCTTGGCATCGCGGGCTTCGAAGGCGATTGGTTCATAGTTGAAATGTGTGCAGAACCGTTCCAACAGGACCGGATCGGCGCGATTGGACGTCACCGTGTAAGCGATACGGGCCACATGATCCAACACCATCGCGCCGGTTCCTTCGAGGGCCAGGTTGTCTTGTTCCAGCCCGGAATAGTCGATGACATCCTGCACACGGTATTCCTGTTTGAGCAGTTCGATTACATCGGTCCGGCGTTCGCGTCTGCGCGATGGCACGTACATCGGGTAGATCGCCACATGGCCGCCGGGATGCGTCGAGAACCAGTTGTTTGGAAAAACGCTGTCAGGTGTGTTGAGGTCCCCGAAATCGTCAAACACATGAACAGTGACACCGGCGTCGCGCAATTGCTGTACCGCCCGATCATGTTCATCCCTGGCCGCTTCCGACGTGGCCTGGGCGGATGCGGTGCTCAGCGTTTGAAAGGCATTGTCATCGCGTGTTTCCGGGTTGGACGCAAAAGCGTGCGGCCGGATCATGACGGCGGCAGATGGCGCTTGCAGAGACAGCATCAAAAACTCCGGGTGGGACGGTCGAAGATACGGCGACCCATCAACGAGGCGGCCAGATCGACCATCAGTTTTGCGGTTCGGCCCCTCTCATCCAGAAACGGGTTCAGTTCGACCAGGTCCAGCGAGCAGACAAGCCCGCTTTCATGGAGCAGTTCCATTACCAGGTGGGCTTCGCGCTCGGTTGCACCGCCGGGCACGGTCGTGCCGACTGCGGGCGCCACTGCCGGGTCGAGGAAATCGACATCCAAAGATACATGTAGCAGAGCGTTTTCTGCCTTCACGCGATCAAGAAAGGCCAAAAGGGGGGCTTTGATTCCGTTTTCATCAATGCTGCGCATATCCGCCAGCATGGCACGGTCTTGCTCCAGCGCTGCCCGTTCAGCCGGGTCGACAGAGCGCAATCCGATCATGCCGACGCGATCCGTCGGTATGACGGCCGGCAAAGGGGGGAAATCCTCGAATCCGGGTCTGCCGGTGAAATACGCCACCGGCGTTCCGTGCAGGTTGCCGCTGCCGGTACTGTCCGGAGTGTGAAAGTCGCTGTGGGCGTCAAGCCATAGCACAAAAAGAGGGCGGTCGATCCGAGCAGCATGGGCGGCCATCCCGGCCACCGTACCCATGGACAGGGCGTGATCACCCCCCATGAAAATCGGAATGCCCTGACCCGCCGCGTCTTGCGCAGCTTTGCTGAGAGCGTGCGTCCACCCCACGCATTCGGGCAGGGCGAATAGGTGCGGGTGTCGGGGAATGTCGACGTTTTCGGCCTGCACGTCGCCCCAATCTTGGACGGTGTGACCAAGATCAGACAGCGCCTCATCCAACCCTGCCACGCGATACGCATCAGGTCCCATCCGGCATCCCTGACGACGTTTCCCGGCGTCCATGGGGGCGCCGACCAGTATGATATCCTTGATTTCCATGTGTTCATTTAGGCCGTCGGACTGTCTTGCGTGAAGTCGGCAAAATGCTCAAAATGGTCTTGGAAGTTCCTTTATGAGAAGATGCTATGGACGAATTGGACAATCGGCTGCTCAATGCGTTGCAACGGGATGCACGGGCAAGCCTGTCAGAGCTGTCGGAAACACTGGGCGTGACACGCACCACGGTCCGCAGCAGGTTGCAGCGGCTGAAACAGTCCGGTGAAATCGTCGGCTTCACCGTCCTGACGCGTCGCGACCTGGCGCAAAGCCCGGTGCGCGGGTTGATGATGCTCGAGATTGAGGGGCGCGGGACGGAACGCGTCATGGCCCGGATCGGTGCCATGCGTCAGGTGACGGCAGTTCATTCGACAAATGGCAGTTGGGATCTGATCGCCGAGATCAGCGCGGAAACCCTGGCCGAACTGGATGAGGTTCTGTTTCAGATCCGACGGATCGACGGCGTGACGCGTTCGGAAACGAACCTTTTGCTGTCAACACGCAAGGGGCGGCTCTAGCGCTTTGAGATAAAACCAAAATGTGCCAGAGTCCGTTGGCAGATGATGTCTGAATCGTCGACGGGCGGGTGAGCCGCGCGTGGTATCTGCGATCAGAAACTGGCGGGGACGTGCAGCATGACCAATGCGGAAAGTGACGGTGAACCTCTGGCCGTACACTGGGCCGAAAAGCTTACGGCCATGTTGGAAAAACCGTGGCTGCGGATTGCAATACCGGTTCTCGTGACCGGGATCGCGCTGACGGTTCTGCATGATTTGTCGGCGCATGTGAAATGGTCAGATGTCCAGACCGATATCGCAACGACGTCGTGGAAACTGATGTTTTTCGCATTGTGCTGGACCGCGTTCAGTTTCCTGTCGCTGTCGCTCTATGATGTGTTTGCCGTGCAAAGCGTGGCGGGCGGCAAAGTGCCATTGCCTGTTGCCGGAATGGCAGGAGCCAGCGGCTATGCCGTGTCGAACTGTCTGGGTTTTTCCTACATTACCGGAACGGCGATCCGGTATCGGATATATGCGTCGCTGGGCTTGGATCTGGGGCGGGTGGCCGGGGTTATCGCAACGTCCTGGGTCGCGTTCTGGATGGGGCTTGTTCTGGTTCTGGGTGTGTTGCTGACCGTGCATCCGGATGGGATCTCGAAAGTGATGCCTGTCAGCGAAACGGTGGAAACCGCCATCGGGCTGAGCCTTTTGGGGGCATTGGTCGCGATGTTCATATGGTTGTCCAGCGGCGGCAGGCGGTTGGCCGTCGCCGGTATCGGGTTCGACTTGCCGGGTGGCAAACTGGCCAGCCTTCTGACACTGGCCGCCATCGGAGATCTGGTTGGCGCGTCCATGGCGCTCTATGTCCTGATGCCGGACGATCTGGGCGTTGGCTATCCCTATTTCTTCACGATCTACATCGCCGCCATCGCCGTTGGAATCCTCAGCCACGCGCCGGGCGGGCTTGGGGTATTCGAAGCCACGCTGATCGCGGGGCTTGGAGCGTCGGGACGTTCGGATGTGATCGCAGCCTTGTTGCTGTATCGCGTCGTTTACACCTTCTTGCCGTTCGGTATCGCCAGCGTGTCCATTGCGATCGCGTCCGCACTGACGCAAAGGCACAGGATCGGCGGCGCCGCGACATGGGTCTATCGGGTTATCCGCCCCATTGTTCCGATGGTGGCAGCCGGGGTTGCGGCCGTGGCAGGGGTGGTCCTGCTGATATCCGGCGCATTGCCAGTGGGCACGCAGAACCTTGGCGTTCTGAGAGAGGTCTTGCCGCTGTCGTTTGTCGAGGCATCGCACCTTGCCGGCAGTGCTGTCGGCGTGCTGCTTTTGCTGGTGTCCCGCGGTTTGTTTCGAAAGCTCTACCGCGCATGGGTGGTGGCCATGCTGTTGATGGTGGCCGGGTTCTTTGCCTCGCTGGCAAAGGGGCTGGACACTCACGAAGCGCTGTCGATGCTGGGCACGATTGGCCTTCTGGCGATGTTCCGCGGGGCGTTTTACCGGGTCAGTGGCGCGTCGATCTTCAGGCTGAATATTCCTTGGTTGGTCAGTGTCGTGGCGCTGCTGGCGGTGATATTCTGGATCGGATTGTTCGCCTATTCCCATGTCGAGTACCAGAACGCCCTGTGGTGGGAATTTGCCTGGAACGGTGACGCTTCGCGCTTTTTGCGCTCCAGCCTCATCGTGGCGGTGATCGTGGGCGTCGTGGCCGTGAACTCTCTGTTCGGGCGAGATATTCCGACGCCTGTGCGCACGGAAATCCCCGAGGTCGTTGAACGGCTTGTGATGGAGTGCGAGGACACCGAATCCCAAATCTCGCTTACCGGTGACAAGCAGTTCCTCATCTCACCGGATGAGACCGCATTCATTGCATATGCAGACACGGGCAACGCTCTGATCTCGAAGGGAGAGCCGGTCGGCGATGAATCGGCGGGGCGGCAATTGATCTGGCAACTCAGGGAAATGGCGGACCGAGAAGGAAAACTGTGTGCCTTCTACAGTGTTTCAACCAAATACCTGCCGACATTTCTGGATCTGGGCCTGTCGATCCTGAAGATCGGCGAGGTCGCGCGGGTTCCGCTCAGGGATTTCTCGCTGGACGGAAAGTCGCGCAAGCGGTTCAGGCAGGCCAGGAACCGGGCCGAGCGGGAGGGCTATGTTTTCGAGATCATCCCGAAAGAAAACCTGGCCCCGGTATTGCCGGAACTGCGCGCGATTTCAGATCATTGGCTGGCACAAAAGGCGGGTGCCGAAAAGGGCTTTGCGCTGGGGGGCTTTGACGATCAGTACCTGTCATATTTCGATCATGCGGTTCTGCGTGACGGTAAAACAGGCAAGATCATGGCCTTTGCCAACCTGTTTCAGGGCGGCAACAAATCCGAGCTGTCGCTGGATCTGATGCGCTATGAGCCTGACAGCCCGAGCTTTGTCATGGATGCGCTTTTTGCCGAGATGATGAACTGGGGATCGCAGCAGGGTTTCCACTGGTTCTCATTGGGTGCGGCGCCGTTCTCAGGCATCGAAAACCGTCAGCTTGCATCGCTTTGGAACCGCATCGGCGGCTTTGTCTATGAGCATGGCGAGCAGTTCTATCATTTTGAAGGTTTGCGCGCCTTCAAACAGAAATTCGATCCGGAATGGAGCCCCAACTATCTGGCCAGCCCCGGCGGGCTGGCCGCGCCCCGCATCCTTTACGAGGTCAATATTTTGATCTCGGGCGGTCTGCGCGGGTTGACCAAGTAGCGCCTAGTTCAGGCTGGCCCGGGTCGGGGTTTTTTCAAGCAGATCGCCCCAATCGGTGCGATAGGCCATTTCCGCCAGCACGGTTTCAGGCAGGAATTCCTGGTTTTGCCGGATCTGCCATCCGCCGCCCAGACCCTTGTAAACGGCAACAAGATTGCTGGACACCTGCTGCCGCGCTTCGATCAGATTTGCCTGCGACCGCAAAAGCGCGGTCTGCGTGTTCAAAATGCGAGAATAGCTGGCGATGCCATCCCTGTACTGGCTTACGGCGATATCTGCGGCCTTGCGCGAAGCTTCGACGCTTTTCTGATAGAACCCAACCTGTTTTCGCGCTTGCGCATAGGCGACCATTGCGCTTTCCACCTCGGAATACGCGGTCAGAACGGTGTTCTGATAGTTGGCAATCAGCGCTTGATATGCCGCATCCTGCGCGCGGACATTGTTTTTGATGCGGCCATAGTTGAGCACGTTCCAGACCACGCCGGCACTGGCCAGACCGGTGGTGCTGTTGCCGCTGAACAAATCGCGCCCGCCCGATGCCTGCAAACCGATCGCGCCCGACAGCACGAACTGAGGATACAGGTCAGCCATTGCGATGCCCACCTGCGCCGATTGAGTCGCAGCGGCCAGTTCCGCCGCGCGGACATCCGGGCGACGGCGCAGCAATTCTGCCGGCACTCCAACGGCCACATTTGTTCGCGCTGACGGGATACGGCCGGAATTCCCCAGCAGGTTGGTCATCCGGGACGGCGTGGCCCCCAGCAGCACGGCCAGCGCATTCTTGGTCTGTTGCAGGTCGCTTTCCAACTCGGGCACCAAGGCCTTGGTATTGTTGAGCAGGGCAGTGGATTCCTGAACGTCCAGTTCGGTCGTGACCCCATTGTTGAACCGCAGCTGGGTCAGGTCCGCCGATTCCTGCTGCAATTTGATGTTTTCCCGGGCGACCGCCAACGATTCCTGCAACGCGCGGATATTGACATAGAGCGCGGCCACGTCGCCGGTCAGTGTCACCAATGCGTCATCATAATTTGCGACCTGCAAAGCCAGATTCGACCGCGCCGCCTGCACACCGCGCCGTTGTGCGCCCCAGACATCCAGCTCCCATTGGGCATCGAACCCAACCTGAGACGTCGAGAATTCGGTATCCAGGGGGATGATCCGGTTGATATCGGCAACAGGCCCAAGATTGTCGCTGATTTGCCGCCGCTGCAAAGACGCGCCTATGGCCTGGGATTGCGGGTACAATTCGCCGAAAGCGATCCCCAGCTGTGCCCGCGCTTGCAGCACGCGCGCGCCCGCGACCTGAAGCGTCAGGTTCTGGGCATAAGCTTCGGCAATCAGCCGGTTGAGGGTCGGGTCATTGAATGTCTCCCACCATTTGACCACGGGTGCGCTGCGCGATGTTAGGCCGCTTTGACCGACGCTGGGGCTGTTTACCTCGATCCACTGCTTGACGACCGGAGAGTTCGGGCGCACGAAATCGGGCCCCACGGGCGTGCAGGCCGCGAAAGTGGCGGCGCAAAGTGCAGTTCCCATCAACCGGCTAAGTGTCATGGCGCGCATCCTCAGATATCCAGCGGTCGAATGAAGTTGGCGAAGGAATAGAGACGGATGTTGATGCGTCTCAGGAACTCAAAGCTTTTGCCCATGCCGGTGTAGATCGCCACTGCGGCGTGGCCGCCAGCCGGGAAAGTGTGCCCTTCCGGGATATCGACGGTGATCTGCACGGCAATTCGACCGGGCAGTTTCGGCAGTTCAAAGCCGGGCAGGCGGCCTGAAGGGATCAGTTGCCCTTGGCGTGTGGCCCACCAGATCGCCTCGACCTTGCCCGTCAGGATTTCGCCCGGGTAAAGATCCAGCGCCACTTCGACCTCTTGCCCCGGTTCCACGAATTTCAGATTCTGCTGGCGAAAGGTCGCAAGAAGATAGGGGCTGTCCTCGGTCACGAAACTGGCTATCGCGCCCAGTCGAACATCGCCGACGACCAGCCCGGGGCGGGCTTGCTGCGATACGATCATGCCGTTTTCAGGCGCGTAGATCGTTGTGTTTTCAAGAAAATACTCAGCCTCGGCCAACTGCGCCCTTGCCTGGAGAATACCCGTGTTAACACCGTCTATCTGGGACTCCACAGCCAGTTGCGCCTTTTCCAGATTTGCTTCGGCCTGTTTGACGGCAGCAAGGTCTTCGGTCACCTGCTCGTTCCAGCGGTCCAGTTCGTCTTGCCGCGCTCCACCGGCGGGCACAAGAGTTTCATACCGGGCTTGCTGAGTCTGCGCATAGGCCAGCTGCGCGTTTGCGCGTTCAACAGCTTCGGTCGACGCGATCACATCCTGTTCCAGAATCTTGGAATTCTGTTCAGCGGCGACCAATTGCGCCTGCGCATTGTCCACCGCCAGTGAAAACACCGTGTCATCAAAGCGGTAGAGTGGATCGCCCTTGGTGACAGGTGTGTTCGGTTCCACAAGAACTTCGGTCAGGATCGTCGGTTGTGTCAGTTTGGGAATGATCTGTATGGTCGAACGCACCACGTGGCTGTCGGCCGAGAAGGGTTGAAAGAACCGCAATGCGACCAGAAAAATCAGCAACAGGTGCGCGCCAACCCAAAAGGATACGATGCCCCAGGCGATGTTGAATTTCAGCAGTTCCAGCTTGAAGAAAATAAGCCAGACGAAAATGATGTAAAATAACGTGATGCCAAGGGCGACGAACATGTTTTGTGACTTCCTCTGGCCTTAGCTTTGCTGCGGATCGTCTGTGTCCAGTCGACCTTGATATTCAGGTCGGACATCGCCACCCAGACGTTTGATTTCATCACGAATGGCGTCTTTTTCCTCGTCAGGGCCACGGCGAATGTCGACCGTAACGCCATCATGGAACGCCCACATAAAGGCATGGACCCAGGGCACCACGGCCAGAAATCCCATCCAGCCCATGATCTTTACGGCCTCGGCATGGGGATGGTTGCGCTTGATGGCGATCCGACCCGGAAGACCCATGAGAAAAAGAAACAACGCCATCACAGCCGCCAGAAGCAGGATCAATGCCACGAAAGTCAGATAGTCATAATAGCCAAGCGGCTGTCCCAGTAGTCCCATGCTCGCTCCTCCTTTTCGGGAAGGTTACGGTATCTTCAGTTGCCGGCGTCCAATTCGTCAATCAACTTGTAGCTTGTCGGCGGGTCAGCGCAGATACCCGGCCCGCATTCCAGCAAGGTCGAACCCGCGTTCAGCACCGCCAAAGCCAGCATGACGAAAAACGCGATCTTTGCCAGAGCATTTCCTCCGAACCTTGGTTCCTGACCAGAAGGGTCGGCGTATTGGCGATCAAATAACAGCATGATCGACGTGCCCAGCAACACAAGGAAAAAGGCGATCCCGGCCCAGGTATAGTAGTGCAGACCCAAAACCGGAGAGCCGTAGTGCCCGGTGCCGGGTACGATATGCAGAAGAATCTGGCGGATCGATACAGTGCCTCCATACAAGGCCGCAATCAGCACGATGGCATAGTGTTGCGGCCGTGGACCGTAGAGCAGGTTCAAACCAAGCCCCACACCGACGGCAACGAACCCAACACGTTGCAGCAGGCAAAGCGGGCAGGGCAGTTCATAGAGGACAAGCTGATAGAAAAACGCCAACGCCAGTACAAGGCAGACGGCAAGCATACCGATCGCGTTGAGGGTGCGGGACAGTTCAGGTGTCATGGCAAGCCCCTCAGAGTTGAATTGTAAGCGGTGTGGTGGCGTGGAATTTCAACCAGTAGATACACATGGCCAATGTGACGAAAAACAAGGCGTTGCCAGCTTTGGTCAACTTGAAATAGTTCAGCCCCATCGTGGCGATAAACAACGAAAATAAAAGCGCAATCATGGCCCGGTCCTCCCCTCCCGTGCACAAATTCTTGTATGAAGGATAGTGTCAGGCCAAGTTCGATCTGGCAAGCCGCGCAACTCGCCCGGACGTTGTTATTTGCCCGCCTCTAGTCGCAGATGACGACATCAGTCTGCCACTCGCGACAATGCTCTGGCAGCTTGCCGGGCAGGGGCAGGTCGCTATACACCGTGTCAAGTTCGGCAATTGATCCTATCCGCGCCGGGGCCGAGCGTTGAAACTTTGAATGATCGGCAACCAGAAAAGTTCGGCGCGCCTTCTCGATGATGGCCTGGCTGACCTGAACCTCCTGAAAGTCGAAGTCCAAAAGATCGCCATCCGCGTCCAGCGCCGAACATCCTATGACGGCGATGTCGAATTTGAACTGCCGGATGGCTGATACGGTCAGGTTGCCGATCAGCCCCCCGTCTGTCCGACGCAAAACGCCGCCGGCCATGATGATTTCGCAGTCCGGGTTTTCGACAAGAATGTTTGCAACGTTCATGTTGTTGGTCACCACCAGCAGGTTCTTGTGGTTCAGCAACTGCCTTGCCACGGCCTCGGTCGAGGTTCCGATGTTCATGAAAATTGATGCGCCATCCGGGATATCAGCCGCGCAGGTTTGAGCGATGCGGGTCTTGGCGTCCGCGTTCAGCGCGCGGCGGTCCTCGTATCCGATATTTGAAACACCCGAGCGGAGAACAGCGCCCCCGTGAACCCGGTCCAGCTTGCCCGCATCTGCAAGCTCGGTCAGGTCGCGCCGGATCGTCTGAACGGTGACGCCAAAGCGTTCAGCCAGCCCCTCGACGGTAACGCGCCCATCGGTGCTGGCGATTTCCAGAATGTCGGATTGGCGAAAGGACAAGGACATGGGCAGTTCCGGTGTAGAGGATTGATTTTCGTTTTTGTTCTTTTTGTCGATTTTGGCAAGCCAACTTGCTGGAAATTCATACCAGTGTTGCAAAAAGAAAAAAAACGAACATAAACATTGACGAAGCGAAGGTCATTCTGGCTAATGCCCGCAACCGTGTCAGGCAGGGAATCAATGGATATGCAGTCAACGGACAACCAGATCACAGACCTTTTCATCATCGGCGGCGGGATCAATGGCTGTGGAATAGCGCGGGACGCCGCCGGGCGGGGTCTTTCGGTGACGCTGGTCGAGATGAACGATCTCGCTTCTGCCACGTCCTCTGCCTCGACCAAGTTGTTTCACGGCGGATTGCGGTATCTTGAGTATTTTGAATTTCGCCTGGTGCGTGAGGCCCTGATCGAGCGTGAAACCCTGCTGCGCGCGATGCCGCATATCAGCTGGCCCATGCGTTTTGTGCTGCCCTACCACAAGGATATGCGGTTTGATTCCGAAACGCCGACCTCGCGGTTGCTCAGCACGGTCATGCCGTGGATGCGCGGGCGGCGTCCGGCCTGGCTGATCCGGTTGGGCCTGTTCATGTATGACAATCTGGGCGGGCGCAAAATCCTGCCGGGCACGACGTCATTGAACCTGCGGTCAGCGCCCGAGGGGGCCCCGTTGCAGGACAAGTTCGAAACGGCTTATGAATATTCCGACTGCTGGATCGAAGACTCGCGATTGGTGGTCCTGAATGCGCGTGACGCCGAGTCGCGCGGCGCGCAGATCATGGTCCGAACCGAAGTGACCTCGGCCGAGCGGGTCGGCGATCTTTGGGAAGTGTCCGTTCGGGATCGGATCAGCGGTGAGACCCGTTTGGTCCGGGCCAAGATGCTGATCAATGCAGGTGGGCCCTGGGTGGGCGACATTATTCAATCCAAGATCCGCGTGAACTCTCGCGAGGGCGTGCGGCTTGTGCGGGGCAGTCATATCGTGACGCCCAGGCTTTACGATCACGACAAATGCTATTTTTTCCAGGGCGAAGATGGCCGCATCATTTTCGCCATACCATACGAGCAGGACTTTACCTTGATTGGGACAACGGATCAGGATCATCCGGACCCGTCGACCAAACCGGTCTGCACAGAGGCCGAGCAGGATTACCTGTGCGCCTTTGCATCAAAGTACTTCAAAAAAAGCATAACGCGCGACGATGTCGTGTGGACCTATTCCGGCGTGCGGCCTCTTTATGATGACGGAGCAAGCAGTGCCACTGCGGCAACGCGGGATTACACGTTGAAAGTCGATGCGCAGGGCGGGGCGCCCGTTTTGAATGTATTCGGCGGCAAGATCACGACCTATCGCAGGCTTGCAGAAAGCGCGCTTGAGAAGGTCGGTGAGTATTTTCCGCACCTGCCCGGCCCCTGGACCGCAGGTGTCGCACTGCCGGGGGGTGATTTTCCGGTGGATGCTGTCGAAACCCTGAAAAGCGATCTTATGGCGGCCTATCCTTTTTTGACCGAAAGCTGGGCTGCCCGCCTGATCAGAGCTTACGGGACTGAAGCAAGGGATGTTTTGGGTGATGCAAAACAGGTATCCGATCTGGGAGAGGAGTTTGGCGCAACCCTGACAGCGAAAGAGGTCGCGTGGCTGATGAACAAGGAATATGCCCGCTCAGCCGAAGATGTGGTTTGGCGCCGCAACAAGCTGGGCTTGCGGCTGAGTGCCGAGCAGATTGCGCGGATCGATCAATGGATGTCCGAACGGTCCGAGGATAAGGGATAGCCTGAAAACGCCTGAATCCTAGTAGCGGAATTGCAAAAAAGCCCCAACAGTTCAGATGGGGCTTTCGGTGTTCAGGCGGCTTTTTCCGTAGGGTCGGGGCCGCTCTTGTTGCCCTTCAACCATTCCCGCATGCCTTGCATCAGGGCATAGAGCACGGGTACCACGATCACACCAACCAGCGTTGCGGCCAGCATCCCGCCAAATACCGCGACACCAATCGCCTTCTGGCTGGCGGCACCGGCTCCGTTGGCGGCCAGCAGGGGGACAACGCCAAGTAGGAAGGACAGCGCAGTCATCATCACAGCGCGGAAACGCTGATATGCTGCCTCTGCTGCGGCCTCTTTGATGGACAGCCCCTTGGCGCGTTGCTCCATGGCGAACTCGACGATCAGAATACCGTTTTTCGAGGCCAGCCCGACAAGCATGATCATACCGATCTGCGTATAGAGGTTGATGTCACTGCCCACGATGGCCACCGCCGCCACGGCCCCAAACAAGGCAACGACAACGGAAAGCAGGATTGAAACAGGTAGCGTCCAACTTTCATACTGACCCACCAGGAACAAGTAACCGAACAGGATGGCAAGCCCGAGGATGATGATCACCAGACTTCCCGAGGCCAGCTGCTGCTGCGCTGTCCCTGTCCATTCGAACGCATAGCCCGGGGGCAGGGCGGTCGCGGATTCTTCGGTCATCACGTTGATTGCATCGCCGCTGGACAAGCCGGGTGCAGGGACCGCCGTCACCGTGGCCGACCGGAACAGGTTGTGGCGCTTCAGCAGAACCGGACCCAGCACGTTTTCAACGTCGATCAGTGTCCCCAGCGGCACCATGTCTCCGTTTTGAGAACGGACATAGAGGTTCGCGATATCTTCGACATTGTCCCGATAGGTCCCATCGGCCTGAATCATCACGCGATAGACACGGCCGAACAGGTTGAAGTCATTGACATAGTAAGATCCCAGCTGCGCCTGCATGGTCTGAAATATCTCGGCGACCGAGACATTCAGCGTTTTGGCTTTTTCGCGGTCCAGATCAACGAACAGCTGTGGGACGTTGGCGCGGAAGGTCGTATAGGCCTGCCCAATCTCGGGTCTCTGATTGGCCGAATACACGAACGAACCCACGGCCGAGGCCAGATCCTGCGGAGTGCCACCACCGGTTTGCTGAACTTCCATCTCGACACCGGCGGACATACCAAGGCCCTGGATGGGCGGTGGGTTGAATGCAAGGACCGAAGCTGCTGATTCACCGTTCGCGATCGCCAGCACTTTGGCCAGAATGGCGTCCGCGCTCAGATCCTCTTCTTGCCGTTCGCTCCAGTTTTCGAGATTGACGAAAATCGCAGCGCCGTTGGTGATCGTGCCGTTCAGCATCGAAAAGCCGTTGACCAGAACCGTGCTCGCGACGCCCGGGATTTCACTTATCTGTTCGTCAAGACGAGCAGTGACCGCCTCGGTCCGTTCCAACGTTGCGGCATCAGGCAACTGAACATCAACGAACAGATACCCGTTGTCTTCAAGCGGAATAAACCCGGCCGAGGTGTTGGACATGATTGTTCCGGTTCCCATGCCAAGCCCAACCACGATGGCCAGCGCAATGGCCGGAAAAACCAACAGCTTTCGTACAATGGCCACATAGCCGTTGCGCACGGTGCCGATGAAGTTTTCGAACATCGCAAGCACCCCTTTGGGAGGGCCGGACCGGGGACGAAGAACTAAGCCGCACAGGGCGGGCGAAAGGGTCAGAGCGTTGATGGAAGAGATTACGACAGCGGTCGAGATCGTTATGGCAAATTGGGAGTACAGCCGCCCCGAGATGCCGGGCATGAACGTGACCGGCACGAACACCGCCAAAAGAACCAGTGTGGTCGCGATGACCGGCCCCGTGATCTGGCCCATGGCTTTACGGGTGGCTTCAGCAGGGGGCAACCCTTCATCGGCAATGATGCGCTCCACGTTTTCGACGACGACGATGGCGTCATCCACCACGATACCGATGGCCAGCACCAAGGCGAACAGCGAGATGGTGTTCAGCGACATCCCAAACGCCAGCAGGAAGGCAAAAGTACCGATCAGGGATACCGGGATTGCCACCGCCGGAATGATCGTTGCGCGCCAACTTCCAAGGAACACGAACACAACCGAAATAACCAGAATGAAGGTCAGGATCAGGGTCGAGACCACATCGTTCAAAGACGCCTCGACAAAGTCGGTCGTGTTGAAGGGGACATCATATTCGACATCTGTCGGAAAGGCGCGGGACAGCCGCTCCAATTCCGCCTGCACGCGTTCCGAAACCGCCAAAGCGTTTGCACCGGGGGCCTGATAGATGCCGATAACCGTGGCTGGAACCGCCTGAAAATAGCCGGAAGCCGCATAATATTCCGCGCCAAGCTCTACCCGGGCGATGTCTTTGACGCGGACGATGGCACCGGCGTCACCTGTCCGGATGACAATGTCACCGAATTCCTCTGCGGAGGTCAGACGGCCTTTGGATTTAATCGTGTATTGAAACGTCTGCCCTTCGGGAACGGGTGGCGCACCGATCGAACCGGCGGATACTTCGATATTCTGTTCCCGGATCGCATTGATGACATCCCCCGGTGTGATGGACAGCGCCGCCATCTTGTCCGGGTCCATCCAGATCCGCATGGCGTATTCAAGGTTGGTCAGAACATCGGCCTTGCCGACGCCCTGCACGCGGGCCAGCGCATCGCGCAGATTGATCGAGGCATAGTTCGACAGGAACACACTGTCATAGGTCCCATTTGGTGAGGTCAGAGTGACCAGCATCAGCATGTTGGTCGAAGATTTCTGTGTCACCACGCCGGACGAAGTCACTTCGGCTGGCAGCGACGACATGGCCTGCGCCACCCGGTTTTGAACGTTGACCGATGCGATGTCAGGATCGGTGCCGACCTCAAAGGTCACATCCAGCGAATAGGACCCGTTGTCCGATGATCTGGACGTCATGTAGATCATGTCGTCCACACCGTTGACCTGCGCCTCGATCGGCGCGGCAACGGTATTTTCAACGGTCTCGGCGTTTGCGCCGGTATAGGTGGTCGAGACGTTGACCACGGGCGGCGTGATATCGGGAAACTGCGCGACCGGCAGCACAAGGTATCCGATACCGCCCATGATGGTCAGCACCAGCGAAATGACGAGCGCCAGCTTGGGCCGGCTGATGAACAGGGCTGAGAACATCTGTTACTCTCCCGGTTGTTCAGAGGCGACGACTGCGTCAACAGCGACGCCGGGGCGAACCCGTTGCAGGCCCTCGACAATGACGCTTTCGCCTTCGCGCAGCCCGTCCAGCACGATAATCGCGGTTCCGACCGTGTCACCGGTGGTGATGTAACGCTGTTCAACCATCTGCTTGTCGTTGACCACCAGGACAAACTCACCCCGCTGATCGCGCTGCAAGGCGGCTTGAGGCACCAACACCTGCAAGGTCGGTTCCAGCGCTTCGATCTGCACATTCACAAAGGCGCCATCCAGAATCAGCCGGTCCGCGTTGTCGAACTGGGCGCGAATGGTAATTGCGCCGGTCAATGGGTCGATACGGTTGTCAACGAATACAATTCTGCCGACTTCATCCATCTTGGTGCCGTTGGGCAGGATGACGTGCACATTCGGGCTTTGCGGGCTTTCCGCCAGCGATGCCGAGTTTTCACCATAAGTCTGCAAGACTGAGGTGAAGAGCTTTTCGTTCAACGAGAAATTCACATATATGGGCGTCTCGCTGACGATATTGACCAGAGGAGGATTGTTTGGGCCGACCACATCTCCGACGCTGGTCGTGATCCTGCCGATACGGCCGTCGAATGGCGCATGTATCTGCGTGTAGCTCAGGTCAAGCTCGGCCTGCTGGATTGCAGCATTGGCCGCCTTCACCTCTGCCTCGGCGACCAGTTCGTTGGCGCGGGCAATGTCGCGTTCTGACTCAGGTGTCGCGTCGCGTTTGTAAAGTTCTTCTTTACGCGCCAGATCGACCTTTGCCAGTTCAAGATTTGCTTCGGCCCGGTTCAGATCGGCCTTTCGGGCCTCAAGCGTCGCCTCGTACAGGTCGGGTTCGATGGTGAACAGCAGATCGCCTTCTTTGACGGTCGCCCCATCCTCGACCTCGCGGCTGTTGAGAAATCCGTTCACCCGCGCCACGATATCGACCTTGTTGATTGCCTCGGCGCGTCCGATGAACGTGGCTTCGTCGGTGATTTCCTCGGTATAGGCCGCCGCTATCGAAACCTTTGGCGGTGCCCCTTCTTCCTGCGCGGTCGCCGGATGCGCCAAACCCAAGGACATCAGCATGAATGCGGCGGCCAAATGCCTGCTGGTCTTGTTGGGTGAAAGGAATGCTGGGGACATGGCGAAAGCCTCGATCGATGCAGAAACAAAAGATACCGACCCAGTCGCCACGGCGACGCGAGTCGGAGGAACCTTGTCTCAGGATGACTTTTTTGTGCCGATATCTCAAGCGTGATGAGTCCCGCGCTGGTCAGGGCGGAGGTCAAAAGTTCAAGCACTTATGCTGGCTTAGGCCCTGACGCAGCCGCGTGGCCCAAACAAAAGGGGCCCGAAATGGGCCCCCCGGGTCTATTGTGCCGGACCGATCAGTCGCGGGTTCCCGCGAACCTGTCCTGCCATTCTTCGCGCTGTTCATCCGTTATCTTGGCGAACAGAACGTCTGGCACGGCAAAGTCGTGGCCGGACGGCAAGGCGTTCAATGCGGTGGCAACATCATCGGGCCAGCTGGTATCCAGAGTGTTCATCGCGCTCAGCATGCGGGCCGAGGTGTCGGGGATGAACGGTGCGCTGAGAACGGCGTAAAGCCGGATCAGGTTCAGGCCAAGACGTACCTGCGCGGCGGCCTGCTCGGGGTCTTCCTTGAATGTGGACCACGGAGCTGCGGCCTGTAGATATTCATTTCCTGCGACCCAGATTGCCCGCAGCTCCTGCGCGGATTTGCGAACCTCCATCGCCTCCATATGGCCTTCATAGGCGCGGACACGTTTGGTGAGCTCTTCGATCAAGGCCTGTTCACGG
Source organism: Ruegeria sp. AL3 (assembly GCF_056536065.1). Taxonomy (NCBI): domain Bacteria; kingdom Pseudomonadati; phylum Pseudomonadota; class Alphaproteobacteria; order Rhodobacterales; family Roseobacteraceae; genus Ruegeria; species Ruegeria sp. AL3. The sequence continues at coordinate 2,412,208 of NZ_JBQFJG010000001.1, forward strand.
GGGCCGAACTGTCCACCTTCGGGCACGGTCTCACCAAATTTCGAGCGGCAGAATTTGGTGATGCGGCTGACAAAGTTGCCCAGAACGTCTGCAAGGTCCTTATTCACCGATTGCTGGAAATTCTCCCAGGTAAATTCGCTGTCGCTGCTTTCGGGTGCATGGCTCAGCAGCCACCAGCGCCAGTAATCGGCAGGCAGAATGTCCAGCGCCTGATCCATGAACACGCCACGGCCCTGGCTGGTCGAAAACTGGCCGCCGTCATAATTCAGGTAGTTGAACGACTTGATGTAATCCACCAGCTTCCAGCTTTCGGGTGATCCGGCCTCTTCATTATGCGCGTTGGTGCCCAGGATGGTGGCCGGGAAGGACAGGGTATGGAACGGCACGTTGTCCTTGCCCATGAACTGGACATAGCGCACGTCGTCCGCGCCCTTGTCGGTGCGCCACCAGCGTTCCCAATCCGCATCAGTCCTGCCGTTGGCGTCCGCCCATTCCTTGGCGCAGGCGATGTATTCGATGGGGGCGTCGAACCAGACGTAAAAGACCTTGCCTTCCATCCCCGGCCAATCCTGATCGCCTTTCTTGACCGGTACACCCCAGTCCAGATCGCGGGTAATGCCACGGTCCTGCAAGCCGTCGCCGTCATGCAGCCACTTCTTGGCAATCGAAGTGGTCAGGATCGGCCAGTCCGTCTTGCTGTCGATCCACGCATCCAGCTTGTCCTTCATCGCGGATTGACGCAGATACAGGTGCTTGGTCTCGCGCACTTCCAGATCGGTGGATCCGGAAATGGCCGAGCGCGGCTCGATCAGGTCCGTCGGATCCAATTGTTTGGTGCAGTTTTCGCACTGGTCGCCGCGTGCGCGATCATAGCCGCAATTAGGGCAGGTGCCTTCGATATACCGGTCAGGCAGAAAGCGGCCATCGGCGTTGGAATACACCTGTTTCTCGCTGACTTCGCGGATCAGGCCCGCGTCATCCAGCTTGCCCGCAAAATGCTGGGTCAGGCGCTTGTTCTGGTCGCTGGACGAGCGGCCGAAGTGATCGAAGCTGAGACCAAACCGGTTGGCGATATCGGCCTGAATCGCATACATGTCGGCGCAATATTCCGCCACCGGCTTGCCAGCCTTGGCGGCGGCCAGCTCGGCGGGTGTGCCGTGTTCATCCGTGGCGCACAGGAACATGACCTCGTTCCCCCGGCCACGCTGGTAGCGTGCGTACAAATCAGCCGGCAATTGCGAGCCGATCAGATTGCCGAGGTGTTTGATCCCGTTGATGTAGGGGATCGCCGAGGTGATGAGAATCCGAGCCATGATCCGTTTCCGCGTAACTGTCTGCGCGCCCGTCTACATGATGTGATCGCCCAGCAAAAGCCCGGCATTGACTTGCTTGTCGATTTAGATCCCGAAGGGATCGAAAATCGTGCTGCCGCGACGGTCTGGATCGCGTTCCGGAGACGTAAAATGCCACTGAAGTGAACAGAGGGGTCTCAACGCTGCGACTCCGAGTGGCAGCGCCTTCTCCTTGTTCCATACCGAACCGACCGAAAAGGCCGGGGCGATCACAAAAGATATTCAAAAAACGGGGGCGTTGGGTTGTTCAGTCTTCCCGTGATCGTTTCAGAAGGCGACCAATCGTGAATGAGGTGCGCGGGGCGTAAACATAATTCGTGCGCTCCTCGGGGGTGGGGCGAGACCGCATCCGCGCCAGACCAAACACGATCAGGAAGACATGCCCGAACGCCACGAAGGCAAAAAGGGCACCGGGGCCAAATTGCTGGATCAGGGTCGAGGTTATGTAGGGCGATGCAATTGCCCCCAAGGCAAACCAGAACATCAGGGCAGCCGAGAGTTCCACCCGTTCCTCGGACGTGGCAAAGTCGTTTGCGTGGGCGGAAGAGACCGAGAAGATCGGGAAGGTTGTCAGGCCGAAGAACACGGCCGCCGACATGACTCCGATCGTTCCGGTGCCGCTGGCCGCCATGGTGACGCCGCAGCTGAATACCGCGGCAGCTGACAGCCAGATCAGCACCCAGCGCCGGTCATATTTATCAGCCAGCCAGCCGACAGGGTATTGAGCAAGCGCTCCACCCAGTACGAAAGAGGCCAGGAAGAATGCGATCTGATCGACGCCCAGTCCGACCTCTTGCCCGTAAACCGGACCCACCATTCGGAACGAGGCCGAGCTGAGCGCGGCCACGATCACGCCAGCCACGGCCAAGGGTGAGCTGCGCCAAGCCAGCTTGGGTTTCAGACGGGGCGCGTCGGGTGTTTTGGGTTGGCTTGCTTTGGTCAGCGTCAGCGGCAGAAGTGACGCACAGCACAGGATCGCCAGCAGGTTGTACGAGACGTAAGAGGCCGGGGGCAGAACGGCGATAATCAACTGGGCGCACAGGGACGCGCCCATATCCGCGATCCGGTACGTTCCCATTGCACGCCCTCGGGTTTCATTGGTGACCTTTGCGTTCAGCCATGCCTCGATCACCGTGTATGCGCCTGCGACGCAGGTGCCCGAGGCCACACGAAGGGCGGCCCAGATATATGGGTTTTCGGTCAGCGTATGTCCGATGAGACCCATCGCGCCCAACGCGGTGCAAACTGCAAATGCGCGTGAATGACCGACATTGCCCATCAGACGTGGCGCCCACCAGCAGCCGATGAAAAACCCCAGAAAGTGCGAAGACCCCAAAAGACCGATCTGTTCGGTCGTGAAATCCAGCGTGATGCCGGAAATGGCATCGAGTGGCCCGACGCCTCCTGTCGAAAGCTGAAGCAGAATGACCGAAAGAAACAGGGCGGCAAATGAAATGATCGTGCGCATGGTGGTCTCAGATTGGCAGGGTCGCCGCACAATGCGCGCATCAATTCGACTTTAGCGAGTCGTTTTTTGCCGTTCGGCGATCAGGTCGCGCGTATGATCTCGGCGCGGATGTCCAGGCCGACAGTGTCATCAACCAGGTCAGGATAGCCCGAAGCTCCGAAGTCGTGCCGGTTCAAGGCGCCCTTCAGACCAAAGGTCAGACGGCTGAGATCGTTTGCCGCACTTCCCGCCTGCCGGTACAGATTGGCCTCCAATGTGATCGGGCGGGTCACGCCGCGGACCGTCAGATCACCCGTGATCCGAGCGCCATCTGATATTCGCCCTTCCGCGCCCAGTTGTATGTCTGTTGACACAAACCGGATCGTTGGGTGCTGTTTCGCGTCCAAAACGCTGGGGCTGAGCATGGGCATACGGGCAAAGGGCAGCCGTGTTCTGGCTTTGCTGACGTCCAGTGTCACCGTGACCTGGCTGTTCTGTAGCCGATCTGTGTCAATCTGAACATCGGCGGTCCGGATCGGCACCGTCCCTGACTGTGTCACCCCCGCAAGATCAAAGGTGAACCCGACCCGGGTGCCTTCATCCGACAGGATGTATGGCCGCAATGCGGCTTGTGCTGCCCGGGTCAGGGGCAGGGTTGCCAGCCCGGCAAGCAGGCTGCGACGGGTCAGAAGGGTCATGCCATGACGCCTTCCCGTGTAGGGCGGGATCTTCTGAGCAGCATCAGAACGATTGCAATGTTCAGACCGTTCCAAAGGATGCCATTCACGAACGCCAGTTGGTAGCTTCCGGTGAGGTCGTAGATCCATCCTGACATCCAGCCACCGAGTGCCATGCCAAGAATAGTCATCATCATGACGAACCCGACGCGCGCGCCAGCTTCTCGCGGCGGCATGTATTCGCGGACAATCAACGCATAGCTGGGCACGATGCCGCCCTGTGCCAGACCAAAGAGCAGACTGATGGCATAAAGCGACACCATTCCATCGTAGGGCAGGAACAGGAACAGGGCGATACATTGCAGGAGCGAACCGATCAAAAGCGTCAGGACCCCGCCCAGCCGATCTGCCAACAAACCCGAGATGATCCGGCTGACAACACCACCCAATAACATCAGTGACAGCATCTCGGCCCCGACCGCGGGTCCATATCCCAGCCCGACGCAATAGGAGACGATATGAACCTGTGGCATCGACATGGCGACACAACAACCGATCCCGGCCAGGCCCAGAATATATTGCAGCGCGCGCGGTGATACACCGACACTTCGTGCATTGATTTTGGCGGATGCTGCGGCGGTGCTGTGTGCCTCGACCGGAACCCTGCGGCGTAGCAGCAGCGACAGGGGAATGACGACGACAAGCGTCAGCACGGCGAGCGTCAGATAGACCTGTTGCCATCCATCCCGCGCCAGAATTCCGGACAGCATGGTGGGCCAGATGGCGCCGGACAGGTAATTCCCACTGGCGACCAACGCGACGGCAATGCCGCGCCGTTTCATGAACCAATGTGAGATATCTGCGATCAGCGGGCCAAACCCAATCGATGTGCCCAGCCCCAGCAGGAGATGTGCCGCGGATAGCAACATTATGCTTGGTGCCAGCGTTGCCAGCACGTAGCTCAGCGCACTTAAGACGGCTGCTCCGATCAGGGCGCTGGTGACGCCCAGCCGGTCCACTACCTGCCCCAGCCACATGTTGCCCAGGGCAAAACCGATCATTGCCAGAGTGTACGGCATCGAGGCTTCGGCACGACCGGCCCCGAATTCGGTTTCAACTGCGGGCATGACCACGATCACGGCCCACATGCCGACATTCGCCACTGTTGCAATGGCGAGCGTGATCAGAAGGCGAAGCCAGGAATAGCGGCTGTCATGGATCGGATGGCTCATGTCGTGACGCTAGGGCGCGGCCCGGGTTTTGACCAGTCACTTCTTGCGTGATCCGTGTGGCTTTATGCCGGTGTGTCTTCGGTTTCGATCCGTTCCAGATGCAACCCGGCACGAGCGGCGGTCATGGTGGCCTGCCATGTGACCGGGGGCAGGGCACGGGCGCGGCGGCGTGTCAGAGCCCAGATCCGAGCCTCATCCCGATGGGTGGCCGCCATGTGCCAGCGCGTTTCAACCCCTTGCGCGCCGCCATCTCCGGGTGTCAGCAGCAAACCAAGCGGAGCCCGCCCCATCGCACCCCCCTGTTCGGCAGCCAGATGCATCCGGCGTATCGGCGTGAGCCCCGGTGCGCCGGGCAGGTCGCCGATTATCAGCGGAATGGCCCCGCTGCGCAGCGCCTCCTCCAGGCACCACAGCAGATCTTCGGCACGGGTGGGATGAACAAATATGAACCGGGCCGGATCGGCAAAGGCCATCATCCCATCGGGGTTCAGCTGGCCGGGTTCCCAGGCGGGGGAAATCCACAAGACCGGCCCCTGCGTCTGACTGGCCAGCCACATGGCAAAGCTGCGCCGGGCGGGGCCGCATGCCTCGTGCACGCGGCCCAGTTCCAGGGTGATCTGCGGATGGAGCTTTACCCCCGGTGCCTGACGCGCAGTTTTGTGGCCAAGAAGCTGAGTGGACATGCCGGAACACTAGCATGTTCTATTTTTGTTCTCAAGCTGCCCGGGCCGTCAACGAGACAAGATCAACTTACCATTTGCAAATTGGACGCTCGAGAAACGATGCAGATATTCCATCCCCAGAAGCGACTTGTCCAGCTCGCCCTCATTGACCCAGGCCGATACGTTCTGGTCGGTAATGGGCCCTGCGGTCAGGGTGTCAAGCCGCACCGGCGCCGTGCGCACCTCGCCGTTGGCGGTCAGGGCGCGGCCGAAATAGTTCAGTTGATCGGGATCGATGCCTACACGTTCTGCGTCCCGGGCACTGAGAACGATCTGGCTGGCGCCGGTGTCGACAAGAAAGTTGATCGGCTCACCATTCACCAAAACCGGAAGGTAATAGTGACCATCATAGGCACGAGGCACCTCGATCGCGTTGCCGGTGACGGTCATCTGCGGGGCAGGGCCAACCGAAGACCGTATGTCTTCCCACAAGCCGATGACGGCTATCACGCCAATAAAGATGAACACCCAGGCCATCATCTGTTGCAGGGTCTTGTTCAGCGATTGCCGGTTCTGAGAGATGAACCAGGCCACCACCGCTGCGCCGAGCAAGCTCAGATACGCCAAACGTGCAATGCTGTCGCCATCCATACCGTTATCCCAACAAGACTATCTGAGTGATACATGGGAATTCAGGACGCAAATCCAAAGGCCTTGAGGCCATCCAAGATGAACTGAACCGACAAAGCTGCCAGCAACATGCCCAGCAGGCGGGTCAGTACGTTCAGCCCGGTCTTGCCCAGAATACGGGCCACAGCGCCGGATGTCAGATACATCACGAACACCATCGCCAGCACGACCAGCATCACACCGATGACGATGGCCAACCCCTGTATACCGGGCTGCTGACCCGCAAGCAGAATCATCGTTGCAATCGATCCGGGGCCTGCAATCAGCGGGATGCCCAGCGGAAAGACCGATGGATCCGGGTGCTCTTCTTCCTCGGCGCTGGTTTCACGCCGTTTTGTTCGGCGTTCAAACAGCATGTCGAGCGCTGTCAGGAACAGCAGGACGCCACCTGCGACCCGGAATGCCTCCATCGAGATACCGACAAACCCCAGCAGGGCTTCGCCAAAGGCGGCAAACATGGCCAGAATGACGCCCGCCGTCAGACACGCGCGGATTGCGATCGAGCGGCGCGTGTTCCAATCCATGCCCTGGGTCAGTGCCACAAAGATCGGTGTTTGCGCAGGCGGGTCGAGCACCACGAATAGCGTCGTGAACGCAGTAATCAGGAATGCGCTGTCTATCACTGTTTGCTGCTCCGTTGCAGGTCTTGTAGGACCCGCAAGGCGTCTTGCGACTGCGCTGCGGGGACATAGATGTGGTCGTGGTGATATCCCGCGACCATGTTTGCAGGTATTCCCTGCCGCGCCAAAGCACCAGATACAGCAGCGGTAAGGCCCACGCCCTCCAGAGAGGAATGAACCTGCAATGTGATGCAGTGCATGGCGACCGTGTCTTGTGGCGCGCTGTCAATCGGGACGATCAGGGACAACCCCTCCGCCTCGACGCAGCTTGCACGTGTTCCGTCAGGCCAGGGTTTGTTGTCAGGCCAGACGACAAAGGCAAATTCACCGGGCTGCAAGTCGGGCTGCATACCTGCGATCATGGCGTCGGTGTCCGTGATGGGCGTGCTCATGCGGTTTCTGCCTGTTCAAGCCGTTCGGCGGCCGCGACCCACAATGCCTCGGCTTTTTGCATGGCCTCGGTGACTTCGGTGAACTTGCGGTTCCAGGTTTCCAGGTCGTTGATCCTTTCGTCCTCGTACAGCGCCGGATCGGCCAGTTTGGTCGAAAGCCTGTCGTGCATTTCCGTCAGCTTTTCGATTCGGTCCTCGCATTTGCGCAGATCCGCACGCAAGGCCAGTATCGTCTCGCGTGGGGGGCGTTTCGATTTGACCGCGCGGGGCTTTTCCCTGACGGGTCTGTCGCGCGCCAGCAGCAGGGACCGATAGGCTTCAAGGTCGCCGTCGAAAGGTTTGACGGTACCGTCCGAAACCAGCCAGAGACGATCCGCGACAAGGCTCAGCAGGTGCATGTCGTGACTGACCAGAACCACCGCGCCGGAATAGGCCGTCAGCGCCTCGACCAGCGCCTCGCGGCTTTCGATGTCAAGGTGGTTGGTCGGCTCGTCAAGGATCAGCATATGGGGCGCGTCGATCGTGGCGAGCAGCAGTGAAAGCCGCGCTTTCTGTCCGCCCGACAGGCGCCCGACCTCGGTTTCCGCCTGATCCGCATTCAACCCGAACCCGGCCAGACGCGAGCGCCACTTGCCCGGCGCTTCGTCGGGGCGCAGACGGCGCAGGTGGTCCAGCGGCGTTTCGTCCACGTAAAGCTCATCCACCTGATGCTGTGCGAAATACCCGATGCGCAGCTTGTTGCTGCGGGTCATCTTGCCCGCCATGAGGAGCAGCCGGTCCGACAGCAGCTTGGACAAGGTCGACTTGCCCTGTCCGTTCTTGCCCAACAGCGCGATACGGTCATCCTGATCGATACGCAGGTTCAGGCGGCGCAGCACTTCGGTTTCGCCATAGCCGGTGACGCCGCCTTCGATCTGGATGATCGGCGGCGACAGTTCCTCGGGTTCCGGAAAGCTGAAGGCGCGCAGGGCGGCCTCTTGCGGGGTCGAGACCAGTTGGATGCGTTCGATCATCTTCAGGCGCGACTGGGCCTGAACGGCCTTCGACGCCTTGTAGCGGAACCGATCCACAAAGCTTTGCAGATGTGCGATGCGGGCCTTGGCCTTGGCGTTTTCCGATTCCGCCTGTGCCAGCCGTTCCGCACGGCGTTCCGCGAACTTGTCGTAGGGCACCGCGTAATAGGTCAGCTTGCGGTCTTCCAGATGCAGGATCGACCCCACGGCGCGGTTCAGAAGGCCGCGGTCGTGGCTGATGATAATGACCGTGTGCGGATATTTGGCTAGGTAGCTTTCCAGCCAAAGCGCGCCTTCGAGGTCCAGATAGTTGGTCGGTTCGTCCAGCAGCAGCAGATCGGGCTGAGAAAACAGCACCGCCGCCAGCGCAACGCGCATCCGCCACCCGCCCGAGAAATCCGAACAGGGGCGCTGCTGGTCTTCGTCGTCAAAGCCCAACCCCTTGAGGATCGAAGCTGCGCGGGCCTCGGCGGACCAGGCGTCGATATCGGCCAGACGTGTCTGAATCTCAGCGATGCGTATCGGGTCTTCGGCGCTTTCGGCCTCGGCCATCAACGCACTGCGTTCGGTATCGGCGGCCAGAACTGTATTGATCAGCGAGACGTCGGAGGAGGGCACCTCTTGCGCCACGCCACCGATCCGAGCGCGTTTCGGGACCGAGATATTTCCCGATTCCAAAGCCAACTCGCCCCGGATCAGGCGGAACAGCGTGGTCTTTCCGGTTCCGTTCCGACCGACAAGGCCAACCTTGTGACCATCGGGAATTGTCGCGGTTGCGCCGTCAAACAACGGGCGACCTTCAACGGCATAGGTGATGTCTTCGATCCGTAACATGGGGCGCTCTTAGCAGAGCTGTGTTGCCACCGCCAGCGGCTCGGCATGTTCAAGCTTTCAGCAATGTGATAGCGCTGTGTCGTTTGCTATTCAGAACGGTTTTCACATGCGCGCGGCCCGGACACCTCCGCACTTGGTCACTCTGATCTTTGCCACGGCACTGTCGGTTTTGTCATTGAACATGTTCCTGCCGTCTCTGGCCCACATGAGTACGGATTTCGGTGTGGATTATGGCTTGGTTAACCTGTCGGTTGCCGGGTATCTGTCGGTCTCAGCCGTGTTGCAACTGATCATGGGTCCGCTTTCCGATCGTTACGGGCGCAGACCGATACTTTTGATGTGCATCACCATCTTCGTCATCGCCTCAATCGGTTGCTCTCTGGCCGAGGCCATTTGGACCTTTCTGGGCTTTCGTCTTTTGCAGGCCGCGGTGGTGGCTGGGTCAGTTCTTTCAAGCGCATCGATCAGAGATCGGTATCCGCCGAATGAGGCTGCAAGCAAACTGGGGTATGTGGCGATGGCCATGGCTTTGGCCCCAATGCTTGGCCCTATGCTGGGTGGGACACTCGACATGCTCTTTGGCTGGCGCTCGGGATTTGCTCTTTACACTGTGCTGGGGGCAGGGCTGCTGGTTTTGCTTTGGTTCGACATGGGCGAGACCAATACAAACCGCTCTTCAACCTTTACCGCCCAATTGCGCGAGTATCCGGATCTGTTTCGCGCCCGCCGATTCTGGGGTTATGCCTTATGCGCTTCGTTTTCGATTGGTGGGTTCTACAGCTTCATCACCGGTGCGCCATTGGTCGCCGCCGCGTGGTTTGATCTGAGCCCTGCCATGTTGGGCCTTGGGATTGGTATCATAACAGGCGGGTTCATGGTCGGTAACTTCGTTACTGGTCGGATCGCGGCACGGACACGTCTGACCACAATGATCCTGATCGGCCGCGTTGTGGCTTCGACCGGGCCATTCTGCGGATTGCTTCTGTTCATCGCCGGGCTGGGGTCAGTCTGGGTATTCTTCGGTTCGGCCATCTGCGTTGGGTTCGGCAATGGACTGACCAATGCAAACGCTTCGGCAGGGGTCATGTCCGTGCGACCCAAACTGGCAGGCAGCGCGGCAGGGTTGTCCGGGGCGATGGTGGTCGGGCTTGGCGCGATCCTGACCTCGATGACGGGTGCGTTTGTCAGCCCTGAAAACGGGCCGTTTCTGGTTCTGGGCATGATGTGGGCCAGCAGCTTTGCAGGTCTGCTTGCAGTGCTTTACGTTCGGCGTCTGGACCGGACAGACCCTTTGCCGGATACATTCTGAGCGCCAAAGCGGCAGGCAAACCATCATAACACTTTTCATGAGCGAAAGACCGTGATACGCGGCGCGCGATGGATTTCGGCGCGGACCCGCGCCACATTGTAAGGAGAGGCCGACATGGCACTGGAACGTACATTCTCGATCATCAAACCCGACGCAACGCGCCGCAATCTGACTGGAAAGATCAACGCCAAGTTCGAAGAAGCCGGGCTGCGTATCGTTGCGCAGAAGCGCATCCACATGACCAAGGAACAAGCCGGCAAGTTCTACGAAGTGCACGCCGAGCGCCCGTTCTATGACGAACTGTGCGAATTCATGTCTTCGGCTCCGGTCGTTGTTCAGGTTCTGGAAGGCGAAGGTGCCATTGCGAAGAACCGTGAAGTTATGGGTGCAACCAACCCGGCGGACGCAGCACCGGGCACCATCCGCGCCGAGTTCGCTGAATCGGTTGGCGAAAATTCGGTTCACGGTTCCGACGCTCCGGAAACCGCGGCTGTTGAGATCGCATATTTCTTCTCGGGCATCGAACTGGTCGGCTAAGCCGGTTTTTTGCCGAAAGATCGGGCCGCTCCGCCAGGAGCGGCCTTTTTTATTCAGACCTGCTTTAGATCTTTGGTTGCAACGCGGACCCCGATGGCATCCAGATCGGCAACCATCTGGTTTTCCGGCGCGGCGCTGTTGCCGGCCTTGATCGCGTCGAAACGCTGTCGCAGCTTCTTCTTCTCTTCACCCTTGCAATCATTCCAAGGGCGTCCCTGAAGCCCCATCACCAAAACATAGTAGCCGATGAAATGTGCTTTGGTGCCAGCCCGCAAAAGCCGGGCATAGGCTTCATCCGGTCCCAGCTGTCGCAGTTCTTCAGCCGAGTGGATGCCGGCGCGCGCGCAGGCCTGCTCGAAAGCCGGTCCAAGGTTGCGGATCGAAGAAACTGGATCGCTCATTAGCCTGTCTTAATTGCACCTCTGGGGTCTGTCACCCATGTTTGCGCGTTGGCGCAACATAATGTCTTGCTGTCTTCTGGTGTTTCCGCTCTCATGAAGTCATGCTGCCTCGGCGGTCCGGGTTTCAAAAGCCAACAGATACCAAACGCGGGTCGGTCCAGGGCCAGACAAACTGCTGACCAAGGTAAAAGCCGAATACGCTGAACGTGATGAAAGATCAGAACCGTCGAAGAAGGAACCAGCGTGCAGAAGATCGTTGAGGCAAATGTCAATGAATACCTGAAAACGCCCCGGATTGGTGGATCATGACCGATCCTTCAAGTGTTCAGTGCATTCTGTCCCAATCCATTGACCAAGCGCATGTTGAAAAGCTCATTCCCGGGTTCACGATCAGGATCGACCCACCAGCGGAATCGAGATCTTTCGTGCTTTTGGATTGCCACGATCAATCGTTGCGGAATTCAGGTCGTGTTCTGGTTGAGGTCGCAGAAACACTGTGGCTTTTCCAGAATGGCCGCGCGCCGCTGTCTCAACGCTGCAAGGGGCAGGGGCGGTTTGTTCAAGACCTGCCGCAGGGTCCGGTGACAGCCGCTTTGAAGGGTTTCCCCAAACTGCGTGCGCTGATGCAGATCGGAACCGGAGAGATTCAGACGAAACCCCTCGCCGTATTGGATGAGCTGGAGAAAACGCTGGTCAGGGGAACGGCTTGGTGCCTGTCTTCGCAGACGGGTCAGGCAGCAATCGTTCAGCTTCAGCGGCTGCGGGGGTATGAGAAAGAATTTCAAAAGGTGAACACCGCGATTTCCGCCTTGTCCGGGGGCGGGTCGGGTGTCGAAGCGCTTTGTGCCGGACTTTTCCCTGGCATGGTCGCCTATCGGGCCAAGCCAGAGATCAAGTTGTGGGAAGCTGAGCCGTCTATTCAGGTCGCGGCAGATATTATTCAAACATATCTGCAAGTTGCCCGGCAAAACGAATATGGGGTGTTAGCCGATATCGACACAGAGTTTCTGCATGATTACCGGGTGTCATTGCGAAAGGTCCGCTCCGTGATCAGCCTGTTCAAAGGCGTTTTTTCAGACACGCAGACAGTGCAATTGAAACGTGTCTTTTCCGATCTCATGGCCGCCACCGGGCGTATGCGTGATCTGGATGTCTATCTTCTGGAAAAAGATAAATACTTCAGTCTTGTACCGCCCAGTCTTCACGCGGGCCTTCAAGAGATGTTCGACCTTTTCGAGAAGGAGCGTGCCAAGGAACTGTCACGCTTGTCCCGCCGGTTGCGCAGTGACGAATACAACGCCCGTATGTCCGATCTGACGGCGATGTTCAACGGAACAGACCGCCTGACGCCCGGATCAAACGCGAAACGGGCAGCACATGAATACGCGTGCGCATTGATCTGGAAACGGTATCGCAAGGTCTGCAAAATCGCACGCGGTGTCACTGACGAAACTCGGGACGAAACCGTGCATGACCTTCGTATCGATTGCAAGAAACTGCGCTATCTGATGGAGATTTTTGGGCCTCTGTTCGATGAAAAGAGCTTCAAGAAAATCATCAAGCCATTGAAAAAGCTACAGGACAATCTGGGCGTGTTCAACGATTGCGCTGTTCAGCAAAAGTCCTTGACGGCTTTTGTCGCGCAGCACAGCGACACGCGGGGCCGTGTGGATGCGCGGATGGGCCTGGCCGTGGGGGGATTGATTGCCGTTCTGGATCAGCGCCAAAAGGCCGAGCGGAGCCGCGTAATTGCCAGCTTTCAGAAGTTTGACGGGCCAGATAGCCGGCGCCTGTTTCGGAACTTGTTTCACCGAAAAAAGGAGTGAGGAATGAAGATCATTGCCTGTTACAGCAACAAGGGCGGTGTCGGCAAAACCGCTACTTCGGTGAATCTGGCTTATTCCTATGCGCAGGCGGGGCAACAGGTGCTGTTGTGCGATCTCGACCCCCAGGGCGCTTCAGGGTTCTACTTTCGTGTGAAGCCATCAAAAAAACTGAAGGATGCGCGGTTTTTCGAGGATGTGGAGCGGTTTATCAAGGCGATCCGGGCCAGCGATTTCGAAGGGCTGGACGTTCTGCCGGCGAACCTGACCTTCCGCGACTTCGACGTGTTCCTGACGCGGATGCGAAACAAACGCTCGCGGCTGAAAAAAGCTTTGATGGCCGCGGGCAGCGACTATGACGTGATCGTTCTGGATTGCCCGCCCAACTTTTCGACTTTGTCTGAAAATGTCTTCAAAGCTGCCGACGAAATCGTTGTGCCGGTCATGCCGACAACCCTGTCCGAGCGGAGTTTCGATCAGTTGGTGAGCTTTTTTGAACAACACAAGCTGCGCAAGAAAAAGCTGCGCGCCTTTTTTTCGATGGTGCAACACCGGAAGGTTTTGCATCAGGAAACCATGAAGGCGATGCGCAAGCTGTATCCGAAACGCTTTTTGCGGACGGTGGTTCCTTTCGCTGCGGATATTGAAAAGATGGGTCAGAATCGTGCCCCGGTCTGTACTTATGCCGGGCGCAGTGCGGCCTGTGCGTCTTACAGGGCGCTGTTTGAAGAGCTGGAAAACGGAGTGATTTCGAACCAATGAGCAAGGAAATCGAGCGCAAGTTTCTGGTTTCAAGCCTGCCGGACCTGAGCAAAGCGAAAAAGGCCGTCGTAAGACAGGGTTATCTGACGGCCCCCGACGATTCCACCGAGCTGCGGCTGAGGCAAAAGAACGATGCGTATTTCCTGACCTTGAAAGGGGTTGGTGGCCTGGTCCGGTTAGAGCGAGAGGCTGAGATAACTGCGGATCAGTTCGAAACCTTCTGGCCGGAAACAGAAGGGCGCAGGGTGGAAAAAGAGCGCTACACCGGCCATTTGCCGGATGGCTTGCTGTTCGAGCTGGACGTCTTTTCAGGTGATCTGGCGCCGCTATGCTTGGTCGAGGTAGAGTTCACTTCGGAGGAGCAGGCCAAAGCATACGTGCCACCGGATTGGTTCGGTGCGGATGTCACCGCCGACACGCGATACAAGAACAAGACCATGGCGATATACGGTGTTCCGGATTAACGCAGTTGTGCCAGATTGATCGTGGTTTCCAGCCCGGGGTCGCAGTTCCGGGCGGCAAATTTTCCGCCGTGCATATGTGAGATTGCGGCCACCAGAGCCAGGCCCAAACCCGCATTCCGTTCCGTCCGCGCGGGGTCAAGTGTCACGAAGGGAAGCTGAAGGCGATCCAGTTCTTTAGGCGGTACGCCGGGGCCACGATCCCTGACGCTCAGTTGGGTGAAACCGTCGCGAGTACCGATCGAAATCGTGATTGCAGTATGTTCCGGCGCGTAACGCATTGCGTTTTCCAACAGATTGGAAAGAGCTTGCGACAGAAGGGGCCGGTGCCCCTGAATGGCAGGGGCGGAACCTTTGACTTCAAGCTGCACGCCTTGATCGGCGGCCACCGGGTCATAAAGCTCGACAACATCACCAACAAGTTGCTGCAAATCGATGGTTTCGAATTGCTCGCGCCCCAGGCCGGCCTCGGCCCGAGAGATTTCAGTGAGCTGCCCCAGAACCCGCAGGACGTGATCGATTTCACCCGTCGCCCGCGCAATGTCGATCTCGCGATCCAAGTCGCTTTTGTCGGGTTCAGAGAGGGCCTCGACCCTTTGCCGCAGACGAGACAAAGGTGAGCGGAGATCATGAGCAATTGAATTAGATGTGGTCCGAAGGTTGCTTATCAACTCCTCGATCCGGTCAAGCATGTTGTTCAATGTGCCTGAAACCTGATCGAATTCGTCCCCGGTTCCGCGCAGCGGCATCCGTTTTGAAAGGTCGCCTGAAACGATATTCTCGGCCGTACTGGCGATATCCGAAAGGCGTGAAAACACCAAACGCGTGAACAACCAGCCGGTGATGACACTCAAAACCAAAGCTATCCCAAGCGCCAGCGCAACCGAGCGAAACAGTACCCTGTCGAATTGCTGGCGTGACGCTGCATCCCGCCCGACCAGCAGGCGCTCGCCGCCCGGCAGGCGGATGGATGCGGCTGAAACGGGCACAAGCTGATCGTTGTCGGCCCGGCGCAATTCCAAGTCCACCCAACCGCTTCCGGCAGCAATGTTCACCGGCCAGGTCTTGAGATTGCCGACAAGTTTGACCCCCAACCTGTCTGTCAAAAGGTAAAGCGCATCCCGCTCGGCGGCACTTGGCAAACGGCGCTCAATTGCAGTGATCAAACCTATCAGCCCACGCCTTTCGTATTCATCCGCAAGCCCCGTCAACTCGGCTGACACGACCGAGCGGGTTTCGGCCTCGATGCTTCGGTTGGCGGTCACATAGACGATGGCGAGCACAGACGCCGTCAGAATCGTGCTCAGAAACATGCTGGTTGCAACCAGCCTTGTGCGGGAATTGTTCAGGGAAAGCCGAAGGTTATCCATCGGACATCATGTAACCCGCTCCGCGGACGGTTTCAATCAACGGCGCGTCACCGCCTTCGTCCAACTGGCGTCGCAACTTCGAAATATGCACGTCCACGACGTTGGTGTTCGGGTCAAAATGATAATCCCAAACCCCTTCAAGCAACATGGTGCGCGACACCACACGGTTTTTGCGGCGCAGGAAAAATTCGAGAATCTGAAACTCACGCGGTGTCAGAGTGATCTCGTGCCCATCGCGTGTGACTTTGCGAGTCAACAAGTCCATCTGAAGGTCTTTGCAAGTCAATGTCGGCGTCTCTTCGGATTCCTGAGGGCGACGCAAAAGGGCTTCGATTCTGGCGTGCAACTCCTGAAACGAAAAAGGCTTGACCAGGTAGTCGTCAGCGCCCGAGCGCAGCCCTTTGACCCTTTCGTCCACAGCGCTCATCGCCGTCAGCATCAAAACCGGGGTTTTCAAACCGGCGGCCCGCATTGACTTGATCAGCGACAGCCCATCCAGACCGGGCAGCATCCTGTCAAGAACAATGGCGTCAAACCCACCGTCCGTGGCATGGTACAATCCCTCACGACCGTCAGCGGCGGTTTCGACCACATACCCCTCTTCGCCAAAACCTTTGGCGATGAAGTCCCTGGTGTCAGCATCATCTTCGACGATCAACAGACGGCGGCTCATGGTCGGGATCCTTTCTTTTGATATTTAAACACAAATTTTAACTAAAGCATATGGTTAGAAGAAGTTCTTGCCGGGTGCTGGGCCGGCACCCGGCAAGCCCGGCGGATAGTGGACAACTCTGATCCGCCGGGTGAGGCGTGCGCCGAAAATCCCCATCAAGCGGCGCACGCATGTTCAAGGTCAGGCCAGTTCGACCGCGACAAAAATCTGGCTGCCGCCACGGTTGATCAGCACCAGCGCAGGATCGGTTTTCTCACTGTCCAGCGCAGATTTCAGCGCGTCCGGAGAGACAGTGTCCTGATTGCCGAGCTTGACGATCACATCGCCGCGTTGCAGGCCGGCCTTTGCCGCTGGGCTGTCGGGCTTCAGGTCGGTGACGACGACGCCCTGGACGGTTTCAGCAACACCGGTTTCTGCCCGAACCGCTTCGGTCAGGGGGGCCACGGTCACACCCAGTGTTGTTCCCGCAATTTCCGCCTCGACCGGCTTGTCGGCCTCGGCCGATGCGGCCTGATGCTGGCCAACCGTCAAGGTCACCGTTTCCATCTTGCCGTCACGCAAAACGGTCAGAGTGCTGTCGGTGCCGACCTTGGTCGTACCCACAAGGATGGGAAGGTCACCGCTGGACTCCACGGCATCGTCGTTGAAGGTCAGGATAACGTCTCCCTGCTTCAGGGCGCCGTCTGCCGGGCTGCCCGCAACCACGTCAGACACCAGCGCGCCCGAGGAAGCCTCGATTCCCAACGCTGCCGCAAGTTGTGGGCTTACGTTCTGGATCGACACGCCCAGCCAACCGCGGCTCACCTGTCCGTCATCCCGCAGATCGGCCGCGATGTGTTCAACGATGTTGGACGTGACGGCAAATCCAAGCCCCACCGAACCACCGCTGGGCGAATAGATGGCCGAGTTCACACCGACCACTTCGCCATCCATGTTGAACAGGGGGCCGCCCGAGTTGCCCTTGTTGATCGCTGCATCCGTCTGGATGAACTCGGCATAAGGGCCTTCCGAGATGTTGCGGCCTTTTGCCGAAACGATGCCCGTGGTCACGGTCGAGCTGAGGCCGAAGGGGTTGCCGATGGCGACCACGTCTTCACCTACGCGGATTTCATCACTGTCGCCAAGCTCTACGGCTTGCAGGTCAGTTCCCGCGTCGATTTTCAGAACCGCGATATCCGTCAGCGGGTCCGTTCCGACCACTTCGGCGTCGAAGGTACGGTCATCGCTGAGCCTTACGGTCACGGTCGAGGCATTGTCGACGACATGGTGATTGGTGACAATGTATCCGGCTTCGTCCAGAACAAATCCCGAACCCAGGCCCTGAGACGGGCCGCGTTGCGGCATGTTGAACCCTTCGGGGCCGCCGAAGCGTTTGAAGAATTCACCAAACGGGTGTCCTTCGAAGTCAAAGTTCTGCCCCTGGGCTGGGGTCGGCACTGCGTCTTGTTCAGCGATGATGGTTACGACCGATGGTGAAACGGTCTCAACCAGGTCAGCCAATGCCTCGTCCGCCATGGAAGGGATAGCCGTCGTTGCCAGTAGGGCCGCGCCGAGCGCACTGACACCGACCCAGTTGGAAGTGCGGGGAAGTAAAAGCGAGGATTTGCGGATGCTCATTTGTGTCTCCTGATTATCGTCGCGCAGTTGCGGCTGCGCGTTGAGACAACAGATGCATGCTCAGAATTGGCGTTTCCTGACTGATCAATTAATAAATCTTAATTTTGCCACAAAGTCGGTGTTGGCTTGCGGTCGACGTCAATCGGGATTCGCGGAATTTCACCGACCAAGACCGCAGCGAATCGGAGGATTGTTGCTAAAAATGGCGTCAAACTTTCAAAAACATTGAATTTGTTTTGTTTTGTTGACAATCATCCTTCCAAATGATGGGGAAAAGAGCTGCTCTTCCAATGGTTGTGGGTGGGTTTGGTTGAGACATGGCTTGACACAAAAAAAATATGGATGATTACGGATATTGGCTAATAAGTTTGCGTTTAATCACGAATCGCTACCTCTTGTGAAAACAGTCTATCGCCTTTAAGTTGATTTCTGGTTGGCGCGATGTTGCGTAAAAGCCATTTGAACAAGACCCAAATTAACCCTTCCTTCCAATTTTACGTTGTTTCGAACGATCGGATAAGTGAGGATGAAGGTGCCCAAGTGAGGGGAGCCAAAAGCGCTAGGGGGCGCTGGCGGCTAACTCGATCACCAAAAGTGATAACGGCGTGTTAACGAGGGGGTCTTGTTTAGGTTTGGCTGTTTGAGAGCCGGGGTGTTTCTGAAAGCACACTGGCCGCGCTTTGGAGATTGAGCAAAGTGGTAGTCCTGTTTTGGGCACCGGCCCGGTCGATAAGACCGGGCCGTGTTTGTTCAGGGGGCATGTTTTTTGCTCCAGGCCTTCCAGTCACCCGGGGTATCCAGATCCAACAGTGCGTTTCGGCCGGGCAGGGGATGCAGATGAACACTGTTTTGATGCTTTCGCACGATCTTCTGGGCACCGTCGTCCCCCTGCAATTGTGACAGTTGATCAAAAAGGGATCTGTCAAACACCACCGGATGACCGGGCTTTCCTTCCTCGGTCGTCCCACGCCAGATCAGGTTGTGGGGATGGGTTTCTCGCGCTTTCAGGATTGCTGCCAGGTCAGCTTCTGTCAGATCGGGCAGATCAGCCAGAAAAACCATCGCGGCGGGTGCATCAGGTGGCAGGTTTTGGATCGCGGCGCGCAAACTGGCGTTCATGCCTTCTGCCGCATCCCGGACCGGAACGATCTGAACATCCATGCCATCAAGCGCGCCATATCTTGGATTTGGTTTAGGGGGCAGGGCGACGATCACAGGTCCCACGGCGCAAGCCACGCTTGCAGAGCGGGCGATCAACGGGATGCCGTTGATCGGCTGCATCAATTTGTCGATGCCGCCCATGCGGCTGGATTGGCCAGCCGCCAGAAGGATAATGGGTATTTCAGTCATTTCAGCACAATGCCGTCAGCCCGAGCCCGAGTCATCCCCTCATTCGGGCGCCATCTGCGTCAAACAAGGGTGTCGAGATGACCTTTGCCGTACGCATCTGGCCCAGTATTTCGATCTTCGTTTCAAGCCCATCTGCTGCGCGTTCGGATGGTAGAAAACCGATGGCGACGGACTTGCGGGCATAATGCGAATAACCGCCCGAGGTGCAAAAGCCCACAACCTTGCCGTCCAGCCAGATCGGTTCATAGGCGTTCACGTCTGCATCGACTGCATCGACCTCGAAGGCCACCAGCCTGCGCGCGGGGCCTGTCGCACGTTCCACCTCGGCGGCGGCCCGGCCGATGAAATCGGCGTCCTTGCCAAAGGCGATGAAGCGATCCAGCCCGGTTTCGGCGGGGGTATAGTCGGGTGAGAATTCGCGCATCCACGAGCCGAAGAACTTGTCCAGCCGCAGGCTCATCATCGCGCGCATGCCGAAGGGGGTGATGCCGTGCGGTTGGCCGGCCTGCCAAAGCGTCCACCACAGCTGCCGCTGCGCCATCGGATCGCAGTAGATCTCGAACCCCAGGTCGCCGGAATAGCTGACCCGCTGCACGATGCAGTCGGTCATGCCGACGACCATGCGGCGCACGTCCATGAAGCGAATGTCGCTGATATCGGCGCGGGTGCAGGCAGCCAGAACCTCGCGGGCATTGGGGCCTGCAATCTGGAACCCGTTGCGTTTGTCGCTGATATTCTCGATGGTTATGCCGTCTTCCTGATGCTGCCGGAACCAGCGCATGTGGAAATTCTGCGCACCATATGAGGCGGTGAGCTGGAATTCCTCCTCGCCCAGGCACGACACGGTGAAATCCCCGATCAGCTTGCCCTTGGGCGACAGCATCGGCGTCAGCGACAGGCGGCCCGGCTTGGGGATGCGCCCGGCCATGATCCGATCCAGCCAGTCGCGGGCGCGGGGGCCTGTCACAAGGTATTTGCCGAAATTGTGCACCTCGTTGATGCCGACGCCCTCGCGCACGGCGCGCACCTCGCGGCCCGTTGCCGCGAAGGCGTCCGAGCGGCGGAAGGAGGGGGGTTCATAGGTCGGCTCGTCCTCCTGCGCGAAATAGTTCGGCACCTCGAGCCCGTATTGCTGTCCCCAGACCGCGCCCAGATCGCTGAAGATGTCATACATCGGCGTGGTGCGGTTGGGCCGCGCGGCGGGCAGTTCCTCGTTCGGGTAGGCGACAGAGAAGCGTTTCTGATAGTTCTCGATCACCTTGGGGCGGGTGTAGCCGGGGGTGATCCAGTCGCCGAAGCGGGCGACGTCCATGGCATAGACGTCGCGCTCGGGCTCGCCCTCGATCATCCATTGCGCCAGCGTCAGGCCGACGCCGCCGCCCTGGCTGAAGCCGGCCATCACGCCGCAGGCCGACCAGTAGTTGCGCACGCCGGGCACTGGTCCGACCAGCGGATTGCCGTCGGGGGCAAAGGTGAAGGGGCCGTGGATTACCGATTTCACCCCGGCCTCGGCCAGAACCGGGAAGCGGCGATAGGCGAACTCGATGCTGTCGGTAATCTTGTCGAAATCATCAGGCAGCAGCTCGTGCCCGAACTCCCACGGAGTGCCGTCCACGGCCCAGGGCTTGCAGGGCTGTTCGTAGAACCCGATGCACAGGCCGCGCCCTTCTTGCCGCAAATAACTTTCACCGGCCGGGTCCATGACGTGCGGATGTTCGCCGCCCGCGTCGATGATCGCCTCGATCTGAGGGATGTTGTCGGTGACGAGGTATTGATGCTCCATCGGGTGCAGCGGGAAGTAGATGCCCGCCATCGCGCCGACCTCGCGCGCCCAGAGGCCGCCGGCGTTGACGATATGCTCGGCATGGATGGTGCCCTTGTCGGTGACCACGTCCCATGTACCGTCGGGGCGCTGGTTGGTCTCGCGCACCATGCAGTGGGTCTCGATCGTGGCGCCGCCCATGCGCGCGGCCTTGGCATAGGCATGGGTCGTGCCCGAGGGGTCGAGGTGCCCGTCCAGAGGGTCATAAAGCGCACCGATGATGCCGTCGGTGTTGGCGATGGGGGCGATCTTCTTGATCTCGTCGGGGCCGACGATCTCGGTTTCCAGCCCCATGAAGCGGTGCTTGGCGCGTTCGGCCAGCAGCATGTCGAACCGGTCCTGATTGTCGGCCAGCGTGATGCCGCCCACATGGTGCAGCCCGCAGGACATGCCGGTGATCTCTTCCAGCTCTTTATACAGCCGGATAGTATAGCCCTGCAGCGCGGCCATGTTGGTGTCGCCGTTGAGCGTATGAAACCCGCCCGCCGCGTGCCATGTCGATCCGCTGGTCAGTTCCGACCTCTCCAGCAGCATCACGTCGGACCAGCCCAGCTTGGTCAGGTGATAGAGCACCGAGCATCCGACGACGCCGCCCCCGATGACGGCAACCTGACAGGTGGTTTTCACAGTGTTCCTCCCCATGACTTTGGAAAAAACTGTAGAGCCGATGGGGATATTACTCGTCTGTTAGCGACAACAAGTGTCGCATGTCACCTATTGCACCAGCTTTGGATTTCACAGCCTTCTCGCGCAGCCAATGTCGTCAAAACCTGTAGCCGAGGGCAAACAAACAGGCGGTCTGGGCCTCGTTCAGCACGACATCGCCCGGTGGTTTTTCGGCCTTGAAGGCTGCTTTTCCACTTTACTGCACAGCTGAAACAAAGTCGGGGTGATCAAACTGGCCCATCTCGCCCAGCTCCGTGCTTGGGTCGAACTGTGCGATGATCGGAATATCCGGGCCCGGTTCAGTGCAATTGGGTCGTTCAGTTGACGACAGGCACTTGGGCAGCGCGCGGAACATTTCAGAAAAATCGCAGGCGCTACAGGGGGCGCACTTTCAGTCCCGTGATACGGTTGCCTTCACGCGCCGTGACCTCGAACCGGAAACCGTGGAACGAAAACACCTGACCGACGTCAGGGATCATCTGGGCCTCGTGAATCACCAGACCGGCCAGCGTGTTCGCCTCGTCATCCGGCAGAGACCAGTCCAGCGCCCTGTTGGCATCCCGGATCGTCATGGATCCTTCAACCAGATACTGGCCATCTTCGGTGCGCATTACCGGCACCTCTTCGTCTATGTCGAACTCATCGGCGATCTCGCCCACGATTTCTTCAAGAATGTCTTCAAGCGTGATCAGGCCTCGCAGTGACCCATACTCATCCACAACCAATGCAAAATGGCTGTGCATGCGCAGGAATTCCCGCATCTGGTCGTCCAGCGTCGTGGTTTCGGGCACAAAGTAAGGGTCGTTTGCCACCTTTCCGATGTCAAAGCTTGCCAAACGGTCGGTCCCGCCGTCGCTGCTGCCTGCCTGCGCATACATGGCGCGAAAAAGGTCCTTGGCGTGGACAACACCCACGATGTTTTCCGGCTCGTCCCGGAACACAGGCAGACGGGTGTGGGGGCTTTGCAGACATTGTTTCAGGATTTCCTCTGGGGCGGCATTGGCGTCGATCATCTCGATATTCGATCGGTGCAGCATGATCTCTTCCACCGTCCGGTCGCCCAGATCCAGCGCACCCAAGATGCGGTCGCGGTCTTCCTTTTCGACTACGCCTTCGGAATGACCAAGTTGCAAGGCGCCGGCAATCTCTTCGCGTACAGCCAGAATGTTGCTGTCGGGATCGATCTGCACGCCGAACAGGCGCAACACACCGCGCACCAGCAGCCGCACCGCCGCCACAATGGGCGAAAACACCGTCACGACGACGCTGATGATCGGGGCAACAGCTGCCGCGGCCTTTTCGGAATTGGTGATGGCGTAGGTCTTGGGCAGCACTTCGGCAAAGATCAGCACCAGCAAAGTCATGACCAGGGTCGCCAACGCCACACCGCTTTCGCCGAATATACGGGTGAACAAGGCCGTCGCCAGCGAGGCGGCCAGGATGTTGACAAGGTTGTTGCCCAGAAGAACCGAGCCGATCAGGCGTTCATTGTCATCGGTGATTTCCAGCGCCTTTTTTGCGCCCCGTGATCCCTTGTCGGCCTGCGCCCGCAGTTTTCCGCGAGACGAAGCTGTAAGCGCCGTTTCCGAACCCGAGAAAAAGCCGGACAAAACGAGCAACAAGAGGATCGCGCCTGACGTAATCCAGAATGTGCTGTCGATCAGAGAAGATGAGGGTTCCATTGGTCCTTGGTGGGTTAGGGTGACGCATCCGTTATGGGGATGCCGCGCTGCTGGATCAAGGGCTTAGCCCCGGTCTTCGTCAGGGTCTTTGCTCAGCGGGTGGTGTTGCAACACCAGTTCCGACAGCCGTTCATCCAGAACATGAGTATAAATCTCGGTCGTTGCAACGTCGGCATGACCCAACAAGGTCTGGATCGAACGCAGATCAGCGCCGTTGGCCAGCAGATGCGTGGCAAAGGCGTGGCGCAGGGTATGCGGGGTGACTTTCTCGGGTGAAACGCCACCCTGAACGGCCAGTTCCTTGACCAGCAGAAAGAACCTGTGCCGCGTCAGGTGGCCGGATTTGCCGCGCGACGGAAACAGAAAACGGGATATTTGACCGCCTTTCTCGACGGTCTGGTCTTCGGCTTGGTCCCGCGCGATCAACCAGGCAGCCAAAGCATCCCGCGCCGGTGGGGACAGGGGTACCATGCGTTCCTTGCCGCCTTTGCCCATCACCAGCAACATACGGGGATCGCCACGGGCCGAGGAAACGGGCAAGGACACAAGTTCGGTCACACGCATCCCGGTGGCGTACAGAACTTCCATCAAACAGGTATTGCGTATGCGATCGCCCTTGCTGCGCCCGGTTTGTCGGGCGGCTGCCAGAAGACGGTCGACTTCGGGCACGTCCAGCGTTTTGGGCAGTCGCTTCTGCCGCCCCGGACCTTTGATCTGGATGGCGGGGTTCGTCTCGCTCCAGCCTTCCTCGAATGCAAAGCGGTACAGCTGTTTTATCGCCGACAATCGCCGCGCGCGGGTGGAACGTGACAAGCCCTGTGCCTGGCAGTCGATCAGATAGGCCTCGATCTGATCACGATCTGCCTGATCGAATCCGGATCCCCTGTGCTGCAACCAGGATGCAAAGTCTTTCAGATCGCGGCCATAGGCCAGCAAGGTATTTGTCGCCGCGCCAAGTTCCGCTGCCTGGGCCTGTAGAAAGGTCGAAATCCATAGCTCATTTGTCGCCGGAATAGCCATCTTCAGCGCTCTTGAAGGATCAACAGGCTCAGCGCGGCACGCCGCGCGGTGTCTTCCAGGCCCACGCGTCGGAAGGTTGCGATTGCTGCGGTCAGATCCACCAGATTGCCCCGTGCACCATGCGCAAACAACTGCATGGCTTCCAGTATGGCTTCACCAAGTTGACCATTGTCCAGCAAGGCGTCGATGTCGTTGGGTACGGGTGCTGCCCATGCAAACCCCTGAGAAACCGCGTCGGCCAACGGAGAAGGAGAAACCGCCCGCCCCGGATCACCCTGCGCCAGCGCCGCAAGAAACAGGGTATCGATCGAGTTGTCCGGCGCTGATTGTGCAGCCTGTTCGTACAGGCCAGACAGCATCAGAATGCGCCAGCGCAGGTTTTCAGTCGCCGGCACCGACAGCGAAACCTTTGACAGACGCTCGGCGAACAATTCGGCGAAGGGCACTTCAAGCCCGACGCTGCGCATCTGCTGCCAGACCGTCGGCAGCGTTTTTCCGATGGCTTCAGCGCTTCGCGTATCCAATGCGCTTTCAAATCGTTGGATGGCTGCGACCCTGTCCCAAACTGCGCCGGACGCTGCCGGGGACCTTTCGGTATAAAGTCCAAGCAATTGATTGGGCGTCAAAGCGCCAATGCGTGTAAGCCGTTCGGCGGCTTCGATCTGCGCTTTCCATCCGGCCACATCCCGAAGATCCGCGTTGGCGAAAGCGCGTGGCAACGAGGCGGAAGGAAGCCGCTCTCCGATCGCTTCGAACAGTCGGAAACTCAATGGATCCGGGTTTTTAGGTTGGGGCAGATAAGCCGCGCCTTCATAGAGTTCAGGGCTTAGAAAACGATCCAGAACCGCCAGCTCTTCCGGTGGCAGGATGTCCAGGGCATGCGCTGCCTCAAGCGTCAACGCGGCCGATGCCCAATCTCCGCGTCGGGCTTTGCAGAACACTTGCGCGGCGTAGTCCTTTGACAGATGCGGTTCGGCGATAAGGGCGGTGCAGCTGCGATCCTCATCACCGGTCAGCAGCGTTGCGTCAAACCAGCGCTGAAATCGATCCTGTGTATCGGTCGGCCCGGCCAGTTGAACCAGAGATTGCACGGGATCAGCCGCGCCCAGTTGCATCAGACGGTCCAGCCGCGCCAGCAGCATAATCTCTTGCGCATCAGGGCCCGCCGGTGCCCGGGTTTCCGACAGAAGCAATGTAAACAACAGGCGTTGCATGGCCGGGTTGTCGCGAACGGGCGTCTTCGCGATCAGCTCCGCCAGCCGGTTCGCATCGCTGCCTTGCCACAAATCCACGGGCAACCCGGTGACGGATGATGCGACCAGGCCCAAAGGTTGCGACAACGCTTCAAGCGGCGTGACCTCAATTTCGGGCAATCCGCCGTTCTGTGCCACCGGCGGTTCCAGCAATACGGTTCCGGGCAGGTTTTCCGGCGGATCCGCAAGCCACTCGATCGCGGATAACGGGGTCTGCGCATGTGCCGATCCCGCCAGA
The DNA here is from genome assembly GCF_056536065.1 of Ruegeria sp. AL3. NCBI lineage: Bacteria > Pseudomonadati > Pseudomonadota > Alphaproteobacteria > Rhodobacterales > Roseobacteraceae > Ruegeria > Ruegeria sp. AL3. Next base: position 2,438,111 of record NZ_JBQFJG010000001.1, read on the forward strand.
AAGACCGCCAACAGCGCCTGTTTAGTTGACATCCAATACGACCGGTTCGCGGATTTCACTTTGAGGCGCAGAAAAATCCGCGCCAAAGAATGGGCCAACATAGGCGTAGGCGACCAGCCCAATGAATACCAGGCAAAGAACATATATCAGGAATTTGATCAGTCGGCCCATGGCCCCACGCTGCCTCAATTTTTGATTTTGGCCAAGTTATAACTGGCATTTTTCCCAAGATCACGTCATTCACGTTTAAATGAGCGAAATTAAGCATAACACACATTCCACAGACACACAGGGTGGTTTTGATCTGCACAAAACCGTGGTTCTGGTGGGGATGATGGGGGCTGGCAAGACTGCGGTGGGTCGCGCGTTGGCCGCACGTCTGGGTGTTCCGTTTCTGGACAGCGATGCCGAGATCGAATCAGCCGCCAACATGACCATTCCTGAAATCTTTGAGCGTGACGGCGAACCTTTCTTTCGCACCAAGGAATCGCAGGTCATCGGGCGCTTGCTGGATGAACAAAAAGGCATTCTTTCAACGGGTGGGGGGGCGTTTCTCCAGCCGGAAAACCGTCGCATCATCGCCGAAAAGGGCGCTGCCGTCTGGCTGCGCGCGGATCTGAATGTTCTGTGGAACCGTGTGCGCCACAAAGACACCCGTCCTCTGCTGCGCACCGACGATCCCTATGCGACGCTGAAATCCCTCTACGAGGCCCGCGTGCCGGTTTATGCTGAGGCCGATCTGACAGTGGATTCGGATGGCGAGACCTCGATCGAAAATATGGTAGGCCGCGTTGTCGACGCTCTGTTGGCGCGCCCTGATGTTTTGGAACTCAAATAAATGCACCAAACAGTACATGTGGACCTGGGTGACCGATCCTATGATGTTGAAATCGGTCCGGATCTTCTGACGCGGGCAGGGGGCTGGATATCACCACTTCTGGCCCGGCCAAAAGTCGCGGTTTTGACGGATGAAAACGTGGCCGGTCTGCATCTTGAGGCGCTGCGCGCCGGGCTGAATGCCGCGGGGATCGAGATGACCGCGCTGGCGCTGCCCGCCGGAGAGGCAACCAAAAGCTGGCCGCATTTCGAGCGCGCTGTAGAGTGGCTGCTCGCAGAAAAAGTCGAACGCCGGGATGTCGTCGTGGCCTTGGGGGGCGGCGTCATCGGAGATCTGGCAGGCTTTGCAGCGGCGGTTCTGCGGCGCGGTGTTCGCTTTGTGCAGATTCCAACGTCCTTGCTGGCGCAAGTGGACAGTTCGGTCGGTGGAAAGACCGGGATCAACGCACCACAGGGCAAAAACCTGATCGGCGCGTTTCATCAACCGTCTCTGGTTCTGGCGGATACCTCTGTTCTGGGGACCATGACCCAAAGAGACTTCTTGTCGGGCTATGGCGAGGTCGTGAAATACGGATTGCTTGGCGATGCGAAATTCTTTGATTGGCTTGAGGCGCACGGGCCAAGCGTTTCCTCGGGTGACATGGCGGCCCGGGTACACGCGGTGACGCGCTCGGTGCAAATGAAGGCCGACATCGTCGCGCGGGATGAAACCGAACAAGGTGACAGGGCTCTTCTCAATCTGGGGCACACGTTCTGCCACGCCCTGGAGGCCGCGACGGGATATTCCGACCGCCTTCTGCATGGCGAAGGTGTGGCAATTGGCTGCGCGCTGGCGTTTGAGTTGTCATCGCGCCTGGGTTTGTGCTCGCAAGAGGATCCAAGCCGGGTGCGCGCGCATTTGCGTGCCATGGGGATGAAGACGGATCTGGCCGATATTCCGAGCGAATTGCCAAGCGCCGAGGCGCTGGTGGATCTTATGGGACAGGACAAGAAAGTCGTGGATGGCCAGCTTCGGTTTATTCTGGCGCGTGGGATCGGAGAAGCGTTCGTGACCTCAGATGTGCCGAAAGATGCGGTTCTTTCGGTCCTGTCGGATGCGCTTGCCACGGCTTGACCTGAAGGCCTAGCGCCCCTGAATGACCATCAGTTCACCGATGTTCTCGCGCGTGATGTAACCCATCATGCGACCACCCCGAGTGACCACAGCAATGGCCGGAGCGCCGTTGTGCAAGTGCTCCAGAACGGTCTCGAGCCCGGTGGTAAGCGAAACTGCGGGGACCGCCGCGTCCATGATCGACGTGGCGGGCGCTGATCTGGGTTGGTCACTTGCCAGCGCAGCAAACAGCCGTTCACGCGTGACGAATCCCAACAGGGCCTGGCTTGAGTCCAATACAGGGAATTCGTGCTGAGTGGTGTGAATCACGGCTTGCGCCGCGGTACTCAGCGTATCGTCGGGGGAAAGCGCGTGAAACTCGGTGATCATCGCGTCCCGGGCCAGTACCCGGCGCGCTGCGGAGCGCAGGGCGACGTCCTGGCTTTCGGCGTTGGCGGCGATGAACACGAACACGGCGATGAGCACGAGAAACGGGTTGCCTGAACTCAGCCCCAAAAACCCCAGACCCACCGCAACGATCTGACCTCCGACCGCAGCCACCCGTGTTGCTTTGACGCGGTCCATGCGCAGGCACAGAAGGGCGCGGAATACGCGCCCTCCGTCCATGGGGAAGGCCGGGATCATGTTGAATACGGCCAGCAGCAGGTTGATGTAGGCCAGCCTGTTCAGAAACCCGATACCCGGTGAATCGATCTGGGAAAGCGTCTCGATCGGCACTCCTGCTCCGAAGGCGACCAGTATGACCCAGATCACGATGTTCACCGCCGGACCTGCAAGTGCCACAAGCACTTCTTGCATCGGTTTTTCCGGCATCCTTTCAAGCCGGGCCAACCCGCCGATCGGCAACAATGTTATGTCTGGGGTCTTGATTCCAAAGCGCCGCGCCATGAGGGCATGACCGAATTCATGCGCGACCACACAGGCAAACAAGGCCAGAACAAACAACAGGTTGTCTATGGCGGCCGGCAGGCCACCGGCGGAATAGGCCGCAAAGCCCACCCAGGCCAGAAGCAGGAAAAACGTGACATGGACCCTCAGTTCGGACCCGAGCAACCGGCCGAGAGAAAAGGACCATGTCATGTCGTGTCTCCGAATTTTCTAGAACGGAATCTCGTCGTCGTCGATTCCACCCGATGCCGGTGCCGGGGAACTGGACGGACCGCCGTAAGGATCTCCGTACCCGCTGCCACCGGCTTGGCCGCCGCCGTAACCACCGCCGCTGCCGCCGCCTTCGCCGCGGCTGTCGAGCAAGGTCAATTCACCGCGGTAGGGGCGCAGAACAACCTCGGTTGTATAACGGTCTTGCCCGGACTGATCCTGCCATTTTCGGGTTTCCAGCTGGCCTTCGATATAAACCTTGCTGCCTTTGCGCAGGTATTGCTCTGCAATACGGGCCAGCGGTTCCGAGAAGATTGCGACCGAGTGCCATTCCGTGCGTTCGCGGCGTTCGCCCGTGTTGCGGTCTTTCCAGTTCTCTGACGTGGCAATGCGCAGATTGCAAACCTTTCCGCCGTTCTGGAACGACCGGACCTCGGGGTCGCGGCCAAGATTTCCGACCAGAATGACCTTGTTGACTGAACCCGCCATGTAATTCCTCGTTCTGTTTTCGCGTATGTGCGCCGAATCTGGCGCGACTTGTTTCGTGAGACCCTATACGGCCTGCATCATGGATGAAAACAGTAGATACAACAGTGTTGGGCAAGAGTCTTACTTTGGTCTTTACCAAGCTTTCATTTTTTGTGGGAATACCTATAATCCGACTGGTTTCTTATCGAGCAGGATAGGCATTGATGCGTTCTTGGGTTGCTGGGTTTTCTGTTGTCTGCCTTGTGCTGGCCGTTTTGCCTGTGCAGGCGCAAACTCTGTCTACCAAAAGCCGCAAGGATATCTTCCTCAAGCAGTCGAAGATTCTGGATTCCCGTGCGGCGACGCAGTATCGCGACTCCGCGCGGTTGAAACCCAAGACATCCCGTACGCATACCGGCAAGCGATATACTGGCAAGTATCGCGGCCAGTATCTGGATCTGGCGAAACAGGCTGCCCGCCTTCACAACATTCCCGAAGACTTGTTCCTGCGCCTTGTTCAGCAGGAAAGCGGATGGAACCCGCACGCGAAGTCTCACAAGGGTGCTCTGGGATTGGCGCAATTGATGCCTCAGACCGCCGAGCTTTTGGGGGTCAACCCGCATGACCCCAAGCAGAATCTCGAAGGTGGGGCCAGATACCTGTCCTGGCAGTATCGCAAGTTCAAATCCTGGCCACTGGCTTTGGCCGCCTACAATGCTGGCCCAAAAGCGGTGGAAAAGCATGGCGGCATACCGCCATACAAGGAAACCCAGAACTACGTGAAGGTTATCTGGGGCGGTTAAACCCTATGCCGCGACGCAGAACGTCCGGTTCTTGATCCGACGCAACCAGTCCAACTAACCTGAAAGGGTATCGTCCAGCAACTGGTGAGGCCGCCTGATGCCTGTTGACCACCCTGAGATCCCGCAAGAAACGCTGGTTAACTGGCAGCAACTGGTTGATCTGGTCGCGGAATTGGCGGATGTGCCCGCAAGCCTGATCATGAAAACCGACGCACCGGATCACGCGGTGCTGATCACCTCGGATCATCCCGAAAACCCGTATCCGGTTGGTTTGAGTTTCCAGTTGAATCCCAAACTTTATTGTCAGGGCGTATTGCAACGGGACGGAGAACTGGTGGTTGAGGATGCAGCCTGCGATCCGGATTGGGCCGACAATGACGATCTGGAACATGGGATGACATTTTACATCGGCCTGCCGCTGAAATGGCCCGATGGATCGGTGTTCGGAACGATTTGTGTTCTGGATCGAAAGCAGAACCGGCGTGCCTTGTTGTTCCGCGAAGGGTTGGCGCAGTTCGCACGCATGGTCGAGTCGGATTTGGCTTTGTTGCAAGAGGTTTACCTGCGCCGCGCGCTGGAAGAGAAACTCAACGAAACATTGGCGCAGCTTGAAACCCGTGTCGCAGATCGTACCCGTGAATTGCAGGAAACCAACACGGCGCTTCGCGTTCTGCTGTCCAGTCTGGATGACGAACGCAAAAACCGCGATCACGAAATTGTCGAACAGGTGCGCGGCCGAGTTCTGCCCTATCTGGAAAAGGTTCGAACGCAGCTTTCCGGGGACGAAGCGCAGTATGTCTATCTTGAGTTGGCCGAGAAGAACCTGAACGAGATCACGTCTTCATTGTCGGACAAACTGACGGATGCGTTTGCAGCAATGACCCCGACGGAGATCGAGATTGCGCAGATGGTCATGTTTGGAAAAACAACCAAGGACATCGCCAAGGCCCTGTCCCGAGAAACATCGACAATCGATTTTCACCGCAACAACATCCGCCGCAAGCTGGGCCTTGAAGGGCGCAGCAAGAACCTGCGCAGTCATTTGCTCTCGATTTCGTGAACACGGAATATGGGGTTTTCCCCCATATTCCGCCCACATTTTTTCGGTCTGAGCCAAGATGCCTTGGCTTGTTACCTTTGATTGGGACGTGTGGAAAACCTGCATATGTCCAACAGAGAGGTACACAAAAATGGATCGCAAAGATCTGAAACCAACCATCCTGAACGGGGACAAGGATCATTTGGCGCCGGGGCTGTCTCGCCGGTCGTTCTTTATGGCGGCGGGGGCTGCCGGTGTCGGTGCGACTGCTTCCGTACTGGGCGCAAGACCGGCTCAGGCGCAGTCTCAGGCGTGGCTACAGCCGGGCAACAACAATCACGTGATAGATCTGCAAGGCGCAACGGGTCAGGCCAGCACCGGGACGGTTGGCATCGACTATTATGGTCATTGTGCGATCAAGATCACCTCGCCCAATGGCGCAACAGTGCTGTTTGATCCCTGGCGCGATGATCCGTCGGGCGCTTGGGGGCTTTGGTTCCGCAACGAATTCCCGCAAATCCCGGTGGATATCACCCTGTCGACCCATGCCCATTTTGATCACGATGCGATTGAACGCCCAAGTTCGACCATGGTGCTGGATCGCATGGTGGGCAATTTCGAGTTTGCAGACATCATGATCACCGGTTTTGCCGACAAGCACGCCTGTGTCGCGCCCGGATGGTATGACTGGACCAATGCGCTGGCCGAGTTCGGTGTGGAAGCCTGCCCGCCGAACAACGTGGGCCACATGGATATGGTCGTCTATCTGGTCGAGACCGGCGGCATTCGAACGCTGATCTGGGGCGACAACCGCCACAACCCGCCACAGGAGTTCTGGGACGCGATCGGTCGGGTGGATGTTCTGACGCTGCCGGTTGATGGCTCGGAACATATCCTCAGCTTCGATCAGGGCAACGACATCGTATCCAAGCTCCAGCCCAAGGTGATCATCCCCACACATTACCTGAATGAGGTCACATCCTACACGCTGACCACTCTGCAATCTGCCGACGACTGGGTGAAAGCTCAGCAGAGCTACAAGATGCTCGACAGTGCCAGCCTTCTGCTTGAAGCCGGTGGCATTGCAGGAATGAACCAGGAATTCATGCATTTCGGCAACAACGTCATGACCGGCTGACGAATTACCGGGGTCGCCACTCACGCCACTCCCAAGCGCCGCCTGTCTCCCCACGAACCGCGGCGCCAATAGAAAGGGCCGGTTCCTGACCGGCCCTTTCTCAAGGTTCAGAAACGGGTTTACTCCGCCGCGACTTTGATCACCGGCTCCATCCGGGCCAGAATATCTTCGGCCAGGTGGCATTTGATCTGGTGGCCATCCGCCAGCGTCTGCACCGGCGGCACGTGGGATTCGCACCGACCGTCAGGCACCTCGGATTTCCATCGGCAACGCGTCTGGAACGGACAGCCTGGTGGCGGGTTCATGGCCGAGGGAATATCGCCTTCCAGAACGATATGCTGCTTTTCGATCGAGGTATCCGCAATCGGAACCGCGCTCAGCAGCGCCTCGGTATAGGGGTGATAGGGCGGGGCAAAGACCTGATCCGTGGTGCCCAATTCCACAACATGGCCCAGATACATCACCATGACCCGGTCGCTCAGGTAACGCACGATAGACAGGTCGTGGCTGATGAACAGCAGCGTGGTTTTGTGCTCTCGCTGAATCTCCATTAAAAGATCCGTCACGGCGGCCTGAACCGACACATCCAGCGCCGAGACGGGTTCGTCCGCCACAACGATACGTGCATCGCCGGCAAAGGCGCGTGCGATACCCACGCGCTGTTTCTGACCACCCGACAGCTGTCGCGGCATTCTGTCCGCGAAGGCGCGCGGCAGCTTCACCAGATCAAGCAGTTCCAGCATCCGCTTCTTGCGCTCGGCCTCAGAGTTTCCGACACCAAAGATTTCAAGCGCCCGGATGATCTGACGGCCAACGGTCATCGACGGATTCAGCGTGTCGAACGGGTTCTGGAAAACCATCTGAACTTCGCCGATCGTCTTGGCATCGCGTTCTTCGATGGGCACCTGTTCGATGTTGCGGTTGTCCAGCAGGATCTGCCCGTCTGTGGCCGTCTCCAATCCCATAAGCACCTTGGCGAAGGTGGACTTGCCGCAGCCGGATTCCCCCACGATGGCCAGTGTCTCGGATTCGTGCGCCTCGAAGCTGAGCGTTTCGTTGGCCTTCACAACCTTCTTCTCACCGCCGCCAAACAAGGCATTTGCCGCAACCTCGTAATATTTCTTGAGGTTGTCCATTTTCAGAACCGTTCGGCCAATCTCACCCTTTTCTTTCTGATCGGCCAGCGCAAGTGGGGCGTTCCAGTCGATTTCCTGGAATTTAAGGCAGCGGGTGTGGTGCCGGTCATTTCCAGGAACGGCCTCCATCAGGATTTCCTTCGCGTCACAGCGCCCCTCTTCGAAATAGTCGCAGCGCGGTCCGAAGTTGCAACCCGGAGGCCGCTCGTGGGGCAATGGGAAGTTCCCCGGAATAGCCACCAGCGGACGCGTGTTCTTGTCAGCCCCCGGCAGCGGGATCGAACGGAACAGCGCCTGTGTATAAGGGTGCTGCATCTCGTCGAACACATCCTTGATCGAGCCGCGCTCGACCGCTTCACCCGAATACATCACGCACAGACGGTCGCAGGTTTCCAGAACCAGCCCGAGATTGTGCGAGATGAACAACATCGAGGTGCCGTATTTCTTGCCCAGATCCTTGACCAGTTCAACCACGGCGGCCTCGACGGTCACGTCCAAAGCCGTTGTCGGCTCGTCCAGGATCAACAGCGCCGGTTTCGACATCAGCGCCATCGCAATCACGATCCGCTGCTGCTGACCACCCGACAGTTGGTGCGGAAACGAATTCAACATCCGTTCGGGGTCTGGCAGGCGAACGTCCGTCACCACTTCCAGCGCACGGGAATAAGCCTCTTCCTGACTTACCCCCTCGTGGATCATCGGCACTTCCATCAATTGTTTGCCGATCTTCATCGCCGGATTCAGCGATGCCATCGGCTCCTGATAGATCATCGCGATTTCATTGCCGCGAATGTCGCGCAGTTCTTCGGCCGACATCTCTGCCAGATCGCGGCCCTTGAACTTTATCGTGCCTCCGACGATGCGACCGTTCTTGCCAAGATCCTGCATAACGCCCAGTGCCACGGTTGATTTGCCACAACCGGATTCACCAACCAGCCCCACGGCTTCACCGGGCTCTACGCTGACCGAGAAATCCATAACGGCGGGGATTTCCCGCAGGCGGGTAAAGAATGAGATGGACAGCTTGTCGATCTCCAGGATCGGGCCGTCATAATCCGCCATTTTGCTCATTTTGCTTACTCCTCACCAAATGCGGGGATCCCCTTCATCTGGCCAAAAATATCCCGGGGGGTCCGGGGGGCTGGCCCCCCGGCCTCGATCACATCAGTCCTTCAGGCTTTCCTCGCGAAGACCGTCAGCCAGCAGGTTCAGACCAAGAACCAGCGACAGCAGTGCAAAGGCAGGAGGAAGGGCAGGGTGCAGGTAGATCGACAGCAGCTTGCGCCCCTCGTTGATCGTGGATCCCCAGTCCGGGCTTTCCGGCGGAAGGCCCAGTCCGAAGAAGCCCAAAGTCCCCAGAAGAATGGTGGTGTAACCGATGCGCAGACAGAAATCGACGATCAGGGGGCCGCGTGCGTTGGGCAGGATTTCCCAAAGCATGATGTACCACGGCCCCTCGCCGCGTGTCTGGGCTGCAGCCACGTAATCTCGGGTTTTGATATCCAGCGCCAGGCCGCGCACGATACGGAAGACCGTGGGCGAGTTGACGAAGACCACCGAGACGAACACCACCAGAATACCGCCGGGGATATCGAACAGGTCCAGATAGGTCGGCAGGCCCCAGATCCGGTAGGCGTCGGTGTTGATGATGTAGCCACCGGTCGAAATCAGCGACAGATACAGCCAGATCGCAACACCCAGAACACCGATCAGCAACGGCGTACGGAAATTCGGGCGCGTGTAATAGCGTGAATTCAGCAATACGCCGATGAACAGGATCGGGAACACGAACAGTACGGCCGCCATGTAGTTCGGCACCCCGGTCGCCACGATCTCCGGTGTCACCAGCAGGTAGAACAGCAGGATCACCGGGAAGGCGAGGATCAGGTTGGCGAGGAAGGACAGGAATGTATCAAAACGGCCCCCATAGTAACCGGCGGGAAGCCCCAGCGTAATGCCGACCATGAAGGCGAACATCGTTGCCAGCGGTGCAATTTGCACCACAACCCAGGCCCCCTTGACCATCCGGCTGAATACGTCACGCGCCAGATTGTCACCGCCCAGAAGATACCAGGCATACTCGCCGTCCTCCAGATTTGGCAGAGGCGTTCCCGGCACTTTGTTCTTCATGCCAGAGATCTGTGTCAGCGGGTCATGGGTCACGATCAGATCAAGAGCGCCGAAGATGCCAGTAAAGACCCAAAACATCACAAGGCCAAAGCCGATCATTCCGATGGGACTGTCATACAGTTTGCCGTACAACCCCAACCGTCGTTTGAAGGCGATGGACATGGCGAACATGATGATCAGCGCGACCCATACTGGCAGGAATTGCTGGGAAATTGCGCCGATGATCCCTGCGCCAGTGCCCATCAGGATGCCCAGCACCAGATAAGCCACGGCCAATCCCACGCTGGCAAGGAAACTGTAGTGCAGCGCAAGCTGGATCAATCCACGGACACCGCCGCCAGAACTGACGGATCCATCCGGGTTCACGACAATCTGCTGTTCAGGCAAAAAGATACTGGCGATGATCCAGACCAGGATCGACAGGAAAAGTGCTGCCAGTGCGATCATCAGCAGTGGGTTCAGGAAGGCGATAGAGCCGGTCCAGGTTAGTGGTTCCATAATCTCACCCTCCTTATGAAATGCGAATGCGCGGGTTGAGGTAAACGTAGCCGATATCCGAAATCAGCTGCGTTATCAGAACCACGAAGACCGACACGACCGAGATCGCCAGCAGAAGCTGAATGTCGTTGTTGCCAGCGGCCTGAACCAGCGCCCAGCCGAAACCCTTGTAGTTGAACAGGGTTTCAACAATCACCACGCCGTTCAGCAGCCATGGGAACTGCAGCATGATAACCGTGAACGGCGCGATCAACGCGTTGCGCAAGGCGTGTTTCATGACGATGTTCGGGAACGAGACACCCTTCAGCCGTGCGGTCCGGATGTATTGCGCCGTCATCACTTCGGTCATCGAAGCGCGGGTCATCCGGGCGATATAGCCCATACCGTACAGCGCAATGGTAAGAACCGGCAGGAAGAAGTTTTCGAATGTCGGGTTCTCCATCGCTTGCGTCGCGGTTCCCTTGAACCATTTCAGCCCCACGGTGGACGAGGTGAAGATCGCGATGAAGATAACGCCCGATACGTATTCCGGTGTCGCTGTCGTGATGATTGAGAAGGTCGACAATGATCGATCCAGGGCTGATCCCTCTCGCATCCCGGCCAGTACACCAACGATCAGGGCGGAAGGCACCATCAGGACCAAAACCCAGAACATCAGGTAACCTGTGTTGCCCAAGCGCTTGCCAACGATGGTTCCGACTTCTTCCTTGAAAACGGTTGAGTATCCCCAATCGCCCTGAAGAACACCACAATATCTTGCCGTGTCCTCTGCAGTCGAACCGGGTCTTGTGCAGGTTCCCACGAACTGGCCATCTTCCAGTGTATTCTGGAACCCGGGCATCACGCCCAACCATTGGCCGTATTTAACGAGTGTCGGCTGCAAGTAGCCGCGGTTTTCCAACCAGGCTTCGACCTGCTCATCCGACATACGCTGGTTGCCCTGCGTTTTCGCCAGCTTTTCAAGGTTCGGGTATAGGTTGGTCAGGAAAAAGACGACGAATGTCAGACATAATGCCGTAAGCAGCATCACTCCGAACCGTCGTAGGATGAATAGTCCCATGGTGGCCCCTGTTGTTCAGGTATTCCGCAGATCATTGGACCATTTTCTGGCCTCGGACGTCCGACCCCGCGTCGGCAAGTCTGCGGCTGGAAAGGGGCGCCCGTGTCAGGCGCCCCTCGTGTGTGTATTGCAGTGCTTAGGCAGCCCAGCCCCACTTGTAGTGATGGTGTTCGAAGGTCACATGCATGTCGGTTCCAACAAGACCCTCTTTCATGTGGCGATAGAGCGAGCGCCAATAGGGCTGAATAGTAACCCCATCTTCCTGAAGCAGTGCTTCGCCACGCGCCATGACTTCGCGACGCTTGTCCGCGTCGGCAATGGCCAGCGCCTCTTCCAGAATGGCGTCAAACTCGGGGCTCGCATAGCCGAACTCGTTCCAGGCTTCGCCCGTACGATAAGCAAGCGCCCAAATCTGAACACCCAACGGACGCGGGTTCCAGTTGGTCGAGCTGAACGGGTACTTGGCCCAGTCGTTCCAGAAGGTATTGCCCGGCAGAACGGTCCGCTTGACCTTGATTCCGGCATCGCGCAGCTGCGCGGCAACGGCATCTGTGGTGTTGCGGCGCCAGTCATCGTCGATCGAGATGATCTCGTGCTCGAAATCTCCAAAACCGGCTTCGTCCATCAGCGCCTTGGCTGCCGCGGGATCAACCTTTTGCGGTGGAAGCTCGGCATATTCCGGATGCAACGGTGCTACGTGATGGTTTTCCGCCGGCGCTCCGCGACCGCCATAGCCCAGTTCCAGACAAACGGAATTGTCTACGGCCATCTGAAGGGCCTGCCGGACACGTTTGTCCGCATAAGGCTTTTGCCCGTCGATCTCGGCCAGCTGGTTGGGACGAATAACGATGGTCGCGGCGGTTACCACTTCTGACTTCACATAGCCAAGCCCGTCCATCACGTCGATGAATTCACCCACCGATTCATACAGCATGTCGACTTCGTCGGATTCCAGCGCCGCCAACCAGGCAGAAGGGTCGGTTCCGTAGTCGATGTACTCGATACGGTCCAGAGCAGGGCGGCCGTACACTTCTTCACCCCACCAGGTGTGATCCGGGTTGCGAACCAGAACGGCTTTTACGCCAACCTCAAGTTCGTCCATCAGATAGGGGCCGGTTCCAACATTGTTCAGCAGGTCAGTCTCGCTGAACGAGCTATGAACAATCGCGCCGGGATAGTCGGCCATGCCCGGAATAAGGGTGATATCCGGCTTTGGCAGGTTCAGTTTGACCGTGGTTGCGTCGACGACTTCGATGACACCCTCACCGGCCTGACCGGTATCCGCGTCGATCAGGGTTGCAAAGCGGCCCGCCATCGAGTTGGTTTCCGAGCTCTTGTCGCACCAGCGCGCAATGTTGCGGGCAACGTCGTCAGCCGTGAAATCGTCGCCGTTGTTCCACTTGACGCCCGGACGGACATTCAGAGTGTATTCGGTTGCGTCATCGTTGACTTCCCAGCTTTCCAGCAGCATGCCACGGAACGATCCGTCCGAGTTGTACTCGACCAGATATTCCAGCGTGCCGCGCGTCACGTTTGCGATCTGCGACCAGTCATAAGTTCTGGGATCTTTGAGGGCGCGGACTTCCTGCTGGACACGCAGCGTGCCGCCTTCCTGCTTTGCTGTTTCGGCCAAAGCAGGTGTCGGCAATCCGATCATGCCATAGGCAGCTGCGGCAGTAACCCCAAGACTGGTTGCGCGCGTCATGAATTCCCTTCGGCTTAGCTTGCCGTCGCGGTATTCCTGAGCGTGCATCGCTGCCGCCCAGTGCACCTTGTCTTCGGTGGATACGGTATTCGTCATGGATGTCTCCCTGTGACACTGATTTTGTTGATTGATTATGGCTCTACGCGACCCGGTTTCTTACGGTCGCCAGAGTGAAGGATTTTGTTTCTTGGACTCTGTTCATCCCCATGTCGTTATTCGGCACCAGATTTCTGATAAGGTCAATGTTCGAAATCGTCATAAGTAGTACAAAAACGACATTCGCGATCCGTTGAAGTCGTGAAGACGCATTTCTTCCAGCAGCCCAAAACGATGCCGACTTACCCATTGTTTTCTTGGTTTGTTAAGGGAAACCGCAGTAAATCATTAAGTTCTCGTAAGCTTCGAGAGCTGGCGGGGCATCTTGCTTGTGCAATGTCAGACGTGCCGGGTATCACCTAGTGGGATCGATGTGATTCCAGGCCTTCATTCGGGCGCGAAACCAGGTGCGTTGACGCTTTGCGAATTGACGCGTCGCAATGGTTGCGCGCTCGCGCGCCTGATCCAAAGTCATCGCGCCGTCCAGATATGCCCTGAGTTCCGGCACGCCTATGGCCTTGCAGGACGGAAGGGTGGGATCGAACCGGTCCTGCATGGCACGCACTTCCTCGATCGCGCCCTGTTCCAGCATCTGGTCAAAGCGGCGTTCTATCCTGTTCAGCAGCCATGCTTTATCAACGTCAAAAACGATCGGCAGGGTCTCGTTCAGCCGAAGTGCCGGTGGGGGCGTTTCGGCTTGCCACGACAACAGGCTGCGACCTGTGGCGCGCTGCACCTCCCATGCGCGTTGCACGCGGGCACGGTTGTGTATGTCCAGCTTTGCAAGCGTGTCTGCATCGACCCCCTCCAGAAGGTCTACCATGGGCATCTGATCGGCCTCGGCCCGAACTTCGGGTGGCGTCGCAGGAATTTGGGCCATGCCTTCGGTCAGGGCCGAGAAATACAATCCGGTCCCACCGACAATGATCGGGCGCTGGTGCCCCGTTAACAGAGGCAGAACCTCTCGCAGCCAATGGCCGGTAGAATAATCCTGATCATAGGCGACGTGCCCGTACAACAGATGCGGCGCGCGGGCTTCTTCCTGGGCGGACGGCCGGGCCGAGATGACGCGCCAGCAGTCATAAACCTGACTCGCATCCGCATTGACGATAACCCCGCCATGGCGTTCGGCGATCTCCAGCGCCAGTGCTGATTTCCCGGACGCCGTGGGCCCCGCGATCAGAACCGGCTTGTCGTCCGGAACAGGCGGCAGTTGCCGAAAAAGCAGGTCTGTTGATCGCCGGGTCATGCGCGGTTGCCTCTATCCTCACCAACCGCATTGAACCTGCGGAGCTTTTGCTTCATTTTGCGCCGGAAATTAACCCCGTGCCAGCCCGGAGCGCAACATGAGCCTTTCCCCTTCTTCTGAAACAGCCGAGACCCCGAAAACAAAGTACAATCGGGTCATGTTGAAAATCTCAGGCGAAGCATTGATGGGGGATCAGGGATTCGGCTTGCACCCACCAACAGTTCAACGCATCGCGCAAGAAGTGAAATCGGTTCACGATCTGGGCGTTGAGATTTGCATGGTCATCGGCGGTGGAAACATTTTTCGCGGCCTGAGCGGTTCAGCCCAGGGCATGGAACGGACAACGGCGGATTATATGGGCATGTTGGCCACGGTGATGAACGCGCTGGGGATGCAATCCGCACTGGAAGAGATCGGAGTGTTCACCCGCGTGATATCGGCCATTCGCATGGACGAGGTGTGCGAACCCTATATCCGCCGCCGGGCTGTTCGGCACCTCGAAAAAAAGCGGGTCTGTATTTTCGCCGCCGGTACTGGCAACCCGTATTTCACGACAGACACCGCAGCCACCCTGCGCGCCAACGAAATGGCGTGCGAGGCGATCTTCATGGGCAAGAACGGAGTGGATGGGGTGTATGACAAAGACCCTGCGGAACATGCTGACGCCGTGCGGTATGATACCGTGACCTATGATGACGTGTTGGCCAAACGGTTGCGTGTCATGGATGCTTCGGCCATCGCACTGGCGCGCGACAACAATCTGCCCCTGATCGTCTTCGGACTTGATGAGCCCGGCGGCTTCCGCGGAATTCTCGCGGGCGAGGGGATCTATACCAAGGTTCAGGGGTGAGGTCTGCGTAAGCGCCCGACAGCTCTGCAAGCTTTCAAAGCCCCGGCATCGCGCCGGGGCTTTTGCGTTTTGCTTTCGCTTGACGGTTGTGGGCGGCCCTGTCTAAGTATCGGTGTCCTTCCAAGGCGAAGGGCTGCCCCGTGTTTCGTCGGCCAAAGGCCCAAGCACAGGCTGGGCTGGAAGACCTGCCATGATTTCTGAGGTGTCCGGAAACATGCGCGGGCATCTCATTGATCTGACTGCACAACTAAGGAGCAATGAGGCATGAGCTCTCTGGATATCGATTTCGTTCGGGCGCAATTCCCGGCCTTTTCCGAACCCAGCCTTCAGGGCCAGGCGTTTTTCGAGAACGCGGGTGGGTCTTACACCTGCAAACCGGTGATCGACCGGCTGACGCGGTTCTACACGCAGCGCAAGGTGCAGCCTTACGCCCCATATGAGGCCAGCCGCCTTGCGGGCGCCGAAATGGACGAAGCGCGTGCGCGCATGGCCGCCATTCTGGGCGTAGACACGGATGAGCTGAGTTTTGGCCCCTCAACCACCCAGAAAACCTATGTCCTGGCGCAGGCGTTCCGGCAATGGATGAAGCCCGGCGAGGCGATCGTCGTGACCAATCAGGATCACGAAGCCAACTCTGGTCCGTGGCGTCGTCTGGCTGAGGCCGGGATAGAGGTGAGGGAATGGCAGATTGATCCGGAAACCGGGTCGCTGAACCCTCAGGATCTTGAAAACATGCTGGACGAAAAAGTGCGTCTGGTCTGTTTCCCGCATTGCTCTAATGTGGTTGGTGAGATCAATCCGGTCACCGAGATCACTGCCATTGCGCATGCGGCGGGTGCGTTTGTCTGCGTTGATGGCGTATCCTACGCCCCGCACGGATTTCCGAATGTTGGCGATTTGGGGCCGGATATCTATTTGTTTTCTGCGTACAAGACCTATGGCCCGCATCAGGGGTGCATGGTCATCCGCCGCACATTGGGAGAGCTGTTGCCCAACCAGGCGCATTATTTCAACGGCGATGTCCTGTATAAACGATTTACCCCCGCTGGCCCCGATCACGCGCAGATTGCGGCCAGTGCAGGTATGGCGGACTATGTTGAGATGCTTTGCGCCCACCACGGCGGGCCCGACACGGGTGCGGCAGAACAGGGCGTATTTGCCCACGATCTGATGCGTTCGCACGAAGTGTCGTTGCTGCAACCGGTTCTGGATGCGGTAAAGGATCGAAACGCGGTGCGTCTGATCGGTCCTTCCGACGCCAGCCGGCGCGCACCCACCGTTGCGCTTTCGTTGAACCGTCCGGCTGAACCGGTTGCGGCGGAACTGGCGCAATACGGTGTCATGGCGGGTGGCGGAGACTTCTATGCGGTGCGCCCCTTGCAGGCGATGGGCGTCGACCCGGCGCAGGGTGTTTTGAGGGTCAGCTTCACCCATTACACCACGAAGCAGGAAGTTGATCAGCTATTGGAGGCTCTTGAGCGCGTTTTGTGATCCACTACTCTTGAGGGTGCGTAGAAATCAAAAAACCTCAAGGGCGTATTGTGAAGCAACAGCAGGCTCCGATCATTTTGTGGTTTCGACAGGACTTGCGTCTGTCGGACCACCCCGCGTTGACTGCGGCGGCCGAAAGTGGCCGTCCGGTCATACCTTTGTTTATTCATGACCATCTGGTCGAACAGATGGGGGCCGCGCCGAAGTGGCGGTTGGGCTTGGGGTTGGAGGCTTTCAAAGCGTCACTGGCCGATATGGGCAGCCGACTTATTTTCCGACGCGGCGACGCGCTTGAACAGGTGCAGCAGGTTGTGGCCGAGACCGGCGCAACCTCCGTCTTCTGGTCCCGCGCTTACGATCCGGCCTCAATCGAACGTGACAGGAAGATCAAGTCTGTGCTTACAAAAGAAGGAGTGACGGCAAAGTCATTTGCCGGGCATCTTCTTTTCGAACCCTGGACCGTCGCCACCAAGTCGGGGCATCCATTCAGGGTCTACACACCCATGTGGCGTGCGGTTCAGGGGCGGGATGTACAATTTCCCAATGCGCGGGTTGCCGATTTGCAGGCCCCGGTGTCGTGGCCCGCTTCTGACAAATTGAGCGATTGGCAGATGGGGAATGCCATGAACAGGGGCGCGGCCGTCGTTCGCCCTCATGTAAAACCCGGCGAACAGTCCGCTCTGGATCATCTAGAGGCGTTTCTTGAGCGAATTTCTCACTATTCCAACAACCGGGACAGGTTGGATCAGGACGGAACGTCCAATCTGTCGGAATACCTGTCTTTGGGTGAAATTGGGCCGCGTACAGTCTGGCATATGGTCCAAAGGGCCGCATTGACCGGTACACCCGGTGCCGATGCCTATCTACGTCAACTCGTCTGGCGCGAGTTTGCCTATCACCTGATGTATCACACGCCCCAACTGGTGGCTTCCAACTGGAAGCCGGAATGGGACAGTTTTCCCTGGAATACTGATCCGGACCATCCCGAAGTCACTGCGTGGCGGCAGGCCAGAACTGGAATACCTGTTGTCGATGCCGGGCTGCGGCAAATGTATGTGACGGGTCGAATGCACAACCGGGCGAGGATGATTGTCGCAAGCTATCTGACCAAGCACCTGATGACTCATTGGAAAATAGGGATGACATGGTTCGAGGATTGCCTGATCGACTGGGATCCGGCCTGCAATGCCATGGGCTGGCAGTGGGTTGCTGGATCTGGGCCCGATGCATCCCCGTTTTTTCGGATTTTCAATCCCCAGACGCAAGCCGAAAAATTCGATCCTGACGGGAATTATACGCGTCGCTGGATCGCTGAAGGTTACACCGAACCCAGTCAATCCGCTTTGTCGTATTTTGATGCCGTCCCGCGTTCATGGGGGCTGCGTCCGGATGCGGATTACCCCAAACCCATAGTCGAATTGCCCGAAGGGCGGACCCGCGCGTTACGCGCATATGAAAGCCGAAAACCCCACTAAGGAACTGAAAACTTGCCAGAAACAATTTCGCCGCCTAGCTTTGTGGGCGTACCGCAGAGGGGAGAGCGGATGATCCTGACGACGACCGAAGGGCAAAAAGACCTGCCCAGATATTTTACCCAGGTCTTTAAAATGTTGAACCGGATGGAAACCGGGCGTCTTGATATCAGACTACCCGACGGTCGCACGTTTCGCGCAGAAGGCGTAAAGGCCGGGCCGGTGGCACAGGTCGATATTCACGACGACGATGTCTTTGCGCGCCTGATCCGCGAAGGAGAACTGGGTTTCTCCGATGCGTATCTGGACGGACATTGGAGTACACCCGATCTGCGATCTTTCATGGATCTTGTGCATCTTGGAACCGAGACCGTTTATGACGGGTTTACGGGCCAGTTTCTTGTTCAGGCCTATGAACGGCTGCGGTTCTGGCTGCACAGAAACAACAGGGCCCAAGCCAAGAAGAATATCTCGTATCACTACGATCTGGGTAACGAATTTTACAGTTCTTGGCTGGATGACACGATGACCTATTCCAGCGCGATTTTTGAGTCTGGGCAGGAAAGCCTCGAGAAGGCCCAGATCGCCAAATACGCAAGTCTTGTGGATGAGATGGGTGCCAAACCGGGTGATCATGTGCTGGAGATCGGATGTGGCTGGGGCGGCTTCGCGGAATATGCCGCAAAGGAACGAGGTTTGCGTATCACCGGCCTGACCATAAGTGAGGAGCAATTCAAGTACGCCAAGGAACGTATTGAAAAAGCTGGTCTATCAGATCGGGTTGAATTCAAGCTGCAAGACTATCGGGACGAACGCGGGGTCTATGACGGCATCGCTTCGATCGAAATGTTCGAGGCCGTGGGTCAGAAATACTGGCCGGTCTATTTCGAAACCGTTCGTGAGAGGTTGAAGCCCGGTGCCCAGGCAACCTTGCAAATCATCACGGTGGGTGATCATCGCTGGGATTTTTACAAGAACGGCGTTGATTTCATTCAGAAATATATCTTTCCCGGCGGGATGCTACCGTCGCCGACCATCCTGCGTCAGCAGATCGATCAGGCCGGGTTGAAAGTCGTGCATTCGAAGGAATTCGGGAAAAGCTATGATCTGACTCTGCGCCGTTGGTATGAAACGTTCAACGACAAATGGGATCAGATCTCGGACATGGGGTTTGATGAGCGTTTCCGCCGCATGTGGAATTATTATTTGACTGCGTGCGGCGCGGCCTTTGACACGGGCAATTGCGATGTGACACAGATCACAATAGCAAAACCAAGTTAACTCACGGACCGTCACATGCCCACTGCCTCGCGTCTCGTCGCCGCTGTTTGTCTCGTCGTGCTGGCCTTTCTTGTTTCAGGCATGGTTATCGAAAACGGCGAAGAGGGTAAGGACTATGGCTACTTCACCTATGTGAACATGGCTCTTGGTGCGATCTGTGGTTGGAAAATCATGGGCAAGCGCGCTGGGCGTGGTTGGACCGCGGGCATAAACAACGGCCTGACCGGCGTTGCTTCGCTGATTTTCTGGGCACTGTTCGTGCAGGGGTGCTACCGCATGTTCGACCTTGCGATGCGCAATCGATATGGCGGCCCGTTCGAAGCTGTGATGGCGATTTTTTCGATCGGTATCGATTATGGCAAGCAGCTGATCTATCCCGAAATTCTGGTTACGCTTGCAATAGGCGCCGTTGTCGCCGGTCTGGCCACGGAACAGGCCAGTCGCAAATGGCGCTGAATCGTTTCGTCACAAGAGAGATTGAATTTGTCTGATTTGTTTTTCTATGGAACGTTGCGGTATCTGCCGCTGTTGCAGCGTGTCCTGGGTCGTCCGCTGAGCGAAATAACGTTTCACGCTGCCAAGCTGTGCGATCACGCGGTTCACGCGGTTCAGGGGCAGGATTTCCCGATGATCCTGTCCGCCAAGGGCGCCGCTGTCGAAGGTCTGCTGGTGCAGGGCCTGTCCTCCGATGATCTGGCCAGACTGGCTTATTACGAAGGATCCTTCGACTATGACCTGAAATCGTTGACGGTCATTCTGGAGGACGGGGGCGAAGCACAGGCGCAGGTCTTTTTCCCGACCCCGGGCGCGTGGCAACCCGGTGAGTTGTGGTCGTTGCAGGGCTGGGCGGACAAATTGGGCGAGGTTACGGCGCTCGCCGCCGAAGAAGAAATGGCCTATTTCGGAAAAGTCGATCCCAAAACCATGGCGCGCAGCGTCCGTGCCATTCAAACCCGTGCCTGGGCAAAGATCATGGCCAGGCAACGGCGAACCGGCGATCCACGGAACATAGCCGAAGACGTAATCGTGCACCGGCACGAACGCGTTTACGTCGACTATTTCGGGATGGAGGAAATAGACCTTCAGCACCGGCAGCATGACGGCAGCATGGGTCCGGTGCTGCACCGGGGCGGTTTGATGCAGGGCAGCGCCGTGTCCGTTCTGCCCTATGACCCGATCCGCGACACCGTGCTTTTGGTCGAGCAGTTCAGACCGCCGGTGTTTTTGATCGATGATCCAGAGCCCTGGCTTTGGGAAGCGGTTGCCGGGATGATCGACCCCGGCGAAACGCCGGAACAGACGGCACATCGCGAAGCCATGGAGGAAGCCGGAGTTCAATTTGACAGGCTGGAATATGCGGGCGGGGCGTATTCCTCCAGCGGGTCATCTACGGGTTTCACGTATCTCTATGTCGGGCTTGGCAACTTGACCCAGACAACCATCACCGGTGGACTGGAATTAGAAGGTGAAGATATCCGCAGTCGAATTCTGCCATTCGACGAATTCATTGATATGACGGACCGCCATCTTTTCAAGGATTTGCAGCTGGTGTCTCTGGCTTACTGGCTGGCCCGCCATCGGGATCGTTTGCGCGCGTGACTATCGCGCTTGTGGTCCCGGCAGTGCGCCTGTAAATCTTCGAAGATACCAAATGACAAGAGGCGACCATGCGCATTGCACGAGATCTTGCTGACGCAGTAGGAAAAACACCGTTGATCCGGCTGCGCCGCATCAGCGAAGAGACCGGATGCGAGATTCTTGGCAAAGCCGAGTTCATGAACCCGGGGCAGTCGGTAAAGGATCGTGCTGCTCTTTTTATCATCAAAGATGCCATCGCGCGCGGGGATCTGAAGCCGGGCGGAACCATCGTGGAAGGCACCGCCGGCAACACCGGTATTGGTCTGGCTCTGGTCGGTGCGTCGATGGGGTTCAAAACGGTTATCGTTATCCCCGAGACCCAGTCGGAAGAAAAGAAGGATATGCTGCGTCTGGCGGGCGCACAGCTGGTTCAGGTGCCCGCAGCCCCGTATCGCAACCCCAACAATTTCGTGCACTATTCCCGCCGTTTGGCCGAGGAACTGGCGCAGACTGAACCCAATGGCGCAATCTGGGCCAACCAGTTCGACAATGTGGCGAATCGTCAGGCACATGTGGAAACCACGGGGCCCGAGATCTGGGAGCAGACAGACGGCAAGGTTGACGGGTTCGTCAGCGCGGTCGGGTCGGGTGGGACATTGGCAGGCGTTGCTGAAGTTTTGCAGCCCAAGGGCGTCAAGATCGGTCTTGCCGATCCCATGGGGGCTGGCCTGTATTCGTATTACACGACAGGCGAAATCGCGATGGAAGGTGGGTCGATCGCCGAAGGTATCGGGCAGGTGCGTATCACAAAAAACCTGGAAGGGTTCACGCCGGATTTTTCTTTTCAGATCACCGATAACGAAGCGCTGCCCTACATCTTTGATCTTCTGCGTGAAGAAGGCCTGGTCATGGGCGGCTCGACCGCAATCAACATGGCAGGGGCGGTGCGCCTGGCCAAGGAAATGGGGCCGGGTCATACCATTGTGACCATCCTGTGCGATTATGGCACACGGTATCAATCCAAGCTGTTCAACCCCGAGTTCCTGCGTGAAAAAGAGCTTCCGGTTCCGGATTGGATGACCGAGGCACCGCGTAGCATTCCCGGCGTTTTCGAGGACGTGTGATGCTTGGACGGGTCCGCCTGTTTCTGACCCTGCTATTCCTGTGCTTTGTCGGCTTTTCGAATAGCGCTGTCGCGCAGCTGACGGATCGGCAAAGTGAATATTACCAAGGTTGGGTCAAAACCGCTAACCGGGCCGAAGCCGTTATCGAGGCGAACCGCGCCTCTGACGCAGCGTTAGAGAATTTGCGCTCGGAAATAAGTGGTTACAGGGAAGACTTCAATCGGGCTCGTGGGGCAAATACCGACCGCATTACGACGCTGGAAAGCCAGTTAAAAGCGTTGGGTCCCAAACCCGAAGGGGACACGACCGAGCCTGAAGACATAGCCAAACTTCGCACGCATCTTGAGGATCAGCTCAACAGTCTGCGTGTGCCGCGCATCATATCCGAAGAGGCGTATAGCCGTGCGAACGGGCTGATCAGCGAAATTGATCAGATCATTCGCGCGCGGCAGAAAAAAGAGTTCTTCGAACAGGGCCCGTCACCGATCAACCCGGCGCATTGGGGACCGGCATGGGTGGATGTCAAAGAGGCCGTTCAAAGCCTGGCAAATGAAACGATCACGAACTTGCGTTCAGATGTCGTGCGCGAACAAGTTCGCGCTCGTGGTCTCGCAATCTTCATACTTCTGATCATTTCAGCCGTGCTGCTGATCTTTGGAAAACGGTGGTCCGAACTTGGAGGCGACTACCTGAGGTTGCTCGGCGGGGCCGGGACGGGGGTCTGGTCGTTCGTAATCTCACTGCTGCGAATTCTGTTGCCATGGATCGGTGTGGTGGCCGTGGTCACGGCAATCAGCCTCACCGGCGTTCCCGGTCTGCGGGGCAGCCTTTTGCTTCAGAATGTTCCGTATTGGGCAGCGATCGTGTTTTTCTATGACTGGATTGGTCGCCAGGTTTACGTGATCGGCGCGTCGCAAGGGTTCAAACGTCTGTCCGCTGCGCGCATCACCGAACTGCGCGTGTATATCGATCTGCTCGCCCTGGTGCTGGTTCTGCACGAATTGGTGTTGCTGTTCGGACGGGTCGAAAACATCTCCGACGCGACCCGTGCCGTGGTCAGTTTCCCGGTCATTGTCGCAACGGCTTTGTTGTTGTTGCGGATACGCCAGATTCGAACAACGGAAGGGCCACCGGATCAGGTTGCCTCGACCCGTTCCGCAGGGTTCAGCCAATTGGTCGAATTCCTGCGCCGGGCTTTGTTCCTTTTGGGCATCGTGTCTCCCTTGCTGGCGATTTTCGGATACACCAATGCGGCCGAAGCCATCGTGTTTCCTGCCGTCAAGACATTGGTACTGATCGGGGCCTTGGTCATCCTGCAACGGTTCATCAGTCAGATTTACGGCTGGGTCACCGGGCAGGGCGAAGCCGCGGGGGATTCGCTTTTTTCCGTACTGGTCGGGTTTGCATTGGCCATCTTGGCGCTTCCCATTCTGGCGATCTATTGGGGGGCGCGGGAAACCGATCTGCTGGAAGCATGGTCGCGCCTGCTGCTTGGTTTTGATATCGGTGGCGTCACAATTTCGCCCAGCAACTTTCTGACCTTTGTTGCCGTGTTTGCAATCGGTTATACGCTGACGCGTCTGTTGCAAAGCGGGCTGCGCAATTCGCTTCTGCCGAAAACCAACATCGATCCGGGTGGCCAAAACGCGATTGTCGCGGGTTCAGGATACGTTGGCATATTTCTTGCCGCGTTGGTCGCAATCATGGTGGCCGGATTTGATCTGTCATCGCTGGCGATCGTCGCTGGCGCGCTGTCTGTTGGCATCGGCTTTGGTTTGCAGACAATCGTGTCGAACTTCGTTTCTGGCATCATCCTTTTGGTCGAGCGTCCGATTTCCAAGGGGGATTGGATCGATGTGAATGGCATGATGGGATATGTTAAGGACATTTCCGTTCGTTCGACCCGGGTCGAGACGTTCGACAGGACGGATGTTATCGTTCCGAACTCTGACCTGATCAGCGGTGTTGTAACAAACTATACCCGCGGCAACACGATCGGGCGGGTGATCGTTCCGGTGGGTGTTGCATACGGAACTGACACGCGCCAGGTCGAAACCATTCTGGGCGAAATCGCCAACAACCATCCGATGGTTTTGGCCAACCCGGCGCCAAGCGTTGTGTTCCAGGGGTTCGGCGCAGATTCCTTGGACTTCGAAATACGGGCGATCCTGCGGGATGTGAATTGGGCTCTGTCGGTAAAATCTGACATGAACCATGAAATCAACCGCAGATTCTCGGAAGCAGGGATCGAGATCCCGTTCGCACAACGTGATGTCTGGTTGCGAAATCCCGAAACCCTGCGGGCATCTGGCCCGAGCAAGCAGGAGCCTTCTGTTTCTGTGCAGGATGAGCCACGCAAAGTCGCAGAGACTCCGGCGGATTTGACCGAGGCGGATATGGACCTGGGTGCCAGTGATGAGACATGAGTGGCCCAAACGCGGCACGTGTTGACCGTTGATCACCCCTCGGTGGGCGCATTGATTAAATTGCGCTATTCCCCTGAATTCGTCGAATTGAGGCCTTGCAAATCCGACAGCATTCGTCCAAATATCGCCGGCACGGAGAGGTGGCCGAGTGGTCGAAGGCGCACGCCTGGAAAGTGTGTAGGCGGGAAACCGTCTCCAGGGTTCGAATCCCTGTCTCTCCGCCACTTACCAATCGCGAACCCGATATCAGGTCCCTAGCGGGGCCTTTTTCTTTCTGTCTCAAAAGGGTTTAACGATGGCACTCGACTTTCAGAGAATGGCCCTCGGGCCTACAGGCGCACGCCGCGACGTGGATGGCGGAAACGGTCCTGCGCGATGTTTCCGACGCGAAGGAAGAAGTGCTGCTCCAATGGGATGAGCGTCCGGCTGCCGTTTGCGCTCAGTATCACACCTATCCGCAGCGCCTGCTCCGGATACCGACCAGCACGGAAGAGTGCCTGATCAGACAGCAAGACCTCGGCGTCGAGCGATATATCTGGCGCACTGGGGATGATGCCAGGGCCCGCGCCAGCCATGCGATGAAACGATGCTCCGGCAGTTCCTCGGGTGTCGAAAGCGCCCCGTGCTGGCTACCGCATGACGAACGGGTTCGACATTGGCTGTTCCGACGTATTCAGCCAGACGGTTTTGGTCCTTGTGTAATCGTGAATGGCCTCGATCCCGGCTTCTCTGCCATAGCCGGATTGATTGTAGCCTCCAAACGGAGCGATCGGGGACACTGCGCGATACGTGTTGATCCAACAAATTCCCGATTTCAGGCGGGATGAAACCCGATGGGCGCGGGCGACATTTTCAGTGAAAACGCCGGATCCAAGCCCGAAATGCGAGTCGTTGGCCAATGCGATCGCTTCTTCTTCCGTATCGAATGGCAGCAGAGACATCACGGGGCCGAACATTTCGACCTTCAGCGTCTCGGTCTCTGGACTCGAACATTCCACCAGCGTAGGGGCCATGAAGTTGCCCGGCCGGTCCAGAGGGTTTCCCCCGAAGCGGATGCGTGCGCCTTGTTCTGTGGCTTTCGCCAAAGTCGCCTGAATTCTGTCCACCTGAGCTGTGGTGCAAAGCGGGCCAATATGGGTGGCCGCTTCCAATGGGTCGCCGATTGCGACGCCCTTCATCTTCTGTTCGATCTTGTCAACAAGCGCATCCAGTATCGGGCGATGTATCAACCCGCGCGAGCCGGCCACGCAGCTTTGACCCGAGGCGCCGAAGTTTCCCGCAATCAAACCATTGGCCGCGCCATCCAGATTGGCATCATCAAAAACGATGATCGGGGATTTCCCGCCCAGTTCCAAAGTAGTCACCGCAAAGTTCTCAGCCGAATTGCGCACGACATGGCGCGCTGTTTCCGGGCCGCCGGTGAATGCGATCCGGTCCACGTCCGGGTGACGCGTAAGTGGGATGGCGCAGTTTTCGGCATCCCCCGTAATGACAGAGACGACACCGGGCGGAAAGCCGGCTTCATCGATCAGCCGTGCGAACTCCAGCATCGGAGCGGGTGCAATTTCAGAGGCCTTCAGCACGACCGAACAGCCTGCTGCTATCGCGGGGCCAAGCTTGGTCGCGGTCAGGAACATTTGTGCGTTCCAGGGGACGATAGCGACCACCACACCAATCGGTTCGCGTTTGGTAAAGACGTGCATGTCCGGTTTGTCGATCGGAAGAACCGCCCCTTCGATTTTGTCCGCAAGCCCTGCATAATATCGATAATAGTCACCGACATAAGCTGTTTGGCTTGCGGTTTCGGCAAGCAGCTTGCCGCTGTCTGTGGTCTCAAGCTGGCCCAGGTGTCCGGCGTTTTCCTCGATCAGCTGGGCAAGTTTGAACAACAGTTTGCCGCGTGCGGTTTGCGTCATGTCGCGCCACGCGGGATCATCAAGTGACCGTCGCGCGGCGGACACGGCGCGGTCAACGTCTTCGGATGCGGCACAGGCGAAACTGGACCAGTCTTGGCCCGTCGCCGGGTTTTGCGAATGCATCACTTGCCTGCGCGCCCCTTCGGTCCACGCGCCGTCGATGTAAAGCTGGAAATGTGGTTTCTGATGCATCATCGATCCTCACTGAAACTTTGGCATGACGTCGTCGATGAAACGGGCCAGCGATGCGCGTTTGCGTTCGAAACTCATACCGCTGTCTATCCAGAACGAATACTCATCATAGCCCAGATCTTCATAACGTTTCAGACGTTCCGTGACCCTATCCGGGGTTCCGACAGTCAGATCGCGCGCCAGGTTTTCCGGTGCCATCATCGTGTTGGCCGCCATCTCTTTGTCCGTCAACGTCTGGATCAAGCCCTGCCGGACCGGCCGCTTGTTTTGAAACCAGGCCCCGAAGTAGTTGTAGAAGCGCGACAATTCCCGAGCGGCCTGACCCAGATCATCATCGTCGCTGCCAACGTAAGTGTGATGCAGCAGCATGATCTTGGGGCGCGGCCCCTCATGGTTTGCGCATGCATCTTCAAAGCGGCCCATCAGCGTTTCAATCTCATGCATGCCCTGCCAGAGCGGTGTGACCTGAATGTTAAAGCCGTTTTGCACACCGAATTCATGACTGTTCGGATCCCGCGCCGCGATCCAGATGGGCGGCCCGCCGGGTTGCACGGGTTTGGGGGCCGAGGTGGTGGCAGGGAATTTGAAATATTCTCCATCATGGGCACAGTCACCCTCCCACAGCCGGGGCAAAAGTGGCGCGATTTCTCGCATGCGCTGGCCAGCATCCCATGCATCCATTCCCGGCATCATCCGTTCATATTCATACGAATAGGCGCCGCGGGCGATGCCCAGCTCGATACGGCCGCCTGTCATCAGGTCTGCCGCAGCCGTTTCGCCCGCCAGTTTGATCGGATGCCAGAACGGTGCAACAACTGTACCCGTGCCAAGCCGTACGTTCTTGGTGTGATGTGCGATATCCACCAAAGACATCAAAGGGTTGGGCGCGATCGTAAAGTCCATCCCGTGGTGCTCGCCGGTCCAGACGGCACGCATTCCCGCCTCATCGGCCATTTTACACAGCGCGATGAACTCTTCATACAGCTTCTCATGGGGTTGATCGGGGCTCAGCCGTTCCATGTGTGCAAAAAGGGAAAACTCCATCCATCAGGTCCTTTCAGAAAAGCTGTGCACGTCGCCTAGCTGCGCACTGCCCAGATACAGTGAGAAGTCGCGGGTCCGGCTTTCCAGCGCGAAACGGGAAATCATGGTGGTGATTGGCGTCGTCGTGTAGGAAAGGGTTGCCAGGTCTTCAATCGCGACGGCCTCAAGCTTGCCGTGTTTGGGAAGTTCCGGCGCATTGCCCAATATGTAGACATGATGCGCTGTGGCATCGTCATAGACCGAGTAGACGACGCCAAGACGTGCGTCGATGCCACGATCATGCAGATCCTGCCACAGGCTGTCGCGCAACTGTCGCCGGTCGGACAATGTGACCTGCGGCGGCCTGAAACCGGCATCCGTTTTCTCAAGCAGCACGCGGCCTTCGTGTTCGATGATTGCGCCACAGACGATCCTGCGCCCCGTCGGTTCAAGTGCGCCGCGTTCCAGGCCAAGGCTGAAGTACTGCCCGTTCGCGTAGCCCAGCGCCGGGTGGTCGTTGTGGGAATAGGCTTCGACTTGTCCGATCAGAACGCAATGGTCTCCTGCCTCGATCACTTGGTGGGTCCGGCAGGAAAATGTTGCGACCGCGCCGTTGATCAAAGGGATCTCTCGCGCGTCGAGATCATGGTCGGTTTTGGCGAACCGGTCACCTTTGAAGCCGGCGAAGGTATTGGACACATCCTCTTGCCCCTCGGCCAGAACACTCACCGTGAAATGGGTGCAGGTCGAGAATTCGCCGTATGAAGACAAGTTCTTGCCGGGGCAGACGATCAACAGCGGCGGGTCGAGCGAAACCGAAGTGAAGGAGTTTGCCGTGAAGCCCAGGGCCATGCCAGAGGCGCTGCGCGTGGTAACGACGGTCACGCCGGTCATGAATTTGCCGAATGCCCGCCGAAGGTCGCGGGGATCAAGTTCGGTCATGATTGCACCTCGCTTTGAAAGCTGGAAATGGCGGCGTTGACCTGATTTGCATGGGTCATCGGCATCATATGGGCCGCCCCATCGATGATCAGCGCGCGGCCGTTCGGGGTGACTTCGGCCATTTTATGCGACATGTCTGGGGTGGAGTTCGGCTCCTGACTGCCGGTTATGAACAGCGCGGGGCAGGCGAGTTTCTCCAGCGCGTCGCGCCGCGGAGTTCGGCTTTGGGCAAAAACCGAATAGGCCAGCTTGTAAGCAGCCGGATCCATTGCCGTTAGCCATTCGCGGCAGGCATCACGTTCAGGCGAACCGATGTCACCAAACCACCGGCGCAGCGTGCTGGTTGGATCAACCGGTGTTTCCCCATCCAGCCCCGCCGCTCGTTCCTGAACCGCCAGCGCGGCCTTTGCGCCGCGTTCAAAAACGGCATTCATTGCCACGACGCCGCAAATCCGGTCGGGCGCCTTGGTGGCAAGGTCTAATGCGATCATTGCGCCCATCGAGTGGCCGACAACAAGGACGGGCCCGTTCAGATCGCGAAGCACGTTGTGTGCAGCATCACTGTATTCCGACAGTTCCGTGCCGAAAAAACTCAGTGGGCTTTCTCCGTGACCGGGCATGTCCGGCGCTGTCAGTCGAGCTACAGACGCCAAACCGTCCAACTGCGCACCCCAGGCTTCGGCCCGCAGGCCAACCCCGTGCAGCAACAGGATGTCCGGACCTGTGCCTGTCTGGATGGCGGCCAGCCCGCCGATTTCAGACCGCGGCCGGGTTGTCCACGTCATGACCCAAATCCTTGAGATCCTGATACCGGTCGCCGATACGGTGATGCGGTCTGCCCGATGTTGCCGCCCCCAGTACCACCACAATTTCGTCGTCGCGCGGTGCGTCCGGGATCGCGAATTGAACGGTCAGGTAGTGAGACCGACGCCCGGCATCGTTTTTGTCCATCAATGGCACCATGATCGGCGCATTTGCGGGGCCGCGCGTGTTTGTGAAAGCCAGATAGGATTTCGCGCTGACCGCCTGCCGGTAGTGATTGCCGAACCGAAGGGTATGAATAATGCCCGAGGCGTGCTCGACCTCGCCATTCAATCCGACGACGGCTGCCTTTCCATAGGCTTCGATTGCGTCGCCACTGCCGGCCAACGCGATCATGCGGTCCGTCATCATCTTTCCCAGTACGGGGCCATATGCGTGGATTTCCGGTTTGAGGTCTTCGACATATCGACCCGCCCAGGGATTGGTAATCACTGCGGCCACGGCGAACATGCGCCATGGGATTTCCGCAGGGCGAAATCCCTCGACAAGAACTTCCTCGTCGTAGGTTACAATCTTGCGTATTTCCGGCTTCATCACACTTCTCCTGTCGCGCTGGGAAAAGGTAGAAACGGGTGTGGTTTTTGACAAATGATTGAATTATGTGCTTTCGCATTAAAAAGATTAATGGCTAACTTGATCAATGGCAAAATCACTTCCCCCCCTGACCTGGTTCCGATCCTTCGAGGCGGCGGCCCGGACCCTGAGTTTTACCGCAGCGGCCGAGGAAATCGGCCTGACCCAATCGGCCGTCAGTCAGCAGGTGAAATCCCTTGAGATGCGTCTGGGGACAGCGCTTTTCATAAGGCATCCGCGCAGTCTGGCCCTGACGGATGCAGGGCGGAAACTGCTGCCCGAAGTCGGCAGTGCGCTTGAGGCGCTAGCCGCCGCCGCCGGAAGGGCCGACGCTAGCGCACCAGGAGATGTCCTGACAGTGGCCACATCTGTCAGCGTCGCGCAATGGGTCATCGCCCCAAACCTCGCGGACTTCACCACCCGTAATCCAGAGATCAGTGTGCGGCTGCTCAGTGCAATCTGGCCTGACGATTTCCACGCGTCGCAAGCTGACGTTCAGGTCAGGTTCGGATCGGAAAAACAAGTGGGCAGGGGGGGCGAACGTTTGTGGCCGGACAGGCTTGTCGCTCTCAAGGCGCCGACGCTTGCAGGGGATCCGTTTGACCTTCCGCTGATAGAGGCAGTCGGCACGTCAAGCGGATGGAAGTCGTGGTTCGACAAGCAGGGCGTGCAGCGGCAGCCTGCCGTTTTCATCGATACGTTCGGCATGGCGCTTCAATTGGCGGTTCATGGCAGTGGGGTTGCCCTGATCAGCGAGTTCCTGGCGAAACATGCGATGATAACCGGTCTTGTCGAAAGCGCACATGACAGCACTGTAGACTGCAACGAAGGGTATTATCTTTCCGCTGACGCCAGCAATCCAGCGGCCGCATTATTTCGTGACTGGTTGCTTGATCAGATACGTGTTTGATCAAGCGCGGGCCTTGGATCGTTCGAATATCTCTCAGGGCTTGACGCATACTTTGCGTGGTCGTTTGCACAGACACTCTGCGGGACCGTTTTCCCTGATCAGGATGGTTTCGGTGATCGCAAGCCCCCAATCATCCATCCAGAGCCCGGGCATGAAGTGAAATGTCATGCCAGCTTCGAGGATCGTATTGTCTTCTTCCCGCAGCGAGATCGTGCGTTCGCCCCAGTCCGGAGGATAGCTGAGGCCGACAGGATAGCCACAGCGGGCGCCGCGTTCGATCCCCGCACGTTCGAGAGGCGCCGCCAGCGCTTTGGCAATGTCTTTTGCGCGATTGCCGGGGCGCGCAGCCTCCAGACCCGCTTCCAACCCTTCAACCAAGGCCGCCTCAGCCCTTTTGAGATAATCAGGCGGTTGACCCAGAAATACCGACCGGCAGAACGGAGCATGATACCGGCGGTAGCAGCCGGAGAGCTCAAAGAAGGTGCATTCGCCCGATTTGAACACATCTCCATTCCATGTCAGATGCGGCGCGGCGGCGTCTGACCCTGACGGTAAAAGTGGGACGATGGCTGCGTAATCCCCCCAGTCATCACCGACGCCCGTTATCGCGTCATGGTAAATCTGTGCGACCAGCTCGTTCTTGCGCAGGCCGGGTTCAACGCGCTCAAGCATGCCGTCAGTCACAAACTCTGAAATCCGGGCCGCCTTGCGCATCAGGGCGATTTCTTCGTCAGATTTCACGACCCGTTGCCAGTTGACCAAGGCCGTTGCATCGATCAGGGTTGCCCCGGGCAGTTCCGTCGTCAGAGTAATATGGGCTTTGGCCGAATAGTAATAATTGTCAAGTTCCACCCCAATGCGGCTTTGGCCGTGTCCGCAGTCCGCAATAAGTTTGGCCAGATCCTGCATTGGATGTCGTGTGGTCGACTGCACGAAGTGATCCGCGTATCCAAAAACCCGATCGTCCCCCATCCACACCGTGCGCAGCGCACCGTTTGCATCCTGCCGGCGCCCCCACCAGATCGGGTCCGCGTCAAGAAAGATCAAGGCACCCTGGTGAACGTAAAAAGACCAGCCCTCATACCCGGTGAGCCATCCAATGTTCGAAGGGTCTTCGACAAAAAGGCAGTCAATTCCCTTTGCGGCCATCGCCTTTCGGGTCTTGGCAAGACGGCGATCATATTCCGCCCGGCTGAAGGCTGGATCAGAGTGGGTCATTGGCGCCTCCGGTCAACAAAAGACTTTGGTTGACAGAACCCTACCGATCCGCTCACGTCAACGAACGAAAATTCAGGGGGGCTGCATGAAAACCGATATCAATCCGCACCGAACGGGCCGAAGCATCGGGCCATTCAAGCGGTGTCATTTCCACGTTTCAGGCTGCATGCGGCGCCCCACCTCTGAGGTCGCCGGATGAGAGGGTTCGAGCCAGCAGAATTCTCAGCGCGCACCGAACGCGCACAGGTGATGATGAATGCCGCTGGCCTGTCGGCGCTGCTGCTGACCACGGAAACCGACGTGCGTTACTTTACCGGATACCTGACCAGATTCTGGGAAAGCCCGACCCGTCCTTGGTTCCTGATCCTGCCTGAGGTTGGTAAACCGGTTGCAGTCATCCCCTCGATCGGCGCCTCGTTGATGGGGCAAACCTGGATCGATGACATTCGAACGTG
Organism: Ruegeria sp. AL3; assembly: GCF_056536065.1. Taxonomy (NCBI): domain Bacteria; kingdom Pseudomonadati; phylum Pseudomonadota; class Alphaproteobacteria; order Rhodobacterales; family Roseobacteraceae; genus Ruegeria; species Ruegeria sp. AL3. Next base: position 2,470,755 of record NZ_JBQFJG010000001.1, read on the forward strand.
GAGCTCACCCGATCTTCAGGATGACGGCGTCTCGCTTTTGACGGACACCCTGACGGAATTGACACCCCCCAAAGGCCGTATCGGAATGCCCGATGGTCACGAGACGCACGCGCGTATGCCCATGTCGGATATTGAACGCCTGCGAAACAGGCTCGGTTCGCGCCACATCACCGGAGATCACGGTATTTTGCGCCAACTTCGCATGGTCAAATCCGAGGCGGAAATAGCTAAAATCGAAACCGCATGCGCCATAGCCGGTCGAGCCTTCGCACGGGTTCCCGAGGTTGCTCGGGTCGGCGTGCCTTTGGATGAAGTATTTCGCGGTTTCCAGATACTCTGTCTGGAAGAGGGCGCGGACTGGGTGCCGTATCTCGCAGGTGGGGCAGAGCAGGGCGGTTACTCTGACGTGATTTCTCCGGCGTCGTCGTCCCCCTTGAAGGCTGGCGATGTACTGATGCTTGACACCGGCTTGGTCTGGGATGGCTATTTCAGTGACTTCGACCGCAATTGGTCTGTCGGCCCGGCAAGTCCGGACGTGAAATCTGCTTACGCCAGACTGATTGAGGCGTCGGATGCTGCATTCGAAATCGCGCGCCCCGGCGCCACCTCAGCAGAGCTGTTTCATGCCATGAACACGGTGCTGACCAAGGCGTCCGAAGGCACAGATGCCGGTCGGTCGGGGCATGGGTTGGGAATGTCGCTGACCGAATGGCCGTCGCTCATCCCGACGGACCAGACCGTTCTTGAGCCGGGCATGGTGCTGACCTTGGAGCCGGGCATTGCCGTTGGTGGCAAGATCTTGGTTCACGAAGAAAACATCGTCGTAACAGACGATGTTCCGCGCTTTATCAGCCCGCGTATCGGGCCGGAGATGATCCAGCTATGACCTACGTGCCATACACGCTTGACGAGGACGACCCGCAAGCCCCGCCGCTTGGATTGATTGTTCTTCAGGTCGACGAGACGATTGAGCCGGAGTTCGGCAAGATTTTCTCGGACCGGAAAAACCCGTTGTATGTAACACGGATACCCAGCGGCATTGAAGTGACACCAGAAAGTCTGGCCAAGATGGAAGAGGCCCTGCCGGCGGCGGCAGGGTTGCTGCCCAGCGCGCGTCCTTTCGAGGTGGTGGGTTATGGCTGCACGTCCGCAAGTTCCGTCATTGGTTCAAAACGTGTGGAGGAACTTGTCAAACAGTCGTGCAATACAAAAGAGGTTACGAACCCTTTGCGCGCGGCCACGGCCTGCGCCGCGGATCTTGGGGTGTCCAGGTTTGCGTTGCTGTCGCCTTATGTCGAAGAGGTCAACGTACCGCTGCGTGCCGCGTTTTCGGAAAACGGGATAACCATGGATGTTTTCGGGACATTCGGGCAGGCCGAAGAGGCAAAGGTTGCTCGGATTTCTGTGCAGTCGGTGATCGAGGCCGCGACGAAACTGGGATCTGATCCATCGGTCGAGGCCGTTTTCCTCAGCTGTACCAACCTGCGCACGATTGAAGCGATTCCTGAGATTCGCAAGCGGATCGGTAAGCCAGTTCTTTCAAGTAATCAAAGCCTTGCATGGCATATGTGCCGCCTCAATCTTGCTGATTGAAACAGCAGAAATGACATGAAAATTCGCAAAAGCGTCATCTATTGTTGCCAAGTGCCCACTGCATGGTCTTAACTGCTGACTACAGATCAATGAAATCCGCAACACTCGGATAATCATTTGACGCAACAGGGGGTCTTGTGACCGACACAAATACCGATGCCGCGTTTGTTGAATTTCAACGCGTACAAAAATCTTATGATGGCGAGAATCTCGTCGTCAAAGATCTCAACCTTGCAATGCCAAAAGGCGAATTCCTAACCATGCTCGGGCCGTCCGGGTCTGGAAAGACAACCTGCCTGATGATGCTTGCCGGATTCGAAACCGCCACTCATGGCGAAATCCTTCTTGATGGGAAGCCCATCAACAATATCCCTCCACACAAGCGTGGGATTGGCATGGTCTTCCAGAACTATGCCCTGTTTCCCCACATGACAGTGGCCGAAAACCTCTCGTTCCCCTTGGAAGTCCGCAAGTTGGGCAAGTCTGAACGGGATGAAAAGGTACAACGTGCCCTGGACATGGTTCAGATGGGGGCGTTTGGAGGCCGGCGCCCGGCTCAGTTGTCTGGCGGTCAGCAACAACGAATAGCCTTGGCGCGCGCCTTGGTTTTCGAACCCGAACTGGTGTTGATGGATGAACCACTGGGCGCACTGGACAAGCAGCTGCGCGAGCATATGCAGTTCGAAATCACACGTCTTGCGCACGAATTGGGAATCACCACGGTTTATGTGACCCACGACCAGACCGAAGCATTGACGATGTCGGATCGTGTGGCCGTGTTCGACGATGGCCGCATTCAGCAGCTTGCACCGCCTGATCAGCTTTATGAAGAACCCGAAAACAGCTTTGTTGCCCAATTCATCGGGGAAAACAACACTTTGGAAGGTGTCGTTAAATCGATTGATGGCGACACATGCCTTGTCCAGCTGGACGATGGGTCCGAGATCGACGCGGTTCCGATCAACGTTCACAATCCGGGCGAAAGGACGAAGGTTTCAATCCGGCCTGAGCGGGTGGAATTCAACAAGGATCGCTTGCACGCCGATGCTCATACTCTGAAAGCGACTGTCAAAGAATTCATCTACATGGGTGACGTATTCCGTTTCCGCATGTCCGTTGCAGGAAATGATGAGTTCATCGTCAAGACCCGGAACGCGCCAGATGCCGTCCGCCTGACCCCCGGTCAGGAGATCGAGATCGGCTGGCTGGCCCAGGATTGTCGTGCGCTCGACGCATAGACCAAGCTGCGCGAAACAAGCACAGCTCTATCAGAGGGACCGGCTGATGAAGGCCCGTGCGTCAGCTGACCACACATATAAACGGGACTAACTGGGAGTTATTTACACATGAAAGCAACCAAAACCCTTCTGACAACGGCCGCCGTCGCCATTGCGGCGGGTGGTGTTTCGGCCGAGGAAATGACCATCGTTTCCTGGGGCGGGGCCTATTCCAAATCGCAGTTGAAGGCGTATCACGAGCCCTATTCGGAAAAGACCGGCGTCACCATTCTGAACGATGACAGCTCGAACGAGGCGGTGGCCAAGCTGCGCGCGATGAACGAAGCGGGGAACATCACCTGGGATGTGGTCGATGTCGTGGCGTCTGACGCGATCCGCTTGTGCGACGAAGGTCTGGCGATGGAAATCGACCATGACGCGATGCTGGCCCCGGCGCCCGATGGCACACCGGCATCTGAAGACTTCGGTGATCTGATCGTCAGCGATTGCTACATCCCGAGCATCGTGTATTCGACCACGTTCGGATACCGCACCGATTTGGTTGGTGACACGCCGCCGACGGACGTCTGCGCCGTCTTCGATCTGGAAACCTATCCGGGCAAACGTTCGCTGGAGAAACGCCCCATCAACAACATGGAATGGGCACTGATCTGCGACGGCGTTCCCAAGGACGAAGTTTATGACGTTCTGGCCACTCCGGAAGGTCAGGATCAGGCTCTGGCCAAGTTGGACACCATCAAAGACAGTGTTGTTTGGTGGTCCGCCGGTGCGGACACACCCCAGCTGCTGGCCGACGGCGAGGTCATCATGGGCTCGACCTATAACGGTCGTCTGTTCAGCGTGATCGAGGAGCAGAACCAGCCCGTCGCCATGCTGTGGGATGCGCAGGTGTTCGATATTGACGGCTGGATCATCCCCGCCGGTCTGAGCGAAGAGCGTAAGCAACGCGCGCTGGATTACCTCCGCTTTGCGACCGACACCCAGCGTCTGGCGGATCAGGCCAAGTACATCTCGTACGGCCCGGCCCGTGCATCGTCGGCTCCGCTGGTGGGTAAGCATGCCGAACTGGGTATCGATATGGCGCCCCATATGCCAACCGATCCGGAAAACGCCAAGAACACGTTCCTGTACAACTACGAGTTCTGGGCGGATTACCGTGACGACATCGACGCCAAATTCCAGGCGTGGCTGGCGCAATAAGCCGGTTTTGAATTGGTGACACTGTCAGGGGCGGGAAACTGCCCCTGACCCAGGAAAAGCCAAGGGACAACAATGACTGACGCCACCCAAAACGCGGGCCCCATGCTGGCCGCTGATGGAACACCGCTCAAGCAGTCGCTGGCGCGCTCTCTACGCAGGCAGAAGCTCCGGGCGTTGATGTTGATTGCGCCGCTTCTTCTTTTTGTCCTGCTTTCATTCATCGTTCCCATTGCATCGATGTTGTTTCGGTCCGTTGAAAACAGCATCGTGTCCGACACACTTCCCTTGACCGTCGAAGCCCTGAACAACTGGGACGAACAGTCGGGTGAGTTGCCGGGCGAGGATGTTTACGAGGCCTTTGTCCGCGACATGATCGTCGCGATTGACAACAAAGAACACACAAGGCTCGGTTCGCGTTTGAACTACGAAGAGACTGGCATGTCTTCGATGTTCCGCAGGTCTGGGCGCCAGATCAAAAAACTGGATCCTGAAACGGATGGGCCGTTCAAGGAAACATTGATCGAGATTCATGACGGATGGGGAGATCCGCAAACCTGGCGGGTGATCAAGACCCACTCACCTGTGATTACCAATGGTTACTTCCTGAATGCCGTCGACATGCGCAGAACCCCGGAAGGCGCGCAGGCTCAACCCGCAGACAAGCAAATCCTGATAAAGCTTTTTGGACGTACTCTGTTCATGTCGCTCGTGATTACGGGTGCTTGTATCCTGCTTGCTTACCCTGTCAGTTATCTGTTGGCGACGCTGCCTATGCGGGTATCTAACCTGTTGATGATACTGGTCCTTTTGCCCTTCTGGACGTCCCTTCTGGTGCGAACCTCCGCTTGGAAGGTCATGTTGCAGCAACAGGGGGTTATTAACGATACCCTCGTTTGGCTGGGGCTGGTCGCTGATGATGCTCGCCTTATCATAATCAACAACCAGATCGGCACTATCGTCGCGATGACACATATCCTGCTGCCCTTCATGATCCTGCCCATGTATTCGGTGATGCAGACCATTCCGCCGTCTTATACACGCGCGGCCAAATCCATGGGTGCAACGAACTGGACGACGTTCTGGCGCATCTACTTCCCGCAATCCGTGCCCGGAATCGGTGCCGGTTCGATCCTCGTGTTCATTCTGGCGATTGGGTACTACATCACGCCCGAGATCGTGGGCGGCACAAAGGGTGTCTTCATCTCGAACCGGATTGCCTATCACATCTCGTCCTCACTGAACTGGGGGCTGGCCGCGGCCTTGGGTACGATCCTTCTGGCGGTCGTGCTGTTGCTCTACTGGGTCTACGACAAGATCGTGGGCATCGATAACGTGAAGTTGGGATAATCAAGATGGCAGCACTGACACCGATATCCCGCAAACCCATGTCCATGGTTTTGCCCAGTGTCGCACTTGCCGGGGCATTTGCCGGCATTTTCGTCGGGGCCGGAAATGGTTCGGTCCTTCTGGGCATACTGGGCGGGGCTGTCCTGATCGCGGGGCTGGCCTGGGTCTACATAAATATCGTGAAGAACGAAAACCTCGCACGCTGGATCAATATCATCGGGTTCGGCGTCATAGGTTTCATAATGGCCGGTCTGATGGGCGGTGTATTGGGCCTGCTCGGCGGCTGGTTTTTCGCCTGGTTTATCTATTGGTTGTACGAGGGGCGGTATCGGCGCAAGCTGCTGCCGTATCTCACGGCACAGCAGGTTTTCTATCACTACCTGTTTCGCGTGATCTGTGGTGCGATCTTCGTGTTCCTGATCACGCCGATTCTGGTGGTGTTGCCGTTGTCTTTCAACGCGCAGGATTTCTTTACCTTCACGCCCGAGATGCTGCGGCTTGATCCCGAAGGCTATTCGCTGAAGCATTACCGTGATTTCTTCACCAACAACGAATGGCAGCGCAGCTTCAAGAACTCGCTGATCATCGCGCCGATTGCGACGGTTATCTCGGTTACGTTGGGAACGCTGGCCGCGATCGGGCTCAGCCAGTCTCACGTTCCCGGACGCCGTGCGATCATGGGAATTCTGATTTCGCCGATGATTGTTCCGCTGATCATCTCGGCGACGGGTATGTTCTTTTTCTACAGTGATATCGGGCGTTTCCTCGAAGGAACACTGGGCATGAACAAGAACTTCGTAGGCTATCTGAAAGTTATCCTGGCCCACGCAGTGCTGGGTATTCCCTTTGTGATCATTACCGTGACGGCAACACTGGTGGGCTTTGATCGATCTCTGACGCGGGCGGCAGCCAATATGGGCGCAGGGCCGGTGCGGACCTTCTTCAAGATACAGATGCCGTTGATATTGCCGGGCGTAATCTCGGGCGGCCTGTTTGCCTTCATCACATCGTTCGACGAAGTGGTCGTGGTCTTGTTTGTGGGATCCTCATCGCAAAAGACGTTGCCGTGGCAGATGTTCACCGGCCTGCGGGAACAGATCAGTCCAACCATTCTGGCGGTTGCGACAATCCTCGTGGTCCTGTCCATTGCCCTGCTGACGACGGTCGAACTGTTGCGACGCCGGTCGGAGCGTCTGCGAGGTCTTTCGCCCGCTTGACGCAGCAAACCGTCTGATCTAACGGTTCACCTGTTCATCTCTGCCGCGATGGCGTCGCGGCGACTACCGAGGTGATCGGCTCTCGGACCCCGAGACCGCCTGTCCTGAACGCCGGGACATGTGGCCGGGAGATGCACGCCCGGCATAGATGAGAGACCAAGGATGACTGACATTTCTGACCGCCCTCAGTTCTTCACCTGCCACAATGGCGACAAAGCCCCGTTGCCTTTCAGCAAATCTGAGTATGACCGCCGTCTTGGCAAGCTGCGCGCGATTATGGCCAAGCGGGATATCCCGGTGGTGCTGCTGACATCGATGCAGAATATCGCCTATTATTCGGGCTTTCTATACTGTGCGTTCGGGCGCCCTTATGGCTGTGTTGTAACCCAAGACAACTGCACCACCGTTTCGGCCAATATTGATGCCGGGCAACCTTGGCGCCGGTCGGTTGAAGACAACGTGATTTATACTGACTGGAAACGCGACAACTACTGGCGGGCAGTTGCGAGCCTGATCGGGAATGCAAAGCGGATCGGCATCGAAGGCGACCACATGACGCTTGCAGCGCGGGACACGGCGCTGAACATGCTGGGCGAGCCAGAATTGGTTGACATCGCGGCCGACACCATGGCCGCGCGGATGATCAAATCCGCTGAAGAAATCGAATTGATCAAGGGAGGAGCGCGCACGGCCGATGTGGGTGGTGCTGCGATCCATGCCGCAATCCGCGAAGGAGCAACCGAAATCGAAATCGCGATGGCTGGTCGAGACGCGATGGAAGTGGAAATCGCGCGAGCCTATCCGGATGCTGAATACCGTGACACATGGGTTTGGTTTCAATCGGGTTTGAACACCGACGGCGCGCATAACCCGGTCACCAAACGCGCGTTGCAAAAAGGCGATATACTTTCGCTGAACACCTTTCCGATGATCTCGGGCTATTACACCGCCTTGGAGCGGACCCTGTTCCTGGGCGAGCCGGATGCCGACAGTCTGCGCCTGTGGCAGGCCAATGTGGCCGCGCATGAACTTGGCCTGAGCTTGATCAAACCCGGTGCCACCTGTTCCGGTATCACCGCCGAGATCAACCGGTTCTTTGCCGACGAAGGCCTGCTTCAATATCGTTCCTTCGGCTATGGGCACTCGTTTGGTGTTCTGAGCCACTACTATGGTCGCGAAGCCGGTTTGGAACTCCGTGAAGACATCGACACAGTGCTGGAACCCGGCATGGTGGTCTCGATCGAGCCGATGCTGTGGATCCCCGAAGGCCAGCCCGGTGCAGGCGGTTACAGGGAACACGATATTCTGGTTGTGGGCGAAGACGGAGCCGAAAACATCACAGGCTTCCCCTACGGGCCGGGACACAACATTATCGACGCCTGAGGATTGGGGTGGAGCTTCTGCTCCACCCGCTTTTACGCGCGTCGGGCACGTTCGTGAAAAATGAAACCCAGAAAATTCAACAGCAGCTGTGCCGCCAGAATCTGAGTGCTTTCAGTGGGGTCGTAGGCGGGGGCCACCTCGACCAGATCGATGCCCACCACGTCGCCCCTTTTCGCCAGTCCCTGAAGGATTTCCAGAACGTCATAGTACAAGAACCCTCCGTGGCTCGGAGTGCCGGTTCCTGGCGCGATCGAGGGACAGAACGCATCGATATCGATCGTTACATAGTACCGTTTGCCTTCGGGAATGCGGTCAAGAACAGCCTCTGTTCCCAATCTGCGAACCTGCCGCACGGACAGGATGTCCGATCCGCGCGCACGCGCGTCGTCATACCCTTCCTTGGCGGTGGACGACACGTTTCGAATGCCCAGCTGGGTCATCCCTGAAACATAGTCTTTCTCGATCGCGCGGCGCATGGGATTTCCGTGCCCGTTGGTGACGCCGTGACGTTCATCCACAAAGTCCAAATGCGCATCGATTTGAACAACATGGATCGGGCCGTTTTCAGCGCAGTCGCTTTCAAATGCGGAAATGCAGGGGATGTTGACCGAGTGATCACCGCCAATCACCAGCGGAAGTGCCCCGGCCTCGAGAATTTTCTGCACGCCAAAGGCTATGTTCTTGTGGCTCGTCTCGGTCTTGGTGTGGACAATATCCGCATCGCCCAGGTCGACGATCCGAACCGAACTGTCCAGATAGGTCGCGTCATCCTCATGATCATAGGCGCCGGCATGGCCAAAACTGAAAAGGGTCGATGCCTCTCGCACGGCCCGAGGACCAAAACGCGCGCCGGGGCGCCATTGGGTTCCAAAGTCGAACGGCGCGCCGAGCACGCAAACGTCGGCCTCGATTCTGTCCCAGTTCTCGACATATGGAGATTTTGCGAAGGTCGATATTCCGACAAAAGGAAGATTCAGTCGCCCGGACGCATATCCATGTTCCTGCACTTTGGGTCCTTTCGATTGTTGTGCCGTTTTCCTGCATGTGAACATGAGGACACGCCGTTTTGAAACCAAATTCTCTTTGAACGGCGGATTTTGGGGGACCAGAGGAAATTTTCTTCCAGAAGGGCGGGCTGGCTTGCGTTCAAAGCTGATCCGGCCCAGCCCATCAGAGCGCTTCAAGATCAGTCAAAAGATAATCCCGCTGATGGTGTTGCATTTCTTTCATTTCCCATACCCAAAGAACGTATGAAAGATCCCCTTCGGCCTCAGCGGTGCTCTGGCAGATTTTCCTTTTCAGCAAGACGGTTTTTGATCCGTCTGGGCCAGAAAATCATAAGCGTTAACAAAAATATCGATTTGATATAAAGTTGTGGGGTTATTGATTGGTAACGCGCGGGTATTCGTGTGGCACAGACACTTTATGAGAAATATGGCGGTTTCAAAACGATCAGCCGGGTCGTGATGACCTTCTATGAAATGGCGCTGGATTCGGATGAGATCGGCCATCATTTCGAAGACATTGATATGCCGCGCCTGATCGACCATCAAACCAAGTTCGTCTCGTCCTTGATTGGTGGGCCCGCATCTTTCAGTGATGACAGGATCGAAGCAGTTCATCGGCATCTGAACATTTCGCACAATGAGTTTGACGTCATGGCCGAGCTGTTTGGCGACGCGCTAAGTCAGCATGGCATGTCCGACGGAGACATCAAAACTGCGCTGACCGCAATCGAAGGCAAACGTTCGATCATAGTCACCCGGAACGCGGCATGAGCATTCTGGCGATAAACGAGCAATTGCTGCGTGCGATCGGAGTCGGCGTCGCCGTGGTGCGCGCATCCGACCTGCAATTCGTGTTTCACAACGGGCCTTTCACGGAATGGTTCGGCACTCCTGAAAAGGGCAGCACCTTAAGCGACGTTCTGCCGGATCTCGACCCCAAGGAACTGGAGGATGTAAAGCAGTCCGGCCTTCGGTACTCGGTCGAATTGCAGATAAAGCCGAAACGCAGGACCTTGATCTTTGCAGTCGCCGTCTCACTGGCCAATGGCTTGTCCGAGCAGGTGCTGATTGTGGAATGTCAGAACATCACTCGCATTCGCGAATTAGAAAGCATGATCGACAGCTATTCCACCATGGTCGAGCGCAACACCCGAGAGCTTGAGCGCGAAAAGGAAAGAGTGGAACGCCTGTTGCTGAACCTGATGCCCCGAGCCGTGTATGAAGAGTTCAAGACGTTCGGCGTTGTCACACCGCAGCTGTATCAGCAGGTTTCGGTGGTGATGCTGGATTTTGTCGGGTTCACGGATTTTGCGGCCAAGACCGACCCGACGGTCACCTTGAGTGAACTGAACGACATCTTCACGGCCTTTGACCGGATCGTGGAACAATTCGGGTGTGAGCGGATCAAAACGATCGGTGATGCTTATCTGGCCGTGTCAGGCATGCCCGATCCAACACCGGATCATGCGACCGCCGTGGCGCATTGTGCGGTAAGGTTCCTGCGCTATCTCGAACGCCGCAACGAAAGCCATCCGCATAAGTGGCAGGCGCGGATCGGATTGGGGATGGGTGCGGCGGTTGGATCGGTCGTTGGCATTCAGAAATATGTCTATGACGTGTTTGGCCCTGCCGTAAACATCGCGTCCCGGTTGCAGGTCTTTGCCAACCCCATGAACATCGTGGCCCCGGAAGAGATGAAATATGCCTTGATTGACGAGTTTCAGGTCTCGGATCTGGGGTGCGTTGATATCAAGGGCATGGGTGAGATGGATCTGATCAACGTGACATCGGGCTTGAGTATGCCTCAGGGCAGCCGTTCGTTCTGACCGCGTCACTCGTCCTGAGGGATCAGACCCAGACCGCGCAGGTAGATGCCGATACCGCTTTCCAGTAAATCTTCGGGAGGAAAAGGCGAAGTTGCGCCGGTATTTCGGGCGTACAGCTCGACGACGCCGTGGCTCATCGCCCAGATATGGGCGCTGAACATCGATGCGGGCGGGCGCTTGTCAGGCGGAATATGCTGGGACAGGTCCGCGGCCGCTTTTTCAAGAACGGCCTTCGCCCGATTGGCGGCCAAGGACAATTCGGGTGTCCGGTTCAGGGAAATCCCGCTTTCGAACATGGCGATGTAATGCCCGGGATTTTTGCGCGCAAAAGCCAGATACGCACGCCCCGTTGCTTCAAAAGCGGCAAGGGCTGAAGGCTGTCCCTCGTCATAGGCGTATTGCATCAGGTCTGCGAACATCTCAAACCCCTGCCGTGCGGCTTCGGCAATCAGGTCCTCGCGCCCTTGAAAATGACGGTAGACGGCGGCAGGCGTGACACCGGCCGTTTTGGCCGCCTCGGACAGCGTGAAACCGGTCGGGCCCTTGTCTTCGATCAGGGACAAGGCAGCCTCGATCAGGGCTTGCTTCAGGTTTCCGTGGTGATAACCGCGTTTCGTCATCCCGGCCTCAGTTGCATTGATTGCGTGTTGGAAGACAAGGACATAGACCACCGACGCATTGTCGTCCAATACATGATCGTGAAGGCATCGACGGGGCAGGGCGGGGAGACAATTTACGCCTCCCACATATCCGGGCCACCGCAGATACGGGCATCAATCTCGCCGATACTCTTCTCGTCCTTCTCATCATAGTCCAAGGCATGCAGAACCGTTCGGATGGCCGCAAGCCGCGCGCGTTTCTTGTCGTCGGAACGCACAATCGTCCACGGGCAGGCATCAGAATGCGACCGGGTCAGGGTTTCCGAGATCGACTGCGTGTATTCGTCCCATTTGCTCAGCCCTGCGATGTCGATCGCGCTGAGCTTCCAATGCTTCAAAGGGTCGTTTTCGCGCGCCAGAAAACGGTTCAGTTGTTCTGCGCGCCCGACATTGAGCCAGAACTTGAATAAATGGATGCCGTCATTCACCAGGCCCGTTTCAAGTGGCAGGACCTGACGGAAAAACCTCTCACGCTGTTCCTGAGTGCAGAAGCCAAAGACATTCTCGACGACACCTCGATTGTACCAGCTGCGATCAAAGAACACGATCTCTCCTGCGGCGGGCAGATGCGGGATGTAGCGTTGAAAATACCATTGGCTGCGTTCGGCGTCTGATGGTTTGGCCAGCGCAACGTTGCGTGCGCCGCGCGGGTTCAGGTTTTCGCGAAACCGTTTGATGGTGCCCCCTTTGCCGGCGGCATCGCGGCCTTCGAAAATGATGGCAACCCGCTGGTCGGTTTCCTTGACCCAGGATTGCATTTTGACCAATTCGATCTGAAGCAGGTCCATCTGCTCTTCATAATCCTTGGTCTTCATTTTTTCGGAATACGGGTAGGTCGGGTTCAGAATATCGCCTTTTTTCGCGTTTTGAATCTCTTCCCGTACAGATCTGGGCGCGTCTTTCAGAAAATACTTTTCGATAGAGCCTTTTCCTGACCGGGCCATATGTCACCTCGCGATAAAATCCATATCTAACTATGGATTAGAGCGTGGGTTAACGCAAACCCGCGCGCTGCGCCGCGCGATCTATCGCGGCGGCCACCTCAGGCGCCGCGACCACCTGTGGCATATGGCCGACACCCGGTAGCTCGATCAACTCGGCCCCGGGGATTTGTTCGATCAGGCGTTCAGAATGCCATTCAAGACCAACGGTGTCGTCGGCCGTTCCGTGGATGATTTCCGTCGGAACGGAGATCTCGCCATATCTGGGTTGCAGACGGGTAATTTCGTCCAGCAGGTTGGCGCGTTGCTTGGCGTTTGCATGCATCGAGCCACGCCGGATCGTCAGCCCCGGCCCGAAATGTTCCGCATAACCTTCGGGCGCCGTTTGCGGTGCAAAAACTTTGTCCAACACCTGTGTGACGTACCACTCGGGTACGAAAGAGCTGATCAAGGGCAAGGCCAGCATATTGCCCGCCGTGGTTGACGCAAGCCGGTTGAACCCATCCAAAGGCGTTTCCCATGGGAGAGCGGCCGGGGCGATCAGAACCAGAGCCGAGATATTCTGGGGTCGGGTCACGGCCCAGGCCAGCGAGACCGATCCGCCATAGCTCTGCCCGGTCACGATGGGTTTTTCCGCACCAAGCTGAGCCGCCGCCCGTTGCAGGATATCCGCCTGTTCAATGATGGTTTCGCCATCCGGATTGAAGCTTTCGGAATAGCCCAGGCCCGGTCGGTCAAAAACGATCACGCGGTATGACCTGGCCAGAATGGGGGCCAGCGCAAAGGTCATGTCGCGCGTGTTCCCGCTGGAACCATGGATCAGAACGACATCAGGGCCGTCCCCCATGACCACGGCGTGCACGGCGATGCCGCCCACATCCAGAATCCGACCCTCGGGGGGGAAAGCCGCCTCGGCCAGCGCCTCGTTCCGGGCGCTGCGCCAGGTTGTCAGTATGACAAGGCCCAGTACGGCCAGGCCAAGGGATATCAGGACTTTAGTGGCCAATTTTTGTCATGTCGAAAGGCGTGGTCTGATAGATTTCGTTGATCCAATTGCCGTACAGCAGATGTGCGTGACTGCGCCACCGGTTCTGCGGCGTTTTGGATGGATCATCATCGGGGTAATAGTTTATCGGCACGTTGATAGGCGTGCCGTTGCTGACGTCCCGATCATATTCCTGTTTCAGCGTATCACTGTCGTATTCGAAGTGATTGAAGATATACAGCGCGCGATGGCCGGGATCTTCGACCAGACAGGGGCCGACATCGTCGCTGCCCAACAGGGTCCTCAGCCCGGGTGCGCGATCGATTTCATCCTGTTTCATTTCCGTCCATCGGCTGACCGGAATGACACAGTCATCCGAGAAACCGCGCAGGAACGGAGACGCCGGGTCCAGGTTGCGATGCCGGAAACACCCAAAGGCTTTTGCGTCCAGCATGTACTTTTTGACACCGTGAAAATGGTTGATCATCGCCATCCCGCCCCAGCACACACCAAAGGTGGAATGCACGTTGGTTTGGGTCCAGTCGAAGATCTCGCTGATTTCGTCCCAATAGGTGACATCATGAAATTCCAGATGTTCGATCGGGGCACCGGTGATGATCAGGCCGTCGAATTTCTGATCCTTGATCTCCTGAAACGGGCGATAGAATTCGGACATATGCTCGGCGGCGGTGTTCTTGGTCCGGTGTTCGGTCATGCGGATCAAAGACAGATCGATTTGCAACGGGGTCGCCCCGATCAGACGCGCGAACTGGTTTTCGGTCTGGATTTTCTTGGGCATCAGGTTCAGCAATCCGATGCGCAGCGGTCGGATGTCCTGACGCATTGCCTGATCTTCGTCCATGACCATGACGCCCTCTTTGGTCAGGACATCAAAAGCAGGCAGTTCCGATGGGATTTTGATGGGCATGTGTCGGGCTTCTAAGAGATCAGTGAAAACTGGTAGTTAGGCGTTATTGCGCGTCGTCTCAAGTGTGTGTTCGATCAATTCATCGAAATCGGCGGCATCGCGGATTTTTCCGATGTCGTTGGCGGCAATCGTCACGCCCCAGTTGTTCGCCATGGCTTCGTAACGCGGCTGGCGGTGCGCCAAGGCCTGTGCATAGGTCCAACGGACGAAATCATCGGGATCAACATCCGCTTCCGAACAGCCTTGCAGATCCAGATAATCTGTCCACGCCTTGGTCAGGAATTCGGCCTGATAGGACATCGGCTTTGGGGCTTTGTCAAAACGGCGTACAAGCTCTGCCGTGTGTTCCTCATCCCCCTTCAGCCAGATCATCAGGGTGTGTTGCGAAAGCTCGGACAGTACCCGATCGTTCGGATCTTCGGGGTCTACCCATTCGCAGATCGATCCACCGGTGTCGCAGATGAAATGGGGGTATTTGTACAATCGCTCGGCCCGGTCGATGAAATACTCGGTATCCAGCAGAGCGTGTATTTCGGCCAGCCGAAACTGTTCCTGCCTGCGGCGGTATTCCGGCATTTCCAATCCGCCAAGGGCAGGGTTGCCCGGTTTGCCCAGATAGGCTGCGACCGGAGTCAGATTCGCGAACGAGATATTCGAGCCGATGTAAATGGAATCCGACAGGAGCAGGTCACGCAAGAACGGGACTTTCATCGCCTCGGCCTTCGCATTGTCGGTTATGTATTCGCCCATGTACCGGGTGCCGATGCGATAGTCGATCGAGTAGTGAAACCAGTTCCCTGAGTCCCGAAGAATGTTCGAGACATATGTCTTGCCCAGACCGGACATACCAAAGAACAGCACCTTCTTGCGGCTTGCCGTGCGCCAGTCTTCGGCTGAGTTGTAGATCATCTTGTGCTGTCCCTTTTTTGCCTTTGCTAAATCGGGCAGCGCACGGCGTCAATCACGGCGGCCAGCTCGGTTCAATACCAGAAGACCCATGGCAAGGACAACAAAGCCGAAATAGGCATTCGACGGCAGCGCTTCGTTTCGCAGAATTGCGCCAAGCACGATGGCGACAGGAGGGATTACAAGCGTCACCAGCATCAGGTTGCCGCTGCCCGCCATCGCCAGGACTCGATAGTACAAAAGATATGCCCCTGCTGTTGCCACAATGGCGTAATAGCCAATCGCAGCCCAGGTGATCGCGGGCAGCGCAAGCGTTGGCACCCCGTCCGTCATCAGCGCCAGGGGCAGGATCAGCAGGGTCGAGCCGGTTAACATGCCAGCGGCCGCGACGACGGGGTGAAGGTCAGACAGATGATACCGTGCCCAAGCCGCAGCAAAAGCATACGAGAGCGTTCCGGCCAACACGGCTAGCTGCGCTGTGTTTTGCAGGCTGAAAGACGTGAAGGTCTTTAGTCCGATGGTGATCGAGACACCGAGAAAGCCCAAGACGACACCGATCACGCGCGCTTGTGTCAAACGTTCATCCTTGAAAAACACAGCCGCAACCAGAACACCAAAAATGGCCGTGGTCGCGTTCAGAATGGCCGTAAGCCCAGAGTCGATGTAAAGCTGACCCCATGCCATCAAGCTGAACGGTATGACATTGTTCAGCAATCCCATGATCAGAAAAGCACCCCAGATGCGCAGAGAACGGGGCAGCGTAAACCCCTTGCCCCATGCCACCAGCCACAGCACCAGCATCGCCCAGAACGTGCGGTGCAAAACCGATGTCATAACGGGAATGGAATCCAGAGCGACCCGGATGGCCACAAAGGATGCGCCCCAAATGACGGCCAGAAGAATGAGCTCGGACCAGGCGCGCCGAGAAAGGTGTTTTTGGGTGTTCATGACCGCACAGTTTCATTTAATCGAAATATACGCGACCCGAAACCTGCGCATAAAAAAGGCCCCGCTGAAACAGCGGAGCCTTGAGGATGGTCATCCTTGGACTAGTTCAGAGCGTATGTAATCTGGAAGCCCACGCTCCAGGCGCTGTTGCCGGTGAATGTTCCGCGTGCATTCGGGCCAGCGCCGTTGGCTGTCGCGTCACCGATGTCGGTGTAACGAACACCGCCGGAAATCTTGGCCTTCTCCAGCGAGTACGTCCCGCCCAGACCAACACTCCAGAACCCGTCGGTCGGGCCGAGGTTTGATACCGGCGTGCCCTGGGACGTCTCGTAGCCCAACGTCACAGCGCCGCTGAACTCTTCCGAGAATTGATACCCCAAGCCCAATGAATAGGTGAAGGTCGCATCGGCGTAGTCAACAAGGTTGCTGGTCGGTGGGTAGTTTGGCGGGTTGTACACCAGCTGTGGCCAGTCGACCCAACGGATAGAACCAAACAACAGCGTTTTAGGCGCGACGCCTGTCTGGAAATCCAGGTTGATCGACTGGGGCGTCTCGATTTCGCTGTTTGTGTTGAAGGTGGCCACGGTTCCTGGTGGAATCGGCGGGATCGGTGGTGGGTTCAGAGATTCTGTTTGTGACAGATCGTGACTGATCTTGGAGTTGTAGGTCAGTGACACACGTGCCGCGATTTCCGGTTTCTCCCACGCGACACCGATTACGTAGCCGAATGCTGTGTCGGCATCGGAGTCAACCTGATATCCCGCAGCCAGGGGAACGGTGACCGAAGCCTTCACACGCTGCGCACGAATGCCGCCGATTGCGCTGAACCCGCCATCGAATTTGTAACGCAGCAATGCCGTGATGGCGTCCGTGTCCGCTGTGGCCCTCAGAGTGTCGGTGCGACCTCCCGGAATAGGGTTGATCGAAAGAGGGTAGGTGTTTGCGTATTCAATGTCTGCGCCAAAGGGCTGGTCATACATGATCGCGAAATCGAGCTTTTCGGTCAGTGACGTTTTGTAGCCGAGATGCGGTGTGAAAAAGTCGTTCGCAACCTCTCCGGAATCGACCGGCTGCCCGATGTTTGGTCCGGCCAAAGCAGGCATGGTGCCCGTTACGCTGGGATTGGTGTATCCCAACCGGAACTGAACAGCTGATCCTTCTTCGAAGATCAGGTTGATGCCCTGACCGCTTCGATCTAGGCCGCCTGCATATCCTGCCGTCGCTCCAACGCACAAAGCGCAGGTCGCGAGAAGTGTTTTTTTCATTCTGTCCTCCCTAACAATCCATGGCGGGCTTCACTGGCGTTTGGTTGAGTGTAATGAACGCCTGTCCCGTGTATGATGAGCGATACTCTCTTTTTGGTTACTTTAAGGTCAACTGGTGACGGTGCGTTACGTATTGCGACTAGTGTTTTCAACTGTTGCTAAACTGTTACGGCTTTCAGACCAAATATTCAGGAAAATACCGGAAAAGATGACCGCCGCCCCGATCAGGACCCAGTGGTCTATGGGTTCGTGGTACAGGATCATTCCGACCACTGCGATCGTGGGAAGCCTCGCAAAATCAAATGGGATCACAACTGTCGCCGGGGCAATGGCCAATGCGTTGGTTATGCAGAAATGGGCCAGCAGCCCCGCCAGCCCGACCAGAACCAAAAACGGAACGGTTTGCGCCGTGGGCAAGGCAATCTGCCCATCAAAACCGGCCGCGACGGCCCCAAGTACCGCCTGCATGGAAGTAAGCCAGAAAACGATGCATCCGATGCTGGCAAAGCGTGTGAGCTTTTTGGTTGTGATCGTTGTAAATGCAAAGAAAATCGCAGACGCGGCTGCGGTCGCAAGGCCAGGGCTCAAAGGCGCACTGCCTGGGCGCGTGACAATCAGAACGCCCGCAAAACCGATAAGCGCTGCCGTTATCTTGAGGGGCGTCAGACGTTCGTTCAGCAGCAGCGGCGACAGCAGGATCACCCAAAGCGGCTGTGTGAATTCCAGCGCGAATACCTGCGCCAGAGGCGCAACAGCGACCGCATAGAACCAAAGATTCTGCCCTGTGAAATGCAGGGTGTTTCGCAGGGCGTGCAACCCCAGGCGTTGCGTGGAAACCTGAACCCAACCGCCTGTGGCCGTAAGTACGAGGGCGACAACAAGAAACCCCACGAGGCTTCGGTACATCATGATCTCGAACGTGTCGTGCACGAGGCTCAGTTCGCGACCGGCAACCGCCATCGAGGAGAAGGACGCGATGGCTCCGGTCATCCACAAGGCGGCTTTGAATGTGTTTTTTTGTGTCTGATTCACGTGCGCACCCCGACCTGGCCGCGCGGTCACGGCCCCGGTACCGGGGCTTTCGCTACGCGATCAAAAAGATTGAATTCGTTGAATCATTGAAACGCTTATGAAGCGTCAGGTTCAAGGTCGTGCCCGACATTTTCAGGCACGGCTTGGCAAGATTTCCCGGGATCGGGTCGTTTTGGCGTCGAACGCCGTTGCGGTTTGCCGGATCATTCCCACTCGATGGTTCCGGGCGGTTTCGAGGTGATGTCATATGTGCATCGGTTGATGCCCTTGACCTCGTTGATGATCCGGGTTGCCGTTTCGCCAAGGAACTCATGGCTGAACGGGTAATAATCCGCGGTCATCCCATCGACCGAGGTGACGGCCCGCAGCGCACAGGCATAGTCATAGGTGCGCCCGTCGCCCATCACGCCGACGGTGCGGACGGGAAGGATGGCAACGAAAGCCTGCCAGATGTCATCATAAAGCCCGTGTTTGCGGATCTGATCGATGTAGATCGCGTCGGCCTCGCGCAGAATCTCCAGCTTTTCGCGGGTGATCTCGCCGGGGCAGCGAATGGCCAGACCCGGCCCGGGGAAGGGGTGGCGCCCGATAAAGCTCTGCGGCAGACCAAGTTCGCGACCCAAGGCACGGACTTCGTCCTTGAACAATTCGCGCAGCGGTTCGACCAGTTTCAAGCCCATCTTTTCCGGCAGGCCGCCCACGTTGTGATGGGATTTGATCGTTACGGAAGGCCCGCCCGAGAACGACACCGATTCGATCACATCGGGATAGAGAGTGCCCTGCGCCAGGAATTCGGCGCCGTCGATGGTATCGGCGTGTTTCTGGAACACGTCGATGAACAGCTTTCCGATGATTTTGCGTTTGGTCTCGGGGTCGCTCTGACCTTCCAGTTCGCCAAGGAACAACTCGGATTCGTCGGCGTGGATCAACTGAATGTTGTAGTTATCCCGGAACATGCCAACAACTTCCGCGGCCTCGTTCTTGCGAAGCAGCCCATGATCGACAAAGACGCAGGTCAGCTGATCCCCGATTGCTTCGTGAATAAGGATCGCGGCAACCGAGCTGTCAACGCCACCGGACAATCCGCAAATGACCTTTTTGTCTCCGACTTGTTCGCGGATCTTGCGGATCATCTCTTCGCGATAGGCACCCATGGTCCAGTCGCCCTTGAACCCGGCCAGCTTTACGAAGTTTTCATACAGTTTCGCGCCCTTTGGCGTATGGTGTACCTCGGGGTGAAACTGCACGGCATAGAAGTGCCGCGATGGATCGGCCGTGATCGCATAAGGTGCGTTGGGCGAGGTTCCGAATACCTCGAACCCAGGTGCGATTTCACTGACATGGTCGCCATGGCTCATCCAGACTTGTTCAGCGCCGTCCGCGAACCAGCCATCCAGGATATCCAGTTTGCTTTTCGGTGTAACAAATGCCCGACCAAACTCGGCTGTGCCATGGCCGCTTTCGACCTTGCCGCCAAGCTGATGCATCATCACCTGCTGGCCATAGCAGATGCCCAGAATCGGAACGCCATAGTCAAAAATCTCTTGCGGGGCGCGGGGCGAGCCCTCGCGCGTCACGCTGTCCGGACCGCCCGAGAAAATCACGGCGCGCGGCGCCATTTCCCGCACGAAATCCATCGTGACATTCTGGTAAGGGTGAATTTCACAATAGACATTCAGCTCGCGCAGGCGGCGGGCGATAAGCTGCGTAACCTGGCTGCCGAAGTCGATGATCAGAAGGCGGTCGTGGGATGTCTGGGTCATAACCGGCTCATAAGTTGCAAGCCTTGCATGTGCAAGCGGTATGGCGTCATTTGGTACAAAAGCTGAGTCAAACCGGCGGAAAGATCAGGTGCCATGTCGAAGATAGAGTTCAGAACGGCTGCTGTGGTGGATGCGGATAAGGTAACGCGGTGTCTGGAAAATGCTTATGAAGATGCAATAAGCCGGATCGAGGATCTGCCTGACGTTACTGCCGGAATCGCGGAAGACATCAAGACCCATCGCGTCTTGCTTGCGGTATCTGGCGGTATAGTTGGGGTCATCGTTTTTGACCAAGTTGACGACGCAATCATGGTGTTCAACCTTGCGGTTGCGCCCGAAGCCCAAGGGCAGGGGGTTGCGCGGCAATTGATGCAGTTTGCCGAAGAAGAAGCACAGGCGCGGAATCTATCCAAGTTGAAGTTGCGAACTCATAAAATGATGAAAGACACGATTGCGATGTACCGGCACATGGGCTGGAAAGTGACGGATCAGGTGGGTAGCGGCCTTACCATGGAGAAAGCGTTGGCGGCCGATCCTGACTGACCGCCTGGTTCGCGGTGGGGCGGCAATGTCGCTTTTCCCCCCAGAGCGCCGCAATCCCTATGCTTGAGTTCTGGCAAACCTGTATCAAAACGCTCAATCTAACCAACCAGACGGGATTTTCTCATGGCAGAGGCAAACACCCGGCGCAGGGCGAGAGGTGGCGGTGGCGCCGCCCGCCGTGCCGAGCGTACCGCAGTTCGTATCGAGACTGCGAAATACATCGAACGCAACATTCCGAATTTCGAGATCCTCAACGAAGAGGCGCTTGAGATTATCGAAAACAACGCTGAAACCGTGTTGGAAGAAATCGGCGTCAACTTTGTCGACAATCCAGCAGCTTTGGAACGGTGGCGTGACGCGGGCGCAGATATCGACGGTGAGCGTGTGCGCATTCCGCGTGGTCTGGCGCGTGAGCTGATCAAGACAGCCCCCAGCCAGTTTACCCAGCACGCCCGCAACCCCGAAAAATCGGTTGTAATCGGTGGCCGCAACATGGTTTTGGCCCCGGTATACGGTCCTCCGTTCGTGCGTGATGCACAGGGTGGGCGCCGCTATGCAACCATGGACGATTTCAACAAGTTCGTAAAACTTGCCTACATGTCCAAGTGGTTGCACCACTCGGGCGGTACGGTGTGCGAACCGACCGACATTCCGGTGAACAAGCGCCATCTGGATATGCTGAAGGCGCATATGACCCTGTCGGACAAGCCTTTCATGGGCTCGGTAACCGATCCCAGCCGGGCACAGGATTCGGTTGAAATGTGCGAAATCCTGTTCGGCAAGGAGTTCGTGCAGGAAAACACCGTGATGACCTCGCTGACCAACATCAACTCGCCGATGACATTCGACGATGTGATGATGGGCTCGTTGGAGGTTTATGCGCGCAACAATCAAGCCTGCATCATTTCGCCCTTCATCGTGGGTGGAGCGATGGCGCCGGTCTCGGTGGCTGGTACTTTGACACAGGTTCTGGCCGAGGTGATGGCCGGCGTTGCCTACAGCCAGATCATCCGTCCGGGTGCCCCCGCGATTTTCGGCGCGTTCGTGACGTCGATCGATATGAACTCGGGCGCACCCACCTTCGGCACACCAGAAGCCGCGCATATCACATATGGTGCAGGCCAGCTGGCGCGTCGTCTGAACCTGCCATACCGCTCGGCCGGGTCGTTCTGCGGCTCGAAACTGCCGGATGCGCAGGCGGCCTACGAAACAGCGAATTCGCTGAACATGGGGCTGCTTTCGGGCGTGAACTTTATGCTGCATTCCTGCGGCTGGCTGGAAGGCGGTCTGGTCGCCGATTTCGAAAAGTTCGTCATGGATGCGGATCAGTTGGGAGTGCTACATTCACTGGCCAAGGGCGTTGCTTATGACGAAAACGCGCAGGCCATGGACGCAATCCGCGAAGTAGGGCCGGGTGGTCACTA
Source organism: Ruegeria sp. AL3 (assembly GCF_056536065.1). Taxonomy (NCBI): domain Bacteria; kingdom Pseudomonadati; phylum Pseudomonadota; class Alphaproteobacteria; order Rhodobacterales; family Roseobacteraceae; genus Ruegeria; species Ruegeria sp. AL3. The sequence continues at coordinate 2,492,960 of NZ_JBQFJG010000001.1, forward strand.
TCTTGGCTGTGCCCACACGCAGGCCAACTTCAAGGAATCCTTCTGGAAATCCGAAGTGCTGGACTACAAGCCATATGAAACCTGGCAGGAAGAGGGCGCGCGTGACACGCGGGCTCTGGCCACGGCGCGGGTTGAACATTTGCTGGCCAATTATCAGCAACCGCAGATGGACCCGGATACCGCGGCGGCGCTGGAAGCCTATATCGCCGAGAAAAAGGCCTCCATGCCGGACGCATTCTCCTGATTATTGAAGAACCGAGGCGCGGCTGGCCTGATACAGCTGCGCCTCACCCAGCAGCGCAATAAGCAGATCCAGATGCCGCACCAATGAGTAGGCGGCATCATCTTCTTTTCGCTTTTCATTTACCTCTCTTTCCATCTCGAGCAAACGCAGCAGCGCCTGACCTGAACCGGGCAGCGACCCGTATCCCAGAATGCGTTGCAGATGCCTGTCCCGATTGTAATCCCGCGCCCCGAATCTTGCAGCACGCGCCAACATGCGTGGGCGGCGGAGGGTTGCGATCATTGTCATCAGGTCCTGCATGTTATGTGTCCCTTTTTTGGAAATTGATGGATCCTGTTTTGCACAACCTAAGCGGGTGTTGCCTTAGTCAGAGTCCCCCCGAACGATGGTTTCACGACTGTTTATCTTTTTAAATCAAATCTGGTTCTTGCCTTGTGTGGTTAACGAACGAGTAACGAATGGACCTCTAGTTAGATTTGGTTAACCCACATTCCGAGGGCGAAAAGTGGCAGTTTGTTTTGTCGACGAGGGCAAATAATTATGGAAAACAACATGGCTTTCACCATTCCGGCATGGGTTCCAGAAGGGGCGCAAAGATACCTTGCTCATACCGAGACCGGTCGCTCGATCCGCGATATCGCGCGATCAGCCGGGTGCCATGCGTCAACTATCCTCAGACAAATTCGACGCATCGAAATGCGCCGCGACGATCCGTTGGTGGATGCCGCCTTGCAATCGCTCGCAGAGACACATTTTTCAGTTTCGGAGTGCGCCGACGGCCCGACAAGCGGGTCAGAAAACGCGGCTGAAGAAGAATTTGAAAATGAGGCACTGCGTGTGTTGCGCCGCCTGAGCGAGACGGGTTCGGTCCTTGCCGTGGCCGAGGAAATGGACAAGGCGGTCGTCGTACGCGACACCGGCAATGCCGGGGCTACAAGAACCGCAGTCGTAGAATGCAGGATCGCGCAGGCCCTGGCTTTGAAAGACTGGATCACCTGCGACAATCCCGGACGCATTTCGCGATATCGGATTTCCGCAGCGGGACGAACGGCGCTAAGCCATTTGATCGCCAAGGCGGAAAATAAGGCACGTGCCGGGACTGACTTTGGTTTTGCCGAAGCTCAGAGTAGCTTTCAGGGCAAGCCTTCGGGCGGGTCCGCCGAGCGGGTCAAACGCATTCGGTACAGTGCTGCGGAAAGCCCGCTGATTGCTTTGTCGCGCAGACGGGATCGTGACGGAAAACCGTTTCTGGATGACTCCCTCGTCAGCGCCGGCGAGCGCTTGCGCGAAGATTTTGAGCTGGCACAGATCGGCCCTCAGGTTTCGCAGAACTGGGATCGTTTTCTGACGACAGGTGGTCGAAGCAGTTTTGCCAGTGAAAGCCATGGGGGAAAGGGCGCTTCCGATGCGAAGGACCGCGTTGCACGTGCCTTATCCGACCTGGGACCGGGTCTGAGTGATGTTGCGTTGCGATGCTGCTGCTATCTGGAAGGGTTGGAGCTGGCGGAAAAGCGAATGGGTTGGTCTGCGCGGTCCGGCAAGATTGTCCTGCGGATCGCCCTGCAACGGCTGAAACGGCATTATCAGGAGCAGGCGGAACGAGATCGGATGATCGGCTGAACAGAAAAAAGGCCCGGTGTATACGGGCCTTTTCTTTGGATTTGAGGCTTAGGCCATTTCAGGTTCTGCTGACGCCTTCAGGTGTTTCATCAGGTTTTCCGGCGAGGACACGCCATAGGGGTCCTCCGGGCAATTGTCCATCAGACCGGGCTCTTCGAACCACGCCTCGACAACGCCATCATTGACGATGGCCGCATAGCGCCACGAGCGCATTCCGAAACCCAGATTGTCCTTGTCGACCAACATGCCCATTTTCCGGGTGAACTCCCCCGATCCGTCGGGGATGACTTTCACGTTCTTCAGGTCCTGATCCTGGGCCCATTTGTTCATCACGAAACTGTCGTTGACGGACATGCAGTAAATTTCGTCGATCCCCATGGCCTTGAAATCGGCATAGCCGTTCTCAAACCCAGGCAGCTGATAAGTCGAACAGGTTGGGGTGAACGCACCCGGCAATGAGAACAGGATTACGCGCTTTCCGGCGAAATAGTCAGCTGTCGTCTTGTCTTCCCAACGGAACGGGTTTGGTCCTTCGATGGAATCGTCACGGACACGGGTGTGAAAGGTCACGTCGGGCAGTTTTGCGCCGGTTTTCATAGTCAAACTCCTGTGATTCACATATGATTTTGGTGTGAATTAAAACAGTTCTAAACCGCATTCAATCGCGTAAACGCTGCGATTGCGAATAAGGCCAACGTCTTGCTAGATATTGAAATTAAATCGCAAATACGAATACGCGCATGATACCTTTCTGCGTTTGCGAGGGTACAACGCATAGCGGCTATGCGCCGCTGGTCTAACACCGCGCTTCTGTCTATGTTATGAGTAACAAGAGTTGACCCAAAGTCAGGAAAACGACCGTGCGAGATCTGAAGATCCCCGAAGAGCGCCATCCGGAAAAAGCCCATCGTCCGGACAATGCACAGCCCAAAAAGCCAAATTGGATCAGGGTCAAGGCACCCGGTGGCAAGGGCTATGCGGATACACGGCGGATCATGCGCGACAACAATCTGGTGACGGTCTGCGAAGAAGCAGGGTGCCCCAACGTAGGAGAATGCTGGAGCCAGGGTCATGCCACCATGATGATCATGGGCGAGATTTGTACGCGCGGCTGCACCTTCTGCAACATTGCAACCGGTCGCCCCGACGATCTTGACGCATTTGAACCCGGTCGCGTGGCCCATGCGGTCGAAAAACTTGGCCTGAACCACGTGGTGATCACCTCGGTGGACCGTGACGACTTGCAAGACGGCGGGGCCGAGCACTTTGCGCAGACAATCCGCGCGGTACGTCATCGTTCTCCGAAAACCACGATCGAGATCCTGACACCGGATTTCCTGAAATGCGACAACACTGTCCTTGAGACCGTGGTCGAAGCGAAACCGGATGTGTTCAACCACAATCTGGAAACGGTGCCGGGTCTCTACCCCGAAGTGCGCCCGGGGGCGCGGTACTTTCATTCCCTGCGCCTGCTACAGCGCGTGAAAGAACTTGATCCGTCGATCTTCACCAAATCAGGCATCATGGTCGGGTTGGGCGAAAACGAACAGCAAGTGCGCCAGGTCATGGACGACATGCGCGCGGCGGATATCGATTTCCTGACCATCGGCCAGTACCTGCAACCGACTCCGAAACATCACGGAGTAGATCGGTTCGTAACCCCGGAAGAGTTCGCATCTTACGAAAAGGCGGCCTATGGCAAGGGGTTCCTGATGGTATCCGCGACACCTCTGACCCGGTCTTCGTACCACGCCGGCGACGATTTCGCCCGGCTTCGCGCGGCCCGGCAAGCAAAGCTACAGCAAGCGTGACACCCGAGCGGATCGCGCAGCTTATCCGCCTGCGCCACGAGTTTCACCAACAGCCAGAGCTTTCGGGGCAAGAGGAGCATACCGCGGCGCGGGTTGCGGATCTTTTGCGCCAAGCGGGTGCGGACAGAGTTCTGTGCGGCATAGGCGGGCACGGTGTCGCGGCCCTTTACGAAAGCGGTACTGCCGGACCCACGGTTGGAATTCGATGCGAACTGGATGGGCTGCCAATTCAGGAACGCTCGGATCTGGAATACGCGTCTCAGATTGCAGGCAAAGGGCATCTGTGCGGCCATGATGGCCACATGGTGATGGTCCTTGGGGTGGCGGAGGCGTTGAAAGAACAGCGCCCGAAATCTGGCCGCGTGGTTCTGATTTTCCAACCCGCCGAGGAAACCGGACATGGCGCTATTGCTTATCGGGCCGATCCTCAGTTCGCTGAGGTTTCCCCTGACATCGTGCTGTCTCTGCATACTTTGCCGGGGCTGGAGCTGGGCGCGGTGGAACTGTGTGAAGGTCCCGCGAACTGTGCCTCGCGCGGGATGCAAATCGTTCTGACAGGCAAAACCTCACACGCAGCGGCCCCTCAGGACGGCGTGTCACCGGCAGGTGCTTTGTCGACGTTGATGCCGGCATTGGCCAGATTGGGGGCGGGTGGCGACTTGGATGACACCTACGCTTTGACCACGGTTACCCATGCCACTCTGGGCGAGCGCACAGTTGGTGTCGCACCGGGCTGGGCCGAATTGTGGGTAACCCTACGCACGGTTTCGGACGCGCGTATGGCAAGCCTGATGACCGAGGCGGAAACTCTGGTAAAAAACACGGCGAAGGCCGAGGGGCTGGCGTTCGAAATCAGCTATGACGAGGTATTCGAAGCCTGCGTCAATGACCGTGAAGCCGTTTCGGTTTTGGCCAAAGCCTGTGCCGATCGGGGCGTCGCGTGCCGGCTGGTCGATCGGCCACAGCGTTTTTCCGAAGACTTTGGCCAATTTGGCAAAGGCGCGCAGGCGGCCATGTTCTGGTTGGGGGCGGGGCAGGACCATCCACAACTGCACAACCCGGATTACGATTTCCCGGATGCGCTTATTCCGATTGGAACCGGGATTTTCCTGAGCGCGATTGATGTCGTGCTTGGCAAAACCTGCTAGTCACGATCCACTTATTTAACCAGATCGCCAACGATTCCAACGGCTTCTATAACTGTCTTCGTATCATCAGATATCGAGAGTATTTCATCATCCACCCGGATATAGCGCTGGCCGGGCCCCAAAGGCTTGAGCTTCCATTTGTCGAGATCGTCGATATAGTCAAAACTCAGATCACCCGGCAGCTTCTGCCCTCGCGTGTATCTTTTGATTTGACCGGGCGGTACGGCTTTGCCGTTTGACTTGATGGATTTCTCTACCTTGCTTTTATTGGCACCTTGCCCTTTGCCCTTGTTGTCTTTTGCAGCACCCGAACTTGCAAGTGCCACGATCGCCATAACGACAGCAGCTGTCGCAACTACACGCTTCATACATAATCCTCCCGTGCTGATAGGAAGAGTAAGGGCGCGCAAATAAGTTTGTCTACTATTATTCGGGTTTTTGAATTTGGGGCGCTGGGTAGCCACTCAAATTGCCTGGGTAAAGTGCAGCTAGTCCTTGGTGAACCGGACTTTGCCGATAAACGGCAGGTTGCGGTTGCGCTGAGCGTAATCGATCCCGTAACCCACGACGAATTCATCCGGAATTTCAAAGCCTATCCAGTCTGACCGGAATTCAACTTCGCGACGGCTGGGTTTGTCGAGCAGGGCAATCGACTTGAGCCGTTTCGGCTTGCGGCTGCGCAGCAGGTTGGTGACGTGGTTCAGCGTGTGCCCGGTGTCGACGATATCTTCGACCACCAGCACGTCGCGGCCTTCGATCGCGCCGCGCAAGTCTTTGAGAATGCGCACTTCCCGGCTGCTCTCCATCGAATCGCCATACGAGGATGCCTCAAGGAAATCCACTTCGATCGGCAGGTCCAGTTCCCGCACCAGGTCGGCGATGAAGACGAAACTGCCGCGCAGCAATCCCACGACGACAAGCTTGTCGGTATCGCCGAACTCATCCGTGATTTCGCGGCATAACTCCTCGATCCGCGCCGCGATGGCCTTGGCCGAGATCATCTCATCTATCACATATGCGCGGTTAGTCATCGCAGCCCCCTTGATCTTTGGCGCGCAACATACGACATGACGCGCCATTGTCACCTGCAAATACCGGACATCATGCCAATCCATTCGGAAACCCGCCACCTGCCATACACAGCCCAGCAGATGTATGATCTTGTTGCGGATGTGGGCAACTACCCAAAGTTTCTGCCCTGGTGCGCCGCGTCCCGGATCCGCAAGACCTATGCGGTTGGTGAGGCCGAGGTGATGGAGGCCGATCTGGTCATCTCGTTCAAGGTATTCCGCGAACGGTTCGGCAGCCGGGTGACCCTGTTTGCAGATCAGAAGAAGATCGATACCGAGTATCTGGACGGGCCTTTCAAATACATGAAATCCGACTGGCAGTTCGAGGACGCGCCCGATGGGGGCTGCAACATCTCGTTCCATGTGGATTTCGAATTCAAGAACGCCATCCTTCAGGGGATCATCGGCGTTGTGTTCAACGAAGCCATGCAGCGGATCGTCCGCGCCTTCGAGGCGCGTGCGAAAGAACTCTACGGCTAGGCCTTTACGCGGCAAGGGCGCACGCTAGACTGCGCTCATGACGGATTTCACAGCAGCATTGGCCACCTTCGCGGCGGGCCAGGTTTCAACGACGGCTCAGGCACGGATTGTCACGTCGCTATCCGTTCTGGATTGGATGGCAGTTGGTCGTGCAGGGGCGTCCGAGCCGGTGTCCTGCATAGTTCGCGATATGGTTCTGGCCGAGGGCGGGAACGCTCAGGCCCATCTGTTCGGAGGGGGCGCGGCCCCATTGCGCGGCGCAGCTTTGGTGAATGGAACCATATCCCACGCGCTGGATTACGATGACACGCATTTCGCGCATATCGGGCATCCGTCAGTCGCCATCCTGCCTGCGGCCCTTGCCGTGGCCGAGTGGGATGACCGCATTCTGGTCGATCTGCTCGAAGCCGCGCTGGTCGGTATGGAAACGTCAATCCGTGTCGGCCTGTGGCTGGGCAGGGGGCATTATCAGGCCGGGTTTCACCAGACAGCGACATCCGGTGCATTCGGGGCCGCTGTCGCCGTGGGGCGGTTGCTTGGATTCGACAAGGTTCAGATGCGATCCGTATTGGGTTTGACAGCAACGTGCGCGGCCGGGCTGAAGGCCCAGTTCGGAACAATGGGCAAGCCTTACAATGCCGGGCTTGCCGCTTCGGCAGGGGTCGAGGCGGCTAAGCTTGTTCAGCGTGGATTTCAACCCAACGCCGACGCGCTGGAAGGCACGTATGGATTTGGCGCGACCCATCAGGGTGCAGCGGATCAAAGCGCGCTGGATGGTTTGGGCGATGAATGGTTGTTCGAAACGGTAAGCCACAAGTTCCACGCCTGTTGTCACGGCCTGCACGCGGCGTTGGAAGCGGCGCGCGCGCTGGACATCGCGGAACCCGAAGTGGCCGAGATTAAAATCAAAACCCATCCCCGTTGGATGAGTGTGTGCAATCAGCTTTCGCCCACAACCGGGCTGGGGGCCAAGTTCTCTTACCGGACGGTCATTGCGATGCAGGCGCTGGGGTATGATACGGCTTTGCCGGGCAGCTACACCGACAAGATCTGCGCGGACCCGCGCATTACGTCTCTGCAAGATCGCATCACGGTCGAAGCGGATGAAAACCTATCGGAAACGCAGGCGCATCTGGCCTTGTTGCGTCGCGACGGTGTCCGCCGCGAGGCGACGCATGACCTGATGACCCCAATGTCGCTGTCTGACCGCGAGGATCGCGTGCGCGTCAAAGCGTCGAAGCTGATCGGATCGGATGAGGCGGACGCGATCTGGTCGATGCTGCGCACCGGTGGTCGCGCCCGTGATCTGGCCGAACGTATGGCGGGTTAAGCCACGCTCCAGTGCAGCGGAAAACCGGGGTCGAACACCGTGACAGGCCCTTCGCCGGTGTCGATCTTTGACGGGTATGCAACCGGCTCGCCTTTGGTCAGGGTAATCGTCTCTTCGTTCACAGGCAGGCGGTAAAAGCCCGGCCCGTTGAGCGAGACGAACGCCTCGAGCTTGTCCAGCGCACCTTTGCGGTCGAACATCTCAGCCACCAGAGACATGGTATTCGTCGCGGTGAAACACCCCGCGCAGCCGCAGGCCATTTCCTTGTTTGCATCCGTGTGCGGAGCGCTGTCCGTGCCCAGGAAGAATCTCGTGTCGCCCGAGGTGGCGGCAGCCAGCAGGGCCAGGCGATGTTCTTCGCGCTTGGCGACCGGCAGGCAATAGTAATGCGGTTTGATCCCGCCCACCAGAATATGGTTGCGGTTGATGATCAGGTGGTGCGCGGTGATCGTCGCGCCCAGATCCTTTTCGTTGGCTTTAACATAGTCCACGCCATTGGACGTGGTGATATGTTCCATCACCACGCGCAGACCCGGCGTCGATTTTCGGATCGGGTCCAGAACGCGGTCGATGAACACGGCCTCGCGGTCAAAGATGTCGATCTCGGGGTCGGTCACTTCGCCATGGACACACATGGGCAGGCCGATCTCGGCCATTTTCTCCAGAACCGGGCGCACTTTGTCAAAGTCACGCACGCCCGAGGCCGAATTGGTCGTGGCCCCTGCCGGGTACAGCTTGACCGCTTTTATCAGCCCGCTGGCATGGGCGGCGGCGACGTCCTGCGCATCTGTATCCTCGGTCAGGTACAGGGTCATCAGTGGTTCGAACACCATGCCGTCGGGCAGGGCGGCCAGGATTCTGTCGCGGTAAGCGGCGGCCTGATCCCCGCGCACGACCGGCGGCACGAGGTTCGGCATTATGATTGCACGGGCGAAATGACGTGCAGTTTCGGGCAGAACGGCCTGCAACATGGCGCCATCGCGCAGATGCAGATGCCAATCGTCGGGGCGGCGGATCGTGAGGGTATCAGTCATGGCCTTCCGCTAGCATAGCTGCCCCGAAAGACCAACCAGCCCGGAACGAGTTGCCGAAAAAACTTGTCAACCAACCGGAACGTCGTAGCTCTGACAGGGGCTAGGGCCTTGACGCAATGGCGCTTGCGTGACCTGTTTGTCCGCGAAGTAGAGAGGAATTCCATGACGCAGCCAAATTCCATCGATACCGTGCAGCAGATGTTGGGACGTCAGGGCTATGTCTGCGGACGAGCCCTTGCCACGGTTGTGTTCCTGTCGCTGAAGCTGGGACGCCCGTTGTTTCTGGAAGGCGAGGCCGGAGTTGGCAAAACGGAAATCGCCAAGGCGCTGGCATCCGGTCTGAACCGCCGTTTGATCCGGTTGCAGTGCTACGAAGGTCTGGACGCATCCTCGGCCGTTTACGAATGGAACTTTCCGGCACAGATGGTTGCGATCCGAACGGCCGAGGCTTCGGGCGGGGCCGACCGGGGCGCGTTGCAGGCGGAACTGTTTTCGGATGAATACCTGATCGAACGCCCCTTGCTGCAAGCAATGCGCCCGGACGAAAACGGAGCACCGGTTCTTCTGATCGACGAACTGGACCGGACCGATGAACCGTTCGAAGCCTTTCTGCTGGAAGCTCTGAGTGATTTTCAGGTCACGATCCCTGAACTGGGCACCGTTGCAGCACCCCAACCACCCATTGTGATTGTCACGTCGAACCGGACTCGCGAAGTGCACGATGCCCTCAAGCGTCGCTGCCTGTATCACTGGGTCGATTATCCCGATTTTGAACGCGAGATCGAAATTCTGCACGCGCGCGCGCCCGAGGCCGCCGATGCGCTCAGCCGCGAAGTCGTGGCCTTCGTTCAGCGTCTGCGCACCGAGGATCTGTTCAAGAAACCCGGCGTGGCCGAAACCATTGACTGGGCCAAATGTCTGCTGGCGCTGGACGTGATGAACCTTAGCCCCGAGGTGATCGGTGACACGCTGGGGGCGATCCTGAAATATCAGGACGACATCCAGAAGCTGCAAGGGTCCGAGGCCAAGCGCATTCTGGATGAGGCCAAAGCGACCCTTGAGCCGGCCTGACGCGCTATGGCCGAGCAGATCCCGCTGGAGATTCCCGACAACCCGAAGCTGGCGCAGAACATCACCCATTTTGCCCGCGCGTTGCGGAAGGCGGGGCTGCCGATTGGTCCGGGGCGGGTGATCGATGCAATTCGCGCGGTACAAGCCGCGGGTTTCACTCAGAAACGGGATTTCTACTGGACGCTGCACGCCTGTTTCGTGAACCGCCCCGAACATCGCACGGTGTTTGCGCAGGTCTTCCGAATGTACTGGCGCGACCCGCGATACATGGAACACATGATGGCCATGATGCTCCCTGCCATTCGGGGCGTGCAAGAGGAACGCAAGGCGGATGCCGGTGAAAAGCGCGCAGCCGAGGCCCTGCTGGATGGTGTCGAACGTGACGCGCCCCAGCAGGCTGCGCAAGACGAGGGCGAAACCGAAATCGAGATTGACGCCACGCAAACGGCATCGTCAGAAGAGCGTCTTCGCAATCTGGACTTCGAACAGATGAGCACCGCTGAAATCGCGCAAGCCAAACGCGTATTGGCGCGGATGACCCTGCCGGTCAAACCCATTGAGTCGCGCCGCGGACAGGCCAGTCATCTGGGGCACCGTATCGACCGTGCCCGCACCTTGCGCGCAGCCATGCGGCAAGGGGGCGAATTGCGTGATATCGCCCGGCTGCAACCCAAACCGCGATGGCCAAATCTTGTTGCGCTTTGCGATATCTCGGGTTCGATGAGCCAATACAGCCGAGTCATTCTGCACTTCCTGCACACGGTCTCGAACGCCAAGGGGGCAGGTTGGGCCAAGGTTCATGCCTTTACGTTCGGCACGCGCCTGACCAACATAACCCGCCACTTGCATCATCGGGATGTTGACGCAGCGCTCGCCGCTGCCGGGGCCGAGGCGCAGGACTGGGAAGGGGGCACACGCATCGGCGACTGTCTGCATCAGTTCAACAGAGACTGGTCAAGACGTGTCATGGGGCAAGGTGCGGTTGTTCTTTTGATCACCGACGGTTTGGAACGGGGTGACCCGGAGAGCCTCGAGAAAGAGATCGAGCGGCTGCACCTGTCCTCCAAACGCCTGATCTGGCTGAACCCTCTGCTGCGCTGGGACGGGTTTGCCCCCAAGGCACAGGGTGTGGCGGCCATGCTGCCCCATGTCGACAGTTTCAGGGCAGGGCACTCGATTGCCTCGCTCGAGGACCTGGCCGCCGTGATTTCACAACCCGACGACCAGGGGCAGAAAGCACGGCTGATGGCCGCTCTTTCCGATTAGACCGTTACGACAACTGTTCTTCGTTGCACTTCCGGGCCATTTCCATGGCCTTGTAGGTGCCGGTCAGATCGACGGTAAATGCATAGGATGTCTCGGGGAACACGATCATGACCTTCTTCTTGGCCAGATCATCCGCGAATTGCGGGTTGTCAGACAGAATGTAACCACCGGAATAACCCTTGGTGATGTTGCCTTTCATACCTGTGGCTTCACCCAGATAGATGTTGTCCCCAATCAGGATAGCCACTTCTTGGGTTTCGCCACGTTTGATGTCGGTATCGGCTTTGGTGAATACCCCCACATACCCCACGCCGCGATCTTCGGTCAGGCCCATCTGAACGACGTTTTCCGCATCGTCCACGGCCTCGATCAGGCAGGATTTCTTTTCGTTGTCGATGAAGACTTTCCAGCCCTCGACCTCTCCATAACGTTCGAATGTGTCAGCCCACGCTGCGGTCGAAGCCAAAAGGCCAACCACTGCGCCCAGTGCAAGATAATGTTTCAACTGCTTGTCTCCGAAAAAATGTGTTTGGTATGCAGCTTGGGCAACTGGCCCGCTGCCCGCACAAGCTAAAACCCGGGCCCATAACAATCAATACTATGATTTATTGAATATTGTTCAGGCTTTAGCATCGGCTTGCAGGGCTCAACATAGACGTTTTGACAGGGGCGTTGCGCTTTTCATCCCGCCAATCCTGCCTATGTTGGAGACAGACGACGTCTGGAGGTCCTGATGGAACGATTCGACAACAGCCCGGAAACGGCATTGAAGTGGCACCGCAATGGCAGCGGCGCCGCGCTTGCCACGGTTGTCGAAACCTGGGGCAGCGCGCCACGCCGGGTGGGTTCCCAGCTGGTGATCGGCGGCGATGGCCGGATCGAGGGTTCTGTGTCGGGCGGCTGTGTCGAAGGCGCGGTGATCGTCGAGGCGCTTGAGGCCATTGACGAAGGCGAAGCCCGCTTGCTGGAATTCGGAGTGAGCGACGAAGATGCCTTTGCGGTCGGGCTGGCCTGTGGCGGGACCATTCGCGTTCTTGTCGAACCCGTTGGAAAGGTTCTGCCCGAACCGATGCTTGCGGAACTGGTTGCAGCCCGCGCAGCGCGTGAACCCATCGCTTACGAAGTCAATATCGATACCGGGCACAGAGCCTTGCGTCGTAACGCCTATGCGGAACGGCTGCGCATGGATCGGTCTGGTTTTGAAGAAGATGGTCAGACCTTTGTGGCCGTTCACAACCCGCCGCTGCGATTGATCGTTGTTGGTGCGGTGCATATCGCGCAGGCACTGGTGCCGATGGCGCGAATTGCCGGGTATGATCCGGCCATAATAGACCCGCGCGACGCGTTTGCATCCAGCGCCCGTTTTCCGGGCGAAACGATCCTTACGGATTGGCCGGATGAGGCCGTTGCAATACTCGGGTTGGATGCGCGCACCGCAATTGTCCTGCTGACGCATGATCCAAAGCTGGATGATCCGGCATTGCAAGCTGCACTGGATGCGGGCGTGTTTTACATTGGTGCTTTGGGATCGACACGTACCCACGCCAAACGCGTCGAGCGTATGAAAGCGGCCGGTTTCAGTGATGAGCAAATCTCGAGGATTCATGGGCCAATCGGGTTGGATATCGGGGCTGCCGGCCCATCCGAGATTGCCATTGCAATTCTGGCGCAGATGACGGCCGTTCTGCGAGGCAAGGCATGAGGTTTGGTCCGGTACCCGTCTCTGAAGCAAAAGGCGCCATTCTGGCCCATTCGGTGACGGCTGACGGTCAAAAGCTGCGCAAGGGGCTGTCACTGCGCGCAGAGCATGTGGCGCAGTTGACGCAGGCGGACATCCGCGAAGTGATCGTTGCGCGCCTCGAACCCGGCGATTGCCACGAAGACGAGGCCGCACGTCGTTTGGCCGCAGCTCTTGCGCCAGATGCGGCGTCGGCCAATCTGCGCGTGACAGACGCGTTCACCGGCCGGGTCAACCTGTTGGCGGACGGGCCGGGCGTGGCGGTTCTGGATGTGGATGCGCTGGAAATGTTCAATCAGGTCAACCCGATGATCACGGTTGCGACGGTTCCGCAATACCAGCAGATGGGCCCGAAGGGCATGGTCGCCACCATCAAGGTTATCTCATATGCCGTGCCAGAGGCTGATGTTCGGCGGGCCGCCAATTTGGCGCAAGGGGCCGTGCGTCTGGCAAGACCCGTTCACAAGACGGCAGGTTTGATCGTCACGGATATCCCCGGCGGCCCGCCCAACGACAAGGGGATCGCCGCCATTCGCGGACGGACCGAAGCCCTGGGTCTGGATTTGTGTGATGTTCAGATCGTGCCGCATCGCGTGGATGCGCTGGCCAAGGCGGTTTCCAGAACGACCGGTGATCTGCTCATGATCCTGACCGGATCCGCGACTTCGGATCCGGACGATGTTGCCCCGTCTGCTGTTCGGCTTGCCGGCGGGCGGGTGGATCGGTTCGGAATGCCGGTTGATCCGGGAAACCTGCTGTTTCTGGGTGCGATGCAGGATCGACCGGTGATCGGGTTGCCCGGATGTGCACGATCTCCAGCGTTGAACGGGGCGGATTGGGTTCTGTCACGGGTTGCCTGCGGGATCGAAACGACCGGATCGGATATTGCCGGAATGGGTGTCGGAGGATTGCTGAAGGAAATCCCGACCAGACCGCAGCCGCGCGCCAAACGAAAAGAATGATCCGCCACTGATCCTGAGCGGGGCTGAATTCTGAGGTTGACCCCAGAGGCTTTGACCGAACCGGCTTATGGTTTTCTGAGCTTTGGCAATACGCCGGGTCGCCAATACGCACCGGTATCTTCCCGTGCTTTCTGATAGGCATCCACTCTTTCTCTGGCGGTCTCTCCGCCGGCGGCAAACAAATGGCCCAGCAGGCATTCAAGTACAGCCATTGCCCCCGAAAAACTCGAAAACGGGTGCAAGGTTCGCGTGCTGACAGGCAGGACGACATCCGGTTCAACCCCCGGGGCGATGACCTCGCTATCCGACAACAGGACGATGCGCATCGACCGGCCCCGAGCACACCGCATCGCCTGAATCGTGTCGGCTGAATAGGGGTGAACCGTGATTGCAAACAGACAATCCTCGGCGGTGGCTTCGACCAGATCGTCGATGGCCGAACCCATGTGGCGGGGCACCAGCTGAAGCCCGGGATGGGCCATGCGTGCGGCGTAGTGAAAATAATAGGCCAGCGCATGGCTGGATCGTGTGGCCGTCACATAGCAGCGGCGCGCCGACCTGATGTGTGCGACGGCCTGTTCCGTCAAATGGGGGGCCATGAGGCGCAGCGATCTGGCCACGACATTTATTTCGTTCTGCGCAAATCGTGCCTGCGCCGCACCAAACTGCCCTTGTTCCTTTAGGTGTTCCAGCCAATCCTGCCCAAACCTGTCCTCACCATCGGTTGTCAGAGCGTTTCGAAATGGGCGCCGAAAAGCGTCAAAGCTGTCATACCCCATGCGTTGCGCCAGCCGGATCAGAACGTTCGAGCTGATGCCGATGCGATCGGTGGTGGTGCGGATCGAATTCAACGCGAATTCGCCGGGATGATCGATGATATACTTTACAGCGACCTGCATTTGCGCAGGCATTTCATCGATCTCGCGGCGCAATTGCGTAACGATGGCAGTTAGAGTGCGGGTCATGCGGTAAGCAAAACATATGTTTTCTAGTTGGTAAATTGAAAACGAAGCTTGGGCTCATTAGCTGAGGACAGACGATCACGAGGGCGCAATGACCAAGAGCACAGTGAAAACCACCGGGAAACCATATATACTGGTTGCTCCGAACGGGGCCCGGCGGGGCCGCGCGGATCACCCGGCTTTGCCAGTCACGACGGATCAGATCGTCGCAACGGCGCGGGGCTGCCACGAGGCTGGTGCAAATGGCATACACCTGCATGTACGGGATGCCGACGGACATCACACGCTGGATGCCGGATTGTATCGCGAAACAATCGCGGAACTGAAAAGGGAAGTGCCGGGCATGGATGTTCAGATCACCACCGAGGCAGCAGGCGTGTTCGATGTCCAGTCGCAGTTTGAATGCCTGCAACTGGTTCAGCCTGAATGGGCCTCGATCTCAGTCCGGGAAATCGCGCGGGCCCTTGATCTTGCGCCTCGGGTCTATGCGCTATGTGCGGCTCAGGGCACGCGGGTTCAGCATATTCTCTACGACTTGGAAGATGTGAAGCTGCTGGAAGACTGGCAGTCAAAAGGTATCGTCCAGCCGGACCAGACAGACCGATTGCTTGTGTTGGGACGCTACAGTCAGAATCAGCAATCCGTGCCAGCGGATCTGGATGCGTTTCCATCCAGCCCGGCCAAATGGATGGTGTGCGCCTTTGGGACGCAGGAACATGATTGTCTTGTCGAAACCGCGCGGCGCGGCGGTGACTTGCGTGTTGGATTCGAAAACAGCCTGACGGCACCGGATGGCACGCTCTGGACGGACAACGCGGCCTCGGTCGCGGCTTTGGTAGAAACACTTGGAAGGACCGGAACATGAGTCATGTTTTCCCACGCCACACCAAATCTGAACTTCCCGTCGCGGCGGGTGGCGACGGCGCATACCTAATTGATGCCGACGGCAAGCGATATCTGGATTGCGGCGATGCGGCCGTGTCCTGTCTGGGGCATTCCAACGCGGCAGTGATCCGGGCCGTGCAACAGCAGGTGGAACAGATCGCATTCGCCCATACCGGGTTCATGACTTCGGAACCGGCCGAGGCATTGGCCGATCTTCTGATCCAGCACGCGCCGGGGGATCTGGACCGGGTGTATTTCGTATCGGGTGGGTCCGAGGCGACCGAAGCGGCCATCAAATTGGCGCGCCAGTATTTTCTGGAAATAGGGCAGCCCGAGCGCCGCCACGTGATCGCGCGCAAGCAAAGCTATCATGGCAACACTCTGGGGGCCTTGTCTGCCGGGGGAAATGCCTGGAGACGGGCCCAATTCGCGCCGATGCTGATCGAAATGACCCATATCTCGGCCTGCTATGAATATGCCGAAAAGCCCGAGGGTGAGAGCAGCTTTGACTATGGTCAGCGCGTCGCCAATGAGCTGGAGGCGGAAATTCTGCGCCTTGGTCCCGAAACGGTTATGGCCTTCATGGCCGAGCCGGTTGTTGGTGCTACACTTGGCGCGGTTCCGGCGGTTGAGGGGTATTTCAAACGCATCCGGGAAATCTGCGACCAATATGGCGTGTTGCTGATTCTGGATGAGGTGATGTGCGGCATGGGGCGCACCGGTCATCTGTTCGCCTGCGATCACGACGGTGCTGCACCGGATATTCTGTGCATCGCCAAAGGGTTGGGCGCAGGATATCAACCAATCGGGGCGATGCTGTGCACCGGTAAAATCTATGGCGCAATTCGCGATGGGTCAGGGTTTTTCCAACATGGGCATACCTATATCGGTCATCCCGTCGCCACGGCTGCGGCTCTTGCGGTGGTCCGTGAACTGACAGAGGGTGATTTACCGGCGCGCGCCGGACGTATGGGCAGCAAAGTGCATTCCGCACTGGAAGCCGCGTTTGGACAGCACCCGAACGTGGGCGATTTGCGTGGCCGGGGCCTGTTCCGGGGTGTGGAATTGGTAGCGGATCGCGAGACGAAGACCCCCTTTGATCCATCGTTGGGCATTGCCGGAAAGATAAAGAAGGCGGCGCTGGCCGAAGGCCTGATCTGTTATCCCATGGCGGGCACCCGGGATGGCCGGAACGGAGACCATATACTTCTCGCGCCGCCTTTCATCATAGAAGAGGCCCAGATAGGCGAACTTGTCAGCAAACTGGAACGCTCTTTTTCAGCCGTTCTCTGACAATACCGTGAGCACCCTGTTTGCCTGCGACACGTTTGCTATGTGTCGTGGGCAATGGATCTGGAAAAGGCGACGTCCATGGTGCTGGATATCTGGCGCAGTTTCCGAACGCTCCCTGTGTGGGTTCAGGTCTGGGTAGCGTTCATTTTGGTACCGGTAAACCTGCTTCCGCTGGCATTTCTGGATCAGCCAAAGGGGCACCTGATTGCATTGCTTGCAATTTCGGGCATGGCGCTGAACGTGCCGATCATGTTGGGTGCACGCGGGATGAGCGGCGCGATGGCGTTGCCACACATTCTGTGCTGGGTGCCGTTGGTCATCATCGTGACGCTTCTGCTGTTTTCCGAAGACCCCCTGAGCCCAGCCTTTGTTTGCTTTCTCCGGGTGCTTCTGATCGTCGATATCACCTCGCTGGTGTTCGATTTCCGGGACGCGGCCCGTTGGCTGCGCAGCAGGCGATCGCCCTGAACGAAAAAGCCCCTTCAAAAGAGAAGGGGCTTGGACCGTTTCGATCTTTGGACCGGATTATTTCTGCGGCAGCGGGCCGATCATCATGATCATCTGACGGCCTTCCATCTTGGGCATGTTTTCGATCTTGCCCAAGTCCTTGACGTCCTCGGCAACACGCTGCAACAATTCGCGGCCAAGGTTCTGGTGTGCCATTTCGCGACCGCGAAAACGCAGGGTAACTTTGACCTTGTCGCCTTTTTCCAGAAACTTGAAGACGTTCTTCATTTTGACGTCATAGTCATGCGTGTCGGTGTTGGGTCGGAATTTGACCTCTTTTACCTCGATGATCTTTTGCTTCTTGCGGGCTTCGGCTTCGCGTTTTTGCGTTTCATATTTGAATTTGCCGAAATCCATGATCTTGCAGACCGGTGGGTTCGCATTGGGCGAAATTTCGACCAGATCAAGACCGGCCTCAGCGGCCATCTGCATGGCTTTGGCGGGATGAACCACCCCGACATTTTCACCTTCGGCGCCAATCAGGCGAATTTCGGGGGCACGGATCTTATCATTGACGCGCGGGCCGGTGTCTCGTTGTGGCGGCGCGTTGTGAGGTCTGCGAGCTATGGGTTCATTCCTTTGATAATTGCAGAATTTCGAGCCCGGAATTTAAACCGGGCCGGGCCACACTTCAAGCGGCATAAACACCGGCAGTTGCGAAAAAACAGTGTTTTTGTCCGCTGAATTTTGCGTTCGGGGCTGCAAAGCTCCGAACGCAAGGTGCCTTTAGCCGACAAAGGCTTTTTCGATTACAAACTCTTTGGGTTCGGAATTCGCGCCTTCGCGCAGACCAAAACCTTCAAGGATTTCCTTGATGTCCAGGTTGAAAGCCAGCGACCCGCAGACCATGGCGCGATCGGTTTCGGGTTTGATTCCGCCTTCAATGCCCAGATCGCTGAACACGGTGCCATCCTTCAGCAGGTCGGTGATCCGACCCATCTTGGGGCTCTCTTCGCGCGTGGTTGTCGGGTAATAGCGGATCTTGTCAGCAAAGCCTTCGCCAATAAGTTCGGCCAGCATTTCATCCTGACGGATGCTGTCGATCAATTGACGGCCATATTCCAGTTCGGCCACTTCGCGGCAGGTATGGGTGATGATCACCTCGTCATAATCTTCATATGTTTGCGGTTCACGCAACAACGAAGCAAACGGGGCAAAACCGGTGCCGGTGGCAAAAAACCACAAACGCTTGCCGGGCAGAAGGGCGTCATGCACCAACGTGCCAACCGGCTTGGGGCGCAGGATGATCTGGTCGCCGGGCTTGATGTGCTGAAGTTTCGACGTCAACGGGCCGTTCTGAACCTTGATCGAATAGAACTCCAGCTCATCGTCCCACGACGGCGAAGCGATTGAATAGGCGCGCAGCAATGGCTTGCCATTGTCGCCCAGCAGACCGATCATCACGAACTCGCCCGAGCGGAAACGCAGCGTGGCGGGGCGCGTCACCTTGAAAGAGAACAGGCTGTCGGTCCAATGCTTGACCTCGGTTACAGTTTGCGCGTCCGGCAGGACCGGGGCCTTCACGGCAGTTGCTTCGCTCACGGGCTTCATCTCTGTCATCGTTTACCTGCCGGTCTGCTAAACCGACATCTCCGTTTAATCTTTGATCCAAGTCAGGAAAAGGGGACAGATTGCCCCCTTTGTGTTTCAAGCCGGCGATGGGCGGCTTTTAACCGCGCAAACGCGCCTGATAGTTGTTCTCTTTCCAGTTGGCCCGGGAAAGCCACTGATCTTCGGGCTGGCGATCTGCCAGGTCTCCGTCAATCTCAACTTCGTCAAAGCCGCAGCGACGCGCCATGGCGTACTGGTCTGCCAGAACATGACCCTTGGCGCGCAAACGTCCTGCATAGCCCTTAAGGCGCAGGGTGCGGGCGATGGTAAAGCCGCGACCGTCGGCAAAGGATGGAAAATCCACCCGGACCAGCTTGGCACTGCCCAAACGGTCAAAAAGCTCATCCGGGTCCGTGTCCGAGCTGACGTCCAGCGCAACCACGTCATTCGCGGCATCATCCAGAGTGACAAAGCCGTCGGTCCAGTCATCGGGCGAAAAGCCCTCATCTGTTACGATTACGTTCATGTTTTTTCTCCGATGCGCACCATCTTGCCATCGACAAAATGAATGCCGCATTCTTCCTTGTTCTGATCGCGCCAGCGGCCGGCGCGGGGGTCTTCGCCTTCCTTCACCGGCGAAGTGCAGGGCGCACAGCCGATCGAAGGGTATCCCTTGGCCACCAGCGGATGCCGGGGCAGGTTGTTTTCTTCCATATAGGCGCGCACATCGTCCGGCGCCCAATGGGTCAGCGGATTGACCTTGATCCGGCCTGTGCCGTCTTCGACCTCGAAAAACTCGAGCGCGGCGCGCGTGCCGGACTGAAACCGTTTCCTGCCGGTAATCCAACCGCAATACCCGGTCAGGGCTTGCTGCAAGGGAAAGGTCTTGCGCAGGTTGCAGCACGCATCCGTATCCCGCAGGCGCAGCGCGCCATAGGGGTCTTCGCGTTGCAGTTCTTCGTCATCCGCCCGGATGATCCGGATGTTCCTGAGCCCCAGGCGCTCGCTGACTTCCTGCTGGTACTCCAGCGTTTCGGTGAACAGCAATTGGGTATCCACGAACAACACCGGCGTCATCTTATCGATCACCGCAGCCATGTGCAGCAGCACCACCGATTCCGCGCCAAAGCTTGAGACCAGAGCAAGCGCATCGATCTCTTCAAGGGCGCCATGCATCACGTCATGGGCGCTGTGGTGACGGAACCGGGCATTCAATGCGTTGACCTTCTCGGTCAGGTCGCTGCGGTCTTTGCCCAGTTCCGTTTGAATCAGATCAAGCGGCATTCGCCCGAGCCTCGGGGTAGAGGGCGGCCTTGAACGGCTCCATGCCGACGCGGCGATAAGTCATCAGGAAGGTTTCTTCAGCATTCTCGCGCAGATCCAGGTAGGTGTCGACGATGCGTTCCACGGCCGGTACGATCTCGTCATAGGCAAAACCCGGACCGGTGCGGTCGCCGATCGCGGCCGTCTCGGTGGCGTCGCCACCCAGTGTGATCTGGTAGTTTTCGACGCCTGCACGATCCAGGCCCAGGATGCCGATATGGCCCACATGGTGGTGGCCGCAGGCGTTGATGCAGCCCGAGATCTTGATCTTCAGGTGCCCAATGTCATGCTCCAGCTTCAAATCTTCAAAGCGGGTCGCAATTTCCTGAGCAACCGGGATCGAGCGCGCCGTCGCCAGCGCGCAGTAATCCATGCCGGGGCAGGCGATGATATCGCTGATCAGCCCGATATTGGCGGTGGCCAGTTCGTGTTCCTTCAGCTTTGCGTGGATCGCGGGCAGGTCCGATTTGTGGACATGCGGCAGGATCACGTTCTGCTCGTGGCTGATACGCAGCTCATCATAGGCGAATTCTTCGGCCAGATCGGCCATCACGCGCATCTGCTCGGCGGTCGCATCACCCGGCGTCTGACCGTGTTTCTTGATCGAGATCGTAACGATCGCGTGGTCCGCGTTCTTGTGGGGCGCGATGTTGGTATCGACCCACGACCGGAAAACCGGATCGTTGGAATAGGCGCTTTCAAACGACGCAACCGAACCTTCGCGGAAGCCCGGAGGCGCAAAATGGCCTTTGATCTCATCCAGCAGCGCCATGTCGGCGCCCTTGAACTGTGGGCGAACCTGCAAGAAACGTTCATTCACCTTGGCGCGGATGGCGTCGATGCCGTGTTCATGCACGGTGATCTTGATGCGCGCCTTATACTTGTTGTCGCGGCGACCGATCTGGTTCCAGACCGACACGGTGGCTTCCAGATAGGCCAGCAGATCATCGAATGCGACGAATTCGGACAGTTCCTTGCCGATCATGGGCGTACGGCCCAGGCCGCCACCGACGATGACGCGCGCACCCAGAACGCCGTCACGTTCGACCAGTTGCAGGCCGATGTCATGCGCTTTGATCACGGCGCGGTCGTTTTCCGAACCGGTGATGGCGATCTTGAACTTGCGCGGCATGAACTGGAATTCCGGGTGGTCGGTCGACCACTGGCGCAGCAGTTCGGCATAGGGGCGCGGGTCGGCGACCTCATCCGCGGCGGCACCGGCGAAATGGTCGGCCGTCACGTTGCGGATGGTGTTGCCCGAGGTCTGGATGGCGTGCATGCCCACCTCGGCCAGCGCGTCCAGCATGTCTGGCACATCTTTCAGTTTCGGCCAGTTGTACTGGATGTTCTGACGGGTGGTGAAATGGCCATACCCCTTGTCCCACTTTTCAGCCAGCAGGGCCAATTGGCGCATTTGTGCGCTGTTCAGCGTGCCGTAGGGAATGGCGACCCGCAGCATGTATGCGTGCAGTTGCAGATACAGGCCGTTCATCAGGCGCAGCGGCTTGAATTCATCTTCGGTCAGCGAACCGTCGATGCGGCGCTCGACCTGAGCGCGGAACTGCGCGTTACGCTCTGCCAGAAAATCTTTGTCAAACTCGGAGTAGCGATACATGTCTAGCTGTCCTTGGTTGCAGCCCCGAACCTGGGGCCTTGAAGGGGAGAGAGAAGGGCCAGAGGTCAGGCCCGGGGCTGCGGGGAAGCTTCCTGTTTGCCGTGGGCATAGTTGGACGGACCAGTGCGGCGGAAGTCTTCCCGGAAATGGGTGGGCTCGGGGCCGTTTTCGCCAGCAACGGCATCGGCCAGATAGGCGCCCACAATTTTGTTTGCCTGACGCGCGGCATCCAGCAGGCGAACCTGCGCATGCGCCTCGTCGGTGATCAGTTCTGCCTCGCTCAGGTCACGGGACCAGCGGTCATCTTCGGTCAGATAAATCACGTCACCTTCGAGCAAGTCATTTGCAGTGACGACTTTGGGGGTAAAAGCGCGGGCCATCAGGCAAGCTCCTTGTTGAATTCGGTTACAGCCTGCGCCGCTTCGCGCGGGGCAAGGCCATAGAAGGTCAGGGCCGGTCCATCCATTTCGGCGGCGGCCAGATCGGTGGTCAACTGGTCCAAAGTGGTGGCCAAAATCCGTTGGTCGGGACGCGAGGCATTTTCGACCAGGGTAATGGGCGTGGCGCGATCAGCGCCGTGCATGATCAGGCGACCCTGAATGAACCGAGCGGACTTCTTGCCCATGTAGATTGCCGCCACGGAACCCGGCTTGGCCAAAGCGTTCCAATCGTGATCCGCAAAACCCTGCATGTCGTGCCCGGTCAAAAAACGCACCGATGAGTTGCGTCCGCGGCGAGTCAGGCTTTGACCGATGCTTGCCACTGCGGCAGAGGCCGCCGTGATGCCGGGAATGATCTGCCAGGAAATACCGGCCGCATCGACGGCCTCGATTTCTTCGTCCAGACGACCAAAAACCGTGGGATCCCCCGACTTCAGGCGCACCACACGGTTGCCATTCAGGGCGTATTCAACCAGAAGCGCGTCGATATCGCTTTGCTTCCACGAGGGGCCGAACCCGGCCTTGCCGACATCGACCAAAGCGGCGTTCTGGGCGGCAATGTCCAGCACAGGCTTGCTGATCAGGCGATCATGCAACACCACATCCGCGCGCTCGAATGCGGCCAACGCCTTGAGCGTCAGCAATTCGGGGTCACCGGGTCCGGCGCCGACAAAGTCGACATGACCTTTGGGACTGGTTGTGTGAAAATCCTGCATCGGATCGTCTCGGACATTGTTTGACTTGACCCTCAATATAGGAAATATTCCCACCGAAGCGCCATATCACCGCTAAAATAAGGACAAATGTTCCGATTTTCGGAAAAGCCGGAACATAGGTGTCGAAACAGAAGGAAAATTGGAATGTCGGTGCGGATAGATGACACGGATCGAAAAATTCTGGCCGAGCTGCAACGGGACGCAGGCCAATCATTGGACGAAATTGCGGCTCGGGTCGGCAGTTCAAAGACGCCTGTTTGGAATCGCATTCGGAAGCTCAAGGGGGCGGGAATCATCGGCCAGCAAACGGTGCTGCTGGATGCCGAGGCACTTGGGTTCGAAGCCACCTTTTTTGTTTTGATCCGCACCTCGGAACATGAGGCGGACTGGCAACGTAAATTCCTGAAAGCATTGAAGGATCACCCCGAAGTGCAAGAGGCGCACCGGTTGGCGGGTGATATCGACTATATCCTGAAAGTCCGGGTTAAAAACGCGCGTGCCTATGATCAGTTCTATCAGTCGCTCATCTCGGAAGTGCGCGTGCACAACGTCACGGCGTTGTTGTCCATGGAAGAGATCAAGTCCACAACGATGCTGCCGCTGAATGCGTTGGCAGAGGGGGCTTAGAACACTCGACCGCGGCTCCTCCGCCCGTGTCTTTCAATGGGCTTTGAGCCAGATGAGCTGATGGGTGTTTTCATCCGGCCGGAAGCAAAATCGCCAGAGGGATCGTGTAGGTATGCGGAAGGTGATGGCTAAGGTCTGACCAGCAGCTGATTCAGCCCGTGAAAGTGATAGCTGTCCGAATAAAGCGGCGGCGCAGCCAGTTGCAGGTTTGGACAGCTTTCGAACAGGATCGGCAAAGCAATGCGCATTTCCAGACGCGCCAGAGGTGCCCCGACACAAAAATGAATTCCGCCCCCAAAGCTTGTGTTGACTTCAATCGGACGGTTCGGCTGAAACGTGTTCGGTTCAGCCCAGACAGCGGGGTCGCGGTTGGCCGCGCCAAGCAACAGTGCCACTTGATCGCCACGTTTGAATGAATGGCCGAACAGATCCACGTCCTCATACGCGTAACGTGTGAACATGTGCAGAGGCGGGTCATAGCGCAGGATTTCTTCGATGGTTCCGTCGAGTCCATCCGGTGCCAGGGCGTCAGGGGCGGTGCGGGTCTGCAACAGGGTTTTCACCCCGTTCCCCAGTGAGTGCACGGTAGCCTCATGGCCTGCGTTGAGCAGCAGGATGCAGGTAGCAACCAGCTCGTCCAGTGACAGTTTCTGGCCTTCTTCCTCGGCGCTTATCAACCGGGTTATCAGATCGTCGCGGGGATCATTGCGCCGCAGCTCTATGTATTCCTTCAGGAATTCGGTGAATTCCTTAGATGATTTGGCGGCCGTGTCTTCGGTGTCCTGCGTGCAATTGGCCTGATACATGGCAACCATATCGTGAGACCATTGTAACAGATCGGGCGCCATGGCTTCGGGGACGCCCAGAAGCCGGCAGATCGTGACCACCGGAACCTGAGTGCAATAGGTATCCAACAGGTCGAACGTGTTCCCGGGGAAGTCTTTGATCAGGCTGTGGCACAGATCTTCGATGGAAGGTTGCAGCGCAGAAATCGCCCGTGACGTGAAGGCGCGCATCACCAATGACCGAAGGCGTGTGTGCCTTGGTGGTTCTGCCTCAAGCAGTGAATGGGCCTCGATGGCCAGCCAGGGCGCCAGATGGGCGGGACCTTGCTCTGCCAGTTCGGGCGGTACCTCGCGGCCAAACCTGCGGTCCCGAAACAGGGCGCGAACCGCGCGGTATGAAACCGCGGCGACCAAACCATAGTCCTGCCAATAGAACAGATCGCCCGAGCCTCGCGCCTTGTCGTAGAACGGGTAGGGGTTTTGGACGAAACCCGGGTCTGTCGGTGATTGCGAAAAAGACATCATGAGCCGCACACTTGCCATGCGGCGCATTGAATGCAAGACCCTGTCTATGCACAGGGTTTGGTTCATTTCCGTTTTTTTGCTCGCCGTTGGGTTATTGTCGGGGTTTGTCTGGTCTTATGGCTATCGACAGGCCCTGTCTCAGCTGAGCGAGAAGGCAGAGGCAGATCTTGAGTTGGCGGCTGACCGGCTGAGCACGCAGATGCAAGTGTATCAGGAACTTGCCGTGCTGATGGCAACTCATCCCGTTTTGCATGAACTGGATACGCAGGCCGGTATTCGCCAAGCCCGGGCAACGCTGCTGGACGTCGCTGACAAAACGGCCGCCGTAAACATGATGTATCTGGATACGAACGGGCAGGTGCTGGTATCGGCGCAGCCTGTGTCCCAGCGCAACATGGCCCATCATCCGGCTTTCCGCCGTGCGATGCAGGGCGCCTTGGGCAGTGCGCATGAGGTTGTACCGTCGGGCGAAGACCGGATCTATTCCTATGCCGCCCCCACTTTTGGCCCGTCTGGCCAGATTGAAGGCGCGTTGATGGTCGTTGCTGATGTTCAGGACGTTGAACAAACGTGGCGCGGCAGTACCGAGGCGGTTTTCTTTGTCGATTCCGATGGTGTCGTTTTCATTTCCAACAGATCCGACCTGCTGTTCTGGCGCCGGGCGGACGGTGAGGCGGGATTGACGCCGCCAGATGGTGCGACCGTTGATTTTTCTTCGAAACAGGTCGGCAGGCACGAGTTGTGGCACTTGAACTGGGGGCGTTACCTGCCGCGCGATGCGCTGCATCTGACCCTTGATTTGCCGGTGATCGACATGACTGCCGAGGTGCTGGTGGACGTGGCGCCGGCCCTTCAGCTTGCCAGGCTTCAGGCGGCGGCCGTCGCAGCGATCTGTCTGGCCTTTGGGGCCATGCTCTTTCTTGCCATGGAGCGGCGGCGGGCATTGGCCGAAGCGAATGCCGTTCTGGAAAGCCGTGTGGCCAAACGCACCCATGACCTGACAGTGGCAAATGCCAGTTTGCGCAAGGAAGTGGCGGAACGGGAAGAAGCCGAGGCGGCGCTGCGGCGGGCCCAGGCAGACCTGGTGCAGGCCGGAAAGCTCAGCGCTCTGGGGCAAATGTCGGCGGGCATCAGCCATGAACTGAACCAGCCGCTTATGGCCATACGGCAATTTGCGGATAACGGTTCAGCGTTCATGACGCGGGGAAAACCTGAAATGGCTGCCGAGAATCTGGGCCGGATCTCGGAAATGGCGGCGCGGATGGCGCGGATCATCAAGAACCTTCGCGCCTTTGCCCGCAACGAAAGCGAACCGATGGGACGGGTTGACCTGATTCAGGTTCTCAACACCGCTGTTGAACTGACCGAGGCCCGCCTGCGAGACGACAATGTAACCCTGAACTGGAACCCCCCGAATGGGGCTGTGTATGTTTGGGGGGGTGAAGTACGTTTGGTGCAGGTGTTTGTGAATCTGATCAACAATGCGGCGGATGCAATGCTGGGACGACCAAAACGGATTATAACGATAACGCTGCGAAAAGGTGCACGATTGAGCGTTTCCTTGCAGGATACTGGCCCGGGCATTGAAGACCCCGACCGGATGTTCGAGCCCTTCTATTCCACGAAAAGCGTTGGATCGTCAGAAGGTTTGGGGCTGGGGCTTTCCATTTCCTACGGGCTGGTTCAAAGCTTTGGTGGGGACATAAGGGGCGCGAACACGGCGGATGGGGCCATGTTTACCGTCGAACTGGAACCCTGCGACAAGGAAGAGGCCGCGTGATGCGCAGGGTTTTGTTGGTCGATGATGATGCCGCCGTACGCGAGGCCTTGTCTCAAACTCTGGAATTGGCGGACTATCAGCCAACGACCGCCGGATCCTTTGTGGCGGCCAAGGATCACATCAGCCGCGAGTTTCCCGGTGTCATCATCTCGGATATACGCATGCCGGGGCGGGACGGGTTCCATCTTTTGTCTTATGCCCGAGAGGTCGATCCGGATCTTCCCGTGGTTCTTCTGACGGGTGAGGGCGATATTCCCATGGCCGTCGATGCCATGGGAAAGGGCGCGTTCGATTTTCTGGAAAAGCCGTGCGCCGCGTCCGACCTTCTCGAGGTGCTTGAACGCGCGTTTGCAGCCCGTTCGCAGATATTGGAGCAAAGAGCGGCAAAATCCGAGCTGGAACGAGGAGACCCCGCCGCGCGTTTGCTGTTCGGACTGTCGCCGCAGGCCGAGGCCCTGCGCGAACGGGTTCGGACCGTTGCGCCAACAGGCGCCGAGGTTCTTGTGACGGGACCGCCGGGCAGCGGCATCTCGAAGGTCGCCGAGGTCGTGCATCTGATGTCGCCAGCAGGGCAGGGACCATTTGTCAAACGCACGGCCTCCAGCCTCAGCCCCGACGACTTGGCCAAGAGCTGTGAAGATGCGGCAGGTGGGTCATTGTTTCTGGACGAAGTCTCGGCCATGCCCCATGCCACGCAATTTGCGGCGTTGGAGATCATCGAGCATGGACCGGGCGGGCGTATCATTGCGGGAACGACCGCTGATCTGTCGGCGCTGAGTTCTGAAGGCCGGTTCAATGCAGACCTGTTTTACAGGCTGGATGTCATGCGGGTTCGTATTCCATCGCTGGCAGAACGCCCCGACGACATTCCGGTGATCTTCCGCCATTACGTTGCACAGGCCGCGGAACAGGCGGGGATCGTGGCGCCGGAAATCTCGTCCGAGCATCTGGCGTCGCTTATGGCCAGCGACTGGCCGGGGAATGCGCGATCCCTGATGTCAGCCGCGATGCGCTTCGTGCTGGGAATGCCGGAAGAAGTCGCGCAGGCAACAGACCTGGGCCTTAGCGAACAGATGGCGCGGGTGGAGCGGTCGCTGCTCATCGCGGCGCTGGGTCGTCACAACGGCAAGGCATCAGATGCGGCGAAGGCATTGAAACTGCCGCGCAAGACATTTTACGACAAGCTGGCACGGTACCAGATTCGGGCCGAGGATTACCGACGGTAACGGCCGGGCTCCCGCCACCTTTTTCCGCATTAACATGCGTCTAAAGCTGTTGGGCCGGGCAGCCCGCTGTCGCGGGCTGCGGTTTCGCGTCAGTTGATTCGGGGGTTTTGATTCGCGGCGTGTGCGGATTTTCGCACAAACTGGAAGATTGCTGTGCGGAATCTCGCACTCGGGGTTTCGAATGGGTCCAATATCCATTGCAAAGCGCTTTATAACCTTCTGAAAGAAAATCACTAAATAGAAAATCGAGGGACAGAAAACAAATCGTTGAGTGGATCGTGCCGATTCGTTTCACTTCGCTGCATCTGATACCGAATTGGTGTCGAAGGACAATTTCAAGGAAGTCTGGGAGGAAAAGACAGATGAAATTCCTGACAACGGCAGCGACCGCTCTGGCGCTGACAGTCACAGCCACCGCAGGGATGGCAGCCTGTGACGATGGTGAAATCGTCGTCAAGTTCGCGCATGTGACCAACACTGACAAACACCCCAAGGGCATCGCCGCATCGCTGCTAGAACAGCGCGTCAATGATGAGATGAACGGCGTGATGTGCGTGGAGGTCTATCCGAACTCGACACTGTACAACGACGACAAGGTGCTGGAGGCGATGTTGCAGGGCGACGTTCAGCTTGCCGCGCCGTCACTGTCGAAGTTCGAGAAGTTCACCAAGCAGTTCCGCCTGTTTGACCTGCCGTTCATGTTCAAGAACATCGACGCTGTGGATGCATTCCAGGCTTCGGCTGATGGTCAGGCGATGAAGGACAGCATGCAGCGCCGTGGCCTTCAGGGGCTGGCCTTCTGGCACAACGGCATGAAGCAGATGTCGGCCAACAAGCCGCTGGTCGATCCGTCGGATGCAAACGGTCTGAAGTTCCGCGTGCAGTCTTCGGACGTTCTGGTGGCACAGATGGAGGCTATTGGTGGCAGCCCGCAGAAAATGGCGTTCTCGGAAGTTTACGGCGCGCTGCAACAGGGGGTTGTGGATGGTCAGGAAAACACCTGGTCGAACATCTATGGCAAGAAGTTCTTCGAAGTGCAGGACGGCATCACCGAGACCAACCATGGCATCATCGACTATCTGGTCGTGACCTCTGTGGACTGGCTGGACAGCCTGGATCCGGACGTGCGTGATCAGTTCCTGACCATTCTGGCTGAAGTCACGGAAACAAGGAACAAAGAAGCCTTTGCCGTGAACGAAGCAGCCAAAGCTTCGATCGTTGAAGCAGGCGGAGTCATCCGCGAGTTGACCCCGGAACAGCGTCAGGCCTGGGTTGATGCGATGAAACCCGTTTGGGACCAGTTCGCAGGTGACGTGGGTCAGGACAAGATCGACGCGGCTCAGGCCATCAACGCCGGCTTCTGAATCTGGCCAAAGGCCGCGCGTCCGGGGACTGGGGAGTATTCGACGCGCTGGCCGGGCGGGCTGAACAAGCCCGCCCAACACTCTCTCATCACAAAAAATGCGGGGACAGAAAGATGTCTGGTGCGAATTCCGGCCAAGGCGGGCTGGTCGACCATATCGAAGAAACCCTGATCGCGTGTCTGTTGGGCCTGATGACGGTCGTGACATTTGCCAACGTGATCGCGCGGTTTGTTTTCAATTCCAATATCCTGTGGGCGCTTGAACTGACGGTGTTCACTTTTGGCTGGCTGGTGCTGCTTGGCGCCTCTTATGCGGTCAAGAAACACTCTCATCTGGGTGTTGATGCGATCCTGAACATGCTGGCCCCGGCGCCGCGTCGCATTCTGGCGCTCATCGCCGTGGGGTGCTGCCTGGTGTTTTCGTTGCTGCTGCTGAAGGGCGCCTATGACTATTGGGCGGTTTTCGCGGATCTGCCGCCGACATCCGGACGCTGGTTCCCGACCGGGTTCAACTTCGACGCCCGCAGCCAGAGTTTCTATGAGGTGGACGATATCCCGATGGTCGCTCCGCTGCGGTTTCTGGAAGACCTGATCAACTATGGCGAAGGGTACGAGAAGCTTCCCAAAGTGGTGCCTTATCTGGTGCTGCCGGTATCGATGCTGCTGCTGGTGATCCGGTTCGCCCAGGTTGCCGTTCAGATATGGCGTGGCGAAACGGATCGCCTTGTCGCCAGCCACGAAGTCGAGGACGAGATCGAAGAAGTCCGCGCTCAGCAAGGAGAGCATAACTGATGGACGTCGTACTTCTTTTCTCGATGGTCGTCGGCCTGCTGCTGATCGGTGTGCCGATTGCAGTTGCGCTTGGCCTCAGCTCGACCCTGTTTCTGCTGATCTACTCAGACAGTTCACTCGCGTCTGTCGCGGGTACGCTGTTCGAGGCTTTTGAAGGGCATTTTACCCTGCTGGCGATCCCGTTCTTCATCCTGGCGTCGTCCTTCATGACTACAGGTGGTGTCGCACGACGGATCATCCGGTTCTCGATCGCCTGTGTCGGGCATTTGCCCGGCGGTCTGGCGATTGCGGGCGTCTTTGCCTGTATGCTGTTCGCAGCCCTGTCCGGGTCGTCCCCGGCGACCGTGGTCGCCATCGGCTCGATCGTCATCGCGGGGATGCGTCAGGTGGGTTATTCCAAGGAATTTGCCGCCGGTGTGATCTGCAACGCGGGGACACTGGGTATTCTGATCCCTCCATCCATCGTCATGGTCGTATATGCCGCCGCTGTTGAAGTCTCGGTTGGGCGCATGTTCCTTGCGGGGGTTATTCCCGGTCTGATGGCCGGTTTGATGCTGATGATCACCATCTATGTCATGGCCAAGGTCAAGAACCTGCCCAAGGGGGAATGGAAAGGCTGGGGAGAGGTCTTTACCTCGGCCCGCGAGGCCGGTTGGGGTCTTTTCCTGATCGTCATCATTCTGGGTGGTATCTATGGTGGCATCTTCACCCCGACCGAAGCCGCCGCAGTTGCCGCAGTCTACGCGTTCTTCATTGCCAGCTTTGTGTACAAGGACATGGGCCCGCTGAGCACGGAAGAAGGCACACAGAACCTGCCGCTGCTGAAAAAACCCTATGCGCTGATCACGGCGTTCATTCACCCGGACACCAAGCATACGCTGTTCGAGGCAGGCAAGCTGACGGTCACGCTGCTGTTCGTGATCGCCAACGCGCTGATACTCAAGCATGTTCTGACCGACGAGCAGGTGCCGCAGCATATCGCCGAAGCGATGTTGTCGGCCGGCCTTGGCCCTGTCGCTTTCCTGATCGTGGTGAACGTGATCCTGCTGATCGGCGGTCAGTTCATGGAACCGTCAGGCCTGTTGGTTATCGTGGCGCCCCTTGTGTTCCCGATCGCTATCGAGCTGGGCATTGACCCGATCCATCTGGGTATCATCATGGTGGTCAACATGGAGATCGGGATGATCACGCCTCCGGTCGGTCTGAACCTGTTCGTGACTTCGGGTGTTGCGGGTATGCCGATGATGAGCGTTGTGAAGGCGGCGCTGCCCTTCCTTGCGGTGCTGTTCGTCTTCCTGATCATGGTGACGTATATTCCGTGGATATCGACCTTCCTGCCCAACACGTTCATGGGGCCGGAAATAATAACCAACTAGACTGTCTGAAAACTGAACAAAGCCGGGTGGTGTCAACTGCCCGGCTTTTTCGTGTCTTGAAACCACGCGATGGGTTCTTATCTGAGGCACAGAGGACGACCTCTGCTTTCTGGGACATCATTCGGGACGACCCGTACGGATATGAGGTTGTCTTATGCCCTGGATCTTTCTTCTGTTTGCTGGCCTTTTGGAAATTGTCTGGGCGGTTGCCATGAAGCAGTCGGCCGGTTTTACCCGATTGTGGCCGACGGCCGTGATGGGCGCTTCGATGTTGGGCTCATTTGGTCTGCTGGCGCTTGCAATGCGCGACTTACCGTTGGGCACCGCATACACGATCTGGACTGGGATCGGTGCGGTGGGGGCGTTCAGTGTCGGTATTCTGTTTCTTGGCGAAGCCCTGACACCTGCGCGGATCGCAGCTGCGGTTCTGATCGTGACAGGCCTTGTGGTGATGAAGCTGGCCTGATGCGCTTGACTTGCCAAGCCAAAGTACTTCGGCAGTTTACAGCACACACTCGAAGCGGAGCTCGGAATTTTGACCGGCTCTGACAGACGCATTTTGCGTGGCTCCTGAAAAGGCGAAGGCCGGATTTGACGACGGCGGATGTCGCATCAAATCGGTTCTGGCGCGGGATGGCGGAGTTGTCTCACAAGGTCGCAATCAGCCTGTACAGGGCAGCAACCCGACCGTGCTGGTACAGATGGAAGCCCTGCGCAAGGCGGGGCGTCAGAAAACCTGTTCCCGCATACCTCGCCATTGCCCAGTGCAATTTGTTCGCTTCCCATCGCTCAGTTCGGAACCCCGCGTCTCTTCGTCAACTCACGGAATTTCGCGCGCAAGGCAGGATTTTTGCGATCAAAGGGGAGTGGCCTGTTGTAGTGAACAACCCCGACCGCATCGCGTTGAAGCGACGATCTATTGAAAAAACCGATCCTTGAGCCGAAGAAACTGCGGGACGAAGTCTGGAATTAGGCGCCTTCCAGCGCTTGAATGATTCCCGAGAATTCAGACGCTTTCAGGCTGGCCCCGCCCACAAGTGCGCCATCGACGTTGGAAACTGAAAATATATCCGTCGCGTTGCCGGGTTTCACCGAGCCGCCATAAAGCAGGCGGACGGAGCGGCCCACGCCTTCGCCAAAGCGGCGCTCCAGCCGGGCGCGCATGAAGTCGTGAACGTCCCCGATTTCTTCCAGGGTGGGAACTTTGCCGGTGCCAATTGCCCAAATCGGTTCATATGCGACGATCAGGTTCTCGCCGGTCGACTGATCCGGGATCGACCCGGACATCTGGCCGCCGATGATGTCGAGCGTATTGGCCGCTTCGCGCTGCTCAAGGCTTTCACCGACGCAAATGATCGCCTTCAAACCTGCATCCATCGCTGCGCGCGCCTTGGCCCGCACATCTTCGTCATGTTCACCGTGGTCCACGCGGCGCTCGGAATGGCCCAGGATGACCGATGTTGCACCGGCATCCACCAGCATATCCGCACTGATATCTCCGGTATGCGCGCCTGATTTTGCCGCATGACAGTCCTGACCACCGACAGAGATGGCGGTGCCCTGAACGGCAATTGATGCGCGGCTGAGCAATGTTGCCGGCGGGCAAATCAGGATATCCACCGAGGCTGCCGGGTGGATCTGAGACAGCGCCTTCAACTCGGTCAACTCAGCGCCGGTCCCATTCATCTTCCAGTTTCCAGCCGCCAGCTTCTGCCGCATTTCGGTATCTCCCTGATCATCCGATGATTTTAGCATGCGGATAGCATTGTAAGGACCATCTTACAATTCTGCTCGCATGCTGATCCCGGGCGCAAACATCGAAGATCGGCCCGCATGCGACGTTCAAATGAAAAGGGATGAGGCGGGCTTAGCCTTGTTGGCCGATGCTTTCGTCGAATTTGATCGATTCTCCACAGCCGCAGGCGTCGACGACGTTCGGGTTCTTGAACTTAAAGCCGGATTCCAACAACGACACTTCGTAATCGATTTCGGTTCCGAACAGGAACATCTGAGCCATGGGCGCAATCATGATGCGCGCGCCATCCTGTTCGACGACTTCGTCATGAGGATCTGCGTGATCAACATACTCCATGGTATATTCCATGCCTGCACAGCCGCCTTTTTTGACGCCGATGCGCAAACCAGCGTGACCGCCTGATTTCATCAGGCGGGTAATCTGTTCTGCGGCTTTGGGCGTCATTGTCACAGCCTGTTTGCCGGGGATGCCGAACATGTAAATCTCCGTTGTCGCGCGTTACACCCAATCTAGGGGCCAAGGCTCTTTTGCTCAAGGCAATGTCGTGTAAAGAAATTGAATTCGCTGGAAAGCTTAGTGTTTCTGCGTCGCCGCTCTGCAAACTTGCTTTGATACGGGAGGCGGGGTTAGCATCGGTCTTATGACGTTTTGGAACCCCGTCCGAATAGATGGCATGACATGAAGTGGTAGAAATATGAATTATTTAGGGTCGAAAGTTAAAGTAGCTTTACTTGCGGCCGCACTTTTTTCCGTAAGCGTGTGCGCGATGTCCGACGAAGCTTGGGCGGCCACGGGATCCGAACGGCACCCGGTGAATTGTGCAACGGCGGAAGGGGATCTGCGCGCGATTGCATCGGAAAAGAAACATGCGGAAGACAAACAACTGGAAAGCATTGCCGCCATAACACCTGCCGGGGCTCTGTTGGGGCTGGTCACGGGAACCGAGCAAAAAAGGCTGCAAATGCTGTCAGGTGACTACGTCAAGCAACTGGATGCCAGAACGGCAGAGATCAAGGAAACCTGCAATCTGAATTGATCGTCGTTGTCGGAACAAAAAAGGACCGTTCTCGGGCAAGAACGGCCCATATTCTTGAGCTGGGAAGCGGGGGGCGGTCATGGCGTACCCAGCCCACGGCACCGCATACGCGACGGCCACCTTAAGATGATATCCGTCTGGAGTGTGACGGGGACTGCACGATAAGGTGACGAAAATGCCAAGTTTTCGTGACGGTTGGAAGGGCAAGTGCCTGATGGCTACATAAAGCCCAATTCCAGGCGCGCCTCATCCGACATCATTTCCATGCCCCAGGGCGGTTCCCAGGTCAGTTCGACATCGACTTCCTTGACGCCCGCAACAGGTTCAATCGCCTCGACAATCCAGCCAGGCATGTCGCCCGCGACCGGACACCCGGGTGCCGTCAGGGTCATGATGACCTTCACGGCGTTGTCCGGAGAAATGTCGATCGTATAGATCAGGCCCAGGTCATAGATGTTGACCGGAATTTCCGGATCGTAAACCGTGCGGCACGCTTCGACGACTGCCTCGTACAGCGGGTGTTCAATCGTTGACGGCGCAATCAGCGGGGTGCCTTCAAACTGTTCGCTCGGGTGGGTCATCTTTGCCTCGGGTCAGTTGCCTGAGTGATTATATAGGGAATACCTGCAACAGCGTCCAGTAGGGGCGTGACGCTCGGGTGAGCGTCACTGTGTCTTAGTCATTGATGTCATGCGTGAAGGTTTTGACCTGACCATGCGGCAAGGCAAAAAGCCGGCGCAGGACTAGCCATGCGATCAACGAAAGAACTGCGAAGATCAGCGCGATCACATGCAATGACAGTGTCAGACCGGGGATGACAAGGATGAGACCGGTGATCGCGGCCCCGATCGCAAAGCCCAAGAAGATGAATCCGGGCAGAACGATTTCCAGGATCCCCAGAGCCAGCGCGGCGGCCAGCCAGATCCACCAAGTCAGCCAAAAGGGATCAGCCATCATCTACCTCCTTTGAGCATTTTGAACGCGTCACCAAAGGCTTCGAGAGCATTGGCGGGCACAACTATGGTCTGCTTGCCGGAACCGTTGCCCAGTGCATTAAGGGCTTCAACCTGTTTCAACGCAACCTGATACTGCGCAGCCTCGATGCCATTGTCCTGAATGGCCTTGGCGACGACGCCTGTCGCGTATGCCTCGGCCTCGGCCTGAATGCGCCGCGCCTTGGCGGTTTGTTCCGCTGCGTACAGCTCGGCATCGGCGTGCAATTCGACGGCGCGTTTTTTGCCTTCGGCTTCGGTCACCTGCGCACGGCGGGCGCGTTCTGCGTTTAGCTGTTGCAGCATGGCATCGCGGGTGGCCTGATCCAGATTCACATCCAGAATCTCGGCCCGGGTCACTTCGATTCCCCAATCATCCACTGCTGTTTCAACGCTTTCCTGAATGCGTGTGATCAACTGTGCACGGTTCGACTGCACTTCGTCCAGATCCATCTTGCCGATCTCGGCACGAACGATACCGGCAACCGTGGTTGCAATCGCTCCATCAACGTCGCGGATACGATAGACCGTCTTTTCCGGTTCGAGAATTCGGTAGAAGACAGAGGTGTCGATTTGCACCAGCACGTTGTCCTTGGTGATCGCGTCTTGGGTCGCGTTCGGCAACTGGCGCTCGAGGATCGAGATCTTGTGGCGTGCAACGTCCAGTAACGGAACAATGAAATTGATGCCGGGGCCAAGCACCGAATGCAGGCGGCCAAACCGTTCAACCACGTATTTTTCGGATTGCGGAACGATCTTGATGCCCTTGAAAATAACGATGACCACCAGCACGGCGGCGAGCAGGTAAATAATGTTTGACGAAAGCAGTCCGATGATCTGATCTTCGGTCATTCTGTCCTCTTTTTATTGTGTACTATGGTATACATATATGGTTGAGTCGCTCGATTTCAACTCTGGTATGGAGGGAAAGCTGGCGGATGCAAACGCCTCACTACGGGAATTCAGCATTGAACCGAACTGTTGTGACTGCTTTGCATCCCGGCTTGTTTGCGGTATCGGGCGGGAATGAAACTGATAATCGATACAGACCCCGGCATCGACGATGCCATGGCGATTGCCTATGCCGCTGCTGCGCCTGAATTTGACCTGATCGGCCTGACCACGGTGTTCGGCAATACGCATGTTCATCAGTCCAGCCGCAATGCCCGTTTCCTGCTGGACAAGCTGGGCCTGGACCTTCCAGTGGCGGAAGGCGCGCCTTTCCCGTTGGGGGCTGACATGCACGTCCCATCGGACCATGTCCATGGTCCCGAAGGGTTTGGCGATCTGACCGAGATACCCGAGATCGGACGGAATCATGATCTTCCTGCCGCAGAGTTTCTGGCCGAGATGGCCCGGAAGCACAAAAACGAATTGGTCGTGTGTGCGGTCGGACCGCTGACCAACATTGCCAACGCCATGCGATTGGACCCGGAATTTGCCGGTAATCTCGGCCGGTTGGTGATCATGGGCGGTGCCGTCTACTGCAAGGGCAACGTTACCGACCATGCAGAAGCCAACATTTATCACGATGCGGTTGCCGCGGATGCGGTCTTTTCCGCACCGCCCGAGACCGTGCTGGTTGGTTTGGACGTTACCCTGAAAACACTTTACGAGACCGCGGATTTCGAGGCGCTGGCTCAAAAATCGCCCGGCATGGGATCTTTTCTGCGTGATATCTCTCGGTTTTATCTGAAATTCTATAAAGAAATCGGCGGATTGGAAGGGTGCGGTCTGCATGATTCAACCGCTGTGATCGCCTGTTCGCACGGGGCCATGTTCGACGTGGTCGAAACCGGGCTGCGTGTAGTGACGGAAGGCGACCGGATAGGTGCGACGCAACCTGACCGGGATCGTCCCGCAGTTCGTGTTTGTCGTGATGTGGATGGAGCGGGGGTCGTGCGTCTGTTTACTGACCGCGTTGCATCCTTGCCCTGACGGGTTGCAAAGACCGATCGGATCGGGCAAATCCTGCCCGGTTCGGCGATCCGAGGCGATAACATGATCCAGCAATTCTCTTTCAAGCTCAAGGCCACAGACGGCAAGGCGCGCACCGGTGTGATCAACACTCCGCGTGGCGAGGTGCGGACACCTGCCTTCATGCCAGTTGGTACCGCCGCGACGGTCAAGGCGATGATGCCGGAAAGCGTCCGGGCCACCGGGGCCGACATCCTGCTGGGCAACACCTATCACCTGATGCTGCGCCCCACCGCCGAACGGATTGACCGTTTGGGCGGGTTGCACAGGTTCATGAACTGGGACCGACCGATCCTGACGGACTCGGGGGGGTTTCAGGTCATGTCGCTGGCCGGCTTGCGCAAGCTGACCGAAAAAGGCGTGACCTTCAAATCCCATATTGATGGATCGAAGCACGAGCTGACGCCAGAAAGATCAATGGAAATTCAGCGCCTTCTGGGGTCCGACATCGTGATGTGCTTTGACGAGTGCCCTGCATTGCCTGCAAATCGCGACCGGATCGCCGAATCCATGCGTTTGTCGATGCGTTGGGCCGACAGGTCCCGTGACGCCTTTGGGGATCGTCCGGGGCATGCTCTGTTCGGAATCATGCAGGGTGGTCTCGAGCGGGACCTGCGGGAAGAAAGCGCCGAAGCGTTGAAGAAGATTGGTTTCGAAGGCTACGCCGTTGGCGGTCTGGCAGTGGGCGAGGGGCAAGAGGCCATGTTCGACTGTCTGGATTATGCGCCTGATTTCCTGCCCAAGGACAAGCCACGTTACCTGATGGGCGTTGGCAAACCGGATGACATAGTCGGAGCAGTGGCGCGTGGGATCGACATGATGGATTGCGTTCTGCCCTCGCGTTCGGGCCGTACCGGTCAGGTGTTCACGCGCCATGGCGTCGTGAACATCAAGAACGCGCGTCATGCGGACGATCCACGCCCGCTGGATGAAAACTGTTCTTGCCCGGCCTGTTCGAACTATTCACGTGCTTACCTGCACCATGTGTTTCGCGCCAACGAGATGATCTCGGGCATGTTGCTGACCTGGCACAACCTTCATTACTTTCAGGAAATCATGCAGGGCATGCGGGACGCGATCGCTGAAGGCTCATTTGAGGCGTGGCAGGCCGCGTTCCACGCGCAACGCGCGCAGGGCGATATCGAGCCCCTGTAACCTGTCCGTTCAGGTGACAATTGCGGGGTCTTCCGGTATTCTGAAACAACTTTATTCAAAGTTGTTTTTGTATGTGACCCGGAGAACTGTTGATGTCCCGCCTTTTCCTCGGCGCAGTCATTTTTTTGTACAAGCCCTGCAATTGCAGATGTCTGGACCTTTGAAACCCCATCCGAAAACACTCAGTGCTCGGTGGGCGAAGGCGCCGAGTCCTCGGACACTCGGTGCACGATCATAAAAAGATACGGCCCTCCGGCGTTGCCGCGCCCCGCGAACTGTCAATCTGACTGGGGGGCATGATTTTCAGATGTTCGACACCGGTCCCGTGGAAATGCTGTGCCAGCCGCTGAATCGGAACCGGGACGGATTTGACCGTGCGGAATACGGTGTCACCGGTCGGTTCGGAGGATTTACCTGCGCCTCTTCCACGAAAGGTCTGGAATGCCGCAACCTCGATGGCCGCGTTTTTTTTCTGTCCCGGGCGGTGCAGCAGGTGTTCTGATAGTGAATATGCGCATTGCATATGCATGTCGCACTAATTTCGGTGGATATGTTCCCGGGACATCTTGCAGTCCCGAAAACCTCGGTTCATGCTGCGACACGATACATGGCGGTAAGGTTGAAAAAGGGCGATGAGGCCCCACCTTTATCGTCCAAGACAGGAGATGGCCGGATGTTGCCTCGATGAGGGACAAGCGCCGTCTTGCCAACGATAAGGATAGAGCATGCAAGAGCCTCTGAATTCCTCATACCCCGTCCTGCCGCTGCGCGATATCGTGGTGTTCCCGCATATGATCGTGCCGCTTTTCGTGGGCCGAGACAAATCGGTACGCGCGCTGGAAGAGGTGATGCAGGATGACAAACAAATTCTGCTGTCCAGCCAGATCGATCCCGGCGTAGACGACCCGGATGAGGACGGTATCTACCGATCCGGTGTTCTGGCCAATGTGTTGCAGCTGCTGAAACTGCCCGACGGCACCGTCAAAGTGCTTGTCGAAGGGCAGGCGCGCGTGCAGATCACCGAGTTTCTTGAAAACGAATTGTTTTTCGAAGCACGGGCGGAATATCTGACCGAAATCCCGGGTGACGTCACCACGACCGAAGCCCTGTTGCGCACCGTTGCGGACGAGTTCGAGCGCTATGCCAAGGTGCGCAAGAACATCCCCGAAGAAGCGCTGACGGCCGTGGGTGAAACCACCGAGCCGGCAAAGCTGGCCGACCTTGTGTCGGGCCATCTGGGCATCGAGGTCGAACAAAAGCAGGACCTGCTGGAAACACTCAGCGTCAGCGAGCGGCTTGAAAAAGTTTATGGCCTGATGCAGGGCGAAATGTCGGTTCTGCAGGTCGAGAAAAAGATCAAGACCCGCGTCAAATCCCAGATGGAGAAGACCCAGCGCGAGTATTATCTGAATGAGCAGATGAAGGCCATTCAGAAAGAGCTTGGCGATGGCGAGGACGGCGCGAACGAGATCGCCGAACTGGAAGCCAAGATCGCCGAGACCAAGCTGTCGAAGGAAGCGCGCGAGAAGGCGGAAGGCGAGCTGAAGAAGCTCAAGAACATGTCGCCCATGTCAGCCGAAGCAACCGTGGTGCGCAATTATCTGGACTGGATTCTGTCTTTGCCGTGGGGCACCAAATCCCGCGTCAAAAAGGATCTGGGTCGTGCGCAGGATATTCTGGACGCCGATCACTATGGCCTTGAAAAGGTCAAGGAGCGGATCGTCGAATATCTCGCCGTTCAGCAACGTTCGAAAAAGCTGAAAGGCCCGATCCTGTGCCTTGTCGGCCCTCCGGGCGTGGGCAAGACCAGCTTAGGTAAATCGGTCGCCAAAGCCACGGGGCGCGAGTTCATTCGCATTAGCTTGGGTGGGGTGCGCGACGAATCCGAGATCCGCGGCCACCGCCGGACCTATATCGGTTCGATGCCCGGCAAGATCATTCAGGCGCTGAAAAAGGCGAAAACCACCAACCCGCTCATCCTGCTCGATGAAATTGACAAGATGGGGCAGGACTTCCGTGGTGACCCGGCCTCGGCGATGTTGGAAGTGTTGGACCCGGAACAGAACAACACATTCATGGACCACTACTTGGAGGTCGAATATGACCTGTCGAACGTGATGTTCCTGACCACGTCCAACAGCTACAACATGCCCGGGCCCTTGCTGGACCGGATGGAGATCATCCCACTAGCCGGCTATACCGAGGATGAAAAGCGCGAGATCGCCAAACAGCACCTGATCGCCAAGCAGGTCAAAAACCATGGTCTTAAAGCCAAGGAATTCGAACTGACCGATGAGGCGCTGCAAAAGATAATTCGCACCTATACCCGCGAGGCCGGTGTGCGGAACCTTGAACGTGAAATCGCCAAGGTTGCGCGGAAGTCGCTGACCAAGATTATCAAGAAAGAGGCGGACACTGTGACGGTGACGCCGGATAATCTGGATGAGTTCCTGGGTGTGCCCAAGTTCCGCTATGGTCTGGCCGAGCAGGACGACCAGATTGGTGTCGTGACCGGTCTGGCCTGGACCTCGGTCGGGGGCGATCTGTTGCATATCGAGGCGTTGAAACTGCCCGGCAAAGGTCGGATGAAGACGACAGGCAAGCTGGGCGATGTGATGAAAGAATCCATCGATGCGGCATCGTCATATGTGCGGTCGATTTCTCCCAAGATCGGAGTGAAGCCGCCTCAGTTCGACAAGATCGACATCCATGTGCACGTGCCCGATGGTGCAACGCCCAAGGATGGTCCGTCAGCGGGTCTGGCGATGGTGACATCGATTGTATCGGTTCTGACGGGCATTCCCGTACGCAAGGATATCGCCATGACAGGCGAGGTTTCGTTGCGGGGAAACGCAATGCCGATTGGCGGCTTGAAAGAGAAACTGCTGGCTGCGTTGCGCGGTGGTATCAAGACGGTCCTGATCCCAGAGGAAAACGAAAAGGACCTGGCGGATATCCCGGACAATGTGAAGGAAGGGCTGAAAATCATCCCGGTCAAGCACGTCTCGGAGGTTCTTGAGCACGCTCTGGTTCGTACACCGGAACCGATTGAGTGGGACGAAGCCGCCGAGGAGGCCGCCGCGGCCGCCGCAGCCTCGTCTGAAACGACCGGGCCATCGGCCACTGCGCACTAAGCAGATTGAGAGAATGAAAAAGGCGGGGCGAATGCCCTGCCTTTTTTACAATCCAATGACGGGTTGCTTTGCATCAAGTATTTCTTCTTCGGCTATGTATTCATTGAATTTTTTCGATGGCAGCGCCGAGCGGACGGCAAGAACAAAAATGATCGACGAAAACAGGATACAAAGCAGAAGGTCCCACCCAAACGGGATCTGTTTCAACGATCCGGCTCCGAATTGCCCAAGGAATGAGATCAGCCCAAGGCCTGAGAAATAAGGCACAAGCCACAGGGCCTCGGTAACGTCCATTTCATCCAAACGTCCCCGGAACCGGATCAGCAACAGAATTTTCCCGACAATCAGCGCAATGCCAAGCCGCCAGACCGTGTCCCATCCGCTCCAATAGACGATCAGCGTGGCGATGGTGAAAGCGGACAGCGCGACAAGACGCACGGCCGGTATTCGGATCGATCTGGGATGATCTGGCATAAGGTTTCTCAGGCAAACCACGGCGATGGGCCCGACGGCAAATGACAAGACGATGGCCGCACCGTTCAAGGCAATGACGGTGGTAAAGGGTACTGTCAGCAGGAAAACCGTTCCGATCACAAAGTTCAGCCCCAGCGCCCACAGTGGAACCCCGAAAGACGATAAAACCTGCAACCGTCTGGGCAGGAACCCGTTTTTTGAAAGGGCGAGGGCGATACGGGCGTTCGACCCGGTTGCGACCAGCCCGTTTCCAAAAGGGCCTATCACGGATCCGACATTCAGCAGGCTCAGAAACCAGACCAGCCCAACGGACATGATGATGGCGTCCAGTGGTCCTTCACCCCCAAAACTCAACTGTGCCCATCCTTTGGACAGCATGGATGGGTCCAGCGCACCGATGAAGGCCACTTGCAAGCCAAGGTAGATGACGGCGCACAGAACTATCGACAACACCAATGCGGCCGGAATTGCAAATTTTGGATTTCGAACTTCGCCAGCCATATCAACTACATGGCGAAAGCCGATGAATGAAAAAATAACGCCCCCGGTGGAAACGGCGGCCATGATACCCTGCGCGCCGTAGGGCGCAAAACCATCGGGCTGTGTGAAGTTCTCGGTGTTGAACTGGCTTGCGACAAGCAGAACGGACAGGACAACTGGTATGGCGATCTTGGCCCAGGTCAGCGCAGCATTGACGCGCGTGAAGAACTTAACCCCAAGCGCATTCACCGCGACGAACAGCAGCATGAAAACCAGCGCGACGAAAATACCCGCCCCGGTTAAATCACCTGTCTCGGCCGTATGCAGCCAAGGCGCATACGGCGCCAGGTACTTCAACATGGCCTCGACTTCGATGGGCGCTGTGGTGTTGTAGCCGATCCAGGCAGTCCATCCCATCGCCATCGAAACGATGTTGCCATGCGAAAACTGAGGCACGCGCGCGATCCCTCCGGGAATGGGCAGCATGGCGGAAATCTCTGCGAAGGTGATGGCCAAAATGAACATGGCAACCGCGCCGATAATCCACGAGATCGTAGCCGCGGGCCCTGCATGCTGAACGGCCAGAAGGGGGCCGAATAACCAGCCCGAACCGATGATTCCTCCGACTGAAATGAAGGTCAGTCCCAGAAGGCCAATGTCGCGCTTCAACCCCGTCATGGTGACCTCAGCGTTTGCGTGTGGCCTGTTGTCAGGCCAAATAGGACACGATAGCCGTGGAACGCGCGACGTGGCAAGCCCGCTGGCTCCAAGCGAAAATCCGGAAAGGGGGTGGTGGGTGATAAGAGATTTGAACTCCTGACATCTTCGATGTGAACGAAGCGCTCTACCACTGAGCTAATCACCCATGACATGCGGTCATATCTTCCGCGGGGGTGCACTGCAAGGGAAATTGAACAATTCGCGCGGGCAAAAAACAGCGGGCAAACAAAAAATTGGATTCTGACAAAAAACTTCAAAACGCCGCTTGACGCTGCCCGACCGTGGCCATAATACACCCAAACGTTCAGCAATGAACATGCAGCGGGCGGTTGTAGCTCAGTTGGTTAGAGTACCGGCCTGTCACGCCGGGGGTCGCGGGTTCGAGCCCCGTCAACCGCGCCATCGCTGCCTACCTTGGTCCAGGACAAAGGCCATGAAATAGATGCGCGGTTGTAGCTCAGTTGGTTAGAGTACCGGCCTGTCACGCCGGGGGTCGCGGGTTCGAGCCCCGTCAACCGCGCCATTTTCCCCTTAAAATCATAAGTTCGCCAGATAGCCAGGCATTGAGCTGTTCGATTCCATGCCCATCGTTTGATTTGGTCGGCGAAAACCTATACGTTCACTAAATGTTCTAACTTTTCTGTTGGAGACTCGGGCAAGCTCGCCTATCTCTAAACCACTTGTTTGTTGGGGGCCGGAAATGGCTGAGCTGAAGAATATAGAGGTGCGCGGCGCGCGCGAGCATAACCTTAAAGGCATCGATGTCGATATCCCTCGGGATCAGTTGGTGGTGATCACTGGGCTGTCCGGTTCGGGCAAGTCGTCGCTGGCGTTCGACACGATTTATGCCGAAGGTCAGCGCCGTTATGTCGAAAGCCTGTCCGCCTATGCGCGGCAGTTTCTCGACATGATGGAAAAGCCTGATGTTGACCATATCAGTGGACTGTCTCCGGCGATCTCCATTGAACAGAAAACGACCTCGAAGAACCCGCGTTCGACTGTGGGGACCGTCACCGAGATCTATGACTATCTGCGTCTGCTCTTTGCCCGCGCAGGCACGCCGTACAGCCCGGCCACCGGCCAGCCGATCGAGGCGCAACAGGTGCAGGACATGGTCGACCGCATCATGGCGATGGAGGAGGGCACGCGGGGGTATCTGCTGGCTCCGATCGTGCGCGACCGCAAAGGTGAGTACCGGAAGGAATTTCTGGAACTGCGCAAGCAGGGGTTCCAGCGCGTGAAGGTGGATGGTGAGTTCCACGAGCTGGATCAGCCCCCGACATTGGACAAGAAGTTCCGTCACGATATCGACGTTGTGGTTGACCGCCTGGTTGTTCGTGAAGGCATGGAAACGCGTTTGGCCGATAGCCTG
Source organism: Ruegeria sp. AL3 (assembly GCF_056536065.1). Lineage (NCBI taxonomy): Bacteria > Pseudomonadati > Pseudomonadota > Alphaproteobacteria > Rhodobacterales > Roseobacteraceae > Ruegeria > Ruegeria sp. AL3. The sequence continues at coordinate 2,537,596 of NZ_JBQFJG010000001.1, forward strand.
CGCACCGCTCTGGATCTGGCGGACGGAATCGCGATTCTGGAAACCGCCCCACGAGAAGGAGAGCCGGAACGAATTACCTTCAGCGAGAATTTTGCCTGCCCGGTCAGTGGTTTCACTATCCCCGAGATTGAACCGCGCCTGTTTTCGTTCAATGCGCCATTCGGAGCCTGCCCGGATTGTGACGGCTTGGGGGTCGAGCTGTTCTTTGACGAGCGTCTCGTGGTGCCGGATCAGACGCTGAAATTGTATGACGGGGCCCTGGCGCCGTGGAGGAAAGGCAAGTCGCCGTATTTCCTTCAGACCATCGAGGCCATCGCGCGTCATTATGAGTTTGACAAGAACACGCCCTGGAAAGACCTGCCCAGCAAAGTGCAGCAGGTGTTCCTGCGGGGCTCGGGCGATGAGGAGATCCAGTTCCGCTATGACGAGGGCGGACGCGTGTACCAGGTGACACGCAGCTTCGAAGGCGTGATTCCGAATATGGAACGGCGTTATCGCGAAACGGATAGCGCGTGGATACGCGAGGAATTCGAACGGTACCAAAACAACCGCCCGTGCGGCACCTGCGAAGGGTATCGTCTGCGCGCCGAAGCCTTGGCCGTGAAGATCGCGGGACTGCATGTCGGTCAGGTGGTGCAAATGTCCATCCGCGAAGCGCTTGCCTGGATCGAGGATGCTCCGAACCATCTGAGCGCTCAGAAGAATGAGATCGCCCGGGCCATTCTGAAGGAAATCCGCGAGCGGCTGGGATTCCTGAATAATGTTGGTTTGGAATACCTTACGCTGTCTCGTTCAAGTGGAACCCTGTCAGGCGGCGAAAGTCAGCGCATTCGTCTGGCAAGCCAGATCGGATCAGGCCTGACCGGGGTGCTTTACGTATTGGACGAGCCCTCGATCGGCTTGCACCAGCGTGACAATGACCGGTTGCTTGGTACGCTCAAGAATCTGCGGGATCAGGGCAACACCGTGATTGTTGTCGAACATGACGAGGAAGCCATCCGCGAAGCCGATTATGTGTTCGACATTGGCCCCGGTGCGGGTGTGCATGGCGGGCAGGTGGTCAGCCACGGCACGCCCGAGCAGATCGCTGCGGACGCGGCCTCGATCACGGGGCAGTATCTGTCGGGCGTACGCGAGATTCCAGTGCCCGCCGAGCGGCGCAAGGGGAACAAGAAAAAGGTAACGGTCGTAAAGGCTTCGGGTAACAACCTCAAAGACGTGACGGCCGAGTTTCCCTTGGGCAAGTTCGTTTGTGTCGCGGGGGTATCTGGTGGCGGTAAATCGACCCTGACGATTGAGACGTTGTTCAAGACCGCGTCGATGCGCCTGAATGGCGCGCGTCAAACGCCTGCGCCGTGTGAGACCATCAAGGGTTTGGAGCATCTGGACAAGGTCATCGATATCGACCAGCGCCCGATCGGGCGGACTCCGCGATCGAATCCGGCAACCTATACCGGGGCCTTCACCCCGATCCGCGACTGGTTCGCCGGTCTGCCCGAGGCTAAGGCACGCGGGTACAAACCCGGTCGCTTCAGCTTTAACGTCAAAGGCGGGCGGTGCGAGGCATGTCAGGGTGACGGTGTCATCAAGATCGAGATGCACTTTCTGCCTGATGTCTACGTGACTTGCGAAACCTGCAAAGGCGCGCGGTACAACCGCGAAACGCTTGAGATCAAGTTCAAGGGCAAGTCCATTGCGGATGTGCTTGATATGACGGTGGAAGATGCGCAGGAGTTCTTCAAGGCCGTGCCCTCAATCCGGGACAAGATGGACGCCCTTGCGCGTGTTGGTCTTGGCTATATCAAGGTGGGTCAACAAGCCACGACGTTGTCAGGTGGCGAGGCGCAGCGGGTAAAGCTGTCAAAGGAACTGTCGAAGCGTTCAACCGGACGTACTCTTTATATTCTCGACGAACCGACAACAGGCCTGCATTTCGAAGATGTACGCAAGCTGTTGGAAGTGCTGCATGAATTGGTCGACCAGGGCAATACCGTCGTGGTGATCGAACATAATCTGGATGTGGTCAAAACCGCGGATCATATCATCGACATTGGACCTGAAGGTGGTGATGGCGGTGGCGAAATCGTCGCCACCGGAACACCGGAAGACATAGTCGATGTTGAACGCAGCCACACCGGGCGATACCTGAAGTCGATGCTGAAAGGCGCGCGCGTCGCGGCAGAATAACTGCCCAGACGCGGCCTCAGTTCAGAATGTCTGCGATCGCGCCGATCAGGTTCAGGACTTTGCGCGTCTCGGGGTCGACCCGGTACACGTAATCACCTGCACGGACATATGAATAGTTTCGGTTCAACCCATAGCGATAGGGGTCATTGATCCAACGGTAGTCGTTGGTAATGAAGTCTCCATCTCGGTAGATTTTCCTAGCCTGACCAGGCGGCACACAGGGAACGGATTTCTTGGCCAGACCCGGAGGGCAATGCCCGGCCTTGTTCTTTGCCGCCGCGGCAACCGGGGAAAGGGCCAAAGCCGCCAGAGTTGCCGTCGTCACCAAGAATCTCGTCATGTCGCCTTCCTTTGCGATTTGGCCAGCCGGGGCCATTTGTTCATGACTGCCTAGATGGTCACTTGCCCAATATCTGTCAAATCGTTGGGCAAGATGCCGCCAGTTGTCTTATTCACGTCCGCGTTTTTCGAACCGTGGCAACATGGCACTGAAATCGCGTCCCTTGCCGTCTTCGGTCTCGACGAATTGCTCGTAAAGAGCAGTCGCGGCCTGTCCCATCGGTGTATCCGCATCCGCACTGGTTGCGGCCTGTTGGCTGAGGCGCAGGTCCTTCAGCATCAACTCGGCTGCAAATCCAGGAGTATAGTCATTGTCGGCTGGGCTTTGCGGGCCAACGCCCGGGGCAGGGCAATAGGCGTTCATTGTCCAGCTGTATCCGGATGAGGTGCTTACCACATCGAACATCTTTTGGCGGTCCAGACCCAGTTTGTCGGCCAGGGCAAAGGCCTCGCACGTGGCGATCATGGTCACTCCGAGGATCATGTTGTTGCAGATCTTGGCGGCTTGGCCGGCTCCGGCTTCGCCGCAGTGAACCGCTTTCTGCCCCATGATGTCGAACAGAGGAGCCGCCTTTGCAAATGCGTCGTCTGACCCGCCGGCCATGAATGTCAGGGTGCCACCTGCCGCGCCGCCGACACCCCCCGAAACCGGAGCGTCCACGAACAGCAGACCGGCGCCGCTGGCCTGTTCCGCGACTGCGCGTGCACTGTCCACGTCAACTGTCGAGCAATCGATCAGCACGGCACCCTTCGCCATGGCGGGAATGATCTGATCTGCAACGGCCCGCAGGATGGCGCCATTCGGCAGCATGGTTATGACTGCATCGGCAGAGGCGACGGCTTCTGTCGCGGTATCGGCTTGAGTCACCCCGTCAACGACAACACCGGCCGTGTCGAATCCGAGAACCTGATGGCCAGCCTTTGCCAGGTTGGCCGCCATGGGCGCCCCCATGTTTCCCAGCCCTATGAACCCGATCTGCATCTCTCAGTCCTCCTCGAATGTCAGGGTGTCCGCACCCAATGGCTGCAACATTTTCGAGACGGCCACCAGGGGGACGTCCGTATCGGAAAACTGCCAGTTCGGGTTGCGGTCTTTGTCTATGATCTGCGCGCGGATACCTTCCAGAAAATCACCATGCTCCATCGCCCGGTGGGTAAAGCGGTATTCCATCTCCAACGCGCGCCGCATGGTCAGAGAGGGGCCACGCAGACGGTGCAGCATCTCGATCGTGCAGGCCACGGAAAGCGGCGCGTTTTTCATTATTTTTTCCAGAGTTTTGTCTGCAAATTCCTGATCGTCATTGCGCAGGCTGATCAGGATGTCGCCCAGAGTTTCACCGGAAAAATGTTTGTCGATTTCCGTCAGCACCCCTGCCAATTCACCATTGGGTGGTGTTTCGGCATGTTCGGCCACCAGTTTCGCATTTCCAGACGCTTCCAGAATTTCGATCAGATCAGACCATTGCGATTGCGGGATGAAATGGTCGGCAAACCCCGCAAAGATCGCGTCCGCAGGCCCCATCCTGAAGCCCGTAGTCCCAAGGAATTCACCCAGCCGCCCCAGTGCGAGGGCCAGCATCAGTGACCCGCCGACATCCGGAATCAAGCCAATCGAGCATTCGGGCATGGCAATCCTGGAGCTTTCTCCGACGACACGGTGGCTGCCATGGCAGCCGATGCCGACACCCCCGCCCATGGTAAACCCCTGAAGAAAACTGATGACAGGTTTGGGATATTCGAAGATCAGGGCATTCAGACGATATTCGTCCCGCCAGAACTTCTGACCATACGCATAATCTTCTTTGGTGCCCGTTTCATAAAGTTCGGCGATGTCGCCCCCTGCACAAAAGGCTTTTTCCCCCTCGGCGTCCAGAACGATCAGGTCAACGGCATCGTCTTCCCGCCAGTTGCGCATCGCCGTGTCGATGGCCATGCACATGTCATAGCTCAACGCGTTCAGCGCTTGGGGACGGGTGAGGGTGATGCGACCGGCACGGCCTGTGGTGCGGATTTCAATGTCTGACATCGGGGCCTCAGCGATTGGCGAGCATTTGACGCGCGACGATCACGCGCATAATCTCGTTCGTGCCTTCCAAAATCTGATGCACGCGAAGATCGCGCACAAGCTTTTCGATGCCGTAATCCGCAAGATATCCGTACCCGCCATGCAGTTGCAGGCACTGATCCACCACCTTCGACCCGGTTTCGGTTACGAATTTCTTCGCCATCGCACAGAATTTCGTGGCATCGGGCGCGCCGTTGTCCAGTTTCCACGCCGCCTGACGCAGGAAGGTGCGTGCCGCCTGTAATTCGATCTCCATATCCGCCAGACGGAACTGAAGGGCCTGGAACTGATCGATGGATTGGCCGAACGCCTTGCGCTCGGACATGTATTGCAGGGTCATATCCAGCCCGGCCTGAGCAGCCCCAAGAGAACAGGCCGCGATATTGAGACGTCCGCCATCGAGGCCCATCATCGCGTATTTGAAGCCGTCGCCTTCGGTGCCCACGAGGTTGCCAGCGGGAATTTTGCAGTCGTCGAATTGAACCTGCGCAGTGGGTTGGCTTTTCCAGCCCATTTTCTGTTCCAGCGCCCCAAAGCTGAGCCCCGGCGTGCCGTCCTCGACATAGACGGTCGAGATCCCCTTGGGCCCGTCCTGACCGGTGCGTACCATGCAAACATAGGCATCCGAATAGCCACCGCCCGAGATGAACGCCTTGGTACCGTTCAACGTATATCCTTCGTTGGTGCGTTCGGCGCGGGTTTTCAAGGCCGCCGCGTCAGAGCCGGAACCGGGCTCGGTCAGGCAATAGCTCAGAACCGTATTCAGGCTCAGAACATCCGGCATGATGCGCGCCTTTAGGTCATCATCCGCGAAATTGTCCAACATCTTGGCGCACATGTTGTGGATCGACAGGAAGGCGGCGACTGAGGGGCAGGCCATCGACAGCGCCTCGAAAACCAGCGTGGCATCTAGGCGGGTCAGATTTGACCCTCCGCTTTCCTCGGATACGTAAAGCGCGCCGAAACCAAGCTCGCCTATCTGGGGCCACAAGGTTTTGGGAATGGTTCCGTCCGCCTCCCACTGGCGCGCAAAGGGGGCGATGTTTTCCTGCCCGAACGCGTGCGCCATGTCGAATATGGCTGTTTGCTCCTCGCTGAGTGCGAAATCCATGACGCTCCCTCCCGTCGGCAATGAATTGAACGGTTGTTTATTTCTGAATTCTTACAGAAATTTTGCAGGCGCAACAATGAGTCGGTTGAAACGGGTCGCAAGCCGGAAACGTTCAGAGATCGGCGTGAAATTCCTCGATCAGGTGGCGCACGACGGCTTGGCCGGGATCATCACCGCGCGCTGATGCCTCGGCATGAATACGGCGTTGGCGCGTGGCGGAAGTGCCGTTTTCAGCAATCTGCCTGAGCTGTGCAAGCTCGGTCATCGTGCCAAGTGCTTCGGTGTCTTCTGCCAACAACCCCATGAGGTCGCCGATCAGTTCAGACATGGGTTTGACTGACCGGTCGCCGAAATCGATCAGCCCTTCACCCACTCCGTAGCGCTGTGCGCGCCAGCGGTTTTCACCGATCAGAAAACGATCATATTGCCGCCAGCGCAGGTTGCGGTCTTTCAGGCGGCACAGCATCCGGGTCAAGGCCTGCACCAGCGCCGCCAACGACAACGTGTGCTCCAGCCGGGGCTGAACATCCATGATCCGTGTTTCCAAAGTCGGGAAACGATGCGAAGGGCGCAGATCCCACCAGATCTTGGTGGTGTCTTCTATGACGCCAAGCTCGACCAGAATACCCGTGGTCCGTTCATACTCGCTCCAACTGGCAAAAACTGGCGGCAGCCCGGTGCGGGGCAGGTTGTCGAACACCGTCAGCCGGTATGAAGACAGGCCGGTATCCTCGCCGTTCCAGTAAGGCGAAGAAGTGGACAGCGCCAGAAGATGAGGAAGAAAGTATGACAGTTGCGGCATTAGATCGGCACGCAGGGCAGGGTCCTCGACCCCGACATGTACATGCATCCCGCAGATCAGCATCCGCCGGGCAACGCCGCCCAATGCATGTTGCAGCGCGTCATACCGTTCTTTCCGGGTGTGGTGTTGATCCTTCCAGTTGGCGAACGGGTGGCACGAGACGGCGATAGGGGACAGGTTGTATTCGGCGGCCCGTTTCGAAACGCATGACCGCAGCCGCTTCAGGTCTTCGCGCGCCGAAGCGACCGTGGCGTGTGGTCTGGTTCCAACCTCGATTTGACATTGCAGGAACTCGGGGCTGACCTGACCTTCGAAATCGCTTTGGCAGGCCGCCATCAGCGCTTCGGGGGCTTCGGACAATTGCAGGCTGTCACGATCCACCAACAGGTATTCTTCTTCGATCCCGAGTGTAAATTCCTGCTGCATGGGGCCCCTCACAGTTGTCCGTTCCATCAGTGAATACGGAAATTTACGTTTTGCCAAGGGTTTGACAGGCTTGCCCTTGCAGAGAAACGGTTCGCAACGGTAAGGAACATTGCATCACAGATCGCGGAGCCAGCGCCTTGAAACCCAGAAAATTCCCGAAGATCAATGCCGCCCTTGAAGAATTGGGGGTGAAATTGGTCGACAGAGTTACGGAACAGGATGAACGGGCGCGGCTGGAAGCCTTCGAAGCGGCGGGTGGGTTGACGCGCCCCGCTTATGCTTTGTCGCCAGGGATGGAGGGGTTCGACATCTCTCAACTTGTGGCGGAATACGAGCGTCACAAAACTGCCCTGGAGGCGCTGAAAGATCCCGCACGCAATCAGACCGGTTATCGTACCGGCAATGGTTACTATGACAGCCCGGATGCGGATGCATTGTATCTGATGATCCGCCGCTTTCAGCCCAAACGCGTGATAGAGGTCGGATGCGGCAATTCCACCCGTGTGACCCGTCAGGCAATCATCGATGGCAATCTGGATACCACCATTACCGCGATTGATCCGTACCCTCGCGCCGATATTGCCCATGTGGTCGACCGGTTCGAACAAAAACGTCTTGAAGAAACTGACCCGGCGCTATTCGCAGAGCTGGAGGCCGGAGACATTCTGTTCATCGACTCCAGCCATGTTGTGCGGATGAGCAACGATGTCGCACATCTGTTCTGCCGCATTATACCGTCGCTGAATCCCGGGGTGGTGATCCACGTTCACGATGTTTTTTTGCCCTACGAGTATCCCAAGCGCTTCTTCTATGATTGCCCAGGCTGGGGAGAGCAGTACGTATTGCACAGCTTGCTGCAATCTGGCGCGTATTCAATGCTTTGGCCGGGGTATTACCTGCAACAGGATCGGCCTGATGCCGTTGTTGCCTTGCCGTTCCTGGCCGAGGGGCGGGCGCAAAGCATCTGGGTGCAGCTCAAAGAAAACTGAAACCAAAGTGATCCATTGCGGCAAAAGGTCCGTAACCCTTTCCATAACACGCTGGAGAGGAGAAGACAGCTATGTTCCGTCGTACATTCATGGGCGCAGCCGCCGCACTTGCTTTTGCTATGCCGCTCAAAGCTCAGGCCGCTGATATCGTCGACACCGCCGTTGCCGCCGGGTCGTTCAATACTCTGGTGGCCGCCGTTCAGGCTGCAGGCTTGGTTGACACCCTGAAAGGGGATGGTCCGTTCACGGTATTTGCACCCACAGACGAAGCCTTTGCTGCGCTTCCTGAAGGCACTGTCGAGACGCTTTTGAAACCAGAAAACAAGGATCAACTGGTCGCGATTCTGACCTATCACGTGGTACCGGCCAAGGTTATGTCTGGAGATATCGCCGGCAAACGCGCCAAGGTTCTGACTGTTCAGGGCGACCGGCTGAGCGTCAACGCCAAAAACGGCGTGAAAGTGAACGACGCCAAGGTCGTACAGGCCGACATTGAAGCCAGCAATGGCGTCATCCACGTCGTCGACGCGGTAATCCTGCCGGAATAAATGCCGTCTTCCGAAGACAAGAAAGCCCCGGCGACCGACCGGGGCTTTTGCGTTTCAGAGAGGGTGGATCAGACCAGTCGAACCTGTGTGCCAACTTTTACCAGCGGATACAGCTCTTCGACATGCTGGTTGTACAGGCCAATGCAACCTGACGAGCTCTGACGACCGATCTTGCGCGTGTCGTGCGTGCCATGGACAAGATAGGCAGGCCAACCCAGATACATGGCGCGGGTTCCCAGTGGGTTGCCGGGATCGCCACCTTCCATCCGAAGTGGCAGCGAAGGGTCACGTTCGCGCATTGATGCCGTAGGTGTCCAGCTTGGGAATTCGGTTTTACGCACAACTTTCGTGTACCCGCGTTTGGTAAGCTCTTCGCTCATGGGCACGGAACTTGGGTACAGTTTGTAGGTGCCGTCAGGCCCCCAGTAATGGACGGCGCGGCTGGTGATGTCGGCCAACAGGCATCCAACGCCCAATTCATCGAAATGGTCCTGCCAACTCTGCTGCGAGAAGGACGATATATTGCGTCGGACCGGCAATTGCGTACTGATCGCGTCTTCCGTTTCAGGGAAAGCATCCGTGCTTTGTGCCCGAACAAGGGCAGGTGTTGCCACCAAAGAGGCCACGCCCAGCAAGGCAGAGCGACGGGTTATACGAGATTGGGACAAGGTTGCCTCCGATAAGTTCACTGCTCAGTACAATGTTCACGCCAAAATATGGGTGTTGGTTGGATTTTTCCAGAGTGAACCACTTGAATTTCCTGTGACCGATTGGACGAAAGCAGGTTTTTCGGCGGAAAGATGCAAAAAGCCCGGCCGTTGAACGGGCCGGGCTTCAAGCGTCATGAAACTGTAGGATCAGTCCATTGCTTTGAAGTTAAACTCGCCACCTTCCTTGATGCCAGACGGCCAGCGTGCGGTCACGGTTTTGGTGCGGGTGTAGAACTTGAAGCTGTCCGGGCCGTGCTGGTTCAGATCGCCGAACATGGATTTCTTCCAACCGCCGAAGGTGTGATAGGCCAGCGGAACCGGGATCGGAACATTGATGCCGACCATTCCGATGTTTACACGGCTGGCAAAGTCACGTGCGGTATCACCATCGCGGGTAAAGATCGCGGTGCCGTTTCCGTACTCGTGATCCATCGCCAGTTTAAGGGCCTCTTCGTAAGAACCCGCGCGCACGGTGGACAGAACCGGGCCAAAGATTTCCTGTTTGTAGATGTCCATCTCGGGCGTCACGTTGTCGAACAGGTGCGGGCCGACAAAGAAACCGTCCTCATAGCCTTGCAGGCTGAAGTCGCGGTTGTCGACAACCAGTTTCGCACCCTGTTCGACGCCTGAATTGATCAGGCCCAGAATGCGCTGTTTCGCGGCCGCTGTTACTACAGGGCCCATGTCGACATCGTCACCAGCGGTGTAGGGGCCCACTTTTAGCTTTTCGACGCGCGGGATCAGCTTTTCGATCAGCTTGTCTGCGGTTTCTTCCCCAACGGGAACCGCGACAGAGATTGCCATGCAGCGTTCGCCGGCCGCACCGAAACCAGCGCCAACCAGCGCGTCCGCGGCCTGATCCAGATCGGCGTCGGGCATGACAATCATATGGTTCTTGGCACCGCCGAAGCACTGTGCTCGTTTCCCATTCGCGGTTGCGCGGCTGTAGATATACTGTGCGATCGGGGTTGAACCCACAAAGCTGACGCCCTGAATAATCTCGCTGTCGAGGATGGTGTCGACAGCTTCCTTGTCGCCGTTTACGACCTGGAAAACGCCTTTGGGCAGGCCGGCTTCGACGAACAGTTCAGCCAGCATCAGGGGCACGGACGGGTCGCGTTCGGACGGTTTCAGAACAACGGCGTTACCACAGGCCAGCGCAGGGCCAACATGCCAGAGCGGCATCATGGCCGGAAAGTTGAACGGCATGATCGAGCCGACAACGCCCAGAGGCTGGCGCATGGAATACATGTCAATGCCGGGGCCCGCGCTGTCGGTAAACTCACCCTTCAGCATCTGCGGCGCGCCAATGCAGTATTCGATCACTTCCAGACCACGCTGCAAATCACCCTTGGCGTCGGGGATGGTTTTGCCGTGCTCGCGACTCAGCGCTTCGGCCAGTTTGTCCATGTCGCGGTTCATCAGGCCGACCATGGCCATCATGACGCGCGCGCGCTTTTGCGGGTTGGTTGCGCCCCATGCGGGCTGGGCCGCAGCGGCGGCCTCGATCGCGGCGGTGGTTTCCGCTGCACTGGCCATCGGGCACTTGTATTGAACTTCACCCGTTGCCGGGTTGTAGACGTCGTCGAAACGACCGGACGTTCCGGCGACCATTTCGCCGTTCAGGAAATGGGTCAGGTTTTGCATCAATAGCTCCTCCGATAGATTTGCGCGCAGAATAGGCTTGCAGAAATCCCGCGAACAGAGGCAATGTCTCAAAAGAGTTTTGCAAAAATGCAAAAGGGATCAAAATGACCCCAAACTGGGATGATATGCGGATATTCTTGGCTGTCGCGCGCGAGGAAAGCCTGTCATCCGCTGGTCGTATCCTGAAGATCGACCCGGCCACCGTTGGTCGGCGCATTGCGCGCCTGGAGGCGACGCTGGATTCCACATTGTTCACCAAGTCGCAGCAAGGCTATGTTCTGACCCCGGCGGGACAGCGGCTGTTGGAACACGGGCTGCACGCAGAAGAAGCGATGCGCGCGGCGGCCGGGGCGGTAACAGGACCAACGAAAACCCTGAGCGGGCAAATCCGGATTGGCGCGCCGGACGGCAGTGCCAACTATCTGCTGCCGCAGGTGTGTGCCAAAATCAGCGACGCAAACCCTGATCTGGACATTCAGATCCTGGCGCTTCCGCGTGTGATCAACCTGTCCCGTCGCGAGGCGGATATGGCGGTTACGGTCAGTGCGCCGACCGCCGGTCAGCTGCTGGTGAAGAAAATCAGCGACTACAAGCTGCACATGGTCGCGACCGAAGAGTATCTGAAGCGACATGATCCGATCCGGAGCATAGCTGACCTGAAGGGCCACAGGTTGATCGGCTATATCCCTGATATGATCTTTGACCGGGAACTTGACTACCTGAATGACATTGGCGTTGACCGTGTCGCTCTTGCATCGAATTCGGTATCGGTTCAACTGCGGCAGGTCTGCCTGGGAACAGGGGTTTGCGTGGCGCATGATTTCACGTTGCCATTCCACCCGGGGCTTCGGAAAATCCTGACGGATCAAGTGAGTTTGACGCGCAGCTTCTATCTGGTCAGGCATCAGGGTGACCAGCGCAACGAGCGGTTGAACCGCTTTGCGGATGCCCTGACACGCGGTATTCGCGATGAAGTGCTTCGTTTGGAAGCAGGCCCCGACGCTTGACAGGTCGCGGCAATCGCGCAACGCTTTGGAATAAGTGTTATTATTCCGGAGGTATTCTTCATGCTAGTTCAGGCCATCCTGAAGTCCAAAGCGACAGATGGTGTCGTGACCGTGGCGTCAACGGCGACAGTCTCAGAGGCCTCGAAGATTCTTGCGGACAAGCGCATCGGTACGGTCGTTGTTTCCGACGATGGTGGCAATACCGCGGTCGGCATCCTGTCAGAACGTGACATCGTCCGGGAATTGGCGGCCAGCGGCAGTGGTTGTCTGAACCAACCGGTTAAGTCTTATATGACCCAGAACCTCGTCACGGCGACGCGCCAGACCACCGTGGAAGACATCATGTCCCGTATGACAGAGGGGCGATTTCGCCACATGCCGGTGGTTGAAGACGGAAAACTCGTAGGCATTGTCACTTTGGGTGATGTGGTGAAGGCTCAGCTTTCCGAACTTGCGATGGAAAAAGATGCCCTTGAAGGCATGATAATGGGGCACTGACGACAGGGGTTGCCCAAGCAATCACTTGCACCTGCAGCAAAGTTATGTTTGCTTGCGCAGAAATTTTGTTGCGCAGGAGGGCGCGATGCGGGTTGGATTGTATCCTGGAACCTTTGATCCCATCACCATGGGGCACATCGATATCATCCGTCGGGCGGCAGCTTTGGTGGACAAACTGGTTATCGGTGTGGCCATCAACCGAGACAAGGGCCCTCTGTTCTCGCTGGAAGAGCGCGTGGCCATGATCGAAGCGGAATGCGCCCGGCTGTCCGAGCAGACCGGAACCGAAATCATCGCGCACCCCTTCGAAAACCTGCTGATTGATTGTGCGCGGGATGTAGGCGCACAAATCATCGTGCGCGGCCTGCGTGCGGTTGCCGATTTCGAATACGAGTTTCAGATGGTCGGCATGAACCGGGCTCTGGACGATTCGATCGAGACCGTGTTCCTGATGGCCGAAGCGCGCCATCAGGCGATCGCGTCCAAGCTGGTGAAGGAAATCGCCCGGTTGAACGGGGACGTGTCGAAATTCGTCACGCCCCGTGTCAATGATGCGCTGAAAAAAAGGTTAGGCTAGGGCACCCATTGCGGCCGCCGTATCAAGCATCCGGTTCGAAAAGCCCCATTCATTGTCATACCACGCCAGCACACGAACCAGCGTGCCATCAGTAACCTTGGTTTCAGCCAGTGACACGGTCGAGCTGTGCGGGTCGTGATTGAAGTCGATGGAAACCAGAGGACGGCTTTCCGCGGCAAGAACGCCGGGGATTTTGGCAGCCGCATCGACGAACAGTTGGTTGACCTCTTCTTCGGTCGTGGGGCGTGAAACCTCGGCCACAAGATCGACGACCGAGACATTCGGGGTTGGAACGCGGATGGCCTGACCGGTCAGTTTTCCTTTGAGTTGCGGCAGCACCAGGCCCACGGCAGCGGCCGCACCGGTTGTCGTAGGGATCATCGACAGCGCTGCCGCTCGGGACAGGTAGGGATCTTTTCCCACTGTATCATGCACAGGCTGGCTGGCAGTATAAGCGTGAACAGTGGTCATGTTGCCGTGCTTGATACCAAGGCCGGCATCCAGAGCGGCAGCAACAGGAGACAGGCAGTTGGTGGTGCAGGATGCGTTTGAGACCACCAGATCATCGGCGGTCAGTTCGCCATCGTTGACGCCAAAGACGATGGTTTTCACACCGCCGTCACCTCGGGCCGGGGCAGAGATCAGAACTTTCCGGGATCCGTTCTTGAAGTGACGTTCCGCCGCCTCGCGCGTACGAAACACACCCGTACATTCCAGAACGACGTCAATATCCGACCAGGGCAGATCCTCGGGGTTGCGCTCGTTACTCAGCCGAATTGGACCACGACCCACGTCCAGACCTGCATCGCTGAGCGTAACCGGGTTGGGATAGCGGCCGTGAACGCTGTCAAATTCAAACAGGTGCGCGTTCATTTCGGGTTTTCCAAGATCGTTGATCGCGACGATCTCAACGTCTGTACGTCCGCTTTCCATCACCGCGCGCAGAACCCCGCGCCCGATCCGTCCAAATCCGTTGATCGCCAGTTTCAAGGTCATGGTCTGCTCCGTCCAAATGTCTCAGTAAGATGAGTTAGCGCTAACAATGACAGATCAAGCGAAATGTCAAGGAAAACCTCTGTCAGCGCCAGAAAGCGAGCCAGTCCAGAAAGTCGTAAAGCTTCTTTCCGAGGAAAAGCAGATGTTCGGTGCCGTACAGCGCTACATCCAACATGATAACGCCGAGAAGAAGAAGGCCGAGCCAGATAGCGATTTGGTTGGTCATGGCTGTCCCGAACGTAAAATGCCCGCTCAGATAACCTGAGCGGGCATCAAGGTACAAGCGAAGTCCGAAGGGTCAGTTAAGGCGGCCCATCGCAACAGCTACGTCGGCCATACGAACCGAGAAGCCCCATTCATTGTCATACCAGGCCAGAACGCGGACCATGCGGTCATCGACGACGCGGGTCTGATCCGGTGCAAAGATCGAGCTTTCCTCGGTGTGGTTGAAGTCGGTCGACACCAGCGGAGCGGGCTCATATCCCAGAACGCGCTGCATCGGGCCTTTGGCGGCCTCTTCGACGATCGCGTTGATTTCCGCCGTGCTTGTGTCGCGTGAGGCACGGAACGTCAGGTCCACCGCCGAAACATTCGGGGTTGGGACGCGAATGGCGGAACCGTCCAGGCGGCCTTTCAGGTTCGGCAGAACTTCACCCAGCGCCTTGGCGGCGCCGGTCGAGGTCGGGATCATCGACATTGCAGCAGCGCGGGCGCGGTAGAGGTCGCTGTGGCGACGGTCCAGTGTCGGCTGGTCGCCTGTGTAGGCGTGGATGGTCGTCATGATACCGTGTTCGATACCGACGCCCTCGTCCAGCACCTTGGCCAGCGGGGCGAGGCAGTTGGTCGTGCACGAACCGTTCGAAACCATGTTGTCATTGGCGGCCAGCGTGTTGTGATTGACGCCGAAAACGATGGTCTTGTCCACGTTCTTGCCCGGAGCCGACAGCAGTACCTTGCCGGCGCCACGTTCCAGATGCGTTTTGGCCTTCAGGCCATCGTTGAACTTGCCGGTGCATTCGAGGACGACGTCACAGCCTTCCCAGTCCAACTCGGTCATGTCGTAGGTCGAGAACATCTGCATCGGGCCGCGACCCAGATCCATGGTATTGCCGTCAATGGTGACGTCGCGCGGAAAACGCCCGTGAACACTGTCATATTTCAACAGATGCGCCGAGGTTTCCAACGGGCCAGTTGCGTTGACTTTGATCACTTCGATGTCGTTGCGCCCGGACGCGGCGATGTGCGACAGGGTGCAGCGGCCAATACGGCCAAAACCATTGATACCGACCTTGATGGTCATATGACGTCTCCAGATGCGCTTGCTTTGAGGGCCATATAACGGCGAAAAGGGAATCTCAAAAGGGCAAAAGCGGCATATTTTTAAGGTGTTAGCGCAAACCTGCGCCGGTTGCGCTAACGCTTGCGCTAGCCGTTGGATCAGGTAGGGTCCGGTTGGCGACAGCAGATTGAAGGGAAACGCGATGAGTGGTCTTTTGGCCCTGTTGGATGATGTGGCGGGCATTGCCAAGGTTGCGGCGGCATCAGTGGACGATGTGGTTGCGGCGGCAGGCAAAGCGGGGGCCAAAACCGCCGGTGTGATCATCGATGACGCAGCGGTGACGCCGAAATATGTGCAGGGTTTCGCCCCGGCGCGCGAGTTGCCGATCATCTGGCGCATTGCGCGCGGGTCGATCTTCAACAAGATCATACTCTTGCTGCCCGTCGCCTTGTTGCTGGCCAATTTTGCGCCGTGGCTGATCACGCCCTTGTTGATGCTTGGCGGGTCATATTTATGTTTTGAAGGGGCCGAGAAGATTTTTCATGTTCTGTTTCCTCATGGCAGCCATGTGATTGAGGACGACATGAAAAACCGCGATCCGGGCCACCTGGAGGAGCAAAAGGTCAAGGGCGCCATCAAGACTGATTTCATTCTGTCTGCCGAGATCATGACCATTGCATTGGCGGCGATCGAAGCCCCGAACCTGTGGATGCAGGCCGCGACGCTGGCTGTTGTCGGGATCGGCGTGACGGTGGCCGTCTATGGATCCGTCGCGTTGATCGTGAAAATGGATGATGTGGGGCTTTTTCTGGCGCAGAACGCGCCAACACCTATCGGTCGCGGTTTGGGCCGAGGGTTGGTCAAGGCAATGCCCGGGGTGATGAAAACACTGTCCATTGTCGGAACTGCCGCGATGCTGTGGGTGGGGGGCTCGATCGTCATCCACGGGATGGAGGTTCTGGGTTTTGGCTGGCTGGGCCATCATATCCATGATTGGGCCTATGCCATTGGACATTCCGTGTCTGATCAATGGGTTGGCGCGGTTGAGTGGGTATCCAAGGCCACGATGGATGGCGTATTTGGTTTGGCTTGGGGATTGGTTTTGATCCCGGTGGCAACCAAGATAATCATGCCCCTGTTCAGCAAATCCGAAACGCATTGAAACCAAAATGAAAAGAGCGGCCAAAGCCGCCCTTTGCTCGATCAGAAGGGACTGTCTTACAGTCCCAACAATTCCTTGACCTTGGCCACAGTTGCTTCGGCCGTAATGCCGAAATGCTTGTACAGCTCACCGGCAGGGGCCGAGGCACCAAAGCTGGACATGCCGATGAAGCCTGCCTTGGCTTCGCGGCCACGCTCGCCCAGCAGCCAGCGATCCCAGCCACCGGCGCGCACGGCGGCCTCGATGCCGACGCGGACCGGACCGGCAGGCAGTACCCGCTTGCGATAGGCTTCGTCCTGCTCGGCGAACAGCTCCATGCAGGGCATCGAGACGACGCGGGTGCCGATGCCTTCGGCTTCGAGCATCGCTTTGGCTTCCATGGCCAGCGAAACTTCGGAACCTGTTGCAATCAGGATCGCCTGACGCTTGCCCTCGGCCTCGGCCAGAACATAGGCGCCTTGTGCGGTCAGGTTCTTGGTCTTGTGATCCTTGCGCACGGTCGGCACGCCCTGGCGGGTCAGCGACAGGACCGAGGGGCTGTCCTTGAAGGTCAGCGCCAGTTCCCAGGCTTCGGCGGTTTCGATCGTATCGGCGGGACGGAACACATAAGTGTTCGGCGTTGCGCGCGAGATGGCCAGATGTTCCACCGGCTGGTGGGTCGGGCCATCCTCGCCCAGACCGATCGAGTCATGGGTCATTACGAAAACCGACGGGATCTTCATCAGTGCCGCCAGCCGCATGGACGGGCGGGCATAATCGGTGAAGGCCATGAAGGTACCGCCATAGGGGCGGATACCGCCGTGCAGCGCCATGCCGTTCATCGCAGCGGCCATGCCGTGCTCGCGAATGCCGTAATGGATATAGCGGCCCTTGCGGTTTTCCGGCAGGAACACGCCCATATCAGCCGATTTTGTGTTGTTCGATCCGGTCAGGTCAGCCGAGCCGCCAACAGTCTCGGTCATGATCGGGTTCACGACGTTCAGAACTTTTTCGGACGAGGCGCGGGTGGCCAGTTTCGGCTGCTCTTCAGACATCTGCTTTTTGAACGCACGAATGGCGCCAGCCAGCCGCTTGGGGGCCTCAAATGCATAGGCGCGTTTGAATTCGGCCTGTTTCCTCTCGGAAAGCTGGGCAAAACGTTCTTCCCAAGCCCCACGTTCGTCTGCGCCGCGTGCACCAATGGCTTCCCAAGCGGATTTGACGTTGGCTGGAACTTCGAATGTGTCGTGCGGCCAACCATAGGCCTCTTTCGCGGCTTTCAGCTGATCCTGATCCGTCAGTGCCCCATGACCTTTCGAGGTGTCCTGCGCAGCATGACCCAGAGCGATATGGGTTTCACAGGCGATCATGGTTGGTTTTTTGGACTTTTTCGCCTGAACAATGGCCGCATCGATGGCCTTGGGGTCATGGCCGTCGATTTCAATCACGTGCCAGCCAGAGGCCGCAAACCGGCGGACCTGATCGGTGCGATCAGCGATATCGACAGTGCCGTCGATGGTGATGTTGTTGTTGTCCCAGAAGACGATCAGTTTGCTCAGCTCATGGCGGCCGGCCAAAGTGATCGCTTCCTGACTGACGCCTTCCATCAGACAGCCGTCGCCCGCGATCACGTAAGTATAGTGATCCACGACCTTCTTGCCGTAATGCGCGCGCTGGATTTCCTCGGCCATGGCGAAACCCACGGCATTCGAGATACCCTGACCAAGCGGGCCGGTCGTGGTTTCAACACCATCGATCAGAAAGTTTTCAGGGTGGCCCGCGGTCTTGGCGCCCAACTGGCGGAAATTCTTGATCTCTTCCAGCGTCACGTCGGCATGACCGGTGAGATAGAGAAGTGAATAGACCAGCATCGAACCGTGACCAGCCGACAGGATGAACCGATCGCGGTCCGGCCAGTTCGGGGCCGAGGCGTCGAATTTCAGGTGCTTTTCGAACAGAACGGTCGCAACATCGGCCATGCCCATCGGCATGCCGGAATGGCCGGAATTTGCGGCGGCGACGGCGTCAAGGGTCAGGGTGCGGATGGCCGCAGCTTTGTCCCAGTGTTCGGGGTTGGCTTTGCGCAGCGCAGTCAGGTCCACGGGCGTTGTTCCTTTGGATAAAAAGCAGATTGCGCGCTCAATACCATTCAGCACCCAAAGTGCAAGCGGAACCGGGCTTTGGCAACGCCCGATAGGTGAAGAGCGAGGCCCAAGTGATTGAAACCAAACAGTGGGTATTTTCTGTCGCATTCCGTTAGACTGTCGGCAAGCGGGATTCGGTTTTGATTCGGATCACTTCGCGACAGAATGAACCTTGATAAAGAGGTGACAGGGGCATGAGCCAGTTAGAGGAACTACAGCACCGCATTATTGCTGCGATGGATCGTATCAGTGCGGGCGTCGAAGGGTTGGGCGGTGCGTCCCGGAATGCTGAAGTAAGTGAGAGGCTTCAGGCCGAACTTGAAGACGAAAGAGTTGTCAATGCGCAGCTTCAGGAACGACTGAAGACCCTGAAAGAGCAGCACGAAAAACAAGTGGACGCGCTGCGTGCCGATCTGGAGGAGCTGCGCACGGAACCAGCGGGTGCCGCCGACGCGGATGCGCTGCGCGCAGAGCTGGAAGAAGCCCGGGCGAAAATCGCGTCTGTCGAAGCGGCCCGCGCCGAGCTGGCCGAGGCCAAGGCGGCCTTGGACAACAATGCCGAACTGGACGCGTTGAAGGCCGAGAACGAAAGACTGCGCGCCGAACTTGACGGCATCGAAGATCCTTCGGCGGTGAAAGCCGAGCTTGAGCAATTGCGTGAATTGCTTGCTCAGGCAAAAGAAGTCGAGGCGGAAAACAGCCGCCTCAAGGCACAACTTGAAGATACGGTACGGGTCGATGATCTGAGCGCCGAGCTTGAGATGCTGCGGGCCGAACGGGCCAGCCATGGCGCTGCGATGTCCCGGCTGGATGACGATCTGCAACGTATGCGCAAGGCGAACGAGCAGTTGCGGAATTCCGTAGAAGAGTTGCGTTCCGCGGCCGCAGAAGGGCTGACGGATGCTGAATTGCTGAACCGCGCCACCGTTGCCGAGCTTGAGGCGACGCGTGCGGCGCAGGCTTCGGACGCCGCCGAAGCGCAGGCCGTGTTGGCACGGTTGGAACCTCTGCTGTCGCAGGCAAAACTTGTAGAAGGTGAGGTAGAGTAATGCCCGAGGTAACCATTCATATTGGCGGGCGGGGTTTTGACGTGTCCTGCCGGGACGGGGAAGAACCCTTTCTGCAGGCGGCCGCCAAAATGCTGGATGACGAAGCGCAGGTTCTGTCCGATCAGATTGGGCGGATGCCCGAAGCGCGCATGTTGCTGATGGCCGGTCTGCTGCTGGCTGACAAGACGGCGGCGACGGAAGACAAGGTCAAGTCGCTGGAGGCCAGGCTGGCCGAGGCCGAGGCCGAGCTTCAATCGCTGCGAAATGCGCCCGCGCCGGAACCCGAACGTGTTGAAGTCGCGGTGGTGCCGCCATCCGTCACGGATACGCTGGCCGAGCTGGCAGCACGTGCGGAAGCGCTGGCTTCCGTCGTCGAGGAGAAGAAGGCACAATGACCTATCTGCGCAATTTCTTCTGCGGTGCTTTGCTTGTTTTCCCGGCAACATCTGCACTCGCCGAAATCGACATTCTGTCTGTCACCTTTACCTGCGAGAACGGCGTGCCCTTGCCGGTGACCTATTTCAACGCACCCGACGGTTCAGGCGCGGCGGCGACGATGGTGGACAACACTCTGGTCGCGATGCGCCAGGTCGAAAGCGGATCGGGCATCCGCTATGAATCTCTCGGAGCCGAAGGAACCTATATCCTGCGCTCAAAAGGTTGGAACGCGTCAATCAGCTATTTGGCGGCAGGCGCCGCCAATGAGCAGGCTATTTATCAGAATTGTTCCAGCCGGTAAGCAGGATTACGCGTTTGCTTCGCGGATTTTGTCGGCTGCTTCCTTGTTGTAGCCGACACCGTTTTCATCAAAAAGCGTGTCCAGCTCACCCGAAAGGGTCATCTCGGTGATGATGTCGCAACCGCCTACGAATTCGCCTTTGACATACAGCTGCGGCACGGTCGGCCAGTCGGAATAATCCTTGATGCCCTGACGCACATCTTCGTCGGCCAGTACGTTCACGTCGGTGTATTCAACACCCATGTAGTTTAGAACGCCGGCAACACGGGACGAGAAGCCACATTGAGGCATTTCCTTGGTGCCTTTCATGTACAGCACCACGTCATTGGCTTTGACGGTTTCGTCGATCTGGGTTTTTACGTCGGTCATTTTGCGTTTCCTGTTCGTTTCTCCAACGGGAGAGTCATATGTTCGCCTCGAAAGAAGCCGAGAAGCTTATTCCGGCACTTTGGTGGTGAGCGCCAGCGCGTGCAATTCTCCGTCCGGGCCGTCCATCTTGCCCTTCAGAGCTGCGTAAACAGCGCGCTGTTGCTGAACCCGGTTTTTGCCGCGAAAGCTTTCATCCACCACCATGGCAGACATATGAACACCGTCATTTCCGCCGACCTGAATCTCGGCGTCGGGAAAGGCTTCGCGCAGCAGGTGTTCGATTTCGTGGGCGCTCATCGGCATGTAGATAACTCCAGAAGGTCTTTCCCAAGATGTAGAGCGCATGAACCGGGCGTGCAAGAGCACTGGCACATGCAAAAACAACCAAACCCGCACCGGATCACAGCGCGGGTTTCGATTGGCATTCGCGTTGCGTTGTTAGGCGACAGCCTCGGCAAAGCTGTTGCGGTAAATCGCGGCAAGTTCATCAAGCGAGGCTTCCGAGCTGCCGATCTTCACCGTATCGCCGGTGAAACGACCAACCGCATTCAGTGGAACGCCGGCCTGACCGGCCGCAATCATCAATGCCTCGGCCTGATCGAAATTGCACGCAACAAGATAGCGGGCCTGATCTTCACCGAACAGGAATTCAGTCGGGGCGTCGTCAAGACATACGCCAACGCCTGCGGCTTCTGCCAGTTCGAAGGCAGCCAGAGCGATGCCGCCATCGCTGACGTCGGTGCAGGCCTTGATCATCTCGCGGTTGGCGCGGATGAAATCACCGTTGCGCTTTTCGGCATCCAGATCGACATGCGGGGCGTCGCCGTCTTCGCGGTTGAACACCTCGGCCAGAAGGGCGGATTGACCCAGATGCCCCTTGGTTTCACCGATCACAAGCGCAACGTGGCCTTCGCGTACCTCGTTGCCGATGACCTCGTCCGAGTTCTGCAACAGGCCGACTGCGCCAATGGTGGGGGTCGGCAGAATGGCCTGTCCGTCGGTCTCATTGTACAGAGAGACGTTGCCCGACACGATCGGCATATCCAACGCGCCGACCGCGGCGCCAATGCCCTGTATGGCACCGACAAACTGGCCCATGATCTCGGGCTTTTCGGGGTTGCCGAAGTTCAGGTTGTCCGTCGTGGCAAGCGGTTTGGCTCCGACGGCGGTCAGGTTGCGATAAGCTTCGGCCACCGCTTGTTTGCCGCCCTCAAAAGGGTTTGCGCGCACATAGCGCGGGGTCACGTCGGATGTGAAGGCAAGCACCTTGTCGGTTCCGTGGACGCGGACCATGCCCGCACCCAGACCCGGCGTGCGGACGGAATCCGCCATCACCATGGTGTCGTACTGTTCATAGACCCACTGTTTGCCTGCGTAGTTGGGCGAAGCGAGCAGGGCGCGCAGCCCGTCAATCGGGTCGATCTGGGGCACTTCGGCCAGTTCCTCTGCCTGTGGCGTAGGCTCCCATGGGCGGTCGTATTCCGGCGCGGTAGAAGACAGTTTGGACAGAACCAGATCGGCTTTGACTTCACCGTTATGCATGATCAGAAAGCGGTCTTCGGCAATGGTTTCGCCAACGATCGCGAAATCAAGATCCCATTTTTCGAACACGGCGCGGGCCTCGGCCTCAAGCTCGGGCTTGAGGACCATCAGCATACGCTCCTGAGATTCGGACAGCATCATTTCATAGGCTGTCATGTTCTCTTCGCGCTGAGGAACGTTTTCCAGATCAAGGCGCACGCCAAGGCCACCCTTGTCACCCATTTCAACGGCCGAGCAGGTCAGGCCCGCCGCGCCCATGTCCTGGATCGAGATCACGGCACCGGTCTGCATCAGTTCCAGCGTCGCCTCCATCAGGCGTTTTTCGGTGAAGGGGTCGCCGACCTGAACGGTGGGGCGTTTTTCTTCGATCGTGTCGTCGAATTCGGCGGATGCCATGGTCGCGCCCCCCACACCATCACGACCGGTCTTTGCGCCCAGATAGACGACGGGCATACCCACGCCCGACGCGGCCGAATAGAAAATCTTGTTGCTGTCGGCCAGACCGGCCGCAAAGGCGTTCACAAGGCAGTTGCCATTGTATGCGGGGTGAAAGCGCACTTCGCCACCGACGCAAGGCACGCCGAAGCAGTTGCCATAGCCACCGATGCCCTCGACCACGCCGTTGACCAGTTGACGGGTCTTGTGATGGCCGGGTTCGCCAAAGGACAATGCGTTCATTGACGCAATGGGACGCGCGCCCATGGTAAAGACGTCGCGCAGGATGCCCCCCACGCCGGTCGCCGCACCCTGATAGGGTTCGATGTAAGACGGGTGGTTGTGGCTTTCCATCTTGAAGACCACGGCCTGACCGTCGCCAATGTCTACCACGCCTGCGTTTTCACCGGGTCCGCAGATCACCTGGGGCCCAGAGGTGGGCAGGGTGCGCAGCCATTTCTTCGAAGATTTGTAGGAACAGTGCTCGTTCCACATGGCCGAGAAAATGCCGAGCTCGGTGAAAGTAGGTTCACGCCCGATGATCTCGAGGATCATGTCATATTCCTCGGGCTTGAGCCCGTGTGCGGCAATCAGATCGGGTGTGATGGCGGGCTCTTGCATCTTCTGTCCTGTGTCCAAGTGGGCCGAGATTGCGCGCCTTTTAGGGCAAGCGCGCGCGTGTGGAAAGGGTCAAGACGGCGCAGGTTGCGTCTTTCAAAGAAAAACGGAACCGGCATCACTGCCGGTTCCGGATGAATGCGTCCCAAAATGGGTGCATGCAGCTGGCGTGGACCGCGAAGCTTACGCCGATCCCTGATCCTTGTTGAGCTGCGCTGCGGCTGCGGCACCAACAGCCGTCTTTTGTTCCGGGGTTAGGTTTTCATTGTCGTCCAGCCCCGGAATCGCAACGCGCACTTCGCGACGGGCAAAGTCGATGCCGTTTTCCTTGAAGGCCGCCTTGACCCGGTTGAAGATCTCCTTGCGCAGTGTGAACTGCTTGCCGGGCTTGGCCATGAACTTGCCGCGGATGATCATGCCGACATCGTCAAAATCGAACACACCTTGCGATTTGAACGGTTGCAGGAAGCCATCCTTGTGGGTCTCGTCCTCCATCATCTCAGCACCGATCTTCTTGAAGATCTTCTTGACCTTGTTGGGATCCGTGTCGAACGGCACGGTGAATTTCAGCTTCATGATCACCCAGTCGCGGCTGAAATTTGTCAGCTTCTGAATCTCACCGTAGGGTATCGTGTGTACAGGGCCGCGATGGTGACGCAACTGCATCGAGCGAACCGAGATTTTCTCGACAGTGCCCATCGTGCCGCCGACATCGACATATTCTCCGACGCGGAAGGCATCGTCGATCAGGAAGAAAACCCCGCCCACGATATCAGCAACCAGCTTCTGCGCACCAAAACCGATCGCCAGTCCCAGAACACCGGCACCGGCCAAAAGCGGTGTTATATTGATGCCCAATGCGCCCAGCGCCAGCAGGCCAAAAATCACGGCAATCGTAATCTGGGCCGTGATCCGCATCAGGGGCAGAACCGTCGCCAGACGAGAGCCGCCGACACCGCCGCCTTCACCGCCTGCTTCTTCGTCCAGCGCCTCGGCCGCAGTCTGTTCCTTGGCCAATCGGCGGTTGATCCAGAGCGAGACGACCTCGTTTAGGATATAGCCAACGGCGATGATCAGCAGGAATTCGATCACGGCACCGCCGACTTCGGCACCGACACCGGCCGAAGCGACATTGCGCAGGTCAAGATGCCATACGCGTGCAATCATGAAAACTACGACCAATCCGGCGATAACGCGACCAATCCGGATGTAGCTGCGTTTCGCGGAACGGTAGGCGCGTTCAGCAAGAGGGCCTTCGCCCGACATTGGCGGTTGCAAATGCCGCACAAGACCGCGGATCAGCGTATCCAGCGCAGGTGCAATCAACAACCAGAACATCGTCGTGAAATGCGCGCCGCTGGTCAGCAATCTCAATGTTGCCGGATCACGCTGCGCGACCAGGAACTCGACCAGCAGCCAGATTGCCACCGAAACGCCGATGGCAAAATAGGGGTAATAATGTGCAACTTCTTCATCGAATTTCGTGTGATCCGGGTCTGTCCCCAGCATCATCTGCGACAGACCTTCACGCGCGGTCCAGGCGATTGCGGCGATATAGACGTGAATTGCCGCGTTCAGCCAGAAGCCAATGCGGGTATCGTCACCCGTGACGCCATTGAGTGCGTTGAACCGAACGACGAACAGCGTGAACCCGATCAGGATCAACAGACCGATCAGGTTACGGTGCAGGTACTTTGCCCAGTGGTCGTCGATATTGACCAACCGAAATTGCGGCTTCTCCGGCGCCAGAACAAACCGGGACGCTGCTGCACCCAATCGCGGCACCCAGATGAGATAGAATACAAACGGTGCAGCATAGGTGATCTGTTCCGTCGTCAGAAGACCGCGGCCAACCGCGCGGATCACGACATAGAAAATGATCAGCCCGGCGATTTCGCGGCAGAACCGGCGAAACAGGTATCTGACGGCGCCCCAAAGGTCGGCCTCGTCCGCGGCTTCGGTTGCTTCATGCCAGCGTCGGGTCAGGAAAATGAACAGCTTTTCCGCAATGAACCCGACAACAAGCACAGAGAGGACAAGCCCTATAAGTGTAAAGACACCGGTCGATCCGAACGTATCGCTAAAATTGCTGAACGCGGTAATCTGCGCCGTCACTATGTTGGGAAGCGTGGTCAGGACATGTGTCCAGGACGCGACCATTTCAGCCCAGATCTCGCTTATCTCGGTCAACGGGTCTTCTACGTTTGCTTTTTCGGCGGCTTGTTTTTCCGCCACGGCATCAAGGCGTTCCAACAGAATTGCGCGAACCTGATCATCGGACATGCGAGCAACAAGATCGTCGACCTGCTCGGGTGTCAGGTCTTCCGGGATGGTCACTGTAGAAGTTGAACCGGAGTCCTGTGCATATAGTGGCACTGCCATGAATAACGCGGAGACGAGCGCCAAAACCAGACGGAGTGGGTGGAACATGTATTTTCCCTCAAACACGAAATTGTATCGTTTTTTGAGGATCATATGCCTATGCGTGTATTTTTCCCAGAGCTTTCGCTGACTTAATGCAGGGTCCAGCCAAAAAAAAGGCCGAGCTATAAGCTCGGCCGTAGTCCAACAGGGAGGTATGAAGATGATGAGCGTTTCAGCATCACCGCCTTCGAGTGCTCATTTAGGGGTCAGTTAGTGAACGTTCAAGACAATTAACCCTGTGAACACTTCATGTCCGTTATGCTATTTGCGCATAGCTACAGTTTTCCCATCTGTTTCAGTTGTTTACGCTGTGCGATGATTTCGTCCTGCACGAAATCGCGAAACGCTCCAACGCGTTTTGAATGCCGTAATTCTTCCGGGTAAGCCAGATAAACCGGAACATCTGCGGTTTCTATGTCTGACAGGATGGGCACGAGGTGCGGAAAATCCTGTGTGACGTAATCGGGCAGAACACCGATGCCCAGATTGTGCAAAACGCCCTGAAGCACGCCAAAATAGTTGTTCACAGTCAGCAAAGAGCCGGGATTATAGGTCATCAGGTGGCGCACCATGGCGGCACTGGCGCCAACCTGCGGCGCCGCAGGGGTCTGACAAATCAGACGGTGGTCCTTGATCTCTTCCAGGGACTGCAACATGCCGCCGTGGTTTTCGATATAATCCTGGGTTGCATACAACATCATCTGAACGGTCATAAGGCGCTTGCGCACCAGGTCGGCCTGGCTTGGCTCTTTCATGCGGATGGCGACGTCCGCTTCGCGCATCGGAAGATCCAGAACGCGTTCTTCAAGCATCAGGTCGATGTTCAGGTCAGGGTATTGCTCATACAGTTTCGGCAAGCGCGGTGCCAGCCAGAGTGTACCAAAGCCGAAGGTCGTCGTGACCCGCAAAACACCGAAGACTTCTTCCTCGCTGTCCCGAATACGCGCGGCTGCGGCATCCAGCCGTTTCGACATGGCAGATGTGGCGTCAAACAACAACTCGCCCTGTTCGGTGAGAATCAGCCCCCGCGCGTGACGGTGGAACAGAGTGGCATCCAGAGACTCTTCCAATGCGCGGATCTGTCGGCTTACGGCGGATTGAGACAGGTTCAGCTTGTCTCCGGCGTGCGTAAGGCTGCCCGCATCGGCCACCGCATGAAATATTCTAAGCTTGTCCCAATCCATTACCGCAACTTTCGTTATCTTTCAGAAGCCTTATATGAAATAGGTGACAAGTTCTACATTCAATGGACGAAATCGTTACATATCAGTGGATAAATTCTATACAGGTCAGAAATTATGACCTAAAATAAATCCAAGTATAGCACACTGATCTGACGAGGGGAGACGTCTGATGAGCCAGCCACAGATAACGCTGAACGACCGGTTCGATCTTGAGAAAAACCCGGTTCTTCTGAATGGAACGCAGGCGCTTGTGCGCTTGATGCTGATGCAAAAGGCCAGAGACCGGCAAGCGGGCCTTAACACCGCGGGATTGGTCACCGGATACCGCGGGTCGCCTTTGGGGGCAGTGGATCAGCAAATGATGCGGGCCCAAAAGCCACTGGCCGAAAGCGATATCACGTTTCAATTCGGTTTGAACGAAGACCTGGCGGCCACCGCGCTTTGGGGCAGCCAGCAGGCGGGCCTGCGCGGCGACGGCAAATTCAATGGGGTCTTCGGGCTTTGGTATGGCAAGGGGCCCGGCGTTGACCGGTCCGGTGACGTCATGCGCCACGCAAACATGGCAGGGACAGCCAAACATGGCGGTGTGCTCATGGCGATGGGCGATGACCATACCGGCGAAAGCTCGACGGTGCTGCATCAGTCGGAATGGTCGCTGGTCGACATGTACATGCCGATCGTCAGCCCCGCTGGCGTTCAGGAAATCCTTGATTATGGAATTTACGGATTTGCACTCAGCCGTTTTGCGGGGGTCTGGGTGGGCCTGAAGACGATGAAGGACACGATCGAAGTCACCTCGGTCGTGGATGGAAGTCCGGACCGGATGCAAATGGTCATCCCAGAATTCGACATGCCGGAAGGTGGGTTGAACATCCGGTTGGGCGACACGCCGCATCTGCAGGAAACGCGTGTCATCGATTACAAAAGGTTCGCGGCCGAAACGTTTTCACACGCCAACAAGCTGGACAGGCGGATGTGGGGCAAACCCGGCGCCAAGATCGGTTTTGTCGCGGCGGGCAAGAACTGGCTGGACCTGACACATGCGCTTTCGCTTCTGAATATCAACGAAGCCGAGGCCGAGCGTCTGGGGATTACCACATACAAGGTGGGGCAGACTTTCCCGCTGGATATGGTCGGATTCCACGATTGGGCCGAGGGGCTGGACCTGATCGTGATCGTCGAAGAAAAGCGCAAGCTGATCGAGGTTCAGGTCAAAGAGGCCATCTTTGACGACCGGCGCGGACGCCGGGTCTATGGCTGGTACAAAGGCGGTGCCGGGACACTGCACCGCGAAGAACTGTTCCCGACGCGCGGTGCGCTTGACCCGATCATGATCGCTGAAAAGCTGGGCGAGATCCTGATTGAAGAGGGGCGCGAGACCGATGGTATCCGGGCCGGGCTGGCGTCTTTGTCAGAAGCGCGCCGGGCCGACAACGCACAGGAAATAGCCACGCGGCTTCCGTATTTCTGTTCCGGCTGCCCGCATAACAGCTCGACAAGGGTACCGGAAGGCAGCCGCGCCTATGCCGGTATTGGCTGTCACTACATGGTTCAATGGATGGATCGAGAGACGACCGGTTTCACTCAGATGGGAGGGGAAGGCGCCAACTGGATCGGCGAGGCTCCGTTTTCGACGACCAAGCACGTGTTCCAGAACCTTGGCGATGGCACGTACAACCATTCGGGCGTTCAGGCGATCCGGGCTGCATTGTCCGCAGGAACGAACATCACCTTCAAGATATTGTTCAACGACGCGGTTGCCATGACCGGCGGGCAGGACAATGAAGGCGACCTGACCGCCGAACGGATCGTTGCCGAGGTCAAGGCAATGGGTGTCCCAGAGGTAGCCGTGGTTTACGATGAAAAAGAGGACGTCAACTTCAAGGCTCTACCCGCCAGCGTTCAGACATACGAGCGTGCCGATCTCATGCAGGTGCAGGAGAAGTTTCGCGAGATCGAGGGCGTATCGGTCATCGTTTACGTACAAACCTGCGCTGCCGAAAAGCGCCGCCGCCGCAAGCGCGGTACATTCCCCGATCCCGACAAGCGCGTGTTCATCAACACCGATGTCTGCGAAGGCTGCGGCGATTGCGGTGTACAGTCAAACTGCGTGTCGATCGTTCCCAAACAGACCGAGCTGGGCCGCAAGCGGGCCATTGATCAATCGAGCTGCAACAAGGATTACTCGTGCTTGAACGGTTTCTGCCCGTCATTCGTGACGCTTGAGGGCGCGAAAATTCGCAAAGAGGCGACGACCGAAATTGATCTGCCAGATTTGCCAACACCAGATCTGCCGAAGATCACCGGCACGCACAACGTCGTGATTACCGGCGTCGGCGGTACGGGTGTCGTCACCATTGGCGCCATCCTTGCGCAGGCGGCGCAGATCGACGGAAAAGGCGCGGGCATGATGGAAATGGCGGGGCTGGCGCAAAAAGGCGGCGCAGTCCACATCCACTGTAGATTGGCCAACCGCCCCGAGGACATCAGCGCGATTCGCGTCGCCACTGGCGAGGCCCACGCGCTGATCGGTGGCGATCTGGTGGTCTCGGCCGGCGCAAAGACGTTGGGCCTGACGCGCACCGGACGTACGGGGGCCGTCGTGAACAGCCATGAAACGGTGACGGGCGACTTCACGCGTGATACCGAGTTCCGCATTCCGGCGGATCAGCTGGAACTGGCCCTGCAAGCGCGGCTGAAAGAAGATGTCTCGCTGTTTGATGCGAACGAACTGGCGCGCGCGGTGATGGGGGATTCAATCTATTCCAACATGATGATCTTTGGCGCGACCTGGCAGCGCGGGCTGTTGCCGGTCAGCCATCAGGCGATCTTTGAGGCCATCGAATTGAACGGCACGGCGGTCGAACGCAACAAACGTGCGTTTGATATCGGACGTTGGGCGGTTCTGCACCCGGAAGACGTGCAATCCATCCTTGCGCCGACCGTGGCCGAGATGCCCAAGACACTGGACCAAATCATCGCGTTTCGCGCGCAGCACCTGACGGAATATCAAAGCGCCCGGCTGGCCAGGCGGTACCGCAAGCTGGTGGACAGTGTCGAGGACGCGTATGTGCGCGAAGCGGTAGCGAAAGGGTATCACAAGCTGTTGTCATACAAGGACGAATACGAGGTTGCACGTCTTCTGCTGACCAGTCGGGAAAAAGCGGCGGCCGAGTTTGATGGTGACTTCAAGATGACCTTTCACCTTGCCCCGCCGATATTCGGCGGATCGGGTAGCAATGGCAGGCCGAAAAAGCGCGCGTTCAGCGAATCCATCCTGACGGCATTGAAGCTGTTGACCAAACTCAAGGCATTGCGCGGCACACCACTGGACATTTTTGGATATTCATCCGAACGCAAGATGGAGCGCGCCCTGATCCGACAGTATGAAAAGGACATGCGCGAGGTACTGCCCTTGGTGTCGCAGGACACCCGTGATGCGATTGCTGCCCTGGCTCGTTTGCCGCTGGATATCCGCGGATTTGGGCCGGTACTGCGGGAAAATGAGGCCAAGGCTGCGAAACGGCGAGAAGAGCTGCTGGCCGTCATCCGCAGCGGTGGGCCTGAATTGCAAGCTGCGGCAGAGTAATTCGTCACAAGGGTGTCACGATAGCTGGTCAAACCTGTTGCTTGTACTTATTTTGCGGGCAGCAAAACGGAGCCCTTCATGTCTTCTCGTCGTCATGTCGTTCGTGAGATCTCGTATGCGCATTCCGCCGAAACCAAGGGGGGGCGGTTGGTCATCAGGCTGATGGAGAACACCACGGGACGGTTGCGTCTGATCAAACGGGCGGACGGATACGAAAAAGAAGTCGCAAAGGGTCGGGATTTTTGGTCGGTCATGGTCGATCGCTATGGATTGACCTTGGATGTCGTTGGTGGCGCGCTGGCGAATATCCCCAAGGAAGGTCCGCTTATCCTGATTGCAAACCATCCATATGGAATTCTGGATGGGCTGATGATGGGGCATATATTGTCTCAGACCCGTGGTGATTTCCGAATTCTCGCAAATCGCGTTTTCCGCAAGGCTGAAGACCTGAACCGTATCGTTTTGCCTGTTTCGTTTGATGAAACGAAAGAAGCGGTGAAACTGAACCTGGATACGCGGAAGACTGCATTGAATTACCTTGGCGATGGCGGCGCGATCGGAATTTTCCCCGGGGGTACGGTCAGCACCGGCGTTAATCCGTTTGCCCATCCTATGGATCCGGGTTGGCGCGGTTTCACGGCCCGAATGGTGGCGAAATCCAACGCCACTGTCGTTCCGGTGTTCTTCGACGGGCACACGTCACGTCTGTTTCAGATTGCTAGCCATATGCACAACACCCTGCGCATGGGGTTGCTGATCAAGGAATTCAAAAAACGTGTCGATACTCCGGTCAAAGTGGTGATTGGCACGCCTATCGGGCGCGACATTCTGGATCCGCTGGGCCAGGATACGCGCAAGATGATGGATTTCCTGCGCAAAGCGACGTATGAGCTGTCTCCGACACCGCTGAAGTCTTATGACTATGGCTATGAATTTGAGGAACGGCATCGCGCCTGAAGGGGCTAATGGCAGTAGGTATCTTTGATTCCGGATTGGGCGGTCTTACCGTCCTGAGCGCCGCGCAGACACGACTGTCTGACGTTGATTTCCTGTATTACGCGGACAGCGCGCATGCCCCATACGGTGTGCGCGATGCCGAGGACATCTATCAGCTGACCCGAAAGGCCGTGCAGGACCTTTGGGATCGCGGCTGCAACTTGGTGATTCTGGCCTGCAACACAGCCAGCGCGGCGGCGCTGCGCCGGATGCAGGAAGAGGGCGTGCCCGAAGGCAAACGTGTGCTTGGTGTCTTTGTTCCCTTGATCGAAGCCCTGACCGAACGGCAATGGGGCGACAATTCCCCACCACGCGAAGTGGCGGTCAAGCATGTCGCCTTGTTCGCCACGCCCGCCACTGTGTCCAGCCGGGCCTTTCAGCGCGAGCTGGCGTTCCGGGCAATTGGCGTGGATGTCGAGGCGCAGGCATGTGGTGGAGTCGTGGATGCCATTGAAGACGGTGACATGATCCTGGCCGAGGCGCTGGTGCGCAGCCATGTGGAAGCCCTCAAGCGCAAGATGCCTGAACCGCAGGCGGCCATTCTGGGCTGTACGCATTACCCGCTAATGGCTGACGTGTTTCAGGCGGCATTGGGACCTGACGTGCAGGTCTATAGCCAGGGGGAGTTGGTCGCGGAAAGCCTTGCGGATTATCTGCATCGCCACCCCAACATGCTGGGTAGTGGCCCGGGAGGGTTCCTGACGACGGGGAAACCCAATGTGGTGAGCGATCGGGCGACACAGTTCCTCCGACGACAAATCACATTCGAGGCTGCCTGACTTCGGTCAAGGACGCGGCCGCTCTGCTTTCATTATTTCAAGACCGTCGCATCGGCGGTCGTAACATGTGACACACGTTGAGAAGAGGTCTGACATGACCCATAAAATCGCAATTCTGGGCGCTTCGGGTTATACCGGTGCGGAACTGGTGCGGCTGATCGCCGAACACCCTAACATGGAAATCGCCGCGCTGGCCGCCGAACGCAAGGCGGGGATGACCATGGCGCAGGTTTTCCCGCATCTGCGCCACATGGATCTGCCGGACTTGTGCAAGATTTCCGAGATCGATTTTTCCCGG
This sequence comes from Ruegeria sp. AL3, assembly GCF_056536065.1. Lineage (NCBI taxonomy): Bacteria > Pseudomonadati > Pseudomonadota > Alphaproteobacteria > Rhodobacterales > Roseobacteraceae > Ruegeria > Ruegeria sp. AL3. The sequence continues at coordinate 2,570,084 of NZ_JBQFJG010000001.1, forward strand.
ATCGATCTGTGTTTTTGTGCCCTTCCGCACAAGACCAGCCAGGAAGTGATCAGTGCACTGCCCAAGGATCTGAAGATCATCGATCTGTCTGCTGACTTCCGGCTGACTGACCCGGATGAATATGAAAAGTGGTACGGAAACCCGCATACCGCGCTCGAGCAGCAGGAAGAGGCCGTTTATGGCCTGACCGAGTTCTATCGCGACGAAATCCGGGGCGCACGGCTGGTGGCGGGTACGGGGTGCAACGCGGCAACCGGTCAATACGTTCTGCGGCCGCTTGTTTCTGCCGGGGTGATTGATCTGGACGATATCGTGCTGGATTTGAAATGTGCTGTATCCGGGGCAGGGCGGTCGCTGAAGGAAAACCTGCTGCACGCCGAACTGAGCGAGGGCACCAACGCCTATGCCGTCGGCGGGACCCACAGGCATCTGGGCGAGTTCGATCAGGAGTTTTCCAAGCTGGCCGGTCGTGCGGTTCATGTGCAGTTCACTCCGCACCTGATCCCTGCAAACCGGGGCATTCTGGCCACGACCTACGTAAAAGGTGACCCGCTGAGCATCTATGAAACGCTTGCAAAGGCTTATGCGGATGAGCCTTTCATTCAGATGCTGCCGATGGGCGAGACACCATCGACCCACCATGTGCGCGGGTCCAACTTCTGTCATATCGGAGTTGTGGCAGATCGGATCGAACGGCGTGCGATCGTGATCGCGGCGCTGGATAACCTGACAAAAGGTAGCAGTGGCCAAGCCTTGCAGAACGCCAACCTGATGTTAGGTGAGATTGAAACCCGGGGCCTGATGATGGCACCGTTATTCCCGTGAGGACGGTATGAAAACGCTCAAGAAACGTCGCCGAGTACAAGTCATTCTGGTAGCTGTCGTTGCCTTGGTGGCATCGACGGCGTTGATTGGCTATGCCATGCGCGACGGGATCAACTTTTTCCGCTCGCCAAGCCAGGTGATTGCCGAACCACCCAAGCCGACCGAGGTCTTTCGGATTGGCGGCCTGGTCGAAGAAGGTTCGATCATCCGCGGGCAGGGCGAAACCGTACATTTTGTCGTCACCGACGGCGGCGAAAGCGTCAAGGTTTCTTTCACCGGGGTTCTGCCTGATTTGTTTTCGGAAAATCAGGGCATGGTCGGCACCGGACGTTACGTGAACGGCGTGTTCGAAGCCACGGAAATTCTTGCCAAACATGACGAAACCTATATGCCGAAGGAAGTCGTGGACGCGTTGAAAGAGCAGGGCGTGTACAAAGAGGCTGAAGAAAGCTGACCTGACCCACATTTGTGTTGAGGGCGTTGCGCGCGGGATGCAGGCAGCGCCCTCGGTCGTTCAGGCTTGTTAATTCTTTTTCGGGATCGTCAGCGCCATTCAACGAAATGAGGGCGCTATGCAAACGGTTCGGCAGATTGCCAATGAAATTGTGCGTCGGGAAGGCGGGTACGTGAATGACCCGGACGATCCGGGCGGGGCAACCAAATTCGGTGTCACCATCCATACGATGCGCCGGCTTGGATTGGACCTGACCGGGGATGGGCTGGTTGACGTGGCGGATGTCCGGGCGCTTACTCAGCGCGAGGCGGTCGACATCTTTGTTCAGCACTACTTTGAAAAGCCACGCATCGCGCTGTTGCCGGATGTTCTGCATGCCCCTGTCTTCGACATGTACGTCAATGCCGGTGCGCAAGCAGCAATAATCCTGCAACGGCTTTTGCGTGATATGGGGTTTGACGTCGTGGCAGATGGCGTGATCGGCGCGCAAACGGCACAGGCGTGCGAAGACGCGGCCCAACCAGACCCCAACGCGTTGCGCGATGCGTATGGCGTGGCGCGGCGGAACTATTACTTTCGGCTGGCCGACAAACGCCCGGCATCCAGAAAATACGCGCGCACCCGATCCGGTGGCAAAGGAGGCTGGATCAAACGGGCCGAAGAGTTTCTGTCGCCACGCTATCGTCTTACGGAAAGTGAATTCAAGGAAAGGGTTGCGGCATGGGGTTGATCTCGGGGGTATTGGCGCTGCTGTTTGGGGGCGGTCGCAACGCTGTGCGTGAGACGGTTGAAATATACCGGGAAAACGCCGAGTCCCGTGCCGAGCGCGCGACAGAGTTGCAAAGTCAGGCAATGACGCAGTTCGGCCGAGAGTTCGTGGTTCCTCAAAAAGGCCTGTTCGACCGCGTCATGGATGGCGTGAATCGGTTGCCGCGACCGGCGTTGGCACTAGGAACGCTGGGATTGTTTGTTGCCGCGATGGTGGATCCGCTGTGGTTCGCTGAACGCATGCAGGGCATTGCGCTGGTGCCGGAACCTCTTTGGTGGTTGCTGGGCGTGATTGTGTCCTTCTATTTTGGCGCGCGCCATCAGAGCAAAATGCAGGATTTTCAGCGGGATATAGGCGCAGCCATGCAGCGGTTGCCGACGGTCATGGGGAACATAGAAACAGTACGGGCCATGCGCAGCGACAGCCCGGGCGTCGCCGACCCCGGCCCTGATGGCAACCTGATACAGAACGCCTCGCGTCCTGATGCGAATCCAGCATTGACCGATTGGCGCAAACTTCGGGGGCTTTGACCCGCGACACTATGTGCCCCCGGATCGTGCGAAAGTTAATGGCCCCCGGTTCGGCCTCGCAGTATATTCCGGGGCATGATTACAGAGCTTGGCCACTTCGCCCTCATCCTCGCCTTTTTCGTCGCCATCGTGCAAAGCGTGGTGCCTCTGATCGGTGCGTCAAAAAACTGGACCGGCTGGATGGCTTTTGCCGAGCCTGCTGCCATCGTCCAGTTTCTGCTGACTGCATTTTCCTTCGGTGCGCTGATCTGGGCATTCATCGTGTCGGACTTTTCGCTGCGGATCGTGGTCGAAAACAGTCATTCGGCCAAGCCGATGATCTACAAGATCAGCGGGACGTGGGGAAACCACGAAGGATCGATGTTGCTTTGGGTGCTGATTGTCACGCTGTTCGGAGCGATGGCGGCGTTCTTTGGGGGCGGGTTGCCCCCAAGCCTGAAGGCGCGTGTGCTTGCGGTTCAATCTGCCATTGCCGTGGCATTTTTTGCTTTCATTCTGTTTACCTCGAACCCGTTTGACCGGCTGGCAATTGCGCCGTTTGACGGGCGGGATTTGAACCCGTTGCTGCAGGATCCCGGTTTGGCCTTCCACCCGCCATTTCTGTATCTCGGTTATGTGGGGCTGAGCATGGCGTTCAGTTTTGCCATCGCCGCGCTGATCGAAGGGCGTATCGATGCGGCTTGGGGGCGCTGGGTTCGCCCATGGACGCTGGCGGCCTGGGTCTTTCTGACCATCGGCATCGCCTTGGGGTCCTGGTGGGCCTATTATGAACTAGGCTGGGGCGGCTTCTGGTTCTGGGATCCGGTTGAGAACGCTTCTTTCATGCCGTGGCTCCTGGCGGCAGCGCTGCTGCATTCGGCAATTGTTGTTGAAAAGCGCGAGGCGCTGAAAAGCTGGACCATCCTGCTGGCAATCATTGCCTTCGGGTTTTCGCTGATCGGAACATTCATCGTTCGTTCGGGGCTGCTGACCTCGGTTCACGCCTTTGCCAATGACCCGGAACGCGGGGTGTTCATCCTGTTCATTCTGGTGGTTTTCATCGGCGGGGCGCTGACTTTGTTTGCCGCGCGGGCGCAGGCGATGGAGGCCAAGGGTGTTTTCGGCATGGTCAGCCGCGAAAGCGCGCTAATCGTAAACAACGTCCTGCTGGCGGTCAGTTGTTTCGTGGTCTTTGTCGGTACCATGTGGCCGATGGTGGCCGAGATGATGTTTGATCGCAAACTCTCGGTCGGAGCGCCGTTTTTCAACGCTGCATTCTCCCCATTCATGGTTTTGCTGGGATTGATCCTTCCCATCGGGGCCATGTTGCCGTGGAAACGCGGGCGGATTGGAAAAACGGCCTGGTCGCTGCGCTATGCCTTTGGTCTCGCCTTGGCGATTGCCCTGTTGGTTTGGGCGATGCAGACCGGCCGCAGCGCTTTGGGGCCGGTGGGTCTATTCCTTGGGGCGTGGATTACATTTGGCGCCATCGTTGATCTGTGGAGCCGTACGGGGCGCAATGGCAGCCTGAAACGCTTGTTCCGTCTGCCTGGGGCGGATTGGGGTAAAGCCGTTGCTCATACCGGGCTGGGTGTTACCATCTTTGCCATTGCAGGTCTGACTGCGTGGGAGGACGAGGATATTCGTGTCGCCCAACCCAACCAACCTTTCGAAGTGGGACAGTTCACGCTGACGCTGCAAGATGTCCGTCGGGTCGAGGGGCCGAACTATTTTTCGACTACGGCGGATGTTCTGGTTGAAAAGAATGGCCGTCCGATCGGGACATTGCACCCGGAAAAACGGGACTACCCCGTTGCGCGGATGCCCACGACCGAAGCGGCGATCGATTATCGTTTCCTCGGGGACCTTTACGTCGTGATCGGCGATCAACAGGCAGATGGTGGCTGGGTGATGCGAACCTATATCAAGCCGCTGGCAAACTGGATCTGGGGCGGCTGTATCCTGATGGCGCTTGGCGGTGTCCTGAGCCTGTGTGACAGGCGCTTCCGCGTGGCCGCAGGCGCAAGAAAAACCCCGGTCGGCGGAGTACCTGCGGAATGAAACGCCTTGTTCTGATTGTGATGATGTTCGCAACCCCTGTCTTTGCGGTGCAGCCTGACGAGGTTCTGGATGATCCGGTTCTGGAACAGCGTGCGCGGGATCTCAGCGCCGGACTGCGTTGCCTTGTGTGCCGCAATGAGAGCATCGACGAAAGCAACGCGGATTTGGCGCGTGATCTGCGCGTGTTGTTGCGGGAACGGTTGGTGGCTGGGGATACGGACGAACAGGCGATCGCGTTTATCGTTGATCGGTATGGCGAATACGTACTTCTGAAACCGACTGCCAGCGGCTCGAACCTGTTTTTGTGGCTGGCCGGGCCAATAATGCTGTTGATCGCTGCAGCGGTTGGGTTGAACTTTCTCCGTACCCGGTCCAAGGCCCGTGCGTCAGTGGACCCTGCCGCGTTGAGTGAGGACGAAAAAGAACGTCTGCGTCAAATTCTTGAAGACTGACGCGTGGTTCTGCTTTTCCCGTCCCGTCCGGGCCAGTAAGTGTGCAAAAACACATGGCGCGACGGGAGGGTTTTCATGAATTACGAAACGGTTGCTCTGGAGATTGCAGATGGTCTGGCAGTTCTGACGCTGAACAGGCCGGACAAGATGAACGCGCTGACCACCCAGATGCGGGCAGAGATTACGCACGCGATGAAAGATGCAGCGGTCAAGGCGCGCTGTGTCGTCATCACCGGTTCGGGCCCTGCGTTTTGTTCCGGGCAGGATCTGGGCGATGCCTCTTCGACCGGCAAGATCGATCTGGAACGGTCGCTGCGCGATGAATATGAACCGATGCTGGAGACGATCCACAATTGCCCGGTGCCCACGATTGCCGCGGTGAACGGACCGGCGGCCGGGGCAGGCGCGAACCTTGCCCTTTGTGCAGATGTGGTGATTGCCAGCGAAAGCGCCTATTTCCTGCAGGCATTTGCCCGTATCGGTCTGCTTCCCGATGCCGGGGGAACATGGTTCATGCCCCGTCAGATGGGGTTGGCCAAAGCAATGGGCGCGGCCTTGTTTGCCGACAAGATCACCGCAAAGCAGGCGGATGAATGGGGCATGATCTGGGAAGCCGTGCCGGATGACGCCTTCGCCGATCATTGGCGCAAGAGGGCAGAGTATCTGGCAAAAGGCCCCACGGCCGCCTATGGCGCAATCAAGCAAGCCATTCGCGGAACGTATGAAAACACCCTGCAACAGCAGCTTGCGACCGAGGCGCACCTGCAAGGCGAATGTGGCCGTTCGCGGGACTTTGCCGAAGGTGTTGTGGCCTTCATGGAAAAACGCCCTCCGAAATTCGAAGGGCGCTGATCAGGCTGGCATCATGCGCGGCGGCGGCGGCGTGTGCGGCGATCCGGTGCCGCATCATCGTCCGTCCCGTCCGAGGCGGATGTGAACGGACCCAGCGTATCAGTGATCTGATCGAGTGTCGGGCGTTCGCCACGAGGTGTGGTATCCAGCGCCTCACGCATCTTGCGCAGGTGGTCGGGCATGGTTCCGCAGCACCCGCCAATGATGGTAGCGCCGGCATCCCGCGCCATGGCGGCATACTGCCCCATCAGTTCGGGCGTGCCGTCATAATGGATGTGACCATCCACGTATTTGGGAATGCCTGCATTGCCCTTCGAAATCAGCGGGCGTTCAGTCCCTTGCGCGGCAAATCCCAGTACGGTGCGCAGAATGTCGGATGCGCCGGTGCCGCAATTCGCACCGAAAGCGATGGGAGGATTCGGCAGGGTTTCGACCAGTTGTGCCAGATCGGCCGAGGTGACACCCATCATCGTGCGTCCGGCCGTGTCAAAGCTCATTGTGCCGCACCAGGGCATGTCGGCCAGGGCAAAGGCTTCGGCGGCGGCGCGAAACTCTTCCGGGGCGCTGATGGTTTCCACCCACAGAACATCCACCCCACCTTCTTTCAGCGCTTCCGCCTGTTCGTGGAACATTTCCACGGCTTCCGCGTGCGACAGGCTGCCGACCGGTTCCATGATTTCACCAGTCGGGCCGACCGATCCTGCAACGACGACAGGTCGTCCCGCCTTGTCGGCGATTTCGCGCCCCAGCTCGGCGCCGATGCGGTTAAGCTCGCCCACGCGGTTGTGCGCGTCATGCAGTTTCAGCCGTGCCGCTGTGCCGCCGAACGTGTTGGTCAGGAACAGATCGCTGCCTGCATCAACCGACCCCTGATACAGAGCCCGGATCTTGTCCGGGGCATCCACGTTCCAGAGTTCGGGAGCGTCACCAGATTGCAGGCCCATGTTGAACAGATTCGTTCCCGTGGCACCATCGGCCAGAATGGCGTCATTGGATTCCAGAAGCTTGCTCAGCGCGTTTGTCATAGGGTTGTTCCAGGAAAAGGCGCAAAACGCCGTTAAAAAAAGAGACGCCCCGTGTCTCATGACCAAGGCGTCAAATCAAATTCATAAAACTCATGAAGATCATGAGTCGGACGCCCTGGGCTCAGTTGGTCTCGCTCAGAACCTGTGCCTTGGCTTCCGGCAGAAGCTCGGCCATTTTTGCGCGGACTTCCTCGACCGAGGACAGGTTGCCCAGGTCACCCGAAACCTTGCGAACGACATCTTCGTGCCCGGCTTCCTCGAAGTCGGAAATCACGACCGTCTTTGCATATTCTTCGGCGTCGGCACCGGATTTACCCAGTTTTTCAGCAGCCCAAAGACCCAAAAGCTTGTTGCAGCGGGCTTGTGCCTTGAACTGCATCTCTTCATCATGGGCAAACTTGGCTTCAAAGGCGTTTTCGCGTTCGTCGAACGTCGTCATAGGGCAAGGACCTCTTGGGTTATGTCTTCTTTCCTGATGATATGACTATACGACGTCCCATGCGCAAGGGATTTGCGCTGCGTCAAAGCCTCTCGGGTACATGAACTTGCGGGAAATGGGTGCTTGGACTATGAGGACGCCAACGTGAGGGGACTCAATCCCTCTGTGCAGAGTGGAAAGGTCGCTTATGGCGCGTCGCAAGAAAATCTACGAAGGCAAGGCCAAGATTCTGTACGAAGGCCCCGAACCGGGCACGATCGTCCAGTATTTCAAGGATGACGCCACCGCCTTCAACGCGGAAAAGAAGGACGTGATCGACGGCAAGGGTGTGCTCAACAACCGCCTGTCGGAATTCTTCATGACCGGCCTGACCCAGATCGGCATTCCGAACCACTTCATTCGCCGCCTGAACATGCGTGAACAGCTGGTTCGCAACTGCGAAATCGTTCCGCTGGAAGTGATCGTGCGCAACTATGCCGCCGGATCGATGTCCAAGCGCTTGGGCATTGCAGAGGGCACGCAGCTGCCGCGCCCGATCGTCGAGTACTGCTACAAGGACGATTCGCTGGGTGATCCGCTGGTCACTGAAGAACACATCGCCGCGTTTGGCTGGGCCAGCCAACAGGACATGGACGATATCCTCAGCCTTGCCTTGCGCGTGAACGATTTCATGAGCGGTGTGATGCTGGCGGTGGGCATTCGTCTGGTCGACTTCAAGATCGAGATCGGCCGCGTGTTTGAAGGCGATTATCAGCGACTGATCGTAGCTGACGAGATCAGCCCCGACAGCTGCCGCCTGTGGGATATCGAAACCGGCCAGAAACTGGACAAGGACGTGTTCCGCCGTGATTTGGGCAGTTTGACCGACGCCTATTCCGAAGTTGCACGCCGTCTGGGTGTCCTTCCCAACAACAATGTCACCAAGCCGACGCTGATCAACTAGGAACAGCCGGACCACAAGTTTGCCAAAGCGCCGCAACCGTGTTTGCGGCGTTTTTTCGTTCGCGGTTGAAATTGACAGTTTCCCGTTTCCCCAGCATGTTTGCCTCGGGCAGGCACAAAAGGTTCAGGATGGGTGTCAAATGGCGGAACTGTTGGATCAGACAGTATTTCTGAAGTTTCTGGCCGCCGTGCTTGCAATCTTCAATCCGCTTTACAACATCCCGATTTTTCTGAGCATGACGAAAAACTGCACCGCGGAAGAACGGCGGCATGTTGCGGTTGTTGTCATGATCTCGGTTACCGTCATTGCACTGACCGCTGTTGTGATCGGGGAAGAGGTGCTTGGGGTTTTTGGCATTGATGTGCCGGCTTTCCGGATAGCCGGAGGGATCATCATCTTCGGAATCGGGATGTCGATGTTGAAGGCCGAGGACCGGCCGCCGGGCGATCAGGCCGCGATGGACGACGGGCACGAGCGGAAACTGAATTTTGCCGTCGTACCGCTGGCGATACCTTTGACCATCGGGCCGGGCACGATTGCCATCACGATCGTTTTTTCGCACCAACTGTCGAACGGTGCCGAAATCGTGACGCTGGGTTCGGCGATCCTGATTGCCTGTGCGATCGTGGGGCTGGGATTGTTGTTCGCAGATCAGATCTCGCGCCTGTTGGGTGAGACAATGATCAACGTCCTGACCCGGATCATGGCCATCCTGCTGGTCGCCGTCGCGGTCGAGATGGTTCTGACTGGCACGTTCCATGCGATTGACGCGCATTATCCGGGATTGGTCAAAGAAGGCGAATAGTTGGATTGCTGCGGCAAACTGCTTTGCAAACAGGGTTGTCGAAAGCCATTTGGCGCGCTATCCCCCGCGCAACGAAATGGGTCCCGGATTGCGGCCCGCAGGTGGAGTTGCCAAAATGAAAGCACGGGTTCATGTGATGCTCAAGAACGGGGTGCTGGACCCGCAGGGCGAAGCGGTTCGGCACGCATTGGGCGCAATGGGCTTTGATCAGGTCGAAGGTGTGCGGCAGGGCAAGGTGATCGACCTTGAACTGGCCGACGGCGCGACCGAAGCAGATGTGACCGAGATGTGCGAAAAGCTTTTGGCCAACACGGTTATCGAACGCTACGAGATCGAACTGGTCTGACGGAATGCGGGCCGCGCGTCTGATCACTTACCGTCAGCCGCTTGAGGTAACGACGATCCCGGATCCCGCACCTGCGGAAGACGGCGTGGTCGTGCGGGTGCTGGCCTGCGGCGTGTGCCGGTCTGACTGGCACGCGTGGTCTGGTTCGGACCCGGATGTCATCCTGCCCATGACCCCCGGTCATGAATATTGCGGCGAGGTCGTTTCCGTCGGCGCGCGCGTCACCCGGTGGCGTGTCGGGGATCGGGTGATTGCGCCTTTCATTCTGGCCTGTGGCCGGTGTCCGGATTGTGCGCAGGGTCATCAGACGATCTGCGCGGATCAGGTTGTGCCGGGGTTCACCTGTGACGGCGCTTTTGCGGAATATGTCGCGGTGGCCCATGCCGATGCGAACCTGACATCCTTGCCGGACAGCATCGCGCCGGACATCGCGGCCGCGTTGGGTTGCCGCGTGACGACAGCGTGGCAGGCATTGGTCGGTCGGGCACAGGTTCAGGGTGGTGAATGGATTGCCGTCTTCGGCGGCGGCGGTGTCGGGATTTCCACTTTGCTGCTGGGCAAGGCGCTTGGCGCACGTGTGGTAATTGTCGACATCACGGATGACAAACTGAACTATGCCCAGACTCTGGGCGCTGACGCGGTGGCCAATGCGGCAACCTGCGATGCGCCTAAGGTGGTGAAGGAAATCACCGGTGGCGGCGCCCATGTTGCGATCGAGGCGCTTGGCGTCGAAGCTACGACCGTGTCCGCGATGCGTTCCCTGCGCAAAATGGGGCGCATGGTGCAGATCGGGATGCCTGCCGGAGATCACACCCAGATGGCGTTGCCGATGGATGTGCTTTACTCTGACCAGCTTTCCGTCTTTGGCACACGCGGAATGCCAAGCTGGCGCTATCCGTCTTTGTTGTCGCTGATCGCGGGCGGTGGAATTGACCTGAGCCCGTTGGTTACGCGAAAAATATCTCTCAACCAGGTGAGCGCCGAGCTTGCCGCCTTTGACCACCCAACCCCTCCGGGCGTTGCGGTCGTCACCGATTTTGTCTCGTAGGAGGGCCCGCCATGCGCGCAGCCGTAATCGTTTTCCCCGGATCAAACTGTGACCGAGACCTCGCGGTCGCCTTTGAGCAGGCTGGTTTTCAGGTCGACATGGTCTGGCACAAAGATGCGGCGCTGCCGGACGGTATTGATATCGTGGGCGTTCCGGGCGGGTTTTCTTACGGTGACTATCTGCGGTGCGGTGCAATCGCTGCGCAGTCGCCGATCTGCAAGGCCGTGGTCAACCACACTGAACGCGGGGGTTATGCGGTCGGGATCTGTAACGGATTTCAGGTTCTGACGGAAACAGGTATCCTGCCGGGGGCGCTGCTGCGCAATGCCGGGCTGAAATACATCTGCAAGACTGTGGGCCTGAAAGTCGAAACCAGCGACAGCGTGTTTACCGGTGGCTATAACGCAGGCGACGTGATCGGTATTCCGATCGCGCATCACGACGGCAACTATTTCGCGGATGACGCAACGCTGGCGGCGTTGAGAGATCAGGACAGGATCGCATTCACCTATACCGAGAACCCCAACGGCTCAGTCGGTGATATCGCGGGGATCCTTTCCGAAAACCGTCGTGTTCTGGGTATGATGCCGCATCCCGAGCGTGCGGCCGATCAAGGGCATGGCGGCACCGACGGGGCGGCGCTGTTCCGCGCATTGTCAGGTGTGTTTGAAGCGGCGTGACTTGAGGTCACGCGCGCCCGCGCGTAACGTCTGATCATGAACTCGGACGTGCGATCAGGCTGGTCAAAGCTGCTGAAACCGTTTCGCGGCGCCCCGTTGGGGTGGCGGCTGCGGCTGGCTGTTATTGTATTGATGGTGGCAACAATCGCAACGGTTTGGATCACCAACCGCTTGTTGACCGACAGGTTCACCGAATCCACCCGCAACCGGGCCGAGCTGCGCCTTGCGCTGTATTCGGGCAATTTGCTGAGCGAACTGCGCCGCAACTCGATCGTGCCCCAGTTGCTGGCGCGGGACCCGACACTGATTTCGGCGCTGCAATCCAGAGACTATTCGTTATCGACGCAGCGTTTGATTTCGTTCGTTGAGGAAATCGGTGCGGCGTCGTTGATGCTGTTGGATGGTGACGGGCGAACGGTTGCGGCGACGGATCGGAACAGGCTGGGCGAGGCGCACAGGAATATTCCGTATTTTGTGGACGCGATCCGGTCAAATGCGACGATCTTTTCCGTTATTCCCAAGAAATCCGGCGGATACAGCTTTGTCTATTCGCGCCGGCTTGAAAACAGTGCGGAAATACTGGGCGTGATCGTTGTCGAAGTTGATCTGCAAAAGTTTGAACAGGCATGGGCCGGTATTTCGGATGCGGTGATGGTCACTGACAGCACCGGAACCATCATTCTGTCCACCGAACCGCGCTGGCGGGGTCTGGATGAGGGGGCGGCCCTGCTGCGTCAACCGCCGCAAGGGGCGATCCAGCGGGCCATTCGCGCGACCACCGATTGGACCGCTCTGCCACCTGACGCCTACCTGCAAGGCGAGGCCGTGATGCGTCTGGAGACGCGCATCCCGTTCCGCGGCTGGCAAATGACATCTTTCACGACCTATGCCTCGATCCGCGAGAAAGTGAACAGCGTTCTGGCGCTCGAGATCATGGGCTTTGCGATTCTTCTGGCGCTGGCGTTCTACGCGCTGAGCCGAAGGGCGACGCTGCGCATGACCCTGTTTCAGCGCGAGTCGGCAGAGCTTCGCGCATTGAACGCCAGGCTACAGCGGGAAATCGCTGAACGCGAACGGGTTGAAAAGACGTTGGATTTGGCCGAACAGACCCTTGCCCAAAGCTCGAAACTTGCAGCTCTGGGTGAGATGTCAGCGGCGGTCAGTCACGAGCTGAATCAACCTCTGGCTGCAATGAAAACCTATTTGGCCGGCGCCCGTCTGCTGTTGCGTCGAAACCGGCCGGAAGAAGCGTTGGCAAGTTTCGGTCGCATCGATGGTCTGATCGAGCGGATGGGGGCGATTACGCGGCAGCTAAAATCTTACGCGCGCAAGGGGGCAGATGCGTTTTCACCTGTAAATCTTGGCGAAGCGCTGGCCTCGGCCTTGTCGATGATGGAACCGCAGTTGCGTCAGCGCCATGTGAAGATCACCCAGATCCTGCCGGAAGAACCGGTGGTGGTGATGGGGGACCGGATGCGGATCGAGCAGGTTATGGTCAACCTCTTGCGCAATGCGCTGGACGCCACCAAATCAGTGGCAGAGCCGGATGTGGAAATCATCCTGGCGGCGGGTGACACGGCTGTCCTGACGGTACGCGACAACGGGCATGGGATCGAGGATATCGAGAACCTGTTCGAGCCGTTTTATACCACCAAACAGCCCGGAGACGGGGTGGGCCTGGGGCTTGCCATCTCGTCGGGGATCGTGAACGACCATGGGGGACGGCTGACTGCGCGCAACGGCCAATACGGCGGCGCGGTGTTTGAAATGCAGTTGCCAGCACTGGGAAGCGACGGCCTTGAGGCCGCGGAATAACGAGGAATGACTATGGCACAGGCCATGAAAATCGCCATTGTGGATGACGAACAGGACATGCGCCAATCGATCAGCCAATGGCTTGCTTTGTCCGGGTATGACACGGAAACCTTTGCCAGCGCCGAGGACGCGCTCAAGGTTCTGGGGCCGGATTATCCGGGGATCGTGATCTCGGACATCAAGATGCCGGGAATGGATGGTATTCAGCTTCTGAAAAAGCTGATGGGGGCCGACAGCACCTTACCGGTGATCATGATCACCGGCCACGGTGATGTGCCGATGGCGGTTGAAGCGATGCGCGTTGGCGCGTTCGACTTCCTTGAAAAACCGTTCAACCCCGATCGGATGTCCGAACTGGCCAAACGCGCCAGCAATGCGCGCCGTCTGACTCTGGACAACCGCGCCTTGCGGCGCGAGCTGTCCGGCGGCACCCAGATCATGAACAAGCTGATCGGCGCCAGCCCGGTCATGGAGCGGCTGCGTGAGGATATTCTGGATCTCGGCCAGGCTGACGGCCATGTGTTGATCGACGGTGAAACCGGTACCGGGAAAACCCTTGTGGCTCACGCGCTTCATGCCGTTGGCAGCCGTGCCGGCAAGAAGTTTGTTCTGGTGTCCTGCGCCGCGCTTGAAGAGGATGCACTGGCCAAGCGCCTGTTTGGCCCGATGATGCCCGAAGATGCGCAACTGCCCGCCATCGAAGAGGCGCGTGGCGGCACGCTGGTTCTGGAAGACGTGGAAGCGTTGAGCGATACGTTGCAGGCCAAACTGCTGAGCGTGATGAACGAGCAGGGCACACCCGCAGAGACCCGGATTGTTGCCATCTCGAACTTGCAGGAGGCGGGGAAGACGTCGGAAGACGTGCTGCGACCGGACCTGTTTTATCGCTTGGCAGCGCTGCGCATCACTATGCCGCCGTTGCGGCAGCGGGGCGAAGATATCCTGACCCTGTTCACCCGTCTCAGCGAGCAGTTTGCCGAAGAATACGGTTGCGATGCACCCCAGGTGAGCGCGCAGGAGGCTGCGCAATTGTTGCAGGCCCCTTGGCCCGGCAATGTGCGCCAGTTGATCAACATTGCCGAACGGGCGGTGCTGCAATCGCGCCGTGGCTCGGGCACCATCGCGTCTCTGTTGATGTCCGATCACGAAGAGATGCAGCCGGTGATGACCACCGAGGGCAAGCCGCTGAAGGAATATGTCGAAGCGTTCGAACGAATGCTGATTGATAATACGATGCGCAGGCACAAAGGCTCTATCGCGTCAGTCATGGACGAGCTTTGCCTTCCTCGCCGGACGCTGAACGAGAAGATGGCCAAATACGGCCTTCAGCGTTCGGACTATCTGTAAGCGATGCGATTTGGGGGCTCTGCCCCCGTCGCCTGTGGCGCCTCCCCCGGGATATTTTTGGCCAGATGAAGGGGGCGTCACCGCTGGTTTGGGCGCAGAATGCAGTTTGCCCATTGTCTTTTCCACAGGGTTGCTTTTATTGTGTCGGAACGGGCCGGGCGAATTTGACGCCTGCAAGTCCCGAATCTTTGAGTTTCGCTGCTGATCCGTTGGTGAGGGTCAAGACCTCGCGGTTCAGCAGACCGATTATGCCCATCAACGGGCAGTGGAGTACCTGAGCCCGGGATCACTGGGCGAAAGGAATAAATGGGCAGGCTGCGTTCAGACGCGCCTGTCGGAGAAGAACCGCGATGACGCGCGCGCAACGATTGAGAGAACGGGCAGGGGGCCACAGCGCCAGACCCTGCCGCGCTCCGTCTGATATCGCCCTGACAAGACACCTCCCCAAAAGCGCCTGTCCGCCTGGACAGGTCAGGACAATGCGTTTGGCGCGGTGCACCAAGGACAAATGGCTAAGAAAATGCTTATCGATGCCACCCACGCGGAGGAAACCCGCGTCGTGGTGGTTGACGGAAACAAGGTCGAGGAGTTCGATTTTGAATCCGAAAACAAACGCCAGCTTGCCGGCAACATCTATCTTGCAAAAGTAACGCGGGTTGAGCCGTCGCTTCAGGCGGCCTTTGTGGATTATGGCGGGAACCGGCATGGTTTCCTGGCATTCTCTGAAATTCACCCGGATTATTACCAGATCCCTGTCGCTGACCGTGAGGCGCTGATGGAGGAAGAGCGCGCCTATGCCGAGGCTATGAAGGCGCGCGATGAGGCTGAGGAGGCCAAATCCAAGAAGCGGCGGACCCGGTCTCGTGCGAAGGCTGCTGACGTGAAATCGGATGATCCGGTTGAAACGATGGAGGTTTCGACCGAACCAACCGGCATGGAAACCATCGATCTGGACGAGGGTGAAGAAGCAGATGTTGATGTTCCGGAAGGAACGTCGCCGATGGAAGTCGTCGCTGAAACTCCGGTAGAGGAGCCGGTTGACGATGACGCGGCGGCCACTGAAGGAGCAACCGAAACCGCTTCGGGTGAGGCTGCGCTGGACGACGTTGCCGAGGAAGCAACTGAACAGGCTGTCGAGGTCTCGGACGACGACGCGGAGGATCAGGCCGAAGAGGCGGTGGAGGCCGTTGAAGACGTTTTATCGGAAGGCGATGAAGCCCAATCCGAGCCCGAGCAAGCAGAAGAACCTGTCGAAGCTGCGGATGATGAACAAGACCCTGATGAGGACGTTGACGAAACCAAAGGTACAGACGCTGCATCAAAAGACGCATCGATTGAATCGGTTGCTGACGATGATGACAGCGAAGACATTCGTCCGCCGCGCAAACCGCGCCCGCGTCGTTACAAAATACAGGAAGTCATCAAAGTACGTCAGGTTCTGCTGGTGCAGGTTGTCAAGGAAGAGCGCGGAAACAAGGGTGCTGCGCTTACGACCTATCTTTCGCTGGCAGGACGGTATTGCGTTCTGATGCCCAATACCGCACGTGGTGGTGGCATCAGCCGCAAGATTACCAACGCGGCGGACCGGAAAAAGCTGAAAGAGATCGCAACGGATATCGATGTGCCAACCGGGGCGGGTTTGATCATTCGAACCGCCGGAGCCAAGCGAACCAAATCTGAGATCAAGCGCGACTATGAATACCTCCAGCGTTTGTGGGAGCAGATCCGGGCGCTGACACTGGAATCCATCGCGCCGGCAAAAATCTATGAAGAAGGTGATCTGATCAAACGGTCGATCCGAGATCTTTACAACCGTGATATCGACGAAGTCTTGGTCGAAGGTGAGGGCGGGTACCGCATCGCCAAGGACTTCATGAAGATGATCATGCCGTCGCACGCCAAGAACGTGAAACGGTACGAAGATGCGCTGCCTCTGTTCGCGCGCTATCAGGTGGAAAGCTATCTGGCCGGGATGTTCAATCCCACCGTACAGCTGAAATCCGGTGGCTATATCGTGATCGGCGTGACGGAAGCGCTGGTGGCGATCGACGTGAACTCGGGCCGGGCAACCAAGGAAGGCTCGATCGAGGAAACCGCACTCAAGACCAACCTTGAAGCTGCGGAAGAGGTTGCACGTCAGTTGCGCCTGCGCGACCTCGCAGGTCTGATTGTCATCGATTTCATCGACATGGACGAGCGCAAGAACAACGCTGCTGTCGAAAAGCGTCTGAAAGACAAGTTGAAAACCGACCGCGCCCGCATTCAGGTTGGTCGTATTTCGGGTTTTGGTCTGCTGGAGATGAGCCGTCAGCGTCTGCGCCCCGGTATGATCGAGGCGACCACACAGCCATGCCCGGCATGCCACGGCACCGGCCTGATCCGTTCGGACGACAACATGGCGCTGTCGATCCTGCGTCAGATCGAAGAGGAAGGCACCCGCCGCCGCTCGCGCGAGGTTCTGGTGCGCTGCCCGGTCAGTATCGCCAACTTCCTGATGAACCAGAAGCGCGAGCATATTGCCCAGATCGAGGCGCGGTATGGGCTTTCGGTGAGGATCGAAGGGGATATCCATTTGGTCAGCCCGGACTTCTCGATGGAGAAATTCAAGACGGCCAGCCGGATTGTTCCCGAGGCCACGGCGCCTGTTGTTTCTGTCGATGCGTCGCTGATGGATCTTGTCGATTCATCGGACGCGGAAGAGACCGAAGAGGAAATCGCTCAGACCGAAGAAGAGGCAAAGCCCAAGCGCAAGCGCCGTCGTCGTCGTCGCAAGAAAGGCGCGGGCAATGGGGATACGCCGGAGCAGACCGCAGAAGAGGGTGACGCGCCAGCACAAGAAGACGCAGAGAGCGATACGCCTGACGTCGAAAGTGCTGAGCCGGCTGAAGCTGAGGCTTCGGAGGAAGAAAAACCGGCAAAGCCCAAGCGCAAACGCGCCCCGCGCCGTCGCAAGAAAGATGCGGTTGCCGAAGAAGTTGCGGATCAGCCTGAAGAGCCATCCGCCACGACGGCGGACGCCGTGACGGAAGAGCCGGCAGCCGAGGAAACCGGCGAGAGCATCGCGGGCGAAAGCGCAGAGGTCGTGGCGGAACAAGTTGAGGTGGCCGCTGAACCAGCCGAAGCACAGGCTGACGCTCCGCCGTCGGAAGAGCAACCTGCAAACGGTGTGGATGCGGCACAAGCGGTTGAAGAAGCGGATGAGGGTGAAAAGCCTTCTGCGGAAGCTGTAGAAGCCGCTGACGTTTCAGAAACCGACGGTCCTGCCGAAGACGGGCCAGCGGAAACAACGCCCGAGCCGGTGCTTGAAAGCGTGGCGGAAGAGCCTGAACCTGTACCCGCCAAACCCAAACGTCGCGGTTGGTGGTCGCTGGGAAGTTAACGAAAAAGGCGGGCTGATCGCCAGCCCTTTGCGGTAAATGATGCAGATCTTATTGCAAACATGGGCGCTGCTTTGACAAGCAGCGCCCACAGCTCATTCAGCTTCTTGATGTTCCGCGTATTTTGTTATCTGGCTGATCATCAGGAAGACATAGTCGGCAATAATGATCGCGTTCAAGCTGTGAACAACATCAGTATATTCGATCAATCCGTGAATTGCAGCATGCCTGCTTGGAATCGGATCAGCTTGGAACTTTTCCAAGGCTTCTTGGGTTCTCACTGGCTCATACAGATGCTCGTCGAGAACTCTGAACATATCAAGGGGCGCGACATGGCTCAGCACATACCCAGCGGGCACATTCTTGATGACTTCACGTAGCTCTTCCAGGCTGGCGGCATGTTTACCAGCGCTGAGCTCAAAAGCCTTTCGGAACTCCATCTCGACAGCTGGCAACATTGTGAGCACTGCTGGTCGGTATAGCCCGCTTCTGTGGCACGCAAGGGCTTCGTAAAAGGACTCTTTGGCTGAGGCACTGATCTGGTAGTTGTCCAAGTCAGCAATGATCTGTTCTTCAACTTTTTCCCAGTTTTCGGAGTAATGCGCAAAGCTGATCCGAGGCACGGCATCGAGCTCTTCATTTTCGAAGGCCTGCCATGGCGTTGTCTTGTGGGGTAGTAAGCCAGCTTTCCGCAGGGCTTGTTTTGCTTCGTTGTTTTTGGCGATTTCCTTGAAGTAATCACCCCAATCAGCCTGAAACTTTAGGAACCCCTGAAGTGCTCGCTTGATTGGCGCGGCATCTACTTGAAGATTTTGCCGGATACCCTTCATTGTTTTGTCAAGCTCGACGAACTGTTGACGCCAATGCGCCGTCGCAGCCCGAACATTTGCAAGAACTTTGGGATCAATAATCTGAACCCTGGGGATGATGTGTTCTTGCGTTTTTTCGGGATGAGCTTCGTTCAAATCGTCCATTTATACCTCTGTTTTTATGGTTAAATTTGTTGGGCTAAGAGCCTCTTTGCAAGTTTCATATTGGCGATTTCCAGCCAATCCGAACCTCTGCGTTGCACATTCATGAAAAAAGATCTCTCGGATACATCTTCCCTTTCGCCAACCCCAGCTTCATTGCTGGTGTTGCCTTGGTTGAGCTGCTTCTCATCCAGTTGTGCCTGAATCTGTAGATCTCGATGATCTTCGCCATTGTCTCCGGGTTGTAGAGATAATGGCGGTCCCAGGTTTGACCGTTGCCGCTTGGTGTGTGCCCCGGGCGTGCGGCGAAGCGAAGGTTGGATCTCACCTTGTGGAAATAGGAGTCGACGCTCCGGAGCGTGGCCAGACGCATCAGGCGAGCGCGGCGATTGTTGGGCGTGCTGGGTCGATCCGTAAGAATCCGGATCTCCCTTCCAGGCTCGGATTTGGTATGGAATGGCCACTCAAAGGGCATTCCTACCGGATAGGTTGCCAGCAGCCCCTCAACCACCAGATCGGTTTGTTCTGCGGCCTCTGAGGCCGTCATTGCCGCCCAGGTGCTGGACTTAATGCCGGATGCCAGTTCCAGGGCCGTCTTGCCTTCCGCGACGAGGCTGTTTCGCTGGTCGTTTGATTTGTTCTTGTCGAAGCGCACCACGATGATATCCGCCAGCCCATTGGTGATCCTGGGCGCAAATGCTGAGGTGAAAGACAGGGCCAGGCCCGGATCTGCATCCAGGACGAACACGAACCGCTCATCACCCTTGCCGAGAAACTTCCTCAGCATGAAGGCGTGTGCCAATTGCATAATATCTTGCCGCACGAGTGTTCCCCTGTGAGGCAGCTGCAGCCCGAGATCCACCTCTGGAGCTTCCAGTGGATGAATGGCGACTTTCCGGGTGATCTTGTCCAGATAGGCCTTAAACTCGGTCTCGGACCAGACACGCGCCTGCTGCCGATAGGCGCGAGGAAGGCCGAAATCACCGGCGGCCACCATCTGGGCTTCGATGTCCGGAAGCTCCATCACCGGATCTAGGCCAACATGGGCGGCCATGATGTAGCCTGTGTTGGCATGCGCGGTGCATAGGTGATGAACTGCGATTTGCGCGCGTGTCTTCTTGTTTGGCCAATTGAGTTGGAGCGTCTGGGAATCCGTGGCGAACCGTCGGCCGACTTTGGTCCAATCCACCTGTTCGAAGAGGCCTTCTCGACGGGCGGTGATATCAATCACCCGATCATGGATGAAATCAATCTTCGCATAGACATCGCGCGCAGACAGCCCTGTGAAATCACAGATCTTGGAGATTGGTGTTCCGTTGGTGATCATCCACAGAATAGCATTATTCGCGCTGCTGCGCTTCTGGCGGCGTATGCGTGATCCGACCGAAAACGAAGTCAGGCAGGCTTTGCACTTCCAGCGCTGCGCTCCTTTGGCGGTCCAGCCAGACTTGCGATAGAGCTTCGGATGTTCTGCTGCTGACTTGCCGCGGTTCGTGCATTCGCCATTTGTGCATGCATCCCGCGGGGGCTCGGGGCGAAACTTCGCCCGCAGGCGGCGATATTCTTCGACAATGGCCCTATTGCTTTTCAGGATTGAGGATTTTCCGCATGCTCCGCAGATGTATGTCTTTTCGTCGCCTGAACCGCTGACCTTGCCGCGTGGAAAGTTTGGTTTGACTTTGGCACCGTTTTTCCCTCTGTTATCATAAGGATCCGGCGACTCTCTGAAGAGACTACACTAAGGATTCCTGCAGAAATTGATGTCGATGCCGAAGGATGGCAAAGGCAATCTTCTGCGAGGCTCACTCGAAGAATTTTTCGAGAGGCTTCCCACTGATTTTCTCCCGGTTGTTCCGGTTTTTTCTTATTATTGTGGGAGTAGATTGGCCAGAAACTGGCCAACCGAAATTTTATTTTGCATCATTTACTGAAAAGGGCTGGGGCTGATCGGCCCGCCTTTTTTGACCTGCAACGAAGGTCAGCCGGATTTTTTGATCAGATAGATCTGATGTGCGCCGTCAGTGTTCTGGGAAAGCAGTGTATGCCCGGCCTCAGCACAAAAATGCGGAACATCCACGATGGCCGCAGGATCATCGGCCAGCACCCGCAGAACGGCACCCTCGGGCATGGATTTCAATCGTTTGCGGGCTTTCAGGACGGGCAAGGGGCACAACAGGCCCAAAGCGTCCAGGGTATCTGTAATCTCTGACATGATTTTCGGGATAGGGCGAAGTTGTAATATTGTCCAGATTCCGAGCACGAGGATGTGACTGTTTGGCCCCGTGACGGATTGCTCTTCATCACATATGTGCAGAAACATGTTCGGAATCGAAATCATAGACGCGGGACTGCTGCCCGCCATGTTGGTCGCGCTTCTGGGTGGCCTGATCAGCTTTCTGTCGCCTTGCGTATTGCCAATCGTACCGCCTTATCTGGCGTATATGAGCGGCGTTACCATACATGAGATGCAGGACGAGGCCCGTGCGCGGCGCAAGGCGACCCTGTCGGCGCTGTTCTTTGTCATGGGCCTGTCGACCGTGTTTCTGCTGCTTGGCTTTACCGCATCGGCCTTTGGCGCGTTTGTGCTGCAAAATCAGGTTCTGTTCGCCAAGCTATCCGGTGCCGTTGTCATCGTCTTTGGCCTTCACTTTCTGAATGTTTTCCGGATTCCTTTTCTGGATCGCGAAGCACGGATTGAAACCGGTGATTCCGGTGGGTCGGTCTTTGGCGCTTACATCCTTGGCCTGGCTTTCGCATTTGGCTGGACCCCCTGCATTGGTCCTCAACTGGGTGCGATCCTGTCACTGGCGGCGAACGAAGCGTCGGTCGCGCGTGGCACGTTTCTGCTGGGGGTCTACGCTGCGGGTTTGGGTATTCCGTTCTTGTTGGCAGCCATGTTCCTGAATCGCTCCATGACCGTGATGAACCGGATCAAACCGTATATGGGCACGATCGAAAAGATCATGGGCGGGCTGTTGTTGTTTGTGGGCATCATGCTGATAACCGGGCTTTTCACCCGCTTCAGCTGGTGGTTGCTGGAGACTTTTCCGGCGCTGGCAAATTTCGGATGATCAACTGACCCTCTTACCTTGGCTGCAAGCCTGCGTTAACCTGCGCATCAGAAGGTAAGGGCATGAGCAGTCACACTAATCAGCCGCAGGTGCGCAGACGTCGGGTGTTCTATATACCCGGCTATGATCCGATGCCGCCCCGGCGATATCGCGAGCTGTATCGCAGTGAATCGCAGAATCAGGCCCGGATCTCGGGGTACGAGATCGCCATATCCCCAAAGACAACGGACGGGCGTTTTGGTTGGCGTGTGACCTCGGAACAAGATGGCCTGACTGTTGAAGCGGAATTCGAGGTTCTGGTCTGGTCCGACATCGTGCGCGACAGCATGTCGGCCTCGATCCCGGCGACCTATTGGCAATTGGCCCGCACGGCGTGGATTTACATGTCAACCGGTACGTTGTGGCGTCTGATGCGATTGCGCAAGGGCCCGGTGATCGCCGCGTTGTATCCTGTGGCGATGTTGGTGTCTCAGCTGCTGATCGCGCTTGCGTTGGCATGGGCGTGCATAGCCATGGCAGGTTGGTGGGGGATATTCCCCGGAGCGGCCATCGCCGTCGCGTTACTGCTGTGGTTTCGCAAGGTCGATAACCGGTTGTTTGCGTATTACCTTATGCATGATTACGCCTATTCAGCGCAGTTGAGCGGGCAAATGCCGGTCGAGCTGCGGGACAGGTTGTCTTCGTTTCGTGAAGCGATCCAAGAGGCGCTGAATTCCGATGTGGATGAAGTGCTGGTCGTTGGCCACAGCTCGGGCGCGCATCTGGGGGTGTCTGTTCTGGCCGAGCTGATCCGAAAAACGAAAGTGCACGAGCAACGCGCGGTGCTGTCGTTTCTCAGCCTGGGACAGGTGGTTCCCATGGTCTCGTTTCTGCCCCAGGCACACGATTTGCGGTCCGATCTGCATTTCCTGTCCACACGGTCCGAGCTCAGCTGGATCGATGTCTCGGCCCCCGGTGATGGCTGCGCCTTTGCGCTTTGCGATCCGGTTGCGGTCACAGGGGTGGCCGATGCTGATAAACGCTGGCCGCTGGTCCTGTCAGCGGCTTTTTCGCAAACCTTGTCTCCGGAACGCTGGAAGGCTTTGCGATGGCGGTTTTTTCGCCTTCATTTTCAGTATCTTTGCGCCTTCGACAAGCCGGAAAGTTACGATTATTTCCGGATAACGGCTGGCCTGTTGACGTTGGGGCAAAGGTTTGCGGATCGTGAGGCTTCGCGCAGCCGCATCGAGACGCCTGTCTCCAAGTTCACCTCGGTACAGCCATGACCATGACCCCGCCCAAGCCAGACCCGCGCCCCGAGAAAGTTTCGTTGCTGCGCTATGTAAAACTGTTCAGACATGACCTGCTGTCGGCCCAGCCAGCCCGGCTGTATCGCGCGTGGATGGCAGAATTCAAAACCCCGTTCTTCCGGTCGTTTCTGATCAATCAACCGGAACTGGTTCAAACCGTCCTCAAGAAACGGGCTGACGATTTCCCCAAGTCCGGCAGGATCGGCGAAGGCCTGCGCCCGTTGCTTGGCAATTCGGTGTTTCTGACCAATGGCGAAACCTGGAAACGACAGCGGCGGATTATCGATCCCGCGTTCGAAGGGGGGCGCCTGAAGGATACATTCCCGGCCATGCTGGCCGCTGCCGAGGCGTGTGTGAAACGGCTGCGGCCTCATGTCGGAGGGGAGCTCGAATTCGAAGAGCAGACAAGCCATGCGGCGGCGGATGTGATATTTCGCACCCTGTTTTCCGTTCCTATCGACAACGCTATCGCCAGCCAGGTGTTCGAAAAGTTCCGGGCCTATCAACGCGCGCAACCTTTGCTGAATCTGGCGGCTTTTGTTCCCTTGCCAAAGCGGCTGCCCCGGTTTCATTCCGGGGCGACCAAACAAAACGCGCGGGATATCAGGGCGCTGATTGCCGAACTGACCAGAACACGCGCAAAGGCCATCAAGGACGGAACGGCACCTGATGATCTTGCGACCAAGATCATGACGACGGCTGATCCCGAAACCGGGCAATTCTTCGACCCCGAGGAAATGGTTGATCAGGTGGCGATCTTTTTTCTTGCCGGGCATGAAACCAGCGCGTCAGCCTTGGCTTGGACGCTGTACCTGATGGCCCTTTACCCGGAATGGCAGCAGAAGGTTGCAGAGGAGGCCGCCGTTCTGGATGATCCTTCATTTGCCTCTGTTTCAAAACTTCGGATCAGCCGGGATGTGTTCCGTGAAGCGTTGCGCCTTTATCCTCCGGTGCCCATGATGGTCCGCGAGACCACGTGCCCCGAACGGTTCCGTAACCGGGATGTTCCGGTTGGCGCGCAGATCGTGATCAGCCCGTGGCATTTGCACCGTCAGGCGCGTTTGTGGGACGATCCGGACGGTTTTGATCCCAGCCGTTGGGGCACGGAAAACGGCAAGCGGTGCCAGCGCGACGCTTACATCCCGTTCTCAGCAGGCCCCCGAGTGTGCACCGGGGCAGGGTTTGCAATGGTCGAAGGGCCGCTGATCCTGTCAATGCTCTTGCGCTGCTACCGGTTCGAAACAATCCCGGGAAAAACACCTGTTCCGGTCGCTCACCTGACGGTTCGATCCAAAGATGGCATATGGTTACGCCTGTTTGAGCGCTAACAACCTACCATCGGTTCACGCCCTGTTGTATGCGGGGAAGAACATCGGAATCATCATTGAACGGGAAAACAATATGTCCAAAGCAGAACAGCGCGCGCAGATGATCAACGGCACGGGCTTTATCGCGGCACTGGATCAAAGCGGCGGATCAACCCCGAAAGCGCTTGCGTTGTATGGTGTCGAGGCATCCGACTACAACTCAGACGAAGAGATGTTCGGTGAAATCCAGAAGATGCGTGCCCGCATCATTCTGGCCGACGATTTCACAAAGGACAAAGTGATTGGTGCAATCCTGTTCGAACGTACCCTGGGCGAAGAGATCGAAGGCCGCAAGGTTGCCGATTACCTGTGGTCGGTCAAAGGTATCGTGCCTTTCCTGAAGATCGACAAAGGCTTGGAAGAACAGGCAAATGGCGTTCAGATGATGAAACCGATCCCCGGTCTGGCCGAGACCCTGGCCAAGGCCGATGGTGTGTTCGGCACCAAGGAACGCTCGGTCATTCACGAAGCGAATGCCGACGGCATCGCGGCGGTGGTTGCGCAACAGTTCGACGTCGCCCGCGAAGTCACCGATGCCGGTATGGTTCCGATCGTGGAACCCGAAGTGAACATCCATTCGGAAACCAAGGCCGAGGCGGAAGACATTCTGAAGGCTGAAATTCTCAATAACCTCGATCAACTGGCCGAAGGCCAGGAAGTGATGCTGAAGCTGACGATCCCGACACAGGCAAACCTGTATGACGCGCTGGCTGACCACCCGCGGGTCTTGCGCGTTGTGGCCCTGTCGGGCGGTTATTCGACGGAAGAAGCCTGTGATCTGTTGGGCCGGAACGGCAAGATGATCGCATCCTTCTCGCGGGCCTTGACCGAAGGTCTGTCGAAGCAGCAGTCAGATGCCGAATTCAACGCGGCCCTGGGTGCCAACATCGACAAGATTTTCAAAGCCTCGGTCTGATCCGTCAGACAGGTTTGACGAAAGAGCGGCGCAACTGCGCCGCTTTTTTTCTGCCGATGCAGGTCTCGGCATGATCATTGACCAGCCCCATGGCCTGCATGAACGCAAACACGGTTGTAGGGCCAACAAACTTCCATCCCCGTTTCTTGAGATCTTTCGACATGGCCACCGACTCGGGCGATGTGGACGCCGTTTGCGGAGGCGGAGGTGTTTCAGCCTCGTAACGCCAGACATAGGCCGCCAGAGATCCTTCGGCCGCCACAAGGTCCTGCGCGCAACGCGCATTGTTGATCACCGCTTCAATCTTGCCGCGATGACGGATGATCCCGGAATCCTGTAGCAGGCGTTCCACATCGGCATCAGAAAACGTGGCCATCTTGTTGAAATCAAACCCGCAAAAAGCCTTCCTGAAGTTTTCGCGCTTGTTCAGGATCGTTCGCCAGCTGAGGCCTGACTGAAAGCTCTCGAGGCACAGTTTTTCAAACAGCCGTTGGTCGTCGCCGACAGGGTAACCCCATTCATTGTCATGATATTCAAAGAATTCGGGCGCGGCCTGACACCATGCGCATCTTTGCTGCCCATCCGGCCCGGTAATGGTGTCGCTCATGGTTGTGCCCTTTTTGTTCCAACTCACGTTACACGTCCAGGCGAGGGCGTGACAAGTCTCAATCAGGGTTGCGGAACCAGTTCAGCACAAAGACGCGTATGGCCGATGCAAGACCCGTTTCCGGGTCGCGGGCCACATCAATTTCAGCCGCCAAGACATTGATTGGCTTACCTTGTTCCTGAGCGATTTCGCGAAAAGCACGCCAGAATTCATCCTCGAGTGATACCGAAGTTCGGTGTCCTTTCAGGGTCAGAGAGCGTTTGACAGGACGGCCGCTCATTCGTCCAGCTCATGATTGTCGAGGTCGCGCTTTTGTTTTTTCTGTTGAAGCTTCACGACTTCTTTTTCAGCTTTTGTACGCCCAAATGCGACGGCGTTCCGGTCAGCGCGGGCCTTTCTTTCGGCCCGCGCTTTTTCCTTTCGATACCGGTTCAGATTGACCGGCTTGCCCATCAGTCTTTTGGGCCGATCATCTGTTCGGGGCGGACGACAGCGTCAAAGGTCGCTTCGTCCACAAAGCCCAGCGCGATGGCTTCTTCCTTGAGCGTGGTACCGTTCTTGTGGGCGGTTTTCGCAACGGTGGTCGCATTGTCATAACCGATGGTAGGGGCAAGCGCCGTGACCAGCATCAGCGATTCCTTCATCAGCTTGTCGATGCGCGGCTCGTTCGCTTTGATGCCCATCAGCATCCGCTCGGTAAAGCTGTCGGTGGCATCCCCCAACAGCTGGATCGATTGCAGCAGGTTGTAGGACATCATCGGATTGTAGACGTTCAATTCGAAATGCCCTTGCGACCCGGCAAAATTCATCGCCGCGTTGTTGCCCATCACATGCGCGGCGACCTGCGTCAGCGCTTCGGCCTGCGTCGGGTTTACCTTGCCGGGCATGATCGACGAGCCGGGCTCATTTTCCGGCAGAATCAGCTCACCCAGGCCGGAACGAGGCCCGGAGCCCAGGAAACGAATGTCGTTTGCGATCTTGTAGCAGCTGCCGGCAATCGTCGCCAAAGCGCCCGAAAGGAAGACCATGGCATCATGCGCGGCCAGCGCTTCGAACTTGTTCGGCGCCGTCATGAAGGGCAGGTCAGTGATCTGGGCCATATGCCCTGCGACCGCTTTGTCCCAGCCGTGCTGGGTGTTCAGGCCGGTGCCAACGGCCGTTCCGCCCTGGGCCAGTTCATAAATCCCCGGCATCGCCGCATGTACGCGTGCGATTCCCTGACGAATCTGGTGGGCATAGCCACTGAACTCCTGACCCAAGGTCAGCGGTGTCGCATCCTGCGTATGGGTTCGGCCGATCTTGATGATGTCCTTGAACTCCCCGGCCTTCTGCTCGAGCCCGGACGCCAGTTTTTCAAGGCCGGGAAGCAGGACGTCGCGTACGCTCATCGCTGTTGCGATATGCATGGCGGTTGGGAAAGTATCGTTCGACGATTGCCCCATGTTGCAGTGGTCATTCGGGTGTACCGGGTCTTTGGAACCGATCTTGCCGCCCAGAATCTCGATGGCTCGGTTGGCGATGACCTCGTTCGCATTCATGTTCGACTGGGTGCCCGAACCCGTCTGCCACACGACCAACGGAAAGTTGTCGTCGAACTTGCCCTCGATCACCTCGCCTGCGGCCTGAATGATCGCATCTGCTATCTTTGCGTCCAGCTTGCCCGTTGCCTTGTTTTCCATGGCGCAGGCTTTCTTGATCACGCCCAGCGCGCGCACGATGGCGACCGGCTGTTTTTCCCAGCCGATGGGAAAATTCATGATCGAGCGCTGCGTCTGTGCGCCCCAATACTTGTCGGCAGGAACCTCGAGCGGGCCAAAGCTGTCGGATTCTGTGCGGGTTTGAGACATCGGTCACTCCGTCTGGTATGCAGTTGTATGCCGTTTAGCCGCAGCCACGCCGTGACGCAATCGGCCAGTTGCGCGCACCTTAAACTTAAGGGCGTCAAAGGTATAGGCGCGGGGTGCGTCACTTTAGTCGTTATAGGCGGGGAATGTGCATTGTTTGCCGATACCGCTGGGCTACAATGGAGCAATAGACGCCATGGAGGACAAAATGCCAGATTTCCATCGCCTTACGCTTGGAAAAGCAGTCGCGATACTTGCAGTTTGCGCTTTGTGGCTGTCGGTTCTGAGCGCAGCGGCCCGCGCGGCAGACATTACACCGTTCACAGGAGATTATATCGGTTCAGCCGAAGTTGTGGACGCGGATGGCACGACAACGCCCCGCGACATGAGCGTTTCCATCTTCGAGACCAAGAACGGTTTCAACGTCAGTTGGCGGACGACGACATACAAGTTGGATGGACGCGTAAAGGAACAGAAGTTCTCGATTGATTTTGTTCCGTCGGATCGACCGGATGTGTTTTCGGCGGCGATGAAACGCAATGTTTTTGGTCACGAAGTCCCGTTGGACCCGATGAAGGGCGAGCCATTTGTATGGGGCCGCATCGTCGGCGAAACACTGACCGTGTTTTCTTTGTTCATTGACGAGGACGGAGGATATGAGTTGCAGCAATTCGACCGCACGCTTGCTCAGGGCGGGCTGAACCTCGCGTTTTCACGATTCATAGATGGTCAAAAATCACGATCGGTCGAGACTTTCCTGATGAAACGATAAACCCCGCGCCGGGCGGGGTTTGAAGGTTCACTTCCGAAAGCTGTCCAGTGACACGATATCCGCATCGTGATGTATTTCTTCTTCTTCGACTTCGATGTCGTCTTCGATGATCTGATCTTCTTCGATTTCGTCTTCCGGGCTTTCAAAGCGAAGGCCGAATTCCACGGACGGGTCCACAAACGTCTTGATTGCGGAATAGGGGACGTACAGCGGTTCCGGGGCGTCGCCAAAGTTCAAAGTGATGCCAAAGCCGAGGTCACCGACTTCGAGGTTCTCGAACCAGTGCTGCATGACGATGGTCATTTCTTCGGGATAGCGTTCACGCAGCCAGTCGGCGATTTCCACACCATCTTCACGTGTGTCGAACGTGATGAAAAAGTGATGCGCCCCGGGTAAACCGGTTTCAGAAACGTCCTTCAGCACTGTTTTGATCAAGCCGCGCATGGCGGTGTGCATCAGGTTTCCATAGTCGATGCCTTGCGACATGTGTGATCCTCAAAAGTGGTTATGCTCAGCATAGGGGTTTTGTTCGGAAACGAAAGGGCGGGTACGACCGGATTGATCAGATATTGTGTGCAGCCAGGCCGGCAATCGACATCAGGGCAAGCACGGTTCCCATCCCTAATTTCAGTCGAAAAATCAAGGCCCCAGCAAGGATAGTTAGACCGAATGCGGTAAAATTCAACGCGGAAATCTGCGGCATGGGGATTGCCAGAGGACCCCATGATTTTTCAGACACCGATTCGAAAAGAACATTCAGGGCGAACCACACGGAAAGGTTGAGAATCACTCCGACGACGGCCGCGGTGATTCCATGAAGGGCCGCGGACAGGCGAGGACGCGCAGCCAGACGGTCAAGATATGGGGCCGCAAGAAAAATCCAAAGAAAGCACGGAACGAACGTCGCCCACAATGCAACCGCACCGGCTGCAAGCGCCAGCGTGAACCCGCCGGTCAGTTGCCCGGTCAGCATGGCGACAAACTGTGTGACAAGTATGAGCGGCCCCGGAGTCGTTTCCGCCAGACCCAGCCCATCAATCATCTGATCCGTGCTGATCCAGTGGTACTGGTCGACAACCGTTTGGGTCATATAGGCCAATACGGCATATGCGCCGCCAAAGGTCACAACGGCGAGTCGGGCAAAAAACCACCCCAGATCGCTCAGCAGTTGATGGCCTGTGACGCTCAGAGTAACGAGCGGGCCCAACCAAAGGGGCAACCAGACAGCAATCGTTCGCAGAGACCGCGCCAGATGTGGTGTTCCTTCTCGCGTGGGAGTTTCTACGGGTCCTTTGAAGGTCACGTACCCCCAAGCTGCGGCAACGAATATGATCGCCGGAAAAGGAAGGTTCAGCAGAAAAATGGCCAGGAAGGACAGGATTGCGATTGTTCGATGCTCGCGATCATTCAATGCCTTGCGCGAAAGATTGCGGAGCGCCTGCAAAACGATGACGATGACGGTTGCCTTGATGCCCGTGAAGGCCGACTGCACTAAGGGAACATCGCCAAATACTGAATAGAGCGCGACCAGAACCGCAATCACCAACGCGCCGGGCAACACGAACAAGCTGCCGGCAATCAGCCCGCCGGCAACGCCGCGCAGGCGCCACCCCGCATAGGTTGCCAGCTGCATCGCCTCGGGGCCCGGCAGCAACATGCACAGAGACAGGGCGCGCAGGTAAGTCTGTTCATCCAGCCAGGGTCGGCGTTCGACCAATTCCTGATGCATCAAGGAAATCTGAGCCGCAGGACCGCCGAAAGACAGCAGACCGATCCTGCCAAAGACCTTGAAAATCTCGGCCAGTGTCGGTGTCATGACGTTCGCCCGGTGGGCCAGTCATGGCTTTCGTCAAACCCATCGCGCGCCCAGCGATACATTGCGTCGTAAAGGTTCATCCCGGCTTTCAGGTTTTCATGGTCATCGCGGTACTGCCTTGAAAGCCCGACAGACACCGCCAACAATCCCGCCGCTTCGGGTGCAAGCGCGTGCCGGTTCGTGTCCGCTGCCCGGATGACCGTCGCCAACCGGTCCAGCGCAGGGGAGTGAAGCTCGAATTCATCCAACATTGTGTCAAACGTGCAATTGTCGCCTCGGTGGCTCCAGAACGTGTTCTCGATATCAAAAGGTGACGCCCCGAAAACAGTCGCAACGCTTTCGACTTCGCCGGGTGCCACAAAGAGGAACTTGGCGTCGGGATCAACAAACCTGCGTATCAGCCAGGGACATGCGATTCTGTCGATCTTGGGTCGGTGACGTGTGACCCACAGCGTATGGCCACCAATTCGATCAGGAATGCGTGTTGCGGGCACACGTGGTGCATCGGCCATGTCGCGCCAGGCATGCATTCCACCTTCCAGATATT
The DNA here is from genome assembly GCF_056536065.1 of Ruegeria sp. AL3. NCBI lineage: Bacteria > Pseudomonadati > Pseudomonadota > Alphaproteobacteria > Rhodobacterales > Roseobacteraceae > Ruegeria > Ruegeria sp. AL3. The sequence continues at coordinate 2,601,031 of NZ_JBQFJG010000001.1, forward strand.
CGGCTTGATGCCCTTCGCCGCGCAACCAGGAGACAACGCCCTGGCTCAGCTTTTTGCCTTTTTGACAGATAATTACGGCCGAACGGCCCGAGATCTTGCACAAAAGCCCCTGAAGATCCGTGGCCGGGTGCCGGATTGATGCGGGGATCAGATAGGGATCTTCTTCAAAATCGTCATTCAGGCAGACGTCGAATAGAACGGGCGCATTCGGAGTACCAATCAGACGCAGGAGTTGTTTGGGAGAAATAGAGTTGGGCGATGCCATGGCATGTTTCCTTGTGACCGCGGATACATGCGAAACTTGGGCTGTCGCCTCACGGGGCGTTCGCAATCTTACCCCATGGCACTTGCTAGCGCGCAAGGGTCATGGGGGTCAAGATTGCTTTGGGTTCACGCCCAGTCCAGGCGTTGCCCGGTCATGCATACGGGCAGGGTGTCCGATGGAAACTGGCCCAGCTCTTCAAAAAACGAGATGAAGTCAAAATGGTTGTAGGCTTCAACCATCTTTTCGGCCTTGAACCGCGCCATGACCTGGCCCGTGACTTCCAGTGGCGCGCCATTGTCAGCCCGAAAAGTACGAACATGCAGAATGGCAGACACCCAGTCGCCGTTTTCGATGATCTTGGGCAATTCGACCTTGATGTCCCCCAGAATATGGCGGAACGCCATGACCAGATCCCGAAAATCGTCCGCACCGACCTGCATTTCCGGAATCAGCCCCTCGGCCATCGTTTCGGGTGCAAAGAACTGATCAATTGCTTCGGTGTTTCCATTTTCCCAAACTTCGGAGTACCACTTTCTGAGTATCTCTGAATTCGTCATCCCAGTTCTCCTGTCCAAGTGCTGGCAAGATGGCAAAAAGGAATGAATAAACTCTGAATCTGCCAAGGGACGGGTGAATAAAATCAGACATGTGGGGGATTAATGCAGGTTTCTGTTGCCAGGTACCTGCGAACCCCGCCTTACGCGGCTAGGCGCAAGGGCTTAAGTTTCGGTCTTGCTACTGCTTACGCAGCAACTGCAACCGGAGCACGATTGTCGTTTGCAATTGTACTGTTTTCGCCGGTAACGGTGGCAGACAGCCGAGACAAAGCTAACCCCTTTAGACGTTCGTCGATCCTGTTTCGGCCCCAAAATCCCCAAACGAAGGATGGTTGGTGGAGCCGCCGGGTACCGCCCCCGGGTCCGATCCGCTTATTACGAGCGCGTTTATGTCCATAGTCCCGAAGGACGATTCTTATATAGGTGAGGTGATGGGTGGATGCAAACTCAGAATGAACTCAGCCGTGTTTAACATTTCCAATCTGTTAGGTGGCATTGTTGAAGTTTGCAGCGATGAGCCAGACGGCCAGAACCAGTTCGATTCCCCCAAAGATCAACGCCTTGGCCAAGGGGGGATTGTCCAGCGCGACTGACACAAACCGGCCCAGCGCCGCACCGGAATAGACAATGCCCAGCATGACATAGGCCATTGGGTTGTTCAGCCAGATAACGGCGATCCCCGTCACAACAAACAAACCACCGACCGAGGCGCGCATCTCGGACAACCCCATCGTGCTGTTGGTCGGGGCCAGATCCAGGGCCGACGCGGTGTGGGCCGGCGCCAGAAACCCGAATGCGCCGAACCCGATGGTCAGCAATGCCGCGATGACGTTCAGAGTTGCGACCATTCCGGCCCCCTTATGGTTCAGGCCGCGTAGGCGGCGTCAAAGAAATCACGTTCCAGTTCGACAGCGCGATGGAACAGTCGCGTGACCTCGGCCTGTTCGGCCGCATCCAGCGTCGGCCAGACGTTATCCAACTGACTGCGCAGATACTCCACGACGCTTTCGAACCCTTCGCCCGCATGTAGCGTGATCCATTCTGCAAACCAGAACGGCAAGCCGTTTTTGGGCGGGTTTTCTGGGCTGGCCCAGCTCAGATAAACCCATTCCGCCACGACGAGTACCGCCAGCATGTTCTGATAACGGCCAGAGGCTGCGGCTTCGGCCATCAGATCTTGAAACGCCCGCGTGGCAGGCGCGGGCTCGGTGCTGGGCTCAGTGCCCAAAGCGTCCATCGCGCGCAGGAAATAGGTGTTCTCGGGGCCTGTGATCACCGCCAGAAACTGCGCGGCCGGTACGCTGTCAGCAAGGGTCGGCGCATGCGCGATGGCGCTGGCCAAAAGACGCACGAAACCGTCGACGAACTGATAATCCTGTTGCAGATACCAGCGCATCTTGTTCTCGGGCAGGGTGCCGTCAGACAACTCGCGGGTGAAAGCATGGGTTGTGGCGGCCGTCCAGTCGTCGATTTTGCCCTGACGCAGCACTTCGGTTGGGCGGGTTTGGTCCTGCATTCGGAAGCTCCAGTTTTGTTTCGATGCAGACAAAGCGCGTTTCAAAACAAAGTACAAGGTCAGCCAAGGGCGGACCAAAGACCCAGACCACCGACCAGAATGAGGCTCAGGGCCCAGATGAGCTCCAGGTTGAACCAACTGCGCGACAGGAATTGCAGACCAAGCCAACGATAGACCGCAAAGGCCAAAAACCCGCCACCCAGAACCATGGCGGCCGTATGCAGCGCGGCGACGCCCAGAACCAAAAGGGTGTTCGTGGTCATGATCTGAGAAATCGCTTGATGGCCCGCGTCCAGTTCATCCACGGCACACAGGCCCAGATAGATTGGAACCAGCATCAGGGCAGCCCCGTGGGCAAGCGCCACAAGAAAAGACCACAGCGCTAGCCTGCTTGGCGGGATCCGCGAAAGAAAGCGGGGATGACGGCGGGTTATCGCGATGTACAGGCCCATGCCAATCACGACCAGAGCCGCGCCGATGCGGATTTCATTCTGATAATCGACCAGTACGGCCATCAGGGCAAAAGGAAGAAGTACGCCAAGCATGGCCACGAAATGCCCGCCAGCCAAAGCCGCGAGTGCACCCCAAAGCGCGGATTGGCGTTGTTCCATCAGAGCCGAAGACACCGCCAGCGGCCAGCCCATGCCGGGGTTCAGGCCGTGATAGGCTCCGCTCAGAACAACGGCCAGCCACAGGCCAGCCGTTGATGACATCAATAATTCCAACTCAGACCGACGGATAGCAGAAGCTGTCGGTTGAACAGTCTCCGCCCTCCAACCGTATCTGGTGGCTGCGATAGCCCTTGGGAAACTCTACCCAGAACTTCGGATCCAATGTCAGACCACCATTCTCGCCGACATCAGCCTTGACCATGGCCGCACCACCTTCCTCGGGGTAGAACTGATCGTCCCACGTGGAATAAAGCGAATTGGTCCAATAGACGCGTTTGCCGTCGCGGCTGATTTCGACCATCTGTGGACCATAGCCAAAGGTTTGACCATTTGGATGCTTTGTCTTTTTGACGATTCCGCCGATCTCGACCTTGCCTGCCAGGGTTGGGTTCATCGGGTCGGATACATCGTATTGATGCATCTCGCCGGTTCCCCAGCACGCGACATAGAGGTACTTGTCGTCCAGGCTCAGGTCGATATCAGTGACCAGCGGCGGAACGGCAGAGAAGCCCTTCAGAAGGTCAGGAAGATCATCAGGATCAGCGGGTTGCGGATCGATTGTTATGGTCTTCTTGGCTTCGAACGTGCCGTCATCATTGCGCCACCAGGTGAAGATCGCCCCTTGCAGGTTGGTCGTATCGACGACAACGCCGCAGAACCCGAATTGTTTTACGGGATCATGCGCGGGGCGGATTTCCAGGGCCATCTGATGGTTTTCGCCCAGATCGATGGTTTGAATATTCGTCCGGTTCCGAAGGTTCCAGAAATGGATGCGGTGGCCGTACTTGTTGGACAACAGATCCTCGGCCACCAGCCCGTTTTCGAATTGCGGCGGCAGGCCCCATTCGGAACTGACCATGTAGTCACGCGGCAGGTTCCACCAGAAATCATAATGCTTGTCCTGCACGCCGCGCTCGATCTCATAGCGCCCGATGATATCGAAGGTCTCGCAATCCATGATGAATATGCCCGGAGGGCCATCTGTGCCGTCGGGGCCGCCGCCACCAAGGGTGCTGACATAGATGCCCTCGGGCCCGCAATGGATCGTGTGCGGACGGGAATACCCTGTCTTTGCAAAGACTTCTTCGGGTTCGATGATCTTGTGAATCTTGGCCTCAAGCGGGTTCTTCACGTCAATGACATAAATCCGGCTGGACCGGATGCCCGGGATGATCAGATAGCGCCGCTCCAGAAACGCATGACCGCTCAGCGGCGACAGGGAAGAAGAACAGGCGTTCCAGCCAAAATGGTGAAATTCGTCGCCCTTTTCGGGCATGATCACCTGATGCACGATCTTTCCGAAATCGTCCGAGCTTGGATCGACATTCACAACCGCCAGCCCGTCGGGTTGAGAAAAGTCAGGGCTGAGCATCAGCGTGAATGCAAGCGTCTCAGCGGGGCCCTCCATCGCAAGTTTCGCGGATGGATAAAAACTTGGGTCCGGTCTTTGGTTCATAACGTCCTCCCGTAAGTCATTGAACTTCAATTCATATTGAAAGTTCCGATCTTGGCGCCGGATGAAAATCTGCCCGCTTTTTTGCCCCTTGTTCTGATCTTGTTTCGAATGCGGCCCTCAGGTCGGTTTACGTTTGCTTTCGGCCACGTCATGGGCCAGCCGTCGTGTGTAATGTTCCAGATCAACAAGTGCGGAGTCTACGGTGTCTGCGTCTTTTGCCTCAAGCGCGTCCACTATTCTGCTGTGCAGTCCGATGATCTCTTCGCGGGATCGCGCCGTGAATGTGATCATGTTCATCAGCGGTTGCATCGCTTCCACGGCGCCCGCCAGCTGATAGGACAGGACCGGGTTGCCAGCCCCATCCACCAGCGCGCGATGGAAAGTCACGTCCGAGGCGCAAAATGCCTCGTCCGTCAGGCCCGGTTGGGACTGGCGGAATATTTCTGCCCGCATGGTCGCCAGGTGATCTGCCGTGCGCCGCTGCGCTGACAAAGGCGCACAGGCCCTTTCCAGGGCATATCGCGCCTCGCATGCGGTATCGAAGCTGACCGCATTCATCGACAGCAGCAATGTCGAAGTCGTGACTTGCTGAGAATAGGCATCCTCAAAGCTCAGGCGATTCACGAACGCCCCGCCGGAAGCGCCGCGTTGTGTGCGGATCAAGGATTGCGCGGCCAGCCGTTTCAATGCCTCACGCACGGTCGGGCGAGAGACCTGGAACTGATCCGACAGCTCGGCTTCGGACGGCAGGCGCGCGTCCACGATCAGTTCACCCGATACGATCGCATCCCGAATGGCCTGGGCGATCTGGGCAGACAGGTCTGCGGTTTTCCGGGGCGCGGTTTTCATCTTCAGACGACCTTGGGCAAATTTTTATTTGTCTGACATTTAAAAGTCTGACATTTGAAAAGCAAGGGAGTTGAGTCGGGAGGCCGAAGTGAGTCGTACGTGGCTGCGCAGCGGAATGTGGCTGGGCTTTTATGTTCTGATCTTGTGGGCGTGGTGGGTCATGTTCTCGATGAGCCGGGACATGGGCCTTGATCTGATCGGCCGTCCGGGGCCGATGGGGCAGGCGATGGCCGCGATGGATCCGCGCATGGACATGTACATGCCCATGGCCGAGTTCGGGCCGCTGTTTTCAATGTGGGCGATCATGATGGCGGCCATGATGCTGCCGACCCTGATCCCGACCCTGCGCAGTTACGATGACCTGATCCGCAGCGCAAATGGCAGCCGCGCCGGCTGGCTGGGGGTTCTGGCCGGGTATTCCATCGTCTGGGTCGGGTTTGCGGCCGTGATCGCAGGAATTCAGTTGGTTCTGCTGTTTGGCGGTGTTGTCGATATGCTGGGAATTGCCAAATCCGGATGGGTCGCGGGCGGCTTGATGATTGCCGTGGGCGCCTTTCAGTTTTCCCGCGCCAAAGAGGTGTGCCACGGTGTCTGCCATGCCCCGATGACCTATTTCCTGGGACATTGGAGAACCGGTTTTGCAGGTGGCGTGCGCATGGGCCTGGGTCTTGGCGCCTTTTGCGTCGGCTGTTGCTGGGGCTTCATGGCACTCGGCTTTGTAGGCGGTGTCATGAGCCTGTTGTGGATGGGGCTCGCGACCCTGTTCATGGTTTTGGAGAAACTTCCTCAGATCGGGCACGCCGTGACCCGTCCAATGGGGTTTGTGTTGATTGCGGGCGGTATCGTCCTGCTCGTGTATCCAATTAGCTACGGAGGATAAGCCAATGGCTAAAAACAGAAAACCAGATGCCGATCGGCTGCCCGTCAGTCAGCGTATCGACAGCCGCATGCCCAATCCCAAGCGGCGAGAGATGAGTCCGACGGAATGGGCCATCAAGGGTGAACTGATCCTGAACTGTTCATGTGACGTGTTTTGCCCCTGCGTGGTGTCGCTGGGCGCACATCCCCCTACGGAAGGTCACTGCCATGCTTGGATGGGCATCATCGTTGATGAAGGCCACTATGAAGGCGAGGATCTGTCGGGTCTGAATGTCGGCTTGCTGGTCGATATTCCGGGCCGGATGGGGGAAGGCCAGTGGAAAGTCGCCGCTTATGTCGACGAGCGCGCAAGCGGCAAGGCTTACAACGGATTGTTGCAAATCTTCAGCGGTCAGGCGGGCGGCACGACCGGTCTGTTTACCATGCTGGTCAGCGAGATCATCGGTGCGGAACGGGCGCCGGTCCAGATCGAGCGCGACGGAAACAAACGTCGGATCGCGATTGGTCGCAAGATACAGGGAGAGATCGAGATGCTTGCGGGCAAGGACCCGGAGCATCCGGTGATGGTCTCAAATTCCAAATACTGGATGGGACCTGACATCATCGTGGCGCGTGGCACCAAATCGAAGGTGCGAGACTATGGCCGGGTCTGGGACTTTGGCGGCAAGTCCGCTGAAATCTGCCCGATCGACTGGCACGGGCCCAAATGATGATCACGGGCGGGTATGCGCAGGAAATGGCGCGTTACAATCGCTGGCAGAACAATCAGTTGGCAGAGTTTTTGCAATCTCTGACACCGAAGGAACTGACCCTTGAACGCGGAGCATTCTTTGGCTCGATTATGGGCACGGTGAACCATCTGCTGTGGGGTGACTGGATGTGGATGTCGCGTTTCGAAAAGCGCGACGGGCCAGATGGCAATATTCACAAGGCGGGCGGGGGTATCCATGAAAGCGTATACCTGTGCCCGGACCTGCAAAGCTGGTTGGCGTTACGCGAAAAGATCGATGCGCGTATCCTGAACTGGGCAGAAGGGCTGGGGGATGATCCGCTGACCGGCTCGTTCACGTGGTATTCCGCCGCAAAAGAGGCTGATGTCACAATGCCTTACGCGCTGTGCGTGATCCATTTCTTCAATCATCAGACCCATCACAGGGGGCAAGTGCACAAAATGCTGACCGAGACGGGCTCGGAAGCGCCTGTCAGTGATATCGTCTTTATGCCGCAGGAGGTATGAATGCCGCAGATTTCCGCCTCACGCCGCTTGCGGCGCACTCCGTTCTCTGAAGGAGTCGAAGCTGCCGGGGTCAAGGGCTATACGGTCTACAACCGTATGTTGTTGCCGACGGTTTTTGAAAGTGTTGAAGCCGATTACCGGCATCTTAAGACCCATGTGCAGGTCTGGGATGTGTCGTGCGAGCGGCAGGTTGAATTGCGTGGCCCTGATGCTGCGCGTCTGATGCAGATGCTGACCCCGCGCGATCTGCGCGGTATGCTGCCGGGGCAATGTTTCTATGTGCCGATCGTTGACGAAACCGGCGGCATGCTGAACGACCCGGTGGCGGTGAAGTTGTCCGAAGACCGATGGTGGATCTCGATTGCCGACAGTGATCTGTTGCTGTGGGTCAAGGGTATCGCCGTTGGGTACCGTCTGGATGTGCTGGTGGATGAACCGGACGTGTCGCCGCTTGCCGTTCAGGGCCCAAGGGCGGACGAGCTGATGGCGCGTGTCTTCGGGGACCGAGTGCGCGACATCCGTTTCTTTAAATTTGACATGTTCGAGTTCGAGGGGCGCGATCTGGCCGTCGCGCGATCCGGTTATTCGAAACAGGGTGGTTTCGAGATATACGTTGAAGGTGGCGATATCGGCATGCCTTTGTGGAACGCCCTGTTTGCCGCCGGCGAAGACCTGAACGTGCGCGCGGGCTGCCCGAACCTGATCGAACGCATTGAGGGCGGGCTGTTGTCCTATGGGAACGACATGACCGACGACAATACCCCGCATGAATGCGGTCTGGGAAAGTTCTGCAACACGCATACCGCGATTGGCTGTATCGGTCGGGATGCTCTGTTGCGTGTCGCCAAGGAAGGGCCGGTGCAGCAAATCCGGCCAATCGCCATAGCCGGTGAGCCTGTACCGGGCTGCGATCGTCCCTGGGACCTGTTTGCAAGCGGCAAGCGCGTGGGGCAGGTGACATCAGCGGCCTGGTCTCCGGATTTTGAAACCAATGTGGCGATCGGTATGGTGCGCCTGAGCCATTGGGATGCCGGGACGGAACTGGAAGTGGAAACACCGGCCGGGATGCGCCGCGCGACCGTGCAATCGCATTTCTGGATCTAGCAGAATCAAGGACGCTGCCGCGTCGACCTCGGGAAATTTTGAACCAGTTGACGACATGGGCTGGTCGCTGAACACGAAAGGAATGACAAATGTTCAATGCACTTGTGATGGACAAGGATGAAGAGAGCGGACTTGCCACCGGCTCGATCAAACAATTGTCGGTGGATGACCTGCCGCATGGTGATGTCACGGTTGCGGTCGAATATTCTACGGTGAACTACAAGGACGGCCTGTGCCTGTCTCCGAAAGGGGGCGGGCTGGTGCGGGCCTATCCGCATGTCCCCGGCATTGACTACGCCGGCACGGTCGAGGCCTCATCGGATGACCGCTACAAACCCGGAGACAAGGTTGTTCTGACCGGATGGCGCGTTGGTGAGGCACATTGGGGCGGCTATTCGCAAAAAGCCAACGCGCGGGCCGATTGGCTGGTGCCGCTGCCCGATGGGCTGACAACGCGTCAGGCAATGGCAGTGGGCACTGCCGGGTTTACCGCGATGCTGGCGGTCATGGCGCTGGAGGATCATGGGCTGACCCCGGATCGTGGACCGGTATTGGTAACCGGGGCCGCGGGCGGCGTCGGGTCGGTGGCCACGGCCATTCTTGGCAATTTGGGCTATGAGGTCGCTGCGGTCACCGGACGGCCCGAAACCGGTGACTATCTGAAATCACTTGGAGCGACGACCATCGTGCCGCGCGACGACCTGAACGAGACCACAAAACGCCCTCTGGAAAGCGAAACATGGGCGGGCTGCGTTGACGCTGTGGGCGGCGCCATGCTGGCACGCGTTCTGGGCCAGATGAAATACGGATGCTCTGTTGCTGCGGTAGGTTTGGCAGGGGGGGCTGCTTTGCCTGCGACGGTGATTCCGTTCCTGCTGCGCGGCGTGAACCTTTTGGGCATCGACAGCGTGATGCAGCCCTATGACAACAGGGTGCGCGCATGGAAACGGATCGCCACGGATCTGCCGATGGACAAGCTTGAGGCGATGGTTCAACCGGCCGGTCTGTCCGATCTGCCGCAACTGGGCGCCGACATTCTGAAAGGTCAGGTCAAGGGCCGCGTCGTGGTGGATGTGAACGCCTGAGGCTGACCCATGAAAGCAACCTGGCCGAAGAAACTCGGCCAGGTTCCGGAAAACGATGTTTGTCCAAATTGGTCGCAACACCTCTGGCCATTGATACAATTCCCGATCATGATTGCTATACATCCCAATTGCGATGGCGTAAGACCCATCCAAAGAGTACCTGAAGACGGGGAGTGAGCAGAATGTCTGACGACTTCGAACTGGACACCAATGATCTGCAGCGCCGCATGGATGGCGCAATGGCCAATCTGAAAACCGAATTTGCATCATTGCGAACAGGGCGTGCTTCGGCCTCGATGCTGGAACCTGTCATGGTTGACGCTTACGGCTCGATGACACCGATCAACCAGGTGGGCACCGTGAACGTGCCCGAACCGCGTATGGTCACTGTTAACGTCTGGGACAAGTCACTGGTGGGTAAGGTGGAAAAGGCCATCCGCGAAAGCGGCCTTGGTATCAATCCGCAATTGAACGGAACCATCATAATGCTGCCGATTCCCGAGTTGAACGAAGAACGCCGCCGCGAGCTGAGCAAGGTCGCCGGTCAGTACGCGGAAAACGCGCGCATTGCGATCCGCAACGTGCGTCGCGATGGCATGGATCAGATCAAGAAGGCCAAGGCGGACGGCATGTCGGAAGATGACCAGAAGCTTTGGGAAAGCGAAGTTCAGGACATGACGGATGAGATGATCAAGGCCGTGGATGCTGCGCTCGAAACCAAGCAAGCCGAAATCATGCAGGTCTGAGCCGAACTGATGCCAAAAGACCCGCAAACCGAGCTGGAGTCCGGCCCGCGCCATGTGGCCATCATCATGGATGGCAATGGTCGTTGGGCGCAGGCACGCGGCCGTCCCCGGCTGTTCGGCCACCATGCCGGCGCGCGACGCGTGCGCGAGGTTGTCGAGGCCTGCCCTGGTTTGGGGATCAAGTATCTGACGGTGTTCGCTTTTTCGACCGAAAACTGGAAGCGGACCCAGGTCGAGGTGGCCGGCCTGATGAACCTGTTCCGCCGCTATATCATCAAGGAAACCCGGACACTTGCGGATAATGGCATCCGCGTTCGGTTCATCGGAGATCGGGTCCGTCTGGATTCCAAGTTGATCGAGTTGATGGACTCGCTGGAAGAAGAAACCAAGAACAACGATCTGGTTCATTTGACCGTCGCGCTGAATTACGGTGGTCGCGACGAGGTCGCACGCGCCACCAAGCGTCTGGCACGGGATGTGGCTGAAGGGCGGCTGAAACCCGAAGAGGTGGATGAAGAAACTCTTCCTAAGTATCTGGATACGCGTGTTCTTCCTGATCCCGACCTTGTTATCCGAACCAGCGGTGAAGCGCGGATTTCAAACTTTCTTCTTTGGCAATCGGCTTACTCGGAATATGAATTCATCGACACCCTCTGGCCGGACTTCACTGCTGCTGAACTGGCCCGTCTGTGCCAGAATTACGGCACCAGAGATCGGCGGTTCGGAGCGGTTCTGGCATGAGAGACGGCCGATGGTCTGACCTGACAACACGGGTTCTTTCTGCTGCTGTTCTTGTCGTGATCGGATCAATCGAAGTCTGGCTTGGCGGGTGGTGGTTCGAAACCTTCATCGCCGCAGCCTGTGGTCTGATGACGTGGGAATTGGTTCGGATGATCGACCCGCAAGCCCGCGGCGTGGCTGTTCAATTGGGGATTCTGACAAGCATCACCGTGGTTCTCAGCTATCATCTGCCGACGATTTACACTTTGCCGGTCGTGCTTGCGCCTGCGCTTGTGGGAGTGGGGCAGATCAGTCGTTCGAAGGTTCTGTTCGGGATGTTCGTGGTCTGGATCGTCGGGGCCGGGCTGGGTTTCATTTCGATCCGCGAAAATTCCGGTTTTGGCTGGATGGTTTGGCTGATTGCTGTCGTGGTCGCCACTGATGTCGCGGGCTATTTCGTGGGCAAGGTGGTTGGTGGCCCGAAATTCTGGCCCAAGGTCAGCCCGAAGAAGACGTGGTCGGGAACCGCCGGAGGGTGGGCCGCCGCGGCATGTGTCGGCGCGGTTTTTGCAAGCCTGGCCGGCTTTGGATTCGCTTTTGTCGTTGTTTCCGTTTTGGCTTCAATGGCAAGCCAGGCCGGTGATATTGCTGAAAGTGCGGTCAAGCGCAAGTTCGGTGTCAAAGACAGTTCGAACCTGATACCGGGCCATGGCGGCTTTCTGGATCGGTTTGATGGCATGATGGGGGCCGCGCTGTTCGTTTTGATCGCGGGGCTGATCTATTCGCCGGGTGAAATGTAATGCGAAAGGTATCTGTTTTTGGAGCCACCGGGTCGATCGGGCAGAATACGATTGATCTGATTTCGCGTGCACCGTCCGAGTATGACGTCGTGGCCTTGACCGGTGGCGCCAATATTCAAAGACTTGCGGATGACGCGCGTCGGCTCGGTGCCGATATTGCCGTCACCGCTCATGAAGACCGGCTTGATGACCTGCGTTCCGCTTTGGCCGGCAGTGGCGTCGAGGCGGCTGCAGGCCCGCGTGCCATCGTCGAGGCTGCGGCACGTCCGGCGGATTGGGTCATGTCGGCCATTGTCGGCTCGGCCGGGTTGGCACCGGGCATCGAGGCGTTGAAACAGGGGGCGACCCTGGCACTGGCCAACAAAGAGACATTGGTCTGCGCAGGATCGTTGGTTCTGGAAACGGCCAAACGGCATGGTGCGCGATTGCTGCCGGTCGACAGCGAACATTCGGCGGTGTTTCAGGCTTTGGTCGGTGAAGACATCGAAACAGTCGAGCGTGTGATCATCACCGCCAGCGGCGGGGCGTTTCGTGATTGGCCCCTGAGTGAACTGGTGAACGCGACGGTGGAACAAGCCTCGAGCCATCCGAATTGGGATATGGGGCAGCGTATCACCATTGACAGCGCATCCATGTTCAACAAAGCGTTGGAGGTCATTGAAACAAAAGAATATTTCGGTGTCAAACCGGATCAGATCGAAGTGCTGGTGCATCCGGAATCCATAGTACACGCCCTGGTCGGGTATCGTGATGGTGCGGTGATGGCCCATATGGGGGCACCCGATATGCGCCACGCCATCGGTTACGCGCTGCATTGGCCCGAAAGACGGGAATTGCCGATACAGCGCCTTGATTTGGCCAAGCTGGGGCAACTGCGTTTCAACGCGCCGGATCTGGCACGTTATCCCGCATTGAAACTGGCCCGGGACGTGATGGCGCGTGGCGGCCTGGCGGGTGCTGTTTTCAACGCCGCGAAGGAACGTGCGCTGGATCATTTCATCGCGCGCAGGACCGGATTTCTGGATATGGCTGATGCCGTCGCGGCGGTTCTCGACAGGTTCGACGCGTCAGACAGCCTTATTGATGCCCCGATGACCCTTGATAACGTACAGCAAACAGACCATCTGGCACGTCAGTGGGTCGATGACGCTGTGGTGGAACGAGCAGGATAGAATTTTGGACGTACTTTCCCTAATCCCGCAATTTGGCAATCTTCTCTGGACGATTGTCGCGTTTGTCATCGCATTGTCGGTCATCGTCGCGGTGCACGAATACGGCCACTACATTGTGGGGCGTTGGTCCGGTATCCATGCCGAAGTGTTCTCGATCGGGTTTGGCCCGGTTCTCTGGAGCCGTGTCGACAAACGGGGGACAAGATGGCAGATCGCGTTGCTGCCGTTTGGGGGGTACGTAAAGTTCCTGGGCGATGCCAATGCAGCATCGGGCAAGGATGAAAAGGCGATGGAAGGCATCGCTACCCAAAGCCCGGAAGAGCTGCGCCGCACCATGCATGGTGCCCCTTTGTGGGCGCGGGCCGCAACGGTCGCGGCCGGACCTGTCTTCAACTTCGTCATGTCCATTCTGGTGTTTGGCCTGATTTTCTGGTCACAGGGCGTATCGAAGGAGCCGCTGACGGTCGGAACGTTGCAACCCTTGCCAGGCACTGTGCAGGAACTGAGAGAAGGTGATGTGATCACCGCAATCGCCGGCACACCGACACCTGACTATGATGAAGAAGGGGCCTGGCAGGACTTTATCGATGCGCTGCCTGTGGAACCGGTTCTGGATTACACGGTGATCCGGGACGGTGAAACGCTGGATGTACAAGCACCATGGATGTTTCCACCCCTGATCCGCCAAGTGGCCCCACGCAGCGCGGCGATGGATATTCAACTGAAACAAGGCGATGTCATCACGGCGGTGAACGGAGAGCCGATCTTTGCCTTCGAGCAGCTGAAGGATTTTGTCGAAGGGTCCGACGGCCGGGTTCTGCTGTTGGACGTCTGGCGGGATGGGTCCGAGCTGGAATTCGCATTGGCCCCCCGACGCACGGATGAACCTCAGCCGGATGGCGGTTTCGTCACCCATTGGCGGATTGGGATCATCGGGGGCATGATGCTGGAGCCAGCAACTGAACCGGCCGGTATTCTGGATTCACTGACCGGCGGTGTCAGACAGACGGGCCGCATTATCGAAGGGTCGCTGTCTGGTATGTGGCACATGGTGACGGGGGCAATCAGCACCTGTAACATCTCGGGGCCGATCGGGATTGCCGAAACCTCGGGGGCAATGGCCAGCCAGGGGGCGCAGAACTTCATTTTCTTCATCGCGGTTCTGTCGACGGCGGTCGGATTGCTGAACCTGTTTCCGATCCCGGCATTGGATGGCGGGCACCTTGTGTTCTACGCCTATGAAGCCATTGCAGGGAAACCACCCAGTGATGGGGCCTTGCGGGTGCTCATGGGTGTAGGGATCACCTTAATTCTCACCCTCATGCTGTTTTCAGTGAGCAACGATTTGTTCTGCTAATTGTGGCGCGTAGCGCAAGATTGGGCCGCAAAATTGCCTCATTCTGACGTTATGATTTTTGCGTCTGAGGGAAAAACCATGACCAAAACGCTGAAAAAATCGTATCAGAGCTTTAGCTTCCTGTTCGTGCTGAATTGGGATGTTCTGCTGAGCTTTGCAGTTACGGCGTTGGCTATGGCAGGTGCCGCCTATCTGGCGGCCATGTGATTCTTACTGAAATTAACGTCGTCAATTTGAATGGCAGTCTTCGCGGCTGCTTCTATTTCGCCTTTTGACAAGCTCATTCAATCCCGTTACTCAGCATTAAAGTCTTAAATTCTGGGTAGAGCATAAAATGACTGACAGGCGAGGGGCGGGCACATCCTGCGGGCAGCAAATGCCAACAAACAAGATTTTGTGGCAGGCGCTAGCGGTTCTTTTCCTTTTTGTTGCTGCAAGCTTAATGACTTTTCCGCATGCAGCACAGGCGCAAAACTATACGATCAATTCGTTTGATGTTGAGGGCAATCGCCGGATTGAAACCGGTACGATCATCGCCCGAACGGGAATCGAACCTGGCCAAACCGTAACTGCCGGCCAGCTCAATGATGCCTATCAGCGATTGCTTGACAGTGGTGTATTTGAAACAGTCGAACTGACGCCGCGCGGCTCGACACTGGTCATTAAGGTGCAGGAATATCCGACGATCAACCAGATCAGCATCGAAGGTAACGCCCGCGTCAAGGACGACGTGTTGCTGGACGTCATCGAATCGCAGCCGCGCCGCGTCTTTACCCCGCAGGTGGCCGAGTCTGACGCTGATATGATTGCCGAAGTGTATTCAGCCCAAGGCCGTGTTGCCGCGACCGTGATCCCTCGGATTATCCGCCGCAGCGACAACCGGGTTGATCTGGTTTTCGAAGTGGCCGAAGGCACGACCATCGAAGTGGAACGTGTCAGCTTTGTCGGCAACCGTGCCTTTTCGGACCGACGCTTGCGCCGCGTTCTGGAAACCAAGCAGGCAACTTTCCTGCGGACGTTCTTCAGGAACGACACCTTCATCGGCGATCGTATCGAGTTCGACAAGCAGGTCATCCGGGATTTCTACCTGTCACGAGGCTATGTCGACTTCCGCGTGAACAGCGCCAATGTCGAGTTTACCAGCGAACGGGATGCGTTTTTCCTGGTGATGAATGTAACCGAGGGCCAGAAATTCTCATTTGGTAAGATCACGACCGTCAGTGAGATTCCGGGCGTGGATCCGGCCCCTTATCAGGACGCGCTGAAGATCAAGCCCGGCGTGACATATACGCCGACGCTGGTTGAAAATTCGATTACGCGACAGGAACGGCTGGGCCTGAAGCAAGGTGTGGATTTCCTTCGCGTGGAACCACGTGTTACACGCAATGACCGCGATCTGACTTTGGATATCGAATTTGTTCTGACAAAAGGTCCTCGGATCTTTGTCGAGCGGATTGATATTGAAGGTAACACAACCACCTTGGACCGGGTGATCCGCCGTCAGTTCGATACCGTCGAAGGTGACCCGTTCAATCCCCGCGAAATCCGTCAGGCCGCCGAGCGCATCAATGCCCTGGGCTTTTTCGCCGTCGCGGAAGTCGAGCCGCGCGAGGGATCGTCGCCCAGCCAGGTCATTCTGGATGTAGACGTTGAAGAACAACCTACCGGCTCGCTGAGCCTCGGAGGCAGCTACTCGGTTACGGACGGCTTCGGGATTGCCGTTGCCCTGAACGAATCCAACTTCCTGGGTCGTGGCCAGAACCTTGGTGTGTCGATCTCGACCGCGCAGGACTCGGAACAATATACGCTCAGCTTCACAGAGCCTTACCTTCTGGGTCGCAAGCTGCGCTTTGACCTTGGTCTGGGGCTGTCGGCCACCAATTCCGGGTTTGCAAGTTACGACACAAGCAGTCTTTTCTTTGCGCCACAGCTAACCTATGCGATTGGTGAATTGTCGGCTCTGCGGCTCCGCTATGGCTGGGACCGCAGCGAGATGACGCAACAGGACAACGAAGTTAATGGCGCAGTGATTGCTTCTGAAATTGCGCAGGGCAAACGGACGTCCAGTTCTTTGGGCCTGTCCTACATTTATGACAGCCGTCTCGGCGGTTTGGACCCCAATACCGGCGTTCTGTTCGAGGTTGGCGTTGATGCCGCTGGACTTGGTGGGGACAACAAATACTTCAAGACCACGGCGCGTGGTATCGCGCAAACCCGGGTTTGGAACGAAGAGGTGGTGCTTCGGGCAACGATGGAGCTGGGCGCTCTGCACTGGCGCGGAAACGATTTCAGCCGTACTGTTGACCGCTTTGTGCTGGGCCCCAATACCTTCCGGGGTTTTGAACCTGCGGGTATCGGACCGCGTGACCTGTCCAACGGTCAGGATGATGCGATCGGCGGCAACTACTACTGGGTTGCCCGTTTCGAAACCGACTTCCCACTGGGTCTGCCCGAGGAGCTGGGTCTGCGTGGCGGCCTGTTCTATGATGTCGGCAACCTCTACAACATCGACAACGTCAATACGGCAGGTGCAACCATTGTCGGTGCAAACGGATCGATCCGGCACGTGATCGGTATTTCGGTGCTCTGGGAAACTCCGTTCGGGCCGTTGCAGTTCAACTTTTCGCAGCCTCTCAAGAAAGAATCTTTCGACAAGGAGCAGAACTTTGACTTTACGATCCAGGCCCGGTTCTGATCCGCGATGCTGAACAGATTGCTTGGCAGAACACGGGGCCCGCTTTGGGCCCTGTGTGCATTTATGGCGATGGTCCTGGCGTCTTTGGCAAATGCTCAGCAGCTTGGTGTGCCTCAAGCCAGTGTGGTCACCCTGTCCAGTGAAGAGCTGTTTGCCAAGTCCGCTTTCGGACAGCGCGTTTTGCGTGAAATTGAAAAGGAAAGCGCCTTACTGTCCGAAGAAAACCAACGGATTGTCGCGGAACTGAGCCGCGAAGAAAAGGAACTTACCGAGCAGCGCGCCACCATGTCGGCCGACGAGTTCCGCCCCCTGGCCGAGGCGTTTGATCTCAAGGTTCAGTCCCATCGCGAGGGGCAAAGGGCAAAGCTGGACGTACTGGCCCGTCGCAGCGAAGAAGCCCAGCAGACCTTTTCCGAGATTGTGCGCCCGGTGCTTGTCGATCTGTTGCGCGAAATTGGGGCCAGCGTGATGATCGAGCGATCTAATGTCGTCGTCAGCACGTCCGACATCACCGAAGCCGCAATCATCCGAATAAACGCCGCGATTGGTGATGGAAGCGATTTGCAACAGGGTCAGGGCGAATAGGTTCGCTTGCCCTTGCAGTGCTGTATTGCTAACCACGCAAAAAAAGAAACATCCAAAACGGGATATCTGCATCATGAGCACAGAAACCAAAAGCGCAGACATTCAGCTGATCCAGAGGATCCTGCCGCACCGCTATCCGTTTTTGCTGGTCGATAAGGTGGTAGATATCTCGGGCTATCAGTCGGCGCGCGGAATCAAGAATGTCACCATGAACGAACCGCATTTTCAGGGACATTTCCCCGGTACGCCGATCATGCCGGGTGTAACCATTGTCGAGGCAATGGCGCAGACCGCCGGTGTGATGCTGGGTGTGGGAATGGACGTCATCGACACCGAGCTGTTGATTTACTTCATGAGCATCGACAAGTGCAAATTCCGCCGCAAGGTCGTGCCCGGTGATGTGCTGGAAATGCATGTGGAAACAGTGCGTGGGAAAAAAGGCGGAAAGCTGTTCAAATTCAGCGGCCGTGCAACTGTCGAAGGCGAAGTTGCCGCCGAGGCGGAATTCTCGGCTTATGTCGACTGGGATATGGAAAAGACAACATGAACGGAGTCCATCCCAGCGCAATTATTGAAGACGGTGCGCAGATTGGGCAGGATTGTATCATCGGTCCCTTCTGCCACGTGGGCCCACAGGTGAAACTGGGCGATCGGGTCGAGTTGAAATCGCATGTGGTCGTGACGGGCGACACCTCGATCGGCGACGATACCGTCGTGTTCAATTTCTCGGTGATTGGTGAGATCCCTCAGGATCTGAAATTCAGCGGCGAAAACACCCGGCTTGAGATTGGCAAACGCAACCGCATTCGCGAGCATGTGACAATCAATACCGGGACCGAAGGTGGCGGAGGGGTCACGCGGATCGGTGACGACTGCCTGTTGATGGCGGGTGTTCACGTGGCCCATGACGTTCAGATCGGCAACCGTGTGATCATGGTGAACCATGCCGGCGCGGCGGGGCATTGCATCGTCGAAGACGACGTGATCGTCGGTGGCATTTCAGGGCTGCATCAATGGGTGCGCGTTGGACGCGGGGCCATTATTGGCGCGCTGACCATGGTGCCGAAAGATGTTATTCCTTACGGCCTGGTACAGGCGTCGCGGGGTGAGCTGGATGGCCTGAACCTCGTCGGTCTCAAGCGCAAGGGTGTATCGCGTGAAGATATCTCGGCGCTGCGCGCGGCATTCAAGGAATTGTCCGACGGCGAAGGCACCTTTATGGATCGCGCCAGCCGGATCGGTGAAGGCAACGAAAGCGACTATGTGCAGCAGATCGTGGATTTCGTCACCGGCCACAGTGACCGATCCTTCCTGACCCCGAGGAAATAGGGTCATGCTTGCGTTGATTGCGGGAACCGGGGCGCTGCCGACCGAAGTTGTTGCGCAGTTGACAGAACGCCCTCTGATCTGCGCGATGGAGGGGTTTCTGCCTGACAGCCTGAGTGCAGATGTCGTGTTTCCTCTGGAACAATTGGGCAGTTTCATCGCTGACCTGAAGGCGCGGGGCGTGACCGATATCTGTCTGGCCGGCGCTGTTCGACGCCCGCCAATCGACCCTTCCCGCATCGACGCCGCGACGCTGCCGCTGGTTCCGATCATCCAAAAGGCCATCCTGTCCGGCGATGACGGAGCTTTGCGCGCCGTGATCGGAATTCTTGAGGGTGCCGGCCTCACCCTCAGGGCCGCACATGAGATCGCGCCCGGTTTGTTGCCGCCTGTGGGATGTCTGACCGAGGCCCAGCCCTCAGACGCCGACATGGCCGACGCTGACCGCGCCGCCGGGATTCTTCGGGCAATGGGGGCGGCGGATACCGGGCAGGCTTGTGCCGTGTCCAAAGGGCAGGCGCTGGCCATCGAGGGGGTGTTCGGCACCGCGTGGATGCTGCAATCCCTGACCCAACGCCCCGACGCTGGCGGGGGCATTCTGTTCAAAGGCCCCAAACCCGATCAGGATCGGCGCGCCGATTTGCCCGCCATCGGGCCGGAAACTGTTACCGACACGGTTGCGGCAGGTTTGTCCGGGATCGTTTTGGAAAAAGGCGGTGTGCTCGTTCTGGAAAAGGAACGCGTCATCGCTGAATGCAACCGTCTGGGTCTGTTTCTCTATATCCGCGAGCGGGCAGTCTGATGCGTGTCTTTCTGGTCGCCGGTGAACCTTCGGGCGACCGGTTGGGCGGCGCGCTGATGGAGGGGTTGAAAACCCTGGTGCCCGAGATTGAATTCGACGGTGTGGGAGGCCAGCTGATGCAAGCGCAGGGCCTGCGCAGCCGGTTCCCGATGTCCGAGCTGTCTGTCATGGGGCTTGTCGAAGTGCTGCCGAAGTTTTTTCACCTGAAACGGCGGATATCCGAGACGGCACAGGCGGTGCTGGACACGAAACCGGATGTATTGATCACCATAGACAGCCCGGATTTCAGCTTGCGCGTCGCCAAAATCGTAAAAGCCAACAGCAAAATCCGAACCGTGCATTATGTTGCGCCCAGTGTCTGGGCTTGGCGCCCCGGGCGTGCAGACAAGATGGCAAAGGTCATCGACCATGTGCTGGCTCTTCTTCCTTTTGAACCTCCGTACATGGAGCGGGCAGGGATGGAATGCGACTTTGTCGGCCATCCTGTGGTTGGCGAACCGACTGCCACACCAGATGAGATCGCCGCCTTTCGCCACCGCTTTGATCTGGGTAATGCGCCGATCCTGCTGGCCTTGCCCGGGTCGCGGCGGGGTGAGATTGAACGTCTGGCAGAGTCTTTCGGCGGCGCGTTGGGGTTGTTTTTCGATGACCACCCGAATTACCGCGTGGTGATCCCGACCGTAGGTGCGACAACAGATCTGATAAATGAACTGGTACCAGAATGGCCTGGCGCGCCCGTGGTGCTGGATCCCCGCCAGGTGGGTGCGGAACAAGCCATGGCCGACAAACGAGCGGCCTTTGGCGCCGCAGATCTTGCCCTTGCTGCTTCGGGAACGGTTTCGCTGGAACTTGCAGCGCAGAATACGCCGATGGTCATTGCGTACAAGCTGAACTGGCTGACGCAGAAAATGGCGGAACGGATGGTCAAGTTGGACACCGTTACACTGGTCAATCTGGTTTCGGAAACACGCGCCGTGCCGGAATGCCTGCTGGATGATTGTCAGCCTCAGAAAATCGCCGAAGCCTTGCGAAAGGTCGCCGACGCACCCGATGCGCAACAGCATGCCATGAACCTGACCATGGACAGGTTGGGGCGTGGGGGCGAAGCACCCGGCTTGCGCGCAGCGAGGGCGGTTTTGAACAGAATGCAGCCACGCAATGCTTGATCACGCGCTGTTTGCAGTCTCTGCGGGGATCGCGATGATCTCTACCAATCTGGACAATCTGGCTGTCTTGTTGGGCTTGATCCTGGTGATGGAACAGCGCCGCGCGATCGTGGGTTTTGCCGTCGCTCAGACGATCGTACTTTCCCTGGCCATGACCGTGGCCGTGGGCCTGAACCAGAGTGGCCTTCCGTTTTGGATCGGCTATCTTGGCCTTGTCCCGCTGGTGTTTGGCTTGCGCGGAATCTGGCATCAGTTTCGCGACGCGGACACCGAAGGTGCGGAGTCAAAAGGGGCGGTGACTTCGGTGGTGACGCTTTTCCTGAGCCTCTCGATAGACAGTTTTGCGGTAATGACCACTCTGCTTGCGGACTCGGCGCCGTCCTATCGGGTTGTTGCGTTGATCGGTGCCGCCAGCGCGGCCGCCTTGCTGGTTGTTGTTGCTGCATGGGGGGCGCCCCACGCCAAAAGCCTTGGTCCGCGCGTTGCCCGGCTGGATCGGATTGCGCCCTATATCATGGTCTGCGTCGGGCTCTATATTCTCTTCAACTCTCCCACCGATATGGTGTGACCCGGCAAAGAGAGCGCGTTGTCTCGCATATGTGACCTGCAAAGGTCTGTTGCTGGGACGCAGGTCCAGGGTATCGTGACCCAGAAAAGGAGTTTTCAACATGACCCGCATCCCCCCTTTGTCGGATCAGGAAATGACCGCCGACGCGCGCGCGTCCTACGCTGCATTGGGTGCCTATGGCCCGTTTGACAACTGGGCCCGCGTCGCAGCGTATTGCCCTCCGGTTCTGAACCATGTCACGGGAATGCTGACAACCCTGCGAGAGCAAGAGAACTTGCCGCGCCGTGCGTTGGAGCTGGCGATGGTGACGGTTTCAAAACTGAATGCCTGCGATTATTGCGTCTCGCATCACACACCGCTGCTGACCGTCGCGGGGCTGAGCCCCGAAGGGGCGGCGCGTCTGCCGGACGTCGAGGATCATCCGGAACTGGATGCCTGTGACAAGGCGGTCGTGCGCTATGCCGAAGCCGTGACGATCCGGTCGGGCCGTATGAAGGATGCCGAAGTGGCGGATCTGAGGGAATGGTTCACCGATGCTCAGATCGTTGAGCTGACCTGGCGCATCGCCTTGTGCGGTGCGTTCAATCGGTTCAACGATGCATTGCAGATTCAGATCGAACCCGAGGTCGAGCCGGTTTCAGCCTAATACCCCCGCCAGATCCAGCCACCGCCGAACACGCGGCTGCCTTCGTTTGCGTAAAACACGCAGGCCTGCCCCGGCGAGATGCCTTCCTCGGGGGTCAGCAGTTCGACCTCGGCCGTAGTGTCCGACAGCGGCCGAATGATTGCCTCGCGCGGCGGGCGGGTCGAGCGGACTTTGACGGAAAGATGCCATTCATCGCGTGACGAGAAGGGGTCATCGCCCAGCCAATTGATCTCGCGCACCGGAACGACTCGCGTTGCCAGCATCTCTTTCGGGCCGACAACGACCTGCTTTTTGTCGACGTCCAGTTTGACGACATAAAGCGGCTCGCTGAGGCCGCCGATGCCAAGACCGCGACGTTGGCCGATCGTATAGTGAATCACACCGTTGTGTTGCGCCAGTACGCGGCCATCGGCGTGAACAATCTCGCCGGGTTCCGCGGCTCCGGGGCGCAGTTTTTCGATGACGCTGGCATAGTTGCCGTCGGGCACGAAGCAGATATCCTGGCTGTCGGGCTTGTCCGCCACCGACAGCCCATACTGCGCCGCCATCTCACGGGTTGCGTCTTTCGACGGCAGGTGGCCCAGCGGGAAGCGCAGAAAGTTCAATTGCTCTGGCGTGGTCGAGAACAGGAAATAGGACTGATCGCGATTGGCGTCTTCGGCGCTGTGCAGTTCCGGTCCGTTGGCGCCCATCTTGCGCTGAATGTAATGGCCGGTGGCCATGCAGTCTGCCTCGAGATCCTTGGCGGTTTCCAGAAGGTCCTTGAATTTCACCCGCTCGTTGCAGCGGATGCAGGGAACCGGCGTCGCGCCTGCCAGATAGCTTTCGGCAAACTCGTCGATCACGGCATCCTTGAAGATGTTCTCGTAATCCAGAACGTAATGTGGAAATCCCCGTTCTTCCGCCACGCGTCGCGCATCATGAATATCGATTCCAGCGCAACAGGCACCTTTCTTGGCCAATGCCGCGCCGTGGTCATATAGCTGCAAAGTCACACCGACCACATCATAGCCCTGATCGGCCAGATAGGCCGCGACAACGGAACTGTCGACGCCCCCCGACATCGCCACAACGACCCGCGTTTCCGAGGGTGGTTTGGCAAAGCCAAGCGAGTTCAGCGGGGTCTCGGTGTCGAGGGCCATTGCAGATTCCAGTCCGGGTTAAGAAAGACCGGCAGAATATAGGAAAATTCTACACACTCTCAAGGGGCGGTTTCACGCGACTTTAAGTAGGCTGAGGGCAGCTTTGGTGCAGCAAGAAGGGTAAAGCGATGTATTTGCACAAAGTTGAAGGGCCAAGGTCTGTTGCTCTGCCGGATGGATCCATTTTGACGCATGCGGATTTACCGCCCGCGAACACAAGGCGATGGGTGGCGTCACGCAAGATTCTTGTCGTGCGTGGCGTGCTTTACGGG
The DNA here is from genome assembly GCF_056536065.1 of Ruegeria sp. AL3. Taxonomy (NCBI): domain Bacteria; kingdom Pseudomonadati; phylum Pseudomonadota; class Alphaproteobacteria; order Rhodobacterales; family Roseobacteraceae; genus Ruegeria; species Ruegeria sp. AL3. Next base: position 2,624,647 of record NZ_JBQFJG010000001.1, read on the forward strand.
TTGATCAGCCTGTCTGACGCAAAAAAGAAATACGGCCTGAGCGACGAAGAATTCAACGGTTGGGTTTCTTTGATCGCGGAACACGGCGTCGAGGCGTTGAAGGCGACGGCGCTAAAAAAGTATCGACAACCTAAAGGAGAGCGTGAATAAATGATTCAACGGTAACGTCAGATTAACCATTCTTGGTCAGGATTAATTTTAATTGGAATTATTGACCCGAACTGGAGCAGTGAAAAATGCGCATACTTCTTGTCGAGGATGATCCGACCACGTCCAAAAGCATCGAACTGATGCTGACGCATGCGAACCTGAACGTCTATGCGACGGATCTTGGCGAAGAAGGAATCGATCTGGCAAAACTCTATGATTACGACCTGATCTTGCTGGATTTGAACCTGCCGGACATGAACGGGCATGAGGTTTTGCGCCAGTTGCGGATCGCCAGGGTGGAAACACCGATTCTGATTTTGTCCGGTGCCGATGATACCGAAAGCAAGATCAAGGGATTCGGCTTTGGCGCCGATGATTATCTGACCAAGCCTTTCCATCGCGAAGAACTGGTGGCACGCATCCATGCCATCATCCGCCGTTCCAAAGGGCATTCGCAATCGATCATTCATACAGGGCGAATTGCGGTGAACCTTGATGCAAAAACCGTGGAAGTGGATGGCAAGACGGTTCATTTGACCGGCAAGGAATACCAGATGCTCGAGTTGCTCAGCCTGCGCAAGGGGACGACTCTGACCAAGGAAATGTTTCTGAACCACCTTTATGGCGGCATGGATGAACCTGAGCTGAAAATCATCGATGTGTTCATCTGCAAACTGCGCAAAAAGCTCAGCAATGCGACCGGTGGAGAGAACTATATCGAAACCGTCTGGGGCCGTGGCTATGTGCTGCGAGACCCGCAAAGCAACACGCTGGACGAAACACGGATGGCAGTCGGGCTTTGAATTGAACCACCAGTGCCGCCGGTGGTCCAGGGTGGCACTTTGCACTCACGGCTCAGCACGTCTGGACCTGGCCATGGCCTCGCCCTATCACTGAGGTCCAAGTACGCGTGACAGGGCGAGGCCATGAGCAACTTAATTTCCATATCCGAGCTGACGGAAGATGAGGCGCGTGCCGAGCTTGCACGTCTGGCCGAACTATTGTCGAAGGCAAACACGCTGTATCACACGGCTGATGCGCCTGACATGTCGGATGCCGACTATGACGCTCTCAAACGGCGCAATGCCGAGATAGAAGCGCGTTTCCCTCATCTCAAGCGTACCGACAGCCCGACGGATCAAGTGGGTGCAAAGCCTGCCGATGGTTTTTCGAAAGTCACGCACGCCGTGCGCATGATGTCGCTGGGCAACGCTTTCGATGATGACGACGTGGCCGATTTCGACAGGTCGATCCGGAAATACCTGGGCCTTGGGGCTGGTGAAAGTCTGGCCTACACCGCCGAACCCAAGATAGATGGCCTGTCGCTGTCATTGCGGTATGAAAACGGACAGCTTGTTCAGGCTGCCACGCGCGGAGATGGCGAAATCGGTGAAAACGTAACGGCCAATGCCCGCACGGTTTCCGATATCCCGCAGCACCTGAAAAACGCGCCAGAGGCTCTGGAAGTCAGGGGTGAGGTTTACATGTCTCACGCGGATTTCGAGGCGTTGAACGCGCGGCAGGCAGAGCGCGGCGGCAAACCCTTTGCCAATCCAAGAAACGCGGCGGCGGGGTCTTTGCGGCAACTGGATCCGGAAATCACGCGCTCGCGCCCGTTGCGTTTCTTTGCTTACGCCTGGGGAGAGGTTTCAGAGCCATTGTCCGACTCGCAGATAGGGGCGGTCGAGCGGTTGAAATCACTTGGATTTTCGACGAACCCCCTGACCCGCCTGTGCAAAACGACGCAAGAGATGCTGGAGCATTACCAGGATATCGAGGCGCAACGTTCCACCTTGGCCTATGACATCGACGGGGTTGTCTACAAGGTGAATGATCTGTCGCTTCAGGCGCGTTTGGGGTTCCGCTCAACCACGCCGCGATGGGCGATCGCACACAAGTTCCCGGCCGAACTGGCTTGGACGAGGCTGGAGGCGATCGACATTCAGGTCGGTCGTACAGGCGCGCTTAGCCCGGTTGCACGGTTGCATCCGGTGACGGTGGGCGGTGTAGTTGTGTCCAACGCCACATTGCACAACGAAGACTATATCGCGGGACGCGATGCCAAGGGCGGCACGATCCGCGATGGCAAGGATATTCGTGTCGGTGACTGGGTTCAGGTATACCGCGCCGGGGATGTGATTCCGAAACTGTCAGATGTTGATCTGTCCAAGCGCCCGGCCGGTTCGCAGCCGTTTATCTTTCCGACGCGCTGTCCGGAATGTCAAAGCGAGGCGATCCGTGAAGAAGGTGATGCGGTCCGCCGCTGCACCGGTGGCTTGATTTGCCCCGCGCAGGCCGTTGAAAAACTGAAACATTTCGTCTCACGCAAGGCGTTTGACATAGAAGGCCTTGGTGCAAAACAGATCGAGATGTTCTATGATGATCCGATCCTTCCGATAAAGACTCCGGCGGATATCTTTACACTGGAGCAGCGTGACAGGACCAATCTGGCACGGCTGAAAAACCGGGATGGGTGGGGAGAAACCTCGGCCAGAAATCTGTTTGCCGCGATCGACGAAAAACGGACCATTCCGTTTGCGCGCCTGTTGTTCGCTTTGGGTATTCGACATGTCGGCGAGGTCGGAGCGCGCGATCTGGCGCTGTTTTACCGCGATTGGGAGACCATGACGCAAGCCCTGGACACTGCCCGCCCTGCGGCTTTGGCTCAGCGGCAAGCGGATGAGGCCGAGGATGCCGAACGGGCGGCCGCGCTGGCAGAAGGTCGTCGGGCACGTGTCAAGGAAGTGCGGGATGCGGCCATAACCGCGGCGCGTGTTCCGCCCGATGCCAATGCCGCCTGGGCTGAATTGATCGGAATAGACGGGATCGGCGCAACGCTGGGTCTGTCCCTGTCCGATGCGTTTTCGAACGTGGAAGAGAGGCGCGCGTTCGATACGTTGCGCAAGGAACTGACAATCGTCGCACCTGATGCGCCTGCCTCAGACAGCCCGGTGGCTGGCAAGACGGTTGTGTTCACCGGTACTCTGGAAAAGATGACTCGAGCCGAGGCAAAGGCACGGGCCGAGGCGTTGGGTGCCAAGGTTTCTGGTTCCGTCAGCAAGAAAACCGACATTCTGGTCGCCGGGCCCGGTGCGGGTTCGAAAGCCAGGAAAGCGGCAGAGCTGGGTATCGAAACTCTGGATGAGGATGGCTGGTTGCAGCTGATCGAAGGCGCATGAGCGGGAGGCCGGAACAGCTGTTCCCGCTGTTTGCGGGGCTTGAAACACTCGATGGCGTCGGCCCCAAGACCGCTCAGGTCCTGCAACAGGCCGGCGTTGAGAGCCCACGCGACGTTCTGTTCGGCCTGCCTTACGCGGTCGTCGACCGACGTCGACGAGAGACGATTCAGGGCGTCGATCTGCCTGCGACGTTGACGGTCGAAGTAACGGTCGGCCCGCACAGGCCGCCTCGAAACAAGGGGGGCGCGTATCGGGTGCATGTCGAAGACAGCCAGGCCGATTTTCAGCTGGTTTTCTTTCACGCGCGCGGGGACTATCTGAAGAAAGTGCTGCCTCAGGGCGCGCGCCGCGTGATCTCGGGCAAGCTGGAGCTGTTCGATGGTATGGCTCAGATGGTGCATCCGGATCATATGTTGCCGGTCGAGCAAGCCAGTGAAATTCCGGAATTCGAACCGGTATACCATCTGACACAGGGGCTGACCCAAAAGACGGCGTTCAAGGCCACCCGAAGCGCATTGGCGCGGGCGCCAGAGCTGGCGGAATGGATCGACCCGGCGCAGATGGCACAGCAAAACTGGCCGGATTGGATTTCGGCAATTCGTGCCGGCCACAATCCTCAGGGGGCTGATGATGTCTCACCATTTGCGCCCGCGCGTCAGCGTCTGGCCTATGACGAGCTGTTCGCGCATCAGATGACGCTTGCTCTGGCGCGTCAGCGAGAGCGGAAATCCCGTGGTGTCGTCAGCGTAGGGACAGGCGCGTTGCAATCCAGGGTGTTGGCCAGTCTTCCTTATCGTCCGACTAGCGCACAAAGCCGCGCAATCGAGGAAATCGCGGTCGATATGGCATCTGATTCCCGCATGAACCGATTGTTGCAGGGTGACGTGGGGGCCGGCAAGACATTGGTGGCCTTCATGGCCCTTCTGATTGCAGTCGAGGCCAAAGGGCAGGGCGTGATGATGGCCCCGACCGAGATACTCGCCCGCCAGCACCTGGAAGGGTTGCGCCCGTTGGCGGAAGAGGCCGGAGTGGTGCTGGAGCTGCTCACCGGGCGTGACAAGGGCGCAGAGCGGCGCGCCAAGCTTGAGGCTTTGAAAAATGGCAATATCCAAATTCTGGTCGGCACCCATGCCGTGTTTCAGAGTGATGTGGAATTCAAAGCGCTACGCTTGGCCATAGTTGATGAACAGCACCGGTTTGGCGTGCGCCAGAGGATGGAGTTGTCAGAAAAAGGGCAGGGCTCGGATGTATTGGTGATGACCGCCACCCCGATTCCACGCAGTCTGGCACTGGCGCAATATGGCGATATGGATGTGTCGGTGCTGGACGAAAAACCGCCGGGGCGCAAACCGATCAAGACAGCGATTGTCAGTACGCAGCGCATGGACGAGGTCGTGTCGCATCTGCGTCGGGCGATTGATGAGGGGCGGCAATGTTATTGGGTCTGCCCCTTGGTCGATGAATCAGAAGTTTCAGACCTGACGGCAGCTGAAGAACGGTTCAAACGCTTGCGTGCCATATTGGGCGAAGGTGTGGTCGGGCTGGTTCACGGGCAAATGCCGCCATCGGAAAAAGACGCGGCAATGTCCGCATTCCAGAACGGGGACACCAAGGTTCTTGTGGCCACGACCGTCATTGAAGTGGGGGTCAATGTGCCCAATGCCACGATCATGGTCATCGAACGGGCCGAAATCTTTGGTCTGGCCCAACTGCATCAATTGCGCGGCCGCGTGGGCCGGGGTGATGCGGAATCGACGTGTTTGCTTCTGTATCAGCCGCCGCTCAGCGAAGGGGGGCGCAAAAGGCTGGAGGTTCTGCGTGAAACCGAAGACGGGTTCCGTATCTCGGAAACCGATCTTGAGATGCGCGGTGCCGGGGATCTGATCGGAACTGCGCAGTCCGGTCTGCCAAAGTTCCGCATTGCGGATCTGGAGCGTCAGGCCGGATTGATGGCCGTGGCCCAATCCGATGCCCGGGCATTGCTGAATGCGGATCCTAAGCTGACCTCGGACCGGGGGCGCGCGGCGCGCGTACTTTTGTGGCTGATGAAGCAGGATCAGGCGATCCGTTTGATTTCAGTGGGTTAGGCAAAAAGTTCCAGAAAGTTCACAAATGTTCTCAGAAAGTTCTTTACCGACTCGAGCAAATATGAGAACAAAAGGTCAACAAAGGATTAAAGCTCTGACCGGAGGTGACCCTATGCTGACCCAGATCAAGACCGTATTCAGCCGCTCGCAATCGACGATCCTGCAGGATGCCGTGGGCGTGATGTCTCTGGTCGTGATCCTGATGGTCGCCTTGCACCTGCCGGTTGGCTTCTGAACCTTTCTGCCTGCGATCTCGTGCCGAAAAAACCGCGCTGTCATCCCCATTTCAGTCAAGGGTGACCTGCCTGTCCCAAACCCCTTGAGGGGCCTTGCCTCGGCCCCGTGCGGTAATCCGGACCCCACGCGAGACACGCAATGCCTGCCGCCGCCCTTTCGCCCGGAAGGTGCGGCGGTTTTTTTACAACTGGCCGGTTTTGAAAATCTCAAGCAATGCGGACAGAACCGAATTGACCGCGACCGAGGCCAGGATCATCCCCATGATACGGCTGATGATCGCTGCTCCTGAATGGCCAATCAGGCGGATGATCGGTTCGGCCAGAAGCATGAGAACAAAGGCGACTACCAAAACCGACAGCATGACCAATGCGGTAATCCCCTGATCGGCTGCACTGTATCTATGGTTGTCCGTCAGGATCACCACTGCAAGCATCGCGCCGGGCGAGGCCAGAGATGGAACAGCAAGAGGAAATATCGCGGGATTCTGCTTGTGATACTTATCTTCCTGATCCTCTTCGGCCTGACGCTGTTCTATGTCTTGTTTGCTTTCACCAAAGATCATGGTCAGAGCGAACAGAAACAGGATGATGCCGCCTGCGACCTGAAATGAATTCAGTCCTATATCCAGCGCCTCGATCAGCAATTGCCCAAACACGAGAAAGAACAAAAGGACACCGGCGCTTATCAATGACGCCAACAGCGCTGTTTTGCGACGGGCGGCGGCCTCTAGCCCCGCAGTGACGGCAATAAAAACGGGAATAGTTCCAATCGGGTCAATCACGACCCAAAGAGTGACAAAATGCTCGAGTAGATTTTCCAAAACCCATCCCTCCTTAAATTTAAGCGGAAGGTAAACGGGTTTACATCAAATAGCTATGATCAGGCGCAATCTGCCTGCTCGGCCTGCGCCATGGCTTCGACGGCGGCATCCAGCACCAGCAGGATTGAAGCGTGGCGGTTCTTGTAGTCCCGCGCCGGCATCAAGACCTCAAGACCGTCAAACGGCGCATCCGGGGCGGGGCCATCCTTTTTTAACATGGCCGCAAGCTGATCGCGCGCTGCTTCGACCTGCGCGCGCGTGGCACCAATGATCGCGTCGCCAACCACCGAAGCAGAGGCCTGTCCCAGCGCGCAGGCTTTGACGTCCTGCCCAAAGGCGCTGACACGTCCATCCTGAACCTTCAAATCAACCGTCACGGTAGAGCCGCAAAGAGGCGAGCGTTTCTTGACCGTTGCATCCGGGTTTTCCAGCCGATCCAGATGCGGGATGTCCGCCGCCAACGCAAGAATGCGTCCGGAATACAGCTTGATCAGGTCGTTCTCGCCGCTCATGGCTTTCCCTCGTCGTGTGTTCCTCATACATAGTGGCCAGCCCAACGGATGCAAAAGGTTTTTGTCATGTCTCACCCCGTCGCGTTTGATCCATCGACTCTGAAATATAACGAGGCGGGACTAATTCCGGCAATTGCGCAGGATGAGGTGTCGGGCGAAGTTCTGATGATGGCATGGATGAACGCACAGGCCGTTGAAAAGACACTGGAAACGGGCAGGGTGACCTATTGGTCGCGCTCGCGTCAGTCTTTCTGGATCAAGGGTGAAACCTCGGGCCATGTGCAGGAACTGGTGGATTTCCGCATCGACTGTGACCGCGATTGCCTGTTGGTTCTTGTGCGTCAAACCGGTGCTGCCTGTCACACCAACCGCCGGACGTGCTTTTATACTGCGGTGCGGGACGGGGCCGAGACCGAACTGATGGCCCCGATGGCGTAACCGAGACAGATCAAAGCCCCACCATTTGCCGGATGTCTGCCGGGCTGGCACCATCGGCCCGGAATTTCGCGATGGCACGCGCATCGTCACGTTTCGCCAGTCGTTTGCCGGCATTGTCGCGGATCAGATCGTGGTGGTAATACGCAGGCGTCGGCAAATCCAACAGCACCTGAAGCAGCACATGGATGCAGGTGGCTTCGAACAGATCCTGACCTCGGACCACATGGGTGATCCCCTGGGCCGCGTCGTCAAGAACGACGGACAAATGGTAGGACGTGCCCATGTCGCGGCGAGCCAGAACGATATCGCCGACACTGGTTTCCATCTCATCCGGGGTAAAAGAAATTGTTCCTGTTTCACCACCGGGGCCGGAGCCCAGTTCCAAGAATTGGAGTCTGGCCGGATCGTGGATTGTTTGACAGGCCTTGGCAATATCCAGTCGCAAAACTTTGTCCCTTGGGTGAGGGTTTTGACTTAAGTCTATGCCCTTGTTAATTTTTCGACACGTTCCGGGATAGATAATTCCGTCTGGACCAAGCAATGGCGCGCCTTCCTGGGGGGCGCTTGCGGCGGCGGAAATATCTTTGCGATTGCACAGGCAGGGATACAGAAGACCCTTCATCCACAACCGCTCCAACGCGCGATCATAGATACTCAGCCGATCTGATTGACGCAGCACCGGTTCCGGCCATGTCAGCCCCAACCAATTGAGGTCATCATAGATCTGATCCTCCCAATGCGGACGCGAGCGGGACCGATCGATATCTTCGATGCGCAGCAAGAACCGACCGTGTTCGGATCTGGCCATGTCGCTGGCGATCATCGCAGAATACGCGTGCCCAAGGTGAAGCGGGCCAGTCGGGGATGGCGCGAAACGCGTTACGAAAGTCACGCTTTTTCTAATACATACACGTCAGAGTTAAGGTTGATGCCGGGTAAGTGCGGCCCGTGTTCACGAAATAGCAAACGTGCGGCACCCATGTCGACCCAATCCGTCAGTCGGCAGGTGAATTTGTGATCTTTCAGCGCATGGTCGTTCAGGGAATACGCCAGCAACCCACCTTTGGGCAAGGCGTGCATCAACTGGTCAAATGTCTCGGGCGGGGCTGCGCCCTGACCGATGACATCGATGGCGGTGATCACCGAATACGCACCGCGCCTGAGCGGAGCCGGTTTGGTGATGTCAAACCCGGTCAGGGTTTTGTAAACACTCTTGGCCGCTGCCTCTTCCAGCATTTTGGGGGTGGGGTCGATACCATCGATGACCTCAAATCCCGCCGCCCGCAAGGCGAGACCGGAAAGCCCCGTTCCGCAGCCGAAGTCCAGAATCGGCGTTTGGGGGTGAGGGTGGAATTGCCACAAAGCCGCGGCCACCCGTCCCGGGGTTGCATATCCCTGTTCCGCGACCTCTTTTTCGTAGGTCGCCGCCCAGTTCTGATAATGCGTTTCAGTGTCTTCAGGCGTGTCGAGTTTGTAGGTGTTGTCCAGGAACTTGTCGCTCATCCCGTCATGCTAGGCCGAGATCACGCCGCGCGTCCAGTCAGCATTGATCCAACCAGGTTTGCCATTCTGTCTTGGCACGATCGGTATAGGCCTTGTACCGGTCTTTCCGGCCGCGCCGCCCGCCTTTCAGGCCGTCCACGGGGCGGAACAGGCCAAAGTTTACGTTCATCGGCTGAAACGTCTTGGCTTCGGCCCCGCCGGTAATGTGATGGATCAACGCACCCATTGCACTGTCTTTGGGCACTTCGGGCAAGTCACGCCCCTGTATTTCCGAGGCGGCTATGCGACCGGCAAGCAATCCCATCGCGGCGCTTTCAACATAGCCTTCGACACCCGTAATCTGCCCGGCAAAGCGGATGTTGGGCTTGGATTTCAAGCGCATCTGTGCATCGAGCAGGGTAGGAGAGTTGATGAACGTGTTGCGGTGGATGCCGCCCAGCCGGGCAAAGCTGGCGTTTTCCAGGCCGGGGATCATGCGGAACACGTCGGTCTGGGCGCCGTATTTCATCTTGGTCTGAAACCCCACGATGTTGAACAATGTGCCCAATGCGTTATCGCGCCGCAACTGAACCACGGCATGGGGTTTGACGTCAGGCGCATGGGGGTTTGTCAGCCCAACAGGCTTCATCGGACCATGGCGCAGTGTCTCACGCCCGCGTTCGGCCATGACTTCAATGGGAAGGCAGCCATCAAAATAGCCTGCGGTCTCACCTTCGTGAAACTCGGTTTTTTCCGCTGCCAAAAGGGCGTCGATGAAAGCCTCGTACTGATCACGGTCCATCGGGCAGTTCAGGTATGCCGTGCGTTCTTCCTCGGTTTCGCCTTTGTCATATCGGGATTGCATCCACGCTTTGCTCATGTCGATGCTGTCGGCATAGACAATGGGCGCGATTGCATCGAAGAAAGCCAGTGCGTCCGATCCCGTTTCCGCCCGGATGGCTTCCCCCAATGCGGGTGAGGTCAACGGGCCGGTCGCAAATATCCAATGGCCGTCATCAGGCAGCGAGGTGACTTCCTGATCGGTGATGCTCACGCGTGGGTGGGCGCGGAGTTTTGCGGTGACCGTTTCGGCAAACGGGTCGCGATCCACGGCCAGCGCCCCCCCGGCAGGAAGCCTGTGTGCGTCGGCGGTTGTCATGATCAGCCCATTGGCTGCTCGCATTTCCCAGTGCAGCAGACCGACGGCATTCTGTTCATCATCATCCGATCGGAACGAGTTCGAACACACCATTTCCGCCAGGTTTCCTGTCTGATGTGCGAAGGTGCCAACGGTGGGACGCATTTCATGAATGATCACGTCAACGCCCATTTCAGCGGCTTGCCAGGCCGCTTCGGACCCGGCCATTCCACCGCCGACGATATGCAAAACTTGTGTCATGTGCAGCCACATAGGGCACCGCACACACAGGCGCAACTGCCGTATTGTATCTGACTGATTTGCTGGAGGGGTCTTGGGGTCGCCGCTGCGGGAATGTCAGCGCTGGTGAGAGAGACCAGCTGGAGGGACCTTCCGCCCACGGCGACCCAAAAGTGTCTTGAGGCCTTGGCCTCGACCCAGCTTTGCCACAGAGTTGCCCTTTTGAAAAGTGCAAAAATGAAGACAGTGGCAAAAAATGTTCAAAACAATTGCGTCATTGGGTCCAATTCGGGGGGCGCTTTTCAATAAAGGCGGAAATGCCTTCTTCTGTATCGCGGTACAACATATTCTGCGCCATTGCGTCTCCGGTATAGGCATAAGCCTGATCCAAAGGCATTTGCAGCTGTTGATAGAACGCTTCCTTGCCGATCTTCACGGCCATGCCAAGCTTGGATGCGACCAGTTCCGCAAGCCCGTTGGCTTCTTGTTCCAGCAGCGCTTCAGGAACGATGCGATTTACCAGCCCCAATTCGGCGGCGCGCTCTGCTGAAATGAATTCGCCGGTGGTCAGCATTTCAAATGCCTGCTTTCTGGGGATGTTGCGGCTGAGAGCAACCATCGGCGTGGAACAGAACAGGCCGATATTGACCCCGTTGACGCCAAACCGCGTTCCTTCTGCGGCCACCGCCATATCGCAGGTTGCAACCAGTTGACATCCGGCTGCGGTCGCAATGCCATGGACTTGCGCGATAACGGGTTGCGGCAGGGACTGGATCGACATCATCATCTGGGCGCAACGGGAAAAGAGATCTTGAAAGTAGGCCTTGCCACCATCTTCGGATTGGCGTCCGGCCGTCATCTGCTTCAGGTCGTGCCCGGCGCAAAACGCCTTTCCTGCCCCCGACAGGACCACGGCCCGGATCGAGCTGTCGTCGCGCAGTGAATCAAGTTCGGCTTGCAGTGCAGCCAGCATCTCATCACTTAATGCGTTCAGCCGGTCCGGGGCGTTCAGTGTCAGCCGTGCCACCGCGCCCGTGTCGTAACGTTCCAGAATTGCCATCTTGCCCTCCATTCCCAAGTTGGGCCAACTCTAGGTCGGCAAGAGCAGGAGGGGAAGTATGGCTTTGGCAATGAACCGGGACGAACTGTCACAATACCTCAAACGGGTGTTCCCGCAGGTGCACAAGGATTTCGTCGTTGAAGATTTGACCGAAGATACGATCACCATGCGCCTAGTGGTTCAGGATCAACATCTGCGCCCCGGGGGCACGGTTTCCGGCCCGTCGATGTTCGGGCTTGCCGATGTCAGTGTCTATGCGATGGTTTTGGCACGGAAAGGGCGCCAGTCACTGGCTGTTACCACCAACAGTTCTTTTGATTTCCTGCGCAAGCCGGAAGGCGGCGCCGATTTGATTGCGGCCTGTCGTTTGTTGAAGCTGGGAAAAACACTGGCCGTTGGGGATGTGCTTTTATACTCGGAAGGCAGTGATCTTCCGGTTGCACGGGCAACGATGACCTATTCCCTTCCACCAGCAGGGTCCGCTGCCGCGAATTTCGGATAAAAAAGGCCGGGGACAGGCCCCGGCCCAGGAAGAGGTCCCAATAATTGGGACTGGGGATCAGTCAGGGCTGCCAGAAAAAGCGCTTTGTTTCCCAGCCAGCCTGATGGCGGGTCAGCCCGACGTCCTGAAGCAGACGGTCATCCAGATAGCTCAGATTGACGCGACTGCGGCGACGGCGTTCCCATTGAGTGACCGCCGCCGCAATCCGCACGGCCAGAGCCGCGAGCAGAGGCAGCCGTGGGCTGTCGTTCAGCAGCAGAAGGGCGGGGGTGTGCATTGTGCGTGTCATCTCGGAATTCCTTTCAAATTGTATTGACACAAAACAGTATTGCTTGGTACATAAATTTGATACATTCGAAATTGTGTCAAAGGCAAAGGAAGAATTGTAATGGATACAATTTGGCCGGACGCTCTGCCAAAATCCAAGGGTCCGAAATACACATTGGTTGCTGACGCAATAAGAAAAGCTATTGGTGACAGGAAATTAGATGTTGGCGCCAAGCTTCCGCCGGTTCGTGAGCTGGCGTATCGCCTGCAAATCACACCTGGTACAGTCGCACGTGCCTATACGATCCTGACCGACGAGGGCTTGCTCCACGCCGAGGTTGGGCGTGGTACATTTGTGGCCCCGCCGAAATCACCGATTCTGGATGATGTCTGGGCCAGGCAACTGCATCTGAGGGAAGACAAGTACAACGCCAATGTCAGCCTGTTCAGCCCGCGTTTGCCGGATGCGGGGCAGGTCGCGCTTATCCGGGAATGCCTGCAAAAAGTTTCGCAAGCTGATCCCGGCCTGTTTCTGAATTACCCCACGCGGGACGCGTATATACCCATGAGGCAATCGGTCGTGGATTGGCTGTCGGATTTGCCGCTGGGCCCGCTGACCCATGACGACATAGTCTTGACCCATGGCGGGCAGAACGGATTGTGTCTGGTGTTCCAGACCATCCTGCGCGGACCCAAACCAATCGTGTTGGTTGAAGACCTCTCTTACGCCGGGTTTCGTCGGGCCGGAGAGTTGATGCGCGCCGAAGTCATTGGCGTCAAGATGGACAAATGGGGCATCGATCCGGTGTCGATGGAGCATGTCTTGCGGCAAACCAATGCTCAGGCCGTTTGCGTCTCGCCAGAAGTTCAGAACCCCACCGGCGTCCACACGCCGCTGGAACGCAGGAAAGAGGTCGTGGACGTCGCCCGGCGCTTCGACCTTCAGATCGTGGAAGACGATTGCTATCGCATGGGAGAGGCGCGTGAACCCAGTTATCGCGCGCTTGCCCCCGAGCGGGGTTGGCACGTGTCGTCCATTTCAAAGATACTCACACCCGCTTTGCGCGTTGGCTTTGCCATTGCCCCAAAGGATCGCAGCGTCGATCTGCGCCGATCCGCCGAATATGGGTATTTTGGCCTAGCTCAACCCTTGGCCGAACTGACCCGGCTGCTGCTGTCGGATCCGCGTACCCGCCAAATTGCACAGGATGTGCGCAAACGGATGGGCGATTATGTTCGGATCACCGTCAACGCGCTGGGTGGGTTCGATCTGAACTGGGCACCGGATGTGCCTTTTGTCTGGCTGAACCTGCCATCGGGGTGGCGGTCTGCCGCGTTCAGCCGCGCGGCAGAGCGGGAAGGCATTCAGCTCAGATCAGCGGATGAGTTTGCCCTGCGCGACGGGCGCGCTCCAAACGCAGTGCGCATCGCAATGAATGGTCACGTTTCGTTGGAACGGTTCGAGGACGCAATGCTGAGGTTGCGCGCTTTGCTGGACAATCCGCCTGAACAGATCAGCGTCTAGCATTCAACTCAGCGGCGGCGGGTCGCCAAAGAATCCGGCCAGATGGGCAATTTTTCCGTCCTCGTCCAATCGAATGAAATCATGCCCGGCCACCATGATTGCGCCGTTCGGGGCCACCATATGCCAAGTGAAGTGGACGACATCATGGTGCGACACAGGGCTGCTGGTGATTTCGACACGCCCATTCGAATTCAAAAGGACTTCGCCGATATGTGTACTCAACCGCTCACGGCCTGAAACATCTGCTGTCGGATCCACGTACCGACCGTTTTCCACAAAGCACTGGGTCAGAAGCGCAAGCCGTTTTTCGGCCGACTTTTCCTGCCAGGCCGCGCCATAGTTTTCAATCGTGCGCATCAATTCCTGCATTCGACCCTCCGTGGTTGGGCATGATCAATTCCAACCGAGTGTATCAGAGTGTCGAAATTGGGGCGATCTCGGTGCTGAAGGCGTGGGGTAAAATAATACCTATTTAACAAGCTATTGTTTTAAAACGTTTTAAATGGCGTTTGGTCGCTTGACGTGGCGGTCATGGGTGTCTAGATACGCATCCATCGAATTCGGGCCGCCTCGCTTGGGGCGGTCTTTCACATCAAACAGGACTATCCTGCCATGAAAACCTTTTCTGCAACACCTGCAGACATCGACAAGAAATGGATCCTGATCGACGCCGAGGGCGTTGTTCTGGGCCGTCTTGCGTCGATCGTCGCCATGCGTCTGCGTGGCAAGCACAAAGCGTCGTTCACCCCGAACATGGACATGGGCGACAACGTCATCGTGATCAACGCTGACAAGATCCAGATGACCGGCAAGAAGCGCGAAGAAAACTTCTACTGGCACACTGGCCACCCGGGCGGCATCAAGTCGCGCACCAAACAGCAGATCCTTGAGGGCGCACACCCCGAGCGCGTCGTGACCCAGGCGGTCAAGCGCATGCTGCCGGGCAACCGCCTGTCGCGCAAGCAGATGACCAACCTGCGCGTTTATGCCGGTGCCGAGCATCCCCACGAAGCGCAAGCGCCCGAAGTTCTGGACGTCAAGTCCATGAACAAGAAAAACACCCGGAGCTAATGACCGATGGCTGATCAGATCAATACTCTCGAAGAGCTGAGCGCCGTCGCAGGCGTTGAAACCGTGGCCGAAGAAGTCATCGTGCGTGAACCCGTACGTGACGAGCTGGGCCGTTCGTACGCCACCGGCAAGCGTAAAGACGCTGTTGCCCGCGTTTGGATCAAGCCGGGTTCCGGCAAGGTCACCGTGAACGGCAAAGACCAAGACGTCTATTTTGCACGCCCCGTTCTGCAACTGATCCTGCGCCAGCCGTTTCAGGTTGCTGGTGTCGAAGGCGAGTTCGACGTTGTCGCCACTGTCAAAGGTGGTGGCCTGACCGGTCAGGCCGGTGCGGTCAAGCATGGCATCTCGAAAGCGCTGCAACTGTACGATCCCAACCTGCGCGGCGCTCTGAAAGCTGCTGGCTTCCTGACCCGCGACAGCCGCGTTGTGGAACGTAAGAAATTCGGTAAGCGCAAAGCCCGCCGTTCGTTCCAGTTCTCCAAGCGTTAATTCGCCGGGAAAACCCAACAAAGAAAGGGCTCGCAATTGCGAGCCCTTTTGCATTGTGTTGCGGGAAATCTTATTCTTCGTAGACGAGCTTCCACGCGCCGTTTTCAACGACATTGACGAAAACCGTATCCGCGCCCTGATGGTCGTCAGGACCATAGGTTATGTGATTGCCGACCAGGTCATCCTGATAGTCCAGTGACTCCATCGCTTCGATAAAGCTGTCATGGGTCAGGTCAGGGCCCGCGGCTTCAAGCGCTTTGACCATCATTTCGGCAGCGGAATAGCCCAACATGGCAAATCCAACCGGATCTTCGCCGGTCGCGGCCTTGTATTCTTCGATAAATGCCGCCGGGGCAGGTTGGTCCGCACGCGCCCAAAGATCCTGCCACGAGGCTGCTGCATAGAACCCGTCAGTCACTCCACCGGGAACCTGTGCTACGACTGTCAGGAAACTGGCCGAAGTCCCAAGGAACTTCATGTCCGTCAGGCCCATCTTCTTGGCCGTGCCTACTACGGTGATCGCCTGACGCACGCCAAGCGCCATGGTGACGATATCGCAGCCTTCTTCCTTGAGCTTGCTGAGCGACCCGACAAAATCCGTCTCATCCGGTTTGTGGGTTGTTTCAGATCCAAAAGCGATCCCGGCTTCTTCGGCACCGGCCTTGCTGCCTTCAAGAATTTCCTCGCCAAAATCTGTTGGCAGATACATGGTGCAGACCGTCTTTGATCCAAATTCTCCGGCCAGGTATTTCACACCGACACGCGCCTGATCATAGTAGGTCGAGAAAGACGTGAACTTGTTTCGCATCGGCTCTTGCAACATCTGACGCGCAGCGGTCAGAGGTGCCACGTTGGGAATTCCCTTGGGATCCAACAGCTTGAACCCAGCCATGTTCATCGGCGTGCCAAGCGATTGCAGCATGGCGAACACCTTGTCGCGGTTCAGCAGTTTGTTGTAGCCCTGCATCGCACGCGGCATCTGGTATCCGTTGTCCTCGACCACATAGCGGATTTTGCGCCCGTGTATGCCACCGGCTTCGTTCACCCGGTCGAATACCACATTCGCACCTTTGGTCGCCGGGACACCCACCGCGGCGAAGATGCCGCTCAGGTCGTTGACGGACCCGATGACAATCTCATCATCCGTCACGCCCTGCGACTGAGCCCAACCGATGCTTGCCGAGGCGGTCAACGCTGTGGCGGCGGCCAGCCATTTGAATGACTTCTTCATCTTTCTCCTCCCGAAAACTCTTTGGCTAAGTGTACATGTCTTCAATCAGATGTCCGTGTTTCTTTTCGACCAGGCCGCGTTTCAGCTTCATCGTGGCGGTAAGCTCGTCATCCTCGGCGGTCAGCAGAACGTTGATCAGGCGAAAATCCTTGATCTGCTCGACCCGTGCGAATTCCTTGTTCACTGCGGCCACTTCGGCGCCGATCAACTCCTTGACTTCGGCCGCGGCGCAAAGCGAGGTAAAGTTCGAAAAAGGGATTTTCTGGTCCTGCGCATATTTCTCGACATTTTCCTGATCGATCATGATCAGCGCCGTGAGGTATTTGCGCCGGTCGCCGATGATCACCGCGTCCGAGATGTAATGGCTGAACTTCAGCCGGCTTTCGATTTCGGCCGGGGTGATGTTCTTGCCACCGGCGGTGATGATGATGTCTTTCAACCTGCCGGTGATGGTAACGTACCCGTCCTTGTCGATACGCCCCATATCGCCGGTGCGCAGCCAGCCATCGGCGGTAAAGCTTTCCGCTGTCTTTGCGTTGTTTTGCCAATAGCCCTGAAAGATGTTCATGCCTTTGAGCTGAATTTCACCCTCGTCCGAGATGCGGATATCGCACCCCGGGACGACCTTGCCGATGGTTCCGATCTTGTTGCTTTCCACGGTGTTGAGTGTTGCAAGGCCGGACGTTTCGGTCATGCCGAAGCCCTCGACGATCGGCACGCCGATGGCCCAGTACCATTTCAACAAATCCGCCGAGATAGGCGCAGCACCCGTGCCACCCCGGCGCAGTTTGTCCAAACCGAGCATCCGGCGCAGATTTTTCAGAACCAACTGATCCCAAAACCAGAACCGGGCCGCGATGGCGGCGGGAACGGGTTTTCCCGAACTCACATAATCGGCCCGCCGTGCGCCGGCCTTCAGGGCAAGACCGTATGCCATTCGACCCAACGGCGTTGCATCCTGCGCCAGGATTTGCACATGCGCATAGATCTTTTCCCAGACTCTCGGCACCGCCGTGAAGGTCGAAGGCGAGACCTCTTGCAGATTTGCAAAGACCGTCTCGGGGCTTTCCGCGAAATTCACCGTGCAGCGGGCGGCCAGCGGGAAATAGACAGATACGTCGCGTTCAAGAATATGGCAGAGGGGCAGGAAACACAGTTGTTCGTCACTGGCCTGCGTCGGCAATGACCAGGCACCGGCCTCAATGCCGGCCAGGATGTTTTCATGGCTCAACATCGCACCCTTGGGTTGGCCGGTGGTGCCGGATGTGTAAACGAGCAAAGCTGTGTCCTGAGGTTTGGCCTGTGCGATTTCGGCTTCGAACCGCCCCGGATCTTCCTGTTCGGCCCGCTGGCCCAAAGCGTAAAGGTCGCCGATCATCATGCAGCGTGGATGGGTCAGGTCATGCAAGCCCTCGCCCTCCAGAATGATCACCTTGACCAGATCCGGAACCTCGCTTTCGACGTCCAGAAACTTGTCCAGATGTTCTTCGTCCTCGACGATCAGGAACTTGCTGCCACTGTCGTTGACCAGATATTGCAACTGATTGGCGGAATCCGTGGTGTAGACGCCAGAAGAAATGCCCCCGACGCACTGAATGCCCATGTCGAACCACATCCATTCCTTGCGGTCCTCGGACAGGATCGAAACAACGTCTCCGCGCTTCAAACCCAGCTTTCGCAGGGCAAGCCCGATCCACTTGGCGTGCTGCCAGTAGTCGGCCCAGGAATATGACTTCCAGATGCCCAAGTCCTTTTCACGATGGGCCGTTCGATCCCCCATTTCCGCACAACGGCTTTGAAACAGCGCACTGATGGTGGTGCACCCATCCACGCGCAACGGGCGTTGTCCGGGGGTTGCATTAAGCTCAATGCCGTTGATCCTGATCTGCGGGGCGAGGGGCGTCGCATCCATCTTGCTTACCTCCACGTCTTCTTGCGCTTCCAACGGCGGTTTTCGCGCGCGCCTTCTTCCCGCACGCCTAGATAGAAGTTCTGGATGTCCTCGGACTTCAGCAACTCATCCGCAGCGCCGTCCATGACGATGCGCCCAACCTCCATCACGTAACCATGATGCGCCAGTTCCAATGCAGCATTGGCGTTCTGTTCGACCAGCAGCATTGTCATATGCTGTTCTTCGTTCAGACGTTTCAGAATGGCGAATATTTCCTGCACCAAAAGCGGTGACAGACCCAATGACGGTTCATCCAGCAGCATGATGCGGGGGCGGGCCATCAGCCCACGTCCGATTGCCAGCATCTGTTGCTGCCCACCTGACAGGGTGCCGGCCTCTTGCGTGCGGCGATCTTTCAGAACGGGAAAGTAACTGAAAACCAGCTCGCGATCCTGGTCGATCAGCGCCTTGTCCGATCGCGTATACGCGCCGAGGCTCAGGTTTTCATCGACGGTGAGCAGGGGAAACACCTCGCGCCCTTCGGGTACATGCACGATCCCGCGCTGGACGACGGTATGCGGCTCGGCCCCCTGAATGTCGTCTCCATCAAAGGTGATCGTGCCTTTTTCCGGGTCCATCACACCCGAGACGGTTTTCATCAACGTCGTCTTGCCGGCACCGTTTGCGCCAAGAATCGAGACAATCGCACCTTCGTGAACATCCAGAGAAACGCCACGAATGGCCATTATCGGGCCATAAAAGCTTTCGACATTGCGGATTTTCAGGATTGGCGCGCTCATGAAGCCTTCCCAAGGTAGGCTTCGATCACTGCCGGGTGCGATTGAACTTCGGCCGGGGTTCCAAGCGCCAGTTTTGCGCCGTCTGCCATTGCCAGAACCCGGTCTGACACGCCCGAGACCAGGCCCATGTCATGTTCTACCATCAAAACGGTGATGCCCATCTGCCGTCGGATATCATCGATCCACCAACGCATGTCCGTTGTTTCTTCCACGGACAACCCCGAGGCCGGCTCATCCAGCAGCAAGAGTTTTGGGTCAGTTGCCAAAGCCCGTGCAACTTCGACCACTTTGCGCACGCCGTAGGGCAGCCCCGATATCATCTTGTCGCGATAGGCTTGCAGGTCGAGAAAGTCGATGATCCGTTCCACTTTCTCGCGGTTTTCCAGTTCCTGTCGCTTTGCCGACGGGGTGAAAAGAAACTCGGAAATCAGGTTTGTCCTGCGGTGGCGGTGGCGTCCGACCAGCAGGTTTTGCAGGACGGTTGCGTGCTCGAACAACTCGATGTTCTGAAATGTCCGTGCGACGCCATAGGCGGCGACACCGGACGGTTTGACCCGAAGCAGATCATGACCGTCATACCGGATCGCCCCGTCAACGGGATCGTAGAACCGGGAAATCAGGTTGAATACAGTGGACTTGCCCGCACCGTTTGGGCCGACGATGGCAAAGACTTCACCTTCCCGAACGTCGAATGACAGGTTATCCACCGCCGTCAGGCCGCCGAACTTGAGGGTGACATTTTCGAACTCCAGCAAGCTCATCTCAGACGCTCCGTCTTGAGATAGGATTTCTGCCGTTTGAACATGTCTTTTCGATAGAAGGGGAACAGCTCGAACCAGGTGCGGATTTTCAGCCAGCGGCCATAGATGCCCATGGGTTCGAACAGGATGAAGGCAATCAGGATCATGCCGAAGATGCCGAACTCCAACCCCGGAATGGCGACTGTATTGCCGCCGAACAGGGCGCCGGCATATTCTTTTGAGATCGACAGAAACTGCGGCAGGAACCCGATCACGATCGCGCCCAGAAACGCGCCGTGGATCGACCCCAGCCCGCCGATGACGATCATCATAAGCAGTTGGATCGAGATCAGAACACTGAAGGTTTCGTTGTTGAACGCTCCGGCGAACAATCCCATCAGCGCCCCGGCCCAGCCCGTCACCGCGCAGGACAACGCGAAAGAGATCATCTTTGTCCGCGCGATGTCGATGCCCATCGCCTGGGCCGAAACCTCAGAGTCGCGCACCGCGATGAAGCTGCGCCCCAAAGGCGCGCGCAGCAGGTTGATATATCCCAGTGTGACCAGAACGGCGACGGTCAGGACCAGCCAGAAAAACTGATCGGGCGTTCCCCAGCGGTCTACCAGATGGCCGAAGATTTCGACCCCGCCGACATATTTGCCTGCAACGCCGCCGGTGATGGGTTCGGACAAAACGATGATGTCGTCCATCAGGATCGAAAGCGCCATGGTGAAGATGGCCAGATAGATGCCATGCAGGCGCAGGGCAGGGATCGCAACGGTCACGCCCGCGATCCCCGTCAGGATGCCGGCCAGCGGAAAAGCGAGAAGAAAGGGCACCCCGGCTTCAATCAGGGCAACGTTGGCATAGCAGCCAAAAGCCAGAAAGGCTGCGTGGCCCAGACTGACTTGCCCTGTATGCCCGGTCAGGACCATCAGACCCAACCCGGCGATGACCCAGATCAGGACGTTGGTCAGCTCGCCCAGATAGAACTCATCCAGCCACCACGGGGCTGCGGCAACGACCGTCAGAAGGATCAGATACAGGACAAGCTGGTAACGGTCTTTCCACGGGCGGATATCCTGCATGTAGTCGGTTTTGAAGATGATCCGCATGGCTCAGACCTTTTTGACCCGAACCTGACTGAACAACCCGTTGGGGCGAAAGATCAGCACGGCCAGCAGCAGGGCGTATGGCGCGATCTGGCTGTAACCCGCCGCTATATAGCGGCTGGCGAAGGGCTCGATCACCCCGACGACAAGACCACCGGCCAGCGCCCCGGGCAGGCTTCCGAACCCGCCGATGACGGCGGCGGCAAATGCCTTGATTCCCAGCAATCCCGTTGTCGGATCCACGGCGCCCTTGGCGGCGAATAGAATTCCTGCAATCCCCGCAACGATCCCGGCCAGCGCCCAGATGAACCCCTGAACCCGCTTGACAGGCACGCCCATGTAATACGCCGCCAGCTGGTTTTGCGACGCCCCCTGCATCGCCAGCCCGAGTTTGGAACGGTTGAAAAAGACGTAAAGGCCCCATGTCAGCAGGATGGTGACGACGATCACGGCGACATCCTCCAGCCCCAAAACAAGGCCGCCGAAGCGCAGCTCTTTCCCCGCAAGCGGGTTTTGCAGCGTTTGCGGTTCGTGCCCCCAGATCAATCCGGCCACGAAACGGATCACAAAGCCCAGGGCGATGGTCAGGATAACGACGGCGGTCTGACTTTCGCCAAACAGGCGACGGATGATCAGGCGATCCAGAAGATATCCCAATGCCCCCATGATCCCCAGTGAGATCGGCAGGGCCAGCCAGAACGGCAGGCCCATATATTCGGTGTTGGTCAGGCCGATGGTGACAAAGGCCCCCAGCATCATGAAATCGCCCTGTGCGAAGTTCACCGCTTCGGTCGCCTTGTAGATCAGAACAAAGCCAAGCGCGATCAGGCCATAGACACACCCGTTTGCCAGTCCGCTGATCAGCAGCTGCGCGTTATCCAAACTGTCCTCCCTCGACCGGTTTGCCGGTGTCGCGTTCCGCCCGCGCGCATCCTCCGGTGACGCGGGTTTGTTCTACTATGGCGTTATTATCACCTTGCCGTCACTCTTTTTCAGCGCATCAGCCAGGTTTGGCACAAGATTTCTGAGTGTAAGGTGTTCAGAAACATCCGTTTTCCAGCGCCCGTCGGCAAACCGGGCCTGAACTTCGGCCACAACTCGCATCTGATCGGCGGGCGGGGTCGACATCATCCAGCTTGTCAGCCAGAACCCTTCGATCCGCTTTCCCATGAAAATCAACTGCCCTGTCTGAGTCAGTGTCGGCGCCTCGGTAGACAGCTTGCCATAACTGATCCAGCGCGCCCGGTTGGGCATGGCGCAGAACAATTGTTCGGACAATTGGTCCGTCACGGCATCCAGAAACACGCGCGGTTTCAACTGCGTGCTCAGATCCGCAAACTTTGCGACAATGTTTTCGTCGGTTGTCACAAGCACTTCGACCGCGCCAAGGTCTTTCAACATCCCTGCCGTCTCGGCCCGGCGTACCAAAGCGATCGGCTTCAAACCCAGATCCCGACCAAGGCTGCACATCAGCTTGCCCAACTGGCTGGTCGCGGCTGATACCACGAAGGCATCGCCGTCGGCCTTGGCCATATCCACCATAGCCATCGCCGTCATTGGATTGACGATCTGGGCGGCCCCGTCATCGTCCGAGATATCAGGTCGCAGAGGGATGCACATCTGCATCTGTGTGACGACATATTCCGCCCAGGCCCCCGATCCGGCGGCGACGAACGCGACGCGTTGCCCTTGCAAGGCCTCGGCGCCCTTGCCGGCGGACACGACGTCTCCGCATCCTTCAAATCCGGCGGGGGATCCCTTTACCCTCGGCTGCCCGTATTCACCCTTGATGAAATGCAGATCGGACGGATTGACCGAAGCCGCGCGCAAACGGATCAGCACCTGGCCCGGGCCGGGTTCAGGCGTGGGAACTTCGGCTTCTTCCAGCCAGTCGGCGGCGGTTTCAATGGCCGGTCCGGTGGCCGTACCGGAATACCCGTCATGCTTAAGGATTGCGGCGAACATAGTCTGGGGCAGGTCGGTCATCGGTTGATCCTCGAATTTGGCTGAATCAAAGCGCGCGCCTTGTCCGAAAAGCCTTCAGACCAGTCGGGCAGGGCGCGGGCATTTTGTCAGGCACAGCCAATCAAAAGCCGCGCAAGAGGTCAATTCAACGACACCGTAACGTAGGGGCAGCGCAGATGCGCCCAGGGGCAAAGGCCGACCCGTGGATCGGCCTTCAACACTTTACTGTTGGGTCAGCAGGTTGGTCAGTTCCTGAATTTTCTGAACAATCGTTTCAGGCGAATCCTTGATATCGTTCACAATCTTGATCGCCTGATCTTTCAGATCGGTGGCCAGAGTGCTGTCCTGAATGGATGTCATAATGCCATCATAGTCGAAGTTGGTCGGGTCCAGCTTGCCTTCCTGAATCCATGAGTTCAGCAACTCCTGCCCCTGACCGGCCAGCGCGGCCACCTGATCGCTGGCCTCCTGAGCCGCATCAGAGGCCTGATCCGCCACCGATGACGCTGCTTCGCTTGCCTGATCTGCAACCGATGACGCGGCTTCTGTCGCTTGGTCCGTCAGCGACGAAGCTGCTTCGGCGACTTGTTCGGTCGCGGCATCGACAGCGTCAGAGGCAGCGTCCTGTACAGATGAAGCTGCGTCGGTCACCGCTTCGGCGGCTTCTTCTGCCGCAGTTTCCAAACGCTCAGCGGGTGTGGGTTCGGGTTGATTGAGGTAATAGTATCCGCCAGCGCCAATTGCGGCGATGACGATGGCAAGAATAAGAGTACGCGACATGTGTGTCTCCTTTGGAAATTGTGTCGCCGGGATGCGCTAAAAATAACTCAGGTACAAAGGGGAATTCCCGATAATTCTCAGCAGAATAGAGTATAAGCCGGGCTATGCTCATTGTCCTTTGAAACGCGGCAAGAACACGCCTGCACAAATATGAGGCGACCGGTTTTGGCAGCGATCCGCCGGGAATGGCCTGCAGACGCAACCAATTTTCGGGCGCTTCCTGAGGGCCCAAAAGGCAGCATTGAGCCAACATTGGAAAAGTGGCGGAGAGACAGGGATTCGAACCCTGGGTGGGCTTGCACCCACAACGGTTTTCGAGACCGCCCCGTTCGACCACTCCGGCACCTCTCCGCGGGGGTCTGTGAGGGGGGGATTTAGTGAGGAACGGGCAGGGGTGCAAGCAGAAAATTCGGGAATTGAAGAAACCCGGGATTTTCCGTTGCCTGCCAGCGCAAAACTCCTAGTCTGATATCTATGATACAGTTTGTACGCCGCTCCGCCTTTTGGTTTCTGGCCCCGCTCTTTGCGCTTGTTCTGATCCCCATGGAACTTTCCGCCGCCAGCCGCGATCGGATAGAGGCCTTTCTGACCACGACCGGGTTTGACGTTGCCCTGGAAAGCATCGCGCTAAGCTCGAGGTCTGCCCCCCAGATGCTGGGGATTGATCCGGATGGATTCGGATCGGATTGGACGCGTCTGGCAGACGAAGTCTTTGACGTCGGCGCCATGCATGAGACCGCGGTTTCCATCCTCGAACAAACCCTGAGTGATGAGGCCCTGACACACGCGGTTGACTTTTATGCGTCGGATCTGGGGCAGCGCCTGGTAGAGGCCGAGAACGTGTCGCATATGCTTGAGGACGATGAAGCTAAGCAGCTGGAAGGCCAAAAAATCATCGCAGACCTGATCAAGGACGGATCGCAGCGGGTCGAAAGTTTCAAGCGTATGAACAAGGCGATCGATTCGACCGGTACCGCAGTGCGGGCCCTGCAAGAAATTCAGGTGCGTTTTCTTCTGGCAGCCAGCGCATCAGGTGTCATTGACCTGCAACTGGATGCGGATGAATTGCGTGCGCTGATGAAGCGGAACGAAGCCGGTATGCGCCAATCGCTGCAACTGTCCAGCCTTGCGGGGGCAGCCTATACCTATCAGGACTTTTCCGATGCGGATGTCGACTCGTATGTCGAGGCGCTGGAACAACCCCTGATGCAGGAAGTGTATGAACTGCTGAACGCGATCCAATACGAAATCATGGCCATGCGGTTCGAAGTACTTGCGGCCCGAATGGCCGAACTGCATCCCGCGCAGGATATTTGATGCACCGCGTTTTTCTGGCGATTGCGTTTGTTCTGTGGGGCGCTCAATTGCTGGCCGATCAAAAGGTCGACCGGCTGGCGCAGGCCATGCACTTGTCGCATGTGATGGAAATTCTCGTACAGGAAGGTCAGGGTCACCGCGAGGAACTTGACGAAACGCTGTTGGACAATACCGGCGGCGCCTATTTTGAAGCGCAGGTCAAAGATATTTACGACCCGGTCTGGATGCAGGAATTCCTGACGGATGCCTTTGAGGCGGGTCTGTCCGTTGCCCAGCTTGATCAGGCGATCCTGTTTTTCGAAAGCGATCTTGGTCAGACGATCGTGTCGCTGGAAAACTCGGCCCGGCAGGCGATGTCGGACCAGGCCATCGAGGACATGGCCCGCGAAGCTTACGAGTCCGTTGAGCGCGACTCGACCCGTTTCGAGTTGGTCGATGAGTACATCCAGGCGAATGACCTTGTCGAAAAGAACGTTCATGGGGCGCTGAGTTCCGACTTCAGCTTCTTTCAGGGTCTTGATGTCGATGCGCAAGGCGACGATCAGGAATTGCTGGCCGAACTTCTTTCACAGAAAGAAAGCCGCGCAGCAGAAACCGAGGCGTGGCTTTATTCTTTTCTTCTGATGGCCTATCGGCCCTTGGACGAGGCCCAGATGCGCGAGAATATTGCGTTTTCCAGAACCGAAACCGGGCGCGCCCTGAATGAGGCGCTGTTTGACGGCTTTGACCGGATGTTCAACGATATCTCTTTCCGATTGGGGCGGACGGTCGCACAGACACTCAGGGCGTCTGATCTCTGACGACGCTTTGGTGTTGACTTTTCCCGGCGATCTATGGATAAGCGCGCATCCCGGCCGGTTTTCCGTGCCGGGTATCGTTATTATTTGACCCTTGGGATGTCCTGATGGTCATTCACACAGCCCGAAAAGGGCGCGCTGTTCGAGGTGGCTTTCAAGTGTCTTGGGGCCGAAAACTCCCGGAAGGGGACCACAGAACGCGGTTAGACAAAGGAAAGACGCATGTTTGCGGTCCTCAAGACTGGCGGCAAGCAGTACAAGGTTCAGGCGGGTGATATCCTCCGCGTTGAAAAGCTGGCTGCCGACGCAGGTGAAAAAGTTCAATTCAACGATGTTCTGATGCTGGGCGGTGACGCTCCGGTTGTTGGTGCACCTTTCGTTGAAGGCGCAGGCGTACAGGCCGAAGTGATCGAACAGATCAAAGGTGACAAGGTCATCAAATTCGTCAAGCGCCGTCGTAAGCACAGCTCGAAGCGTACCGTTGGCCACCGTCAGAAGCTGACTCTGGTCAAAATCACCGACATTCTGTCGTCGGGCGCTGACAAGTCGGGTATCAAAGCTGCAACCGGTTCGGCACCGGCTGGCGAAGCGGCACCTGCTGCAAAGCCTGCCAAGAAAGCTGAAGCCAAGGCAGAGGCACCTGCCGCTGCTGCCGCCGACGATCTGACCAAGCTGAACGGTGTCGGCCCTGCCGCTGCCAAAAAGCTGGTTGAAGCCGGTATCGAGAGCTTTGCCGCTCTGGCCGCCTTGTCGGACGAGCAGATTGCTGCTATCGACACCATCAAAGTGAAACCCGAATGGGTTGAGCAAGCCAAAGAGCTGGCTCAGGGCTAAGGAGAGAGAGAATGGCACACAAAAAAGCTGGCGGTTCCTCCCGTAACGGTCGCGACTCAGCGGGTCGTCGCCTTGGCGTGAAACTCTATGGTGGCCAGGCAGCCATCGCAGGCAACATCATCGTACGTCAGCGCGGCACCAAGTTCTGGCCGGGCGAAGGCGTAGGCATGGGCAAAGATCACACCATCTTTGCAACCACCGATGGCGCCGTGAAGTTCCACAAGGGACTTAAAAACCGCACCTTCATTTCGGTCCTGCCAGTGGCGGAGGCCGCAGAGTAAGCCGAAACCCAGAAGGTTTTAGAAAAATTCATGGGGGACCGGCACAAAGTGCCGGTCCCTTTTTCGTTTTAACGCAGACGTGATCAAACAAACCGATGACAGTCGCAATCACCAGTTTCCTGATCTTTGCCGCCAGCCAGGTCGGCACGCCGGGACCGGCCAACATGGTCCTGCTGGGTACTGGTGCGCGATTTGGATTTCGCGCCGCGTTGCCTTTTGTCGGGGGTGTTATCCTTGGGAAGCAGTTGATCATTTGGCCGGTCGGCATTGGATTGCTGCATCTCGCGGATCTGGCACCCGCGGTGTTTACGGTGCTTAAATACGCGTCAGCGGCCTATATTTTTTGGCTGGCGTGGAAGATCGCCAACACGCGCTTGTCGCGACAACAGGCTGAAGGGAACGCCCCCGGCTTTCTGGCCGGACTGATTGTTCATCCGCTCAACCCCAAGGCCTGGGCCATGATCATTGCCGGGTTCACCGGGTTCGTGGCTGCGGGCGCCCCCAGTTTCGAAGCGACGTTTACGATTGCTCTGTGTTTGTTGTTTTGCCAGGTGATCCTTCATCCGATCTGGACTTTTGCGGGCGATAGAATTGCCCATGCGGTTGAAGGACGACCCGTTGAAAAATATCTGATGTGGACGTTGGCAGGCCTGACGGTTGCGTCCGTACTTTTCGTGTTGTTCGGAGGAGGAACACACTCATGAAACTTGAAACAATAATAAATCAGCCGGTCATAGAAACCGAGCGGTTCGATCTGCGCCCTCTGCGTCGGTCGGATATGGGGCTGATCGAGCACTATGCCGGCGATGAGCGTGTGGCACGCATGACGACGAGTATTGCACATCCTTTGGCCCCCGGCTCGACCGAGGCCTTTGTGACGCGCTCGATGGCCGAGGACCGGGACGAGGACGTATGGGTCATGGATGCCACCAAAGACGGCGGTCCGGAACTGATTGGTCTGATCACGCTGAAGCGGCTGGATCGGAACCAGTCCGAAGTCGGCTATTGGGTGGCGCCGATCTACTGGAACACTGGCATTGCGTCGATGGCTGTCGAAGCACTGGTAAATGCCAACCCGCTGAAAAACGCGACGATGTTTGCCAGCGTGTTTCAAGACAATCCGGCGTCGGCCCGGGTCCTGACTCATTGCGGGTTCCAGTATCTTGGCGATGCAGAAAGCTATTCGGTGGCGCGTGATGCGAATGTGCCCACCTGGACATACAGTAAAAAACTCTGACTTGTGGCCGATGGGGCCTTTGCAGTAGGGGACAGACCATGAAATTTCTCGATCTTGCAAAGGTCTACATCCGGTCCGGGGCCGGCGGTAGCGGCTGCGTCAGCTTCCGACGCGAAAAATACATCGAATACGGCGGCCCTGATGGCGGGGACGGCGGTAAGGGCGGTTCTGTCTGGGCCGAGGTCGTGGACGGGCTGAACACCCTGATCGACTTCCGGTATCAGCAGCATTTCTTTGCCAAGAACGGCCAGCCGGGCAGGGGGCAGCAACGTACCGGCAAGGATGGCGATGACATTGTCCTGCGTGTGCCTGTTGGCACCGAGATCCTGGATGAGGATGAAGAAACCGTCATCTGCGATCTGACCGAGGTGGGACAGCGCGTTCTACTGGCGAAAGGGGGCAATGGCGGTTTCGGCAATCTGCACTTCAAATCGGCCACCAACCAGGCCCCCCGGCGTGCAAATCCGGGGCAGGCGGGCATTGACCGCACGATCTGGCTGCGTCTGAAGCTGATCGCCGATGTGGGCCTGCTGGGCATGCCGAATGCAGGCAAATCGACCTTTCTTGCAGCCACGTCAAACGCGCGGCCCAAGATCGCGGATTATCCGTTTACCACGCTGCACCCAAATCTGGGTGTCGTGGGGGTCGACAACGTGGAATTCGTGGTGGCTGACATCCCCGGCCTGATCGAAGGCGCGCATGAAGGACGCGGGATAGGCGACCGCTTTCTTGGTCATGTTGAGCGCTGCGCCGTGCTGCTGCATCTTGTCGATGGTACCTCGGAAACGGTAGCCGATGATTACCGCACAATTATCCACGAGCTGGAGGCCTATGGTGGCGAACTGGCCCAGAAACCCCGGATCACCGTCCTGAACAAGGTCGATGCACTGGATGACGAAGAACGTGATTTGGCCAAAGCCGAGCTTGAAGAGGCCGTTGGCGGCCCTGTGATGATGATGTCCGGTGTTGCTCATCAAGGTGTAACCGAGGTTTTGCGTGCGTTGCGCGGCCAGATCGATGACAATCGTGTTCTTCAGAAATCCGCTGAGGAGACGCAGCCTTGGCAACCCTGACTTCAGCCCGCCGATTGGTTGTCAAAATCGGGTCGGCTTTGCTTGTTGATCGCGAAACCGGCCTGTTGCGCAAGGAATGGTTGTTTTCGTTGGCGCAGGATGTCGCATGGCTCAAGGGGCAGGGGATAGATGTAATCCTCGTCTCGTCCGGGTCGATTGCACTGGGCCGCGGCGTTTTGGGGCTGTCCATGGCGACATTGCCTTTGGAAAAGTCGCAAGCTGCCGCTGCCGTCGGGCAAATTCGTCTGGCGCGCGCATATGAAGAGGCGTTGACGCCTCATGGGATCACCACGGCGCAGGTTTTGGTGACATTGGAGGACAGCGAGGATCGCCGCCGCTATCTGAATTCACGCGCGACCCTGGAAACTCTGCTGGGTTTGGGTGTCGTGCCGATCGTCAACGAAAACGATACCGTGGCAACGGATGAGATCCGGTATGGCGACAATGATCGTCTGGCCGCGCAAATCGCGGTGACCGTGGGGGCGGACCAGTTGATCCTGCTGTCGGATGTCGATGGTTTCTATTCGGGCAACCCCAACGAGGACGCCTCGGCCACGCGTTTCGAAACAATCGACAAGATCACGCCCGAGATCGAAGCCATGGCGGGCGATGCGGGCTCTGGTTTGTCAAAGGGCGGAATGAAGACAAAGCTGCTGGCCGCCAAGATGGCCACCGCGGGCGGATGTGCGATGGCGATCACGGAAGGGTCGGTTCTGAACCCTCTGAAAACGCTGGAAAATGGCGCAAACTGTACGTGGTTTACCGCAACGCTGGATCCGCACGCTGCGCGCAAGCGCTGGATTTCAGCCATGAAACCGCGTGGCGAAATCACCATCGATGAAGGGGCTGCCAACGCCCTGGCAAATGGCAAAAGCCTGTTGCCCGCGGGTATTGTCGAAGTGACCGGCGATTTCGGGCGCGGCGACCCTGTCGCGATCCTTGACCCCAAAGCCCGCCGGCTGGCGCAGGGGATCAGCCGTTACACCGCGCAGGAGGCTGACGCGATCAAGGGGCGCAAGTCGTCCGAGATCGAGGCGACCCTTGGATATCCCGGCCGTGCGGCCTTGATTCACCGGGATGATCTGGCCCTGTAAATACTGAAAAGACGACCTGAAAGGCACGCGACATGAAAGATTTCGACAGCATTCCCGCTCTGATGGCTGATCTTGGGAAACGTGCCAAAGCGGCATCGCGCGATCTGGCTTTTGCGAGCCCAGAACGCAAACATGCCGCCCTGATTGCAGCGGCCGACGCGGTTTGGGCCAATCGGGCGCAGATCATCGAAGCCAACCGGAAGGATCTGGAGTTCGGCCGAGAAAAAGGTCTGAGCCCGGCGATGATGGATCGGCTGATTCTGGATGAGGCGCGTGTTCAGGGCATAGTCGATGGTCTGCGCGCGGTGGCTGAACAGACCGATCCGGTGGGCGAAGTGCTGGCCGAATGGGACCGCCCGACCGGATTGAAAATCCAACGCGTACGCACCCCGTTGGGTGTGATCGGCGTGATCTATGAAAGCCGCCCCAATGTCACGGCCGACGCAGGTGCGCTGTGTCTGAAATCCGGAAATGCCGTCATTCTGCGCGGCGGCTCCGAGAGCTTTCATTCTTCGACTGCTATTCATGCCTGCCTGGTCGAGGGGCTGAAGGCCGCCGATCTGCCGGAAGATGCGATTCAACTGGTGCCGACGCGTGACCGTGCGGCGGTTCAGGAATTGCTGACCATGACCGACTATGTCGACGTCATCGTTCCGCGCGGCGGCAAGGGGTTGGTCGGGCTGGTCCAGCGTGAGGCCCGTGTGCCTGTTTTTGCCCATCTTGAAGGCATCGTGCACATCTATGTCGACAAGGCCGCTGATCCGCAGAAAACGCTGGACGTGGTGTTGAACGCCAAGACGCGCCGTACCGGGATTTGCGGCGCTGCCGAATGCCTGCTGATCCATCAGGACATCGCCGAAACGCTGGGGCGTGACGTGATCGCCGCGCTGCTGAAAGCAGGGGTCGAGGTACACGCCGAAGGCGCACTTGCGGTCGAGGGTACAATTCCCGCGACGGCGGAGGATTGGGGAAAAGAGTTTCTGGACAGCGTGATCGCGGCCAAGCCCGTCGTCGATATCGACGCCGCCATCGCGCATATCCAACATTACGGGTCGAACCATACCGACTGTATCATGACCGAGGATGACAGGGCCGCGGCCCGTTTCTTTGAGCGCTTGGATAGCGCGATTCTGATGCACAACGCTTCGACTCAGTTCGCCGATGGTGGTGAATTCGGGATGGGCGCCGAGATCGGTATCGCCACGGGCAAAATGCATGCCCGCGGCCCGGTGGGGGCCGCCCAGTTGACCAGTTTCAAATATCTGGTGCGCGGGAACGGAACGATTCGGGATTAAAAACGCAGCACAAGGCGGGTCGCAGCGGTTTCCACGGAAACGCGCCGACCCATCGCGTTTGCCGTTTCCGGCAGCAGAGCGAACTGGACCTGTGCGGGGGTAATCTTGTTGGGGAACCGGCCGGTTGCAACGTGTTTCCATAAGGTATTGTCTACGTTCAACTTGTCGGCAGTTCCGGTCACTGTCCAATTGGCGCCTTGGTTCTCGATCTCAACCTCTCCGCCCATCGGCATGGCACTTTCGCAGCACATGAGCGCAAGGAACGCCAGCTTGATTTGGTTGCGCGGCATGGGCTCGGTCATAAACCAGTTTACCCGCACCCGTCCGGTGCGTTCGATGTCCTTGAGCAGTTCGGCCACTTCGGCGCGGCCCAGCGGCTGTTCTCCTGCTGATCCGAAGGCAACCCGAAAAAACCGGATACGCGCGCCCGCACTGCCGACGCTGCCCGAGATCAACTCCATCTCGGGGCCCTGGACAGCACCAACCATGTCCAACAGCTCCAGCCCGTTGGTGATCGCCCCGATCGGGCTGATCAGATCGTGGCAGATCCGTGAGCCGATCAATTCAGCCAGGTTGACGTTCGTGTTGCCCATGCATACCTCCTGCGGTATCTGCCGCAGGAACCGGAAGCCCCAAATGACAGACATGAATGCTATTCTTGCACCGGGCATGTTTGTTCGCCACCCGGATTTCCCCGAATGGGGTGTCGGACAGGTTCAGTCCAACATCGCAGGCAAGATCACCGTAAACTTTCGCGAGCAGGGGAAAGTGGTAATCGACGGAACACGCATCGCCCTGATGCCGGTCTTTGATCCGTGAAACTGGTTTAAGAAGAGTTAACGGAAAAGACCAGATTCCCACTTGTTGCCTTCCCCCGAAGAACTGAGGTATCAGCCGCGTTGATAAAACAGGATTGATAAGTCTGACATGCCGGACGCTGGCCCCTCGTTCACGATCAAACTGGCGGAAACCCAGGACGAACTGCGCGCAGCGCAGCGGTTGCGTTATGACGTATTTGTGCGCGAACTCGGCGGAGGAGGGGCTCTGGTCGATCATGTGGCCGGGCTGGAACGGGACCGGTTTGATCCCTATTTCGATCACATGCTGGCCCGTGATGATGCGACCGGAGAAGTTGTCGGCGTTTACAGGCTGTTACCGGGGGATCGCGCCGCTGAGTTGGGGCAGTTTTATTCCGAAGACGAATACGATCTGAGCATTCTCAAGCAAAGTGGCCGCAAGTTGCTGGAACTGGGCCGGTCGTGCCTGCACAGGGACTACCGGGGCGGTACGGCCATGTATCATCTCTGGAATGGTCTCTCTCGCTATGTGGCCGAACGCCAGATCGAAGTTCTGTTCGGCGTCGCCAGCTTTCACGGCACGGATGTTCAGGAACTGGCCCAGCCGCTGTCGATGCTGCATCACAATCATCTGGCGCCGCCAGACCTGCGGGTGCGCGCCCAGCCGAGCGTGTTTCAGACCATGGATATTGTCGCACCGGACGCGCTGGATCGTCGCCGTGCCATGGTGCAGGTTCCAGCCCTGATCAAAGCCTATCTGAGGCTTGGCGGGTTTGTGGGTGAGGGGGCGTTCATCGATCATTCCTTCAACACCACCGATGTGTGCCTGATCCTGGATACGAGCCGTATGAACGAGCGGCAGAAGCGCATCTATGGCGGAGCTTGATCCGGTGAATGATCCGCTTTGGAACAGTGAGGATGCGCCGGATCCGATCGAACTGGGTTTTGTCGGCTGGATTCTGGTGATCCTGAGGGGCTTGCCCTTGGCCATCCTTGTGTTCGGTGGGCTGATAGTTCTATTGGCCATTCGACTGATCGAGTTGCCGCTTTTCGGTGTTCGTCGCCCCGTCACACCGTTCATCAGCCAGTTCGTGTGCCGAAACGCGTTCCGAATCCTGGGAATCGGATTTCGCTGCTCGGGCGCGTTGATGAAGGAACACGGTGCCGTTGTCGCCAATCACACATCCTGGCTGGATATCTTTGCCTTGAACGCCCGCAAAAGGGTCTACTTCGTGTCCAAGGCAGAAGTTGCGAACTGGCCGGGTATCGGATGGTTGGCACGGGCCACCGGGACCGTATTCATCGAGAGGGATCGCAAAAAGGCCCGCGAGCAGACGGCGATCTTCGAAGAACGCCTGAAGGCCGGACATAAGCTGTTGTTTTTCCCAGAGGGCACCTCGACCGACGGATTGCGTGTTTTGCCATTTAAAACAACGCTTTTTGCCGCTTTCTTCGCAGACGAGCTGCGGGATTTTATGTATGTTCAACCGGTCTCGGTGGTGTTTCACGCGCCGAAAGGTCAGCCTGACCGGTTCTATGGCTGGTGGGGTGATATGGATTTCGCGCCCCATCTGCTCAAGACATTGGGCGCGCGCAGGCAGGGGTCCGTTGAACTGATCTATCACGCACCCGCCCGGGTCAGGGATTTTGCCAACCGCAAGGAACTGGCGGCCCATTGCGAGGCAGCAGTGCGCCACGCGCATGCATTGGCGCGGCTTGAAAAATAAGGGTTTGACCCTTGCGCTGCCTTCAAACCTGCCGTATACGCGCGCCATTCAAACCCGCAGGCGGGGTTTGGGCCTTGTAGGGGAGACATCCCTATCTGGCCCGCCGGTTGGAGCATTCGCTTCTTTCACCCCCGCCGAGGCGTAAACCGGAAAAGGAAAACATAGCATGGCTCTTCCCGAGTTCACCATGCGTCAGCTGCTGGAAGCTGGCGTACACTTCGGTCACCAGACACAGCGTTGGAATCCCCGCATGGGCCCGTTCATCTACGGCTCGCGCAATGGCATCCACATCATGGACCTGACCCAGACCGTTCCGATGCTGGACCAGGCGCTGCAGGCCGTTCGTGACACCGTTGCCAAAGGCGGCCGCGTTCTGTTCGTTGGCACCAAGCGTCAGGCTGCTGGCCCGATCGCGGAAGCGGCTGAAAAGTCGGCTCAGTACTACATGAACCACCGCTGGCTGGGCGGCACGCTGACCAACTGGAAAACCGTTTCCCAGTCGATCAACCGTCTGAACCAGATCGACGAAGCGATGGAATCGGGCGCCGAAGGCCTGACCAAGAAAGAGCGTCTGGGCATGGAGCGTGACCAGGCCAAGCTGCAGGCTTCGCTGGGCGGTATCCGCGAGATGGGCGGCGTTCCTGACCTGCTGTTCGTTATCGACGTCAAGAAAGAAGCACTGGCCATCGCCGAAGCCAACAAGCTGGGTATCCCGGTTGTGGCTGTGGTTGACACCAACTGCTCGCCCGACGGCGTTGACTACATCATCCCCGGCAACGATGACGCAGCCCGCGCCATCGCGCTGTACTGTGATCTGGCCGCACGTGCCGCTCTGGACGGCATGACCGCTCAGATGGGTGCGGCAGGCGTTGACCTTGGCGCATTCGAAG
The DNA here is from genome assembly GCF_056536065.1 of Ruegeria sp. AL3. Taxonomy (NCBI): domain Bacteria; kingdom Pseudomonadati; phylum Pseudomonadota; class Alphaproteobacteria; order Rhodobacterales; family Roseobacteraceae; genus Ruegeria; species Ruegeria sp. AL3. The sequence continues at coordinate 2,659,708 of NZ_JBQFJG010000001.1, forward strand.
AAGCACCGGTTGAAGAAGTCGTTGCAGAAGAAGCGCCCGCCGAAGCAGAAGCCGCACCGGAAGCCAAAGCCGAAGCGTAAGCTGCCCGTCACGTAAATGACATATGGGGCAGGGTATGACCTGCCCCAATTCCGTTTGAATTGAGGAGAGCCTAAAGATGGCAATCACAGCAGCAATGGTTAAAGAACTGCGCGACTCGACCGGCGCAGGCATGATGGACGCAAAAAAAGCGCTGACCGAAACCGGCGGCAACATGGACGAAGCCGTTGACTGGCTGCGCACCAAAGGTCTGGCCAAAGCGGCCAAGAAATCGGGCCGTACCGCAGCAGAAGGTCTGGTTGCAGTCCACGTCAACGGTGGCAACGGTGTTGCTGTCGAAGTGAACTCGGAAACCGACTTCGTTGCGAAAAACGCCGAGTTCCAGGAAATGGTTGGCAAGATCGCATTTGCCGCAGAAGGCGTTGCAGATGTTGACGCGCTGCTGGCTGTTGATCTGGGTGGCAAATCCGTTGCCGACACCCTGACCGACAAGATCGCCACCATCGGCGAGAACATGTCGGTACGCCGCATGGCCAAACTGTCGGGCGACACTGTTGTGTCCTACGTCCACAACGCAGCCACCAACGGCATGGGCAAAATCGGCGTTCTGGTTGCTCTGACCGGTGGCGACGAAGCGATCGGCAAGCAGGTTGCAATGCACATCGCGGCTGTGAACCCGGCGGCCCTGTCCGAAGCAGACATGGACCCGGCAATTGTCGAAAAAGAAAAGCAGGTCCAGATGGACATCGCCCGCGAATCCGGCAAGCCGGAGCAAGTGATCGAAAAGATGATCGAAGGCCGTATGAAGAAGTTCGTCGCGGAATCGACTCTGCTGAACCAGCAGTTTGTCGTGAACCCTGACCTGACCGTCGAAGCAGCGGCCAAGGAAGCCGGCGCAACCATCACCGGCTTCATCCGTCTGGAAGTTGGCGAAGGTATCGTGGTTGAAAAAGAAGATTTCGCTGCTGAAGTCGCCAAAGCCGCGCAAGGCTAAAACGTTACAGGGAAAGTACCGGCAACGGCCTTTCCCAACAAATCTAAAGGGTTACGCACTGCGTAACCCTTTTTTTCTGCCACCGGCAAAAAGCATACTTCCATAAGTAGAGAAGGATTGGAGGGCCCCGCATGATGGGGATGGTCGAGGCCCCCCAAAATTCCGACACCGGTACGCGGACAAATAAGCGCCCCCTTGTCAGAGTGATCGGAGAGCTTTGTTATTGCAAAGATCCAATCCAATGTTCCCTGGCTAAAGCCACCACTCACGGAACACTCTCACTTTGCAACTTTTACGATTGGTTTGAAAAGTAGTGATTTCCTTACCTAGGGTAAACTGACGCGGGATAGCGTCAAAATATTGCGGTTATGCTTCCATAATGAACATCTGGTTGTGCAGTGACGCCTTGAGAACCGCTTGTGCCGTCGTTTCGACCGAAAGCGCCTCGCGCGCGAGTCGCAGGTGCTTCTCTACCGTTGCAGATGTCAGTCCCATCAACAGCGCGATATCCTGAGTGGTTTTCCCGTCACCAACCCACTGCAAAGCTTCGCGTTGGCGTTTGGTAAGTGCCCGGTTCGGCGGAAGAAACGGCAATGTCAGGATTTTCAGGTGGGCGACATTGTTCATAAGCAGAATGTCGTCGCCGTGCTCTTCCCAGACCGCATCCACATCTTCCTGGCTCAGCCCATCATTGGCCGACAGGGAAATCGCCCCCTTCGAGCGCATGGAAACCGAGTTGAAGCTTACGGTATAGCCGGAAACCACGCCCATGGATTTGTTGAACTCGAAAACTTCGCGCTCCTTCGCGGTCATCGTTCCGCCCGAGCTCATGTCCTGCAACATTTTCCAGCTGGCGGCGCCTTCGTTGTCCAAGGCCCACTTCAACATCGGAGCGTGAAAATACAGACCATCCTTGATGAACCCGTCCACATAAGCCCGTTTGTGGTTCGTCAGGATTACGAAATCTTCCGGGTCACCCAAGGACGTGGCCGTCCGGAATTGCGTGTACCCATAGATCAGGCGGGTAAATCCGAACTCGGCCATTTGGCGGCAATGTGCGTCCCACAGGTCTTCCAGGGTTTTGGCGTAGCTGACAAAGCGAAGATATTCCTTGAGCTTCATGTCGCGCTGCCCGCCTTCAGATGGGCCGCGAGCGCGTCCAGCGCGAGGATATAGCTGTGGGCACCGAAGCCACAGATCTGACCCAGTGCGACAGGGGCTATGTAGGACCTGTGCCGAAAGGCTTCCCGGGCATGAATGTTGGAAAGATGCACTTCGACAACCGGCAGTTCCACCGATGCAATCGCATCCATAAGGGCAATCGACGTATGCGTGAACGCGCCTGCGTTCAGTATCAGCCCGCTTTGTACACCGCGGGCCGCGTGAATGGCGTCAAGCAGCACACCTTCGTGATTGGATTGCAGGTGGGTGACGTCCAGCCCAATGGAGGCGCCATGCTGAACGCAACGGTCCTCGATCATATGTAGTGTCGTGCTGCCGTAAACCTCGGGCTGCCGTGTGCCAAGCAGATTGAGGTTTGGGCCATTCAATACCAAAACGTTATGCATGTTTTCACGATCCCCATACTTGGTTCATAGACGCGAAAAGGCCGGGTTGTCTACCTGACTTTGGTGGATTGAATACAGACAGTTGCCCTGAAAACAGACCTTGAGATGGAAGAGTAAACCAAGGTCAGTCCTTCGACATGACGACACCGCGCGCCCGTTGGGGCTCGGGCCGTACATTTACGTCCGTTTTTCGTTTGCGGGAAAACAGGTTTTGAACGCATTGTCGTCGGTTTCAGTATCGGAACATTGAAACTATCCGGGCTTATCGGCCGGCCCTTTGCGACGCTGAGTAATCCTTGCAAACCGTGTCTGATGCGATTGAAGATTGTCATGTGGAATTTTGGTGCAACCCGGTTTCGCGCCAACGCAGCGGACGGCTAATTGCTGTAAAGACGACAAGGTTTTGAATCTGGTCGGAATGCAACCGAAATCAGATTTTGCAGAGGAACACGACAATGACCCCCGATACCCTTTTCTCGCTGCCCGGCAAAACCGCATTGGTCACCGGAGGCGCCACGGGTATCGGTCGGATGGCCTCAGAGGCGTTGGTCAGGGCCGGCGCGCGCGTGTTGATCGCTTCTCGGAACGGGGACGCGTGTGTCGCGGCCGCCGCCGATCTGAATGCACTGGAGGCACCGGGAAGTGCCGAAGGGTTTGCCGGAGACATCGGCAGCGAGGCAAGTATAGCCAAACTGGTTTCGGACATTCAGGACCGGACGGAAAGGCTTGATATTCTTATGAATAATTCTGGCGTGACCTGGGGAGCACCCATGGGCCAATTTCCGTATGACGCGTGGGACAAGGTGATGTCGGTTAACGTGGCCGGGGTATTCGAGCTTACCCAGAGGCTGCTGCCGATGTTGATGCAATCCGGAACCGCAGACGATCCGGCCAGGGTCGTGAACGTCGGGTCCGTGATGGGAGAGGTTCCCATGGGGGATGGCGCCTATAGCTATTCAGCCTCCAAGGCTGCGGTACTGCATCTGACAAAAATCATGGCCAAGGAACTGTCGCCCTACCACGTAACGGTCAACGCGCTGGCTCCGGGGCCGTTCGTATCGCGGATGACAGCCTTTGCTACGGCGGATGAGGACAAGCGTGAAAAGGTCGGCAAGTCAGTGCCGCTTGGGCGCGTCGGCTGTGACGAAGATATAGCGGGGTGCGTGCTGTTTCTGTGCGGACGAGGGGGCAGTTATGTAACCGGTTCGATTATCCCGGTTTCTGGTGGGATCAACGTTGTAACATCGGGCAATATCTTCGCCGAAGCCTTCTGAGTCGCGCTGCGGTCAAAGCCGCTCCTGCTCACAACGTGTTGGATTTGTTTCGTTTCTTGTTTTTCGACAGCTCAATTTCCAGGTTCGGCAAGCTGTTCTTGCCAAAGAACATTTCAGAGCCGTAAAACAGGCTGGGAACGCCAAAAACGCCGCGGCGCACGAACGATTTGGTCTGATCCTTCAGGTCCTGTTTGATTTCAGGGCTTGTCATGGCCTCGCGCAACTTGCGAACCGGCAGTTCGTTTTCGTGTAGAATGTCAATCAGAACGGCCAGCTCATCCGCCTTTTGCCCATGCACCCATATGGCATCAAATATGGCGTTTATGTACTTGATTTCCCATGATTTACCGCTGGCGAACCGGGCGCCGCGCATCGCAAATTTCGTATTGATCGGAAAATGCGGGCTCATGTGAAAGCTCAGCCCGCGACGCCGCGCGAACCGATGCAAGTCGTGGGTAAGATAGGCGGTTTTCTGGCGGTTTTCGGAAAACGCCTGAAACGGGCTTTGGTTATGCGTTGCCTTGAAAACAACAGGCAGAAGGACGGGGGAATACGTGATCTTGGCATTATGCCGCGCGGCCAGCTCTGGCAGCATCTTGTGGGCCAGAAAGGCATTTGGGCTGCAAAAATCGTAAACGAAATCTAAGCTTTGCGTCATGCTATTCCTCCCGGCCAATACGGCACGTCGCCGTCCAACAATTTACAAGCGAATCTGTGACGGTTTCACTGTATCACTTGGATTTAAGGCGTGCCTCTTGGCTCTGCATGTATAACCATTCATTTCAGCCTGGGTTTTGCTGTTGTTTCAGGCCCTACGCGTACACGATATTAGTCAACTTCTGGTGGAACTCAAAAATGCTTCGAAAACAAGTCATGTTCGATGAAACGCGCCTGAACCGGATTCGCATCTGGATGGACCGCTATGTTGAGCAGCGCAAATACGCGGGCTCGTCCTTTTTGCTGAAGCACAAGGGGGATGAGGTCTTTTTCCACTCCAGCGGCCTGCGAAATCTTGAACAGGACTTGCCGTTCCAACGCGACGCGCTGGTACGCATCTACTCGATGACCAAACCCGTCACGTCTGTTGCCTTGATGATGCTGGCGGAACGTGGGCTGTTTCACCTCGACGCGCCGCTGTCGGATTTCCTTCCCGAGTTCAAACAGATGCAGGCTCTGGTACCCGGCGCGGACAAGCTGGATCAAACCGAGGACGCGGCAAGCCCGACCCTTCATCAGTTGCTGACCCATACTGGCGGTTTCAGCTATCCGTTCAATCCCGGGATACTACCGGAGGCGATGGATGAAAAGGACCTTATTTTCAAGCCAAATCAGGGCCTTCTGAAAGATCGCGTACGTGAACTGGCAGAGTTACCGTTGGCTTTCCAGCCCGGAACACGGTGGGAATATTCGGTTGGAACCGATGTGCTTGGGCGCGTTGTCGAGGTCGTCTCGGGACAGACCCTGGAACAATTCTTCCGGCAGGAAATCCTGGCGCCCCTCGAGATGCGCGAAACCGGGTTTTCCGTGCCGGCCGGGGCAGGGGACCGGTTCGCCTCGCTTTATACGCCGCTGGCTGGCGACGCGATGGCGTTGAATTCCGCGGACCAAGGAGGCGATACCTTGCGTCTGGTGGATGCCCACGAAACCTCTCCATTCGCGAATGCGACAACGTTCTCGGGCGGCGGTGGGCTGGTTTCCACAATCGATGACTATGTCAAGTTCGTTGACATGCTTCGCAATCGTGGGTCCGGCAACGGGCATCAACTGTTTGGCCCGAAAACGGTGGACTTCATTATGCGCAACCACTTGCCGGGTGATATCGCTTCGATGGGACCAAAGAGCTTTGCGGAACAGCCCATGGAAGGCATGGGATTTGGCCTTGCAGGGTCGATTGTCCTCAACCCGGGTCGGGTGCGCGTGCCAGGGTCCGTCGGTGATTTCAGCTGGGGTGGCATGGCCTCGACCTATTTCTGGATCGACTGGCAGAACGATCTGACGGCTGTGTTCTTCACGCAATTGTCGCCGTCCAGTTCCTATCCATCCCGGGCTGAACTCAAGGCCTTGGTGCACGCCGCCATGATTGAATGATATTGCTTAGGCTGATACCCGGGTTTCGATCAATTAGCCCATGAGCAGACAATGACCGAAGCGGAACGCATCTTATTGGACCTTCTGGATATCGAACGGCTTGAAGTCGATCTTTTCCGCGGCACAGGATCGGGTGGAGAAACACCGACCCGAATTTTCGGCGGTCAGGTCATCGCGCAGGCCCTTGCCGCAGCATACAAAACCGTGGAAGACCGGTTGTGCCATTCCCTGCACGCCTATTTTATCCGCCCCGGGGATCCAGATAAACCTGTTATTTATCAAGTGGATAGGGCGCGTGACGGCGGGTCGTTCACAACCCGTCGCGTTGTCGCCATTCAAAATGGAAAGCAGATCCTGAACATGTCAGCTTCCTTTCACGTTCAGGATGAAGGTTGGGATCATCAGCATCCGATGCCAACCGTGAATCCTCCGCAGACGTACCCATCGCGATCCGAGCTTCGACACGCATATGTGGATCGCGTGCCCGAAGGTTTTCGCGGTGAGCTTCTGCGTGAACGCCCGATCGAAGTCCGCGAGGTGGACCATCTGGATCCGTTCAACCCCGAAGTGTCGGATGACCGCAACAAAACCTGGTTTCGCATGGCGGCTGCCGCGTCTGCGGACGCAAAAACTCAACACCTGCTTTTGGCCTATGCGTCTGATATGAACCTGATGTCGTCAGGTTTGCGACCGCACGGGCTAAGCTGGTTTTCCGGAGAGTTCAACGGCGCCAGTCTGGACCATGCTTTGTGGTTTCATGCACCTGTGAAATTTCAAAACTGGCATCTGTACGTGATGGATTCTCCGTGGACGGGGCAGGGACGCAGCTTTAATCGCGGATCGATCTATTCAGAAGACGGAACCCTGGTCGCGTCGGTAGCTCAGGAAGGTCTTATGAGGAAGGTTCAGAGAAAACGTCAAGTATCCGGCGTAAAGTGTTGATTCAACTTTCGCATTCCGCCCAGCCAGCGATCGTAGTCGGCCGCTTTGAGTTGCAGGTAATCCAACACCTGCGGATGCGGAAGAACCAGAAATCGTTCTTCCCGGATGGCTTGTAAGCAGGTTTCAGCGACGTCTTCGGGTTCCAGCATTCCGTCGATCGATGCTACTGAAACCTCATGTCCTTCAGTCATTTTCGACCGAACCGCCTGAGGACAAAGAACCGAAACCCGCAGACCTTTGGCGCCATATGTCAGCGACAGCCACTCGGCAAATCCGACCGCCGCGTGTTTCGTGACACCGTATGGCGCCGCACCGGGTTGGTTCAGCAAACCCGCCGCAGAGGCCGTCGTCAGAATATATCCGCCGCCGCGACCGATCATACGAGGCACCAAATGGCGCGCGGTCCACACGTGGGACATCACGTTGATTTTCCAAATTTTTTCCCATTGATCATTGGGAACATCCAGACCGCCAAGCGTCAGGATTCCGGCATTTGCACAGAACAGATCAATTGGGCCAACAGTATCTTCGGTGGAATCAATCAACGCTTTGATCTGTTCCTCATCCGAAACGTCACATGTGAAGGCAACGCCGCCAGTTTGGGTTGCGACTTCACGGGCTCCGGCCTCGTCAATATCCGAACAGATGACGCGCGCACCTTCCTGAGCAAAACGTTCCGCCAAACCCCGGCCAATGCCATCTGCGGCACCGGTCACGATGACAGTTTTATCTCTGAGCTCCATGGCGCGTTCCAAAACTAGTTTTGCGTGTTCTGGGCAGAGTGTTCACTTTGCGGCCAAGTTACAAGGAACTACTAATTACCATAATACCGATTATGCGATATCTAATGCCGCCACGGTGCGCGCGACCCACAAATACGGCTCCTGACAAAATTCAAACGATTTTGGCGTCATGCGCACAGGATGTGGTTACCCCAAGGCGTATCCAGCGCCGCGGACGGTTCGTACTGGGTCGGTCCCGCCATATTGCGTCAGAGCTTTGCGCAATCGCCCGATATGCACATCAACGGTTCGCGTATCGACATAGATGTCGCGACCCCAAACCCGGTCCAGCAATTGCTCGCGGCTCCAGACCCTGCCCGGCTTTTCCATGAATGTGCTGAGAAGCCGGAACTCGGTCGGCCCAAGTTTTAGGGGTTTGTTGTCCCGGCTAACCTTGTGCGTCTCGGAGTCAAGAATGATGTCATCGAATTCCAGGCGCAAACCAACGGTCGAAGGACGGACGCGGCGCAATTGCGTGCGAACGCGCGCCATCAGCTCGACCACGGAATATGGCTTGACCACGTAATCATCCGCGCCGGTTTCAAGACCGCGAACTTTGTCGACTTCCTCGGTCCGGGCCGACAACATGATAATCGGGATTGAACGCGTGTCCGGGCGGCTTTTCAGGCGTCGGCAGACCTCGATACCGCTCAGATTGGGCATCATCCAGTCCAGAACAATGATGTCCGGACAGTCTTCGTCTACCAACAGCATGGCTTCTTCGCCGTTGCCAGCCTTTGAAACCCGAAACCCTTCAGCTTCAAGGTTGTAGGCCAAGACTTCACGCTGGGCCATTTCATCCTCTACAACCAGAACGGTAGGTTGATCTGCGGACATCTCACTCGTCTCCTACACGGTTTGCGACGTGTTGTCAGCCTTGGGCCGGGCTTCGGCCGGGCGGTCGCCGGTGACCAGATACACGACCTGTTCGGCGATCGAGGTTACGTGATCGCCCATGCGTTCGATGTTCTTGGCAATAAAATGCAGGTGCATGCAGGCCGAGATATTGCGTGGGTCTTCGGCCATGAACGTCAGAAACTCCCGGAACAGCCCGTTATACATCTGGTCAACCTCTTCATCACGGTTGATGACGTCTGTGGCCAGTTCCGCATCGCGCTGGATATAGGCATCCAGTGCATCACGCAGCATCCGTTCGACCTCGCGTGCCATACGGCGCAGGGCCGCAGCGCTTCCGTTGATCTCGCTGGCATTGACCAGAACCGTGGTTCGTTTGGCGATATTCTTGGCATAGTCGCCAATACGCTCAAGGTTGCCGGATACCTTCAGAACCGACAGGATCAGCCGCAAGTCACCGGCGGTGGGTGCACGCAGCGCAATCAACCTGGCCGTTTCTTCGTTGATCAGTTCTTCAAGCGCGTCGATGGCTTTGTCGCCTTTTCGCACCTCTTGCGCCAACTCTTCATCGCGGGTTTCCAGCGAGCGGGCCGCGCCTATGATGGCGGCCTCGACCAGCCCGCCCATCTTCATGATATGCGCTTGGATCGCCTCGAGGTCGCGATCAAAAGCAGTTGCAATATGTTGTTCGCTCATTGTCAGATACCTGTGCTTAGCCGATGCGGCCGGTAATGTAGCTTTCCGTGCGCGGATCTATCGGATTGGTAAAGATCTGGCCGGTTTCACCGAATTCAACCAGGTTGCCCAAGTGGAAAAAGGCCGTTTTCTGACTGACCCGTGCCGCCTGCTGCATCGAGTGGGTGACGATCACAACGGAAAACCGCGACCTCAGTTCGTCGATCAACTCTTCGACCTGTGCGGTCGCAATCGGATCAAGGGCCGAACACGGCTCGTCCATCAACAGAACTTCGGGTTCGGTGGCGACGGCCCGGGCGATGCACAAACGCTGCTGCTGGCCGCCGGACAGGCCGGTTCCAGGTGCATCCAGACGATCCTTGACCTCATCCCAGATCGCGCCGCGGCGCAAGGATTTTTCTACGATTTCATCCAGTTCCGCCTTGTTGCGGGCCATGCCGTGAATGCGCGGGCCATAGGCCACGTTGTCGTAGATCGATTTCGGGAACGGGTTGGGTTTTTGGAACACCATCCCGACCTTGGCGCGCAACTGGACCGGATCGACACGCTTGTCATAGATGTCTTCACCATCCAGCAGGATGTCGCCCTCGACGCGGCAGATATCGATGGTATCGTTCATCCGGTTCAGGCAGCGCAGGAAGGTGGACTTGCCACAACCAGATGGCCCTATGAAGGCCGTGACGGTCTTGTCTTCGATCTCAACGCTCACGTCCTTGATGGCGTGGGTTTCACCGTAGAAAACCTGTACGTTCTTGGCGTTGATCTTGATGTCTTTGGAGTCCACGGTTCTCTCCACTCGTGTCATGTCGTTCATTCCAGCCCCCATTTACCAGCGGCGTTCGAAGCGGCGGCGCAAGATGATTGCGATGATATTCATGGTCAGCAGGAACATCAAAAGTATGATGATCCCACCCCACGCCTTCTCGTAAAAGCCAACGTCAGCACGTGCGGCCCATGTATAGATCTGGGCGGGCATGGCTGAATTCGGCTCGGTAAAGCCTGCCAGAAAGCCGTCAGGATAACCGCGCGCGACAAATCCAACCATGCCGATCAGCAAAAGAGGTGCGGTTTCTCCCAAGGCTTGCGCCAGACCGATGATGGTACCCGTCAGAATGCCCGGCGCAGCCAGCGGCAGCACGTGGTGAAACACCGCCTGCATTTTTGACGCCCCTACCCCAAGCGCCGCGTCGCGGATCGACGGAGGCACGGCCTTCAAAGACGCGCGGGTCGAGATGATGATCGTCGGAAGCGTCATCAGGGTCAGAACCAGACCGCCGACCAGCGGTGCCGATTGCGGCAGGTGCATGAACTGAATGAAAACGGCCAGGCCCAGAATACCGAAGACGATGGACGGAACCGCGGCCAGGTTCGAAATGTTCACTTCGATCAGGTCGGTCAGCTTGTTCTGCGGCGCAAATTCTTCGAGGTAGATCGAAGCTGCAACGCCAATCGGCAGAGACAGACACAGAACGACCAGCATCATGAAGAATGATCCCACAACCGAGACACCGATGCCTGCGCCGCCGGGGTTGTCCACGCCTGCGTCCGCTCCGGTGATGAAGGGCCAGTTGAATGCCTGCTTGATGATGTCGGCCTGTTCCAGCGCATCGACCAGATCCAGATCGCTTTTTTGCAGAAACCGGCTGTCTTGTATCGTGTCGCGGGATACGCGGCCTTTGAAGTATCCGTCCACCCGGCTGGATGCTGCCAGATCGAATTGAACCGGCTGGCCCAGCTTGTCAGGGTTTTCTGTATAGAAGGTCCGGATCGTTCCGCCGACTTTACCCAAAAGACGCTCGATCGCGGCCTCATCAAAATCAACGCTGATTCCGCGTTCAGCAAGTTCACTGTTCAACTGGGCGACGAACAAGTCGGAATAGACTTTTGTCTTGAACAGGGCCCCTTCGGCCTCGTCCCGCTGCGGTTCGGTCAGTGTGAATTCAATGCTGACGACCGTGCGTTGGAAGGCCGGAATCCCCTGCGACAGGATCGAAGCGAACAGAACAACCAGAAAGAACAGACCGGTTGCGATTGCGGCGATGCCATAAGCGCGGAACCGTTTCTCGGCTTTGGCACGTTTCGTCGTACGTTCATCCGGAGCCGTAAGCGAGATCATATGGCGACCGGATTGGGGGCTTTGCATACTGGTGTCGGTCATTCGTACTGCTCCCGATACTTGCGCACGATATACAGGGCACACACGTTGAGCCCCAAGGTTAGAATGAAAAGGGTCATGCCAAGTGCGAAGGCGACCAGCGCCTCGGGCGAGGCAAAGTCGGCGTCCCCCGTCAACTGGCTGACGATCTTAGCTGTCACGGTTGTCATGGCTTCGAACGGGTTCAGGCTGAGGCGGGCCGCGGCCCCTGCCCCGAGAACCACGATCATGGTCTCGCCGATGGCGCGCGATGCCGCCAGAAGGATCGCGCCGACGATACCGGGCAACGCGGCGGGCAGAACGACCTGACGGATGGTTTCCGATTGCGTGGCGCCAAGACCGTAGGAACCATCGCGCATTGCCTGCGGCACGGCGTTGATGATGTCGTCAGACAGCGATGAGACAAACGGGATCAACATGATCCCCATCACCAGACCCGCAGTCATGACGGCGGTGCCGGCTTTCATCCAGCCCAGGCCATTTTCACCAAAAACATCCAACAGCAGCGGACCAACGGTCAACAAAGCGAAGAGACCGTAAACGATGGTCGGAATCCCGGCCAGCACCTCAAGCAGCGGCTTGGCGACAGAGCGCAAGCGGGGCGAAGCGTATTCGCTGAGATAGATCGCGGCAAACAACCCGATCGGCACTGCAACCAGCAACGCCACGACAGAGATGTAGAGCGTCCCCCACAGCAGCGGCAAGATACCAAGTTCGGACAACCCGCCGCGGCCCGAAAAGCTGGGTGCCCAGGTCATGCCGAAAAAGAAATCTGACGCCGGGTATAGTTTGAAGAACTCCCAGGTGTTGAACACAAGAGACAGGACAATGCCCACCGTTGTTAGAATGGCAACCGACGCGGCCGCCATAAGCAGGACACGAACCCCCTGTTCCACAACGTTGCGCGCACGGTATTCGGCGTTGGTTTGCAACCAGCCCGCTACGGCACCGATCAAGGCAACCGCGACAACGGCAATGGACATGATCGCATACCCGGTCGAGCTCATGGCGCGATAGCTCTGCGCAGCGCGCAATACCGGTTGAGTGATGTCCGAGGTCACCACCTGCCCCGCGTCCTTCAAAAGTTGGGTGATATCGGCGACATTCGCATCGGCATCACTGGCGGCGTTCTCGGTCAGGTTTCCTTGCGCAACCGCATTGTCCAGCCCGGCGGCGGTGCGGCGTACTTCGGCCATCACCAGGCTGCGAGAGGAACCTTCCTTTATCACGGAGTCGGATATCATGCCCGACACCTGCGTATTGAGAAAGAAAGGCTGCGCCAACAGCCACACGATCAAGAGGCCGAAGGCCGGCACAAGCGTCTTCAGCGCAACGTTTGCACCGTAAAATGATGGCAGGGAATGCAGATTCCGACTGTCACCACCAGCGTTTTGCAGCGCGCGTTTGCGTCCCAACAGATAGCCGACAGCCGCGATCGCCGAAACGATCAGAAAGAGCCAAAGTATCGGCATAACACCCCCATTGCCTTCGATTGCGTGTAGTAAAAAGACAGTGAAGGGGCGACTGATCCGTCGCCCCTATTTGCGTTAAACTGACGTCAGGCTCAGCTGCCCGAACCCATGGTGACTTCGTTGGAGATCGCGTCCTGAGTTTTTGCCAGTTCGGGATCGGCGACCAGGCCATAGTTGGCAAGCGGGCCCGACGGACCGGCGATTTCGTCATGGGTGAAGAACTGCGCGTATTCCTTCAGGCCCGGGATCACGCCGATATGAGCTTTCTTCACGTAGAAGAACAGCGGGCGAGAAACCGGATATTCGCCGGTCGAGATGGTTTCGGTCGACGGTGCGACACCCGACATGGTGGCAACCTTCAACTTGTCGGTGTTGTTCTCGTAGAACGCCAGACCAAACACGCCGATACCGTTGGGGTTGGTGTCGATACGCGCCAGGGTTTCGGTGTAGTCACCGTCGATATCGACCGATTTGCCGTCGGTGCGAACCGCAAGACAGGCGTCTTCAGCGTCGTCCTCGCTCATACCGCCCGCGATCATGGCTTCCATGGCGCCGGTTTCTTCACAGCCGATCAGCAGAACTTTTTCTTCGAATACTTCGCGGGTGCCGTGCTTGGTGCCCGGGATGAAGCCTGCGATTTCAACATCGGGCAGTTCCGGGTTGAACTCGGCCCAGGTGTTGTACGGGTTGTCAACGATCTGGCCGTCTTTCAGAACTTTTGCACCCAGAGCGTTGAAAATGTCGGACGGTTCGAACGCGGTAAAGGCAGGCCCGGTCTGCTGGCTTGCGAATACGATGCCGTCATAACCGATGCGGACTTCCATGATGTCGGTCACACCGTTTTCGGCACAGGCTTTGATCTCTTTTTCACGGATCGCGCGGGATGCGTTTGCAACGTCGATGGTGTTTTCGCCAACGCCTTCGCAGAACCGCTTCAGACCAGCCGACGAACCGCCGGATTCAACAACCGGAGTTGGAAAGTCTGTGTTTTCACCGAACAGTTCGGCTACGATCGAGGCATAAGGCAGAACGGTCGACGAACCGGCGATCTGAACATTGTCACGCGCCGCAGCAGTGGTCGCCGAGACGGCAGCGATAGCCAGCGCAGATGCCGACAGTTTTACAAAGGACATTTCAGTCTCCCTGAAAAGATGTGCTTGATCACCACCATGATGATCCTGCGGGGACCCCTATGGCGCGTGCGTAAGCCTTTTGTGACACATGCGTAACGGTTTTATGACAGCAGGGGTTTTTTTGCGTTTTTTCCAATGAAACGCCAATGCCCCACGGGGTCAGATCAAAAGCAGACTTGCATTCCAAGCTGTTTCAACGGGGCAAAATAACCGTAAAAACAGAGCCTTTTCCCAATTCGCTTTCAACACGAAGTCTTCCACGATGGCGATTGACGATATGCTTCACGATCGCAAGGCCAAGCCCGGTTCCGCCCAGCTGCCGCGACCTGTGGCTGTCGGCGCGATAGAATCGCTCTGTCAGGCGCGGCAGGTGAACGGCATCTATGCCGGGGCCTTTGTCTATGAACTGGATTCGGACCGCCGGGCCGCGCATCGCCGGATCCCTGTCCACCGGCAGGACACGTACCGTAACACTACCGCCACTGGCACCATACTTGATCCCGTTCTCGATAAGATTGGTGAAAACCTGTCGCAACTGGTCGCCGTCACCGGTGGCTGAAAGCGGGCCGTTTTTCACGTCCAGCGACAAAACCACACCGGCGTCTTCGGCAAGGGGCCGCAGCGAGTTTATCGTGGATTGAAGAAGACCGGTAAGTTCCAGCTGTTGCCTCGGTCGAACACGTTCTTCGCTTTCGACCCGGTTCAACGACAACAGATCCCCGACCAGACGGTTCATCCGGTTGGCCTCATCGGCCATGATCTTGAGGAACCGGTCACGCGCGGCGGGGTCATCCCGGGCCGGACCGCGCAAGGTTTCGATAAACCCCATCAAGGCAGTCAACGGTGTGCGCAATTCATGGCTGACATTGGCCACGAAATCCCGCCGCATCTGGCTGGCGTGTTCCAGATGGGTGGTATCCTGAAACGTGACCATAACGGCCCCTTCCGAAGCGACCCCGTTCATGTATCTGCATTCAACTGCGTATGTTGTGTCCTGCGCACCGTCATTGGACAGATGACGTGCTTTCTTTGCGCTTCTGCTTGTAAGGCTTTGCTCGATCGCGTCCAGAACCTGTGGCTGTCGCAATATGGTCGCAAAATGACGTCCAACAATGTTCTGGCCCAGAAGGGACGTTGCATCTGTGTTCGCGGCAATGATCCGTTCGGTCTGATCCACCATTAGCGCCGGCAGCGGGATCGCAAGAACAATGTCCTTAAGAACGTCTTCGGTCATGCGTCAAAACCCACTCATTCCTTCGCGTCAAAGCGCAGGTTTCAGGGTATCGCGGAATTTGCGCATGTTCTCCTGATAGTGCAGCGCACTGAACGTGATCCTTTGCGCCGCAGCCTCATCAAGCTGGCGTACGACCTTGCCCGGCGATCCCATGACAAGCGAATTGTCGGGGATTTCCTTGCCCTCGGTGATCAGGGCCCCTGCTCCGATCAGACAGTTCCGGCCGATCTTTGCCCCGTTCAGGACGATTGCGCCCATTCCGACCAACGTGTTTTCGCCTATGGTGCAGCCATGCAGCATCACCTTGTGGCCGATGGTGCAGTTTCGACCAATCATCAGGGGAAAACCGGCGTCGATATGCATCACGCAGTTTTCCTGAACGTTGCTGCCCTCGCCGATCCGGATTTCTTCGTGATCCGCGCGAATCGTGCAGCCGAACCAGACCGAGGCTCCCTGCTCCAGCACAACCTTCCCAATCAGAATGGCATCCGGCGCGACCCAGGTGTCGTCGTGAATGTGCGGAGCGTGCTCGCCCAAAGCGTAAACTGTCATGACAGTCCCTCGAATTCTCTCTGCAACTTGCGGACGTGCTGTTGCAACCTGGGTTGCTGAATGCGGCGCATCCGTTCCGCGCTGACGATGGTTTTCAGCTTTTCTTCGGTTGCCTCGAGGTCATCGTTGATCAGGACGTAGTCGTAATAGCCCCAGTGACTGATTTCATCCCAGCTTTTGAGCATCCGACGGGCGATGACGTCATCACTGTCCTGCCCGCGCGTTTCCAGCCGGCGGCGCAGCTCGGGGATGGACGGCGGCAGAATGAAAATCGATAACGCGTGTTTGCCCAGATCCGAATTCCGGATCTGCACTTCGCCCTGCCAATCGACGTCGAACAATACGTCCTTACCGGCATTGATCGAATTTTTGACCGGCTCGGCAGGCGAACCATAGAAGTTTCCGAATACATGGGCGTGTTCCAGCATCTGCCCATCAGCGACCTGCTGTTTGAACTCGTCCTCGGACAGGAAGAAATACTCGCGCCCATGCTCTTCCCCGGGGCGCGGGGCACGGGTCGTCGCCGAGATGGAGAATTCCAGATCCGTATCCCAGGCCATCAGCCGTCTGGCCAGGGTCGATTTGCCCGCTCCGGACGGAGAAGACAGGATGATTAGTAGGCCTCGGCGGTCCGCCATGTCAGTCGTTCCCATTCTTATTCCACATTCTGCACTTGCTCGCGCATCTGATCGATCACCGCTTTCAGTTCCAGCCCGACCGATGTCAGGTCCGAGCTTTGCGCCTTGGAACACAGCGTGTTGGCTTCGCGATTGAACTCTTGCATCAGGAAATCCAGCTTGCGGCCCACGGCCCCTTCCTGTGCCAACAACTCACGAGCGGCCCCTACATGCGCGGTCAGGCGATCGATTTCTTCGGTGATATCCGCCTTGACCGCGATCATCGCCAGCTCTTGCGCGACACGATCGGGATCGGCGCCCTGCGCATTCTCCAGCACCCGCGCGAGATTCTCGCGCAGCCCCTCGATCATCTTGTCTTTGCGTTGCTCGGCAATCTCTGCGGCCTGCGCCGTCAGTTCCGCGACCTGATCCAGTTGCGTGTTCAAGATTGCGGCCAAAGCTGCCCCTTCGGTTTTGCGCATATCTATGAACGCCGCCAGAAGATCTTTGAATTCGGACGTCAGATGAGCAACAAGCGGAGCCGGATCGTCGGCCTCGGTTCCTGCGTCCATCATCCCCTTGAGCGCCAAAAGATCTGACGCACGCGACGGCGCAAGCGTGATGCCGCGCGCAGCTGCCAGCGCTTCCGTTCGCTCAAGAGCGGTCAGGGCCGCAGCCATCGCGGTTTCGCTCAAGGCCAGTTCCGGGGCAGAATCCTCGCGGTTCAAGCGCATCGACAGGGTCACGTTTCCCCGGCTCAGGGATTTGGACAGGGACGCCCGCAACGCGACTTCGAGACCGGTCAACCAATCGGGCACGCGCAGACGCATGTCCAGCCCCTTACCGTTTACGCTGCGAAGTTCCCACGACCAGCTGTGCGGGCCGAAAGTTCCCTTCCCCGAGGCAAACCCGGTCATGGATCTGATCATGATGGCCCTTTCCTGTTCCCCTGCTGTTTCAAGCATGTGCCGCACCTAATGCTATTGACTGGTGCAGAGCAAGAGTTTGCTGAAGACGCATTTGTTTGGCGCAAGTTAACCATTCGTTAAAGAATTGCTCCAAAATTGAATTAACCCGAGTCAAACTGCCCTTAGCAGTGGTTTGCGGGCCGTTGATGCTTCCATTGTGTTGCATTTTATGAAAATGGCGGCCAATTGACGGTAGGGTGATGAAAATGAAAACCTTTTCCGGGATAGGTTCCGGGTCAGAATTTGGAAAGATCGTCGCAATGGATCGCTTTGACAGTGGGCGCAGCCTATCGCCGATCCGCCAGGCCGAGGCGTATTGGACCGCATTGTTGAGCGGCGACAGCGTGCCGATGCGGTCTCAAATCGACCCGCGCGGTCTTGAGAATGTTCTTGAATATACGTTCATCCTGGAACGCATCGCACCCGGCCTGGCCCGTTTTCGTCTTGCAGGCAGCCATCTGAACGCGCTTGCAGGTATGGAAGTGCGGGGAATGCCGTTGACCGCGTTCTTTCAACCCGATGCCCGCGCACAGACCAAGGATGTACTGGAACAGGTATTTGCGTCCCCTGCTGTTGCCGAATTGAGTCTGAACTCGGACGGGGTGTTGGGACGTACCCGGATGCAGGCCCGGATGATCCTTCTGCCGCTGAAAAGTGACCTTGGGGATGTCAGCCGTATTTTGGGGGTCATGATCGCCGATGGCGCAATCGGCAAGACACCGCGCCGGTTTTCACTGACCGATACGCGGATCAAACCGGTTTCTGAAATTCAGGTACCCGCGCCCACACTGCGCCGCCCTGTGGAAGGTTTTGCTGAGGAACAACGCGAATTCAAACGCTCTGCCGGCCATCTACATCTGGTGGTGTCTCGCGACGATTGAGACCCGCCAATTGCCGTGATCAGAAACAGCGGGCCGATGGCCCGCTGTTGTCAGTGTTTCAGAGGCGCTCAGCTTACCGCGCGTTTCGAGCCGTTGCGACGCAGGTTGGTCAGCTCTTCCGCCACCAGGAACGCAAGTTCCAGCGACTGCGATGCGTTCAAGCGCGGATCGCAGGCGGTGTGGTAGCGATCCGACAGGTCTTCTTCGGTCACGGCACGTACACCGCCGGTGCATTCGGTCACATCCAGCCCGGTCATTTCGAAATGCACACCGCCGGGGATGGTTCCCTCGGCCTGATGCACTCCGAAAAAGTCACGCACCTCGCGCAGAACAGAATCAAACGGGCGGGTTTTATAGCCCGTGGCCGATTTGATCGTGTTACCGTGCATCGGGTCGCAAACCCAGGTGACCTTGGCACCCTCTTCCTTGACCGCCTTGATCAGACGCGGCAGATGCTCGCCCGCCTTGCCCGCGCCGAAGCGCGCGATCAGGGTCAGCCGCCCCTCTTCGTTGTCCGGGTTCAGCTTTGACATCAGAACCTTGAGGTCCTCGGCCGTAGTGGTCGGGCCGCATTTCAGACCGATCGGGTTCAGTACCCCGCGGCAGAACTCGACATGCGCGCCGTCGGGCTGACGGGTGCGGTCGCCGATCCAGATCATGTGACCGGAGCCAGCCAGCCAGTTGCCCGAGGTGGAATCCAGTCGCGTCAGTGCCTCTTCGTATTCCAGCAACAGCCCTTCGTGGCTGGTGTAGAATTCGACGGTCGAGAATTCATGGGTTGTTTCCGCAGTGATTCCAGCGGCTTCCATGAAGTCGATGGTGTCCTGAATACGATCGGCAACCTCGGAATATTTCTGAACGTCCTGTTCATCCGCGAAACCCAAAGTCCAGGCATGCACGCGGCTCATATCCGCGAAGCCGCCGGTTGAGAACGCCCGCAGCAGGTTCAGCGTCGCCGCCGCCTGCGTGTAGGCCTGCAACATCTTGTTGGGATTCGGAATCCGGGCTTCGGGCGTGAAGGCCAATTCGTTGATGATGTCGCCGCGGTAGCTTGGCAGTTCCACACCATTCACGACTTCGGTCGGGGCACTGCGTGGTTTGGCAAATTGCCCGGCCATACGACCGACTTTGACCACTGGCACCTTGGCGCCATAAGTCAAAACCATCGCCATTTGCAGCATCACCTTGAAGGTGTCACGGATCGCATCAGCGCTGAATTGTTCAAAGCTTTCAGCGCAATCCCCGCCTTGCAGAAGGAAGGCCTCGCCGCGCCCGGCGGCACCCAGATGCTGTTTGAGACGCCGCGCCTCGCCTGCAAAGACCAGCGGGGGATACTTTGAAAGCTGAGCCTCGACCTTGGCCAGCGCGGCCGCGTCGGTATAATCTGGCATCTGAACCCGGGGCTTGTTGCGCCAGTTCGATTTTTGCCATTCGGTCATAGCTTTGATCTCCGCTGAAGTTTTCAGGTGGTCTCTATACAAAATGCAATGAAGAGTGACCATATCCCATTTGCGCCTCTTGACGACGCAAACAAGCTTTGATCATGGTGGCTGTCAAATCTGCGGCTGGATAATCACACGTCCAGCAGCGAAGCAAGGACATCTCGCCATGCAAGAGCAACGCCAAGTTGTCACGGTGGAAGACACTGCGGCCCCACCCCGGAATTTCGTGTTTGTCCTTTTGGACAACTTCTCGCTTCTGTCTTTTGCTTCGGCGCTTGACAGTCTGCGCATCGCCAACCGCATGGCGAACAGACAGCTTTACACCTGGAAGCTGATAGGAGAAGGCGGAGAAACGGTAACCTGCTCGGCCGGGACCGAGTTCAGTCTTGACAGTGATCTGGTGGAGTTGCAGCGAGATGACGTTGTTCTGATTTGCGGTGGCGTGGACGTTCAGGCGGCCACCACCAAGCGCGTGCTGAACTGGCTGCGGCGTGAAGCGCGAAGGGGATTGCGGATCGGTGGCCTCTGCACTGCGGCCTATACTCTGGCAAAGGCCGGGTTGATGGACAACAAGAAGGCAACGATCCATTGGGAGAACTCTGACAGTTTCATCGAAGAGTTTGACGAGGTCAAACTGACCAAAGCCGTCTTTCAGATCGATGGAAGTCGCATGACGACTGCGGGCGGCACCTCGTCGATTGACCTGATGCTCAAACTGATTGCAGATGACTATGGCGAGGATCTGGCCAACGCGGTGGCGGATCAGATGATCTATTCCTCGATTCGAACCGACCAGGACACGCAGCGTTTGTCAACTCCGACCCGAATCGGTGTGCGGCATCCGAAGTTGAGCCAGGTTATACTGATGATGGAAAAGAACATCGAAGAACCGATCTCGCCCTCGATCCTTGCCAAGGAAGTGGGTATGTCAACCCGCCAGCTGGAGCGTCTGTTCCGCCGGTATCTCAGCCGTTCCCCCAAGCGCTATTACATGGAACTGCGCCTGCACAAAGCCCGCAACCTGCTGATGCAGACCGATATGAGCGTCATCAACGTGGCGCTGGCCTGTGGTTTCGCCTCGCCCAGCCATTTTTCAAAATGCTACCGGGCGCATTACAACACCACGCCCTATCGCGAACGCGGTGCGCAAAGTGGAAGACTGTCAGTCTAAGGTCCAGCGTCAAAGCTCTTTGACGAAATAGTGCAAGTACGGTCGGAGCATGGGCTGATCTTTGTAGGTTGTTGTCTCGATCGGAGTGTCCAGTTCCACAAACCCGAGCTTGGGATACAAAGATCTCATTTCCACATTTGGGGTGAGTGTATCTGCGATCAACCGCTTCAGCCCCATAGCTCTGGCGGCTTGTTCTCGTGCTTGAATCAATGCGCGCCCCACACCGGTGCCCCGAGCGTCTTCGGTTACAAATACACGTTTCAACTCGCCGGTAGACTGATCAAACCGTTTCATCATTCCACACCCCACGATTTTGCCACCGTGGTTTCTTGCGACGATCAGGCATCCGTTCGGAGGCATGTAGTCATCCGTGTTCGCCCAGAATTCCTCCAGTGCGCTTTGCGGCGCGGAAGGATCCAATTCGAACCCCATACCCTGCATTCTTAGAGCGATAAGAGCATAATATTGCTCCAAAATCATATTCAGCTCGGTTCTTGGCGGGATACTTGTGCACAATTCAATGTCGAAATCACTCATTAATATCCCCTTAACCGTGTAACCTGTTGGACAGAGCGACTGCGACGATGGAAACGCGCAAATGGAATTGAAAAGTCTGCTGGCATGCTTCGTATGTCACTGTTTGACAGACATCCTGTAAACCGCGCCCTGCCCGACTGAAATGAACCAGATCGCCCCATCCGGGGCCTGCACGATGTCACGGACCCGTTCGGTCTCGGGGCCCTTGATCTGCTCGACCTCGCGCAGCGGATCTTCGGACAGCCGCGCGATATAGTCGAATTTCAGCGAGCCCACGAAAATGTCGCCCCGCCATTCTGGAAACATGTCGCCGGAATAGACCATCAACCCCGACGGCGCGATCGACGGGTCCCAGTACAGGCGCGGCTGTTCCATACCGGGCTTGCTGGTGCCCTCGCCGATCTTCTCTCCGAGATAATGTGTGCCGTAAGAGATAACCGGCCAGCCGTAATTGGCGCCGGGTTTGACAAGGTTCACCTCGTCACCGCCGCGCGCACCGTGTTCCGACACCCAAAATCGGCCGCGCGTATCCAAATCGGCCCCCTGTGGGTTGCGGTGCCCATAGGTCCAAATTTCAGGTCGGATATCTGCCTGCCCGATGAAAGGATTGTCTGAAGGCACCGAGCCGTCGCGGTTGATACGGATCACGGAACCCATGGCGTTCGAGCGATCCTGCGCCTGTGGCGCATCCCCTCGATCTCCGATGGTTACAAAAAGAGTGCTGTCATTGGCTTCTACAACGCGTGAGCCGAAATGCCGCCCGCCTGATCCGCCGGGGGAAGCCTCGAAAATGACCCGCAGATTCGTCAGGCGCGTGCCGTTCTCGGACAGGCGCGCCACCGCGACAGCCGTGCCTGCGCCACCCTTTTGGGGTTTTGAAAAGGTCAGAAAGACCTCGCGGCTTTGATTGAAATCGCGCGGGATCGTAACGTCCAGCAATCCGCCCTGCCCCGAAGCTGCGACTTTGGGAACGCCGGATATGGCATTCGCCTCTCCGCCCTGAACATACAACAGGTTTCCGTCGCGTTCGGTGACAAGAAAACTGCCGTCAGGCAAGATGCCGACGGCCCAGGGCGTATCCAGCCCACCTGCCATTTCGGTGAGTTCAATTTTCCCGACCGAGGTCGACAACGCCTGTGCCAAGGCGCTTTCACTGTAAATAGTGAAGAACAGAATCGCGGCAGCTCTGAGCATGTTGACACTTCTCCGGACAATCTTAGGCAAACCCTAACAAAACAGATAGATTTCCGATCGATAAAAACACGATTGTGTTAGGACTTTTCTTTTCCGGGCAGCTTGCCTAGGTTCGTGGCCAGAACGAATACGTTCACAATAGGGAGTAACCATATGAAAAAGCTGCTTACAGCAACTGCAGCATCCGCTTTGCTGGCCGGACCTGCGCTGGCCGAAGACATCACGCTTGGTGTTTTGTTCGGATTCACCGGCCCAATTGAATCGCTGGCACCCGCAATGGGTTCGGGCGCTGAATTGGCGATGGCGGAAGTCACCGAATCCGGAAAACTGCTGGATGGATCCAAAGTGACCGCATCGCGCGCCGACACCGGCTGCATTGATAACGGTCTGGCCACTTCGAACGGCGAACGCATGATTGCCGACGGTGTTGCCGGCATCATCGGCGGCGATTGCTCGGGCGTGACCGGCGCGATCCTTCAGAATGTCGCGATTCCGAATGGCATGGTCATGATCTCGCCCTCGGCGACCTCGCCGGGCCTGTCGACCATGGAAGACAACGGCCTGTTCTTCCGGACCGCGCCTTCAGATGCGCGCGAAGGCCAGGTGATGGCGGATATCCTGAAGGATCGCGGCATCAACTCGATCGCTCTGACCTATACCAACAACGACTACGGCAAGGGTCTGGCGGACGCGATCCAAACCTCTTTCGAGGCAGCAGGTGGTGAAGTGACCATCGTTGCAGCGCATGAGGATGGCAAGGCCGACTATTCGGCCGAAGTTGGTGCTCTGGCCTCGGCCGGTGGCGACATTCTGGTTGTTGCGGGCTATCTGGATCAGGGCGGTCTGGGCATCATCCAGTCGGCGCTGGACAGCGGTGCGTTTGACACCTTTGGCCTGCCCGGCGGCATGATCGGTGACTCGCTGCCGGCCAATGTCGGCCCCGACCTGAACGGTTCGTTCGGTCAGATCGCCGGTTCGGGCGGTGAAGGCGCCGAGAAGTATTTCGCCATGGCCGAAGCCGCAGGGTTCGACGGTTCGTCGCCCTATTCGCCCGAATCCTATGACGCTGCTGCTCTGTTCATGCTGGCCATGCAGGCTGCCGGATCGACCAATCCGGCCGACTATGGCGGCAAGATCATGGACGTCGCCAACGCTCCGGGCGAAAAGATCTATCCCGGCGAACTGGCCAAGGGTCTGGAATTGCTGGCAAACGGTCAGGACATCGACTATGTCGGTGCGTCCGGTGTCGAGCTGATCGGTCCCGGCGAAAGCGCGGGGTCCTATCGTGAGATCGAAGTGACCGACGGTGAAAACAAGACCGTCAACTTCCGTTGATTGATCGCCAAAAGCTATGAATGCAAGCAGCCCGGGCCTTGTGTCCGGGCTGTTTCAATGAAAAAAGACCGCACCCGGCAAACGGGGTCGAGACAACAGCGCCGAACAGGCGGCAAGGGGAAAAGATGATCGTCGTCGAGGACGTGCACAAGCATTTCGGCGGATTTCATGCGGTGGACGGGGCATCGCTGGAAATCCAGAAAGGGTCGATCACCGGCCTGATCGGGCCCAACGGGGCAGGAAAAACCACTCTGTTCAATGTGATCGCAGGTGTTTTGCCGCCGACCAGCGGCAAGGTGGTGATGGACGGCGAGGATATCACCGGTCTGCCCCCTCATGAGCTGTTCCACAAGGGTCTGTTGCGCACGTTTCAGATTGCACATGAATTCCCGTCGATGACCTGCCGCGAAAACCTGATGATGGTGCCCGGTGCGCAATCAGGTGAGTCGCTGTGGAACACGTGGTTTGGCCGCAAACGCATCGCTGATGAAGAACGCGCGCTGAAGGCCAAGGCCGATGAGGTGCTGGAGTTTCTGACGATTGAACATCTGGCTGACCACAAGGCGGGCCAGGTCTCGGGTGGTCAGAAAAAGCTGCTGGAGCTGGGCCGCACGATGATGGTGGACGCCAAGATCGTGTTTCTGGACGAGGTCGGCGCGGGTGTGAACCGCACCCTGTTGATGACCATTGCCGACACGATCCTGCGTCTGAACAAGGAGCGTGGATACACCTTCGTCGTCATCGAGCACGACATGGATTTCATCGGCAAGATCTGTGATCCGGTCATCTGCATGGCCGAAGGCAAGGTACTGGCCGAGGGTACCTTGGACGAGATCAAGGCGAACGAGCACGTGATCGAAGCCTATCTGGGCACCGGCCTGAAGAACAAAGACAAACTGGAGGCAGGCGCGTGAGCGACAACCCCTATCAGGATGACAAGGGCAACAAGGACGCCTCGATCACCAATCCGCATGGTGTCGGCACCATGACCCCGGCCCATCGCAAAAGTGGTGCGACACATAAGGTCGAAGGCGGCCCGTTTCTGATCGGCGACACCATGACGGGTGGTTACGGCAAAGGGCCGGACATTCTGCATGATTGCACCATCGCCGTGGACAAGGGTGAAATCGCAGTCATCGTCGGCCCAAACGGTGCGGGCAAGTCGACGGCGATGAAAGCTGTGTTCGGGATGCTGGATGTCCGTTCAGGGTCCGTGCGTCTGGATGGCGAGGATATCACCAACCTCTCCCCGCAGGACCGGGTCATGCGTGGCATGGGTTTCGTGCCGCAGACACAAAACATCTTTACCTCGATGACGGTGGAAGAGAACCTGGAAATGGGTGCCTTCATCCGTCGCGACGACATCAGCCAGACGATGGAGCAGGTCTATGACCTCTTCCCGATCCTCCGCGACAAGCGCAATCAGGCCGCCGGAGAGTTGTCGGGCGGACAACGCCAACAGGTCGCAGTTGGCCGCGCGCTGATGACCCAGCCCAAGGTGCTGATGCTCGACGAACCCACGGCAGGCGTTTCGCCGATCGTGATGGATGAACTGTTCGACCGGATTATCGAAGTGTCCCGCACCGGCCTGCCGATCCTGATGGTCGAACAGAACGCCCGCCAGGCTCTGGAGATTGCCGACAAGGGGTACGTTCTGGTTCAGGGGCGCAATGCCTATACCGGCACGGGCAAGGAACTGCTGGCCGATCCGGAGGTTCGGAAGAGCTTCTTGGGGGGGTGAGGCCTGTGAAAACCAGCCTACTCGCCGTTTTCTGTTCATGTCTGTTAGGTAGCATCGCGTTTGCTCAGAGCCTAGCACCGCAAGCTAAGCAGTCTAGAAATGGCGTGATCGTCCGTTGCGAGTTCGAGAATCAACGAACGGTCATCCTATCGGCGCTCGATGACAGGATTGTTTGGCAGGAAAATGGTTCTGATTACCCTACCAGTGATTGGACACATATTCGGATATCGCATGACCCAATATTGTCAGTATTTGCTTATGGTGTGGGCATCGGAAGCCCGAGGCTCGATATTTACCAAGGTATCGTCCACGCTGATAAGCCCGACTACGACCTTGGAACTGCAATCCTCAGCGAGACGCTTGTTGGGCGCGAAAGGTTGATAGTAATGGCCGTTGAGGGTTTTTGCCAAGGCGAGCAACAGAACCAGTGGGCTTTCTCAAAGCAATTATTACGCCCTCCAACTTCCTTCTTGTTTCCGCAATCGACTGAAGTCGCGAGTTTAGAAGGAAACGCACGTTGATCTCAGTATCTGGCTGTCTTTAACTTCGACAACCTTCCCAAGATTTCCACGCGTCGGCTGCAATCCGGTCACATTGTGCGTTTAACGCCGGGCGCTGTGAAGGAAACGGTTTCCCGGTCAAACAAATCAAGTTCCGTGAAATCAAGCGAACCTTCTGAATAAAAACTCTGTTCAGGACCCAAAAATGAAAAAATGGATGTGTGTGGCCATTGCCACCTTGTGCGCGACCGCCGCAACTGCGGAAGAACGTCACTTTGTCTGTGTGTCGGACCGCGACGGCAGTGAAGTGCGCCTAAATCGGGCACCGGATGGAGACAAAGGCTACATCGAAACGGCAAGTGTTTCTGGCGACGCGATGGTGTTCAAAGGCGTTGGTAACATGACGTTTGTCCATATTGAAGGCGAAGATGTCATGACCTTTGTCGTGCATTATGACGACATGTCCTTTGACCTCTCGGTCAAGGGTCCCCACGCGGGAACCGATCACGGCACCTGCACCGAGACGGACGCCTGATCCCGCTTCTTACCATCTCAGTCACTCACCGGAATTGGCCGGTGCGTGACTGAGCCAGGCCAAAATTGAATAGTCTTGCCTGCTTCCGGTTTTCTCGTGGATTTTTTTTCACAACCAGCAGAAAAATATGACGCAAAACAGCGCAGGAAACATTGTGCCTGCGCGGACCGTCATGCCATAAGACCGCACCCGGACAGTGAGAAGAAATAATGGATCTACTCAACGCGCTTGTTGCGCTTGCGAATTTTGTGTTTGTGCCTGCGGTCGCTTATGGCAGTCAACTGGCGTTGGGCGCGCTTGGCGTAACCCTGATCTACGGCATTCTCCGATTTTCGAACTTTGCCCATGGCGACACAATGGCCTTTGGCGCGATGATAGCCGTGCTGGTCACATGGGGGTTGCAGGCCGCCGGGATCAGCTTTGGACCGCTGCCAACCGCCCTGCTCGCCCTGCCCTTTGCCATACTGGGCTGTATCGTGCTGGTGCTGATCACCGACAGGCTGGTCTACAAATTCTACCGTGACCAAAAGGCGAAGCCCGTTATTCTGGTGATCGTTTCCATGGGCGTGATGTTCATCATGAACGGCCTTGTCCGGTTTATCATCGGGCCAGACGACCAAAGGTTCTCGGATGGGGCTCGGTTCATTGTTTCGGCGCGCGATTTCAAGGCGATGACCGGTCTGCGCGAGGGTCTGGCCATCAAGACGTCGCAAGGTATCACGGTGATCGTGGCCGTTGTTGCCGTGGCGCTGCTGTTCTGGTTTCTGAACAAGACGCGCACAGGCAAGTCGATGCGGGCCTATTCGGACAACGAGGATCTGGCGCTGCTGTCAGGCATCAACCCGGAACGTGTGGTGATGATCACATGGATCATCGTTGCGGCGCTGGCCACAACTGCCGGCGTACTTTATGGGCTGGACAAAAGCTTCAAACCCTTCGTCTATTTCCAGCTTCTGCTGCCGATCTTTGCCTCGGCCATCGTGGGTGGTTTGGGCAATCCTCTGGGCGCCATCGCAGGCGGGTTTATCATCGCGTTTTCCGAAGTGACGATAACATACGCCTGGAAGAAGGTGCTGACCTATCTTGCGCCGGAAAACCTTGAGCCGTCAGGATTGGTGCAACTCCTCTCGACCGATTACAAATTCGCCGTCAGCTTTGTCATCCTGCTGATCGTGCTTCTGTTCAAGCCCACGGGCCTTTTCAAGGGGAAAGCAGTATGACCGACGCTGTCAAAAATACGCTGCTCTTCGCAATTGTCGGCGGCCTAATCCTGTTGACCGGTTTCACGCAAAGCTGGAACACCGCGATCCTGATCCTGAATATGGGGCTGATTTCCGCCATTATGGCGATCGGTGTAAACCTGCAATGGGGATTTGCCGGTCTGTTCAATGTGGGCGTGATGGGCTTTGTCGCACTGGGCGGTCTGGCCGTCGTACTGGTTTCAACGCCGCCCACGCCCGGTGCTTGGGCTGCCGGAGGTTATGGCATCGTTCTGTCTTTGCTGCTGGGTGCCGCGACAGTGGTTGCCGCCGTTCTGGTGGCAACGAAACTGCCGAAAGGCCGTGTGCAAACCCTGACGATCATCGCCGTTCTTGTCGTGGGCTTTTTTGTCTATCGCGCGGTGTTCGATCCCAGCATTGCGGCGGTCGAGGCCATCGACCCGGCGATTGCCGGCAATATTGGCGGTTTGAATCTGCCGGTTCTGCTGGCCTGGCCGGCCGGTGGTTTGCTGGCGGCGGGTGCTGCGTGGCTGATCGGTAAAACGGCGCTGGGCCTTCGCTCGGATTATCTGGCGATTGCCACATTGGGTATCGCCGAAATCATTATCGCGGTCATGAAAAACGAAGACTGGCTGGCCCGGGGCGTCAAGAATGTCTACGGCATCCCACGCCCGTCCCCTGTTGTGGGCTACGAAGTGGATTTGCAGAACGACCCGGCCTTTCTGGCGCGGGCCGAATGGTTGGGGTTGGACCCCGTCACCGCATCCACCCTTTCGGTCAAACTCGGTTATTCGCTGCTGTTCCTGATTGTGCTTCTGGTTCTACTCTGGATGGCTCAGATGGCGCTGAAAAGCCCGTGGGGCCGGATGATGCGCGCAATCCGTGACAATGAAGTGGCGGCTGAGGCCATGGGCAAGGATGTCACCCGTCGTCATCTGCAAATATTCGTACTGGGTTCGGCTGTTTGCGGTATCGCGGGTGCGATGATGACAACGCTGGACGGCCAGTTGACGCCAAGCGCGTATCAACCGCTGCGCTTTACCTTTCTGGTCTGGGTGATGGTGATCGTGGGTGGTTCGGGCAACAACTTCGGGGCCGTTCTGGGCGCATTCCTCATCTGGTTCCTGTGGGTTCAGGTTGAACCGATCGGCTTGTGGCTGATGAATGTCATTACCGCCGGCTTGCCGGACGGAAGTGCATTGAAAGTCCACCTGTTGGACAGCGCCGCACATATGCGTCTGTTCACGATGGGTCTGATCCTGTTGATTGTTCTCAGATTCAGCCCAAGAGGGCTGATCCCAGAGAAATAGATCGCTTCCACCTTCAATATGCGAAACCGCGCCTCTTATCCGGCGCGGTTTCTTGATTCTTAACGATTTTTTGAATAAACGGACACACCGCAGTGATTTCTTTTTGCGGTATGTCGCCGGCACTCACATCCGTCTACGCCGATCTGTAACGATCATTTACACGTTTTGAAAAGAGTCAAAAATGAAAGCACCACGGTTCAAGACACTGCTTCTGTTTCCGGTTGTTGCCATCGTAACAACCGCCTGCATTCCCACTCCGGAAGAACTTGAAACAACTCCCGTCAAAGTTCAAACGCCCAAAGGTGTCGTAACCTGTCAGCTATATCGTCACGACCGGGTGACCTGGGACCGGGCGATTGACTTCCCGGCTTCGAAAATGTCCGTGCCGGAGGCTGACGCCTACTGCCGTCAGGAAGGCCAGCGTCGTCTGAAGTAAACATTGCGGCGCCCGTGATGGGCGCCGTTCCGTCATCTGTTGCGGAACAATCCACCCAGAATACCACGAACGATTCGGCGTCCGGTCGTTCCTTTCAGTTCTTTGATAACTGCGTCGGTCATCGCCGATGCAAACGTGTCTTTCCGCCGTTGCACCCGGGACGAGGATCTGCCGACCCGGCTTCCCGAATATCTGCGAGCCGAAGAATACTCTCGTTCCATCGGTGATTGTGCCTCTAGAACTTCATCGGCCTCTGCCTGTTCAGCGGCCTTGGCGGCCGCCTCGGCCCGAGCCTGGAGGATTTCAAAGGCCGATTTTCGATCAATACCATCGTCATATTTAGACGCCATCGGCGAGGCATCGAGAATGGCCCTCCGCTGCGCATCAGAAATGGGCCCCAACTGGGAACCCGGCGGACGAATCAATGTGCGCTCGACAATTCCGGGAACACCTTTTTTCTGCAGCATCGACGTGACAGCCTCACCAACGCCCACCTCGCGAATTGCGGCTTCGGTGTCAAAGGCGGGGTTTTCGCGATAGGTTTCCGCCGCCAGACGCAGGTTCTTTCGGTCACGCGCCGTGAAGGCCCGCAAAGCGTGTTGAACGCGATTGCCCAACTGCCCCAGAATATCCTCGGGAATATCGGCGGGATTCTGGGTGATGAAATAGACACCCACCCCTTTGGACCGGATCAGGCGCGCAACCTGTTCAACCTTGTCCACCAACACTTTCGGAGCGCCGTCAAACAACAGATGCGCCTCGTCGAAGAAGAACACCAGCTTGGGTTTGTCAGGATCACCGACTTCGGGAAGCTCCTCAAACAATTCGCTCAGCAGCCACAGCAGGAATGTCGCATAAAGCCGTGGCGCTGCCATCAGTTTGTCCGAAGCAAGGATGTTCACCATCCCCTGCCCGTTTTCATCGGTGCGCATCAGATCGGACAGATCCAGCGCGGGTTCGCCAAACAGTTTTGTTCCACCCTGGTTTTCCAATACCAGCAATCGCCGCTGGATCGCACCGATCGAAGATGTCGATACATTGCCATATCGCAATGAAAGCTGGGCCCGGTTCTCGCCGATCCAGACCAGCAGCGCCTGAAGGTCTTTGAGATCCAGAAGAGGCATTCCCTCTTCATCGGCCACGCGGAACGCGATGTTCAGGATACCTTCCTGCGCTTCGCTCAATTCCATCAACCGGGACAGCAGCAACGGGCCCATTTCAGTGACCGTCGTCCGCACTGGATGGCCCTGTTCACCAAAAAGATCCCAGAACGTAACGGGGCAGGCGGAATAAGCAAAATCGTCGAACCCTATGCGTTTGGCACGATCCATAAATGCCTGATGCAGTTTTTGCGCGTCGCTTCCGGGCAAAGCCAGGCCCGACAGATCACCTTTGACATCGGACAGAAACACCGGAACTCCGGCTTGGGAAAACCCTTCCGCGAGGATTTGCAACGTTACGGTCTTACCGGTCCCAGTGGCGCCGGCAATCAACCCATGGCGGTTGGCATATTTCAGTGCCAGTTCCTGCGGCTGGCCATAGCCTTCGCCTCCGCCACCCAAAAATATATTCTTGCCCATTAACATTGCCTTATGTTTCACCGATCCTTGACCAGCATACAAAGTTAACCTTTGACTGCGATAGTCAATTTGCCCCGCGTTTGTTTCCTTCACGTGGGGCAGACTTCCTCCCTGTCGACTGGCCGTGCCTTCGGGCACGGCTTTTTTGCAGGATCAAAAATGGTTTCAAAGCTCTGACCGCAGTATTAAAATTTGAGGATAGCTGTTGACCCGTCTGCGACCCTCTCGTAGGGTTTGCGCATAAATAAGTCGGCCAGTCCGACGGGGAGAACCTTTTGGAAAAGAGAGCTGGCTTATGCAGCTCTCTTTTTCTGTCTCAGGGCAGTTGGTTTCTGGTGTTCTGGCAAGAATCCGTTCACGTTCAGACCAGCCGTTCTGTTAGTGCCTGACACCAGTTCAGAAGAGTGTTAAACGAAGCAAAAAGCTCAAGCATCAAGTCGAGGCATTCATGATCAAGCAACTTCTAACCGCAAATACAGTGGCCGTCGCCTTTCTTAGCAGCGCAGTCTATGCCCAAGAGGCCAACGACGAAAGCCCGCAGCAAGCCGAGCCCGCCCAAACCGAAGCCGTGCAAGAACTGGATCTGGGAGAGACTGGCCCACGTATCGGCGAGCAATACGTCAAAGAAACAAGCGGTGCTTGGAATATAACCTGTCTACGGACCGAAGAAGACGACGATCCTTGCCTGCTGCGTCAAGTTCTTTCCGGCGCCGAGGGCCAGCCGATTGCGGAAATCTCGATCAACAAGCTTCCCGAAGGAGCGGAGGCCGTTGCCGGAGCTAGGTTGACTGTGCCGCTGGAGACCATGCTGCAAGCACAAATTGCTGTGTCCATAGACGGCGCACCGGGTAAAAGATACAACTATCATCACTGCAACCCGGTAGGCTGCGTCGCGCAATTGGGCTTTACGCAAGGCGATATAGACGCCATGAAAGCGGGCAGTGAGGCAACAATCTCGCTGGTGTCAATTCTGGCCCCGAGCCAACTTTTGCAAATCGAAATGTCGCTGGCTGGATTTACCAGTGGCTACGATCAGCTGGAAGTCCTGCAAAACTGACAGATCGCAGACAAAGGCCGCTCTGAATGCGGCGGCCTTGTTTTGTACGTTGTTCGTTATATCCGCTTCAGCGCCAAAACCGCATTCAGCCCGCCGAAAGCAAACGCATTGCTGAGCGCGACGTCAACTTTGGCTTCCCGAGCTTCGTTCGGCACAACATCAAGCGCGCATTCCGGATCGGGTTCCTCGTATCCAATGGTGGGTGCGATCACACCGTCCCGCAGCGCCATGATACATGCCAACAGTTCCACCGCACCGGTTCCACCAATCAGGTGACCATGCATGGATTTGGTCGACGATATCATCAGGTCGTCAGCATGGGGCCCGAAAACATCCGCCACGGCGGCACATTCGGTTTTGTCATTCGCAGCCGTCCCGGTGCCATGCGCGTTGATATAACCCACATCGCTTGCATTCAATCTGGCATCAGCCAAGGCACCTGACATGGCCCGTGAAGCCCCTTGCTTGCTGGGCATCACGATATCGGCCGCATCCGATGACATGGCAAAACCAACGACTTCGCACATGATCTCGGCGCCACGGGCGCGGGCGTGTTCGTATTCCTCGAAAACAAAGACCCCGGCCCCTTCGCCCTGTACCATTCCGTTGCGATTGGCGCTGAACGGTCGGCACGCATCCTTGGACATGACGCGCAACCCTTCCCAGGCCTTGACGCCTCCGAAGCACAACATGGATTCGGACCCGCCTGTGATCATGACCGGGGCCATGCCGCTTCGGACCATCTGAAAGGCCTGCGACATGGCATGGTTCGAGGACGCACAGGCAGTCGACACGGTGAAGCTGGGGCCTTTGAGGTTGTGTTCCATGGAAACATGGCTGGCCGCCGCATTGTTCATGAGTTTGGGAACAACAAACGGGTGTACCCGATTCTTTCCGTCCTCATAAACCGAGCGATAATTGTCATCCCAGGTCGATACGCCACCGCCGGCGGTCCCCAGAACAACACCTGATTTTGCGGCCAACTCTCCGTGAAACTCGATGCCGGACTGATCGATGGCCTCTTTGGCGGCGGTCAGAGTGAACTGAGTGAACCGGTCATACAGCGACATCTGCTGACGGTTGAACCGACCTTCAGCCTCAAAGCCGCGAACTTGCCCGCCGATCTTGATGGCCAACCGATCAACGTCCCGAAATTCCAGTTCCGAGATGCCGCAACGGCCTTCGCGCATGGCTTCCAGCGTGTCAGGAACCGAATGGCCCAGTGAATTGATCGTACCTGCGCCGGTAATGACAACACGTTTCATGAGCGTCAGTCAGACCTTTTCCGACACGAGCTTTTCGATCCCGGAAATGATCGCAGCGACATTGGATATGTCAAAATCGTTAGCCTCGGGTTCATTGGCGTTGAACGGAATTGAAATGTCGAACTCTTCCTCGATGGCGAATATGCTTTCCACCAGACCAAGGCTGTCGATTCCCAGATCTTCCAGCGTGCTTTCGGGCGTCACATCCGATGGCTCCAGCACGGCCTGCTCTGCAATGATTGCGATGACGCGGTCGCTGATGCTCATGTCGATCCCCTGATTTTCAGTTTGACGATGATTTAATCGCTTGGGGTCTGTTTGAAAACAGCCTTTTTCAATGCCTCAACGTCGCGTGCCATTCGGGGCAGTCGGCGCTGCGCCTTGTAGACATCGGTGTGGGTCTCCATTTTGATGCCCGGATACCCCATGATCACGCGCCCGGCGGGCACATTTGACAGAATCTTCGTGCCCCCACCCGAAATAACGCCGTCCCCTATGAAAATATTGTCGACCACTCCGGTCTGACCACCCAGAACGACGTTGTTGCCGATCTCGACCGAGCCGGAGACACCTGTCTGACCGCACAGCAGACAATCCCGCCCGACGCGGGTGTTGTGCCCGACATGGACAAGATTATCCAGCTTGGTGCCATCACCGATCCGCGTGTTGCGAATTGTTCCATTATCGACAGTGCAATTGGCGCCAACCTCGACATCATCACCGATCTCAACCGCGCCCAAAGAATGGATACGGAGCCAACTTTGGGCCTTGGCGTCGCCCTGATCGCCCAACGTTTTGCGGGCGTTCTCAGCGCCAGAAACCTCGGGGGTCACGAAACTGAACCCGTCACTACCAATCCTTGCACCGGGCTGCGCGATGAACCGATCCCCGATTTGTGCGCGCGCGCCAATGCTGACCATTTCACGCAACAGGGCCTGTTCGCCAAGAATGGCGTCCATTCCCACCACGCAGTGTGCTCCGATGACCGAGCCCGAACCTATTCGCGCCCGAGCACCAACAACAGTCAGAGGTCCTATCGCCACATCTGGTCCAATTTCGGCCGTTGGATCGATCACTGCGGAAGGATGAATGCCCGGTTCAATCCCTTGCCCGCGATCCAGCATTGAGGTGATCCCCGCCATCGCCATGCGCGGACGCTTCACGAATATGGCCGCGCTCAACCCCATGTCCTGCCAATCCGCGCCCTCCCACAGAACGGCGGCGCGCGCGCGCCCTTTCGAAAGCGCTTCGGCGTATTTCGGAGACATGGCCATGGCCAGATCGGTTGGGTCAGCATCGCCCGGTTCGGCCGCCCGCACGATCGTCAGGCCACCGTCGCCTTGGCATTCAGCACCCAAAGCGTCGGCGATTTGTTGAATGGTAAACTGCATCTCGGGCTTCCTTTTGGCAGGATTTGCCCTGTGCTTAACTCTGAACGTCCGGCAGGGCCACCCCTGCCTTTTGCAGGGCCTCCCAAATCTTGCCGTCCCGGCCATAGACATCACGGCGATACTGCACCTCGCCTTTTGGCCCGACATATGCCGTTCGATAGATCAGATGAACCGGAACTGTTTGTTCCAAATTGACCTTGGTTTCCTTTCCTGTGTTCAGAACACGATGAAAGAATGCCTTGGGATTCTCTTCCTGTTTGGCCAGCAACGCATAGGCAAATTCGAAAGGCTGCGCCAGCCGGATGCAGCCGTGCGAGAACGCCCGCACCTCGCGCGCGAACAGGCTTTTCTGAGGCGTATCATGCAGATAGATATTGTACTTGTTGGGGAACATGAACTTGACCAGCCCCAAAGCATTGCTTTTGCTGGGCGGCTGGCGCATCGCAAAAGGAAAGCTTCGCGCGGTGAACTGATTGAAATCAACCGCCCCGCGATTGACCTGCCGCCCCCTGCTGTCCGTGATCTGAATATGACCGACCGCGTTGGGGTTCGCTTTCAGCTTCGGCAGGTATTCCTTGGTGATGATCGAGCGCGGAACATACCAACTAGGGTTTATCACCATATGTTCCATCACATCCGAGAACTCTGGGCTGCGGCGATCATGCGTGTTCTTGCCGATCACCGCACGGGTTTCAAAGGTGACTTGCCCGTCATCCACGATCTTTGCCGAAAAATCTGTCTGGTTGACAAGGATATGACGTGCGCCGCGTTCCCGAGGCAACCAGCGCTCCCGTTCCAAAGCGACATAAACAGCCTTGAGCCGGTCCACGGCGGGGCGATTCAACTCGGCAATCGTGCCCTTGCCTGCAACGCCATCGGGTTCCAACCCATGCGCGATTTGAAAGGCCCTGACCCCTTCCAGCAACGCGGCGTCGAACGACGGGCTGGCCGAGGGTTTCATGTAGCCCATTAACACCAGCCGATTGCGAAGCTTCACGACATTGGGCCCGGTATCCCCGAATTCCAACTTAGTTTCCGGAACTGTCGCCCCCCAACCGCCTTGATCTACCAAATCCTGAAGCGCCAGCTTCTGTTTCATCAGAGCCCGGTACTGACGGGTTTGAGGAGCCAATTGCGCAAGATACGCGGCGCCATGTGTGTTCAGGGCGTTCAGATGCTCGGCCGCGCTGCGACGATCCACCGACCGAACAAGCCCGTCGTCGATGTTTCCGGGCCGAATAAAACCCGAGTACAATGCGTCGGCAAAATCCACAAAAACCCGGCTCAGTTCCGCTTCAACGGCGCCAAGATCGCGTGTCGAGCGTGCATCCTGCATTTTCTGCATCAAGGATGAAACTGTCGCATCGGCCCTTGGCAGACCGTGCAGATGCGCATGTGACAGTGCCTGGATCAATGCGGCCCGGCGTTGCATATGCTCATCGGATTCACCCACCCAAATCGGCGAAAACCCGGTTGTCCGGTAAAACTCTGCGATCTGCGATTCCCGTGGGGTATGTTCTGCAACGGCCATCTGAAACGCCGTGTTGTGCGCAGGTTCAGAAGTGGTGTTTGCCATACTCGCAGTGGCCGCAAAACAGGCGGCAAGCAGGATACTGGTACAGGTTCGGAATACAGAAAGCATTGGATGGCCTTGGAATCAATGGCTTGGTTGGTGATATGTGCGTCGAACAACTATGAGTTTGGCTGCGCAGACTTGTCTATTCACAAATTCCTTACCGAATTGCTTCTGTTGGCGTCTGATGCGCGTTTGCATCGGCCCGGTGATGCGCAGCCGACACCTGCAAATATTCTGTGCTCGGCTGTGACATTTGCGCAAAAATCTGCCGAAAATTCCCCCTTGAAAAGGTGCCTATGAAACACTTCTTGGCCGTGGAATCCGATTGTGTCATAAATTCCGCATCTGGGATGGGAAAAAATTAAGACAGCGCGCGTAACATCGTGCGCAGGCAGGAACAGTACGGGACGAACCAAAATGACCAAGAGCAGTTCCTCGGGCTTGACCCGACGTGCCCTATTGGGTGCGTTTGCAGCAACAGCAGTCGCAGCAGCACCCACCTACTCCAAAGCAGCAGGCTTTTTGCGCGGCGGCGGCGATATCCGTCGCATTCGCATGTATTCCGGTCGCACGGGCGAACGGTTGGACATGATTTATTGGGTCGATGGTAAATATATCAAGGACGCAGTCAAAGAAGTGAACCATTTCATGCGCGATTGGCGCACGGATCACGTAAAATCCATCGATTTACGCACGATTGATATCATGGCGGCATCACACAACCTTCTGGATGTCAACGAACCTTACATGTTGCTGTCGGGCTATCGCTCCCCCCAGACCAACGCCATGCTCCGCGCCCGCTCTCGCGGCGTCGCCCGGAAGTCGCTTCATATGAAGGGACAAGCGGCAGACCTGCGCCTGTCTTCCCGCTCCGTCTCGCAGATGGCTAAGGCTGCTATGTCATGCCGGGCCGGCGGTGTCGGTCAATATAACGGGTCCAATTTCGTGCATATGGACTGCGGTGTCGTCCGCACCTGGCGCGGCTAAGACAGCGACTTCGCGATCTCGGCTTATATGACAGGGGTTTGACGGGGGCGGCCAGTTACATCCCCGCGTCTCCCCCTCCGCCGCCGGCATCACCGCCTCCGGTGTCATTGCTGGATGCTGTCGCCGCAGTGGAATTGCTGGTCTCACGAGACTTTTCATCGCCGACGTCAGCGGGAACACTGGAACCGGAAGCATTGTCGCTTTCTGAATCATCATCGCTTTCGGGTTCTTCATCATCGGTCAGCTTTCCAAGGATAAACGCCAGAATTACGGCGACCAAGATCCATCCTAAAACGCTTGAAGCTGAAACCCCGGTAATCGCGCTACCCAATAGTGCTACAATCACGACAACGATTATCAGCTTCTTATTTGAAGAGATGACTTTCACATTCCTTCCTCCATTTGAGCTGACGCGCGCCAGCCTCGTTCGGAAAGTGTACATCAAAAAAACCACTGCTTGAGGGGTTAAGCCTCAAAATGATTGTCAGGATTGTTCGCGTGGTGGCAAGCGGGCGAAAAACAGAGGCGTGCAGACACTATCCATGGCCCGAAAGGGTATTCGCATGGAAAATATCCCGAGAGGGGATCAGCCAGGGCACCTTTCGTAGTTTCAACACTAGATGCTGTTTGGAACTGTTGTAAGCCAAGATGTTTCGGGCGCTGGAAACCGAAAACGCGAAAACTAAAGAAGCGCTTGACCGGGGCAGATGTTGAATAACGCTATGCTGCGGCATATCCCCGGAGCAGCGCAAGACCCTTGTCCTTCATTAGCGATAGCTATGCGGCCCGGGAACTTCTCCCAATTTGGTGCAGAAGTTCCTGCTTTGCCCAATAAACCTTAGAAATATGGCGATGGTGGCGCACCTGAGAGGATTCGAACCTCTGGCCTCTGCCTTCGGAGGGCAGCGCTCTATCCAGCTGAGCTACAGGTGCCTTGGCCGTTAGCTAACCTTGTTCCAATCCGGGTGCAACTGAAAATCGTGATTGTTGCACCCTCTTTGAAACCAAAATCAGGCGAAAAGATCATGCGCCAATTCAAGCGCTTCGATCAGTGTGTCGACCTCATCCGTCGTGTTGTAGAGACCAAAGCTGGCACGGCAGGTCGCCGTGACGCCCAGGTGATCCATAAGCGGGCCCGCACAGTGATGCCCGGCGCGGACGGCAACCCCTTTTTTGTCCAGAATCGTGGATACATCATGGGCATGGCCGGCCCCGTCCAGCGTAAAGCTGAAGATGGCTGCCTTGTCTGGCCGCGTGCCCTGAACCTGAAGCCAGTTGAGACCGCTCAGGCGCTGCATGGCATAGTCCCGCAGGCCGGATTCATGGGCGGCAATGTTGTCCATTCCCAAATCCATCATGTATTCCAGCGCAACGCCCAGACCGATGGTTTGGACAATGCCGGGTGTTCCGGCCTCGAACTTCATCGGCGGGTCGTTGTAGATCACCTGATCCTTGCTGACCTCTTTGATCATGTCACCGCCACCGACAAAGGGGCGCATCTCGGCCATGCGTTCGGACTTGATGTAGATCGCACCCGACCCCGACGGGCCATACAGCTTGTGGCCGGTGATGGCGTAAAAGTCGCAACCGATGTCCTGCACGTTCACCGGCATATGCACCGCGCCCTGACTGCCATCAACCAGCACCGGGACGCCCCTGGCATGTGCACCTTCGGTGATGGCTTTGACATCCACGACGGTACCCAGAACATTGGAACATTGCGTCACGGCCACAAGTTTGGTTTTCGGGCCGATCGCATCGATTACCGCCTGCGGATCCAGCCCCCCGTCAGCGTCCACATCCACCCACTTCAGAACAACGCCCTGCCGTTCCCGCAGGAAATGCCAGGGCACGATGTTGGCGTGATGCTCCATGACGCTCAGGACGATCTCATCCCCGGCTTCCAGGCGCGGCATGGCCCAGCCATAGGCAACAAGATTGATTCCTTCGGTCGTTCCTGAATTCAGAACGATCTCATCCTCGTTCGATGCCCCCAGGAAACGGGCGATGATCCCCCGAACAGCTTCGTATTTCTCGGTCGACAGATTGGACAGATAGTGCAATCCACGGTGAACATTCGAATACTCTTCGGAATAGGCACGGGTCACCGCATCGATGACGACCTGAGGCTTTTGAGCCGACGCACCGTTGTCCAGATAGGTCAACGGCTTGCCATTCACCTGACGTGACAGGATCGGAAAGTCAGAGCGAATTTTCTGCACATCATACATGATACGGTTTTCCTAGACAGGCGCGGCCGGTGTTAAATACAGGACGAAGGGAACCGCAATCAGGGCTGACAACAGAATTACGGCGAAGGACTTCCAAAGGGATCCGAATTGATGCGCTTCGTTCAGGAAATGAAGCGTGATGTAAAGGCTCAGGATCGCCGTCGCGAACAGCATTATCATCATCAGAAACGGCATCGTCAGGCTTAGAACAAGGGTCATGATAAGGGCGACGATTTGCAGGAACTGCAACCACACCGTCAGGACCATCAGATCGTCAAAGCTTGCTGTGCCGCCTATTGCTTTTCCGACGACGAAGAACGCGAGGATGCTCAGCAGCATTGCTCCGGCGGATCGCAGCAAAACAACGGGGATACTTTCGGGAGGCGGTGCGATCTGACCTTGCGGCACGGGGACCGACAAATCGATTCCCAACTGGACGAGACAGTTCAAAACCACTGCCAGCGCAAAGGCCAGCCACAACCCTTCCCGCCCCGGTTTCAGGGACAACAACTGGCGGGCGGCTTGGTCGGGGCTTCTGATCGTCAGAACCGCCAGAGCGCCGAGGGAATTGATAGTCATGCAGCGGACCTTTGTACTTGTCTCAGACCGGATAACCAGAACCAGACAAAAACAGCAACCCAGGCGATGCCCACAATTGTCAAAGCGGGCCCGGGCCCGATGAACCCGGCAACCAGACCATTCAACAAGACTAGGGGGGCGGATGCCAATAACGCCCAGAACAGGGCAAGTCGTGCGCCATAAGCAGTGCCCTGCCCGCCCGCCATCCGCGCCGCCCAATAGGAAATCAGCGCCAGCGTGTAGAAAAACAACGGCAGTATGAACACCGACCCCAGCAAAGCACCGCCCAGAAGCATGTTCAGCTCGACGCCTTCAAGATGCGCTTTGCGGGCAAGGCTGGGCATTTGCGCGACAAAGGCCACAACGCAAAACGCCATGACAAACACCAGTGCCCTGTCTTCCCGCTGACCCATTTCAAGAAGCCGGCGCACCACGCGCCCCGGCCCCCGGTATGTGGCCAATATGTCAGACGAGACGGCCATCAGCTACGACGCGCCAGCCACCCTTCCAGACGGCTTACGATCTCTTCCGCCAAGGCGCTGTCTTCGATCTCATCCACCGCTTCGGCAAGAAAGGCCAAAGTCAGCATATTGGTTGCGTCCTTGACCGGCACGCCACGGGACCGCAGATAGAACAGCGCGGTTTCGTCGATCGCACCCGAGGTCGAGCCATGCGAACACGCCACGTCATCGGCATAGATCTCAAGCTCGGGCTTGGCGAGGAACTGGCTGTCATCATCCAGCAGCAACGATTGGCTGATCTGGTAACCGTCGGTTTTCTGTGCGCCTTCCTTCACAAGGATCTTGCCCTGAAACACGCCGGTCGCCCCGTTGCGCAGCACTTTCTTGAACACCTGACGGCTTTCGCAGTTTACCGCATCATGGGTGATGAAAACCGTGTCGTCATGATGGAAGTCTCCATCGCCAACACAGGCCCCGGCCACATGGGCCACCGCGTCATCGCCTGTCAGCTCGACGACCTGCTCATTGCGGGTCAGCACGCCATTCACTGTCAAAGTGAAGGATTTATAGACAGACTCCGTGCCCAGACGGGTAAACATATGGGTCGCGGCCCGGCGTTCATGGTCCCTGCCCTGGGCGCGCACATGGTGCAGCGTGCCCTTGTCGGCGATGTCGATCTCCATGCATTTGTTGAAGCGTGACGCAGCCGGGCCGGTTTCCAGAATGGTGGCCTCGGCCCCGCTTTCCACGCGAATGACGTGGTGCAGGATCGCATCCGAGGTCGGCGATGCATGACGATAGACCAGGTTGATCGGTTTGGACGGTTTGCCGGTGACATGGATGGCCACACCATCCGACGCAAAAGCCGTGTTCAGCGCCGCCAGCGGACGCTGGACCGGAGACTGACCGCGCGTCTCAAGCACGCCATACAGGTCTTTCGCCCAATGAATGTCCTTGCAGCAGATATCCTCGAGCCGGTCGATGGTCACGCCTTCCAGCGTCAGGTCGTCCGACTCTTCGGCGCTGAATTCACCGTCCACGAAGACGATGTTCAGCCGGTCGAGTCCGCTGAACATCAACGGCTCATCATCGGCAAACACCGCAGCCGGAGGCGCGTCTGGCGAGATCAGAGTGTCCGGTTGAGTGTATTTCCAATATTCGTCACGCCGTCCGGGCAGACCAGTTTCCAGAACACGGGCCAGCGCGTCTTCGCGCGCGGCGCGGGTGCATCCTGCGTCGGGCATGGTCAAGGCAGACAGCCGGGCCTCGGTCGCGGTTTGTTTGACTTCGGGCAAGGCCATCAGTTTACCTCGGCAAGAATGTCGGCATAACCGTTGTTTTCAACCTCGAGCGCCAGATCTGGGCCTCCGGTTTTGACAATGCGGCCATCGGCCATGATGTGCACGACGTCGGGCTTGATGTGATCCAGCAGGCGCTGGTAATGGGTGATGACCAAGAACCCGCGACCTTCATCGCGCAGCGCATTCACACCTTCGGCGACCAGCTTCATCGCATCCACATCCAGACCCGAGTCGGTTTCGTCCATGATGCACATCTTGGGTTCCAGCATGGCCATTTGCAGGATTTCATTGCGCTTTTTCTCACCGCCCGAGAAGCCCACATTGACCGGACGCTTGAGCATATCCGCGTCGATCTTCAGCGTCTTGGCCTTGGCACGCACTTCCTTGAGGAAATCAGCGGCGGACAGCTCGTCCTCACCCCGCGCCTTGCGCTGTGCATTCACGGCGGTGCGCAGGAAGGTCATGTTGCCCACGCCCGGAATTTCGACTGGGTACTGGAAAGCCAGAAACACGCCGGCAGCGGCGCGCTCTTCCGGTTCCATCTCCAGCAGGTCCTCGCCATCCAGCGTGGCAGAACCCTCGGTCACTTCGTACCCGTCGCGGCCCGACAGCACGTAGCTGAGTGTTGACTTGCCTGACCCGTTCGGCCCCATGATCGCGTGTACCTTGCCGGCTTCAACCGTCAGGTCCACACCCTTTAGGATCTGCTTGTCTTCTTCTTCAAGCTTCACGTGCAGATTCTTGATTTCCAGCATTTTTTATCCTTTTGCGTATCGCAGGGGGCACCGTGGCCCCGAAA
This sequence comes from Ruegeria sp. AL3, assembly GCF_056536065.1. Lineage (NCBI taxonomy): Bacteria > Pseudomonadati > Pseudomonadota > Alphaproteobacteria > Rhodobacterales > Roseobacteraceae > Ruegeria > Ruegeria sp. AL3. Next base: position 2,702,606 of record NZ_JBQFJG010000001.1, read on the forward strand.
CCTTCTTATCCCAGCAACTTGCGGATCAGACGCGCGACGATCCAACCCAGGATCGCCCCTCCGCCAACCGCCCAAACCGGGTTGATGAATTCCATGTGGTTGATGTTGACGTAAGCCATACCCAGCAGACCGCCAAGAACCGGGAACGCGTAACCCAGCCAGGTCAACACGTCTTCTTTCCGGATGCCGCTTCGTGACGCCCGCGTCATCAGCCGACCGACCCTTCCAGCGAGATTGCCACCAGTTGCTGCGCTTCCATGGCGAACTCCATCGGCAGTGCTTGCAGAACGTCCTTGCAGAAGCCGTTGACCACCAAAGCCACGGCCTCTTCTTCATCCATGCCGCGCTGACGGCAATAGAACAGCTGATCGTCATCCACCTTGGATGTCGTCGCCTCGTGCTCGACACGAGATGAGTTGTTTTTGACCTCGATATACGGAACCGTATGCGCGCCGCATTTGTCGCCGATCAGCAAGCTGTCACACTGGGTGTAGTTGCGGCTGTCCTTGGCCTTCGGATGCATCGAGACCAGACCGCGATAGGTGTTCTGCGCCTTGCCCGCACTGATGCCCTTGGACACGATGCGAGACTTGGTGTTCTTGCCCAGATGAACCATCTTGGTGCCGGTATCGGCCTGCTGATAGTTGTTGGCAATCGCGATCGAATAGAACTCACCCTGGCTTTCGTTGCCGCGCAGGATGCAGGACGGGTATTTCCACGTCACGGCCGAGCCGGTTTCGACCTGCGTCCACATCACCTTGGACCGGTCGCCCCGGCAATCGGCGCGCTTGGTCACGAAGTTGTAGATGCCGCCCTTGCCGTTCTCATCGCCCGGGAACCAGTTCTGAACGGTCGAGTATTTCACTTCGGCGTCTTCTTCGACAATGATCTCGACCACGGCCGCGTGCAGCTGCGCGGTGTCGCGCTGGGGCGCGGTGCAGCCTTCCAGATAGGACACGTACGAACCTTTGTCGGCGATGATCAGCGTGCGCTCGAACTGGCCGGTGTTTTCGGCGTTGATGCGGAAATAGGTGCTCAGCTCCATCGGGCAGCGGACACCGGGCGGAATGTAGACGAAGGACCCATCCGAAAACACGGCCGAATTCAAAGTCGCATAAAAGTTGTCCGACACCGGAACCACAGTGCCCAGATACTTCTTGACCAGCTCAGGATGTTCCTTGATCGCTTCGGAAATCGAACAGAAAATCACACCGGCCTTTTTCAGTTCGGCCTGAAAGGTCGTGCCGACGGACACCGAGTCAAACACCGCGTCCACAGCAACCTTGCGCCCCTCGGCCGGAGCATCCTCAGCACCTTCGACGCCAGCCAGAATCATCTGTTCTTTCAAAGGGATACCAAGCTTTTCGTATGTGGCCAGCAGCTTGGGGTCGACATCGTCCAACGACTTGGGTTTCTCTTCCATCGATTTCGGACGCGCATAGTAATACTGGTCCTGAAAATCGATCTTTGGATAAGTGACCATGGCCCATTTCGGTTCTTCCATCTTGGTCCAGCGTTCAAACGCGGCCAGACGCCACTCGGTCATCCATTCCGGTTCTTCATTCTTTTCCGAGATCAGACGAACGATGTCCGGGTTCACACCTTTCGGCGCGTACTCCATTTCGATGTCCGTGTCCCAGCCGTATTTATAGGTTCCGACCTCGCGCACCGCATCCACGGTTTCCTGATCGACACCCTCTTTCACCTGGGTCTGGTCCAAAGCGGCCATAACTTGCCCTCCGTCAGATCACGCGGCGCGCGCGCGATGCTTTTTCTCTTTCTCAAGCCACGTTTCGGCGAAACGCAGCACATCTTCTTCCGTTGTCCGAGGTCCCAGCGATACGCGGATTGCGCTGCTGGCTGTCACCTCGTCGTATCCCATTGCGGTGAGCACCGCGCTGGCACGAACCTTGCCGCTTGAACAGGCAGAGCCCGCACTGACCGCAAAACCCGACAGATCCATCTGCATGACCTGGGTCTCACCTTTCCAGCCGGGGGCGGCAAAACACAGGGTGTTCGGCAGGCGTTGCCGCCCTTTCCCGACAAAAATAGGTGATTTTACAGCAGCCTCAAGAGCGTTTTCTAGAATATTTCTAAATTCCTCGACCTGCTCCCAAACGCCATTGGCCAGATCCCGCATCGCAGCTTCAGCTGCGGCGCCGAACCCCGCGAAACCAATGACATTTTCGGTTCCTGACCTGCGGCCCATTTCCTGGCCGCCCCCCTTGATCTGTGCCGCCAGATCGGTTCCGCGTTGCATCACAACGGCACCGACACCCTTTGGACCGCCCAGTTTATGCGCCGAGACCAGGGCCATCTGGGCATTCATCCAGTTGAACGCGACGGGCAGCTTTCCAAAAGCCTGTGTGGCGTCTGTCACGGCCAGGCCGGACGGCAGTGTTTGAACAATCCCCGTCTCTGAGTTTGCCAGTTGCAATGTCGACATTTCAGGCGCGATTACCTGCACGTCTCCGGCCTCGGAAACCGTAAGATCCTCATTGATCCAAGATCTTACCGCGTCATGTTCAATCGCCGCGCCGTGCAATTGGCGCCCCGACAATGCCAGCGCCGCACCTTCGGTTGACCCAGATGTAAAGACGATATCCGCCCCATCCGCCCCAAAGGCCGATGCAATTTGGGCCCGAGCGCGCTCTATCAAAGCTTTGGCGGCCCGACCTTCCGCATGAACCGACGAGGGATTGCCGCAGACATCCATCGCCGCAATCATCGCGTCCCTCGCTTCGGGGCGCAGCGGCGTTGTTGCATTGTGATCCAGATAAACACGTTTCATGGATACATCTTTTTGCCGGCAGACTTCATTTCATATACCGCCCGTTCAGATCATTCATCTACAACAGAGAACAGGCTCGGCACGGCCGGGCACGGGGCGAGGTCGTTCTTGATCACATCTGACAAACGGGTTTGATGCAGGAACACATAGACATGCGCGCTGAGACTTTCCCAAAGCCGATTGGTCAATGATTGAGCGCGGCTGCCGGACGAGGCCCCGGACGCGCCTGCCCCTTTTTGCAGCGCATCAACGGTTTCGTCCACGGCGGCCAGAATTTCGACGACACGAATTTCGGATGCCGGGCGCGCCAGTCGATACCCGCCACCGGGCCCCCGCACGGAAGACACCAAGTCCGCCCGGCGCAGTTTGACGAAGAGCTGCTCGAGATATGGTAACGAAATGTCCTGCCTCTCGGAGATTTCTCCAAGCGTCACCAGTCGTTCCGTCGGCTGGAGCGCAATATCCGCCAGGGCGACCATTGCGTAACGCCCTTTGGTCGACAGCTTCATTCCATGTCCCCTTTCAGCAGGATTTGCGCGAAATCATTGACGCCGACGTTGCCAGTGCGTATCTCCGACTGACAGCGCTGGTATGCGCCAAGCAATGTAATTAGAACCGTTCTAAGGTGCCCGACGATTATCGTCAAGTATATCCGGGCATCGGCACGAAAAAGACAGGACCAAAGCACACATGCCCGAGGTGATTTTTCCCGGACCCGAAGGCCGCCTGGAAGGCCGCTACCACCCGCAAAAGGAAAAAGACGCACCGATCGCCATCGTGCTTCACCCGCACCCTCAGTTCGGCGGGACCATGAACAACAAGGTGGTCTACAACCTGCACTATGCCTTCTACAACATGGGCTTCACCGTGTTGCGCTTTAACTTCCGCGGTGTCGGTCGCAGCCAGGGCGAGTATGATCAGGGCGTGGGCGAGCTGAGCGATGCGGCGTCGGCGCTGGATTACCTGCAATCGATGAACAACAATTCGAAACACTGCTGGGTCGCAGGTTTCTCGTTCGGTGCATGGATCGGTATGCAACTGCTGATGCGCCGCCCTGAAATCACGGGGTTCATCAGTGTATCGCCCCCTGCAAACATGTATGACTTTTCGTTCCTTGCCCCCTGCCCGTCTTCCGGCCTGATCATCAACGGCACGGCTGACAGGGTGGCGCCACCGGCTGACACGACCTCGCTGGTGAACAAGCTGCACGAGCAGAAGGGAATCACCATCACGCACACCGAAGTGGAAGGTGCAGATCACTTCTTTCAGGATCGTCATATGGACACGCTGATCACCAATGTCAGCGACTATGTGAAACGCCGCCTGACCGAGAACACCCGCTGATGTCCGACACCATCACATCTCTTGCCGCCAAACTGGCCGAAGATACGATGAAGGTTATGGATGAGACAGGCGAAGACAGGTTCTTTGTCGAAGTTGGTGAAGTGCTCGGGGCCGCTTCTCAGTCTCTGGAAGAGGCGTTTCTGACGGAAATTCGTGTTCGGTTGGCTGAGCGGAAAGCCAGGCAGTTCGTGATCAAACGCTTGTCTGCGCATCGCGCAAAGCAGAAGGCGATCGAAAAGCAATGACCGACCGTATGTCGGCGCAAATCGCGTTTCTGAAACGGGCCGACGAACTGAAAATGGTCGAGCGGGCAAATGTCCTGCTTGACCAGTCCAGACCCGAAAATTCGGCAGAGCACAGCTGGCATCTGGCCTTGTGGGCCCTGGTCATGGCCCCGTTGGCAGGGCCGGATGTCTCGATTGATCGGGTCATACGTATGCTATTGCTGCATGACCTGGTTGAAATCGTTGTCGGCGACCACCCAATTCACCTTGAGACCGATTGGACCTCGGTTGCCAAGGCCGAGCAAGCTGCAGCCAAAGATCTGTTTGGGCTGTTGCCAAAGGATCAGGCCGATACGTTTCACGCTGTCTGGCGTGAATTTGAAGAGGATCAGACCGCCGACGCCCGATTTGCCAAGGTTCTGGATCGTTGTCAGCCACTGTTTCAGGTTCTGTGTGCCCCGAACCCCGTTCCGGATCACGTGGACATAGCGCGTTCAAATCTCGAAGGCGGTCGCGCCGCCTATCTGGAACAGGTTTTTCCATTGGCCTACGAGCACGCCGCAAACCTGCTGGCTGGTGCAAATACGCAGGCCAACGCGTTTACGCAACGGCTGGCGTTTCTGACCGAAGCTGATCAGCTGAAGTCCGTTCTTCGTGCCTCGCGGCTGATGGAGGGTGATCGTTTCGAAAACTCGGCAGAACACTCGTGGCACATCATGCTCTACGCCTGGGTCCTGGCTGAAAATGCGCCCCCCGGGATCAGTGTTGATCGGGTCCTTCAGATGCTGTTGCTGCACGATATCGTCGAAATCGACGCCGGCGACAATCCGATCCACGGGCAGGTCGATCACGCAGCGCAAGCAGCCAAGGAACAAGCGGCGGCCAAGCGCTTGTTCGGACTGCTGCCCGACACCCTATGCAACACTTTCACTGCCCTGTGGCAGGAATTTGAAGCGGCAGACAGCCCGGACGCCAGGTTCGCCAAAGCCGTTGATCGGTTTCAGACACCTGTCGCCAATCTGGAAACCGGCGGCGGGTCGTGGGTCGATTACAAGGTTACATATGCCCAGCTTGAGGCGCGCGTTCAGCCTGCGATTGCAGCAGGTTCCCCTCGGCTGTGGGATTGGCTGCAACCGCAACTGGCTGCACACTTCCAAAGCGTCGAGACTGTACACCCCTAGACAGAAAAGAAAAAAGGAGCCCGACGGCTCCTTTTTCCCTGCTAAGCTCTACGTGGTATTTAAAAAACACTACTACCATCAAACTGTTGAACCATGTTGGCTGCTTCAACTTCGACGGACCCCCCGTCAGCAAGCCACCCAATCACCACTATCAGACCCGCAGCAAATATTACGGATTTCGAAAATGTCGTCATAACTCAATACTCAAAAACAAATCCTAAAATACGCTGAGAAGATTACACTAATTCGATTCTCTGAATAGTCAGGTATACCTGACCTCAGGTGGTTTTCTTCCATCTTCAGATTCAAAATTGCCTTGCCCACTCCTTCGGTTTCATGCTCAACGCGGGGTATCTTTCCTGTTTCGAGGATCAAAATGCCCCAAGCGTATCTGTTTCTGATGCTGGCTGTTGTTGCGGAAACCATCGGCACCACGGCCTTGCAGGCCAGTCAGCAATTCACGCGGTTCTGGCCGTCCGTCCTTGTGGTCGTGGGGTACGGAGTCGCATTTTATCTCATGGCGCTGACACTGAAATACATGCCTGTCGGTATCGTTTATGCAATCTGGTCCGGTCTGGGCATCTTTCTGATCGCCGTGATTGGGTTCATCGTGTTCGGCCAAAGGCTGGATTGGCCTGCAATCCTGGGATTGACGTTGATCTTGTCCGGAATCCTGATCATTCACCTCTTTTCCAAGACTGCCGGTCACTGATCCACGGTTAGGGCTGGTATATTTTGTCGCGCCGCGCTATGCGCGCGGCAACTTCCCGTTCAAAGGCTGACCTCTCATGGACCTGCGCAATATCGCAATCATCGCTCACGTGGACCACGGCAAGACGACCCTGGTGGATGAGCTGCTCAAACAATCCGGCGCGTTCCGGGAAAACCAGGCCGTGGCGGAACGCGCCATGGACAGCAACGATCTGGAGCGCGAGCGCGGCATCACCATTCTGGCCAAGGCAACTTCGGTCGAATGGAAAGACACGCGCATCAACATCGTCGACACGCCGGGCCACGCCGATTTCGGTGGTGAAGTCGAGCGTATCCTCAGCATGGTCGATGGCGTTGTCCTGCTGGTTGACGCGGCCGAAGGCCCGATGCCGCAGACCAAGTTCGTGACGTCGAAAGCCTTGGCGCTGGGCCTGCGCCCGATCGTGGTTCTGAACAAGGTCGACAAGCCGGATGCGGAGCCTGATCGCGCATTGGACGAATGCTTTGACCTGTTTGCCAACCTCGGCGCCGATGATGATCAGTTGGATTTCCCGGCCATGTATGCCTCGGGCCGTTCAGGCTGGGCGGATATGGAGCTGGACGGCCCGCGCAAGGACCTGAGCGCACTGTTTGATCTGATCGTCGATCACGTTCCTGCCCCGAAACAGATCGCGCATAAGGGTGAGCCGTTCCGGATGCTGGCTACCACTTTGGGCAGCGATCCATTCATCGGCCGCATTCTGACGGGTCGTGTGGAAAGCGGCACATTGAAAGCTGGCGACAGCCTGAAAGCCCTGAGCCGTGACGGATCGTTGATCGAAAACTTTCGCGCCTCAAAAATATTAGCATTCCGCGGGCTGGCTCAGCAACCTATCGATGTGGCCGAAGCCGGTGACATCGTCACCATCGCCGGCATGAGCAAAGCCACCGTGGCGGATTCTCTGGTTGCTCCGCAGGTCGAAGAAGCCCTGCCTGCACAGCCCATCGACCCGCCGACGATCACCGTAACTTTCGGTATCAACGATTCACCGTTGGCCGGTCGTGACGGCAAGAAAGTTCAGTCACGCGTCATCCGTGATCGTCTGATGAAAGAAGCCGAATCGAATGTCGCGATTCGCGTCACCGACACACCCGGCGGCGAGGCTTTCGAGGTCGCCGGCCGTGGCGAATTGCAGATGGGCGTTTTGATCGAGAACATGCGTCGCGAAGGGTTCGAGCTCAGCATCTCGCGCCCGCAGGTTCTGTTCCGCGAGGAAAGCGGCCAGCGGCTGGAACCGATCGAGGAAGTCACCATTGACGTAGACGATGAATACTCGGGCGCCGTGATCGAAAAGATCACTGGGGCCCGCAAAGGTGAGTTGGTCGAGATGCGCCCGGCAGGTGCAGGCAAGACCCGCATCATCGCGCATGTACCGTCCCGTGGCCTGATCGGTTATCACGGCGAATTCCTGACCGATACCCGCGGCACAGGCGTTCTGAACCGCGTGTTCCATGACTGGGCGCCGCACAAAGGCCCGATCCCGGGCCGCCGGGCTGGGGTTCTGATCTCGATGGAGAACGGTCAGGCCGTCGCTTATGCTCTGTGGAACCTCGAGGAGCGTGGCCGGATGTTTGTTGGTCCTCAAACGGATGTCTATCAAGGTATGGTGATTGGCGAGCATTCTCGTGACAATGATCTGGAAGTGAACCCGCTGAAGGGCAAGAAACTGACAAACGTACGCGCCAGTGGCTCGGACGACGCAGTTCGTCTGACGCCACATGTTCAGTTCTCGCTAGAAGAGGCAATTGCCTATATTGACGACGATGAACTGGTCGAAGTCACCCCGAACGCGGTGCGCTTGCGCAAGCGTTTTCTTGACCCGCACGAGCGCAAGCGGATGGCCAAGTCGGCCTGATTTACCTGGCAGACCGCTGCCGCAATCGGAAACAATTGCCCAAGTGTGGCAATTTTGCGTCCAAACGGACAAAAGATGAAAACCGGACAACCGGGCAATACGCCCGGTTTTCTTCTGAAAACAGGGATGTTTCTTCTTTAGGTTGCATTAATTTTCCCCTGCTCCCTCGATCCACATATTGTGATTGAGACCCGTTTAAGGTGAAAATGTGCCAGTTGTGTGACGTCGTTCATAAACCCCTTCGCTCCGATGGTTCATATGAACACGTAGTAAAGTATCGAGTTTCGAGGAGTTCCAAATGGGTATCCGGTCCCGCAATATCCCGCTGTTTTTTGTTGCTACGACGTTTTTGTTTTCGCCCGCGGGCGAAGCTTTCGCAGCAGGTACATGTACCGTTCAAACAGCCAGACAATCCGCAGCATCCGCACAGGTATTATGTGAGTGCGACGCTGTAACATCGGGCATGATCCGATACATTCAGCGCCGGCACGATTTCGATCAAATTCTGGCGCGTGTCGGAGCTGAATGCACACCACTTGCAGACTTGCTTTCTGATTTTCCAACGGCATCGATCGGCGCAAGTGATCAGCGGTCCGGAGATGGGCCGTCTGATGAGACTGTCGACAGCAGCCCGGCTTTCGGTGGCGGCGGCGGTTCAGGCGGTGGAGCTGGCACCACTGGCGCTGGAGACGGTGGTGGTGGCACTGGCGGTGAAGGTGGCGGCACTGGCGGTGAAAACGAAGGTGGCGGCGAAAACGAAGGTGGCGGCGAAAACGAAGGCGGCGGCGAAAACGAAGGCGGCGGCGAAAACGAAGGTGGCGGCGAAAACGAAGGTGGCGGCGAAAACGAAGGCGGCGGCGAAAACGAAGGCGGCGGCGAAACGTTCTAATTGGGAAGCAATACTACCGGTGCAAGATACGATTGCACCGGTATTCAGTTTCTCAAAAAGATCTCCAGGTTTCGTCAGCTATGGCCGTACACACCAACCCAACGTCCGGGCCGATTCGGGTCTTGCATGCGAAGAAACAGGTACCGCGTTGCCGTCCAGGGTTTGATACGGTTTGTGAGGTTGTCCAAAACCAAATCACCCTTGGAAGAGCGATACACCAGCACCGCATGAGGCACCCGACGCGTGTCCAGAACCGTAGCGATCAACAGTTTACTTGGATCGACGCCGGCATGGATCAAATCCCTTTTCTTCAACAGCGCGAAGTCTTCGCAATCGCCACCCCTGGCTGTCGGAAGCGCCCAACGCTCGGTCATCTTGTACTGGGATTGATCGGTGACTTCTCGCGTCGATCTGTTCACGCGCCGATTTACCTGTTCGACAACCTTCAGTTCTTGCTGGCTGGACAGGGATACGGAGCGTTTTTTGGCACAGGCCCATTTGTACTCAGCGCACAGATTGGCCGCCCCTGACGGTGGCGGAGAGGCCGCGACACTTGGGATAAATCCGTTACCGGACGCATGTGCGACGGGGGCCACGGCTAGGGTGCAGACGCCCAAAAAACAGATGCTGAAGGCCCGTACTGAAACCGGCAGAAGTCTTGCACCAAACCGCTTGGCCAGATTTGTGAAGTGTTTCATGCCTGTACCCCAATCCGATGTTCTTCGCACGATTGCACGTCAAACAGGGTCGCATTCCGATTCGTGAAACTATCCGCGAACAACCCCGCCCAGGCAATCACCTAAAAAGTTGAAGGGGAAAAAGGGCGGAAATTCGTCCGTCAATCTGACCTTTTTGCGCAAGAATTTGGGTGGCGCGGCCACAATTCGGGTGCCGATCGCGCAAATACGCGACAGCGTGGCCTGATAAGAGATTGAAATAATGAAAAAATAAACTCAGCCCCCTGTTGACGGGCTGAGTTCCCTTGGCCGAGTGGTGGTATAAGCCAATGATTGCCTATTGGCTGCCCCTTTACCGGGCAAACCGCGCTACACGTCGTGAACGCAGTCGTTCACTCCGTGATTTCAACCACAACCAATTCACGTTCGCTGGCGTCGCGCGCATGACTCAATGCTTCTTGATAGTCATCCGAGTTGTAGCATTCGACGGCTGCTTCTAGCGACGGGAAACGGGCAACAACGTTGCGTGGCCGTTCCTTGCCTTCCAACTGAACGTAACGCGCCGCACGGGCGATGAAAGTGCCCCCGTGCTTGGCAATGGCTGGCCCGGCCAATTCGGCATATTTTCCATACGCCTCGGCATCGGTCACCGTCACGTGTGCAATCCAAAGTGCAGCCATCTTACCCTCCCAAAACCTGTTCTGCAGCCTTGATCGCCGAATCCGCATTCGACGCATCCCGTCCACCGCCCTGGGCCATGTCCGGGCGGCCGCCGCCGCCCTTGCCGCCCAATTCCACTACTGCGGCCTTGACCAGATCGACCGCCGAAACGGTTCCTGTCAGGTCTTCGGTGACGCCAGCCGCAACCGCGGCCTTGCCGCCGGTATCCGCGATGAGCAAAACCGCCCCCGACCCAAGACGCGCCTTGTGTTCGTCGATCAATGCCGGAAGATCCTTGCCGGACACCCCGCTGAGGGCCTGCGCTATGAACTTCACACCGTTCACATCACGCGCTTCGGCACCGCCGCCCTGCCCGCTCCCGCCGGCCATCGCCAGATCTCGACGCAGTTGAGCCACTTCGTTCTGCAATGACTTGCGTTCCTCCAGCAGGCTTTTCACGCGGGCCACCACATCATCCGGCTGCGCCTTCAGTTCCGAAGCCACCTGCGCAAGACGATGATCCTGTGCCGAAAGGTAACGGAACGCTTCATCCCCGGTCAGTGCTTCGATGCGGCGCACTCCGGCACTGCTTGCGCCGTCACCCAGGATGACAAAGGTGCCGATATCACCCGTCTGACGCACATGAGTACCGCCACACAGTTCGATCGACCAGGTTTCGCCATCATGGCCCTTGCCCGTAGGTGCCTTGCCCATCGAAACAACACGCACCTCGTCACCGTATTTCTCGCCGAACAGTGCCTGCGCGCCCAGTTTGCGCGCGTCATCCGGTGTCATGACCCGTGTCTCGACAGCCGAGTTCTGGCGGATGAAATCGTTCACCTCACGCTCGATCTTCCGGATTTCCTCCAGGCTCAGCGCTTTGGAATGGCTGAAGTCGAACCGCAGACGATCCGCCGCATTCAGCGAGCCGCGTTGCGCCACATGGTCGCCCAGCGTTTCCCGCAGTGCTTCATGCAGCAAGTGCGTGGCCGAGTGGTTGGCCCGGATTGCGGTCCGGCGCGCATGATCGACTTCCAGCTCGACAGCATCGCCTTTTGAAACGGCACCGCTGACGACCGTCACCTTATGCGCATAGACCTTCCCATCAGCGAATTTTCTGGTGTCTTCCACTCGGCTGAGGTGATCGCGATCTTCAAGGCGCCGCATCTCGCCAGTATCGCCCACCTGGCCACCAGCCTCGCCATAGAACGGCGTCTGGTTCACCACGACCCAGCCGCTGTGGCCCGCTTCGATCTTGTCAACCAAAGCACCGTCAACAACCAGTGCCACAACCTGAGCTTCGGCTTTCTCGGTGTCATAGCCAAGGAAGTCGGTCGCCCCGGCGCTGTCCAGAACATCGAACCATACCGCCTGATCCGCGGCTTCACCTGACCCGGCCCAGGCAGCTCGCGCCTTGGCCTTTTGTTCGGCCATCGCCGTTTCAAAGCCTTCGGTGTCAACTGTCCGGCCTTTTTCGCGCAGCGCATCCTGTGTCAGGTCCAGTGGGAAACCGTAGGTGTCATACAGTTTGAATGCCGCCTCACCAGACAAAGGCGCCCCCTCGGAAAGGCCGGACACCTCATCGTCCAGCAGCCTCAACCCCCGGTCCAGCGTCTGCTTGAAACGCGTTTCTTCAAGCAACAAGGTCTCTTCGATCAATGGCTGTGCCTGGGTCAACTCGGCATAGTGACCGCCCATCTGTTGAACGAGGGACGGGACAAGACGGTGCATGACCGGATCCTTGGCGCCCAACAGATGCGCATGACGCATGGCACGACGCATGATGCGGCGAAGAACATAGCCGCGGCCATCATTGCTGGGCATCACGCCATCAGCAATCAGGAACGAAGTCGAACGCAGGTGGTCCGCGATCACGCGGTGGTGCACGTTCTGATCCCCGTAAGGATCCACGCCAGTTGCATCGGCTGATGCCTCGATCAGTGCCTTGAACAGATCGGTATCATAATTGTCATGGCTGCCCTGCAACAATGCACCGATCCGCTCGAGACCCATGCCCGTATCGATCGACTGCATGTCGAGCTCGACCATCGAGCCGTCTTCGAACTGCTCGTTTTGCATGAAGACCACGTTCCAGATCTCAATGAACCGATCGCCGTCTTCCTCGGCAGAGCCCGGAGGACCGCCCCAGATGTGGTCTCCGTGGTCATAAAAGATCTCGGTACACGGGCCGCAGGGGCCGGTCGGGCCCATCTGCCAGAAATTGTCGCTGGTGGCGATGCGGATGATCCGGTCTTCGGGAACACCGACCTTTTTCCAGATTTCAAACGCCTCGTCATCAGTATGATAGACCGTTGTCAGCAGGCGGTTCTTGTCGATCCCAAATTCCCTGGTGATCAGCTCCCACGCGAATGGGATAGCTTCGTGTTTGAAGTAATCACCAAACGAGAAGTTCCCCAACATCTCGAAGAATGTATGGTGGCGCGCTGTGTAACCCACATTGTCGAGATCGTTGTGCTTGCCGCCGGCACGCACACATTTCTGCGCCGTGGTGGCGCGCTTGTAGTCACGTGTTTCCAATCCTGTGAACAGGTTCTTGAACTGCACCATGCCCGAATTGACGAACATCAGCGTCGGGTCGTTGCGCGGCACCAGCGGGCTGGACGCCACGACCTCATGCCCCTGTTTTTCAAAGTAATTCAGAAAGGTCGATCGGATGTCGTTCAGGGTTGGCATAGGGCTCTCTCGGCGCACAAAAAACTTGGTCCCCGCAGGTTTATCCCCCTGTCAAACGAGTGTCCACAGCAGAGGCGTGTCCGAACGAAACAAGGCGACCCGGGGGACCGCCTTGTTCATAGTATTTTCAACACAACACCTCGGACCGGAAACGTATCGCACCCCGTCAGCGACCGTCAGGCTTCAAGGATGTCATCATCCTCGGCTGCGCCCGGAGGCATGTCGAACTCCAGCCCGTGAGCCGCCCGAATCTTGTCTTCGATCTCAAAGGCAATGCGGCTGTTGTCGCGCAGATACTGTTTGGCATTCTCACGCCCCTGCCCGATCCGTTCGTCGCCGTAGCTGAACCATGACCCTGACTTTTCGACCACACCGGCTTTGACACCCAGATCCAGCAGTTCGCCCATCTTGCTGATGCCTTCACCATACATGATGTCGAATTCCACCTGCTTGAAGGGGGGTGCAACCTTGTTCTTGACGACCTTGACGCGCGTCTGGTTGCCGACAACTTCGTCCCGGTCCTTGATCGCACCGATGCGGCGGATATCCAGACGGACCGAGCTGTAGAATTTCAGTGCATTCCCGCCGGTGGTGGTTTCGGGACTGCCGAACATCACGCCGATTTTCATCCTGATCTGGTTGATGAAGATCACCATACAGTTCGAACGGCTGATTGAACCCGTCAGTTTCCGCATCGCCTGGCTCATCAGACGGGCCTGAACGCCAACATTGCTGTCACCCATATCGCCTTCCAGTTCGGATTTCGGCGTCAGCGCCGCAACCGAATCGACCACGACCATGTTGACCGCGCCCGAGCGCACCAGCGTATCGGTGATCTCCAGCGCCTGCTCTCCGGTATCGGGCTGCGAGATCAGAAGTTCATCCAGATCAACACCCAGCTTTCGCGCATATTGCGGGTCCAGAGCGTGCTCGGCGTCGACAAAGGCGCAGACGCCGCCGCGTTTCTGCTGTTCTGCAATGCAATGCAGCGTCAGCGTCGTCTTCCCCGAGCTTTCGGGGCCATAAATCTCAACAATCCGCCCCATCGGCAGACCACCAATTCCCAACGCAATATCCAGCCCGAGCGAGCCTGTCGAACTTGCGTCGATGTCCTGTTTGGCGCCTTCGCCCAGCTTCATGATAGAGCCTTTGCCGAACTGCCGTTCGATCTGGGCCAGCGCGCTGTCGAGCGCCTTTTGCTTATCTGCGTTTTTCTTGTCGCTCATTGTCAGAAGATCCGCCATTGTCCTGTCGCCTTCCCTTTTGTCACACCCTTGATCGGGCGGCAATCGCTGCTTTGTTCGCCTCTTGTTCCTTATGGGACCAAAAGAAGAACATTTCAATAAAAACTTACGGGATTTAGTCTTCAGCAATTGTATTAAGAAGTCCTTTACGACAATCTGCGCGCATAGCCGGATGACAATTGGAGCAATTAAATGCTTGTTTTCTATGAGGAACGCCTTGCCTTCCTTGCCGTTCCGAAAACCGGCAGCACGGCTTATCACACGGCGTTGCGGGGTCGCGCTGATATCGTCGTCACTCATCCTCCCGAGCTCAAACATGCTCCGGTGCGCAGGTATGATCGGTTCTTCCAGAACATTTTTCGGAAAATGTACGATACCGAGATGGAGATCCTGGCAGTTGTTCGCGAACCCGTTGACTGGCTGGGCAGCTGGTATCGATTTCGCAGCCGCGCCGACCTGATCGGTCACGTCCATTCGACCCGAGACATGAGTTTCGACACGTTTGTGCAGGCCTATATGACAAACCCCCGTCCGGATTTTGCCGATGTTGGTAGCCAAAGCCAGTTTTTCCGCACCCGCAGCAATGGTCGCGGCGCCACGCATATTTTCAAATACGAAAACCAGGACAAAATTCTCGACTTCCTGCAAGCGCGACTGAATATGCAGATCGACCTGCCACGAGAGAATGTATCACCACCGGGTGATCTGACGCTGACGCCCGAAACACGGCAGAAATTTCGCAAAAGACACGTAGAGGAATTCGCGCTCCACGATGCAGCCTTGTAGGGTGCTCAGTTCAGCTGTTGGAAAACCGCCTCGGTCAACTGGGTGAGGGAAAACGGCTTGGGCAGGAAGGTCGAATTGGCGATCTCGGGTTCTGAATCGCCAAAGGCACCTTCCGTGTAACCGGATACGAAGACCACGCGGGCATCCGGGCGTGATTCCCGAGCTTTACGCACCCAGGTCGGACCATCCATGCCGGGCATGACCACATCCGTTACGAATACGTCGACGTTCAAAGATGGATCCTCCAGAAGCCGCAGAGCTTCCTCGGCCGAATCCGCCTCCAGCACGGTATAGCCCTTGAGACGCAGGGCCCGGGTTGCGAAGGCGCGGACCGGCGCTTCGTCTTCAACCAAAAGCACGACGCCCTCTCCTTGCCGGGCGCTTTGGGTTTCGGGCTGGGCCGGAATGTCGTGTTCAGCCTCTGCCACCGTGGCGCAAACCGGTAGAAAAACGGTGAACTCGGTGCCTCGACCCACCGTGCTGTCGACAAAGATGAAACCGCCCGTCTGCTTGACGATGCCATACGCTGTTGAAAGCCCAAGCCCTGTGCCCTCACCCGTACGCTTTGTCGTATAGAACGGCTCGAAAACCTTTTGCAGTTTGTCGGCGGGTATTCCCACACCGCTGTCCATGACCCTGACCGTAACGTATTCGCCGGGCTGGACGGTCGCCCTGTCCCTGCTGAGCGGTTGCGACAGGTTCAATACCTCGGTCTCGATACGGATCTCGCCCCCGTCTGGCATGGCATCGCGCGCGTTTACGACAAGGTTCATCAACACCTGTTCCAACTGCCGTTTGTCCGCCCGAACCGGCTTTAACACCGGATCATGGCTGAGGGTCAGCAGAACTTTCTCGCCCACCAACCGGTTCAACAAGTGAATGAGATCCGAGATCGTGTCGCGCAAATCCAGAACTTCGGGCCTGAGAGTCTGTTTGCGCGAGAATGCCAGAAGCTGGCTGACCAGCGCAGCGGCCCGGTTGGCGTTCTGATTGATCTGAACCAGATCCCCATAATCCGGGTCATTCTGATCGTGACGCAACAACAGCAGGTCGCAATGCCCGGAAATGGCCGTCAGCAGGTTGTTGAAATCATGTGCGACCCCGCCGGCCAATTGACCCACAGCTTGCATTTTCTGCCCTTGGACGAATTGAGCCTCCAGAGTCTTCAACTCGGTCGCATCATTCAGAACCGCGATCAGACAGATCTTGCCATCGACAACGACACGGCTCAGCGTGACCTGTACGAAGACTTCCTTGTCTTTTCGGGTCAACTGAAGAAACTCGGATCGTTGCGCATCTTCTTGCGCGGCCGTCCGCGCCAGCCAATCCAGAATGGGGTGCCCCATACCCCGCATGATGTCGGCTATGTTCGTGCCTTCCAGGCTTTCATTTCCAAGCAACTTATTCGCCAGCCTGTTGGCATTCAGAATGGCCCCCGCCGGAGACAGGCTGAGAACCGGAACCGGAAGATCTGCAAAAGACGTGCTGGCCCCGGGCGCCGGAGTTTCAATGAGCGGCACCAAACCAAGGCTTCGTTCCTTGCTGGATCGGGAAAGCTCCGTCACAGCGACCGGTATCATTCCGTCCTGTGACTTGATAATGTTTGAGGCTCCGACCCGGGGGGCAGCATCACCGAAGACGTCGCGAATCCGACCGGGACGCAGCCCAAGCAACTTTTTTGCCGCCGGATTCGGGCACACCACATCATCCGCGCATCCGATGGTCAGGACCGGCAGGTTGAGAGACTGCCAGCTTTCCTGTTCTGACTGTTGAAACCGCCAGCAAAAAATGTCGGGAGCCAATTGAAACACGGTTACACTGCTTGTGTTTCCCCTGATCACGCAGTCTTCGCGGGCCCGACCGAATGATCGGGCCTGAGATTGCAACCTCAACAAAATCACCTGAGGCGTCGAGAACGTCGAACCGAGGCAGTTTTCAAGGCTGGCTCCTTTCGCCGCGCCGAATTGTTCCCGCGCTGGTGCGTTGGATGCCAGAATGTCGCCATAGGCATTTGCGATCAGGAAAGGTGACTCGTCCTGTTCTGCAAACGCGGCCATGACGGCAGTGGTTTGTTGCGCATGTCTGACGTCGACCTGGCCTTTGATCACGACGCATAGTGCCACAATCAAAAGCGAAGTTCCCGCGACCATCATGCCCATGGTCCAATCCGGTGGCAACAACCCGACCATGGGGGCAATGCTGATCAGTAATGCCACCGCCACCAACGACCATAGACGAGATGCCGAGGGCGTGTGGACAAGAGATGGGTCGCTGAAAAATTCTACTGTGTCAGACATAAAACGGCTCGGGCGCAAAGTTATCGGCTATAACGGCCAAAATTGGTTAATTCCCGCTTAACGGCGTTCGGAAATCAGCAATCTACCCAAGGTTGTTATTTGCCAAAAGCTCAGCGCGTCAAGTGCGACGTAAAGAACCCGTCAGATTCGTGTGTAACGTGCCACGTTTTCCGGAAGGTTTCCCGCCACTGGGAAAAGTGATCCAGAAAATCGTCTATGATCGCGCCGTTTTCATCGTTCAGAACCGAACAGGTTGCGTAAGCCAACAGGCCGCCCGGATGCACCAAAGGCGCAATGTCGGATAAAATACGGGCCTGAATGGTGGTGAGGTCCCGCAAGCGATCCTCGGTCAAGGCCCATTTCCCGGCCGGCGCCCTTCGCCAAGATCCGCTGCCAGAGCACGGCGCATCAACCAAAACAACATCAAACGGATCGACACCTGAAAGGTCATCGGTGTTGAGGATGGTTATCTTTGCGCCTGCTCGTTCTGCCCGCGTCGGAATATCTTTCATGCGGCCGGAATTCACATCATGGGCGTACACTTCGACGCCCTCGTGCGCTGCAAGCGCCAGCGCCTTGCCGCCACCACCCGCGCAATAATCCAGAACGCGCATTCCCGGCCGCAGATCCAGCGCGGCCACAACCGCCTGGCTTGCAGCGTCCTGAAGTTCGACCAGGCCCCGGGCATAGGCCTGGCTTTGGGCAATGCGCCGGGCCCCCTCTGTCACTTCAAGGGCGGTTTGGCATACCTGAACCGGATGGGCGAGAATACCCTCGGACTTCAAGGCGTCGATGGCCTCGCCCAGATCGGTTTTTCCCAAGTTGACCCGCAGATGAACGGGTGCCCGGTTCTGCAAAGACATCGCGCAAGGAACCATGGCATCCTTCAGAGAGTCAACGAACCGAGGCCACAGCCACTCCGGAATGTCATATCTCTCGGCCTCGGACGCGAAATCCCGCGCCGTTTCCGTTTCCTGAACCGGCATCGGAGCGTGACGGTTGCCGGTGAACAACTCGGCCAGATCCCCGCCTGACGCACGGGTCGCACCGATCATCAAACCGCGCCCGGTGTCGGACCCCCCCAACGCAGCGTACGAGCGCTTGCGTCGCAGCGCGTCGAATACGTGATCGCGAATGGCTGCCCGATCCTTCGATCCGGCGAAGCGACTGCGCCGAGCCCAGCCGGTGAGTGCTTTTTCGACCGGCGCGCCAGCCAGAATATCATCCAGAATTTCGATCGAGGCCTGAACACGGGCGGCGGGTGTCATTGTGGAATACCTCGGCGGAAATGGGCCCGGCTGGTCGATCCAAGTGGCAAATAGGCACCCGTATGCGGGTGCCATGTGTCTTGCTGGATGGCTTACATGACCCGGTAGTTCGGGCTTTCGCGGGTGATCTGAACATCGTGGACGTGGCTTTCTTTCAGACCAGCGCCCGTAATTTTCACGAAATTGCAGTTCTTGCGCATCTCTTCGATAGTGGCGCAGCCGGTATACCCCATCGCCGCACGCAAGCCGCCTACCAGCTGGTGGATCACGGCACTGGCCGAGCCTTTGTAGGGCACCTGCCCTTCGATGCCTTCGGGCACCAGTTTGTCATTGGCTGCATCTTTCTGGAAATAGCGGTCGGCTGAACCGCGCGCCATTGCACCCAGGCTGCCCATCCCGCGATAGGATTTGAACGAACGGCCCTGATACAGGATCACCTCGCCCGGGCTTTCGTCGGTGCCCGCAATCATCGACCCGACCATGGCGCAGGACGCCCCGGCCGCGATCGCCTTTGCAAAGTCACCCGAGAACTTGATGCCACCATCCGCGATGACCGGAACGTCGCCCGCTGCCGCCGCACAATCGCTGATCGCGGTCAACTGCGGGACGCCAACCCCCGCCACCATCCGTGTGGTACAGATCGATCCCGGGCCGATGCCCACCTTGATCGCGTCGGCACCAGCATCGATCAGGGCTTTGGTCGCTTCTCCTGTTGCAACGTTCCCGGCAATGATCTGAACCTCGTTCGACAGGGTCTTGACCCGCTTTACAGCGTCCAGCACGCCCTGAGAATGACCATGCGCCGTATCGACGACGATGATGTCGACACCCGAATCCACCAATTGCTCGGATCGTTCGAACCCGGCATCCCCGACTGACGTCGCCGCAGCGACCCGCAGGCGACCCAGGCGGTCCTTGCAGGCGGTTGGGTTCAAAACGGCCTGCTCTGTATCCTTAAGCGTCAGTAGACCGGTCAGCTTGCCGCCACCATCCACGACCAGCAGCTTTTCGATACGGCGCGCCCGCATCAGGCTTTTGGCTTCTTCCAGATCGGCCGGTTCCTGTAGCATCGCCAGGTTTTCCGAAGTCATCATCGCGTGTACCGGCGTATCGTCCGAGTTCGCAAAGCGCATGTCGCGGTTGGTCAGAATACCCACCACGCGGCCCTGCTCGTCGACGACCGGAAAACCGGTGAAGTTGTAGCGCTGTACCAGCGCGTTGGCGTCCGCCAATGTCTGATCCACCCGCAATGTCACCGGGTTATAGACAATACCGGATTCAAACCGCTTGACCCGGCGGACTTCGCGGGCCTGTTCTTCCACCGACAGGTTCTTGTGTACCACACCGATGCCGCCCGCCTGAGCCATGGCAATGGCCATGCGCGCCTCGGTCACGGTGTCCATGGCCGAACTCAGCAATGGGATGTTCATGGTGATTTCGCGCGTCACACGCGTGGTCGTATCCGCGGTTGCCGGCAGCACGGAAGATGCGCCCGGAACCAGGAGAACGTCGTCAAAGGTAAGTGCCTCACGAATCTGCATCTGAATACCCCATGCAAAAGCCCGTTTGGCGGTGACCCTATTACATGGATTGAACCAAAGGAAAAGCCCTTGGGGGCAACTCTTTGGCTCTGGTTGTCGTTGCAGTGGAAGAAAACGACGCTCGTTGTGCAGATCGTGCCGCAGATGGTCTTTCCCTTTTCGCGCAAACCCATATCTTGCCCGGCATACGCGCGAATATGAAAAGGTATGTCACTGATGACCACCGACCCTCTTGTCGTCTTTACCCCTTCCGGCAAACGCGGGCACTTCCCCGTCGGCACCCCAATTCTGACGGCAGCCCGTCAATTGGGGGTGGATCTGGATTCGGTCTGCGGGGGCCGCGGCATCTGTTCAAAGTGCCAGATCACACCCAGCTATGGCGAATTTCCCAAGCACGGCGTCACGGTGTCAGAAGATGCGTTGAGCGAATGGAACGCCGTCGAACAGCGTTATGAGGACAAACGTGGTCTGAAACCGGGCCGCCGTCTGGGCTGTCAGGCCTCGGTTCAGGGCGACGTGGTGATCGACGTACCGCCGGAAAGCCAGGTGCACCGGCAGGTCGTGCGCAAGGCGGCAGCCGCGCGTGCCATCACGATGGATCCGGCCACGCGCCTTTACTTCGTTGTGGTGGAAGAACCCGACATGCATTCGCCCACCGGCGATCTGGAACGGCTCGAGCGCGCGTTGCGCGAACAGTGGGACATCGAAGCCGTCACGGCGGACCTGACGCTGATGTCCAAACTTCAACCGGTTCTGCGCAAGGGTAAATGGGAAGTCACCGTGGCGGTCCACAAAGGTCACAAGGACAGCGTGGCGCGTATCGTCGAAATCTGGCCCGGCCTGCATGAAGGCGGGCTGTATGGTCTGGCCATCGACCTCGGATCGACCACCATCGCCGCGCATCTGACCGATCTGGAAACCGGCGAGGTCAAGGCATCCTCCGGCCTCATGAATCCCCAGATCCGGTTCGGCGAAGACCTGATGAGCCGCGTTTCGTATTCCATGATGAACCCCGGCGGCGATCAGGAGATGACCAAGGCAGTGCGCGAGGCAATCAATGACCTGGCCACGTCGATTGCCGAAGAGGCAGGCATCGATGCCTCTCTGATCGTTGAAACTGTGTTCGTCTGCAACCCGGTCATGCATCACTTGCTGCTGGGGCTGGACCCGGTGGAACTGGGTCAGGCCCCGTTTGCGTTGGCAACGTCGGAAAGCATGCCCCTGCCCGCCCGCGACATGGATCTGACAACCATGAACCCACGCGCGCAGGTCTATATCCTGCCCTGTATCGCAGGCCATGTGGGCGCGGACTGCGCGGCGGTGGCCCTGTCTGAAGAACCCGGAAAGTCGCAGGATCTGGTTCTGATCGTCGACGTGGGCACCAACGCCGAAATCCTGCTTGGCAATACCAGCCGCGTGCTCGCCTGCTCCTCGCCCACCGGGCCTGCCTTTGAAGGTGCTCAGATCAGTTCCGGCCAGCGCGCCGCACCCGGGGCGATCGAGAGAATTGAGATCGACCCTGTCACCAAGGAACCCCGGTTCCGCGTCATCGGGTCCGATAAATGGTCCGACGAAGACGGCTTTGATCAGGAGATCGCCACGACCGGGATCACAGGCATCTGCGGATCCGGTATCATCGAAGCAGTGGCCGAGATGCGTATCGCAGGCCTGCTGGACGAAGGCGGCCTGATCGGATCGGCGGAACAGACCGGCACTGCCCGCTGCGTGCCCGAAGGTCGCACACACGCCTATCTGATCCACGATGCCAGCGCCGAAGGCGGCCCCCGCATCACGGTCACGCAGGGTGACATCCGTGCCATCCAGCTTGCGAAATCCGCATTGTACGCAGGTGCACGCCTGCTGATGGACGAAATGAAGGTCGAAAAGGTGGATCGCGTGGTTCTGGCCGGTGCGTTCGGCGCGCATATCTCGACCAAACACGCCATGGTACTGGGAATGATTCCCGATGCGCCGCTGGAAAAAGTCTCGAGCGCGGGCAACGCCGCAGGCACCGGCGCACGTATCGCGCTGTGTAACATCGGATCGCGCGCCGAGATCGAGCGCGTCGTGCGCGAGATCACCAAGATCGAAACCGCCATTGAGCCGAAGTTTCAGGATCATTTCGTGGCCGCCAATGCGATCCCGCACAAGACGGATCCGTTTCCGGAACTGGCCCAGGTTGTCACACTGCCCAACCCAAGCTTCAACACCGGCGGCGAAACCGAAGCAGGCGGCGGGCGGCGTCGCAGGCGCCGCGGTTAAACCGACAGTTCAATGCCCCGTGGGAAACCTCGGGTCATTGCCGTCACCCACATCAGGCGTTGCGTCGGACCTCGTCCAGCGACGTGACGCCCAGCTGGGCCATGGCGATGCTGATTTCTTCGCTGAGTACCGACCATAGCTGCGCCAGACCCTTTTCGCCTTCGGCCGCAATTGCAAACTGAAGGATACGGCCGAAAAAGGCAAAGTCCGCCCCGTTCGCAAGTGCCTTGAGGACGTCTTCACCAGAACGCAGCCCGCTGTCGTAGAAAAGCGGAAAATCCGGACCGACGGCCTTGCGTATCTCGGGCAGAACCGTGATTGGCGCGGGCGCACTTTCCAACTGGCGCGCACCATGGCTTGAGACCTGAATGGCGTCCACGCCCGCTGACTTGAGCCTTTGCGCGTCGTCTGCATCCAATACGCCTTTGACCACCAGTTTTCCGGTCCACTGGTCGCGCAGACGGGCCAATGTCTCCCACGTGGCCTTGGCGCGGCTTTCGGTGCGGTCGAAGTCGTAGCCATCCATCCGGAAATTCGCCATTTCCGGCTTGCCTTTCAGCAGGACCGGCAAGGACCACCGGGGGTGCAGGGCAAAATCCATCACCTGCTTTGGCCCCATTTTGAAAGGCATCTTGAACCCATGACGCAACTCGCGCGGGCGTCGGCCAACCTCGGGCACATCCACGGTCAGCACCAGTGTCTCGTACCCCGCTGCCTTGGCGCGATCGACCAGCTTGAACGTGCCGCTGCCATCGCCGCTGAAATACAGCTGGAACCAGGCATGGCCTTCCGCTTCGACGATCAGATCCTCCATCGCGGTCGAGGCCACAGTCGAAACCCCAAGCGGCACCTCGTGGCGTGCCGCGATGCGGGCCAGCATCAAGTCGGCCCCCGGTGCAGACAAATTGCACATACCCATCGGCGCGATACCAAACGGGCGTTTCGCGGGCCGGTCGAACAGCGAACTTGCCAGAGATCTTTCACTGACGTCGCGCAGGATACGCGGGCGCAAAGTCATTGCATCCAAAGCGGACCGATTGCGACCGGCACCCATCTCGGCCCCGGCTGCACCATCAATATAGTCGAACACCATCCACGGAAGACGCCGCCGCGCCAGGCGGCGGGCGTCCTCGGCGCTGTGGATGGCGCTTGCGCCCATCAGGCCTGAACGGCCTTCATGAAGCGGTCGCGGATGACCACCGGATCCATCGTGATCGGCGGCATCTTGGCATTGCCGCTTTCGCATTTGCTGACTATGATGGTCATCTGTTTGGCATCCAGCGCCTCTTGCAGTACGCGCCCGGTGTCTTCGGCGGCACATTCGATCACGCGCTCACACCCGGCGGCCTCGGCCATTTTCGCAAGCGAGGTTTTCTGCCCCGCATAGGTCGGCTGATCGCCGGTCGAGCCGTACGAGCCATTGTCCACGATCAGCAGGATGTAATTGTCCGCCACGTTGTTGGCGATCGTTGGCAGGGTGCCAAGATTGGTCAGGATCGAGCCGTCGCCGTCGATGACGATCACCGGCTTCGGCTGTGACAGCGCCAACCCCAGACCGATCGAGGACGCAAGCCCCATGGTGCCAAGCATGTAGAAGTTGGTTGGCTGGTCGTCGATGGCATGCAGTTCCTGGCTGGGGATGCCGATGTTGCAGACAACCAGTTGATCACGCAGGATCGGGGCGATTTCCTTCAGGATTTCAGAACGGATCATTGGTCGCCATAGCCTCCCCAGAAATTGGCGTCGGTCAGGATGGCGACCGGCTTGTTGCACATGAAGGTATATTTCAGGATCGCGTCGAGCTCTTCGACATCGGCCTGATGGTGGAAGTGGTAGGTGGGGATGTTCAGCTGAGCCAGCAGCGCCTTGGTGTGAACCGCCATTTCAACCTGGCAGGCAATCGGTTCGCGCAGTTCCCCCCGGTACGATATTAGCATCGGCAGCGGCATCCGGTAATACTGGATCAGCGTCGCCAGCGTATTGATCGTCACGCCAATGGCTGTGTTCTGCATGATGATCGCGGGCCGCTTGCCGCCCATCCACGCGCCTGCACACAGGCCCATCCCTTCGTCTTCCTTGTTGGACGGGATGTGATAGATGCCTTCGCGCTCGTCGATTTCCGCGATGACACCTGCCAATTGCTTGCACGGGACAGTGGTGACAAACGAGATATCGTTGGCCAGCAGATCGTCGGTGATCTTTTTGTCTATGTTCATGATCCAGCTTTTGGTCCTGTTTGGGGCGCTAGACGCGCGATTGAGGAATTCAGGCCCTTCGGTGCACGTGTACGGCACAGGGGGCATGGCGGACGACGCGCGAAGCGGTCGATCCAAGGAAGTAGTCGCTCAGGTCCGGCTTGTGCGAGCCGATCACGATACAGTCGACATTCTTGCTGCTGGCATAGTCGATGATTGACCGCGCGGTATGGCCTTTGACGATTTCGGCCCTCACCCCTTCAAGCCCTTCGACTTTTTGCAACAGTTGCAAACGGGCCCGTTCGAACCCTTCGGCGACAACCGATTTGTCCAGATAGGCGCTGACCGATCCCTGAGGCATCTCGTAGACATGCAGCGCAATTATTTCTGCGCCCTCTCCTGACAAGGCCCGTGCGATTTCCAGCGTGTGTTGCGATATGCCGTGATCCAAAGCTAACGGGACCAGTATTTTCGTGTACATGAAGGTCTCCAGTTCTGTCAGTTCTATCCCCAGGGTCTCAGGATAATCTTCGGTGCGGCCACGGCGCCAGACCGGATATCGCAAAACGCTTGCGCTCCGTCGGCCAGAGCGCGTTCTTCTATCCAGTCCAGAGCCCCCAGCCGCCCGTCAAAGATCGCCTGAGCCGTCTGGCGAAAGTCTTTGGCGGTGTATGTGTAAGTCCCTATGAATGTGATTTCCTGCAAGGTCATCCGGCGAATATCCAGACCACCGGTATCCTCACCCAAACCCACATGCGCGATCACGCCGCCCGGTTCGGCCTTGGCCGAGGCAACCGACCGCGTCGCAGCGTACCCCACGGCATCTATGACCAACGGGTAAGTCCCTTTGGCTGACTCCACCAGCGCAAAGCTTTCGATTTTCGCCAGGTAGTTGCGACGCAGCTGGTTTGGTTCCGCGATGGTCACATCGTCAACGCCCATTGCCCGCAAGGCCAATGCCGCCGCAAGGCCGATGGCCCCGCCGCCGATCACCAGTGCGCGACGGTCCATTGCAGGATGCAGAGCCTCGATCCCCAACCGGACCGTATGCCAGCTGACGGCAAGCGGTTCCGCCAGCGCGGCTTTGGCAAACGAAACATCCTCAGGTACTTCAACAAGGTTGCTGGCAGGCATTGTAACGTATTGAGCAAACGCCCCTTCGCGCGGAGGCATCGAGATGATCTGGCGATCCGGGCACAGGTTTTCCCGGCCGGCAAGGCAGGCTGCGCATTGCCCGCAGCTTACCAGCGGATTGATCGTGACACGATCACCGGCACGTATCCCGTCAACAATCACACCGGCCGCCTCGTGCCCCAGGATCAGCGGAGCCGGACGGCGGGCATCATGGCCCAGATAGGCGTGCATGTCCGAGCCGCAGATGCCGACCGCTTCGATCCGGATCAAATGCTCGGACGGACCGGCCTCGGCATCCGGCACATCACCGAACACCATCTGTTCCACTCCTTGGTAAACCAGTGCCTTCATTTGGCTGTGAACCCTCCATCAACCATAAGAACCTGCCCCGTGACATAGCCGGACGCGTTCGAGCACAAAAACAGGATCGGCCCGTCGATATCCTGCATCCGCCCATTGCGCCCTATGCAGGTTTGAGCGGCGTTGCGTTCCGCGCGCTGGGGGTCGTCAAACACGGCCTGGGTCAGCTCGGTCGGAAAGAACCCCGGACCGATTGCGTTGGCGGTAATGCCAAAGGGCGACCAGGCTTCGGCCATGGCACGGGTCAATTGCGCGATCCCGGCCTTGGTGGCCCCATAGGCAATGCCGCCCGGAAAGGCCCGCGTCGTTTGCAGCGAGGCGAAATTGACGATGCGCCCCCACCCCTTTTTCTTCATTTCGGGCACCATCGCCTGGCTGAGGAAAAACGGCGCGCTGAGGTTCAGGGCAAGCGTGGCATCCCAGCCATCAGGTGTCACCTCGTCGGCGGGCTCACGCGTGTTGACCCCGGCCGCATGCACCAGAATATCCGGTGCGCCGAACTTGGAATTGATCACCTGCACCAGCCCGCCGATTCCGGCTCGATCCGCGACATCAGCAACAACGGCTTCTGCGTGTTCGCCGATTTCAGCCTGCATCTGCGCCAAAGCGTCGCCGCGCCGCGCCACGCCGACAACACGCGCGCCGGCCGCGGCAAGTGTCCGCGCCACCTGCCGCCCCAGCCCCGAACTGGCGCCGGTGATACAGGCCACCCGGCCCGTCAGGTCAAACAATGTGCGCGGGTCATCCATCAGCGGTCAGATCGAACTGTTCATCCGGGAAATACTTGGCCAGACGCACATCCGCTGCGCGAGCGTGACCTTCCATACCTTCCAGTCGGGAAATCCGTGCGGTAGCTTCTGCGATCGATTTCGATCCTTCACGTGTAGCCCGCTGCCAGGTGACGATCTTCATGTATTTGTGAACACTTAAACCGCCGGTGTAACTGGCCGCACCCGAAGTCGGCAGAACATGGTTCGTTCCGGTTGCCTTGTCCCCGTAGGACACGGTGGTTTCCTCACCCAGGAACAGCGAACCATAGCAGGTCAAGCGATCCAGCCACCAATCCAGATCCTCGGCCTGAACCGTAAGGTGCTCGGGCGCATATTCATCGGAACAGGCGGCCATCTCTTCGCGGTCGGAACAGACAATGACTTCGGCATAGTCGCGCCACGCGGCCGAGGCGTTTTCCCGGTTCAGCTCTGGCAGATCATCGATCAAAACCGGAACCAGCTCCATGACTTTCTGCGCAAGGTCGCGATCATCCGTCACCAGCCAGACGGGCGAATTGTACCCGTGCTCGGCCTGACTGACCAGATCGGTTGCCACCACGTGGGCGTCCGCGGAACTGTCGGCAAGGATCAGGCTGTCGGTCGGACCCGCAATCATGTCGATACCAACCTTGCCGTACAGGATGCGTTTGGCCTCGGCCACGAACTGGTTTCCCGGCCCCACAAGGATATTGGCGCGCGGCAAACCGAACAAACCATAGGTCATGGCGGCCACGCCCTGCACACCGCCCATGGCCAGAATGCTGTCGGCTCCGCAAATATGCGCGGCATAGACAATCGCTGGCGCCACGCCCTCGCCCGGACGGGGCGGAGAACAGGCCGTGATATGGCGGCACCCGGCGACCTTGGCCGTTGTCACTGTCATGATCGCGCTGGCGATATGGCTGTAGCGCCCACCGGGAACATAGCATCCTGCTGCATCCACCGGGATCGCCTTTTGCCCCGCAACAAAACCGGGAACGATCTCCATCTGTACGTCCGACACGGTGGCCTTCTGCGTCTCGGCAAAGCGACGGACGTTGTCGTGGGCAAAGCGTATATCGGCCTTCAGTTTTTCCGGCACCTGCACGATGGCCGCATCAATCTCGTCCTGCGTCATCAGGACATTTCCTTCGTACTTGTCGAACTTGAGGGCATATTCCAGTGCTTTGTCGTCGCCACCCGCCTCGATGTCGGCAAGGATGGTCTTGACCGTATCATGCACCTCAGAGGCATGCGATTGAGCGGTTAGAGTCGCCTTTTTCAAATATTCACGAGGCATGTTCAGCAGGTCCTATTGGTAGATTTCAGGAAGCAGGGTGGTCGACACAGCAGGCACGTAGGCGATCAGGATCACCACGATAAGCATGGTCAGTACGAAAGGAACGGCCCGGGCGGCAATCTTCAGAATGGACTCACCGGTAATGCCAGATACGACGAACAGGTTAAGTCCCAGCGGCGGCGTGATAAAGCCCACACCCAACGCGGTGATCATCATGATGCAGAACTGAATCTCGTTCATGCCGATATTGTCGGCCAGCGGTTTCAGGATTGGTGCCAGGATCACGATGTTCGGCGTTGTCTCCATCACGCAGCCTGCTGCGATCAGGATGCCGATCATCAGCAAGATCAACAGATAGGGATCATCGGTCAGCGACGTGACCGAGGCCACGAACCCCTGCGGAACACCCATGATCGCAAGTGCTTCGGCCAAAGGTGCCGAGAAGGCGATGATCGGCAGGATGACTCCGTTCACCTTGGCCGAACTGACAAGCATCGATGGAAAGTCTGCCAGCGTCAGGGTGCGCAGGATGAAACCCATGATTATGGTGACGACAACGGCCGTTGCGCCGGCTTCAGTCGGGGTCAGGCGACCTGAGAAGATGCCGTAGAAGATGATCCCCGGCACAATGAACGCGTACCAGCCCGATTTCAGCGCCTTGCCCAGATTGGCCAGCCATTCCCCCATGGTCATCATGCCGCCGCCCTCATAGGCATAAAGGCGGTTCATGATGATGTTGGTGATCAGGATCGACACCAGGATGGCCAGACCCGGGATCAAGGCTGCAAGGAACAGGGTCGAGGCGGAAATACCCAGCACGAGGCCGATGATGATATAGGCGATCGAAGGCGGGATCAGGATGCCGGTACAGGCACCAGCCGCAACCAGAGCACAGGCATAGGGGCGCGGATATCCGCTTTCCACCAGCCGGTTGATGGTCATGCGACCCACCGCAGCCGCCCCGGCAGCATCCGACCCTGAAATCGCGGCAAACATGCCGCAGACCAGAACCGTGGCCGACCCGAACCCGCCTTTGGCAAAGCATGTCAGCGCCTCGGCCACGTCCAGGAATTTGCGCGACAGACCGGTCCGCACCAGAACGTCTCCGGTCAGAATGAACAACGGAACAGCGGTCAGGGCAAATGCGTCGATACCTGTGAACAGGCTTTCTCCGACCAGGCTGAGGGGCAGATCACCGGACATGATCAGCATCACGATCGCCGCTGTGCCAATGGCGGCCCAAACGGGTACGGCCAAGGCGATCAAGCCCACGAACAGGATCACCGGCAGGTAAAAGTCCCAGCCCAGTTCAACGGTTTGATTGAGGGAATTCCAAAGCATTCGTGTTCTCCTCAGTCAAACAGCTTGTCGCCTTCGAAGACGGGGGTGCCGTCCCAAAGCGATTTCACGTCACGCAGGAAAGATTGGATCAGCCGCCATATCATCAGGGCGAATCCGGCGGGCACCGCCATAAGGAACCAGACTTTCGAGACCCGAAGCCCATCCGTGACCGAGCCGAACTTGGCCGAGACGTGAACCGCCTCATACGACCAGTAGAGCGCGATGATCGCCACGCCGAACATCACGAGATCGCCGAAAATATACAGCACCGCCTTGGGGCGTGGTCCGATGTAATGCATGATCACATCGATCCGGATATGCGCCCGCTCTTTCACCGCAGCCGCGGCACCGATCCAGGCCAGATAGATGAAGGAATACCGAACGATTTCCTCGCCCCAGATCGACGAATAAGCAAAAATCTCGCGCCGCAGCACTTCGATGGCCATGGTAATCACCAGCATCACGTAGAACACCAGCAGCAACCAGCGCTCTGCGTTTCGGTCTATATTTTGAAGAATGGTCATCTGATCCTCCGGCGCAGGGACAGCCTAACCCGCGCCTGACGTGGCGGGTTGTCGTCGGGCTGACTGAAAGTAAAGTTCGTGGACGCCTGTCTGGCGCCCACGGCTTGGGCCTTAGGCGTCGTGGACGTAGTATTTGCCCTGCGTACCGGCGGCTTCGACCAGCTTTTCGAAGTTTTCCATCGATCCGGCCAGTTCTGTCTTGAACGGATCCCAATCGGCGTTCTGATACCCGCCGGCATCCTGCCATTCCGCCAGTTGGTCGTCACTGAGCGAGTGGAACTGCACCCCGGCCTTGTTCAACTCGGCCATGGCATAGGCGCGGGCCGACGGAACCTTGGACAGGTTCTGATGGCTGGTCATTTCCGACCCCCACATGATGCCTTCCTGCACATCAGCCGGCATCGAGTTGAACCATTCCAGGTTGCAGGAATAAACTTGGCTGTCCGGCACCGCCTGCGTGAAGGTCACATGGCTGAGTATGTCCTTGAACCCAAAGACATAGAGCGCGCCAACCGAAGGATCGAGCGCATCCGCAACGCCCTGCTTGATGGCCGAGGGGGTCTCGCCCCAGGCAACGGGCGTCGGGTTGGCGCCGACCATCCGGTAGTATTGTTGCAGCATCTTCGATCCCGGCACGCGGAACTTGATCCCGCTCATATCACCGGGTGTGAGCACGGCATTGCCGCCCTGACGAACCGCAACCACCCGCGGGTCGATGTTAACATAGAACAGAGCCTTGAACCCTGCCGCTTCGACCTTGGGGTGAACCTCACTTTTCCATGTGTCGGAATGGACGAGGTTGGTGAAACGCTGGTTCGAGCCACACAGGTACGGCATGTTGATCAGGTCGACTGTCGACGCGAACGGCGCGAAATTCGACAGCGAATGCTGCGCGGCCTGGATGGTACCGCCCTGCACTTTCTGCACCAGCGCGCCGCCTGCACCAAGCTGACCGCCGGGGGCCAGTTTGACATAGACCTTGCCGTTGGTGGCGTTCTGAATGTTTTCCTTTAGGTCCAGCTGCATGATCGGATAGCTGCGCGACGCGCCAAGCACATAAGCCGTGGCCACCGTCATCACGTGATCTGCGGCCTTTTCACGCTCGCTCTCTTCCTTCGCGGTCTGCGCGGCGGCCTCGGAAGACCACAAAACGCCCCCTGCCCCAGCGACCAATGCGGCTGTGAATGCGCCACTGGCGCTCAGTTTCAGAAAATTGCGGCGCTCGGCCGATGCCAGTTCGGTCTTGTCGGTTTTCATCAATTGCCCTCCCAAGCAAAAGTTCAGCTGCCGTCTTGTGCGTCCCGGTCAGCTTCCTTTTTCAGAATTGCGACAACGAACAGGATCGAAGCCGCGAACAGAACCAACATCTCTCCAACGTCGCCAAGAAACGCGCTGCTCGCAAAAGCACCCAAAGCGACATTTGCGAAATAGATCGCAAAAACGATGACTGATGCAGCGAGATACATTTCCGGGACTCCCTTCAGAATCGGCTCAGATACCTTTGTAAGCGCTTACATCACAAATGCAAGCGCTTACATAAACGCTTTTATCCCTGGAAAAATGCGACTAACTTAGGCGAACCGGAATTGAGAGTTCGAGAATGTCAAAACATCGGTCCGCACCGACGCTGGATGACGTTGCCAAGGCAGCAGGCGTTTCAACTGCCACCGTGTCACGGTGCCTGAACACCCCGCAACAGGTGGTCGAGGCAACGCGGAAACGTGTTCTGTCTGCCGTAGACACCCTTGGCTACACGCCGAACTTTGCGGCCCGAGTGATGGCTGCACGGCGTTCTTTCACGATAGGTGCGATAATTCCAACGATGGAAAATGCAATCTTTGCAAGGGGGTTGCAGGCGTTTCAAGAGGAGATCCACAAACAGGGCTACACCTTGCTGGTCTCCAGCTCGGCCTACCAGCCGGCCGCAGAAGAAGATCAGATCCGAACGCTGGTTGCACGGGGCGTGGACGGAATGTTGCTGATCGGGCATGACCGGGACGTACAAATCTACGACTATCTCGAAAAGCGAAAAGTGCCGGCCCTTGTAGCGTGGTCTTTCCTGCCAGACGAACCAATACCGTCCGTCGGGTTTGACAACAGGCGGGCGATGGAGGCTTTGACAAGCAAGATCATCGAATTGGGCCACACACGCCTGGCAACGATTTCAGGCATCAGCAAGGGCAACGACCGTGCGCGTCTTAGGATCCAGGGGATAAAAGACGCGATGTCCCGACATGGACTGTCGCAGGATGAACTGGCCGTGATCGAAACCTCGTACGAGATTGAAAACGGCGCCGATGCGTTCAAGCGCCTCATGTCGAATGACAACCCGCCGACCGCGGTGTTGTGCGGCAACGACGTTCTGGCCGTCGGTGCGGTACGGCAAGCTCAGCAGATGGGACTTCGGGTGCCCGAAGATGTATCGATCACCGGATTTGATGATATCGAGCTAGCGCGCATTGTCGCCCCTGCGCTGACAACTGTCCATGTTCCTCATCGTGACATGGGACGCAAGGCTGCTCAGGCGCTGATTCAGATGATCGAATCCGACGCACCGGGCAAATCTGTTGAACTGCCGACGCACATCGTTGGCAGAGAGTCCTTGCTTGGCCTCAACAGCTAGAACCGGCTTTGCAAGCCCGTTGAGCAGATCCGTGGAAACACGTGCCAGCTAGATCCGTAAAGGCGGTGGCTAAGCCACGCAACGTCACCTTTTTGATTAATTAACAAAGCCTTACAGTCCAAATTGGAGCGGGTAGCGGGAATCGAACCCGCGCGTTCAGCTTGGGAAGCTGACAGGCTACCATTACATCATACCCGCCTTGTCAGATGAAATAA
This sequence comes from Ruegeria sp. AL3, assembly GCF_056536065.1. Taxonomy (NCBI): domain Bacteria; kingdom Pseudomonadati; phylum Pseudomonadota; class Alphaproteobacteria; order Rhodobacterales; family Roseobacteraceae; genus Ruegeria; species Ruegeria sp. AL3. Next base: position 2,735,511 of record NZ_JBQFJG010000001.1, read on the forward strand.
CACCAGAACATCCAGACGTTCAACCCGGATCGTAACCAACCTTTTCGGGTTCCTACTCGGTTCGGGCCCGCAGGCTGTCAATCAGGGACTGGTCGACGGCCAAGGTCTTGCCCGCTGCTTCCAAAGTACGGCGATCCAGATGCTGGGGGTTCAGATCAACCCCTTCCGAAAACGCCTCGACAATAGCCTTCATGGCCGTAATCCTGGCATATTTCTTGTTGTTGGACGGGATCACGTGCCAAGGGGCAACTTCCGTAGACGTCCGTGCCAGCATTTCATCCACGGCCACCTCTGCGACATCCCATTTTTCGCGGTTTCTGAAATCTTCATAAGTCAGCTTCCAGCGTTTCATCGGGTTGGTCAGCCGTTCGGTAAATCGGCGCATCTGCTCTTCCTGTGAAATGTGGAAGAACAGTTTCACGATTCGAGTCCCGTCATCGACCAGCATTCGTTCGAAATCATTGATTTCCTGATACGCGGCCCGCCAGCGTGTTTCCGGGGTCAGCTTTTCGATCCGCTCAACCAAAACTCGGCCATACCAGCTGCGGTCGAAAGCGGAAATCGCACCCGAAGGCGGCAGGCGTTCCCAGAAACGCAACAGATAATGCCGGTTGAGATAGTAGTTCCGGGGCGCACCGATCGGCCAAACCTTGAAGCTGCGCGGGTCCAGGGCCTGACTGATCCGGCGAATGGTCCCCCCTTTTCCGGCAGCGTCCCACCCTTCGAAAACCAACACGCCCTTGAGCCCGTGAAACAGATAAGCTTGCTGAATTCTCGCCAATCGTGTCTGCAACTTGATCAGCTGATCGAAGTAGACCTTTTTGTTCAGTTTCCTGGTCAGATCCGCATCCGAGAGTTTTGGGGGGTGATGTTTGCTCATGCTGCCACCTGATCAATGCATCCTGGATCAGGGTATTCTGAAACCTTCTGCAAATTCGACATTGATCAGGGTCAAATGCAAAAGGCCGGGCGCTGAGCCCGGCCTTTGCAGTCGGTGTCGTTCAGATCAGGCGCGGCGCCGACGGCCACCACCGCGACGTCCACCTACGGGTCCTGCGGCACCCGCTTCGTCCGGTGCTTTGTTGAACCGGATCCACTCGCCGCCATGCGGGTCGTTGTTGGTCAGCAGGTTGGCGGCGCGGATGGCCTCCATCTCTTTGCCGGCGCGCGGCTTGGTGGAGCCCAGGCCGAACATCTGCACGAACGCCTCGTCATCCATGCCTTCGGGCAGGATGATGCCCGCCGCGGCAACGGCCTCTTTTTTCTCGGCGATTTTTGCCTGCGTCACCGGCAGAGCCACCGGGTTCATGATGGCCGAGGTCATGCCCGCGCCCATCGCCATCGGCAGGAACGCGTTGTTGATGCCGTGACGGTTCGGCAGACCGAACGAGATGTTGGACGCTCCGCAGGTGGTGTTCACGCCCAGTTCTTCGCGCAGACGACGGACCAGCGCGAATACTTGCTGACCGGCGGTCGCCATCGCACCGATGGGCATGACCAGCGGGTCAACCACGATGTCATGTGCAGGGATGCCGAAATCGGCAGCGCGTTCGACGATCTTCTTGGCGACGTCAAAGCGCACATCGGGGTCTTCCGAAATACCAGTGTCATCGTTCGAGATCGCCACGACCGGTACGTTGTACTTTTTGACCAGCGGCAGAACCAGTTCCAGACGTTCTTCTTCACCGGTGACCGAATTCAGCAGCGGACGACCTTCAGCCGCCTCAAGACCGGCTTCCAGCGCGCCCGGAACCGACGAGTCGATACACAGCGGCACGTCAACCAGACCCTGTACCAGCTCGACGATCTTGCGCATCAGCGGTGGTTCGGTCTCGTTCGGGTTGGGGTTCGAGTTGTAGACAACGCCCGCATTGATATCCAGAACGGTCGCGCCAGCCGCTACCTGAGCAATGGCGTCTTTCTCAACGGTCGAAAAGTCGCCCGCTTCCAGCTCGGCGGCCAGTTTCTTGCGGCCGGTCGGGTTGATCCGCTCACCGATCACGCAGAACGGTTCATCAAAGCCCAGGACGGCTGTTTTTGTTTTTGATTCTACGACTGTTCGGGTCATGTCCGTTCCTTAGGAGTTTACAGGCTTTGCCGAAGCGCCGCCGTTATTGATCGCCCAGTTGGCGTTGGTCTTGATCCCGCCCAGCGGGAAGAAGTGCACGTTCGTGATGTTGAAATCCGGGTTGGCCGCCTTGTGGTTGGCCAGTTCGGTCACGACATCGGTCGGCTCATAGGGCAGCAACAGCTTGGAGACATCCATGGCGCGCTTTTGCAGAACCTTCAGAGACGGCCCAACGCCACACGCGATGGCGAATTTGATCAGGGTTTGCAGCTTGGCCGGACCCGCGATTCCGATATGGATCGGCAGATCGATGCCCGCTTCTTTCAGGCTGTCGGCCCAGGCGATGATCGGCTTGGCGTCAAAGGCGAACTGTGTTGCCAGCGCCATTTCGGCATCCGTGGTCTCGTTGAACTTCTGCTTCCAGCGCAACGCGTCATCGACGTTCTTGGTCGAACCGTCCGGGTCGATGTCCTTGTTGCCTTCGGGGTGACCCGCCACGTGCAGGCGCTTGAAGCCCGCCTTGTCAAACAGACCGGTTTCCAGCAGCTGCATCGAGCTGTCGAACTCGCCGTGCGGGTTGGCGACACCGCCCGCCAGCAACAGCGCCTGTTCAACGCCTGCTTCGCCCTGATACATGGCGATCCAGTTCTCCAACGTCGCCGCATCCTTGATGATGCGTGCCGGAAAATGCGGCATGACAGGGTAACCTTCCGCCGCAATTCGCTTGGCCGTCTTGACCATGTCTTCGATGGGCGTGCCCTCGATATGGGCGATATAAACGCGTGTACCCTCGGGCAGCAGCGCGCGGAAATCGTCGACCTTTTCGGCGGTACGCGGCATGACCTCGATCGAATAGCCTTGCAAAAAGGCTTCGACGGTCGGATTTACTGGGCCGCTTTCGACCGCATCACGTTTCTTGAAGTTCAGCAAAGCCATTTCGGCCTCCCATAAAGTCTGGGGCTCATGCCCAACCGTCATTTGCGATCAGCGCTTTGACGCGGTCCTGATCGTATTCCGTTTCCAGACGCACAGCCTCGGCTTCGGCAATCTCGGCAGGATCGCCTTCAATCGCGAAAGGTTCGGCTTTGCGCCATTCGGCCAGATAGGCATCACTGTCCTTGGCGTTCACCTTCATGGCCGCACGGTCGATGGCTTGTTCAAACCGTTCTTCCAACTGCCGCTTTGCGCCCCGACGGCCTTTGCCGACGATGACCTGAGCGGGAATGTCGCGCCAATACACGATGGTGACGTCAGGCATTGCTGTGATTCCTCCTAACCCGATGGGCCGGTTCTAAACTTCAATGTAGGCCTGGGTCGGTCGATTTTCGACACACGACGCTTTCCAAGCGACGTTTTGTGCCCACTGCGGTGTACGTGGCTTTTACCCAGTTTCTGGCAAAACGCGCATATCAAAATTCTCATCGTCTCTATGAAAGCGCTGCATGAAAAAGAAAAACCCCGGACGGTAAAAACCGTCCGAGGCAAGAATTGATGGAGCAAATGGCCTTAGCCGACCAAACCGCCATCTTCGCGCGTAATGGCGATAATGGCCGAGCGCGGCACCGAGTCCCCGCCTTCAGGCCAGTGGCTGTTGCCGTCTTCGCCCGGGTGCTGAATACCGACAAACATCGTACGACGGTCCGGTGACCAGCTGAGACCGGTGACCTCGCATTCGTTGGGGCCAACCAGAAAACGACGGATTTCGCCGGTGACAGGGTCGCCTGCCAGCATCTGGTTGTTGCCCTGCCCGGCGAAGTCACCTTCGTTGCCATAATTGCCATCGGTCTGAATCCACAGCAAGCCGTTGCTGTCGAACTTCAATCCGTCGGGTGAGTTGAACATATTGTCGGCGTTCACGTTCTCGGATCCGGCATAGGCGTCTTGGTGGACGGTGGGATTGCCTGCAAGCACGTACAGATCCCAGCCAAAGCCAGCCGCAGCATGATCGCCGCCATCCGGGCGCCAGCGAACGATCTGACCGTAGTGGTTCTTGTCACGCGGGTTCGGGCCGTTGGCCGAGGTATCGTCTCCCCCTGCATTCGGCTTAACGCCACGGTTCTTGTTGTTAGTCAAGCAACAGTAAACCTCGGGCGCGTTTGGATTAGCCGCAACCCACTCGGGACGATCCATGGTGGTTGCTCCAACCGCCGAACCAGCCTGACGGGTGTGGATGCTGATCTCGGCCTGCGAGGCCATGCCAGTGCTTTCCGGCGTCAGATCAAGCCACTCACCGGTTCCATCGTCGTTGAACTTGGCAACCGAAAGTGTGCCTTGTTCCAACAGCGCGTTTGTGTCCACACCAGCGGCATAAACACCTTCCGAGACAAAGCGGTAAAGAAACTCGCCGCGTTCATCATCGCCCATGTAAACGACCACGCGACCGTCATTGTTCACTATGACTTCGGCGTTTTCGTGCTTGAAGCGTCCCAGAGCGGTCAGTTTTCGCGGAGTCGAGTTTGGATCAGTCGGATCGATCTCAACCACAAAACCAGCACGGTTCGGTTCGTTTGGGTTTTTCGAGACGTCGAACCGGTCATCAATCTTGGCCCAACCGTAACCCCAGTCTTTTGACGATACGCCATAACGTTTCAGATCAGCATTGACCTCGTGATTTTCGTCTTCGGCCGAGAAGTAGCCGTTGAAGTTTTCTTCACAAGCCAGATACGTGCCCCACGGTGTCACGCCATTTCCGCAATTGTTCCATGTTCCCTTGCACGTCGTGCCGGACAGATCGGCGGCCGTTTTCATCAAGTCATGACCGGCGGCCGGACCCGTAATGGACATTTCGGTCTGCGGTGTAACGCGGCGGTTATAGGGGCTGTCCTTAACGATGCCCCACTTGCCCTCGGTGTTCGCGATTTCCACGATCGTGACACCATGCGCCATCATGCCCTTTGCGATGTCGTCATCGGATGCTGGCTTGGCGTCCGGATTGTTGCCCCACAGGATGTCACGATTGGTATATTCGTTGTTTACAACCAGCAGAACGTGACCGTCATGCAAGAAAATGTCCTGACCATCGGTATTGTCACCAAAGGCGCGTTCCTGGCTGGCAGCTGTGCCCCGGGTCGCGTGATCGAACTCTGGCGCGTCCGACCAAAGCGGATCGCCCCAGCGCACCATGACCTCGGCCTTGTAACCAGCGGGAACAATGACCTCGTCCGCGGTCGACACTGGAATCGCCTCAAACGCGAAACGGTTCGAAACCGCGTGAGCCCCTGAAGGAATCAGCGAACCACCAACAGCTGTGAAACTACCCATCGCCAAAACGCCGCCCAGAAAACCGCGACGGGACAATGCGCGTTCGACAACGCGATCAAATTCACATTCTTCTGGGCGCGGATTTACGACTTCATCGAATTCGTCGAAGGAAAGGATGCGCTCATCTTTCATTGCGGTCTCCGTATCTGGCTGAGAGCTAATAGATAAACCCGAACGTGGGTTCGCCCATGGAGATCGCATCATTTTGTGAACGGCATGTGACACGCGCGTTAATTTCAAAATTGAAATCACTTGCACGTCAGCAATCCCCCGCCTAGGGTCGGGGTAACTCGAAAATCGGAGGGCGTAAAGATGGCGCCCAAGCGTCCCAAAGGTGCGGGCGCGTTCCCGAAAGCGGTCGAAAGCCCCGCGCCGGCAAGACCCGATCCGGATGCTCTTTATGCGGCACTGGATCTGGGGACAAATAGTTGCCGCATGTTGATAGCCCAGCCCAAGGGAAGTGGGTTCCATGTGGTCGACAGTTTCTCCAAATCCGTGCAGTTGGGCGCGGGTCTGGAACGCACCGGACGACTGTCGCGTGCGTCGATGTCGCGTACCGTTCAGGCATTGCGAATCTGTCAGCAAAAGCTGAAACGCAACAAGGTCAAACGGATGCGTCTGATCGCGACCGAGGCGTGCCGCCGCGCCAAGAACTCGCGCGAATTCATCCGACAGGTGAAGCGCGAAACCGGCCTGACGCTCGAGATCATACAGCCCGAGGAAGAAGCCCGTCTGGCGGTGATTTCCTGTGCCCCTCTGGTTTCGACCAAGACCGAGCAGTTGCTGGTCGTCGATATCGGAGGCGGCTCGACCGAATTGGTCTGGATCGACATCTCGTCCGTTCCACGCCGCGACCGACCCGCGGCCATCATGCGGCTGCATCACGGGTTTCACACTGTCGACAGCCCTTTTCCAGCCGCCAAGGTCGTTGACTGGATCAGCGTACCGCTGGGCGTCGCCACACTGCGGGACCAGTTCAATGATGTCGAGGATGACGCGGCCCGATTTGCGTTGATGAGTTGGTTTTTCGAGGAAAACCTTGCCGACTTTGCCCCCTACAAGGACGAACAGGCGCGCGAAGGGTTTCAGATCGTCGGCACCAGTGGCACGGTCACTACTGTCGCGGCATCGCATCTGGGCCTCAAGCGCTATGACCGGACCAAAGTGGACGGGCTGCGCATGACCAGCGATCAGATTGACAAAGTCATACGCGGGTATTTAGAACTCGGCCCTCATGGGCGGCGCCGGGACCCTCGCATTGGTGAAGACCGGCAAGCCCTGATCATGTCCGGCTCGGCCATATTGCAGGCATTGCTCCGTTGCTGGCCCACTGACCGCCTTTCGGTGGCGGACCGGGGGCTGCGCGAAGGTCTGCTTTATGCACAGATGAGCGCGGACGGTGTATTGGAAGACGGACCGTTCTAATGGCGAAGACACCAAGTGGAAAAAACAACTCGGGCCGCGGGCAACGCGACCTGAAGGTCAAGGTCAAGACAGCACGCGGGCGCAAGCTCAGCTCGACCCGCTGGCTCGAGCGGCAACTGAACGATCCCTATGTCAAGCGTGCGCAGTCCGAAGGCTATCGGGGGCGCGCAGCTTACAAGATTTTGGAACTGGACGACAAATTCCGCTTTCTCGTGCCCGGGGCGCGGGTTGTGGATCTGGGCTGTGCGCCCGGCGGTTGGTGTCAGGTTGCGGTCAAACGCGTGAACGCGCTGGGCGAAAAGTCAGGCAAACGGATCGGAACCGTGCTGGGCATCGACCTGCAAGAAGTCGAACCAATCGCCGGGGCCGAAATCCACGTTCTGGATTTCATGGAGGATGACGCCGACCAGAAAGTCAAAGACTGGCTGGGCGGCAAGGCAGACGTCGTGATGTCGGATATGGCGGCGGCATCTTCGGGGCACAAGCAGACCGATCACCTGCGCATCATGGCGCTGTGCGAAACTGCCGCCTATTTCGCCTTCGACGTTCTGGAAGAAGGCGGCACTTTTGTTGCCAAGGTTCTGGCTGGGGGGGCTGAGGGCGATCTGCAAAAGTTGCTCAAGCAGAAATTCCAGAAAGTCGCCCATGTCAAACCGCCGGCGTCTCGCTCGGACAGTTCGGAAAAATTCGTTGTGGCAACCGGGTTTCGAGGCGGCTCTTAATCATCTAGCCGGATAAGATTTCCGCTCAGACGCTGTTCACGCAAGGACGTGACAGCCATTCCCTGCAACATCAGCGTATCTCCGTGCGTCACGAATGATGGTTCCCGGTTGCGCAGGTCTTCGATGCGCTGGGCTAGTGACACCGAACTTGAACCCGGCATCTTCCGCATTGTTGCATCGTTGGACATGGCTCACCTCGGATCAGCACTTTGTTCTTGGCTGTAACAAGGAATTCTGCCGTCAAAATGAAAGAATTCGGGCACGGATGTGCCGGGTCAGCGCCCAAACTGTTGCGACAATTGCAGCAGGTTCGGATCATCCGGCAACCTGTCCAGCGCCTCTTGCAGCACTGTGCGCGCAGCTTCCGGGCCACGATTGATCTGCGCCAGTTGCACTAACATCGGCCACGCCTCTGCCCTCTGCGGGTCCAGCGTCACGACCTCTCTAAACGCCTGTTCCGCCGCTTGCGCGTTGCGAAGCGTCAATGCCATGCCCCCCAGAACGAGATGGGTTTCCGGGGCGTCCAGCCTGTTCGAAATGACCTGCTGCCATTCCGACATGCCCTGCCCAAGCCTGGTCCGCTGCTCGGCCGTCAAGCCCTGCGGCGGTATGCTCAGGAACTCTTTGGCGGCAGCGATGCGCACGTTTCGCAGAGGATCAGACAGCAACGGCTCGAGCCTGCGCACTTGATCTGCCGGGCTGGCCTGACGTTGCAGCGCCGCTGCATTTGCTCGTATCAGCGGATCAACGTCCTGCAAAAGCGGCGCTGTGTCAGCGGCGATCTGTGGCGACCCAAACGGTTGCAACAGATACGCGGCGGTCGCTCTGACGATCCCGGGCTGCGACGCATCCATTGCGACGGCAAGCAAACCTTCGGGCGTGTCGAGCTGCCCTTCGGCCGCGGCTTTGAAAACTGTCCCATAATGCGGGCGTCGATTTGGCGATCTCGGAAACCAGCCCTCTATCTGGCTTGCGGCCCAGGTCTGATCCTGGTCTTGATGGCAGTCCGTACAGGCATCAACGCCCAGCCCAAGATCTGGTCGCGGTATGCGAAAGCTGTGATCGCGTCGACCGTCGACACCCATGTAGGTCCGCTCGATCATGTGGCAGCTTTTGCACTGGGCGCCTTCGCTGTCTTCCGGGTGATTGTGATGCGCAGACGTGTCATAGTCCTTTGCGGAAAGGGTTGCGAATTCCGGATTTCCGGCAGGCGAATGGCACTGTGTGCAAACCCCGTTTCCTTCGGCTTTCAATTCTGCGCTGTGCGGTTCGTGGCAGTTCATGCATCCGACGCCCTGTTCATACATTCGGGATTGCAGGAACGAGCCGTAGACGTAAACCTCATCCAGAATTTGCCCGTCGGGATGATATGAACCGGGGCGCAGCACGGCCAGATTATAAGCATCATGGTACGGGGTTCCCGGAACCGGGTTTCCGTTGCCATGCGCCTCGCGCCGGGAATGACATCCGGCGCATTGCTGTATTTCTTCTTCGGTCCGCCCCTTGCCCCAACTCAACAAAAAGCCGGCATTGGCCAGGCCATCTGAAGAACCCCGTTCCCGGACCCAATCGAGATGTGCGGACCCCGGCCCATGGCAGGCCTCGCACCCGACCCCGATTTCGACCTGTTGTGACGTGTAGCTTCTGGTTTGAGGGTCGTAGTTCTTCTCAAAACCCGTGGCATGACATTCGGCGCAGCGCGCGTTCCAGCTCTTGTAAGGGCCGGTCCAATGTAACCCGTCATCAGGCGGCAGGTCCTGATCAGGGTACAGGTGATACCAGCGCTTTTGCTCTATGTCCCAAACCACGTCGAAACTTTGCAACCGGCCCGGTTCGGTTTCGAAAAGGTATTGCTGCAAGGGTTCGATTCCAACGACGGAATGCACGTCATATTCCGTCGTTGCACCGTCTTTCTCCGTTACACTAGCGGTGAAGCTGCCAGCCTCATTTTTGAACTGGACGGACATCCCGTCATGATCGAACCGGGTACCGTCGAAATCCGCCACAACAGCGCCGTCAGTAGGGTCTGTCCAGGCCAGCGCATGGTGTGACGCGGCCCAGGCTTCGGCTTCTTGTTGATGACAATCGGTACACTGGTCTGAGCCCACATATTCTGGCGTCTGCGCCTGAACTTCACCAGCAATTGCAAGGCAGGCCAGTATCAGGGCAAATCTCATGCCGTATCTCCTTCGGCGGCTTTTTGCAGGTCAATCAATGCACCGTTGTATTCGGCCCCCAAGATCAGGATCGCCGAATAGAGATACAGGAAAATCAATGCCGCCATGGCCCCCGCCAATCCAGCATAGGTGGCGCTGTAGGTGGCGAACTGGCTGATATAAATTGAAAACGCCCACCCACCGGCAGCCCACAAGACCAAAGTCAACAAGACGCCGGGCAAGATTTGCGTCAAGCTGTGCCTGCGGGTCGGCAGCACGAGATGCGCCAGAAGAACGGTACCCGCAGGAACCGCCACGGTGAACGTCCAGCGCAGGCGATCCACGGAAAACCAGTTGGCCACGGCAACCTCCGTGTGTTCAGCCACCAGTTTCGTATAGACCGGCAAAACCACCTCGACCGCGGCAATGATCAGAATGGCCGACCCGCCCAGAATAACCAGCACCAGACAGAGCAGCCGGGTTTTCCAGAACGGCCAACTGTCTTCGTCGTGGTAGGCCTGATTCATGGCTGCACGTACGGCAGCCACGCCGTTGGAGGCAAAGTAAATCGCCAGCAGCCCCCCCAAGGTGATGACACCCGAGCCGGATCCGGCCAGAACGGCCCGCAGTTCGGCCACGATCGGATCTGCGACGTCCTTGGGCCACGCTCCGAAAATCAGGTCGATCAACTCATCTGTGACATAGCCTTGAGACAACGCCCCTGCCAGCGCCACGGTGAACAGCACAAAGGGAAACAGCGCCATCATCAGCGACATGGCCACATGGCTGCTCATGACAAAACCGTTCTTTCTGCTGAACCGGCGGATCGACAGCCAAAGCGCCTGAACAGGTCGGCCAAACAAGGGATTCGCGGCAGTTGTCATGCTGCAACCCTAACCTGCCGAAATAGAACACAGAACCCGTCGTGATAATCTATTTGGCTAATGAGGGCCAACAAACGCCTGAACGCATTGCATAAACAAGACCTCGCGTGCAGGATTGGGCGGCGCAGGACGGGAAATGGGCCAGATACAGGATACCGAATGACCCCGGATCAAAAAGACATCACGGTTAGACCCAAGCTTCGATTGTCCGTTGTCCGGGATACATGCATCATCGCGACCCTGATCGTGCTGGGTCTCTATGCCGGTGCGAACTTCCTGATCCCGCTGGCCATGGCGCTGTTGGTCAATGTATTGATCATCGCGCTGAGCGATCGCGTCGTCGCCCTGACCCGCGCTCCGGTCTGGCTGGCCAATATTGCCGGTGTGACTGTCGTTCTGGCCGGTTTGTTCATGATCATGTACGTGCTGGGCAGTCAGGCGACACAGTTTGCACGATCCATCAGCACCTATGAAAACCAGTTTGACGGTGCGGTCGAGCGTGTAACGGGGCTGGTCGGCAACGACGTGACCACCTTCATTCGTGACAATCTGGTCAGTATCGACATGTCCTATGTCGCACGCGTGTTGCTGGGCAGTGCCACCTCATTGTTGAACCAGTTCTTCCTGATCAGCCTTTATGTCGCCTTTCTGATGGCCGAACGACTGGCCTTTCGGAAAAAGATCCAACTGGCCGCCGGAAACCCCGTCGCCGCAGCAGAGTTTTCCGCCATGCTCGATGCGATTTCGGTCAGCTTGCAGCGCTATGTCGGCGTCAAAACCCTGATCAGCCTGATAACGGCAACGATCAGCTATACGGTTTTCCGCTCGCTTGGTCTGGAATACGCGGAAACCTGGGCCGTATTGACCTTTGCCCTGAACTTCATCCCCTCGATCGGTTCGATCATAGCGGTGCTTTTTCCGGCCATGATCGCGCTTGTTCAATTCGAAACGATCATCCCCTTCCTGGTGATCGTGCTGGGATGTGGTACGATCCAATTCCTGATCGGCAATTTCCTTGATCCGGCCATGCTTGGCCGATCCCTGAACATGTCGACCTTTCTTGTCATTCTGGCCCTGACCTTCTGGACAACGGTCTGGGGACTGATCGGTGCGTTTCTGAGCGTACCTCTGACCGTATGCATCCTGATCGTGTTCAGCCACATCCCGGCCCTTCGGCCCGTCGCCATACTGATGTCACTGGATGGCAGGTTGGGCGAGGACAACAGTCAGGCCGCGGCAAGCTAGGTCATGAAACGCCCCCTGTTCATCGGATCGGATATCTACCGCAACTCGACCTACGGTTCAAAACACCCGCTGGCCATCCCGCGGGTGTCAACCGTCATCGATCTGTGTCGCGAACTGGGATGGTTGACCCCCGAGAACTACCGCGTCAGCCCCTGCGCAAAGCCAAGTGTATTGGAAAGGTTTCATACGCCGGACTATATCGCCGCCCTGCAAAAGGCCGAAGCGGACCAGCACGTCACGGACGAAATACGGGATAAATACGGTTTGGGGACTCTGTCGAACCCGGTCTTCGCCGAGATGTACCGGCGGCCGGCAACCGCCGCCGGTGGTTCCATGCTGGCCGCCGAACTGATCCGGGATGGAGGGATCGTTTTCAACCCTGCGGGCGGCACCCACCATGGCCTTGCGGACCGGGCGAACGGGTTTTGTTATCTGAACGATCCGGTTCTGGCGATACAGACCCTTTTGAGCGCTGGCCTGGATCGCGTGGTCTATGTCGACATCGACGCCCATCATTGCGACGGGGTTGAACTTGCGTTTCACGGGTCGGACAGAGTTCGGATGATCTCGGTCCATGAAACGCGTCGATGGCCGTTCACGGGTCAACTTGAGGAAGACGCCGGTGGCGCGGCCTTCAACCTGCCGGTTCCACGACATCTGAACGACGACGAATTCGCCGCCATTCTGGATCACTTGATCCTGCCTGCGACCGAAGCGTTCAAACCGCAGGCGATTGTCCTGCAATGCGGGGCCGACGCCGTGGCCGAGGACCCGCTTTCGCGTTTGACCCTGTCCAACAACGCGCATTGGCGAACGGTGGCGGCGCTGAAGCCTCTTTCGCCTCGTTTTCTGGTTCTGGGTGGCGGCGGATACAATCCCTGGTCCGTAGGGCGCTTGTGGAGCGGCGTCTGGGCCACCCTGAGTGATTTCGAAATTCCTGACACACTTGACGTAGGTGCACAGAAAATCCTGCGGGATCTGACCTGGAGCAGGGCCGCGGGACAGGCGCCTCACCCCCACTGGCTGGACAGTTTGCGCGACGCGCCCAACACCGGGCCCATACGACAGGAACTGAGGAACGATTTGCGCCACCTCACCGCCAGGCATTCACGGTAGATCGGTCCGCAAAAGCCTGTTAGCATTCCGATATTTCGGGATATTCCTGACCGGCTTACCCCCTGTTCCGCTATCAATTCGTTTCTTCCAGCTTGGCACCGATTGGACCACCACCCATGAATGCACTTAATCAGATACTTGATCTCAAGGCCCGCGTGGGCCAGTCCATCATCGGGCAAACCGAGGTCATCGACCGACTGCTGATCGGCATGCTGGCCAACGGAAACCTTCTGATCGAAGGTCTGCCCGGATTGGCCAAAACACGTGCAGTCAAGGCGATGGCGCGCAATCTGGATGCAGACTTCAGCAGGATCCAGTTCACGCCCGATCTGCTGCCTTCAGACGTGACGGGAACCGAAGTGTTTCAACAAACTGACGAAGGCGGCACCTTTCGGTTCGAACCCGGGCCGATCTTTGCCAATATCGTCCTCGCTGACGAAATCAACAGGGCACCGGCCAAGGTTCAGGCCGCATTGTTGGAGGCGATGGAAGAACGGCAGGTCACGGTTTCCGGGACCACCCACAAGATGGAACCGCTGTTCATCGTGATGGCAACCCAGAACCCTATTGAACAAGAAGGCACCTATCCCCTGCCCGAAGCGCAGATGGACCGGTTCCTGATGCATGTTCAGATCACCTATCCACCGGTCGAGGACGAGGTTGAAGTGATCCGGCTGGTGCGGGGCGAAGAGATCGCCGCCGGGAAAGGCGCGTCAAGCGAGCCACCACCGACAATCCCGCAAGATGCCGTTTTTGCAGCGCGTTCGGAAATCGGGCAGATCCATGTTTCGGATGCAATGGATCGCTATATGGCCGATCTGGTTCAGGCGACCCGGACGCCTGCGGCGCTCAGCGAAGAACTGGCCAGCTGGATCGAAATCGGTGCCAGCCCGCGTGCCTCATTGGCACTGGACAAATGCGGTCGGGCGCATGCGTGGATGAACCAGCGTGACTATGTGGACCCTGCGGATATTCGAGCCATTGCACATGACGTTTTCCGTCACCGCATCACGCTGAGCTTCGAGGCGCAGGGAAACGCCAAAACGGCAGATGACGTGATCGCGGACATCCTGCGTCTCGTCGCGCTGCCCTGACTTTTAGGGTTGGCCGGGTGCAGCGATCCACAGCATATCCCGATGATCCCCGCATTCACGTCAGTGCGGATCACCTGTTGCGTCTGGAACTGCATTCCCGTGCCCTGAGCTTTTTGCCACGTCAGCCTGCCGGGTCGATCCTGAATGGCAGACACGCATCGCGCCTGCGCGGACGCGGCCTGAATTTCGAGGAATTGCGCAACTACCAACCGGGCGACGATATCCGCACAATTGACTGGAAAGTCACGGCGCGAACCGGTGAGCCCCATGTTAGGGTCTATACCGAGGAACGAGACCGCCCTGCCCTGTTGCTGGTCGATCAGCGCGTTTCGATGTTTTTCGGAACCGAAGTCTACATGAAATCGGTCATCGCCGCCGAAGCTGCCGCAATCACCGCGCATCGCGTTCTTGGTCAGGGCGATCGTGTCGGTGGTCTGGTATTCAACGACACAAGCGTTGCTGAACACAGGCCGCAGCGCCGCGCGGCGGCGCTCATGCGGTTTCTGTCTTCCATCGGGGCTGCCAATTCGGCCTTGCATGCTGCCTTGAACCCGCAACCCATCGTAACTTTGAATGACATGTTGTCGGAAGCCGCGCGTATGACCCAAACCAACGGGCTGGTTTGCCTGTTTTCCGACTGCGACGGGCTTGACGAGAAATCGGAATCCCTGCTGCGCCGCGTTGCGGTCTCAAACGATCTGATCGTGTTCAATATCGCTGACAAGACAGCCAAGGAGCTGGCGCCCGATCTGAAACTCACGGTCTCGGACGGGCGCGACCAGATCGAAATCGACAGCGCCGACCCCGAATTGTCCGGCAAAATTCGCAAATCCATGGAAGACAGGTTGGACCACCTGCACACATGGTCCCGTCGATACGGCTTTCCGGTTGTTCCATTGACGACCGCGGAACCTGCCCTGGATCAGTTGCTGTATCTGTTCGGACATCGCAGGGGGCGGAAATGAGCATCGACACGACAGGGAAATCTCTGGTTGATCTGCTGAATATGCTCGAGCCGGCACCGGAACCCACGCTTGTTTCGATGTTTCCGCAGACATGGGGGTGGTTGGCGCTGGCCGTCATACTGCTTGGCCTTGCCGTACTGGTCAGTGTTTTTTTCATCCGGCGAAGGCGGGCGAACGCGTATCGCCGCCATGCGCTGGCCGAGCTGGCAGACCCGGATATCACGTCGGCAAAAGTTGCCGAAATCCTTCGCCGCACCGCTTTGGTCGCATATCCACGCAGGCAGGTTGCAGGGATTCACGGGGATGACTGGTTAAATTTCCTTTCGCAAACCTCTGATGACAAGTCCTTTTTATCAGACATTGGGCAAACGCTGATCGACGCGCCGTACAAGGACCTGCCGCCAAACCGCGCCTTGACCCAGCTTGCTAGGCATTGGGTCAAGTCCCATAAACGGTATCGGGGAACCTGATGTTTTCCTTCTCTGCGCCCTGGGTGTTTCTGCTCTTGCCGCTGCCGCTGCTGGTGTACGCCATTGCTCCGCCCCGGCGGGAAACAGCCGTGTCCATTCGCATTCCGTTTTTTCGCCGCGTGGCCCAGGCGGCTGGCGTCGAGCCGCAGTCCGGGTCAATGATCCGAACCCGGGCCCGGCTGCAAACAGCCAGCGCCGCCTTGATCTGGATACTTCTGGTTCTGGCGCTGGCGCGTCCGGAACGTCTGGGCGATCCCGTCGTGATGGAAAAATCTGCCCGCGATGTGGTTTTGGCGCTGGATATCTCTGGCTCGATGGATCAGCGCGACTTCCGGACCGGATCCGGTGCCCCGATGCAACGGTTGGAGGCGGTCAAAGAGGTTCTCAAGCAGTTCATCTCTGATAGAGATGGTGACAGGATGGCGCTGATCATCTTTGGAACACGCGCGTTCATTCAAGCCCCCTTCACGGAAGATCTGAACAGTTTGAATGGGTTCCTGGATCAAACTCAAGTTGGCATGGCAGGTCCGAACACGGCTTTGGGCGATGCGATCGGGCTTGGCATTCGAACCTTTGAATCCAGCAAGGTTGAGCAGCGCCTGATGATTGTCCTCAGCGATGGCGCCGATACGTCCAGTCGCATGACACCCGTCAATGCTTCGGCCATTGCTGCGGAAAAGAACGTGGTTGTTTATACGATTGGCGTCGGAGACCCGAATGCCACGGGCGAAGACCGTGTCGACCTTCAGGCACTGAAGGACATAGCCGATCGCACGGGCGGAGAATATTTCTTTGCCGACGATGCAACGGCCCTTGAACAAACTTACGCACGCATTGACTCTCAGAACCCCAGAATGGTGGAAACGCAAAGCTATCGCCCCAAGCAAAGCCTTGCCCATATTCCGTTACTCATCGCGCTGATCGTCATCATGGTCAGCATGACTTGGTTCCATTTCTCACAGCGACACCAGGGGGCCGTCTGACGATGGATCTGGCTGATTTTCATTTTATCCGAGGCTATTACCTGCTGCTTCTCATCCCCATCCTTGTGTTGTGGTGGCGGATCAGGCCCAGACCGATGGCAGACACCAAACTGCCATCAGGGATCGCCCCGCACCTTGCAGAGGCCTTGCTGCTGGGCAAGGAAGAAAACAGGCGCATCCAGCCCATTGACGTTGCGCTGATCATTGCGGCGCTTGTCACTTTGGCGGCCTCGGGCCCGACATGGTCGCGCGCGCCCAACCCGTTGATCGCAGACACGGCCCCGTTGGTGATCGCTCTCAAAGTCACCAACAGCATGGAATGCTCGGATCTTGCGCCATCGCGGCTGGATCGGGCACGGTTCAAGATTTCCGACCTGATCACCGAACGTGCCGGCGCACGTACCGCTTTGATCGCCTATGCAGGAACGCCGCACCGAGTTGCGCCGTTGACCGAAGATGCGAACATACTTCGTCCGTTGCTTGAGGGGTTGACCCCCGCGGTGATGCCGAAGGATGGCGATGCGGCAGCCGATGCGCTTGCGTTGGCTCAGTCCATTCTGGAAGACAGCGACAGCCCTGGGGCGGTGCTGTTTGTATTGGACGATCTTGATCCATCTCAGGTAACGGGGCTAAGCTCCTCTTCTTCTGATATTTTCGTTCTCACCATGCTGCCGGATGGTGGTCGTATCGCGCAGCTGGACAACATCCCCAACGCCTCAGCAGTCGCGTTTTCGGACGACGATCGGGACATCAATCAACTGATGCGCCGCATTCAATCGGCCTATACTGCAGCGCTGGATGAGGATGATCGCCTAGACTGGCAGGACAAGGGCTGGATCTTGGCCTGGCCTGCTGCGGTGTTGTCTCTGCTGTGGTTCCGCAAGGGCTGGGTAATTCGTTGGGCGGTTCTGGTTTTGATTGCGTTGCCTTCATCCGGCGCGCGGGCAGAAGGATGGCGAGACTGGTTTTTCACCCCCGACCAACAAGGCCAGATCGCGATGACCCAAAAACGATTTGGCGACGCGGCCGAGATGTTCGAAGACCCATATCACAAGGGATATGCCTATCTCAGGGATGGTCAATACGAAAAGGCGTCGTCCGTGTTTTCCACGCTGGACACGCCGGAAGCTGCGTTTGCCGAAGGTATGGCCCGCATAAAAAACCGCGAGTATCGCCCAGCCATATCAGCGTTCGAGACCGCCTTGGAACGTCGCCCCGACTGGCCCGAAGCCCAGCAAAATCTCGACCTGTCCAAGGCCATCCTGGATTATGTCGAAACGACGCGTGAACAGTCTGACACGGGGGAAGAGGCTGGCATCGGTGCAGATGATACGGTGTTTGACAACGATGCAGCACGTGGCAGTGACACTACGGTTCAAGCCCCCAAGGACGGGCCACAGTCACTGTCCGCCGACCAGTGGATCAGTATGATCGACACCGACATGCAGGATTTTCTGAGAAACCGTTTCCTTTTGGAAATACAGGAGCAAACTGAATGAGATACCTAGCTGTCTTCATCCTGTTGATGCCGTTATCCTTGTCCGCACAGGAAAACTCAGCCTATCAACCTCGGGTATCAGTGGACGTCCCGAACGAGGCCGTCATCGTCGGCCAGCCCGCCATCGTCCGCATCAAGGTTCTGGTTCCGACCTTCATGCCGCAGCCGCCTGTATTTCCATCATTGGAGCAACAAAATATCCTGGTTCGCCTGCCAGAGCGAGCTTCTGGTCCGGTAAGCGAAACGGTACACGGAGAAACGTGGTCCGGCGTACAGCGCAGTTATCGACTGTATCCGCTGGCAGCAGGGCCGGTCGCGTATGATGCGCAAGAGGTTGTCGTGACATTTGCCGACCTGCGGTCCAATGACCCGGTTCAGGTTTCGGTTCAGCTTCCTTCCATACAGCTGAACGCAGAGATCCCCGAGGGCGCTCAAGGTCTTGACCCGCTGATCATAGCAAGTGGTTTCTCTCTTGATCAGAAGCTGGACGGTCCGACCGATATGCAGGCCGGTGATTCCATCACGCGCGAGATAAGCGCGCAGATCTCTGGCACCACGGCCCTGACGATCCCGGCGCTGACGCCGCAGGATCAAAGCCAACAGCTGCGCGCCTATCCCAAGGAACCCCGCTTTTCGGAAACAGAAGACCGGGGCATCCTGTCCGGGCAACGGGTCGAAGAAACCGTGTACATCGCCCAAGACGGGGGCGAAACACAATTGACGGCCGTTTCCATCGACTGGTTCAATCTGGACACCGGTCAGATCGAAACGGCATCACTTCCCTCGACCAAGCTTACACTAGCCCCCCCAAGGCGGCAGCCGCCTGACGCGCAAACCATCATCAAATCAGTTCTTTACCTTGTCATTGTTGTATTCGCATTGTGGACTTTGGGAAGGTTTCTGCGCCCGCGCTATGCAACCTGGAAAACGGAACGGCGCCGCAGGTATCTGGCATCGGAGAAATATGCCGTCGATGCCTTGCGATCCGCTTTAAAATCACGGGATTTGCCCGCGGTTTATCAGGCATTGGATCTTTGGAAATCACGCAGCGCGTACCCCGAGCGTTCTTTGGATCTTGAAAGCAGTCTAATGAATATCGGTGCGGCGCGGTATTCAGCGACGGCTGGCAACAGCCCGGAAGACTGGCAAGCGGCCATGCAACACCTCAGCGCACTGAAAAGCGCAACAGAAAGAAAGAGCGAGTCTTTACCCCCGCTCAACCCTTAGACTTCAACTTTGACAGTTGCTGATCAGCTTGCGCCGGTCGATCAACCGTAGCCGGCTATACCCCAATTCCACAAGGCCCAGATCTGCCAGATGATGCAGATGTCGGTGCAACGTCGGCTGAGATACCGCAACCATTTCAGCAAGTTCTTCCTGAGACACAATAATCCATCCGTCCGAACTCAAAGCGCCTTCGTCAAGGTGCAACAGACGCAGCACAAGGCGCTTTTCAGACCCCGTAACCGCAAGATTGGCCATGATGCGCAGTGCAGTCTTCATGTTTTCATGCGTCAATGCATAGAAATCACGGATGTATTCCGGGTTTGTCTGAATCATGCGTTCTACCCGCGAGCCGGGAAAAAACAAGGTGCGGGTCTTTTGCGTTGCCACGACGCTGACCAGTCGTTTGGCTTCGGCAAACAGCGCAAGATCCCCGATCCAGAATCCTGATCCATCCTGATGCAATACGAATTCCTGTCCATCATCGGCAGGTGCCGTGATCTGAAGCGCGCCTGCGAGCACCGCATGAATACCGTTGGCGCGGTCGCCGTGGTGGTACAGGGTTTCTCCGGAATCGAAGGTTCTTTGAATTGCGCATGTCATAAGATCGCTCTGAAACTTTGAATCGCGCGTGCCAAACCAGTCGGTCTTGGCCAGAATCCGCATATCGTCATCAGAATCAAACATTTGTATCTTTCAAAGTGATCATATGATAAGTTTTCGATGCGTTTCATCGCGTAAAATAGCTGTGTTCACTGCCCGAACAAGAAATTGTTTTTATTCGGGCAATCAAAAACTTGCTTGCAGCTTCAAGTTATAAGCTAGCGGCTTCAACTAAATTTCAATTTTCCGAGTCATTAAGGCTCGACTGATCAGGAGCACTTCATGTCTTCTCCACGAATGATTGCAGATAATTGGCGTAGAACACTGCGCCGGTTCGCAGTGGCGACCGTAACTGTCGCCCTTGCCGTGCCCGCCTGGGCGCAGGATCAAAAGCCCAATATTCTTGTGATATGGGGCGACGATATCGGTCAATCTAACATCTCGGCCTATACCATGGGTCTAATGGGATATCAGACACCCAATATCGACAGGGTTGCCAAAGAAGGCATGATCTTTACCGATTACTACGGTGAACAATCCTGTACCGCCGGCCGTTCGTCATACATCATGGGGCAATCCGTGTTCCGCACCGGTCTGTCCAAAGTCGGCCTGCCCGGGGCAGATCTTGGAATGCAGGTTGAAGACCCAACTATCCCGGGACTTCTCAAAGACCACGGCTATGTGACCGGTCAATTCGGCAAAAACCACCTTGGTGACAAGGATGAGCATCTTCCGACAAATCACGGATTTGATGAGTTTTTTGGCAATCTTTACCACCTGAATGCCGAGGAAGAACCGGAAAACGAAGACTATCCGGGTGATCGCGTTCTGGCGGATGGGCGCACCTTCCGCGAGGCCTATGGCCCGCGCGGCGTCATCAAATCCAAATCCGATGGCACGATCGAAGACACCGGACCGTTGACCCGCAAGCGTATGGAAACCGTGGATGACGAAACTGTGGCCGCGGCCATCGACTTCATCAAGCGGGCGCATGAGCAAGGTCAGCCCTTCTATGTCTGGTGGAACGGTACCCGCATGCACTTCCGCACCCACGTCAAAGACGAGATGCGCGCCAAGGCCAATGAGTTGTCGGGGCGGGTCGCTGATGAATACACCGCCGGTATGATCGAACACGACATGCATGTTGGGCAGCTGCTGGATCTGCTGGACGAGCTTGGCATCGCTGACAACACGATCGTCCACTATTCCACTGACAACGGTCCCCACATGAACACCTGGCCGGATGCGGCTGCCACGCCGTTCTGGGGCGAGAAGAATACCAACTGGGAGGGTGGCTGGCGCGTTCCGTCGATGGTGCGCTGGCCGGGCAAGATCGAGGCCGGATCAGTCACCAACGAGATCGTTCATCACATGGACTGGCTGCCCACTTACCTCGCCGTGGCCGGCGATCCGGACATCAAGGAAAAGCTGAAGGCCGGCTACAGCTCATCGGGCATGGGTCGCGACTACAAGGTGCACCTTGATGGTTACAACATTCTGCCGCTGCTGACTGGTGAGACTGCGGCAAGCCCCCGGAAAGAAATCTTCTATTTCTCGGATGATGGTGACCTCACGGCGCTGCGCTTCGAAGACTGGAAGCTCATCTTCCTGGAGCAGAAAGCCTGGGCCACGTTGCGTGCCTGGATCGAGCCATGGACCGAACTGCGCATCCCGCTGATCATCAACCTGCGCCGCGATCCATATGAACGCGCGTACCGCACGTCCAACACCTATTACGATTGGCTGTTGGACCGGGCCTACTTCCTTGTGCCCGCCCAGCAATACGTTGGCAATTTCCTCAGCACGTTCGAGGAGTTCCCGCCACGTCAGAAAGCAGCCAGCTTCAACCTGGATCAGGTCATGGAGAAGCTGACAACGCCGACCAACAACTAGGCCCGGCGGCCCCACGCTGTAGGCCGCCCTGCGCAGGGCGGCCTTTTTTCAACACAACAGTTATCGAGAGCTTCATGAAACACGTTCTTTTAGGTGCTTTTCTGACCTGTGTTCCCATATCCCTGCTCGCTGATCCGCTGCCCAGTTGGAACGCCACAGCGGCAAAAGAGGCGATCCTTGAATTCGTGTCCAGTGTTACCGACGCAGAAGGACCTGACTATGTGACACCTTCAGATCGGATCGCGGTATTTGACAATGACGGCACACTCTGGGCCGAACAGCCGGTTTATTTCCAGTTTATCTTTGCCATGGATCGACTTTCTGAACTGGCTGAACAAGATCCTTCGATCTTGTCCACACCCGCTTTGAAAGCCGCTGCCGAAGGTGATTTAGCAACGGTTCTTCAAGGCGGCCACGATGCGTTGATCGAAGTTGTTAACGCCTCGCATTCCGGAACCAGCGTCGAGGCGTTTCAGGCCGAAGTTGCGCAATGGCTGGCCAAGGCCCGACACCCGGACACCGGATTGCCCTATGACCAGATGACCTATCAGCCCATGGTCGAACTGTTGCGCTATCTTCGGGACGAAGGGTTCAAGACCTATATCGTCTCGGGCGGCGGTGTTCATTTCATGCGGGTCTTCGCGGAACAGGCCTATGGCATTCCGCCGGAACAGGTTCTGGGCACCTATGGAAACTCGACATTCGAAGACGTCGATGGCGTTCCGACTGTCATCAAGGCCCCCGGGATTGCCTTCATCGACGACAAGGAAGGCAAACCCATCAACATCGAACGCACGATCGGCAAACGCCCCATTCTGGCCGGAGGAAACTCAGACGGCGATTTCGCCATGCTGAATTGGACAACCTCGGGTAGCAGACCACGGCTGGGTGTTCTGATCCACCATACGGATGCCGAACGTGAGTGGGCCTATGATCGGGAAAGTCCGATTGGACGGTTGGTTGACGGTCTGGATCAGGGGTCGGACAAAGGCTGGATCATCGTCGATATGGCGAAAGACTGGTCGCGGGTCTACACTGGAGGAAACTGAACGACCCGAAAGACTTACCGCCCATGTGGACTTTGCTTGTAT
Source organism: Ruegeria sp. AL3 (assembly GCF_056536065.1). NCBI lineage: Bacteria > Pseudomonadati > Pseudomonadota > Alphaproteobacteria > Rhodobacterales > Roseobacteraceae > Ruegeria > Ruegeria sp. AL3. Next base: position 2,758,209 of record NZ_JBQFJG010000001.1, read on the forward strand.
CCATCTTTGTTTTTGCGTTGTACGCAACCGCAGTTGTGTTTTCGGTGCGCGCGGCACAAACCGCGCGCACACCGCAAGGAGCCGTTGGCTGGGTGGTCTTTTTGGTATCGGCGCCAATCTTTGCGGTTCCGATGTACCTGTTTCTGGGGCATCACAGGTTTCGCGGCTATCGCATCTCGCGCCAACAAAGCGAACGGGTCGTCGAAGGCATCAAGACCTTTGCCGACTATTCCAGGCCTGATCCGACAACGATGTCGATCAATCCACGACCATTCGAATTTCTGGCTCATCTTCCGGTATCCAGTGGCAATGGCGCTCAGCTTCTGATCGATGGTCAGGCAACGTTTGACGCCATTTTCCAGTCGATAGACGAGGCCAGGAACTATATCCTGATCCAGTTCTATATCGTCAGAGACGATGCCTTGGGCCAAAAACTTCAGACCAAGCTGATCGAGGCTGCGAAACGTGGGGTGCATGTCCGTTTCATGACCGATGCCGTCGGCAGCTATGGATTGGAAAACACCTATCTGGACACGATGCGCGATGCGGGTATCGACGTCGCCGACCCGCGCGAGCAACGCGGGCCAAATTTCAGGTTTCAGCTGAATTACCGGAACCATCGCAAAACCGTCGTCATCGACGGTGAAACAGGTTTTATCGGCGGTCACAACGTGGGCGTTGAATATCTGGGAGAAGACCCGCATTTCGGCCATTGGCGCGACACGCATATCAAGATGACCGGCCACATCGTCCGGCAATTGCAGCTCATCTTCACCGAAGACTGGCACTGGGCCCGCGATGAAGACCTGATTGACGACCTCGACTGGGCAGGCAGCGAGGCCGAGCAGGACATGAATGCCCTATTGGTGGCCACCGGACCCGGAGATGAAACCGAAACCGGCGCCATGATGTTCTTTTCGGCCATCGCCGAGGCGAAAGAAAGATTGTGGATTGCCTCGCCCTATTTTGTGCCCGACATCGACGTCATGACCGCATTGCAACATGCAGCGATGCGCGGTGTGGACGTGCGCATCCTTGTGCCCGATATCATAGACCATCGGCTGCCATGGCTGGCTGCTTTTGCCTATTTCGACGAAATCCGCGACTGCGGCGCACGCGTGTTCCGATATACGGACGGTTTCATGCACCAGAAGGTTTTCGTGGTTGACGACACGCTGGCTGCGGTCGGCACGACCAATCTGGACAACCGGTCCTTCCGGCTGAACTTCGAAGCGATGGCCCTGTTTTTTGATGCCCGAGCAGCCTTGGCAGTTGATCACATGCTGCGCGCGGATTTCGAGGCAAGCTATGAGTTGACGCGCAGTTTGGCCCAGCAACCTGCCCATATCCGGTTTGGCGCACCGTTGGCGCGGTTGTTTGCGCCTATCCTTTAGGAAAAGAACTTTTCTTGAAAAACGCGCGTCATCATCGCCACCAGATAAGCGGTCGACAGACCAAAGGCCAGAAGACCAGCAACCGCGGCAAAAGACCCAAAAATTCGCAACCCTTCGCCCAAAACGATATCGCCATATCCCAGGGTCGTGAATGTCACCAGTGAGAAATAGATGGCCGAGTTCCAATCCGGCAGAACCTCAAGCAACACCCAGACGATGGCCCAAATCCAGACCTGAATCGTGTGCGTCGCGACAATAAAGGCCAAAGATACTGCGATCGGTGCTGCCGTTCCAAAGAACACCCCCTTGGCGGTCCATCTTTCATCCCACTTGATGATCGTGACGGTACACCAGGTCAACAAAAGAATCTCGACCAAGAAGCAGAGCGCCAGAAATGAACTGCCCCATATGATCTGATGCAGCAACGTCATGTTTTTCATCCCGATTTACGACAGTGTACCGTCCGGGCAGAATGACCCGTTGAGGTGCAGGGCACAACCCCGGCGATCGTGAAGAACGCCTGCGGCGAATGGAACCGAGTGCGGGTCCGCACTGGACAGTTTGGAATTCCGTCGCACATCCTTGGAAGAAAAAAGGCCAGACCATGCTGTTGACCATCGACCGTGTTCAGAAAACCTATCCCGGCGGGCGCCCGGTTCTGCGCGACGTGTCGCTGACATTGGATGAAGGGCAGACACTGGCCCTGACCGGCGAAAGCGGCAGTGGCAAAAGCACTCTGCTGAACCTTGCCGCAGCGCTTGACTGTTTCGACAGCGGTGAAATCATCTTGAACCGAACCCCTCTGTCCCATCTGGACGATGCCGGGCGGGCCGAATTGCGGCGCAGTCAGCTTTCGTTGGTGTTTCAGCAGTTCAATCTGATCCCTTCGCTGACCGTTGCGCAGAACCTTTCTTTTCACGCCCGCCTTGCCGGCGCCGAGGATGCCGGGTGGACCGCGCATCTGACCGAACGCTTGGGCCTGTCCGATCTTTTGGACCGATATCCCGAAAACCTGTCCGGCGGGCAACAGCAGCGGGTGGCGATTGGTCGTGCCATGGCAGCGCGTCCGAAACTGCTGCTGGCGGATGAGCCCACGGGCAATCTGGATGAAACCGCCAGCGCAAGGGTTCTGGATCTGATGTTGGCCTTGGTGGCTGATACCGGCGCAGCGCTTCTGTTGGTCACGCATTCCCAACAGATTGCAGCCCGACTGGATCGAACCGTCCAGCTCTGCGGTGGTTGTATCCAATGACACGCGCCGTCATTCAGGCTTTGATGTCACACTGGCGGGTGCACTGGTTGCAACTGGCGACGCTTTTGACAGGCATCGCGTTGGCCACCGGTCTCTGGTCCGCGGTTCAGGCCATCAATGCCGAAGCGCGCGCCAGCTATGCCCGGGCCAACGCGCAGCTTGCCCTTGGGCAGTTCGACGAGCTGCGCGATCCTTCCGGTCTGATTCCGGTTTCTCGTTACGTAGATCTGCGTCGTGCTGGTTGGCAGGTGGCGGCCGTTCTGGAGGGCCCCTATCGAATCCGGGGCCGCACATTGCGCCTGATGGGTGTGGACATGGTCGCCTACCCGGCCCTGCCCGCCGTCACCGAAGCCGACCAAAGCACCGCGCCGACTGAGCCGGCAGACATGCTGACCGCTCCGGGGCGGCTTCTGGTCGCGGCAGAGCTGGCGCCGCTGTTGCGCGACCAGAACAACCTTCCGCCGGTTTCGTTCACCACGGCGCTGCCACCGGACGTTATTCTGACGGATATCGGCACAGCCGAAGCCCTGCTGAACCAAACCGATTTCATCTCGCGACTCATTGTGTTGCCGGATCAGCCGCGTGATCGGCCACCTTTGGCCGAAATCGCGCCCGAACTGGAGCGCGCCAGCCCATCCTCGCAAGTCGATACTGCTCGGTTGACTGACAGTTTTCACCTGAACCTGTCGGCTTTTGGCCTGCTGTCCTTTGCCGTTGGCCTGTTCATCGTGAACGGCACCGTCGGGCTGGCTTTTGCCCAACGCCGAGGCATGATCCGCACCCTGCGCGCGCTGGGCGTTTCGATGCGGCGGCTGGTCTTCCTGATCCTGACCGAACTCACGGGGCTGGCCCTGATCGGTGGAACCCTGGGGCTGCTTCTTGGGTTCTTTCTGGCTGGAGCGTTGTTGCCCGATGTCGCAGCAACCCTTCGTGGCCTGTATGGTGCGCCCGTGACCGGACAACTGACATTGCACCCCCATTGGGTGTTTGCCGGGATGGCGATGGCTGTCTGCGGCACCTTGTTTGCCAGTGGCCATGCGCTGTGGCGATTGTCTCGTATGCCCCTGCTGGCGGGGCCCGGTGTGCAAGCCTGGCAGGGCAATGGTGGCACACGTTTTGTGACAGGATTGCTCGGCTTGGCCCTGATCGCCGGCGGTGCCATCGCCTATCTCGGCATCGGTGGTCTGGTTGCCGGTTTCGTGCTGTTGGCCGGATTGCTGACGGGTGCCGCACTTTTGTTGCCGGCGCTTCTGACCTTTGCGCTTTCCGTCTTTGGCAACAGGTCCCGTGGTGCCGTCGCGCAGTGGGTCTGGGCCGACATGCGCGCACAATTGCTCGGGCTGTCGCTTGCCCTGATGGCCCTGTTGCTTGCGCTTGCGGCAAATATCGGTGTGGGTACAATGGTTTCAAGTTTCCGGCTGACCTTTGTTGGCTGGCTCGACCAGCGCCTGACCTCAGAGCTGTATCTGACCGTCCGTGACGAAGAACAGGGTCGCGAGATCACGGATTGGCTGCGTCCGCAGGTCGACGCCATCCTTCCAATTCGCAACATGGAACTGTCGCACGAGACGGGCCCCCTGTTTCTGTACGGGGTCATTGACGATCCGGTCTATCGGCAACACTGGCCGTTGATATCGGCAAACTCGACCGTCTGGGACGACGTGATGGCCGGAGACGCGGTTCTGATCAACGAACAACTGGCACGGCGCGCGAACCTATGGCCCGGAGATACGCTGACACTGTCCCCGGCTCACACGCTGACCATCGCTGGGGTTTATTCGGATTATGGAAACCCAACCGGGCAAGCCATTGTATCGATGAGCCAACTTGACCGGATCGCACCAGGGGCCGAAACCCGACGGTTTGGCATCCGTTTGAACCCCGAACAGGCGACTGAACTGGCGCAGACATTGCGCGAGCGGTTTGCCCTGCCGCGTCAGGCCGTGGTCCAGCAGGCCGCCATGAAGGCGCAATCATTGGCAATCTTCGAAAAGACCTTTGTCGTGACATCGGCGCTCAATGTTCTGACCCTCGGTGTGGCGGGATTTGCCATACTCACCAGCCTGCTGACCCTGTGGACCCAGCGCTTGCCTCAGATTGCTCCGGTTTGGGCACTGGGGCTGAATCGGGCGCAACTGGCGCGGCTGGAGCTTTTGCGCAGCGTGCTGCTCGCGGCTCTGACCGCGAGCCTGGCGTTGCCGCTTGGTCTGATCCTCGCCTGGGTTCTGTTGGCGGTGATCAATGTGCAAGCCTTTGGCTGGCGGTTGCCGATGTTCGTGTTTCCCTGGGATTGGTTGTGGCTGTTCCTGTCGACCCTGCTGGCCGCCCTGGTTGCAGCGGCCCTGCCCGCGCTGCGCATGTTGCGTCTGCCACCTGCCGATTTGCTGAAGGTGTTCGCCAATGAACGTTAAAACCCTTTTGGCCGTTCTCGTGTTTTTGTGCCCATCGCCTCTTTGGGCGCAGGGCTTTGCAGGTCTTGGAGGGTCGGCGGAAGGGTTCGAGGTTCCGCAGGCGGGCTTTGAATTCGACTTTCCCAAAGACCACGGGCCTCATCTCGCCTATCGGATCGAATGGTGGTATCTGACGGCCAACCTCGAAGGCGAGGACGGGCGTGACTATGGCATCCAATGGACCCTTTTCCGGTCGGCCCTGAAACCGTTTGAAACAGATGGATGGCACAGCCCGCAGATCTGGATGGGCCATGCGGCTGTCACCACGCCTGACACCCACTATTTTGCCGAACGCCTGTCGCGTGGGGGGATTGGGCAGGCAGGTGTTGCGGTGCAACCGTTCGAGGCCTGGATCGACGAATGGCGCATGGCCGGACCGGATATGGATACCCTGACCTTGACCGCGAACGGGGCTGATTTCGGGTACGATCTTGCGCTGAGCGCACAAGGCCCGTTGGTGTTTCATGGCCAAGCGGGCTATTCTGTCAAATCCGCCGACGGGCAAGCCAGCTATTACTATTCGCAACCCTTTTATTCAGTCGAAGGCGTACTGCACCTGCCGGATGGCGATATGCGCGTCACCGGTCAGGGCTGGCTGGACCGGGAATGGTCTTCGCAACCCCTGGCCGAGGATCAAACCGGCTGGGATTGGTTTTCGCTCAGCTTCGAGGACGGGGACAAGCTGATGGCCTTTCGACTGCGCGGTGGTCGCGGCGATTTCACTTCGGCCACATGGATCAATTCAGACGGCAGCACCGATGCCATCCCCGACGGATCCGTCAGGCTTGAGCCGCTTGCGACCGATCAGGTGGCAGGGCGCGACGTCCCGACGCAATGGCGCGTCGTGCTTGCGGACCGAGGCATCGACGTCAAGGTATCCGCCCTGACGCCGGACGCCTGGATGGGGACACGTTTTGAATATTGGGAAGGTCCGGTCACGGTCACCGGCAGCCACGAGGGCGTTGGGTATCTCGAGATGACGGGCTACTGACATGGCCGCGGGAGCCCGAACGGCGGCAGGCGACCGTCGGGGCTCCGGCACCTCTGTGCACGGCATCTGCTTTTCGCGTCAGCGCACCACGTAAACCGAGACGTTGGAATGTCGCACCACGCGTGCCGCATTCGGGCCCAGCAGGTAATCCTTGAAATCCGGCTTGTGGGCTCCGATTACGATCAAATCAGAGCCGGCACTTTCGGCCGTCTTCAAAATCTCCTGATAAGCTGTTCCTGTCGCAACCACATGGCGGATGGTTTCGTTGCGCTCGGCCCCCAGGGCCGATACGCACAGCGCCGTCAGTTTGGCCTGCGCTTCCTCCAACGCCTTGTCGTGAAAACCGGATTCGAAAAACCCCGACACCCAGCTTTCCCCGAAATCGGGCAGCACTGTCACCACGTCAAGTTGCGCCCCTTCCATATCCGCCAGCGCGGCTGCTTTTTTCAGAACCGGTGCATCAATCTCGCCATTGCTGATATCAACGGCACACAGAACGGAACGTGTCATACGAGCACCTCTTGTCTGGCGGCACGGCCGCGTTGCAGGAAAGCGATCAGACCCAGCAGGATCAGCGCCGGGATATAGACCAGTTGCTTTGGAGGCTGGCTGGACGGCAGGCTGGCCGAGCTCAGACGCACGGCCTCGTCACCGTAATAGTCAAAGTTGGCCAGATCTTCGGCAACCGGTGATCCAAACATCGGCTCGTCAAGTTTGACAAGGCCATCCTCTTCCAGCAACAGCAGCCCCATGGCATCGACGCGCGCTTCACCGCCCTCTTCGGATCCGACTGGCACGACAACCGTGGTGTCCACCATCTTGCCGGTATCAAAATCCGGCCCGCTGATCACCATGCGAACCTCGGTTCCCGGTGGAGTCTGGCCAATGGTTTCGACAAACGCCGCAGGCTCGACCGAAGTGTATGGAGGCGCGATGCGATCCATGAAGAAGTCCGGCCTGAACAGGGCGAAGGCCACGGCGATCAGCGCGATACTTTCGTAGATGCGGCTGTGGGTCAGGAAGTACCCCATGGTGCCTGCCGTGAAGACAAGGATCGCTATCGTCGCGAAAATCGCCACTATGATCCCTTCGACCCAGGTCACATCGATCAGCAGAAGATCGGTGTTGAAAATGAACACGAAGGGCAGCGCCACGGTGCGCAGGCTGTAGAAGAAGGCCGTGAAACCGGTTTTGATCGCATCACCGCCCGACACGGCCGCGGCGGCAAAACTGGCCAGCCCGACCGGAGGTGTCACGTCGGCCATGATCCCGAAATAGAACACGAACAGGTGGACAGCGATCAATGGAACGATCAGCCCGCTTTGGGCGCCCAACTCAACAACCACACCGGCCATCAAAGAGCTGACAACGATATAGTTCGCGGTTGTCGGCAGACCCATGCCCAGGATCAGGCTGAGCAGCCCGACCATGACCAGCATCAGGATCAGATTGCCACCCGACAGGAACTCGACCAGATCGGCCATAACCTGACCAACCCCCGTCAACGTGACGGTTCCCACGATCACGCCCGCGGTTGCCGTGGCAAGCGCGATGCCGATCATGTTGCGTGCCCCGTCGATCAGACCTTGCCACAGGTCGGCAACACCATCGATGAAAGTGTTGTACAGGTTGCTCTGCCCGCGGAACATCGCTTTCAGCGGCTTCTGCGTCAGCAGGATGACAAACAGCAACGATGTGGCCCAGAAGGCGGACAGGCCCGGTGATTTCTGTTCGATCATCAGGAAATAGACCAGCACGATGATCGGCAGCAGGTAATGCAGGCCAGCTTTGTAGATATCGGCGATGACCGGAAGCGTAACCTCTTTGGCGTTAGGGTCGTCGGGTTCCAGGTCAGGCACCTGCGCCGCCAGATAAAGCAGTGCGACATAGACCGCGCAGATAATTAGGCTGAGCACGATCCCAGCGGCCGACGGCACCCAGCTTGTCACGGCATCCACCGGGAATTGTGAGCCATAGCAAAGACCTGCAAACACCAGGAAAAAGCCCAGCATCCCAACTACGGTCCGCGCCAGATGCACATCGCGGTCGCCCAGCGTGGGCATGTTCCGCTTCACGGCCTCAAGGTGCACGATGTAAACCAGTGCGATGTAGGAAATCGCAGCCGGCAGGAAGGCATGGGTGATCACCTCGACATAAGAGATGCCCACATATTCCACCATCAGGAATGCAGCGGCCCCCATCACCGGCGGCATGATCTGCCCGTTGACCGAGCTGGCAACCTCGACCGAGCCCGCTTGTTCACTGCTGAACCCGACGCGCTTCATCAGCGGGATGGTGAAGGTACCGGTGGTAACAACATTGGCAATCGACGAGCCCGAGATCAGGCCGGTCGCAGCCGAGCCCACAACCGCCGCCTTGGCCGGACCACCACGCAGGTGGCCCAGGGCCCCAAAGGCCATCTTGATAAAGTAGTTCCCTGCCCCGGCTTTATCCAGCAATGCGCCAAACAGCACGAACAGGAAGACGAATTTCGTGGAAACACCCAATGCGATACCAAACACGCCCTCGGACGTGATCCACATGTGGCTCATCGCCTTTTTCAGGCTCGCGCCCTTCCAGCGGATAACTTCGGGCACCCATTCCGAGGCACCGAAGAAGACATAGGCCAAAAATATGGTCGCGATAATTGCCATGGCAGGGCCAAGCGCACGGCGCGCGGCCTCGAACAACAGCACCAGGCCAAGCAACGCAACCCATTTGTCAGTGTCGTCGGCCAAACCGCCCGCATTGACGATCTTGTCATAGAAGAAATAGCCGTACAGCGCGACGAACGCGCCCACCAATCCCATGATCCAATCCTGAACCGGAATATAGTTCCGGGGGCTGGATTTGAGCGCCGGATAGGCCGCAAAGGCCAGAAACAAAGCAAAAGCCAGATGGAATTGCCGTGCATTGTTCACGACGCTTCCGGGCAAGACATAATTCGCCAAGGGCGAAGCCAGAACAACTTGAAATATCGACCAGATCGCGGCCACGACCGCCAGGAAAACGCCCACGTTCCCGACCGGATTTCGCCCTCCTGCGTCAGAAGATGCAACCAGATCCTGAAGCTCTTCTTCGGAAAGCGGACGATTGGATTGAGTGTCGGAATTCATCAAATGTCTCCCCGTCGCGGCCATTGTTCGGCCTTCTGAAATCCCGTTTCACACGGGTTTTGTGCAGGGCGCCCTTGGGCACCCTGCGTCAGGTCTGGTTTACTGAATCCAGCCTTTTTCTTTGTAGTACTTCTCGGCACCCGGATGCAGCGGAGCCGACAGGCCATCCGCAATCATCTCTTCGGGCTTCAGGTTCGCAAACGCCGGGTGCAGCTTTTTGAAGTCATCGAAGTTTTCAAAGACCGAGCTGACGACCGCGTAAACCGCATCTTCCGATACATCGGCCGAGGTCACGAAGGTCGCGCCCACACCAAAGGTCGAGGTGTCTTCGTCAGACCCACGGTACATGCCACCGGGAATGGTTGCCTTGCGGTAGAACGAGTTTTCGTTGACCAGCTTGTCCACGGCCTCACCGCTGACGTTCACCAGAACCGAGTCACATGCGGTGGTGGCTTCCTGAATCGAACCCGAGGGGTGGCCAACAGTGTAAACCATTGCGTCGATCTGGTTGTCGCACAGGGCCGCCGACTGTTCAGCCGCTTTCAGCTCGGTCGCCAGTTCGAAATCGTCTGTGGTCCAGCCCATTTCGCCCAGCAGGACTTCCATGGTGCCGCGCTGACCGGAACCGGGGTTGCCGATGTTGACGCGCTTGCCCTTCAGGTCTTCAAAGTTGGTGATGCCGGAATCGGCACGAGCCACCACGGTGAAGGGTTCGGGGTGCACCGAGAACACGGCGCGCAGGCCTTCGAACGGGCCGGCTTCTTCGAATTTTGAGGTGCCGTTATAGGCGTGGTACTGCCAGTCGGACTGGGCCACACCAAACTCCAGCTCGCCTTCGCGGATGGTGTTGATGTTGTAAACTGAACCACCGGTCGATTCGACCGAGCAGCGCACGCCGTGCTCTTTCCGGCCTTTGTTGACCAGACGACAGATCGCGCCGCCGGTCGGATAGTAAACGCCGGTGACACCACCGGTACCGATCGTAATGAACTCTTCGGCATATGCCGCCGGAGCCAGAAGGGCTGCGGTAACGAAGGCGCCGACGCTCAGTTTGCTGCTGTTTTTCATCTGTTAACTCCCACTTTTTTTGTCTGGCAGTTGGAAATCAAGTTTGATCACCTGCTCAGGGAAGCGTGCCGATAATACAAACCGGCCCGCATCGCAACGGCTCCAAATCTTTGAATTTCCAAATTTCTCCCAACCCTTTCGAGGTTTCATTCAGATACTCGCAATGTCAAGGCCGGCACCGGTCTGACCTGCGCCAATTCGCATATATGAGCATAAATCCCGAACTTTCCCCATCAGTTCACAGCGAGCCGTCTGGGTTCATGCGGTCACTCCAAATCCAAAACGTGACCTCATTCCCGGCGCAAATCACCGCAAAACAAAGCGAACCGCGTTTCGGATAAGGAGGCAGGGCAAGTCACGGTTGTACGTTTCGGCGAATCTGACAAAGGCACTTCAATACCAACCCGGTTCACGATCCATCCTTGCGGGGACCTGATCACCTGCCTGCTGATGCAGGCCAAGAACGTTGTGGCACTGGTGGCTCGTTACGGAGGACCACAAACAAGAGATGCAGATCAAGTTTGCGGGTCAGCAGCTTGATAACGGCGCCCCGCCCTTGGGACGGACGTTGTTCTGAGTTTGTCGGAACTGTGGTGCCCAAGGAGAGACTCGAACTCTCACGCCCGTGAAGGCGGGGGATTTTGAATCCCCTGCGTCTACCATTCCGCCACTTGGGCCACGAACACTGGATTAGCGCCCATCCAAGCGAAGGTCCAGAGGCAAAAACCATCCAATATTCCATTTGTTTCGCCCTCGGCTGTTGACGGTCCATCGGGCGCATGGTTTGGCTGGGTTTCAGACCGAAAACGGGATTTGAGTGCTTTATGTTACGATCGCTTTATGACTGGACCATTCGTCTGGCCGAACACCCTCACGCGCTGTGGGCGCTGGCCATCGTGGCTTTCATCGAAAGTTCGTTCTTCCCGATTCCCCCAGATGTGCTGATGATTCCGATGATTCTGGCCCGCCCGTCCCGGGCATGGCTGATCGCAACCGTGGCACTGGTGGCATCGGTTCTGGGGGGCATGCTGGGCTATGCGATTGGTGCGTTTTTCTATGAAAGCATCGGGCAGCCCATTCTGGAATCCATGGGGAAAGCCCATGCCATGGAAGAATTCAATACCCGGTTCAACGACTTCGGGTTCTGGGCCGTTCTGGCCGCTGGTGTGACCCCCTTCCCCTACAAGGTCATCACCATTATGTCCGGCTGGACCGGCATGCCGCTTGGAACCTTCATCGCGACCTCGATTCTGGCCCGCGCGTTGAGGTTCTTTCTGGTGGCAGGCCTGCTCTGGGGATTCGGTGAGCCGATCCGCGACTTCATCGAAAAGCGCCTAGGGCTAATGTTCACTTTGTTCATCATCCTCCTGTTTGGCGGATTCCTGGTGGTGAAATACTTATGACGAGACGTTCGCAACTTGTCGCAGTGGCAAGTCTTGGATCACTGGCGCTTCTTCTGGCCGCTTTTGGCTTTCAGCATCTCGGCGGGCTTGCGCCGTGCAAGATGTGCATCTGGCAGCGCTATCCTCATGCAGTGGCAATCGCGATCGGCGCCGTGGCGCTGGCATTGCCAAGGCTGACCTTTCTTCCCTTGCTGGGCGCCGCGGCGGCCGCGACGACTTCGGCGGTGGGCGTATTTCACGCCGGCGTTGAACAAGGCTGGTGGGAAGGCCCAAGCAGCTGCACATCCGGCAGCATCAGCGGTCTGTCCGCTGACGATCTGTTCGATCAAATCATGTCCGCGCCTTTGGTGCGATGCGATGATATCCCCTGGGAGATGTTCGATATCTCGATGGCTGGCTGGAACGCCATTGCTTCTGCCATGCTGGCCCTGATCTGGCTGGCCGCATGGAAATCCCGCGCGGCTTAGAACTCGTCCAGCTCTGCATCCCAGTACAGGAAATCGATCCAGCTTTCATGCAGGTGGTTCGGTGGGAATTTCCGTCCGATATTGCGCAACGCTTCGGCATCGGGCTGACGTGGCGGCTTGCGCAAGGTCATCCGAGCCTGGCGCAGCGACTTTGACCCCTTGCGCAGATTGCACGGGCTGCACGCGGCCACCACGTTCTGCCAACTGGTCACACCACCGGCGGCCCGAGGCACCACATGATCGAAGGTCAGGTTGTCCCGGCTGCCACAGTACTGGCAGCGGAATTCATCCCGCAAAAATAAATTAAAGCGCGTGAAGGCCACGCGCTTTCTGGGTTTTACATAGTCTTTCAAAACAACGACCGAGGGTATTCGGATCTCGGTGCTCGGGCTGCGGACGACCTCGTCATATTCAGCCACGATATCGACCCGATCCAGCCAGGCCGCCTTGATCGCTTCTTGCCAGGGCCACAGTGACAGCGGGTAATAGGACAAGGGGCGATAATCGGCGTTCAAAACCAGGGCCGGGTGTTGTTTGAGCGCACCCGGCTCCCTTACAAATTCGGTTCTGAAGTCTCCGTCCATCACAGAATCGCTCCTCGCTCTCAGCTGCCCGTTTGTGACACCAGAGCGGGGAGCACCCGCCCCGGTCTTTTTATAACTATATATCGTGTTAAAACTCTGACAAGCCCTGATTTTCCACAATATGTCGCAGACGGGGTAACGCGAATCCGTAACAGGCACATGACAGTTATCCACAGCTTGCACCGGGGGTGACCTTCGGGCTATGCGCAGGTCATGTCCTGGTTCATTCGCTTCAACAAACCTTATGATGTTCTGCCGCAGTTCACGGACCGCGCCAATACGGACGGCCCGCGCAGCACGCTGTCCGATTTCATTGATCTGCCGGGCGTCTATCCGGCGGGCAGGCTGGACCGTGACAGTGAAGGTTTGATGCTGCTGACGGATCATGGAAAGTTGCAATCCCAGATCTCTGACCCAAAGCACAAGATGGCCAAAACCTATTGGGTTCAAGTCGAAGGCACCCCCGACGAGGCGGCCCTGAAAACGCTCCGCAACGGGGTCGAATTGAAGGAAGGTCTGACCCGCCCTGCCAAGGCCCGCCAGATCGACGAGCCCGAAATGCTTTGGCCGCGCACCCCGCCGATCCGCGAACGCAAGACTGTGCCGGACAGCTGGCTTGAACTGACCATACGTGAGGGCAAAAACCGACAGGTGCGTCGGATGACAGCGGCAGTTGGCCTGCCGACGCTGCGCCTGATCCGGTACCGCATCGGAGACTGGACCCTGGATGATCTTGAGCCCGGGCACTGGGACAGTCTGCCAATGCCGACACTGAGCGCGGCCCCCCAACGCAAGCGCGACCGTCGCCCGCGCCGGTGACAGACCCTGCCCCGATCTGCTAAACTGGGGTCATGAAGAAAACGCCTGACATCCCGGCCCCTTCGGCCATTCTGGAAGCCGCGCTCTATGTTGATGATCTGGACGCGGCAGAACAGTTTTACGGCGAAGTTCTTGGGCTCGAACGCATCCAACGCGTCGCTGACCGCCATGTTTTCTATCGCATCGGCGGATCGGTCCTGCTGATTTTCAATCCCGATCAGACCGAACAACCGTCGCTCGACCCCGGCATGCCGGTTCCGCCCCACGGCGCGCGCGGCCCCGGACATGTGTGTCTTGTGCTGTCACGAGAGGAAATCGCAGTGATGCGCAAACACCTTCTGGATTGGAATATTCCAGTAGATGCCGAGTTTGACTGGCCCGGCGACGTGCGATCCCTGTATGTGCGCGACCCGGCCGGAAACTCGGTCGAGTTCGCCGAAGCGCACCTTTGGACTTGATCCGGTGCGGAACGCATGGGCGCTCCGCAGATCAGATTCCAAACACTAAAGGCTCAGCTTGTCGCGCATGAAAGCCAGCGCAACGCTCAGCCCATCCGGGGCGATACCGTGCCCGGTGCCTTTCATGACATGGGCATAGACCTCTTTGAAACCCGCAGCTTGCAAGGCTTCGGCCGCTTCCGGCAGGGATTGAGGCGGAACAACGTCGTCAGCGTCGCCATGCACCAGCAAGACAGGCATCCGGCTGACGGTTTCATCCACCAGCAAATCGGGTTCCAGCAAACGGCCTGAAAAGGCTACGATCCCGGCCACGGGATCTTCCCGCCGCGGCGCAACGTGCAAGCTCATCATGGTGCCCTGGCTGAAGCCAAACAACACAACCTGTTCGGGCAGAACATCTTCGTCCACCATCAGCGCGTCCAGAAAGGCGTTGAAGTCCTCGACAGCCATTTCCATGCCCCGGCGGGCTTCTTCTTCGGAAGATCCATCGATCCAGGGAATCGGAAACCACTGATACCCGTTGGGCATTCCGGGGATCTGCTCGGGCGCGTCGGGGGCCACGAACAACGTGTCAGGCAGGTGTTCACCCAGCGGATCGGCCAATCCCAGCAGATCGGCACCGTTTGCGCCATAGCCATGCACGAACACCACGACCGAGCGCGTGTCGCCCGAAACAGGCTCTTTCCGGAGCGCATTCAAAACCCGTGTCATCTGATCCCTTCTCTTTGTTTTGCAACCCGGTAATAGGCCCACAGCACCCGTGCCGCAACCGAACGCCAGGGCGACCAGGCCTCGGCCATTTTGCGCAATTCCTTGTCCGTTGGACGTTCAGGCAAGTCATAGAGGATGCGCGCCGCCTCTTGCAGGGCGAGATCACCGGGTGCGATGACATCTGCGCGACCCAGTGAGAACATCGCATAGATTTCGGCTGTCCAGACACCGATACCCGGAACTTGCGTCAAAGTAGCGACGACATCTGCGTCAGTTGCATCGCGCAGTGCCTTATAGTCGATACGTGCCTCGGCCAGAGCGCGTGCATAACGGATCTTCTGTCGGCTCAACCCAACTGCCCGCAGATCGTCATCCGTTGCCCACAGGATCTTGCGCGGACCGGTCAAGCGGGCATCCTGAAGCCGTTTCCAGATCGCATTGGCCGAAGCCACGCTGACTTGCTGACTGACGATTGCACTCAATAATTGCGCAAACCCATCGGGGCGGCGGCGCAGCGGCAAGGGGCCGGTCTGATCCATCGCATACGCCATGCGCGGACAGGTTTGGGCCAGCCATTCGGCCCCTTCCGCCACACAGTCCGATGTTTCGATGATGCGGCCTGCGGGCATGCGGCCTCCCTGCTCTGTTATTTCGGGCAGGTTAGGCGCATGTGACGCAGATGCAACCCGCTTGTGCCGCAAACACTTAGCCGATAACCATTCGCCCATGACCATGATTTCAACCCTTCCGGACGACCGGCAGGCCAAACGCAATGTGGCCGTGCTGGTGGCTGCCCAAGCCATCCTGGGTGCGCAGATGCCGATGATGTTCATCGTTGGCGGGCTTGCAGGTCAATCGCTGGCCTCGAACCCTTGCCTGGCGACGCTGCCGATATCCCTGATCGTTCTGGGATCGATGCTGGCAGCCACGCCGATCTCGGCCATCATGCAAAAATGGGGCCGTCGCGTGGGGTTCCTTGTCGGGGCAACCGCCGGTGCACTGGGCGGGCTGATCGGGGCCTATGGCCTGTTTCTGGGCTCGTTCCCCATTTTTCTTGTCGGCAGCCTGCTGACCGGCATCTACATGAGCGCACACGGGTTCTATCGCTTTGCGGCAGCAGACACCGCGTCAAACGACTACCGCCCAAAAGCGATTTCATACGTGATGGCCGGTGGGCTGGCGGCCGCCATCATCGGGCCTCAGATCGTGAAACTTACGTCTGAAGCTTACGTCATCCCTTTTCTGGGAACATATATGGCCGTAATCGGGATCAACGTTCTGGGCTCGGCGCTGTTCTTCTTTCTCGACATTCCGACGCCTGCGAAACCAGCGGCTGATGAACCCAAGGGGCGGTCACGGATCGAGTTGTTAAAAACACCCCGCATCGCCGTCGCGATCATCTGTGCCATGGTGTCTTATGCGTTGATGAATCTGGTGATGACCTCGACGCCGCTTGCCGTTGTCGGATGTGGATTTTCCGCCAATGACGCAGCGGATATCGTGACCAGTCACGTGCTGGCAATGTATGTCCCCAGCTTCTTCACCGGGCACCTGATTGCCCGGTTTGGCGTTGAGAAGATCGTCGCTCTGGGTTTGGCCATACTTGCCGCATCAGGGGTGGTTGCGCTGCAAGGCGTTGAATTGGGTAACTTTTTTGTCGCCCTTGTTCTTCTGGGCATTGGTTGGAATTTCGGATTCATCGGCGCGACCACGATGCTGGCCGCGTCGCATGAACCGCATGAACGCGGGCGGATGCAGGGCCTCAACGACCTGCTGGTGTTTGGCGGTGTGACATTGGCATCGCTGGCCTCGGGCGGGTTGATGAACTGCTCGGGCGGATCCGCGATCGAGGGGTGGAACGCCGTCAACCTTGCCATGATCCCCTTGCTGACACTGGCAGGTGGCGCATTGCTGTGGCTGGTTTTGCGCCCGGCCGATCCCGAAAGGGTCTGATCACCAGCGCCCGCTGCCGACGGTCCACATCAGGGACAGTCGCTGACGCATTTCGCCTGGTTCCAGCGCTCCAGCCGCCACCCGCTTGGGTTGGGCGATGGCCTGCTTAAGCACCCGTTCCGCCAACCAACCTGCATACAGCGCGGGACGCGCCTCAGGTGCGATGTCGGCCCGGTTTGATCGCGCCTTGCGCAATCGGTCCAAAGCGGATTGGGCCAGTTGCTGAACGCCACCCGTCGACCCATTAAGCAAAGGTACGCGACCCCGCTTTTCCAGTTCGGGAATGGCGCGGAACCAATTTGCCACACCGACTCCGTACCCGAAATCGCGCAACACGCTTTCATCCGCCGCACCCAGCGCCTGCGCCGAGGCGACGAAAAGAGATCCGGAACTGTGGTTGATATAGGCGTCAAAATGTTCCTGATCCTCGAACGGATCCCGGTATATATCCCAACGTCTTACGGCAACAAATTCATCCAGAACGCCTGCCAGATGCGGCGACAGGACCCGCGACAAAGGCGTCACCACCTCGTGCCGCCGCACCGCGGCCCCTTCTGCAATCTCCTGCAACGCGTCGCGCCACCATTGCAGCCGCATTTCGGCAATCATGGCCTCTTGCGTCACCCATGGCGCGCGGGCGACTTCGACATTCAACGCATAGATCGGAAACAAAACCACGCGGGCCGCGACCGGAGCAGCCATCGTCGCGCGGAACCGATCAGGATCCGCACGCTGTACCAGCGCGGCGCAGGCTTTGACATCATCGTCGAAGGTCCCGCTCACTCGGCCGCTGCCTTTTGCGGATAGCAATCACGGACCAGTTTCCACTGGATCGCATCCAGCAGCGCCTCAAAGGACGCATCAACTATGTTCGCACTAACACCCACCGTCGACCAACGCCGTCCCTGACCGTCTTCGCTGTCGATGATGACGCGGGTCACCGCTTCGGTCCCGCCCTGGGTGATACGGACCTTGAAATCGACAAGGCGCATGTCTGACAAAACCTGCGAGTATTGTCCCAAATCCTTCGCCAGCGCCTTGGCCAGCGCGTTCACAGGCCCCCTGTCGTTTCCGGAGTCGTCCATGGACTCGCTGACCGACAGTTTCTTTTCACCGTCCACTTTGACCACGACGACAGCCTCGGACAGGCTGACCATCTTGTTGTATTTGTTCTTCCGACGCTCAACAGTGACCTTGTAGCGTTTGACCTCGAAGAACTCAGGCAGTTGCCCCAGTTCATCCCGCGCCAACAGTTCGAAACTGGCCTGCGCGGTGTCGTAGGAATACCCAACCGCTTCACGATCCTTGATCCGCTCAAGGATGCGGCCCAATGCGGGATCACCGGCTTTGACGCTCAGCCCCGCCTCGGTCAGGCGTTTGCGCAGGTTCGACTGACCCGCCTGGTTCGACATCGGAATGATACGTTCATTGCCTATGCTCGCAGGGTCCACATGTTCGTAAGTCGACGGGTCCTTCAGAATCGCGCTGGCGTGCAACCCCGCCTTATGCGCAAAAGCCGACGCGCCCACATACGCCGCCTGCTTGCTGGGAACGCGGTTCAGGACATCGTCCAACATGCGGCTGATGCGGGTCAGCCTGGCCAGCGCATCAAGGCTGACGCCGATTTCGAACTGCGAGGCGTAGGGTTCTTTCAGCAGCAATGTCGGGATCAGCGCCGTCAGGTTTGCGTTGCCGCAGCGTTCCCCCAGACCATTCAGCGTTCCCTGAATTTGCCGCGCACCTGCTTCGACCGCCGCCAGAGAACAGGCCACTGCGTTCTCGGTATCGTTATGGGTGTGAATACCCAACCGTTCACCCGGCAGACCGGCCGCGATCACTTCGGACACGATCCGCCCGACCTCGGACGGCAACGCGCCGCCGTTGGTGTCACACAGCACAACCCATCGCGCGCCCGCCTCCAGCGCGGCCCGGCAAACTTGTGTCGCGTATTCGGGGTTGTCCTTGTACCCGTCAAAGAAATGTTCGGCATCGAACAACGCCTCGCGCCCTTGCGCCACGATATGCGCGACCGAAGCACGAACGTTTTCCGTGTTCTCTTCAAGCGAAATGCCAAGCGCATGGGTCACGTGATAATCATGTGACTTGCCAACCAGACAAACGGCCTGCGTACCCGCATTCATCACCGCAGCCAGCACATCGTCATTCTCGGCCGAGCGCCCTGCCCGTTTGGTCATGCCAAAGGCCGTCAACCGGGCCGAGATCTTTGGCGCCGCCTCGAAAAACGCGCTGTCGGTGGGGTTGGCGCCGGGCCAACCGCCTTCGATGTAATCCACCCCCAATGCGTCCAGCGCCTGTGCGATCTGCACCTTTTCGGCGGTCGAGAACTGAACGCCCTGGGTCTGCTGCCCGTCACGCAGGGTCGTGTCGTAAAGATAGAGGCGTTCTTTGGTCATCAGACCTCCTCCAGCTTGGCAGCATCAAAACCGGCGCCCGGCACCAGTTCAACACCTTCCTTGCTCATTCGCACCTCAAGCCCCGCCGCAACATACGCCGCCTTGAGGCGATCGACCTCCGAGAAATCCTTGTTTTCCATTGCAGATACGCGCGCCCTTGCCAAGCGATCTGCATGGGCCGACAGATCGACCTGCGGCGTCTGAGCCCACGAAGGGACATCGTTGCCCAACAATCCCAAAAATTGCAGCGAATGCCGCAACCCCACGACATCGTCAGCGATGGATAACTGGTGGAGTTCGGCGATGGCACCGGCTGTGTTCAGGTCGTCGGCCAAAAAGTTAACGATTTGAGGATGCGGCTCGCCATAACCAACCCCTTGCGCGGCCTGCGCGTAGAATTTGCGCAAGGTTCGCTCCGCTTCACGGGCCTTTTTTTCAGTCCAATCCATCGGCTTGCGGTAATGCGTCTGCAAAAAGACAAACCGGATCACTTCACCCGGCACGCCTTGCTCCAACAGATCGTGCACTGTGAAGAAATTGCCCAGAGATTTGGACATTTTCTTACCTTCGACCTGCAGCATCTCATTGTGCAACCAGTATCGAGCGAACTCACCTTCCGGGTGCGCGCAGCAGCTCTGAGCGATCTCGTTCTCGTGGTGCGGGAACATCAGGTCGTTGCCGCCACCATGGATATCAAAACTCTCACCCAGCAACTCATAGCTCATGGCCGAGCATTCGATGTGCCAGCCCGGACGTCCCCGCCCCCATGGGCTGTCCCAGCCCGGCAGTTCATCGGTCGAGGGTTTCCACAGAACGAAATCCATCGGGTTCTTCTTGTAGGGCGCCACCTCGACCCGCGCGCCGGCGATCATGTCATCCACCGAGCGCCCCGATAGCTTGCCATAGCTTTCTTTCCAGCTATCCACCGCAAACAGAACATGACCTTCGGCGGCATAGGCATGGCCCTTGGCGATCAGGTCTTCGATCATCGCAATCATCTGTGCGATGAACTGGGTCGCACGCGGCATCTCGTTCGGTTCCAACGTGCCCAAAGCGCCCATATCATGCAGGTACCAGCCGATGGTTTCATCCGACCGTTGCTGCACCAGTTGCTCCAGCGTGCCTTCCGCGCCCGCCTGTTTGCGGGCCAGCGCGGTGGCGTTGATCTTGTCGTCCACGTCGGTGAAATTGCGCACATAGGTCACGTGCTCTGCGCCATAGACGTGGCGCAACAGACGATAAAGAACGTCGAACACGACCACCGGGCGGGCATTGCCCAGATGGGCGCGGTCATAGACCGTCGGACCACAGACATACATCCGCACGTTGTCAGGGTCGATCGGTACGAAATCTTCCTTCGTCCGCGTCCGCGTGTTGTGCAGCTTGATCGTCGTCATCGGTCGGGCTCCTAGAAAACAGCAAAGGCTTGCGCGTTGGCGCGGGCTTAGCAACTTGTCTCAGGGATGAAAACGAAAGAAACCGGCCCGCTTGATAAATCAGCAGGTAATGCAGCAGATAATGATGCAGGTCACCGGGTTCATGCCCCTCGGTTAGCACGGGATCCCCGCCAAGCCAAGCGTTGAGTTTGATCACCCGGTCCGGCAGAGTGGCTGTCATGGATCGAGACTTCATCAATTCCATCTGCAAGGAATTTCCCGGTGCAGAACTGTCAGACCCATGGGGCGGCGGTCATGACGCGTGGAAAGTTGGCGGCAAGATGTTTGCCTGTATCGGAATTGCAAATGACGGTGTTTCCGTCAAAACGCCCGACGTGGAAACGGCTCAGATGCTGATTGATGCCGGTGTCGCGGTGAAAGCCCCCTATTTTCACCGCAGCTGGGTCCGCCTGCCGTTTGATGCCGAGACCGAGGAACTGCGCCATCGTTTGACGGCCTCCTATGACCTCGTGCGCGCATCGCTGACAAAAAAGCTTCAGGCAACGCTGGCGCCGCGAAGCTGATTGACAAACGGCCACTGCTCTGCCCCATTCAGCGCAAAGCAACCAGGGGCGATTTCATGAGATTGTCTGAACGCATCACGCAGATCACCGGCGGCGGCAGCGATGGCTGGGACGTGTTCTACCGCGCCCGCCGGATGTTGAACGAAGGACAAGCCGTAACCGAATTGACGATCGGTGAACATGACACCCGAACCGACCCTTCGATTCTTCGGGCGATGGAGCTGTCGGCCCGCAACGGCCATACAGGTTACGCGATGGTACCCGGCACGGACCTGCTGCGCGACACGGTCGCCGCGCGGGTTCAGACCCGCACTGGCGTTCCGACCTCTCGGAACAATGTTCTGGTCACCCCCGGCGGGCAAGCCGCCCTGTTCGCGGCACATATGGCCGTTTGCGATCCCGGTGATGTCGGATTGTATCTCGACCCGTACTACGCCACCTACCCCGGCACGATTCGGGGTGTTGGCGCCGTCGCCCGCGCGGTTCAAACCGCCGCTGACGACGCTTTCCAGCCCCAGGCCGAGCGGATCGATGCCGCTGCTGAAGGCGCGGTTTCGCTGTTGATCAACACGCCGAACAATCCGACCGGCGTGGTCTATTCCCGTCAATCGCTCGAGGCGGTCGCTGACGTGTGCAAGCGACGCGATCTTTGGCTGATCTCGGATGAGGTATACGACACGCAGGTCTGGGACGGTGAACATCTTTCTCCGCGTGCGCTGCCCGACATGGCAGAGCGAACGCTTGTGGTTGGATCCATGTCCAAGTCCCACGCCATGACGGGGTCTCGGTGTGGATGGGTCGTCGGCCCCGAAGAGGTCATCGCCCATCTGATCAATCTGGCGACCCACACCACCTACGGCGTTCCCGGGTTCGTGCAGGACGCGTCGAGTTTTGCGCTGACCGCGGGTGTTGAACTTGAAGAAAAAATCGCCGCTCCGTTCCGCCGCCGCCGATCCTTGGCCATGGATATTCTAGCCTCGCAAAACATCGTCGGCCTCGTCCCCGCGCAGGGCGCCATGTATCTGATGCTGGATATCCGCGCGACCGGGATGTCGGGGGACGCGTTTGCCAACGCGCTGCTGGACGCACACAAGATTGCCGTCATGCCCGGCGAAAGCTTCGGCAAGGCCGCTGCCGGGCACATACGGGTGGCCATGACCGTGGCGGATGAACGTTTTGCGGATGCGCTGAAAACGCTGTGCGAATTCGCGTCGCAACTTGCGAGGAAGCACGCAGCTGAATAAGCCTGTTGTCAGAAACGGAACGTTGTGCGCAGGTTGAAGACGTTGGAATCCAAACCACCGGTGGATCGGGTAACATCATCGAAATCTTGCCGCAACGCCTCGCCACTTATGACAAAATTGTCGCCAATCGGATAAGCGATGCCTATCCCGTAAACAGCGGCGGTATCGCTGTCGACAGATGTTTCGGCCCGTGCCGCGCCAACGACGACATACCCCAGCGCGCTGCCGAAATCGTACCCGCCACGCAGTTTCAATCGGGTCATGCTGTCCAGACTGCCCTGAGACTGGCTGAGGTTCAGGGAAAGGCGGTTGTATTCAAGTTCACCGCCCAGAACGAAAGCCCCGAAATCCCGATCATAGCCTACATGCGCACCAAAGGCGGTGTCGTCCCCGCTTGATCCACCCGGTCCATCCGCATCGCCATACCCAAAGCTGAGCCCAACGTACCCCCCTGTCCAATCCTCTGCCAAAACCGGGCTGGCGTTGGCCGTCAGAGCCACGACAATCAGGACAGAAAAAAGTTCAAAAGTCTGTTTCAATGCGATTTCACTCGGGCTTCAGATCATGTGTTAACTTACAATTCAACTGGGATCGCTTTTGTCAGAGTTCAATTCCTTGCACGCAAAGCTCAAGAGTAAGTGAATGCAGTATAACAGATTTCTGTCCTCGAGGGAGAAAATCTGCCTCAGAATTCCGTCAGAGGTTTGTTGGGCAGATATTTGCTGAAGTAAATTCCGTTGAGGTCGCAAACAGAACAGATTGCGTCGCCGTGTTTTGGAATTGTTGCGCCAAACGTTGAGAGGCGGAATGACTGACCACGACTGGAAAATCAGCCTGATCAGCCGCACCATTGGTGCGGACCGGGGACGTGCAGCGAGAGGACGGCCGTAAGCGGCCATTTGCCAGTTCCCCAAACATCTCTCACAGATCGGAAATAGAAATGAACGACCAATCCCGCAACACATCGCGCAGCGGCGGTCGCGCTGCGCGTCGCGCTGCCCGTGCAACCGCATTGCCTGAACATCTGCGCCCCGTGCGCCCCGGTATGGAAGGCGGTGTCTTGAATGTCCTGACCCAAGCACAGATCGAACGTATCCACGAGGCCGCCCTGACCGCATTGGAAACAATTGGTCTGGCGGACGCGCCGCAAAGCGGGATCGACTATCTGGTTGGTGCGGGCTGCGCATTGGGCGACGATGGCCGCGTCCGCTTTCCCCGTGCGCTTGTCGAAGACACGATCGCAAAGGCGAACCGCAATGTCACTTTGTACAGCCGTGACGGGAAAACCGATCTGGACCTGACAGGTACAAAAGTACATTACGGCACGGCTGGTGCAGCCGTTTCAATGGTCGACGTGCATGGTCGCGAGTATCGCGATTCAACCGTTCAGGATTTGCACGATGCCGCACGTATCTGCCAACAGCTTGACAATATTCACTTTGTTCAGCGCCCCATGGTCTGTCGCGACATCACGGACAACCTGGAAATGGACCTGAACACGATCTACGCCAGCTGTTCAGGAACATTCAAACACGTCGGCACATCCTTCACGGAACC
Organism: Ruegeria sp. AL3; assembly: GCF_056536065.1. Taxonomy (NCBI): domain Bacteria; kingdom Pseudomonadati; phylum Pseudomonadota; class Alphaproteobacteria; order Rhodobacterales; family Roseobacteraceae; genus Ruegeria; species Ruegeria sp. AL3. Next base: position 2,782,050 of record NZ_JBQFJG010000001.1, read on the forward strand.
CAGCCACGTCGCCCCCGCGATGGAGATGATCTATATGATCGCGGGCGGCGAAGATAAATATCGCGAGCGACCATTTGTGTCGAACTCGAACTGCTTCGTCGTCCCACCGATGAAATTCGCCACTGAAAGCTGCGAAGTGATGGAGGAATGCATCAAGGCCGGAATGCCGGTTCTGTTGCTGTCAGCCGGAATGGCCGGCGCCACCGCGCCATCAACCATCGCCGGAGCAATCGCCCAGGCCACGGCGGAATGCCTTGCGGGATTGGTTTATGTAAACGCCGTAAGTCCCGGCGCGCCCGCAGTTTTCGGCACCTGGCCCTTTGGTCTTGATCTACGGACCGGCGCAATGTCCATCGGTTCCGGCGAACAAGCCCTGCTGACGGCAGGCTGCGCCCAGATGCACCGTTTCTACGACTTGCCGGGGGGCGCGGCAGCCGGCGCATCAGATTCGAAGCTGCCCGACATGCAGGCCGGGTGGGAACAGATGTGCTCGAACGTGATGGCCGGGCTGTCCGGTCTGAACATGGTATATGAAGCCGCTGGCATGCACGCCTCGCTGCTGGGGTTCTGCTTTGAAAGCCTCATCCTCAGCGACGACCTGATCGGTCAGGCGCAGCGCTGTGTGCGCGGGATCGAAGTGACCGATGAAACCCTGGCACTGGATCAGATCGCATCCGTATGCATGGGCGGCCCCGGTCATTATCTGGGCACCGATGCGACCCTCAGCCGGATGCAGGCCGACTATGTCTATCCGACCTTTGGTGACCGCTCTTCCCCCAAGGAATGGGTGGAGCTTGGCAAGCCGGATCTGGTTGAAAAGGCAGTGGCCCGAAAGAATGAGATCCTGTCCACCCCGTCGGCGGCCCGGTTCGACCCGCTTCTGGATGCTGAGATTCGGGAAAAATTCAACATTCACTTGCCGTTATAGCATCTGAAAAAGCGGCCCGATGAGTGTCGGGCCGCCCTTTCTTGTCTACCCGTTGCTGGGTGGAAGCAAACCTGCCTCTTGTGCAACGGCCACTTCATCAGCATCCAGCGCCCCGTCGCCATTTGCGTCCATCGCCGAAAATGTATCGGCGTCAACGTCGGGCAACACGGCCTGAATTTCTTCGATGGTCAGAACGCCATCGCCATTGGCGTCGGTTGAGGACTGCGCCGAGAGCACTCCCGGCAAGGTCAGTGCAGCAATGGAAATCCCAATCAAGTACTGCGGTTTCATTTTCGTGCCTCCTGGATAAGTTGATTATGTCTTCGTCCGGACAGGCCCCAGAAACACCGGAACAGCCGCAGGCGTCACCCGTTTTACGTGATTTCCGGGAAATCGCGCCAATCTTTGCGTGTTTGCCCGAGTCGGTGTTGCGACACACCGCCGGGCAAAACCTTGCCAGACCCGTTTCGGCAGAACTTGCCCGACAGGCATGGCCCGATCCGGCAAGACCGCGCTTATCCGAGCAACCAGTCGCAAAAAAGAAAGGGGGCCGAAGCCCCCTGTCAGTTTCGCCATCCAGGCTCATTTCGTTGACCGCCCGGTGTTTTTTTGCCTGCGGCCTGGACGTCGCATGGAACGAGCGCACCCGTTCCGTGAAAGAGTGGGAGGGAGCAAATATTCCGCCCCACCCTGTTTCCGGCCAACACGGGCATGTCGGCCGAGTGGACCAAGGCATCAACGGTAAGTCTCAGTGCCTTGCTTCGTATTCGTCGGGGTCGGTACCTGTGGCAGCCATCCGACCCCTGCACCCCGGGTTGCCGGGGCGCTAAACTCAGCTACACCCGCTTGTCGCGCCACAGGTGTTGCATTTCATGCAGGTGCCGTTGCGCACCAGCGTGTAGTTTCCGCATTCGCCGCAGGGATCGCCCTCGTACCCCTGCATCTTGGCCTTTGTGCGGGCGTCCATTCCGGTGGCCACCGCCGTTTCGGCTGCCGGTGCTTCGAAGGAAGCCGCTGGTTCAGCCATACCGTTCACCTCGACCTGACCCGCGTTGAACACAGCCAGATCTTGCGGCAAGCGCTTGCGCAGATAGCCGGTGGAGCTGATTTGTTTCAGCACTTCCAACGACTTGGACGCGGCTGTATCGCTGATTTCCGATACATTCGAGACACCCTCGTCCTCGCCCCGACCCAAATCGTCAAAGGTTGCGCCTTCGGGTTTCACGTGGGCCAGATCGGTGCGGTCCAGATAGGACACGGCCAGTTCGCGGAAGATGTAATCCAGGATCGACGTTGCGTTCTTGATCGAGTCGTTGCCCTGCACCATCCCCGCGGGTTCGAACTTGGTGAAGGTGAAGGCGTCCACGAATTCTTCCAGCGGCACGCCGTATTGCAGACCGACCGACACGGCGATGGCAAAGTTGTTCATCATCGCACGGAAGCCAGCGCCTTCCTTGTGCATGTCGATGAAAATCTCGCCCAGCTGGCCGTCTTCGAACTCACCGGTGCGCAGATAGACCTTGTGGCCACCAACGATTGCCTTCTGGGTATAGCCCTTGCGGCGATGCGGCAGTTTCTCACGATGGCTGCGGATGATCTCTTTGACCACAACCTTCTCGATCACCTTTTCGGCCAGAACGACAGCCTTTTCCTGCGCCGAGCCGCTCTCCAGCACCTCTGCCGCCTCATCGTCATCCTCGACCAGTGCTGCCGCCAGCGGTTGAGACAGTTTCGAACCGTCACGATAGAGCGCGTTGGCCTTCACACCCAGCGACCAGCTGAGTTCATAGGCTTTCTGGCAATCCTCGATGGTCGCGTCATTCGGCATGTTAATCGTCTTCGAGATCGCACCCGAGATGAAGCTCTGTGCCGCCGCCATCATGGTGATATGGCTTTCAACTCCAAGGAAACGCTTGCCTTTTTTCCCGCACGGGTTGGCGCAGTCGAAGATCGAATAATGCTCTTCCTTCAGATGCGGCGCACCTTCCAGCGTCATGGTTCCGCAGACATGGTCGTTGGCCGCGTCGATATCCGCCCTGGTAAAGCCCAGATGGCGCAGCAGATCGAAGGTCGGATCATTCAGCTTGGTCGCCGGGATGCCCAGAACACCGGTGCAGAAATCCTCGCCCAGTGTCCACTGGTTGAAGACAAACCGGATGTCGAACGCGCTTTCCAGCGCGGCGTCCACCTTGGCCAGTTCATTCGGGCCAAAGCCATGGCCGGTCAGCGAGGTGTGGTTGATCCCCGGCGCATTGCCGATGGTGCCGTGACCAACTGCGTAGGATACGATCTCTTCGATCTGCGACGAGGAATAGCCCAGCTTTTCCAGCGCCGATGGCACCGAGCGGTTGATGATCTTGAAATACCCGCCACCGGCCAGCTTCTTGAACTTCACCAGCGCAAAATCAGGCTCGATTCCGGTGGTGTCGCAATCCATCACCAGACCGATGGTGCCGGTGGGCGCGATCACGGTGGCTTGCGCGTTGCGATAACCGTTCTTCTCACCAAGGCTCAGCGCCTCGTCCCAGGCGGACATGGCCAGATCGACCAGGCGCTTGTCCGGGCAGTTGCCGTGATCCAGCGGCACCGGTTTGACGGCCAATTTCTCGTAGCCTTCCGTCACACCCTGCGCCGCGCGGCGGTGGTTGCGGATGACACGCAGCATATGCTCGGCGTTGCGCTCATAGCCTTTGAACGGGCCAAGCTCTCCGGCAATTTCAGCCGATGTCGCATAGGCCACGCCGGTCATGATCGCGGTCAGCGCACCGCAGATCGCCCGGCCTTCGTCCGAGTCGTAGCTATAGCCCATGTTCATCAGCAGACCGCCGATATTGGCATAACCCAGACCCAGCGTGCGAAAGTCATAGGACAGTTGCGCGATTTCCTTCGACGGGAACTGCGCCATTGTCACCGAGATTTCCAGCGTCAGTGTCCACAGGCGTGAGGCATGCATGTAGTCCGCCGCCTGGAACTCACCATCCTTCAGGAAGGTCAGCAGGTTCATCGAGGCCAGGTTACAGGCCGTGTCATCCAGGAACATGTATTCCGAGCACGGGTTCGAGCCGCGGATCTCACCATCTTCGGGGCATGTGTGCCATTCATTGACGGTATCGTGGAACTGGATGCCCGGATCGGCGCAAGCCCACGCGGCGTGGCCGACCTTTTCCCAAAGATCACGCGCCTTGACGGTGCGGGCAACCTTACCATCGGTGCGGTTGATCAACTCCCAATCGGCGTCTTTTTCAACGGCGGTCAAGAACGCGTTGGTCACACGGATGGAGTTGTTCGAGTTCTGACCCGAAACCGAGCTGTAAGCTTCCGAATCCCAGTCTGTGTCGTAGGTTGGGAACTCGATGCTGTCGTGGCCCTGCTTGGCATAATCCAAGACACGCTTGATGTAAGTTTCCGGGATTGCGACCTTTTTCGCTTCACGAACCGCCTTTTTCAGCGCGTCGTTCTTGTTCGGATCATAGGCGTCATCGGCAGATCCATCCCAAGACCGGATGGCCTCGAAAATGCCGTTCAGCATCTTCTCGTGCATCTTCGATCCGGCAACGATCGAGGCCACCTTCTGTTCTTCAATCACCTTCCATTCGATGAATTGCTCGATGTCCGGGTGATCTGCATCGACGATCACCATCTTTGCTGCCCGACGGGTTGTCCCGCCTGATTTGATCGCGCCAGCGGCGCGGTCGCCGATCTTGAGAAAGCCCATGAGGCCCGAGGACTTGCCACCACCCGACAGTGCCTCGCCTTCGGCCCGCAGATGGCTGAAGTTGGTGCCTGTTCCGCTCCCGTATTTGAACAGGCGCGCCTCGCGCACCCACAGATCCATGATGCCGCCTTCATTCACCAGATCATCATCGACTGACTGGATGAAGCACGCGTGCGGCTGAGGATGCTCATAGGCCGATTTCGACTTGGTCAGCTTGCCGGTCTTGTAATCGACATAGTGGTGCCCCTGCGCCGGGCCATCGATTCCGTACGCCCAGTGCAGGCCCGTGTTGAACCACTGCGGCGAATTCGGCGCCGCGCGCTGGGTTGCCAGCATATATCGCATCTCGTCGAAATAGGCGCGCGCGTCTTCCTCGGTCGAGAAATAGCCGCCCTTCCAGCCCCAATAGGCCCAGGCACCGGCCAGACGGTCGAACACTTGCTTGGATGATGTTTCTCCTTCGAACTCTGCGCCGTCCGCGGGAACCGATCGCCACAGGAAATCAGGAACGTCTTTTTCTTTCACTTTCTTGAGCTTGGTGGGCACCCCCGCCTTGCGGAAGTATTTCTGCGCAATCACATCACTTGCGACCTGCGACCAGCTCGAGGGGACTTCGATGTCATCCAGACGAAAAACGATTGTACCGTCCGGATTTCGGATTTCAGATGTTGCAGACACAAAATTCAGTTCCGCATAGGCGTCCTGATCCGGTTTGGTGAATTTTCTTTCAATCTTCATGTCCGCAGCCCTGGTTAATACAGCTCAATTTCCGATTCCCGACACCAAATCTTGTGTTGCAGGGTGTCGCCCACAACGCCCTGAGACGCGCGCAAAAAGGTACTGTTCGCTGTCTGAGACAGCGCAAAGCCGCAAATGCGACCGCACGTAAAACGATTGTGCTTTTCCGACCCTCGCCCGCTGCCTTTTCCTGATTATACACCAGATATTGTGGCAATCTCGTTGGCCCATACAATTTGACGTATGTTCCCATAGAAGGTCAACGCCCTTTTTCAGTCATTTTCCAAATCTTTTTTGTTGACCTGATGGTTGCGTGAAGCCTTCTGCGTGCAGGTCGCGATTCCTCCACAACTTCATCCACGGCGTATTTCCGCCGATGTTTTGAACTCTCAAAATGAATTCCCGTTTTTACCAGCATAGTTATCTGCATTTGATCAACCAACGACATGCTGGTTACGCTGAAACGGAATCAATGCTGTCCGGGCGGACTGTCCCGCGCCATGTGCCGAACGGTCTACCCACGAGCGAGGGAGCTCAAGCGAATGAAGTTGTTTCATTTTATCCCGGCCACAGCCTGCATCGTGGCGTGCGCACCACAGGATGTGCCCATCCCGTCACGCAGCGCACAGTTCGACTCCTTCCCTCAACGACTGTTCGACACGTTTGAAACCAGCTGCTCGGGCCCTGGCGAGTCTTTCAGGAAAACCGGGAATCAAATCTTTGAATGCAGCGAGTTCCTGCCCCCCAAGGCGACAGCTTTTCTGATTCTGAACTATGACGGCCATCCGCAGGAGCTGCCGCAAAGCGTCATGCGCCTTACGTCAACAAAAACAAACGCAGGGTATCGCGTGGACGCGCGTGTTTTCTTCCACGTCCCGCAAAAATCCGGTGCGGCAGTTGAAGTTCCGGTTGAAAGCAAGGTTCTGAACCAAGCCATCAGCGAACTCTACCAGACAATGGGTGGCTCGCCGAATTAGCTTGATGGAAGTGGTCGGGGCGGCAGGATTCGAACCTACGACCCCCTGTACCCAAAACAGGTGCGCTACCAGACTGCGCCACGCCCCGGACCGTGCGCCTTCCTAACGACGCCGATCTGATTTGAAAAGCCCTAACAGGGCCAAATTGCAGGTCCTTGCGAAAAAATTTCGTGCTTCATCTGTGTCCCGGGCCCGATAGAGTAGCGCGCGGACAATCCTGCATTGATTTCCAGCACCGCAAATACGGAATCGCCCCCTTCAATCGGCGTAAGATCACCCGGAATCGCCTCTTCATGCACACGCGTCACCAAACCGGTGCGATCCAGAAATACCATATCGAGCGGGATCAGGGTGTTCTTCATCCAGAACGCAACGGGCTGCGGCGGATCAAAGACGAACAGCATACCGGATCGAGCCGGCAACGATTCGCGAAACATCAAACCGCGGGATCGCTCTTGCGGAGTAACGGCGACTTCCACGTTAAATTGCACCGTCGCACTGTCATTTCTGAGCGTGACACGGTCCGATCTGCATGCGGCAGCGGCAACTCCTGTCCACAAAGTTACGAAAATGGTCAAGAGTATCCGAAGCCGTTTCATTCGGTTCAGCTATCCAAAGCCGCTTCCCAGGCCAGAACCTGCGCGGCCATCCGACCCCGCTTGCCGTCGATCACCCTCATGGCCAGCGCTTCACCAGGTTGCAGATCGGCAAGCCCCGAGCGGCGCAGCACCTCGATATGAAGGAATACGTCTTCGTTGCGCCCAAACACATTGGCGAATCCGAAACCTTTGCCCTTGTCGAACCATTTCACCCGCGCGGCTTCCAGCGGCGCTTTTGCGATGACCTCCGGATCCAACTCGGCAAAATCGGCTAGCATCATCGAGTCGGTCCGCGCCGGCGGATCAATCGCAACGACCTCGACCGCCTGAACCCCTCGGTCCGTGCGGTGGGTCATGATTTCAATGCTGGCGCCATCCGCAACCGAGCTCTGGCCGTAGTTGCGCAGAACATTCACATGCAACAGAATATCCGGGCCGCCCTCTTCGGACACAACAAAGCCAAACCCCTTGGCGGGGTCGAACCATTTTACGTGTCCACGGACGCGGTACATGTTGTTCAGGTCTTCTGGCACGGTTTTCCCATCGCGAATTTCAGCAGTTCGTTAAGGGTTTGTTGTTTAGGGGAATGGCAGACAAATTCAAGCTGAAAAGATTGTTTGTTTTCTGCCTGTTGCATTTCACGACACGTGAACGTCATGGATTCAACCTTTCAACATGCCATGCCGATCCCGGCTCAATTCGTTGCCATCTGAACCGGTCATGCAAGCGGAATGCACCATCGGCCCAGAACTCAATCTCGGTGGGCGTCAATCTGTACCCGCCCCAATACGGCGGACGCGGTGGATTTGGCCCAAGTTTCGCCGTCACTTTCGCGACCTCTGCCATCAAAGCTGCCCGGCTTGAAAGCGGTTGCGACTGCTTTGAAGCCCACGCGCCCAGTCGGCTTTTCAATGACCTTGATGCATAATACTCATCTGCCTGGGGCCCATTTTCACGACGTATTATACCACGAACACGAAGCTGACGCCGCAAAGATTTCCAATGCATCACAAATGCAGCTTTTCCGGCTGCATCCAGTTCCTTGGCCTTGGCGCTTTCGTAGTTCGTATAAAAAACAAACGAGTCCGCTTCGATTTCCTTGAGCAACACCATGCGAGCATTTGGCATGCCATCTGGATCAACGGTTGCAAGCGCAATCGCATTCGGGTCGTTCAATTCGGTTTTTTCAGCCTCGGCAAGCCACCGGGCCGCTATTTCAAACGGATCGGAGCCAGCAAAGATGCCATCACGCTCGGTCATTTCCATCCCCTGGAAAGTATTAACGACGAACCTAAGGCGAGAACCCGCTGCGGGCAAGAGCGCACGGCCTTGATGCAACGCAACCAATGGCATAAACCAACTCAACATAACGCGAAGACAGGCGGAGAACCGAACATGTCAAATCAGTTGATGGCCGGCAAGCGCGGCCTCATCATGGGACTGGCCAATGACAAATCAATCGCATGGGGAATCGCCCGCGCCTTGTCGAACGCCGGGGCCGAGCTGGCCTTTTCCTATCAGGGCGAGGCTTTGAAAAAGCGCGTCGACCCGCTGGCGGCGCAATTGGGCAGCGAAATCGTTCTGCCCTGCGACGTCAGTGACGAAGCGTCCATCGACGCGCTGTTTGCAGCGCTGGAAGAGAAATGGGGCAAGCTGGACTTCGTCGTCCACGCCATCGGCTTTTCCGACAAGAACGAGCTGCGCGGTCGCTATGTCGACACCAGCCGCGCGAATTTCAAACTGACGATGGATGTGTCGGTATATTCCTTCACAGCCGTGATGCAGCGTGCCGAAAAGATGATGTCAGAAGGCGGCAGCGCTGTGACCCTGACCTATTACGGCGCCGAGCAGGTCATGCCGCACTATAATGTCATGGGCGTTGCCAAGGCCGCGCTGGAGGCGTCGGTCAAATACCTGGCCGAGGATCTGGGCAAGGATGGCATCCGCGTGAACTCGATCTCGGCCGGCCCGATCAAGACGCTGGCCGCCAGCGGCATCGGCGATTTCCGCTATATCATGAAGTGGAACGAATATAACTCGCCCCTGCGCCGGAACGTGACCATTGACGATGTCGGAAACTCGGCGCTGTATCTTCTGTCGGATTTGTCCAGCGGCGTAACCGGTGAGAATCTGCATGTGGATTCGGGGTATCACATTGTCGGCATGAAGGCCGTTGACGCCCCGGACGTTGAAAAAGGTTAAGAACATGAGCGCCAAGGACCGCCTGCCCCACGAAAAAGGCTTTCACATCAGCTGGGACCAGATTCATCGCGATTCGCGTGCACTGGCCTGGCGTCTTGACGGGCAAGGTCCCGATGATGGCAACTGGCGGGGTGTTGTCGCGATCACGCGCGGCGGCATGGCGCCTGCGATGATCGTCAGCCGAGAACTGGACATCCGTACGGTCGATACGATCAGCGTGCGTTCATACCACCACCAGGAACAGGGTGAAGCAGAGGTGTTGAAATCTCCGGACGCCGACCTGATGGGTGACGGAACCGGTATTCTGATCATCGACGACCTGGTCGACAGCGGAAAGACGTTGGAACTGGTTCGGGACATGTACCCGAATGCGCATTTCGCGACGGTTTACGCCAAACCCAAGGGCCGCCCGATGGTGGATACCTTCATCACCGAGGTCAGCCAGGACACATGGATCTTCTTCCCATGGGATATGGCCCTTCAATATGTCGAGCCGTATCGCGGCACCGATTGATCTCTGAACAGTAGACCGCTCATGACGCTCAGCCGCACCGCCGCAACATTCGCCCCTCCGGTGATGGAGGCGCGCCGATGGGTCGAGGGCGTTGCCTTCCCATCCGACCGCCCGTTGATCAACGTAAGCCAGGCGGCCCCGGTCGATCCGCCGCCGCTGGCCTTGCGGCAGGCTATGGCCGACTTCGCCGTTCGCGAAGACAGCGCACATCTTTACGGCCCGGTATTGGGCAATGACGATCTGCGCGCCGAACTGGCGGCGCAGATCAGTTCTCACTATGCGGCGCAGGTAGATGCACCTCGGATCGCCATCACCTCGGGCTGCAATCAGGCGTTTTCGGCCGTGATATCGGCGATTACCGGCGAAGCGGATGAGGTCATTCTGCCAACCCCCTGGTATTTCAACCACAAAATGTGGCTGGACATGGCCGGAGTACAGGCCGTGGACCTGCCGACCGGTGAGGATCTTTTGCCCGATCCAGAGCGTGCGCACGGATTGATTACCGACAAGACACGCGCCATTGCGCTGGTCACGCCCAACAATCCGGGCGGCGTAGAATACCCTACCGAACTGGTCAGGGCCTTTTTCAACCTGGCCCGTAAAACCGGGATCCGCCTGATCGTCGATGAAACCTATCGCGATTTCGACAGCCGCAGCGGCCCCCCGCATGATCTGTTTCAGCAACCCGGGTGGGACGAAACGCTTGTCCACCTTTACTCTTTCTCCAAGGCTTATCGTCTGACGGGCCACAGGGTGGGTGCCATCGCAACAAACCCGGCGTTGTTGGCCGAGGTCGAGAAATTTCTGGATACGGTCGCCATTTGCCCGGGCCAGATCGGCCAGTTCGCAGCGTTGTGGGGTATGCAAAACCTGTCGCAATGGCTGGCCGGCGAGCGTGACGAAATTCTTGACCGCCGCGCAGCCATTGCAGAAGGGATGCCGGCGCTTGAAGCACGGGGGTGGCGGCTTTTGGGACTTGGCGCCTATTTTGCCTATCTCGAACATCCGTTTGATATGCCCTCAGACGAGCTCGCGCGCCGTCTGGTCAGCGAAGCTGGCGTGCTGCTGTTGCCCGGAACCATGTTCATGCCGGATCATGACCCGGCTGGAAAACGGCAGGTGCGCATTGCTTTTGCCAATCTGGATCGGGCCGGGCTGGGCCAATTGTTCGACCGGTTGCAGGCTCTGTCCTTCTAAGCTTGCCCCTCGGCGGTGTGCGTCGTATTCAGGGCCGCAACCGACAGGGCAGAACTCTGCCAAAAAAACAAGAGGGCATCATGGCCGCAGGCGCTAAAAGTCTTTCGAAAACCTTTGTCTGGATTCTGATGGGCCTGCTGATGCTGGGCCTTGCGGGATTTGGCGCGGTCAACCTCAGCGGGACGATCCGCACAGTTGCGACAGTCGGCGACGAAAGCATCTCGGTCGATGACTACGTGCGCGAATTGCAGCGCGAGATTCGAGCGGTGGAGGCACAATCCGGGCAACCTTTGCAGATGTCGCAAGCCCGCGATCTGGGTCTGGACCGAAACGCCCTTGCCCGCCTGACCGCTTTGGCGGCGCTGGACAACGAGGTCGGTCAGCTTGGGATTTCCATCGGCGATGAGAACCTTCAGCAAGAGATCATCTCGATCCCGGCATTTCAGGGTGTCAACGGAACTTTTGACCGTGAATCCTATCGCTTTCAGCTTGAACAGGTCGGCATGACCGATTCCGAATTCGAATCCGATCTGCGCAAGGAATCCGCCCGAACCATCGTACAGGGCGCAATCATGGGCGGCGTGAAAATGCCGGCAACGCTGACGGACACGATGATCGATTATATCGGCGCGCGGCGCAGCTTTGCTGTTGCAACTGTTGGAACGGAAGCGCTGGATACACCTGTGGCCGATCCAACGGACGCACAGATCCAGGCATTCTATGATGACAATGGGGACCAGTTCATGCTGCCCCGCACCAAGCAGCTGACTTACGCGATTCTGTCGCCAGCAATGTTGGTGGACACGGTCGAAATCGACGAAGACGCGCTGCGCAAACTCTATGAAGAACGATCCGACGAATACAACCAGCCTGAACGCCGTTTGGTCGAACGTCTGAACTTCCCAAGCGAACAGGCCGCCAAGGACGCTTTGGCGCAGCTTGAGGTTGGCGGCACAACGTTCGAACAGTTGGTTCGGGATCGCGATCTGGAACTGAATGACATCGATCTGGGCGACGTGACGCGTGAGGATCTGGGCGAAGCTGCGGACGCCGTTTTTGCGGCCGAGCTTGACACTGTCGTGGGCCCGTTGCCTTCGGTGTTTGGTCCGGCCCTGTTCCGCGTCAACGGATCACTGGCTGCGAACACTGTTCCATTTGAAGAGGCCGAGCCGGCACTTCGCGAAGAGTTGGCGACTGAACGCGCCCGCCGTCTGATCGAAGCGCAATCCGAAGATATCAACGACATGCTGGCAGGCGGTGCCACGCTGGAAGAACTGGCGGAAGAAACCGAAATGGAACTGGGTCAGATCGACTGGACTCGTGACAGCGACGAAGGCGTTGCGGCCTATGACGGGTTCCGAGCGGCCGCAGAAGCCGTGCAGGAAGGAGATTTCCCTGAAATCGCATTCCTGGAAGATGGGTCAATTTTTGCCCTGCGCCTGGACGAGGTTCTGCCGCGTCGCCCGGAACCGCTGGAGAGCGCGCGCGACCGTGTCGCCGAGGCCTGGCAACAGGCCGAGATCAACAAAGCCCTGCGCGAAAAGGCGGATGCCATTCTGAACCAACTGACACCTGACGGTGATTTCGCAGCGACCGGCCTGCCCTTCCGAGTCGAAAACGCCCTGACCCGCACAGCGTTTCTGGATGATGTTCCGGCCAGTTTCATGAACGAAGTTTTCGCGATGGAACCGGGCGAGATGCGCGTTGTTGAGGGCAATGGTGCGGCTTGGATAGTGCGTCTGGATGAAACCCTGCCGCCGGCGGATACGGATGAACTGCGTCAGTTGCGTGATGCCCTGAGCTCGCAGATGGATCAGGCTTTGGCACAGAATATCTTTAACGCCTACGTACGTGACGCCCAGACCCGGGCGCGCCCCGTGGTGGATCAACAGGCGCTGAACGCCGTGCAGGCGAGCTTTTAAACGAGACCGATATGGCCCTGACACCCGATTTCGAAACCTTCGCGCGCGCCTATGATGCGGGCGAAAACCAGGCTGTATATACGCGTCTGGCCGCCGATCTGGACACACCTGTGTCACTGATGCTCAAGCTGACGGGCGCGCAGAAAGATGCGTTCATGCTGGAATCGGTTACAGGCGGAGAGGTTCGTGGCCGCTATTCGATCATTGGCATGAAACCTGATCTGGTCTGGCGCTGTCACGGGGAAACCTCGGAACTGAATCGCTCGGCTCGGTTCGATGCCGAGGCGTTCTCGCCCCAAGATGGCAACCCGATGGACAACCTGCGTGCGCTTCTTGCCGAGAGCCGCATGGAATTGCCCGATGACCTGCCACAGGCCGCTGCCGGGCTGTTCGGGTATCTGGGTTATGACATGGTTCGGCTGGTGGAACACCTTCCGGATGTGAACCCTGATCCGCTGGGTTTGCCCGATGCGATCATGCTGCGCCCGTCTGTCATCGCAGTGCTGGATGGGGTCAAGGGTGAGGTGACGGTGGTTTCACCCGCCTGGGCCAGCGACGGTCAATCGGCCAAGGCGGCCTATGCGCAGGCGGCTGAGCGTGTGATGGATGCGGTCCGCGACCTGGAACGTGCCATGCCCGCGGAAACCCGCGATCTGGGCGACGCGCGCGAGGTCGCCGCGCCGGTGTCGAACTTTACCAAGTCCGGCTATATGGAGGCGGTTGAAAAGGCCAAGGAATACATCCGCGCGGGTGACATCTTTCAGGTTGTCCCGGCACAGCGCTGGACGCAGGATTTTCCGCTGCCGCCTTTTGCTCTCTACCGATCCTTGCGGCGCACCAACCCGTCACCCTTCATGTTCTACTTCAACTTCGGCGGTTTTCAGGTGGTGGGCGCAAGCCCCGAAATCCTGGTGCGTGTGTTTGGCAATGAAGTCACCATTCGCCCCATCGCAGGCACGCGCCCACGTGGCGCGACGCCTGAAGAAGACAAGGCGAACGAGCTGGATCTGCTGGCCGACAAGAAAGAACTGGCCGAGCACCTGATGCTGCTGGATCTGGGTCGCAACGATACCGGTCGTGTGTCAAAGATCGGAACCGTGCGTCCGACAGAAGAGTTCATCATCGAACGCTACAGCCACGTGATGCACATCGTATCAAACGTTGTAGGCGAATTGGCCGAAGACAAAGACGCGTTGGACGCCTTCTTTGCCGGTATGCCGGCAGGTACGGTTTCGGGCGCGCCCAAAGTGCGCGCGATGGAGATCATCGACGAGCTGGAGCCTGAAAAACGCGGCGTTTACGGCGGCGGCGTCGGCTATTTCAGCGCGGGCGGAGACATGGACATGTGTATTGCCCTGCGCACCGCCATCGTGAAAGATCAGAAACTCTATATCCAAGCTGGGGGTGGTGTTGTTTACGACAGCGACCCCGAAGCCGAGTTCATGGAAACTGTTCATAAATCCAACGCCACACGGCGCGCGGCAGCTGACGCCGCCCGGTTCACCGGCAACGGAAACGGCTAAAAAAGGGGCGGCCGATCAGATGATCACCGCCTCTTTTCGTTGCTGTCTGTGCGGGTCACTGCACCTGTTTCATCATGACAGCCGAGATCGGAGCCATTGCCACGCGGTTGCCCCGATCTTCCAGCCCCCACAGCAACAGGGCTGAAATCGTCTCGGGACGCACGCGCCCCAGCATGACCACTGTCCCTTCCTGCCCCGCACGGAACGCGGCCTGATCCAGGAATCTGCGCATGATTTTGGGATCCTGCCGTGCGCCGTCGATATCACGGAAAACGACACTGGACGGAATTCCGTTTCGCGCCGCCAGTTTCTGCACGGTGTTGAGCCCATTGTCCTGCGTAATCAGCCCCCGGCCGGTTCCCGCAGCAATCGCGGCGACCTGATCAGCCAGTTTGCGATTGCCCTGAATCCCGCTGTTCACGCCTTCCAGAATACCAACCGTTTCCGGCAGGGTATCCAGCCACACCGACAGCGACACCTCGGCGTCCTGCGCGCTTGCCGCCTCGGGCAGATCCGCCAGGGCCAGCACCTCGAACCCGGCGTCGCGGTGACGGGCCATCTTTTCTGCCGCGTCAGGATCCGATGGGTTCACGGCAAAGCTGATCGGATAGGGAAAGTCCTGCAAAGCCTCGGACCCGAATGCACCCTCGTCATCGATCAGAATGATGGACATCAGCGGCTTGGATTCGGGGTTTTCGAACTTTGCCGCAAAACGCTCGATCGGCTTGGCCGATTTCGCCGGTTCAGCCGAGGCCTGTTCCACGACGGGCTCATCATCCCGTTCTGTCAGCGGAACGACGCGTTTTCCGATGATCGAGCTGGCACTTGCTTTCTGCTCACCCCCGATCTGGGGCAGCGCAGCGATGCGCGGCAGTTCCCGAGGCATGGTGTCTTCATCCCCCTCCACGGCAATCGGGCTGTTTTCAAAGGGGTTCTGTTCTTCGGCTTCTGTCGACTCTGGCTCCGGTTCAGGCACCGCCCGTGGCAGAGGGTCTGGCTCGGGCGCAAGCGCGGCCACCTCGGTGTTCTCGGGCTCTGTTGGCGGGGCCGGTGTTTCATCAATGACGGCAGGCAGCGCATCGTCTGGCTGAATTGCGGGAACCTGACTTGGCTCTGGCAGGGCGGCGGGCGCTTCGATCACGAATGACACTTCATTTGCACCTGCCGCTTCCGGTTGGTTCAGCGCGTCCGTTGCCGCGCCGACAACCGGCTGGGAATCGATTGACGTTTCCAGCCCCGAGAGATCGGCCAGATCCCCGCCGGCGTCATCGGCGGCTTCTGGCGCACGCGGGGCAAGTTCCACCAGATCGGCGTCAGAACCGGCGTCTGCCACTTCAGCCGGAGCCTCGGGAGTCTCAGAAATCGTCGGCGCCGGTGCTTCGGTTGCAACAACCGGGGTATTCACCATCGGCGTCTTGAGTGACACAACCGCACCCAAGATCAAAACAACGATCGCGCCCGCGACCATTCCTCCGAAAAATCCGCCCATTTTCCTGCCTTTCGCCTCTTTCCTCTGCCTCGTTCAGCTCTGCGCCATCTGGTGTGGCGCTCGGCCAATTGAACGCGCCAGAAACGGGATGTCCTCTTGACGCTGCCGCTCAAGCCTGAGCATGTATGTGCGGACATTATACCGTGGCCCGGGGCTGCATCGCCAGCCCGAAATGCCCAAGCGAAGATAAGTGCCCAAATGCTGCTGCTGATCGACAACTACGACTCGTTTACCTACAATTTGGTACATTATTTAGGCGAACTTGGTGCCGAAATGGTCATTCGCCGAAATGATGCGCTGGACGTGCAGGAAGCGATGGCCATGAACCCCGCCGGCATACTGCTGAGCCCCGGCCCCTGCGACCCGGATCAGGCGGGGATTTGCCTGGCTCTGACGGAAGCCGCCGCAGAAACCAAAACGCCGCTAATGGGGGTTTGCCTGGGCCATCAGACCATAGGCCAGGTGTTTGGCGGCAAGGTGGTTCGGTGCCACGAGATCGTTCATGGCAAGATGGGCACGGTGAAGCACACCCGCAAGGGGTTGTTTGCCGGGCTGCCCTCACCCTTTGAGGCAACGCGCTACCATTCGCTGGTGGTCGAGCGCGAGACCCTGCCCGATTGCCTGGAGATCACGGCCGAGCTGGACGACGGCACGATCATGGGATTGCAGCACAAGGAATTGCCGATCCACGGTGTGCAGTTCCACCCGGAATCCATCGCATCCGAGCACGGTCACGCCCTTCTCAAAAACTTCCTGCAAGAACTGAAAGTCCCGGCATGAGCGACGCGCTGAAACCGCTGATCGGAGCCGCTGCCGATCGTCCTTTGACACGTGCCGAGGCTGAAAAAGCCTTTGCCATACTGTTCGATGGCGAAGCCACGCCCAGCCAGATCGGCGGATTGCTGATGGCCATGCGGACACGCGGTGAGACGGTCGATGAATACGCCGCGGCAGCCGCCGTGATGCGTTCGAAATGCAATGCCGTGAACGCACCCGAGGGGGCGATGGATATCGTCGGCACCGGCGGCGACGGCAAAGGCACCCTGAACATCTCGACCGCGACCGCTTTTGTCGTGGCCGGTGCCGGAGTCACGGTCGCGAAACACGGCAATCGCAACCTGAGCTCCAAATCCGGCGCGGCGGACGCATTGGGCCAGATGGGTATCAACGTCATGGTTGGCCCGGAAGTTGTTGAAAATGCGCTGAAAGACGTTGGAATCGGCTTCATGATGGCGCCAATGCACCACCCTGCCATCGCCCATGTGATGCCGTCCCGGCAAGAATTGGGAACGCGCACGATCTTCAATATTCTTGGCCCCCTGACCAACCCTGCCGGCGTCAAACGGCAATTGACCGGCGCCTTCAGCCGCGACCTGATCCACCCGATGGCCGAAACGCTTGGCCTGCTGGGCTCGGACCGGGCCTGGCTGGTGCATGGTTCGGACGGGACCGACGAGCTTACGATCACCGGCATCAGCTGGGTCGCCGCTCTGGAAGACGGGATTGTGAAAGAGGTCGAACTGCACCCCGAAGACGCAGGTCTTCCGGTGCATCCGTTCGAGGACATCATCGGTGGCTCGCCCGAGGAAAACGCCGTTGCGTTCCGGGCTTTGCTGGAAGGTGCCCCGTCTGCGTATCGTGACGCGGTGCTGCTGAATTCGGCCGCCGCTCTGGTCGTCGCCGAAGCGGCAAAAGATCTGCGCGAAGGCGTGGCCATGGCTGCTGAAAGCATTGACAGTGGCAATGCCAAAATTAAAATTACGGCCTTGGCCGCCAAGACACAGGAAGCCGCATGACCGACACCGTTCTGGATAGAATCAAAGCCTACAAACTGGAAGAAGTCGCGGCGGACAAAGCGCATAAATCCCTGGAAACACTGGAAAGTGAAGCCCGGTCCGCCTCGGAACCTCGTGGCTTTGCCAATGCGCTGCAACACGCCTCGCGGCAAGGCTATGGCCTGATCGCAGAGGTCAAGAAAGCCAGCCCGTCCAAAGGACTGATCCGGCCGGATTTCGACCCGCCGGTTCTTGCAAAGGCTTATGAAGATGGTGGCGCGACATGTTTGTCCGTCCTGACCGACACCCCCAGTTTTCAGGGTCAAAAAGAGTATCTGACGCAGGCGCGCGAGGCGACATCCCTGCCCGCCTTGCGCAAGGATTTCATGTACGACCCGTATCAGGTGGTCGAGGCACGCGCCCTGGGGGCGGATTGCATTCTGATCATCATGGCCTCGGTCAGCGATGATCAGGCGGCTGAACTGGAAGACACTGCATTCGATTGGGATATGGATGTTCTGATCGAAGTACACGACGAGGCAGAGCTTGAACGCGCGGCACAGCTGAAAAGTCCGCTGATCGGTATCAACAACCGCAATCTGAAGACCTTCGAGACAACGCTCGACACGACGCGCCGCCTGTCCAAGCTGGTGCCCGCCGATCGCACCATCGTGTGCGAAAGCGGTCTGGGTACACCAGACGACCTGAAGGACATTGCACGCTATGGGGCCCGCTGCTTCTTGATCGGAGAAAGCCTGATGCGCCAGGACGATGTGGAAGCGGCAACGCGCCATATCCTGTCAAACCCGCTGATCCCCGGAGTGATGTGATGCCACTGACCCATTTCGATGCCCAAGGTCAGGCACATATGGTCGATGTCTCGGACAAGGAGGTGACAGATCGCGTCGCCATTGCCGAAGGTCACATCAGGATGGCGCCGGAAACTTTTGAAATCATTTCCGAAGGTCGCGCCAAGAAAGGCGATGTTCTGGGCATTGCCCGCTTGGCTGGCATCATGGGCGCAAAGAAAACGCCGGACCTTATTCCGCTGTGTCATCCTTTGCCGGTGACCAAAGTGGCCGTCGAGCTGACTCTTGACCCGGACCTGCCGGGTGTTCGGATCCAGGCCACCGTCAAGACCTCGGGCCAGACCGGGGTAGAGATGGAAGCGCTGACCGCCGTATCGACAGCCGCCTTGACCGTATACGACATGACCAAGGCCGTCGATAAGGCGATGGAGATAGGCGGCATTCGCGTTCTGCTTAAAGATGGCGGTAAATCAGGGCGTTACGAGGCGAAATGATTACTGTCGAAGAGGCGCGCGCCCTGTTGTTCGATCTCGTGGGGCCTTTGCCGGCCGAATTGGTACCACTGGCCCAGTCCGCAGGGCGCGTGCTTTCGCGGGATGTCACGGCCACGCGGGATCAGCCGCCTTTTGCCGCCTCTTCCATGGATGGCTATGCAGTCAAATCTGACGAGGTCGAACTGCACGCCATGTTCAAAGTCGTGGGCGAGTCAGCGGCCGGGCGTCGTTTTGAGGGCGCTGTAGGCCCCGGACAGGCCGTTCGCATCTATACCGGCGCCCCTGTGCCCGAGGGCGCGGATTTCGTTGTGATTCAAGAGGATACGGACCGCCGCGGTGATCTTCTGACGATCACGGACACACCCGGCGCCAAAACGAACATCCGACCCGCTGGCGTGGATTTCAAGGCTGGCATGTCCATATCGGCCCCGCAATTGATCCGCGCTGAAGATGTGGCCTTGATGGCCGCGATGAACATCCCTCGCGTCCCTGTGTCGCGCAAACCCGTGATCGCCCTCATCTCGACTGGTGATGAGTTGGTCATGCCCGGGGAAGAACCCGGCCCGGATCAGATCATTGCATCGAACACATTTGGCCTGAAGGCAATGCTCGAAGGATTGGGGGCTGTGGTGCGCGTGCTTCCGATCGCGCGGGATACTGTTTCGTCGCTTGAAACGGCCTTTGGCCTTGCGCAGGGGGCGGATCTGGTCGTGACGATCGGCGGAGCGTCGGTTGGCGATTATGACCTCGTGTCGGACGTCTCGCAGGGGTTGGGGATGAAGCAATCCTTCTACAAGATCCGAATGCGCCCCGGAAAACCTCTGATGGCCGGTCGTATCGGCAACGCGGCGATGGTCGGGTTGCCGGGCAATCCGGTCAGTGCCATGGTCTGCGGCTATCTGTTTCTGGCCCCGATGGTGCGCCGGATGCTGGGGCTTGAACAGGTGCTGCCGCCCTTCCTCACGGCCCGGCTGAGTGGTCCTTTGCCCGAGAATGGCCCGCGCGAGCATTATATGCGCGCCGTGGTGACGGATGCCGGTATCGAAGCTTGCGCAGATCAGGACAGTTCCCTGCTCAGCGTATTGGCTCAGTCCAACGCGCTTTTGGTCCGCGCCCCACACGATCCGGCGCGCGACATCGGGGAAATGGTCGAATATCTGCCAATCTGATGTAACCTCAAATTCGTTGACACAAAACGTGAACATGCGTAGAACAAAAGAAAACGCATGAGCGACGAGGTGTGAGCGATGCTGACCAAGAAGCAATTGGATTTGCTGGAATTCATCCACAAACGCGTGCAGGCGGACGGTGTTCCGCCCAGTTTTGATGAAATGAAGGCTGCTCTCGACCTGCGGTCGAAATCCGGCATTCACCGGTTGATCACCGCACTGGAGGAACGCGGGTTTATCCGCCGCCTTGCCCATCGCGCTCGGGCCATTGAGATCGTGAAATTGCCCGAAAGCCTTGGCGGCGAGCCGACGGCCGGCTTTACGCCACGTGTGATCGAAGGCGACCGGCCCAAGGGCCCCCGCCCTGCGAATGTGGAGCCTGTATCGGTGGACGCGCTCGAACTGCCGGTCATGGGCCGGATCGCAGCCGGTGTTCCCATCGAAGCAATCAGCCATGTATCGCATCACGTGGCCGTTCCCGGCCCCATGGTTTCGGGACAGGGGCAGCACTATGCATTGGAAGTTCGCGGCGACTCGATGATCGACGCTGGCATCAATGACGGTGATGTGGTCGTCATCCGGGAAACCTCGACCGCGGATAACGGCGACATCGTGGTTGCCTTGGTCGAGGATCAGGAAGCGACCCTCAAGCGGTACTTCCGCCGCGGCAACGCAATCGCGCTTGAGGCTGCAAACCCGGCTTATGAAACGCGCGTCCTGCCCGAAGAAAAGGTCAAGGTTCAGGGCCGGTTGGTCGGACTGATCCGCACCTATTGAGCCTGATTGGAATGACGGTCCCCGGCAGGTTTCGGGGACCAAAGCCGATGACCTGTCATGTCCGCGCTCGAGGTCAACTTTCCGTTCGAAACCGACAGGCTGCCGGTTTCGTACAACCGTTCCGGATCGAACACCCCGCACGAACCTTGCAGGGCAAGCGCAACGGCCGAGATGATGATCTGGTTTTCCTGACATTCATCAAACACCCGCGCCGCCCGTTTTCCGGTGATATGGATGATCTCAAAGTCATTCAACGGGTATCGTTGCACGATGTCGCTGTCCGGCCATCTGAGCGCCGCCTCGATCTGATCAACACCGTCTCCGTCATTTTCAAGCCAAACACCGGCGACAAACCCGCTGCCTTTGCTTTTGCTGAGGGCCCGCCCCTTGTCGGTCATGACCCCCACCAATCCGCCGTTTTCAGCGATCAGGACATCCGGTCTGTGCCCCGAGTTCCAAAGCAGAAATGCCAGGACAACAGGCACTGCTCCGGCCCACCGTGCTTGTCCCTGCCACAAGGCCATCCACAAGGCGCCGAATGCGACCAGGGGCAGGATGTACCAAGGCGGGCTGACCACAAAACCCTGCGCGCCATCAAGGTGCGACACCCAGTCCGAAACCGTAAGGATCCAATGCAACGCCCACCCCATGACGGTCAGGGCAATTGCCTCCAGTCCAAACGGGGCCAGAAGCGCCGCAACGACGGCGGAGGGCACGACAAAAAGACCCATGACAGGAACGGAAAGCAGGTTGGCAAGCAGACCGTAATGGGACATTGTATTGAAATGCGCGGCACCTATGGGGGCTGTTGCAAGGCCTGCAATTGCCGATGACATCACCACGCCGACGACGGGCTTCGACCAGTTTGGGCCGGGCATCGGGCGCATCTCTCGCAACGCTCCGAAGACGGCAACCAACGCTGTGGTTGCGGCGAAAGACATTTGAAATCCGGGGCTCAGCAGCGACTCGGGCCGAAGAACCAGCACGATTACGGCGGCAACAGCAACCGCACGCAGCGAAATCGCGCGTCGGTCGATCAACACGGCCCCCAGCATGACGCTGACCATGACAAAGGCCCGTTCGGTTGCAACGTTGCCGCCGGACAACAACAGATAAAGGGTTGCGGCACAAAGCGCGAGAACAGCAGCCACCTTCCGAACCGGAACCCGCAACGCCACGGGGGGGCACAACGACAGCCCCAACCGACACGCCACGAACACGAAGCCTGTCAGAAGCCCCATATGAAGCCCGGAAATGGCCAGAAGATGCGCCAGATTGGACGCCCGCAAGGATGATAGCGTCTCCTGCCCCATCCCGCTGCGATCTCCGGTGGTGACGGCGGCGGCAAATCCACCGATTTCACCGGGCAGGATCTGCCTGACCCGCTGCGAAATGGCCATGCGGATCGCAGTGATCCGAATGCCGTCGATCCCCTCGGTCGCTGGTGCGATGGTCATGATCGGGACGCGGGTATAGCCGACCGCGCCCAATCGTTGAAACCAGGCATGACGGCGAAAGTCGAAACCTCCGGGCTCGACCGGGCCCTGCGGCGGCGAAAGATGACCCGTGGTCATAATACGCTGCCCCGGTGCGATTGCGCCCGTTGGAACATGAACGGAAAGACGGATGCGCTGCGGCCTGCGCTCCTGAGGTACATCCCCTATGCGTACCTGATCAAGCGTCAACCGCAACGCATCCGAGGCAGACCGATCCATGGCGACGACCCTCCCCTCGACAGGGCCATAATATCGCCACGACAGTACCGGTTCTGCCACCATATGGGCGCGAACGCCTGCCAGAATGAAACCGGCAACAATCAGCGCCCCCCCGATTGCCAACCTTCCCACCCCCGGTGGCAGCCGGCGGCGCAAGGCGACAAGAGCGATTCCAAGACAGACAAGACCGGCATAAACTGACCAATCCGGCTCGACGCGGACGCCGAAATAAAGACCAATCCCCGTCGCCAGCAAAACCGGCGTCCAAGGGAAAAGGTAGCCTGTCTGGCGCAGCAGCGCGGCCTCGACCCGTGCAAGAACACGCATGGTTGCCCCCGTCCTTCGGGCTCGTTAGACAGGCTTCAAACTATGCCAGATACGGTTACCAAAAGGTTAATCCCCACCATGACTGAACAGGTCGTCACTCGTTTTGCCCCCTCGCCCACCGGTTTCCTGCATATCGGCGGCGCGCGCACTGCATTGTTCAATTGGCTGTATGCGCGTGGTCGGGGCGGCAAATTCCTGCTGCGGATCGAAGACACCGATCGCGAACGTTCGACACCCGAGGCGACCGCCGCGATCCTTCAGGGCATGGCCTGGCTTGGCCTTGATCACGACGGTGACGTGATCAGCCAGTTCGAAGGGGCCGCCCGTCACGCCGAGGTCGCGCATCAGTTGCTGGCCGAGGGCAAAGCCTACAAGTGTTTCTCGACCCAGGAAGAAATCGCGGCTTTCCGGGACCAGGCGCGCAGCGAAGGGAAATCAACTCTGTTCCGCAGCCCATGGCGTGACGCCGATCCTGCGACACATCCGGATGCACCTTTTGCCATACGCATCAAGGCGCCTCAGGACGGGGTGACCGTAATCCACGATCAGGTTCAGGGCGATGTGAGCATCCGCAATGACCAGTTGGACGACATGATTCTTCTGCGCTCGGACGGAACACCCGTCTACATGCTGGCAGTCGTTGTCGACGATCACGACATGGGTGTCACCCATGTCATCCGCGGCGACGATCACCTCAACAACGCCGCGCGGCAAATGATGATCTACGAAGCCATGGGCTGGGACGTTCCGGTCTGGGCGCATATCCCGCTGATTCACGGGCCGGACGGCAAGAAGCTGTCCAAGCGCCATGGTGCTCTTGGAGCGCAGGAATATCAGGCCATGGGCTATCCCGCAGCCGGGATGCGCAATTACCTGGCCCGGCTAGGCTGGAGTCATGGCGACGATGAGTTTTTCACGGACGCGCAGGCAAAGGAATGGTTCGATCTGGACGGGATCGGCAAAAGCCCTGCGCGGTTTGATCTGAAGAAGCTTGAAAACCTGTGTGGACAGCATATCGCAATCTCGGACGATGCTGCGCTGCGGCAAGAGATCGAGGCGTATCTGGCCGCAGCAGACCTTACGCCCCTTACTGAAACACAATCCAGTGATCTGGAACGTGCGATGTATTGCCTCAAGGACCGGGCGCGCACCTTCCCGGAACTGCTTGAAAAGGCTCATTTTGCATTGACAAGCCGCCCTATCGTTCCGGATGAAAAGGCAGCAAAGGCATTGGCAACTGTATCCGATGGTATACTGACGGAATTGACGCCGCATCTGCAAAATGCTAGCTGGTCGCGGAACGAACTGGAGGAGGCACTGAATTCCTTTGCCGAGTCAAAGGAGCTCAAGTTCGGCAAGCTGGCCGGTCCGCTGAGGGCCGCCCTGGCGGGTCGGGCCGTTACGCCTTCGGTTTTTGACATGATGCTTGTGCTGGGACGGGAAGAAACCCTGGCGCGGCTTTCTGAAGCAGCGAAATAACCCAAGCTTCATAAACGGGTAACGCTGCTCCGCTAACACCCGGACTGCGCGTCCACGCGCAGTCATTGCCCGTATCACCGGAGGTATCTCTGGCGTGCGCATGAATGAAGAAGGGACAACCATGACTGATAGCAACAAAACAGCCACTCTGACCGTTCACGGCAAAGAGTATGAGTTGCCTGTTCATTCTCCGACTGCTGGTCCGGATGTCATTGATATCCGCAAGCTTTATGGTCAGGCCGGCGTCTTCACCTACGATCCTGGGTTCACTTCGACCGCAAGCTGCGACAGCACCATCACCTATATCGACGGCGAAAAAGGCGAACTGCTGCACCGCGGCTATCCGATCGACCAACTGGCCGAGAAATCGCATTTCCTCGAAGTCTGCTATCTTCTGCTGTACGGAGAACTGCCGGCGGCAAGGGATCTTGAGAAATTCGAGACCACGATCACACGCCACACCATGCTGCACGAGCAGATGCAGTATTTCTATCGCGGTTTCCGCCGCGACGCGCACCCAATGGCCATTATGGTCGGCGTTGTCGGCGCGATGTCGGCCTTCTATCACGATTCAACGGATATCTCGGACCCGCAGCAGCGTGAAATCGCATCGCATCGTCTGATCGCCAAGATGCCGACTATTGCTGCATGGGCCTATAAGTACCACACCGGTCAGCCTTTCGTGTATCCGCGCAACGATCTGGACTATGCGTCGAACTTCCTGCGCATGTGTTTCAGCGTTCCTGCCGAGGAATATGAGGTCAACCCGATCCTTAGCCGAGCGATGGACCGGATTTTGACCCTGCACGCGGATCATGAGCAAAACGCCTCGACATCTACCGTGCGTCTGGCCTCATCTTCAGGTGCGAACCCGTTTGCCTGTATCGCAGCCGGTGTTGCTTGCCTCTGGGGCCCTGCCCACGGTGGCGCAAACCAAGCCTGCCTGGAAATGCTGGAAGAGATCGGCACCGTCGATCGCATTCCCGAATACATCGCCCGGGCCAAGGACAAAGACGATCCGTTCCGCCTGATGGGCTTTGGCCACCGCGTCTACAAGAACTTCGACCCGCGCGCCAAAGTGATGAAGCAATCGGCAGACGAGGTTCTGGATCTGCTGGGCATTGAAAACAACCCAAAACTGCAGGTCGCCAAGGAACTGGAACGCGAAGCGCTGGAAGACCCGTATTTCGCCGAAAAGAAGCTGTTCCCGAATGTCGACTTCTATTCGGGCATCATCCTCGAAGCGATGGGTTTCCCGACCTCGATGTTCACGCCGATCTTCGCCCTGTCACGCACTGTTGGTTGGGTAAGCCAGTGGAAAGAGATGATCGCCGATCCGCAAAACAAGATCGGCCGCCCGCGTCAGCTGTACCTGGGCGAAACGCTGCGCGATTACGTGGATATCGAAAATCGCTGATACGCGCCTGACGGCAATCTGTTTCGAAGGCCCCGGCACTGCCGGGGTCTTTTTTGTTTGGGCTGAAGCAATGAGAGCGCGAAGACCCGGTGTTTTCCAGCACAAGACAGCACCGAACAAGCCGGGGCGCATGACCTCAGAACAGGCTCAGCTGATCGCCGGGCTGCGGCGGCACCGCAAACAAATCGCAACGCAACGGGGCCGTTTTTATGGACACCCCCAGACGTTTGCAGGTCTTCAAGAACCTTTGAGCGATAATCCCGGCATACTCACCCTCGCCCCGCATTCTGTGTCCCCAACGCGGATCGTAGTCCCGACCCCCATGCATTTCCCGCAGTTTGGACATGACCTTTTCCGACCGCGATGGCTCATGATCGGCTAGCCAGCCCTGCCAAAGCTGCGATACTTCGCGCGGCAGGCGCAACATGATCCAGCTTGCGGCATCCGCTCCAGCCTCTTTCCCGGCCTCCAGAAGGCTTTCCAGTTCATGATCCGTCAGCCCCGGCACGATGGGTGATGTCATGACGCGCACCGGAACGCCCGCTTCCGTCAGCGTTCGGATCACGCGCAACCGCCGAAGGGGCGACGGCGCCCGTGGTTCCATTCGGCGGGACAATTCCGCATCCAACGTGGTCAGCGAAATACCAACCCGCACAAGTCCCCGGCCTGCCATGTCGGCAAGCAACTCCAGATCCCGCTCTATCAGGGTACCCTTGGTGACGATCGCGACCGGGTGGTTGAACTCACTCAAAACCTCAAGGCATGACCTTGTAATCATGTGCTTTTTCTCAATCGGCTGATACGGGTCCGTATTCGTACCAATTGCAATCGGCGCGACTTTGTAGGATCTGGCGGACAATTCCTTGCGCAGAACACGCCCCATGTTGGGTCGAGCGATCAGGCGGGTTTCGAAATCCAATCCTGCCGATAGCCCAAGATACGCGTGGCTGGGCCGCGCAAAACAGTAAACGCAACCATGTTCACATCCCCGGTACGGGTTGATCGACCGATCGAAGGGCAAGTCGGGGGATCGGTTGTAAGTAATAGCGCTGCGCGCAACCTCTTCACGTGTCTCGGTTCGCAGCGGCGGCAATTCTTCCTCAATGTCCCACCCGTCTTCGGTGGCCGTGGTGGCAAAGCATTCAAACCGACCAGCTTCGTTCGTCGTTGTTCCTCTTGCCTTGATCGTCCGCGCGATACTCATGTCATTCTGTTCTCTTTTTGTTCTAACGCAAACATAGGCTTGTCGCCAATTTGGCGCAAGCCCCGCCAAATCACAGATGGATTGAAGCGAGATGAAATCTCCGCAGGATGATCTTGCAGACTTTTCTATCGAGCCCCCCCATTTTTTGCCCTATAGGTCGGTCCCGAAACGACCGACGTCGCAATCGTCACAGTCACGATGCGACGTTTTGGCCAAAACGGAAAAAATGCCACCACGGGCCGATGGCCCGCCCAGCACAGGGAATACCCCATGTCCGACGAAGAAGACATCGTCCTGTCCGAATTGAATGACGACGAACTGGTCGAGCAGATGTTCGACGATCTCTATGACGGCCTGAAGGAAGAGATCGAAGAAGCCACCAATATCCTGCTGGAACGCGGATGGACGCCTTATGACATCCTGACCAAGGCTCTGGTTGGCGGTATGACCATCGTGGGCCATGACTTCCGCGACGGCATCCTGTTTGTCCCCGAGGTTCTGCTGGCCGCAAACGCCATGAAGGGCGGCATGTCCATTCTCAAGCCGCTGTTGGCCGAAACCGGTGCACCGCGCGTCGGCAAGATGGTCATCGGCACCGTGAAGGGCGACATCCACGACATCGGCAAGAACCTTGTTTCGATGATGATGGAAGGCGCTGGCTTCGAAGTTGTCGATCTGGGCATCAACAACCCGGTCGAAAACTACCTGGAAGCGCTGGAAAACGAACAACCCGACATTCTGGGTATGTCGGCCCTGCTGACCACTACGATGCCTTACATGAAAGTGGTCATCGACACGATGGTCGAACAGGGCGTCCGCGACGATTATATCGTTCTGGTCGGCGGCGCGCCCCTGAATGAAGAGTTCGGCAAAGCCATCGGCGCGGATGCCTATTGCCGTGACGCAGCTGTTGCAGTGGAAACCGCCAAGGAATTCGTGGGCCGCAAGCACAATCAACTGGCTGGCTAAGACCCGAATAATACTGATTGAAAGGCCGTCCGATCCGGGCGGCCTTTTCGATTCCGAAGCGCTTTGTCACCGGAAAATCCGGATTATCCAATTCTAAACCAAAGCAGGTCTAAAAGAACGAGGCATCCACATCCCCAGGGGGTCTCGTGCCGACTACGTTCACAGCCATCTCGCTCGGCAAACTTGCCGATATCGACAGTTTCGAAGGCAACAACACAGCTGAAAACGCTTCGGTGCTTGTGGGGAAAACCTTTGGCGGGTCCGACGATCCGCTGGCTCATAACAGCGTCACCTGGAGCCCGGTCGGCAATCCGGGTTCGTACTACAACATGAACAACATGTCGGCCAATGATCGGCTTTCGATCAATGGCGGACCGCCTCAGACATTCGATGGCACTTCGGTCTACAACGCCACGATCACCTATTTTGACGGATCAACTGCCAGGATTTCCGCAGTTGTGGCGCAGGATGTGGATGGCAACACCTATCTGATGCCGGAATTCTCGGACAATTCGGACCAATCCGCCTTGGAGGCTGGCCCTGTCCGCTCGATCACGCTCAACAGCCTTGCCGGAAACCGGTATTCAGGCCTGACATCCCGCCGTGAAGATTGGGATCTGGTGCCCTGCTTTACCCCCGGAACGATGATCCGCACCGAGCAAGGCGTGCGACCGATTGAAACCCTGTCCGTCGGCGACCGGATTGAAACCCATGATCATGGGCTGCAACCCCTGCGATGGATGGGGCGGCGAACCGTCAAGGCAACGGGTCCGCATGCGCCTGTTCTTTTCAAAGCAGGCGCCATCGGAAACACGCGCGACCTTCTGGTGTCACAACAGCACCGCATGCTGATTGGGGATTGGCGTCTCGAGCTGTACACCGGACATTGCGAAGCCCTGGCGCCTGCCAAACATCTCGTGAACGGGTCCGACATCATACTGCGGCCCGGAGGGCTGGTGACCTACATCCACTTGCTGTTCGACCGGCATGAGCTGCTCTGGGCCGAAGATTGCCTGAGCGAGAGCTTTCATCCCGGCACGCATATCTGGGACAGTCTCGGGTCTGCCGCACGGCAAGAAATCCTGTCGCTGTTTCCGGATCTGTCGCTGAACGGTGTTGCCGCGTACGGCCCGCTGGCCCGGCCCCTGCTGACCGCGTTCGAAGCGCATGCGTCGGCGGCCTGACATGAGATGTCGGATCGGGGCTTGCCCAACGGCCTCAATCATCCTCCTATGGCAGCAGCCCCGGAGGATGCCAAGTGACGTCAAACGAATCCCTGCCAGATGATGCAGCCCTGACCACGAAGGGCTATGAGGATACGGGCAAGGGAAGCATCCTGTTGATTGCCTGCGGCGCTCTTGCGCGCGAAATACTGGACATCAAAACACGGAATGGCTGGGATCACATGGCTTTGACCTGCCTGCCTGCGATCCTGCACGTTCACCCGGAACGGATCACCCAGGCTGTGGAAGACGCCGTGGCCAAGCATCAGCGCAATTATGACAAGATCTACATCGTTTACGCCGATTGCGGCACAGGGGGCCTGCTTCAGGCCGCCTGCGAAAAGCTTGGGGTCGAAATGGTGAAGGGGCCCCATTGCTATTCCTTCTTCGAAGGAAATCAGGCTTTTCAGGACCGCGGAGAAGACGAAACAACCGCGTTCTATCTGACAGATTTCCTGGCCCGGCAATTCGACGCCTTTGTCTGGAAACCACTGGGCCTGGACCGCCACCCGGAACTACGTGACATGTATTTCGGCAATTACACCAAACTTGTCTATCAGGCCCAGATCGACAGCCCAGAGCTGACGGAACGCGCGCGCGAATGCGCAGACCGGATGGGGCTTGAATTCGAACGCCGGTTCACCGGTTACGGCGATCTGGAAAACACGCTGTCGGACTGGGCAAACCGCCCAAGATGAGATCAGGCGTTTTCCTGTGCGACCTGCCGGATGCGTTCGATCATCGACCGCAGGCCGTTCGAGCGCTGAGCGGACAGGTGGTCGTTCAGCCCAAGGCGTGCCAGTTCAGCCCCCGCATCGACTTTGGGAACTTCGGCCACGGGCAAACCGTTGTACAAGGACCGAAGAACAGCGATCAGGCCGCGCACGATCAGTGCATCGCTGTCACCATCGAACTTGAAGACGCCGGATTCAATCATCGGATGCAGCCAGACCTGGCTGGCGCATCCATGGACTTTTGTCGCCGGAACCTTGAATGCGTCGTCCAACGGCTCCATCGCCTTGCCCTGCTCGATGACATGGCGATACCGGTCTTCCCAATCCTCGAGAAACTCGAAATCCTCGACAATCTCTTCAAAGGCGGGCGTGGCCATGTTGCGGTGGTCCTTTGTTTGCATTCACAATTGTGACCTAAGCCGGTGACCCGCCACTGTCCAGCCCCCGCGGTGGCTTTTCAACGCGAAGAAATTGCGCTAACCCATTGCCTGAACTCGTGTGAAAGTCTGTGGGTCCATGCAAAAATCTCTGTCCGTTCTCATCATCGCCACGCTGACCCTGACTGCATGCAGCAGCTGGCGTGACTCTCGGGTGAACCCGTCAAACTGGTTCGGATCCAGCAGATCTGTCGAAGCCGAAACACCGCCCGACCCAAATGCCGCCGACGCATTGGTTCCGAAGCAAGGCGGAGGAACCGGCCTGTTTTCCCGCCCCGATGCTGAAGACACCAGCATTCCAATTGGTCAGATCGACGAATTGCGCATCGACCCGACCCCCTCTGGCGCGATCATCTATGCGTCTGGCACGGCTGTCCGGCAGGGGGCATTCAACGCGCGTCTGGTTCCTGTTGAAAAGGAAGAAAACCAGAAGAACGGAACTTTGGAATTTGTGTTCCGTGTGAACTACCCTAGCTATGAGACGCCGCAAGGGTCGGAACGTACTCGGATGGTATCGGACGCCATCAATATCTCGAAACAGGAACTGGAAGGTATTCGGCTGGTCCGCGTGGTCGGACAACAGAACGCACTGGAATCACGGCGCCGGTAAGCGCCGTTACAGGGACACGACCTTGACCGACTGCCCTTTGGCCGCCAGGGCAATCTTTCCTTCGCACAGCTTGAGAGCATCCTCGCCAAAGACTTCGAACCGCCATCCCGACAAGGCTGGAACATCCCGCTCGCCGGCTGCAATCTGATCCAGGTCCGAGCTTGTGGCGATCAATTTTGCCGCCACACCTGAACTTTCGGTTTTGGACTTCAGCAGAACCCTTAGCAGGTCAGCCAGCGCCGGATTGACCTTGAGCTTGTCGCGCGAAGTGTCGACCTTGGGCAATTTGTCGGGCGGGCAATTCACGCCGCGCTTGACCGCTGCCAGAATACCTTCGGCGACCGCCCCTTTGCGGGCTTCGCGCAGCAACAGGCGGGATCCGCCCAAATCCGAATGTGTTTTGGGTTTGGTCGATGCCAGCTCGATCAACGCGTCGTCTTTGAATACGCGGTTCCGGGGCACGTTGTTTTCCTGCGCATAGGATTCGCGAAACTGCGCCAATTCACGAACCACAGCCAGAAACTTGGCCGAGTTCGTGCGCGTTTTCACCCGCTTCCATGCGTCTTCGGGGCGGATGTCATATGTGGCAGGCTGTGTCAGCGTCCGCAATTCTTCGGCAACCCAGTGGCTGCGCTGCGTCTTTTCAAGTTCTGCGGCCAGACGCTCGTAGATCCCGCGCAAATAGGTCACATCCGCAAGAGCATAGTTTTTCTGAGCATCGGTCAGCGGGCGCCGGGACCAGTCGGTGAACCGAGAGGTCTTGTCGACGCCCTGCTTGCAGATTTTCCGAACCAGAGTTTCATAGCCAACCTGTTCGCCAAAGCCACACACCATCGCTGCGACCTGTGTGTCGAACAGCGGTTTGGGGAACACACCGGCTTCGACCCAGAAGATCTCAAGATCCTGGCGGGCGGCATGGAACACCTTGACCACGCTTTCATTCCGGAAAAGATCGTAAAGCGGGTCAAGCGACAAGCCATCGCCAAGCGGATCGACCAGAACCGCGCTGTCTTCATCCTCGGACGGGACAGCCAATTGCACCAGACACAGCTTGGAGTAGTACGTCCGCTCACGCAGAAATTCGGTGTCGACCGTGATATAGGGATAGCCTTCGGCGGCCTTGCAGAAATCGGCCAGCTCTTGCGTCGTCGTCAGGGTTTTCATGCGCCGTATTAGTATCGCTCTTGTTTTTGTGCCTGCCCGTTTTTGTCCTCGTCCCGAGCGTCGTCGACGACCATAGGCCGATTATTACACGGGTGTAAATCACCCACAGAGCCTTCACGGCAACAGGACGGGCGACCTGTTGCCTTCTGCAAAGCGCCGCAGCACTTCGGGGTAGAGTTTATGCTCCCACACCAGCACCCGCGCAGCCAGCGATTCCGGTGTATCATCGGCTTTGATCGGGACCCGTGCCTGACCCAGAATCGGGCCATCATCCAGCGCCGCCGTCACCTCATGCACCGAGCAGCCGTGTTCGGAATCTCTGGCTTGAATCGCGCGGGCATGGGTGTGTAACCCTTTGTATTTTGGCAATAATGAAGGGTGGATATTCAGCATCCGGCCTTGAAACCGAGACACGAAATCCGCTGTCAGAACTCGCATAAAGCCGGCCAGACAGACAATGTCGGGGTGCGCCTCTTGCAGGGGCTTCAAAAGCTCGGCTTCAAAGGCGCTGCGGTCCCCCTTGAAAGGGCGATGATCAACCACTGCGGTCGGAATGCCACGGTCCGCAGCTTTTTTCAGCCCGCCTGCCTGCGCGTCATTGGACAGCACCAAACAGGGCCGCGCCGGATGATCTTTGGTCATGCTGTCAACAAGCGACACCATGTTCGACCCGCCCCCGGAGATCAGGATCGCGACGCGCTTATGGCTCACAGCAGTTTGCCCGAATAGGCAACGCCGGGCGTTTCCGTGACGGCACCGATCCGAGCGACGGTTTCACCGGCATCCGCCAGCAGGGCCGACAGCTCATCCGCCTTGTCCGCGGCGCACACGACAATAAGGCCGATACCGCAATTGAAGGTCTTGAGCATTTCCGCCTCAACGATACTGCCGGTCTTCGCCATCCAGCCGAAGACAGGGGGCAACTGCCAGCTACCCAGATCGATCCGGGCCCCAAGCCCTTGGGGCAGCACGCGCGGAAGATTTTCGGTCAACCCGCCGCCGGTGATATGCGCCAGCGCATGCACACCACCTGCGCGAACCGCAGCCAAAGCCGGTTTTACGTAAAGGCGTGTGGGCGTCAGAAGTGCCTCACCCAGATTGCCCTCTCCAAAGGGCGACGGCGAATCCCAGCCCAGACCGGACAGTTCGACCAGCTTGCGCACAAGCGAATAACCGTTGGAATGCACCCCGTTCGAGGCCAGACCCAAAAGGACGTCACCGGCTTGAACGCCCGCAGGCAGATCTGCGCCGCGTTCCATCGCACCGACCGCAAACCCGGCCAGATCAAAATCGCCATCGGGATACATTCCCGGCATCTCGGCGGTTTCACCACCGATCAGGGCACAGCCAGACTGCGCACAGCCTTCGGCAATCCCTTCGATGATCCGCGCCGCCGTATCGGTATCCAGCCTGCCGGTCGCGAAATAATCGAGGAAGAACAGCGGCTCGGCTCCCTGGCAGATCAGGTCATTCACGCACATGGCCACCAGATCGACGCCGACCCCGTCCACGACGCCGGTATCAATCGCAATCCGCAGCTTGGTGCCCACGCCATCCGTCGCACCGACCAGAATCGGGTCCTGGTACCCGGCAGCCTTCAGATCGAACAGCGCGCCAAATCCACCCAGGCCGCTCATCACACCGGGGCGGTTGGTCCGCTTGGCGGCGGGTTTGATCCGATCGACCAGGGCGTTGCCCGCGTCGATATCCACACCTGCATCGGCATAGGTGATTCCGTTTTTACCCGCTGTCATGTCCGGTCCCTCAAGAAAGCTTTGCGGGCGGGTTAGTCGATTGTGGCGTTTGTTGCAACGGTCAGGCTTGACGCGGCCGTTCACCGTGATACCCAAGCGCCTAGGCGGGCCTGTAGCTCAATTGGTTAGAGCAGAGCGCTCATAACGCTTTGGTTGGGGGTTCGAGTCCCTCCGGGCCTACCATTTCGCCGAGACATCCAGGTGGGTTGTTGCCGTCTGGACGTTGATGCGCTAGCTCATCCGTCCGAATCTTCGAACCCAAAATAGGCGTCGAGCTCCTCTTGGGTTACTTGCCATTCATAGGAATAGCCGTCGCGCCCACCAAAGCTGTAATCCTCGTGACTGCCGGACAGGCTCGGATCTTGATGCACCGCCTCCAAATAGGTCTCGAATTCATCAGGATCGACCCAGAACGACGCATCCATGATCATCATGTAATAATCATAGGCGAGAGGCTCGTCGAACTTGCCGAAGTCATTCTGCAAATAGTCCAGCATTTCAGCGCAAAATATCGCCATATTGGCGCGCACCTGAACCGGAAGAGGTGCCAGATCCTCGTCGCCATCCACCACGTCCTGCTGCGACGCATGCCACAACTCGGATGCCAACGATTCGATCAGGTCGGACCGCAACCATTTCAGACATGTATCGCCTGCCCCGATAAAACCGGTCAAACGTTCCACCCGCCTTTCATCGGTTTCGTCATACCACTGCCAAAGAGGCAGCAAGGCCGCAAGTGTCGCGCACCCGACAAACCCCTTTTCGGCCAATTTCACGAATCCTGCGATAACCATCCTATGCGCCCCCAAAAAAGCAAAAAACTATGGGGACAGGATGCCATGGCCAGACAAATTAACAAAATTGAACCCCAATCGCAGACATAACAGGGGGTCTATCGCCCGATTATTATGTCCGCGCAGAGCCCTCCGAGACGTTCGCTTTTCGACAGACGCAAAGCTCCACCATGCGCGCGCGCGACATCCGCCACAATCGCAAGACCAAGGCCAACGCCACTGCCCTGATTCTGATTGCGAGCCGGGTCGAGCCGCGTGAAAGGCTTTACCGCCTCTGTACGTTGGTCCGCAGGTATACCGGGGCCGTCATCCTCAACACGGATGCGCATCGATTTCGCGTTCAGAAACAGGCTGAGCTCGGCCCGGCTGCCATAGCGCATGGCATTTCCAATCAGGTTTTCCACCGCCCGGCGTACAGCCATGGGGCGTATCATGACCGTCCCCTGCCCCTCGACCGCGATCAGCTCTGCCTGATGACCGGCCCGTTTTGCATCATCCACGATCTGGCGGAGAAATTCATCCGGTTGGACCTCTTCTGCCGATCCCTCGGCAGCCCCACGCGAAAAGTCCAGAAACGCATCCAGCAAGGACTGCATTTCCGTGACATCCTTTTGCAACGGTGCGGCCTCGTCTTCCGGCAACATCGACAGTCCAAGCTTCAGGCGCGTCAACGGGGTGCGCAGATCGTGGCTGACACCCGACAGCATCAACGTCCGTTGCTCGATCTGGCGTTCGATACGGGACCGCATATCCAGAAACGCATTTCCCGCCGCACGAACCTCGATGGCTCCACCGGGTGAATACGGAACGATTCGCCCCCGCCCGAATGCCTGCGCCGCATCAGCGAGGCGCGTAATGGGACGCAATTGATTCCGCATGTAAAGAAACGAGATCGTCGTCATGATGACCGCAAAGAACACCATAGTGACGATCAATTGATGCGGGGCCGCGGGCGACAACCTGCGCCGATCGAACGTCAATTGCAGCACTCCCAGATGCGTATTCAGATAAACCCGCGCCTCTTTGCTGCTGGGTAACGCCACGGCGGCAAGATTGGGCAACCTGGCATACAGTTCGGATTCGACCTGCGGGGCGATGAAATCGTACCATCGCCGCGCGCCAATCTCAGGCTGTTCGTTGACGCCCAGAAACCTGGCCTTCATCTCAAGGGCCTGCAAATCGGGACGAATCGACGCCAGCGCCTGTTGTTGCGTTTCCGCGTCCTCGATCATTGTCGAAATCAGCATCACCTCGCGGGATGCCGCGCGTGTCATCTGGCCGGTGACATCCTCAAGATGCTTTTGAAGGAACGCGATTCCCACGACCAGCAACAGCACGATCACAGGTAAAACCAGGATCAGCGCTGCCCGGGCGTAAAGACTGCGAGGCATATAAGGTTTGAGCCAGTGCGAAGACATGCGCTAAACCTAACGGGCTGACCGGACAAGAGAAAGAGCACAGAATGCAGGCACCAGATGATTTCGATCCGCCCGTCGGCCAGCCAGAGGAACTGCATCCGGGTTTGCGGCGTATTCTGGCCCCGAATCCCTCTCCGATGACCTATCGTGGCACCAACACGTATCTGCTGGGTGAACGCGGCATTGCCGTCATCGATCCAGGCCCCGCAAGCGAGGCACATCTGGGCGCAATTCTGGATTCCTTGGCGCCGGGTCAAAGGATCAGCCATATCATTGTCACACATACGCATGTGGACCATTCACCCCTGGCGGCTCCGCTGGCGGCGCGCACAGGGGCGACGATTTATGCTTATGGCGGGCCCGAGGCGGGGCGCAGCGCCGTCATGACCGATCTTGCCGCGCAGGGGCTGACCGGCGGCGGCGAAGGCATCGACACCACGTTTCGCCCTGATGTCGAAGTGGCGGATAGTGAGACCATCAATGGCGACGGGTGGCAGCTTGAGGTCATTCACACACCGGGCCATCTGGGCAATCACATTGCTCTGGCCTGGCAGCACATCTGTTTCACGGCGGATCATGTCATGGGGTGGGCCAGCTCGTTGGTGTCCCCTCCGGATGGTGATCTGACCGACTTCATGGCTGCCTGCCATCGGCTGCGCGCGCGCGACTGGTCGGTTTTCCATGCAGGCCATGGCGCACCGATTACCAGCCCTGCCCAACGTTTGGACTGGCTGATTGCACATCGCCAGACCCGCGAGGCGCAGATTCTGAGCGCATTGGAAAAAGAAGACGGGACAGCGCGGGATCTGGCTGGGCGCATCTATACGGATACGCCAGCGGCATTGCTGCCCGCAGCCGAGCGCAACGTTTTCGCTCATCTCGTTGATCTGACTGGAAAAAACAGAGTGACGCCCATTGGCCCACTGTCAGTTTCATCTGTTTTTCGGCGGCTTCGCTAAAACAGCAAAATTTTTTGATGGTTCTCGTACTTAACCACTGGACGTCCGGAATCGGGGTTGCTATATGCGCCTCAGTTCCGGCGTAGCTCAGCGGTAGAGCAGTTGACTGTTAATCAATTGGTCGTAGGTTCGATCCCTACCGCCGGAGCCAAAATCCCCCTTCGTTCAGACCTGCATTACCGTCAGAAAACACATCGATTTATGCCGGTTTTTTTCGTCGAAAAACACACGCACCCTCTGGACGTCTGGAAACCGGATTGCTATACGGCGCGAACCGTTCCGGCGTAGCTCAGCGGTAGAGCAGTTGACTGTTAATCAATTGGTCGTAGGTTCGATCCCTACCGCCGGAGCCAATTCCCCAAAACGCAGCAGACCTACCCTGTCAGGGCGTCGCCGAACTCGGCCCGAAGCTTGCGTTTCAATACCTTTCCGGTCGCGCTCAGCGGCAATGCGTCGACAAAGACAACCTTGTCCGGGATCTGCCACTTGGCGATTTTGCCTTCGAAAAAGGCAAGCAAATCCTCTTCGCCGGGATTTTCACCATCGGCTTTGACAGCAACCAGCAAGGGGCGTTCATCCCATTTCGGATGCGGAACACCGACCACGGCGGCCGTCGCAAGCTGGGGGTGGGCCACGGCGATGTTCTCAAGCTCGACCGAACTGATCCATTCCCCACCGGATTTGATGATGTCCTTGGATCTGTCGCGAATGGTCATGTAGCCATCCGGGTCCAAAGTGGCCACATCTCCGGTGGCGAACCAGCCATCCTGCAACAGATCCTGATCCTGCAACTGGAAGTAGCTGTCCAGAACCCAGTGACCCCGCACCATCAAATCGCCCTGGGTTTCGCCGTCATGCGGCAGATCATTCCCATCTTCGTCCACGATTTTCAACTCAACCCCAAAGGGTGGTCTTCCCTGGCTCAGGCGGATCTTGTGCTGGTCTTCCGGTGGCAGCTTCAGGTGTTTGGCCAATGGATAATTCGTCGTGCCCAGCGGGCTCATCTCGCTCATGCCCCAGGCGTGGACCGTGTCAACGCCATAGGTTTCGCGGAAGGTTTCGATCATCGACGGAGGGCACGCGGCGCCGCCGATAACCGTACGTTCAAGGCTTTTGAGTTCGGTTCCGCATGCTGCGGCATGGGCCAGCAAGCCCTGCCAGATGGTCGGCACACCCATGGCCAAAGTCACGCCATAGGTGTCGATTAGATTGACCAGTGCCTCGCCGTGCAAATCCGGCCCGGGCAACACAAGCCGCGATCCCGACATGGCGCAGGCGTAGGGCGATCCCCAGGCGTTGACGTGGAACATCGGCACAACCGGCATGACAACATCCATCGCTGAATACCCGATCACATCCCGTGTGTTCGATGCAAAGCTGTGCAGCAGTGTTGACCGATGAGAATACAACACGCCCTTTGGATTGCCCGTGGTTCCCGACGTATAGCACAGACCGCAGGCCGTCTTTTCATCCAGGTCGGGCCATTGGAAACCTGCATCCCCGGTCTCCAGCAACTCGTCATAGAACTTCAGATCAGGAACCTGAGCCGCAGCCTCTTCATTGCGAGGCCCCATCAGAACAAAATGCTGAACCTCGGACAAAGCGTCATGCAGCGCGGCGACCAGCGGAATGAACGTCGCATCAAAGAACAGAACCCTGTCCTGAGCATGGTTGATGATAAAGGTCAGCTGCTCGGGGAACAGGCGGGGATTGACCGTGTGACAGACATAGCCCGCGCCCGACGTGGCAAAATAGATCTCAAGATGCCGCCGATTGTTCCAGGCCAGTGTCCCGATCCTGTCCTGCGGTTCCAGCCCCAGATTCGTCAAGGCCGACGCCATCCGCCGGGCATTCACCGCAATCTCGGACCAGTTGGTTTCAGTGACCGTTCCATCCGTTTCAACCGAAACAATCTCGGTCTGGCCGTGATAGCGGTCTGCGTGATCGATCAGCGACGAAACCAGCAAGGGCTGCGTCATCATCTGTCCTAGCATGGACATCCTCCCGTCCTTGGCGAGACCTTGGATGGCCTCTGCCTTGTCCATCTGGCATTGACGGCTTGGGGCGTGACCCGATGCGTCAATGCAGTCGTTTCCTACGGAGGAACCCTGCCAATCATTTAATTGTCTGACAATAAAAGAATGCAGCCCAACACGGCCGTGGGCGGCATTTTTTCACTCTTGGTTTCGGTGTTTCAGCGCGTAGGCGACCAATGCGGCGGTTGATCCGTCTTTACCGTCAGCACTGGCAACACCATCCACGACAGGTCCGAGCGAGTTGGCAAGTTCTTTGCCCAATTCCACACCCCACTGATCAAAGGAATTGATGCCCAGCAGAACACCTTCAACGAACACACGATGTTCGTACAGCGCGATAATCTGCCCCAGAACGAACGGTGTAAGCTTCGGATAGATCAGCGTCGTGGAAGGGCGGTTGCCCGGAAACACGCGGTGTCGCGCCTGCCGGTCAAGTTCGTCGCCATCAAGGCCTTTTTCCGCCATGCGTTCACGGGCTTCATCCAAAGACCGGCCACGCATCAAAGCCTCTGACTGGGCCAGACAGTTGGCCAAAAGCAGGCGGTGATGGTGGGTCAACTCGGGTTCGTGCCCTTCGGCGGCGACCATGAATTCGCAGGGAATGACATCCGTCCCCTGATGGATCAGCTGATAGAACGCATGCTGGCCGTTGGTGCCCGGCTCACCCCAGACCACCGGCCCGGAAGGGGCAGCCAGCGCAGATCCGTCCATCGCGACAGATTTGCCATTCGATTCCATCTCCAACTGCTGGAGATAGGCCGGCAGGCGCAGCAGCCGCTGATCATAGGGCAGCACAGCGCGGCTGGTGCAACCCAGAACCTGACGGTGCCAGATGCCGACCAGCGCCAGCATCACAGGCATGTTTTCCACCCAATCCGCCGAGCGGAAATGCAGATCCATCGCCTGCCCGCCTCGCAGAAACGCATCAAATGCATTTGAACCGACGGCAATCATGACCGGCAATCCGACCGGCCCCCAGACCGAATAACGCCCACCCACCCAATCAGCGAAACCAAATACATGCGCCTCGGGGATGCCGAAAGCCTGCGTCTTTTCCAGCGCGCTGGATACGGCGGCGAACTGGCGGGACGGATCACCTCCGCCCTCGGACATCCAGGCGCGGGCCGTGCGCGCATTGGTCATCGTTTCGATCGTGGTGAATGTCTTGGACGCGACAATCACAAGCGTCCGTGCAGGATCCAATGGGCGCAACGTGTCCGCGATGTGGGCCCCATCCACGTTCGAGACATAATGCAGGCGCGGCCCGTCATGATACGGAGCCAGCGCATGAGTGGCCATGACCGGGCCAAGATCCGACCCACCGATGCCGATATTGACCACATCGGTAAAGCTGCCCCCTGCCCCGACAATCGCACCACCGCGGACTTCTTCGGCAAAGACCCGCATTCGTTGCAGCGTGTCCAGAACCCCGGGCATGACGTCCTGACCATCCACTTCGACCGGGCCACCGTCCAGATTGCGCAACGCCGTGTGCAGCACCGCGCGCCCTTCGGTTTCGTTGATCTTCTTCCCGGTAAACATGGCGTCGCGCCGCGTCGCAAGCCCGGCATCTTCACACACTTGCAGCAGCGCTGCGCGCACGTCTTCATCGATCTGCGTTTTTGAATAATCGAACAGCAAATCCCCGGTCGAGGCTGAAAACGACCCGGCCCGGGTTGCATCCTTTGCAAACAGGTCGACGATACGGCGGTCAGCCGCTGCAAGCGCCTTCAAAGCATCCAACTGCATTGCCTCACTCCGCCCAATGAACCGTCATGCCGCTGAGGACCGCGGCGATCGGTGCCTCTTCCGGTGGCATCGACATGGCTTTGTCCAATACGTCTCGTTTTGCCTGCCCGTAGATGATCAGATGTTTCGACAAAGCCCCGTCCATCACAGGGGCCGTCAAAGAAATCCGGGGCTCTGGCTGCACATCGGTCCGGGCGACGATCAAGGTCGGCGCCTGGCTGTCGAGGGCCTTGTCCAGCCCGTCCATTCCGGGGAACAACGAAGCCGTGTGCATGTCTTCCCCCATCCCAAGGACAAGAACCGACAAAGGCAGCACCGGCGCGATCAGCGATTCAACTTCCGGCAAAGCCGATTCAGGCTCTGCGCCCGGAACATAAAGTGGGATATACTGTGCCACGGATGCCCGGTTGGTCAGCAGTCTTTCCCGGATCAGGCGTTCGTTCGAACGTTCGTGATCAGCCGGCACGCAGCGTTCGTCCGTAGGCAGAACCCGCACACGGTCCCACTCGAGATCGGCAGCACACAGGCTGTCAAAAACCGGCCCCGGTGT
This sequence comes from Ruegeria sp. AL3, assembly GCF_056536065.1. Taxonomy (NCBI): domain Bacteria; kingdom Pseudomonadati; phylum Pseudomonadota; class Alphaproteobacteria; order Rhodobacterales; family Roseobacteraceae; genus Ruegeria; species Ruegeria sp. AL3. The sequence goes on from NZ_JBQFJG010000001.1 coordinate 2,823,417, forward strand.
CGTCCCGCCGGGGACGGCCAATGCAACCGTGTCATTGTGCAACAAAGCGGTCTCAAGCTCACCCGCCAACGCGTTTGCCACATCGATGGCCAGCATTTCTCGGTCGGCATATTCTTGAATGTTCATGGCTTTATTCCCTGCCAGCGGCGACCATCCCGTTTCATCAGCAGCTCGGCGTCGCCCGGTCCTGTGCTGCCACTGTCATAAGGTTTGGGCACGTCCCCGCGCGCCAGCCATCCGGCGATGATCGGATCGGTCCAGGCCCATGCGGCCTCGACCTCGTCCCCGCGCATGAACAGCGTTTGGTTGCCCCGTATCACGTCCATGACGAGGCGCTCGTAAGCATCTGGCGGGTCTTGATTCTCGGGCCCCAGCGCTTCGGCGAAACTCATGTCCAATGGCACGTCGATCAGCCGCATCCCGCCTGGCCCCGGTTCCTTGATCGTCACTTTCAGCGTGATCCCCTCGTTGGGTTGCAACCGGATCGATAGCGCATTGGCGTGACGCCCGGCCTCTTCCCCGAAAATCGAATGCGGCGCGTCCTTGAACATCACATTGATAATCGACGAACGCGCCACCAGCCGTTTGCCCGTACGCAGATAAAACGGCGTGCCTGCCCATCGCCAATTGCTGACATGCGCCTTCAGCGCCACATAGCTTTCAGTGGTCGAGCGTGGGTTGCCGACACATTCGCGGTATCCCGCCCCGTCCGGCCCTGCCGAAAACTGGCCGCGCACGATGTGATGCGGCTCCACCGGATCAAGCGCCCGGATCACCTTGAGCTTTTCATCTCGCACCGCGTCCGGATCGAACTTTGCCGGGGGTTCCATCGCAATCAGGCACAGCAGCTGCATCAGGTGATTTTGCACCATGTCCCGCATCGCGCCGGCGCGTTCATAGTATTCTTCGCGCCCATCGATACCGACGGTTTCGGCAACGGTGATCTGGATATGGTCGACATACTGGCTGTTCCACAGCGGTTCGAACAGCATATTGCCAAACCGTACGGCCATCAGGTTCTGGACGGTTTCCTTGCCCAGGTAATGATCGATTCGGTAGATCTGGCTTTCATCAAAATGCGCAGCCAGTGTGGCATTCAGCTCTCGCGCGCTGCCCAGATCATGCCCGAACGGTTTTTCCACCACGATGCGCGTATCTTCGGTCGCCAGATCATAGGCCCGGACCCGCTCGGCCAAAGGGCCGAACAGGCTTGGGCCGACCGAGAAATAGAACGCGCGCACGCGGTTAGGCGACAGTTTTTCACCCAGCAGGTCCCATCCTTCGGCTGATACTGCATCCAGCGGGACATAATCGACCCGCTGTAGAAAACGGGACACTCTCTGGGACTCCGAAGCGCGGACCGCAGCATGCCGGTGCAGCGATTCTGCGACCATCTGCCGGAAATCTTCTGCGGAATGGCCCGCACGCGCTGCTGCGATAATCCTGGCATCCTCATGCCATTGCCCGGCGCAAAACCGACGGTAAAGCGCGGGCAGAATCTTGCGCTGCGCCAGATCGCCGGTGCCGCCGAAAATGATCAGATCAAAGGGATCAACAGGTATGACGCGTGAAACCATGAATTGTCCTTACCCCGCCCCTTCCGGCATGTCCAATGTTAGCGCAACCACACGACAATAAATCACTCTGTTCAAAACTCTGTCAGAACCGCTGCGTCACCCTTACCAAATCCGCGACAAAGGGCTAGATCGGATTGATGACCTTTAAGAACCGGATGCGGGAATGAAAGACAACGCCCCACAGCTCGCCAATATTGGCAAGTTTCAAAACAAATCGGTGACAGCTGACGGCCAGACCCGCGCAAAGGTTTCCCTGACACGGCCCGAGACCCTTTGGTTCAATACGGGCACTTTGTGCAATATCGAATGCGTGAATTGCTATATCGCCAGCAGCCCGACCAATGACGCTTTGGTTTACATCACCGCTGACGAGGTCCGGAACTACCTTGATCAGATCGAAGCTCGCAACTGGCCCGTGCACGAGATCGGGTTCACGGGCGGTGAGCCGTTCATGAACCCGGACATGATCGACATGACACGCGCCGCGCTGGAACGAGGGTACAAGGTTCTGATTCTGACCAACGCAATGGCGCCGATGATGCGCCGCAAAATGCGCGACGGGTTGCTGGGATTGCAAAAGGAATTCAACCACATGTTGACTCTGCGCGTTTCGGTCGATCACTTCCGCCCGGCCCTGCACGACGAAGAACGCGGTGACGGCAGTTTCGACAAAACCCTGGCCGGTATGGAATGGTTACGCGCCCACGGTTTCAACATGGCCATCGCCGGGCGTACGGTCTGGGGGGAGTCAGACGCGGAAAGCCGTGCGGGCTATGCCAGGTTCTTTGCCAGGCACGGATTTGACATTGACCCGCAGAACCCGGCTCAGACCGTTCTGTTTCCCGAAATGGACGAAACTGTCGAGGTTCCAGAAATCACCACCGCGTGCTGGGGAATTCTTGACAAATCCCCCAACGACGTCATGTGCGCCAGCGCCCGTATGGTGGTCAAGCGCAAAGGGGCCGAAAAACCTGCTGTCCTGGCCTGCACCCTGCTGCCCTATGAGCCCGAGTTCGAGATGGGCCATACCCTGGCCCAGGCCGAGGCGGACGTGCATCTGAACCACCCTCATTGCGCCAAATTCTGCGTTTTGGGCGGGGCCAGCTGTTCTGGCTGATCAGTTCAGCTCGGGCGATTTCCAGAACTTGGTGCCGGACGCGCCGGCCGATACGCGCCAGCCCTTTTTGTTGAGAACAAAGAACGAGCGTCCATCAGTGAAACGCAGGGTTTCGCCCGTTTTATCCTCGCCATACATGGCCCCCGTTTCTGCGGTCGCGTCATAGCCCTGGTTTATAAACTTATCCAGATCAGCGGGGGTTTCGAACAGGATCACGAATTTGGTCTCGAAACCACCGATGCCGATGGCGCCGCCAACGCCGCCCGTTCCCATGTTCATATATGTGTGTTGCCCGGTGTCTTTCGACACCGCCACGCCCCGGCCATAGCCCGCCGACACGGGGAATACCGTAACCTTACGGGAGTCGAACACCGCATACCCGGCACTGACGTCATAAAGTGGCCGCGCATCGGGGTTTTCCGCCAGAAGCTGATCCAAAATCTCGCCTGCCATCGCGTCAAGCTTTGCGCGCGTTTCTTCAGGTGTTGCCTCGTTGGACAGCAGCTCCGAAGTGGACGTGATCGTATCGTCAACCGCTTCGGCACCTTTGTCGATCGTCTTCCCGACGCTCTCGGCACCTTTCTTGATCTTGTCCAGAACACCCTCGGCAAAAACGGGGCTGCTCATGCAAAGCGCTGCAACAAAGAGAACGGCTCTGATCATTGTTTTTTCCTGTGACGCCATTAGATTGGCAGTCACCATACGCGACTTGCCTCAAATGAGAACAGGAATTCCGACGCACAGGCGGACCTGGCCGATCACTCAGTTCACGCGAAACTCACCAACCATGTTGCGCCACTCGCCCGGTGCGATCATCTTGCGGTGCGTGAATTTCACGGAATGCAGCGGCCCTTCTATTTCTCGTTGCCAAAACTCGATGAATTCGAAGAGTTTCGGATGATCCGGCGCAAGGTCATATTCCTGCCAGATGAAGGTATTCAGGACGTGGACGTAATCGGGCATGTGATAGAAAAATTCGGCCGTTGTCAGGCCGTAGCCCTTGAGCATCAATTCGGTTTCACTTGTCTTCATGCAGACCTCCGGTTTGTTGCACGGTATTCTCAGGCTAGCACGAAAACCCCCTAATACTTAGATAACAATATGTTACTTGGGTGTTACCGAGGATTCGAACCTTGGGGAGCGCTGCTTGCTTGCACCTTATGTGCCGGGTCTGATAAGGTGCATCCACAAGATATAGACCCAGCACAAAATACGGGCAGTTTACGTGAGCGATACGCCAGAAATCCCCGAAAACATGGATGAAACCCCGCCCGAGCGCCCTGTCTATGACGGCCCGACGGTCTCGATCGAATCCGAGATGCGCACGTCCTATCTGGACTATGCGATGTCGGTCATCGTCAGCCGCGCGATCCCCGATCTGCGCGACGGTTTGAAACCGGTGCATCGGCGCATCCTCTATGCGATGCACGAGACCGGAAATACCCATGACAAGGCCTATCGCAAATCGGCCCGTCCGGTGGGTGACGTGATGGGTAAGTATCACCCCCACGGCGACAGCGCGATCTATGATGCGCTGGTGCGGATGGCGCAGGATTTCTCGATGTCGCTGCCGCTGCTGGATGGTCAAGGCAACTTCGGCTCGATGGACGGCGACAATCCGGCGGCCATGCGTTACACCGAAGTGCGGATGGACAAGCCCGCCGCAGCCCTGCTGGCGGATATCGAGAAAGAGACGGTCGATTTCCAGGACAACTACGACGGCAAGGACAAGGAACCGACTGTCCTTCCCGCCCGTTTCCCCAACATGCTGGTCAACGGCGCCGGCGGTATCGCCGTGGGCATGGCCACCAACATCCCGCCGCACAACCTGGGCGAAGTGGTTAACGCGACGCTGGCCCTGATCGACGACCCGGACCTGACGTCCGAGCAACTGATCGAATACGTTCCCGGCCCCGATTTCCCGACCGGCGGCGTGATGCTGGGCCGATCCGGCGCGCGCAAGGCCTATCTGGAAGGCCGCGGCAGCGTAATCATCCGCGCCAAGACCCGCGTTGAAGAGCTGCGCAAGGATCGCTATGCCATCATCGTGGATGAGATCCCCTATCAGGTGAACAAGGCTTCGATGATCGAGAAGATCGCCGAAGCCGTGCGCGAAAAGCGCATCGAAGGCGTCAGCCATGTTCAGGACGAATCCGACCGCAACGGCGTACGGGTGGTGGTCGAGCTGAAACGCGACGCAACGCCCGAGGTGGTGCTGAACCAGCTGTACCGGTTCACGCCTATGCAAACCTCGTTCGGCTGCAACATGCTGGCGCTGAACGGCGGCCGCCCCGAGCAGCTGACCCTGCGCCGTTTCCTGACCAGCTTCATCGATTTCCGCGAAGATGTCGTTGCCCGCCGCACCGCCTTTGACCTGCGCAAGGCGCGGGAACGCAGCCATATCCTGTGCGGTCTGGCCGTGGCGGTATCGAACGTTGACGAGGTCGTGGCCACGATCCGGTCTTCGGCCGACGCGGCCGAGGCACGCGAAAAGCTGATGACCCGGCGCTGGCCGGCCGCCGACATCGCGGACTATCTGCGCCTGATCGACGATCCGCTGTCCAAGATGAACGACGACGGGACCTATAACCTGACCGAGGTTCAGGCCCGCGCCATCCTTGACCTGCGCCTGCAACGCCTGACGCAACTGGGCGTCAAAGAGGTCACGGACGAGCTGGAAGACCTGGCCGCAAAGATCAAGGAATACCTGGATATCCTGTCCTCGCGCGAACGCATAATGGGCATCATCGCTGATGAACTGCGCAGCGTCCGCGAACAATTCGCGGTACCGCGCCGCACCGAGATCGTCGACTGGTCGGGCGACATGGAAGACGAGGACCTGATCGAGCGCGAAGACATGGTCGTGACCGTGACTTCGGGCGGCTATATCAAGCGCACGCCGCTTGCCGATTTCCGCGCGCAAAAGCGGGGTGGCAAGGGGCTGTCGGGCATGCAGACCAAGGAAGAGGACGTGGTCACCACCCTCTTCGTGGCCAATACGCACACCCAGCTTCTGTTCTTCACCACCGACGGGATGGTCTACAAGCTCAAGACCTGGCGCCTGCCCCAGTCGGGGCGCACCGGCAAGGGTAAGGCGATCGTCAACATCCTGCCGATTCCCACCGGCGTTTCCATTGCGGCGATCATGCCGGTCGATGTGCCGGATGAAGAATGGGAAAACCTTCAGATCGTCTTCGCCACCAGCGCCGGAGACGTGCGTCGCAACGCGCTGAGCGACTTCACTAACGTCAAGCGCAACGGCAAGATCGCGATGGACCTGCCCGAGGGCGTGGAACTGGTCAACGCGCGCATCTGCTCGGACGATGACGATGTGATGCTGGTCACCAACTCCGGCCGGGCGATCCGTTTCTCCACAACAGACGTGCGGGTGTTCAAGGGGCGCAAATCGACCGGCGTGCGGGGCATCCGACTGAACGCGGGCGACCGCGTGGTCTCGATGTCGGTGATCCGTCATTTCGAGGCCACCCCCGACGAGCGCGCCGCCTATCTGAAAATGCGCCGCCTGATGGCCGGCGTGACCGACGACACCGACGCCGACGAGGATGGCGGCAATGCCGACAGCATCCTGCCGCAGGAACGCTATGCCGAGATGTCGGCGGCCGAGAACCTGATCCTGACCATCACGGCCAAGGGGTCCGGCAAGCTCAGCTCGTCGCATGACTATCCGGTGCGCGGCCGTGGTGGCATGGGCGTGATGGCGATGGACAAGGCGATGCGGGGCGGCCCGCTGGTGGCCTCGTTCCCGGTCGAAATCGACGATCAGATCATGCTGGCCACCTCCAAGGGACAGTCGATCCGGGTTCCGGTCGACGGCATCTCTTTCCGCTCGCGCAGCGCCGGCGGGGTCAAAGTGTTCAACACCGGCAAGGGCGAAGAGGTCGTCAGCGTCGCCCGGATCGCCGATCAGGGTGATGAGGAAACCGAAGAATAATCCTCACGCTTAATTACGGATATGAAACAAAACGCTCGCTCTGCGGGCGTTTTGTCATTCTGGATCACGATATCGATAGCTCTCGGGATGATCCGCTTGCCCGAAGCCATTCTGACGCCTAGCTTTTTCATATGTGGTCATTTGCACATATCCGACCAGCTTACAGCCGCACAGAACGTATCAGCGACGGGGTGGTCCATGTGCTCGGTGTCTCGAGTGCGTTGATTGCGGTTCCCTTGCTGATCACGATGACCATCAATTACCGGTATGATCAATCTGCGGTACTGGGTGCCTCGATTTACGGGGTGACGTTGATACTCATGCTGACGTTTTCTGCGTTGTACAACATGATCGAAAGCAAGGAATGGCGCGGGTTTCTGCAACGGCTCGATCATTCCGGCATCTACGTCAAGATCGCAGGGACCTATACGCCGTTTTTACTGTTGTCCGGTGCTCAGTCCCCCGGGCTGTTGCTCGGGTTGTGGTCCTCGGCAACGCTTGGGTCAGTTCTCAAGATGTTAGACCCAAACCGGTTCCGCTGGTTCGGGCTTGCGTTATACCTATTGATGGGTTGGGCGGTGGTCTGGGCCGGGCAATCCATGTTGGCAGACCTGTCCCCCACAATCGTCACGCTGATGATTGCCGGAGGGCTCGTGTACACGGCCGGGGTCGCCTTCTACCTGCTGGACTGGCTGCCGTTCCACAATACGATCTGGCACGTATTTGTGTTGGTCGGCAGCGTTTTGTTCTTTGCAGCCGTCGCGGCCCGAATCGAACTGGTTCAGGTCGTTTAGGATAACCTGTTCGTGTTTGTCAGGGAAAAAGTTTGCGCAAAACGAGAGTTGGCGTCGCCCAATAAAGGGTTCCGCGTGAAGCCGAAGACAAATTGCGCGGCATGTCCCGCGACCATCTCTCCGTCTTCACCAGTCCAGTTTTGTGTTGGAAGCCCCTATTCCAAGGCATTCACCGTCTCAAACCAGTCAAGCATCAGATCGCTCCAGCCACTTGGAACGCCATGCCCGGCCTCATAACCGATCACCGAAATGGTCAAGCCAAAGCCAATGTTGCAACGCAAATGGCGAGAAACCTTACCAATCGGCTACCGATTCATGCTGTCACAGCCCGTACAATCCGCTGAACTTCTGTTCCAGATAGTCCAGCAAAGGTTCGGGTCCCGGCTCTACTCCACTCGCCCGTCGGATAATCTCGCGCGGGGCATAAAGCCCGCCGTGCTGCTGGACGTGTTCGCGCAGCCAAGCAGTTGCGCCAGATGTGTCGCCGTCTGCCAGTTGGGCATCCAGCCCCGGCGCCGCTGCTCGCAGGGCCTGATACAGACATCCTGCATAGACATTGCCCAGCGAATAGGTCGGGAAATAACCGAACAGTCCAACCGACCAATGCACATCCTGCAAACAGCCGTTCGACGGTTTGTCGACCGCATAACCGAAGTCGGCCTTGAACCGGTCATTCCACGCCGCTTCCAGCTCGCTGACCTGCAAGCCCCCGGCCATCAGAGCGCGCTCAAGATCGAAGCGAAGCATGATGTGCAGATTGTATTGCACTTCATCGGCTTCGGTCCGGATATAACCGTTATGAACCCGGTTGACGGTAGCGTAGAAAGCATCTGCATCGGCAATTCCGAAATCGCCGAATGCGTCTTTCATCTGATCGAACAACCATCCCGTAAACGCACGCGAACGGCCAAGCTGGTTTTCATAGATCCGGCTTTGGCTTTCATGCACACCCATGGACACGCCGCGCCCCAGCGGCGTCAGCAGGTAGTCGCGGTCGATCCCCTGTTCGTAAGCCGCGTGGCCGACCTCGTGAATGGTGGAATAAAAGCAGTTGAACGGGTCCGTTTCGCTGGTTCGCGTGGTGATGCGCACATCCAGGCCCGAACCCGAGCTGAACGGGTGAACCGCCTTGTCGACACGGCCGTTGTTGAGGTCATAGCCGAAGGCGACCGCCAGTTTTTGCGTAAGCCGCATTTGGGTCAGCTCGTCAAAGCTTCCGGTCAGCGCGGCAGGTTCCGGGCGTTCCAGAACGGCCGCACGCAAGGCCACAAGACGTGGGCGCATTTCATCAAAAATGGCCGCGATCTGAGCGCCGGTCGTATAGGGTTCATAATCCTCGACCATGGCGTCATAGACGTCTCCGCCCTGTGCCAGCGCCTCGCCTTCCTGACGCTTCAGCGATACGACCTCTTCCAGCACGGGAACGAAGGCCGAGACATCTTCATCCGCGCGCGCCTGTGCCCATGTTCCCTGTGCGGCGGACGTGGTCCGGGCAATCGCCGTGGCCAGATCAGCGGGCACCTTGACCGCCCGATCATAGGCGCGCCGGATTTCCCGAAGCTGCGCCTTTCCGACTTCATCCTGTGGCGCGGCCTGATCCAGCCACTCTGCAACGCGCGGATCCGATCGGCGCGCGTGCAGGACGGCCTCGATCGCTGCCATTTCCTCGGCGCGTTGAGGCGCGGCCCCGCGCGGCATGACGGTTTCCTGATCCCAACCCAATCGTCCGGCAATCTGGCCCAATGCCGAGGTTTCACGCTGAAAAGCCATCAGTTCGTCGAAAGCGGTCATGTTAATTTACTCCGCGTACAGATGTTGCGATTGGATATGCAGTGAGGAACCGCGCGCGCAGGATCAGGGTCCAGACGACAACGGCCATGAACTGGTGGAAGATGGCGATCTGCCACGGCGCTCCGTAGACGACGGTCACGATACCGACGACAACTTGCACCGACAGGGCCGCGAAAGCCGCGTTGAAGGCGAAGCGCGTCTGAGGATGCGCGCTGGCGCCGCCGCGGCGCCATACGACAATCGCAAAGATGAACAACAGGTAACCTGCGCAGCGGTGAATGAACTGCACAAGCCCCGGGCTTTCGAAGAAATTGCGCCACATCGGCTCCAACGCGGTGGCATCCGGCGGCAACAGCTGCCCGCCGATCAGCGGCCAGTCGGTATAAGACCGACCAGCGTCGATCCCGGCGACAAGCGCGCCAATAAGTATTTGCAAAAAGGCGAAATGCATCAGGCCGGTGGACAACGAGAACAGTTTCGCTTCCTTCATGCGACGCGCCTGCATCAGGTCACGTTCTTCCCGGCCAAGCTCGAATATATACCAGGCGAGGAACCCGAGAATGACGAATGCCAGTCCCAGATGGGTGGCCAGGCGATAGCTGGCGACGGCGGTCATCCCCTCGCCCTGCGTCACACCCGAGGCGACCATCCACCAGCCGACAGCCCCCTGCACACCGCCCAGAAGGCCGGGGATCAGCAGCTTGCCGGTCCAACCCGTGGGTATCTTGCGGGTCACGAGGAAGCCCAGGAAACCGGTGGCCCAGACCAGCCCGATCACGCGGCCCAGTTGGCGATGCCCCCATTCCCACCAATAGATGGTTTTGAAGTCGCTCAACTGCATCCACTGGTTCTGAATGCGCCACTGGTCAATCTGCTTGTACTTGTCGAACTCGGCCTGCCAGTCGGCCTCGGACATCGGCGGGATCGCCCCTGTAATCGGACGCCATTCAGTGATCGACAGCCCGCTGTCAGTCAGCCGCGTCAGACCGCCGACAGCGATCATCACCACGACCAAAGCGAACAGGATCATCAGCCAGGCACGAATTGCCTTACGCGCACCGCCACGCCCCCGGTCGATCATACCGGGTTGAACGGCCTGTTGTTTTTCGGTGTCCGAGACCTCTTCGAAGATGCTGCGCTTACCGCTCATGCTGTCCTCATGTCCTGATTTCGTCGCAAGCTAGGGCTTGGTGGAAGATAGGTCCAGCCTCAGCCTTTGTCTTTCCAGCGGACCATCTGCCGCATGATCCCATGCAGCATCTGCACGTCGGCCCGCGTCATCCGCATCCGCGACCACAGGTTGCGCAGGTTGGTTTTCATGCCCTCGGCCTTTTCAGGGGGATAGAAGAACCCGGCCTCTTCCAGCCGGTCCTCGTAGTGTTCCACCAGTTTCTCAACTTCAATCCCCGTGGCCCAGTCCCCCTTGCCCAAATCGGTGGATTCATGCACCACGTCGCCGGTCTGGCGCATCCACTCATAAGCGGTCAGCAAGACGCATTGGCCCAGGTTCAGCGACGCGTATTCCGGGTTCACGGGCACCGAGATGATTGCATTTGCCTTGGCGATGTCTTCGTTCTCCAACCCCGCGCGTTCGGGGCCGAACAGAACCGCAACCTTTTCGCCCGCCGCGACCTTTTCAGCGGCGATCTGCATGGCGCGCTCGGGGCTGTAGACGGGTTTTGTCAGCCCGCGTTGCCGTGCAGTGGTGGCGAAGACAAAAGTGCTGTCGGCCAGCGATCCGGCCAGATCGTCAAACAGCTGCGCTTCGTCCAGCAACCGGCCGGCACCGCTGGACATGGCCACCGCCTTGGGGTTTGGCCAGCCGTCGCGGGGCGCCACGATGCGCATCCGGTCCAGTCCAAAGTTCCACATCGCCCGGGCGGCGGCACCGATATTCTCACCCATCTGCGGGCGAACAAGCACGAAGGAAGGCTGGGATTTGTCGCTGGGCATGGTTCACCTTGTAAAAACTTGGCCTGCTGTAATCGGCAGGCTCTTGCAGGGCAAGGCGCTGGGGCTGGAATTTGCGTGGTCTCGGCCATAAAAGTTTGCTTCCCCGCCGCAATCCGCTAAACCGCGCCAAAGACCAAAAACCGAAGGACGCGCCCATGGACACCCCCGAGCAGCCGCAGATTTACCTGATAACGCCTCCGACCATCGAGCTGAGCACGTTTCCGGCCAAACTGGCATCGGTTCTGGACGGGGCCGAGATCGCCTGCATCCGCCTGGCGCTGGCTGGCAACGACGAAGACACCATCGCCCGTGCCGCTGATGCCTGCCGCGAAGTGGCCCACGCCCGCGACGTGGCCATCGTAATTTCAAACCACGTGCTGCTGGCGCAACGTCTGGGGCTGGACGGGGTGCACATGGATGACGGCGCACGTTCGGTCCGTGCCGCGCGCAAGGAGCTGGGTCCGGATGCGATCGTCGGAAGCTTCTGCGGCGCGTCCAGCCATGACGGCATGACGGCAGGCGAACACGGCGCAGATTATGTGGCCTTCGGCCCCGTTGGCACCGCCACGTTGGGCGACGGAACCCGCGCCGAAAAAGATCTGTTCCAATGGTGGTCCGAGATGATCGAAGTCCCGGTCGTGGCCGAAGGCGGCCTGACGCCCGAATTGATCGGCGATCTGGCCCCCTGCACCGATTTCTTCGGCATCGGGGACGAGATCTGGGGCGATGACGACCCGCTGGGTGCGCTGAACAAGCTGCTGGCGGCAATATCTTAAGCCAGCAACCAGGGTTCAGCCATCCAATACACGCCGATCCCGGCGATCAGCATCGAGGTCAGAACCGAAATCCGGCCTCGTTTTCTGTGTGACCCGCCTGCAAGCAAAAGCGCGCAGGCAAAGGCCAGAACAGCCACAAAGACGACAGGAACTAGATTCCCGACACCAAACCCCAAAACAGCCGGAGCCAGATGATCGGGCGGCACCCCGATCTTTGTCAAATCCGAAGCCAGTGCCAATCCGTAAACACAGCCTGCGGCAAGCACGGCCAACAGGCGCCAGACCTGCAAGTGCCGGGCCACCAGGTTCCATAACGCCAGAATGATGATCGCAGCCACCAAGGCCTGATCCTGCATGTTTTCTGGTACGTCCAGCACGCCGTACATGCCCAACCCGAGCCCGACAAAAACCCCTGCTGCCAAAAACGCCACCTGAGACATCACAGGCCGCAGGCTCAGCGTCAGCATCACGAGTGTCAGAACAAGGATGGATGGCTTGAGGGGGCTTTGAACAAATCGGCTGATCCCCTTGGCGAAATACGTCTGCAGTGTCTGCTCGGTCGTCAGCGATGCCCCGCCCTGCAACGGGATCAGTGGGCTGATTTCTCCGGCCGCCAGAAAGCCTGTATACGGGGCCACAACCTTTTGCTGGCGAAGCACGACTGACCCGCTGTGCAGCGGCCAGGTCAGGCGAAGGTTAGATGCTTGATCCGACAAAGGAGCGGTCAACAACAATCTGGAAACACGCGCTTTTTCGGCATCCCCCACCACGGGAATACGCACACCTTCATAAGACAGGTCCAGGCGTTCAGACGCTTCGACCACAAGGTTCTGCCTCCAGACCTGAACGAAATTTCTGATCTGGGGTTCCAGTTCCGACGACACCATGCGCCGCAGAGATCGGTACTTCGAATTGCCGGAATAAGCGTCGGGTTGTGTCGGATCGGCACCGACCAGCATGGCCTCGGCGTTCAGTTTCACCTCGAGAAACAGAGTGTCATCCTTGACCCAGAAATCAATGACCGTCGACGGGGCAGTTTGCGCTTTTACGGGTCCCGGATGCAAAGTCAGAAGAAGGATAATACTCAGGGCGCAGGTATTGAGGGCTCGGAGGATGGCACGGAAGACGGGGCCATTCATACGAAACGCTCCAACAGGAAAATCAAATCACCAATCATTGCTTTTGATTGTTCCCGCGAAGGCCACGGATCGCAAGCCCAAAGGCCATATCGGCCCAGGCCGGTCGGGAATCTCTTGTTGCGATGACGTTCCGGCTTGCACGGGCAACACCGCTGCGGCATGACGTCCCGTATGACTCAGAACACCAATATCCTGTGCATCGGCTCGGTCCTGTGGGACGTGATCGGCCGATCGGCCAGCGCCATGCGACAGGGCTCGGACGTGCCGGGCCGGATCACCCGCCTGCCCGGTGGCGTTGCGATGAACATTGCCATGACACTGGTACGTTTCGGCATGACACCCACCCTGCTGACCGCCATTGGCCGCGATCCGGAAGGCGACGAGCTTGTCCATGCCTGTTCGCGCCTCGGCATGGTGACGGATCACATCTATCGGTCGCAGGATTTGCCGACTGACCGCTATATGGCCGTCGAAGGTGCGAACGGGTTGATCGCGGCGATTGCCGACGCGCATTCGCTGGAGGCCGCGGGCGCAAAGATACTGCACCCTTTGATGCACGGACCTCTGGGCTATGAGAACGCCCCATTTGAGGGCCCGATCGCACTGGATGGCAACCTGACACTGGACCTGCTGGAAGAAATTGCCCAAAGCCCTGCTTTTGCGCGTGCGGATCTGCGCGTGGCCCCGGCATCGCCGGGCAAGGCCGAACGTCTGCTGCCGTTCCTGAAACATGCTCGCGCCACGCTCTATGTAAACCTCGAAGAGGCCGGTATCCTGTGCCAGCGTGAATTCACCGATTCCGAATCCGCGGCCAAAGGCCTTCTGGATCGCGGCGCGCTGCGGGTGCTGGTCACCGATGGCGGCAATTCGGCAACCATCGGCAGCTCGACAGAAATCCTGACGCAAACACCCCCTGCCGTTCTGGTCACCCGCGTGACCGGTGCCGGGGATACTTTCATGGCGGCCCATATCGCCTCAGAATCCGGCGGTGCATCCAGTGACGAGGCCCTGACCCGCGCCCTGCACGCCGCTGCAACCTACGTTTCCGGAGAAACCCCACTGTGATCGACATCAAATACTCTGCCGAGGTTCGCGCCGCCAAGGACGCGGGCCTGCCCATCGTTGCGCTGGAAAGCACCATCATCACCCATGGGATGCCCTATCCGCAGAACATCGAAGTCGCGGCTCAGGTCGAACAGGACATCCGCGATGCGGGTGCGGTTCCTGCAACCATGGCCGTGATCGAAGGCAAATTGCATGTCGGGCTGGAGCAGGATCAGCTGCAATGGCTGGGTCAGGCCCAAGGCGTTGCCAAGATCTCGCGCGCGGACATGGCGGCGTGCATCTCGACAGGTGGCACCGGGGCCACCACCGTTGCCGCCACGATGATCGCCGCGCACTATGCCGGGATCGAGGTTTTTGCCACCGGCGGTATCGGCGGCGTGCATCAGGGGGCCGAGACCACCTTCGACATCTCTGCCGATCTGCACGAGCTTGGCCATACGCCCGTGACCGTCGTCGCAGCCGGGGCGAAAGCCATCCTGGACCTCGCCAAAACGCTTGAGGTTCTGGAAACGCTGGGCGTGCCTGTGATCTCACATGGCCAGGACGAGTTTCCTGCGTTCTGGTCGGCAAAGTCGCCCTTTAACGCGCCCCTGCGCATGGACAGTGCCGATGCCATCGCCAAAGCCCACACGACCCGCCGCGCGCTGGGTCTGCCCGGCGGGCAGTTGGTGGCGAACCCGATTCCAGCCGCCGATCAAATCCCGGCCGAGGAATTGGCCCCCATCATCGCCGAAGCCCAGTCAGATGCAGATGCCCATCGCATCACCGGCAAAGCCGTGACCCCCTATCTGCTGCAACGTATCTTTGAAAAGACCGAAGGCCGGTCATTGGTCGCCAACATCGCCCTTGTTCGAAACAATGCGCGTTTGGCGTCCAAGATCGCGCAAGCGCTCGTCAAACAGAGGTGACGTTAACCTATTGTACCAAGGCCGTGGATTGACTACCTAAATCCGGAAACCATTCGGAACCGCAATGAATACACCCTTCGACGAAGAGCCTCACCGCCGCCCGGGCATGCTTTCACGGCTGCGCGCGTCCTTTCTGACGGGCATCGTGGTCATTGCGCCTGTCTGGTTGACGGTCTGGCTGATCTGGTCCGTGGTCGGCTGGATAGACAGTGCGGTTCTGCCGCTGGTGCCCCAACAGTTCCAGCCCGAACAATACGTGGGCATCAACCTGCGCGGCGTGGGCGTGGTGATCTTCCTGATCTTCACCGTTCTGGTCGGCTGGATCGCCAAGGGCATTCTGGGCCGTTCCCTGATCCACTTCGCCGAAAGCGTTGTTGACCGGATGCCCGTCGTGCGCTCGGTCTATTCCGGGATCAAGCAAATTTCGGAAACGGTGTTTGCCCAGACCGAGCGTTCTTTCGAAAAAGCCTGCCTGATCCAGTACCCGCGTCGCGGGATCTGGGCCATCGGCTTTGTCTCGACCAGCGCCAAGGGGGAGGTCAGCCAACGCGCCGAAACCGGTGGCGAACTGCTGAGCGTATTCGTACCCACGACACCCAACCCGACATCGGGGTTTCTGTTGTTCTTCCCCGCAGAAGACGTGATCCTGCTGGACATGAGCATCGAAGACGCCGCCAAACTGGTGATTTCGGCGGGGCTTGTCTATCCGAATGGAAAAGATCCGACACAGCCGCCCGAGTGATCAGCTGAACATCGCAGGCAGATCAATTGTGCTGGTCTGGCCCAAATCCTTCTTGTGGTTGGCAAGAAAACCGTCTGCGGCGTTCCGTCCGGCCTGTTTCAGCTTGTGCAGAATGACCGGATTGGGCACGGTTTTGGTGGCAACAGACAGGCTGTTCATCAAGTCGTTATCTGCAATCATGTGAACCAGAACGCGGCTCATCTCTCCGGCTGTCAGCTTGCCTTCTTTCAACAACCGCTGGACAAAGCTGATCGCCCGCAACTCGCGAAACAGGGATGAGTTGAAGCTGATCTCGTTGATCCGGTTCTGGATTTGCTGCGGCGTGATCGGAACTTCGTCACGCTCCAGCGGATTGATGTTCACGATCACCACGTCATCCGGCAAATCATCGTTGAACAGCGGATAGAGCGCCGGATTGCCGGTATACCCTCCGTCCCAATAGGCTTCGGTCCGGTTTGTCTTCGGGTCGAAAATCTCAACCGCCTTGAACAGGGTCGGCAAACAGGCCGAGGCCAGGATGGCGTCGGTGCTGATTTCGTCGCCGGTAAAGACGCGGATCTTGCCGCTGCGTACGCAGGTGGCACACACAAACAGTCGCGGGCCTTCATCTGCGCACACCTCGTCAAAATTGAACCTGTCCACCACCGGCTTCAAAGGGTTGCTGTAGAACGGCCCGTACGCATAGGGCGACACCATCCGCGACCAGGCATCCCCAATCGAAAACGGCACCGAATATTCCATCGCCTGCGCAATGGCCGCCGGTTCAAGGCCGCGAAACCAGTTGGCAAAGCGCATGTCGCCAATAGCGCCCATGCGCTTCCACAACCCGTCCAGGCGTGCCCGCGCGCCTTCGCGCCCGGAATGAACCATACCAGATTTGTAGGCCGCACCGTTCAGCGCCCCTGCGGAAGTTCCGGTAATGGCAGCGACCTCGATGTCGTCCTCGTCCAGCAGCCGGTCGAGCACACCCCAGGTGAACGCCCCATGCGCCCCACCCCCCTGCAAAGCCAGATTGATCCGCTTCATGCCGCAACCCCTTCATCTTTTCCAAAATACTCTGGGGGTGTGGGGGCAGCTCCCCCGCAAAACCTCAAAGCGCGGTCCAGCCACCATCGACGGAAATTGTGGTTCCGGTGATCTGAGCGGCCGCGTCCGAACACAGGAAGATAGTCGTTCCACCCAGTTGTTCGACCGTGGCGAATTCCTTGGACGGTTGCCGTTCCAAAAGAACGTTCTTCACAACGTCCTCACGGCTCATGTTGTATTCTTTCATCGTGTCGGGAATCTGGGACTCGACCAGCGGCGTCAGCACATATCCCGGGCAGATGGCATTGCAGGTGATCGGTTCCTGCGCAGTTTCCAGCGCTACGGTCTTGGTCATTCCCACCACGCCGTGCTTGGCCGCAACATATGCCGCCTTGAAAGGGGATGCCGTCAGACCGTGGGCCGAGGCGATGTTCACCACACGTCCCCAACCTGCCTTGCGCATCATCGGCAACGCGGCCGCCGTTGTGTGAAAGGTCGAGTTCATGTTGATTGCGATAATCGCATCCCATTTATCAACCGGGAATTTGTCAATCGGTGAGACATGCTGAATCCCGGCATTGTTCACCAGAATGTCACAAGACCCCGCCTGTTCGATCAAGGATCGGCATTCCTCGCCCTTGGACATGTCGGCCTTGATGTAGCGCGCATTGGTTCCGGTCTCTTTCGCAATCTGCGCGGCAAGCGCGTGATCTTCATCGCGATCGGTAAAGGAATTCAGAACCACATCGGCACCGGCCTTGGCCAGCTCGCGTGCGACGCCCAGGCCAATGCCCGAATTTGATCCCGTGATGATTGCCGTTTTGCCGGACAGGCTCATGTCCATTCTCCCTCAAGCGTTGATCAGGCGCACCATGCCATGCTGCACCTGCAAAGAAAACGGGGAAACATGTGGGATTGGAATACCGGCCTGAGACTTCCACAGGCAAAAAAACGCCCGCACGAAGCGGGCGTTAAGTTATTGAGGCAGGTTTCATACAGGCAAGAAACCTATCGAGCAGTGCAACCTTTATAAGCAATTCTGCGCCTTGGTCCAAGCTAAAAGTTTGATAATAAGAAAAATCATCACTACGGTGAATACCAACAAAATAAGGCCAGAGCAGGATTGTTTCCAAAATGAGCCCGGATTTTCTCCGTCCGTTTCGATCACTTGTGGCAGGAATCGCCACCATTTTCGTGATCTCTGTCGCCCATGCAGAATCGTCTCATGGCATAGCTATGTATGGGGACCCGGCCCTACCACCGGATTTTGTGTCCCTCCCATACGCCAACCCGGATGCGCCCAAAGGCGGCAACGCCGTGTTCGGAAACACTGGCGGCTTTAACAGCCTGAACCCGTTTTTGCAAAAAGGCACCTCGCCATGGCAATTGCCGTTCTGGACCCACGAGAGCCTGATGGGGCGGTCCTGGGACGAACCTTTCACACTTTACGGGCTGTTAGCCGAATCAGTTGAGACCGATCCAGCCCGGTCCTGGGTCGAATTCACCCTGCGGGAGGAGGCGCGGTTTTCCGACGGTAGTCCGGTCACGATCGATGATGTTATCTGGTCTTACGAAACGTTGGGCACGCAGGGGCATCTGCGCTATCGCGGTCTATGGGGCAAGATCGAAAGTATCGAACAAACCGGCCCGCGTTCGGTGCGTATCACGTTCAATGAACCCGACCGAGAGCTTGCGCTGCTGGCCGGGATGCGCCCGATCCTGAAAAAAGCGCAATGGGAGGGCAAGAATTTCGCGGATGCACAACTGCATGATGTGCCGATTGGAACCGGCCCCTACGTGATTGAAAGCTACGAAGCGGGACGCTTTGTGAATCTGCGACGCAATCCGGACTATTGGGGGAACGACATCCCGTTTCGCCGCGGCACCATGAACCTTGATGAGCTGCGGATCGAATTCTACGGCGACGGCAGCGTCTTGTTCGAAGCGTTCAAAGCCGGAGAGCTTTCAGCCGTGCGTGAATTCAACGCCGACAAATGGGACACGCAATACAACTTTCCCGCCGTGCAGCGCGGCGATGTCATCAAGACCGAAATTCCGCATGGAAAACCTTCGGGAATGACCGGGTTCGTGATGAACACAAGAAAGGCTCCGTTCGACGACTGGCGCGTGCGCGAAGCGCTGACGCTTGCGTTCAACTTCGAATTCATCAACGACACGGTAACCGGTGGTGCGCAACCAAGGATCGCGTCTTATTTCTCGGGGTCCGACCTTGCCATGCAGCCTGGCCCGGCCCAGGGGCGGGTAAAAGATCTGTTGCTTCCTTATGCTGACATCCTGTTGCCCGGCACGCTGGAAGGGTATGAACTGCCGAAAGGCGACGGATCGGCCCGGAACCGGGCAAACCTCCGCAAGGCCGCGGGACTATTGGCCGAGGCAGGCTGGACCGTTCAGGAAGGCGTGCTGCGCAATGCAAATGGTGATGCCTTTCAGATGACTTTCCTGCTGCAACAGGGTGACAGCGAGATGGCAACCGTGGTCGAGATCTATTCCCGCGCGCTGGAACGTCTCGGCATCGGGGTCACGACGGAACAGGTCGACAATGCCCAATATGTCGGGCGCACGTCTGAGCTGGACTTTGACGTCACGACGTTCCGCCGGGCGCTTTCCCTGTCTCCTGGCAATGAACAGCGTCTTTATTGGGGCAGCGAAACTGCCGATGCCCCCGGCACTCGTAACCTGATGGGCGTATCTTCGCCCGCAGTTGATGCCATGATCGATGCCATGCTGGCCTCAAAAACCCGCGATGACTTTACCGCGGCCACCCGCGCGCTGGACCGGGTACTGACCGCAGGCCGCTATGTCATCCCGATCTGGAGCTTTGACATCGGGCGCATCGCGCATGTCAAAGAGCTGAAGCACCCGGAAACTCTGCCCATCTATGGCGACGGTCCGCAATACATGCCCGAAGTCTGGTGGTACGACGCCCAGTAAAAGGCGCAAACCCAAGACCAGCCGTTGTACATGTGAATCCGGCTGGTCTTTCCAACTGAAGTTTCCGAAAGACGGAAGCTTAAAGTGCCAGCAATTTCATACAAACAGCGCTCGGGAAATTTCCGCCAATCGGCAAATTTCAGCACATTACCATCCCACACAAGATATCGTTTGGCCGCATTGGAAGCATCGTAATCAGCGTCCAGCATCGTCACATGCAAGCGATCCGGAAAGAAACACCCACAAACAATTTTACTTTTCTGGAAAATATGCATATAAATTGGGCATTTAGGCTTAATTTTGAGCTGGCGATGACCCCGCCTCTCTGCCTGCCGGGATAATATGGCGCTGCGGATTACAGAACAACCGGGCCCGCCACCACTCACACCAAATGTAGGCCCGTCGGCCCGTTGCGGAAACTTCGCAGCGGGCACAAATCCCCTTGAAAAAAGCGCGGTCCAGCGCTGCGACATTTTGTCATGTCTTACGTGGCGGCACCCTGTCCGTACTCTGGTGTGGGGGAGAGCAGTCCTAATCGTTGCTAAGGGAAGCTCATTGATGATGAACTGGACCGATCTTACAAACGACTGGAATGCGGCATGCGAACGCGCAAAGCGGCGTTTTCCGAACCTACGTGACAAGGACATGATGCGCGTGTTGAAGGATCGAAAAGGGTTTGAAGCCTATTTGGCCGAACGTCACCAACTTACGATGAATGAGGCGCATGAAGAGGTCGAAGATTTCCTGTTCACCGAAGGGCTGAACCGGGAATTCAGCAGAACCGCTTTAGGCAAGTGATGTAACCCAAAGGATCGTCGCGTCTTCGTCACTGACGGAAATCACGTTGTGGCCCATGCTGCCGTCGTAATACGCGCTGTCCCCTCTGCGCATCTCAACCGGCTCGTAAAACTCGGTGTAAAGCTTGACGACACCGGTCAGCACATACATAAATTCTTCGCCGTCATGGCGCACCCAGCCGTCAAATTCATCCATTGATCTTGCGCGGACCCGCGCACGATAGGGCAGCATCTGTTTCTTGGTCAGGGTTTCGGCCAGCAGCTCATGCTCATAGGTGGTGGTGGCATGAGCCGTGCCGTCGCCCACACGGGTGATCGCCATGCGTCCGATCACCTGATCGCGCTGGGGCGGCGTAAACAGTTGCGGAACAGAAATCTCCAGCCCGGTCGCAAGCTTCTTGAGCGCGTCGTAAGTCGGCGACATCTGCCCGTTTTCAATCTTGCTGAGGGTCGAGCGTGCCAATCCGGCCTGACTGGCGGCCTGTTCCAATGTCCATTCCCGCGCTTTGCGCAGCTCTCGCACACGGGCGCCAAGGTCCAAGGGTTCGACTTCGGTATGGTCGCCAGAATCGCGGGCAATTCGGATCAGAGATTTGGGATCTTGAGTGCTCATGACCCTTCTATAGGCCCGGCCAGCCATGCTTGCAACGCGGCAGGCGGCGCGATAGCCAGAGGCCATGTTGTCAATCTTCGATCAGGGGTCGCCCGCACCCTGCCCCACGCCATTCAATCTGGCGGCCCATGTTCTGGGCCGCGCCGATCACGCGCCGGATAAAGTGGCTTTGTCGATATTGCGCCCGAACGGCGCGCAAGACTGGACCTATCGCGATCTGAAAGCGGCTGTGCTGGGCACAGGCATGGGGTTGCTGCGGGCCGGGTTGAAACCTGGTGATATCGCGCTGATGCGGCTGGGAAACACGGTGGATTTCCCGATTGCCTATCTGGGGGCAATTGCCGTGGGCATCGTACCGGT
Organism: Ruegeria sp. AL3; assembly: GCF_056536065.1. Taxonomy (NCBI): domain Bacteria; kingdom Pseudomonadati; phylum Pseudomonadota; class Alphaproteobacteria; order Rhodobacterales; family Roseobacteraceae; genus Ruegeria; species Ruegeria sp. AL3. The sequence goes on from NZ_JBQFJG010000001.1 coordinate 2,844,979, forward strand.
GCCGACATCGTCACAACTGACGGAACCCGAAACCGCCAAGATGATCGACGAGCTTTCTCCGGCGGTGATTCTGCGTGATCCGGGCGTCGCCTGCGCCTCGCATTCCAAACAGATCGGGCTGGACGCGTTGAAAGCCATGCGAAACCTGCCCCCGGCAGAATTTGACATGGGCGATCCGGAACGTATGGCCTATGTCGTCTATACCTCTGGAACCTCGGGCAAGCCTCGTGCCGTGGCCCATGCCCACCGAGCAATCTGGGCGCGGCAGATGATGGTCGATGGCTGGTATGGTCTGCGCGAGACCGACCGGCTGTGTCACGCCGGAGCATTCAACTGGACCTATACGCTGGGCACCGGTCTGATGGATCCATGGACCATGGGCGCAACTGCCCTGATCCCCGCGCCCGGCACCAAAATCACGGCCCTGCCTGCCCTGCTGCGCCAGCATGGCGCAACGATCTTTGCAGCGGCCCCCGGGGTCTATCGCAAGATGGTGCAAGGGTGCGATCGGGTGGAGCTGCCTGACCTGCGCCACGGCTTGTGCGCGGGTGAGAAACTGTCGCGCGCGCTGCACGAACAATGGCGAAAGGCCACCGGCACCGAGTTGTTCGAAGCCTATGGCATGTCCGAATGCTCTACCTTCATTTCCTCCAGCCCGGATCACCCCGCGCGCAGCGACGCATTAGGACAACCGCAACCCGGGCGTCGTGTGGCGATCCTTGGTCCGGACGGTCCGGTGCCAAAGGGCCAAGAAGGCACCATCGCCATTCACCGCTCTGACCCCGGTTTGATGCTGACCTATCTCAACGCACCCGATGAGGTTGAAACGCGGATGCAGGGAGAGTGGTTTCTGACGGGCGATCAGGGCGTCATGGCCGTGGATGGTCAGATCAGCTATCTGGGCCGCGACGACGATATGATGAACGCGGGTGGCTATCGCGTGTCCCCGGTCGAGGTCGAAGCCGCCCTGTCCCGCTTTCCGGGCATCACTCAGGTCGGCGCCGCCGCGGTCGAGGTCAAACCGGACACATTTGTGATAGCGGCCTTCTATACGGGCCCGGAAAAGCTGGACGATGCGGCCTTGCGCACCTATGTCGAAGCCAACCTGGCGCGTTACAAACAACCACGCGCCTTCATCCATCTGCCCTCCCTGCCGACCGGCGGAAACGGCAAACTCCTGCGCCGGGCGCTGCCGGCCTATTTCGAGGCACCAACAAAATGACCCAGACCGTCAAGCTCGACATCCTGTCCGATCCGATCTGCCCGTGGTGCTATATCGGCAAGACTCAACTGGACAAGGCACTGGCCAACGTACCCGACCACCCCTTTGTCATTGAATGGCATCCGTTCCAGTTGAATCCTGACATGACGGATGCGGGAATGGATCGGCGCGAGTATCTCGAGCGCAAGTTCGGCGGCAAGGACGGCGCGGTTCGCGCCTATGCGCCGGTGGTGGAACACGCCGAAAAGGCCGGTCTGAACATCAACTTCGAGGCCATGAAACGTACCCCCAACACGCTGGATGCGCATCGCCTGATCCATTGGGCTGGCATCGAAGGCAAGCAGAATGCCGTCGTCGATGCGCTGTTTGACGCCTATTTCGTGCAGGGTCGCGACATCGGCGACCACGAAGTCTTGGCCGATATCGCGGACAGCGCCGGAATGGACGCCGCCGTGGTCATGAAGCTGCTGAAATCAGACGCCGACCGCGAGGATATCCGCAATCGCGATGCTCATTCCCGCAAAATGGGTGTGAGCTCGGTCCCGACCTTCATTGTCGCCAATCAACATGCGGTTCCCGGCGCCCAACCTCCTGAAATGTGGGAGAAAGTGATCGCTGAAATCATGTCTCAACTTGAGGCTTCCCCTGCAGAATAGCACAGAGGTCTGTGCAAATTTCCAGTCTGGCCTATGCCGACCCGCCGTGATAGCGCGAACGGGTTAGGAGGTCTTCATGGCCAATCGCATGTCGAAGGCGGAATTCATTGCACTGATTGCAATGATGTTCGCCACCATAGCCTTTTCGATCGATTCGATGCTGCCTGCGTTGCCCGAGATCGGCGCGCAGCTCAGCCCCGATGACGTTAACCGTGCCCAACTGATCCTGACGTCATTTGTGTTGGGCATGGGGATCGGCACGTTTTTCACCGGCCCGCTTTCGGATGCGCTGGGACGCAAGCCGGTCATTTACGGCGGCGCGGCTTTGTACATTGCGGCGTCTGCTGTCGCATGGGCCAGTTCTTCACTGGAACTGGTCTTGATTGCACGTGTGGTTCAAGGCCTGGGCGCCGCAGGTCCGCGCGTGGTGGCCATGGCGATCATCCGCGACTTGTATTCAGGCCGCGAAATGGCGCGGATCATCTCAATCGCGATGATGATTTTCACGTTGATACCCGCGGCGGCACCGATGCTGGGCGCCGGAGTAATCGCTTTGTTCGGATGGCGCGGGATCTTTGTGTCTTTCATTCTGTTTGCGTTGATCATCATTTTCTGGATGGGCGTTCGGTTGCCGGAATCTCTGGCCCGGGAAAACCGTCGCCCCTTTCGCATTCCGTTGATGTTCTCGGCCACGAAGGAAATGTTCTCGCATCCGACCGTGCGCCTTTCGATCATGGTTCAGACCCTGTGCATGGGGGTGCTGTTCACCATGCTGACAATGGTTCAGCCCGTTTATGACGTTATCCATGACCGCGCCGAAAGCTTTCCGTTCTGGTTCGGGTTCGTGGCGCTGATGTCCGGGTCGGCCAGTTTGCTGAACGCGGCACTAGTGGTGCGTGTGGGCATGCGCCGGATGGTGACATGGGCGCTGGGGGGGCAAATCCTGATTACCACCTTTGTCATGACCCTGAACGCCGCGCATCTTTCGCCAGACGCCTCGTTCGCATTGTTCGTGTTCTGGCAAACCATGGTGTTTTTCATGGCCGGCGTGACGCTGGGCAACCTGAACGCCATCGCGATGGAGCCGATGGGGCATATTGCCGGAATGGCAGCCTCGGTCATCGGATCGATTTCGACGGTGCTGGCCGCTGCCATCGCCGCCCCGATCGGGCTGTTGTTCGACGGTTCGATCACGCCTTTGACCTTCGGCATCCTGAGCATGTGCATTCTGGCCTTCGGGCTTATGCTGCACATGGGCCGCGTTGAAGAACGTCTGCCAGCCTGATCTGTGCGACTCGTCAGAAACACGCTACCCTCGACGTGAACCAAGCGGAGGGCTTCTGATGCGTGAATACTATGATCTGGGCAGCTATTCCTGTCCGGTAACGACCTCCGTTCCCGAGGCTCAGCTGTGGTTCGACCGCGGCCTGAACTGGACCTATGGGTACAATCACGAAGAAGCCGTGGTTTGTTTCCAGCGCGCAGCTGAACACGACCCCCAATGCGCCATGGCATATTGGGGCGTCGCCTACGCGGCGGGGCCGAATTACAACCTGCCATGGGACTTGCAGGACGAGCGGGGACGCCGCAAGGCGCTGGCGCTGGCTTATGATGCCATGCAAAACGCCCTTCGATTGGCAGACGGCTGTACGCCCGTCGAGCAAGCTCTGATCCGAGCCCTCCGTGCGCGCTATCCGCAACGAGATCCGGCAGAGGACATGCACCGGTGGGATCACGATTTTGCCGAAGCGATGCGCGCAGCCTTCGCTGCGCACCGCGATCATGCGGACCTGCGCGCGATCTACGTCGAGGCGCTTTTGAACCTGACACCCTGGAAAATGTGGGACCTGAAAACCGGCCAACCAGCAGAAGGCGCTGCAACGCTTGAAGCGCAAGAGGCGTTGGAATGGGCCATGGCCAACGATCCGGCCGCCATGTCACATCCCGGCCTGCTGCATCTTTATGTTCACCTGATGGAGATGTCGCCCACGCCGGAAAAAGCTCTGAAAGCCGGTGATGTCCTGCGCACATTGGTGCCCGATGCGGGGCACCTGGTGCATATGCCGACACATATTGACGTGCTGTGCGGCCATTATCACAATGTGGTGCAGTGGAACGAAAAAGCCTCGGATGCGGATCTGAAGTATTACGAACGCGAAGGCGCGTTCAATATCTACACCGGATACCGCCAACACAATTATCACTTCGCCATCTATGGCGCGCTGTTTCTAGGTCAGATTGAACCTGCCCTACGCGCCAATCAGGGATTGTGGGATACAACGCCAGAGGAGATGCTGCGCATCGAAAGTCCCCCAATGGCGGATTACTTCGAAAGCTACATGTCCATGGGGCCGCACATCCTGATCCGCTTTGGCCGCTGGGAAGAGGCCAAGGCGCTGGAGCTGCCCTCCGATCCGGATCTCTACCGGACCCTGACGGCCACGACCCACTACGCCCGCGCCATCGCGCATGCCGCAACGGGTGATGTTGTCCATGCCGAAGCGGAAGAGAACCTGTTTCTCGCAGCCAGGGAATGCGTTCCGGAAACACGCAGGTTGCACAACAATCGTGTGATCGACCTGCTGGAAATCGCGGGGGAGATGCTGCGCGGTGAGATCGAGTACCGAAAAGGCAATTTCGAAATCGCCTTTGCCCATCTGCGCCGCTCGGTCGAACTGGACGACACCCTGCCCTATGACGAACCCTGGGGCTGGATGCAGCCCACCCGCCACGCGCTTGGCGCATTGCTGTTCGAACAAGGTCATGCGGCAGAAGCAGAAGCCGTCTATCGCGAAGATCTTGGCCTTGGCGGCTCGCTCAGCCGCGCTTCGATCCATCCCGACAACGTCTGGAGCCTGAAGGGACTGTACGATTGTCTCAAAGCCCGCGGGGAAGATGTTGAAATGCGACAGGTCAAACAACGCCTGGATCTGGCTCTGGCCCGTGCTGATCGGGCGGTTGCAGCGTCTTGCTTCTGCGCGCAGGCTGCAATGCGAGTATAGGCGGGATCGCGCTGCCGCGCGATGCCTCCGGCGGGGATATTTTCAGCCAGATGAAGCTGGGATCCGTGACTTCATCTGGCCGCAAATATCCCGGGGGAGATGCGCGGAACGCGCAGCGGGGGCAGAGCCCCATCTTGCCCATCAGCCAGCCTTGGTCTTCTTCTTTTCCGCGACCACTTTTTCAGCAAGGTCGCGGGCAATCGCAAAGGCCCCTTTGATCTTGTCGCTGTCTTTCTTCCAATCCCGGCGCACGACGATCTTGTTATCCTTGACCTTGGCCATGCCGCGCTGGTTCTGAATGAATTCGACCAATCCCTGAGGGGATGCGAACTTGTCATTGTGGAACTGGATCGTCGCGCCTTTCGGGCCTCCGTCCAGCTTGGCGATGCCCGCCCGTTTGCACATGGCCTTGATGCGCACGACCAGCATCAGAGTATTCACCTCTTTCGGCAATTTGCCGAAACGGTCGATCAACTCTGCGGCAAAGCCTTCCAATTCGACCTTGGTCGACAGCGACGACAGGCGGCGGTAGAGGCCGAGACGAACATCCAGATCGGGCACGTAATCATCGGGTATCAGAACCGGCACGCCCAGATTGATCTGTGGGGCCCATTGGTCGTCGGCATCTGACAGCCCCTCCATCTCGCCGGCCTTGATCTTGGCAATCGCTTCTTCCAGCATGGATTGATAAAGCTCATAGCCCACATCGCGCATCTGGCCAGACTGTTCTTCGCCCAGCAGATTGCCAGCGCCCCGAATGTCGAGGTCCTGACTGGCCAAAGTAAACCCGGCGCCCAGCGTGTCCAGCGAGCCCAGAACCCGCAGGCGTTTCTCGGCAGTGGCGGTCAGTTTCTGTCGTGGCTTGGTGGTCAGATAGGCATAGGCACGGGTTTTGGACCGGCCCACCCGGCCCCGGATCTGATAAAGTTGCGCAAGACCGAACATATCGGCGCGGTGCACGACCATCGTGTTCGCCGTTGGAATGTCCAAACCACTTTCCACAATAGTTGTGGCCAACAGCACATCATACTTTCCGTCATAAAACGCGTTCATTCGGTCATCGAGTTCACCCGCCGCCATCTGGCCGTGTGCAACCACATAGGTCAGTTCGGGCAGCTGGCTTTTCAGGAACTCCTCGATCTCGGGCAGGTCCGAGATGCGCGGAACCACGTAGAAACTCTGCCCGCCGCGATAGTGTTCGCGCAGCAGCGCCTCTCGGATCGTGACCGCGTCGAATTCGCTGACATAGGTTCTGATCGCCAGACGGTCGATGGGCGGTGTGCCGATGATCGACAGATCGCGCACCCCTGTCAGTGACAATTGCAAGGTTCGCGGAATCGGGGTTGCGGTCAGGGTAAGAACATGGATGTCACTGCGTAGTTGCTTCAGCCGTTCCTTGTGTCCAACACCGAAATGCTGTTCTTCGTCGATGACCAGCAGACCCAGATTGTGAAACCGTATGTTCTTGGCCAACAGCGCATGGGTCCCGATCACGATATCGACCGTGCCCTTGGCCAGCCCGTCACGTGTCTGCTGCGCCTCTTTGGCCGAGACGAAACGCGACAATTGCCGCACTTCCAGAGGGAAGCCGCGAAACCGTTCCCTGAAGCTTGCGGCATGCTGTCGGGCAAGCAGTGTTGTCGGTGCCACCACCGCAACCTGCACGCCGGACATGGCGGCGACAAAGGCGGCGCGCATCGCCACCTCGGTCTTGCCAAAGCCGACGTCACCGCAGATCAGCCTGTCCATCGGCGCGCCCGAGTGCATATCCTCCATCACCTCGGCGATGGCGCGCAACTGATCATCGGTTTCCTGATAGGGGAAACGCGCGCTGAATTCCTCCCACGCGTGCGGCGGTGGATCCATCACGGGGGCTTTCCGCAGCGCACGTTCCGCCGCGATGCGGATCAGCTTGTCCGCCATCTCGCGAATGCGCTCTTTCAGCTTGGCTTTCTTGGCCTGCCAAGCGCCACCGCCGAGTCGATCCAAAAGCCCTTCGTCATGGCCGTATTTCGACAGCAGTTCGATGTTTTCGACCGGCAGGTACAACTTTGCCTGCTCGGCATATTCCAGCAGCAGGCATTCGTGGGCGGCACCGGCGGCCGTGACGACCTCCATCCCCATGTATCGACCGATGCCGTGATCCACATGCACCACCAGATCGCCGGGGCTGAGCGACTGAGTCTCGGTCAGGAAATTCTCGGCCTTGCGGCGCTTCTTGGGTTGCCGGATCAAGCGGTCGCCCAGTACGTCCTGTTCAGCGATCACCGTTAGATCAGGAGTTTCGAACCCGTGCTCCAACGCCCAGACGGCAAGGTGCAGGCCGCGCTTTCCGATGCGCGTTCCATTGGCAATGGGAATCGCCTCGGCCAGACCTTCATCCTCGATCAGGCCGGTCAGACGTTCGCGCGCACCTTCTGAATAGGACGCGATCAGCACCGGACCTTTGTCAAGCTTGGCGCTGATGTGGCTGGCCAAAGCACCGAACAGGCTGATGCTTTCCTGCTGACGTTCCGGAGCAAAATTGCGCCCGATCCGCCCGCCCGCATCGATGACACCGGGACCCGAGGCCTGCGGCAAGGGGCTGAACTGCATGACACGCCGCCCTGCGACGGCCGCCTCCCACGCAGCAGCATCCAGATACAGCAGGCCCGGAGGTGTCGGTTTATAGACCGTATCCATGCGGGATCGGTTTTCCAGCGCCAGACGCCGGGTTTCGTATTGATCGGCAATCGTCTCCCATCGGGCCAATCTGGCCGGTGTAACCTGATCATCGACGGTGATCGTGGCATCCGGCAGATAATCAAACAGTGTTTCAAGCTTCTCATGGAAGAAGGGCAGCCAATGTTCGATACCCTGATGCTTGCGACCGGCGCTTACCGCTTCGTATAGCGGATCATCCGTGCCCGCGGCGCCGAATTCGATGCGATAGTTCTGGCGGAACCGCGTAATGGCCGCATCATCCAGAATGACCTCGGACACCGGCGCAAGTTCAACCACGTCCAGCTTTTCGGTCGTGCGCTGAGACACGGGATCAAAACGGCGCGCGCCGTCCAGTACGTCTCCGAACAGGTCCAGACGGACGGGGCCCGATTCACCCGGCGGGAAGATATCGATGATACCACCGCGAATGGCGTAATCGCCCGGCTCCATCACGGTGGGGCTTTGCGTGAAGCCCATGCGCACCAGGAAGTTACGCAGCGCGGCCTCATCAATGCGCTGATCGACACGGGCGGTAAACGCCGCCTCGCGCAGCACGTCTCGCGCCGGGACGCGTTGGGTTGCCGCATTCAATGTCGTCAACAACACGAATTTCTGCGGCATCTGGTGAACCAGAGCCGCCAGCGTGGCAACGCGGGCCGCTGAAATGTCGGCGTTGGGTGACACCCGGTCATAGGGCAGACAATCCCAGCCCGGAAACACGAAGACCGGCATGTCGGGGGCAAAGAAGGCCAGTGCCGCGCGCATCGCCTCCATCCGCTTGTCGTCACGTGCGACATGGGCCACCGGCCCGTTGCTGCGGGCGATTTCGTTCAGCACAAGCTGCGCGTCAAACCCTTCGGGGGCGCCGCCAACTGTCACGTGGTTCGGAGCCTTCATCGCCTCGCCTTTCAGATTTTGCTATCCCAGAACGCCAATCGAGATGTTCTGATACATGCCCCAGAACGAAGTGACCAGTATCGAGATCATGCCTATGATCTGGGTATAGAGCCGGCAGCGCGCAATGGTTTTCGAAACAGACTCGAGCGTCAGTTCCTGCCGCCGCAATCGTCGCGCGTGCACGATGTTCACCACCAGAACAAGCGTCAGTGGAAACAGAAGGAGGAACACGGCCTGCGCGAACTCGACACCGTAATAGAATCCAAGCGTGGCCAGCCCGGTGAACAGAAAACACCCGAATGCCAACAGGATGGTGCCTGACATGTCGACGATCAACAGGATCCGGTTGGTGTGTATGCGAACGATGTCCAGAAGGTCGATCTCGACCTGCCCGCCAATGCGTCGGGCACGCACCACCAGATCGTAGGGAATGCCCATTACCCAGTGACTCGCCGATGACCAGACAACCGCCAGCACGATCCAGAACCAGAGATTCGAAAAGCTGCGCATGTCGATGACTTCAAAGATCGAAGAGTACCAGTCCAAACCCAACCCTTTATTCCAACCACTCAGGGAGGTTCTGCCACGCTGCCGCGTCCATTGATACCCTTGAGACCTTTGTGAATTCATGCCACCCAATGCACGAATGTTCAAGGAGAACGCGCCATGAAACCGACCATTGCCCCCTATCCCATGACCCGCTTTCGGCGTGCCCGTCAATCCCGGGCAATCCGCGGACTTGTGCGCGAGAACACCTTGACCACGGACGACCTGATCTGGCCCGTTTTCGTCCGCGACGGTGAAGGGGTTGAAGAACCCGTTCCCTCGATGCCGGGCGTGGTTCGCCGGTCAGTGGATCTGATTGCAAACGCGGCCGTCGAAGCACAAGCGCTTGGAATCCCGGCGATATGCATCTTTCCCTACACGGATTCCGCGCTCAAGACCGAGGATTGCGCCGAGGCCTGGAACCCCGACAATCTGTCGAACCGGGCCATCCGGGCGATCAAGGCGGCAGCCCCTGACATTGCAGTGATGACGGACGTGGCGCTGGACCCGTACAATATCAATGGTCATGACGGTTATGTCGTCGACGGCGAGATCGTGAATGATCAGACCATCGAAGCGTTGGTCAAGATGACCCTTGCCCAGGCCGATGCCGGTGCCGACATCATCGGACCGTCGGATATGATGGACGGCCGGATCGGGGAAATGCGCCGCGCATTGGAAGGCGCCGGGCATCACAACGTGATGATCCTCAGCTATGCCGCGAAATACGCCAGCGCTTTTTACGGCCCCTTCCGCGACGCCGTCGGCGCCTCGGGCGCGCTGTCCGGTGACAAGAAAACCTATCAGATGGACCCGGCCAACTCGAACGAAGCCCTGCGCCTGATCGAACGCGATCTGACCGAAGGCGCGGACATGGTGATGATCAAACCCGGAATGCCCTATCTGGATATCTGCCGTCGTGTGAAAGACTGCTTTGGTGCGCCCACCTGTGCCTATCAGGTATCGGGGGAATACGCGATGATCCAGGCGGCCGCCCAGAATGGCTGGATCGACGGAGAAAAGGCGATGCTGGAAAGCCTGCTGGCCTTCAAACGCGCCGGGTGCGACGGTATTCTGACCTATTTCTCGCCTCAGGTTGCCCGGATCCTGCAGGGCTAAAACCCCGAAGAGTCGCAGCTTTTCGCCGACAAGCCCCCTTGAGCGGGCAGCTTTCCCGTGACACAACGCCCAAATCGGCGTATCCTTGCCGGCAAGATCGGGATCACCCGACACGTCAGGCACAGTTACAGAGAAAATAACCATGAGCAGTTCCAACTCCCCCCGACTGAACCGTCGCGGCTTTGCCTTGGGCATGGCAGGCCTGTCCCTGACCGCTGCCTGTGGCAACGGCGTCGGCAACTCAAACTCGGCCACGATCGATGCCCGCGTCGATGCCACGCTGACCGAAATGTACAGCCGGTACCCCAACACCGTGGAAATCGCGAACAAAGCCAACGGCATGTTGGTTATGCCCCTGATCACCGACGCCGGATTGATCTTCTTTGGCGGTGCCTACGGCCAAGGCGCGCTGCGCATCAACGGCGCCACGGTCGATTACTATTCTGCAATTTCCGGAACCGCAGGTCTGCAAATCGGTGCGCAGCAATATGCGCATATCCTGTTCTTCATGACCGAAGATGCGCTGAACGATTTCCGCCGTTCCAGCGGATGGACCGCCGGTGCCGATATTGGATATGTGGTTGACGCAACCGGAAATTCCTTGTCCACGGACACGACAACACTGCGTTCGCCGGTGCTGGCGGTGGTCTTCGGCCAGGCCGGTCTTAAATTCGGCGCGACCGTCGAAGGTACGAAATACACCCGCATCATCCCATAACCCGGATTACCACTTCCCCCACACACGGCCCCGTCGCAGAACAACACTGCGGCGGGGCATTTGATTTCAACCCTTTCCACGCAGGTTCTTGCCGCGTTCCTCTTTCGGTCGGACCGACCATCCTCTAGTCTTTGCCCAACCTTCATCTGAATAAGAATCTGGGGCAGTAATGGGTCTTGTTTTCCGCTGGCTAGTGCGCATCGCGTCGGGTCTGATCATTCTGATCCTCGCCGCCATGGGCCTTGTCTATTTTCTGGCCAGCCAATCCCTGCCGGACTATGACCAAACGCTTGAGGTCGACGGTCTGACCGCCCCGGTTGAAATCGTACGCGACACCGCCAACGTGCCGCATATTCTGGGCCAGACCGATCCCGATGTGTTCTTTGGATTGGGATATGCCCATGCACAGGATCGACTGTGGCAGATGACGGTCATGCGCCGTACCGCGCAAGGCCGACTGTCCGAGGTCTTTGGCCCGCGCACGCTTCACATCGACAAGCTGCTGCGCAGACTGGACCTTTACGGGCTGGCCCACCGCTCGGTCGAGGTGCAGGACGATTATACCAAGGCCGCCTTGCGCGCCTATTCCGCCGGGGTCAATGCCCGCCTGACCGAGATCAACGAAGAGGCGCTGGGTCGCGGCGCACCCGAGATGTTCCTGTTCAACATGCCGGTCTCGCCCTGGCAACCGGGTGACAGTATCGCGATGATCAAGCTGATGGCGCTGCAACTGTCAGGTCACCTGACCGATGAAGTTCTGCGTGCGCGCACGTCCCTGATGCTGAACAACCCCGAGCGTCTGGCCGATATCCTGCCCGACGTTCCCGGACCCGGGATCGCGGCGTTGCCGGAATATGCCACCCTGTTCCCAAATCTTCCGCGGTATGCGGCGGGAACGGACATTCCCGACACACCTCTTTCGCCCCTTCCCAAACGTGGTCTGGCCGGAGCTTCAAACGCCTGGACCGCCGCGCCGTCACGTTCTGCAAGTGGCGGAACCCTGTTGGCCAACGACCCTCATTTGGGTTTCACTGCGCCCGGGATTTGGTACCTGGCACATCTCGGATTGGAAAAAGGCGGTGTCATCGGGGCCTCGATCCCCGGTGTGCCCGCCATCATGACCGGACGCAGCGACCGGCTGGGATGGGGGCTTACATCCTCGTATCTTGACGATCAGGACGTACATATCGAGCAACTGAATCCTGACAACCCCGAGGAATACCTGACCCCGACCGGCTTCAAGGAATTCCAGACCCGCCCTTCGATCATCGAGATCAAGGGGGAAGCTCCGGTTACGCTGACCCTGCGCTGGACAGACAATGGGCCAGTGCTGCCGGGCACGGATTACAAGCTGGAAACGATCACGCCGCCGGGCCATGTGGCGTCGCTGTCCTGGACGGCGTTCAGCCCGCGGGACACGTCGATGTCGGCGTCCATGGCGCTGATGAACGCCGACAACGTGGAGCAGGCCATCGCGGTCGGTGAGCAGTTCATCGCGCCTTCTCAGAACCTGTCGCTGGTCGACAAGACGACAATCGGGATGAAGCTGATCGGCGCCATGCCTCGGCGTGATCCGCTAAACCAAAGCCGGGGGCGCATCCCCTCGCCCGGCTGGATCGAGGCCAATCGCTGGCAAGGCCGCCTGCCCTATGCCGGCAACCCGGAATTCGTGGCCCCCGTCGGCGGTGTTCTGGGCAACACGAACAACAAGATCATAGACCGCCCCTTCCCGGATCACGTCTCGTATGAATGGGGCGATACGCAGCGCGTGCATCGCTGGGAACGCCTGATGCAATCGCGCGAGGTGCATACCCGCGACAGCTTTATCGAGGCACAGCTGGACACGGTCAGCTTTACCGCGCGGTCCCTGCTGCCGCTGATCGGTGCCGATCTGTGGTTCACCGGGGCTTCGGCCCCCGAAGGAACGCCGGAACGCCAGCGCCAGATCGCGCTGTCGCTGCTTGCGGACTGGAACGGTGAGATGAACGAACACCTGCCCGAGCCGTTGATCTATGCGGCCTGGCTGCGTGCGCTGCAAATCCGGCTGATCTCGGACGAGCTTGGGCCTTTGGCCAGTGAATACAAACATGTCGAACCGCTGTTCATCGAACGGGTCTACCGCGACATTGACGGCGCGGGTGTTTGGTGCGACGTGATCCAAAGCGCACCGGTCGAGACATGCACCGAGATGGCACGGCTTGCGCTGGACGACGCGCTGATCTGGATCTCTGAACGATATGGCAGCGCACTTGAATCCCTGCGTTGGGGCGACGCGCATCAGGCAACGCATGATCACCCCGTGCTGGGCTCAGTCCCTATATTGCGTTTTTTTGTGAACATTCGCCAATCGACCAGCGGCGGCGACAACACATTGCTGCGTGGCCGAACATCGGGCGAAGGGCCTGATCCGTTCCAGAATGTGCACGGCGCCGGGTATCGCGGGGTTTATGACTTTGCCGACCCCAACAGCTCGGTCTTCATTACGGCGACCGGGCAATCGGGTCATTTCCTGTCGCGTTACTATGACGATCAGGCGCAGCTGTGGCGGCGTGGAGAATACATACCCATGTCACTGGATCTTGATCTGGCCCGCGCTGCGGCTGTCGGGGTTACCAATCTGATCCCGCGATAATCCGCCTATTCGGCAAGTCCCCGCCCTGTTCGCGGGGGCATCGTGGCACCGACAGCTTTATTCGCCTAACATAACGGCACCGATCATGTGGGACCAAAAGGGGGCGAGTATGGCCAGCATTCGGGATACTCTGAATAACCTCGCGCGAGACTACGCAATAGCGTGGAGCTCGGGTGACCCCGACGCGGTTGCCGGCTTCTTCGCGTCAAACGGGCAGGTCACCATCAACCGGGGCGACCCGATCGAGGGGCGCGTGGCGATCGCCGACATGGCCCGGAGTTTTTACGCGGATTTCCCGGATCTCGAGCTGCGTTGCGACATGATGCGATGGGCCGGATCTCATGCCATATTCGTCTGGACCCGCGAAGGGCACCATTCCGTAACCGGCAATCACGTCATAGCGCGCGGCTGGGAAGAGTGGGAACTGACGTCAGATTACCTTGTACAATCATCATCGGGCTGGTTCGACGCAGACGACCATCAACGGCAGATTGACGGGGCCTGACTCAACGTCCGCAGGATGCGCGTTCTATCCTGTAGTCCCGCGGTATCCCCTGAGTGACCCGCGACCAGTCAGACGCCCGTGTCCGGGCCTGATGTGCATCGAAAGCCTGCTGATCTGCAAATACTTCTGACACGTTGAACCGACCCGGACAGGTCTGATCCTCGATCACGTCAAAGGATATGCAGCCCTGTTCCGCACGGGTCAGTTTCACATGGTCCGGCAACGCCGCGCGCACCTCTTCCAGCCGGTCCACAGGCACATCGATATGGCCGGTCAGGAACACTCTTTGGTCCGGCTTGTCGGACATATCCGGCCCCATCGCTAATTCTTCAGCGCCTCGAACTGAGCCGCCTGTTTATCGGTCCACAATACCGTGATGCGGAAACCGTCATCGGTCTGTTCTTCTGTGCGCACCACATCCTGCCGGAACAACCAGGCCCGCTTGTCCCCGTCCGAGAAAGACAGATCCAACACCGCCTCACGCCGTGCACCTTGCAGATGCATCGCGATCTCGGACAGCAAAGGTGCGATGCCTTCCCCGGTTACAGCCGAAATCGCAAATATCTCAGGATCTCGGTCCGCCCGCGCTAATGTCGCCTCGCGTTCATCAGCGCTCAGCAGATCTATCTTGTTCCAGACCTCAAGCCGGGGCCTCTCTTCGTCGACGCCCAGCGAGGTCAGGATCGCCTCGACATCCTGCGCCTGCGCCTCGGTTTCCTCGTGGCTGATATCACGCACATGGACGATCAGGTCGGCCCCCAGGACTTCTTCCAGCGTCGCCCGGAAAGCCGCCACAAGCTCGGTCGGGAGGTTCGAGATAAAGCCCACCGTGTCCGACAGGATCACTTCGGGGCCGTCGGGCAACTGTACGCGGCGCATGGTCGGATCCAGTGTGGCGAACAGCATGTCCTTGGCCATCACTTCGGCCCCGGTCAGGTGATTGAACAGCGTCGATTTCCCTGCGTTCGTATACCCGACGAGTGCGACGATTGGATAAGGCACCTTGGCCCGGGCGGCCCGGTGCAGTGTCCGGGTCTTGACCACCTTCTGCAACTGCCGCCGCAAGCGCACCAGTTGCTCGTCAATGGCGCGGCGGTCGGCTTCGATCTGGGTTTCGCCGGGTCCGCCGACAAATCCCAAACCACCGCGCTGACGTTCAAGGTGAGTCCACGCCCGTACCAGTCGCGTCCGCTGATAGCTGAGCGCGGCCATCTCGACCTGCAATACCCCTTCCCGCGTGCGGGCGCGATCGCTGAAAATCTCAAGGATCAACCCGGTCCGATCGAGGATCTTGACCTTCCACGCCTTTTCCAGATTGCGCTGCTGCACCGGGGTCACCGGCCCGTCGATCAGAACCAGCTCAACCTCGTTGTCGCGAAAACGCGCACCAAGTTCTTCAATCTTGCCGCTGCCGAACAAATACCCGGCCTGCGCGCGTTGAAGTCGCACGATTTCTGATCCGATCACGTCCAGATCGGGCAATGCGGCGGCCAGTGCCACCGCCTCTTCCAGCGCCGGTTCGGGGACACGGCGCTGTTCATCTGATTTGATTTCGGGATGCAGCACCCAGGCCCGGGTGCGCGCCCGCTCATGTTCCATCAAGAGGCGTCTTCGCCCTCATACAGGTTGATCGGCTGTGACGGCATGATGGTCGAAATCGCGTGTTTGTAGACCAGCTGCGACTGTCCGTCGCGGCGCAACAATACGCAGAAATTGTCGAACCAGGTGATGACACCCTGCAATTTCACACCGTTGATCAGGAAAATCGTGACCGGAACCTTAGCTTTCCGTACATTGTTCAGGAAGGCATCCTGAAGATTCTGTCTGTCCGAAGCCATATTTTTATAATCTCGCCATTGTTCTTGCTACGCGCTGCGGACCAACGCGCTCCCTCCGGCAGAGTATGGAGTGCTACGCACAGATATTCCAGATGAAAAATCAGGCGTTAGCCGCCGCACGATGTGCCCGGCTCAATCCCGCCAAAGCGACGGGGTGATCAGGGCGATGATCGCCAGCGTTTCCAGACGCCCGATGACCATGGCCGCGCACAGCGTCAGCTTGGCGCTGGCAGAAAGATCGATCAGGCGAATTGGAACGTCCGTGGCCAACTCGATCAACGGCCCCGTCGTGCTGAGCGTGGCCACGCTGAGCACCATGGCCTGTTCGAACCCGGACCCCATCGCCGCAAGCAGAAGGTTGAAGACCGCAAGGGTCAGCGCAAAAAGCATCAGAAAGATCCAGGCGATGAACGCACCATCGCTTTGAATGCGGCGATTGCCCCCCCCTGCACCGCTGACGGATGAGGGATAGATCAGGCGGTCGATCTCTCGTGCGCCATTCAGATACAGCGCGAAGACCCGCAACAGCTTGACCCCTCCGGCTGTCGTCGCGACCCCGCCGCCGATCAATGCCAGCCCCATCAACAGCAAACCGGGCGTTCCCAATCCCGACAGTTGCTGTGCGTCGTTCCAGTTCGCGCTTTCGAAACCGGCCGTCGTCAGGAAAGCCAGAACGGTGAACAGCATCCCCCAGATGACCTGCAAGGCCTGCAATGGTTCCATTTGACCACCGATTTCCGTCACGCCCGCAACAACCCGGAAGAACAACAGGATTGCGACGCCCAGGACAATCATCAGACCAATACGAAACTCGGGGTCCGTATCCAGACGGGAATAGCCTGTTGTCGCGGTATCCTTCGAAAAAGTCAGACGCGAGAGAGCAAAGAACAGGAACAGAAACAGGATGGCTTCGCCCGTAAACCCGGCCTGCGCCCCTTCCATGCCCCCGACAGGAGAGATGCCGGACGTGGCCATCACTGCCATCGCATGGCACACCGCCGTCAGACCGACTTCACCGGCGATCAACAGAAGAACCCAGATCACGGTCGTCAGCCCGACATAGACTGGCGTCAGGGTCCTTGCGACACGGATCAGACGGCCACGCGGGTCCACGCGTTCGCTCTGCGCCACCCCTGACACCGGGCGCCCCGGCTGGCCTTTGGCAGTGACCTCGAACCCGCCAAGCGACAGCGGCGCAAGGATAGCCGCAGCGGCGATCCACATCAGCAGGCCGCCCATCCAACCGACCATGGCGCGCCACAAATGCAACGGGGCCGTCAGGCGGGCCGGATCCGGAAACAGGTCCGCCCCCGTGGTCGTCAGAGAGCTGACCATATCGAAATAGGCGTTCAGAAAGGTGGTCGTACCAAGCGCGTCGTGAAATGGGATCGCAAGAAATATGGGCAGCAGCGTGAAACAGGCCAGCATCACCGCCAGCTGCCCCAACGTGCCGCGCCGGGGTATGCGGTTGGAGGACGCCATCGCGATGGAGGCTACCAGAAACAAGCCCAGGATCCCGGAATACAGAAAGGATCGTGACGTGTCGTGATCGTCCAGAGCCAATGCATAGATCGCCGGAATCCACATGGTCAGGGATGCAATGCCCCAGATCAGCAGGAACAACGGCAACCGCCGCAACAATCCAACCTGTTGTGTCCCTGCATGCGCCATCAGAAGAAATCGATTGAAACCTGCATCAGGCGTTCAACCTCTGGCACGTCCTTGGCCATGGCAAAGATTGCGACCACATCTTTTTCATCGATCCGCAGGCTACCTGTCGGTCGCAGAACCTCGTCTCCCTTGCGGACCGCGCCCACAAGCACCCCCTCGGGGAAGTCGATATCGCGCAGACGTTGCCCGGCCATAGGCGAGGTCGAAAGAACCTCGGCCTCGATCACTTCGGCCTCGGCGTCCCCGATTGAATAGACCTGACGCACCCGTCCATGCCGGATGTGCCGCAGGATCGAGCTGACGGTCGTGGCCCGCGGGTTGATATAAGCATCGATCCCCAAAGGCCCCATCAGGGCCACCATGCTGGGATCGTTGATCAATGCAATCGCCAGAGCGCAGCCTTCGGCCTTGGCACGCACCGCAGCCAGCATGTTCGTACGGTCGTCATCCGTAACTGCCAGCATCGCATCGGCCCGTTCGATCCCCGCCTCGCTCAGCAACCCGGCATCCAGCCCGTCGCCATGCAGCACGATCGTCCGTTCCAGAGCTTCGGCGGCGAGTTCAGCGCAATGGCGGTCGCGCTCGATGATCTTGGCCCGCACGCGGCTTTCGCGTTCTTCCAGCGTTCTGGCCACTTCCAGCCCGACATTTCCGCCGCCCACGATCACCACGCGATCCTGCCGTTTTTGCGCTTTGCCGAACACCTCCATGGTGCGATCCACGTCCTTGACGTTGGTGAAGACATAGCATTCATCGCCCACGAACAGCTGATCCTCGGACTCGGGCGCAAACAGCGTGCCTTCGCGCCGCACCCCAACCACAATGGAACTGAGGGTCGAGAACAGATCCGTCAGCTGCCGCAACGGCGTATTGACGATCGGGCAATCCTCTTCCACCCGCACTCCAAGCAGCTGCGCCTTGCCGTCCATGAAAATCTCGGTGTCAAAGGCGGATGGGGCAGACAGGCGGCGCATGGCGGCGGCGGCAACTTCGCGTTCGGGGCTGATCACCACATCAATCGGCAGATGATCACGACGGTACAGATCCGAGTGGATCGCCTCGAGATAGGATTTCGACCGCAGGCGCGCGATCTTGCGCTGGATCGAAAAGACCGAGTGCGCCATCTGGCAGGTGACCATGTTCACCTCATCCGAATGGGTGGCGGCAATGATCATGTCAGCGTCACGGGCCCCTGCCCGTTCCAGCACGTCCGGATAACTTGCAAACCCGGCGATCCCCTGCACATCAAGCGTTTCAGTCGCCCGCCTTACAAGGTCGGGATTGTTGTCCACGACGGTAACATCGTTCAGTTCGCCCGAAAGATGCCGCGCGATCTGCCAGCCGACCTGACCCGCACCGCAAATAATGACCTTCATGCTTCTGGCCCTTCTGCCTGAGGGGATTGAATGACAGATGCCCCCAGAGCGGTCAATTGAATTGTCATCGCAGCCCGGCTGCGGCATGATAAGCATATGAAAACGCTGTTTCCTATGCTGTTACCTTTGATGGTGCTGTCTTCTTGCGGACCACTTTCGCTGTACTACCGCGAAGGTGAAACCGTATCGCGCCTGCAAAAAGAGACCACTCAGTGCCAGCTGAAGGCGGTCAAGGAAGTGCCGGTAGCCAATCAGATCCGCCAAAGCCCGCCAACCTATTGGCCGGGGCGCACATATTGCGATGGCAGGGGTCGTTGCTATCAATCACCCGGCTGGTGGCAGCCCGGCCGTGTTTATACCGTGGATGTGAATCAGGGCCTGCGCAACACGGTCGAAGCGCAATGCATGGCACAGAAAGGGTTTCGACCCGTAAGCCTGCCGCCGTGCAAACAGAACGTGAAATCACGCGTGCCCGCAACGCGAACAACCACTTTGCCACCGCTCAACAGCGCGTCGTGCTTTGTAAAATTCGATGACGGCTCATTTCAGATCATAACGCCTGGCCAGGCCGGCTGAGGCCGTGCGACCGGCAGATTATTCTGCCGGTTCGGGTTCATCGATTTGCGCCACGCGCGCACCGGATTTGTTCGAAGTCACCACGCCCAGCGATTTCAACTTCCGATGCAGGGCGCTGCGTTCCATGCCTACAAAGCTGGCCGTGCGGCTGATATTGCCGCCAAACCGGTTGATCTGTGTCAGCAGATACTCTCGCTCGAACGCCTCGCGGGCTTCGCGCAACGGCAAGGTGGCCAGTGCGCCAGACAACACGACACGACCTGAATCTTCTGCCTTTTCTTCCTCGTTGGGCAACTCACGCGCCTCAATCGGGCCGGAGCCATCGCCAAGGATCAGAACCCGCTCGATCAGGTTTTTGAGCTGGCGCACGTTGCCGGGCCACGTCATCGTCTGCAGCAGCGCGACAGCCTCTTCCGACAATTCCCTGATCGGCAAACCCTGAGTTTCGTTGCACATCTCAATAAAGTGCTGCGCCAGAACCGGGATATCTTCACGCCGATCTTCCAGTGACGGCACGGCAATCGGGACGACGTTCAGACGGTGGTACAGCTCTTCCCGGAACCGTTCAGCCGCGATTTCTTCGTCAAGATCCTTGCTTGTTGACGAGATCACGCGAAGGTCCACGCGCACCTTGTCACTGCCACCGACACGCTGGAACTGCTGATCCACCAGCACCCGCAGGATTTTTGACTGTGTCCCAAGGGGCATGTCGGCGACTTCGTCAAAATAGATCACGCCTCCATGCGCCTCTTCCAGCAAACCCGATTCCACGCCGCGTTCCGCCGATTCCCGGCCAAACAGCACCTCTTCCACACGTTCGGGTTCGATCCCGGCACAGTTTACCGTGACAAATGGCGCGTTGGCGCGATTTGAATGGGCATGGATATACCGTGCTGCAATCTCCTTGCCGGACCCCGCAGGGCCGCTGAGCATCACGCGGCCATTCGACTTGGTCACCTTGTCCAACTGCCCTTGCATGGCGCGGAACGCGGCGGATTTGCCGATCATGTCGGAATTGTTGACTTCTTTCCGCTTCAGAGACGCATTCTCGCGACGCAGGCGAGAGGTCTCCATCGCGCGGCGGATCACCACCATCAACTGGTCTATGTTGAACGGCTTTTCGATAAAATCATACGCGCCCTGCTTGATTGCGGCGACGGCAATTTCAATGTTGCCGTGGCCGGAAATGATCACCACCGGCACGTCCGGGTTGTCACGTTTCACCGCTTTCAGGATGTCGATGCCATCCATGCGGCTGTCCTTCAGCCAGATATCCAGGATCAACAACCCCGGCGGTTCCGAGTTGATTGACGCCATGCACTCGTCCGAGTTGGCCGCCAGCCGGGTTGAATAGCCTTCGTCCTCCAGAATGTCGGACACCAGCTCGCGAATATCGCGCTCATCATCTACGATCAGAATGTCACTCATCTTTGGCCTGCTTTCAGTTTGTTGGTTCTAATTGCCTGCTTCTGTGGCGCTGCCGCTTGGGACCCAGTAACCCCCGGCAATCGGATCACGGCCATCGCGCCAAAATGGTCCTGTCCGTCAAATACGGGCGCATCCTCGAGGGTCAGCGCGCCGCCATGCTCTTCAATGATCTTCTTGACGATGGGCAGGCCCAGTCCGGTCCCTTCGTCACGTGTCGTTACATAGGGCTCAAACAGCCGTGCCCGATCCTCGGGCAGGCCGATCCCGTTGTCTGCAATGGTTATGACCGTACCCGCGTCATCACTGGTGACCGCCACTTTGATCTGTGGCAGAAGATTGTCGGGCGCCCCTTTTTCCTTAAGGGTTGCAATGGCTTCCCCGGCATTCTTGATGAGGTTGGTCAGCGCCTGATTCAGCATGGTTGCATCCACATCCGCCATGATGGGCTGTTGCGGCAGATCGGCATCGATCTGCACATCCGACTGCCCGGCCTGTTGCAGCAGGACCGCCTCATGCACCAGATCAACAAGGTTCTCTTCCCTGCGCTCGGGTTCAGGCATCCGTGCAAACTTCGAGAATTCATCCACGATGCGACGCAGGTCGTTGGTCTGCCGCACAATCACGTTGGTCATCGAATCCAGGCTGCTGCTGTCTTCCTCGTCCAGCTTGCGTGAGAACTTGCGCTTGATCCGTTCCGCGCTCAGCTGGATCGGGGTCAGAGGGTTCTTGATCTCATGCGCGATGCGGCGGGCCACGTCACCCCAGGCCGCCATCCGTTGGGCGCTGACCAGATCGGTGACGTCATCGAAGGCAACCACATATCCTTCCAGGCCCCCGTCTTCTCCGCGCCGGATGGCCATGCGGACCAACAGGTTCTCAAGCCGCCCCTTGCGGGTCACCTTGATTTCTCCCTGAACGGCCTCTTGCCCGCTGTCCTTCAGACTTTCGAACAGGGGCAGAAATTCCGGCACTGCAATGCCGATGGCAAGATGCTGCTCGCCCCTGGTCCAATCCAGCAACCGCTCGGCCGAGCGGTTCACGAAGGTGATGCATCCTTCCGGGTCTACGCCAACGACACCGGACGTGACCGAGCTGAGCACCGAGTCGAACAGACGGCGCCGGCTTTCAATCTGCCGCGTGTTCTCCAACAGCGTATCCCGCTGTCCTTTCAACTGCCGGGTCATCTGGTTGAAATACCGGCCCAGCATCGCGATTTCGTCGTCGCTGGCTTCTTCAATAACCTGAACGCTCAGGTCACCGGCCCCAACCCTCTGTGCCGCAGTGGTCAACCGTCCCACGGGACGCGACAGCCGTTCGGCAAACCACATGCCCAGGGACATTGCCGCAAGGATCAGGATCAAGGCAAAGCCCAGATACAACAGGCCGAACTCGAACAGCACCCGGCCCCGTTCACTTTCAAGCTGTTGGTAGAACTGTGCCGTTTCCTTGGTATCGTCCAGCAGCGTCAACAACTGTCCGTCCACCTCGCGGCTGACATAGAGATAGCGATCCAGATAAGCCTTCAGAGGAACCAGCGCACGGAACTCGTTGTTGGGCCAGTCGGCGATGATCAGCAAGCCCTTGTCGGTGGCTTCAGCAATCTGTTCGGGGGTTGGGGCTTCGTAGTTGAACAGGTAGGACCGGTCCCCGCGCGATTTGATTTCGCCACCACCGTCGATGACATAGGCTTCGCGCAGCCCCCGTTGAATCTGAGCCTGCCCCTGCGCCAGAACTTCGCGCAGTTCAGCGTCCGAGATATAGAAGTCCAGCGATCGCGCATTATCCAGATATCGCGCAAGAACAGACGCGTCTTGCGTCAACCCCCGACGGTGTTCCTGTTCATACGCTTCTGCTGCCGTCAGCGAAGATCCCACAACCTGACGCACGCGGTCGGAAAACCAGCCCTCAAGGCCGATATTGACGGTCAATCCGGCAAAAATCGCCACGGTCACGGTTGGTACCAGCGCCAGCAGAGTAAACGCCCCGATCAGGCGCAAATGCAGGCGCGAACCCGCCGACTTGGCCCGTCGTGCGGCAATCAAGCTGCCAACCTGTCCAAGCACAAGTGCTGCAACAACCAGAACGTAAACAAGGTCGGCCAACAGAATCAGTCGCAAGGTCGGTGCCGTCGCACCAAGATCGAAAGGACCGATGACAAGGTAAGTGGCCAGCGCCAGAACGGGGCCCATGAGGACCAGCCCCAGAGTGCCAAAATTGCGCAGTTTCCGTGATTTACGCCATCGACTGATCGATGGGATCATCCCGCTCTGTGCTCGGGTTGCCACTGTCTGCCCTCATCCTGATGTGCCGCTTGCGCGGCTTACCGCCATATATCGTGATCTTTTCCCAACAGATGCCGGGATGCCACGGTTTGTGTGGCGATATTACATCAGTTTGCGTCGACGTGTCACCTGAATATCGAGATCCGTAATCTTTTTTCGCAACGTATTTCGGTTGATTCCCAGCAAATCGGCACATTTCGCCTGATTTCCGCCGGTTGCATCCAGCGCGATTTCGATCAGCGGGGCCTCAACTTCCCGTAAAATGCGCTGATACAGGCCCGGGGGCGGCAAAATGTTGCCGTGCAGGTCAAAATATCTCCGCAGATGCCGCTCGACCGAGGTCGAGAGCTTTTCGCGTTCGCCGCCGCTCAGGACCGGTTCCGCCTCTGGCTGGCTGCCCAGCACCGTTTCCACTTCGGCTTTGGTGATTTCATCGGCTCGGCTGGTCAGACCCAACCGGCGCACGGCATTTTCCAGTTGCCGCACGTTCCCGGGCCAGGAATAGCGCCGCACCAGTTCCACCGCCTCGGGGCTGAGCCAGCGTTTGGTGCCGTTTTCCCGCTCTTCCCGAGCCAGAAAGTGCTCGGCCAGCAGCGGAATGTCATCCACCCTTTCACGCAGTGATGGAACGTGGATCGTCGCCCCGCACAAACGATAATAAAGGTCCTGACGGATGCGCCCGTTCTCCATCCCTTCGGTCAGGTCTGATTGGCTGGTGGCCATGAAACGGGGAACGTGATCGCCCGGAGTATCCATCATGCGGACGATGCGCGCCTGAACCTCATCTTCGATATCTGCGATTTCGTCTATCAACAGCGTGCCGCCGCGAACCCGCGCCATCACACGGGCCGGGCCTTCCAGATCGCGCAGTTCGGCAGCGGTGACAGTGACAAAGGGCAAGGTTCGACGGTCGGAAAAATCGTGAATGGCCCGCGCTATCAGTGACTTGCCCGTGCCGCTTTCACCGGAAATCATGACCGAGAGGTCCGTGTTCATCACCCGGGCGACCAACCGGTACAGAGCCTGCATCACTGGTGTTCGCCCGACCAGTGGCAGTTCTTCGGGGCGCTCGCTTGTGCCCACGGCCGGCTCTGGCTGGGCGCGTTGCTTCTGATCCAGCGCCCGCGCCGTCCGTTTCATCAGATCCGGCAGGTCGAAGGGTTTTGGCAGATAGTCGTACGCATCCGCCTCTGTCGCCTGAATCGCCGTCATGATGGTGTTTTGTGCGGAAATCACGATCACCGGCAAACCGGGGCGGTCTTCGGCAATCTTCGGCAGCATCTCAAGACCGTTTCCATCGGGCATGACCACGTCGGAAATCACCACGTCGCCTTTTCCCTCGCCGACCCAGCGCATCAACGTGGTCAGTGATGAGGTCGCATGCACCTTGCACCCGGCACGCGTCAGGGCCTGTGTCAGAACAGTGCGGATCGTGCGATCGTCGTCCGCGACCAGTACGGTGCCATCCATCAGGTGCTCTCC
The DNA here is from genome assembly GCF_056536065.1 of Ruegeria sp. AL3. Taxonomy (NCBI): domain Bacteria; kingdom Pseudomonadati; phylum Pseudomonadota; class Alphaproteobacteria; order Rhodobacterales; family Roseobacteraceae; genus Ruegeria; species Ruegeria sp. AL3. Next base: position 2,869,632 of record NZ_JBQFJG010000001.1, read on the forward strand.
TTCTTGTCCTCGATTGCGTCTCGCGGCGCGCGGCGCAGCGACAGTTTGAATACCGTTCGCCCGGGCACGGATTCGGCCGAAATCCAGCCGTCATGGTCCGAGATTATCTTGCTGACCAGCGCCAGCCCCAGGCCGGTGCCGTTTTCCTTGCCGGATACGAAGGGATCAAAAATATCGCCGCGGATGTCTTCTGGCAGGCCCGGACCATCATCGATTATCTCGATCTGCAAGGGCAGCGAATGCCCTGACCCGTCACTGCGACGCAACCGGAAGGAATGTTCGAAATAGGTCCGCAGGCGGATCGTTCCGCCCTGCGGTCCTGCCGCTTCGGACGCATTCCTGAGCAGATTCAGGATCACCTGCAGAATCTGATCCGGGTCTCCGTAAGCCAGCGGCAGCGACGGGTCATAGTCTTCGACGATCGTCATGTCAGCGCCAAATCCCAACAATGCCGACCGTCTTGCGCGATCCAGCACATCGTGGATGTTGACTGGCTTGAAGTCAGGTTTCTGAAGGTTCCCGAATTGCTCGACCTGTTCCAGCAACTTCACGATCCGGCGGCTTTCGGCAACAATAAGATCCGTTAATTCAAGATCTTGCGGCGGTATATTCATGCTGAGCAACTGCGCCGCACCAGTGATCCCGGCCAGCGGGTTCTTGATCTCGTGCGCCAGCATTTCCGCCATGCCGATGGCGGATTGTGCCGCGGATTTGACCGTATTCCCCCGCGTCATCCGACCTGCCAGTTCACGAGGCGAGATGATCATGATCATGGAGCCCGGATGCCCGACCAAAGGCGCAATCTGCAACGCACATTGCAGCGGCGCCCGGCTACCCGACCCCACATCCACATCATTCACGAACAATGGCGTGCCCTGCCAGCGGGCGCGCTCGAACGCCTCTTCCAACGGCGCGTCCACCGCGATCTGATCCCACACCGGATGGCCGATCACCGATTTGCGCGACGCGTTCAGAAACCCCTCACCCGCAGCATTCACATCGGATATCCGATCCTGTTCATCAATAATGAACGCCGGAACCGGCAGCGAGTTCCAGATGCTGGCATCGGAATTCATGCCGCCACCTCGTCCGTGTCGCTGAGTGCATCCGCCAACAGGCGCAGAACTTCCGCGGGATCACGTGACGTCAGCACAGCCCGACGCAAGGGCGCGGGCGTTGCGGCTTCGTCCATGTACCATCCCAGATGCTTTCGGGCGACACGCAAACCCAGATCGGCGCCGTAGAAATCCAGCATCGACTGATAATGCGCGCAAACCATATCAACCAGATCATGACCGGTCGGAATCTCTGGCGCCTCGGCCCCGTACAGGTCGTGACAGATTTGCGCCAACACCCAAGGCTTGCCCTGGGCGCCACGACCGACCATCACCCCATCCGCGCCGGATTGGCGCAACGCGGATCGGGCGGCGTCAGTGTCCACGATGTCTCCGTTCGCGATGACCGGGATCGATACGGCCTCTTTCACCGCCCGGATTGCCCGCCAATCGGCGTGACCCTTGTAGAACTGACAGCGTGTGCGGCCATGGATCGTGACCATCTGAATACCCGCGTCCTGAGCGCGGCGTGCCACGTCGGGCGCGTTCAACAGAGTGTCGTCCCATCCCAGCCGGGTTTTCAGCGTCACCGGCAGATCGACCGCGCCCACCACGGCCTCGATCAATGCCAGCGCGTGATCCGGTGTTTTCAGAAGGGCCGAGCCGGAATAACCGTTTGTTACCTTCTTGGCGGGGCACCCCATGTTGATGTCGATCACCCGCGCGCCACGGTCGGCCACCTGACGGGCCGCCTCGGCCATCCAATGGGCCTCACGCCCGGCCAGTTGCACGGCGGTGTTTTCCACATCTGCGGACAGTTCCGCCCGTTCCCGCACACCGGGCTTGGCCTGCACCATCTCTTGACTGGCGACCATTTCACTGACGACCATACCCGCACCGAAACGCATCACCAGATCGCGAAACGGGCGGTCGGTGATTCCGGCCATGGGGGCCAGCAAAACAGGCGGTGTTATTTCCTTGTCGGCAAGGTGCAGTGTCAACGTGCTTAATCCTTGGGCAGTTGTGGTTTTGATATCGTTTTCTGCGCATATGAACAACAAATCGGCATGCAGCAAGCCCGCAAAATCATCATTTGCCTAATTATTAATCACATGACCATGGGTGATTGCCTCTGCATTCACCGCCGCCTAAACAATGCCCATCACGAGGAGAGCGCGCACATATGACAACTGCCGCCATCATAGTTGCCGCCGGTCGCGGGTCGCGCGCCGGGGGTGGCGTGCCAAAACAATGGCGCAGCCTTGCGGGCCGGCGGGTGGCCGATTGGACGATCGAGCGCTTTCGCGGACAGGTGGATCACATTGTCCTGGTGTTGTCCGACGAAGACAGCGTCGCATGGGAAGAATTCCGTGAAACCGACCTGATCCTGGCTTCGGGCGGAACGGATCGCGCGGGATCGGTGCGCAATGGATTGGCTGCACTGGCCGGCCGGAACGTACAGCGCGTTTTGATCCATGACGTTGCAAGGCCTTGCGTCACACCCCGCATCATCACCGACGTTCTGAATGCCCTGGAAACATGTCCGGCGGCGGCGCCCGGGCTGGCGGTGACGGATGCGCTGTGGGTTGGGCATGAACAGGCCGTGACCGGTACGCAGGATCGCAGCAACCTGTTCGCTGCGCAAACTCCGCAGGGGTTTCACTATGACGCCATCACCGCCGCCCACGCCGCCCATCCGGGCGAAGCTGCGGACGATGTCGAAGTGGCCCGCGCCGCCGGCCTTGATGTCTGCATCGTACCGGGCGATGCGGACAATCTGAAAATCACCCGACCCGAGGATTTTGCCCGGGCGGAACGCATAATGGGAACGGAAATGGATGTAAGGCTGGGCAACGGGTACGATGTGCACCGTTTTGGCGATGGGGATCATGTGATCCTTTGCGGTGTGAAAGTGCCGCATGACCGCGGACTGCAAGGCCATTCGGATGCCGATGTCGGAATGCACGCGGTCACCGATGCGATCTATGGCGCTCTGGCACAGGGCGATATCGGGCAGCATTTCCCGCCTTCGGACCCGCAATGGAAAGGCGCCGCCAGCGAGATTTTCCTGCGCCACGCGGTCGAGCTGGCAGGGCAGATGGGATACCGCATCTCGAATGTCGATTGCACGCTGGTCTGCGAATATCCAAAGATTGGCCCGCACGCAGTGGCCATGCGAGAAAAAATGTCTGAAATCATGGGCCTGCGTGCAGATCAAGTTTCGGTCAAGGCGACAACGTCCGAGCGTCTGGGCTTCACCGGCCGCAGCGAGGGCATCGCCTCTTTGGCCACAGCCTGTCTGGTGAAAGCATGAACGCGGCACAGATGATCGGGACTGTCGGCGGCGTCGGCCATTTGCGCCCTGCCCCGGGCACCTGGGGATCGCTGGTGGCCCTGCCGATGGCCTGGGTATTGCACATGCTGGGTGGTTTCCCGTTGCTGGCCCTCGCAACGGTTGCGGTTTTTGTCGGCGGCCTCTGGGCCACACGCGTGATGACCGAAGGTCAGGATGACCACGACCCATCCGAAATCGTCATTGATGAGGTCGCAGGCCAGTTCATCGCGCTTTGGGCAATTTCCTATCCGTCCTGGGCGCATGGAATCGACATTACCGCGCTCTGGCCCGGCTGGGTTGCCGGGTTCATCCTTTTTCGTCTGTTCGACATCACCAAACCCGGCCCTGTCGGCTGGGCCGATCGGCGTGGCGATCCGATGGGCGTGATGCTGGATGACGTGATTGCAGGTATATTTGCAGCCATCGGAGTGATGGTTCTGGCAGGTATCGCACACGGAGTTCTGGGGCTATGAACGTGACAGACCTGCTGGACCGCGCCAAGGCGCAGGGCGTGATGATCGCCACCGCCGAAAGCTGCACCGGCGGCATGGTCGCTGCGGCCCTGACCGATATTCCCGGCAGCTCTGCCGTCGTGGATCGGGGTTTCGTCACCTACACCAACGAGGCCAAACAGGACATGCTGGGCGTTCAGGCCGAAACGCTGAACGCGCACGGTGCGGTTTCCGAACAGGTGGCCCGCGAAATGGCAGAAGGTGCGCTGCGCAATTCACTGGCGCAACTTGCCGTCGCGATCACAGGTATTGCCGGGCCGGGCGGGTCCGAATTCAAACCTGAAGGGCGTGTGTGTTTCGGGTTGGCCGCCGCGGGGCGGTCGACGCATGTGGAAACCGTCGAATTCGGCGCACCCGGTCGCGATGCCGTGCGTCGCGCGGCGCGTGACCACGCCTTGGCCCTGCTGTATACGGCCCTTTCCGCAGGTGCCTAATATTTCAGCACCTGACCAATAGAACCGCTGCTTTTAAAGTCAGTTGAAAAAAGGCCGCCAAAACAGGCGCTTTTTTTTGCCATGCCTCTTTTTTCTCCAACCGACGGTGGCTTGAAACAGCCCACACCGCTCACGCAGCGCCGATCCGCGCCCAGTTTCCACGGATCCGCGCACTCATTCGGAAGGGAGAATGGCCCATGAACGGAGCCGATACAGCCTGGATCATCGTTGCAACCGCGTTGGTCCTTTTCATGACAGTGCCGGGCCTCGCCCTGTTCTATGGCGGGCTCGTGCGTGCCCGAAATGTACTCAGCGTTTTCATGCATTGCTTTGCCATTGCCTGTTTGATGAGCGTCCTGTGGCTGGTCGCAGGGTATTCCATCGCGTTCGGACCCGGTGAAAGCGGGCTTTGGGGTGGTTTGGGCAAGGCCTTCCTCAACGGCGTCGATGTTGACAGCCTTGCCGGAACTCTGCCCGAGATCCTGTTCTTTGCTTTCCAGATGACCTTTGCCATCATAACCCCTGCGTTGATCGTTGGCGCTTATGTCGAACGTGTGGGCTTTGGCTTTGTCCTGACCTTTTCGGCGCTGTGGATGCTGCTGTGCTATGCGCCCGTGGTGCACTGGATCTGGGGCGGCGGGATGCTGGCTGATGGCGGCATTCTGGGCGAGATCGGCGTTCGCGACTTTGCGGGTGGCATCGTGGTGCATGAAACCGCTGGTCTGGCAGCGCTGATTGTCGCGGTCATCCTCGGGCCGCGTCGCAACCGCACCACTCCGCCGCACAACCCCGGTTACGTCATGGTCGGCGCAGCAATGCTGTGGGTCGGCTGGTTCGGTTTCAACGGTGGTTCGCAACTGGCCGCCGATGGCGGAGCGGCGATGGCCCTGACCGTCACGCACCTGTCCGCGGCTACGGCATCGCTAAGCTGGGCCCTGTGGGAGCGTATCCGCTTTGGCAAGGCCTCGATGGTCGGTCTGGTCACCGGCACAATCGCGGGCCTGGCCTCGATCACGCCTGCATCGGGTTTCGTCGGTCCGGTTCAGGCCCTGATCATTGGCGCGGTGGCAGGTGTTCTGTGTCAGGAAGCCGTCAGCGTCGTGCGTAACAAACTGAATATCGACGACACGCTGGATGTCTTCGCCGTGCATGGTGTCGGCGGTATCTTTGGCACGCTCATGATCGCCCTTTTTGGCCTTGGAACCTGGACCGCTCAGTTGGGCGGGCTGATTGTCGTGGGTGCCTTTACGGCAGTTGTCACGTTTGTGTTGGTCAAACTGGTTGCACAGATCACGCCACTTCGCGTAGACGCCGAGACCGAGACAAATGGCCTCGACCTCTCGGTACATGGCGAGCGGGCCTATGACATGAGCAGTTAAGCCCACCTTGGCTGCCCATCGCCCGTAAGGGCAAAAGCGGACCTCTTGGGGGTCCGCTTTTCTTTTGCCCAATCCCTCTCGACTCCAGCCCAAGGGTCGGGCTATCAGCCCGCAACGTGTTTTCAGCCCCGAGGTTTGCGCCATGATCCCCAGTTCTTTTCCCGACAGCACCGAAATCGCCCGCCTGACTGCACGGATGCTGCTGGAGATCAAGGCCGTGCATTTCAACTCGCGGGAACCGTTCACGCTGGCCAGCGGGTTGCCTAGCCCGACCTATATCGACTGCCGCAAACTGATCTCGTATCCGCGTATCCGCTCGACCCTGATGGATTTCCTGACCGTCACGGTGATGCGTGATGCTGGCTTTGAGGCATTCGACAACATCGCAGGCGGGGAAACGGCGGGCATCCCCTTTGCCGCTATGGTCGCCGAGCGTATGGCTCTGCCCATGACCTACGTGCGCAAGAAACCCAAGGGCTATGGCCGCAACGCCCGAATCGAGGGGGCGATGAGCGAAGGCGAGCGTGTGTTGCTGGTTGAAGACCTGACCACTGATGGCGGCTCGAAACTGTCCTTTGTCGATGCGATCCGCGAAACCGGTGCCACCTGCGGGCACACCGCCGTCATCTTCTACTACGGCATCTTCCCCGAGACCGAGAAAACGCTGGGTGATCATGGCGTCAAGCTGCACTCGCTCTGCACGTGGTGGGATGTTCTGGCCGAGGCCAAGGCACAGAAAGCCTTTGATCAGGAAACACTTGAGGCTGTCGAAGCTTTCCTGAACGACCCGCGCGGATGGCAAGAGGCCAATAAACCAGCGTAAACCTCTTGTGGAAGGATTGGGGACAAACCCGGAAGAATCGGGCAGTTCGCCACGATATATGGTGACTTTTCCGACAATTCCTACATAATAAGCGATGCATATGCAGGCATCCAAGCGGTCTGGAAAGTTATCCCTAGGCTTTACCCCAAGTTAGCCACAGGTATTTCCAGATAGCTTGCGGTGACGTTTCGCGTGTAGAACCTCGGAACGGGCAGCGGGGACAAAATGAACGAGATCAGCAGTATCGAGCAGGCAGCGGCACAGATTCAGAATGCCGAAACCATGCCGCATTCCATCGAGGCCGAGCAGCAATTGCTGGGCGCGATTCTGACCAATAACGACCTGTACGACCGGGTCGCCTCGATCATCGGGGCTGAACATTTCTATGATCCGGTCCATGCCCGGATTTACGAGGTGGCCTCGGCCCGTATTGCAAAGAACGCGCTTGCCTCGCCCGTGACGCTCAAATCATTCATGGCCGAGGATGAGGGCCTGAAAGAACTGGGCGGTCCCGCTTATCTGGTCAAACTGGCGGGCGCTTCGATCAGCGCATTCGCGGTGCACGACTATGCCCAGATGATCTATGACCTTGCCATCCGGCGCGAGCTGATCCGGCTGGGTCGCGACATCTCGGACAAGGCGGCGCGGGTCGATGTTTCGAGCGAGCCGAAAGAACAGATCGTCGAGGCCGAGCAGCAGCTTTATCAGCTGTCCGAGCAGGGCCAGACCGAGCAAGGCTTTCAGTCCTTCCTCAAGGCCGTCACCGAAGCCGTCAACGTCACCAACGAGGCCTACCAGCGCGGCGGCGGCATGGCCGGGATTTCCACCGGTCTGGCCGATCTGGACAAGCAATTGGGTGGGTTGCACCCGTCCGACCTGATCATTCTGGCCGGCCGTCCATCCATGGGTAAAACCTCGCTGGCGACCAACATCGCCTTCAACGTTGCCAAGGCCTACAAGCGTGGCACAAAGCCCGACGGCAGCGAAGGCGCGATCGATGGCGGTGTTGTAGGCTTCTTCTCACTCGAAATGAGCGCGGAACAGCTTGCGGGCCGGGTTCTGGCGGAAGCCTCGGAGATTTCCAGCCACAAAATCCGTCAGGGCGACATGACCGAGGCCGAGTTCCGTCGATTTGTGGATGCGGCCAAAGAGCTTGAGGCCTGTCCCCTGTTTATTGACGACACTCCTGCCTTGCCGATCTCGCAACTTGCCGCCCGTGCACGACGGTTGAAACGGACCCACGGGCTGGACTTGCTGGTCATCGACTATCTACAGCTCTGCCGGGGCATGGCCGACAACCGGGTGAACGAAATCGCCGAGATTTCGATGGGCATGAAAGCTATCGCCAAGGAACTGAACATCCCGGTCATTGCTCTTTCACAGCTGTCGCGCCAGGTGGAAAACCGCGACGACAAGCGCCCGCAGCTGTCCGACCTACGTGAATCCGGCTCGATCGAGCAGGACGCCGACGTTGTGATGTTTGTGTTCCGCGAGGAATACTACAAAGAGCGCGAAAAGCCCGGTGATCACGAACTGGAAAAGATGGAAGAGTGGAAGCAGGCGATGGAACGTCTGCACGGCAAGGCCGAGGTCATCGTCGGCAAGCAACGTCATGGCCCAATCGGCACGGTCGAGTTGTCGTTCGAGGCCCAATTCACCCGCTTTGGCAATCTGGTCAAGCCTTGGCAACAGGGTGGTGAAATCGAGGGTTATTGATCGCGGGCAGAACACCTGCCCCAGATATTGAACGCCAAGTCCTTTGGTGTTTTTCCTGCCCGGTGTTAACGTGACGGTGACGTTCAACCCAACGCGCCAAACCCGCCCGGAGACCCACTGATTTGCCCGCGATCATATCGGAAATAAGATATCGCAACGGCCCGAACTTTGCTCCGGACGGAGATTTCATTGAAATCCGGGTTCCGACCGGAACCGACGTCACCGGCTTGCAGGTCGATGTTTACAACCCCAATGGCTCGGTGCGCAGTTCGACGGATGTCGACAACGGAACGATGACCACCGTGGGCGGGTTCGACATTTACGTGATTTCGGCGCGCATCAACCGGTTTGGGGCGGTTTCTCTTTCGGACAATGGTTCGGTTCTCAGCTTTGTATCCTTCGACTCGCAGGTAACTGCGACACAGGGGCCGGCCAGTGGCCAGACTTCGACCCAGATCGGCAGCAACGGCACGGACGATACCGCGTCTCTGTCATCGAAGGACGGGGTCAACTTTGTTGAGGATCCCAATCCCAGCCCCGGCGCCCCCTGTTTCGTTTCGGACACCCTGATCCTGACGGACCGTGGCGAAATCAGCGTTCAGGATATCCGCCCCGGTGACAAGGTGATGACGACCGAACGCAGCTCGGCAACCGTTCGGCTTGTTCTATCCCGGTCCCTGCGCCAGGCCGATCTGTTGAAATCACCCGAACTGCGCCCAGTCCGCATTACGGCCGGCGCCCTGGGGCACGGCCTGCCCCGCCGAGACCTGACGGTTTCGCGACAGCACAGAATGCTGGTCCGATCGGACATCGCGCAGCGCATGTTCGACACAAGAGACGTTTTGGTCTCGGCCATCCGACTAACAGACCTGCCGGGCGTTTACGTGGATTACGATGCGACGCAGGTGGTTTATCATCACGTTGTCTGTGACCGTCACGTGGTTCTTCTTGCCGAAGGCGCGCCAAGTGAAAGCCTGTTCACCGGCCCCGAAGCCCTCAAATCCCTTCCGCCCGAAGCGTTGCAAGAGCTGTTGCAGTTTTTTCCGGGTCTCGACTGCAATAAGGATATGGACCCTGCCTTTTATATCCCCAGCGGCAGGCGACAGAAAAAGCTGGTGGCCCGACATGTCCGGAACAGCAAGGCGATCATAGATCAGGCCTTGTTCTAGGCTGTGGAACCAAGGCCATCGACCAAAGCGAATAAACCGATCCCGCCTACCACAGCAATGGATTGTTCAGCGCGGAAACGCATCCCGACGGGCCTTTCAGCGGTTTCAGGTCAAAACCGTCTAGCGCCTGTCCCAACCAGCCGTGCGGATGGCTGAGTTTCAGCGGTGGCTGAGCAGTATCCTCGGTGATCTGCACAAAACCCGTTTTGCAATAATAGGCCGGGTCGCCATAGGTCAGTGCCACGTCCACACATGCCGCCCGCAAGCGATCCAGACCATAGGTAATCAGCGCCTGTCCAATACCTGTTTTTTGCTTGCCCGTTTGCACGGCCATCGGCGACAGGATGAACACATTGCGCGTATCCTGCGAAAACGTCATCCGGGAAAAGATGGCACAGCCAAGCAGCTCGTGATCCTGTAGAGCCGTGCACACAAGGATATCTTCAGGCGGCGTGGTGTTGAGCAATTCACGTACGAATGCACCTATTGCCGCCCCTTCCTCTGGCCCTTCCGATGCGGAAAAAACGTCGGCAAAAAGACGGATGATCTCTGACGGGTCCCGGGTCAAACCGGAAGAAAAATCCATGGCTCCCTCATGAGTTGACGTTGCGCCCGGCCTTTACCGGAACCGAACGATCCGGCTCTAAGGATCGCTTTAACCTTGACGTGAAGACAATCCCAAAAACCTGCAACCATGGCGGAATGCTGCCATTTCTTCTGGTTTTTTGGTGTTTTCCGTAACAACAGACCAAACACCAACATAAACCGACAGGTAAATGCGCCATTCCCTCTTGACCTTGGACGGCGCAATGTCATGAACAGTGCCATGAGTACTGCACGTTTGACGATCAATCTTCAGGCGCTCGCCAGGAATTGGCGGGCGCTCGACGCGAAAACCGGGGTCGAAACCGGCGCCGTGGTCAAGGCCGATGCCTATGGGCTGGGTGCCGGGCCCGTCAGCGATACGCTGGCCGAGGAAGGCGTTCGCAAGTTTTTTGTGGCGGCCGCAGAAGAAGGCGCCGCTGTCCGCAATGCGGTTGGCCCCGGCCCGATGATCTTTGTCTTTTCCGGCCATATGGAGGGCGACACAGACCTTCTGCGCGCCAATGATCTGACGCCGCTGATCAATTCGGGCGAGCAGTATCAGCGCCATATGGAGGCCCTGCCCGACCATCCCTTTGGCATTCAGCTGGACAGCGGCATGAACCGGCTGGGGCTGGAACCCGCCGACTGGGCCGAACTGCGCCCAAGGGCCGAGGCCCTGAACCCAGCCGTTGTCATGTCTCATCTGGCCTGCTCGGACGAGCCAGACCACCCGATGAACAGGCAGCAGCTGAAAACCTTCCGCGAGATGACCGACGGTATCGCCGCGCCGCGTTCTCTGGCTGCGACCGGCGGTTTGCTTTTGGGGCCCGAGTTCCATTTCGATTTCTGCCGCCCGGGCATCGGCCTGTATGGCGGCCTGCCCTTTGCGGATGCCAAACCCGTTGTCACGGTCGATCTGCCTGTCATCCAGGTGCGCAAGGTGGCCGTGGGCGAAACTGTTGGTTACGGCAACAGCTGGGTTGCGCGCCGGCCGTCCCGTATAGCCACAGTCGCGGCCGGGTATGCAGACGGCCTGCATCGCGCCATCGGGGGCGGCATCGACGCCTTCGCCGGCAATCAGCCCTGCCCGGTTGTTGGCCGTATCTCGATGGACCTGATCACGGTGGATGTCACGGACCTGCCCAAAGACCCGGAACGCCTGCGTATCCTGAATGGCCATCAGACCGTCGATGATCTGGCTGAAGCTGCCGGGACAATTGGCTATGAGATCCTCACATCAATGGGCAATCGCTACTCGCGGGGCTATGTGGAATGAACCCTCTCACCGCGCTCGAAGGTCTGGGCCGCACGGTTCTGAGCCTGCTTGCGGCCTTTGGCCGGGTGGCACTGTTCGCGCTTGATGCGATTTCGCATATTCTGCGCCCCCCCTTCTATCCGCGCGAATTTGGCATGGCCCTGCTGAACATCGGCTGGCTGTCTCTGCCGGTCGTCGGCCTGACCGCGATTTTCACCGGCGGTGCGCTGGCGTTGCAGATCTACGCCGGCGGCGCGCGTTTCAACGCCGAAGCCGTGGTGCCCCAGATCGTCGCCATCGGCATGGTGCGAGAGCTCGGCCCGGTTCTGGTCGGCCTGATGATTGCTGCGCGCGTGACCTCATCCATCGCAGCCGAAATCGCCACGATGAAAGTGACCGAACAGATCGACGCGCTGGTCACGCTGTCGACCCACCCGATGAAATACCTCACCGCCCCGCGCGTTCTGGCCGCCCTGATCACTGTGCCGGCTTTGGTGGCAGTGGGTGACATCATCGGAATTGCCGGCGGCTACACCGTCGCCACGCAAAATCTGGGCTTCAACCCGGCCGCCTATCTGAAAAACACGGTCGATTTCCTGGAAACCCGCGACATCGTCTCATCGCTGGTCAAAGGTGCAGCTTTTGGCCTGATCGCGGCCATCATGGGCTGTTACTACGGCATGAATTCCGGCCGTGGCGCACAAGGCGTCGGCCGCGCCACCAAAGGCTCCGTCGAGGCCGCCGCCGTACTGATCCTGGCCGCAAACTTCGTTCTCACAGGGGTATTCTTCTCGCTATGATCCGGATGGAGAACGTACACAAGGCCTTTGGCGACAACCACGTGCTGCAAGGCATGAACCTTGAGATCCCCAAGGGCACCTCGATGGTCATCATCGGCGGTTCGGGCACCGGCAAATCGGTCGCCCTGAAATGCATTCTGGGCCTGATCAAGCCCGACAGCGGCATGATCTATGTGGACGGCAAAGACGCCAGCAAGGGCGACCGTGATGCCTTTCTGGCCCGGTTCGGTATGCTGTTTCAGGGCGCGGCCCTGTTTGATTCACTGACCGTCTGGCAGAACGTCGCCTTCCGCCTGCTGCGCGGCTCGCTGAAACGTCCAACCGAGGAAGCCCGCGAAATCGCCATCGACAAACTGCGCCGCGTAGGTCTGAAATCCGACGTGGCCGACCGCTTTCCGGCGGAACTGTCAGGCGGCATGCAAAAACGCGTGGGTCTTGCACGCGCCATCGCCGCCGAGCCCGAAATCATCTTTTTCGACGAACCCACCACCGGCCTCGACCCGATCATGTCCGGCGTCATCAACGATCTGATCCGCGAAATTGTGACCGAGATGGGTGCCACCGCGATGACCATCACCCACGACATGAGTTCCGTCCGCGCGATTGCCGACAACGTCGCCATGCTGCACGGAGGCGTGATCCAGTGGACCGGCCCGGTCAGCCAGATGGATGCCTCGGGTGATCCCTATGTTGAGCAGTTCATCAGTGGGAGCGCAGAGGGGCCGATTGAGGCGGTGCGTTAATCTTCGCTCTTTGCCAGCCACTTTGCCGAGCGTTCGATAACGTCCTGAGGAATAGCTTCGGCGCGCCTTGTCTGCAGGTTGAGCAAGACGCATTTAAAAACCGTCGAAAATGTCGTTTCACCGTCCATCACTCGAACTAATTTGTGGCTGAAAGTCATGGACTTCGTTCCTACTTTCAGGATTTCGCTTTCCATTTGGATCGCCTCGCCAGCACTCAATTCCGCAAGGAAATTGCTTTCTGCATGGACCACCGCAAAGGATAGCTTTCTTCCTGACCGCATGTCTTCGGACGTCAGCCCCAACTCTGCCTGCAACGCAAAAACGGAATCCGAACATGCCGCAAAATATTTGGACACGTTCATATGCCCCAGAAAATCACAGTCCGATGGATCGACAATTGACTTGAAGGCCACAAAACCCGACATCATTCCTCCCCGTCTAAAAATAACTCAGTGGCGAGTGCTGGTTTAAGGTAACCATATCAAATCATCGCCGCAAATTTCGAAATCTTACCTAGACGCCCAGTCATGCCCCTCCGCCTCGCCACCCTCTCCCTTCTGATCCTCTACCCCATCGCATGGTTCGCCCCGCTGATGCGCGCGGGGTTCCTGCCGATCTTCGGCCTCAGCGAAATCAGTGTCATCACCGGGCTGCAATCCTTGTGGAAATCCGACGTCTTCCTCGCGCTGATCGTCACCATATTCGCGCTCTTCGCCCCGTACATCAAAACCATCGGCACCGCGCTGATCCAATGGAACCTGCTGGATGCCCGCGTCCAACCTGCGCTCAATATCCTTGGCAAGCTGGCCATGGCCGACATTTTCCTGATCGCGCTTTACATCACTTTGGCCAAGGGCATCTCATACGCCACCATCGAGACGGCATGGGGTCTCTACCTGTTCACGGCCTGCATTTTGGCTTCGATCGCGCTGGGTCATATTACAGAGATGACATCCACTTCACGAAAAGCTCAGACCTAATTGATTGAAAACACAAATCTAAGTATCATCTTCATATTTCGAGCAGCAGTGTTTTGTAGTTTTCGGGTCCGCAGCGGATCGTACGCAATCGTTTGATCACCTTCCGCTTTGGCCCCGTGTGTTCCGGTTTGAAGAAGGAGTACGACGATCATGGCCGCCCTCCACATTATTACATTGCAATTTCAGAATGCCTTTTTAAGACTGACTTTTTTCCTGATCTGTTTGGCGGCCTTGTTGGCCGTTTCAGCCACATTGTTATCCGCTTTGGGCGTATTGCCCTGGCTCTCGATGCAGGCCGGATTTGGCGAGGCACCGGCAAAGGATGCCGGCATGTTCATCCAGATTGGCCTGACAGCGCTGATTCTCATGCTGGCGTTTTACCTGCCGGCAAATGCCCGAATGATGGCGCTGGAAAACAACCACCGCAAATTTGCGCTCAATATGCATGACATCGCGGACGCGTATCAAATGGCACATGCCGCAGATCGCGGCGGGCTGTTCATGATGTCGTCCGAGTTTGACGCCGTCAAGGAACGCATGGGGTTTCTGCGCCAGCACCCCGACCTGCAATCGCTCGAGCCCGAGATCCTGGAACTGGCCGCACAGATGAGCCAGATCAGCCACGAACTGGCCCGGACCTATGGCGATGCGCAGGTCGAACGCGCGCGGATGTTCCTGCAACAGCGACAGGAAGAGATCGAACTGTTTCAACAGCGTCTGGAAGAGGCGCAGGTCATCCAGAACGAATTGCGTCAATGGACGCGGGATGTGGAAATGGAAGAGACGATCGCCAGGTCGCAACTTACCCGCTTGCGGGATGAACTGTTCGAACTTCTGCCCGAATTGTCGACCCAACTGCACACACCGCGCAAAAATGGCACCTCAAAGGCATCCAGCGTGGTTGCAATGTCGCCCCTTCGACCGGCGGAATAGGCGCGCCAGCGCCCGCTGCGGACGATGGCCCAACCGGGCCTGAGGCCGCAGCGCGCCATCGGCGGTGAGGAACGCCCGCAAGGGCTTGAAGAACCGCCCAAGCTCGGGCACCAAGTGCGTCATGGCAAAGACGACATCCTTCTCCTGCTCGGCCTGCGGTGCGACGCATACACGATGGTCCGGACGCTGCGACGGTTGCGGCGAATGGAACACCATCGTTCAGGACGCGCCCATATCGACTGGCCCGGCCAGAAAATCCCTCGGCGGCAAACGCGGCCAGTCCATCGCACTCACGGATTTGTCCACCGAGGAAACACCGCCGCCCCGCACCCTCTGCGGGGTCGAGGAGTTGGACCGTGTTCTGGGCGGCGGGCTGGTCCCGGCCTCCGCCCTGTTGGTGGGAGGAGACCCCGGCATCGGGAAATCGACCCTGCTGCTGCAAGCCGCAGCGCGTTTCGCGCGTGCGGGCGTGAAAACCATCTATGTCTCGGGCGAAGAAGCCAGCGCACAGGTGCGTATGCGCGCCCGCCGTCTTGGGCTTGAGGACGCCCCCGTTCAACTTGCCGCCGAAACCAACCTGCGCGACATCCTCACGACGCTGGAAGCCGAAAAACCAGGCCTGGCCATCATCGATTCGATTCAGACGATGTGGGCAGACAATGTCGAAAGCGCACCCGGTTCCGTATCACAAGTCCGGGCCGCGGCCCATGAACTGACCACGTTTGCGAAACGGCACGGTGTTTCGATCATCATGGTTGGCCACGTCACCAAGGAAGGCCAGATCGCGGGCCCTCGCGTGGTCGAACACATGGTTGATACCGTCCTATATTTCGAGGGCGAGCGCGGCCACCAGTTCCGCATCCTGCGCGCGGTCAAGAACCGTTTTGGACCAGCGGACGAAATCGGCGTGTTCGAAATGACCGGCAAGGGTCTGGCGCAAGTGACCAACCCCTCGGCCCTGTTCCTGTCCGAACGTGGCAGGCCAAGCCCCGGCTCTGCAGTTTTTGCGGGCATTGAAGGCACCCGACCCGTGCTGGTCGAATTGCAGGCTCTGGTCGCACCCTCGCCCCACTCACAGCCCCGCCGCACCGTTGTTGGGTGGGACAGCGGGCGGTTGGCAATGATCCTTGCGGTGCTCGAGGCCCGCTGCGGCATTCCCTTTGCCGGGCTCGACGTCTATCTCAACGTTGCCGGAGGTTTGAAAGTGAGCGAACCCGCCGCCGATCTGGCTGTGGCTGCCGCCCTTCTCAGTGCCCGAGAAGACACAGCATTGCCCGCCGACACGGTCGTTTTCGGAGAAATCTCGCTGTCCGGGGCACTTAGACCGGCCCCACAGACCGAAAACAGGTTGAAAGAAGCGCAAAAACTTGGTTTCACGGCGGCAATTGCTCCGGCTGGTGGCAAAACCGGCACTGTGGCAGGTCTGACACTCACCCGACCCTCTGATTTGGTGGGGTTTGTTGGCGAAACCTTCGGAGCAGGTTAAAGTCGCGCCCCGAGGGGCAGAAAAAGAACAGGCGAGGGCCATGGAAGGTTTTACAATAATTGACGGGGTCGTCGCCCTGATCATCGTGCTGTCGGGCTTGCTGGCCTACTCACGTGGCTTCATGCGCGAAGTTCTGGCCATTGCAGGCTGGGTCGCGGCGGCCGTTCTGGCATTCATCTTTGCCCCACAGGCTGTGCCGCTGGTCAAAGAAATCCCTGTGGTCGGAGATTTCCTGCGCGACAGTTGTGAACTGTCGGTGATCACCGGCTTTGCAGCCGTCTTTGCCGTGGCTTTGATTGTGGTCAGTATCTTCACACCGCTGTTTTCATCGCTGGTGCAGCGCTCGGCATTGGGCGGTCTGGATCAGGCGCTGGGGCTGTTCTTCGGCATCGCGCGCGGCATTCTGCTGGTTGCAATCGCCTTCTTTGTCTATGATACGGTGATGACCGGCCAATCCTATACAATCGTGGACGAAAGCCGCTCGGCCAAAGTGTTCGAGCAGTTCAGCAGCCAGATTGAAGAGCAAAACCCCGAAGCCGCTCTGGGTTGGGTGACTGCACAATACGAAGAACTGGTCGCCAGTTGCACGGCAGGAAACGAACAACCCGAAACCACAGCACCAACTGACGGGTAATCATGGGGTGCATTGCGTAATAAAAGCCCGGCACTGTCCGGGCTTTTTCGATTCAAACATACCCTTCCCCGCCACAGACCGTGCAGCGGATCGTTTTCAGCCCAAAACACCCGTCGCATCGGCTGGAGATCGGTTTGCCAAGAATATCCCGGCTTTTGACAACTTCGCCCGCCCCGTTGCAGATCTGACAGGGCGCCCGGCCCATTCCCCGGCACCTGTGGCACCGTTGTTTGATCCGGTCCTGCTTCTTTTGAGGTTTATGTTGCCACATTCCGGCCCTTTGCGTGCTTCACCCATCCTGTTTTGCACATATTAATTGGCATGACAGCACATTTGATTGCACATGTCATCTTCTTCCTGACCCTGCCCCGATCCGCGAAATCCCGACCTGCGGCAATAGGTGAGTGTGATCCTTTGATGACAGCCACGCCATTAGGCATTATGTGGAGGCCAACCCGCCACGGAATCGGAGCCACCGATCTTGTTCTTTCTGTTCGAATGCGCGCTGGTCGTTGTGATGGTCGCCCTATTGGCGTCTTTGTCGCCTGCCACCAAACCGACCGCACGCGCCTTGCAGAGGATCCGATGCCGAACGGCGGTCAACCCTCAGGTCAAATCGTCATAGAAGTTGGAGCCCCTTAAATGTGTGGGATTTTGGGAATCGCAAGCCGGACACATGATGTGTTTGCCGAAATCTATGACGGGCTGCTGATGTTGCAGCACCGGGGTCAGGATGCCTCAGGGATCGTGACCTACAACGGCGAATTCTTCCGGGAAAAGAAGGCCAACGGTCTGGTAAAGGATGTGTTCAACGCCCAGGATGCAGAAACCCTGTTGGGTCGTGTGGGCATGGGGCATGTGCGCTATCCGACGGCGGGGTCCCTCAGCGCGGCCGAGGCGCAGCCCTTTTTCGTGAACGCCCCTTACGGCATCTATCTGGTTCACAACGGCAACATCACCAACACCGCCGAACAGCGCGAAAAGGTTACCGGCAAATACAGCCGTCACCTGCGCACCACGTCAGACTCTGAAATCCTTCTGAACGTGCTGGCCGACAAAGTGGCGGACGCGATCAAGGTGAATGGCAACGGCGAACCCATCCGCAATCTGTTTGCCGGTGTGAAGATGACGATGGAACGCGTTCAGGGCGCCTATTCCGTGATCTGTCTGGTCGCGGGTGTCGGTATGTTGGCCTTCCGCGATCCGTTTGGTATTCGCCCACTTTCGGTCGCCAAACGCGAAGTGGACGGAGACGGTGATGATTTTGCCTTTGCCTCGGAAGACGTGGCCTTTGGCATCAACGGCTTTCAAAAGCTGCGTGATCTTCGCCCGGGTGAGGCGATCCTGATCGATCTGGACGGCAACATGCACGAGTTTCAGGCGGTCGAGGGAAAGCTGACGCCCTGCATATTCGAGTATGTCTACCTGGCGCGCCCGGATTCTTTGCTGGACGGTGTTTCGGTTTACAAGACGCAGATGCGCATGGGCCAGACGCTGGCAAAACAGATTCAGGACTCGGGGCTGGAAATCGATCGGATCATCCCGGTGCCCGACAGCGCCCGCCCCGTGGCCCTGGAAGCCGCAAAGATCACCGGCATCCCCTATCGCGAAGGGCTGGTGAAAAACCGGTATGTCGGGCGTACGTTCATCATGCCGGGTCAGGCAGAGCGGCAGAAATCCGTCCGCCGCAAGCTGAATGCCGTGCCGCTGGAATTTGACGGCCACAGTGTTCTGCTGATCGACGATTCCATCGTACGGGGCAACACCATCAAGAAGATCGTTCAGATGTGCCGCGATGCCGGGGCCAAGAAGGTCTATGTCGCCAGCGCCTCGCCGCCGGTGAAATACCCCAATGTCTACGGTATAGACATGCCAACCAAGGCCGAACTGATCGCGAACGGCAAGGAAATCGAAGAGATCCGCGAAGAACTGGGTGCCGACGCCCTGTTCTATCAGCACCTGGAAGATCTGATCTGGGCCGCCAAGGAGGGCAATCCCGAGATCGAAGCCTTCGACTGTTCCTGTTTTGACGGCAAGTACATCACGGGCAGCGTCAGCGAAGGTTATCTGGACAATCTGGAGAACAGCAGCCGTGTCAGCCAGAAGCGCGCCGACATGCAGGTTCCGGGCGAGTCTTGGAACGCGGCGAAACTGGTCTCGGGCTGAGCGGACGAAACGGGACTGACACAGTCAGTTTTCCATTCTGAAAAGCGAATCAAAACGGCGGAACATCCCGGCCAACCGATAGCTGTCGACCGGCTTGATTGCTGTCATGGGATGTGAATGAGTGGAAATCTGCCACAACCAGTCGGCGAATTCCACGCAATCACAAGGGCTTTTTTCAAGGGCGCCAAATCGTGATGACACCTGTCCGTGCAGCGCTTTTGTTCGCTTGAGCGTTTTGCTATCCGGCCGCGACCACTCACTCAAAAAGGGGTCCGGGCCACAGCCCGGTCCGCGGATCATGTCAAACGCCAAAGTCCAAAGCGCGGCCACACAGCGGGGCGCGCTGAAGAAGAATTCCGTCTCGGTTCTGGGCGTATTCGGGCCGAAAGCGGATATGCGCGCCCTGATGCGCCTGTCATCAGGCCGCGTGAAAGAAGTAAAACCCGGAAGCCGCGTTGCCTCGGGTACAGTTATCGCGATTGATGAGCATGGCATAATGCTGCGACAAAGCGGCCAGACCCGGCGTATCGCCATCCCCGGCGGCTGATCACATCTTGACGCCCCGCGCGCGGGGGTTCAAACCGCAGGCATGACCGATACGACCAAAATCGCCCTGATAACCGGAGCCTCGCGCGGGCTGGGCGCTGCCCTGGCCGAAGCGCTGGCGCCCGAATACCACATTGTCGCCGTCGCCCGGACCACTGGCGGGCTGGAAGAACTGGACGATCGCATCAAGGCCAAGGGTGGCTCTGCCACGCTGGCACCGATGGACATCACCGATCCGAACGCGATGGCAACCCTGTGTCGCGGGATCCATGACCGTTGGGGCAAGGTGGATTTGTGGTTGCATACGGCCATTCACACTTCGGCGCTGACACCGGTACATTTCGTTGACCCCAAGGAATGGACCAAGGCAGTCAACACGAATGCAAACGCAACCTCGGTCCTGATCCCATATGTCGCGCCGCTGCTGGGTGAAAACGGCCACGCGGTGTTTTTCGATGACCCGAAAGCCGGTCACAAGTTCTATGGCATCTATGGTGCCACCAAGGCCGCGCAAATGGCGCTGGCCCGCAGTTGGGCGGCCGAGACCGAACGAACCGGTCCGCGCGTTTCGATCGTGGAACCAGCACCGATGCCGACCGCCGTGCGTGCCCGGTTCCACCCGGGCGAAGATCGCGATGCACTGACGAGCACCGCAGATGAAGCTGCGCGGATCCTGGCGCTGCTTTAGGAAATGGCCCTGACGGGCCATGCCTCCGGCGGGGATATTTTTAGCCAGATGAAGCTGGAATCAGGCGATATGAACGCCGTTCCGCCCGGCCAGATCGACGAAGAACTGCCACGCGACACGGCCTGAACGCGATCCGCGCGTGGCCTGCCATTCAATTGCTTCGGCGCGCAGGATTTCGGCATCGACCGAAACGCCATAGGCGGCACAATAGCGGTCGATCATGGCAAGATATTCGTCCTGATCGCAGGGGTGGAATCCCAGCCACAGACCGAAGCGGTCGGACAGTGATACCTTTTCCTCGACCGCCTCTGACGGGTTGATGGCGCTGGAACGTTCATTTTCAATCATGTCCCGCGGCATCAGGTGACGGCGGTTCGAGGTCGCGTAGAACACCACGTTTTCCGGGCGACCTTCGATACCGCCATCCAGAACGGCCTTGAGCGATTTGTAATGCTGGTCATCGTGACTGAACGAGAGGTCGTCGCAAAACAGGATGAACCGATAAGGCGCCGCGCGCAGGTGGTTCAGCAGACGCGCGACCGAGGCCATATCCTCGCGCTGTAGTTCCACAAGCTTCAGGTCAGGATGATCTGCGCTCAGCGTGCCGTGGACGGCCTTTACGAGGCTGGATTTGCCCATCCCGCGCGCGCCCCACAACAGTGCATTGTTTGCCTTGTAGCCGGCCGCGAAGCGGCGGGTGTTGTCAAGTAACGTGTCGCGCGACCGATTTATGCCGACCAGCAGATCCAGATCGACGCGATTGATCTGTTCGACCGGTTCCAGGCGTTCCGGTTCCACATGCCAGACAAAGGCCGGGGCCGCATTGAAATCCGGTGTGGCCAAAGGCGCCGGCGCCATGCGCTCCAACGCGGCAGCAATACGGTTCAGGGCTTGGTCGTCCATCGGCTTCTCCGGTCAGATACGGATCGGTTCAAAGCATGTTCTGATTGGCGCAACAAGGCCCGCGAACGAAAAAGGTGCGCCCGAACGGGGCGCGCCTCGGCTGTTGTTTCAGCAGGTTACTTGTCGTCTTCGAATTCCCGCATCAGATCTTCGTCCGCTTCGGCTTCTTCATCGTCGTAGTAACCTTCAGCCCGCAACTGCTCTTCCCGCTTCCTTTCAACCCGGGCCACCAGGAAGATCGAAATCTCATATAGGCCATAGACCACCACAAAAAGGATAATCTGCGTGATCACGTCAGGAGGCGTCACGATCGCCGCCAGCACCAGAATGCCGACCACCGCATATTTGCGCACGGCCCCCAGACCCTCGGCGCTGACCAGACCTGCCTTGCCCATGAGGGTCAGAAGAACCGGCAATTGGAAGCACAGCCCAAAGGCCACGATGAACTTGATCGTCAGGTTCAGGTATTCCTGTGCCGAACCCTGAAACACCACGCTCAGCGGCGCGGCCGTCGCGCCATCGGCCACGGCCTCGCCTTCAGCGCCGAATTGCTGGAACCCAAGGAAGAAGTCATAGGCCAGGGGCGTGACGACATAGAAAGCAAAGCTGGCGCCCAGAAGGAACATGAAGGGCGAAGCCAGCATGAAGGGCAGAAACGCATTCTTCTCTGACTTGTAGAGGCCCGGAGCCACAAAGCGCCACATCTGCATCCCGATATAGGGAAACGCCAGAATGAAGCCCCCCAAAAGCGAAACCTTGATCGCGACAAAGAACCCTTCCTGCGGCGAGATGAAGATCAGGCCGCAATCCTGTCCGCGCTCGGTCAGGACCTCACACAAAGGGTTGGTCAGAAAATTGAAGATCGGCGTGGCCACCGTAAAGCAGATGATCATCCCGACCAGAAAAGCCACGACGCAGTGGATCAACCGCGTACGCAGCTCGGCCAGGTGCTCGATCAATGGGGCCGAGGTATCTTCGATCTCGTCGGTCTTGGTCATGTTTCGCCTTCAGTCTTCAGCGCCGCTTCGGCTTCTTCGGCCTTGGCCAGGGCCTCGGCAGCTTCCTTGGCCTTGCGCTCGGCGGCAGCGCGGGCCGTTGAGGCCTGAATTTTCTTGGCCTGTTCGGCTCGCTCGGCTGCCAGTTTACCGGTTTCGCTGTCAGGATCGAACTTGGTGGGATCCATGCTTTTTGCCATATCCTGCGCGGCTTGTTTCACGCCGTCCATGGCCGAACCAACCGGATTCGCGGCGGCGTTGAGACCTTTCTTGATCTCGTTCACACCGGCCTGATCGGCGGCCTCGTTCATGGCGCTGCTGAATTCGCGTGCCATGCCACGGGCCTTGCCGACAAACCGCCCGACATTGCGGAACAAAACCGGCAGGTCCTTCGGCCCGACAACGATCAGGGCGACAATGCCGATGACCAGAAGTTCGGTCCAGCCCAGATCAAACATCTGCGCTTACGCCTTGTCTTTCTCGGTTTCAGGCGTCACGTCCTTGGCCAGTTCCGACGCGTCCTGTTCCAGTTCTTCCGAACCGTCCTTCACACCCTTCTTGAACGCGGTGATGCCTTTGCCGACTTCGCCCATCAGCGAGCTGATCTTGCCGCGGCCAAACAGAACCAGAACCACAACGGCGATCAGCAGAAGACCGGGAAGGCCAATATTGTTCAGCATCTCATTTCTCCTTTTTCATCGGCGCCCTTGTGCGCCGGGAATATGAACTGGGTCCGTGTTTACGCCGCCAGGCCCTGTCCCAAAAGGGATCCGGCACAGATTGAGGGCGAAAATTGACCTCATCTGCAAAAAACTATGGGCTCGCATTTTCCAACTGACAGGTTTATGTCAGTTGGAAGTGGCTAGAACGATGGCATCGAAACCTGGTCAACGGAGACTCACATGACCCATGTTGCTGAAATCGTCACCTTCACTCTTGCCAACGGCACCACCCCTGAAGAGTTTGTAAAGCTCAGCAAGGCATCCGAAGCCTTTGTTCGCAGCGCACCTGGCTTTGCCCATCGACAGCTCAGCCAAGGCGCAGACGGTCGCTGGACCGACTATGTCGTCTGGACGGACATGAAGGCCGCGCAGGACGCTGCGGCACAGTTCCCGCAACAGGAATGTGCAGCAGGCATGATGGCGGCCATCAACCCTGAAAGCGTTCAGATGCGCCATGAGGCTGTATTATGGAACATGACTGCCTAGGCGCGGTCCGGACGGTGTGTCATGCGCCGAACTGACCGCCTGTTCGATATCATCCAGATCCTGCGCGACGGAAAACTGCACCGCGCGCAGGACATCGCGGACCGGCTGGAAGTGTCGGTCCGTACCATCTATCGCGACATGGACACGCTGGTCGCCTCGGGTGTTCCTGTCGAAGGAGAGCGGGGTGTGGGTTACATGGTGCGCGAGCAGATCACCCTGCCGCCGCTGAATCTGACCCCGGCCGAGCTTGAGGCCCTGAACCTCGGCATGGCGATCGTGGCCGAAGCCGCAGATCCAGACCTGAAAGCCGCCGCGAACTCTCTGGCAGACAAGATCGATGCCGTTCTGCCCACACAGGTTGTGGCCGAAGCCGATAGCTGGAAATTCGCGGTCTACCCTTTTGCAGATGCAGCCCGCGGGCTTGCACATATGGCTCCGATCCGCGCCGCCATCAAATCACGCCAAAAGCTTCGGCTGTCCTACCGCCGCATTGACGGCGTTCTGACTGAACGCACAATCCGTCCCTTGCATATGGAATACTGGGGACGGGTCTGGACACTTACCGCATGGTGCGAATTGCGAAACGGTTTCCGTGTCTTCCGTATCGACCTGATCGAATCCGTCTCGCCGCTGCCAGAGATCTTCGCAGACGAGCCAGGAAAACGCCTGAGCGACTACGACCCAAACGCCTGACAGGCAGCCGTATTCAGAAGTGTTTCGGGCAGAGGCACAGCCCGAAACGAGCGATGTATCATTTCAGGTAGGGATCTGGATCCACTGATTCAAACCCTTTGCGCACCTCGAAATGCACATAGGCATCGTCTCCGCCCCTCAACTGCGCCAGCTTTTGTCCACGGCGTACACGATCCCCTTTCTTGACGGTGATGCCATCAACATTGGCATAGACCGTCAGCAGATCGTTTTTGTGTTTGACCACGATGATCGGAACCTGATCCGCGTCCGCGGTAATCGCCGCTACGGTTCCGGCCTCAGCCGCGGTGACGGCTGTGCCGGGGGCCGCAGCGATGTCGATACCTTCGTTCTTGCCCTTTTTATAGCCGCGGATGATGGTGCCGCTGACCGGCAGGGACAGGGCCGTAGATCGCGTGTTTGTCGGGGCTTCGGCCGTCACATCAGGGGCTTCAGCGCGCGGCGCGACCTTTTCGTCGGGCAAGGGCTGCGTGGCACTTGGAGGCGTCGGCGTCGGCGACCCCCGCCCCGGCTCCGTTACCTCGGTGGCCGCAACCGGTGCCGTTGCAGCAGCGCTTTGACGTGGCGCGGATTGGTTCTTGACCGGGATCAACAGAAACTGACCTTCACGCACGGTGAAGTCGGACCCCAGGCCGTTCCATTCCGCCAGCGATTCCACCGGAACCTGATAGAGGCGCGAAATTGTGTACGCCGTCTCGCCGCGCTTGACCTTGTGGCGGACAGGTTCCGGCCCGCTTGCGACGGGCGCCGGGGCTGGCTTGGCGGGCTCCAGCGTCGTCGTCCGGACGCCCCCCGTTTCAGGGGCCTGATCAATGGCGGCTCCGGCAACTGATGCGATATCTACGCCACTGCCTGCACCTACCGAACGCGGCAAGGCCAGAACTTCGCCCTCTCGCAGGGTATCGGTTGTCTGAAGGCCGTTGAACCGCGACAGCTCACCCTCGGGCAGGCCGACACGCGCGGCAACATCGCGCACCGTGTCGCCGCGTCGGGCCACGACAACCTGGTAGTTCGGATAGGTTATCACCCCCCGGCTGTCGGGCGACGGGCGCGACGTTGTTGCCGACTGCACTGCATCAGTGGTCGAAAATCCGCCGACCTGACCGCGCAGGTCGTAATCCAGTGGCCCCTCACACCCGGCCAGAATGGCCAGAGCGGCCACTCCGGTCGCGCAGCGACGCATAGCTGATTTGGATACTGCACTCATAATACTGTCCTCAACGCCCGCCCCTGTTGTCCGGGGTTCCGGCGACCAAATTTATCAAGCCTGTTACGCCTCGTCCTTGCCAAGCCCCTCAAGCAGGGGCACGAAACGGACCGACGTCAATTCTTCATAGTCCAGGCCGGCCTCGGTGCGCGTTACTTTGATCAACTGCTGCACCGTGTCCGACTGACCCACGGGTAATACCATAATACCCCCGATTTTCAGCTGCGCCAAGAGCGGTCCCGGAGGGTCTTCGGCTGCGGCCGTCACGATGATCCGATCAAACGGAGCCTGTTCCGGCAAGCCAAAGGATCCATCCGACAACATGGCCGTGATATTCGTAAGCCCCAGATCGGCAAAAAGCTTCCCTGTCTCGCTGACCAGCCGCCGATGGCGTTCGACCGTATAGACCCTGCGCGCCAGTTTCGACAGGATTGCGGCCTGGTAACCTGACCCGGTTCCGATCTCGAGCACGGTATCGCGCGGCCGAACGTCCAGCGCCTGCGTCATGAGACCAACGACCGACGGCTGACTGATCGTCTGACCGCAGGAGATCGGCAATGGCATGTCCTCGTAAGCGCGATCTGCGAACAGGCCGGTGACAAAGCGGCCCCGATCAACCTGTTCCATTGCCTCCAGAACGCGCGCATCCGTGACCCCCCGTTTGCGCAGGGCAAACAGGAACTGCATCACGGTTTCCGGGTCCAGTCCGCTCATTCGACCGCCTTCAATGTCTCCAGCATGTCATATGCGGTCAAGTCGGCGCGCATCGGTGTAACCGAGATATAGCCTTCCAGATTGACCGCAGCATCCGTTCCCGGCGCAGTCGGGTTATGCTGATAGCCACCCTTGATCCACAGGAACCGCCGCCCCGAGGGCGAGCTGTGCGGCTCGACCGTAAAATGCGTGTCGCGCCGGAATCCCTGCGCGGCAACGCGCGTACCGCGCACTTCATCTGCCGGAACAGGGGGGAAGTTCACGTTGTAAAACAGGCGGTAATCGCCCTGCTCGACCGGGGTTGCATCCATAATACGCCGGACCAGATCGGCCCCGAACCGCACGGCAGCCTCGAACGGGTCGTCCAGCCCCAGATTTTGCGGGCCGAAATACTGTGACAGAGCAATCGCAGGAACCCCCTGCAGCGCCGCTTCCATCGCGCCGCCGATAGTGCCCGAATAAAGCGTGTTCTCGGCCGAGTTGTTGCCCCGGTTCACGCCGGACAGGACCAGATCCGGCGGGCAGTCTGACATCACGTCATGCAGCCCCGCCAACACACAATCCGCAGGCGACCCTTCCGCCGCATAACGCCGTTCGCCCAACTTGGCGATCATCGTGGGATGGGTATAGCTGATGCAATGCCCAACACCCGATTGTTCAAAGGCGGGCGCGACCACCCAGACCTCACCATCCGGACCTGCCAGTTCGGCAGCGATCGCCTCCAGCGTGATCAAGCCCGGAGCGTTGATCCCGTCATCATTGGTCAGAAGAATACGCATGTGCCCGATTTACCCCCGCGTTTGGCCCTTGATAGACCCAGCCCCGCGATGCGGCAAGCGACGCGACCCTGCAATCTGAGGCTTTCGCGCACCACTTGCACGGAAATCGCGAGGTTAACTCTGCGCCTCGGGGAAAACGAAACATTTGTCGCGACGAATGGTCAGCCACATGACACGGCCCGGATTGGGCACAAAGACATTGGGGACCGTCGCCCTGAGGATCGAGCCGTCGTAGTCCATGCGAAACTCGACCAGGCTTTCGTTTCCCAGAAAACGCGCGCGCTCGACCACGCCCCGCGCGGCAACGCCATCAGTTGCGGTCGGCAGCGGGCCCTTGCCGTTACGGTCGAAATCCAGTTTGACATGCTGGGGGCGAAATACGATCTCGACATCCGTTCCATCCGGAATACCCGGTGCCAGAAACTGGCCGAACGGCGTGTCTGCCAGCGCTCCGTTCACCTGCGCCCGCAACACGTTGACATCACTGAAAAAGGCCACGGCAGCCTTGTCCGCCGGCCGGGTATAGACATTGTATGGCGCGCCCTGCTGGACGATCTTGCCGCGCCGCATCAGCGCGATCTCATCCGCCATCCGCATCGCCTCTTCCGGTTCATGCGTGACCAGCAGAACGGCCGCATCCTCTTCCTTGAGAATGGACAGCGTCTCATCCCGAATACCGTCGCGCAGACGGTTGTCGAGGCCCGAAAAGGGCTCGTCCATCAGCATGATCCGGGGCCGTGGCGCCAAAGCGCGGGCCAGGGCCACACGTTGTTGCTCGCCGCCAGACAGCTGATGTGGGAACCCGTCGATGAACCGCATCAGGTCCACTTTGCGCAAAAGCTCTTCGACCCGGGCTCGTTTTTCGTCCTTGCTGCCTTTCAGGCCAAAGGCCACGTTGTTGGCCACGCTCAGATGAGGAAACAGCGCAAAGTCCTGAAACATCAACCCGATCTCGCGCCGTTCCGGGGGTACCCGAAACACGGTGTCGCAGATCAGTTTGCCATCGACGTAAATCTCGCCCGAGTCCTGCATCTCGACCCCGGCAATCATGCGCAGGGTGGTGGATTTCCCGCAACCTGACGGCCCCAGCAAACAGGTCACCTTGCCGGCCTGCACCGTCAAAGACACGTCATCCACAACGACCCGCCCTTCGAACCGGCGAACAATGTTGCGAATTTCCAGACGCGGAGGAGTTGCGTTACCTGTCACCGATGGACCCCATTGCCTTTCCCGATCAAATCCATCGGGCTTGGGCGGGGATAGCAACCCCGCCCTTCAGGTGCAAGAGATCAGCAGCAACCGCCGGATGATGCGGTTTCGCCTGTTGCCTCGAACGGGCTTTCGCCGCCGCAGCCTTCGAAAATGCCGAAATGGGTGGAAAAATCGCCAATAAAGTCGAAATGGCGGGCAAACCGCGTGTCCCGCAGCATCATCCAGGTATTGCCGCAGACCGGAAAGACCTTGCCGGCTTCGATGACATGGTGATCGTCCAGAACAAACGCATGCGGCGCGTTGGGAACGGTGCCTTTGTAGACCACCGCCTGGCCGTAATCCTCGCAGGCCGGTTCCAGCTCCGGCAGCTTGAACAGACGGTAGGTCGCCGACAGGAATCTGAGCGGGGCAACACGATCCTCCAGCGCAGGATTCTCGATGGTCAGCGGGCGGTGCGTCACCCGGCGCGGATCACCGAAACCTGCCTTGCGCGCCATCGACAGAAAGTCATTCCAGTACAATGCACCCGACAGACATTCGCCATACAGAACCTCATCCGCGGCCATCGCCTGCGGGACACGGCGGTCGGCATAGACGTCCGAGAAATACATCTCGCCGCCTTCTTTCAGCAACCGATGCGCGCCGCGCAGCACGGCATCCTTGTCGGTCGCCAGGTTGATGACGCAGTTCGAGACGATGATGTCGAACGATCCGGGTTCCAGATCCAGTTCCTCCAGCGTCTCGATATAGCCGTGATGGAATTCCACATTGCTTTTGGCGTGCCCAAAGGCTTGGACGTGATAGTCCTGATGCGCGCGGGCAACGTCCAGTTGTTCGGGCGTCATGTCCACACCGACGACCCGGCCCTTTTCACCAACCATGGCAGACAGCGCATAGACGTCGCGCCCCGCCCCACAGCCAAGATCGAGGATCGACATGCCCTCGAGATCCAGAGGCGCGATCAGACCGCACCCGTAATATCGGGTCAGCACATCGTCATGAATCCTGGACAAAATCCGCTTGAGATGATCCGGCATGTCGTCCGGCGTGCAACAGGCGTTGGTCTGCAAGTCCGCACTGCTTTGCAGAACTTCACCATAATAATTTCGTACCGAATCGTGTTTCATCGCTGCTTCCCCGTCATGCTAGCCTGTACGCAGCTAGTGCAGTGGCCTTGCATTCGCAATCCGGCCACGGTCGTTCTGACGAAAGCGTGAGTGTTCCTGCACCCAACTACTCCAGCAACTCAAAGTCCACACCGGCACGGACAACGCCGTTCACCTGAACCTCAAGCCGATGCGCGCCGGGGATCAGCCTGAAGGTAGAGGCATCACCCTTCAGCCTGTGACGCTTGGCCAACGTGAGCCTGCCGTTGTTCAAAGCCGCCTGTTTCAGCTTGTACACCCTGGGTGATGTTTTTCCCGCAGGGCGCTGAAAATAAATAATATAATCCACCAGAACCGGTTGTTTCCCTGCCCCGGTCAGATCAACGGAAAACTCCAGCGCTTCGCCGATACGGGCCTCGGAACTCAGATCAATTGTCACGGCGATATCCGCATCAGGGTCATATCCCAGCATCTTCATCGCCTCAGGGTGCCCGGCCTTGACCAATCCGCGCAGCGTATGAGAGGTCATCCACTCCAGCTCTGCCGCGGTCTGTCGCGCCTCGGTGCGCCACTTGTCCAGACGCCCCAGCACCAGGCTCGGGTCTTTCTTGGTGATATCATTCAAATGGTTGGCCACCGACCGCGTCACATACCGGGTTGGATCGCCGTGCAACCTGTCCAACAGCGGCAACGGGTCCGTCAGACCCAGACCGATGCCCTGCCCCCATGGCAGACGGGGCCGCGTTCCCTCGCTGACCAATCGGCGCACGTGATAGCTGCCGTGGGTACACCAGTCCTGCATCCGCCCAAGCACCCTGTCTGGGGCATGGTTCAGGAAAGGCCGAATGGCCCATTCCATCGAAAACCGCTGCGTCAGCTCCTCCAACACATCCAGAGACAGATCGACGTGATCCAGCCCGATGGCCGCGACCCATTCACCCAGCGGCGCGAAAATGAAATCGCCAAAATCATCATCCGATCTGGCAGGGTCCAGCGGAGGCGGCAAAGACCGTAAAATCACCGGGGCGACTGTCGGCAAGTCGCCCGGCACGGCCTGTTGCAGGCATGTCGCGATCCAGCTCATACGCTGTTTCAGTTCCAGTTCAGGCAGGCGCGACATGACCTGTGCCTGAAACGCAGAGGCGTCGAAGCCCGGTTCAGCATCCAAGAACAAGTCGCTGAGAAAGCGGACTTTCTCAGCGTTGAACAACTGATCTTTCAACGAAAACCCCTGCGCCATGATCACATCGTCAGGTTGGTCGCACCGCCGTCCAGCAGGATATTCTGGCCAACGATGAAGCCCGCATGTTGCGAACACAGAAACGCGCAGGTCGCACCAAACTCCTGCCGCGAACCATAGCGCCTGACCGGGATCGTCGCCGCTCGGTTGGAACGCGCTTCGTCAATTGAAATACCCTGTTGCGCCGCCACACCGCTGTCCAGAGAATCCGCTCGGTCCGTGGCATGGATGCCCGGAAGCAGGTTGTTGATGGTCACCCCGTGTAGCGCCACCTGACGCGAGGTTCCGGCCACATAGCCCGTCAGACCTGTACGCGCCGCGTTTGACAGGCCCAGAACCGCAATTGGCGCACGCACGGATTGCGAGGTGATATTCACCACCCGGCCCCAACCCTTTTCCATCATTCCGGGAAGCAGGGCCTTCATAAATGCAATCGGCGTCAACATGTTGGCATCCAGCGCCTTGATGAAATCATCACGCTCCCAGTCCGACCACGATCCGGGCGGCGGTCCGCCGGCATTTGTCACAAGTATATCAACGCCCTGCGCGGCCTCGATCACCTGCGCCTGACCGTCGGGCGTGGTCACGTCGCAGGCCACGGTCTGCACCTCAACGCCGTGCTCTGACCGCAGGCGTGCGGCTTCAGCCTCCAACACCTCGGGGCCGCGTGCGTTCATCACCAGATTCACGCCAGCCGCGGCAAGCGCCTCGGCGCAGCCAAGACCCAAGCCTTTGCTGCTGGCACAGACCAGCGCGCGTTTTCCTTGAATTCCCAGATCCATCGGATCCTCCCTGTCAGTCATCGCCGCATGTCTAGCACCGGCCAGACAGGGAAGACCAGAAGCGGATCATCGATCAATAGAAGAACTCTTCCCGGATGATCTTGCCGTCGGCGACGTGATAAACACCCACTTCGCGCATATCGAACGCTTCGCCGGTTTCCTTCACGGTACCCTGCACTTCGAAAATCACGGCAAAACGGTCGTCGCCATGAGGAAGCGGATCGCTGACAGACGCACCAGACACTTCATGCGCGCTTTCCCACCACTCATGCTTGCCACGGATGGCGTCGATTCCTTTGGTTTCCCGACCCATTCCCTGAAAATCCTGCCCTTCGACCGACACCGCATCCGGCGCATACAGCTTGGACAGGTTTTCTTTGGCCCGGTCTTCCCGGCAACCAGCCACGAGTTCATCGGCAATCTCTTTCAAATTCATTGATCCACTCCATCATTTGTTCACTATATGTTCTTTTTGCCACAGACCCATGATTCGTACCAGACCCTTTGTCTTGCTTCGGCAGGATTCCCCGCATATACGCGCGCTCATGCTTGATACCTCGAACCAACCCACCCTGCCGCCCGAGATCGCCCGGCGCCGGACATTCGCCATCATCTCGCACCCTGATGCGGGAAAGACTACGCTGACGGAAAAGTTCCTGCTGTACGGGGGCGCGATCCAGATGGCCGGTCAGGTGCGTGCCAAGGGCGAGGCGCGGCGGACCCGGTCGGACTTCATGCAGATGGAAAAGGATCGCGGCATCTCGGTCTCGGCCTCGGCGATGTCGTTCGACTATGGGAACTTCCGGTTCAACCTGGTGGATACACCCGGCCACAGCGATTTCTCGGAAGACACCTATCGCACGCTGACAGCCGTGGACGCGGCCGTCATGGTGATCGACGGCGCGAAAGGTGTGGAAAGCCAGACACAGAAACTGTTCGAGGTCTGCCGCCTGCGCGATCTGCCGATCCTGACCTTCTGTAACAAGATGGACCGCGAAAGCCGCGACACGTTCGAGATCATCGACGAAATTCAGGAAATGTTGGCCATCGACGTCACGCCCGCCGCCTGGCCCATCGGCGTGGGGCGCGACTTCATCGGCTGCTATGACATGCTGCGCGACCGGCTGGAACTGATGGACCGCGCCGACCGCAACAAGGTGGCCGAAAGCATCGAGATCAACGGGCTGGACGACCCCAAACTGGCCGAACACGTGCCCGAGCATCTGCTGGACAAACTGCTGGAAGAGGTCGAGATGGCCCGCGAGCTGCTGCCCGCACTTGACCCGCAGGCGGTGCTGGAAGGCCACATGACCCCGATCTGGTTCGGTTCAGCGATCAACTCGTTCGGCGTCAAGGAACTGATGGAAGGCATCGGCGCCTATGGCCCGCAGCCACAGGTTCAATCCGCCGAACCGCGCCAGATATCCCCGGATGAAAAGAAAGTCGCAGGGTTTGTGTTCAAGGTTCAGGCCAACATGGACCCCAAGCACCGCGACCGGGTGGCCTTTGTCCGCATGGCCAGCGGCCACTTCAAGCGCGGCATGAAGCTGACCCATGTGCGCAGCAAGAAACCGATGGCGATCTCGAACCCGGTTCTGTTCCTGGCCTCTGACCGCGAACTGGCGGAAGAGGCCTGGGCCGGAGATATCATCGGCATTCCCAACCACGGGCAACTGCGCATCGGCGACACGCTGACCGAAGGCGAAGCGCTGCGGGTGACCGGCATCCCGTCGTTTGCGCCGGAACTGCTGCAAGGCGTCCGCGCCGGCGATCCGATGAAGGCCAAGCATCTGGAAAAAGCCCTGATGCAGTTCGCCGAGGAAGGTGCGGCCAAGGTGTTCAAGCCTTCGATCGGTTCGGGCTTTATCGTGGGGGTCGTGGGCGCGTTGCAGTTCGAAGTGCTCGCCAGCCGGATCGAGATGGAATATGGCCTGCCGGTGCGGTTCGAGGCCTCGCAGTTCACCTCGGCGCGTTGGGTCAGCGGTGACAAGGCCGAAGTCGAAAAATTCGTGAATGCCAACAAACAGCACATCGCCCATGACCATGACGGCGACATTGTCTATCTGACCCGCCTGCAATGGGATATCGACCGGGTGATCCGTGACTATCCCGCGCTGAACCTGACTGCGACAAAAGAGATGATGACCTGAGGCAACTGTCTGATTGCACAGGCAGGTTTGGCTGTGCAATCCTGCCGGCATGAGTGACGACGAACTGACCTATCCCGGTGGCCTGCCCGACATGCTGGACAGCTATGAGAACCGGCGCAGCCCGTTTCAGTTCGGCACCCTGACCCTGCCCGGGCCTGACGTCGATCTGGATGATCTGGCAAAACGCATCGTGCCCGACAGCGCCACCGAATTGCCGCCCGGGCGCAACACCACCTGGGATCGCAAACACGTTCAGATCGCGCGGGAATTCGTCGGGAAATCAGAGCTTGCCTTCCTGAACGCCCAGCTGATCTCGAACCTCAGAAAACGCTCCTTTCCGCGTCAGGCCCCTGCGCTGTTCTGCCGGTTGTGGGACGAACAATCCGACCATCTTCTTTCCGCCCTCGACCTGCGTTGGCTGGTGTCGTCTGTTCAGACTTTTGCGGATCACGGTCAAACGCCGACACAGCGCGAGGTCGGACATGCCTTGCGCGTGTTCTTCAGCATGATGAAGCTGTATGAGTTCGAGCGGCTCTTCTCGGGGCTGGCCCCGGAAACGCCGTTTCAGTTCAAGGACAGGAACCACGTCCCGCTGCCCTATCAGATGAAAGGCTTTTCCTTTGAAAAAGGCGGGCTTGACGTCAATCTCATCGCTCCGATCTGGACCAAGGCGATGAATGATCCCACGATTGCGCCGCTGGTGGATCACCTGATGATCCAATTGAACAAGGACCCAGGTGGACTTTTTCGACGCCTGAAACGCATGCGCGACGCCCGCGCACCGCACAAATGACCACCTGGGGCATTGTGTCCATGGTCCGGGGACCAACCGAAGACGTCCTTCGGTTCGTGGCCCATCACCTCGAACTGGGGGCGGATTTCATGTATATCTACATGGACGAACCCAACCGCCGCACGTTCAGGGCCCTGAGAATGCATCCCAAGGTCCGGGTCCGTAACTGTGATGACGCCTTTTGGGAAAAACGCGGACGCGCACGACCGGAAAAGCATCAGGTGCGCCAGTCGGTTCACGCCACTTTTGCCTATCGAAACACCCGGCTGGATTGGTTGACACATATCGATGTGGATGAGTTTCTTTGGCCGGCGGCCCCCATTTCTGATGTTCTGCGCGATGTTCCAGACACGGTTCCCGTGGTGCGTGTCCGCCCGTTGGAGGCCTTGGCCGGGGGCGATGACCTGTACAAAGCTCATATCCCGCGTGGCCCGAACCGCGAAGCGCTGGTCGAGACCATTTACCCGAATTACGGCGCCTTCGTCATGGGCGGTTTCCTGAGTCACGTTCAGGGAAAGCTGTTCGTGCGCACCGGCTTGAAAAACCTAAGCATCCGCATCCACAACCTGTTTCAGAACAAGGTGCTGCTGCCCTGCAAATTCGAGCTTGCCCAGATCGATCTGTGCCATCGTCATGCGCCGGACTGGAACCACTGGATAGCACATTACCAGTTCCGCATGGATCGTGGCTCGTATCAGGCCGGCATGGCTCCGAATGTTCCGCGCGAACAGGGCGGGCTGAACAAGAATGAACTGCTCAACTGGATCGAGGCCGAACAGGGCATGGACGGGCTGCGCGCGTTCTACAATGAAATGAGCGGCGCGGACGCAGAGGTGCGCGCCAACCTGGAACGCCACGGCCTGCTGCGCCACCGCCCTTTGAACCTGGACGAAAAACTACAGAAACACTTTCCCGGAAGTTGCTGAATTGTTGCTGAAATTCACCGCAGACAACAGGCAGGGACAGGTGAAATTCTCTTCATTTGACCCCGATCAACGTTTTTGTTATGTCCGCGTACAAGCCGAAATGTCGCATTACGCGCATGGCCATCCGGGCCCGGCACATCTTTGACGCGCGGGCCTGGTCAAGTGTCCGCAAAAACCGGACATACATGACAAAATTCAACGAACTGAACCTGAACCCGAAGGTCCTCAAAGCCATTGAAGAGGCCGGATACGAATCCCCCACTCCGATCCAGGAAGGCGCGATTCCGCCCGCTCTGGAAGGCCGTGATGTCTTGGGGATTGCCCAGACCGGCACTGGCAAGACCGCCAGCTTCACACTGCCGATGATCACCCTGCTGGCCCGTGGCCGCGCCCGCGCGCGCATGCCGCGCTCGCTGGTCCTGTGTCCGACGCGGGAACTGGCTGCTCAGGTGGCCGAGAATTTCGACACCTATACAAAGCACCTGAAACTGACCAAGGCGTTGTTGATCGGCGGTGTCAGCTTCAAAGAGCAAGAGGCGCTGATCGACCGCGGCGTCGACGTTCTGATCGCAACTCCGGGCCGCCTGCTGGACCATTTCGAACGTGGCAAGCTGCTGCTGACCGGTGTTCAGATCATGGTGGTGGACGAAGCCGACCGGATGCTGGATATGGGCTTTATTCCTGATATCGAACGCATCTTCTCGCTGACGCCGTTCACGCGGCAGACATTGTTCTTCTCGGCGACCATGGCTTCCGAGATCGAGCGCATCACGGATACTTTCCTGTCCGCCCCTGCCCGGGTTGAAGTCGCCCGGCAAGCGACTGCATCCGAGACGATCGAACAGGGCGTTGTCATGTTCAAAGGCGGCCGTCGGGACCGTGAAGCAAGCCAGAAACGCAACGTGCTGCGCGCCTTGATCGACGCAGAGGGCGAAAAGTGCACCAATGCAATCATCTTCTGCAACCGCAAGACAGATGTCGATATCTGTGCGAAATCGCTGAAGAAATACGGCTATGACGCTGCCGCGATCCATGGCGATCTGGACCAATCGCAACGGATGAAGACGCTGGACGGGTTCCGCGACGGATCATTGCGTCTGCTGGTTGCGTCCGACGTCGCTGCGCGCGGTCTGGATGTTCCAGCCGTCAGCCACGTGTTCAATTTCGACGTCCCCGGCCACCCCGAGGATTACGTGCACCGTATCGGCCGCACCGGTCGCGCCGGGCGCGAAGGCAAGGCCATCACGATCTGCTCGGTCCGCGATGAAAAAGCCCTGGCTGCGATCGAAAAGCTGATCCAGAAGGACATCCCGCGCATCGACAATCCGGTCAAGGAAGAGCCCAAGCCTGAAAAGCCGAAGCCCGAGAAAAAAGCCCGGGACTTCGAAGCCAGGAAAGACACCCGGAAAGAGCGAGAGCCCAAAGGGCGTGGCCGTGGGCGCAAGGAAGACAATGGCCGGGCCGTGGTGGGTATGGGCGATCACCTGCCCAGCTTTATTGCCCTGAGCTTTGACGAGCGTCGTGCCGGCTAAATCGCCAGCACCATGGCCAGTATCGAGACACCCAACAGCAACATCCCGGCGATTTCTCGCCGGGTGATCGTCTCGCGGAAAAACAGGATCGAGGCCATCAGGCTGAAGATCAGCTCTACCTGCCCCAGCGCTTTGACATAGGCTGCGTTTTGCAGGGTGAAGGCCCAGAACCAACAAAACGAACCGCCCAGACTGGTCAGGCCGACAAACACGCCGGTGGATCGGGTCTGCCACACCGCGCGCAGTTCGGCCCGGTCGCGCCACAACAGCCACAGGCCCATGCTGACGAACTGAAACGTCACGACGGCGGCCAGGGTGATCAATGCCCGGAACCAGGCGTCGACATCACCCAATTGCAACGAGGCCCCGCGATAGCTGACGGCGGAGAACGCAAACAAAACCCCTGATCCAAGCCCCAATTGGGACGCGCGGTTGGTCAGATGCCGCCACCAGGCGCCGCCTCCTCCGGGGGTTTTCGACAGCAAAAGCACCGCCATCAACCCCAACAAGATCGCAACCAGCGCGCCGCTGGAAACGCTGTCGCCCAAAACCAGAAAGCCGACGATCGCGGTCTGAATGACTTCGGTTTTCTTGAAGGTGATCCCGACCGCAAAGTTTCGTTGTTTGAACAACGCCACAACACAGATCGTCGCCAGGATTTGCGCCGTGCCTCCGATGACAGCGTACAGCCAGAACACTCCGCCAATCAGAGGCAAGCTGGCGCCCGTTGTCAGCATCGCCACAAACAGCCCGGCAACGGCCAGCGGCATGGAATACGCAAATCGCGCAAAGGTCGCGCCGGCGGCGGACAGTTTCACGCTGCTCAAGGATTTTTGCAGCATGAACCGCACAGTCTGAAAACTGGCGGCGGCGATGGTGACAGGGATCCAGAGACTCATGTCACCTGTTGTGTCGTCAAATCAAGACTTTGGCCAGAGCGGATGCGGCACCGGGTCCTTGGCGCGTAGAAGGTACTGCCGGAAGATCTGTGCATAAGAGCGGTAAACATACGCCTCATTGCAGGCCAGATACCTGTCTTTGCCATCCCGATACAACGACGGCAGCCGATACCATGGCGCGGCGGGATTCATATGATGTACAACATGCAGGTTGTTGTTCAGAAACAGAAACGCCAACGGCCCGCTGTCTTCGATAATAACGGTCCGCGCGCGGGACTTCTCGTGCGCGCGGTGTTCCAGAAACGTGCGGATCTTCAGCAACGCCAGCCCGATATAGGCCGAAATCAGATAGGCCCAGATCGGCATGGCCGATTGTGCAACGATCCACAGCACCGCAACCGCGCCGGGGATGTGCAAAGTCCAGGCCAGCAGGATCGCCCTGTCGCCGCGCCGCAGCCCCCGCCATTCGTCGCGCAGAAACAGCACCTGCCCAATGGCCGGACCCAGAACCATCCGCCCCAGAAGCGTGTTGTTCAGGGCCAGCACAGCCTGCACGCCGCGCGGCAGGTCCGCCCAAACCTTGGGATCCAGATAGTTGGATTCGGGGTCGTCATACGGGTCGGTCAAAGTGGCATCCTGATGATGCGCCAAATGCAGATCGCGAAAACGGTTATACGGAATGGCCAAGGTCAGCGGCAGCGCCATCAGCGCCTCATTCAGCCATTTGGCTCGGAACGGGTGCCCATGCAGGGCTTCGTGTGTCAAAGACGAATGCAGGGCGGCAACAAAGCCCAAAACCAGCGCCGTCAACCACAGCGAAACATCCGCCAACCAGAACAGCCCGACCAGCCATGCGGCATAGCAGCCGACGATCAGGGCAAATGTACCCCATTCGGGCGACTTGGGTGTCGAGGGCTCAGCCATTGCGCCCCCACGAAACTCCGGCCCAAATTCTTTCATAGACAATGTAAAGCGTCAGGCCGATGGCGGTATTCACCAGCGCCAATGCCCCGCCGACGGCGGCCGAGCCTGTGGCGATCAGGCCCACCAGCGTCATGGTCGCCAGCCCCATGACATTCCACACGATTGCTTTCACGACAGATCTTCGCCGCGTTTCCATTTCGAACCCCATTCTTTTTGCTTTTACAAAGGGGTTACCGTTCAGTGCGCGTGCTGAAAATTCTGTATATGATTAACAAAACTCATCACTTGTGATATTTTTCATCTTATGCAGGAAAATATCGACAAACGCGACCGCGCCGCTCAATTCCGCCTACGCCTTGCCCGCGCGATGGAGGACCGTCACGTCAGCCAAAGCGCGCTTGCGCGCCATATCGGCGTGGACCGATCAACCGTATCTCAGTTGTTGACCGATCATGGCGCGCGTCTTCCCAATGCGCATGTTGTGGGTGGCTGCGCCGCGGCACTGGGCGTTTCGGCCGACTGGTTGCTGGGCCTGTCCGACAGGCCGGAAAGCGCGGCAGAGATTCTGGCCAGTTCCCTGTCCATTACCGAAGCGCCCCGCGCCCTGGTCGATGAGCGGATTTTCGACTGGCACAAAGAAGCCGCCGGGTACAAGATCCGCTATGTTCCCGCCACCCTGCCCGACATGCTCAAGACGCGCGCGGTGCTGGAGTGGGAATATGCCCCCCATCTGGGGCGCACGGCGGATCAGGCCATCGGTGCGTCCGAAGACAGGTTGGCCTGGATGCGCAGTGCGCAGTCTGATTACGAAATTGCAATGCCATTGTTCGAGATTGAAAGCTTTGCAAGCGGCACGGGATATTACCATGGCCTTTGCCCGGAAATTCGTCAGGAGCAGATCGATCATCTGCTGGAGCTGTGTGAACAGCTTTATCCCCGAATGCGTGTCTATCTGTTCGATGCCAAACGGCTTTATTCAGCCCCTGTAACGATTTTCGGGCCGCTGCTGTGCGTTTTTTATGCAGGCAGTCACTATATGGCGTTCCGAGACCGGGACCGGATCGAGACGTTTTCACGGCACTTCGACACACTTGTGCGCGAGGCCGATGTGGCCGCCCGCGACTTCCCGGACCACTTGCGACAACTCAGAACGGCTGTATCCGGCAAGAATTGATGCAGCGGCGCAAAACCTGTGCTATCGTCCCTTGGCGCGAACCAACGGGCATTCCGATCACAAACGGAGGACCACAGGAATGGACGCAATTCAAACCGCTCAATACGCGCGCGCGCTGTATGCCGCGCACGGAGACCGGGCCGAGGCGGAAGCCGCGCAGAAAATGCGTGAATGCGAAGCCGCCGGAAACCAGAAAGAGGCGCAGGATTGGCAGGCGGTCCGTCAGACCATCCGCCAGATCCGAGGACCAAATCAGGGCTGACCTACAGTTTTGGGTCGGGATTGACCGTGTGCCCATCCACCGCAATCACCTGCCCAGACACCAGCCGCGCTGCGTCCGAAGCCAGAAAGACGGCCATATTGGCGATATCCTGCGCTTCCACGAAGCGCCCCATAGAGGTGCCCGAGGCATAGCCCTGATAGACCTCATCGCGGGTCATGCCTTTGGCGGCTGCCTCTCGGGCCAAGACACCTTCCATGCGCGGGCCCTCCACGGCACCCGGGCAAATGGCGTTTGCGCGAATGCCCAGTGGCCCAAGTTCCATCGCCAGCGTTTTCATCAACCCTATGACCGCCCATTTGGCCGAGGCATAAGGCGCTCGGAACGGATAGCCGTACTGACCGGCGGTCGAAGAGGTCAGAATGATGCTGCCCGCCCGCGCCGACTTCATCATAGGGGCTGCGTGCTTGGCGGCCAAAAAGGCCCCGTCCAGATTGACCGCGACGCAGGCGCGCCATGCATCCAGATCGATATCCTCGATCGCGCTGGTCGGCCCGGCGATTCCGGCATTTGCGCACAGAACATCCAGCCCGCCTGCGGCCCCGACAGCCTGAAACACCGCTCTCATGTCGGCCTCATTTGTCACATCAGCCCTGCGCACCACCCAATGGTCGGGCAAGATATCCAGGGCTGACTGGTCAATATCCGTCACCCAGACATCATAGCCAGCAGCGTCAAACGCCGCGGCCATGGCATGACCGACACCCGATGCCCCAGCCGTTACCAATACGCGCCGGGTCACGATGGCGTCCGAATGGCAGCACCCGCCCCTTCAGGATAAGGCAAACCGGCCTGTGCCTCGGCAATCCGCGCCATCGCGGCTTCGATCCTGGGCGACGGCGGGCTGGGACGGCGGGTTTCAAGGCTGACGTGCAGCAGAAAGCTCTCGCCCGTGGCCAACAGCTTGTCGCCTTCATACATGCTGTGAAAGACATGCAGCTTCTTGCCCTGCCCCAACAGCATCTGCGTGCGCACGTCGATCTTCGCCCCTGCATGGACCTCGTCGATGTAACGGATGTGGTTCTCGGCAGTGAAATAGCTGCCACCCGACGCGATATACTCCATATCGCAACCGATGATCTCCATGAAACGGTCCGTGGCGGCCGCAAAGGCTTCCAGATACTTGGCTTCGTTCATGTGGCCGTTGTAATCCGTCCAGTCCAATGGAACGGCGCGGGACAGGGTCAGGATCGGCTGGCTCAGATCCGCCTGATCCAGCGACGGCAGGGCACCCGGTTTCAACAGCGCATCATGCTGGTTCAGCACCGCCCCCGCACCATAATTCTGCGCCTTGAGGGCCCGCATCATGCCAACAAGATTGTTGTCGCGAATGCGTTCCAGTTCCCGGATTGAATGCATTCCGGATTGCGCGTCTGACTGATCGGCGATCAGGTCGACCAGTTCATCGGTGAATTCCGGCACGTCCATCAGTTTGGTCCAGGGCCATTTCAAGGCTGGCCC
Organism: Ruegeria sp. AL3; assembly: GCF_056536065.1. NCBI lineage: Bacteria > Pseudomonadati > Pseudomonadota > Alphaproteobacteria > Rhodobacterales > Roseobacteraceae > Ruegeria > Ruegeria sp. AL3. Next base: position 2,910,867 of record NZ_JBQFJG010000001.1, read on the forward strand.
GAACTGAGCCATGAAGTGCCGCATTCCCGCTTCACCTCCGGCCACGCGGTAGGTTTCGAACAATCCCATCTGTGCCCAGCGGATGCCAAAGCCCATTCGGATCGCCTCGTCGATTTCTTCGGTGGTGGCAATGCCATCCTTGACCAGCCAGAGCGCCTCGCGCCAGACGGCTTCCAGAAAGCGGTCGGCGATATGCGCGTCGATCTCTTTCTTGACATGCAGCGGAAAGAAACCAACCGAGGTCAGCAATTCCCTGGCCCGTTCAATCATCTCCGGTGGGTTTTTGTCGGTCGGCACCAGCTCGATCAGCGGCAGCAGATAGACTGGGTTGAACGGGTGCGTCACGACGATCTGTTCGGGCCGCAAAGCACCGTCCTGAAGCTCGGATGGTTTGAACCCGCTGGTCGATGACCCGATGATCGCATCTGGATCACAGTCCTCTTGCAAGCCCTTGTAAACCTTCAGCTTCAAGTCCAGCCGCTCTGGCACGCTTTCCTGGATCCACGTCGCGCCCTGTACGGCGTCGGCCATGTCACCATGAAAGCTCAGCGCGCCCTCGGCCGGTAATGGAACGTCACTCAGCCCCGGCAGGGATCGCCGCGCATTGTCCAGCACTTCGCCTATTTTGCGTTCTGCTTCAGGGTCCGGGTCGAACACCCGAACGTCCCAGCCATTGAGCAGGAACCGTGCGGCCCATCCGCCGCCGATGACACCGCCCCCGATAATTGCTGCCGTCTTTGTCATGCTGTCCTCTAATCGATACAGATTACCTGCGCGCGCCCCGCCTCATCCAAATGCGGAATGCATCCGAATTGCGGTGTCACCGCGCTGCATTGTTTGGTGTCCGACAGGCAGAACCCTGCGCAGTCAGAGGCTTTTTCACAGGAGCTTCCAGCGTCGGGCAAAGGTTCAAAGCAGATAAACTGCCGTATCCGCCCGCCCTTCTCATAGCTTCCCCCTTTGGCTTCGCAGTCCTTGCGGGCCAAAGGGTCTTCCGCGGTCTGTGCCACCCCGACCCGGGGCAGACATACGGCCAGAACCGTCGCGCAGATTACAAGCACCGATCGCATTGCTCACTTCCTTTTGCTGGCACCCCTGCACTTACCGGTCATGGCAAGGGACGCAAACAGGTCAACCTTTGGGCGCCCGTTTGACCAGCCCCAGCTTCTCACGCACTTCCTGCGGCCCGATCACCCGCGCGCCCATGTTCTCGATGATGGTGCCTGCGCGTTCGACCAATTGCCAGTTTTCGGCCAGCACACCCTTGTCCAGCCACAGGTTGTCTTCGAGTCCCACGCGCACATTGCCGCCCGCCAGCACCGAGGCCGCCACATAGGCCATCTGATGCCGCCCCAGCGAGAACGCGCTGAAGGTCCAGTCATCGGGCACGTTGTTTACCATCGCCATGAAGGTGTTCAGATCATCCGGCGCGCCCCACGGCACGCCCATGCACAGTTGAACCAGGGCGTTGGGTTCTAGAATTCCCTCTTTCACCAGTTGCTTGGCAAACCACAGATGGCCGGTGTCAAAGGCCTCGATCTCGGGTTTCACGCCCAAATCGGTCATCATCTGCCCCATAGCCCGCAACGCGCCGGGCGTGTTGGTCATGACGTAATCCGCCTCGGCAAAGTTCATCGTGCCGCAATCCAGCGTGCAGATTTCGGGCAGACATTCGGCCACATGCGCCACACGCTCGGTCGCGCCAACCAGATCTGTTCCTGCCTGGGCCAGTGGCAGCGGGTTTTCGATGCCGCCGAACACCATGTCTCCGCCCATGCCAGCCGTAAGGTTCAGCACTGCGTCCACCTCGGCATCCCGAATCCGATCGGTCACCTCACGATACAGCGCCAGATCGCGCGACGGGGCGCCTGTTTCGGGGTCGCGCACATGGCAGTGCACCACGGCCGCACCTGCCTTCGCGGCGGCAATCGCACTGTCGGCAATTTGCTTCGGTGAACGTGGCACATGAGGGCTGCGATCCTGTGTCCCGCCCGAGCCGGTCACGGCGCAGGTGATGAAGACTTCGCGGTTCATTTCCAGAGGCATGGCGTTTTCCCCAAGTTATACCCGGTTTTGCCTTGGGTTTTCCCCAGGCTTCTCCCCGGATTCCGATTTGCGTTCTGCCCCGACTCTGGCGCAGCTTTGGGAAAACCACTTGGCAGAATGCGAATCGAACTTGATGCAATCCGCAAAAAACATACTGCAACCCGAACATCGGGCCCTGAAAACCGCCGTTCTGGTGCTGGATGAATGCAACACGCTCAGCTTCGCCTCGGCGGTCGATCCGATGCGCGCTGCCAACCGTCTGGCGGACCGGCCCGCCTTTGACTGGGATTATGTGACCGCCAAAGCCGAACCCGCGATGCTGACAAGCGCCCTGCAAGTGCCCGGCATCCCGCTCTCTCGCCTGCAAGGCTGCGACCTTATGATTGTCGTCGCGGGCTTCCAACTGGCCCGCCACGCCACTCCCAGCCTGCTGGCCGGGCTGCGCCGCATTGCCGGTACCGGGGCGACGATGGCCGGGATTGACGGCGGCCCCTGGCTGCTGGCCGAGGCAGGGCTGCTGGACGGTCACCCTGCGACGACCCACTGGGAAGACCTGCAAAATTTCGCTTCCCGCTTCCCCGACGTCGACGTGCGCCCCGACCGCTTTACTGTCTCGGACGGTCGCCTGACCTCTGGCGGCGCGATTCCCGCTGTCGAGATGATGCTGCACATCATCGCCGCCCGTCATGGCGCGGGTTTCGCATCCCGTGTCTCGGGCCTGTTCCTCTATGATGGCGCGCCGGATCCGGGCACACCGCAAAGCCGCACCGGCGCACCACACCGCCACACCGCGCTGACGTCAAAGGCGAATTCGCTGATGCAGGCATCCCTGGATGACCCCCTGCCACTGGCCCATATCGCTGACCAGCTGGGCACCAGCCCGCGCACCCTGCAACAACAGTTCCGCCTTCGCCTGAACACCACGCCGCAGGATCACTATCTGCAACTGCGCCTGGCCGAGGCCCGCCGTCTGGTCACCGACACCGACCTTCCACTGATGGATGTCGCGCTGGCCACCGGTTTTTCCTCGCAATCCAGCTTTGCCCGCGCTTTCCGCACCGCCCACGGTCAATCGGCACGCGACCTCAGGCAAGAGCGCGCGCACCCCACCCATCACTGACCGGATCCAACTTCATCTGGCCAGAAATATCCCGGGGGAGGCACGCGCAGCGTGCCGGGGGCAGAGCCCCCTCGCCTCAGTACGGCATCGGGTGCGCCTTGTGGACAGCGTCCAACTCGGCCAGCACCTCGTTTGACAACGTCAAATCCGCACCGGCCAATACGTGTTCAAGCTGCGCGACCGTGGTCGCGCCAAAAATCGCCGACATCATGAATGGTCGCGAGCGGCACCAGGCCAGCGCCATATGGGTCGGATCCAGGCCATGTCGCGCGGCAACATCCATATAGGCCGCGACCGCATCAAAAACCCGGTCAGACTTGCGCCCGCCCAATTGAGGCGAAAGCGACATACGAGAGCCGTCCGGCACGGCCCCGCCCTGATATTTCCCGGTCAGCAGCCCGGTGCCCAGGGGTGAAAACGCCATCAGGCCGACATCTTCATGTACGCTCAGCTCGGCCATGTCGGTATCGAACAGACGGCACAGCAACGAATACTCATTCTGCACGGACGCCGCTCGCGGTGTGCCCGTCTGTTCGGCCAGTCTCAGCCACTGCGCCGTACCCCATGCGCTTTCATTCGACAGACCAAAAGCGCAGATGTTGCCTTTGTCCACCTGAACCTGCAAGGCCCCCAGACACTCCTGCATATTTTCCAGAACGTCCGCAGTATTGTGGCCCGAAGGCGCATAATCCCAGTTTTGACGGAACATATAGCTGCCGCGATTGGGCCAGTGGAACTGGTAGAGATCGATGTAATCCGTCTGCAAACGCCGCAAAGACCCTTCGATGGCCTCAGGAATGGTCTTGGCCGTGATCGGCGCACCGTCGCGAACATATGACAACCCCTCACCCGAATGCTTGGTCGCCAATACGAAATCCGCCCGGCGCGACGAATTTGCGGCGTTCCAGTTTCCAAGAATTTCTTCAGTACGACCAATTGTCTCTTTGGCGACAGGATTCACCGGATACATCTCGGCGGCATCCACAAAGTTGATCCCCGCGTCCAGCGCCATGTCCATCTGCCGGTGCGCATCCGATTCCGAGGTCTGCGTCCCGAACGTCATCGTCCCGAGGCAAAGATCGCTCACGACAATCCCGGTGCGGCCCAGAGGCTTCATCTGCATCCTCAAATCTCCTGATAAATGGCACAGCCCGTCAGGCTTCGGCCTTCTTTTCCCACCGCCCGGACTCCTCCGACCAGTATTGCGCGGCGCATCCGGCGCCGGTCAGCGCCTTCCACTGCCCGCGCGCGTGCTGCACGGCCATGTCGTCATTGCCGTCGAACAGAATGCAAACCCGCTCCAGAACCGACACTTCTTCGGGTTCGATCGACGCGCCGTCCACCGCCATGACACACACCGCGCCGTTGGGGGCCTCGGCGCTGGTGGTCAGAAGGATCGGCTGCTCGGCGTCATGCGGGCCGCCTTCGCGACCATGCGGCAGGAACCCGTCCTCGGGGCCCAGCCACAGCTTTTCATCCAGCCAGTCCATCCGTGCGGGATCGGTGCCTCGCACGGCAATCTTCCACCCGGCCTGTCGCGCCTTGTCCAGCAGCACAGGCAAGGTGTGCTCCAGCGGCTGGCGGGTCAGATGGTAGAAATAGACAGCACCCATTCGCTTACTCGAAATTGTCCTGCACGAACCGGCTCAGCGCGCGCACACCCCAGCCCGTAGCACCTTTGGGCGCATAGGATGTCTCGGACGCCACCGAGGCCACACCCGCGATATCCAGATGGATCCAGGGCGTATCCTCTTTCACGAAACGTTGCAGAAACTGCGCCGCCGTGATCGAGCCCGCCGGACGGCCACCGACGTTTTTCATGTCGGCGATGCGCGATTTGAGCAGCTTGTCATAGGCATCGCCCAACGGCATCCGCCACGCGCCTTCATCCTCGGCCCGGGCCGATTTCAAGAAGGCGTCACAGAATGTGTCATTGTTGGAAAACACACCTGCATTCTCATGACCCAGCCCGATGATGATCGCTCCGGTCAGGGTGGCCAGATCGATCATGCCCACCGGATTGAACCGCTCCTGCGCATACCACATCACGTCGCACAGAACCAAACGGCCTTCGGCATCGGTGTTGATGATCTCGACCGTGTCGCCTTTCATCGACTTGACCACATCGCCCGGACGGGTGGCATTGCCCGAAGGCATGTTCTCGACCAGCCCGACAAGGCCCACCACATTGGCCTTGGCCTTGCGCTTGGCCAGCGCACGCATCGTGCCCGCGACAACGCCCGCGCCGCCCATGTCCATGGTCATGTCTTCCATGCCACCGGCCGGTTTCAGCGAAATGCCACCAGTGTCAAAAACCACGCCCTTGCCCACCAGAGCCAAAGGCGCATCGTCCTTGTCGCCACCATTCCAATGCATCACGACGACTTTGGACGGGCTGGCAGAGCCCTGCCCGACGCTCAACAAAGTGCGCATGCCCAGTTCAGCCAGCTTGTCCTCTTCCAGAACTTCGACTTCCAGGCCCAGCTCCTGCATCTCGACAAGACGATCGGCAAATTCCGTGGTCGTCAGAACATTTGCAGGTTCGTTGGTCAGATCACGCGTCATCCGCACACCGTCGGCAATCGCGTATAGCGGTGCAAACTCTGCTTCGGCTTCCTTGGGTTTCGAATGTCTTATCGTAATCGAACCGCTGCCTTCGCTGTCCTTGGTTTTGTGCGCGTTGAAATCATAACTGCGCAGCACCATGCCAAGGGCCAGGTTTTCGGTCTGCGCCTGATTGCCGACCATCACCAGCATGTCCTTGCCACCCGCTGATTTGACCAACGCGGCACCAGCCTTGCGGGCCTCATCGGCTTCCGGGCGGCGCGGCAGCACCACGACGTCCAGCGCTTCGGCCGCCATCCCAGCCGGCCAGGCCATCGAGATAACATCGCCGGTCTTGGACTTTCCGAATTTCTCACTCTCGACAAGCCGCGCCACAGCGCCTTTCGTCAGGCGATTGGCCCGGCGCGCCGCAGGGTTCATTTTTCCGTCCGACGAAATGATGATGGCCACCCGCCCTTCGGCCTGCGCCATCGCATCCAAGTCAAACTCCTGAAAGCGGACCGGTATCAGACTGCTCATTGCAAACTCCTCGAATTCTGTTCCCCAAGACCTAGCCCGCGCCGCCCGACTTGACCAGATAGCAGTTTTCCCCGCGTTTCAATTGCAGTAAGGTCCCGCAAAAATAACCGGCAGGCTCGGGGGAGAAAGACGTGACACGAGAGGGCAGGCATACGCCGTCGCGCAGGAAGACATGCATGCGCGATTTCGGCCCGTTTTCCGGCGCAAAAGGCTTGGCGGGGGCAGTCTTGTGATCCTCGACCGCTATTTCGCCCGCCGCTTTCTACAGAGCTTTCTGGTCATCGGCGGTATTTTTCTGACCTTGATGATTCTCATCGATCTGATCGAACAGATCCGCCGATTTGACCAAGTCGACCTGTCCTTCGGCCAATTGCTGCACCTGACGCTTCTGAACACACCGGCCGCCATCAGTGAAATGCTGCCCCTGCTGGTCATTCTGTCCACCATTGCCTTGTTCGTCGGGCTGGCACGGACCTCTGAACTCGTGGTGACCCGCGCCACGGGTCGCTCGGGTATCCGCGCACTGGTTGCGCCAGCGGCTCTGGCCCTGATCATCGGTGCGCTTGCAGTGGCATTGCTGAACCCCATCGCGGCGGCCACATCCCAGGAATTCCAACGCCTGTCTGATTCCTATCGCAACAACGGCAGTTCAGCGCTTTCGATCAGCAGCGAAGGCCTTTGGCTGCGTCAGTCGGCGGAAAACGGTCAGGCCGTCATCCACGCCCGGGGCACCTCGAACGGGGATGCTCTTGGCCTAGACGGCGTGACCATCATCACCTTCGCGCGCGACGGCAAACCCACCCAGCAGATCGTCGCCGACAGGGCCGTGCTGGAAGACGAAAACTGGGTCTTGTCCCGGGCCAAGATCTGGAATTTGCAGAATGGGCAGAACCCCGAAACCAGCTCGGTGGAACATGAACGGCTGGAGTTGCCAACCTCGCTGACGCGGCAGCGGATTCTGGACACGCTGGGGCAACAGGATTCAGTGTCGGTTTTTGACCTGCCGCAACTGATCAAGGATCTGCGTGAAGCCGGGTTTTCGACCAAGCAATATGAAGTCTGGTTGCAGGTGCAACTGGCCAGGCCGTTCTTTCTGGTCTCCATGGTGCTGATCGGGGCTGCATTCACCATGCGTCACGTTCGGTTCGGCGGTACCGGAATTGCCGTTCTGACGGCCGTACTGCTTGGCTTTGCCATCTATTTCGTCCGCAATTTTGCGCAAATCCTCGGGGAAAACGGACAATTGCCCATCTATATCGCGGCCTGGGCGCCGCCCTTCGCCGCCATCCTGCTGTCCCTTGGTCTGCTTCTTCACGCGGAGGACGGCTGATGCGGAACATGATTTCCCTGCTGCTGACCAGCGCAATCGCTTTGTCGGCACCGACGGTTCTGGCGGCGCAAACCACCTCGGCTGAGCCTGACCCGCAAGCTGCGCAGTCACAGGCCGAACCCGCCCTTCTGGTTGCCGACAAGGTCTTTATCACACCCGACAGAAAACTGGTGGCCGAAGGCAATGTCGAAGCCTTTCAGGGCGATACCAAGCTATCGGCCCAACGTGTCACCTATGACCGGGAAACGGGTGAGCTGACACTGGAGGGGCCCATTCGCATTGATCAGGGGGGGCAGTCGACCCTTCTGGCCGATTCCGGACAGCTGGACAGCGGCATCCAGAACGGTCTGTTGATTGGTGCCCGGATGGTTTTCGATCAGCAGATCCAGATTGCCTCGGTTCAGGCGAAACGGGCCGCGGGTCGCTATACGCAGTTCAGCAAGGTCTCGGCCACTTCCTGCCATGTCTGCACCAACGGTAAGCCACCGCTTTGGCAGATTCGGGCCCGCAAGGTCACCCATGACCAGTTGGAACGGCAATTGTACTTTGAGGGCGCGCAGCTTCGGGTGCTTGATTATCCGGTATTCTATTTCCCCTATCTGCGCTTGCCAGATCCGACATTAGAGCGCGCAACCGGCTTTCTGGTGCCATCGATCCGCAGCACCTCGCAACTGGGAACGGGGGTACAGGTTCCCTATTTCTTCAAGCTGGGGGACCACAAGGATCTGACCTTGACGCCGTATCTGTCGGCCAAGACCACGACGCTGGGATATCGGTATCGCCAGGCGTTCGTGAATGGGCGCATTCAGCTTGAAGGGGCCTATACCCGAGATGACGTTCAGCCCGATCAGGATCGCGGTTATCTGTTCGCCGGCGGTTGGTTCAACCTGAAGAATGATTTCCGGCTGACATTCGATCTGCAAACCACCTCGGACGACGCCTATCTGGTTGACTACGGGCTGCCGGATCTGGACCGTTTGCGCAGCGAGATAGCGCTGGAACGGATCAAACGAGACACCGCATTCAAAACAAGCCTGATCCATTACAAAACTCTGCGTGAAAGTGAAAATCAGGACGAAATCCCATCCCGCGTCTTCGACCTGAACTATGAAAAGCGATTCTTTTCGGGCGCGCTTGGCGGCGAGGTTCGGCTGGCTTTTATCGGCCACGCACATGAACGCACCAGCGACGCCGATATCGTTGGCCGTGACATAGCAAGGGCAACTGTTGATGCCGAATGGTTGCGAAGCTGGACATTTGCATCGGGGCTGCGCGCGGACGCGACGCTGGGCGCATCGGTGGATACGTTCAATATTCGCCATGACAGCAATTTTCCCAGCAATGTGACCCGCTCGACCCCGCGCGCGGCGTTGACGCTTCGCTATCCGATGACCCGTCGCGAAAAAACCGGCGCGGTTCAGCTTCTGGAACCGATCGCGCAGTTGGGATGGACCCATGTCTCGGACACTGATGCGCCAGATGATGAAAGCACGTTTCAGGAATTCGATCAGGGTAACCTGCTGGCCCTGTCCCGTTTCCCTGCCGAAGATCAGCGCGAAGACGGTGCCACAGGGGTCATCGGCCTGAACTGGGCGCGCTATGGTGCAGACGGACAGCAGGCGCTCGTAACGGTGGGTCAGGTGTTTCGGGCGGATGCCGACCCGAATTTCACCCTGACATCCGGGTTGCAGGGCACCACGTCCGACTTGCTGGTGGCGGGACAAGTCACCACGGCCAACGGTTGGTCGCTTGGCGGGCGCGGTCTGATCGACAGCGATTTCAGTTTCGTCAAAGCTGAATTGCGCGGGGCCTGGGCTTCTGAATTTGCCGGCCTGTCCGGAAGCTATATCTGGCAGGAACCGGATCCGGCGGAAAACATTGCGGAAGAAATTTCGGAAATCTGGCTTCTGGGCCGCTATCAGGTCGACCAGAACTGGCTTACCAATGCCGAGGCACGCTATGATCTGAACCAGTCAGAGCCAATCCGGCTTGGGCTTGGTGTAACATACCAGAATGAATGTGTTCAGGTTAACATGTCCGTAAGCAGACGCTTTACTTCAACATCCACTATTGAGCCTTCGACAGAATTCGGCTTTACCCTATCGCTGACAGGATACGCCCTTGAAGGCGGTGGTAACACATACAAGAGAAAATGCAGTTGATATCAGGTTTCTCCAGGTTTCTCCGTTCCGGTTGGCACAAACCGGTCACGCCGGCACTGGCCGCCGTTTTCCTCGCTTTATCGGCGCCGCAGGTCAGCGCCCAAAGCCTGTTCTCGCCAGCGATCCGCGTGAATCAGGACATCGTCACCTGGTACGAGCTGGAACAACGCCTGCAATTCCTGAATGTTTTGGGTTTGCCCGGCGGCAATGAGGCTGACGTTAGGGAAGCCCTGATCGAAGAAAAATTGCGCAAGCAGGCCATGCGCGAAGCGGGCGTGCAAGCTGCCCCGGAAGCCGTACAACTGGGGATCGACGAGTTCGCGTCGCGCGGGCAATTGTCCACCGAACAGTTCCTGCAACTTTTGGGTGAGGCAGGCGTCGACCCGGAAACTGTCCGTGATTATGTTGCAGATCAGCTGGCCTGGCGCGACTATATCAGCTCGCGCTACCTGTCGCAGGCCCGTCCGACTGAAGACGAGATTGATCGCGCGCTGGGACAAACCGGTGGCGGCGGCCTTCAGGTCCTGCTGTCCGAGATCATCATCCCGGTGAACCCGCAAACCGTTGCACAGACTGAGTTGCTGGCGGAAGAGATTTCGCGACTTGAAACTATCGAAGCGTTTTCAGCCGCAGCGGCGCAATATTCCGGAGCGGCCACCCGCAACGAAGGCGGACGTCTGGACTGGCTGAATATCTCCAACCTGCCTCCTGCCTTGCAACCGGTTATTCTTGGGCTCCAGAACGGTGAGATCACCGATCCCATCAGCCTGCCAAACGCCGTCGCCCTGTTTCAATTGCGCGGATTGCGCGAGGTGGCGACCGCTGCGCCGGCTATCTCCAAACTTGACTATGCGGCCTATTACCTGCCGGGCGGCCGCAGCGCCGAGGCTCTGGCACAGGCTGCTGCCCTAAGGGAGGAGATCGACACCTGCGACGACTTGTACGGAATCGCCAAGGATCAACCCGTCGAAGTCCTGGACCGTATCGAAGCCAGCCCATCAGAAGTACCACGCGATTTCGCCGTGGAACTGGCCAAGCTGGATCGCTTCGAAGTGTCAACAAACCTGACCCGCAACAACGGGCAGACGCTGGTGTTCCTGATGCTGTGCAACCGCACCCGCAACCTGGGCGAAAACACCTCGCGGGCGGATGTCGCGAATGCACTGGCGCAACAGCGGCTACAGGCCTTTGCGGCCAGCCTGGTAGAGCAGCTGCGGGCTGACGCCACCATTGTTCAGGAATGACACGCCCGATTGCGCTCAGCTGCGGTGAACCGGCCGGGATCGGCCCTGAAATCGCGGCCAAAGCATGGGCAGAGCTGCGCCAAACCTGCCCGTTTTTCTTTATCGGCGATGCCAGCCACCTGCCTGCTGGCACCCCCGTTGTGAAAATCCAAACCCCTTCGGATGCCGTTGCAGTCTGTGATCAGGCCTTGCCCGTGCTGCAACTGAACTTTCCTGCTGCGAACATGCCCGGTCAGCCAGACCCGGCCAATGCCCCATCGGTGATCGATGCCATCGAAACCGGCGTCGACTTTGTGAAAGAGGGGGCAGCGGCCGCTCTGTGCACCGCGCCCATTCACAAGAAGGCCCTGATCGACGGGGCCGGGTTTACCTATCCCGGCCATACCGAGTTTCTGGCCGCGCTGTCGGGCACCCGCCGGGTTGTCATGATGCTGGCCAGCGACCAGTTGCGGGTTGTCCCGGCAACAATCCACATTCCCCTTTCACAGGTTCCCGCCGCGCTGACGCCGGACCTGCTGCGCGAGACAATCGAAATCACCACGCGCGGTCTGCGCGACCAGTTCGGCATACAACACCCCCGCATCGCCATAACCGGCCTGAACCCCCATGCCGGCGAAGGCGGCAAAATGGGCCGCGAGGAGCTTGACTGGATCGCCCCAATGCTGGCCGATCTGAACCCGGAAGATGCGACCCTGACGGGCCCGCACCCTGCGGATACACTGTTCCATGCCGCTGCCCGCGCCCGCTATGACGCGGCGATCGCAATGTATCATGATCAGGCCCTGATCCCGATCAAGACACTGGATTTCGACCGGGGTGTGAACGTCACCCTTGGCCTGCCCTTCATCCGCACGTCGCCAGATCACGGCACTGCACTGGATATCGCCGGGAAAGGCATCGCCAATCCAACCAGCCTGATCGAAGCTCTGAAGCTTGCCCAACACATGGCGCAAGGCTCTTGATCCTTCATCTGGCTGAAAATATCCCCGCCAGAGGCAAAAAACTTCTGGCGCTGCCCCTGCGGCCTGCGTCACGGTAATCGGATCATGAGTGCAATCGACAATCTCCCCCCTCTGCGCGAGGTCATCGCCACACATCAACTCTCGGCGCGCAAATCCCTGGGTCAGAACTTCCTGCTGGATCTCAACCTGACCGCCAAAATCGCCCGTCAGGCTGGCGATCTTGCAGACTGCGACGTACTGGAAATCGGCCCCGGTCCTGGCGGCCTCACCCGAGGGCTCCTGTCCGAAGGCGCACGCAAGGTCGTGGCGGTGGAAAAAGATACCCGCTGCATTGCCGCCCTGAACGATATCGCCGCCGCCTATCCCGGAAGGCTGGAGGTCATCAATGGTGACGCGCTCGAGATCAACCCGCTGGAACATCTGACCCCGCCAATCCGCATCGCAGCCAACCTTCCATACAACGTCGGCACCGAACTGCTTGTGCGCTGGCTGACACCCCCTGAATGGCCCCCCTTCTGGCAGAGCCTGACGCTGATGTTCCAACGCGAAGTGGCCGAACGCATCGTGGCCCAGCCCGGTAGCAAGGCGTATGGCCGCCTCGCCATCCTTGCCCAATGGCGGGCCGAGGCGCGCATCGCCATGTCCCTTCCCCCCGGCGCCTTCACCCCTCCGCCCAAAGTCTCCAGCGCGGTGGTCCACCTGACCGCCCTGCCCGAACCGCGCTATCCTGCTGACGCCGCGACCCTGTCGCGTGTGGTGGCCTCCGCCTTCAATCAACGCCGCAAAATGCTGCGGGCCTCGCTCAAAGGCGTTGCCCCGGATATCGAGGATCGCTTGCAGGCCGCAGGTATCCAGCCCACTGAACGGGCCGAGCAGGTTCCGCTTGAAGCGTTCTGTGCCTTGGCGCGCGAAATCCAGACACCCTGATCAAAAAAAGCCCCGAGGCTTGACCTCGGGGCTTTGCGGTTTCTGATGCCGGCTTTATTCAGCCGCTTCCGGTGCGTCGCCATCCGTTTTGGGCGCATCTTCAGCCACTGGCGCCGGTTTGGGCTTGCGCGCCCGCGGCTTGCGCGCAGGCTTTTCCTTCTTTTCCGGCGCCGGGGCTTCGGCCCCCTTGCTTTCCGGTGTCTCGACCAGACCGCTTTCCGGAGCAGCGTCCGGTGCGGCGAAATCCATTACGTCCGGCTGCGGGGCTTCGGCAGGATCAGCCTGCCGGGCCGCTTCACGTTCCTGGCGCTCGGCGCGCTCACGGTCACGCTCGGCCTGGCGTTCGCGGTTCTGGCGCTCCTGCTCCTCGCGGCGCGCTTCAATCTCGCGCTGCGCCTCACTCAGCATGCGCAGATAATGTTCTGCGTGCTGCTGGAAGTTTTCCGCCGCAACGCGGTCGTTTGACAGCTGAGCGTCACGCGCCAGCTGATTGTACTTATCAATGATTTGCTGCGGCGTGCCACGCACCTTGCCTTCAGGGCCCGAGCTGTCAAATACCCGGTTTACGACGTTACCGCCGGAAGGACGATTGCGGTTGTTCTTGGCCCGCGAGCGGGATTTGGAAGATCTCATTTTACTTTACGTCAGCCTTATCAATGCGCTGTCGCTCAACCCGTGTTTTGCACTGCTCTGAGGCGTTTGCCGTGACGGGATGTCGACTTTTTTGGGCTTGGCGTCAGGGGTGCGCTGCAACAGCGTCAACCTCGCCGACTAATCCTGAGTAAACATGTCCTGACCGTGCAGACAAGAGGAATCTCGAATTTTCACACGCTTTTTTACTCGGGGCAGCGTTTTTTGGCCTCAGACAACAGTTTCAACCCGGCATCTTTGCGCCGACAACCCGGTCACGCCCGTCCAGATCGGGGATTACGCGAATATCCGCCAAACCCGCCGCATCAAACAAGGCAGACACCAGATTTGCCTGTGTCGGGCCAATTTCCACAAGTATCCGCCCGCCTGGCAACAGAAAATCCGGGGCCGAGGCCGCAATCTGCCGATACGCGCCCAGCCCGTCCCCTTCATCGGTCAGCGCCATGCGCGGCTCGTGCTCCCGCACTTCGGGCGAAAGGTCCTCCATTTCGGTTACGGAAATATACGGCGGGTTGGAAACAATCAGGTCAAACCGGCCTTCAATGCCTTCAAACCAGTTTGACTGCGCAATCTCGGCTCGTCCCTGCACCTGGTGGAGCACGGCATTGGCGCTGGCCTGAAGACAGGCGGCTTCACTCAGGTCGACCCCAAGACCCGAAGCGCTGGTTCGTTCCGCAAGCAGTGTGACCAGAATACAGCCAGACCCGACCCCGAGGTCCAAAACATGGTCGAAGGGTTCGCTCAGCGCGGCCTCGATCAGGGTTTCAGTCTCGGGGCGTGGATCCAGAACATCGGAGCTGACACGAAACCTGCGCCCATAGAACTCGCGTTCGCCCAGCAGATGAGACACCGGCACCCGAATGGCACGCAAAGAAACCAACTGGTCATAGCGTTCAGCGATCTCGGGCTGCAACTCTTCCGGGGCAATCAGCGTCACTCGGCTGGCCTCTATCCGTGCGGCATGGGCCAACAACAGGCGCGCATCCCGCGCCGGGTCATCCACGCCCGCGGCCCTCAAGCGCGCGGTTGCGGCCACCATGGCCTGCGCTGCTGTTTGCAGGCCCGTCATTGCGCCATCTCGGCCAACAACCGGGCCTGATCATCCGCCGTCAGAGCGTCAATCACTTCGTCCAGATCCCCCTGCATCACCTGATCCAGTTTATAGAGCGTCAGGTTGATCCGGTGATCCGTCATCCGCCCCTGTGGGAAATTATAGGTGCGAATGCGTTCCGAACGATCCCCTGACCCCACCTGGCTGGCCCGGTCGGCCGAACGTTCGCTGTCGATCCGCTGCCGCTCGAGGTCATAAAGCCGCGTCTTCAGCACCTGCATGGCGATCTCGCGGTTGCGATGCTGGGACTTCTCGGAACTTGTGACCACCAAGCCCGTCGGAATATGGGTGATCCGCACCGCCGAGTCAGTGGTGTTCACGTGCTGCCCGCCCGCGCCGGAACTGCGCATCGTGTCGATACGGATGTCATTGGCGTCTACCTGGATGTCGACATCCTCGGCCTCGGGCAGTACCGCCACCGTCGCCGCCGAGGTGTGGATGCGCCCGCCGCTTTCGGTTTCGGGCACGCGCTGCACACGGTGCACGCCGGATTCGTATTTCAGCCGGGCAAAGACGTTGTCGCCCTTGATATGGGCCACCACCTCTTTGATCCCGCCCAGATCAGAAGCCTGTTCTTCGATGATCTCGAACTGCCACCCGCGGGCCTCGGCATAGCGTTGATACATACGCAACAGATCGCCCGCGAACAAAGCGGCCTCGTCCCCGCCGGTACCCGGGCGAATTTCCAGCATCGCCGGACGCGCATCCGCCGCATCCTTCGGCAGCAGCGCCAGTTGCAGCGCGTGTTCCGCCTCGGGGATGCGCGATTGCAGGTCCGGAATTTCTTCTTCGGCCAACTCCTTCATATCCGGGTCGGCCAGCATCGCCTCGGCCTCAGCCAGGTCTGCCACCAGCTGGCGCCAGGCCATGATCTGATCGACCACGGGTTTGAGGTCGGAATATTCCTTGGCCAACGCCGCAATATCGCCGCCCGATGCGCCATCCGCCATGGCTGCTTCGAGGTATTGGAAACGCTGGGTGATCTGTTCAAGACGTTCTTCGGGGATCATCCCGGCGGTGTCTATCATCCGGGGGCTTTGGTCAAGGGCCACGTCGTGCTAAGCTTGCTGTCATGAAACGGTTTTTGCTTGCCCTTTTGCTGACGTCCACGCCGGTTTACGCCGATTACGTCGGCCCTGACGGCAAGACCCGCGATTGCTATTGCACCGACACGTCCGGGTCCCGCATTGAACTGGGTGAGATGATCTGCCTGCAAGTCGACGGCCGCATGTTCACGGCACAATGCCAGATGTCCCTGAACGTGCCCATGTGGCGCGAGGTGCAGGAAGGATGTTTGTCATCCGGGTTGCAGAGCGATCCTGTTGATCACTTTGAACAGGATGAGGCGTCCTGAGCGCCGGTAGAACAGTTACATCTGCTCCAACCACCCATCAACCCGTGCCTTGTTCGCACCGAAATCCCTGCGACCGAACCGCAAACGGCCATGGATGCGCAGCGTGTCGCCGTCCTGCTGAACAGTGGTATAGTCGGGGAAACCAATCCATTTCGTGCGGGTGACATAGGTGATCATGCCCTCATCGACCGAACCTGCCAAAACCGAGGTGCGCGGCGTGGCGCGGGCGATCCGATCGAGGTTCTCCAACCCTTCCGGGCCGGTTGTAACAACGCGCAGAACGCCACCCGGCAAGTCCTGATCAACCTCTGCAACCGGTGCAATATGCCATTGCGCCAGAGCTGACGGGGCCAACCGGACGTAAGCGACCAGCCCAAGCACCAGCGCGATCACTGCCCACAAAACCATCTTTTTCATCCCGCTTTGCCCTCTTGCAGAAACCCTATGCGGATCAGGCGCCGGGGCAAGCCGTTCCGGGCCGGTTTACCGCGACGTCACACCCGGCAGGATACACAGCATCTCGTAGATCAGGTTGGCTGCCGTCAGGGCCGTGTTGCCGGATGGGTCATACGGAGGTGAAACCTCGACCAGATCACACCCCACCACATTCACACCCTGCAACGCGTGGATCAGTTGCAGCGCCTGCGGCGTGGTCAGCCCGGCAATCTCTGGTGTACCCGTGCCCGGTGCAAAGGCCGGGTCCAGGCTGTCGATGTCATAGGTGACATAGACCGGATGATCCCCGATGATCTTGCGGATCTGAGAACCGATCTGCGTCAGGTTCTGCTGCCACAACTCCCAGGCCGGGAACTGGCGGAAGCCCCAATCCCTGGCTTCGGTGAAATCCGAAGCCGCATAGCCCGATCCGCGAATGCCGATCTGAAAGGTCTTGTCGGGGACAATCAGCCCCTCTTCATAGGCGCGGCGGAAGACGGTTCCGTGGGTCTCTTTCTCGCCGAACATCTCGTCATTCACATCCGCATGGGCATCCACATGCACCAGAGCCACCGGCCCATACTTTGCCGCAATGGCCCGCAGGATCGGCAGGGTGATCGAATGATCGCCCCCCATCGCCACCGGGGTCACGTTCTTTGCGAGGATCGCGTCATAGCTTTCCCTGATGATCCTCAGGCTGTCCGCAAGCGAGAAGGTGTTGATCGCCAGATCCCCGATGTCGGCGATTTGCAAGCTGTCGAACGGAGCCGCCGAGGTAGCCATGTTGTAGGGCCTTATCATCGCGCTCTCGCTGCGGATCTGTTTGGGTCCGAACCGGGTGCCCGATCGCCACGAGGTGCCGATATCCATCGGAATCCCCAAAACCGCCACATCCAGCCCCGCCAGCGAGGCTGCCTGGGACAGGCGCATAAACGTATTCGGCCCCGAAAACCGCGCCAGATCATTACCGCTGATGGGTTGGTTGAATTGTGTCATATTCTTTCTCGACAAGCCCCAGAGTATTTTGCTTTACGAACTGTTTCGAAGTTCGCGCAAATTTTCCGAAACATCATCATTAATTGGATAAGAAACACTTAATGACGTCTCAAAATCTGCGTCCGATGAAAACCGGGTGTACGTCGCACCCCAGCGCCTATCATCCCCTCGGGGATGGCTTTCCCATACGAGAAACGCATCCCAAGTGTCCAATCCGTGATTGTTGTCGGGCCTTAGTGCAGGCAATTCTCTTTCGATCAACCCGATGACACCTGTGTCCAGTGCGTGGCGTTCGCTTGCGTTCATCGGTCGCAAGGCATCAGAAACAGAGCACCCTCTATCACTATATCGAAGCATCATTATTGTTTCGGGATCAACCCAAGCCAGCCCGTCAGCCCGCTCGAGGCGCACTAGACGTTTTTCTGGAGCAACGACCTGACCGTCGGCAAATGGTACGCAGTATGTCTCAAACAAAGTCATTGCTGAATGCTTGCGAGCAGTTGGCTGATGCAGGCGATCACGCGCAAAATACCCGAGCGGCAACCCAAGGAGAACAATGCACGCCCAGATCAGAGCTTTTCGTTTAGTCATGCGAGTTTATTCCACCCCAACAGGCAGACGATCTGCGTCGCCACATGCGCCCCCGCAATCGCCGTCGCGCCGGATGTATCGAACGGCGGAGACACTTCGACCACGTCGCCGCCCTTGATGTTGATCCCCGCAATGTCGCGCAGGATGATCTGCGCCTGAATGGAACTCAAACCACCCCAGACCGGTGTCCCCGTACCCGGTGCAAAGGCCGGGTCCAGACCGTCGATATCAAAGCTCAGATAGACCGGGCTGTCGCCCAGAATGCCCTTGATCTTCTGCGCCACGGCGGCGGGGCCGGATTCGTAGACCTCGCGCGCGTCGATGATGTTGACGCCCAGCGTGTCCTCGTTGGTGGTGCGGATCCCCACCTGAACCGAACGTTTCGGATCCACGATCCCCGACTTCACCGCCTTGTAGAACATGGTGCCGTGGTCCACCCGGCTCATGTCGTCATCGGCCCAGGTGTCGGTATGGGCGTCGAACTGCAACAGCGACATCGGCCCGTATTTCTCGGCATAGGCCTTGAGGATCGGAAAGCTGATATAGTGGTCGCCCCCCAGCGCGACCGAGGCCACATCCGCCGTCAGAATGGTGCGGATATGGTCGGTCAGCGTGTCGGGAAAGGCGGGAATGTTGGCATAGTCATAGGCCATATCGCCGTAGTCGATGATAGCCAGCTCGCTCAGCGCATCGAAGGGCCAGCCATAAGGTGCATCGGGCGATTGCAGCGCGCTGGCCTCGCGGATTGCACGCGGGCCAAGGCGGGTGCCCGGGCGGTTGGTCACCGCCTGATCAAACGGCACGCCGGTCACGGCGATGTCGACGCCGGTCAGGTTCTTGGTATACAGCCGCCGCAGAAACGAGGTCGCCCCGCCAAAGGTGTTTTCATAGGACAGGCCTTTGAGATCCGGGTTGGTGAATGCCTCGTCCACCTGGTTTTTTGCGTCTTCCAGTGCCATTTCGCTCCCCCATCAGCCCAACGGCTGCGCCTTTTCCACGATCCGTGCGAAGAACGATGCCCCCACCGGCGCGATATCATCATTGAAGTTGTATTTCGGATGATGCAGCCCGGCACCATCACCCTGCCCAAGGAACAGATAAGCCCCTGGTCGCGACTGAAGCATGTACGAAAAATCCTCGGCCCCCATGTCGCGCCCCATTGTGTCGATCACCCGTTCAGCCCCCGAAACTTCGCGCGCGACGGCCGCGGCAAAGGCTGCCTTTTCAGCATCGTTGATCGTCGCCGGGTATCCCACCTGATATTCAAGCCGTGCCTCGACACCGTAAGACGCGGCCTGCCCCTGAACGATCTGCTCCATCCGCTCCATCACCATTTTCTGCACCGAAGGATCGAATGTACGAACCGTGCCGTTCAGATAGGCGGTGTCTGGGATCACGTTGTTCACCGTTCCGGCGTGGATCTGAGTGACCGAAACAACCAGGTCTTCCACTGCATAGTGGTTGCGGCTGACGATGGTCTGGATCGCCTGTGCAATGCCGCAGGCCGCCATGACCGGGTCGCGGGTCTGATGCGGCATGGCGCCATGGCCGCCGACGCCTTGGATATGAATATCGAACGTATCGACCGCCGCCATGATCGGCCCCGGCGTTGTATGGAACGTACCTTCCGGGTTTCCCGGATCGTTGTGTATTCCATAGACCTCAGAGATATCGAACCGCTCCATGATGCCTTCTTCGACCATGACACCCGCACCGCCACCTTCTTCCTCGGCCGGTTGAAAGATCAGGGCCACACGGCCGCAGAAATTTCGCGTCTCGGCCAGATACCGCGCCGCGCCCAGCAGCATTGTGGTGTGCCCGTCATGCCCGCAGGCATGCATCTTTCCAGGATTCTTCGATGCATAGTCGACGCCTGTTTCTTCGGTGATCGGCAATGCATCCATATCGGCGCGCAGGCCAATGGTCGGGCCGTCGCCCTGCCCGTTGATGATCGCGACCATCCCGGTCTTTGCGATCCCTTCATGCAATTCATCAACCCCGAATTCACGCAGACGCTCGGCCACAAACGCGGCAGTCTCAAAGCACTCGAACTCCAACTCGGGTATCGTGTGCAGATATTGGCGCCATCTGGTCATATCGGCAGAGAAATCGGCAATTCGGTTGACGACGGGCATCTGGGGTGGACTCCTGATCGGGACTGCGGGATGGATGCATCTGACACCGGAACGAAAGGGTTCGCAATGGCCGAAAATCCTCTGATCCACGATACCGACGCAGGTATCGAGCGTTTGCTGGAAATCATGCGCCGCCTGCGTGATCCGAAAACCGGCTGCCCGTGGGATATCGAACAGGATTTCGCCACCATCGCGCCCTATACGATCGAAGAGGCCTATGAGGTCGCCGACGCCATCGAGCGTGAGGCCTGGGACGAGCTGAAGGGCGAGCTGGGCGATCTGCTGTTCCAATCCGTCTTCCACGCTCAAATGGCGGAAGAAGCGGGATATTTCACCTTTCAGGACGTGGTTCGCACCATGTCCGACAAGATGGTGGCCCGGCATCCGCATGTCTTCGGTGACGAATCCCGCGACAAATCCGCCGAACAGCAGACCAAGGACTGGGAAGCCATCAAGGCCGCCGAACGTGCGGGCAAGGAACAGAAAGGCGCGCTGGACGGGGTGGCCGCCAACCTGCCAGCCCTGCTGCGGGCGCATAAGCTGCAAAAACGGGCCGCGCGCGTAGGGTTCGACTGGCCCGACGCCAGCCACGTTCTGGCCAAGATCACCGAAGAAGCCACCGAACTGGAAGAGGCGCGTGACAAGATGGACGCGGACGCGCTTGAGGATGAGTTTGGCGATCTGCTGTTCGTGATGGTCAATCTGGGTCGTCATCTTGGCATCGAACCGGAGGCCGCGTTGCGCCGCACCAATGCCAAGTTCACCCGTCGCTTTGAACAGGTCGAGACCCGGCTGGCCGAACGGGGAAAGACCCCCTCGCAAAGCGATCTGGCCGAGATGGATGCGCTGTGGGACGAGGTCAAAACCGAAGAGCATCGCGCCAACGGCAAACTCCCGCCGGTTGAAGTCATGGCCGCACCCAGAAACGGGTAGACAAGGCACCCGACACTTGCGAGTGTCCCACCTTCACGACCACCGGAGACGCCCATGCCCCCTCGCAAGATCATCATCGACACCGATCCCGGACAGGACGATGCCGTCGCCATCCTGCTGGCGCTGGCCAGCCCGGAGGACATCGAGGTTCTTGGCATCACGGCGGTCGCAGGCAACGTGCCCCTGGAATTGACCGCCAAGAACGCTCGGATCGTGTGCGAACTGGCGGGCCGGACCGACATACCTGTTTATGCGGGCTGCGACAGACCGTTGAACCGCCCGCTGGTCACGGCCGAGCATGTGCATGGCAAGACAGGTCTGGATGGCCCGGACCTGCCCGATCCGCAGATGCCGCTGACCAAAGGGCATGCGGTGGATTTCATCATCGACACCCTGCGCGCTGAAGAACCGGGCACGGTAACCCTTTGCCCGCTGGGGCCACTAACAAATATCGCGACCGCGTTCAGCAAGGCTCCGGACATTGTGGACCGGGTACAGGAAATCGTTCTGATGGGCGGAGCGTATTTCGAGGTCGGCAACATCACCCCGACAGCTGAGTTTAACATTCACGTCGATCCAGAAGCTGCTGATATCGTTTTCAAATCCGGCAGACCAATCGTGGTCATGTCGCTGGATGTCACGCACAAGGCGCTGGTCACCAAACCCCGCAATGATGCGTTCCGTGCGCTGGGAAACAAAGTCGGAATCGCCGTCGCCGAGATGACCGATTTCTTCGAAAGGTTCGACAAGGAAAAATACGGCAGCGCAGGTGCGCCTTTGCACGACCCTTGCGTGACCGCCTATCTGATCCGGCCCGAGCTGTTTTCGGGCCGTCATGTGAATGTCGAGATTGAAACCCAGTCCGAGCTGACAATGGGCATGACGGTCGCCGATTGGTGGGGCGTAACCGACCGCGCGCCCAATGCGCTGTTCATGGGGGAAATCGACGCCGACGGCTTCTTCAATCTTTTGACGGAAAGGCTGGCCAGATTATGAGCGCCGCCCTGCGCCTGGCGCGCCCCGAGGACCTGGATCGTCTGATGGCACTGGTCACCGCCTTCCATACCGAGGCCGGATTGACGCAAGACCCGGACCAGACCCGAAACGCTCTGACACCCCTGCTCGAGGGTATTCCCCATGGCTGTGTCTATCTGATCGGCCCCGGACGCGCGCCGTTGGGCTACATCATCCTGACCTTCGGCTGGTCCGTCGAATTCGGCGGCATGGACGGTTTCGTGGACGAAATCTATATCCGGCCCGCTGTTCGCGGCCGCGGCATCGCAACCGAAGTTCTACTGGCGCTGCCCAAAGCTTTGTCCGAAGCGGGGCTGACTGCCCTTCATCTGGAAGTCGACCGGCACAACGAGGCCGCTCAGAAGATCTATCTGCGCACCGGGTTCAAACCACGCGACAGATATATGCTGATGAGCAAGTTGCTTTAACGAGACTCGCCGCGGAAGATATTGGCCGGGTTCATGTCCTGTACCGGGTCATTCGACGAAACTTCTTCTCCGGTTATCGGATACGTTCCCGGACCCGCGCAGGCAGACAATACTGTGATGGACGCTGTGACGATTATCAGAAGGAATTTGGATACAGACATCGTGGTCTCCTTTCTGCAATGAAGAAAGACTACGGCATTTGGAGTGAACGCGATAAGTAACAAGTTCACACATAAGAATAATTAAGCCACTTAAATATTATCAAATTTCCACGTCTAAGACGACCATGCCCCTGAGAATTTTATCTTTTTTCTGGCACGCCAATGTCTTCTTCAAAAAGCGGCATTTCGAAAAAAAGCAGGTGATCGCGTGCGATTTCAGGAGTTTCGTAATAGGCGTCGCGCAGGTGAAAGCCCAAAGACAGGTATAACCGAGTCGCCACTTCCAGGGGTTTGCCGGTGTCCATTCGAATATAGTCGAACCCAAGATCTCGGCACATTTCGATCAGCGAAAGCATGATGGCACAGCCTGCGCCGGTCCCCCTTGCTGCGTCGGTTACAAATACGCGTTTGATTTCAGCCACACCGGGCTCGTAGGTGTGAAACATGCCGCAGCCGACCGGTTCCCCATGCAGCAATGCCAGTTTGATCCCACCGTTCGGCGGTGCGTGTTCCGCGTCAATGTTGTCCATTACACGGGCGTATTTTTCGCTTGGGTAGAAAGCCTGCACAATCTGGGCGGTTCTTTCATCCAGCGCCAGCAGGAAATCCCTGTAATCCCAACACAAACGCCGAACCGCTTCAAACTGGTCCGGCGTTTCCGGTTCGATGATGTTCAGCACAATGCGACCCCCGGATTAAACCCGGGGGTCAGCCTAGCACCAAGTGCGTTATTTGCGAAGGATCGACGCGCCTGCGTATTCGGCCACTTCCCCCAGCGACTCCTCGATGCGGATCAGCTGGTTGTATTTCGCCAACCGGTCCGATCGCGCCAATGAGCCGGTTTTGATCTGACCACAATTCGTCGCCACGGCCAGATCGGCAATGGTCGCGTCCTCGGTCTCGCCCGAACGGTGCGACATCACGTTGGTGTACCGCGCGCGGTGCGCCATATCGACGGCGCGCAGGGTTTCGGTCAGCGAACCGATCTGGTTCACCTTGACCAGCATTGAGTTCGCGCAGCCACGTTCGATCCCTTCGGCCAGACGTTCCGGGTTGGTCACGAACAGGTCATCACCAACCAGTTGC
Organism: Ruegeria sp. AL3; assembly: GCF_056536065.1. NCBI lineage: Bacteria > Pseudomonadati > Pseudomonadota > Alphaproteobacteria > Rhodobacterales > Roseobacteraceae > Ruegeria > Ruegeria sp. AL3. The sequence continues at coordinate 2,934,637 of NZ_JBQFJG010000001.1, forward strand.
ACCTTGTCGCCGATGGCATCGGTCAGGGCCTTCCAGCCATCCCAGTCATCTTCAGACATGCCGTCTTCGATCGAGATGATCGGATAGTCATTGACCAGCGCCGCCAGATAGGCCGCGTTTTCCTCGGATGTCAGGGTGATCCCCTCGCCCGCCAGAACGTATTTACCGTCTTTGAAGTACTCGGTCGCCGCGCAATCCAAAGCCAGATGGATTTCTTCGCCCGGCTTGTAGCCCGCCTTTTCGATGGATTTCAGGATGAAATCCAGCGCCTCGCGTGTGCTGGCAATGTTGGGGGCAAAACCGCCCTCGTCGCCCACTCCCGTGGCCAGACCCGCGGAAGACAGTTCTTTCTTCAGTGTATGGAACACCTCGGACCCCATGCGCACCGCTTCGCGAATGTTCGCGGCGGCGGTCGGCATGATCATGAATTCCTGAATGTCGATCGGGTTGTCGGCATGTTCGCCACCATTGATAATGTTCATCATCGGAACCGGCAGAACCCGCGCCGAGGTGCCGCCCACATAGCGATAGAGCGGCTGGGTGGTGAAATCCGCCGCCGCCTTCGCCGTGGCCAGCGAGACACCCAGGATAGCGTTCGCACCCAGACGGCCTTTGTTCTCGGTGCCGTCCAGCTCGATCATGGCCTGGTCAATGGCCACCTGCTCGGTCGCGTCAAAGCCCACCAGTTCTTCGGCAATCTCGCCGTTCACGGCGGCGACGGCTTCCAGAACGCCTTTGCCCATATAGCGCGCCTTGTCGCCATCGCGTTTTTCAACCGCCTCATAGGCACCGGTGGACGCGCCCGAGGGTACGGCAGCGCGACCCATGGTGCCGTCTTCCAGAATCACGTCAACTTCGACTGTCGGATTGCCCCGGCTGTCCAGAATTTCGCGTGCGTGGATGTCGATGATGGTGCTCATTAAGCCTGTCCCTGTGACTGCGGTCGGTTGCACGCGTCATAGCAGCAACCGGCCAAAAGTAAACCGGTTCCGTTAACGCTAACACGCATATTCCCGGACATTTAGGGCTAACAATTCGCTGTTTGCGCCAACAGGGTCAGGCAGGTGCCAATTCCCGCGCCAGACGCCGTTCGCGGACAAAGGTATAAAGACCCGAGCCGATGATCAGGGTCGCCCCCGCCATTGTCAGCGCATCAGGGCGTTCACCGAACATCAGCATTCCAGCAAGGATCGAGAACACAAGGCGCGTGTACCGGAACGGCATCAGGGCCGAGGCTTCGCCCACCCTCATCGCAGTGACAATGCCGTAATAGCCCAGCACGCCAAATCCGATCGCCCCCGCATAAGGGCCCGTTTGACCGGCTTGAACCGGCACGAAGGATGCCCCGGACATGACCATCAGAACCAGGCCGGCCACAGCCACCGCAATATAGGCCTGCATCGCAACGACGGATGAGGGCACGCGTGGGTCCAGCTTGCGGGTGATCAGATCGCGCGCCGCAATGGCGACCACGGACAACACCACAAACAGGGATTCCGGCCGAAAGCCCTCCATCCCCGGGCGGATGATCATCAAAACACCGACAAAGCCGACGCCGATCGCGCTCCAGCGACGCCACCCGACCTGCTCTCCAAGAAACAGGGCCGCACCCATGGTGACGACCAGCGGCATGGCCTGAAACACGGCCGCAACGGTGGACAGGTCGATCAGCGACAACGCCGTCACGAACGCCACTGCACCAAAGCCTTCGGTCGCGGCGCGGATCAATGGCAGGGTTTTCCATGCCACGGGGTCAAGGATCCGCTTGCGGGTGACCACTGACATCGTGGCAAACACGAGCCCGCAAAACACACCCAGAAACACCATGATCTGCCCTGTCGGCACAGAGCCGGACAGGAGCTTGATGAACATGTCCTCAAGTGCAAAGGCCGCCATCGACCCGATGAGCAGCAGGATGCCGTTTACGTTGTTCATTTGCGCGTCCGTTGGAAAGGGCACATCTGGTGCCTGTAGATGCACAACAACCTCAACCAACGTCATCTGGCAAGACAATTCCCGTCACGCCTGATGAATTAAAGTGAGGGCATCAATCGCGTTTCGTGATGGGTCAGTCCTTTTCCAGCGGGACGCCATACAGCTCCAACCGGTGCCCCTTCAGCTTGTACCCAAGCTTCGCGGCGATTCTTTCCTGCAGGGCTTCGATCTCGGGGTCGACGAATTCAATTACCTCTCCTGACTGCATGTCGATCAGGTGGTCGTGATGATCGCGCTCGGCGTCCTCGTACCGGGCCCGTCCGTCGCCGAACTCAAGGCGTTCCAGAATACCAGCCTCTTCGAACAGTTTGACCGTGCGATAGACCGTTGCAATGGAAATGCCTTTATCCACGGCAGACGCCCGCGCATAGAGTTCCTCGACATCCGGGTGGTCGTCGCTCTGTTCCAGCACCTGCGCGATGACCCTTCTTTGACCGGTCATGCGCAGCCCCTTGGCTTCACAACGCCCAATAATCGTTTCCGACATGATGCCCCTCAGACTTGCTCGGGTGTCTGTCTTAATATGTCTGCGCAGGTTTCGCTACAGGGATTTCACCTTTTGCGACCTTCTGATCTGGCGCGCGTCAGATCGGCCCAGACCGGCAGGTGATCAGATGCGATATGCGCGGGACGTGTGTCGTGAACACCGTGCGCCACGGCCTTTATTCCGCTGCCCAGCGCGATCCGATCCAGCGCGCCCAGGGGCTGCGCGGCGGGAAAACTTGGTCTGGGAGGCAGAAACCGCATTTCGGGGACCAGGTGATCCAGTACTGGCTGACGTGACCACTCGTTGAAGTCACCGGCCCAAACAGTCGGCATCTGGTCCATGTCCCAGTCGTTCCGCCGAATGTGCAAAATCTGCTGTCGCCGCGACGCTGGCAACAGTCCAAGATGCATACCCATCACGCGCAATGGCCCGATATGGGTGTCGAACTCGACACGCACCGCCCCGCGCGGCTCCAGCCCCGGCAACTCGTGATGCCCTTTTCGGCGGACCGAGATACCCTCTCCGCGCCAGATCACCGCGTTGCCGTGCCAGCCCAGACTTCCCGCGCCGCCCAGATCTACGATCTGCCATCCCGCCTCGTCCAACATAAAATGCGGCAGCGCGGCCGGACGGGGCGGCAGGCGCTTGTCGGCCTCCTGCAACACCACGATATCCGCTTTCATGTTTTCGATGACTTGCAGAATACGTTGGGGTTGGCGCCGGAAATCCAACCCGACGCATTTCTGAATGTTGTAGCTTGCGATACGCAGCGTGGAGGAAGTTGGCATGAGGGCGTGACCAAATGAATTGCCCTAAAGTGCCATGCCTGACGTGAGGCGCAACCCCTCTGCTTGGTTTCCTGCTGCGACAATTCCGATACGGCATCCGCCCCCAGCAATCTGCCTGCTATTTCGGCGATTGAAACCTGGCTGATATCAAAGCGAAGGTTCCGCTTGATCCCCGGCCCTGCAACGCTCTATCCCGATGCGGTGACGACAACGCATCGCAGCCACAGCGGGGCCCGCATGAGCCTGAGCCAGACCCAACCCGACAACAGCACCCGGGCCAGTATCGTTTTGGTGACAGGCGGCGCGCTATGGGGCCTTTATTGGATTCCGGTGCGGTTTTTCTTTGATCAGGGCCTGACCGGCCCCTGGTCAGGGATCGCGATGTACTGCGCGGCCCTGATTGCATTGCTCCCCTTCGTCTGGTCCGACAGGCGCATGCTGGCCCGGCAATGGCGCGATTTGATGCTCAGCGGAATGTTCACAGGGGCTGCATTCGGCCTGTATTCGATCAGCCTTGTCTACACCGACGTCGTCCGCTCGATCCTGTTGTTCTATCTCACCCCGATCTGGGGCACGATTCTGGGCGTCGTATTTCTGAAAGAACGCCTGAGCCTGATGCGCCTTGCGGGTCTGATCTGCGGGCTTGGCGGGCTGTTTGTCGTGCTCGGAGGCGCCGGGTTCGTGCCATGGCCGCAGAACTTGGGTGACTGGCTGGCACTGGCATCGGGCATATGCTGGGCATTGGGTACACTGGGCCTGTACAAGGCTGGCAGCATGACCATCTCGGGTCAGGTCTTTGCCTTTGTGATTGGCGCGCTGTTGCTGTCGCTTGTCAGCCTGCTGATGCTTGGGGGCCAAACCCTGCCGAACATCACAGGCGAAGAGTCGATCCGCATAGCGGGATATGCAATGCTGTCCACCTTTTATGTCCTGCCCATGATCTACATGACCATCTGGCCAGCAACAAAGCTGTCCCCCGCAAAGGTCGGCCTGCTGCTGATGAGCGAGGTTGTCGTTGGCATCGCTTCAGCCGCCGCCCTGTCAGGAGAACCATTTGGCCTGCGTGAGTTTCTGGGCGCCATCCTGATCGTCAGCGCCGCGGTGGTGGAAATCCTGCGGAAATAGATGCAGGCCTCGCGTCACGTCCCGCAGAATGTTGCATGGACCACCTCATTTTCGGCCGGAGGACGCCTCAGGTCTTCCGCATCCCCCTGATCCTCGTACGGTCGCGCCAACACAGCGTTCAGCCGGTCGAAGGGCGCGTAATCACCCTGCACCGCCGACTGGATCATCTGTTCGATCCGGTGATTGCGCGGAATGAATGCGGGGTTTGCGGCGGTCATCACCTCCAGTGGCGCCGCTTCGTGCGCCAACCGTGCACGCCAGTCTTTTTCCCAAGCGTCAAACGCTGCCGGGTCAAGGAACTGATCCCGCGCCGTGCCACCGCCCAGCGCCCCGAAGGTATTGGTGAAATCCGCCTGCCCCCCGGCCATGCGCTTCAGAAGGTCGGTGATCAGTTCCTGATCGCCCTCGTCCGCGGTTGCCAGTCCGATCTTTGCCCGGAACCGGGACAACCAGTTCTGTTGCAGCAGGTCCGGCATCGCGTGGACGATCTCGGTCGCCTCTTCCACGGCGGCCTCTTTGTCGTCCATCTGCTGGATCAAGGCCGTTGCCAACTGCGCGAGGTTCCACACCGCGATATCAGGCTGGTTCGAATAGGCATAACGACCCATCCGGTCAATCGAGCTGTAGACGGTGTTGGGGTGATACGTGTCCATGAACGCACATGGGCCGTAGTCAATGGTCTCACCCGCGATCGAGCAGTTATCGGTATTCATCACCCCATGGATGAACCCCACGCTCATCCATCGTGCAATCAAACCGGCCTGCGCATCGCGCACCGAACGTAACAGGCCCATCGGCCCATCTGCCTTTGGGTAATGCCGCGCAATGGCATAGTCCGTCAGGCGCTTCAGGCTGTCCATCTGCCCACGCGCTGCAAAAACCTGAAAGGTCCCCACCCGCAGATGACTGGATGCAACCCGGGTCAGAACAGCTCCGGGCATCGGAGCTTCACGAAAGACGGTCTCGCCGGTTTCCACGGCTACCAAGGCGCGTGTGGTCGGAATGCCCAGGGCATGCATCGCCTCGGACACCACATATTCCCGCAGCACCGGCCCCAGCCAGGCCCGGCCATCGCCCCGGCGGGAAAACGGCGTAGGACCCGAACCTTTCAACTGGATGTCCCGGCGCACCCCGTCCGTTCCAACCGTCTCGCCCAACAGCACCGCACGCCCGTCGCCCAGCTGCGGGTTGTATTGCCCGAACTGATGCCCGGAATAAAGCTGTGCGATGGGCTCGGCACCTTCGGGAATACTGTTTCCCGCAAAGGCTTCGGCCATGTCCTCGACGTCTCCGGGCGATATCCGCAGCAACCTGGCCAGATCATCGTTGAACGCAATCATCCTTGGCGCGCGCACGGGAACCGGTGACTGCCGTGCAAAGAACGCATCCGGCAGGCGGGCATAAGAGTTATCGAAGGGGATTTTCAGGGTCATGCCGTAAACATATCCCTCGGACGCATGAATACCATAGCGGATCACACCGGCCCGTGCATAATCGCACCCAAACACGAGGAACCACATGACCGCACAAGAGATTATCGACCGCCTGAACCTGCAACGCCATCCCGAAGGTGGTTGGTATGCCGAGACATGGCGCGCCGAAAACGAAGGCCGCCCCACCGGCACCTGCATCTACTTCCTGTTGCAGAAAGGCGAAAGCAGCCATTGGCACCGTGTCGATGCGACCGAGATCTGGCTGTACCATGCCGGCGCGCCGCTTGTCCTGTCGCTCAGCGCAACCGACCAAGGCCCCGCCACCGAACATGTGCTGACACCCGACCTTTCCGCTGGCGCACCACAATTGATCGTCCCGGAAGGCCATTGGCAAGCCGCCCGCAGCACGGGTGATTACACGCTGGTCAGTTGCACAGTCTCGCCCGGCTTCCAATTTGAAGGATTTGAATTGGCCGCCCCGGGCTTCGATATCCCCAAGGCGTAAGCCGACGTTCAACGATCTCGGAAAAGGTGAGTTTACAGACGGTTGCCCATTGATCATTCTGTACACGCAGCCACAGGCGACGGAGTAACGAGTGAGTATGAAGCAGGTCCTGCTGACTGTCTTGTTCTTGTGTCAAAGCGCAGCATTCGCCAGCGCAGAGCCCGCTTGCGCCGAGGCCCGTCTTGCATCCGATCTGACTGCGCCAGAACTGAACGGGGAAGAAACGGCTGAAGATGCTGACCCGATCGTGACAGCCGAACCTGCGGTGCTGGTTTCCAGGCGTCCTGCCCTGCGACCCTGCAAGTTTCGGAAATTCGAAGTGGGCCGTGAACGAATGCAGGAACGGGGCGCCGTGTGCGGCGACTGGACCATTCTGGGTGAAACTCGCAAGCCCGTCGCCGGAAAGGCCCGCGGATGCGGGATCACGAACCCGGTTCGGGTTTACAAAATATCAGATATCGCTCTCAGCCAGTTCTCATTGATGGACTGCCAGACAGCGGTCACGCTGAAAACGTGGATCGAAAACACGGCCAAGCCAGCCTTTGCCGAAATGGGCGGCGGGCTGAAGGGGATGCGGATCGTTGGCCACTATGCCTGCAAGACCCAGAACAACCAGCCGCGCTCACGCATTTCGGAACACGCGCGCGGAAAGGCGATCGACATATCGACCTTCGTTCTACAGGACGGAACACAGATCACGGTCCGGGACGGATGGAACAACGCGCAGGGCGCTGTTTTGAGAGAGTTGCACGAAGGCGCCTGCGGCATATTCGGAACCGTGCTTGGCCCGGACGCCGACCGCTATCACGTCGGGCATTTCCATTTTGACACGGCCCGCCGCAAGGGCGCTCCGGTGTGTCGATGAACCTTCGGGTTGCGCCTCTATTTGTCGCTTCGGCTTTTGATCAACAAACTGATCAGCGGTACCAGCAGCGTCGCTGCCGATCCCAAAGGGTTCGATCCAATGCTCTTGACCGCCTGCACGACCTCTTTGGCCTCTGCCGTCATCTCCTCCAATTCGTCTTCAATATCCGCTATGGCCATATCGCGCACCTCGACGGCCGGTGCGACTTCGTCGTCGATATTTCGGCGTCTTGCAATCAGCACAATAAGCCCGGCGAAAACGATGTTTCCAAAGGCCAACAGCGCCGCCGCCGATGCTGGTGACATCGCGCTCTGAAGCGCCAAGAAAAAAGAGACATTCAAAAGCACCACCGCCGACAATGCCGCGATGCCCGCGATGCCCATCAGTATGGTCTGTTGCTGCACCACCCCAAGACGGCGGCGTGCAATCAAACGTTCGGTCCGATAGATCGTAACCAGGTTCTTGCTCAGTCTGCTCATAACCCGCCTCCTAGCCCTGCGCGCGCCCGACGACGTACCCCAGCGAAAACGCAATCAGCAACGCCGTGATCGGATAGTCTTTCTGAAGCCGACCGAACTCCTCGACAACGTCATGTCCCAAGGACTGAACCTGGCTCAGGTCGATCCCGTGGTCTTCCAGCAGCTGCCGGATTTCATCCGACGATTTGGCGCCCTCAGGCGGATCATCGGAACCCGATTCCTTTTCGGCCTGCGCCTCCAACGTCGCATTCCGCTTCCGCAACTTCTCCAACTCGGCCTCAAGCTCTGCCTTGGTCGCCATACTGCCATGCCCCTGATCCATCGGTCCGGGCAATCGTCGCACAAAGAGTTGTTTTTTTGAACTGTTTTCCGGATCGGGTTATCCGACCGGGTCCATCGACACCGTACTGACGACCCCGCCACCGACAAGCGCCTTTACGCCGGTAGTTCCGGGACAAGAGGTCGGCAGCCCCCGCGCGACACGCACCGCCAGATAGGCAAACGCCTGCGCCTCAAGCATGTCGCCGTCCAGCCCCACCGCCTCAACCGGTTCGACCGGGCAATCCAGCGACACGCGCAACATCTCCATCAGCACCGGGTTGCGTCTGCCGCCCCCGGTGACCAACACACAAGACGGAGGTTTCGGACAATGCTCCATCCCCTGCACCACAGCTGCGGCGCACATACCGGTCAGGGTCGCCACCGCGTCAGCGTCATCCAGTTCCTTGACCAAACCGATCATTTCCGAAAAATCGTTCCGGTCCAGGGATTTCGGCGGCATGCGAGAAAAATACGGCTCGGCCAGAAACAGCTCCAGCGCGCCCATTTCCACCGTTCCATCGCGCGCAAGCGCCCCGTCGCGGTCCATCGGAAGCCCCAGCCGGGCCTGCATCAGATCATCGACCGGCGCATTGGCCGGGCCTGTATCAAAGGCCAGCAACGCACCGGGCGCTTCGGGGCCTTCAAACGCCGGGTCCACATAGGTCAGGTTGCCGACCCCGCCCAGGTTCAGGAAACACAGCGGCCGGTCCGCGCCGAACCATTTGGCACAGGCGAAATGAAAGAATGGCGCAAGCGGAGCCCCCTCGCCCCCCATCACCACATCGTCGCTGCGGAAATCCCAGACCACCGGGCGCCCGAGGGCCTGCGCCAGCCCCAGCCCGTCACCGACCTGCAAGGTCCCGCGTCCGCGCGGCTCATGCGCCAGCGTCTGTCCGTGAAAGCCGATCAGATCCACATCCTCGAACTCGGACAGTGCTTCGGCATGGGCGATTGTCACCATCTCTGCCGCCGCATCGACCTGGGGACCATGCCACTGGCCCAGCGCGGCGCGCAACACGTCGCGTTCCGCATCCGAATACGCGCGGTATCCGCTTTGCCCAAACCCGTAAATCAAATGCCCGTCGGTTTCCACCACCGCGGCATCAACCCCGTCCATCGAAGTGCCGGACATTGCGCCCAAAGCCCGGAGCTTTCCGTGTTTCGCGATGGTCTGGCCCAAGCCTGCCTCCTGAATTGGCTGTGTCATTCGCCGCCTCCGGGTCCGGGATTTCACCTTTGGGTTGCAGCCCGGTCAACGTGCCTTCTGTTGGGGCGCAAAGGCAAGCGTTCCGGACCGGCCCGGCAATTTTTTTCTCAGCGCGCGTGTCTGGATCGACACCCTCGACCACCCCCCGCGCCCGAGGTGAAAAGGTGGCTTTTCCTCCCACGCGCTGCCGCCTATACAGTGCCCCGCAACATTAACCCAAAGGGCACGATATGACCTACCACCCCAAATCGGATTTCATCGCCACGATGATCGAGCGCGGCTTTCTCGCCGACTGCACCGATTATCAGGGCCTTGACGACGCGCTGATCAGTGGGGTGCAAACAGCGTATATCGGCTATGACGCCACGGCGCAGTCGCTGCATGTGGGTCATTTGATGAACATCATGGTACTGCGCTGGCTGCAAAAGACCGGCCACAAACCGATCACGCTGATGGGCGGTGGTACCACCAAGGTGGGTGATCCTTCGTTCCGATCGGATGAACGCCCCCTGCTGGGCCCTGAACAGATCGACGCCAATATTGCGGGCATGAAGCAGGTCTTCGCCAAGTACCTGTCCTACGACGACAGCGAGACCGGCGCGCTGATGCTAAACAATGCCGAATGGCTGGACAGCCTGAACTACCTCGATTTCCTGCGCGATATCGGGCGGCATTTCTCGGTAAACCGGATGCTGTCATTTGAGTCCGTGAAATCTCGGCTGGATCGCGAGCAATCGCTGAGCTTCCTCGAATTCAACTACATGATCCTGCAGGCCTATGACTTCCTCGAGCTGAACCGCCGCTATGGCTGCGTTCTGCAGATGGGTGGTTCAGACCAGTGGGGCAATATCGTCAACGGGATCGACCTGACCCGCCGCGTGCTGGATCACGAGATCTATGGCCTGACCACCCCCCTGCTGACCACCAGCGATGGCCGCAAGATGGGCAAGTCGCAAGGCGGCGCGGTCTGGCTGAACGGCGACATGCTGAGCGCCTACGAGTTCTGGCAGTTCTGGCGCAACACCACAGACGCAGATGTTGGCCGGTTCCTGAAAATCTTCACGGAACTGCCGGTCGACGAATGCGACCGTCTTGCAGCGCTTGAGGGTTCAGAGATCAACGAGGCTAAGATCCGTCTTGCCAATGAGGTGACCACCCTGCTGCACGGTGCGCAAGCCGCTGCGAACGCCGAAGCCACCGCGCGCGAAGTCTTCGAAATGGGAGGCGTGGGCGAGGACCTTCCAACCCTGACCCTCAGCGAGGCCGAACTGGGTGACGGGATATCTATCGTGCAGCTAATCGTGAAATCCGGGCTGGCAAAATCCGGCAAAGAGGCCAAGCGTCTAATCGCGGAAAACGGCGCCAAACTGGACGACGTACCGCTAACAGATTCGGGTTCAAAATTTGAGGTTTATCAAACGGTAACCGGTGAATTTCATGCACGTGTTGTTGGATCAAATGGGCAAATCTTGAAGACGACGAAAGACCTGCAGTTGAAGTTATCTGCGGGCAAAAAACGTCACGCTGTAGTTAAGCTGAGCTAACATTTCTCATAGTGTCTAGGAATAACGGCCACCCAAGCGGGTGGCCGTTATTCTTCTGGAAAGTCACGCTTATCTGCGTTCTTTTCCGCCGCCGCGACCGGGCCGGTCGCCACTTTCGTCATTGTTGGCATTATGACCGCGGCCCGGGCTGCTGCCTTCACCGCCATTGCCATGGCCGTTGTTGCCCTTGCCACCACCTTTACCCTTGCCGCCTTTACCTTCGCCTTTGCCTCCACCGCCAGATTCACCGCCGCCACCGGATTCACCTTCACCGCCGGATTCACTGCCGCCACCGGACCCGCCGCCGCCGCCGGATTCACCACCGCCGCCGGATTCACCTCCGCCGCCGGATTCACCTCCACCGCCGGGTTCACCACCGCCGCCGGATTCACCACCGCCACCGGACTGGCCGCCACCATTGTTTTCGCTTTCTTCAGACGCGCCGCTGGGGCCATTTTCACCGCCTCCGACAGTTCCACCAGCATCGGCGAATCCAGACCCACCGGGTTCAGAGCCGCGGCTTTCACCCCGATTTTCCGCCGAACCAGACAGGCTTGCCGTCGGCAAATCCGTCAGCAACGCCGCCAGCCCCGGGCATTGCGCCCCGGTTACACTCAAAGTTGTTTCAAAGTCGGCCCGCTTTTGAAGCCTGTCCAGAAAACTCGGGGTAATCTGCACACAATCGCACAACCCGGCATAGTCCCCCGCGTTGGCAAGAGTCCGAGCCGTCTTCCAGTTGCAGGTTTCCGGTGCAGCAGCAGCATCGCCAACCATCACCATTCCAATAACAGGTACAGCGATAACTGCACCCAGTATGTGTTTCGTACTTTTTACCATAACAGATCCTCCTGGCGGAAAAACACACAAAGGCTCTGAGTTCTTCGCTCACGAACAGGCGCGTTTTCGTGAAGTCGGCATTAAGAAATGTTGAGGAACGGCCAGAACATTGGGGCCAGGGACATGGCCCGCCAACCAGAATCCTGCTTTCTCAAATATGTGGACACTGGCCCCACAATGCAGTTATTGAACAAGTGTTCATATCCTTGGGAGGAGTTCACCATGCACCTGTCCACCACTGCCGCCCTCATCACCGGAGGCGCATCCGGTCTTGGCGAAGCCACGGCACGCCACTTCGCCTCGGAAGGCGCGCAGGTCACCATTCTGGATCGTGATGCGGATCGTGGCGCACAGGTCGCCGCCGAGATTGGCGGGCATTTCGCACAAACGGATGTAACCGACCAAGAGTCGGTGGCCGCAGCCGTGCGCCATGGCATGGACAAGATGGGCAAGATCACGGCCACGGTGAATTGCGCCGGTATCGCCTATGGTATCAAGACCGTCGGCAAGGATGGCCCTCACCCTCTGGATGCTTTCCAGCGTACGATCGACATCAATCTGGTTGGCACCTTCAACGTGTCCCGGCTGGCCGCTGCCGAAATGGCAAAGAATGAACCCGAACCAGACGGGGCACGCGGGGTGATCATCAACACCGCCTCGATCGCTGCGTATGACGGGCAAAAGGGTCAGGCAGCCTATGCGGCCTCGAAGGGCGGCGTCGTGGGCATGACGCTGCCGATGGCCCGCGACCTGGCCTCGACCGGCATTCGGGTCATGACCATCGCGCCGGGCATTTTCATGACCCCGATGCTTGCGGGCCTGCCCGAAGAGGTGCAACAACAGCTTGCCGCCGACGTCCCGAACCCTGCCCGCCTTGGCGATCCGCATGAATACGGACGACTGGCCGGCTTTATCGTCGAGATGGGCTATCTGAACGGTGAGGTCATCCGCATCGACGGTGCCCTGCGTATGCGCTAAACCGGGGCTCATGACCGAGCGGCAGAAAATGGAAGCGGGTGAATGGTATTGCTGCCTTGACCCGGAATTGGATGCGCTTCGCGCCGAAGCGCGCCGGGCCGTTCATGCCCATAACACATGCCCGCCGGATGCCCGTGGGGCCATCGCGCCGGAACTGGCAGCCCTGTTCGCGGGCTTTGGTCAGGATAGCTTTCTCGAGGCTCCGTTTCACTGTGCCTACGGAATAAACCTGTCGTTGGGAGACCGCGTGTTTTTCAACGCAGGCTGTGTCGTGCTCGACACCGCGCCGGTGACGATTGGGAATGACACGATGCTTGGACCTGCGGTGCAGATCTATTGCGCCGAACACGCGAAAGATCCTGCCTTGCGCGCTCAAGGCCTCGAAGTTGCCCACCCTGTCAGGGTCGGCGACAACGTCTGGATCGGCGGAGCCGCGATCATCATGCCGGGCGTTACGATCGGCAACCATGCCATCATCGGAGCGGGCAGCGTGGTGACAAAAGACGTTCCCGCCGGCGAGACCGTGGTTGGAAACCCTGCCCGGCCGATACGCGCCGGCCGATAACCCTGCTCTTCCGCCAATCCACCAGGGTCTTGTTCGCGGGGCGTAGCGCCTGTTTTTTTTGATCAGGCCGCGCCGGGTCAACGTGTCCCCAAGGAGGGGCGCCCGGGCAAGGTGGATTTCGACTGCGCCGAACTCGAAAGAGACATCGCCTACGCCGAAGAAGAATGCACACAAAACGACCCGCATGTGGTTGCGACATATCCCGGTGTCGTTGCCTTCCATGCAATTTGGAACAGCCGCGAACCGTCGCAGACGCTTTTGAACGCGCTTCATCTCGCCACTTGCATAAATATACTCGACGGGGTCGCAGCCAAACCAAGCTGAACGAATTGACGCGGATCCGCTGATCCTGTCCCCGGCAAAACCGAAGCAGCAGGCGAACTCCGGTTTTTCAGAAGCTTTTCCACGCCGCCTGATAAGGCGCGCGCAGTTGGCGTCTACTCAGCCTGGGCTTTCTCTTCCAGTGTCAGCCATTCCTCTTCGGCCGCCGACAACTTGTCTTGCCGTTCGACAAGCGCCTCGGACGCTTTCTGGAACTTGACCGGCTCGCGGGTAAACAGCTCGGGGTCGGACATCAATTCTTCGAGCTTTGCAATCTCGGCCTCCAGCCGTTCAATCTCGGCCGGCAGCTTTTCCAGACGGTGCTTCTCGGAAAAGGATAATCCCGATCTGGCTTTTGCTTCCTGCTTCACCTTCGGCTTGGAAAGCTTTGTCTTGATGTCTTTTTTCTCGGAAACTTCGCCCCGCTGCGCAATATAGTCGGACCAGCCGCCGGCATAGACGGTCGCCCGCCCGTTGCCTTCCATCGCGATGGTCGTCGTTGCAACGCGGTCCAGAAAATCCCGGTCGTGGCTGACCAGCAGAACCGTTCCATCGTAGTCGTCCAGCAGTTCCTGCAATAGATCCAGCGTTTCGACATCCAGATCGTTGGTCGGTTCGTCCAGCACCAGAAGATTGGAAGATTTCGCCATCAACTTGGCCAGCAGCAACCGAGCCTTTTCCCCACCCGACAAGGATTTGACAGCCGCCCTTGCCTGCCGCTCGTCAAACAGGAATTCCTTGAGATAGCCCACGACATGTTTGGGCTGCCCGCCAACCATCACCTGATCGGCCTTGCCGGAAACCCGCATATCCGGGTCGCCGGTCAGGCTGTCCCACAAGCTCATCTCGGGGTCCAGTTGCGCGCGGGTCTGATCGAACACCGCGACCTCAAGATTGGTGCCCAGCGACACCGAACCTTCGTCCGGCTCCACCTGCCCCAGAAGCATCTTCAGCAAGGTCGTCTTGCCGACCCCATTCGGCCCGACAAAGGCCACACGATCACCGCGCTGCACCAGCAGATCAAAATTCCGAACGATCTGCTTGTCGCCGAACCCTTTGGCCAGCCCTTTGGCCTCGATCACCTTGCGGCCCGATTTTGGCCCGGCCTCCAGCGTCATCGCAGCGGAACCCTGACGCTTGATCTGTGCCGCCTTTTCGGCCCGCAGCGCCTGTAGGGCCCGCACCCGGCCCTGATTGCGTTTGCGTCGGGCGCTAATGCCCTCAACCGCCCATTTGGCCTCGGACTTGATCAGACGGTTCAGCTTGTGACGCTGCTGGTCTTCTTCTTCCCAGATCTTATCCCGCCAAGCTTCGAACGCGTCAAAACCTTGCTCCTGCCGTCGGACAGCGCCCCGATCAATCCAAAGTGTCGCCCGCGTCAGTGCCCGTAAAAAGGCCCGGTCGTGCGAGATCAGCACAAACGCCGCTCGTGTCGAGCCAAGCTCGCGCTCCAGCCACGCGATGGCTTCGATATCCAGATGGTTGGTCGGTTCGTCCAGCAGCATCAGGTCCGGTGCCTCGGCCATCAGCTTGGCCAATGCCGCCCGCCGCCTTTCACCGCCCGAAGCAGTCTCAACCGGGCGCGCAGGATCGAATTTCAGCCCCGCACCCGCCCGTTCAACCTTGTAGAGCTCCCCTGGCTCCAAACCGCTCGACGCATAGTCGCCCAGGGTGGCAAAGCCCTCCATCGTCGGATCCTGCTCCATATAGCCCACGGATTTTCCGGGCGGCACGACAATTTCACCGCGGTCAGCCTCGACCAGGCCGGCCATCACTTTCATCAGCGTGGATTTGCCCGATCCGTTGCGCCCAACCAGCGCCACGCTGTCACCGGGCTGTACCACCAGATCCAGTTCGGAAAACACCGGTTCGCCCCCGAAAGTCAGGGATATGCCGGACATCTGCAACAAAGGAATTCTCGCCATGCCCGCCAGCTAAACCGGCGGCCACACTGCGTCAACGCCCTGTTTTCACCTTTTCGGAAATACTCACCTTAAACGGCCAATGCCCGAAACAGGCGTCTTCGGGCCGGCGGGATCGCCCCGATTTCAAGCCCGGTAAACACATGCAACGTGTTCATGTGGCGATCCACAACCGCGTGATCACTCACCCACCCTCCCATCATCAGATAGGTTCGCAACAGGGGCGGCATGCGCGACATGGCCTTTTTCGCATCCGGCCGGCGCCGCAGACGTGCGGCAAAGCGGAACACGTCCGGAGCCTTGACCCGCGGCAACCACCGTTTCGGGGCCAGGTGGCGATGTTTGAGCATCGCAAAGGCATCAAGGTATCGCCCGGTTTCGGTCCCGGCAAAGGACGAACATCCAAACAGCATCTGAACATTGTGTTGATCGACATAGGACGTCATTGCGCCCCAGGCGACACGCAGAATGTCAGGATCGTTCAGGCCCGGATGAACGCAAAACCTGCCCATCTCGACCATGCGGCCACTGAACCCTGCCAACGAGCTCAGGTCGTAGAACTGTGCTGAATAGCTGCGTCCGATTTCACCGCCATGTTCCATTGTCAGCATCCGAAAGCAGCAGACCAACTGCCCGGCGGATCGCATATCTTCAACCAGGACATGGCTGCATTGCGCGTCAAAAGCGTCAATGTCCGGTTGCCGGGTGCCGAATGCCAATGTCCGCAGGCTTTGTGCGGCCCTGATATCCTCGGCCGATTCCGCCATACGGGCGCGATAGCGCCCCTTGCTTAACATAACTGCCGCCGCCACGGTCGCGTCCTCCATGGGTGCCGACCCACGAGTGTCGGCACGACACCGTTAACACAAGACATGTGACCGCCTTGTGACCAACGCAAGGTTCCGCCGCGATCAGTTGGCGCCAGGAATATTGGCCGGGTTGAAGTTGCCGATATTGCCCAACAGCTGACGCAGGAAGCCTTTGTCCTGAACGTTGGAATCGGTCACACGGCGTTCCAGCGGAATCACGATGCCGTCTTCCAAGCCAAAACGCTCGATGTTTCTGACCACTCCACGCTGATCAAAGCTGATGGCGACCAGTTCGCGCGCCACCACTTCGGGCCGTTTCGGGCCGTAATGGCGGACCCGCGAGCGGACATAGTAATAGCCCGTATCCCGCACGACCCCGGACGCACCCGGTGCGCCGATGGCTTCTTCCACGCTGTCGCGCGTATCCACGCCCACTTTGATTTCGGCCAGTTCCTCGGCCGGAGGCACATAGCCGTGATTCTTGTAGATCGGCGTACAGGCCCCGGCCGCAGCCAGACAGGCAACAAACACAAGCGATTTCGTCGCTGGTTTCAACCGGTTCACTACCTTCAACATGCACACCCTCTTGCCTTGGCCTCTTGCGGCTTCTATCCGATTACAGAAACCGCTGCCACGGTTCAACACATAGAAAGGCTCACGAATGGGCAACGTTACATCATTTCGGGTGGCTGACCTGCCCCAGAACGCCCCGACACGCTTTGAACTGCGCCCCGCAAGCGCCGAATTGGAAGAGATCAGGCAGGATCTGGGGCTGCTAGGGCTGCGCAAACTCAGCTTTTCCGGCGAGCTTCGCGCACAGGGCAAGCGCGACTGGGTTCTCAACGGCAAACTCGGTGCAACCGTGATCCAACCCTGTGTCGTGACGCTCGAGCCGGTCACGACCCGGATCGACATTTCCGTGCATCGCACCTTTCTGGCCGATTGGACCGACCCCGATGAACCCGAGTTCGAAATTCCGCAGGATGACGAATCCGAGCCCTTGGGCCCGGAAATCGACCCCGCATTGGTGATGGTCGAGGCGCTGTCGCTGGCCCTGCCACAATACCCGCGCAAGGAGGGTGCGGAACTGGGTCAGGCAGACTATACCGAACCCGGAAAACCGGCGATGACCGACGAAGACGCCAAACCTTTCGCCGGATTGGCAGGATTGCGCGATACGCTCAAAAAAGACGAGTGACAGAACGCAGATTTCCTGTCATAGCAGGCGGTCAGAAAAATCGCTTGAACATACCGAGAATCGCAGTATTTTCGCGCGCTCATCGGATTTAGGGTTGGACATTGCGGGGCCCGTCGCCTAAACGCGCGTCAAACCACGATAAACGAACTACGAAACCCGGGTCGGCAGCGAATCTGCGACCCCCAGTCAGACAAAGGTTGAGACCATGGCCGTCCAACAGAACAAAGTTTCCAAGTCGCGTCGCAACAACCGCCGCGCACACGACGCTCTGGTTGCTGCAAACCCGAACGAATGCCCGAACTGCGGCGAGCTGAAGCGCCCGCACCACGTTTGCGCATCCTGCGGCCACTATGATGATCGCGAAGTCGTCGCTCAGGCCGATGAAATCGATCTGGACGAAGACGCAGCCTAAGCCTGATCGAGCGCAGACCAAGGCATGACTGAACAGCCCACGCACGCCGGACGGATAACCATCTCGGTCGACGCTATGGGTGGGGACGCAGGTCCCTCTGTCGTTGTTGCCGGTCTTGCGAAATCGGCCGACAAGAACCCGAACATCAGGTTCTTGCTGCACGGGCCCGAACAGGTATTGCGCAAGCTTGTCGCCAAACGGCGTGTCCTTGAGGGGCGCGTCGTTTTTCGTGATTGCTCGGGCGTGGTCACGATGGAGGACAAACCCAGTCAGGTCGTGCGCAACGGCAAAGAGACCTCGATGTGGTCCACGCTGGAAGCGGTACGCCAGGGCGAAGCCCATGGCGCGGTGTCCTGCGGCAATACCGGTGCGCTGATGGCCCTGTCGATGATGCGCCTGCGCAAACTGCCGGGCGTGAACCGACCGGCCATCGCGATACTGTGGCCCTCGCGCAACCCTCAGGGGTTCAACGTGATGCTGGATGTCGGCGCAGATGTGCGCGCCGACGCCAAGGACTTGCTGCAATACGCCCTGATGGGCGCCTCTTACGCGCGCAACGGTTTGGCCCTGAACCGCCCTCGGATCGGGCTGCTGAATGTCGGCACTGAAGAACACAAGGGGCGCGCCGAACTGAAAGAAGCGCACTTGATGATCGCGGGCTTCGCGGAACAGGCGAATTTCGATTTCTTGGGTTTCGTCGAAGGCAGCGACATCCCCGGTGACAAGGCGGATGTCATTGTAACCGATGGCTTTACCGGCAACGTCGCGATCAAGACCGGCGAAGGTACGGCAAGCCTGATCGGCGACCTGCTGCGGCAAGCGTTCAAATACTCCCCGCTATCCCGATTGGCCTCGATTCTGGCTATCACGTCGCTGAACCGTTTGAAGAAACGGATCGACCCGCGACGCGTGAATGGTGGTGTGTTTCTGGGGCTGAACGGCACCGTGGTGAAATCCCACGGCGGCGCTGACGCGACAGGCGTGTCAGCTGCAATCAAACTGGCCTTCACTTTGGCGCAGTCCGGCTTTTCCGAAAAATTGGCTGCGCGGGTTGCATCCACTGCCCAGCTTGCACAAGATGCCGCGCAATCAGCGCCGCAAACAGATAAATAACAAAAAAGGCAGTACCGGAAAATGGCAGGCCGTTCAGTTGTAGTAGGTGTCGGGCATTATTTGCCTGAGCGCGTTGTCCCCAATTCCGAGTTTGAAAAAACCCTGGACACAACCGACGAATGGATAAAGACCCGCTCGGGGATCGAACGCCGCCATTTTGCAGCCGAGGACGAGACGACATCCGATCTGGCCACCAATGCCGCCCAAGCTGCGCTGGCCGACGCAGGCCTGACGGCGGATGATATTGACGCAATCGTACTGGCGACTTCAACGGCGGATCTGACCTTTCCTTCGGCCGCCACCATGGTTCAGGCACGGCTGGGCATGACCAAGGGTTTTGCCTTTGACGTGCAGGCTGTTTGCGCCGGATTCGTTTTTGCACTGTCCAACGCAAATGCGTTGATTGTTTCAGGTCAGGCCAAACGCGTGCTGGTGATCGGGGCCGAGACTTTCTCACGGATCATGGATTGGACCGATCGGTCCACCTGTGTTCTTTTCGGCGATGGCGCCGGTGCAGTGGTGCTGGAGGCCCAAGAGGGCAAAGGCACCGCCGAGGACCGCGGTATTCTGGCAACCGACCTAAATTCGGACGGGCGCTACAAGGATCTTCTCTATGTCGATGGCGGCGTTTCGACACAATCCACCGGGCATCTGCGTATGCAGGGCAATCAGGTTTTCCGCCATGCCGTTGAAAAGCTTACAAAAACAGCGGAAACAGCGTTGGAACGAGCGGGGCTGGGCAATTCCGACGTGGATTGGATCGTGCCGCATCAGGCCAATATCCGCATCATTCAGGGCACCGCCAAAAAAATGAACCTGCCGATGGAAAACGTGGTTGTGACCGTTCAGGATCACGGAAACACCTCGGCCGCATCCATCCCATTGGCCCTGTCCGTGGGCAAGCAGCGCGGACAGATCAAGCCGGGTGATCTGATCGTAACCGAAGCCATTGGCGGCGGTCTGGCCTGGGGCGCAGTGGTTCTGCGCTGGTAACCGGCGCAAACCGGCTTACACAGCCGCCCGCAATTCATTGATATTGACAGCGAATTTGCCATACCCATATGCTTCAATAGCAACAGGGGAATTAGCATGGGCGACAAAACACTGACTCGAATGGACCTGAGCGAAGCCGTCTTTCGTGAGGTAGGTCTGTCACGGAACGAAAGTGCGCAGCTGGTTGAAAGCGTTCTGAACCACATGTCCGACGCCTTGGTGCGTGGTGAACAGGTGAAGATCTCGTCTTTCGGCACATTCAGTGTTCGCGACAAGACCGCCCGTGTCGGTCGCAACCCCAAAACCGGCGAAGAAGTCCCGATTCAGCCGCGCCGTGTGCTGACTTTCCGCCCGTCGCATCTGATGAAAGATCGCGTCGCAGCCGGGAACCGCAAGTAAGTTCAGGACGTCCAGGTTATGAGTAAGTCCCCCGATGCCTTTCGCACCATAAGCGAAGTTGCGGACTGGCTCGGTGTTCAGGCTCATGTTCTGCGTTTCTGGGAAAGCCGGTTCACGCAGGTAAAGCCCGTCAAACGCGCAGGTGGGCGCAGATATTATCGCCCAAATGATATGCGTCTTTTGGGCGGGATCAAAAAACTGCTCCACGAAGACGGAATCACGATCAAAGGTGTCCAGCGTATCCTGCGCGAACAAGGCGTCGCACATGTCGCGGCGCTGTCCCCTTCCCTGGACGATCCCGGCCCAGCCCCGATTGCGCCTGCCCAGGACACCGTGGTGCCGTTCGAACCAAAGCCCGCCGCCGCCATGGAACAGATTCGCATGGATCTGCGCGACCCGATCAAGCCAACCGGTAAGGACGATGCGCAGACAAACGCACGCGCCTCTGACGCGTCACAGCCGGAGCCAGAGCCCGAACTGGATGCCGCGCCCTTGATGGGTGGAATCGCGTCGCTTGCGTGGAAACAGACAGATTTTGATGACGACCTGCTGCGGCGCATCGCACCGATTGCAAAAGATCTGCGCCGCTGGCTGGACCGGGTTGAAACACAGGCGACGGGTTAGGACAAAAGGCATTGATTTCCTCTTGCCCCTGCCGGGAAAATCTTTATGAACACCCCAACGTCGGGCTATGGCGCAGCCTGGTAGCGCGTCCGTCTGGGGGACGGAAGGTCGCAGGTTCGAGTCCTGCTAGCCCGACCAAATTACACCGACGTTTATGGCATACAGGCCAGATCCCGCTCTGGCACCAGGGGGGATCGAGATGACAGGTGTTTGCCCAAACCAACAGCTAGAGGCGATGATCGCGCGCGGTGAGATCACCGCCGACCCAGAGGTTCTGCCTGCCCAGATTCAACCTGCCAGCCTTGATTTACGACTGGGAACAGTGGCTTACCGTGTACGCGCCTCTTTTCTTGCGGGCGAAGGCCGGACTGTCACGGATCGCTTGACCGAGTTTGAGATGCACCGCATCGATATCTCGGATGGCGCGGTTCTGGAAAAGGGCTGCGTCTATCTGGTGCCCCTGATGGAATCGCTTGCCCTGCCCGACAGCATGAGCGCCGTGGCCAACGCCAAAAGCTCGACCGGGCGGCTGGACCTTCTGACGCGGACGATCACTGATGGCGGCACCGAGTTCGACCGCGTGCCCGCAGGTTACACAGGCCCACTTTATGCCGAAATCTGCCCGCGCTCGTTCTCGGTTCTGGTTCGTCCCGGGATGCGTCTGAATCAGATTCGTTTCCGCCAGGGTCAGGCCGTATTGTCCGATGCGGAACTGAGGTCCTTGCATGCCGAATCTCCGCTTGTGGACGGACCTGCCGTCATTCAGGACGGTCTGGGCTTTTCGGTCGACCTGCAACTGCCCGAGACCGATCTGGTGGGCTATCGCGCCAAACCTCATACCGGGGTGATCGATCTGGATCGAATCGGTGAATACGATCCGCAAGACTATTGGGAAGAGGTGCGCACCAAAGATGGTTGCATCATCCTGGACCCCGGCGCGTTCTATATCCTTGTCAGCCGCGAGGCGGTGCACATACCACCGATGTTCGCGGCTGAAATGGCGCCCTATCTGGCGATGGTTGGTGAGTTCAGAGTGCACTATGCAGGGTTCTTCGATCCCGGTTTTGGCCATGCCGCTGCCGGGGGGGCCGGTTCCCGTGGCGTGCTTGAGGTGCGCTGCCACGAAGCGCCATTCGTGCTGGAACACGGACAGGTCGTCGGGCGTCTGGTCTATGAGAAAATGACTGAAATGCCGACGCAGCTTTATGGTGCGGGCATTGCCTCGAACTATCAGGGTCAGGGCCTGAAACTGTCAAAGCACTTCAAAGCCGCAAGCTGACCCCTAGAACTTCATGAACCGGCGCATTTGACGGGTCACGCGCTGTGCGTGCCTGAGGTTCTGCGCATGTCGCGGTGCACTGGTTTTTCCGGGCCCATTCGATGTGCCGGATCCGCCGCCCTTTCGGCTGGCCAGATCGATACCCTTGTTCACACCTTTGTTGACCAGACGGCGCATGACCTGGCGCACAATCATGTCGATGATCCGGTTTGCATTCATCGCTCAACTCCGCGTCCGCACGCTCAAAGATAGACGCTTTATGCGGCAACAAAAGGGCTGTTCGATCAATCTTCTTCGAACAACTCGCTCTGGTCTTCATCAACTTCGTCCTCGCGCCCTTCGCCCAAAGGGATCGCACCCGGAGGGGGCCGATTCTCCAACAATCCCGCGGCGCGCAGTTCTTTCAGGCCTGGCAGGTCGCGCGCGTTCTCCAGGCCAAAATGATCCAGAAACTCAGGCGTCACCACAAACGTCACCGGACGGCCCGGCGTCATGCGGCGGCGGCCCAGCTTGATCCACTCCATCTCAAGCAACTGATCGATGGTCCCGCGCGAGACCGACACGCCCCGGATTTCCTCGATCTCGGCCCGTGTGCAGGGTTGGTGATAGGCCACGATGGCCAGAGTTTCGATCGCAGCGCGGCTGAGTTTGCGCGTCTCGACCGTTTCCTTCTGCATCAGAAAGCCCAGATCAGGGGCCGTGCGGATGGCCCAGGCGTCCCCTACACGCACAACGCGCACGCCACGCCCCTCATACCGTTTCTGAAGCAATTCAACCGCTTGCGCCGCGTCGCTGCCATGGGGCATCCGCGCCTCAAGATCCGCAATCGTCACCGGCTCGGCGCTGGCGAACAGAACGGCTTCGACCATACGCTCCTGCTCTGCCAGCGGAGGCGCCTCGAACAGCGTACCGGTCTCTTCAGGGGCATCAGTCACGTGTTTCGGTCCTCTTGCGCAATTGGATCGGAGCGAATGTCTCGCTCTGCTTGATTTCCATATGTCCTTCTTTCACCAGTTCCAACGAGGCCGCAAAGGTCGCCGCCGTTGCCGACCTGCGCCGTACCGGGTCGGAATCCCAGCCGTCGGGCAGGTAAGTTTCCATGTCGGTCCATGTCCCGGCAAACCCGATCAGCGGGCGCATCCGTTCCAGTGCCTGTTCCATGGTGAATACCGAATCGCGGTCCATCACAAACGGGCGGAATTCATCACGGGTGCGGATGCGGGCATAGCCCTGCATCAGATCCAGCAGCGTGGCGGAATAGGTGACGGTGCGGATCCGGGTGATATCTTCGCCCTGCCCGCGTTTGAAGAAATCCCGTCCCAGCTGATCGCGCGCCATCAACCGCGCAGCCGCATCGCGCATCGCCTGCAAACGTTCCAACTGAAACGCCAGATGTGCGGCCAGTTCCTCACCCGATGGTCCTTCGTCATCCGGATCTGGCGGCAACAGCAGGCGGGATTTCAAAAAGGCCAGCCAGGCCGCCATCACCAGATAGTCGGCGGCCAGTTCGATCCGCAGCGCCCGCGCCTTTTCGACAAAGGCAAGGTATTGCTGCGCCAGCGCCAGAACCGAGATTTTCCGAAGGTCGACCTTCTGCGTGCGCGACAGGGTCAGAAGAACGTCCAGCGGGCCTTCGAACCCATCGACATCAACAATCAGCGCTTCGGCCGCAAGACGATCTGCGACCGAGACAGGGTCTTCGCTGAAAAGATTATCGTTCATATACCTGCCCGCCCATTAGGGCAGATAGTTCCGCCTCGACGGCAGGGATGTCAAGTTCCTGCGGAGCTTTGCGCATCGCCAGCGCCCGTTCTGCGCGGGCCTGTGCCACATCGGACATTTCCCCGGCAGCTTCCAGCACCTCGGCGCGCTCGGCAAAGCTTCCGTTGCAGTGTAGAACGACGTCACAGCCCGCGCTTATGGCTTGCCGCGACACCTCAGCGGGCGTTCCGCTGAGCGCCTTCATCCCGATGTCATCGGTCATGATCAGCCCGCCGAAGCCAATCCTGTCGCGGATCACATCCATCATGGTTGCCGAGATTGTGGCAGGTTGCGGGTCAATCCGGTCATAGACCAAATGCGCAGTCATCCCCATCGGCAGGTCGTTTAAGGCCCGGAACGGCACGAAATCGCTGCGCTCAAGCTCATCCAGGGGCAGATCCACATGCGGCAAGTCATGGTGGCTGTCCAACGTGGCACGTCCATGGCCCGGAATGTGTTTGAGCACCGGCAACACACCGCCATCCAGATGACCCTGCGCCACGGCTTTGCCAATTCTGGAAACGCGTTCAGGATCAGCGTCATAACAGCGGTTCTTCAGAAACTTGTGCGTCTCGGGACGCGCGACATCCACCATGGGCGCACAGTTGCTGTCGATGCCCAGACCAAACAATTCATCGGCAATCAGGCGGTACCTCAGATACATGGCGCGCTCGGCCTGCTCGGCGGCATTGGCCACGTGATCCAACGGAGGCAGCCATTCGCGGGCCAGCGGCGCCCGCAGGCGCTGCACGCGGCCGCCTTCCTGATCGATGGTGATCGGGCAATTGCGCCCGACAGCCTCGCGGAAATCATCACACAAGGCGCGCACCTGATCCGCGTGTTCGATGTTGCGGGCAAAAAGAATGAACCCGAACGGGTTCATTTGCCGAAACAAGTCTTTTTCCTGTTGCGTCAGGCGCAGGTCCTCTGCATCGGTGATCGCGGCACCGTACTTCACCTGACGGCCACCGGGATACAATCAGCCCCTTGCGCAACAAGCGCGGCACAAAACTGGCGCGAGTCGCTCAGGTCTTCAAAGCCCAGCACGCGCAGGCGGTAAAAGGTGCGCCCACCGCTTGAGGTCTTCTGAATAACGCGCTGTTTTCCGGCCATATATTCGCTGAACTTCCCGTTCAGGCGATCCCATTCCGTTTGGGCAACCTGAACGCTGTCATAGGCCCCAAGCTGCGCCAGACGCGTGCCTTTCACCAGCGTATCAGGATCAACATCCAACCCAACCGCAGCCTTCACCGCAGCATTGATAGCGTCTTCGGAATTCTCACTTGGCGACACCCGGCTGCGTGAGGCGCGTGCCGGGCGGGTCAAGGGGCGCAAGGACCGGCGCACGCCCGGCAGCGCGGCAATGGCCGGGTCCGGCAAGGCGGCTGCGAAATCGGCCGGGTCAATTGCGGGTTCTTCCTCGGGGGTGGTCAGCGATGCCACTTGCACGCCATCCTCAGCGTTTTGCTGCGTTTTGGCTGCTTCACCAGCCAATTCCGCAACCAGCGCATCCACTGCGTTCTGGCGCAATCGGGCGGCTTCCTGGGTTGAAATCGGCTTTTCCACGACATGCAGCGCCGGTGTCGGCTTCAGATCAGCGGCAGGTACGTCTTCATCCGTCAACGAGACCGGCCGCGGCGCAAGGATCAGACGATCCGCCGGGGCGGCAGCACTGCCCTTGGCGGCCACGGCATTGACGGCCAAGCCCTGATGATCGGCCGGTGTTCCGCCCGGGTTTTCGGGCTGCACCCGCATCGGCCCTTCGGCCGCACGCACGACCGGCACGCCGCTGACATCCCGCATGACAAGCTTGTATCCCCAGATACCGACGCCGGCGACCAGTGCCAACGATGCGACAGCCCCCAGGAAATTGACCGCCCGCCCCAGTCCGAACGCGCCGCGCGGCGCGTCGTAATCCTGCATCTCGTCGGGATAGTCATACGCATCCTCGAAATGCGCTTGATTCGGGTAATCATTCTGCCCGGGGCTTTGGTGCCCCGAGAAATCGTAACTCGCCATGTCCGCCTCACTGCCCGCTTCGCGCCCGAAAATAAGGCGCGCGGGTCATTTCTTGCCTACCTCGTACCGGCGGTTCGGGCGATATTTGTTACCGCATCTCCTGCGCCGGGGTGACGCCAAGAATACCCAAGCCCGCTGAAATCACAACAGAAACGGCCCTGGCCAGCGCAATTTTCGACTGGCTTGTGGCAACATCGCCATCCTGAATGAAACGCAACTGGGTTTCATCATTGCCCTTGTTCCACAGAG
The DNA here is from genome assembly GCF_056536065.1 of Ruegeria sp. AL3. NCBI lineage: Bacteria > Pseudomonadati > Pseudomonadota > Alphaproteobacteria > Rhodobacterales > Roseobacteraceae > Ruegeria > Ruegeria sp. AL3. Next base: position 2,960,865 of record NZ_JBQFJG010000001.1, read on the forward strand.
CGTGAAAATCCCCTGCAAGTTCATACAGATAGAAGGCGACGCGGTGCGGTTCGTTGGTCCGCGCAGCGATCTCGACCAGGCGTGGCCATTCCGCCAGCTTCTTGGCAACCGTCAGTTCGGCCGGGTGGTCCAGCGACGCCAGATCAGCCCCTCGCAAGGTGTCGTCGGTGGCGTCGATCCCCGCCTCGGCGGCACGGCGCAGCACGCTCATCACCCGGGCATGGGCGTATTGAACGTAGAACACGGGGTTCTCGCGGCTCTGTTCCAATACCTTGTCGAAATCGAAATCCAGCGGCGCGTCGTTCTTGCGGGTCAGCATCACGAAACGGGTCACGTCGGGACCAACCTGATCGACCACATCCCGCAGGGTGACAAAGTTCCCGGCCCGTTTCGACATCTTGAACGGTTCGCCATTTTTCCACAGTTTCACCAACTGCGTCAGCTTGATATCCAGCGGCACATTGCCATCGGACAAGGCCGACACGGCCGCCTTCATCCGCTTGACATAGCCGCCATGATCCGCCCCGAACACGTCGATCAACGCGTCAAAGCCACGGCTCACCTTGTCATAGTGATAGGCGATATCGGGGGCGAAATAAGTCCAGCTGCCATCCGACTTCTTGACCGGGCGGTCGACGTCATCACCATGTTCGGTGGATTTGAACAAGGTCTGTTCGCGCGGCTCCCAATCTTCGGGCTTTTTGCCCTTGGGCGGCTCCAGCACGCCTTCATAGATCAGGCCCTTTTCGGTCAGCGATTGCAGCGCGGCCTCGATCCGGCCCGTGCCATAGAGCGATTTCTCCGAGAAGAACACATCCATCTCGACGCCCAGCGCCTTCAGGTCGGCGCGGATCAGGTCCATCATCGCGTCGGTCGAAAACTCGCGCAGCTCTTCCAGCCATTCGCTTTCCGGCTTGTCGATCAGGCTGTCGCCATATTTCTCTTTCAGCGCCTCGCCGATCGGGATCAGATAGTCGCCGGGATACAGCCCTTCGGCAATCTCGGGGCTGAGGCCATTGGCCTCGCGATAACGTTCGTAGGCCGACCGCGCCAGCACATCCACCTGCGCGCCGCCGTCGTTGATATAGTATTCACGGGTCACGTCATGGCCCGAATAGGCCAGCAGGCTTGCCAACGCATCCCCGAACACCGCGCCGCGTGTGTGCCCGACATGCAGCGGACCGGTCGGGTTGGCCGAGACATATTCGACATTGACCTTCTGACCCTGCCCCATGGTCGAGCGCCCGAAATCGGTGCCTTTTTCCAGAACCGCCGCCAACACACCTTGCCAAACGGACGGCGCAAGACGCAGGTTCAGGAAACCGGGCCCTGCCACTTCTGCGCTTGTGATCCGGTCATCTGCCGCCAGTTTCCCGGCCAGAACATCCGCAATGTCGCGCGGCTTCATCCTGGCTGGTTTCGCCAGCACCATCGCGGCGTTGGTTGCCATGTCCCCATGGGCCGCATCGCGCGGCGGCTCGACCGCCACGTTGTCAAAGCTCAGCCCCTCGGGCAATGCGCCTTCGGACTGCATCTGCGCCAGCGCGTCCAGTACAAGGCCGCGGATCTCGGAAAACAGGTTCATTTCGGATGTCCTTTTGCTTGTCGCGGGGTTTACCACGCAAACCGGCAAGGTCAATGGACGCCTAATGTTTAAGCTTGGTTTGGCGAAACATCTCGCTAATCTTGGGCCTGTACGCCGCTACCGGAGACCGTTTGTGCACCGCGCCTTGTCCTTTGCCTTGCTTTTGTCCACCGCCTTGCCTGCGCTGGCCGACCTGCCACAGCCCAAAGGCCATGTGCTGCTGACGCTGGGCGGCGCGGTCAGTGAAACAAACCTGCCTGCGCGAGGTGAGAATGACGGCGGTCTGCTGGGCTATCTGGAGGTCACGCATGACGGCGCGGCAGGGTTTGACGCAGCCATGCTGGACGGGCTGGAGCAGTTCGAGATCACAATCCCCTATGGTCCTCCGGGCAATGAGCGGGATTACAGGTTTTCGGGCCCGCTTTTGGCAGACGTCATGACACTGGCGGGGGCCGAGGGGAAAACCGCTTTTCCCATGGCGCTGGATGGGTATCAGGCTGAAATCGAGTGGGACAGTATCGCAACGCACAAACCGATCGTTGCAACGCATGCTGATGGCGCACCGATGGGGATCGGAGGCTATGGCCCGACAATGATCGTGTTCCCACCGACAAAGAACGCCGATCAGTCTGCGAGACAAGCGGCTCAGCAAGTCTGGGCCATCGCTTACATAGCCGTGGAGTGATCAGCCCGTCAGCCGCGCATGGTCCTGCAAGGCAAATCGGTCGGTCATGCCCGCAATGTAATCGGAAACAATGCGGGCCAAGGCTGTGTCGTCCCTGGCAGCTTCAATGTCATCGTGCCAGCGCACAGGCATTTGCCTGGGATCGTTCATGTAGATCGGAAACAGATCTTCCACGATCTTTGCCACCTCTGCCCGCACTGACATCACCCTGGGTGCGCGATACATACGTGTGAACAGAAACGCCCGGATTTCACGCAGTTGCGCCCAAACCTCATCCGAGAACTGGATGACAAGATACCCAAGATGTCGGATTTCTTCGACGGACTGCGCGCCAGAAACGGCAATGAGATCGTTCGAAGTGTTGATGACATCCCCCACCATGACCCCGAAAACCCGCCTTAGCGCTTCGTGACGCCGGCGATAGGAATCCAGCCCTGGGTATCTGGCATCCACCTCGGCGTAACACACCCCGACAATCGGCAGGTCCTGCAAATCGTCATCCGTGAACAAGCCTGCGCGCAATCCGTCCAGAAGATCGTGATTGTTGTACGCTATGTCATCAGAAAGGGCCGCAACTTGCGCTTCCGCGCTGGCATGGGTGTGCAGTTCAAGATCGAATTCCTGATTGCACTCGGCCAATGCCCAGGGCAGATCGCCCTCAACCGGGCCATTGTGCTTGGCTATTCCTTCCAGACATTCCCAGGTCAGGTTGCACCCATCGAATTCTGCATAGTGGCGCTCCAGCTTTGTGACGATCCGAATGGCCTGCGCGTTGTGATCAAAACCACCAAAGGGTTTCATCAACGCGTGCAACGCGTCCTCGCCGGTATGTCCAAAGGGCGTGTGCCCCAGATCATGCGCCAGGGCCACGGCTTCGGTCAGCTCTGGGTTCAGGCCCAGAGCACCGGCAATGGTCCGGGCCACCTGCGCCACCTCGATGGAATGGGTCAGGCGGGTGCGGTAGCTATCGCCCTCATGCTCAACGAAAACTTGCGTCTTGTGTTTGAGGCGCCGAAAGGCACTGGCGTGAATGATCCTGTCCCGGTCGCGCTGAAAGCATGATCGGAAACTGCTTTCCTCCTCGGCTACGAGCCGCCCCCTGGTGCGGTCCGGATCCGAGGCAAAACTAGCTCTGTCCAAATGGCCCGTCCTTGTCGCCTGTCCTTGCACTTTCTATATTGTATGGCGTAACGGAAGGAAACCTTTGGAGACCGGCATGAATCTGCCCCCAACAGTCACGGATCGCGCCTTTGAACGCCTCGCAGAAATCGGCGCGGCGGATCAGGGTCAGGCACTGCGCGTCGCAGTGGAAGGCGGCGGTTGCTCGGGGTTTCAATACGAAATCGCTTTGGATACGCCGAAAGAAGATGATCTGGTCCTTGAAGGCAAAGGGCAAAAAGTCATTGTCGACGCCATTTCGCTGCCCTTCCTGGAAAACGCGGTTATCGACTTCACCCAGGAACTGATCGGTGCGCGATTTGTAATCGACAACCCCAACGCCACCTCTTCCTGTGGTTGTGGCACATCTTTTTCGATGTAACCGTGGGGGCTTTGCCCCCACACCCCCAGGATATTTTCAGCCAGATGAAGCAGGAGTCCGCCCTCTGACCGAAAGACCAGAGGGCTTCACCTGGCGCGGTCATCGGCGTCCCCGCCTGTACCGCCACTTCAGCTTGAAGAAATTCGGTTAATAATCCGTTTCTTCATCTGGCCAAAAATATCCCGGAGCGCGAGGCAGAGCCTCGCAAATACGATCTCCGCCTTGCCGTTGGGCCCGTTCTGCGCGATAGGTTGGACCAAGTCTTCGGAGGATCGCGCATGAAAATCGCCACGTTCAACATCAACGGCATCAAAGCGCGGGTCGAAGCCCTGCCCCGTTGGCTGGACGAAGCGCAGCCGGACGTTGTGCTGTTGCAAGAGATAAAGTCGGTCGATGAAAACTTCCCGCGCGAGATATTCGAAGAGCGTGGGTTCAACGTGGAAACCCATGGACAAAAAAGCTTCAATGGCGTTGCAATCTTGTCGAAGCTTCCCCTCGAGGATGTATCCCGCGGCCTTCCCGGCGATGACGCGGATGAGCAGGCCCGTTGGATAGAAGCCACCGTCGTTGGTAAAAAGGCTCTTCGGATCTGTGGATTGTACCTGCCCAATGGCAATCCGGCGCCCGGCCCGAAATACGATTACAAACTGGCATGGATGGAGCGGCTTTATCACCGTGCCCGTGATTTGCTGGCAACCGAAGAACCTGCGTTGATAGCGGGGGATTACAACATCATCCCGCAGGTGGAGGACGCCAAACGCCCCGAAGCATGGCGCGAAGACGCATTGTTCCGCCCCGAAAGCCGCACCGCGTTTCGCAAGATCCTGAGTCTGGGCTTCACCGAAGCGTTCCGGGCCACCACCCAAAGCGCGGGGCACTATTCATTCTGGGACTACCAGGCCGGGGCCTGGAACCGGAACGACGGAATTCGGATCGATCACTTTCTGCTGACCCCGCAAGCGGCAGATCTAATGCGGGATTGCCAGATTGATGCCGCCGTGCGCGGGCATGAAAAACCCTCGGATCACGTGCCTGTCTGGGTCGATCTTGATATTTAGCGGTTCAGGCCGTGACGTCGTAGCTGTATATCCATTCGTAGCGACGTGACAGTTTCCGTCCGATGGCCATAAGCGCACATTGGGCCGCCAAACGGGCGGGGCCTGACAGGTGGAAATTGCGTGCGTTCGACCCGGCAGCGGCAACCACGCTTTCTGCCCTTGGTCGGCGCGTTTTCTCGTAGGCGGCAAGCGCACTGGCGACACCCGAATGTTCGTCGAAAGATCGTGCGAGCACCCAGGCATCTTCCAGCGCCAGGCAGGCGCCTTGTGCCATGAACGGCAAGGTCGGATGCGCCGCGTCCCCCAGCAATGCCAAACGACCGTTCTGCCATTCTTCTGCGACCGGGCGCAGGAACAGGGCCCACAGATTCACATCCGAGACCTTTGACAGAATCTCACCTACCGGACCGCCGAACCCTGAAAAACGTGCACGCAATTCATCCGGATCGCCGTTCAGCTTCCATCCCTCTTCCCTCCAGTCCGAGCGTTCCTCGACCGCAACGATGTTCATCATGCTTTGATCGCGCAAAGGATAGGTTACGACATGCCGACCCGGCCCCATGGTCAGGGATGCCGTCACCACGCCTGAATCCGGTCGCCAGGGAATGGTGGCGCGCCAGGCGACCTGGTGCGTGAACTCGGGTGTCTCGGGCCCGTTCAGAGCCGGGCGAATCGCGCTTCGGCCACCGTCGGCCGCGATGACGCATTCGGCGCGCAGCCGTTCGCCGCTCGCCAACAGAATTTCGGCTTCGTTGGGGTGTTTGTGCACGTTGGAAACCTTGGCCCCCAGACGGACATCCACGCCGGCCTTGCGGGCCGCAGAATGCAGCAGATTCAACAGATCGGCGCGGTGAAAGTAATAGGTCGGGCCAGCCGAAGGACCGGGCAGCCGGCTGACAACGCGGCCTTTGCGGTAATCGCGCAAGATCGTACCGTGCGACTTCTGGCCCGCAGACAGATCCGCCACCCCAAGCGCGCGCAACACGCACAACCCGTTTTCACTGATCTGCAGACCGGCGCCAACCTCGGTCAATGCCGGGGCTTGCTCTAGCAGGGTGACCTGCGCCCCGTGTTGCCGCAGCGCCAACGCAGCCGCCAGACCGCCGATGCCGCCACCAATTACACAGAAATTCAACCGATTGATCTTCATGCCCCCCGCATAACGCAAAAACGCCAGAGCCACAGGCCCCGGCGTTCGAAATTTTCCAGTTTCACCCGGCGATCAATCGTCGCGGTGGACCTTTTCGCGGCGCTCGTGGCGCTCTTGCGCCTCCAGCGTCATGGTCGCAATCGGACGTGCATCCAGGCGTTTCAGCGAAATCGGATCGCCGGTCTTTTCGCAGTAGCCGTATTCACCTTCTTCGATCCGGCGCAGGGCTGCGTCGATCTTGGCAACCAGCTTGCGCTGGCGGTCGCGAGTCCGCAGCTCCAGAGCGCGATCGGTCTCCTCGCTCGCGCGGTCTGCGACATCCGGAATGTTTCGGGTGTTGTCCTGCAGCCCTTCGATCGTATCGCGGCTGCCCGCCAAAAGCTCATTCTTCCAATCCAACAGCTTGCGGCGGAAATATTCAAGCTGACGTTCATTCATGAAAGGTTCATCTTCGGCCGGACGGTAATCCTCCGGCAGAAAAACTTCCTGTTTCATATTTGCTCCCTCGGTATGGCCAGAAACGTCGGTCGCGGATGTTTCACCTGACATTTGGCACCCCCTTCTGCGCAGCGTTTAGCCGACGGGCGTGGGATTGTCACTACACAAACGTTGCTTCAGCCCGCCCTCGTGCTGTTTTGTCTAAATATGAGACAAACAACAACAAAACCCTGTTTTTCTATGAAATTTAGCAGGCCTTTTTGAGGCAGGTGTCAATTGGCAGGGTACATTCGCGCGCACGAATCAACCAAAAGGGCTTGGAGTTCCTGCAAAAATCGCCTCAACCGACGCAGGGACGCGGGTTGTCAAAATCATTGACCGTCTGTAACCCGGACAACACAACCTGCCCACGGATCACGAAAAACCACACGAGACGCCCATGACCGCACGCTTTCAAGGTACAGCCGAATATGTCGCCACTGACGATCTGACGATTGCCGTGAACGCCGCCGTCACACTTGAACGCCCATTGCTGGTCAAGGGCGAACCCGGCACCGGCAAGACAGAACTTGCCAAACAGGTGGCCGGCGCGCTGGGGCTGAGGATGATTGAATGGAACGTGAAATCCACCACCCGCGCGCAGCAGGGCCTGTATGAATATGACGCGGTCAGCCGCCTGCGGGACAGCCAGTTGGGTGAGGAACGCGTGCATGACGTGTCGAACTATATCCGCAAGGGCAAGCTGTGGCAGGCCTTCGAGGCCGACGAAAAGGTCGTTCTGCTGATCGATGAGATCGACAAGGCGGATATCGAGTTTCCAAACGACCTTTTGCAGGAACTCGACAAGATGGAGTTCCATGTCTACGAGACAGGGGAAACCATCCGGGCCAAAAACCGCCCGATCGTCATCATCACCTCGAACAATGAAAAGGAATTGCCGGACGCGTTTCTGCGCCGCTGCTTCTTCCACTACATCCGCTTCCCGGACGAGGCCACGATGCGCCGCATCGTCGAGGTTCATCACCCCGGCATCAAGGATGCGCTGCTGACCACCGCCCTGACCCAGTTCTATGAAATCCGCGAGACGCAGGGGCTCAAGAAAAAGCCGTCAACATCGGAAGTGCTGGATTGGCTGAAGCTGCTGCTGGCCGAGGACCTGAGCGCCGAAGACCTCAAACGCGGCGGCACAGATGCGCTTCCGAAACTGCATGGCGCGTTGCTGAAGAATGAACAGGACGTGCATCTGTTCGAACGTCTGGCCTTTATGGCACGCGGCAAACGATAGCCGGACGGTGACCAGACGGTGATCATGGCTTGCCTTGCGGCGGCCCGGATGCCAGCATCGGCCCATCTGGCGAAACAGAGCTTCGCCGCCCACAGAATTGGATGACTCGCGTGGCGAACGCACTGACAATCCGCACCCTGCGTGCCGAGGACAAAAGCCAATGGGCCGACATGTGGCGGGACTATCTGGCATTTTATGAAACCGCCCTGCCCGATGATGTATACGAAACAACCTTTTCCAGACTGCTGGGCGACGACCCGCAGGATTTTTCCTGTTTCGTTGCCGAGCAGAATGGCGCCTTGGTCGGGTTAACACATTATCTGTTTCATCGCCACGCCTGGAAGGTGGAAAAGGTCTGCTACCTGCAAGACCTGTTCGCGCGACCCGAGGCACGAGGGGCAGGCGTTGGCCGGGCCTTGATCCAAGCGGTCTATGACGAGGCCGATCGTCAGGGCGCGCCGTCGGTCTATTGGCTGACCCAGGATTTTAACCACACTGCGCGGAAACTGTATGATCGCATCGGCACACTGACACCGTTCATCAAGTACGCCCGCTCATGAAGCGATTGAGTGCCCTTTTTCTGGCACTGGTTGTTGCCGGCTGCGCGACGGTTGAAACGATCGAGCTGCCCGATCAGGTCGCGCCCATCGAAGCAAGCCTGCCGCCTGCCAAGTCTTTTTCAACGGCACGTCCTTCGCCGCCTGCTCGATCGAACAAGAACATCGCCTCGGATTTCTTGTCCCTGCATTTTGAACTGGAAAGCGGCGCCGCCCTGCCCGTTTTCACGCGATTTGAGACCCCGGTCACAGTCCGCCTGGCCGGATCGCCGACCGCAAGCATGCAGCAAGATCTGACCCGGTTGCTCAACCGCCTGAGGCGTGAAGCCGGAATCAACATCCGACAGATCGACGAAGGCCAGGCGAATATCACCATCGAAGCCGTCAGCCAGAAAGACATTCTGCGCATTCTGCCCAACGCGGCCTGTTTCGTCGTCCCCAACTCCTCCAGCCTTGAAGAATATCGCCGTGACCGCCGAAAGATCAAAAGCAGCTGGACAGAACTGCACAAACGCGAACGGCTTGGGATTTTCATCCCATACGACGTCAGTCCGCAGGAAATACGTGATTGCCTGCATGAAGAACTGGCGCAAGCGCTTGGTCCGCTGAACGATCTGTATCACCTGCCGGATTCGGTGTTCAACGACGACAATATCCATACGGTTCTGACCGGGTTCGACATGTTGATCCTGCGGGCTGCCTATGCGCCGGAACTGCGCACCGGCATGACCCGCGATCAGGTTGCCGCGGTCATCCCGGGGGTTCTGAGCCGGATGAACCCGCGCGGGGACAGGGTGCCCGTTCAACCCTTTACGGATACACCGCGCGAATGGATTGACGCGATCCAGAAATCACTGGGACCGGGCGCGGGGTCGCCCAGACAGCTGCGCGCTGCCCGAAAGGCGGCACGGATCGGTCAGCAGCAGGGATGGACGGATCACCGCCGCGCCTATCCCCATTACCTGATGGGCCGGATGGAACAATTCCGGGACCCCATCGAAGCCCAACGCCAGTTTCAGATTGCGCAGCAATTTCTGAAGGCCACGCCCGGCACAGAGGTGCATCAGGCCTATGTTACCACGCAAACCGCGGCATTCGCGCTGGCACAGGAAAAGGGACCCAGTGTTCTGCCCGAGCTGAACAGGGCCATCGATGTCATGACACGGGCAGAAAATGCGTCTTTGCTGGCCACGTTGCTGTTGCTGAAATCAGAAGCGCTGAAACAGGCGGGGCAGATACAGCAGGCACGTGCCGTCAGGCTGGACAGCCTGGGATGGGCGCGGTACGGGTTTGGTTCGGATCTGGTGGCCCAGTCGTTGTCGCGGGACAACGGTCGAAGACATACGGATGGCACGAAAGACGGATGACGCGCATATGTTGGTAGTTCTGGGAATGGCGGCACTGGGTGCAACCTTGGGCGCCCTGACCGCGAAAAAGCGCAGCGGTAATCGGGCCGACATGGCGCAATATGCCGCCGGATACGGCATTGCCTTTGCGCTGGTGGGTCTGGTGATCTCGTTGATTCTGGTGCGTTTGGTGGCCTGACACGATGTTCCTGCCCTTTTTCGAAAACCTTCGCAAAGCTGGCATCCCGGTATCGCTGCGGGAGTATCTGACTTTTCTGGAAGGCATGAAAAAGGGTCTGGCCACCTATGATATCGAGGCGTTCTACTATCTCGCGCGCGTGTCGATGGTGAAGGACGAACGCAACATCGACAAGTTCGACCGCGCCTTTGCCGCCAGTTTCGAAGGACTGAACGAGATCAGCTTCGATCAGGTTCTGGAAGCCGTTGACATCCCCGGCGACTGGCTGGCCAAAATGGCCGAAAAGCACCTGTCTGATGAAGAAAAAGCCGAGATCGAGGCGCTTGGCGGTTTCGACAAGCTGATGGAAACGCTGCGCGAGCGTCTCAAGGAACAACAAGGCCGCCATCAGGGCGGCAACAAGTGGATCGGCACGGCCGGGACCTCTCCTTTCGGGGCCTATGGCTACAATCCCGAAGGCGTGCGCATCGGCCAAAAGGAAAGCCGCCACCAGCGCGCGGTCAAGGTTTGGGACAAGCGCGATTTCAGAAACCTGGACGACACGGTTGAACTGGGCACCCGCAACATCAAGGTTGCCCTGAAACGCCTGCGCCGCTGGGCGCGCGAAGGTGCTGCGGAAGAACTGGATCTGGACGGCACCATTCGCGCTACGGCCGAGCACGGCTATTTGGATGTCAAAACCCGACCCGAACGTCACAACGCGGTCAAGGTTCTGCTGTTTCTGGACGTTGGCGGATCAATGGACCCGCATATCAAAGTGGTGGAAGAGCTGTTTTCAGCCGCACGGTCCGAGTTCAAGCATCTGGAGTATTTTTATTTCCACAATTGCCTTTACGAGGGCGTCTGGCGTGACAATCGCCGCCGCTGGGACCAGCAGACGCCCACGCATGAAGTGTTTCGCACCTATGGGCACGACTACAAATGCATCTTCGTCGGCGACGCCTCGATGAGCCCGTATGAAATCGCCTATCCCGGCGGCGCCAACGAGCATTGGAACGCAGAGGCCGGGCAGGTCTGGCTGCAACGCGCGCGGGATCAATGGGCGTCGAACCTGTGGATCAATCCCGTGCCCGAGAAGTATTGGGAATACACCCACTCCATCAGCATGATTCAGGAGATCTTCGAAGGCCACATGGTGCCGATGACCCTGGCCGGGCTGGAACAGGGCATGAAAGCGCTGACCCGTTGAGGTCAGCGCCAGAGTTTACCCGGCAATTACCTGAATCCCAAGAAACAGGATCGCTGCCAGCATTGCAGCGGCGGGAACCGTGATAACCCACGCAGCAACGATGGTCAGGAAATGCGACCGACGAACCAGCTTGCGGCGGCGGCGTTCTTCCGGCGCGACGCGGGGGCGTTCAGGGAAAGCCCGGCTGGCGCGTCTCAGCCGTCGCTCGGCATCCCATTCCCGAAAGAACCCGACACCGAAGACAGCGCCAACCGCGATGTGGGTGGAACTGACAGGCAGGCCCAGCCAGCTTGCAACGATCACCGTGATTGCGGCCGACAGGGCAACGCAATAGGCCCGCATCGGGTTGAGCTTGGTGATCTGGCTGCCGACCATACGGATCAGTTTCGGACCAAACAGGAACAGGCCGAACGATATCCCGAACGCACCGATGACCATGACCCAATAGGGAATGCTGACGGCATGAGTGAAGTCGCCCGAGGCAGAAGCCTGCACAATCGCGGCCAACGGTCCCACCGCGTTGGCAACGTCATTTGCACCATGCGCAAAACTCAGCAGTGCCGCAGACACGATCAGCGGAATTCCAAACAGAATTTTCAGCGACTTGTTGCGGTTTTCAAGCCCCTCGGACTGGCGGCGGATCACCGGGATCATCACTGCCCAGATCAGCCCGCCACACGCCGCACCAATCAGCAACGCTGTCCCGAGATCAATCTTGATGATTTTCTTGAGACCCTTGAGCGCCAGATAAGATGCAAAGGCGCCCGCCATGATCCCGACCAGCATCGGCACCCATTTGCGGGCCGCGGCGATCTTGTCTTCCTGATAGATGATCCTGGCCTTGATGAACCACAGGAAACCGGCTGCGACCAAGCCCCCCAGAAGTGGCGAGATCACCCAGCTGGCAGCGATCTTGCTCATGGTGCCCCAGCTTACGGCGCCGAACCCAGCCGCAGCGATCCCTGCCCCCATTACACCGCCCACGACCGAATGCGTGGTGGAAACCGGCGCGCCGATCCAAGTCGCCAGATTGACCCAAAGCGCCGAGGACAGCAGCGCAGCCATCATCGCCCATATGAAGACGTCGGCTGTTCCCATGCTTTCCGGCGCGATGATTCCCTTGGCGATGGTCGACACGACATCGCCCCCGGCAATGAGCGCCCCGGCACTTTCAAAAACAACGGCAATCGCGATGGCACCGCCCATCGTCAGCGCATTCGCCCCCACTGCGGGACCCATGTTGTTGGCGACGTCATTGGCCCCGATATTCAGCGCCATATAGGCCCCGAACATCGCCGCGATCACGACGACAAGTGAATTGTTGCCCTGCCCGAACAGGAAAGCGGCCACAAGGCCTGCGACGACAATGAATGCCAGGGCGATCCCTGAGCCCACAAAGGGTCGTCCAGCCTGTGCGGTCGCCATTTCGAGGCGTGAAAAGCGCCGCAAATCCCGGTCGAGTGTTTCCAGGTGACGCGCTTCATAGTTCTTGTCGGTCATGGGTCCCCCATCGATAGCGCCCTGTCGGTTAAGTGGGATCGTTGAAATAATCAACAGCTCATATCGCAAGATCACAACTTATCGAAGGTTGTGCCGATTTCGGCGCACGAAAAAAGGTTATGCCGAATTCGGCGCACGAAAAAAGATTATGCGGGTCCCGACGCACATCCCGCAGGTGTGACTTGCGCAAAGCCCATGTTCGGACCATATCTTTGACATGCTTCGATTGACCCCGATCCTGCTGGCAATTGGCTATGCCATCGTGATGTACCGCATTTCGGTCTGGCGCACCCATCGTGAGTTGGACGCAAAATCGACCGAACTGGCCGACCCGGTGCTGAAACGTATGACGGACCGGCTTGCCGCAGCTTTGGAAATCGATCGGGTCCCTGTCTATATCTACGAGATTGACCCGGTGAACGGGCTGGCTGCTCCGGATGGTCGGATTTTCATCACGCGCGGGTTTTACCGAAAATTCCGCAACGGAGAGGTGTCGGCCGAGGAAATGGCCAGCGTGATCGCACATGAGCTGGGACATGTAGCCTTGGGTCACGCAAAGCGACGGATGATTGATTTTTCAGGCCAAAACGCGATGCGGACGGCGCTGATCATGGTGCTGAACCGGTTTATTCCGTTTATCGGAGCGATGATTGCGAATGCCTTGACATCATTACTGGCCTCGCGCCTGTCACGACAGGATGAGTATGAGGCGGACGAATATGCCGCCGCCTTGCTGACCAAGGCCGGAATCGGGATCGGGCCGCAGAAATCCTTGTTTCACAAGCTGGAAGACCTGACGCAACAACGGGCGGGCGTTGCCCCGGCATGGTTGATGAGCCACCCGAAAACAGGTGAGCGCATTGCGGCACTGGAGGCCCTTGAGCAGCGTTGGGCGCGTGGCTGAGGGTACGCAGCGAGAGGCCAGCCTCTCGCGCTCTCCGGGATATTTTTAGCCAGATGAAGTGGGATCCAGTTTATTGGGTGAGCGCCTTGCCAAGGCGTGGAAGGCGGGCCTTTTTCATCAGCGCCCGCAGGGTCCATTGGTGGCCGGAAAGGCGGATGGCTTCACTCAGAACGCGATCGGCGATGGTCGCCAGGCCGTCAGGGTCAGATAGCCAGAGACCATGCAGCAAGCCGTCGGGATCTCGGCGGTCGAGCCCCTCCTCTGCCAGAATATTTCTGGGGAAATCCTTGGCGTTGACGGTCACGATGACGTCGGCCGAGGCGGTGATGGCCGTCGCCAGAACGTGGATATCGGCTGCGTCGGGCAGCCAGAGGCGCTGCTCCAGCCCCGGGACCGGCGCGCGTTCGGCCTGTGGCCACTGCGCTTGCGCCAAGGCAATTTCGGCGCGGGCTTGCGCCTCGCCCGTCGGGCCCAGCTTGCGCGCGGCGCGGGCCCATTCTTCGAGGATGCGGGCAGACCAGATCGGAGTGAAATGGCCAAGGCGGGCCGCGCCCAGCAGCATCTCGCGCATCACCGTGGGATAGATGACGCAGGTGTCGAGAACGGCCTTCACAGGCGGTAGAACACTGCTTTGAGGTAGCCGCTTTCCGCCAGTTGCGGCAGTTGCGGGTGATCGGGACCCGCAAACCCGGTGTGGATCAATTGCGCCTGACGCCCGGCGCGCCCGATCCCACGGGAGGACGCATCGCGGAACCGGCTCAGGTCAGCCGCGTGCGAACACGAACACAGCCCCAGATAACCACCGGGTTTGACCAGAGGCGCCGCCAGTCGTGCGATACGTTCATAGGCGCGCAGCCCCGCATCCAGCGCTTGCCTGGACGGTGCAAACGCGGGCGGATCGCAGATCACCACATCAAATCGCGCGCCTTCTTCACCCAGTTGAGTCAGAACCTCGAACGCGTCGCCCTGTCGGGTCTGGAACTTTTCAGCAAGGCCCGACGCCTCGGCCCCTTTTTTCGCCAGGTCGAGCGCGGCGGCTGAGCCATCGACGGACAATGCCTGCCCCGCACCGCCTGCAAGCATCGCCAGACCGAAGCCGCCCACATGGCTGAACACGTCCAGCACCTGCGCATCGGGATGAATCAGGCGCGCGGCAAAGGCGTGGTTGGGGCGCTGGTCGTAAAACAGCCCGGTCTTCTGACCGCCTGTCAGATCCGCCATGTAGGTGGCGCCATTCATCGGTACCGGCAGGGGCGCATCGGGCGCGGTTCCGCGCAATACCTGGTTGACGTCGTCCAACCCCTCCAGCCCGCGTGTACGGCCCGAGGCGTTCTTCAGCACCGTGGTCACGCCAGTGACTTTGACCAGAGCTTGGGTCAGCACATCCAGGTGCGCCTCGGCCCAGGCCGCGTTCGGCTGAATGACGCAGGCCACGCCAAAGCGGTCGATGATGACGCCGGGGAAGCCATCCGCTTCGGCATGGATCAGGCGATAATACGGGGCGTCAAACAGGCTTTTTCGCAGATCGAGGGCGCGCTGCAAACGGTTCTCGAACCACGTCGCGTCAAGCTGCGCGTCGATGTCATGGTCCAGCACCCGGCACATGATCTTGGACGCGGTGTTGACCGCGACCAGCGCGACGGGCGCCCGTTTGTCATCTTCGAGCACGGCCAGAGCGCCCGCCGGAATTTTTCGGGTACGGCGGTCGGTGACGATGTCATTGGCGTAGACCCAGGGGAAACCATGGCGCAGGCCGCGCGCATTGGCTTTGGGTTTCAGGCGGATACGGGGACGGTCGGCAGATTGGGTCATGGCGCCCTCATAGTCCTGAACGCGCCGGTGGGAAAGCCCTAGCGGTTACGGGATCGCCAACCGCCGCGGCGTTCTGGGGCCTTTGCCGTCTGAAGGCCTTCGGTCAGAACCTGTGTCATCGGATGATCGGGGTTCTGCTCGGCATAGCCCGCGTGCAGCTCGGCCAGCGCCGTGTTCTGGTCGCGATCTGCGGGAAGGCTCAGCGCCCAGTCCAAAAAAATGCTGCGACACTCTGGCAGGGTGATGCCGTCGATTCGATAGGCTTCGCGGATCAGACCTTTGTGGTCGTTGGGATCACTGCTGCGCGCCATCTTCTTCCCCCTTGATCACGCCGCCGATCAGATCGGCCGCAGTCGTGTAACATTCCTGCAATGCCGCCTGTAACGCCTCGACCTGTTCGAACCCGGTGGCGCGGCACAAAAATGCTGTACCGCCTTCGCCGATCTTGTCGGCTTCGATCGTCTTGCCCGACAGCAACCGCGCGGCGCATTGCACCGACCAGAATAGGTCATAGCAGTCTTTCAGAGATTGCGCCTGCGCGACATCCAGCAAGCCGGCTGCGACGGCGCCATCCAGACCCGACGCGACATCGCGCTGCGCCGACCCCGCCAGCAAAGCACCGGTTTCCGCCATCAATTCGATATCCATCAGCCGGCCGGGGCCGTTCTTGGCGTCCCAGATGCCGGCGGGCGCCTTGGCCGCCGCCAGGCGCGACCGCATCTCGGTCACTTCGCGCAGAACCTTCCCCTGCTCTCGCGGGTGCGACAGAAACTCGGTGCGGAAGGCTTCGATTTCCTCGGCCAGTCCGGCATCCCCGGCAACAACATGCGCGCGTGTCAGGGCCAGATGCTCCCACACCCAGGCTTCGTTCCGCTGGTAATTGACAAAGCTGGCCCAACTGGTTGCGACCGGCCCCTGATTGCCCGAGGGACGCAATCGCATATCGACCTCATACAAGCGTCCCTGCGACATCGGAGCGGACAATGCCGTGATCAGGGCCTGCGTGAACCGCGCATAATACGTGCGCGTGGCCAAAGGGCGCGGACCGTCAGACATGTCCTGATCCAAAGGATCGTAGATGACGATCATGTCCAGATCGGATTGCGAGTTTATCCGGCCTGCCCCCAGCGACCCCATCCCAAGCACGGCAGCGCCACGCCCCGGTGCAGCGCCGTGTTTGCGGGCGAAATTCTCGGTGACATGCGGCAGGATGGCCGCGATGACCGACTGCGCAAGATCGGCATATTGCCGACCTGCCCGCACCCCGTCGATCAGGCCGCGCAGGTGATGCACGCCGACCCGGAAATGCCATTCCTTGCACCAGCGTCGGGCAAGATCAAGCTGGGTTTCATAATCCGTTTCTTCCGACAAAGCCTGCGTCAATTCCGCTTGCAACGCCTCTTGCCCGGGCCAATCCGCAAAGAAACTGCCCCCGATCACCGCATCGAACACCGACGCGTTGCGGGACAGGTGCGATGCCAGAGCATGCGAGGTTCCGACGATATCGATCAACAAGTCGATCAGTTGCGGATTCGCCTCGAACAGCGAAAACAGCTGCACCCCGGCGGGCAGGCCCGCCAGAAACCCGTCCAAAGCCATCATTGCTTCGTCGGGCTTGGCGGTTTTGGCCAGACGTGACAGCAATTCGGGGCGCAGACGTTCGAAAATCCGCGCGCCGCGCTGGGACCTGAGGGCCGGATATGTCGTCCATCGGGCCAGAACGTTCTTGTCGAACTCCACATCCTGTACATGGGCGGGCGCCGCACCAGGTCCGGGGGCAAAGAACCCTTCGGTCAGCTCATGCACTTCGGTCAGGCGGTTTTTCAGGTCCTGCGTCAACTCGGCGCTGCTGATCCCCATCAGGCAGGCGACGCGTTCGATCCCGTCGGGTGAGTTCGGCACCTTGTGGGTCTGCGCATCATGAATCATCTGGATGCGATGTTCGACTTCGCGGTGCGCGCGGTAATGATCTGTCAGCTTGTCCGCCACATCCTGTGGCACCCAGCCTTTTGCCGCCAGCGCCGCCAACCCGGGAACCGTGCCTCGCACCCGCAGGTCAGCGTCCCGCCCACCCGCGATCAACTGGCGGGTTTGCGTGAAAAACTCGATCTCGCGGATACCGCCCTGCCCCAGTTTCATGTCGTGACCGGGGATCGACAAAGACCCGCCCGTCCCTTTGTTTTCCCGGATGCGCAGGCGCATGTCATGAGCGTCCTGAATGGCGGCAAAGTCCAGATGGCGGCGCCAGACAAAGGGGCGCAAGCCGTCAAGGAAACGCTGCCCCGCATCCAGATCCCCGGCGCAGGGGCGCGCCTTGATGTAAGCCGCGCGCTCCCACGTACGACCGAGGCTTTCGTAATACCGCTCGGCGGCCTCCATCGCCATGCAAACCGGTGTCACGGCCGGATCGGGGCGCAGCCTCAGATCCGTTCGGAACACATAGCCATCCGCCGTCTTCTCGCTCAACGTCGCACAGAAGTTGCGCGTGGCCCGAACCATGCCCTGCCGGGCCTCGTAAAAGTCATCGGGGTCAAAGCGCGTTTCATCAAACAGGACGATCAGATCGATATCCGAGCTGTAGTTCAGCTCATGCGCGCCCATCTTTCCCATCGCCAGTATGACCAGGCCGGCTGCGGTTTCGACATCATCCTCGGTCATGCCCGGCAGCTTCTTACGCCGGATCAATGTTGCGATCTCGGCCTTGGCGGCAACATCTGCGGCCAGCGCACCGAAATCGGTCAGGGCCGCCGTGACCTTCTCCAATGGCCACGCACCTGCAATATCGGCCAACGCCGTAAGCAGAGCCATTCGCCGCTTGGCCTGCCGCAATCCGGGTTTCAACTGATCCGGCGGCAGATCACGCGCAGCAGCCATGACGTCAGCAAATGCCTGATCCGGGTGCATCAGAGCCTCGGGCAGCCAGCCCTTCTCTTGTTCGATCAGACTTTTCAGATAGGGGCTTGAACCGGCGGTGCCCGCCACCAATTCCGCCATCTCGGCCGGCAAATCAGGCATCAGGGCCCGCGCTTCGGCCCCCAGGGATGGATCGAAAGCGCGCGGAAGTCGTGAAATGGCTAAAACGTCTGTCATGGGCGCAAACTGCGCATCGCGGCGCGTGATCGTCAATGGGGCATTCTTATCAGGTGTTCTGAACCGGCGTGTCCTGACTGAAACTGTTGACCCAAACGTCGTCTCTGCGTTCCCATAACGACGAAATCAGCATCGCCTCGCGCGTTGTCGCACCCAGGCGCAGGTAATCGGCCTTGTAGGACAGCAAGACGATATCCGGTGTCAGAACACGCAGTCTTTCGCCGCTCAGTTCGAACTCGGCCATCGTCGGTGCGTCTGCAAATTGACCGACATGATCGTCACGATTGGCAAATCCCGTCGGATAGACCCCAAGAAAATCCGCGCTCAGCAACGCCCGGTCCGCGCATGCGTTGCCCTCGACCAGCGCCATCCAGACCTGCTTTTCCAAATTAAGAATTTCATCCAGCGCAGGTGCCGTTTTGTGTTCTGTCAAATCCATTTCCGCAACCTGCGGCTGATGGCGCTCACCGTCAACCGAATTGCTGAATGTAAATCTTTTTTACATTACCCCCTTGCAACCCCCGCCCACGACCCCATCTAATCAATGTGAAAAGAGTTTACATCAACCCTGGAGAGCTCAAATGACCGCATTGTCCGACCCCGCCGTCCCCGCGAATCCGGGATGGCTTTATCGAATCGAGGCCTGGCTGGATGACAAAGGCAAAGGGGCCTGGATTGCCGCCATGGTCCTTGGTTTCATCTTCTTCTGGCCGGTTGGCCTGGCCCTTCTGGCTTACATGATCTGGAGCAAACGCATGTTCAGCAAATCCTGCAGCCGCCGCAAATCCTGGCACAGCCACATGAGCGCGATGAAACCATCAGGCAACAGCGCATTTGACGCCTACAAGGCAGATACACTGGCCCGCCTTGAACGCGAACAGCAGGACTTCGAGGCGTTCCTGCGCCGCTTGCGCGATGCCAAGGACAAGGCCGAATTCGACGAGTTCATGGACGAACGCGCCCGCGAGAACCATGAAGACGACGAAAATGCCAAGCCGGCCTGATTGACCTTGCCCTGTCCCGGCAATCCGGGACAGGGTACCCTGACCCATTTTTTCGGACCTGACGAATGAACCACCTGCCTGACCCGGATACCCAACCTGATTTCTACCGCTCGGTGACAAGCAAACGCTTTGTCGCTTGGTTGTTTGATATCGCCTTCATCTCGCTGCTCTGCACGGTGGCGATCCTGTTGAGCGCAGGCCTCGGTCTGTTTTTTCTGGCAGTGATCTATGCCGTGATCAGCTTTGTCTATCGCGTAGTAACCATCACCAACGGCTCGGCCACACTGGGCATGCGGTTCATGGGAATCGAATTGCGCGACGCATTCGGAGAACGAATGGATATGGGCAAGGCCATCGCCCACACTGCCGGCTATTTCGTCAGCATGGCGTTTGCGGTGATCCAGATCATCTCGGTGATCATGATGATGACCAGCGCCCGCGGCCAGGGTCTGACCGACAGTTTTCTGGGCACGGTCATGATCAATCGACGGGCCTGACACGCGGTTGCGCGAAACACTTGGCGGCCTCGGGAACGGTTGCTATCATCCCTCCCGAGGCTATCTGGGAACTTCATGCGACACACGCTGCCAATTGCGCCACAATTCTATGTCACGGCCCCGCAACCCTGCCCCTATCTCGATGGCAGGATGGAGCGTAAGCTGTTCACCGCGCTTCAGGGCGAAGGTGCGGAACAGTTGAACAATTCCCTGTCGCAGCAGGGGTTTCGCCGGTCGCAGAATGTGCTCTACCGCCCTTCCTGCACAGATTGCGCAGCCTGCCTGTCCGCCCGGATCGACGTCTCGGCTTTCCGCCGGACAAAAAGCCAGAAACGCGCTGTGAAACGCAATGGATATCTGCAACGCCGCGCCACATCGCCATGGGCCACGGACGAGCAGTATGAGCTGTTCCGCCGCTATCTTGACACCCGGCACGCCGATGGCGGCATGGCCGACATGGACGTGTTCGAATTTGCGGCAATGATCGAAGAAACCCCGATTCGAAGCCGAGTGGTGGAGTATGCAGATCCTGAGACCGGCGACCTGATCGCTGTCAGCCTGACCGACGTGCTCGATGATGGGCTGAGCATGGTCTACTCTTTCTACGATCCGAACCAGCCTCAGAATTCTCTGGGCACCTATATGATCCTGGACCATATCGAGATCGCGCGCGAAGCCGGCCTGCCCTATATCTACCTGGGCTATTGGGTCCCCGGCAGCCCCAAGATGGGCTACAAGGCAAAATTCTCCGGGCTTGAGGCCTATATTCAGGGCGAATGGCAAAAGATCACAGATCCTGATACCTTCTGCGCTTCCTCACGGCACCCCCTGTCCACCGCTCCGATTGCCGAGCAAGTGGCCAATATCCAGCTTCCCGACCGCCACCCCACCAAGGGCTGACCATCCGATGAAACAGAAGCTGCACGCCGTCACCCTCGTGGTGCCGGATTACGATGACGCACTTGCGTTTTATACGGAAAGACTTGGCTTCCAGCTCTTGAAGGACATCGATCTCGGAGGCGGAAAACGCTGGGTCCTGATCACACCGCCGGGTTCAGACGGCGGCGCCCTTCTTCTGGCCAAAGCCGACGGGCCCGAACAACGCGCCGCCATCGGCAACCAGACCGGCGGCCGTGTGGGCTTTTTCCTTCAAACCGATGATTTCCAACGCGACTACACACAGATGCGTGCCAATGGGGTCCATTTCGAAGAACCCCCCCGCGTCGAAACCTATGGCACAGTCGCCGTCTGGTGCGATCCTTATGACAACCGCTGGGATCTGATCCAATTCACCTGATCCGCTTCTTCATCTGGCCGAAAATATCCCGGGGATGAATTGGCAGCAGGGCAAGAAGGGGCTGGCCCCTTCTCAGCAACAAACAAGAAAAAGGGGGCCTTCGGGCCCCCTTTTGCATTTTGATGATCCGGATCAGTTCGGGATCAGGTCCGGTACGATCGTGACAATCGCCGGGAAGAACCACAGAATTGCGATCCCTACCACCTGGATCAGAACAAACGGAATGATCCCGCGATAGATATGGCCAGTCGTCACTTCCTTCGGCGCAACCCCTCGCAAGTAGAACAACGCGAACCCGAACGGGGGTGTCAGGAAGGATGTTTGCAGGTTCACCGCCACCATGATCGTCACCCATTTCGGGTCGAACGACCCGCCATAGATCACCGGCCCAACGATCGGGATCACAATGTAGATGATCTCGAGGAAATCCAGCACGAAGCCCAGTATGAACAAAACCAGCATCACGATCAGGAAGACCGTGAACTCGTTGTCAAAACTCTTCAGGAATTGCTGGATATAGTGCTCCCCTCCGAACGAGATCACCACCAGGTTCAGCAATTGGGATCCGATCAGGATGGTAAACACCATCGAGGTCACCTTGGCCGTCTCGCGCACCACCGGGGTCAGAACTCCGCTGGAGTACAGCACCCAGCACCCGAACAGCAGCCCGAACAAGGCGTACAGATAGGCCGCATACGCGATGATGAAGGCGATCCAGGTCTCCAACGTCACATTGCCCTGATTGACCCGCAGGTCAAAGTTCACCCCCATCAGCAAGGCGATGATCACGGCAAAGGTCGACCAGATGATCACCTTGCCCGATCGCCCCTGATCCTGCAGCTTGCGATAGGCCGCCAGCATGATCGCGCCACCCGCACCCAGCGCCGCCGCCGGCGTCGGGTTGGTCACGCCCCCCAGGATCGACCCCAGAACAGCGATGATCAGAACCAGTGGCGGGAAGACCACGCGGATCAGGTCATTGGTCGCACATCGCGCTGCGGCTTCCTTGCAACCATACATGGCCAGCGCAAATGGCAACGCGAGCAACAGGAACGTCGCCCCCGAAGATGTCGTGGGCGAAATCAGCAAGATATCGACCAACACCATAAGAAGCAGACCAATCGCACCAACGATAAGCGGCTGTGGCGTACGCGAGGGGGCGATGCCACGACCCAGAACCAGAGTAAGGCCCAACAGCACGACGGTGATCGCGACACCCGTTCCAATTGGTGCGGCTGATGCAATCATTTCCTGTTGTGCGGCGGCCAGTTCTTCTTCTGTCAGGCGCTGAGACTCAGCTGCACCGCCAGCGGCGTCAATGGCGTCCTGCTCGGCGACGGCCTGATCCCAGGCGGCCTGACCATGAAGATCGATCATCGATACCTTGCATTCTTCCGACACGTTGGTTCGCAACGATGCGCCCTGTCCGATGTCCGAGAAAGCCGAGACCGAAATGTTCTGGCTGCCGATCAGGCCGACATTGCCCAGCAACACGGTGCCGACAATCAGCGCAACCGGTGCCCCCAGCAGCCAAGTCAGACCTTCGGACCGGGTGATCGGCTCACCCGACCCGCCTGACAGCGCCACGGCAGGTGCCTTATGGGGATTCAGCAATGCATAACCAAACGCATACAACGCATAAAGCAGCGCCAGAAGGATCCCCGGCAAAAGCGCCGCCTGGAACAAGGTTCCGACCGATACAACCGCCGGCTCTCCCAAATAGGTCAGCGCATCGGTGCAGCCGGCCTCGACAGCGCGTGTCTCTTGCGCCGTGGAATACAGATCGCCCGCCAATGTGCCAAGCAGAACGATCACGATCGAGGGCGGAATAATCTGCCCCAGCGTACCCGAGGCCGCGATCACACCCGTTGCGAGTTCCGGCGAATAATTGTTCCGCAACATGGTTGGCAGCGCCAGCAGGCCCATGGTCACCACGGTCGCGCCAACGATGCCGGTAGAGGCCGCAAGAAATGCCCCCACAACCACGATGGACACGGCCAGACCACCCGGCAGCGGTCCAAAGACGCGCGCCATCGTCGTCAGCAGGTCGTTCGCGATTTTTGAACGCTCCAGCGTGATACCCATCAGAACGAACATCAGCACTGCCAGCAATGTCTCGATGGACTGACCGGCCAAAACACGTTCGTTCATGCGATTGACGATGAACGACACGTTGCGGTCCAGCGCGGTTTCCCAGCCAGAGACAAAGACCGGCTCGGCTATCCTTGGCAGATCCGGGTATCGGAATACCGATATGACATCAGGTTTTACCCCGGAATTTACAATATCCCGATAAGCTTGTGAGCCTGTGTCGATTGCCTGGTGGACCAACAGCCCTGCGCTGTCCAGTGCGGCAATGATCCCGAAGGAAATCACCCCGGCGCCACCGATGGCAAAGGCCACCGGGAAGCCGGAAAGGATGCCCCCAAAGAGGCAGAAGAATACGATAATGAGGCCTATCTCGACGCCATCAAGTCCGAACAACATAGTCTGGGTCTCCGTCCCTAATGTGCGCCTTCATAGGCTTCTTCACCCTCACCAAGGCTGTCCTTGTCGAGGTATTTTCCGGTGCTTTCCGGCCCTTCCACGTATTCCAGATACGACCGGTACAGGAATGCGATTGCGTGCAGGAACACCATGGCCGCAAAGGCCACCAGCAAGATCTTGAACAGGAAGTAGGCGTTGAATCCGTTGGGGCTGAACCCGATGGTTTCCACGTTCCAGCGCAGGGCGCGGGACTTGGCCACCAGCCGGTCCAGCGTGTCACTGGCCGAAGGCTTCGGCACGATCAGGTGCCGCCACATGAAGTACCAGCCATACATCCAGGTCAGCACCGCCATGGGCATCATGAACAAAACCGCACCGCACATATCAACCACCCGTTTGGCACGGTGGCTGATGCCGGCATAAATGAGGTCAACGCGCACATGCCCACCCTGCACGAATGTGTAGGTACAGCACAGGCAGACAACCATCGCATTATACAGCTTCAGTTCTTCCGCGAACCAACTGATATCCATCTGGAACGGGATACCCAAACCAAAGGACATATCGGGTCTGGTAAATACCCGCTGCATGAAAACGATCACGATCTGCTGGATCACCATCAAAAGGCCCGCCCAGGCAAAGAAACGCCCGGTGGTATTGGCGAACCCCTCAAGGCCCCGCACGATGGCCCACATGAAGTTCCGGTAGTACAGCCCGATGGCCGTCAGAACCAGAAAGAACGTGAACACCACAAAGAAGAACTCGACCGAACCGCCGTAATAGACAAAGCGCATGATCGACGCCTTGTCGGACCAGTCCAGCCAGAGTTGCGGATGCGTGATGGCGTATCCGAAATTATAGAAGGCTTCGGCAATGTTCTGAATGAACCAGACCAGTCCATTCCACAGGGCGCCGAAGAACGAGATACCGTTTTCGTCCTGCATGTTGTCCCCAGGTCGTCTCAGTTGTGCATGGGATTATTGTTGCTTGCCCAAACCCCTTAGCGCAACGGGAAAGGCTCCCCCGCGCCGCGGGGGAACCGGTTTTTCTTGGATCAGAATGGCTTAGCCGCGAACACGGTCGCGCTGAGCGGTGTAAACACCCGATGACAGGTTGTTCCAAGCAGACGATGCTGCCATCGACGTCATCGCGCTGTCGTGGATCTTCTTGAACAGCTCATCGCCCATGTTCTCGTCCAGAACTTCCTGGCTGGCCTGACCAAACGCGTCCCAGACACTGTCCGGGAATTCCAGGACCTTGACGCCACCCGCCTGCAGACGCTGCAGCGCTGCGCCGTTGTTGGCCAGGAACTGTGCCAGGTTCCACTGGTGCGCTTCGGCGGCAGCGATCTCGATGATCTTCTGCTGTGCCGGGGTCAGTTCATTGAACACGTCGCGGTTGGTTGCCAGCGACAGACCTGCGCCCGGCTCGTGGAAGCCCGCAGTGTAGTAGGTCTTGGTGATTTCCTGGAAGCCGGCCTTTTCGTCGGCCCATGGACCGATCCACTCGGTACCGTCGATCGCGCCGGACGACAGCGCCTGATACACTTCCGACCCCGGAATGTTCTGGACCGATGCGCCCAGTTTACCCAGCGCCTTGCCGCCCAGACCCGGCATACGGAACTTCAGACCGTTGAAGTCTTCGGGGCTGTTGATCTCTTTCGAGTACCAGCCACCTGCCTGCGCACCGGTGTTGCCGGCCAGGAAGGACTTCAGGCCAAAGATTTCGCCCAGCTCGTCATGCAGCTCCATACCGCCGTCATGATAGTACCAGTTCACCAGTTCCTGCGCCGTCATGCCGAAAGGAACGGCCGTGAAGAACGCATAACCCGGGTGCTGACCCACAAAGTAATAGTCAGCGGCATGATACATATCCGCCTGACCCGACGACACCGCGTCAAATACTTCGAAGGCACCAACCAGCTCGCCCGCTGCCTTGATTTCAACATTCAGGCTGCCATCCGACATGGCGTTGATGCTGTCGGCACAACGCTGCGCGCTGTCAAACACGCCCGCCAGACCACGACCCCACGAGGTCACCATGGTCAGAGTACGCTGTCCCTGCGCATAAGCCGGTGCTGCCAGAGCAGTTGCAGCAGCAGCCGAACCGCCCAGCGCGGATTTTTTCAGAAATGAACGACGATCCATATGAGTGTTCCTCCCCTTCATAGTCACGGCCCGGCAGAACCGGACCTGTCGCATTCAGTGCGCGTCAGCCTAATGTGACCGAACTGAAAGGGAATACCTACTACTGCGTAGAGAATCGGATTCTTTGCGATTTCCGGCAAGAAATCAGACCGCAAATCACGTCTTCCCCGACGATAATCTCTGTATTCCCCGAACAAAGCCCAATCTTTTTGCATTTTCGCCGCCGCTTGCGTATCGATTCGTCCATGCAAAGACTCCGACATCTGGTCTCGCTGACCTATGCGCAGAAATTGTCACTGGTTGCGGCAATCCCGCTGGTCGTGGCCGTGGCGGCAATTGCCGTGCTTGTGGCATACGAGGCCCGCGCGACCGCCGAGCGTGAGATCGAAGCGCTGGAACGCAGCCTGGTCGAAGCCAAGAAGGAAGAGTTGCGCAACTACGTAACACAGGCGCGCAACGGGTTCGCCTATATCTACGGCCGGGCCGAGCCTGATGATGAGGTCGCGAAAAACCTCGTGTCCCAAATCCTGTCGGCAATGATCTATGGCCAGGATGGGTTCTTCTTTGTCTACGATTATGACGGCAACAACCTGGTCAGCCCCCGCCAGACGCAGTTCATCAACCGAAACTGGGAAGGGCTGACGGACAGCGACGGCACTCCGATCGTTGACGAGTTTATCCGCCTCGCCCGCCAGGGGGCCGGTTGGCACAGCTTCATGTGGCAAAAGCCCTCGACCGGAGAGGAAGCACAGATGATCGCCTATGTCGTCGGGCTTCAGGACTGGCGCTGGGTCGTGGGAACCGGAGTCTTCATCGACGACATCGTTGCAACGGTCGCCAACGCCAGGGCCGAGGTCGAGGCCCGCGTTCAGCGCACCTTCATGTATATCGGCGCGATCGTTGTGGCGGCGGTTCTCATCGTCTTTGCATCCGGCATGTTGCTGAACATCCGCGAGCGCAGACTTGCAGACGCCAAGCTGAAGGAGCTGACCCAGCGCGTCTTCGATGCCCAGGAAGAGGAACGTGGCCGCGTTGCCCGCGAACTGCATGACGGCATCAGCCAGATACTGGTCGGTGTACGCTATGCGCTGGACAACGCGCGGCGCCGCCTGTCGCGCGGCGATGACGCGGGCGCACGCGATCCGCTGGACAAAGGGATTGACCATCTTGGCACCGCCATCACCGAGGTCCGCCGCATCAGTCGCGACCTGCGCCCCGGCGTGCTGGACGATCTGGGTCTTGGGCCAGCGCTGAAAGCTCTGACCGACGATTTCCGGGACCGCACCGGGATCGAGACGGAATTCTCGACCGTGGTGTTCCGCAACCGGCTGGATCAGGACAGCAAGATTGCCCTGTATCGCATCGCGCAAGAGGCGCTGACCAATATCGAGCGCCACTCTGGAGCCACGCATGTTACGATAGACCTGCGCGGGCACAAGAAAGGTGCAACCATGCGGATCACGGACAATGGCCGGGGCATGCGGACCGATCCCAGCACCCCCAGCACCGGGATCGGGTTGCGCAACATGCAAGAACGCATCGAACAGCTTGACGGGTCCCTGCGCATTCTGTCATCACGCGGACCGCGTGGCGGCACTGTCATCGAAGTCAGTCTGCCGCTGAGCCACCTTCTGCCGCCGCAGGAAGACGCAACTCCGAACCGAAAGGCCGGCACATGAGCGCCGAAAGCATCCGAGTTCTTATCGTCGACGACCATCCAATGGTGGCCGAGGGCATCCAGTCCATCCTCGAAAGCTATGATGAGATCCAAGTTGTCGGTACGCTTGGCAGCGGACAGGCGGCAGTGGATCAGGCTGTTGACCTTGCCCCGGATGTGATCCTGATGGATCTGAACATGCCCGGCCTCGGCGGTCTCAGCGCCACGGAAATCATCCTGGAACGATTGCCGGAAACGCGCATCCTGATCCTGTCGATGCATGACAGCCCGGAATATATCTCGACCGCGCTCAGCCACGGTGCCAAAGGTTACGTGCTCAAGGACGTTCCCACTGAAGAGATCAAGCAGGCCATTGATGCGGTGATGCGGGGTGAACGGTATCTGTGCACCGGCGCCAGCGGATCGCTCAAGCCCAAGGGCGACAACGTGCGCGAAGCGCTGACCGGACGTGAACAGACCATTCTGCTTGAACTGGCGCAGGGCAAATCCAACAAGGAAGTTGCGCAAACGCTGGATATTTCCGTGCGGACGGTCGAAACGCACCGCAAGAATATAAAGCGCAAACTCGGCATATCCTCAACCGCCGGGCTGACACGCTACGCTTTGGAACATGGCGTACTGCAAGGGACCGGCGTCGGATTCTGATCTGCACGCGCCCGCAGCGCGCAGCGCTGCCCGGCCCAACCAGAGGATACACGCCGCAGGCGTGTTGACGATGGGCGGGAGCGGTACCCGCCGGGTCAAAGACCTTCTCCGAAAAAAAACAGTGTCCCGTCTTCGTCCAGAACGTGGAATTCACGCTGATTATAGGGCTGATTGAACGGCGGCCTGACACGGCCTTCGGGCAGATCGGCCAATCGGTCACGCAGGCTGTCATAAAGCCCATCAATATCTTCAACATCGATATAGAAGGAGTGTTCATCACCCAATGGCTTGCCGTCATCCCGCGGCGGGCACTCCAAAAGGCGGATCGCAACAGGACCACGTTTCAAAAAGGCATAATTGTCTTGCGTGAACCCACAGGTGAACCCAAGGCGATCACAATAGAAGTCGATCTGGTCCTTCAGGGACGAGCACAACACAAATGGTGTAAGCTGCAAAATCTTGGGCATCTGACTCTCCGGACAGGAAACAGATGCATTGTACCGAGGTTGACCACTCAATCCAGCAATTGATCCTTTCGCAGCCCCGCGCGCTTGTAGTGATGCGGCAAAACGCGGCCATACAATTGCTGCGTCCGTTCCACACCGCCACACATGCCTTCAGCCTCGACAAAGGAAAATATGCCGACATAACGACGGCACATGCCGCTGACCGGAGCAACCCGGTGCAGTGAATACCGGCCCTTGAAGATCTGCAAATCCCCCGGCTGCAGTTCCAGCCGGCGAACCCGCCCCATGTTCCCATCGAGAACCGAGGCTACCAGATCAAAGTTTTCATTTTCCGCCGTCCGCAGATTGGGCGCGTACTCGAACGCGCCGCCCGTCTCACCGTTCTGGATGGCCAGCGTCACGGTGTAGTTGTTGGTGTCGAAATGCCAGGGAAAGCCCTGCCCTTCTTCCACGACATTGATGATCACGTCCGCCAATGGGTCATCGTAGCGAAAAAAGCGGTCTTCGGGTTCATTCAGGGCATCGCGGACAAAGGGAAGAAAGCCGTCGAACTCGTAAATGCGCCGCAGCGGGCCGGATTTCGAAAGATTGTCGGCCGGAACAAAGGCGTTCGAACGATCATAGAACCGGCGGATCGGATGGGCGATGCCAAGCCTTGGGTCGTCCTTCGTGAAATAGGCGTTGGTTCTGTTGAAGGACCGGTGCGCCTTGGGCGCCACCCCCTCGGCTTCTTGCACCAGAAGCTTGACCCCTGCCTTGTGCACGAAACCCGGCAGAACAGCACACCCATCCTGTTCCAACTCGCGTCTCAAATCCTCGATCAGTTGATCATAAGCCGGTGAATCCGGACGATCGATCGGATAGCGGCCAAGATCAACCAGGTCCTGCAACATTTCAAGCCTCCGGGTTTTGCCCCTGCACGTTCAGCGTGGCGCAGAAAAAAGTAATGATCATGCCCGTTTCGGACATCGGCCTGACGCTTTCAGACCGCCTTATCCGCACACAAAACGGCCAATTTTCACGTCGAATTCCCGGAAATTCCCGACATGCGGCAATCTGCGCAATAAAATGTCGCAAAATACAGCCGCTGTGATAGAAAATTGGTGCAATTGTCTGTTGACGCCCCTTCCCCCCGACCATAATGTCGCCCCCAAGCAAAAAGGAGCCTCTGGCGATGAGAACGCTAGTCGTAATCGTAGGAACCACGCGCATGGGCCGGTAACGGTAAACCATAATCGAACCCATGCGCCTCCGAAAAATCGGGGGCTTTTTTTTGTCGAACGCAAGACACATGTCGCGAACGGAGCAAAGCAGATGACACGTGAGATGACCGGCGCAAAGATGGTGGTTCAGGCCCTCAAGGATCAGGGCGTGGACACGGTATTCGGATACCCCGGTGGCGCCGTGCTACCGATCTATGATGAGATCTTTCTGCAAAACGACATTCGCCACATTCTGGTGCGTCACGAACAGGGCGCGATCCACGCGGCCGAAGGTTATGCCCGATCGACGGGAAAACCGGGCGTTGCGCTTGTCACGTCC
This sequence comes from Ruegeria sp. AL3, assembly GCF_056536065.1. Lineage (NCBI taxonomy): Bacteria > Pseudomonadati > Pseudomonadota > Alphaproteobacteria > Rhodobacterales > Roseobacteraceae > Ruegeria > Ruegeria sp. AL3. Next base: position 2,990,967 of record NZ_JBQFJG010000001.1, read on the forward strand.
GGCCCCGGTGCCACCAATGCAGTCACCGGTCTGACCGATGCGTTGCTGGATTCGATCCCCATCGTTGTTCTGACCGGGCAAGTCCCGACCTTCATGATCGGATCGGATGCCTTTCAAGAGGCCGACACCGTTGGTATCACCCGCCCCTGCACCAAACATAACTGGCTGGTAAAGGACACGAATTCGCTGGCCGAAACGTTGCACGAGGCTTTCCATGTGGCCAAGTCGGGCCGTCCCGGACCGGTACTGATCGACATTCCCAAGGATGTTCAGTTTGCCACGGGTGAATACAACAGTCCGAAACCTTCGACCTCGCACTACCAGCCTGTGCTGAAAGGCGATTTGGAGGAAATCAACGAGCTTGTTGCAGCCATTGAAAAAGCCAAGAAGCCGGTTTTCTATACGGGTGGTGGCGTCATCAACTCTGGCCCCGCAGCCAGCCAGTTGCTGCGCGAACTGGTGGATTCCACCGGCTTTCCGATCACATCTACCCTGATGGGTCTGGGTGCCTATCCGGCATCGGGCGAAAACTGGTTGGGTATGCTGGGGATGCACGGCCTTTACGAGGCGAACCTTGCGATGCATGGCTGTGACCTGATGATCAACATCGGTGCACGGTTCGACGACCGGATCACGGGGCGCATCGACGCGTTCTCTCCAAAGTCGAAGAAAGCCCATATCGACATTGATCCGTCTTCGATCAACAAGGTCATCCGCGTTGACATCCCGATTGTCGGCGACGTGGCGCATGTACTGGAAGACATTCTGAAGGTGTGGAAGTCACGCGGGCGCAAGACGGATGCGGCAGCCGTCAAGAAATGGCAGGCGCAGATCGCCGAATGGCGCAAGATCAACTGCCTGGCCTTCACCAACAGCGAAAAGTCGATCAAACCGCAATACGCTCTGCAACGGCTTGAAGAACTGACGAAAAAGCATGATCGCTACATCACCACCGAGGTGGGTCAGCATCAGATGTGGGCGGCGCAGTACCTTGGGTTCGAAGACCCCAACCGCTGGATGACATCGGGCGGGTTGGGCACGATGGGCTATGGCTTCCCCGCCTCCATCGGTGTGCAGATGGCACATCCGGACGCGCTGGTGATCAACGTCGCCGGTGAAGCATCATGGCTGATGAACATGCAGGAAATGGGCACCGCCGTTCAGTACCGGCTGCCGGTCAAGCAGTTCATCCTGAACAACGAACGCCTTGGCATGGTCCGCCAGTGGCAGGAACTGCTGCATGGCGAGCGGTATTCGCACAGCTGGTCCGAAGCCCTGCCCGATTTCGTGAAACTCGCCGAGGCGTTCGGCGCCAAAGGTATCCTGTGTTCCGACCCCGCCGATCTGGACGACGCGATCATGGAAATGATCAACTATGACGGTCCGGTGATCTTTGACTGTCTGGTGGAAAAGCACGAAAACTGCTTCCCCATGATCCCGTCGGGCAAAGCCCATAACGAGATGCTGTTGGGCGAGGCGGAAACGCAGGGCGTGATCGACAGCAAAGGCTCGGTTCTGGTTTAACAAAATTCGACGGATTTGGTTGAGCGCCGCGCTGCGCTCAACCTGTCAAGGATGATGAAAGGGACATAAATGTCTGCCCTACATATCAAAAAAGGCGCTACCCGCCATTCGGCCTACAACCTACGACCTACCTTCTCGGACGTGCAGGAACGCCATACCATTGCCGTGCTGGTCGAGAACGAACCCGGTGTCCTGGCCCGTGTGATCGGACTGTTCTCGGGGCGCGGCTATAACATCGAAAGCCTTACCGTGGCCGAGGTAGATCACACAGGACACCTGAGCCGCATCACCATTGTCACCACAGGCACACCGCAGGTGATCGAACAGATCAAGGCGCAGCTGGGCCGGATCGTGACTGTCCATGACGTGCATGACCTGACGGTCGAAGGTCCTTCGGTTGAACGCGAACTGGCCATTATCAAAGTCGTCGGCGAAGGCGACAAGCGGGTCGAAGCCCTGCGTCTGGCCGATATCTTCCGCGCCAATGTGGTTGACAGCACCCTGAACTCTTTCATCTTCGAAATCACCGGTGCGCCCGACAAGATCGACGCTTTTGCTGACCTGATGCGCCCGCTGGGCCTGATGGAAATCGCGCGTACCGGCGTGGCGGCCCTGCTGCGCGGCGATTGACCGACCTGTCCCGCCTTGGCACTTGTCTTGCAGCCAAGGCGGGAACACTTTTTAAGGTGGCCGGCGATTTGCAATTCAACTCTGGCGATCTGAATGCGCTAAAATTGCCATAGGGTCGGCTTTTCCGGAAAAAGATCAGGCATTTTCCGATAAAGCCTATTGCCTTTACACATGAGAACGTTAGCCTTGTCGCCGCAACGCGACGTGGGGATACGTTGCTTGGGGTCATTCTGTACGATTTTTGAATATGCACCGGGCTTCGGCGTCGGTGCGTTGTCGGTTTCTTCCGGAAACTTAGCAAGACGTGGACACCCATGACTGACGATATTCGTAGTCCAGCCGAGATTCGCGCAATGTTTGGTGCGAACCTTCGGCAATTGGCAAAGCGATATCGCTCGGTCTCGGCGCTGTGCCGCCAACTTGGCGTAAACCGTACCCAGTTCAACAGATATCTTTCCGGTGAAAGCGTTCCCAGACCGGATGTGCTGGACCGTATATGCCGGTTCTTCGATGCGGATGCCCGCATTCTTCTGAAACCGCTGGACGAGATCGAAAAGATCGAAGAACACCCCGCAACTCCGGCCCTGACAGAGTTTTTGGGTTCTGGTGCGGATGCGATAGAGAAATCCCCGTTTTCACCCGGGTTCTACGCGGTAATCGAAAGCCTTTCGGCTGAACACCGGATGACCCTGCTGCACGCCCGACCCTTGGCCCAATGTACGTTGATCCGTGGCTACGTGTCGCGCGCGGCAATGCCCGAGGCAACACCGAAAGCGCGGGAAATACAGGGGATAGCAGCCTCAAGCGGTGACACTGTCTATATGCTGACCTCCCAGCGGGAAGGTCAGAACAGCCGGGTCTATCTGATCTCTCCGGACCCTACGGGAACGGCAGTTCATTGGCGTGGGTCGGTCATCAGCCCGACAAATGCGACAACGCCCGAACCCGTTGTGCTGAAATACCTTGGGCACGACTCGACGGCCATTTTTGCTGCTGCGCGCTTGTCGACGAACAACGTGGCTCAGAACCTGTAACCTTCCGTCTCAGGTTGGTGTTTCCTCTTCATCGTTCTGCGTGATCTGCCGGTAAAGATGCCAACTGGCATGTCCCAGCAACGGCAGAACCACCAGCAACCCCAGAAACCAGGGCACCATCGCCAGAAATGTCAGCACCGCGATGAAGGCACCCCAGGCCAGCATCACCGGAAAGTTCTCTGACACGTAGGTAAAGCTGGTGATCATGGCCGTTACAAAATCCAGCTCGCGGTCCAGCAGCAGAGGGATCGACAGAACGGTGATCATGTACAGAACGGTTGCAAAAACCGCCCCGACGGCCGTGCCGACGGCCAGCATTGTCAGGCCATTCAATGTCAGAAACACCTCAAGCGAGGTCGACACGTTGGTCATCGTCGCCAACCCCATGAACAGGGCAAAGATCATGTGCCCCAGAAAAAACCAGAAAAGAAACACGACAACTATGATCGCGCAGATCGAGGGCAATTGTCTGCGGCTTTGCTGCATCACGACCCCGAAGATCGCGCCAAAATCGAGCGGCTCTCCTTGTTCCAGCCTGTGCGATACCTCGTACAGACCAACAGCGGCGAACGGACCGATCAGCGGAAACCCGATGGCCGCCAGCACCAGCCAGAAGGTTGTTCCGGTTTGAATTGTCACCCACGCCATCGCCCACCCGGAAAGTACGTAAAACCCCGCAAAAATCAGGCCGAACAGCGGTGCGCGGCGAAAGTCGGCCCAGGCGCGCTGCAATGCAGTACGCAGCATGGCGGTATCGACCGGTCGCATATCCGGAACACCAAAGGGTTTTTCCATGTTGTCTTCCTCCTCCCTGACCGGCGTTATGGCATCGCCGGCCTCTTGTTTGGCCAATTGGTTTCGGCGTGGTAAGCCGCTCCGACTGACAACAGTTTCCGGTCCGATCCTTTGGGCCCGAACAATTGAAACCCCATCGGCAGCCCCTGCGTGCCAAACCCCGCGGGCGCAGCAAGGCATGGCAGGCCGATCAGGCTGACCGGTATCGTGACATGCATCCATCGGTGATAGGTATCCATGGCCCGGCCCGCGATCTCTGTCGGGTAAGACAAATCAACCGAAAACGGCCAGATCTGAGCAGACGGCAGAACCAACGCGTCAAACTGTTCGAACAGCTTCGCTGCGCAGCGGAACCATTCCGAGCGGATGACACTGGCGTGGTGCACCTCCATTGCACTCAGTGCCAGACCCCGATCCAGTTCCCATTGTGCCGTGTCTTTCAAGTCTTCCTTTTGCAATGCCAAGGGTTCCAGCCCGGCGGCCACGCTGAACGACCGCAAGGTGATCCAGCTGGTCCAGAGTTTTTCGGCATCGAAAGGCGGGGCGATGTCCTCAACCCGCGCGCCACGCGTTTCGAACACGCCCATCGCGTCTTTGCAGATGTCAAGAATACCGGGATCGGTCGGAAAAGCGCCGCCCCAGTCGCCAAGCCACCCGATCCGCAGCCCTTGCAGCTCTGCGGCGGTCACTGGCGACACCGGCGCACTTTCAACGGCCAGCGGCAAGCGCGGGTCCGGACCCGAGATGACATCAAGCAGAACACCCAGATCTTCGGGGCAGCGCGCCATGGGGCCCAGTGTCGACAACTGGTGCAAAAAGCTGTCCCCCACGGGATCGGAAGGCACCCTGCCCCAGCTTGGCCGAAAGCCATAAACGTTGTTCCAGGCAGCAGGGTTGCGCAAGCTGCCCATCATGTCTGAGCCATCGGCCAGCGCAACCATGCCCGTCGCCAAGGCAACCGCCGCCCCGCCGGATGAGCCACCGCAGGTACGATTGGCATCATAAGGGTTGCACGTTGCCCCATAGACCGGATTGAACGTGTGCGATCCCAGCCCAAATTCCGGCGTATTGGTCTTTCCGATCAGGATGGCACCGGCTTGCCGCATCCGCGCGGCGATCAGATCGTCGCTGGCTGGCACGTGGTCTTGAAAAACAGTTGATCCTTGCGACGAGACGACACCCGCCACGTTCACAAGATCCTTGACTGCGATTGGAAGACCGTGCAGCGGGCCGGTGATCGGGCCGTCGTCACAGGCCTTCGCCTCGGCCATCAAACCATCTGAATCCCTTAATGCGACGATGGCATTCACATCACCATTGACCTTGGCGATGCGATCCAGCGTGGCCTGCATCACGTCCGAGGCTGAAACCTGCCGGTTGGCCAACTGTTTCAAAAGGTCTGTAGCCGATATCCGGGTCAGGTCCATGACGCGCCAATCTATTGTCGTTTCCGGCAGCCTAGCGGGCAGTTCAGATCATTTAAACCCACTGTCTAAATGTATCTTTTCAGCGTCGTCCCAGACGGTAATGTCAGCGCGCTGATCTGCGAAAATGCAGGTTGCTGTCAGCCCCAAGCCAGTAGCGCAGGCAAAGAACGATCGCGATGCAGCTGAGCACCAGCCAGATCCCGCCCCACAACATGGCAGAGCCACCGAATTCCTCGGCCAGCATGAATGCATCCGACCGCGCGCCGGACCGTCGGATCGTGTCATCGAAGATGTCGAAAGGGACATAGATCATGCTGGTCAATCCGATCACGCGCAGCACCAGATCGCTTACATCCGGGCGCAGATACCACGCCGCAGCAATCATCGCAGCCCCGGTTCCGATGCTGAAAACAAGGGCGAACGGGTCGCGGATATACAGCACCGCCACCAGACACATGACGCCGCCAAAACCCGCCAGAACGGCGCGGTCGGCCCGTGTTCGCAAGGCAAGGATCAAAAGGGCCATGCCCAGCGCGAGGGAACCAAGATACCCGGCAGACAGGCTGAGAAAGCGATTGCCGCCCCGGCCGACGACAACGCCGCCCTGTTGTGGTGAGATCGAAAAGCTCTCGACCGAGCCGCCCGTCATCAAGATCGTCACCGCATGAGACAACTCATGCAGAAAGACGACCAGTATCTTCAGTGGAACCGCAACCGGTGTATTCCAAAGCAGAAACACCAGGGCCGTGATGAGGATAAGCTGCCAATGCCCTTTCAGAACGTTCAGGAAAGGGCTGTTACGCTTCACCTCAGCTGTCGCCCTGGGCCTCGGAGCGGCTCTTGCCCGCCACGTTCAGGGCCAGAGTGGCCGCCATGAAGCCGTCCAGATCGCCGTCCAGAACACCCTTGGTATCCGAGGTCTCGTAATTTGTCCGCAGGTCTTTGACCATCTGGTAGGGCTGCAAAACATATGACCGGATCTGGTTGCCCCAGCCCGCATCACCCTTGGCCTCATGTGCCGCGTTGATGTCGGCGTTCCGGCGGTCCAGTTCCTGCTGGTACAGGCGCGATTTCAGGGCTTTCATGGCAATATCGCGGTTCTGGTGCTGCGACTTTTCCGAGCTGGTTACAACAATCCCGGTCGGGATGTGCGTGATCCGAACAGCCGAGTCCGTGGTGTTCACGTGCTGACCACCGGCACCCGATGACCGGTAGGTGTCGATGCGGATATCGGCGGGGTTCACCTCGATTTCGATATTGTCGTCGACCACGGGATAGACCCAGACCGAACAGAACGAGGTGTGCCGCTTGGCCGCCGAGTCAAAAGGCGAAATCCGCACCAGCCGGTGCACGCCGCTTTCGGATTTCAGCCAGCCATAAGCGTTGTGCCCCGAAATCTTGTACGCAGCGGATTTGATCCCTGCCTCTTCGCCCGGGGTTTCGGACTGAAGCTCGACCGTATAGCCTTTTTTCTCGGCCCAGCGCACATACATCCGCGCCAGCATCGACGCCCAGTCACAGCTTTCGGTTCCGCCCGCGCCCGAATTGATTTCGAGGAAGGTGTCGTTGCTGTCGGCCTCACCGTCCAGCAACGCCTCAAGCTCTTTCTTCGCGGCCTTGGTTTTTAGCGTCTTGATCGCGGCTTCGGCATCCTGAACGACTTCTTGGTCTTCCTCCATCTCGCCCAGCTCAATCAGTTCGATATTGTCGTTGAGATCGGTTTTGATGGACTCGTAGGTTTCGATCGCGTCGACCAGCATCTGCCGTTCGCGCATCAGTTTCTGCGCCTTTTCGGGATTGTCCCACAGGTTGGGATCTTCGACGCGCGCATTGAATTCCTCAAGGCGATGCGGCGCGGTCTCATAGTCCATTCGCTGCGCCAGCAGCTCCAGCGACTTTTCGATTTCCGCCACGATATTCTGGGTTTCGGCGCGCATGGTCTTGTCCCAACTTGCTCAATCAGGCCTGCGTGATAGCAAGAGGTGCGAGACACCACAAGACGGGCTGGGCGTGAATACAAGGCCCATTCAAAGAGTTTCCGGACCGATGGGAATTGCATCAGCCGGAACTGGTTGCCGAGACAGCTCACGCCGGTGCCCCTGCACGGGGATCTTCACCCGGGCAACATTGTTCTAACCCACAATGGCCCGCGGGTTTTCGATGCCAAAGGATATGCAGGTGATCCGGCCTTTGAGCTGGCAAATGCACTGCGGCACCCAAAAGGCATGACCGATTTGGTGCGCAATCCCCGGCAGATCGAAACCTGCCTGTCGCTCTATTCCGAAGCTATGAAGGTTTCAGAAAAACGGCTGGCCCAATGGGCAGCCGCCAAATGCGCCTTGTCCATCTGCTGGCGATCCGGCGGTGCCATCGAAAACGACCCGGAGCTTTTGCCCCTTATTCAGGACGTGGCCGATCAGTAAAGACCGCCGGTACTCAGATCGCCTTGCGTAGCCTTGGGGCCGACCGTGATGGTTTGACCGGTGGAGGTTTGAACCTGCACACCTGCGCGCTGCGCTTCCTCGAACAAGGGCAGGTCGGAACCAATCGCAAAACCACCATCATAAACACGGTCGATGAACCCATCGACACCGTCGCGGAAGAATTCGGCCACGACATAGTCACCGGTGGCGTCATCCGGCAGGCGGGCGCCGCTGAAACGGTCGATTTTGATAAAGTGACCACCTTCTGGAACCTTGAATGGCCCGCCGCCATACTTTTCAACGGCTTTTTCCATGAAGCTTTGGAACACCGGGCCGCACAAGGTACCACCATAAGCCCCCCGCCCCATCGGGCGCGGTCGATCATAGCCGATGTAGCAACCCGCCACGATGTTCGACGTAAAGCCGATGAACCACGCATCCTTGGATTCGTTGGTGGTTCCGGTCTTGCCTGCTGTTGGCACGGGCAGATTCACAACTCTGGATGCCGTCCCGCGGTCGACCACACCCTTCATCATCGATGTCAGCTGATAGGCGGTGATCGCATCCATGACCTGCGCGCGGTCTGTGACAAGGGTCGGCGATTCATCCGGTTCCAGCCAGGTCGAGTTACAGTCCAGACACTGACGGTCATCGTGGCGATAGATGGTCTTGCCGAACCGGTCCTGAATGCGGTCGACCAGAGTCGGCTCCACACGCTGGCCGCCGTTGGCGAACATCGCATATGCCGCGACCATCTTGTAGAGCGTGGTTTCCTCGGCCCCCAGCGAGTTGGCCAAAAACGCGCCCATCCGGTCATAGACACCGAACCGCTCCGCATAGCCGGCAACGACGGGCATTGTAACTTCCTGCGCCAGACGGATGGTCATCAGGTTCCGCGACTGCTCGATCCCGGTGCGCAAAGGCGTCGGCCCGTAGAACTTGTTCGACGAGTTCTTGGGCCGCCACAAGCCCTGTGGCGTGTTCACCTCGATCGGTGCGTCCACAACGATAGTTGCGGGGCTGTATCCGCTGTCCAGCGCAGCGGCATAGACAAAGGGTTTGAAGCTGGATCCCGGCTGGCGCTGTGCCTGCGTGGCGCGGTTGAAAACGGTGTCCTGATAAGAAAACCCGCCCTGCATCGCCAGAACGCGGCCCGAGTTCACATCCATCGCCACAAAGGCGCCCTGAACTTCGGGCACCTGACGGGCAGACCACTGCCCCTCTTCGCCCTCGACAACAAGGATCACATCACCGCGTTTGAAGTTCGCCGCAAAATCACCCTGCATCCACTTGATATCGGACCGCGGAATGGTGCCATTCGCAGGGCCGTCTTCGATCCCGACGGTAAGTTGCTGATCCGAGACATTCAGAACCACGGCGGGATACCAGCGGGTCGGCAGCACCACATCACGCGGAATTTCCAGAAGCGACAGCGCCTGTCGCCACTGCGCCTCATCCGCCAGTTTTTCTTCCGGGATCACTTCGCCTGTGCCACGCCATTTCCCGCGCGACCGGTCATATTTTTGCAACGCCGTGCGCAGGGCCTTTGCGGCCTCGACCTGCATTTCCTCGTCCACCGACGCACGAACCGTGAAGCCGCCGGTAAAGAACTCACCTTCACCAAAGTCCTCGCTCAGTTGACGTCGGATTTCATCGGTGAAGTAGTCTCGCGGCGGCAATGCGGTGCGGAAGCTTTCGAAATCGCCGTTCTGAACCGAGCGCAGCGGCATCTCGACCTCGGACTCATAGGTCGCCTGATCGATGTAACCGTTCTGGTACATCTCGCGCAGCACATAGTTTCGGCGGGCCAGCAGGCGTTCCTTTTCCCGGACCGGGTGGTAATCCGACGGCGCCTTGGGCATCGCGGCCAGCATCGCGGCCTCGTGCGGGGCAAGTTCCTGCAAGGTCTTGTTGAAATAGGTCTGTGCGGCGGCCGTCACACCGTACGAGTTCTGACCCAGAAAGATCTCGTTCAGGTAGAGCTCAAGGATCTGCTCCTTGTCCAGGGTATCCTCGAGCCGGGTGGCGAGGATGATTTCCTTGATCTTGCGTTCTGCCCGGCGGTCGCCCGACAACAGGAAGTTCTTCATCACCTGCTGCGTAATGGTCGACGCACCCCGCACGGTTCCGCCTTTGGTGCGCACAGCTTCGACACCTGCCGCGACAATGCCGCGTGGGTCGTACCCCTGATGGGTATAGAAATTCTTGTCTTCCGCCGAAATAAACGCCTGTTTCACCAGATCGGGAATTTCCGCGGACGGCGTGAACAGGCGGCGTTCCTGCGCGAATTCGTCGATCAACTGGCCTTCGCCCGAATAGATCCGGCTGATCGTCGGGGGCTTGTACTGGGCCAGGGATTCGTGGCTGGGCAGGTCCCGGCCATACATCCAGAACACCGCACCGATCACCAGTGCGACCATGAAAATACCCAAGGTAACGATACTGAAGATCGCCCCGAAAAACGAAAGAATGAACCGGATCACGTTACTGCCTTTTTCTCGCGGTGGTGCCTATATAGTGTTGCACCGCCCAAGGGTCAAAACACCAAGCGTATTCTAGCCGTTTTGCGTCGCAAGGTCACTGGCCAATCAGGGATTTGCGGATCACATCCTGCTGACGCCAGTCTTCGATCCCCTGAAATATCCCCAAGGCCATTTTCGCCCGCCACTTCGAATCCCTTAGGTTTTCCCGATCTCTGGGGCTGGACAGAAATCCAAGTTCGACCAAAACAGACGGAATATCGGCCGCCTTGAGAACCGAGAACGAAGCAGTCCGCAGCGGTTTGCGGTTCATCGGCCCGCCTTGCTGGGCCATCCCATTGGCGATCGCGCTGGCCAGTGACCTGGTCCGCGGCATCGTTTCCTGGCGCGCCAGATCAAGTAGAACATCGGCCACCTGATCATCGGCACCATTCAGATCGATACCCGAGATCAAATCCCCCCGATCATGCCGCTCGGCCAGTTTTGAACTGGCCACATCCGAAGCATCGGCAGACAAGGTATAGACGGCAGCCCCGTGGGCCTGACCTTCCGACAGGGAATCCGCATGCAACGAAATGAACAGATCCGCGCCAGCCCGATGCGCCAGGGCAATCCGGCGCTCCAACGAGACGAACTGGTCGTCAACGCGGGTCAGGACCACCTCATAACCTTCTGATCGCAAGAGAACTTCGCGCAGTTCGCGGGCAAAGGTCAGCATCAGGTTTTTTTCATCAACGCCATCGATTTCGGCACCCGGATCGATCCCGCCATGCCCCGGATCGAGCATTACGCGCAACGGCCTGTCTGCCGAGCGCGCCGATGCCTGCGGCACATCAGCCGGCTCCGGCAAGTCCCATCCCGGGTTGCGCGGCGTACCTGCGGTTGCGTTGAACGTATCAAAATCCGTGCCCTTGAGGTTCAGAGACAGCAGAGCCGCCCCCGAATCCTCGGCAACCGTCAACTCGGCAGTGTCTACGGCCATCGGAGCGCCCAGTTCCAACACCAACCGCGACCAACCCGGAACATAGGCCCCGAATTGCACGCCGCTGACGCGTACGGATTGCAGGAAATCCGTTCGGTTCAGCCCGGTCCAGTCCACTTCGTTAAAGTCCAGAACCATCCGGTACGGATCCTGCAAGGTGAAGATCCGGTACGGCACCCCCTGGCTCAGGCCGATATCCACGCGAACGCCGGTTCGCCCCACATCCGTGATTCGGCTCTGGTCGGGCTGAACGCGTGCCAGCGCGCTGAAATCCTGCGCGACGGCACTGCCGCACAACGCCCAGATCAGGGCGATGCAAATGAAGATCCTGCTCATGGCCTCAAGTTTTCCCGAGATCGTTTGCCGGGCAGCCTATACCACAAGGGCTGATTTGTGAACGGCTCAGGCAGGTTCCCCGATCACCTTCTGCTCGGTCATGAAAACGCGCAACCGTTCCAGCCCGTCCTGAATGTCGGCCGTCGAACGCGCATAGGAAAAACGCAACGTCGTATGGCCGCGCTGCGGATCGAAATCCAGACCCGGCGTGACCGCGACCCCGGCCTTGTCCAGAATCTCGGCCGCAAATGCGCGGCTGTCATCGGTCAGGTCAGACACGTCGGCATAGACATAGAAAGCCCCGTCCGGAGGCGCGATTTTCGTAAAGCCCGCCTTGGGCAGCCCGTCCAGCATCAGGGCGCGGTTTCGGCGGTACACGTCCAGATTGGCTTGCAGCTCGTCCTCGCAATCCATCGCGGCCAGTGCCGCAACCTGACTGGCATGCGGCGCGCAGATGAACATGTTCTGGGCTATCCGCTCGACCACGCGCACCTGATCCTCGGGCACGACCATCCAGCCCACGCGCCAACCGGTCATCGAGAAATACTTGGAAAACGAGTTGATCACATAGCACTCATCCGTCAGTTCCAGCGCGGTCACGGCCTTGGCCTCGTATTCCAGACCATGATAGATTTCGTCGCTGATGAAGGATGCCCCCTGCCCGTGTGCGGCTTCGATCAGCGACCCCATGGCGGCGTGATCCAGCATCGTGCCGGTAGGATTCGCCGGAGACGCCACCATCAGCCCCTTCAGGCCCATTCCCTGAATATCCGCTGCCACGGGTTGCAGACGGTTTTCAGGCGCGGTCGGCAGATCGACCGGCACCAATCCAAGTGCCCTGAGAATCTGGCGATAAGACGGATACCCCGGCGCACCGATTCCGACGCGATCCCCGCTGTCGAACAATGCCGTGAAAGCCAGCAGAAACCCGCCGGACGATCCGGGCGTGATGACCACGCGCCCCGGGTTCAGGTCCACATCGTACCACTCACCATAAAGCTGCGCGACACGCTTTCGCAGCGCAGGCAAACCCAGAGACACCGTATAGCCCAACGGGCTTTGATCCATCGCCTTCGCCAGCGCCTCGGTCGCACCCTTGGGGGCGCCGGTTCCAGGCTGGCCGACTTCCATGTGAATCACATGGCGGCCCGCTTCTTCCGCACGGCGCGCGGCCTCCATCACGTCCATCACGATGAAGGGATCGACCCCGGACCGGGTTGAGTTTCTCATGCCCATCTCCCATGTTGCAGCCATGGCTTTTGAACGCGTATCCCTGCTGACGTCAATCCCGGCTCTGATCCTGTCGGTTGGTGTCTGGCTGGCGGCGGCAACGCAATCTCATGGGCAAAGCCTGATCCGCGACCCCGATATCGAGCGTGGCCTGCGCGAGCTGGCCTTTCCGGTTCTGCGCGCCGCCGGTCTGAACACCAATCGGGTTCAAATCCTTGTGGTCAATGACAACACGTTCAATGCATTCGTCATCGACTACAACGCCATCTATTTGAATTACGGGCTGATCCTTACGGTCGAAAGCCCCGAAATGCTGCAAGCGGTGATCGCGCATGAGGCCGCGCATATCGCGAACGGCCATCTGGCCCGGCGTGCCGAAAACCTGAAGGCGGCGCGGCGCAATGCGGGCCTTGGTACCGCTTTGGCCCTGCTTGCGGCTGCGGCCGGAGGGGGTGAAGCCGCCATTGGCATCGCCGCAGGCACCCAAGGCGCCGCAATCCGCAGCTTTCTGGGCCATACCCGCGCCGAAGAAGCCTCGGCCGACCGAAGCGCCGCAAGCTATCTGCGATGGGCTCAGATTTCCCCCAGCGGCATGGTCGAGCTGCACAGAAAATTCGCGGGTCAGGAATTGCTGAGCGTCGCCAATCAGGACCCGTACATGCGGTCGCATCCCACCAGTCGTGAACGATTGCGCGCCGCCGAAGCGTTTCTGGATGAGTTCGGCGACAAGGCCGTTCCGAATGCCAATGCCGATTACTGGTTTGCCCGCATCAAAGGCAAACTGTCGGCCTTTTTACGCTCACCCAGTTGGACATTACGGCGCGCCAAAGAAGAAACCGCTCAGGACATCCGCCTGATGCGCGAGGCTTCGGCTTATCATCAGAACCGTGATTTGGATCGCGCGCGTCGTGCCATCGACGAGGCACTGGCGCTGCGCCCGAACGACCCCTACTATTATGACCTGAAAGGGCAAATTCTGCTGGAAAACAGGCAAATAGGCGCGGCTGTTGAAGCGTATGGGAACGCTGTTGAAATGGCTCCGAACGATGCGCTGATCCTGGCTGGCTACGGGCGGGCGTTGCTGGCGCAGGGCCAAACCAAACAGGCCCTGAGCGTGCTGGAAAAAGCCCGCGCCCGGGACTACCGGAACGCCAGGCTGTTGCAGGATCTGGGTGTTGCCTATGCTCAGGTCGGCAATGATGGTATGGCGTCGACCGTGACGGCAGAGCGTTATGCGCTGCAAGGGCGGTTGAAAGATGCCGGAATTCACGCAAAACGCGCCGTGGCACGTCTGCCCGAAGGCTCACCGGGTTGGCAAAGGGCACAAGACGTGTTGATTGCATCGGAACGACTCGACAAAGACAAAAGGAAACGGAAATGATCCTCAGACATGCTGCACCCGCCCTTCTGGGGCTTTCCTTGGCGGCGACCTCGGCGCAGGCGCTGGACTTGAACGCGATGAACGATGCCGAGAAGGCGGAATTTGGTGCCCAGGTACGCGAATACCTGCTGGAAAACCCCGAAGTGATCATCGAAGCCATCAACATTCTGGAAGAGCGCAATGCCGTCGCCGAAGCCGCGGCGGACAAAGAACTGGTCGCCGCCAATGCGGATGAACTGTTTGATGACGGGTACAGCTGGGTTGGCGGCAACCCGGATGGTGACATCACGCTGGTCGAGTTCATGGACTACCGGTGTGGCTATTGCCGCCGGGCCGTTCCCGAAGTTACCAGCCTGCTGGCAGAAGACGGCAACATCCGCCTTGTGATCAAGGAATTCCCCATCCTGGGTGATGCGTCTGTGCTGTCCTCACGTTTTGCCGTGGCCACCAAACACGTGGCGGGCGACGGCGCATATAAGCAGGTCCATGATGCCCTGCTGGAATTCACCGGCGAGCCAAGCGAAGTTGCCCTACGCCGCATCTCGGACGGGTTGGGGCTGAACAGCGACGAGATCATCGCGGCGATGGACAGCGATCGCGTCACGGATGAGATTGCGCGCACCCGTGCTCTGGCCCAGCGGATGCAGATCTCGGGCACACCTTCGTTTGTGTTGGGCACAGAGATGCTGCGTGGCTATTTGCCAGCCGATCAGATGCAGCAGATCGTTAACGGTATACGTGCCGAACGCGGCTAAGGCCGGATCTGTCGGCAACGTGCCATGAAGCGGCGGGAATTTCTGGTGGCCGGAGGAGCCTTGGGAATGACGGGTTTCTCTGGCCAGTCTATTGCGCAGCCCGCGACCGGCTTCCACGTGCCGGCCGAAGACGCCCGGCATCATCGCACGTTCATGCAATGGCCGGTCAGCCGAACCGTCTATCCCGACCCCGTTTTTCTGGAAATGGTACAGGGGACCATTGCGGAAATCGCAAACACGATCTCTGCTTTTGAACTCGTCATAATGCTCGCCGGATCGGAACATCACGCAGATATCAGCAAACGACTTTCTGCGGCGGTCGAGATCTGGGATGTCCCGACCGAAGATCTGTGGTGCCGGGACGCAGGCCCGGTCTTTGCGATCAACGACCGTGGCGCGCTTGCGGTCCAGCAGATCCAGTTCAATGGGTGGGGAGGAAAACAGGTTCACGCACATGATGCGAAAATTGCCGGCAGAGTGGCCGAAAGGCTGGGTCTGCCCCTGTTGCCGACCGGGCTGATCGGCGAAGCCGGTGGCGTCGAGCAGGATGGGCATGGGACACTTATGGCGCATGAAAGCTCGTGGGTGAATGACAACCGCAATCCCGGCCTCACCCGGGACGAGATCGAAGCCCGGTTGTTGGCGGCCTTTGGGGCCAAACGCATGATCTGGTCCGAAGGTGTCTGGGGCGAAGACATCACCGACTATCACATTGACAGTCTGGCCCGGTTTACCGGCCCCGGTCGCGGCATCATCAACTTGCCGGATGAACCGCACAAAGATGATCCTTTCCACATGGCCGCGTTGGACACCCATGATCGTCTCATTGCCGCGGGCATCGACATGGACGTGATACCCGAGCCGCATATCCGCCGGGTCGAAAACCTGGATTTCGTGGACTCTTATGCCAATTACTACGTCTGCAATGGCGGTGTGATTGCGGCCCGGTTCGGAGACTCGGAAACAGACAGGATCGCGTCGGAAACGCTTGCAAAACACCACCCCGGGCGTGAAGTCGTGACGCTTGACGTGGATGTGCTGGGAGAGTTGGGTGGCGGCATCCATTGCGCTACACAACAGATGCCCGGTTTTTAAATGTCGTGAAGAAACAGGCTATTCGGCCGCTTCAGCCGCCGCATCCAGTTCAGCCGCCTTTTTCTCGACCTCTTCCACGATGTGATCGATCATCTGGTCGTTCGACATTTTGTGACTGGCTTTGCCGGCCAGATAGACCATGCCGGACCCTGCACCGCCGCCGGTGAAACCAACATCGGTCATCAGCGCTTCGCCCGGGCCGTTGACCACGCAGCCGATGATCGACAGGGACATCGGCGTCTTGATGTGTTCAAGGCGATGTTCCAGCGCCTCGACGGTTTTGATGACATCAAAACCCTGTCGCGCGCAGGATGGGCACGAGATGATATTGACACCCCGATGACGCAGGCCAAGGGATTTGAGGATTTCAAACCCGACCTTGACCTCCTCCACCGGGTCAGCAGACAGGCTGACGCGGATCGTGTCGCCAATCCCCATCCACAGCAGGTTGCCTAGCCCGATGGCCGATTTGATCGTGCCGCTGACCAGCCCTCCGGCCTCGGTAATGCCCAGATGGATGGGGGCATCCGTCGCCTCGGCAATGCCCTGATAGGCCGCGGCCGACAGGAACACGTCGCTGGCCTTTACGCTGATCTTGAACTCGTGAAAATCATTGTCCTGTAGGATGCGGATATGTTCCAGCCCGCTTTCGACCATCGCTTCGGGGCACGGCTCGCCATATTTCTCAAGCAGGTGCTTTTCCAGGCTGCCCGCGTTCACGCCGATGCGGATCGAGCAGTTGTGGTCGCGCGCCGCCTGGATGACTTCTTTTACACGGGTTTCGTCTCCGATATTGCCGGGATTGATGCGCAGACAGGCAGCGCCTGCTTCGGCGGCCTCGATCCCGCGCCGATAGTGGAAATGAATATCCGCAACGATGGGCACCGGGCTTTCGCGCACGATCTCTTTCAATGCCTTGGACGACGCCTCATCAGGAACCGAAACGCGAACGATGTCAGCGCCAGCCTCGGCCGCCGCCTGTACCTGCGCCACGGTCGCCGCCACATCGGTGGTCAGCGTGTTGGTCATGGTTTGAACGGCAATGGGTGCATCGCCACCGACGGGGACGTTGCCGACCATGATTTGACGGGATTTACGACGATAGATGTCGCGCCATGGGCGCACGTGATTGAGGGACATAAGGACGGATCCGCGTCTGCCTGAGTTGCGACTGTAGATAGTTCGGCAACAGGGTTATCGCAATGGCTAGATCACTCGGCGGGCGTTTCTGTCGCCTCGGTTTGCAGTTCCGCCACCAGTTGCTTGAGCGCACTGTTCTGTTCCGCCTCCAGATCGGCGACGGCATAGGCCTCGGACACGGCGTCTTTCGACAGAACGACACCCTTGGCGACCGTTCCCGGAGCACCCGCCGGGCCGTAATGTTCACCGTTCATCGCGAAATATACCGATCCCGACGCGCCCGCACGCAATGTCGGCGGTTCTTCCGTCAGGGGCACTTCGAATACACTGCCCTGCTCGACGGTTCCCAGTGTACCTTCGAAAATGACGCTGCCATCCGCAGCCGTCACGCGCATCCATGCCGGATCAACCGCCACGATCTTTAGCGTGGTATCGATCTGTTCGACCACTTGCGGCAAGGCCGGTTTTTCGACCGTGTGCAGTTCAGCCACTTCGAACTGCGGCAATTCGGGCGGGCGGAAGGTTCCAACCTCGCGCGGATCAAGCGTGGAGATCGGAGCATCCCGCGCAACCAGCACCGGAACATCCAGCGCCTGCGGACGATAGAGACGGTCCAATGCTTCGGCGCTTGCCACTTCCGCAACATGATCTGACACGTTGCTGCGCGCCGCATCCAGCGGATCCAGATCAGACAGAACCACCGGTGCCTGTTCAACCGGGCTGACCTGAACTTGCTGAATCTTGTTCAAAACAGACCAACCGCCATAGCCGATGCCACCGATCACCGCGATCAAAACCAGCGACGAGCCGATTGCGCGAGGTTCAATCTGGCTGACCAGAGACTCCTTGCCCGGAATATAGGGCGTATTGGGCGAAATGAACGGATCCCGCCCCATCGGGCCGCGCGCAGGCAGAGCCCCCGAAGGTTTCCGCACCACCGAGGCCTCTGCGGACATGCCATGCGCAACCTCAAATCCGCTTTCCTTGCAGAAAGACGCGAAGGTCTCATCAGGGTTCATACCCAGATAGCGCGCATAGGAACGCACATACCCGGCGATAAAGCCGGGTGTATCAAACGCATCAGGGTCAGCGTTCTCAATTGCAGCGATATAGTTGGCTTTAATCCGCAGCTCGCGCTGAACATCCAGAAGAGATTTGCCCATCGTTGCGCGTTCACCGCGCATCTTGTCGCCTAGGCGAACTTCGTAGTCGTCAAACCCTTTTGGTCTGACATCTACGTCCTCTTCGGATTCGCGCTGAGATCTGCGCCCAATCATCCCTGCTGCCCCATTCTGCCTGTCGCGTATTTCGCGTAAGTGGCGAATCATTCCCAGAATGATTCGTCTACTCGTTTTGTTAGCGTAAGCTTAACACGCGGCAAACTCGTTGCACACTTTGGCGTTAGGTTATCCGGCAAGTTCGGCGCGATTTAGCGCACAATGTGACCAAAGTTCGTCCATCGCCTGCACCAGACGGTTCATTTCGTCGGGTCCATGCACCGGAGACGGGGTAAAACGCAGACGCTCGGTTCCGCGCGGGACGGTCGGGAAATTGATCGGTTGCACGTAAATGCCATAATCGTCCAGCAGCATATCGCTGAGTTTCTTGGTGTGCACCGGATTGCCGACGATCACAGGCACGATATGGCTGCCGTGGTCGATCAGCGGAAGGCCCATTCCCTTCAGCCGCAGCTTGAGGATCTTCGCCTGAGTCTGGTGCTGCTCGCGCAGCTCAGACGCGGTCTTCAGGTGCGCAACGGATGCAGCAGCCCCTGCGGCAACCGCCGGCGGCAACGATGTCGTAAAGATAAAGCCCGGCGCATAAGACCGCACGGCATCGCACATCTTTGCGCTGGCGGCGATATAGCCCCCCATGACGCCATAGGCCTTGGCCAGAGTGCCATTAATGATGTCGATCCGATGTGCCAGCCGGTCACGCTCGGTCACGCCGCCACCGCGCGGGCCATACATGCCCACCGCGTGCACTTCGTCGATATAGGTCAGCGCGCCGAACTCATCTGCCAGATCGCAGATTTCTTCGATCGGACCAAAATCACCGTCCATCGAATAGACAGATTCAAAGGCGATCAGCTTGGGTGCGGCGGGATCGTCCGCCTCAAGCAATTCGCGCAGATGCGCCACGTCGTTATGACGGAAGATGCGCTTGGCCCCGCCGTTTCGGCGCACCCCTTCTATCATCGAAGCATGGTTCAGCGCGTCAGAATAGATGATCAGCCCCGGAAACAGCTTGGGCAGCGTGCTGAGCGTGGCGTCGTTGGCGATATACGCGCTGGTGAACAAAAGCGCGGCTTCCTTGCCATGCAGATCTGCCAGCTCGGCCTCGAGCCGTTTGTGATAGACCGTTGTCCCCGAGATGTTGCGCGTACCGCCCGACCCGGCACCTGCGGCTTCGACCGCCTCGTGCATTGCGTTCAGAACAACAGGGTGCTGGCCCATGCCCAGATAGTCATTGCCGCACCATACGGTGATGTTCTGCTGCGAGCCGTCCGGGCGCGTGCGCACCGCGTGCGGAAAATGACCGTTGCGACGTTCGATATCGATAAAGGTCCGGTAACGTCCTTCGTCATGCAGCCTGGCAATCGCTGAATCGAGCTGAGCAGTATAGTCCAACGGACCCTCCTTGAATGCCCGTTTCCGGTTTCCCTTGGGCAATTAGTCTGCCACATCCCACAGCTTAACCTGTATCAGCAGCTTTGTGTTACTTTATTCAGCTGGTTACAGCCGAACAGGTGAACCCAACTTTGATTTGCATCAAATATAAGTTTGCAATGCTCACGGCAAGTAGAGTTCCGGCTATCGGACGCGTGGAAACGACGCAGCCCGCGCAACGTCATTCGCGGGCTCGTGATTGCATGAACAATTCAGATCAACCGCTCTGGACGGCGCTGTCAACGCTGCTAGGGTTCGCCCGAACACTGACAAGCAGGAGATCCCCATGTCGCTAGACACCGTGCTGAACCGGATTGACGAAGATCTGCAAACCTCGATCGACCGCCTGATGGAGCTGCTGCGCATCCCTTCGATCTCAACCGATCCCGCGTACAAGGCCGACGTCAGCCGTGCAGCCGACTGGCTGGTTGCCGACCTCAACAGTATCGGAATTGCAGCAGAAAAACGGGAAACTCCGGGGCACCCGATGGTCGTAGGCCATGTGGGCGAGGACTCGGATGCACCCCATATCCTGTTTTATGGCCATTATGATGTGCAACCTGTCGATCCGTTGAACCTTTGGACGCGCGACCCGTTCGACCCCGCCATCGAAGATACCGAGCACGGCCCCGTTATCCGCGGGCGCGGCGCATCGGACGACAAAGGTCAGTTGATGACATTCGTCGAAGCCTGCCGCGCCTGGAAAGCGGTGCACGGATCCCTGCCCTGCCGCATCACCTTCTTCTTTGAAGGCGAAGAGGAATCCGGCTCACCCTCTCTGGTCCCCTTCCTCGAAGAAAACGCGGCCGAACTCAAAGCGGATCTGGCGCTGGTTTGCGATACATCCATGGTATCGCGAGGTGTTCCGTCGATTGCCGCGCAGCTGCGCGGCATGCTGAAGGACGAGTTCACCATCATCGGGCCCCGCATCGATCTGCACTCCGGCCATTACGGTGGCCCGGGGCTGAACCCGCTGCGCGAGCTGTCGAAAATCGTTGCCTCATTCTATGATGACGAAACCGGGCGTGTCGCGGTCGATGGTTTCTATGAAGGCGTTCATGAAGTGCCCCAGGACCAGCTGCTCCAGTGGCAGAATTGCGGCTTCGATGAAGCGGATTATCTGAATTCGGTCGGCTACACCCAGCCGCACGGCGAAAAAGCCTATTCGACGCTCGAACAGCAATGGGCGCGCCCAACACTTGAGGTGAACGGGCTCTGGGGCGGATACAATGGCGCAGGCTCGAAAACCGTTATCCCTTCGGAAGCGCATTGTAAAATCACGTGCCGACTGGTCGGCGACATGGACCCCGACGCGCTGCGCAGCAATATCCGCAAACATGTCGAGGATCGCCTGTCCCCGGATGCAAAAGTTGTCTGGGACAACGATCTGGAAGGTTCGCCCGCTTCGGTCATGAATATCGATCGCCCGGAATTCGAAGCCGCGCGCAAAGCACTGTCGGACGAGTGGGACCGCGAAGCGGTGTTTACCGGCATGGGCGGCTCGATCCCCGTCGTCGGGTACTTCAATACCGTTCTGGGGCTGGATTCGATGCTGGTCGGCTATGCCAACGAGGACGACGCCATCCATTCGCCGAATGAGAAATACGACGTCAAGAGCTTTCACAAGGGCATCCGTTCGTGGGCCCGCATTCTGGATGCTTTGAACCAGTAACGGATTTCAGCGAGGCTCTGCCTCGCGCTCCGGGATATTTGCCGCCAGATGAATAAAGGATCCCTTGTTCATCTGGCACAAAATATCCCGGGGGAGCCGCGCGCAGCAAGGCGGGGGCAGAGCCCCCTGCCCGACCGCAACACGCGTATGACGTTACATATGGATCACGCGACCATACGCATCCAACACGCTTTCATGCATCATTTCTGACAGAGTCGGGTGCGGGAAGACCGTGTTCATCAGGTCTTCTTCGGTGGTCTCCAGCTGCCGCCCAACCACATAGCCCTGAATCAGTTCCGTGACTTCCGCGCCGATCATATGGGCCCCCAGCAATTCGCCTGTCTTGGCGTCGAACACGGTTTTGATCAGACCTTCCGGTTCGCCCAGAGCAATGGCCTTACCGTTGCCGATGAAGGGGAAGCGACCGACTTTGATGTCGTAACCCAGCTCTTTGGCCTTGGCTTCGGTATATCCCACCGAGGCCACCTGCGGCTGACAATAGGTACATCCGGCGATGCTTTCGGGCTTGACCGGATGCGCATGCTGGCCCGCGATCAGATCGGCAACCATGACACCTTCGTGGCTGGCTTTATGTGCAAGCCAGGGCGCGCCCGCGATGTCACCGATCGCATAAAGGCCATCGACGCCGGTGCGGCAATATTCATCCGTCACCACATGCGTGCGGTCGATCTTGACGCCCAGTGCCTCGAGCCCGAGGTTTTCGACATTCCCAACAATCCCGACAGCCGAGATAACGGTGTCGAACTCGTGCTTTTCAACCTTGCCCTTGACCTCGATATGAGCGGTGACCTTGCCCTTGCCGCGATCCAACTGCTTGACCATGGCTTTTTCCATGATGGTCATGCCTTGCTTGATGAAGGCTTTCTTGGCCAAGGCACTGATTTCCGCATCCTCCACGGGCAACACGCGGTCCATCACCTCGACCACCGTCGTGTCGGCCCCCAGCGTGTTGTAGAAACTTGCAAATTCGATGCCGATCGCGCCGGAGCCGATGACCAGCAGTTTCTTTGGCATCCGGGGCGGTTGCAGCGCGTGCTTGTACGTCCAGACCAGATCGCCGTCAGCCTCGAGACCGGGCAGTTCGCGGGCCCGTGCGCCGGTTGCAAGAATGATGTTCTTGGCCGTCAGTTCTTCGGTGCCCTTGTCGGTCTTGACGCTGACTTTGCCTTTTGCGGGGATTGTTGCCTCACCCATCACCACGGCGACTTTGTTCTTTTTCAGCAGATGGCCGATGCCGCCCGAAAGCTGCCCGGCAACACCACGGGACCTCTTGACGACCGCGTCCAGATCGTAACCGATCTTGTCGGCCTTCAATCCGAAATCCTTGGCGCGTTCCATCAGATGGAACACTTCGGAGGACCGCAGCAATGCCTTGGTGGGAATGCACCCCCAGTTCAGGCAGATGCCACCAAGGTGCTCGCGCTCGACCACGACGGTTTTCAGACCAAGCTGGGCCGCACGGATGGCGGCGACATAGCCACCGGGGCCAGCTCCGATTACGATCAGATCATAGGATTGTGCAGCCATGTGTTCCTCTCGGCGCAGGTGGTGAAAATTTAGTTTACCATTAAACTATTTCCAGAAACGCATCAACACGCCTTCCCGCGACAAATGAGACGCAAGGTAAACCATGCCTGAATGTGCGGATTTCAGCCTATACCCCGGCCCGCGCTATGGCTAGAACGGAACTGCCGACGCCGCTCGGACATTCGTGAAGACATTGAATTCAAGGGGTTTACCATGGCCAAAACACTGAAAGATCTGGCGCTTGCTCTGCTTAACGCAACTTTGATACTTGTGGCGCTTTGCTTGTTTTTAGGCTGGAAGCTGGCATCGAAAGTCGAAAGCGTCTCGGCAGAATTCTCAGCGGCCGTACAGGTTCTTGCCCCTTTTCGGGATGAGGCGAAGGGCATTCGGGGCGAACTTTCCGCGTTGCGTGACGATTTGGCGACGCTGATGAGGGAAAACCAGGTTACGGACAGTCAAACCGCTCAAAATATCCAGGCAACATTGCGCCGCCTGAACGCGGTTGAACAAAAGCTGCAATCTGCCCAGGAGCGATTCACAGAACTTGCAGAGACACCAGAGGTTCTGATCGCCCAAGCCATACAGACCGGAGCAGACATCGCATCCGAACGCGTCCTGGCGTTCAAAGGATGTGAGCCGGGATCCTGAAGCGCCCCGCGCGAACAACCGAGGCGCACAACATGTATCTGCGATCTCAGGCCATCGCTTGCAGTTGTCGTACGGTGCTGCCATAGCCGCCCATGTCGACGTAAGCCACTTCATGGGGGGTTGAGCTGCGCGACAGTGCTTTGTTCCGGTAAGGGAAACGACCGAACTTGCGGATCACTTCACGATGCGCACGGGCGTGCAGCAGATTGCTTGTATCGCCGCTTAGGTTCTGACAGATCAGACGCACGCAGCGTTCCTGATCACACAGATTTTCCGAATGCATCATCGGCAGGTAAAAGAACTGCCGGGCCGGTTCATCGATCTTCTTGTCCCAACCTCTGTCCACCGCGCATTTGGCAGCCGCCAGGGCCGCTCGGTCCGTCGCGAAAGCACGCGCTTGCCCGCGGAACATGTTGCGTGGAAATTGGTCCGTCAAAATTATGTAAGCCAGTGACCCGCTGGGATAGGTCAGCCAGAGCGAAAACTTGCCCTCGGCCGCAGCCTCCCACGTTGATTGAAAACGTGCGCGGATTTCTGAATCCAGCGCTTCATCCTCACTGTACCAGCCCTTTGGACCCACCTCATCTAACCAAAAACTCAATACTTCTTCAGGCGTTACCATTGCCTTAAACTCCGTCTTGTGCCCGTAGTCTGGACGTAACGTCATTTAAGGCCGTTTTGCAGAACTGTTACAGTAACATATTGCAACACTTGCGACATAATCCTGTGTCCTAGGCATCTTCCTGCTCAGCCTGTTCGGCCTCGGCGGCTTCGATGGCGACTTCCTGTGCCACTTCAAACGCAACTGGCGAAGCTGTTGGATACAGCGTCGACATTGTGCCGGTTTCGTCCACGGGTATCGATGCCCGCTGCGTCGTCCGATACAGGGCGTAAAGTGCCATTGCGAGTAACAGTGCCGCAATAAAGAGAAAAAAGCCCGGTGGCCCGAATACGGCATCCCCCATCAGCCATCCGGTGATCACCGGCCCGGCAATCGCGCCCAGACCGTTGATGAATACCAGCCCACCGGATGCGGCCGCCATATCCTCGTGATCCAGAAAGTCATTCGCATGCGCAATCAGCAAGGAGTAAAGCGGGTTGGACATACCGCCGATCAGGAAAGCCGAAGCAAGCAGAATTGGAAACGATCCGCCCATCATCATAGCGATCGTTGCGCCACCGGCGCCGGCGAGCGCTACAAGCAGGATCAGAAAGCGGCGATCCATACGATCAGAAAACCAGCCCAAAGGGTATTGCAAGACCACCGCACCAACATAAAATGCTGCAACGAAGGTCGAAATTTCAACTAGCGACAACCCCGCCCGGGCGCCATACACCGCCGCCATGCCGAACTGCGCCGAAAACACGCCCCCCAGAAGAAACATGCCCACGCAGCCCAGAGGCGAGGTTTCCAGTAGTTTCTTCAGGGTCATCGGTTTGGTGGTATCAAAGGCCGGTGTGGGCGAGATTGACAGCAAAATCGGTGCGAAGGACACTGAAACCAGGATTGAGGCGATCACAAAAGTCTCGTAACCGGCCGGGTCACCAACAAGAACAAGCGCCTGCGCACTGATGATCCCCGTCATCTGGACGATCATATAGAGCGACAGCGCCTGCCCGCGATTTTCGTTGCTGGCCGCATTGTTGAGCCAGCTTTCGGCGGTGACATAGACGCCCGAAAAACAGAACCCGATCACCACCCGGCCCAGAATCCATGCGATCGGGTTTGTCAGCATGGGATACATAATCATCACGGCTGAAATGAACGACGCAAGGGCCGCAAAGACCCGCACGTGGCCAACACGCCGGATCATCTCGGGCGCAAGGCGTGAGCCGCCCAGAAAGCCCAGGAAATAAGCCGACATGACAAAAGACATCTCGAAGGTCGAAAAGCCTTCGATCTCACCCCGCACACCCAGAATCGTGCCCTGAAGGCCGTTTCCGACCATCAGCAACCCCATGCCGAGCAGCAGCGCCCATGCGCTGGAAAGGACCTGAATCATTGGGGCCTCCGACTAATGCCAACCTGTTTTTAATGTCGTTCTGCGATCAAAGACCGCCTGCGTCGCGCTTGTCTACGACATTCCCGATCCGTGATACTGTTTCCGCGCCTCTCAAGGGAACAAAAGCGACGCGTCGCCATAGGAAAAGAACCGGTATTTCCGGGCGATGGCATGCGCGTAGACATCGCGCATCCGATCCTGTCCCATCAGTGCCGAAACCAGCATGAGCAACGTGGATTTCGGCAGATGAAAATTGGTCATCAATGCGTCAGTGACATGGAATTCAAAACCGGGATAGATGAAGATATCCGTTTCGCCTTCCCAGGGTTCAATCTTTCCTGACCTTGCCGCACTTTCGATCAGGCGCAAAGCCGTTGTCCCTACCGGGATCACCCGCCCGCCGGCGACCTTGGTTGCCTGTATCTCGGCGGCGGCGCCGGGGCTTACCTGCCCCCATTCAGCATGCATCTTGTGTGTTGTGACATCCTCAACCTTGACCGGAAGAAAAGTCCCTGCCCCCACATGAAGCGTCACATGCGTGAAGCTTACCCCCCGTTTTGCCAGCGCCCGCATCAGCGCCTCATCGAAATGCAACGATGCGGTCGGGGCGGCCACGGCGCCTGAATGATTTGCCCAGATGGTCTGATAGTCCGTCTTGTCCCGTTCATCAGCCGGACGTTTGGCTGCGATGTAGGGCGGCAAAGGCATTGCTCCGGCCTGATCCAGCGCCGCGTCGAAATCCTCGCCGCTGAGATTGAAGCGCAGATGCGCCTGGCCATCCGCAACCCTGTCCAGCGTGGCGCTGAGATCGTCCGAGAAGACAATCTCTTCCCCAAGCTTCACCTTCTTGAGCGGCTTGATCAACGCAGACCACGTGCCATCGGCCTGTGGATCCAGCAAAGTGGCCTCGATCCCTGCGGAAACCGGCCCCTGCGCGCTGTCTCGGTGACGCCGGCCGTTCAGTCGCGCCGGAATAACCCGTGTGTCATTCAACACCAGCCGGTCGCCGGGCCGCAGGAAATCGGGCAGGTCGAAAACATGGTTGTCCGTGATTGCATCCCCCTGCGCCACAAGCAGACGTGCAGAGGAACGCGGGCTGGCCGGCCGCGTGGCGATCAGGTCTTCGGGCAGATGGAAATCAAAATCGCTGAGTTTCATGCCCGCGCCTTACAACCCTGCATCAGATTCGGCCATATCCTGTCAGCGGTCACTTGGGGATGAGCCGAATGTGCGTTTGGGTTCATCCGGCTTCTGCGGCACTGCGTTCGGACCATCCTGAACTTTGGGGGCCGGGGCGCGCATCAGGTCGCGCAGGAACAGAGGTGCGAGACCGGACAACGGATTTACCGACACTTTGGGCGAGGCAAGCGGGCCGGTCAGAGTGTAGTTGAAGCCAAAAACGCCTTCACCCTTGCGCGTAAACACGCTGCCAACTGCGTTGAGCAGGTATATGGGCGAGATCGCACCGCGCAGGTTCAGCAATCCGTTCACCGTGTCGATGGTGCCATCAAAAGACAGGCCCATCGACGGGCCGACGGCACTGCCGCTGAGCACTTTGATGTCTGTGGGGGTGACACGCATCCGGCTATCGATTGCTGCAAAAAAGATACCCTGCCCCGCCATTTCATCCAACAGGCCCACAAGACTGATGGCATTCAGCAAGGCCGCCATGGCCGGGGCGTCGGTGATCCGTGTGTTGGTGATTCTCAGTATCACGTCATAGCTGCCGGCTGCGGCCACAGGTTCGAGCTTGAGGGTCATTTCTCCGCCCCGCGCCTGTGTCAGTACTCCGGCGGATCGCAGCACGGACCCCGCATCTTGCGACGTCAGGTCAACGGCACTTCGGTTCCCTCTGGGGCTGACCTGCCCCCTGACCGGCGCGCCACCATTGACCTGCGCGGTGAAGTTCCCTTGTATTCCGCCGGTCGTCTGAAAGGCACCCTGGAACCCGGTCAGCGCGACGGTTTCCGTAACCTGAAGGCGATCCAGCGTCACGTCCAGTTTCGGCCCGGCACCGCCCCCGCCGCCCGATCCGCCGCTTTCGCCAAAATTCGCGCGGCCCATATCAAGGACGCCGCCAAGCACACGGATATCCGGCATGGCGTTTCCGCGCCCGATCAGCTCTGCCGGGACCGCCAGCCAATCGCCCAGATCAAAAGAGGTGAAGCGAACCCGGTCATATTCGCCGTTTTCACGAAACGTGATGGAGGCTGTTGTACGCAAACCCGCTGCATTTATGCGCAGGCTATCCACCTTCAACTGCGACCCCAAAGTCGCTTCGGCCGTCAGAGAGCCGGTCGAATTGGCCCCCTTTCTCCAACCAAGTTCGGGTATGGCCAGCGCGACACCCTGCAAATCGGACGTGACGGACAATTTCGGGGCAACCCCGGCGCCGAGCCCCAACGTGATATCTGCAATCCCTTTGCCGGTCAGCATCCCCGGAGGCAGACCGGCGCCGATCTCATCCATCAATCGCGGCGACAGCTCGATCTGACCGGTCAGGGTGCTTCGCTGTTCAGACTTGCCGTCTATCGGCTGCCGCCAGAGCGCCGTCAGCGGTACGTCCCCGAACTGCCCCTGCCCCTGAATCTGAACGCCGGACTGATCACCAGAAAGGGCCAGAAGATCAGCACTGATGTCAAATCCGGGCACCAAGCGGTCACTGAACAGGTTCGCCAACCTTCCGTCGAAATGGAACTCGGTCTCGTCAAACTTGAGACCCTTTTTCAAGGGCAGGGAAAGGGTTCCCGCAAGCGACACCGTTCCTTTTGCCACATCAACGGGTAACCCCGCCTTGCTGAGCAATTCCAGCGGAGGCCGGTCCAACAAAGACAACGCGGCCGTCACGCTGCCTTTGGCCTGAATGCGCGCAATCGCCGGCGCGGATTTCTTGATATCCGTATCGGGTATGATGAAGGACGTCCCCGACGCATCAACAGCACCGCCGTCATCCGCAATCACAACGCCCTGCTGCGCAGTGACGGTAAAGCGTTGATTGAGCAAGCTGGCCTGACCCTGAGCGTTTTCGATCGGCGGCAGGGTTTTGACAAATCGGACCTTCGCCTTTTCAAACCCGAAATCCAGATAGAGATCGGGTTTGGATCCGGGCAGCAGGCGCAGGGCAAAATCCATATCCGACAGAACCCCTTCGTACAGGTTTTCGGTCACCCACTCTCGCGGTTTCGGGGCCAGACGTTCGGGCCAGTAACTGAGCACCTTGTCTGAGGTCATCTGATCCAAATGGGCATCCAGCTTGACGGCCCAACCATCCGGCCGCCCGGTCAGGACACCAAAGGCACGCACCGTGTGACCCGGATCTTCTATGGTCATCTGACCCAGATTCAGCTGGAACGGATTGAGGGCCATCTTGAAATCCAGGCTGGCCCGCGAAAGCTGAATAGGCTGCGGGAACAGGTTTGCCGGGTTTACGTTGATACCGGACAGCCGCAACTGTGCAGACAGGCTGTCCAGCACGCCATCTTCCACACCTTCCAGAAACGCCTTTCCGTCAGCCTGTACTTCACCCCAGGCCGAGACCACCGAAACTTCGTTGAAATTCAGGATCTGGCCTTCGGGATCATAGGTGAAATAGGTGCGCGCTGCTTCGAAAGGAACCGGGCGTGTTTCCGGGTTTGGCTGCACCGCCCCCGCCCCCAGATTCAGCGTGGCGTACAAGGTTCCTATCGCGCCGTTTTCATCGACACCACCGCGCAAGGCACCCGAGATCGGGGCCCGCAGAACCTGCAACCAGGCAAGTGCGGGCGTTTGGCCCGCGATGTCCTCGGCCGGAAGATCGGTGACCGAGATTCCGAAATGTGCGGCAGGTGTGCCCAGAACGCTTGTATAATTGGCCTCGATGGCACTGACATAGTCACGCCCCGCCAGAACCGAAAACCCGGTTGCCAAGCGCACTTCGTTGCCGGCTCGGTTGGCTTGAATATGCCCACCGTCCAGAATCCAGGACCGCTCCTGCCGAAGATCACGATAATCCAGTGTGATCGCATCAAGCTCGACCGAGGTCAGCGCCGACAGGGCCGGAGACAGGAAGACATGATCCGAAGCCTCGATAAGCTGTGCCAGGTTCGGGGCCTCCTGCACCGGTGCGCTGCCGGACCCGACCGTAAGGCTCAGCGCCCCGTCCTTGTCTCGGGTCACGGCGACCTGCGCACCCCTTAGAATTATCCTTTTGGGACGAACGTGCCCCCGCAACAAGGGGCGCATCGCCAGACTGGCGCGCATGTCGGACACCTGCGCAATTTGCCGACCCTCAGCGTCGCTGATGGCCACATCGGTCAGACGCAGACGGGGTCGCCATCCCTCGTGAATGATGAAACTCACGTCGCCAAACCGGATTTGCAGCCCGCCCAATGCCTGTTCAAGCCGCGCCTCGACCCTGTCCCGCAGCCAGACGGGTGCGTGCATTCTTTGCCCGACAACCATGAAACCGGTGAACAGCGCCAGCAACACCAGCACGAAAGTGCCGCGCATGGCCCACAGACCAGCGGCCCGACGGCGAGACCGACGGCGCGCGGGCTTAACGGGCCGTGCTCCGTCACCGTCTTCGTGCTGCTTCAAATTGCTATCCACGCCTTCCAACCCGCACGCGTTGCCCTATGATATCAGGCAGCCTTTAAAAACCTTTAGCGGAGTTTCCAATGCCCGACGTTTCAGACATCGCCCCTGACTTCACTTTGCCGCGCGACGGCGGCGGCGAGGTGACGCTTTCGGCGTTGCGCGGTAGCACCGTGGTTCTGTTTTTCTACCCCCGCGATGATACGCCGGGCTGCACCAAGGAATCCATCGGTTTCTCGGAACAACTTCAGGCCTTTGCCGATGCGGGCGCACAAGTTTTCGGCATCTCGCGCGACAGCGTCGCCAAACATGACAAATTCGTCGCCAAGCATGGGCTGACCACACCGCTGTTGTCGGATGAGAGCTCGACCGTCTGTGAAGACTACGGCGTGTGGGTCGAAAAAAACATGTACGGGCGCAAATCGATGGGGATCGAGCGTTCGACTTTTGTCATCGACCCCGAAGGCAAAATTGCCCGCGTTTGGCGCAAGGTCAAAGTTCCCGGCCACGTGGACGAGGTGCTGGAAGCCGTGCGCGCGCTGTAACGTCCTCGACCACGGTCGCCATCCGGTTTAAGAGCCACAGGATCAACAAGGCGGAGAATAATGGTGTCCAAATCGCTGACTCAGATGGCGACCGAAGTTCTTGCAACGGCGGAAGGTCGGGAAAAGACCGCCCTGTCCAAACAGCACGCCGTAGCGTGGTTTGCCTCGCGCAAGGGCGACGCGCCCCCGATCGAGATCGGTACGGCATCTCCCCCATTGCGACCCGCGCGCCCGGAACGGCCCGAACTCCTGTCTCCGCGCGAGGTGCCAAAGCGCAAACCGGGCACCGAGGCGGGCCGCATCGCCCTTTTGCACGCCGTGGCGCATATCGAACTGAACGCCGTCGATCTGCATTGGGATATCATTGCCCGCTTTGGCCATGTGCCGATGCCGATCGGGTTTTATGACGATTGGGTAAAATGCGCCGAAGAGGAATCGCGCCATTTCGAGATGGTCTGCGATTGCCTGGAACAGATGGGCAGCCACTATGGCGCCTTGCCCGCCCATGCGGGAATGTGGCGCGCGGCCGAGGACACCGCAGACGACCTGATGGGACGGCTTGCGGTCGTGCCGATGGTGCTCGAAGCGCGTGGTCTGGATGTGACCCCCGGCATGATCGAGATTTTTCGCAAGGCCAAGTCTGAACAGGCCATCGCGGCGCTTGAGGTGATCTATGCCGAAGAAGTCGGCCATGTCGCTTATGGGTCCAAGTGGTTTCACTTCCTGTGCGGCCGTGAAAACACGGACCCCAAGGATGTGTTTCACGCATTGGTACGCCGGTATTTCCACGGCGTCCTCAAACCACCCTTCAACGAGGAAAAACGGGCCGAGGCCGGGTTGCCGCCCGATTTCTACTGGCCGCTGACCGAAGACCTGCCCACGCCCGGCGGAATCCCAAACTGACGCCTCAAGATTGTTTTCGGCAATTTCCCGCCGATCTTTGGGGGGATTCCTACGCAGTTGGCGCCGGACTGATCAACAAACTTGCCCGAACGCTGCCTGCCCTTTATGCAGTCGGCCCAAGGAGCGGCCGGCACCCACAACCGGTCCCGATCTTGGGGATGAGAGGTAGGACGCGTGCGAACACGTCTGGCAATAAAAATACACTCCGCATTTGAACGGTACTTTCCGGAACGCCGGGTTTTTCTGAAGTCTGACAAAGATACACGTTTTATCCGTCTCAGCTCGGAAACGCAGGTGGTCGCGGTGGCCGGTGTTGCCGTCATGGTCGGATGGACCGCGGTAGCAACTGCCATTCTGCTGATGGACAGCATCGGTTCGGGCAACTTCCGGGAACAGGCGAAACGCGACCAGGCAACCTATCAGGAACGATTGAATGTCCTGTCCGCAGAACGCGACGCCCGTGCGCAGGAAGCGCTCGCCGCTCAGGATCGTTTCAATGCCGCGCTGGAACAGATATCCGCCATGCAGTCCGAACTGCTGGCTTCGGAAAACCGCCGTCGCGAACTTGAGACGGGGATCGAAGTCATTCAGACCACGCTGCGCACCACCATGAAACAGCGGGAAGATGCGCGGAAGGAACTGGCGGCGCTGAAGCAGGAAAACAGCAAGGCTGACATGTACGTAACGGCCTCCAGCGCGCCGGTACAGATGGCCTTCATGACGGATGCTCTGGCGCGCACGGCCGAGGAACGCGATCAGATCGCCGCCGACGCCCGAGAGGCACTGGACCAGCGCGATGATCTTGAGCTGGAAATCCGCCTTATGCAGGAACGCAGCGACGAGATTTTCCGACAGCTGGAAGAGGCCATGGTGATCTCGGTCGAGCCGCTGGACAAGATGTTCCGTCAGGCGGGAATGCCAACAGACCGCATCATCGAAGAGGTCCGGCGCGGATATAGCGGTATGGGCGGTCCGCTGACCCCTTTATCCCTTAGCACGCGCGGTGAGGTGGACGAGTTGTCCGCCGAGGAAGCCCGCGCGAATACATTGCTGAAACAGATGGATCAGCTGAACCTTTACCGACTTGCTGCGGAAAAGGCCCCCTTTGCCAATCCCGTACATTCGGCCGTGCGTTTTACCAGCGGCTATGGCAGCCGGCGCGACCCCAAAACCGGTGGTCGCCGGATGCATAACGGGGTCGATTTTGCCGGGCCGCAAGGCACGGATATCTTTGCGACCGCAGACGGCGTCGTTACCCACGCAGGCTGGCAATCCGGTTTCGGACGGCTTGTGAAAATCAAGCACGCATTCGGAATTGAGACACTTTACGCTCATAACACCAAGATCAACGTGAAGGTTGGTCAAAGGGTCTCGCGCGGGGATCATATTGCTGATATGGGTAGCACCGGACGGTCGACCGGCACGCATCTGCACTATGAGGTGCGCGTGAACGGAAAACCCGTAAACCCAATGACTTACATCAAGGCTGCGAGAAATGTTTTCTAAAAGCAAAATCAACGAGCCCGCATCCAAGGCACCCGAGGCGGCCAAACCAGCCGCTCCGGCGACCCCAGCGGCCCCTGCACCGACCGAGTCGAAACCTGCCACTGCACCCAAGCCCAAACCGCCTGCGTCGGTTTTGTCTTCGGATCTGCACATCACTGGCAATATCAAAACCTCTGGTGACATACAGGTGGAAGGCACAGTCGAAGGCGACATCCGCGCTCACCTTCTGACCATTGGTGAGTCGGCAACGATCAAAGGTGAAGTCACCGCAGATGACGTCGTGATCAACGGACGTATCGTGGGTCGCGTACGTGGTCTCAAGGTGCGTCTGACATCGACCGCACGTGTCGAAGGCGACATCATCCACAAGACCATCGCCATCGAAAGCGGAGCGCATTTCGAAGGATCCGTACAACGGCAGGACGATCCGCTGAATCCGGGCCGCAGCGCCAAAGCCGGATCGAACCCGGCAGCAGACGTCAAGCAGTAATTCGACCCATCAGGTCAGATCGGAAACGTCGCGGGGAGACCCGAGGCGTTTCTTTTTTGCACCGCAGCCTGAATCCGGGAAACCTGTTTTGATCCCGCCGGGATCACGTTAGGGTCGGGCCATGTTGATTTTTCTGACACTTGCTGCGGTGATCGCCGCAGGTCTGGCCTTTTACTTCTGGTCCAAACGACAGGCGCGCCACGCCCTGTTGGCCGCGCCGTTGACTGACAAGCAACGGCAGCTTGTCGACGCTCAGGTCCCGATCTTGCGGAAACTGCCGCAAGGCCTGCGCGCAAAGCTGGAGGGCAAGATCAACCTGTTCCTGGATCAGGTTGAATTCATCGGGTGTGACGGTCTGGACGTTTCCGAAGACATGCAACTGTCCATCGCCGCGCAAGCCTGTCTGCTGGTTGTGAATACCGATCTCTGGTATGACAATCTGACCACCATCCTGATCTATCCCAGCGCATTCAAATCCAGACAGAGCCGGCACAGCGGCTATGTCGTCACCGAGAGGGAAATCGTGCGCACAGGGGAAAGCTGGAACCGCGGCCCGGTGATCCTGTCCTGGGCGCATAGCCAGCGCGGGGCCATGAACGATCATGACGGCCAAAACGTTGTGTTTCACGAATTTGCACACCAGATCGACGATCTGACAGGGTCGGCCAACGGAGTGCCCGTACTTAGCGACGACCAAAGCTTTTCAGAATGGGAATCCGCATTCCTGACAGCCTATGACGCGCATGTACGCGCCGTTGAATCCGGGCAGCCAACCGTAATCGACCCTTATGGCGCGGAAGGGCACGAGGAGTTTTTCGCCGTTTCGGTTGAAGTGTTCTTTGAGCGGCCAAAGGCCCTGCGCAGGTCGGACCCGGAGGTTTACAAGCAACTGTCCAAGCTGTTTCACCTGGATCCTTCTCAATGGCACTAAGGCTTTGCGACCCCTGGTGCGCGGGTGCCGGGAAAATTCCCCGTTCGGCTCAATTTAACAAAAGTTAATTTATGAATTACACTTAAGCTCATTGCATTGTGGAGGAAATTTCATGTCATCAAAACTACTGGCCGAGTTCTTCGGCACCTTCTGGCTGGTTCTCGGAGGTTGCGGCAGTGCCGTATTGGCAGCGGGCGTTGCAGATGTCGGCATTGGGTGGCTTGGCGTTTCCTTCGCCTTCGGCCTGACGGTTCTGACAATGGCTTACACGGTTGGCCATATCTCGGGCGGGCACTTCAATCCGGCGGTCAGCCTTGGTCTGATGATCGGCGGGCGGTTTCCGGCAAAGGATCTGCTGCCCTACTGGATCGCTCAGGTCATCGGCGCCATAGCCGCCGCAGTGGTTCTGTATCTGATCGTCAGCGGTGCGCCCGACTTCGCCGGCGTCGGGGGATTTGCGTCCAACGGATATGGTGAGGCCTCACCCGGCGGATACTCTCTGATGTCCGCTCTGGTGATCGAGATCGTGATGACCGCTTTCTTCATCCTGATCATCCTGGGTGCAACCTCGGACAAGGCGCCGGCCGGTTTCGCCCCCATCGCAATTGGTCTGGCCTTGACCCTGATCCACCTGGTGTCAATTCCGGTCACCAACACTTCGGTCAACCCGGCCCGGTCCACAGGCGTCGCCCTGTTTGCCGACGGCCCTGCCCTGTCACAGCTGTGGCTGTTCTGGGTGGCCCCGCTGATCGGCGGCGCGATCGGTGCGGTCATCTGGAAAGCGATGTCACAAGACGATTGAGTTTCGTTCAATCGACCGTAAGAAACAGCCCGGCGCTTTTTGGAACGCCGGGCTGTTTCGGTTCATTCGGTGACGGTGACTTTTTTCATCATGTCGGGCTGTCCCGTAACCGCTCCGGTCTGGGAATGCCCCCGTTTGATCGCATCCACAACGTCCATACCATCGGTCACCTGACCGACCACGGTGTATTGGCCATCCAGAAACGGGCCGGGTTCGAACATGATAAAGAACTGCGAATTGGCCGAATCCGGGTTCTGCGATCGGGCCATGCCGACCACGCCACGATCAAAGGTCAGATCAGAAAACTCAGCCGGCAGATCCGGGCGGTCTGACCCGCCACGCCCGGCATACCGCATGTCAAAGCCGTTCGCGGTGGAATTGCCGTATTGAACATCGCCGGTCTGGGCCATGAAACCTTCGATCACGCGGTGGAACACCACACCATCGTACGTGCCGTCCGCAGCCAATGCCGTGATCTGTTCCACGTGCTTCGGCGCGACATCTTCGAACAGATCGATGGAGATCGTGCCATTGGCCCCTTCCCCTTCGACCTCGATCTGCAAACCGCTGGCCAGCGCCGGGCTTGCCAGCAGGGCAAAGGCGGCGGCAAGCTTATACATCTGCGGCCACCTTGACGCTGATCATGCGGTCGGGGTTCGCAGGCGGCTCACCACGTACGATTGCGTCCACATGCTCCATGCCTTCGATGACGCGGCCATAAACGGTGTACTGACCGTTCAGGAAGTGGTTGTCCTTGAAGTTGATGAAGAATTGAGAGTTGGCCGAATCCGGGTTCTGCGACCGGGCCGCGCCCAGCGTACCGCGATCATGGGGCAGCTTGGAAAACTCTGCCGGCACGTTCGGCAGCGACGAACCGCCGGTCCCCGCCATACGCAGGTTGAACCCATCTTCCATGTCGCCGTGCTGCACGTCACCGGTTTGGGCCATGAAGCCGTCGATCACTCGGTGAAAGGCCACGTTGTCGTATTCTCCGCTGCGGGCCAGTTCTTTCATCCGCGCGCTGTGCAAAGGCGCTACATCCGGCAGCAGCTCGATGACGACATTGCCGTCTTTCAGCTCGATGATGATCGTGTTTTCGGGATCCTTGATCTCGGCCATGAGGCCCTCCTGTCGTTTATCTTGCGCAAATACCTATGACGCACGCGTACGAATGCCAAGTGACGCATTGACCTGAGGGCAAATTGCAGGAAAAGAACCGCCTAAATCATTTGCCAATGACAAGGATCGCACAATGGGCTGGAAAACACTGGACGATATGGACCTGAACGGCAAACGCGTGCTGGTGCGTGTGGATATCAACGTGCCCGTGGTTGACGGTGTTGTGACCGACGCCACCCGCATTCAAAGGATCGTCCCCTCGGTGCGCGATATTCTGGCCGCTGGTGGAAAACCGATCCTTCTGGCTCATTTTGGCCGTCCCGGTGGCGAACGGCGTGAAAGCCTGTCGCTGAAACAACTGGTCCCGACATTGGAAAGCGCTTTTGGCGCAAAGGTGCTGTTTGCTGCCGATTGCGTCGGGGCCGAGGCGGAACTGGCCGCCGGTGCCTTGCAGCCCGGCCAGGTGCTGTTGCTCGAGAACACGCGTTTTCACGCGGAGGAAACCAAGAACGATGCCGATCTGGCCGCAGGTATGGCCAGGCTGGGTGACGTGTACTGCAACGACGCGTTTTCAGCGGCGCATCGGGCCCACAGCTCGACCGAGGCCATCGCGCGCCTGCTGCCTGCCTGTGCGGGCCGTTTGATGCAGGCCGAGTTGCAGGCACTGGAAAGCGCGTTGGGCGCGCCCAAACGCCCGGTAACAGCGGTTGTGGGCGGGGCCAAGGTCTCGACCAAGCTGGAACTGCTGGGCAATCTGATCGACAAGGTCGATTATCTGGTGATCGGTGGCGGCATGGCCAATACGTTCCTCGTCGCGCAAGGTGTCAGTGTCGGAAAATCGCTGGCCGAAACTGCGATGAAAGACACCGCTGCCGAAATTCTGGCCAAGGCCGAAAGCACCGGCTGCCAGATCGTTCTGCCACGTGACGTCGTGGTTGCCAAAAAGTTTGAAGCCAATGCCCCTCATCAGGTTTTGCCCGCGGATCAATGCCCCGAGGATGGCATGATCCTGGATGCTGGCCCCGAAAGCGTGGCCGCAATCATCGAGATATTCGACAAAAGCAAAACCCTGATCTGGAACGGTCCGCTGGGCGCATTCGAACTGGAACCGTTCGACGCCGCCACCAATGCCGGCGCCTTGAAGGCGGCCGCGCTCAGCCGTTCGGGCCAGCTGATCTCGGTCGCCGGGGGTGGAGACACGGTCGCAGCCCTGAACGCCTCGGGTGCCGCCAAGGACTTCACCTATATCTCAACCGCGGGTGGCGCGTTTCTGGAATGGATGGAAGGCAAAACGCTGCCCGGTGTCGCAGCGCTGGATCAGTAAGCACTGCTTGCCGCCTTTGATCGCCTGACATGGTCCATGGTATTATCCCCTTTTGAACGGGGGATATTACCGTGAAGCCAATTTATTTTCTTGTCCTAATGATGCTGCCCTGCTCTGCCGCCGCTCAATCCAGTTGCGGCGGCCAAACCCAGCTTGACGCCAATTTCTGCGCCAAGGAACAATGGGAGGCCGCAGATCGCGAACTCAACCGGCTGTGGGCACAGATCAAACCCGCAGCCGATGCGCGCGGCAACGGCGATGCTCTTCTGGCCGAACAACGCGTCTGGCTGAAGGTCCGAGACGCAACCTGCGACAAGGAATTGTCAGGCGGCGGCAGCGCTGCGCCGATGTTCTACTGGACCTGCATGAAAGAACAGACCGTCGCGCGAAATCAGGCGCTGGAATCCTGGCGCTGACGAGGATCAGGACGCGCTTAAATTACTGATGAAAAAATCGAAACAGGGGATTCACAACCCGAATCACCTGTGACATAGTGTGTTCAGATGCTCGCAAAGGGCACGTTTTTGAGGCTAGTTTTCATACGGCGGTAAACAGAGTGTCCCGTTCCCATCGGCCCGGTTTGGGCTCAATCATCTTTTTCTCGGTGGCTTTCATGCTTGGTGTGTATTTCACCTTTGCCGCCGTACAAGGTGACTATGGCCTGTTTCGGCGGGTCGAAATTGCTGCGGAACGGGACGCCCTGTCACAGGACCTGGAAAAGCTGAACGCCCAAATCGCCGAATTGGAGAACCTGACCCGGCGCCTGTCCGACACCTATCTAGATCTTGACCTGCTCGATCAGCAGGCACGTTCTGTTCTTGGTATGATCCGAGCGGATGAAATCGTGATCCGCTGATCCTGTTTGGGCCGCCGGATATTGTCGGACCATCGTCGCACCGCTTTGCCCGTCGGCTGCGCCACGCCCGCGCGGACGCTGCGTCACATTTCCCCTCGCCAGAAAGCTCCAAATGCTTTATGAGATAGTTTAACGCTAAACTATCTTGCCGAAAGGGGGAGATCGCCACTATGGCTGCGCGAAAAACCACAAAGAAACCAAATGTTTCTGCGGAAGAACTCAAGACATACTACCGCGAGATGCTTCTGATCCGTCGATTCGAAGAAAAGGCGGGTCAGCTTTATGGCATGGGTCTGATCGGCGGGTTCTGCCACCTTTACATCGGACAAGAGGCGGTTGTTGTTGGGCTCGAAGCGGCAGCTCAGGACGGCGACAAGCGGATCACCTCTTATCGGGACCACGGCCATATGCTGGCCTGTGGCATGGACCCGGGCGGCGTGATGGCCGAACTGACCGGGCGCGAAGGCGGCCTGTCCAAGGGCAAGGGCGGTTCGATGCACATGTTCTCGAAAGAGAAGCATTTCTATGGTGGCCATGGCATCGTTGGCGCGCAGGTTCCGCTGGGTGCCGGTCTGGCCTTCGCCGACAAGTACAAGGAAACCGGCGGCGTGACCTTTACCTATTTCGGCGACGGTGCCGCAAACCAGGGTCAGGTCTATGAGACGTTCAACATGGCCGCCCTGTGGGATCTTCCCGTGGTTTTCGTGATCGAGAACAACCAATACGCCATGGGCACAGCGCAGGCGCGTTCGACCTCGTCACCCGATATTTATGTACGCGGCGAAGCCTTCGGCATCCCCGGCGAGATCGTCAACGGAATGGATGTGCTGGCCGTCAAAGCCGCTGGTGAAAAGGCCGTTGCCCACTGCCGCGCCGGCAAGGGCCCATACATTCTTGAGGTAAAGACCTACCGATATCGCGGCCACTCGATGTCCGACCCGGCCAAGTACCGCACCCGCGAAGAGGTTCAGAAAGTCCGCGAACAAAGCGACCCGATCGAACATGTGCGCGAGCTGCTGCTGACCGGCAAACACGCGACCGAGGATGACCTGAAGGCGATCGACAAGGAAATCAAAGAGATCGTGAACCAAGCCGCCGAATTCTCGAAAGAAAGCCCCGAGCCCGCCGTTGAAGAGCTCTGGACCGACATTTACGCCTGAGAGGACGAATAAGACATGGCAACCGAAATTCTCATGCCCGCCCTTTCGCCCACGATGGAAGAGGGCACGCTGGCCAAATGGCTGGTCAAGGAAGGCGACACCGTATCCAGCGGTGACATCCTGGCCGAAATCGAGACCGACAAGGCGACAATGGAATTTGAAGCTGTCGACGAGGGCATCGTCGGCAAGATCCTGATCGCCGAAGGCAGTGAAGGGGTCAAAGTGAACACCCCGATTGCGGTTCTGGTCGAGGAAGGCGAAGACGCCTCGGCCGTGACCGCGGCTGCACCGGCAGCCGCAGCGGTGACCGAAGCCGCCCCGGCAGCGGTCGAGGCCCCCGCTCCTGCCGCTGCGGCCCCCGCTGCGCCGGTGGTCGACCTGTCGCCCGACTGGCCGGCAGATGCCGAGATGAAATCCGAAACCGTTCGCGAAGCTCTGCGTGACGCGATGGCCGAAGAAATGCGCAACGACGAAGACGTCTATCTGATGGGCGAGGAAGTCGCGGAATATCAGGGCGCATACAAGATTTCCCAGGGTCTGCTGGACGAATTCGGCCCCAAGCGCGTGATCGACACACCGATCACCGAGCACGGCTTTGCCGGCATCGCCGTGGGTTCGGCCTTTGGCGGTCTGAAGCCGATCGTCGAGTTCATGACGTTCAACTTCGCGATGCAGGCGATCGACCAGATCATCAACTCGGCCGCCAAGACGCTGTACATGTCCGGCGGTCAGATGGGTTGTCCGATCGTGTTCCGCGGCCCCAACGGCGCCGCCGCGCGCGTGGCTGCCCAGCACAGCCAGGACTATGCCGCCTGGTACATGCAGATCCCCGGCCTGAAGGTCGTCATGCCCTATTCGGCAGCCGACGCCAAAGGTCTGCTGAAATCGGCCATCCGCGACCCCAACCCGGTGATCTTCCTGGAAAACGAAATCCTCTATGGTCGCACTTTCGACATGCCGCAGGTCGATGACCTGACCGTGCCGCTGGGCAAGGCGCGCATCTGGCGCGAAGGCTCGGACGTGACCATCGTCAGCTTCGGCATCGGCATGCAATACGCACTGGAAGCCGCAGACAAGCTGGCCGAAGACGGCATCAGCGCCGAGGTCATCGATCTGCGCACCATCCGTCCGATGGATACCGGTGCGATCATAAACTCGGTGATGAAGACCAACCGTCTGGTGACTGTGGAAGAAGGCTGGCCGCAAGGTTCGGTGGGCAGCTATATCAGCTCGGTCGTGATGCAGGAGGCGTTTGATTACCTTGACGCGCCGGTCATCAATTGCACTGGCAAGGACGTGCCGATGCCCTATGCCGCCAATCTCGAAAAGCTGGCCCTGATCACCACCGATGAGGTGATCGCCGCCGTCAAACAAGTGACCTACCGGTAAGGAGCGACAGACAGATGCCTACAGAAATTCTGATGCCCGCCCTGTCCCCGACGATGGAGGAAGGTACGCTTGCAAAATGGCTGGTTAAGGAAGGCGATACCGTCTCCTCCGGTGATCTGCTGGCCGAGATCGAAACCGACAAGGCCACGATGGAGTTCGAGGCCGTTGACGAAGGCACCATCGGCAAGATTCTGATCCCCGAAGGCACCGAAGGGGTCAAGGTCAACACCGCTATCGCGATTTTGCTGGAAGATGGCGAAAGCGCCGATGACATCGCCGCGACCCCGGCCAAAGCCCCGGAGGCGGCACCAGCCGCCGCGGGCAACGAGGCTGCCGCGCCAGCGGCACCCGAGGCGCCTGCCCCTGCCCCGGCCGCTCCGGCCAAGGCGGATGGTGGTCGGATTTTTGCCTCGCCGCTGGCCCGCCGGATTGCTGCACAAAAAGGTCTCGACCTGACGCAGATTGCCGGTTCCGGCCCGCACGGTCGCATCGTCAAGGTCGATGTCGAAGGCGCAACTGCCACGGCTCCGGCAGCAGCTCCTGCCACAGCTCCCACCGCCGCGCCCGCAGCTGCCCCTGCAGCTCCGTCTGGTCCATCGGCGGATATGGTCGCGCGGATGTACGAAGGCCGCCCGTACGAGGAAATCAAGCTCGACGGTATGCGCAAAACCATTGCCGCACGCCTAGGCGAGGCCAAACAGACCATCCCGCATTTCTACCTGCGCCGCGACATCAAGCTGGATGCGCTGCTGAAGTTCCGCAGCCAGTTGAACAAGCAGTTGGAAGGCCGTGGCGTGAAGCTGAGCGTCAACGACTTCATCATCAAGGCCGTCGCCAACGCGCTTCAGCAGGTTCCAGCCTGCAACGCCGTCTGGGCGGGCGACCGCGTGTTGCAACTCAAGCCGTCGGACGTGGCCGTAGCGGTCGCGATCGAGGGCGGGTTGTTCACCCCGGTTCTTCAGGACGCCGACATGAAATCTCTGTCGGCGCTTTCGACCGAGATGAAGGATCTCGCCGCCCGTGCCCGCGAGCGCAAGCTGGCACCGCACGAGTATCAGGGTGGCACGTTCGCCATCTCGAACCTCGGCATGTTCGGCATCGACAATTTCGACGCCATCGTGAACCCGCCTCATGCCGGCATTCTGGCGGTGGGTACCGGCGTGAAAAAGCCCGTTGTCGGGGATGATGGAGAACTGACGGTGGCGACCGTAATGTCCGTTACCATGTCCGTCGATCACCGCGTCATCGACGGCGCGCTGGGGGCAGAACTGCTCAAGGCTATTGTCGACAACCTGGAAAACCCGATGGTCATGCTGGCTTGACGACCCGAATAATGCCCGTGCCCCGGACAGCCGGAGCGCGGGCAGCCTCAAGTGTTTTCACTGAGTTGAACTTGCGTGATCGGGGCATCGATTGCCCGATGCATCAAGACGCCCCACTTCCTTCCATTGGAAGCAGACGGAAG
This sequence comes from Ruegeria sp. AL3, assembly GCF_056536065.1. NCBI lineage: Bacteria > Pseudomonadati > Pseudomonadota > Alphaproteobacteria > Rhodobacterales > Roseobacteraceae > Ruegeria > Ruegeria sp. AL3. The sequence continues at coordinate 3,033,801 of NZ_JBQFJG010000001.1, forward strand.
GCAGGTGCGCGATGCTCTCAAAAAATCTCATTCTCAGCCTGACTGTTTCGGCGTTTCCGGCAGCCATGTCACCTGACTTTGCCTTGGCAAAGCCCAACGGCTATCCGGGTGAGCATTCAAAGTTCAAGCCAAACGATCCGGCCGCGATTGCCCGGCAGAAAGCCGCACAGGACACACGGCAAGAGCTTCGCAAACAAAAACGGGAAGAACGGCGGCGCAAGCGGTTGGACAAACGCGCCAACCGCTCTCGCTGAGCTGCTACTGATCCTTGCCCAGCATATGATCCATCGAGATCGAAGGCTGGTCGCACCCGGCTTCCCCCACGATCTTGGCGGGGATACCGGCGACGGTCTTGCAGGGCGGCACCTCTTGCAACACCACCGAACCGGCAGCGATGCGGCTGCAATGCCCAATGGTGATGTTGCCCAGCACCTTGGCCCCGGCCCCGATCAGAACACCGTCTCCGATTTTTGGATGACGGTCTTCTTCTTCCTTGCCCGTTCCGCCCAGTGTCACCGAGTGCAGCATCGATACGTTGTCGCCCACCACTGCCGTCTCGCCAATCACGATGGAATGGGCATGGTCGATCATGATGCCCTTTCCGATTTTGGCTGCCGGGTGAATGTCGATCCCGAAAATCTCGGACGAACGCATCTGGAAGAAATAGGCCAAATCATAGCGCCCCTTGCGCCACAACCAATGGGCCACGCGATATGCCTGCATTGCCTGATACCCTTTGAAATACAGGATCGGCTGCAACAGCCGATGGCAGGCCGGGTCACGTTCGTAAACGGCCATAAGGTCCGCCCGAGCAGCTTCGAGCAAACCCGGATCGTCGGCATATGCCTCATCCACGATTTCACGCAGAACCATCATCGACATTTCGTTCGAACACAGCTTGGCCGCCACCCGATATGAAAGCGCGCGTTCAAGGCTGCGGTGATGCAGGATACAGGCGTGCACGAGCCCCCCCATGAGGGGCTCTTTCTCGACGGCCGCATGGGCTTCGGATGTGATACGGGTCCAGACCGGATCAACCGGTGTCACATGGCTGCGCTTTTCGAACATGGCTTTGATCCTTTGCTGCGCCTAGAATGCCATTTAGTGGCAAAAAGACCAAACGCAAACCCATGATCGGTCATGTAACGAAAATGAATGAGTCAGAGCGCACCCATTTCGAAACACGAATTCGCGTGCGATTGGTGGAATTGCAGCAGATGTCAGCGTCGGGGCAGCAGGCTCAGGCCGTTGTCGAACTGGATCAACAGGCCGTTGGACGGCTGAGCCGCATGGATGCGCTGCAAAATCAGGCCATGGCCAAGGCACAGCAGGCCAATCGCGATGTGGAAACACGCCGGCTTCTGGCAGCGTTGGACCGGCTTGACGACGGCGAGTTCGGATATTGCGAAGACTGCGGCGAGCGCATTCCGGATGGGCGTCTGAATCTGGATCTGGCCGCCAGCAAATGCGTCAGCTGCGCGTCCGGCTAGCCTGAAATCTGGCAAGCTGGTGCAGAACCATCTCAAAACACTGGCAATATTGCAGATCGTCAAACCCGGGTTCATCGGCCAGGGCCCTGTTTCGTGCAACGGCCATGAGAGAACCATTGCTGTAAACCGGGTGGAGCTTGCCCGTGCGCTCCAAATGCCTGTCGGCCAATTCCGCCTCGTGGATCATCCGCACACACAAAGACCCCCTGTCCGGCTGCGGCACGGCCAGCAAGGCGCGCGCCGCAGCACTGACATCCCCATGCAGAACCGGCCGCATCAGGCAGCGTGCCCAACCGCAAGACGCGACCAGGCACCCGGTCCGAATACAGCAGATACCTGGGCCACTTCGACCTCATAGCCCCCGGACAGACCATCCGCCGCTTTCATGGCCGTCGAATAGGTCCACCTTGGTTCGGATGTCAGTTCTTCGCGCAGAACGGTTCCACTCGCAATGACACGGACCAGGTAGGATTCGCTTTCTTCGCCCAAGGGAATCTCCAGCCCCGACCAGTCATCCGCATCCGTTCGGGCACGTCGGATCCACGTAAGCTCATCCCCGGCGGTACCAGACCGAACCCGCATGTGCACAGGCGCATAGGGGCGCAATCCGTTGCCTGCAAACGAGGCAATCAGGTGTTGATAGGACGGATCATCATAGCCGCGGGTCGCAGGCCCAATGCGATAATGTTTGGCAAGACGCCTTTCGTTTCGCAGCAGGCTGATCTGTTGCACCCTGTCATTCAGCAGCACGAATACTGATCCATCCGGCCAGACATCAGGCATCAAAGCGTCTGTTCCCAGTTGACCCCTGAGCCGCCCGAACAACGCGTATACATCCGGGGCCTCGAGCGCCGCGTCAGCGAACTGAAAAACCTCCCAGTTACCGGGTGTTCCGTCACCGATTGCAGCCAGATTGACGCCATTCATCACCGAGCTGCGCGGACGGGATTCCAACTGACCCGTAAGCAGTTTGACCTTCAAGGCAGGGCCCTCATCCCAGACACCGACACTGGCGCGCCTCAGCGGTGTTTCGGTCACGCCGACCACTGCCCGCTGGGCAATGACATCGCTCAGGCGATAGCCATCATCACTGGACGAGGAATAGACCGTTGCCGCCCCGGGCCATGGATCCCCGGTAACGGCCAGATAGGGCGCATGAGGGGCCTCGGCGCCCGTGATCAAGGGCAGATCCAGAAAAACCGGCAGCACGGGGACCGGCGCCGTATACGGTTTGACCGTTGCCGGGTCGTCATTCAATTCGGACGCCTTGTACACGCCCTGTTCGATCCGGACCGCTTCAACCAGTTGCAGGTCGGCGGATTCCAATTGGTCGATCCGGTACACCGGCCCGGTTTCAGCGTCTGTCAAACGAACCAGATCCCCTGCCCCCAGGTGCATTTGAGACGGCGGAAGCGCAAACCGAACCGTATCGCGGGAAACTCTGGCTTCGCTCAACCAGCGTTCGGCCGTTTGCCGCCCTTCGGTGCGGGTCATGGACAGAGGCATCTCATTCACCGATACGGAATGGGTGCGATCATCGGGCAAAACCGCCTCCTCCGCGACGACGTCATGATCCGCGTCCGACTGAACAAAGCGCAGACGAACGCGCCCGGTCATTTCGGCCTCGGCCTCGCGCCGGTGTTCGACCGTGCCCTCAAGATCGCTGCTGATCGCCAGATGGTCGGGGTTCAAGGCAACTGCGCCGTACCCGTCGCGCATCTGGAACTTCAACACTCCATCCCTTTCGATCGCATCAAACCCATAGCGCAGCATCAGCGGCTGCAAGGCGGAACGGGCGTTCGTCACGTCTTCGATGACATACCCGCGAACCACACCGTACAGACCAGAGACGTCTATATCCGTGACACCTGCACCGTGGCAGATTTCGGTCACCACGGAGGCCAACGTACGAGACCCGGACCGACCGTTCAGCCAGTGCCCTCTGGGATAGTTCTCGCCATCGTCCCACTGGCTTTTCAGGTTCGGAAAGGTCGGAAACGGACGGGTATCCCATGCCCAGACATACACGTTTGCCATGTCCAGCATCGGCGCGCCGTAGATGTCCGAGATCGGATTGACCTTCGGATCGCTCCAATAGCCAAGCATCGCCGTCAGATACTGAACCTGAATGAAGTCGTCGCGCAGCCCGTTTGAATACGCGGGCAACAGCGATTCCGATGACTTCGGGTCCAGGAATTTGTTCGGCTGGTTCGTGCCCTTGTCGATTGCCGCACACCCCAACTCGGTGAACCAGATCGGTTTCGATGCGGGCACCCAATCGGTCGGATTGGATTGACGCACACCTCCGATCCGTTCGTGATGCGGATTCGACCACCAGTTGCGCAGGTCCTTGTATCTCCAGATCCACGGCTCGTCATGCCCCTGATCTTCGATCGGAGTCCTGATCTGCGCTTCCGCCTCTTCCGGAGAGGCGTAGTACCAGTCATACCCTTCACCGCCTTCGATATTGCTGCGAAGGTACCCCAGGTCGTAAATCGAAGGCGCGCCGGCCTCGGCGTCCAGATGGTGTTCACCGTCACGCCAATCGGACAACGGCATGTAGTTGTCGATGCCGATGAAATCGATGTTGTCGTCCGCCCAAAGAGGGTCGAGGTGAAAATACCTGTCGCTGGTGCCTTTTGGCTGGTATCCGAAATACTCGCTCCAATCCGCTGCATAGCCGATTTTCGTGTCCGGCCCCAGAATCTGACGCACCTCGGTCGCCAAGGCGCGAAGCTGCGCAACGGCCGGAAAGCCCGAAGCCCCCCTGATCTGGGTCAGGCCACGCATCTCCGACGAGATGCAGAATGACGAAACGCCGCCGGCAGCCTTGCACAGCATGGCATAGTGCAGAATGAAACGCCGCAGGCTCCATTCCTGAGGGCCGGAATATTGGATGATTTCTTTGGCCGTGACGCCGCTGTCCCCCAGCAGCCCGCCAAAGGTACCGCCCCCGGAGACCCAAGTTAAACCGGTATCCCCTCTGTCGTCAGGCCGACCACCCGGTCTGGGCCTGACCTGACCACCCGAGCCACCGCCGGTGCCGCCCGATCCGTTCGTATCCTGGTTGATCGCAAAATCCTGCGCACGTGCTGTTCCGAAGAACGCGGCGACCTGTGCATCGGCCGATGCCGTCTGGTCCGCGGAACCGGGACGCCCCGGCGCCACATCCAGGGTGATCCGCCCACGCCATGGCAGGTGAGGCTGACTTGACGCATCCGACCAGGGATCAGGCAGCCCGTTCCCCGTCAATTGCTCCATCAGGATAAAGGGGTAAAACATTACCCGCTTGCCGGATTGGTTCAGATGGCGGATCGCCTCGACCACGGCCACATCGGCCGGTGTCCCCCCATAGACCGGGCGGCCGTTCTGTCGCACCACAAGCCCGGCGTCGCTTCGGGCCTGATCAGATACGATCCAGGGCATGTCGCTGCTGTCGATCTCACGCTGTTCGATCTTTGGCCGGATCTTGCAGTGTCCGCATCTCAGGTCATCGCCGAACCACGACACCACCAAAGATGCGGCATCGCAATTGGGCAACTCGCTTTCCAGCGCTCGGGTCGAGGAGACAAGATCCGAGGTGCCGGACGCGGAATGTGCGTTGGCAGACCAGCTCTTGCCAGATTGTGAATAATTCACCTGAGAGCTGGCCAGAGCGTATTCCCCGGTCCCCGGTATCATGGCAACCCCGCGCACGATCTGAGGCAATGCACTGTCGTGATCGGGCATGTCCCGCTGCGTGGGGCGCACAACTTCAAATGAAAACTGCGGCACCCGATTGCCAAAAGCGCCGAGCGGGAAGTCCTCGATCACGACATAGGCGGTTCCGCGATAAGCCGGAACCGTTCCGGCGCCTTCAATCGCCTCGATCAGCGGGTCCGGCAACTGATCCCACGTGCCATGGTAAACCCGCATATTGAGGCCGGATCGATCTTGTTCTTCTCCATCCGCCCAAATGCGCGCGACATCGGCGATCTCACCGGCGCCAACCGCAATCGCCAGCGAAATCGAGTAACTGTACGTGACGGTAGTCACCTCAGGGGTCTTGGGTTTCCCCTTGCCCCCGCCGCCGCCACCCTCTGTGGTCGTTGTCTGGGTCTCCAGAAAATCCGAAGCCCAAATGACCTGACCGCCCACACGCATACGGCCAAACACGGTGGTCACCGGCGCACCTTCGCCGGTTTCCGTCAACCGAAACCGATCCATGCGACCGGTTTCGACGACTTCACTGCCACTGCCCATAACGGACTGGTTAAAGAACTTCTGATCAAGGATCCGCCCGACCGTCGCACCAACGGCCCGACCGATAATTGCGGTTGAAAGGCCCGCAACCGTGCCCCCGATCGAACCGCCCAGCGCGGCCCCGGCTGCAGAAAGAAGAATAGTGGCCATCAATGCATCTCCATCGGGAATTCGAAACAGGAAACGATACGGCGGCACCAAGGCCTGCTCAGTGCGTTTTCCACCACGCCGTGGCCGGAATACGCGTGAATAAAGCGGGGTTCGGGGTGCGTAGTACTGACGATGCCCAGATGCTTGGCGACGCTTGCGTCGCGCATCCGAAACAGCAGAACATCCCCCGATGCCATCTTGCCTATTGGTTTTTCGACCAGATGCCGCCTGGCAGCCACCCACATCCGTTCCTCGCCCTGCGGTTCGGACCAGTCCATGCTGTAGGCCGGAACAGATTCAGGTTCCCGCCCGATCACGGCGCGCCAAACGCCGCGCAACAGGCCCAGACAATCCGCACCGGCACCTTTGACCGAGGCCTGATGCACATAAGGCGTTCCAAGCCAATTGCGCGCCTCTGTCACAATATCCTCTCTACGTATCGTCACCGTAAGCTGCCTCCGCTATTGGTATTGCTTTTCTTGGGAACAGCCATGACCCAGTCTTCGCCTGGAAGATCTGGAAACCCCTGAAAATTCAGAAAGTTGTTGAACTTGAACTGGCAGGTTTCCATGCGCTTGTCGCATCCTGCCCGCAGTTTCACGCTGTCGCCGATCGCCAAGCTTGCCCCGAAACCGGACCAAAGCGTGATTTCCCGCCCGGTTGCCGTCTGCCTGTCGTTCTTGATCGAAGACCACAACCCCTTGGCAGAACCGGACAAAACGTCCACGCGCCCCCGTTCGAACCAGCCTTCTTCAATGGTCTGACCTGCTGCAACATGCAAAAGGGTGCCGCCATCGAAACCCGAGATCACACCGTTGAACCAATACCCCGGCGTGTCGGTGTTGAACCGGCAGGCCCGATCCCCCAACACAGCCGTGCACGGCTTTTGGTAAACACGCCCCAAAGGGCGGTTCAGCAAGTCGGTCAGGCCACGCAATTCCGCATGGAACGCGCCGCCAGAGCGGCGCAACTCACCGATTGAACCACGGAACTGAAGGATGCGCTGATCCAGATCTGCCCAATTGACCAGCCAGGCGCGCACTTCGGCCCCGTCAAAACGCCCCGCTTCGATATCCTCGTCGCGAATGGCCGCGTCAGACAGTGCGCCCATCGCTTCTGTGTTGTCGATGGACAGGCCCGTGGCCTGCTCGATGGCGGCGGCCGTCAGGCCGGTACTTGCCTTGAAGGTCAACCCGTCAAAACTCAGCTCCCTGTCGTGGTCGGTGAAACCGTATTCCTGACCGTCCGTGCGCTTGATCGCCCAACAGCGGCAGACCGTTGTCAACCCGCTTTGCAGATGCGCGTGCAGGCCCTTGATATCTTCAGCCATCAGATGCGCACCTCGACCACTGGAACGTTCGGTACGTCGCCGGCCTGAAAACTGGCAACGCTGGTCTGGATTTTGTCGGTGTCAAAGCGCACCGGCACGTCAAATTCATAACCCGCGGTGATATCGACCTCTTCCGGCGGCGGGTCCGCAAACGTGACCCTGCCCGTCGTCAGATCAACGTCAAAATCCACGCCCTCGCGGACCTCATCCTGATCCAGCCCCAGACGCACCGTCCCCAATACCGGTTTCACGATGGGGCGCTCATAGCTTACCCCGCCCGATTGGTAGGTCTTGATCAACTGGAATTCGGTGCGTGTTCCGTCGCCTTTCGCGATCACCTGATCTCCGAAATTGATGTCCGCCGTGGCCTTGCCGGATTTGAAATCCGACCAGTCTTTCCAGCGAAAGCCGAACATCTGGCCCTGCCGCGCTTCGAAGAACGAAATCAGTGTCTCGATATCGTCCAGCGACCGCATCCCCAGCCCCGCATCATATCGGCGACGCGAATGGGCCCAGGGGGTGTTGCGCTCTTCAAAACCATTGGCCAGCGTCACGATGTCCGTGCGCCGTTCCGGCCCCCCGACCGAGCCAAAGCTCAGGCTGGCGGGAAATCTCACCTCGTGGAAATTCATCAGCTGCTCCCTGATTTACCTGTTGCGATTGCCGCGCCCCAGCGCGCGGCTCATCTGGGCCGCAATCTGCCCCTGAGAGCGGCGGAACCCCTGCACGTCAGGTGTCGAAATGTTCATCACCACATTCACGGCACGCCCGGCGCCTTGCGTCCGCACGCCCAGCTTGCCATCGGCCCCGCGCGCAAGCGGCATGATCGCCTCTGGCCCGGCTTCTCCCATCAGCCCGGTGCCGCCGCGCATGGGAAACATGGTCGGGCCGCTGACCACACCGCCATTGGCGAAGGGCATCACCCGGCCCTGGCTGAAGCTTCCGCCATCGGCAAAGGGCAGAATTCCCTTCACCAACCCGCCGACCGTGTTGGCCAGCATGCCGCCAAAGTGGTCCGTCACCGGCTTGATCGCAGCCGCATAAGCCGTTTGGATCAAAGAGTTCTTCAGGATATCCAACGCACCGGAAAGGCTCATCCCATCCAGAACGACACCATCGAAGGCCTTGCGCAATCCGCTGGACATGCCGCGCTCCAGCGTGGCGACATCCTTGCCGGTTTCTTCAAATGCGGCGCTGATGCGCTTCATCTGGCTGTCAAACGCCGCCGCCATAGTCGCAGCATCGCCGAGGGAATCGCCCAACGCTTCGCCTCGTTCTTGCAGGTCATCAAACCCGTCACGATCTGTCATCACGCTCTCCTTGTGTCTTGTCCGGATAGGCCGCCTGCAAAGCGTCCAACCCCGCCCGGTTCATTGCGGGCGCTCCGGAACCCTGCCCAAGCATCAGCCGCAGCTCTGCCGGGGTCAGACGCCAGAATTGATCCGGCGTCAGTCGCAGCCCCAGAAATCCGGCCCGCATCAGGACAGGCCAGTCGAACCCGCTCATGCGCCCTCCGGCACCATGAAGGCGCGCGCCAACAATTCGGCTGCGGTTCTGGCGGCAGCCATGGGGCCGCCTTCGATCTCGGCATGCATAAGGTCGGTCCGGGCAATGTGGCAGCCACCGCCCCGCAAACCGGCAACGATCAGCGCCAGAACATCCGCACTGGAATACGCACCGCCCTCAAACCGCTGCACCAGCTCAACCAGCGACCCAGCATTCAGCTCCTGCTCCAGCTCCGCCAAAGCACCAAGCGTCAGTTTGAGCACCCGCTGCTCGCCATCGATGGTCAGCGCCACCTCGCCTGTCCACGGATTGGCCATCGGATCAAAGCGCCGTGAAGGTCAGAGCACCGGCACTGGCCATGCTCATCTCATAGGTCGCCTCACCGTTGTGCGAGCCCGCGTACTCGATGCTGGTCACCTGGAACGGGCCTTCTACAATCCCGAAATCAGGGATGATGACCTGAAAGGCTGGAGTTTCGCCATCAAAGAACAACTGCCGCGCGCGTTCATCCGTGCCAGCATCCTTGAACACGCCCGAGCCAGAGATCGAAGCCGATTTGACCCCCGCCCCGGACAAAAGCTCGCGCCATCCACCCTGGCTTTCCAGACTGGTGACATCCACACTTTCAGCATTGAAACTTATGCGCGTGGCCCGCAGCCCCGCGATGGTCTGGAACAGGCCGGTACCGTTCATATCCATTTTGACCAACAGGTCTTTTCCGTTCTGGGCAGCCATGTGCTCTCTCCGTTGATTGCTTAGTCATCTTCCACGCGGGCGCGGAATTTCAGGTCGATCTGGCGGATGGTGCCGCCGGTCCCGGTGCGCCGGGCCGAGGCCCGCTCGAACCACAGCCCCACCAAACGCCCGCGACCCAGGTTGAGTGGCGCGTTTTCCAGCGCGTCACACACCGCGCCAGCCAGTGTTTTGGCAGCACCGAACCCTGCCTCCTGGGACACCACCGAAACGGTGAAGCGGTGTATCGCGCCCGCGCCTGTTCGGTCCGACGCGTCCCGCACCTCTTCGGAGCCCAGCGTCACATAGGTCTGCGGCACGGTTCCTGCGGGTACGGCATCATAGATCGCGCCCCCCGATTGGCTGCTGACTGCCGCGTCCGCTGAAAGCTGTTGATACACGGCCGCCTGCAAAGCAGCGGAAACGCCATAGCTCATGCCGCCACCTCATCATCTGCGAAACAGGTCAGGAACTTGCCGCGCGGGTCATGCTCGGCCACGGCCCGGATTACGAAACAGCGATTTCCCTCGCGAAACCGCTGATCTGGCGCGGGGCGCATCGAAGATCCCATGGGCGCTCCGCGTACCACGATGCGGTACCCGACACGCGACACAGACGCTCCGGCGATCTGCCGTTCCGCGCCACTGCGCGCCGTCACCTCGGCCCACAGTGTCCCCATCGCAGCCCATGTTTCGGTATAGCCTCCCGCCCCATCAGCACTTCGCATTGGCGCCTCCAGCACCAACTTACGGTTCAGATGCGGCGTATTCATTGCGATACCCCCGCCCCGAAACGCACCACGCGATAGCGCTGGATCAGGCTGGTGACACCAAAGGGCATACATCCAGCGCCCAATGAGGTTTCATCCCGGTATTCATAGTAATGCGCCGCCAGCAGCAGCACGGCTTGCCCAAGATCGGCAGGTAACCCGCCCCAATCCTGCGCCATCCCCGCGACAAACGAGATCTTTACGGAACCACCCGTTTCGATGGCAGGCAGGCTGAAACCCAATGGGCGGATCCGGGGCCGCTGACTATCATGCTCCAGCCGATAGGTCGCGGCGTCCTCAACTGTTTCAGCTCCTTGTTTGTCAGTCAGCGTCACGGCCTGCACTGAAACCACCGGGGCCACAGGCAGCACTTCGCCCGACGGGTCGCGCCACCTGTGCAAACTCCACGAGAAATCCCGTGTGATCAGAACCGTGCCAGTACGCGCCTCGATCGCCGCGATGGCGGCCCGCAGGAACCCCTTCAACACTTCATTCTGCACATCATCCTCGGCAAAGCCCGTGCCCAACCTCAGATGCGCCTTGAATTGTTGCACCGGCAGCGCCGCATCCGCGATGGCGGTCTCTTCGATCAACATCATCCACTCACTCCGCAATCTCGGACCCCTCCAGGGCCCCATCCTTGGAAAATGGCGGGCACGCGCCGCCCCACGTTGCTCGGACGGAGGGGAACAGCTAGACAACGCAGAGGATCTCACTCCGGCCCGCGCCCGCCGTCCGAGGGGCCAGGGCCCCCCGGATTCAGCCCGCGTTAAGCGGTGCCGAATTTCACCAGCTTGATCGCAGCAAAATCGCTGACATCGCCGCCGACGCGCTTGGTCGCATAGAACAGGACATGTGGCTTGGCGCTGAACGGGTCGCGCAGCACGCGCAGATCAGGACGTTCGGCAATGGTGTAACCAGCCTGGAAGTCACCAAAGGCTATCGAGAAACTGTCGGTTGCCACATCCGGCATGTCCTCGGCGATCAGAACCGGATACCCCATCAGACGCGCCGGCTCACCTGCGGCCAAACCATCGGACCACAAGAAACGGCCATCGCTGTCCTTCAGCTTGCGGATCACACCTGCGGTCTTCGAATTCATCACGAAGGTCCCGTTGACCCGGTACTGCGCGCCCAGCGCATAAACCACATCGACGATCGCATCCGCATCAATACCCGCATCAATACCGGTCGCGACATAGCCAAGGCTGCCCCACGACCAGCCATCATTCGGCACCGCTCGGTGGATCATCAACCCCTTGGGCTTGTCGACGCCATCGCCGTTGATGAATGCCGCCGCCTCGGCGCGTGCAAACTTGTCGGCAATGCGCCCGGCCAGCCAGCCCTCGACGTCGAAGGCGCTGTCATCCAGCAGGCGCTGCGACGCTTTGGGCAGCGCGCTCAGCTCGTGCAGCGGGATCGAGATGCGATCGATCGACGGTGTTCCGGTCTCCGCTGTGGCCGAGTTTTCGTCAGCCCAGCCCGCACCTACATCGGTGTGATCGATCAGCACGTCGAACGAATTTGCCTCGACATTCACGACCGATGCAATCGAACGGATCGAGGCGGTCGAGTTCAAAACCGACTTGATCGTCTCGGCAGTCTGCGGATCAACCAGATAGCCACCGTCGCTGTTGACCGCTGTTGACAGGGACTTGCCCTCAATCTCGAGGCCACGCAGCCCGTCATCTTCGCCGGACCGCACATAGGCGTCAAATGCCTTCTGATGCGGGGCTCCGTCTTCGATCGAAGCGGCAAGATGCGGGCGTGCCGCGATTGTTGATTTACGATCCAGCATGGTCAGTCGCTCTTCTGTCTGTTGCAGTTTTGTATTAACTTCGGCTTTCAGGCCCTTGAATTCATTCACGAAGCCAGCCATCGCCCGCTTCACCTCCTGAACCAGGGGCGCACCCTCTCCGGTCAAGGCCGGGGTTTCGGTCTTGCTCATCAGCATGTCCTGTTCTGAGTGGTTTTGAGGCGCGCTAGGTCCGCGCCAGCTCCTGCCGGGCATCGTTGAATACGTCGGCAATACAGCGCAGGGCTTCCTCGGCTTCAGGTGTCCTTCCCTTCGCCGCCACCCGCGCACTGGGCAGCATCGGGAAGGTCACCAATGACACCTCCCACAGCTCCAGTTCGGTCAGGACCCGCTGGCCCTTGTCATTCTTCACGGCCCGTTTGGTGCGGTAGCCGATCGACAGACCATCCATTGCACCTGCCCGGATCAATTCTGCCGCCTCGCGGCCCTTCTGCGTGCTCTCCAGCAAACGCCCCTTGACCCACAGGCCCTTGTCGTCCTCGCGCACTTCGTCCCACACGCCGATGGGCTGGGCCGGATCATGCTGCCACAGCATCTTGACGCGCTGACCCGCTCTGGCCAGCCTGTCAAGCGAGCCGCGATAGGCGCCACGCTGCACCACGTCACTGCCCTGATCGACCTGCCCAAACAGGCTGGCATAGCCCTCGATTGCCGCGTCATCCGTAACCGACAAACCGTCGCCGAACCGTGCGAATTTATGCTCTAAATCCATGAACTTCTCCATGTAACCCATTGAACTCATGGCGCGACCACCAAGAGGGATTGAAACGCCTGCGCCAGGATCACCGCCGCCACGCCATAGACCGTCAGCCACAGCCGGCGCTCCAGCCGCTCCATCATCTCTTCGATCTGATCCAGACGCCGACACAGATGTGCATGCTGGATCTCGGCCACCCGTTCATGCGCGGCCAGACGCAGACCTGGCGCGCACTCGAACGAGGGATACCCCTCACCCATCTGCACGCTCCGGCAGCCCCAGCAACGCGCGCTTTTCCGCATCCGTCAGAAAATCGGCCCCGTTGACCCGCGCCCATTGCGCATCACGTTCTGCCGACAGCGCGGGCACCTGATCCAGGTCAGGCTTCAACACCAGTTCCTCGCCGGTAAAGCCCGCCAGCCAGTCCGACACCGCCGCCGCCACCCGCGTCACCAGGGGCAGCACGGTCAGGCGATAAAACGCCCGGTTGGCCTCCTGATAGTTCGAATAGGTCGCGTCACCCTGGATCCCCAGCAGCATTGGCGGGACACCGAAGGCCAGCGCGATCTCGCGGGCGGCGGCTTCCTTGGTCTTTTGAAACTCCATATCGGACGGAGAGAACCCCATCGGCTTCCAATCCAGCCCCCCTTCCAGAACCATCGGACGGCCTGCATTGCGGGCCCCGCGATAGTTCGCCTCGATCTCGTCTGACAGACGCCGGAACTGATCTTCGGCCATCACCCCGTGGCCATCGCCTTTCCACACCAGCGCCCCCGAAGGCCGCGCCGCGTTGTCCAGCAGCGATTTCGACCAGCGCGACGCGCTGTTATGCACATCAATCGCCATCGCCGCCGCCTGCATCGGCGAGAACCCGTAGTGATCATCCTGAGGGTGAAACGATTTGATATGGCTGATGGCTTCCGCCGCAAACCGATGCTTCTTGCCGCCAACCGCATAGTCATACGCCTTGGGCCATCCATCCGCCCCCGGCACCACGCTCATCCTGTCGGATCGCAGCACATGCAGCTCAACCGGAAGCCCTTCTTCGGCCTGAACCGCCTCGACATAGGCATTGCCCGACAACAGCAACTGCCCGAACAAGGCCTCCATCAACTCCGCTTGCCCCTGCGCCGCATTCGGACGGCGCATCAGGGACAGGATCGGATGCGCATCAAAGCGCTGCGCCTGATCCTGCAACACCAAAGGCAGCGCCGCTGCCGCCTCGGCAATCAGCTTGACGGATCGAAACCCCACTGGGTTCCCCAAAAACCCCGTCCGCGTCAGCGACACCGCGTCCCTGGGGCTCCAGGCCACGCGCCCGCCCGTCTGCCACGCCACCACCGGCCCAGCCGCGCTTGCTTTTGCCTCGGGCGCCGCTTCAGCCGATCCACGACGCAAGAAATCGAATACCATCTGTGCTCCTTTCTGCCGCCGCTCTGCCCGGCTTGTTGAAAGGAGTTATGACGGAAAGAAGTTTAAGGCTTGGGAATGGGGCGTACGGGGGGTGGGCAACGGGACAGATGTAGCTGCATTGACATGGGGCTACGCAGCCGAAACGATTTCAAGTCCTATGCTGATGACACTCCTGTCGAATCCGCAACTTCATGCAGGCAAGATCGGATCATTATGAGAAGTTTCTCAGCCTCCGGAACATAGTCCAACAGTATAGGATAGTATGTCCTGCCTAAGAGCATCGGATGGCCGGGATGGGATAGTCCAAGCCCGAATGGTTGCACCTGCTGTTCCGAAAGAAGAATGCCAAATTCAAGTGATGGATAAGGGCGGCTATCGACTATTGAATACGGAAACGTCGCTGAATGTTCACACGAAATGAGATAGAGCCGGACACCAAGCCTCCAGTTTCTACCTCGCCGGCAAACAATTACCCGGCTGTCCGTAACAAAATAGGCCAAGTTATACAGGACGTAGTGCCGTTGACTCGCGATGCTAAACGAAAAGACAACGAAAGCGAACGTCATTGCGCCGTATATCCAACACGCATCAAAGCGGCCAAACTCGGCATCGGCATCGATGAATGGAATAGTAGCCCACATGACGACCGAAGCGATCAACAGGAAAACATGGATCTTCCGCTCATCACCTACAGCCTGAAAGAACTTGCGGCCATATCCCGGTTCACCCGACCAAAGTAGCTTTTCGTTGGGGGCGAGAATATCTTTTAGATCAAATCTGTTGGTACTAGTTATTATGACCTTTTGCATAGCTCAGCCTTTACACTGTCAAATCTCCAGAAACCAGCCGCAAACAGTTAATAGTAAAGCTTGGTTAGAGCTTTGTTGTCGTCATTCCTTCCCGATCGCTAAGTTCACAACGCCCGCACCCTGGGCCGCCGATACCCCCCCGCAGGCCCCACAACCAACTCATGCAACGCCCAGACCAGAGCATCGACCCGGTCGGGTGAGCCCTGCCCTTCGAACCCCCTCGCGGTCATCTGGCACATCTGCTCCTCCAGCGCGTCCAACCCGGCAACATGCGACACCCGTCCCTGCTCATACAGGGCCGCCACAGGCTCTGCCCGCGCGACCTTGCCACGTGACGCACGCACCGGCCGGAACGGGACCAGAGGGTCCACCTGCCGCACGACCTCTTCCACCAACTGCCCACCCTGATTGACCTCGGCCACCAGCCGCTCGGCCTCGAACTCATCCATCGCGTCAATCGCCGCCTGCGCCCAGCCCGCCGGGCCAACGCCCTGCACCGTCCGGTCAGCCAGCACATAGGCGCGCCACGCCTCGGGCGGGCCTTGCACTTGCGCGCCAACCACCACGATCCCGCAGGCATCCGCGCCTGACCCGGACGTCACCGCCGGGTCCAGCGCCACCACGATGCGATCCAATTCGGGCACTTGTGCGCAGCGCGCCGCCTCAAGCATCGAACCCGTCCACAGCGCGCCGTCCGCATCCGACAGCAACACCCCGTCCAGCTCCTGCCGCCCCAGCCGCGTGCCGGCATAGCGCGCGCGCACTTCCTCCAGAAACGACGCCGCCAGATTGGCTCTGTTCGCCTCGGTCGGTGCATGGGTCTGCACCGTGGAGGGCGACGCCAGCAGATCCTTCAGCACCTTCACATTGCGCGGCGTCGTGGTCACGCAGACCCGGGGCCTCTCGCCCAAACGCAGCGCAAATTGCAGCATGTCCCAGGTATCGCCCGCTTTCTTCCACTTGGCCAGCTCATCCACCCAGGCCGCATCGAACTGCGGCCCGCGCAGCCCTTCGGGATCATGTGCCGAAAACGCCTGAGCCTCGGCCCCGTTGGGCCAGATCAGCTTGCGCTCAGATGCCTTCCACGTGGGTCGCCGATCCTGGGGCGAACATTGCAATATCCCGCTGTCGCCAAAGATCATCACATCGCGTACCTGATCGAAGGTCTCACCAACCAAAGCCACCCGACAGGCCTGGCCCTTATCCAATGGCAAAGACCCCTCGACCATCGACCGTACCCACTCGGCCCCGGCGCGCGTCTTGCCCGCACCGCGCCCGCCCATGATCACCCAGGACCGCCAATCACCCTCGGGTGGCAACTGATGCGGCATCGCCCAGAATTCGAACAGGAAAGGGAGGGCACACAGCCCTCCCTCCCCGATCTCACTCAGAAATCTGTCCTGCACCGCAACAGGCGCGGAGGCGAGCCAGCCTGCACCCGACTTCAAACCGAGCTCGGTCAAGATCGAGCGCGTACCCTCCTTGGGCAATTCCGGCTTGTCTGTGATGTTGTTCGACAAAGCTTGTCTCCACTTTCTGACAACTTCGGATCAGCCCCTCTAACTGCCCGAGTTGCTTGGCTGAACCAGCAAGATCTGCATCCTCCCCGGCTCCGATCTGTTTGCGCAGTTCTTCCGCCGCTTGCCGCAGATCGCGAATGGACCTCTCAAGCGACTGCAACAATTCAGCCGTCTGGGAAATCCGCTCTTCCGGGGTAATCAAAGTCATGTTTGCCTGTGACCTCATGCGTGAGTTTTCTCCGCACGAGAGAAGCAAAAAAACGGCCACCGGGTCGCCCCGGGGCCGCTGCCCACTTCTTCTAGCATATCACAAGATATAAAGGATTAAGTCCGCAAAGTCAATGCGTTACGCAACGCCGAGGCAACACGCAGCGGTCGCTGTTTTGAGTTTTTCTTTACCTCTTACTCTCAGCTCTGGCCTGTCAAATCCTGCGCCAGCATCAGCGCATTCCTATCCGGATCAAAAAACGTTGCCGTGCTGACCATCCCCTCAATCGTGTCCGTTTCACCGTCAAATTCCACGCCTGCAAGTTCCAACTTTCCACGCGCCTCCGCGATATCCGCGACTTCGAAGACAGGCACGCAATTCCCCGGAGAGGCTTCGGCCTGTTCGCCCAGTCCCAAAGTGACTCGGTCGACATTGGTTCGCAATTCGCTCCATCCTGCTTCATCAATGTGGTGGATAAGCTCGAATCCCAGCTTGGCGGCGTACCATTCCGCACTGGCATGTCGATCCCGAACGGACATCGCAAGTGTGATGGTGTTCTTCAATGAAACGAGCGACATAAGGCTTTTCCTTTTTGAAAAATATATTTACTATACTTTATGGACATAGATACACTTGTCAAGCTGACGTCGCGGGCTTGGTCCCTGAAAATTCTTGCGCTGCTGCACGCCAAAGTTCCGGGCCGACAAGCCCCGCTTCTGGCAGCGACCGACGCAAGCCGAACCGCCTTTGCAGCCAGCCTTGCTCATCTTATTGAACTTGGAATGATCGAAAGAAATCCCGGCCATGGGCACCCTCTACGTCCAGAATTTCGACTAACGCCATGCGGGACCGAGGCTGCCACGATCGCCAGCAAGATAATTACCACCGCCCGCTCTGAGGATGAAATCAGACTTCTGCGAAAATCCTGGACTGTGCCAGTTCTGGCGTTGGCAAGCACCCCTCATCGTTTCTCGGCCATCAAATCAGGTCTTTCGGTCATTACAGATCGGGCGTTGTCCTCATCCCTTCACCAGTTGGAAGCACAAAACTGGATCCGACGCGACATTCATACCGCCGAGAGGATGCCATTTCCAACCTATCAGGCCGTGAATACTGGAATGGCGATCAACAGGGCCGTTGGTTTAACACTGTAATTCAATGGCAGTCTGGTGCCGCGAACAGTGCCTTATCCGACTCAGAAGACCACCAGAAGGCTTGCCAGCGCTTGACATTCCATGGCGGAACCCTCATGTGCCCCACATCACAGCGCTGATGCGTGAGCCCAAGCGGACCTCGTCCGCCCCACAGCGCCAACTCATCATTCCAGTTCCCCATCACGCAGGGTTCTTGACGCGACGGCCGGATGGCGCAGGATACGCCTGCTCGTCCCGAGGTCTCGCACAACCCCTGCCGGTCGCCAACGCGCGACCCTTCATGACCTGTCCGCGGGCAAACGCTCCGGGCTGCAAAAGGATAGTTAATTGTTCGACTTTGATATGCTGGGCCTTGCCCCGGCACTGAACGAGGCACTCAAACGTGCCAATTTCACTCAACCCACCCCGATCCAGAACCAGGCGATTCCGCTTGCTCTGAATGGTCACGACATTCTGGGACTGGCGCAAACCGGCACCGGAAAGACCTTGGCTTTTGGCCTGCCTCTGATCGATCACCTTCTGGCCCAACCCGGCAAGCCCGACCCGAAAACCGCTAAATCGCTGATCCTGGCGCCCACCCGGGAACTTGTGAATCAAATCGCCGACAGCCTCCGCACCTTGACGAAAGGCACCAAGCTGCGTGTGGCCACCGTCGTCGGCGGCCAATCGATCAACAAGCAGATAATGTTCCTTTCCCGTGGCACCGATATTCTGGTCGCCACACCGGGCCGCCTGATAGATCTGATGGAGCGGGGCGCGGTAAACCTCGGAGCGGTACGCCATCTGGTGCTGGACGAAGCAGACCAGATGCTTGACCTGGGCTTTATCCATGCACTGCGAAAAATCGCTCCGGCACTGGGCACCCCACGCCAAACCATGTTGTTTTCGGCCACCATGCCGAAGCAGATGGAAGAGCTCAGCCGTGCTTACCTGACCAACCCGCAGCGGGTGCAGGTCTCGCCTCCGGGCAAAGCCGCCGACAAGATTACGCAGTCTCTGCACTTCGTTTCCAAGCCCGGGAAACCAGCCAAGCTGCGTGAAATCCTGTCAAAAGATGTGGACGCTCTGACACTGGTCTTTACCCGCACCAAACATGGCGCGGAACGGCTGATGAAAGGGCTTGTGGCCGATGGCTACAACGCCGCTTCCATCCACGGCAACAAAAGCCAGGGTCAGCGCGATCGTGCCATCAAGGCGTTTCGCGCGGGCGAAATCAACATACTGGTCGCCACCGACGTTGCCGCCCGGGGCATCGACATCCCGGGCGTCGCCTACGTGATCAACTTCGACTTGCCCGAGGTGCCTGACAACTACGTCCACCGTATCGGGCGCACCGCCCGCGCAGGGCGCGAGGGCGAAACCATCGCCTTCTGTTCACCGGAAGAAGTTGATCTGCTGCGCCAGATTCAAAAGCTGATGAAGATCGAGATTCCAGTTGCCAGTGGCGCGATGCCCGAAGCCGTGCAACCTGAAAAACCGGCGCGCCGCCCGAACAACCGTCGCCGGGGGTTCAAACCCAAGCCCGCCAACGGGGAAGGAAAACCCGCAGCAAACAAACGGCGTCGTCCACGCAGCAAACGTCCGGCGGCCTAAGATCGGAACACAAAAAAGCCAACGCCGGTTCAATGACCGGCGTTGGCGCAACACGATGAACGAAACCATTTTTCGTTCAGATCAATTCCCCGAATTCTGCTCTGCCTCAATCTCGCGCCATTTGGCGACATTGCGATTGTGCTCCTGCAAAGTTTCGGCAAATGCATGGCCACCCGTGCCATCGGCAACGAAGAACACGAAATCCGTGTCATCCGGCGCAACAGCAGCTTCAAGGCTGGCCAAGCCCGGATTGGCAATCGGCGTCGGCGGCAAACCGTCTATCTGATAGGTGTTCCACGGCGTTGGTCGGTTCAGCTCGCTGCGGCGCAGCCCGCGCCCCAACGTGCCTTGCCCTTTGGTGACGCCATAG
This sequence comes from Ruegeria sp. AL3, assembly GCF_056536065.1. Taxonomy (NCBI): domain Bacteria; kingdom Pseudomonadati; phylum Pseudomonadota; class Alphaproteobacteria; order Rhodobacterales; family Roseobacteraceae; genus Ruegeria; species Ruegeria sp. AL3. The sequence continues at coordinate 3,053,600 of NZ_JBQFJG010000001.1, forward strand.
ATGACGGTCGGGTCCGTCTGCAACCGCATCCCCTGTTTCAGCCGGTTCACAAAAACACTGGCCACTTGCCCGCGCTCTTCCGGAACTCCGGTTTCCTTTTCGATGATCGACGCAAGGATCAGCATTTCTTCGGGACTTTGCAGCGGTAACCCGTCCTGACGGCTTTCCCAAACGGCGTTGATCCGCAATTGTTGCTTGTCCTGCATCGCCTGCAAAATGTCGTTACGGTCCTGGCCCGCCACAACATCGTAACTGTCAGGCGCCAGCATCCCTTCGGCCGGGATCTCGGTCACCTCACCTGTCAATGCGTCGAACGCCTTCAACGCCTGGACCACCTGCCACGAGGTCACACCTTCGGCCAGCGACACGCGGTAACGGGTGTCCGCCTCGTTGCGTTTCTCGGTATAGGCCTCAGGCACCTCTTCTTCCGACGGATCAAACGAGGCGATTTCGACGAAATCCAGGGTCGCAGGGTTCAACTCGCGCACACGGGTCTGAGCACGCGTCACACCGATACGATACTCAATCTCGGATCCACAGGTGCTGGCACCGCTGCTGGTAATTTTGTCGATGATCTGCTCCATCGACGCGCCTTCCCGCACAAGAAAGCTGCCGGCTTTCAACTGCTGCGCCCGATCCGTGTAATCGGCGGCCATCCGAAAGATCGTGGCACTGCGGATCGCGCCCTGCTCTTCCAGTTCCTGACTGACACGTGTCATGTTCGATCCGCTTCTGACCTGAAGACAGATTGCGGTTTCAAGCGGGCCTTCGGCCTTGTACTGGGTCTGACCCCAAAGGATCAGTCCTCCCATCAGAAACAGGCCGACCACCAGAATGGTCAGCGCGTTCGAAGCAATGGCCCGCCACATTTAGTTGACCTTTCCGAAGATCACGCTGGCATTGGTGCCGCCAAACCCGAACGAGTTCGACAGGGCCACGTTGATCTCGCGCTCACGCTTGGCGTTCGGGGCCAGATCAATCGGTGTCTCCACCGCGGGGTTGTCCAGGTTGATCGTCGGAGGTGCGACCTGATCGCGGATCGCCAGAATCGAGAAGATTGCCTCGATCGCCCCCGCTGCACCCAAAAGGTGACCGGTTGCCGATTTGGTCGACGTCATGGTGGCGTTCGCGGCGTGGTCTCCCAGCAGACGTTCGACCGCACCCAGTTCGATCGTATCCGCCATGGTCGAGGTGCCATGGGCGTTGATGTAGTCCAGGTCCTTCGGCTCCAGCCCCGCGCTGCGCAACGCGGCTTTCATCGAACGTTCTGCCCCGTCACCGTCCTCGGACGGTGCCGTGATGTGATATGCGTCGCCCGACATGCCATAGCCCAGCACCTCGGCGTAAATCTTCGCACCGCGGGCCTTCGCGTGTTCATACTCTTCCAGGATGACGATGCCCGCACCTTCGCCCATGACGAATCCGTCGCGGTCAACGTCATAGGGGCGGCTGGCCGCCTTTGGATTATCCGCATATTTGGTCGACAACGCCTTGCATGCGTTGAACCCGGCGATGCCGATCTCGCAGATGCAGCCTTCGCCGCCACCAGCGACCATGACGTCTGCGTCCCCTGCCCGAATGATACGGCTGGCGTCACCGATTGCATGGGCACCGGTGGAACACGCCGTCACGACCGAATGGTTCGGCCCCTTGAAGCCATGCCGGATCGACACCTGACCTGATGCCAGGTTGATCAGAGCACCCGGAATAAAGAACGGTGAAACCCGGCGCGGGCCTTTGTCGCGGATCAGATTGGCGGTATTCGCGATCGAACCCAACCCCCCGATGCCAGAACCGATCAGAACACCTGTTCGCAGGCGGTCCTCCTCATCTTCCGGCAACCAGTTCGCATCCTTGCACGCCATTTCAGCGGCTGCGATGGAATACAGGATAAAGTCCTCGATCTTGCGCTGCTCTTTCGGCGGCATCCAGTCATCGGGGTTGAAGGTCCCGTTGGTTCCGTCCCCGCGGGGCACCTCACAGGCGTAGGTCGTGGTGACACCACTGCCTTCCGCATCAAAATGCGTAATGGGACCAGCGCCGGACTCTCCGTCCAGCAGCCGCGACCAGGTTTCCTCGACCCCGCTGGCCAAAGGAGTGACCAATCCAAGACCGGTTACAACGACTCTGCGCATGAAGTGCCTCTTGCCTGCTTCCTGTTATGAGAACCGCTCTTACCCCGGCCCGGGGTCCGGGGGCAAGAGCAACGGCGATTTCATGCGGGCTTCCCACCGCCGGGTAACCGAAGCAGTACCGCTTTGGGTTACGGAAATCGGCGCCGCCCTTTCACGATTCCGGTTGAAAGGGCGAAGCGTATTTATTGGAACTGTGCCACCGGCTCATGCGCCGATTTTGCCATTTCCAGAGCATCCGTCAGGTCAAGTGTCTTGCGAAACAATGCACGCCCCACGATCGCACCCGAGATATTGGGAATATACGCCAGCCGCGAGATGTCATCCGCGGTACGTACAACCCCGCTTGCTATCACCGGGGTGCGCGACTGACTGGCGATCCCCGAGATCAAACCAAGTTGAGCTTCGACGTCCTCCATATCGCTGTCGATATCGGTCACCACGATAGCAGCAAACGGCGCCCCCTCGAACGCGTCGATAAACGCTTCGGGCGTGAATACGCTTTGGCTGCGCCAGCCATCCGTCATTACAAAACCTTGCCAGACATCGACCGACAGCACGATTTGATCCGGGTAGAGCGTGGCCAATTCCTTAACCAGCTTCGGCTCGCGCGCTGCCAGCGTCCCTATCACGACGCGACCGACGCCCTTGTCGATCCAGCGCTCGACCTGTTCGCGGGTCCGCATGCCACCTGCCAACTGAACCGGGATTTCGGCCGCGCGGATAATCTCTTCAATCAATTCGACGTTGGTATCTTTGCCCTCTATCGCATCGAAATCAGTCAGGTGCATCCATTCGGCACCCGCTTCGGCCCAGCTTCGCGCCGTTTCAACCGGGTTTACGTGCCAAATCATAGCGTTGTCCAAACGACCTTTGTCTAACGTGACACACCGGCCGTTCTGCAACTCCATAGTGGGGTATATCCTCATGAGCTCGGTCCTCCGCTCAATCGCTCTGAAAATCCCCGGCAGCATACACCTGGAACGCCCTCCCAATATCACCGGGATCGGCACAGTTTGGCCATTTTGCGGCATAGTGTCGAAGTGGCGGATTTACGCGAGCGCAGGTGGCCCGTTGCGCCGAAGCAAATGCACCGGGGTTTCATTATACACCCCTTCCCGCATCAATACATAGCCCAGCTTTTTGGCAAGCTTCTGCGACGAGGCGTTGGACGCATTCACCATCGCAACCAAAGGCCCGGGAATCACCCGGTCAAACCAGTCATGCGCTGCCTTGGCCGCCTCATACCCCAGGCCCTGCCCCTGCGCCTCGGGCGCCAGAACCCAACCCGCCTCGGGAAACCCGTCGAAATCCTCGCCCATCCGGCGGTTTCCGTAAAAGAAACCGGCCTGTCCGATCAGCTTTCGATCCGATTGTTGCAGCACACCCCATTGTCCAAACCCGGCCATGTGCCAATGCCCGGCATTGCGCAAAAAGGAATCCCATGCTTCTCCGCGCGATCGGGGTGAGCCGCCAATATGCTGAACGACGCACGGATCTCTCCAAATCTCGGCGAACCGGTCAAAGTCCTCCGGGCGCATGGCACACAGCGTCAAACGCGCGGTATTTATCATGGGAGTGGATCTTATCATGCCCTGTCCACTTTGAATTTTGCCTCAATGGAAACAGTGCGCATCCAAAAATGACCGCGCAAGCCTGAATTTTGAACAGGCATAAAAAAACGGCGCCTCCGTTGCCCGGAAGCGCCGCATTTGTTCAGAGGGAAACGCTTAGGACGCTTCGCTGATGAACTTTACGGCGTCGCCGAAGGTCTGGATGGTCTCGGCTGCGTCATCGGGGATTTCGATGCCGAACTCTTCTTCGAAGGCCATGACGAGTTCAACGGTGTCCAGGCTGTCTGCGCCCAGATCATCGATGAAGGACGCGTTTTCCGCGACTTTATCTTCTTCAACACCCAGGTGCTCAACAACGATCTTCTTTACGCGATCTGCGACGTCGCTCATGTCTATTCCTCATTCCTTTACAGGGCGGTCTGCCCGATTCTGCCCTTGCCCGCACGGGTTGGCTTTGATTTGCCCGTTTCGGGCGGTTTGGGTCCCGGCGAACCGGGAAGTCGAAGGCCGACCTGAACAACCGGCCCCGCATAGATGCGCCGCCTATAGCATAGTCGACGCAAGAGGCAAACGCTTTCGCGCTGCCCCTGTGGCGATCACAACATGGCCATGCCGCCGTTCACATGCAAGGTGCTTCCGGTAACATAACCCGCTTCGGGGCTGGCAAGATACAGTACAGCCGCTGCAATTTCTTCGGGTTCACCCATGCGACCCGCCGGAACCTTGAGCAACAGACCCTTTTTCTGTTCCTCGGTCAACTTCTCGGTCATTGCCGTGGTGATAAAACCCGGCGCCACGGCATTCACTGTAATTCCGCGCGTTGCCACTTCGTGAGCCAAAGCCTTGGAAAACCCTATCATCCCGGCTTTTGACGCAGCATAGTTGGCCTGCCCCGGGTTGCCAATCGCGGCAACCACGGACGAGACATTCACGATCCGGCCCCAGCGTGACTTCATCATGCCGCGGATCACACCTTTGCACAGTTTCATCGTCGAGGTCATGTTCACGTCAATAACGCTCTGCCATTCCTCATCGGACATGCGCATGAACAGGTTGTCGCGCGTGATACCCGCATTGTTCACCAGGATATCCACCGATCCCATCGCCTCGGCCGCTTGCTTTGGCAACGCTTCGACGGCCTCCGGATCGCTCAGATTGCAAGGCAACACATGCGCGCGTTCGCCCAGTTCGTCTGCCAGAGCCTGCAATGGCTCGACACGTGTACCGGACAATCCGACCGCTGCGCCAGCACCGTGCAACGCACGTGCAATGTCGCCTCCGATACCGCCCGAAGCACCGGTGATCAGCGCATTCTTACCTGTCAAATCAAACATTCGGTTTTCCTCTTGGTGCGTCGGCCACGACGCTTTTTGAGCTTACGATTCGGCCTGAATGGCCTTTTGTACATCTTCCGGTGTGCCCACTGCCTTGCCTGCAATGGCACGATCGATCTTGCGGATCATGCCGGACAACGCTTTGCCAGCACCGATTTCCCACGTTTCAGTCACGCCCTTCGCGGCCATGAACTGAACGCTTTCCCGCCAGCGAACCGAACCGGTCACCTGTTCCACCAGCAACTGACGTATCAGATCCGGATCACTGACGGCTTCGGCGCGCACATTGGCCACCAAAGGCACGGAAGGCGCCTTTATCTCGACGGCAGCAAGCGCTTCCGCCATGACATCTGCCGCAGGCTGCATCAGCGCACAGTGAAATGGAGCACTTACAGGCAACATAACAGCACGTTTTGCGCCTTTTTCCTTGGCAATCTCGGCGGCACGCTCGACAGCGGCCTTGGAACCGGACACAACGACCTGGGTTGGATCGTTGTCATTGGCAGCCTGACAGACCTGTCCCTGCGCGGCTTCTTCTGCAACGGCGCGCACCGCCTCCAGGTCCAATCCAAGAATGGCCGCCATTGCGCCCTCGCCCACCGGTACGGCACTTTGCATCGCAAGACCGCGGGTGCGCAGCAAGCGCGCGGTGTCCGCAACCGACAGAGCCCCCGCTGCCGCAAGGGCCGAGTATTCACCCAAGGAATGACCCGCCACGAAAGCCGCCTGACCAACCGAAACGCCTTCGGCTTCCAGCGCACGCATTGCCGCCATGGATGTCGCCATAAGAGCAGGCTGGGCGTTCTGAGTCAGCGTCAAATCGGCGATGTCGCCTTCCCAGATCAATCTGCTCAGCTTCTCTCCCAGTGCCTCGTCCACCTCATCGAAGACGGCCTGCGCCGCCGGATAAGCATCGGCCAGTGCTTTGCCCATACCGATGGTCTGGGCGCCCTGCCCCGGAAAAACGAACGCGAGTGTCATTGCAACCTCATGGATGATGTCAGGTTGCGGCGGGGTGTAAACTGACTGATCGTCTGGCACAAGCACTGCCTGTGTTCTGCATTCTGGCACCTTGGCTGTGCACAAGCGCTTACTTGTGCCGACTTCCGATAACCTTAACTTGGGCGCAGCACAGAATCTCGGAGCGTTGCACCCATGGCCTCGACCAATTCCTTCTCAAGCTACGGAAGTGTCGCAAAGACGTTTCACTGGCTCACCGCGTTGCTGATCTTCACGGCCCTGCCGCTCGGCTGGATCGCGGACAACCTGGCCCATGCTGTATTGCATGCCTCCACAGCCCCAAGCGAGGCCGAAATCGCACGCGCGGCGCGCATGTTTTCATTGCACAAAACCGTAGGCATCACCGTGTTCTTCGTTGCTTTGGCTCGGATAGTGTGGGCCTTCACGCAAACCAAGCCCGGCCTGCTGAATGCCGACAACAAGCCCGAGGCTTTTGCCGCCGAAACCGTCCACTGGCTTCTTTATGGGTCACTGATGCTTGTGCCACTGACCGGTTGGGTGCACCACGCCGCAACCGAAGGGTTTGCTCCAATCCTCTGGCCCTTCGGCCAAAATCTGCCTTTTGTAGCGAAATCAACCATTGTGGCCGAGGTGACAGGCGTTCTGCATTGGCTGTTCATGTGGACGCTCGTCGGCGCGCTGGTCCTGCATGTTGCCGGAGCGTTGAAGCATCACATCATAGACAAAGACAGCACGTTGCGCAGGATGTTGCCGGGTGGGTCAGATGCACCGGAGCCTCCGCACCAGCATCATTCCCTTGTGCCCGCCGTCGCCGCGGTGGCCGTTTGGGCGCTTGTCCTCACCGGCGGCTGGGTCTCTGGCGAATTTGCGCGTGAGGCCGACGATGATGACGCCGACGTCCAACTGGCCGAGGTGCAATCAGACTGGCAGGTTCAGAACGGCACCCTGTCCATCACGATTTCCCAATTGGGCAGCCCGGTCACCGGCTCGTTTTCCGACTGGACAGCCGCAATTGCTTTTGACGACCCTGCCGAGCCTGGCCCGGCCGGGTCCGTCGAGGTCACGATCGCAATAGGGTCTCTCAGCCTCGGAACCGTAACCGAACAGGCCATGGGTGCGGATTTCTTCAACAACGCCCAGTTTCCGACGGCCCGGTTCACGGCTGACATTTTCAAAACCGAAAGCGGATATGAGGCACGCGGACCACTGACAATCCGCGACAAGACGATCGATATCATACTCCCGTTTTCACTGGACCTTCAGGACGACACCGCGACCATGACGGGCTCGGTTGATCTGAACAGGTTGGATTTCGGCATCGGCGCATCGCAGCCCACCGAAGACTCGCTCGGCTTCATCGTCACCGTCGCTGTGGAACTCGCCGCGTCCCGCAGTCAGTAATGCCAAAAAATACCGCCGGTGACAGGATCACCGGCGGTTTTCGTGTTCGTTGTCTTGCGCTTATTCGGCTTTTTGCGCTTCGACCGAGATCTGCACCTGCACTTCGTCACTTACAAACGGTGCGAACTGGCCCAGATCAAATTCACTGCGGACAAGGGTCGTGGTGGCGTTGAAACCGGCCCATGGCTTGTTTGCCATCGGGTGGGTGTCAACCTTGTTCAGTTTGGCATCCAGAACAACGGATTTGGTCACGCCGTTCATGGTGAGGTCGCCGGTGATCTTGGCCGTGTCTTCACCGGTCACTTCGATACCCGTCGAGGTAAAGGTGATCAGATCGCCCTCGGTCGCACCAAAGAAATCCTCGGTCATGAAGTGATCTTCACGTGGCTTCCAACCGGTGAGCATCTCCAATACCGGCATCGACACGCTCACGCTGGAGGCGGCGGGATTTTCCTGATCGAACATGATCTCGCCCTCAAAGCCCGAGAACATGCCGGTTGTGGTTGAAAAGCCCAGGTGGTCATAGCTGAAGACAACCTGGCTGTGGCTCGGGTCCAGCACGTATTTCTCGGCGCTGGCGAATGCCGTGGTCGCCGATACGGCCAGTGCAGCAGCAAGAAGGGTGGATTTCATAACAATCTCCGCGTTTTTGTGAATGCAAACCGTCTGGGTTGCTCACAAACAAAATGTGCCGCCTGTCGGCGGCACACAACCTTTTTCGAGTCACAACATCTGTTCCTTTTTGAACAGAATAAAGTTCAGCCGAAAATTGTTACGCTCTTGCTCAGTTGCCCTTTCAACGCTCGGCTGACATCCGCCGATTCAAGGGGCAGCTTCATCAAAAGGCTCCCATCCACATCAAACAAGTGGACTTCGTTTTCTTCAAAACGCGCACCACCCAGCGATTCATAGCTGCGGCGCAGCACCGTCTGAGGGCGTCCGTCTTCGTTCTTTTGCAGAACACGGACTTCGCGGCGGATCGGATCGAAATAGGCATCCGGGCGCTGATCAAGTACTTCGATCGTCAGCAAACTGACACCGACGATCAGAAACAGCATGGATGCCACCATCTTGATCGGCCAGACATCTGCACCCACGATCGAACCCGGCATCAGCCACATCGAAAACGCCGAAAAGATCAGGAACGCTCCGACCAACCGCGCCAGGATCAAACGGGCCTTCCAGTTTGGCGCGAAGGCAATCATTACCGGCACCGAATGCTCAAAGCGCGAGCCTGCCGCCTCTTCCCGGTATGTGTTTGTATTGGTCGCGGTCATAACACTTCACCTTTTATCAGGTTACTGTCGATTTTCTGTTTGGTCCGGGTAACGTCCGGTATGCAAAACAACTTTGAGCCGAAAAGCGTCAGCATTTGGGCGGCCCAAAGGAAATTGGGCGGCGTCTCAAAGGCATATGTGGCGGGGCTTGCTCCTGCGGTTCAAACGTGTATACGGGGCCATCCTTCGCAATCAGATGAATCGCGCAGCCTCTCGTGGCAGGGTCGCGAAGGACCGGATGGCCCCGCCTATGAAATGCGCCTTGACATAAACAGGAGTGCACATGCCACTGTATGAGCATGTAATGATCGCGCGTCAGGATCTGTCCAACGCGCAGGCGGAAAGCCTCGTCGAACATTTCGGCACCGTTCTGGCTGACAACGGCGGCAAGCTGGTTGATAGCGAGTACTGGGGCGTCAAGACGATGGCCTACAAGATCAACAAGAACCGCAAGGGCCACTATGCCTTTCTGAAAACCGATGCCCCCTCGGGCGCGGTGCAGGAAATGGAACGCCTGATGCGCCTGCATGATGACGTCATGCGCGTTCTGACCATCAAGGTTGACGGTCACGAAGACGGCCCGTCGGTTCAGATGCAGAAGCGTGACGAACGTGGCGACCGCCGCGAGCGTCGTTGATCACCGCCTGAGGAAAGGACACTAAACCATGGCCGCAAAACCATTTTTCCGCCGCCGCAAGGTCTGCCCGTTCTCGGGTGAGAACGCGCCGAAAATCGACTACAAAGACACCCGTCTGCTGCAGCGCTACATCTCTGAGCGTGGCAAGATCGTACCTTCGCGCATCACCGCCGTTTCGGCGAAAAAGCAGCGTGAACTGGCCCGTGCTATCAAGCGCGCCCGCTTCCTCGCCCTGCTGCCCTACGCCGTGAAGTAAGGAGAGACTGACATGCAAGTTATCCTTCTGGAACGCGTTGCGAAACTGGGTCAGATGGGCGACGTCGTTGACGTCAAGCCCGGCTACGCCCGCAACTTCCTGCTGCCCCAGGGCAAAGCCCTGAGCGCGTCCGATGCCAACATCGCGTCGTTCGAAGCCCAGAAAGCGCAGCTTGAGGCCCGCAACCTGGAAACCAAGAAAGAAGCTGAAGCACTGGCTGAAAAGCTGGACGGACAGCAGTTCATCGTGATTCGCTCGGCATCGGATGCTGGCGCTCTGTACGGCTCGGTCACCCCGCGTGACGCCGCTGACGCCGCAACCGAAGCTGGTTTCACTGTCGACAAAAAGCAGGTTGTTCTGGTCAATCCGATCAAGGAACTGGGCCTGCACTCGGTTGCAGTCAAGCTGCACCCCGAAGTCGAAGTTGAAATCAAGATGAACGTGGCGCGTTCGGAAGAAGAAGCCGAGCTTCAGGCCTCGGGCAAATCGATCCAAGAACTGGCCGCCGAAGAAGAAGCAGCCGCTGAATTCGAGATCGCCGAACTGTTCGACGACATCGGCTCGGCCGCATCCGAGGACGAAGAGCTGGCTCCGGAAGCCTCTCCTGCCGAGGAAGACGAAGCCAAAGCCTGATCCGGCAAGGTTTCGAACACAACAAAGGCCGTGCTTCAGCGCGGCCTTTTTTCTTGTCTACGAGACAAACCAGCAAATTTCAGCCCAACTCCATCCATAATCTTGCAGCCAAATACTCAGGCCATATCATTACCACTCGAAACCCCGGAGAAACTCATGCCCCCGTTCACCCGTCGCAATCTCTTGGCACTCTTACTGACAGCCCCGTTGGTTGCCTGCGGTGCAGGAGAAGTCTCCAAGGCCGAAACATCACAGTTCAACCCTATGCTCTATCCAAACGAAACGCCGGAACTTCGCGCGTCGATCAACAAATGGGCGGACCATTACGAGCTTCCGCGAGAGCTTGTTCACAAGCTTGCCATTCGTGAAAGCACGCATCGCCCCTGGGCGGTCAACCGACCCTATTATGGACTGCTGCAAATCCTTCCAGCCACCGCGCGTTCCATGGGGTACACCGGAAACGCCAAAGGCTTGTTGGACGCGGACACCAACCTTGAATTTGCAGGGAAATACCTTCGCGGTGCCTGGCTTCTGTCTGATGGCAACCAGGATCGGGCGATATTTCTTTATGCCAAGGGCTTTTACCCCGAAGCCAAAGCGCGCGGATTGCTGGTGGAAACTGGGCTAAAACCCGCCAACTGACGGTGATTAGCGTCAGAAAGCTGCGTGAAATTAGCACTTTTTGCCGAATAGTGACAAAAATGTTCTATTGAGTGTCTCATTATTTGGAATTGCGCAGACAATTAGTACCTCGCCTTGTCATGTTTAGGAAATTATGGTGTTCTGGCTCGGTGAGGTAAACGGGTTCCACTCTGTGTTATATGCATGCTCGACGACACCATCGGGCTGTAAGATGGGCCGCAGCTGGTAGGCACCACATGGAAATTGTCGATCTGAGCACTCTGCCGGATTCAGAAGTTCGATACACCGAATTTCTAAGGCAAATCTGTGAGAAGCATGATATGGATCATGCTGCATATGCTGGCATGAACCCGGCTGCCGGTACGGTGGCAGGCTTTGTGACCTATGACGACGCCTGGAACAAGCACTACCAGAACCAGGGTCTGATCATGATTGACCCGACCATCCACATGGCCCGCCGCAGCATCGCGCCCGTGGATTGGAGCCGCCTCGAGCGCAGCCCCGATTTCCAACGTGTATTCCGGGATGCCCATGATTTTGGATTGCCGAACCAAGGCGTTACGATTCCCGTGCGCGGCCCCTATGGGGATATCGGCCTGCTGAGCGCAACGCGCAATTGCAGCAAAGAGGAATGGCGCAAGCTTTATACGCATGTCATCAGTGACTTGCAGTCGATGGCAGTACACATCCATGACAACGTGGTTTCATCAGACGAATTGACCAGCGCGCTGTATCATCCAACGCTCTCCAGACGTGAGACAGAGATATTGCAGTGGGTTGCAGCGGGGAAATCGCAACAGGATATCGGCGATATTCTGTCCATTTCGCACCGAACCGTAGAAGTGCACTTGCGTTCCAGCCGAGAAAAGCTTAGTGCGCTGACCACCCCTCAGGCCGTTGGCCGCGCGATTGCAATTGGGCTTATTACCCCAAGTTAAACAAAAAAATCGCCAAATTTCGCCAAAATACGGGAAACCCCCAATAGAAAATCTCCCCGGGCCCGGTAACTTCTAAATTACCGAACAACCACTCGAAGGGGGAAGAAATGATCATCGTGGTAGATGGCCTGAACAGACATATGTTCAGCGAAGTTCTTGACGAAATGTTCGAGCTGAGAGCACGTGTTTTTGGTGGGCGCCTGGGATGGGACGTCAACATTCAAGACGGAAAAGAAATCGACGAGTTCGATCAACTGGACCCGGCATATGTAATCGGACTCGACGATGAGGGGAATGTCGTCGCAGCCGTGCGTGCCCTCCAGACCACCGGACCACACATGTTGTCGGATGTCTTCTCGGCGATCCTTTGCGGCGAAGCACCTCTTCGCAGCGCAACCATGTGGGAATCCACCCGTTTCTGCGTAGACACCCAACGCCTCACGCGTGGCAAGGAAAAGAACTCAGTCTCCTACGCGACTTGCGAGTTGATGATCGGTTCTTTGGAATATGCGAAAAACGCAGGTATTCAGGACATCATCACTGTGATCGATCCGGTCATGGATCGGGTGCTGAAGCGTTCGAATTGCGCGCCTTATGACTATGTCGGCAAGACGGTTCCAATGGGCAAGGTTCACGCATTGGCTGCTTTGTTGGACTGCACCGAAGAACGTATCGCCGGTCTGCGTGAATTTGCGGACATTCACAATGACGTCTTCATGGACGACGAAGAAGCGCTGGCCCTGTTTGCCGCGAAGAAAGCCGCAGCCAAGAATCCTGCGAATCAGGATCACAAACCACTCACCGATCTAGAGAAGTACTTTGTGGAACAGATGAGCGCCGCAAAAACCGAAGCTGAACGGAAAGATGTCCTCAAGCTGATCGAAGCGCTTACGGATACCTTCACGCCAGAACAAAAAACCGCTCTTTTGGAAACCCCCCGTGCTTTTGCTCATGAGGCCTGACCCCCTCACCTCATAGATACAAAAGCCACCCATGCGGAGCCGTCTGATTGCAGGCGGCTCCGTTTTTTTGTCCCTTCTTCCGATGAAGGGAAGGAAGAGGATTACTCCTCTTCCAGTGCCTCAACGGCTTTCTTAAGGTCGTCTTTGCTGACTTCCTTGTCAGTGACCCGAGCCAGCTCCAAAACGTAGTCCACAACCTTGTCTTCAAAGATCGGCGCACGCAGCTGTTGTTGCATCTGTGCGTTCTGCTGAACGAACTCAAAGAACTGACGTTCCTGACCCGGGTACTGACGTGCCTGGTTCATGATTGCCTGTGTCATCTCAGCGTCGGTGACTTCAACCTCGGCCTTCTGGCCCAGTTCAGCCAGCAACAGGCCCAGGCGCACGCGGCGCTCGGCCAGCTTGGTGTGCTCGTCCGTGGGCTCGATCGGGTCATGATCGTGGCCTTCGACTTCTGGGTTTTCTTCGTGCCACAGTTGATGCGCAATCTGCTTGGCCTCGGCTTCAACCAGCGACGGCGGCAGATCGAACGACACCTTCTCGTCCAGCGCATCCAGCAAAGCGCGCTTGATCACGGCGCGAGATGCACCTGCATATTCAGCTTCCAGGCGCTCTGCGATCTGGCTTTTCAGGGCTTCAAGATCTTCGGCGCCGAATTTTTTGGCCAGTTCGTCGTTCACTTCCGCAGCAACCGGTTCTTTGACTTCCTTGATTGTACAGGTGAACACGGCGTCTTTTCCGGCCAGATGCTCAGCGCCGTACTCTTCAGGGAACGTAACGTTGACGTCCTTTACTTCTTCGGCTTTCACGCCAATCAGTTGATCTTCGAAGCCGGGGATGAAGCTGTTCGAGCCCAGAACCAGCGGGTAATCCTCTGCCGAACCACCTTCAAATTCTTCGCCGTCAACCTTGCCAACGAAATCGAACACGATCTGGTCGCCGTCCTTGGCTTTTGACCCCTTGCGGCGCGCTTTGAAGTCCTGAGCGGTTTCCGCCAGATTGTTTAGCGCCTCTTCGACGGCGGCGTCATCGGCCTTGACGATCAGCTTTTCCAACTCGACCGATTTCAGGTCAACTTCCGGGATCGCTGGTAGCGCCTCGTAGGACATGGCGACTTCCACGTCATCGCCTTCTTTCCAGTCCTCATTGGTCATCTTGACCTCGGGCTGAAGCGCGGGGCGATCACCGCTGTCTTCGAAATGCTTGTTCATGGCGCCGTCGATAGTTTCCTGCATCGCCTCGCCCAACAGGCGCTGGCCAAACTGCTTTTTCAGCAGCGCCATTGGCACCTTGCCTTTGCGGAAACCTTTCATTTCGATTTCCGGCTGCGCCTCGGTCAGCTTTTCATTGACCTTCTCGTCCAGCTCGGCTGCTGACACAACGATGTTGTAGCCACGTTTCAGACCTTCGTTCAGCGTCTCGGTAACCTGCATTTTGGTAGTCCCCATAGGATTCGGGGCGCGCAAAAAGGGCGCGCCGGGCAAATTTGAAGCCTTCTATTTGCCCAGCCGCCCACGTGCAAGGGGCAAAGGCTGAATCCAGTGGTATTTGATCGCCAAAACCGCAAAAAAGAACGCCCTGGAAACCGGGGCGTTCGCGCTTGTTCCAGCCGGGCAATCAGAACTTCCAGCGTGCGCCCAGAACCCATGCCTCGTTGTTGTCAAAGGATGTGCCGTCATCGAAATCGTGGTTGCGGTATTTCAGATAGACATCCGTGTTGATCGGTTCGACTTTCTGCACGACCGCGATACCCCAGGCTTTGGTGTCAGAACCGTTGCTCTGGAAATCCGAGCCATCATAGTAATCGATACCGACGCCAGTCTTGCCCCAGGACACCCAGTTGCCTTCGTACGAGATCTTACCGTACCAATAGTTCGGATCCGTGGCACCGGCCTGATCATCGTCGCGCGTACCGCCCGCAATCGTAAAGCCCAGGCCACTGGGAAGCAGGACAGAAGCAGAACCGATCGTATCTTTGCGATCCCCCGAATTGTTATCCCGGTCTCTTACCGAATAGGCAACGGCTGCAGCGAACTCCACACCACCGGCAAAAGTGTTTTCGTAAAACAGACCGACGTCATAATAGTCGTCGTCGTCGCTGCTGGACAAAATGTTCTGACCGTAAGCGAATCCGGCGGAGAACCCATTGAACGACGGCGTATCATACCGCACACGACCACGCCGCGCGCCGTCAAAGTTGCTGGAACTGTCACCCACCGTAATACCGCTCAGCATTCCGGTCGTGTCGCGATAGAAGAACCCTGCATTTTCATCGTTGGTAAACGAATACAGCGCGGTTCCGACATATGACAGATCAACCTCTGCGGCGCCATCGGCGACCATGCTGCCCTGACCTGCCGAAAACTTGCCGTAGCCACCTTTCAACGAGAAGTCCACATGGCGAATGTCTTCGCGATTCCATCCATCTGCGTTGGTTCCGAATTGATCGGCAGACGCCGAACCCGGCAGGCCAAGGCCTGTTTCGAACCAAAACTGGAATTCGTTGCTTCCATATGGCTGCACAAGACGCAGGCCAACACGGCTGTTTGACAGATCGTTGTCGAGAACACGGGTCTCGGTATCCTGTCCGTCATCCACCGAGATCAAGGCGGGGTGCAGCTGTCCATACAACAGTACATATCCGCCACTATTGTTTTCGTACTTCATTTCCGCCACAGCCGGGATGGCGGTCGTCGCAGTCAGAACAGCGGCTATTGATATCGGTTTGATGTTAAGGGTCATTTCACTCACCATGAAAGGTTCGGGTTTCAGGTACTGTCCAATTGTTTACGAAATGCGGGCGTTCCAGTGGCCCGCATTCACTCCCTCGCAAGCATTGCAAATTCGCAACATGGCATATCGAAAAATTGGTTATTTTTCATTTTATTTCATACGGTTACGAATCCATTCGAAGATCCAAAGCACAGTGTGCAAATAAATTGTGACGTCCAGCTATGCATCTGGCAAACATTCGGTCTGCATTGATGTGAACCTTGACGGCGGATTTCCGCCGACTCGCCGTGAATTGAGCCGTTCCACGCCCAACAAACTCAAATATTCAACTTTCTGAAAACCTCCGGCACCTGTTCCGGCAAATCTTCCGCGATCAAACCCGGCCCGAACTGGCGCGCACATTCCACATGCAGCCACGCCGCAGTTTCCGCCGACCGCATTGGTGGCAAACCTCGCGCCAACAAACCTGCGATGAACCCTGCCAGCACATCACCGGACCCGGCCGTCGCCAACCATGGGGCCGCTCTTTCGTATACGGCCAAGTTGACCACGCACCGGCCATCCGGCACAGCGATCACCGTGTCCGGGCCCTTGAACAGAACTACGCACCCAGCCCGTTTTGCAGCAGCACGCGTTGCGTCCACCTTGGAAAACGCCGGGCCTTTGGCCGGTTGCGCGTTCATCTGCGCGGCAATGTCCGGGAATACCCGTGCAAATTCCCCGCCATGCGGTGTCAGTACGCATTTGTCGTGCAATCGCGCGATCAGGGCGCCGGGATCCTCGGCAAAAGCTGACAAAGCATCCGCATCCAACACGGTCGCCCGCCGTGCAGCTAGGACAATCGACACGAGCGCCCGCGCCCGCTCGAATCCCAGCGCAGGCCCCAGGCAGAGCGCATTCAGGCGCGTATCCTCAAGTATTTCAGACAATCCATCAGCCCCATCAACCCGCTGCAACATAAGGGCCGTGATCTGGCTGGCAACCTCCATCTGCGCAGACGGCGGCACACCCAGCGTCACCAACCCCGCTCCAACCCGCAAAGCCCCCCGCGCCGCCAAACGCGCGGCCCCTGTTTTGCCCGCCCCCCCGGACAGGATCAAAGCATGACCGTGTGAGTATTTGTGGCCAACCGAAACTTTCGAAAGCTTCACCCTGTCAGCCTCGGTCGTGTGAACGATCTGACCGTCTTCCAGTGGTTCAAGCCCGATCGACTTGGTTCGGACCGTCCCGCAGGTCACCGGACCATCGCCCAGAACATGCCCAAGCTTTTTACTGTGAAACGTCACCGTCATGTCTGCAACTATCGCCTGACCAAGAATGCGACCACTGTCGGCGCACAAGCCGCTTGGCGCGTCAATTGAAACGACCTTTACGCCTAGATCTCGCAGCAGGTCTCTGACCGGCGCATTGGCCAACATGGAAAACGCCCCGTCAAATGGCCGGGTGAGACCCGTGCCAAAAGCCCCGTCGACAACCAGATCAATGCTCTTTGGAAACCCAAGAAAATCGTCCGCCAACGGGGCGGAGTCGACAGCGAAGACGCGAACCTCGTTCTTTGCCCGCCATCTCTCATAATTCACCCGCGCATCCGGTGGCAGCTTTTGCGGGTCTCCATACAGGAACACCTCAACCGCCCACCCCTGCTTCTGCAAAAGCCGCGCCACGACAAACCCGTCACCCCCATTGTTGCCCGGTCCGCACAGCACCACTGCGCGCAGCGGATCCTCTTCATCTGGCCCTAAATATCCCGGGGAGCGCGAGGGGCTGGCCCCTCGCCTGTCCAACATGGGCCATTCTTCGAAAATCGCGTCAACAACACCCTGGCCGGCCCGCTCCATCAGTTCCAGACCGGTCACGTCACCAGACTTGATGGCGGCCTGCTCAATGGCCCGCATCTGTGCCGCTGTCAGCAATTCCATCCTTTCACCCCGCGCCTGATTCAGTTTTGATTACTTTTTGTGCAAGTCGCTCAAAAATTAGCACCCAACCGTTTTTCCAAGCATCCCGACCTGCACGATATCGCAATCACATTGCCGCCCGATCTTAGACGTGATCACTGCCCCTGAGACAACCATTCAAGGTGAACCGGGATGAAAAAGATCGAAGCGATCATCAAGCCGTTCAAACTGGACGAAGTAAAAGAGGCCTTGCAGGATGTGGGCGTCCAGGGCCTCAGCGTCATCGAGGTCAAAGGCTTCGGTCGCCAGAAAGGCCATACCGAACTGTATCGCGGCGCCGAGTATGTCGTCGATTTTCTGCCCAAGGTTAAAGTCGAGGTCGTATTGGACGACGACCAGGTCGACGCCGCGATCGAAGCCATCGTGTCGGCCGCCAAAACCGACAAGATCGGAGACGGCAAGATTTTCGTCTCGCCCGTCGACCAGGCCATTCGCATCCGGACCGGTGAGACCGGCTCGGAAGCGCTCTAACTCACACGATTACTGACACATCTATCAAAAGGACAAAGGGAATGAGCGTAGACGCAGTTCTCAATACAATCCGCGAAGAAGACGTCGCCTATGTCGACATCCGCTTCACCGACGTGCGCGGCAAGCTGCAACACGTCACGGTGGACGTCGATCTGGTCGACGAAGACTTCCTGGAAGAAGGCTTCATGTTTGACGGCTCGTCCATTGCAGGCTGGAAGTCGATCGAAAACTCGGACATGAAACTGATCGCCGACACGACCTCGGCTTACATCGACCCGTTCTATGCCGAGAAGACACTGTGTCTGCACTGCTCGATCGTTGAGCCCGACACCGGTGAAGCCTATGGCCGCGACCCGCGCGGAACCGCGCAGAAAGCCGAAGCCTACCTGAAGTCCAGCGGTATCGGTGACGTTGCCTATATGGGTCCCGAAGCTGAATTCTTCCTGTTCGATGACGTTCGTTTTTCCAACAGCATCAACAAGGTATCCTTCGAAGTTGATGCAACGGATGCGTCGTGGAACACCGACACCGAATATGAGATGGGCAACATGGGCCATCGCCCGGGCGTCAAGGGCGGTTACTTCCCGGTCAACCCCATCGACGAAGCCCAGGACCTGCGCTCGGAAATGCTGTCGACCATGAAACGTCTGGGCATGAAGGTCGACAAGCACCACCACGAGGTTGCATCCTGTCAGCACGAGCTGGGCCTGATCTTCGACAGCCTGACCAAGCAGGCCGACGAGCTGCAAAAATACAAGTACGTCATCCACAACGTGGCACACGCCTACGGCAAGTCGGCCACTTTCATGCCCAAGCCGATCGCGGGTGACAACGGCACCGGCATGCATGTGAACATGTCGATCTGGAAAGATGGCAAGCCGCTGTTCGCCGGCGACAAGTATGCCGACCTGTCGGACGAGGCGCTGTACTTCATCGGCGGCATTCTGAAACACGCCAAGACCCTGAACGCCTTCACCAACCCGGCAACCAACAGCTACAAGCGTCTGATCCCAGGTTTCGAAGCCCCCGTTCTGCGGGCCTATTCCGCACGTAACCGTTCGGGTTGTGTGCGTATCCCATGGACTGAAAGCCCCAAAGCCAAACGTGTCGAGGCGCGCTTCCCCGATCCGGCCGCCAACCCCTATCTGGCGTTTGCCGCCCTGCTCATGGCTGGTCTTGATGGCATCAAGAACAAGATCAACCCCGGCGAGGCGATGGACAAGAACCTGTACGACTTGCCCGCCGAGGAACTGGCCGACATCCCGACCGTCTGCGGCAGCCTGCGTGAGGCTCTGGAGGCTCTGGCATCCGATCACGACTTCCTGCTTCAGGGCGATGTGTTCACCAAAGACCAGATTGACGGCTACATCGCGCTCAAGATGGAAGAGGTGGAAACCTACGAGCACACGCCGCACCCGGTGGAGTACGGCATGTACTACAGCTGCTAAGCTGAGTACGGAAACGATTTCGCAGGGCGCCCCTTCGGGCGCCCTCGTCATGTCTGCCCACACGGTTTGACGCGCCGCCGTTGATCCAACAGACTGGTGAGAACACTCCCGACCGGAGACGACAGTATGCCTTGCGATACCTCACCTTTCTCGAAATTCTCAAACCTTGTGACATCCGAACAGGAGCTGAGGAGGATCTCTGGCCATCCGCTGCCGCAGATCACCGCCAAGGAGGTGTCCTCTCTCGATCAGATGTGTCGCGATTTCATTGCGACCTCGCCATTTTGCCTGATCGCTTCGGCCAACACCGACGGGCATCTTGATGTGTCACCCCGTGGCGACCCGCCCGGCTTTGTTCAGGTGCTGTCCGATACCCTGATCGCAGTCCCGGATCGGCCGGGAAACAAACGCGTGGATACGTTTCACAATGTTCTCAAGGATCCGCGCGTCAGCGTCCTGTTCTTTGTTCCGGGCAAGATGGAAACGCTCCGCATTCGCGGCACAGCCCGTATCTGTGCTGACACCCGTTTGCTTGAAACCATGGCCATTGACGGGCACCCGCCCAAACTGGCGCTGCTCATCCATGTCGCGACAGCATTTGCACACTGTCCCAAATGTGTAATCCGCGCACATCTGTGGCAACCCAAAGACTGGCCGGATTCGACCCATCTGCCAAATATGAATGCGATGATGGTGAAACACGCCCGCATCAATGCCACTCCAGAGGAATGGTTCGAAACGCTCAGAAAAAAGGGCGAGCTGGACCTTTATTAACCGCTTTGCCCAAGACGCAGCCCACGCTAGGCTAACCGCAGATTTCAATTCCATCGGATTACGCCCATGTTTCGACTTGCCACCATTCTTGCCCTTTCCCTGACGTCCCCGGTTCTGGCCGCACCCTGTGGCAACACCAGCGCTGGATTTGAGGCATGGAAGGCCGATTTTGCCAAACAGGCACGCAAGGCGGGGGTGAAAAAGAAAGGTCTGCAAGCGCTGTCCCAGACACAATATGCCACGCGCACCATCGCCGCAGACCGCAATCAAAAAAGCTTCAAATACTCGCTGGACAAATTCATGCGTGTCCGAGGCGCCGATACTATTGTCGCACAGGGGCGCAAACGCAAAGCCGCCAATCCGAACTATTATGCCGCCTTTGAGCGGCAATATGGTGTTCCTGCGGGCGTTTTGATCGCCATTCACGGCATGGAAACCGGCTTTGGCAATTTCATGGGCGACAGTCAGGTTGTTTCCGCAATCACAACATTGGCCTATGATTGTCGCCGGTCAGAGTTCTTTATTCCCCACGCAATTGGGGCACTGAAACTGGTCGACATGGGCAGTATCACAATGTCGACAAAAGGGGCAAAACATGGCGAACTGGGCCACACGCAATTCCTGCCAGGCAACGCCCTGACCTATGGTGTCGATGCTACGGGCGACCGGCGCGTGGACTTCTACAACATGACGGATGCATTGGCCTCAACCGCCAATTTCCTTCGCCAGAAAGGGTGGAAACCGGGACGCGGCTATCAACCCGGAGAACCAAATTTTCGCGTCTTGCAGCAGTGGAATGCAGCCTCTGTCTATCAGCAATCCATCGCAATAATGGCTGCCCGAATCGACAATTAGCCCCGCCGCACCGACAACACGCACTGCGCCCAATTTCGCCACATTTCCGCCACAGTGACAAACAAAAGCCTTTGGCTGCTTGGTTTCCAAAGCGTAACCAATCGCCGGAAAATTTCACTTTTTTGCATTTTTTGCCAAATTCTCTGCAAGAAGGGGTGCTAACCTTTGGCTGACAGAATGTAAAAAAGGACAGGGCAGTGGCTCGGAAGCACAGCTACCATGGCGGCCTGCAATTTGATGGCGACGCAACTGGCGCGATAGAGCGCTTTGGAACGATCGTCGCCACGACGCTGGAAGACTACGGTCATCTGGTCGAGCGCAAGGCCCTGCTCAGCG
The DNA here is from genome assembly GCF_056536065.1 of Ruegeria sp. AL3. NCBI lineage: Bacteria > Pseudomonadati > Pseudomonadota > Alphaproteobacteria > Rhodobacterales > Roseobacteraceae > Ruegeria > Ruegeria sp. AL3. Next base: position 3,074,942 of record NZ_JBQFJG010000001.1, read on the forward strand.
CGACCGAGGCCAGCATCGTCTCGAGCCAGTATCTTGTGCGGATGACTCTGGATACAGGCACCTCCGGACAGCAGGACCGATACGAGCGCATGGATCGCGCTGCGGGGTTGAAAACCATAACAAAGCCCCGCGTGTCACATCCACAAAACAGGTTGGTACTGACAATAACGCCAGTCTCGCCACTTTTGGACGACGCCGAGATTTCGGAACTGATGCTGGTGGTCACTCTGTATCGCATGGTCGATATCTGTTCGACCCGGCGGGTTGAATGGTTGTCGCCACACACGGTTCTTACTGTCGAGCACTTCATGAGCGCCTTTGACACCCTGACACCAAGCCGAACAAGCCGGGATCGGAAGCAGATCTTTCAATCACTGACCGGACAGTTTGCCGGGATGCGGCAGTCTGAACAGGATGACACCATCACTGCCTTACACACTCCTGCCGCGCGTCCAATTCAACTGACGGACGAACAATTGCTCAGCATCGCGTTCCGAAGCGACGAGGCAGACCTGCCCACCCAGAAGGACGCAGGCGCTTCCATCGCGGATGATGACAAGCCAAGCGACATCCTGCGGCTCAGCAGTTGGTGCTTGACCGGAGTTCTGGCCAGCATTTCAGCGCCAATTGCCGTATCGATGGCCGCAGTCAATCTGATCCGGGGCGAAGATTTCCGCCTGAACACACAGGTGCTTGTATTCACATTTGCCATTGTCGCACTGAACGCCAGCAACGCGTTGGCCGATGTAGCGGGCGCCTTGGGCATGTAAAGGAATTATCGAAGACCCTCCTAGGAGGCCCCGCCATCAGGCGGGGTTTTCCGTTTTTGGGATCGCGTTTGCGGCCAGAACGTATGTGTGGATGGAAAACACGACCGCGTTGGTTTTCGGCAAACGCAATAGCGTCTGCCGCTCGCTTCGCAGATAAGACGCTTGACGCCGGTCCCGTATTTTGCGCGGCTCACTTGCACTGCGAGGCTGGAACAGCTCCGGGTCTTCGTACCACAGGGCGTTGAAGCGCCACAGCGGGCGACCGGGTTGAATACCGTCAAATAGCCTCTGCACCCGTTTCGCGACATTGGCGTCATAGCTTTCCACGGGCACGTGGATATCAATCAACGGTCGCATGAATTTCTCGGACAGGCGCCAACTGGCAGGGAAACACAGGATGGCACCCGTCAGAACATGCTCATTTCCCCGTTTCTGAAGGATGCAGAAGTCCTCTTGTACCAGCCTGCACAGCGTATCAAGCGGACAATCCCGATCGATCGCGACGGATACGCCATCCGGCCTTGCGGCCTCTGCCCCGGCCGTGGGATATGTCTGTGTCAACACCAGATCCAGCAACTCTTGCGCGGCAGGTTTGGCCCCAGGATCAAGCGCAAGAACATCGTCGCGCCGCTCAGCCAGAATTTCTTCGCGGCGCCGCATCTGGTCGGCAAAAGCCTCATCCTGATCTAGCCAGCTTTCCATGGTTGCCGGTTGAATACCCGGCAAAGCGCGTGGGCTTTCGACATCATACGGAATCTTGTTTTGCAGAATACGAGTCATGCTGGAGGCTTAGCATGCGCAACTTTTCTTGTCGGTCGAAAACGACAACCTCGCCGTCGCATTTTTCTCAGACGATTGGTTGTGGCGGATGAATTGTAATTGGAACAAGCAATGAGGCCAGCCATGAACCAGCACTATCGAGACACGCGCAAGATTGACCCCAGCCGCGGCACGACATTGGGCGATGGTACGCCGAACGAAAATGACCGGATCGAGATTGGGCCGACGCAGCTTGCGTTTGACGAGTGGGCCGCTGCGGGGCTGGAACTTCCCAATCTGGCACGGATGCGGGAACACCGCTGGAAGAGGCTGACACAGGCCATTGTGGACCGCGGCTATGGCGGCTTGCTGATTTTTGACCCGCTGAATATCCGCTATGCCACCGACAGCACGAATATGCAGCTGTGGAACACCCACAATCCGTTTCGGGCGGTTCTGCTGTGTGCGGATGGCTATATGGTGATCTGGGATTACAAGAACTCCCCCTTCCTCAGCACCTTCAACCCGCTTGTGCGCGAGCAGCGCTCGGGCGCTGACCTGTTCTACTTCGACCGGGGCGACAAGGTTGACGTGGCCGCAGATGTGTTCTCGAACGAAGTACGCGTACTGATCGAAGAACACGGCGGCGGCAACATGCGCCTGGCCGTCGACAAGATCATGCTGCACGGATTGCGCGCGCTCGAGGCGCAGGGGTTCGACATCATGGAAGGCGAAGAGCTGACCGAGAAGACCCGCGCCGTCAAAGGGCCCGACGAAATCCTGGCCATGCGCTGCGCCAGCCATGCCTGCGAAACTGCGGTTGCCGAAATGGAACGGTTTGCCCGTGCCAATGTCGGCGACGGCAAGACCTCGGAAGATGATATCTGGGCTGTTCTTCACGCCGAAAACATCAGGCGTGGCGGTGAGTGGATCGAAACCCGTCTGCTGGCTTCGGGCCAGCGGACCAACCCGTGGTTTCAGGAATGCGGCCCGCGGATCACCCAGCAGAACGAGATCATCTCGTTCGACACTGACCTGATTGGTTCTTACGGGATTTGCATCGATATTTCCCGCAGTTGGTGGATCGGCGATCAGAAGCCGCGTGAGGACATGATCTATGCCATGCAGCACGCCCATGAACACATCATGACCAATATGGAGATGCTCAAGCCCGGCGTGATGATCCCTGAACTGACCGCAAATTCCCACCGGCTGGACAAGAAGTTCCAGGCGCAGAAATATGGCTGCCTGATGCACGGCGTCGGCCTTTGCGATGAATGGCCGTTGGTTGCTTATCCGGACAAGGCGGTTGAAGGGGCCTACGATTATCCGCTGGAACCCGGAATGGTCTTGTGTGTCGAAGCCTGCGTGGGCGAAGTGGGTGGCGATTTCAGCATCAAGCTGGAGGATCAGGTTCTCATAACCGAAGACGGATATGAGAACCTGACGAAATACCCCTTCGATGCCCGGTTGATGGGGCTCGAGTGAGGCCGGCGCCTCATTCTGACCAATGAGACCGGCGCACGTTGCCGTGCCAGTCTTCGACAGTTGGACTTACCTGAGCCTGCGGCCCGCTGAAAACTGCGGGCCGGGATTGCCCGACGGCAAAACCCACGAGGCCAGCCAGAACAATCGCCATGACTGTACTGGGTAGTATCTTTGGAAGATGTGCGGCAACGTCTGCATGTGCCATCTGCGTCTCCTTTATCAATTGCTGTAGGCCGTAGATGGGCTTGATTGCAACATAAGTGAAACGAATGTTTGTTTCATGTATTATCACAAACATTGATGAAGCGCCGACCACCCCCAAAATAGCGGCCGCGCCTGTCACCGCCCGGGGCATCTTTCGGATTGCAAGGCGCTCGCTTGGTTCTCACCTTCCCGTGACGCGTTTGACATAAGGGTTGTGACCCGGCGGGCTTGACCACAGTATTGGGGATGTTTCCCCGAACCGTTCAAGGAGCCGACATGCCCACGGAACGCATCACTTTTGCCGGACATGACGGCAGCCAATTGGCCGCGCGGCTGGATTTGCCGGATGGTCCGGTCCTTGCGACGGCCCTGTTTGCCCATTGCTTCACCTGTTCCAAGGACATACCTGCGGCCCGGCGCATTTCGGCCCGCCTGGCGGCCATGGGAATTGCAGTGCTTCGGTTCGACTTTACCGGCCTGGGTCATTCCGAAGGAGAATTCGCCAACACGACCTTCACGTCGAATGTCGAGGACCTTATCTCGGCCGCGCAATATCTGGCCGGACGAAACATGGCCCCTGCTCTGCTGATCGGTCACTCGCTTGGCGGCGCGGCGGTTTTGCGGGCGCGTGCGGGAATTCCGACGGTCAAGGCCGTGGTCACCTTGGGCGCACCGGCGGATCCCGGCCACGTGTCCCATCATTTCGAGGATGCCCTGCCCCAGATCGAACAGCAGGGCAGCGCCGAGGTCACCTTGGGCGGGCGCCCGTTTCGAATTGGCAAAGCATTTGTGGACGACATTGCGGGGTCGGCCCTGTCTGCCTCGATCGCTGATCTCAAGGCCGCTTTGCTGATCCTGCACGCTCCTCGGGACGAAACGGTCAGTATCGACAACGCAAGCACCATCTTTCTGGCTGCAAAGCACCCAAAAAGCTTCGTCACCCTCGACGATGCCGATCACCTGATCACACGGGCCTCTGATGCTGAATATGCCGCGGATGTCATCTCGGCTTGGGTTTCGCGCTATCTGAAACTTTGCCCACCCGCGCCGCCCCCGGGTGCGCCGGAAGGTGTCGTTCGCGTAACAGAAGCGGATCCGAATGGCTTCATGCAGGATATTCAGGCAGGCCCGCACCATCATGCCGTTGCAGATGAGCCTGCCTCTTATGGCGGCACGGATAAGGGCATGTCGCCTTATGGATTTGTCTCATCCGGCCTCGGCGCCTGCACGTCCATGACGATAAGGATGTATGCGCGCCGCAAAAAATGGCCGCTGACCAGTGTCAGCGTCGATGTCTGCCATGACAAAGTTCATGCTCAGGATGCCGGTTTGGCGAATGAAGGCAAAGTGGATCAGTTCCGCCGCAAAATCCGCCTGAGCGGCCCGCTTGATCAGGAACAAAAACAGCGCCTGCTGGAAATCGCAGACAAATGCCCGGTTCACCGGACACTTGAAGGCTCGGCGCATATCACGACCGAACTTCTTACCTGAGAGAAGGCCGCCGGACAGGCGGCCTTTTGATTATCTGCGGCGTGGTGCCGGACGATGGATCGGTGGCCGCGCGGCAGGTGGCCGGGCCACCGGGGGTCGCGGCCGCGCAGGAGGTTTGGCAACCGGTGGATTCGGGCGCTCGGGACGCACGGGCCGATCAGGTCGATCTGGGCGGTCCGGGCGGTTGATATCAACATTCACATCGACATCGCGATAGTAGTCGTTCCACAGCATCGAGTCATAGAACGGGTCATACCCGTATCCGACGCCGACCGTTACGCCGTCACAGGCCGACAACGTCAAAGTCGCGGCCCCCAGCCCCAATGCGAGGGAAATCCGTTTAATCAGTCCAATGCGCATCTTGCCCCCCTCACAGAAGCGACCGGAACGACGCGAAAACGGCGTTCAAGTCTTCGGCGAAATCCGGGTCTGCCCCATCCCGCAGGATGGCAACAGCTATGGCGACACGGTTGCGCGGCAAGTCAATGACAGTGGCCGTGAAGTTCACCCCCTTGCCATCGCGGCGCCCTGTCCCCCGAAAGACACGGGCGGGCAACCCGCCGATGCGGATGTCGCTGGTGCTGGTAAGGGTCGGGTCTTTGACCAGAAACTTGTCGATATCCTGCAAGTAGCGGACCCCATCCTGAATGGTCGCAACCCCTGAAGGTGAAACAAACCCCATCCAGACGTTGTCGTCGGTTACGGGACGCAGCCCCATGACCCGAGCCACCGCACGCGGATCATCCAACCCGGTGTCTTCGATCTCACGCGGGCCGCCAGTGCGCAGCACCCAGAAATCTGGCACGTCGAACCGAAACAGGGCGCGACCATCCTCGGTATATGTCACTGGTGTGTCGGCCAGTGCTGATCCTGCCCCACCCAGCCAGACAGCGGCGCAAGCGGCAAGAATTGGAGATGATAATAAACGCATATTTCAATAACCTGATGATTTCTTCACCCTCAGCTTGACCGCTGAAAGCGCGACTTGTCCAGCACTGCGTTGCAAAGACCCAGAAAAACCGCGTTCCGGTATTTCCCTTCCCCGCACGTGTCATCTGCCTCTTGCAAGCATCACGCCCCAATTTTTCAGACAAATACATGAAATCTATTGCGCATAGACCCCGACGGTCTGGCCGCCCGCATCATCAACGAAACGGATCGCGTCCCCATTTCGCCAGACGTCGTAGCAGGCCCACAAATCGGCAGGTGGCCATGTCGAGCAGTATTGATCCCCTCTCACCGCCCAGCGCCCGACACTGGGCCCGCCCGAGAAATACTGCGTGGTCATGCTGGCTTCGAAAACCTGCCAAACACCCGCGCCGTATTCCAGCTTCTTGCCGGCCAAGGCTGACAGGATTTCCTCTCCGGACAGTTTCTGGAAGTCTCCGGCCACCAAAACACCCGGCCAAAGAGCGAAAATCAGGGCAAACCGTCTCATACCTGCTCTCACATCTTGTTCCCTTGCGCACAGGCGGCTAAACCCCGCGCCAACGCCTCATCCCAATCACATAAAGGTGCTGCCGCCAATGATTCCCCGTTATTCCCGCCCTGACATGGTTGCCATCTGGTCGCCCGAAACCAAGTTTCGCATCTGGTACGAAATCGAGGCGCATGCCTGCGATGCCATGGCCGATCTGGGCGTGATCCCGCGCGAGAATGCAGAAGCCGTTTGGAAAGCCAAGGACGTGGAATTCGACGTCGCCCGTATCGACGAGATCGAAGCCGTAACCAAGCATGACGTCATCGCATTCCTGACCCATCTCGCCGAACATGTCGGCAGTGAAGAGGCCCGGTTCGTGCACCAGGGCATGACCAGTTCAGACGTGTTGGACACCTGCTTCAACGTCCAGCTGACGCGCGCGGCGGACCTTCTGATCGCCGATCTCGAAGGGCTTTTGGCAGCGCTCAAGCGCCGTGCGTTTGAACACAAGGACACCGTTCGCATCGGCCGCAGCCACGGTATCCACGCAGAGCCTACGACAATGGGCCTGACCTTTGCCCGGTTCTATGCCGAGATGGACCGCAACCTGTCCCGTATGCGCGACGCCCGTGCGGAAATCGCAACCGGGGCCATCAGCGGCGCCGTCGGCACATTCGCCAATATCGATCCCGCCGTCGAGGAACATGTCTGTGACAAACTGGGCCTTGTGCCCGAACCGATCAGCACCCAAGTGATCCCGCGTGATCGCCATGCGGCCTTCTTTGCGACGCTTGGCGTCATCGCCAGCAGCATCGAAAACATCGCCATCGAAATCCGTCACATGCAGCGGACCGAGGTTTTGGAAGGCGCAGAATTCTTCTCGATGGGCCAGAAAGGCTCGTCGGCCATGCCGCACAAGAAAAACCCGGTACTGACCGAGAACCTGACCGGGCTGGCCCGCATGGTACGCGCGGCGGTGATCCCGGCAATGGAGAATGTCGCGCTCTGGCATGAACGCGACATCTCGCATTCCTCGGTCGAGCGCATGATCGGTCCGGATGCCACGATTACACTGGATTTTGCGCTGGCCCGTCTGACCGGTGTGATCGACAAGATGCTGATCTTCCCCGAAAACATGCTGGAAAACATGAACAAATTCCCCGGTCTTGTCATGAGCCAGCGTGTTCTTCTGGCCTTGACCCAGGCAGGGGTCAGCCGTGAGGACGCCTATGCCATGGTCCAGCGCAACGCGCTGAAGGTTTGGGAACACCGCACCGATTTCAAACAGGAACTGCTGGCGGATGCCGATGTAACGGCCGCGCTCAGCCCCGAAGAAATCGAAGAGAAATTCGACCTCGGCTATCACACCAAACACGTTGATACGATCTTCGCCCGGGTATTTGGCGAATAAGGTACGTCTCGACGCCGCCTTCACACGGCCCGGTCTGCAATGCGCAGGCCGGGCCTTGTTTTTTGCCAGACTGCCCGAAATCGGTTATTCTGCGAATGATTTTTGGGGAGAGGCACCATGATCCGTACCGTTCTTTGCTCACTTGCACTTGTTTGTGTGGCATCTGCCGGCCTTGCATGCAGCGGGCATTCCAAACAGACGCAATCCTGCGCACCCGGCACAACCTGGGACACTGAAATGCAAAGCTGCACGAAATCGGTCAACAGCTGACGAATTTCTGTCCGACTTGTGAATAAAAGCAACCGTTCCACTGTTAGCTTTTTTGTAGATCGCACTATGATTTTGTGAGCAGCCCCGAGAACGGAGTAAGAATATGCGCCTTTTGTTAGCTTCAGCCCTCGCTTTGCAGGCCTTCGCCTTTGCCCCGGTGGTCCACGCCGCAGGCGGCGACAGCAGCAGCCCGCCGAAACCGACGAATACGACCAAGAAATGTTTGTTCGGTCGGGTCTATGACGAAGCCAGAGGCCGGTGTGTCAAACCCAACAAAACCAACCTGTCGGAAGATCAGCTTTACGACGCCGTCCGCGAACTGGCCTATGACGGGCAATACGGGCACGCGCAGGATATCCTGCGGATCATGGATCAGGACGACGACCGTGTGCTGACCTATTGGGGCTTTACCTACCGCAAGATGGGCGAGCTGGAGCTGGCGAACGTCTTTTACCAGAATGCCATCAATGCCAATCCCGACAATCTTCTGGCGCGCAGCTACATGGCGCAAGGCTTTGTAACCGAAGGAAAAACCGATCTGGCAATCGAGCAATGGCGTGAGATCAAAGCCCGCGGCGGCGAAGGGACCTGGGCCGAGACGTCTCTGCGCGAGGCTATCCGGACAGGGTTTACCTACAGCTACTGAGCTTCAGGGTTATTTAACCCGACTCCCGTTAATCTGCCCGTGGTTCGGAAAATTTGGCACTACGGGCAGATGCAGGACACAAACGCTTTGATACAAATGGCAAATGGGGGGTCTGCCCCACTTGCCGCGGGGGATGAACACGCGCCGCAAGTTGTTCCGCGCACGTTGACCGGTCAGCAAAAAGCGGCCGTTGTCGTGCGCCTTCTGTTGAACGAGGGCGCCGATATTCCACTTGAGGAACTGCCTGACGACCTGCAAGAGACATTGACCCATCAACTTGGGCAAATGGGCCTTGTGGATCGTGTAACCCTGGGCGCAGTGGCCCGGGAATTCAGCGACGCTCTGGACAATGTCGGGCTGGCTTTTCCACATGGGCTTGCAGGTGCATTGGATGCGGTGAACGGAAAGATCGCACCATCGACGGCCGCGCGCCTGCGCAAGCTAGCCGGGGTGCGCCAGATCGGCGACCCATGGCAACGCCTGCGTGACGTACCCGTTGAGGATCTTGCCAAAATGGCTCAGGCGGAAAGCACCGAGGTGGCGGCTGTCATGCTTTCAAAGATGGATACCGCACAGGCGGCGCAGATGCTGGCCCATATGCCGGGCCCGGTTGCGCGGCGCATTACCTATGCCATCTCGAAAACAACAAATGTCACCCCCGAAGCGGTTGAACGTATTGGCTGGTCGCTGGCCGCGCAACTGGATCAGCGGCCTGCTCAGGCTTTCGACAATGGTCCGGGCGCACGCGTGGGCGCGATCCTGAACCAGTCGGCGGCCGCGACACGCGATGACTTGTTGAACGCATTGGACGAGGACGACGCCGAATTTGCGGATCTGGTACGCCAGTCGATCTTTACCTTTGCCCATATCCCAAGCCGTATCACGGCCCGCGATGTTCCCGCCACCCTGCGTGAAGTGGAACAGCCGGTTCTTGTCACCGCACTGGCAGGTGCCGCCGCGGATGATGACAAGGCATCCGTTGAATTCATTCTGTCAAACATTTCGTCCCGCATGGCCGACAATCTGCGCGAGGAAATGGCCGAACGTGGGCGCGTCAAACAATCGGAAGCCGAAGATGCCATGACACAGGTGGTGGCCGCCATTCGCGTTCTGGTCGATGCCGGTTCCATTGTTCTGATCGAAAACGATGACGAGGAAGATGCAGCCTGACCCCGCGAACCCGCGGGTATTGCGCGATCCGGCCACCTGCTGCGGGTTCAGGTTTTCCGCCCGTCTGAGCGCTTGAGCTTGCAGGCATCGGGCTGTATGTCTTTCTCAGCAATTCGCAACACGCGGTGAGACACCTCCATGCCCGTTGAAAAGTCGGAGCTCAGCCGGTTTGAGCTTGGGAAATACTATGTCGCCAACCTGTTTCTTCAGGGGGTCATCCGCGTTATGCGCATGCTTCCCTATGAGCGGCGTATTGCAACGATGGGGGCTATCGTGCGGTTTCTGGCACCTGTTGTCGGGTTTCGCAAACGTGTCCGTCGGAATCTGAAGCTGACTTGCCCGGACCTGCCTGAAGCCGAAGTCAGGCAGATCTGCCGCGATGTGCCGGACAATGCCGGTCGTGCGATCATGGAACATTTTTCTCCGGAAGACTTTATCGAACGGCAGAGCAAGGCCAAGATTTCTGGGCCAGGTATCGCTGCATTTGACGCGGCTGTTGCCGAGGGGCGCCCGGTCATGATGATTACGGCGCATTTCGGTCACTACCTTGCAGCGCGCATCGCCTTGCAGACATACAGCGGTCAGCCCATCGGCTGCCTGTATCGGCGGATGGCCAACCCGTATTTCAACGACGCTTATGTCGAAGCTTTCTACAAGACGGGCGCCCCGATGTTCGAACAGGGGCGGCGCGGTATGGTCGAGATGGTGCGCTCGTTGAAAAAGGGTGGGATCATTGCCATCGTTTCAGATCTTCACGCAATGGGCGGTGAAGAATTGATGTTTTTCGGTAAACCCGCAGTGACATCCGTGCTGAACGCCGAGTTGGCCATCAAGTACAATGCCGAGCTGATTCCGTGTTACGCGGTACGTCAGCCCAACGGTCTTGATTTTGAGATCGTTCTACACGAACCGGTTACGCACACCGACCCAAAAACCATGACCCAGTTCACCAATGACGATCTGGAAAAGATGGTGCGGCAGCATATGGGGCAATGGTTCTGGATTCACCGCCGCTGGAAACACTGGAACGGGTTGGGCATCAAGCCGGAAGAGATGCCCTGATCACCTGACCCGGGTGGCGGCAACAATCGGCCCTTCCCCGGCCCTTTGAACCAGAACGACAGCCGGCAGGTCCAAACCAAGCTGAACCGTGAATGATTGCGGCGCAGTTCCATCCCACTGCCCTGCCATCTGCCAGGCCTCAACAACATTGGCATAGTCCAGTTCGTGCCCGGCCAGCTCTCCACGACGGATCGAAGCGTGCCGCATGGGCGAATACTGAACCACATGCACGTCATAGGTATCGCCTCTCGGCAACTCGACGGGCGTCACATCCACTGTCACTTCATCGGCTGAGCGCATGGCCGTCACAAGCGCTTCGGGCGCTGCTTTCAGATGCGCTTCGATCAATCGATCAAGTTCACGGGATTGCGCTCCGACGATGTCGTGCTGCCCGTTGATCACCATCTGCGGGGTGTAGATCATGGAGCGCCCCCCCTCGCGGGCATAAGCCCGCTGCCGGAGCGTATGATCGGGGTCTGCGTATTCGTCCTTCCACCCGATATAGTCCCAGTAATCGACATGCAAAGCCAGCCCTATGACGTCGTCGCGCTTGGCCAGATCATGCATGATCCGATCTGCCGGCGGGCAGGATGAACACCCCTGAGACGTGAACAGCTCAACCACAACCGGGTCTTCCTCGGCCGCGACCTGTACCGCCACAAGGCAGGAAAACACGGTGGTCAAGGCAATGGATCTGAACATGAGAACTCTCGGGTTGAGCGGTTGGATCTCAGGGATAGCTGCTTTGACACTCAACAGCCAATCAAGGTTTCTTGAGGCTTTGACGCATTCCCTCCGCGAAAAGTGTACAATAGTATACAAATTTCCCTCTCGGCGCGTGTTCAGCCTTGAACACGGGGGCTTGGTGATGCAGATAACACTCAGCAAATCCCAATATCCAAGTCATTTGAGAGGGAGGCCACAGATGCCCATCAAAGTCGGACAGGATAACGCCAAAACGCGCCGCAGTCTGAGCGTGAATGGTAAATCCATTTCCTATTATTCGATCCCTGCCGCGCAAGAGGCCGGTCTGGGCGATTTCTCGAAACTGCCTGCCGCACTCAAGGTGGTTCTGGAAAACATGTTGCGGTTCGAGGATGACGGGTTTTCGGTCTCGGTCGATGACATCAAGGCTTTTGCCGAATGGGGCGCCAACGGTGGCAAAAACCCTCGTGAAATCGCCTATCGCCCTGCCCGGGTACTGATGCAGGATTTCACCGGCGTTCCCGCCGTGGTGGATCTGGCCGCGATGCGGGACGGCATCAAGGCGTTGGGCGGCGACGCGCAAAAGATCAACCCGCTGAACCCTGTCGATCTGGTCATCGACCATTCGGTGATGATCGACGAATTCGGCAACCCGCGCGCGTTCCAGATGAATGTGGACCGTGAATACGAACGCAACATGGAACGGTACCAGTTCCTGAAATGGGGTCAGGGTGCATTCAACAACTTCCGCGTTGTCCCCCCCGGCACCGGCATCTGCCACCAGGTGAACCTTGAATATTTGGCCCAGACCGTCTGGACCGACACCGACCAGAACGGTGAAGAAGTCGCCTATCCCGACACGCTGGTCGGCACCGACAGTCACACCACCATGGTCAACGGCATGGCCGTGCTGGGCTGGGGTGTCGGCGGGATCGAGGCCGAGGCCGCGATGCTGGGTCAACCGATCTCGATGCTGATCCCCGAGGTCGTGGGCTTTGAGCTGACCGGTGATCTGGTCGAAGGCACCACCGGCACCGACCTGGTTCTGAAGGTCGTGGAAATGCTGCGCGAAAAAGGCGTTGTCGGCAAGTTCGTCGAATTCTACGGCGAAGGCCTGGATCGTCTGCCGCTGGCCGACCGTGCGACCATCGCCAACATGGCCCCGGAATACGGCGCGACATGCGGCTTTTTCCCGATTGACGGCGAAACGCTGCGCTACATGCGCAACACCGGCCGCGACGAGGATCGCATCGCGCTGGTTGAAGCCTACGCCAAGGAAAACGGTTTCTGGCGCGATGAAAACTATGCGCCGATCTACACCGACACCCTGACCCTGGATATGGGCACGATTGTTCCGGCAATCTCGGGGCCCAAACGCCCGCAGGATTATGTTGCGCTGACTGACGCCAAGGCCGCATTCGCCAAGGAAATGGCCGAGACCTTCAATCGCCCGATGGGCAAACAGGTCGAGGTCAAAGGCGAAAACTATGGCATGGAATCGGGCAAGGTCGTGATCGCCTCGATCACGTCCTGCACCAACACGTCGAACCCTTACGTGATGATCGGAGCGGGCCTCGTGGCGCGTAAGGCAGCCGCGCTGGGGCTGGATCGCAAGCCTTGGGTCAAAACCTCACTGGCACCGGGGTCGCAGGTTGTGTCCGCTTACCTCGAGGCCGCGGGCCTTCAGGAGGATCTGGACAAGATCGGCTTCAACCTCGTCGGATACGGCTGCACCACATGTATCGGCAACTCGGGGCCGATTCAGAAAGAAATCTCGGAGGCCATTGCGGAAGGCGATCTGGTCGCCACTTCGGTCTTGTCCGGCAACCGCAACTTCGAAGGCCGCATCTCGCCCGACGTGCGCGCAAACTATCTGGCTTCGCCGCCTCTGGTCGTCGTGTACGCCCTGGCAGGCACCATGGACATTGACCTGACATCCGAACCGATCGGTCAGGACAAGGACGGCAACGACGTCTATATGAAAGACCTCTGGCCAACGCAGCAGGAGGTCGCGGAACTGGTCGAACAGACCGTCACGCGCGAAGCGTTCCAGTCGAAATACGCCGACGTCTTCAAAGGGGACGAGAAATGGCAGTCGGTCGAAACCACCGATGCGGAAACCTATGACTGGCCGCCGACATCGACATATATCCAGAACCCGCCCTATTTCCAGGGCATGGGCCCCGAACCGGGCACGATTTCCAACATCGAAGGCGCCAAGGTTCTGGCCATTCTGGGTGACATGGTCACGACCGACCACATCTCACCTGCTGGGTCATTCGCAACGACCTCGCCCGCAGGCCAGTACCTGATCGAACGTCAGGTTCAGCCGCGTGAATTCAATTCATATGGTTCACGCCGCGGCAACCACGAGGTGATGATGCGCGGAACTTTCGCCAACATCCGCATCAAGAACGAGATGCTGGACGGCGTCGAAGGCGGTTACACCAAAGGCCCGGACGGTGAACAGACGTCAATTTATGACGCCTCGATGGCCTATCAGGCGAACAGCACCCCGCTGGTGGTATTCGGTGGCGAGCAATATGGCGCGGGCTCAAGCCGCGACTGGGCGGCCAAGGGCACGGCGCTGCTGGGCGTCAAGGCCGTTATCGCCGAGAGCTTTGAGCGTATCCACCGTTCGAACCTTGTTGGCATGGGGGTCATTCCGTTCGAGTTTACAGGTGGCGACACCCGCAAAACCCTGGGGCTGAAAGGGGATGAAACCGTTTCGATTCACGGGCTGGATACGATCGAGCCGCTACAGGAAGTCCCGTGCACCATCGTTTATGGCGATGGAACCGAAAAGACCATCACCCTGAAATGCCGTATCGATACCGCGCCCGAGATTGAATATATCGAAAACGGTGGCGTGTTGCATTACGTCCTGCGCAATCTTGCGAAGGCATCATAACCGATACCACAGCGTGCAATTCAAACCCCCGGCCACCCGCCGGGGGTTTTTTGTTTTCTGGTCATTTATTCGAAAACCTGAAACTGTTGGGCAAGGTCGTCAACGGAAAACCATTCGCCATGAAGAAACCCAACGCCCTGCTGGTATGTTCGCTCAGCGTAATTGCCGTGATCGGGATATGGGGTGTCGTGGACATTCAAAGTCTGGTGACCTGGGCAAGCGGCATCGTCCAGCAGACCTTCCACAGCCGCGGCTGGTTCGTGATGCTCGCCGCTTCGGGTATGTTGATCGGATGCCTGTTTCTGGCGTTTTCACCCTATGGAAATATTCGCCTTGGCCGGGATGACGAGGAGCCAGAGTTTTCCACCGCCACATGGATTTCAATGCTGTTCTCCGCCGGTATGGGCGTCGGCCTGTTGTTTTGGGCGGTGGCGGAACCGCTGACCCATTTCAACTTCATCTCCGGCATGGCGCCGGATTTCATCGCGGCGCAGCAGGCGATGCTGGCGACAAATTTCCATTGGGGGCTGCATGCCTGGGCGATTTATGGCTCCACCGCGCTGACCATTGCCTATTTCAGCTTTCGGCGCGGTACGGGGATGATGGTCAGTGCGCCGATCAAAAACCTGTTTCCCGACAAACGCTGGGCTGAACGTGTCGGGTGGCTTTCGGACTTCATGGCGATCATCGCCATATCCATTGGTGTCGGCGGCTCCATGGCCATGGGCGTGTTTCAGGTGGCAGACGGCATCGCAGTGCTGGGCGGTCGGGAAACGGTCGGCGCCCTTTTGATTGGTGTCGTGTTTCTGGCAATGGTTGCTGCGTATATCCCGGCACTCTTGATCGATCTGGGCCAAGGCATGGCGCGCCTGTCCAATGCCGCCATGCTGATCGCAATCGGCCTTGTTGCCTACACGGTGGTCCTTGGCCCCACCGAATACCTTCTGAATACCATCGTTCAGGGGTTCGGCGACTATGTCACCAATGTCATCCCCAGGGGATTTCAGACCTTCACGTTCTTCGGCGATGACGTCACCAGATGGTTCAGCGACTGGACCCTTACCTACATGGTCTGGTGGATTGCCTGGGGTCCGTTCGTTGGCGTCTTTGTCGCGCGTATCTCTCGCGGTCGCACGATACGGGAATTCGTGATCGGCGTCCTGTTCGCCCCCACGCTGTTTTCAATCCTCTGGTTCGGTGCCTTTGGTGGCATTGGCCTGTTCGAGGCACTTAATGGTGCGGGCGAACTGCTGGCCTATACGCAGACAAACATCGAACGCGTGACCTTCGCCCTGCTCGACCGACTTCCACTTTCCGTGATCACCACGCTTGCAACGGTACTGGCCGCCTTTCTGTTCATCGTGACCAGCGTCGTAAGCGCAGCCTTTGTTCTGGGCACCTTCTCGACGGGCGGGGACGAGAACCCACCGCCGCGTGTGCGTCTGATCTGGGGGGGATTGCTGGGACTGCTGAGCGTTGCAATGATCCTTTCGGGATCCGTGGACTCGGTGAAGATCCTCATCTCGCTTGGCGCATTGCCCTTTGTCTTCATTTCGGTCCTGCTGATGGTGTGCCTGTTCCGCGGGCTCAGAGAGGAGGGCCAACGCAATGCTGATCGGTGATCTCACAGACACATTGATGAACCTTGTCACCTTCGCGTTCATCGCGGCAATGCTCTGGATATTGCTGCGCAAGTGACCGCATTCCGGCAGCGCAAAAATCAACGTTGAATCCCGGGCGCTTTGCCGGTCATCTGAGTTCATGGAAAAAGTAGCACTGATAACCGGTGGTGCCCGTGGAATTGGGCGGGCAATAGTCGAAGACCTGCGCGGTGATCACCGTGTCGCCTTCACTTGGTTGGCCAGCCACCCCGATTCAGAATTGCTGAAAGGCGACGTTCTGACGATTCAGTCTGACCTTACAAAAGACAACCAACCCACCCGGGTGGTCGAAAAGGTCATTGATCACTTCGGGCGACTGGACGTGATCGTAAACAATGCCGGTCTTGTTCGCTCCACTCCGAAACAACAGTTTCAGGCCGCGGACCATCGCGCCATTCTTGACCTCAACGTGCTGGCCCCCGCCGCGTTGCTTGCTGCGGCATTGCCGCATCTGAAACGCGGCGCTTCGATCGTCAGCATCTCATCGATGAACGCAACATTGCCACCGCGGGACGCCGCGACCTACGGGGCAAGCAAAGCCGCGCTGAACCTCTGGACGCGCGCCATGGCAAAAGAGCTTGGCCCGGACGGAATCCGCGTCAACGCGGTTGCACCGGGTGCCATCAACATCCCCGAAGCCCCCCGCCCTGACGATCTGACATCGCTATTCGTCAGGGAAACGGCGCTGGGCCGGATCGGAACTCCGGAAGACATCGCCAGGGTCGTTCGGTTTCTGACCTCGGACGCGGCGGGATTCGTAACCGGAGAGGTCCTGGGCGTGACCGGAGGCTATCGCTTGTAAGGC
Source organism: Ruegeria sp. AL3 (assembly GCF_056536065.1). Lineage (NCBI taxonomy): Bacteria > Pseudomonadati > Pseudomonadota > Alphaproteobacteria > Rhodobacterales > Roseobacteraceae > Ruegeria > Ruegeria sp. AL3. The sequence goes on from NZ_JBQFJG010000001.1 coordinate 3,091,715, forward strand.
GGCTTAAACCTCGTTTTCCAAATTGCTCAACCGCCCGCAGCCTTTTCCAACGCCGGACGCAGAGTGTTTTCAATCACCCGCTGCGTAATCGGGCCGGCAAAGCGCAAAATGATCGTGCCGTCGCCATCAACCACATAGGTTTCGGGAACGCCGTAAAGGCCCCAATCCAATGCCATGCGACCTTTCTCATCACGTCCAATCGCGGCGTAGGGATCGCCAAGCTCGGTCAAAAAGGCTTGGGCGTTGTCCAACTGGTCTTTGTAGTTGACGCCATAGACCGGGATGCCTTCGGCGGCCAGAGCCTCCAGATTGGGATGCTCGGCACGGCATGGCGCGCACCAGCTGGCCCAGTAGTTTACCAGCTTGACCTCTCCATCCCGCAGCGTGGCATCATCAAACAGCTTCTTTTCCGGGAACTCGCTCAGAACCACGGGCGGAGCCGGTTGGCCTTCGCGGGCAGAGGGCAACGCGTTGGGGTCTTCACGGAACATACCGATCCCGGCCAACACGGCGAAAGCGCCAAAAATCAAAGGCGGCGCGATCATCAGGGGCGATATCTTAGCCATTTCGCGAAATCCTTTGTTCGATCTTTTCCATTTCAGTGCGTACCTTTCGCCCTCGCATTACGCTGAACACGATCAATGCCACCAGCAGTATGATGGACACGGCATAAGACGACAAAACCGCGTCAGCATATTTTCCAAGATCGGGGATCATCCGCCCACCCTTTCCCGCGCCTGCAACGCCTTGATGCGCCGCGCGCGGATTTCAGTTCCGGTGCGGTACAGCACCAAAGCGATGAACAGCAGTACAAATCCGATGATGCACAGCAACAGCGGATAGAAGTAGATATTGCTGACTTTCTCTTCCGTATCGGCCCCGGTCACGGCTGCCGCGCGCATGACCGATGCGCCCTGATGCAAGCCCTGGTTCCAGAAGTTGACCGCATATCGGCTGAGCAGCGCGAACACGGATCCGACCAGACACAGAACCGAGGTCAGGTCCGCCGCAGTGTCCGGATCCTCGATGGCTTCCCACAATGCGACATAGCCAAGATAGAACAGGAACAGGATCAGAAACGACGTCAGACGCGGATCCCACGCCCACCAGGTGCCCCACATGGGCTGTCCCCAGATCGCCCCGGTCAGCAACGCAATCAAGGTCATCACGATCCCGATCGGCGCAGCCGCCCGTGCCGCCAGCGCGCTGACATGATGACGTCGAACCAGCCAGACCAGAGAAGTTGCCAACATCATCAGCCAGCAATTGATCGCCATCAGTGCCGCCGGGACGTGCAGATAGATGATCTTGACCGTCGACCCTTGTTTATAGTCGTCCGGCGTGAAGAAGAACCCCCAGACCAGCCCGACGACGATGCAGAAGATCGAGACGATCCAGAAAAACGGCAGGACACGTTCACTGGTCGCAAGAAACTTGCGCGGGTTGGCGTATTCCCAGAGGGCATTGGCTTTGGCTGCTATCGACATGGGCCCTATCTAGTCCGAGTTGGGGGTATTCTCAATTGACATCAGTCAAAGTTGGGGCGGTTCACCGCAGATTGATACGTAACACAGCCGCGCTGGCAAAGGGCAACAACGCGATGGTGGCCGCCGTGATCCCCGCCAGCATCAACAAAGACGTCTGCACGTCCATCCCCGTTGCCCCACGCCGGGCGACCTCGGCCCCGAAAATCAGGGTGGGGACGTAAAGCGGCAGCACCAAGAGCGACAACAGCAACCCGCCGCGCTTGAGACCGACGGTCAGGGCAGCACCGAATGTTCCGATCACGCTCATGGCCGGGGTGCCGATCAGCAGCGAGATGACAAGCCAGAAGAACCCCTGCGCAGGCAGGTTCAGCAGGACCCCCAGAAAAGGTGCGGCCAGAACCAAAGGCAGGCCTGTGGTCAGCCAGTGGGCCAGCGCCTTAATGGTCACGACTGATTCCAGCGGCAGCGGCGCCGTGGCCAGCAGGTCCAGCGATCCGTCCTCCCAGTCCAGCGCCAGAAGACGGTCAAGAGACAGCAGGCAGGCCAGCAACGCCCCCAGCCAGAGCACACCCGGCGCGATGGTGGTCAGCAGTGACGATTGTGGCCCCACTGCAAACGGCACCATCACGGTCACGATCAGGAAAAAGGCCAATCCCAAACCAAACCCGCCACCCGCTCGGAAGGCCAGTTTCAGGTCGCGCAGCAGAAGGGCGATCACAGGAAACCTCCGTCGAAATCGTCAATGGGTTTGGGTTTGGCCTTGTTCGGGCCGACGTCCAGAACCTCACCATCGAGGCCAAGGTCGATATGGGTCGCGATCAGGGCTGACCCACCCTGCCCCAGATGCGCGCGGACTGCATCGGCGAACATCTGCACCGCATTTCTGTCCAGAGAAACGGTCGGCTCGTCCAGCATCCAGATCGGCCGCCCGGTGACCAGCATGCGTGCCAGCCCCAGCCGCCGTTTCTGACCTGCCGACAGGTTCCCTGCATGGCGATCCGCCAGCTCGTTCAACTGGAACGCGTCCAGCGCCGTCTGGATGCCGTTGGTGCCAAAGACAGAAGCCCAGAACGTCAGGTTCTCGGATACAGTCAGCGTCGGTTTCAGCCCGTCCGAATGGGACGCATATGCAATCTGGTCTTCCGCGCCCTGGATCTGACCCTTCAGCGGCGGCTGCAACCCGGCCAATGTGCGAAGAAGGGTCGTTTTACCGATCCCGTTCGGCCCACGCAGAATCAGCGCTTTGCCAGGAGGCAGCTGAAAGCTGAGATGCTCCAGGACGGGAATGCCACCACGGGTGATCGACAGGTCGGTTACAATCAGAGTCATGAGACCCGCTTATCGGAATGTCATCAAAGGCAAAAGGTGGGATTTGCCGCAGTTCGGTTGTGGGAGCTTTGAGCAGAGAGGTCCGAGTGAGGGGCCAGCCTCTCACACACCCCGGGATATTTTCAGCCAGATGAAGGGATCCCGTCAGACCGGGATCAGAGCAAGCGCTATTCGGCGACCTTCAGAGAGCAAGACATTGTAGGTGCGGCACGCAGCCGGAGAATTCATGATTTCGACGCCGACACCGGCACTCTCCAGCTGGGTGCGCAAAGACTGGGGAATGTGGGCCATGTCTTTGCCCGTACCGACAAGCAGAACGTCAATTCCATCGGCCAGCTCCAGAAGTGGCTGCGCATCTTCGTAACCGCCCCAGGTGGCAGGTCCTGCGGGGCCCGTCAGAACGGCGCCTTCGAACACATCACCGCCAATGCGAAAAAAACCGGGGCCATAGCCATCAACCGGTTTGGCATCTGAAAACGTAACTTGGTTCAGGCGCATTTCTTCCCTCCTTCAATCCAGGATCGGCAAGCCGGACACGACTGCTATCAGAATGACCGAATAAGCCGCAGCGCGATAGATCCGTTCGAGCTTTGGATCGAACAGAGCCTTGCCGATCAGTGTCGTGGTCAGATAGGGCAAGCCCAGCAGCAGGACAATCCAAAGGATCGACAGATCCGCAGCGCCTCCGATCAGGATGCTGAAGACGATGGCCACGTCCAGCAAAGCCAGAAAGATGATCGTGTTGGCACGAATCTTGCGTACGTCTGAAGAGCTGGCCAGATAGAATACGATAACGACCGGGCCGGTCAGTCCGGTCATGCCGCCGATCACGCCTGCGCTGCCTCCGATGGCCAGCCGTCCGGGTACACCCAGCCGCCCCTGCCAGCGCCAGCCAGTGACGATCGCCAACAGGGTCACGCCGGTGATACCGCAGGCAATCCAGCGCAGAACGACCGTGTCGGCCTGTGCCATGACCCAAAGGCCAAGCGGCACGGTCAATGCCGCTGCAACGCCCAAAGTGCTGATTTCGGTCTTGTCGCATTCACGCCATGCCTGCGGCGCCAGCGCAAAGGTCGATACGATCCCGGTGGCTGCCATCAGAAAGACGACATCGGCAATCGGCAGAAATTGAGTGGCCACCGGAACAAAGATCATCGCGGTGCCAAAACCAGTGAAGCCGCGGACAAGTCCCGCGGCTCCGATGGTAAGAACCAACCAACCCAGCCCCGGCAGGGACAAGGCCTGTTGCAACGCCTCAGGCATCAATATTGGCAAACTGGTTGCCCGCCGTGTTCGACGGCTTGGACCAGTCGCGCTTGACCCCCAGCCACAACAGGATGGTCGAAGCGACGAAGACCGATGAATAAGTGCCCACGATCACGCCCCAGATCATCGCGAACACGAAGCCGCGGATCACATCGCCGCCCAGAACATAAAGTGAGATCAACGCCAGCAACGTCGTGACCGAGGTCATCACCGTCCGGCTGAGCGTCTCGTTGATCGAAATGTTCAGCACCTCTTTGAGGTCTTTCTTTTTGTACTTCCGCAGATTCTCTCGCACCCGGTCGAAAACGACCACGGTATCGTTCAGCGAATAACCGACGATGGTCAGAAGGGCCGCGATAATGGCCAGATCAAACCGGATTTGCAGTTCCGAGAAGATGCCGATGGTCAGGATCACATCGTGAACCAGTGCCGCCACGGCACCCAGCGCAAACTGCCATTCGAACCGTAGCCAGATATAGACAAGCACCGCGCCAATCGCCAAAGCCACCGCGATGACGGCGGTCTGGATCAACTCGCCCGAGACCTTGGGGCCGACGGATTCTACGGAGACGAACTGAATATCAGGTATTACCTGCTGCAACGCGTCCTCGACGGCGGTGATGGTCGCTGCTTCGACAGCCTCGGCATCTTCCTGCGCCTGGATGCGGATCATCGCAACGTTTTCGTCATCCGCAAAGGTTGGATCGAAAATCTCGGTGATGGTCACATCGCCCAGTTCCAGCGGGGCGATGGCATCTCGGTATGTGCCCACATCGATCTCGACCGCGCTTTGCGTCCGGATCGTCGTGCCACCCCGGAAATCAATACCGAAATTCAGCCCTTGCAGCATGAACGAGGTGAAGGCAATCACCATCATCAGGCCGGAAATGCCCAACCAGACCTTCCAGCGGTTGAAGAAATCGAACGAGGTGTTCTGGGGTACGAGTTTCAGTCTCATGTCAAACCTCGATCGTTTTCGGACGGCGGCGTTCGAACCACATCACGACCATCAGGCGCGTCACGAAGATCGCGGTGAAGACCGAGGTCAGAATGCCGAGGCCCAGAGTGATTGCAAAGCCGCGCACCGGGCCACTGCCCATGGCAAACAGGATCACGGCGGTGATGAATGTGGTCACGTTCGCATCCAGAATGGCAGACAGCGCCTTTTCATAGCCCAGTTCGATTGCGCGCGCCGGACCTTTGGCGGATTTCAGTTCCTCGCGGATACGTTCAAAAATCAGCACGTTGGCGTCCACCGCCATACCGACTGTCAATACGATCCCCGCGATACCCGGCAGGGTCAGGGTTGCTCCGATCATGGACAGCAGACCGAACAACAGGCCCACATTGATGATCAGCGCGATGTTGGCGAAGATCCCGAACAGACCATAGCTGAGCGCCATGAAAACCAGTACTGCCACAAAGGCCACGATTGTGGCGACTTTGCCCGCGTCGATACTGTCCTGCCCCAACTCGGGTCCGATGGTACGTTCTTCGAGGAATTCCAGGCCGGCAGGCAGTGCGCCCGCTCGCAGCAGGACGGCCAGATTGGTGCTTTCCTCAACCGTAAAGTTGCCGGTGATGATGCCTGAACCGCCCGGAATATGACTTTGGATCACGGGGGCCGAAATTACCTCGTCGTCCAGAACGATGGCAAAGGGGGCTCCGATATTGTCGCGGGTATAATCCCCGAATTTGCGCGCACCAGACGTGTTGAACCGGAAATTGACCGCAGGGCGACCGTTTTGGTCGAATGCGGGCTGCGCATCGACCAGTTCCTCTCCGGTAACGACCGGAGCGGATTCAATGGTGTAGTAAACACCGCTTTCGTCAATCGACGGCACAATTTCTTCGCCGATGCCTGCAACGGCATCCGGATTGGTGCCGCGTCCGGCGACCGGGTTAAAGGTCAGTTGCGCCGTCGTGCCGATGATCTCTTTCAACTCACCCGCGCTGCCGATGCCAGGCACCTGAATCAGGATACGATCGGCACCCTGACGCTGAATGGTCGGCTCTCGGGTGCCCACTTCGTCGATCCGGCGGCGGATGATTTCCAACGATTGACGCACTGTGCGGTCGTCTGAGGCCAGTTTTTCTGCCTCGGACAACTGAACGACAATCGTGTCGCCTTCGGCACGTGCCTCGATATCCGTTGCCCCGACACCGGTCAGGGTCTGCACTTGACGGGCAAGACCGCGCACGACCTCCAGTGCCCGCGCCATGCCCTCAGGCTGGCTGATGCGCACGCGAATCTCATCTGGGGCCGATTCCTGACGGCGGACCGTCCCGACGGTCGAGCGCTCATCGCGCAGGGCGTCACGGATATCTGGCCACATCGCCTCCATCCGGGATTCGTAGACGTCCTGCACCTGAACTTCGGCCAACAGATGTGCACCGCCGCGCAGGTCAAGGCCCAGATTGACCAGCGACGAGGGCAGCCAGTTCGGCCATTGCCCCGCCTCGACCTGCAACTCGGGCGTATCCACGCCCAGCTCGATCGCGGCTTTGGCGTCGTTTGATTGCTCGACCCGTGTGTAAAACGCATTTGGCAGGGCCATGATCAGGCCAGTCACGCAGACCAGCCAGATCAGAACCCGCTTCCAGGTATCAATGTGCAGCATTACCCTGCCTTTTCAAGGATTTGTAAGGTGGTGTTATTTCGCGGGTTCGGTTTTGTTCAGAACCTGGGCGATGGTCGATTTGACCACACGCACTTTGACACCTTCGGCGATCTCGACTTCGATCTCGTTATCGCCTTCCTTGACCTTCGACACTTTGCCGATCAGCCCGCCCTGGGTGACAACCTGATCCCCCCGGCGCACGGCATCCACCATGGCCTGATGTTCCTTCATTTTCTTCTGCTGCGGACGGATCAGCAGGAAATACATGATCGCAAAGATCAGGATAAGCGGGAGAAACTGGGCGATTGCGCCACCTTCCATGGGATATTCCTTTGTTCAGATCTTGCGGCACCGTTCCGCAAATTTTGCCGGAACCTATGCTTTGAAATGCGTGTTTGCAAGCAAAGGTGGTCATGTGATCGGCCGCAACCTGAGAAAGGTGCCACACGAACCGGTAAATCGTTGCAGATATGTCCTATGCAGGTATTTCAAATTGGCTATAGTCGAACATCAGGGGGGGCAATGAGAGCTAGATACAAACCATTCCAATCGTTGACGCTTTTGCTGTCCTTGCTGAGCTTGATCCTGTGTCTGGCCGCGCCGGTGAAGGCCCAGGAATTGCCTGCCGAAGCCTCCGAACCCGAGGCGGAAGAAACCGAAAGTTTCAAGGCGCCCGTCATCGTGGACGGCGACATGTTGTTCTTCCTGCGCGGCTCCAGCGCTCTGCCCGCGCCGGAACGTGCCGAAAGCGTGCAGAACAAGATTATTGAGGTGGCCGAAGCCTCTGAAAGCCCCACCGTCGACATCACCTTTGAAGAAACCGACCTAGGCATACGCATTCGCGCCGACGGTGAAATCGTATCGATCGTGACGCTTGCAGACGCCGAACTGGATCAGATGGAGCTGGACGTCCTCGGCTTACTGCATGGTCAGGCCATCGAAGAGGCCATCCTTGCCTACCGCTCCAACCGTACAGATCAAGCCCGGGTATCCGGAGCGATTGAGGCCGCTGGATGGACCTTAGGCTTTGTCGTCTTCGTGCTGGTTATCCTTTGGCTTCACCGGCGGATCAGGCGGCGCACTCTGAAACTAGTAAAGCGTTATTTGAAGGATGTCGAAACGGCGACGGCCAAAAGCGTTCAGGCCGAAGCAATCGCCGCCCTGATCCGATACGGGCTGAATTTTGCCCTGTTGGTCATCTTCTTTCTCGGCTTCTACTACTACCTGTCCTTCGTTCTACTGGCCTTTGCGGAAACACGCTATTTCGCGCAACTGCTGCTGACCTATCTGACAGAACCGGTACTGCTGATATTCAAGGGAATACTCAGCTATATCCCAAACCTGATTATGCTCAGCCTGATCGCATGGGTCACGTTGTACATAATCAAGGGCATGCGCGTGTTCTTCGACGCGGTCGAAGCCGGTTCGTTCGAAATGGGCGATTTTGAAAAACACTGGGTCAATCCGACGTTCAACATCGCTCGGGTTATCGTGATTCTGATCGCGCTCGTCTTTGCCGTTCCCTACATTCCCGGTTCGGATTCGGCCGCCTTCCAGGGTCTGACCATTCTGGTCGGCGCCATGCTGTCGCTGGGTGCCAACTCGGTCGTGTCCAACATGCTGGCGGGGCTTTTCGTGATCTATCGCCGCTCCACGTCAATTGGCGACCGCATTCAGATCGGGGACCATATCGGCGACGTGGTTCAGATCAAACTGATGGAGACGCATCTGAAATCCATCAAGAACGAGCTGATTTCGATCCCGAACGCTCAATTGATGAATTCGGACGTTGTGAATTTCTCGAAGAAAACCGATGGCAGTGGGTTGCTGCTGCACACGACGGTTGGCATCGGATATGAAGAACCGCCCGAAAAGGTCGAAGCAATGCTGATCGAGGCGGCCAACCGCACCAAGGGCATCAAGGCCAAACCTGAACCTTTCGTACTGTGGACGGCGCTGGCCGACTACGCCATCAATTATCAGATCAACGGTTACACCACCCGCGGCAGCATCATTCCCAAAATCCGCTCGGACCTGCATCGCAACATTGTCGCCGTTTTCAACGAGAACAAAGTGCAGATCATGACGCCATCTTACATGGCTGATCCGCCAGAACCAAAAATCCCGGCGGATGAATGGGATGGACATCTGGCACATGAATCGCACGAGGAAGCGGATAAGTCGTAACCGGCGCTACACCCTGCCCCACAGATGGTGCATAAGCGGTTTCAGTGATTCACGCATTCAAGGATCTGAGACATGCACGACATCCGCGCCATTCGCGAAAACCCTGCCGCTTTCGACGCCGCTTTAGCGCGCCGTGGGGACGCGCCGGTGTCGTCAGATGTGCTCAGGCTGGACGAAAGCCGCCGCGCCAAGATTCTGGCGGCCGAAACAGCGCAAGCCGAACAGAACAAGGCGTCCAAGGAAGTCGGGGCTGCCAAAGCTCGAGGCGACGAAGCCGAATTCGAACGCCTGCGCGCGCTGGTTGCCGAGAAAAAAGCCGAAATCGCGCGGATGCAGACCGAGGCCAAGGATCTGGATGCCCTGCTGACGGATCAGTTGATCCGGATCGCAAATCTGCCCGCCGAGGATGTGCCGGATGGCGTGGATGAAAACGACAATGTCGAGATCAGCCGCTGGGGCACACCGCTTGAGCTGGATTTTGCGCCCAAGGAACACTTCGAGATCGAAGCCGTTCAGCAAGGCATGGATTTCGAAACCGCAGCCAAACTCTCGGGTTCGCGATTTGTGCTGCTGTCCGGTGGCGTCGCCCGTATTCATCGCGCTTTGGCGCAGTTCATGCTGGATACGCATATCACCGAAAACGGGCTGACCGAGGTGAATGGCCCGGTTCTGGTTCTGTCCGAGATGATGCAGGGCACCGGCCAATTGCCGAAATTTGGCGAAGACAGCTATCAGACCCGCGAAGGCTGGTGGCTTATCCCGACCTCCGAAGTGTCGCTGACCAATATCGTCAACGACAGTTTGATCGAGGAAAGCTATCTGCCCCGACGCTACACCGCGCATTCCCTGTGCTTCCGGTCCGAGGCCGGATCCGCGGGCAAAGACACCCGCGGGATGTTGCGGCAGCACCAGTTCGAAAAGGTCGAGATGGTTTCGATCACGCATCCGGACAAATCGGATGAAGAACAAAAGCGCATGCTGCGCTGCGCCGAGGGCATTCTGGAAAAGCTGGGCATTCCTTACCGCACTGTCATCCTGTGTACCGGTGACATGGGCTTTGGCGCCCGCCGCACCTATGATATCGAGGCCTGGTTACCCGGTCAGGACACCTATCGCGAGATCAGCTCGGTTTCGACATGCGGTGATTTCCAGGCCCGCCGCATGAACTCTAGGTTCCGCCCCGAAGGTGGCGGCAAGCCGGAATACGTCCATACGCTGAACGGTTCGGGTTTGGCTGTTGGGCGTTGCCTGATTGCCGTGCTGGAAAATGGCCAGAACGCGGACGGCACCGTGACCCTGCCCGAAGTCCTGAGCCCCTATCTGGGCGGCAAACTGACCCTGCAACTGGACGGCACACTAGCCTGAAAAACGAAACCGGCACCATGAGGCGCCGGTTCACAATGCAAGACGGGGCGAAGGAATTTACTTCTTCGCCTTTTTCTTGTCCTTCTTGCTATCTTTCTTCTTGTCACTTTTTTTCTTGCCTTTCTCGGCGTCTTTTTTGCCCTTCTTGGCGTCTTTTTTCTTTTCGTCCTTTTTCGATTTTTTGTCCTTCTTGGACTTTGCTTTCACCTTATCCTTGGCCTTGGAAAACGCGGCTTCCATTTCTTTGCGTTTCTTGGCGGCTTTTTCAGCTTTCGCCTTGGCCTTGGCCTTTTTCTTGGCTGCGGCTTCGGCTTTTTCGGCCGCCGCTTGTTCTTCTGCCGCTTTGCGTGCAGCTTCTTCCGCCCGTTTTTCTGCCGCTACAGCGGCCACGGTCTTGCGCGGGGCGGCTTTTCGTGTCGCCGGCTTTCGGGCGGCTGGTTTTGCGGTTGCTGGTTTCCGTGCCGCTGGCTTTCGTGCCGGCGCCTTGCGCGCGCCAGACTTACCGGCGGCAAGCGTTGCGGCTATTGCCGCTTTTGCGGCTTCGATCAATAGGGCGGCGCGGCTCTCACCGACCCGAGGAACCTTGACCAGATCTGCGGGTGACGCCTTCGCTATCGCTTCTGCGGTCTTAAAGCCATTGGCTGCAAGGGCTTTTTTCAGCGCCTCTCCCACACCTTTTACGTCGGTCACTACAGTCATCCAAAGGTCCTTTCTCCATCGCCCTGCCTCATCGCATATACACTGGATATGCATATCCGCAAGTTCAGCACTTGCCTTCTCGGAACAAATGGATCAGCTATGCGCCAACCCAGCGGTTCGGTCATTTTTCGGGAATGGCACGAGGCGTTTCGCATCCTCATCCCAAAGCTTGAGGTTCAATGCCGCTACAGCCTCGGGGAACTTGATCCGACGAGGCGTGAATTCAGGCGGCAGATTATAGTGGCAGGCCCGCAACCGATACGATGGGATACGCGCGTTGTAATGGTGGATGTCATGTAACGTGATACAGGCGACGGCGGTATCGAACCACCATCCGAAATCCAGTGCGGAAGATCCATGCAACGCTGCGGTCTGCGGGTTCAGGTCAGGACGGCGATCCCAATAGGTATCTTCAAAATTGTGTTGCAGATACACGAGAAACACACCCAGCATTCCGCCCAGAAACGAAAACACCAGCCAGACCAGAATACCGGTCATGCCCGCCACCAGGTACAACAGGCCCAAAAATACGATGATCGATGCATTGTGCAGCAAGACGCCTGCGACACCGAAACGAACAGTGTTCTTGGGCCAGCGATAGCGAATGAAATATGTGAACAGCGCACCGACCGGCACCAGGATGAAAGGGTTTCGATACAACCTGTAAAACAAACGGGTTTTCCAGTCCGCGTCCTGCCATTCCCGCAATGTCATCGTGTGAATTTCACCGGTCTCACGATGCTCGAGGTTTCCGATCCCAGCGTGGTGCAGATTGTGGTTCTGTTTCATCACCTCGAACGGTGCAAAGGTGAATGGCGAAAGACCATGCCCTGCCCATTCGTTCTGCATTCGCGTTTCAAACAGCGAATGGTGCCCGCAATCATGTTGCAGCACATAAAGGCGTACCGCCGAAAAGGCGAAGACGATCCCGGCCGGGATCATGATGTACCAGCGGTCCACGAACACGATCGCCAGAGACAGCGATGCGAAATACACCGCGAACGTGCCAAAATAGCTCAGTGCAGCCAATCTGTTGTCCTGAACTGCGTAGTGTCTTGTGTATTCCCTCAGATCCATCCAGTCCGCTCCCCACGATGGCCCTGTTTTAATCTGTTAAAAATCCAGGCGCGGCTTGACCGCGTGCAGGCAATGCATGTGCTGACAGATGCACACACGTGAATGCTAGCGCGCAGAACAGGGGCTGTCACGCCCTCAGAGCGAAAACGCTGAAAATTGGCGCAGTTACGCGCTTGCGTGACGATCACCAGCGCCGAATAACGCGCCCTGGCAAGTGGGAAGCGCCCGGGAAAACAGCCCCGCAATGTCGCGGAACGCTTCAGCAGTATTCGAAAACCTCCCTTTGAGTTGACGCTTGGGAAACTTCCAGTCAGAGTAAGAAGCAGTATTTTAAGGCATGTTGATTGACTTATTCGAGAAATATATTGCCATTGGCGCCATTGTTCTGCGCCTCGCTTGCTGGGTGCTCTTATAACGGTTTCGGCACCTCATCTTCAGCCGCCATCGTGACTGGCAATGCAATTGTGCACTAGCTGCGCGGTCGCGGGCTGCATGTTGCTACGATGCGCGGCACGGCAATCTTCAGCTTGGGCATCTATCACGAGGTTCTGGTGTTTGCCGGAAATTGCGAAGATGGCCCGGCAAGGCTGACAGACCGTCAGGCACTGATCAAAAACCAAACTCTTGCAGCATCCGTGACAGACACGACAGGGCTGGAGATCGCCCTTGGCCGCAGATGGAGCGGCCTGACCCTTGGCCGCCATCAGGCCGCTGTTCTGGTGGATGTGCCACAGGGCGCCGAAATCTCCCGCAGCCTGCATCTGGATCTGACTGACCTGTCGGCAACCAGCGTTGATCAACAGGATGACACTCTGTGCACGAAGGAGACGGGGACGTGAAAAAATTATTTATTTTGTTTGGGTTAAGCAGTGTTTGGGGATGTGGCGATACGCTTTATGTCGCGCATGATACAGTTGTCGGTATCAATGCCGCCGTCAGCGCCAATCGGCAGCAAGGCCAGGTTGTGATCGGTTATGACAGAGATTTCGCTGCCGTGGTTCCCGTGATTGAACCAGGCAAGGTCGGTCCCGACGGCACATCGCGCACAGATCGCGAGGCTATGGCCGTATTCGGCTGCACACGGATGGAAACCAAGAGCATTTTCTTGACCCGATACTCAGACGTCATTTCCACCGGAGACGCCGCAAACAAACTTGCAAAGACGCTTGGAACAAAAAACCGAACCGATGGTGCCGCGAGACTGGTCACCTGCGGTGAAGACAAAGAGGGAAAAGACAAGGACACCGGCAATGAACAGGGCAATGACAACCAATCGACCGGAGGAAATGGCAATGGCTGACAACCCAAGACTTTCTTGGATCATCCTCCTGGCAATCGGGGGCTTTGGCCTTGTCGGCTGCACCTCGATTCAGGATCGCAGTTTGGTCTATGGGGAACGCAGCGGCGTGAACATCGCCTTGCGCTCTGATCCCGCCAAGGCGCTGCCCGTCGAGGTCAATGCAGGTGTACAGCGCCGCGTGACAACGCTGGTTCCGCCCATATCGCGCGATCAAAACAAACGACCCAATGATGAGGCGGTCAGTTTGGTTTCGACATTTGACCTGACCTATGACAATGCCGACGCTTCCAAAGGTCTTTTCGGAGGTCGGACGCGAATTGCATCGATCTTTACGACAGGTTCAGCCGCGACCGAACTGGCGACGGCCATTGAACAGGGCAATGGGACGTCAGAGGGTATCGCCAATGCCGCAGAAGCGAACCGCGCATTCGTACTTGGGCACGATTGAGTCAGTCCGCCTGTGTCATCAAAGCCCTGATTCTGGTGCGTAGTTTACCCGCGCCCCTTCAGATGCTTGGCCAATGCGCCCGCGTTTTTCTTGCGCCGACCCTTGTAGGGGTTCTTGTCCCCCTGCCCGCGCAGCGTCAGGCGGATCGGTGTTCCGGGCATGTCGAAATCCTGCCGTAAACCGTTCACCAAGTAACGGGTATAGCTTTCAGGCATTTTGTCGGGATGCGAACACATCACCACAAACCCCGGAGGTCGGGTCTTGGCCTGCGTCATGTAGCGCAGTTTGATCCGGCGTCCCTGTGGGGCTGGCGGCGGGTGTTGTTCCAGCATAGCCGTCAGCCAGCGGTTCAGAGCGGCAGTCGGCACCCGGCGGTTCCAGACGTCATGGGCGCGCAGGATCGCGTCGCGCAAACGCTCCAGTCCCCGGCCCGTCTTGGCGGAAACCGTGATCAGCGGCGCGCCGCGAAGTTGCGGCAGCAGCCGGTCAAACGACTCTTTCAACTCGCGCAGCTTTTCCTGCTTGTTGTCTTCGATGTCCCATTTGTTGACGGCGACGACAACGGCCCGGCCTTCACGCTCGGCCAAATCGGCAATCCGCAGATCTTGCTGTTCAAACGGGATCGCGGCGTCCAGCAACACAACGACGACCTCGGCAAATTTTACCGCGCGCAGGCCGTCGGACACGGAAAGCTTTTCCAGCTTTTCCTGTACTTTTGCTTTCTTGCGCATCCCTGCGGTGTCAAAGATCCGCATCGGCGTGCTTTGGCCGTCTGGGTCAGCCCAGTCGATTCGCAAGCTGATTGCGTCACGCGTGATCCCGGCCTCTGGCCCGGTCAACAGACGGTCTTCGCCGATGATCTTGTTGATCAAGGTGGATTTGCCCGCATTCGGACGCCCCACCACCGCAACCTGCAAGGGCTTGGCTGCGGTGATCAGCGGCGTCTCGCCCTCACCGTCTTCGTCCAGTTCAATGTCCGTTTGCGGGGCTTCCTCGACTTGTTTTTCCTCTGCCGCGTCTGCCAGAGGCATCAGCTGCGCATAGAGGTCCGTCATCCCTTCACCATGTTCGCCCGACAAGCGGACCGGTTCACCCAGACCAAGGTTGTAAGCTTCCAGAACACCCGCATCCGCAGCATTGCCTTCGGCCTTGTTGGCCGCAAGGATCACGTGCTTGGACCGTTTGCGCAGGATCTCCGCGAACATTTCATCCGTTGGTGTCACACCCACGCGCGCGTCGATCATGAACAGGCAGACATCAGCCATGTCCACGGCACGTTCCGTCAGACGGCGCATCCGCCCCTGAAGGCTGTCATCCGTCGCGTCCTCAAGACCCGCCGTATCAATCACGGTAAAGCGCAGATCGCCCAGACGCCCTTCGCCTTCGCGCAGGTCGCGCGTCACGCCGGGCTGGTCGTCGACCAGGGCCAGACGTTTGCCCACAAGGCGGTTGAACAGGGTGGATTTGCCCACATTCGGGCGCCCCACGATGGCGAGGGTCAGCGACATGATACTCAACTTTCAAGACTCAAGAAGCGCCCTTTAGCGCATCTTGCCGTCAACGGAAAGCGTGTAGATCTCCCTTGGAGGAAACGACATACAGCGTTTGCCCGGCAACAACCGGAGCCGTAGTTGCACCTCCGGGAACTTCGACCTGGTGAACCAGTGCCCCGTTAACCGGATTGAAGAAGCGCAGATACCCGTCATTGGACGCAATCACAATACGGCCTCCGGCCAGGATCGGACCGTAATGTGCAAAGATCGGACCACGGCGGCCTCGCTTGTCCTTGACAAAGCTTGGCAGATCCTGCGCCCAGATGACCGAGCCATCGGCCGCATTCAAGCGCACCAGCTGACTGCGGTCACTGATCAGGAAGATGCTGTTGCCTGCGGGCCAGACCGTATCAACCGCACCTTCATCGGCGGTCCAGCGGCGTTCACCGGTGGCGGCGTCAAAGGCAACGGTCCGGCCAGAATGGTTGCCGATATAGATTGTGTTTCCGACAACCATCGGACTGCCGGTCACGTCAACGATCTGCGCGGCGGCCCGTCCCCGCCGCCCGCCTGCGACCGACGCATTCCAGCGACGGATGCCCCCACGGCGGAAGGTGGCCGCAACATCGCCGGACCCGAATGCAAACACTGCCAGGTCCGAGGCAATCACCGGTGCCGGTGCGCCCAGAACGTTACCGACGCTGGGCGTGCCTTCGATTTGCCAGGCGATACGCCCGTCCTTGGTGTTGATGGTCCACCCGGTTTCGTCCCCCGCGACAAGGTACAACAACCCGTCATTTACCATCGGAGAGCCGCTTCCGGTTGCGTCCAATCGCTTCTGCCACCGCACGGCGCCCGTTTTTGCATCCAATGCGGTCAGTCGCCCGAACCCGGACGACACGTAGAGAACGCCGTTCGAATAGGCCAGGCCGCCACCGGTGGCGTCTGCATCACCGTCGCTTGGCGGAACCAGATCGGTATCCCAGGCCAACTGACCCTGCGGCGTGACCGCTGACACCGTCGCCCCCGCATCCAGTGTATAGATCAACCCGCCCGCAACCACCGGTTCGGCGGTGATACGTTGCTTGCGCGAGTCGCCCTGCCCGATCGACACAGACCAGACCCGCTGTGGCGTGCCACGCAGTGCTGCGTTCGTGGTTCGGTAAGCAGCCGTCCCCGGGCTTTGCGGCCAGCTGGCATTCGCTTTTTGAGCTGGCAGGCTGATGGGCTGAGAGCCGCTCTTTTCCACTGTTTCCAGATCAGACGCCGGACGGATGTCTTCACGTTCTCCGGGCAAGATCGCTTCAGGGGGTTCACAGGCGGTCAATGCGGTCAAAGCCAGTGCCGCAACCGGCAATCCCGCGCGGGAAATTAGTCTTGTTACCATGATGTTCCGAACTCGCCTGTCATTAAGTCTTTTGTCCCGCCTGGTCAGCCCTGCTGTGCCACCAATGGCTCGGGTTCGCCGCCCAATGCAACTATCAGTTGGGCCGCACGTTGTTGCAGATCAATACCGACCTCGGCGTCCTGACGCAGCGCCTGCAAGCGGTCCAGTGCCGCATCGACATTGCCCTCGGACACGTCGATCAGGGCCAGTTGCTCCTCGGCCAGCAGTCGAAGGGGCGCACCCGGCGCCGCCAGCGCTTCGAACTGCTGTCGACGGTCAGCGGCGGGCAAGGTGTCGCTTTGCAACAACAGCGCCTTGAAGCTTGCGATCGCGCGATAGATCTCGGGCAAATCCCCCTGCACGGCAACCGCGTTCAGACTGTTGACCGCCTCTTCGCGCGATCCCGCTTCAAGCTGAGACGCAGACAGCAGCATGTTCAGAACAGCATTCCCGCCCGGCGACTGCGCCTCGGTTTCCCGCAAACCGGCCGCCCGTGCATCAGAATCGTTTTCCGACAGAGCCGCCAGAATCGAGTCACCCAGATCCTGCGCCTGCGCCGTATCGCGGGATTTGCGGTATTCATTGAACGCCGCCCCGCCGACAATCAGCGCGACCGCCGCCACACCAACCCAACCCCAGCGGCGCAGCAGCAGATACATCCGATCACGGCGTACCTCTTCCGTGACCTCATCAATGAAACTGTCGGTGTCGCTCATTCCTGCCCCCTGGGCTGTGTGTCTTGCATAAGTGCGCCATGTCATACCCCGGCACCAACGCCAAGCCAAGGGTCCGATTTTGCGCATTTTCACCGCTTGGCTTCTCACTTGCGAAAAAAACTAAACCGAACTATTCAGTTTAGTGTAGAAATTACACAGCCGACGCCCCATTTCATACCAAGACGGCCCCGCTTTTGTTGGCACCGAATTCTAGGAGAAACACTGAATGCGTTTGATTTCTTTCATCAACGCCCTTCTGGTTATTGTTGCGTTGTATTTTCTTGTTTTTGAGCGCGACTCTTTGTTTGCTTTCGCCGGACGTGGCGAAGCGGAAGAAGCGGTACAGACCGAAGCCGTCGAATCCGACGAGACCGATATTGATGCCGTTGGCGTGGTCGCCCTGCGTTCGCAGGCGCGCGAAATTGACAGTGCGGTTCTGCTGCGAGGACAAACCAAGGCGAACCGGCAGGTCGAGGTTTTGTCTGAAACTACATCCACGGTCATCTCGGAACCCAAGCGCAAAGGTGCCTTTGTCGAGGCCGGGGATGTTCTGTGTGAACTCGACCCCGGCACGCGCCCGGCGCAACTGGCCGAGGCGCTGGCCGGAAAACTCGAAGCCGAAAGCCGCATTCCCGAGGCTGAAGCCCGCTTGCAAGAGGCGCATGCCCGTGTGGCCGAGGCCGAAATCAATCTGACGGCTTCGCGCAAACTGGCGGAAACCGGGTTTGCTTCGGAAACCCGCCGAATTTCCAGCGAGGCTGCGATGAGCGCTGCCAAAGCAGGTGTAAAATCCGCCGAAGCCGAGCTGGAGGCGACCCGGGCCGGAATCGAAGCAGCCGCAGCCGCAGTTGAAGCCGCGCAGCGAGAGGTCGGACGCCTGACCATCAAAGCCCCGTTCAAGGGCCTGCTGGAAAGCGACACCGCAGAATTGGGCAGCCTGATGCAGCCCGGATCGCTGTGCGCAACCGTGATTCAGCTTGATCCGATCAAACTGGTCGGGTTCGTGCCGGAAACCGAAGTCAACCGTGTTCAGGTGGGGTCCGAGGCATCGGCAACGCTGGTCACCGGTCGGCAGCTTGGCGGCCGCGTCACGTTCCTCAGCCGGTCGGCTGATGAAACAACGCGCACGTTCGAAGTTGAAATCACGGTTCCGAACCCGGATCTGACCATTCGCGACGGTCAGACCGCGACCATCAGCATCGCAGCCGAAGGCACAAAGGCACATCTGCTGCCGCAATCCGCCCTGACCCTAAGCAACGAGGGTCAATTGGGGGTGCGTACTGTCGGCACCGGCAATGTGGTGGATTTCCTGCCTGTCCGCATTCTGCGTGACACGGCCGAGGGTGTCTGGGTCGACGGTCTCCCCGAAACAGCCGACATAATCATTGTCGGACAAGAGTTCGTGACACGCGGTGTGACCGTAGCGCCGACTTATCGGGAAGCGTCACAATGACCGGTGTTGTCGCATGGGCCGCTGATCGAGCCCGCATGGTGTTGGCATTTATCGCGATTTCGCTGGTTATCGGCGGATTTGCCTATGTCTCGCTTCCGAAAGAAGGCGAGCCGGATATCGAAATCCCTGCCCTGTTTGTATCCGTGCAGTTTCCCGGGATTTCCGCAGAGGATTCCGAAAACCTGCTGATCAAGCCGATGGAGACCGAACTGGCGGATCTCGACGGGCTCAAGGAAATGACATCGACCGCTGCCGAAAACTATGCGGGGGTCGCGCTGGAATTTGACTTCGGTTGGGACAAGACCGCGATCATGGCCGATGTGCGTGACGCGATGAACACAGCTCAGGCGGACTTTCCCGAAGGCGCAGAACAATATTCCCTGACCGAGATCAACTTTTCCGAATTCCCGATCGTCATCGTGAACCTGACCGGTCCCGTTCCCGAACGCACGATGGCCCGTGTCGCCAAGGATCTACAGGACGATCTTGAGGCTCTGGATTCCGTTCTCGAAGCCGGTATCGCAGGCAATCGCGACGAGATGCTGGAGGTCGTGATCGACCCGCTGCGGCTTGAAGCCTACAACGTGACGGCGGACGAGCTGATCAACGTGGTACGGAACAACAACCAGTTGATTGCAGCCGGTGAAGTTGAAACCGCGCAGGGCACCTTCTCGGTCAAGATACCGTCGTCGTTCAAAACCGCACAGGATGTTTACGGCCTGCCCATCAAGGTCAACGGTGATCGGGTCGTCACCTTGGGGGAACTGGCACAGATCAACTACACTTTCGAAGACCGCGAAGGGACGGCCCGTTTCAACGGTGAACCGACCGTCGCGTTGCAGGTGGTCAAGCGCAAGGGCTATAACCTGATCGACACCGTCGCGCAGGTGAAGGAAACCATTGCGCATGCAAAGACCAAGTGGCCGCCCGAGCTTCAGGCGGCGGTTGATCTGGGTACATCGAACGACCAGAGCCGCATCGTCGGCTCGATGGTCAGCCAGCTTGAAGGCTCGGTATTGACCGCGATTGCGCTGGTGATGATCGTGGTTCTTGCCTCGTTGGGTACGCGGGCCGCCCTGCTGGTCGGTTTTGCGATCCCGACCTCGTTCCTGCTGTGTTTTGCGTTTCTGGCGGTCATGGGTGTCAGCATCTCGAACATCGTGATGTTCGGCCTCATCCTGGCGGTGGGGATGCTGGTGGATGGCGCCATCGTCGTGGTGGAATACGCAGACAAACGCATCAAGGAAGGCGTGGGCCCGATGCACGCCTATGTCGAGGCCGCCCAGCGCATGTTCTGGCCCATCGTGTCCTCGACCGCGACGACGCTGTGTGCGTTCCTGCCCATGTTGTTCTGGCCCGGTATTCCCGGTGAGTTCATGGGAATGCTGCCGGTCACGCTGATCTTCGTTCTGTCGGCGTCGCTGATCGTGGCGCTGATCTATCTGCCGGTCATGGGCGGTGTGTCCGGCCGCCTGAGCCGCCTCTTCGATCGGTCTTCGACCTGGTTGCGGGCGCGCACGCCATGGTGGGTCCGGGTGCTGATGGTGCCGCCGTCGCTGTACATGATCTTTCTGGGTGCGATGCAGGTTCTGAACCCCAACTACCTGCTGCCCGGTGGCTCGATCGCCGGGGCGCTGCTGTTCCTGTTCGGGGCGTTTGCCGGGTCCGTAACCCTGAGCGCGGCCAAAATGGAACGCGCCGAAGAGGACCACGTTCATACAGCGGACGAACACACGTTTTTTGGCCACGTCGTTCGGTTCCTTGTCGGCAATCCGATCATGCCGATCGTTTCCCTGCTGACGGTTTTCACGGCGGTGTATTTCGTGGCCTTCGTCTGGTTTCCTCAGGAATCCCGCGGGGTTGAATTCTTCGTGGAAAGCGAACCTGAACAGGCCACCGCATATGTGCGTGCCCGCGGGAACCTTTCCCTGGCGGAAAAAGACGCGATGGTTCTTGCCGCCGAAGAGATCATCGGAACTCACCCTGCGGTCATCAACGTCTTTGCCTTTGCGGGCGAAGGTGGCCTGAACCAGAATAACGGTGGCGCTCAGGCGCCGGCCGATACAGTGGGCCGGGTTCAGTTCGAAATCATCCCTTGGGAAGACCGCCCCAACGTTTCGGAATCGGCCCTGTGGGGCCTGTTCGAACGGCACTTCGTGGCGCCCGAATATGATGGCGACTTCGTGATTGATGAGCTGAATACCCAACTTGCAACGATCCCCGGCATCATCGTCGAGATTTTGCCGTTGGAGCAAGGCCCTGCTTCGGCCAAGCCTGTGCATCTGCGCATCAAGGGTGACGGGTGGGAAGACCTGACCTCGGCAGCGATCACCGCCCGCGAGGTTTTCGACACCACGCCGGGCCTGATCAAGACCGAAGATACCCTGCCTCTGCCCGGCATCGACTGGCAGATTGACGTGGATGTCGCCAAGGCCGGTCGGTTCGGAGCCGACGTGGCAACCGTCGGCGCCATGGTCCAGTTGGTCACGCGCGGCATATTGCTGGGCGAGATGCGCCCGGACAGCAATGACGAAGAGATCGAAATTCGCGTTCGCCTGCCCGAAGAAGACCGCGTTTTGTCGACACTGGATACACTCAAGGTCCGTACCCCGGACGGTTTGGTGCCCTTGTCGAACTTCGTAACGCGCAAACCCGTGGCCAAGCTGGCCGAGATCAACCGCGTCGACCAGCAGCGATACTACGACGTCAAAGCGGATGTCGAACCGGGGCTGAGCAAGGTTGTGACCGAAGGCCCCGATGGAAAACAGGTGCGGCTGGCCGTCATGCGTGAAGTGACGGAAGGCTACACACCGACCGGCACCGTTCTGAATGGTACGGGTGGAAAGTCATATGAACTGGTTCAACTGACCGGCGCAGAAAGTGTCGACCAGCTGCGCAGCGCAATCGAAGACGGGGATGCTCAGTTTGCGCTGATCAACCCGAACGAGCGTATTGCGGTGCTGACGGAATGGCTGGAAACCGGCCCGTTCGCCAACGCGATCAGCTGGGAATGGACTGGTGATCAGGAAGAGCAGGAAGAATCCGGCGCCTTCCTGGTGAACGCGTTCATGGGCGCCCTGGGGCTTATGTTCGTGATCCTGCTGGCGCAGTTCAACTCGTTCTACAATTCAGTTCTCGTGCTGCTGGCGGTTGTTCTGTCCACCACCGGGGTTCTGATCGGCATGATCGTGATGGAACAGCCCTTCTCGATCATCATGACCGGGACCGGCATCGTGGCCCTGGCCGGTATCGTGGTGAACAACAATATCGTTCTGATCGACACCTATCAGGAATACAGCAGCTATATGCCGAGAATCGAGGCGATCATCCGCACCGCGGAATCCCGTATCCGCCCGGTTCTGCTGACCACGCTGACAACGATGGCCGGTCTGACGCCGATGATGTTCGGCCTGTCGCTGGACTTCATCAATGGCGGCTATTCCATCGACAGCCCCACCGCACTGTGGTGGAAACAGCTGGCCACAGCGGTGGTCTTTGGCCTGGGCATTGCAACTGTTCTGACGCTGATCGTCACCCCATCGCTTCTGGCCTTGCGGGTCTGGGTGACAACCTATGCGATCTGGCTCAGCCGAGTTCTGGCCCGTGTAACGGCAGGCCGGTCCAGCCAGATCGCGCAGGACATGGCGATAGGGCGCTCTGCCCGGCAGATGCAGGCCACAGAAATTGTGTGGGAGGACGACTCGCGTTTTGAAGGATCAGAACAGGACAGTCGATCAGATCAGTCTGGTCGCCCCTCTGGCCCGCCGCTGAAAGCTGCTGAATAAACGAAAAGGACCGGAACTCCCGGTCCTTATTCATTTGGCCATCATCACAACCGGGACCACGTCTGATGCGCGCAAATCGCATGTTCGCATCCTTTGACCAGCAGCTTGTCCCCCTGCAACGTCATCTGTGGCACCGCATCCACGTTGATCAACGGGACCCAGAATTCGCCGCCGCCGTATTTTCCTCCGCCTTCACCGGCCACGTCCCAGAACAGTTTCTTACCGATACTCGGTGTTTGGACTTCCTTGCCTGAAGAGTCATAGGCCGAAAGGATCCGACCGCAGAACTTATCCCCACACGCCGTGATTTTGATGTGCGAAATCAGGTTCTTGCGATCAGGTTCAGTCTTCCAGACACCCACGATGGGATCGGCCGCCACAATGACCGGCAGACTAATCGCGATCGCAATAGACGATAGTCGTGACTTCAATCGCTTCATCATGACAGGCACCCTTCTGGTTTTTTGTATTCTACCCTGTTTCGCTCAATGTTTGGATCTTCAGGCCGCTTCCCCGTCCGATTGCTGCCGGTTCCACAATTGGGCATACCGCCCCGACCGCGCCAGCAACTCGTCATGCGTGCCCTGTTCAATGACCTCGCCCGCTTCCAGAACCACGATCCGGTCCGCTTCGGCAATGGTGCTGAGGCGATGGGCAATGGTGATAACCGTACGACCCTCTCCTGCGCGCGCCAGCGCATCCTTGATGTCCTGCTCGATATCTGTGTCCAGGGCCGAGGTCGCCTCGTCCAGCAACAGGATCGGCGGGTTCTTGAGCAAAGTCCGCGCGATGCCGACTCTTTGTTTTTCACCACCTGACAGTTTGAGCCCCCGTTCACCGACCATAGTGTCATAACCTTCGGGCAGCGAGGTGATGAAATCGTGAATTTGCGCAGCTCGGGCCGCGGCCTCGACCTCCTCCGGGGTGGCGTCGTCACGGCCATAGGCAATGTTGTACCGGATGCTGTCGTTGAACAATACCGTGTCCTGCGGCACAACGCCGATGGCCGCGTGCAGGCTGGACTGCGTCACATCCCGCACATCCTGTCCATCGATCTTCAAGGATCCTTTGGTCACATCGTAGAACCGGAACAGCAGCCGCCCGATGGTTGATTTGCCAGACCCGGTTGCCCCCACGATGGCCACGGTCTGCCCGGCAGGAACGGTCAACGAAACACCCTTGAGGATCTCCCTTTCAGGGTCATAGCCGAAATGCACGTCGTCCAGCGCGACTTCGCCGCCATTCACCTTGAGGTTGGGCGCACAGGGTTTGTCGGTGACTTCGGCGGGCTGTTCAAGCAGATCGAACATCTGGCCCATATCGACCAACGATTGCCGGATTTCCCGGTAGACCGTCCCCAGAAAGTTCAGCGGTACGGTGATCTGGATCATGTAAGCGTTGACCATGACGAAATCGCCCACTGTAAGGTTTCCGCTCTGAACCCCGATGGCAGCCAGAACCATCACACCGATCAAACCACAAGTGATCAGGAATGACTGGCCAAAATTCAGAAATGCCAGCGAATATGCCGTTTTCAGCGCCGCCCCGGCATAGGCTTTCATCGACACATCATATCGCTCAGCTTCGCGCGCTTCGGCATTGAAATACTTGACAGTTTCAAAATTCAGCAGGCTGTCGATGGCGCGCTGATTGGCTTCGGTGTCCTGATCGTTCATCTCGCGCCGAAGCTTCACCCGCCATTCGGTCACGGCAAATGTGAACCAGATATACAGACCGATTGTGACGGCGACGACCACCAGATACCAGACATCGAACAGCCACATCAGGATGATCGCCACCAGCAGCAGTTCCAGGATCAGCGGCCCGATCGAGAACAGCAGAAAGCGCAACAGGAACTCGACGCCCTTGACACCCCGTTCGATGATGCGGCTCAGCCCTCCGGTACGGCGGGACACGTGGTAACGCATCGAGAGGTTGTGAATGTGCCGAAAGGTCTCAAGCGCCAACGCCCGCAGAGCCCTTTGGCCTACGGGCGCAAAGGCCGCATCCCTCAGTTGTTGGAATCCCACGGTCAGCATCCGCGCCACGCCATAGGCGACCGTCAGCCCGACCGCGCCCAGCGCCACCGGCGGCACGCCCTCACCTGCCAGCGCGTCAACGGCACCTTTGTAAAGGATTGGCGTATAGACCGCGATCAGCTTGGCCAGAACCAGCATGACCATGGCAATCACCACGCGGCGCTTTACCCATGGTTCATCCTGTGGCCAAAGATAGGGTGCCACTTTGCGGATCGTGCGCCAGCCCGAGCTTCGCTCGTCACGCGGCACCGTATCGTCCGGGGTCGTAGTAGGTGTTCGTCTCATCACGTACCTTAACTGCGGTCAGAGATTGACCCCGGCCCGCTTGGGCCAAAGGCGATGCTTATTCAGGTATGGTGAAGACCTGCCCCGGATAGATCAGATCCGGATCGCGGATCAGGTCGCGATTGGCCTCGAACAGCCGTACATACAGGACCCCGTCGCCAAACCGGTCGCGCGAGATGGCCCACAGCGTGTCGCCCCGTTGAACCGTAACCGAACGGATGGCAGCTGCTTCGCCCTGCGCGTTGGCCTGACTGGCCGCGACTGCGGCATCCAGTACTTCAACCGGCTCTCGCTTGAACGGGGTTTCGACCCGGCTGAGCACCGTCCCGTCCGTATTCACCGCGTCCACGCGCAGCGTGTAGACACCCGGATCAATCCCCTCCAGATCGCTGCGCCAGGATCCATCCTCGTTCGGGTCGAGATCGGCGATCAGGCGATTGTTCAGGTACAGTCGAACAGCTGCACCGTCCTGCGCACGCCCCGTCAGCTGGACATTGCCGGTATCAGAGTAACCGATGGTATCCAGTGCAATCTGATCCGGGGGCGTGTCCCGCACCACAGGCGGCTGCACCAGTTCAACCCCTTCTTCGCCGGACCGCAGCACTGCAATCTGCTGATCCGGTTCGGGTGTCTGCGGCGGCGAGTCGGCGGTTTGCGTTTCCTCGGCCTCCGGCACGGTGGTTTCGGTTCCGGTCACATCAGTTTCTGGCGCTGGAACTTCGGTCGCCGTTTCGGGCTCAACGTCTGCATCGGCTGTCGCGATCGTGCCGTCTTCGGCGTCGGCCGTCGTGTCCGGATCGGATGCTGGCGATTCTTCAGTTACAGGCGCTTCTTCGACCGGCTTTGGCAATGCCGCAATCAGATAGTCGTCGGACTGTGTGATCCGTTCGCCATCCTTGCTTTGCAGGACCAACCCCTGAGCCGCGTCGCTGAACGGGATCGAAACAAATTCGGCAAACTGGCCGCTGCCGTCCACGGTAAAGCTGTGCAGGGTTTCGCCGTTCAGCAGCACCTCGATCCGGCTGCCGGGCTCGGCATCGCCGGACAACAGCGCCGTGCCATCTGGCTCAACAAAAATCTGATCCAGGGCCGGAGGGGCCGCTGGCTGGGGCGCGATATCTTCCGTCTTGGCAACGGCGGTGTCCGCGTCAGAGGCGTCAGCCGTTTCACTAGTGTCCTCGGCAGGCTCGGTCGTGGGCCCTTCATCCGCGGGAGCCGCCTGTTCAGCCACTTCCGGTTCCGAAACCTGCGCATCCTGCCCTACAGGTTCCGGGGCTACGGCAGAGGCGGTTTCCTGCGGGGCGCTCGGCTCGGGCGTTTTGGTGAAGACGCCGGACAGATACAATCCACCCGCGCCCAATATCGCAACAAGACCCGCAATCACCCCCCAGATGAAATTGCCCGAGCTTCCGTTTCCCGATTTGGCGTCCATTATTTTCCTTTCACTCCGCCGGGCAAAAGCTATGCGTTGAAAAGCTTTCCGACGGACAGTTGAGCCAATCTATCAATCCCGCTATCACGGGTCAAAACCCCTGACACAACCCCGGAGCCCCCCTTTGATGTCTCAGAAATCAGTCTGTGTGTACTGCGGGTCACGCAATGGAGCCGAGAAGGCTTATTCTGAAACCGCACGGCAGTTTGGTAGCCTGCTGGCGCAGGAAGGCTGGCGGCTGGTTTACGGAGCCGGAGATGTCGGTTTGATGGGTGAAGTGGCCCGCGCCGCGCAAAATGCCGGAGGTGAAACCTTCGGCGTCATTCCGGTGCATCTGGTCAAGCGCGAGGTCGGAAAGACGGATCTGACCCAATTCGTGATCACCGAGACAATGCACGAGCGCAAGAAAGTCATGATCATGAACGCCGACGCCGTCGTTGTCCTGCCGGGCGGTCCGGGGTCGCTGGACGAGCTGTTCGAAGCGCTGACATGGCGCCAGCTTGGCCTGCATGACAAGCCGATCGTCGTGGTCAATGTGAACGGCTATTGGGACGCGTTGCACACATTGTTGGATCAGGTGATCGGGCAAGGCTTTGCCGACACGTCTTTGGCGGATTTCATCACCTGGGTCGAAGACGCCGATACAGCCATGATCGCCCTGCGGGACAAGCTGACCTGAGGATGGGAAACCGTGCGGGCGGTTGAACCGCCCGCCGTATTCATCAGGCAAGTCTGGCTTTGGGTTGCAGACTGAGGCGCACCACCTGCTCGACCTTGTGCAAAGGATGATTGGTCAGGGTCTTGTTGACCTCGGCCACGACCTTTCCCAGCACCTCGCTATGTAACCGACGCCGCAACAGACCCAGAACATGGGGGCTGGCCACCAGAACCAGCCGATCATAGGCGCCTTTCAGCCCCTTGCGATTCAACAGGTTCGCCAGATCCTGCACGAACAGAGATTTTGCGTGCGCCTTCCACGTGGGTTCTTCAATTGCCGATTTCTGTTTTGGTCCGCCGTCGTTGCGACGACCTGCGCGGTCCGTCGGTTTTCCGGTCGGGCCGTCTTGTTCTTCGACAGCGACGACGACAAAATTGGGATCGTCGGCATCGGTGATATTCTCCATCACCAGCGCTTTCTCTCCATCTGCAACAATAACCCAAGTTCCCTGTGTAAGTGCGACCATTGCGATCTCCTGATTAGGTTGTGTTCTGGGTATCCCTCGACCTGCTGGACATGCGGGTTCGTTGACGCACGAACAGTGCGCAGCCCGATCATTGTTTGAATTGATATGCAGTTTCTCCCTCTACCCTACAGAGATGTGTACTGGAAAACAGCAAACAAGATACCGTCACGCAGAAAGGACACGTATCGGCGGGTTTTCACCGGCTGGTCATCAACCCTTTAGGCGGACATCTCGACAACGGTGATTTCGGGCGTCACGCCCAGACGAACCGGCAGGATCGAACAGCCGATACCGCCCGAAACGACCAGATCGCGCCCATTTTCGCGTACATGGCCATAGGCATAGCGATTGCCGAATTTCGATGGCACCACGGGCGACCAGCCGAACAGGCGCACTTGGCCACCATGTGTGTGCCCTGAAAGGGTCAAGGCCACCCGCCCGGGCACAGTGGGAAACACATCGGGCTCATGCGCCATCATCACAACCGGAGCGTCATCGGTGATCTGCGCCAGAGTACCCGCCAGATCGTCCAATCCCTGTGGTTTGCCTTTGCGCCAGATCGCCAGCTGATCCTCAAGCCCGGCCAGCCAGATGCCCGGGGCCTCGAGTTTGATGGCAGCATTGGACAACACCGAAATGCCATTCTGTTCCAGGATCTTGGCATAGCGATTGGGCCCGGATCCGCGCCGCTGTGCCGTCCTGTCATCCCACCAGTCGTGATTGCCCAGCACGGCAAAGACACCATTCTTCGCCTCAAGCCCGGCAAGCACGGGTGCCAGGTCCTGCATCTTGACCGTGTCAGACACACCTTTGTGGCTTGCAAAGAAATCACCCAACAGCAGGATCACGTCCGGAGCCAGCGCATTGGTTCGGCGGACCACCTGCTTTACGCGGTTCAGGCCGACATAGGGCTCGCCCACATGCAAATCGGACAGTACGGCGATTCTGAGCGGCGGCGCTGTCCAGTCGTCCCGCTGAATGCGCCATTTGCGCACGCGCAACCGCACTGCGGGTTCAATGACGAACCCGTAGGCGGCCGAAACAAGGCCTGCCAGCGTCACCGCCAGCAGGCCCTTTATGAACCGACGTCGGTTCAATACGTTACATCCGTGATGCGACGTTTTCCCAGTTCACCAGATTGTCGAGGAAGTTCGACAGGTAAGCCGGGCGCTTGTTGCGGAAATCGATGTAGTAGGAGTGCTCCCAAACATCGCAACCCAGCAGCGCGGTCTGACCAAAACAGAGCGGGTTAACACCGTTCTCGGTTTTGGTGACGGCCAGCGAGCCATCGGCATTCTTGACCAGCCACGCCCAGCCCGAACCGAACTGACCGGCACCGGCAGCGCTGAACTGCGATTTGAATTCGTCAACCGAACCAAAGCTTTCTGTCAGAGCCTTTTCCAGCTCGCCCGGCATCTTGGACTCGCCCGGCCCCATCATCTCCCAGAACTGGTTGTGGTTCCACAACTGGCTGATGTTGTTGAAGATGCCGTTTTGTGCCACGGCGTTTGCGTCGTAAGTGCCAACGATGATCTCTTCCAGCGACTTGCCGTCCCACTCGGTGCCGGCGATCAGCTTGTTGCCGTTGTCGACATAGGCCTTGTGGTGCAGGTCGTGGTGATATTCCAACGTTTCCGCGGACATACCCTTGGCTGCCAGCGCGTCATGTGCATAAGGAAGATCAGGAAGTTCAAAAGCCATGTCGGCCCCCTGTTTAAATGTAAGTTGCGGTTCCCAAGGTTAAATGCTTTGGCAACCGCCGCAGGTCAAGGGCCGAGACAAGAAAACCCGGAGGCAGGCGATGCTGACACAGGTGCGCAAGATGTTCTATCGCGCCCGCGGATATTATGCGGGCAATCTGAACGGCGAGCGCTTTCGTCTGGACCCGTATCATTCGAAGTTCTGGCGCAAGGCCACTGCGGGCGCGTGGGAACCTGAAACATTTGCAGTTCTTGACCGGTTCCTGTCCCCGCAAGGCGACTATCTGGACATCGGGGCGTGGATTGGCCCGACAGTGCTTTACGGTGCTCGACGGGCCCGCCATGTCTGGTGTTTTGAGCCTGACCCGACCGCGTTCCGGCACCTGGCATGGAACCTTGATCTGAACGGCATTCAGAACGTCTCGGCCTTCGGGGTCGCCCTGTCAGATCGGTTTGGCTTGGCTCGCATGGCCTCTGTACGCGGTGAACCCGGGGATTCCACCAGTTCCCTTCTGCACGACGGGGCGCATGGGTCTGATGCGTTGACGATCGCCTGGGACCAGTTCGAAGCGGCGAACGATTTGTCGAAGGTGTCGCTGGTCAAGATGGACATCGAAGGGGCGGAATTCATTGTCGCACCCACTTTGTCCGCGTGGCTGAGGGAACACCGCCCCGCCCTACTTCTGTCTCTTCACGCACCTCTGCTGCCGGAAAACGAGAGGCACGAACGTGTCAGCGCTTTGATGGATGAGCTGGGGTTTTATTCGGGACTGTCGGACGACAAAGCGCACCCCCTGAAGGTTTCGGACTTGCTGACCAAAGACGGTCTGAGCCGTTTTCACACCGTTCTCTTGCAAGGGTAGAACGTCAGCCGGTTTTTTCTTCGCTTACGCGAAGTCCTGCTTGCATCTGTGAGATGTATCGCTTTGAGTGCCTACATAAGAAATCACAGCCAACCGGATAAAATGAAAAGACTTTTCCTGATTGTCGCCGCCGCGGTGCTTGCACAAACCGCTGCCGCCGAAACAGTTACCTATCATTGCAAAATGACCAAACAGGACGCCCATGGCTGGATCGCGCCAGAGTATGCTTTCCAGATTGACCCCGCCGCAACTTCGGCGATGGCCGCCACGTCGTACCAGGATTGGGCCAAGGCAAAATTCAAAAACCGCGGCGCCAAGGGGTATCGTATTATCTGGAACCTCGATCAAAAAATGGCTGCCGGCGGCAATGTCCGTGTTCGATATCAAGCGAACCTGAAACCATCCGACAACACAGTCGCTGTCCGCATGGCATTTGTTCAGGGAAACTTCGCGAACAAGCCTTTTGGGGTCGGGACCTGTTCGACAGTCAAGTAAGAAAAAGCCCCGGTGGAACCGGGGCTTTTTTTGTTCAGTAGACCCCGACCTCACTGCCGGGCTGTGCTGCCACCTTGAGCAGTTTGAACACGTAATCCGCAGCGGAACGGAAGCAGACCACGCGGAAGGTCTGTTCATCATCCATCCAAAAAGCACCAGCCACCTGCGCCAGACGCGTGCGGCGAATCTGGCCGGGCTGGAATGCATCCGCCGACAGATCGACGGGCGCGACCTTGCCCAGCACCTCTCTTGCGCTGGCACCAGAGACGCTGAAGACGGCGCGGGCATCCGAGACATTGACCGCCAAAGCATGGGTGCCGCTCAGGGCACCGACCATGTCGGCCAGTTTGGCTTCGACCTCGGCATAAGGCACCAGAACCAGCAACTCGTCGGTCGACATCCAAGCCACGCCGGTATCGCCGGTCACAAGCACCTCGCGCTGACCCGGCACGTTCTGACCGGTTGCATCATTGACAGCCTTGGCCAGCACCTTGTCGGACAGGTCGCCGCGCAGGGTTATCATGCCTTGCAGGCCGCATTCCTGGACCTTGGCGATGCCGTCATAGCTGGCGTGGTTCAATGCGCTGATGGGTTCAGACATTCTGCTTCTCCCCGTCCTTGTCATAAAAGATCGGGTCCACGATCTTGGCTTTGTAGGTTTTGCCGTCCGTGCCCGGGAACTCGACGATCTCGCCCATGCGGTCGGGGCCGTGTTTGATCAGCCCCATGGCGATCCCTTTGCCCAGATTGGCCGAGTAATATGTCGACGTCACACGGCCGATCATGTTGCGCTGACCGTTGGCATTGACGCCATCGCCCACCGCGTAAGCACCATCCGGCAGAACCGATCCGTCCACAGTCTCGAGACCGACCAGTTTCCAGCGCTCGGGATCCGCCATGTGGGTCCGCGAATGGGCGCGTTTGCCCAGATAATCCTCTTTCTTCTTGGACAGTGCCCAGTGCAGCCCCAGATCCTGCGGGATCACGGTGCCGTCGGTCTCGTCCCCGATCATGATAAAGCCCTTCTCGGCCCGCAGGATGTGCAGACATTCGGTTCCGTAAGGCATCACGCCGAACTCTTTGCCTGCTTCCATCAAGGCATCCCAGAACGCCTGCCCCTGGCTGGCCGGAACGGCGATTTCATAAGACAGCTCGCCTGAGAACGAAATGCGGTAGGCCCGGCAATCGAAGCCTCCGATCTTGCCATCGCGCCATTCCATGAAGGGCAGCGCCTCTTTGCTGACATCCATGCCGCCCAGCTTTTCAAGCACCTTGCGGGCATTGGGGCCGACCACGGCGACCTGCGCGTATTGCTCGGTCACGTTGGCGACATAGACTTTCCAGTCCCACCATTCGGTCTGAAGCCATTCTTCCATGTGACCATGGATACGCTCGGCCCCGCCGGTGGTGGTGTGGCACAGCCAGGTGTCTTCATCGATGCGGGCGACAACGCCGTCGTCGATCAGAAAGCCGTTTTCCGAACACATCAGGCCATAGCGGCATTTGCCGACCTTCAGCGTGGACATCATGTTGGTGTACAACATGTCCAGAAACTTGCCGGCATCCGGGCCTTTGACGATCAACTTGCCCAGCGTCGATGCATCCAGCAGGCCGAGGTTCTCGCGGGTGTTTTTCACCTCGCGATTCACCGCGTCATGCACGGATTCGCCGGGGCGGACATAGGCATAGGTCCGGCGCCAGTGGCCGAC
Organism: Ruegeria sp. AL3; assembly: GCF_056536065.1. Lineage (NCBI taxonomy): Bacteria > Pseudomonadati > Pseudomonadota > Alphaproteobacteria > Rhodobacterales > Roseobacteraceae > Ruegeria > Ruegeria sp. AL3. Next base: position 3,124,035 of record NZ_JBQFJG010000001.1, read on the forward strand.
CGGCTCCCAATCGGCGCCGTTCCTGTCGTGCCAGTTGTGCATCGGTGTCCGACGGATCGGCTGAAAGACCTCACCCCGTGCCTCACCACCGATCGCACCCATCGAGATGGGCGTATAGGGCGGGCGGAAAGTGGTTGTCCCAACCTTGGGAATTTCGGATTCCAGAGCATCAGCAAGGATCGCCAATCCGTTGATGTTGCTCAACTTACCCTGATCGGTCGCCATGCCCAACGTGGTATAGCGCTTGGTGTGTTCGACGCTTTCATACCCTTCGCGCGCGGCCAGTTGGACGTCTGAAACCTTGACGTCGTTCTGGAAATCCAGCCAGGATTTCATACGCAATTGGACTTCTGCATTTGCCGGCATCAGCCAGACCGCTTCCATCGGCGCTTCGGCGGTTGTGTCCCCTGCGGGCGCCTTGGTGTTCTTGGGCTTGAAGCCAGCCGCCTTGGCGGCCGCCTTACCGGCCGCATGGGCGTCTGTCAGAACATCCTGCAACGCCAGAGGGCCGTTGGACGCGCCAGCAGCAACAACGAACCCTTTGCCGTCCACCCCCAGCGGCGGACGCTCGGGATCCGGCCGGAAATGCGCGTTCGCCTCATCCCAGATCAGCTTGCCCCCGCAATGGGACCACATGTGCACGACCGGAGACCAGCCGCCGGACATGGCGACTGCATCCGCCTCAACCTCTTCACGCGCGCCGCCGACGCCCTCTTGATTGCAGATGGCTACCTTTTTGACGCGCTTGCCGCCTTTGACCTTGGCAATGGCTTTGCCCGGATCGACGCGGATACCCAACTGGCGGGCTTCTTCCGCCAAAGGTCCGGCCGTTGCCCGGGCGTCAACAATGCGCAAAACATCCACACCTGCCTGTTTCAGGATAATCGCGGTACGATAGGCGTCGTCATTGTTGGTGGCGACGATGACACGTTCGCCCGGGGTAACCCCCCAGTTCACGACATAGTCGCGCATGGCCGATGCCAGCATCACACCCGGAACATCGTTGCCAGCAAAGGACAATGGTCTTTCAATTGCACCCGTTGCCGTTACAATTTGCTTGGCGCGAATGCGCCACAAACGATGGCGCGGGCCCTGCACGCCCGGCGTGTGGTCCGTCAGACGTTCGTATCCCAGCACATAACCATGGTCATAAACACCCGCTCCCATGCAGCGCGTGCGCATGATGACGTTGTCCATTGTTTCGAGTTCGGAAACCAATTGTTCCACGAACTTATCCACAGGCTCACCATCCACGGTGCCGCCGTCAACCGGCGCGCGACCTCCCCAATGCGCGGTCTGCTCGATCAGCAGAACCCTGGCACCGGATTGTGCCGCCGCCTTGGCTGCCTGCAAACCAGCCACACCGCCGCCGATCACCAGAACATCGGTAAAGGCGTAGAAATGTTCATAAGTGTCGGCATCCCGGTTGTCTTTGTCGGGCGCCTTGCCCAATCCCGCCGACTGCCGGATGAACGGTTCGTAGACGTGTTTCCAGAAGGGTTTGGGGTGGATGAACGTCTTGTAGTAGAAGCCGGCCGGCAGAAACCGGGCAAAGGCCGTGTTCACCGCACCGATATCATATTCAAGGCTTGGCCAATGGTTCTGTGAAATCGCGGTCAAGCCGTTGAACACCTCGGTCGTCGTGGCGCGCTGGTTCGGCTCGAACCGGTTGCCCTGCCCCAGGCCGACAAGCGCGTTCGGCTCTTCCGCACCGCTGGCGACAACGCCGCGGGGACGGTGGTATTTGAACGACCGGCCAACCATCATCTGGTCATTGGCCAACAGGGCCGAGGCAAGCGTATCCCCCTCATAGCCCTGCATCGAGGTTCCGTTGAAGGTGAATGTGACCTTTTTCGACCGGTCAATCAGCCGGCCTTGTTTTGCGAGACGGGTGCTCATTGTGCGGACCTTTCGCATGTGGAGGCGTCAAAGCCTCCGGCGGGAGTATTATTGAAAAGATGAAGCATCAGGAGAACTCTCTCCACGTCCAGCCGGGCCGTTTGGCAGTGATGGCATCCTTGATGTCTTGCGGCGGTTCGGAGGTCTGAGCCGTGTAGGTTCCGAACACTTCGAGTGTCTGCGTGCAGCGCGCGGCGTGGAACCACTTGCCGCAACCATTGGCGTGCCGCCAGCGCTCGAAATGAACACCTTTCGGGTTTTCACGCATGAACAGATAGTCGTGGAATTCGTCATCGGACGAGCCCGGGCCGAAACGCTTCAGATGCGCTTCGCCACCGGCGGCCAGTTCGGATTCTTCGGCGTCTACGCCGCAATAGGGGCAGTTCAGGATTAGCATGTTGTCATCCTTTTGGCGGTCGGTCAGCGCGGGGGCCGACCCGAATTCTGTTTTCTGGCACCTTCGGGAATCTCCCTAGTGCGCCACCCCGGCGGCCACGCTTTCGTCTATGAAGCGGCCTTCTTTGAAGCGGTCCATCGAGAAGGCTTCGGTCAGCGGTGAATGGCCCGTCGCCATCAACTGCGCCATCCCCCAGCCCGAGCCCGGAATCGCCTTGAAACCACCGGTGCCCCAGCCGCCATTGATAAAGCAGCCCTGCAACGGTGTTTTCGACAGGATGGGCGAGCGGTCACCGGTCATGTCCACGATCCCGCCCCACTGGCGCAGCATTTTCAGGCGCGAAATCATCGGGAAGGTTTCGACCAGCGCCCGCACCGTTTCCTCGATATGATGGAAAGACCCGCGCTGCGTGAAGTTGTTGAACCCGTCGGTTCCCCCGCCGATCACCATTTCGCCCTTGTCGGATTGCGACATGTAGCCGTGGACTGTGTTCGCCATCACGACCACATCCATGCAGGGTTTGATGGGCTCGGACACCAGCGCCTGCAACGCGACGGCTTCCAGCGGCAGGCGGAAGCCCGCCATCTCGGCCAACTGACCCGAATGGCCCGCTACGACGATGCCCAGCTTGTCACAATCAATGGCACCCTTGGTGGTATCGACCCCGACAACGCGCCCGTTGTCCGAGCGCACACCGGTGACTTCGCATTGCTGGATGATATCCATCCCCATCGCCGAACAGGCACGCGCATAGCCCCACGCCACCGCATCATGGCGCGCAGTGCCCCCGCGTTCCTGCCAAAGGCCGCCCAGAACCGGATACCGGGGGCCATCCAGATTGATGATTGGCACCAGTTGCTTGACACGCTCAGGCGTAATCCATTCGGTTTTCACGCCCTGCAAAGCGTTGGCATGGGCCGTACGCTGATAGCCGCGGATCTCGTGCTGGGTCTGCGCCAGCATGATGACACCGCGCGGGCTGAACATGATGTTGTAGTTCAGTTCTTGGCTCAGGTCCTCGTAGAGGCTGCGCGCTTTCTCGTAGATCGCCGCCGACGGGTCTTGCAGATAGTTCGAACGGATGATCGTCGTGTTGCGACCGGTATTGCCGCCGCCCAGCCAGCCTTTTTCGATAACCGCGACATTCTGGATGCCATAGTTCTTGCCAAGGTAATACGCGGTCGCCAGACCATGACCGCCAGCACCAACGATGATGACGTCATAGCGCTTCTTGGGTTCGGGTGAGCGCCAGGCGCGCTCCCATCCGGTGTGATAGCGCAGAGCTTCCCGCGCCACAGCAAAGGCTGAATAGTGTTTCATGTGCGAATCCATCCGGTTCGGTGATTGGGCGCAGATATGCCGTGTGACGGCATTTTAACCCTGCCGTGCAACGCCGCAATATCGCACTATTGCGACATGTCGCTCATTCGCGGCCATTTGTCCCTTTTGTCGGACGCCTCACAGGTCTAAGTCAGGGCAGCATCCTCGGAGGGACCATGACGTTCTGGGTTCTGATTTTTCTTGTCGCGCTGCTGATCGCAGCTTTTCTCAGCTTTACCCTGCTGCGCAAACGCCGTGGGGATGAACCCGCGGCGGCATACGATCTGCGGGTTTATCGCGAACAGTTGGCCGGTGTGGACCGGGATCTGGCGCGCGGGGTCATTGGCGAGGCCGACGCCGAACGGGTGCGCACGGAAATTTCCCGTCGCATTCTGGCCGCAGATGATCAAATGAAGAAAGAGGGTGCCGGCGCCGGGCCATCTCGTGCGGTTTCGGTGTTGTCGATCCTGGCAATCTCGTTGCTTCTGATCGGTGGAGCGTTGGCGATGTATCATCGCACCGGGGCCGTGGGTTTGCCTGACATGCCGCTGACCGCACGGCTTGAACTGGCCAAGGAAGTGCGCGCCAACCGGCCATCCCAAAGCGCCGCGGAAGAACTGGCGACCCCACCTCGACCTGCGCAGCTGGAAGAAAGCTATGCCAACCTGCTGAAGCAGTTGCGGGAAACCGTTGCGAGCCGGCCGGACGATTTGCAGGGTCAGATGTTGCTGGCGCAACACGAGACGAATGCGGGCAACTTCAAGGATGGGTACACCGCGCAGCAAAAGGTGATCGAGCTGTCCGAAGACAGCGCCACGGCTGATACTTATGCGGACCTGGCTGAAATGATGATTCTGGCCGCAGGTGGGTATGTCTCACCCGAAGCGGAACAGGCGCTGATCGAAGCGCTGAACCGTGACCCCCGTCACGGCCCGGCGCGCTATTATTGGGGGCAGATGCTTGCCCAGATCGGGCGGCCGGACCTTGCCTATCGCATGTGGGTCGAAACGTTGCAGGATTCCCCCGCAGGTGCGCCCTGGGCCGAAGCAATTCGGGCTCAGATCGATGAACTGGCCTTTAGGGCCGGCGTTTTCAATGCACCGGATTTGAGCACCGCACCCGGCCCCAGCCAGGAAGACATGGCCGCCGCCGCAGAGCTGAGCCCCGAAGAGCGGCAGCAGATGATTCAGGGCATGGTGGACCAGCTGTCTGATCGGCTGGCGGCAGAGGGCGGATCCCCCGAGGAATGGGCCCGCCTGATCGCGGCCTTGGGCGTTCTTGGCCAGGGTCAGCGCGCCATCGATATTCGCGATGAGGCCATGGAAGTCTTTGCCGGCGATTCAGAGGCGTTGCAGATCATCGATGCGGCGGCCCTTCAAGCCGGGATCGCTCAATGATCCATGACGCTATCGAAGAATTTGCAGCAGCCTTGCAACCGATGAGTGCCCTGATGGGGCTGGACCTTGGGGAAAAGACAATCGGCGTCGCCGTGTCCGACCGGATGCGCGGTGTCGCCAGCCCGCTGGAAACGGTACGGCGCAAGAAATTCACGCTCGATTCCGCGCGCCTGATCGAAATTGTCACCGATCGCGAGATCGGGGGCATCTTGCTGGGCCTGCCCAAGAACATGGATGGCAGCGAAGGGCCAAGATGCCAGTCAACGCGGGCATTTGCGCGCAATTTGTCCCGCCTGACCGATCTGCCCATCGGGTTTTGGGACGAACGGCTCAGTACCGTTGCGGCAGAAAAAGCACTACTTGAGGCGGATACGACACGAAAACGTCGCGGACAGGTTATTGATCACGTTGCGGCCAGCTATATTTTGCAAGGGGCGCTGGACAGGCTCCGCTTTTTGTAACGGGTCGGAGACCAGTGATGACGAATATGGTTTGGAAAAGGAATGAGGTCGAAAGCCCTTGTGTCCAGATCTGTGTCGTTCACCCGACTGAACGCATCTGTACCGGCTGCTATCGCACGATTGACGAAATCACCCGTTGGTCCAAGATGGACAGCAGCGAACGCGCCGAAATCATGGAAGATCTACCAACCAGAAAGCCGCGCCTCAGCAAACGCCGAGGCGGGCGTGCAGCGCGCATAAACGGTTCCTGAAGTCAGCCAGCCTGCTTTGGGGACGTATCCCTGTGGTCATTGGATTCGTCGCGGGCCGACCTGTTTGTGTCTTGCCCGCGCAGCTCTGACTCGAACAGAGCTGCGATTTCGGATCTGCTTGTTTTTGCAGTCCCGTATTTTTTCGCTGCACGTCGGACACGCTTCGTGCCGGTCTTGTCCGCCTTGAATACTGGCGTCTTGCGTGCCGCAAATCTTTCCATCAATAACCTAAGTGTCATCGCAAACTTCCCGCTTCCAATAACTGTGCCGCCGCGGGCCGAGTTCGAGCTCCTAAAAGGGGCCAGCTCATGAACGCATCTGTTCAACGTGAGTGGAGGCCCGCAGCGACACGGCGTAGGTAAGGGTATTTCCGGTCAAATTTAGGGGGAAAACACACGGTTTTTGGTCCGTGTTGACCTTAAGGTCAGAAATTCCACGGAAAAACCCACCAGTTCCCTTGCGTCACAATTCTTGACCGGCACGGTATCAAGACCGGTTTCAAGACATGTGATGCGTGTCGTTCCGCGAAATAAGCCAATCAGATTTGGTCAATTCGCGCTCAAGGGTGCTTTGTTCTGACCAGAGAACAAAGCACGCAAGCCGCCTGTTGGCAGCAAGATCACAAGATGCAGGTTGGCACGCAGAGCAGATCCTTACCCGGCAGCCAGCCAGATTTTGGCGTTTTCGATTTCCTCGGACGGAAAGAACTGAGTCCGTGTGCCCAATACATGACTGGCGACACGTTGTGCCATGTGCTGCCAGCTTTTGTCCCCGACGATGGCCGCGCGATCCAGTTGTCCAATGTGGCGGCTGGCCAGACGGAAATGTGCTGCAAGAGCGGACAACCCCTGCCAGCCGTCGAATTCCCGCAGGTCGATCAGCAACCGAAATCCGGATCGATCATTCAACAAAGCGTCCAGGTCGCGTTCGGCTTGCTTGTACTCCTCGGGGTCCAGTTTTCCCAAAAGGCTGATCTGCACACATGGGCCCTCAAGATCGGTCACGTGAATGGATCCCAGCGACTCGCGCATCCAGCGCCGGGCGGCCTCAAGCTCGGCCAGTTCAAAGACCTGAACGGGGCATGGCAGGATCGGGGCGGCCAATCGGATGCTGGTTTGCACCCAGCCCTGATCGGCAACAACCGCGATCCGGTCAAACCCCCGCCAGTGGCTGAGCCCCAGCTTGGTGTCGGACCAGGCCGCGCCCAAATCATACCCCTTGAACTCGGGCTGCACGATGGCCAAAAGCCGAACGGAATCATGTTCGGTCAGCGCTGCTTCGATTGCAGGAACCAGGACATCGGCATAGTCGGCGCTGGTGACTTGCCCCGACAACTCCACTTCTATCAACGCACCATCAGAATTCGTATGGACCGTAATCATCGGTCAAAACCTCCAAAGCCAAACAATGACAGGAGGTTAAGTGGATTCGATCCATTCCGCCACACCCCCGACGCATTCCGGGCGGAAATAGGCGATCATCCGTCCATCCGGCCCTGCGCTTGCCGTTTCCGCCCAGGGGGCAACCCCGTGCAGGCAGTGGCGGTGCAGCACGTAAGCCTCGCCCGGTTTTGCAGGCAATTCGATTCGCGGGCAGGTTTCGAAAACCTCGCGACGGACGGATTGGTAGATATCCGTAACATCGACTTCATGCAGGCGCTCTTGTGGCGTCCCCGCAAGGGCGCGCCTGAAAGCCGCACCCAGGATATGATGGCTGCCTTCCCACAACACCATGGGCGACGCATCCGGGCTGGCCTCGGTCAGCGGTATGCCCAAAACCCACGCATGCGGTTCATCCACCCGGCGGCGACGATCCGGCCCCATCGGGCGCAAACCGTCCACATGGGCCGCGTCCCGATTTCTGCGATACCGTGCGGCGGCTTCGTTTTCCCCCCGACGCGGGCGTGGATACCCAGGATGCGTGACCGAGACTTGGCCTTTGTGAAGTGGCAACTGCCCGTAACGCCCTGCAATGAATGACATGGCGGTTCCGGCCAAAGGCCCCGATTGGCCAACCCTGCCCTGCGCGTCATTGGGCAACGCGTCAACACCGATGAACCACGTCCCGTCACAATCCAGCCAGTCAGCATGGGCCGGGTCCGATACCGCGGCCCGTGCGGCAGGCAGCGCATGTCCAACCCAGGCCGCAAGCACTGGATCATACGGGAATTTCACCCACCCCCTGGCGCCAAAATCCTTCACAAACCCACCGCCTTGCGCAGCATATTGAGCGCCACCAGCGTAAGGAACACTGCGAATACGCGCTTCAAGGGTTTCGGATCCATCGCATGGGCCAGCTTCACCCCCCAGGGCGCGGTGATCATCGTCATTGCCACGACGATACCGAAGGCCACCAGATTGACCGCCCCAATGGTCAGCGGAGGCCGGTGTTCCGGTGCGATATCCAGAAACAAAAACCCGATGACCGAGGGCACGGCGATAATCACACCAAACCCTGCGGCGGTTGCGACGGCACGATGGATCGGCGTGTTGTAGAGGCTCATCAGCGGCACACCAAAACTGCCGCCGCCGATTCCCATCAGAACCGAAAGAAACCCGACCGCAGGAGACAGGATGGCCCGCTTTATTCCACCGGGCATGACATCACCCAGCCGCCATTCCGAACGACCCAGCCCCAGATAGGCCCCGATCACCATTCCCAATATGCCGAACAGCGCCTGCAAGGCTTCGGTCCGCAGGGCCGAGGCAACCAGAACTCCGATGATCGCACCGACGACGATCCCCGGCCCCCAACCGCGCAGAATACCCCAATCCACCGCACCCTTTTTATTGTGCGCCAGAACGGATCGGACCGATGTCACGATGATCGTGGCCAGCGACGTGGCCAGACACAGCTGCATCAACTGCGGGCCGCCATAGCCAAGAGTTTGAAACGCATAGAAAAAGGCAGGCACCAAGACGATTCCACCGCCGACCCCCAGCAATCCGGCAAGCACGCCGGCCAGCGCTCCGATCGCAAGCAAAAGGCCCAGCATCTGGGCCAGCAACATCGTCTCGGGCATAGTTCCCCCTGCCGCTTAAACTTCTGCCATGGGCGCCACATGATCCAGCGCCCGCAGCATCACCTCGGGTCCGGCCCCATCCTGCACAGCCCCTTCCGACAAGGCGCGCCGCCATGCGCGGGCTCCGGGACGACCTGCGAAAAGGCCCAACATATGACGCGTGATCTGGTGCAGACGCCCGCCATTGGCAAGGTGCCGTTCCACATAAGGTACCATATGTTGAACGATCGCGAACGGATCACGCGTCGTTCCGGTACCAAAGATGCGTCGGTCAGCATCCGACAGGACATCGCCCGGCTGATGATACGCGGCCCGGCCGATCATCACCCCATCCAGACCGGCTTCCAGATGTGCGGCTGCCTCGTCCAGCGTGTTGATGCCGCCATTGATCGATATGTGAAGATCCGAAAACTCATCCTTCATCCGATGCACAAGGTCATAGTTCAAAGGTGGGATATCCCGGTTTTCCTTTGGGCTCAGCCCTTGCAGCCATGCCTTGCGGGCATGGATTGTCACCCTTTGGCAACCTGCCGCGCTGATGTGCTCAAGAAACGCGGGCAATACATCTTCGGGCTCCTGATCATCGACTCCGATGCGGCATTTAACGGTGACATCCACATTCACCGCTTCGCGCATGGCAGTCACGCAGTCGGCAACGCGGGCCGGGTCTTTCATCAAGACCGCGCCAAAAGTGCCGGATTGCACCCGATCCGACGGACAGCCGCAGTTCAGATTGATCTCATCATACCCGGCCTCAGCCCCCAGTCTCGCGGCCTGCGCCAGTTCTTCCGGGTCGGAGCCGCCGAGTTGCAAAGCAACCGGGTGTTCCTCGGGAGAGTAGTCCAACAGATGCAACGCCCCGCCCCGCACGAGCGCCGGCGCCGTCACCATCTCGGTATACAGCAACGTTTCCGCGCTGAGGAGCCGATGAAAATAGCGGCAGTGGCGGTCTGTCCAATCCATCATGGGTGCCACGCTTAAACGCGCAGCCTGTGTTGCCTTGCATGTCACAGCAACGCCTCCGTCCTGCTATGCTTCGAAATCCGATGGACTGTCAGTGGCTTTGCCCACCCGAATCAAGTCGAAAAGCCCTAACACATTCCTCTGACGACGTCCCGACTGCGACCATCATCAGTGAGTTGCTATCGATTAGACACCATATCGGCTCATCACCATCTGGACACTGCTTTCGATCGTTTCCGTCATCTCGGCTTCGCTGAGCGCCCCACCCGTAAACAGCAGTGGCCAGAAGGCGCGCGCCTTGATCAGGCCGATGAATTCGCGCCCGGCCCGTTCCGGATCATCGATCCGAAGCTGCCCATCCTCTGCCGCATCTTTGAGCATGGCAATGAATGTCGCTGTCTTGTCCAGCTTGCCCTGCGCTTCCGCCGCAAGCGTCGGGTTGCGCAAGGTTTCGCTGATCACCATCCGGGCCATCGCGATAACATCGGGCCGCATCAGAATGCGCCCTTCGGCCCAGGCCAGTTCAGTCAGTTGCGTACGAATATCGCGACCTTTTTCATACCGAATTTCCAGCACTTCAGCAAAGCGGCTGGACAATTCGACCACGATGGAGCGGAACAGGTTTTCTTTACTTTCAAAGTACTTGTACAGCGTACGCTTGGACACTTCGGCCCTTGCTGAAATGCGATCCATACTGGCCGCGGCAAAGCCCTTTTCCTGGAACTCGGCCACGGCAGCTTCGATGATCTGTGCGCGCTTGGACGCATTCTGTGCGCTGCATTCGTTCATGTCAGAGCTATAGACCTATTGACGTGCCCTGGTCAAACACTAGGTAAACGCAGGAGTTTACAGAGGCAAAACCATATGCCACAAGTAAACCTGCGAGTTTACCAGTTACGGAAACCAGCACCAACAGGAGACCCCCTCATCATGGCTCTTAAATTGAACCTGAACGGCACGACCCTCGAGGTTGATGCCGAACCCGGAACGCCTCTTCTCTGGGTGATCCGAGACGAACTGAAACTGACCGGCACAAAATTCGGCTGCGGCGTGGCATCCTGCGGGGCCTGCACCGTGCACGTGAATGGTGAGCCCGTCCGTTCCTGTCAGACATTCATTGAAGACGTCGAAGACGCCGAAGTCACGACTATCGAAGCTGTCGGTGACGACAAGATCGGCGCTGCCGTACAACAGGCCTGGGTAGAACTGGATGTCGTCCAGTGCGGCTATTGCCAGTCGGGTCAGGTGATGTCGGCTGTCGGGCTGTTGTCCGAGAACCCGAAGCCGTCGGTCCAGGAGATTGACGAGTACATGTCCGGCAATGCCTGCCGCTGCGCCACCTATCAACGCATCCGCGCCGGCATCCAACGCGCGTCTGAAATTCTGGAGGCCTGATCCATGACCATCAACACCTCTCGCCGTTGGTTTCTGAAAGGCGCCGCCGCTGCCGGTGCCGTCCTGCTGGTTGGCGCCCGCCCTGATGGTGTGCTGGCCGCGGCCTCGTCCGAGACCGCGCAGTTCAATCCATTTGTGAAGATCGATGCCGATGGCACCGTGACCGCCATCGTCAAACATTTTGAAAAAGGTCAGGGCCCGGCGACCGGACTGCCGACGCTGATTGCCGAAGAAATCGGCCTGACCATGGATCAGATCGAGTACGAGTTCGCCCCCTCGGATCCGAATGTCTACAACAACCTGCTGTTCGGCCCGTTCCAGGGCACCGGCGGTTCGACCGCGATGGCGAATTCGTGGCTGCAATACCGTCAGGCCGGTGCTGCCGCGCGCGAAATGCTGATCAACGCCGCCGCGCAAAGCTGGGGCGTGGATTCATCTGGCATCACCATCGAAGACGGCATCGTGAAGGCAGGCGACAAGTCGGCTCCGATCGCTGAATTTGTGTCTGCTGCGTCGCAACTGGACGCTCCGGCAGAGCCACGCCTGAAGGACCCGTCCGAATTCCGTCTGATCGGAAATGAAACGGTGCGCCGCAAGGATACGGCAATCAAAAGCAACGGCCAGGCGATGTTTGCCATGGACGTTCACCTGCCCAACCAGATGATCGCCATGATCAAACGCCCCGAAGCGAAGGGCGGCATCGCGCTGGGCTTTGATGACAGCGCATCGAAAGAGGTCAAAGGCTATATCAGCGCCGCTGTTCTGCCCAATCAGGCGGGCGTCGCGGTGTACGCCGAGAACACCTGGGCCGCGATTCAGGCACGCGATGTGCTTGAGGTCGAATGGGACATGTCCGGCGCGGAAACCCGCAACTCGGACCAGATCAAGGCCGAGATCATGGACGCGCTGGAGGCTGAGCCCACGTATAACGTCAACAAGGCGGATTTTGCCGCTGTGGCAGCCGCCATCGACGGAGCGGACAAGGCCGTCGAAAAAACGTTCTACTTCCCACTGCTGGCCCATGCCCCTATGGAACCGCTGAACTGCACCATCGAGCAGACCGCAGACGGAGACATCGTTCTGCATGACGGGGCACAGATGCCGACGGGTCCTCATATGGCCTACCAGCAGATCTTTGGCCTGCCCGCCGAGAAGATCCACATCAAAACCATGCTGGCAGGCGGGTCTTTCGGGCGCCGCGCCACCCCGGATGCGGATTATCAGGTCGAGGCCGCCCTGGCCTTTGTCGTCACTGACCGCTCTCGCCCGGTGAAACTGGTCTGGACGCGCGAAGACGACATTCGCAGCGGGTATTACCGACCGGCCTTTGGCCACAAGGTTCGTGTGGGTCTGGACGCCGAAGGCAACATCGTCGGGTGGCAGCACCAGATTGCCGGCCAATCCGTGATCAAGGGCACCCCGTTCGAGGCTGTTCTGGTTCATGACGGCATCGACCACAGCTCGGTCGAAGGCGTTTCGGACAGCCCCTACAGCATCCCCGGCATGGCGGTGGGTCTGACCGACACGCCAAAGGCGACGACGGTTCTGTGGTGGCGCTCGGTCGGGCACACCCACACCGCCTATACGATGGAAACCATGATGGATCTGGTGGCCGAGGCCGCCGGTCGTGATCCGGTGGAATTCCGTCTGGCCCATCTTTCCGACAGCAGCAACCTGGACCAGCAGCGCAAAGCAGCTGTTTTGAAGCTGGCGGCCGAAAAGGCAAACTGGGGCAATGCGCCAGAGGGCCGGTCGCAGGGGATTGCCGTTCACAAGTCCTTTGGGTCTTACGCGGCTGAAGTGGTCGAAATCTCGGGCGATCCGGAAAATGGCATCAGGATTGAAAAGGTCACGTGTGCCGTGGATTGCGGTATCGCCGTGAACCCCGATATCGTGCGGGCCCAGATGGAAGGCGGCATCGGCTATGGCATTGGCCATGTGATGCGTGACCAGATCACCCTGACAAGTGGGGCGGTGGATCAATACAACTTCCCGGATTACGAACCGCTGCGCATCGGGGATATTGCCGCAATGGACGTGCATATCGTGCCATCGGCCGAAGCACCGACCGGCGTCGGAGAACCCGGCACGCCACCGTCAGCACCGGCTTTGGCCAATGCGATCAAAGCCCTGTCAGGTTTGCATGTGGCGCAATTGCCCATGGAAGAACATGGCGTAAGCTTTGCCTGAAAACAGCTCTCCGCGCCGGTCTGTACCGGCGCGGGGCGTTCCTTGAAAACCCAAGCCAAAATTTGATCAAATTTGGTGACAAAGCACATCCATTGAAGTAAATCACTGGGGAGTTTCACCGACGGAGCCCCCAATGGATCTGAGAGCCCTGCACAATTTTCGCGTCGCGGCATGTGACCTGAACGGTCAAATGCGTGGCAAACGCGTGCCCCCTGGCTATGCCGACAAACTGGGAAAAGGCGCCGTGCGAATGCCGTTTTCGGCACTGAACGTAGACTTGTGGGGCGCTGATATCGAAGGAAGCCCGCTGGTCTTTGAAACCGGCGACGCAGATGGGGTGCTGCGCCCGACCGAACGCGGCCCGGTCCCCGTGCCCTGGCTGGATACGGAAACAGCGCTGGTTCCGATGTGTCTGTATGATGATGACGGCGTGCCCTTCCCGGGCGACCCGCGGCATGCCCTGTCCGCCATACTCGACCGCTATGCGCAACGCGGCTGGTCCGTTGTTGCCGCGACAGAGTTGGAGTTCACACTCGTTGACGCTTCTGGCGCGCAGCCGCAACCACCGGTGAATCCGATCACAGGGCGGCGCCTTGCGGATGAGGCCGTTCTGTCGGTTGCCGAAATGGACGCGTTCGAGGCGTTCTTTACCGACCTGTACGATGGCTGCGCCGCAATGGGCATCCCCGCGCAGACGGCGATTTCCGAAAGCGGCATCGGCCAGTTCGAGATCAACCTGAACCATCAGGACGCCATGCGCTGTGCCGATGATACGTGGTTTTTCAAGGCATTGACGCGTGGGTTGGCGCGCAGGCACGGATTTGCGGCCACCTTCATGTCCAAACCTTATGCCGATGACGCAGGCAACGGAATGCATGTGCATTTCTCGGTGGTGGACCAGAACGGGCACAATGTGTTCGACAACAACGGGCCGGAAGGCACCGAGATATTGCGGTCTGCCGTAGCTGGCTGTGTCGCAGCCATGCCGGGCAGCTCGCTGATATTTGCACCCCACGGCAACTCCTACACACGGCTTATACCGGGTGCACATGCGCCCACGGGCGCCTGCTGGGCCTATGAAAACCGAACCGCTGCCATTCGCATCCCGGGCGGGGCCCCGGCCGCACGGCGCATCGAACACCGTGTCGCCGGCGGGGACATAAACCCGTATCTGATGTTGACCGCGGTTCTGGGCGCGGCACTTGTCGGCATCGAGGACGGCTTGATCCCCCCTGCCCCGATTACGGGGAACGCCTATGACATCGCGGACCTGCCTCAACTGATGCCGGATTGGTCGAGCGCGATTGACAGGTTCTCCACGGATCCTTTGGTGGCCCGGCTGTTCCCCGCTGACCTGATCCGCTATCTGACCATGACCAAACGACAAGAGATCACCCGATTTGCGAACATCCCGCCCGAGGATCACTGGTTGAGCTATCTCGAGACGGTTTGACCCCCTTGCCGCGTCAACCAGTCTCGGCTAGGATTAATTTGATCAAATTTGGTGACACATGAAAATCGGTATCCTACAAACCGGCCACACCCCCGAAGTGCTACAGGAAGAATTCGGGGATTATAACGAACTTTTCCCCGCGTTGCTGCGTGACAACGGGTTCGAGTTCGTGACCTTCGCCGTCGTGGACGGCACCTTCCCCGATGGTGCGGATGATGCGGATGGATGGATCATTACCGGATCGCGCCACGGGGTTTACGAGGACCTTCCCTGGATCGCCCCGCTGGAAGCGTTGGTGCGCGAGATCTGGGAAAGTGGAAAACCCCTGATCGGCGTTTGCTTTGGCCATCAGATCATTGCTCAGGCACTGGGTGGCAAGGTCGAGAAATTCTCGAAAGGATGGGCCGTAGGTCGTACGGAATACGAATATGACGGCAACAGACTATGGCTGAATGCCTGGCACCAGGATCAGGTTGTCGAATTGCCGAAAGAAGCGCGGGTTCTGGGCCGGAATGCCTTCTGCAAAAACGCGATGCTGGCTTATGGGGATACAATCTGGACAGTTCAGGCCCACCCGGAATTCAACAACGGATTCGTGGCAGGCCTGATGCGGACACGGGGCAAGGGCGTGGTACCCGAAGACCTGATGCGCGAAGCCGCAAATCGCGAGACGGCCCCGGACGACAACGCCAAAATTGCGCGCCACATGGCCGAGTTTCTAAAGAAAGAGAGAGCCTGATGGCTGATTGGACTGATAAACTGCCGGAAGCCGCAAAGGCATATTTCCATGGGCAACGACTGGACGAAGTTGAATGCATCATTTCGGACCTGCCGGGTATTGCGCGCGGCAAGGCGGTGCCTGCATCAAAATTCGCAAAGCAATCCTATTTCCACCTGCCCGACAGCATCTTCTACCAGACCATCACAGGGGGCTGGGGCGAAGCTGCCGGCGATGACGGGTTCATCGAAAAGGATATGATCCTGAAGCCCGATTTCTCGACCACTTCCGCTGCGCCGTGGACGGGGGATTGGACATTGCAGGTGATCCACGACGCCTACGACCGGGATGACAATCCGATCCCTTACAGCCCGCGCAACGTGCTCAAGCGTGTTGTCCAGCTTTATCATGACAAGGGGTGGAAGCCGGTTGTTGCACCAGAGATGGAGTTCTTTCTGGTTGCCCCCAACGTGGACCCGGCGCAGGGCATCAAACCCATGATGGGGCGTTCCGGCCGTCCGGCCGCGGCGCGACAGGCCTATTCCATGACGGCCGTGGACGAGTTTGGCCCGGTGATCGACGACATCTATGATTTCGCCGAGCATCAGGGGTTCGAGATCGACGGCATCACCCAGGAAGGCGGCGCCGGGCAGTTGGAAATCAACCTGCGTCACGGCAATCCGGTGAAACTGGCCGATGAAGTCTTCTATTTCAAACGCCTGATCCGCGAGGCCGCGCTGCGCCACAATTGTTTTGCCACCTTCATGGCAAAACCGATCGAGGAAGAGCCGGGCTCGGCCATGCATATCCATCACTCGATCATCGACATGGAAACCGGCCAGAACATCTTCTCTGGTCCTCAAGGGGGTGAGACGGACGCGTTTTACCACTTTATCGCCGGTTTGCAGAACCACCTGCCCTCCGGTCTGGCGGTCATGGCGCCTTATGTGAATTCCTACCGGCGCTATGTGAAGGATCACGCGGCACCGATCAACCTGGAATGGGCCCGTGACAACCGCACCACCGGCATTCGCGTGCCCCTGTCCGGCCCGGAATCGCGGCGCGTCGAGAACCGCATCGCCGGGATGGATTGCAACCCGTATCTGGGCATCGCGTTGTCGCTGGCCTGCGGCTATCTTGGCCTGGTCGAGCAGGAACGCCCACGTCGTCAGTTCTATGGCGACGCTTATGAAGGCGAGGGCGATATCCCGCAGGTCATGGGCGAAGCGCTGGATCTGTTCGACGAAGCCACCGCCCTGCACGAGGTTCTGGGCCCCGAATTCGCCCGCGTTTACGGCATCGTCAAACGGGCCGAGTATGAGGAGTTCCTACAGGTCATCTCTCCGTGGGAACGTGAACATCTGCTGATCAACGTCTGAGACCTTCCGTGAACCTGCTCTATTCCAATGACCGCAAGGGCGAGTACCCTGACAGCTGGTATGCCGCGACGGCACATCCGATGGATCGCTTTCCCGCGTTGTCAGAAGACACCAGGGCGGATGTATGCGTTGTCGGTGGCGGCTATACGGGGCTGTCCGCGGCCCTTCATCTGGCCGAAGCCGGGTTCGACGTCGTGCTGCTTGAAGCGCACCGCGTCGGCTTTGGCGCGTCGGGCCGAAACGGCGGGCAGTTGGGCAGCGCGCAGCGGGTGGACCAGGAAGACCTCGAGCGTCTTGTAGGCGATGCCGACGCCGCCAGGCTTTGGGAACTGGCTGAAGACGCCAAGGATCTGGTCAAATCCCTGATTGCAAAACACCAGATCGCCTGTGACCTGAAACCCGGTGTCGCCGTTCTGGGCCTGAGCAAATCCGAGCAAAAAGAACTGCATGACCACGCCGGCCATCTTTCCGAGCGGTACGGATACGACCAGATCGAGCTGTTGGACGAAAACGCGGGTCATTCGCTGTGCCCGTCACCAGCCTATCAAGGGGGGTATCTGGATATGGGTGCGGCGCATCTGCACCCTCTGAACTTTGCGTTGGGATTGGCGCAAGCCGCGGCCAAAGCGGGCGTTCGCGTCCATGAAAGCACCGAAGTGACCGGGATTGACGAGGGCCAGACGGCTGTCATCCTAACTGCACACGGCAATGTTCGGGCCAAGCACGTCATTCTGGCCTGCAACGGGTATCTGGGCGACCTCAATCGTTCCGTCGCCGCCAGGGTCATGCCCATCAACAATTTCATTGCGGCCACCGAACCCCTTGGAGAGGACACCGCCCAGGTTTTGACCCGGGATGTTGCGGTGGCGGACACGAAATTCGTGGTGAACTATTTTCGCCTCAGCGCCGATGGTCGCCTCTTGTTCGGAGGCGGCGAAAGCTATGGCTATCGCTTTCCATCAGATGTCGCCGCCAAGGTCCGCAAACCCATGACCGAGATTTTCCCGCATTTGCGGGATGTGAAGATCGACTATGCCTGGGGCGGAACGCTGGCCATCACCATGCGGCGGATGCCGTATCTGGCCCGTGTCGCACCTAATATTCTTTCGGCTTCGGGATATTCCGGTCACGGTGTCGGCACTGCGACCCATGCCGGACAACTCATGGCGATGGCGATTCAGGGTCAGGCCGAAGGGTTTGACACGATGGCACGGGTGCCCGCGCTGTCTTTTCCAGGCGGCCCTGCCCTGCGCAGCCCGCTTCTGGTGCTGGCCATGACATGGTTCGCACTGCGCGACCGGCTTGGGGTCTGATCCACGTAAATTGCGACAGATTGGTGAATTTTCGCCTGCCCGGCGATTGGGGGCTTGGATTGCCTCCTGATTATCTTTATCTTTCCCAAAGATAGAATTCGGGAATTCCAAATATGACGCTGCCCCCCAACGTTCACGACGCCGAACCCATCCCTGCCGCCGCCAAGGACGCGATCGAGGCCCTGATGCAATCAGGTGACCTGTTCCGCTATACCGCACCGCAGGATGCCCCGGTGGCCCTGCTGGAAGCCGAGTTCGCGGAACTGTTGGGCACGAAATACGCCTTGGCGGTATCGTCCTGCTCGGCCGCGCTGTTTCTGTCGCTCAAAGCACTGGGCCTGCCCCGCGATGCGCGTGTTCTGATCCCCGGCTTCACCTTCGCGGCCGTGCCGTCATCGGTCGTCCACGCCGACTGCATTCCGGTTCTGTGCGAAGTGGGTGAAAACTATCGCATCGACATGGCCGATTTCGAGGCCAAGCTGGACAACGTTCAGGCAGTCATCATCAGCCACATGCGCGGGCATACATCCGACATGGATGCGATCATGGCCTTGTGCGACGCACGAAACATTCCGGTGATCGAGGATGCCGCGCATTCGCTGGGCACCACATGGCATGGCCGCAATATCGGTACGATCGGAAAGGTCGGATGTTTCTCGTTCCAATCCTACAAGATGATCAATGCCGGCGAAGGTGGCATCCTGATCACGAATGATGCAGATCTTGTCGCGCGTGCCGTCATCATGTCGGGCGCGTATGAACACAATTGGAAGAAGCACAAAGGTCCGCAGGGCGACAACTCACCCGAATTGGAAGAGGCCTTTGCCCGCTGGCAGAACAAGCTGCCGCTGTACAACCTTCGCCTAAGCAACCTCAGCGCCGCCGTGATCCGCCCTCAACTTCCGGAACTGCCACGCCGTGTCCGCGATGGCCTGGCAAACCACGATTACGTGGCCGGTCGCCTGAACACCTCGTCTCATATCGAGGTCCCCGCCCCGCTGCCCCCCGAGCAGCGTGCGCCGGATTCGATCCAGTTCAATCTTGTCGGAATGCAGGAACATGAGATCCGCGCCTTTGCCGCAGCGTCCGAAGCACGCGGCGTCAAGGTTCAGGTTTTTGGTCTGAGCGAAGACAACGCCCGCGCTTTCTGGAACTGGCAATTCCTTCCGGAAACTTTCGACCTGCCCAAGACGCGCGACATGCTGATGAAGGCCTGCGACGTGCGCCTGCCAGTCCGCCTGACCCGCGAAGAGCTGGACGTGATTGCAGACATCCTGCTGGCATCGGTTGGCGAAGTGACAGGCCCGATGCCGGTTTATGGCACTTAAGACAGCGGCACTTTGAACAAGAAAGGCCCGCACGATGCGGGCCTGATTCTTTGTTCGGAACGGATCAGTTCAGGTTGGACAGTTTTTGCTGCAACTCGGCCAGCTGTTTCTTGATGTCGTCCAGATCCTCTTTCGGTTCGGACTTGTCCTCTTCCTTTTCCGGGCTGGACCATCCGCTGGACAGCCCGCTGGTCATCGCCTTCAGGAAAGCCTGTTGCTGCGCCTGCAACGCGTCAAAACCCGGCATCTGAGACATCGGATTCATCGCGCTCATGTTTTCCATCATCTTGTTTTGGCTTTCGCGCAGCATCTCGAACGAGCTTTGCAGAAACTGGGGCATCACCCCCCCGCCCGGCAGCATGTAACTGCGCACCAGATCATTCAGTACATTCACCGGCAGCACATTTTCACCCCGGCTTTCATGTTCGGCAATGATTTGCAGAAGATACTGGCGAGTCAGGTCATCGCCGGTTTTCAGATCAATGATCTGCACTTCTCGCCCGTCGCGGATGAAGCCCGCGATATCTTCGAGCGTCACGTAATCGCTGGTCTCGGTATTGTATAGTCGACGGCTGGCATAGCGCTTGATAAGCAGCGGTTTTTCTTGGTCCGACACCGGGTTCCCTCCCCAAGGATGATGCGTTGCAGCACAGGTTATGCGAGTGCAGCACAAAAAGAAAGGGCAGGTCAATGGACCTGCCCAACGCGATTGCACCTAATGGGAGGGTTGGGTGCGCTTCGCGGACGTTTCTTACTTTGCAGTTGCAGCTTTCTTGGCTGCGGTGGTGACCTCGTTGGTCGCCTTTTTGACGGCAGCGGTTGCTTCTTCCGCGGCGTCTTTGCCGGCAGCCATCAGCAGCTCGACGGTTTCGGTCTGAACTTTTTTCGCGATTTCAGCGAAAGCGGCCAGGTTTTCGGCTGCAACTTCAGCCGACGCGCTTGCGAAGTCGGTTGCGGCTTTTGCGTAGTCAGCAGGCTCTGCCTTGGCTTTCGACATCTCGCTCAGCTTGGCCAGGGTGTCCTTGGTCCATTTGTTCGAGATCTCGGCCGATTTCTCAGCAGCGTCCAGAGCAACGCCCGACAGCTTCTCGTTCAGCGAAGCGGTCGATTTGAATGCGCCTTCCATCGCGGTGGTGTCCACCGGAAATGCACCCATCATGTCTTTCATGATCGCGGTAAAGTCTTGGGTCTTTGCCATTGTCCTAATCCTTTTAGCCGGTCCGGGCCCACCCCGGGTTTCATCAGCTTGAGGACAATATGATTGCTGCACCGCAGCATTGCAAGTTTTTTCTTGCTGCGACGCAGAATTTTTAAGTTTCAAAATGAAATCAGTCGTTTGGTTTCGCCACAACGTAAGTCCCGGGTGCGGATGCAAGGCTCGGGTGCTTCGAATCACCCGGCTCACGGGCCGGAACCTGCTTGCCAGACCGCTTCTTCAACCACGCGTCCCACATGGGCCACCAGGATCCTTCGTGAAAATCAGCTTCTTTCAGCCAGGTGCTGGCATCCGACTTCATATCCGGGTTGGTGTAGTGGCCATATTTCTTCTTGCTGGGCGGGTTCACGATACCCGCAATATGACCCGATTCTGAAACCACGAAGGTTTTGGACCGCGAGCCCATTTTCTGCACGCCGCGGTAACAGTCTTTCCATGCCGCGATGTGATCGGT
Source organism: Ruegeria sp. AL3 (assembly GCF_056536065.1). Classification (NCBI taxonomy): domain Bacteria; kingdom Pseudomonadati; phylum Pseudomonadota; class Alphaproteobacteria; order Rhodobacterales; family Roseobacteraceae; genus Ruegeria; species Ruegeria sp. AL3. The sequence goes on from NZ_JBQFJG010000001.1 coordinate 3,145,191, forward strand.
TTCGCAGGTTATGGCCATCAGCGGCACATCCACGTCTTCGAGTTTCAACTTGTGCCCCATCAACTCGAAACCGTCGGTCGCGAACTCGTTGCGCTGGCAGAGGCCTCGCAGATATTCCACGGCCATTTTTGCTGGCAGGTTTGCACCATCGCCGTTCCAGTAGAGCAGATCAAAGGCCGGAGGCACTTCCCCCATCATATAGCTGCGAATGGCCGGACCATAGATCAGGTCGCGTGATCGCAGAAACGACATGGTGCGCGCCATGATCCACGACCGCAGAACGCCTTCCTTATTTACTTCCTCTTCGATCCCGTCGATGAAGTCGTTTTGCAGGAATGGCGTAAACTCACCCTGATCAGAAAAATCCGTCAGTGCCGTGAACAGCGTTGCGGATTTCACCGATTTGTCGCCACGCTGTTTCAGCAAGGACAGGGTCAGACTCAGCGTCGTGCCCGCGATGCAATAACCCACAGCGTTGACCTGTTTGACCTTGCAGATCTTCTTGGCCGTTTCGATTGCGGTCAGGAAACCGTCCTGAATATAGTCTTCCATGCCGGTTTCGGCATAGCTTTCATCCGGGTTCACCCAGCTTACGACAAACAGGGTATAGCCCTGTTCGGTGATCCATTTGATCATGCTGTTCTGGGCTTTCAGATCCAGAATATAGAACTTGTTGATCCAGGGCGGGAACAGAACGATGGGCGTCTCATAAACCGTTTCAGTCGCCGGCTTGTATTGGATCAGCTCCATCATCCGGTTGCGATATATGACTTCTCCCGGCGTTGTCGCCAGGTTTCCACCAACCTCGAACGCGCTTTCATCCGCCAGTTTGACGACCAACTCGCCATCATTGGCCTCAAGGTCTGAAACAAGGTTCTCCAACCCTTTTATCAGTGACTGACCTTCGGTCTCGACCGCCTTTTGCAGGGCATCCGGGTTAGTCGCCAGAAAATTCGTGGGCGCCATCATGTCGATGATCTGCTGCGAGAAATACTGTAGGCGTCGTTTGTCTTTGGCATCCAGATCATCAACCGACGAGACAGCCTGCGCAATCGCTTCCGCGTTCGTCAGGTATTGCTGCCGGATCAGTCGGAAATAAGGGTTTGTCTCCCAAAGGGGATTGGAAAAACGCTTGTCACCGGGCTTGGTTTCCTCGGTTTCCACCTCTCCGGTCGTCAGCGCTTTCTGCGCTTCGGCAAAGTTGAGAACCGACTTGCCCCAGAATTCTATCTGTTGCTCCAACAACTTGGCGGGATTTTGCCATGCCTCGGCCCAATAGGCTGTTGCTGCTCGTGCAAAAAGCTCTTGATTCGGGCCGTCCAGCGCGGGCGTGTGCGACTTTTTTGACGCCATGATCTCGACCAGGCGCTTCGCGAGCTGCTCGACCCTTTCCATATTTTCTTTAATGCGTTCAATATGTTCTTCGGACACGTCCGGCATTTGGTCTTCACTTGTTGTCATTTTAACAATTCCACCCTAACCTCGCTGCCATGCAGAATAACGTCGTGGGTGCTGGGGGGCAAAGCGGCGAATGGTCCGAACTCTCAGGCTGACACTCAGGAGGCCCCATTTATGCGCTACATGATGACCTACGACCTTATGGAGTCCATGCGTAACACCAACCAATGGCTTGGTGCAACCGCAAGCGCGATGGCGTCCTACCCCCTGTTTTCCATGACACCTAACCCGGCGTTCAGCTGGATGGCCGCATGGGGTGAAGTCACCGAACGGACCTTCCAGCGAATGGTCGTCAAACCTGACTGGGGCATTCGAACCTTCACCTGCGAGGACGGCAAAGACCATCTGGTCGAGATTACGACCGTTCTGGAACGCCCCTTCGGCGATCTGGTTCATTTCCGTGTCAACGGCCGGGAAGAACAACCGCGCAAGGTCCTGCTGGTTGCGCCCATGTCCGGCCATTACGCCACGCTGCTGCGTTCGACTGTCAAAAGCCTGCTGGTCAATTGCGAAGTTTACATCACCGATTGGCATAATGCGCGCGATATTCCTGTGTCTGCCGGCAAGTTCGATGTCGAAGACTACACGCTCTACCTTGTAGATTTCATGAAGGAACTGGGGCCCGACACGCATGTCGTGGCGGTTTGTCAGCCGGCCCCGCTGACATTGGCAGCGACCGCCTATCTGGCCGAAGTCGAACCCAAGGCTCAACCCAGCACTCTGACACTGATTGGCGGGCCGGTGGACCCGGACGCGACTCCGACCGACGTCACCGACTTTGGACGACGTGTTACGATGGGTCAGCTGGAAGAAACCATGATTCAACGGGTCGGATTCAAGTACAAAGGTGTCGGGCGTATGGTCTATCCCGGCCTGCTGCAACTGGCGTCGTTCATGTCGATGAACGCCGATCGCCACTCCAAGGCGTTTTCCGATCAGATTCAGCGTGTTATCCGCAACGAAGCCTCGGACCTGGATGCCCATAACCGTTTCTATGACGAATATCTTGCGGTGATGGACATGACGGCCGAGTTCTATCTGTCAACTGTCGAACGCGTGTTCAAGAACCGCGAGATCGCACGAAACGAATTTGTTGTCGCCGGCCACAAGGTGGATATCGGCAAAATCACCGATGTTGCCGTGAAATCGGTCGAAGGTGCGAATGACGATATCTCGGCGCCCGGACAATGTATTGCTGCACTGGACCTGTGCACCGGTTTGCCAGACAGCAAAAAGGCCAGCCACGTAGAACCCGGCGCGGGCCACTATGGCATTTTCGCGGGCCGCAGCTGGCGCGATAACATTCGCCCGCTTGTGATTGATTTCATGAACGAAAACAGCCGCAAGAAACGTCGCCGCGCTGCGAACACCAACAAGGTAGCCTGATGAACATGGGCGGGCCATTACATGGTGGCCTCGCCTTTTCCTGCTGTTGCGGCCAGTTGAAGGGTCAAATCTCGGACCGGGGCGTTCGGCTTGGAACCCATGTCGAGTGTTTTTGTCATGACTGCCGTGCGGCGCAACTGTATTTCGGGCAGCCCGACCCGGCGCCCGGCCCGGTGGACATTTTCCAGATGGCACCGGATGAAATCGAAATCACCGCCGGGAGCCAATTCCTTTCGGCCATGAAACTCAGCCCAAATGGTATGCTGCGATGGTATGCCAGCTGCTGCAACGCCCCGCTGGCGACAACGCCACAGACTGCACGTTTGCCCTTTGCAGGGTTTATCGTCGGCAGGATTACCGGTGATGTTTCCGCATTGGGGCCGGTGACGACCCGGGGGTTTGTCCCTCGACCCGATGGAAAACAAAAACACGAAAAGGTAAGGTTTGCGGCGTTTGGCCTTTTGCGCCGCGCCCTGCAATCGCGCCTGTCAGGACGCTGGAAGAATACGCCGTTTTTCGACCCTAAGACCGGCAAGCCCGCGGTCGTACCGAAAGTCATTTCGAAAGACGAACGGGCGGCGCTTTACCCCTAGACACACCTTTGCGGGATGTTCAGCCAGGTTTCCAAGGCTTTGTTCACGGCATCGGGCGCTTCAAGCGGCAGAAGATGTCCGGCATTTTCGACGACCTCCAACGCTGCCTCCGGTATCAGGTCTGACATGAAAGAATGCCGTCTGACCGGGGTTAGCGTGTCATGGGCGCCGCACATGATCAAAGTGGGAACCTTGATGCGGCGCAACGTTCCCTGTTGGTCGGGCCGGCGCTGCAAGGCACGCATTTGACGCACGAATGCCTCGCCGCCCATGTCATTCGCCATTGTCAAAAGATCATTCAGAATTGGGATTCGCCTGGGCCCCGGTGCCAATGTATCGGTGCCGACCAGTTGGCGCATGACCTCTTCCAGCCGCCCACCCAGGGCACCAATGATCAGGTCCTCGCGACTGGCCGCGATCTGAGGTGTATCGGCCTGAGCGTCCGTCGACATCAGGCACAGGCGCGACACCCGTTCCGGTGCCCGCCGGATCAACTCCAACGCCACCACACCGCCCATGCTCAGGCCGACCAGGGCAAACCGATGGGGAAGCTGATCCAACAGCCCCGAGGCGATCTCTTCAATGCGCTCGCCTCCGGAAACAGGTGCAACAGTGACAGGCCGTGACCGTGACAACACCTCGATCTGAGGTCGAAACAGCCGGGCATCACACATCAACCCAGGCAACAACACCAGCGGCTCGATCACGCGGGGGTCTCCATCTGCTCGGTTTTCCGAGTCCTTCCAGTTGTTGTCAGGATGAGAGTTTTGCCAAAGCCGGGCAAGGAAAACTTCACGGGTAGGCGATGGCCCGAAACGCCGGGAAATCGGCGTAACGGGATTGCCGGGCCGCAAGGTCTTCACCGGGCTCAGCGCGGGGCCTCAACAGACACCCACGCGGAGCAATATAGCTGTCGATCCGGCGTTGCGGCCTGGGCCGCCACACAAGGTTGAACGCACAGAGCTTGGGAAAGAACCAGATTTCGGAATACTCCAGATAATCGTGCATCCACCACGCCAGATCCCGCCAGTCCCTGCCCTGCGCATATTGATCCGCGAACCACGGGATGACGATGGATGCCCCGGCGATCCGCGCATCCCCTTCCCCGCGATCCCAGATGTGGCATTCCAGCGGGTGATCGTTTCGGGCGCAGTTCAGCTTGTTTTCATTGCCAAACCGGTTCAAGGACGATGAACGATAACCCGACCTGACCGCGACCCGGCCAAATGTCTCCTCCAAAGGGTCAAGAAGAGTTTCGCAAAAGGCGCGGCCTGTTTCGATCGCCAGATCCGGGTTGTCCGGAATATTCTGCTTTTGGTGGAAGTTGCCGATTTCCGAATACAGAAAATCGCGCATGAAGAAGTGCCGGGACAAGCGGACACGACCCAAGGTCTCAAGGCTCCACATACTGCCCGGCTTACGCATCTTGCATCCTTTTTTCCGATCAGGGTTTATTCCACCCCCAAGCCCTTGAGCCACTCCAGAATACCAGCAACGGTGGCATCGGTTTGACCCGGCGACATCAACCGCCCCGCGATAACATGTGAAGACGGATCGTCACCCGGCCCCATCGTCACCAGCCTGACCGTTGCCGGAGCGCCCCAGGCCTCGGCAACCTTGTGCGTCCGGTCCGGCCGCACAACCTGATCATCATCCGAAAACCAGAACAAGGCGGGTATTAGGGCGTCAGAGAAATCCAGCGCATAGACCGTATCCACCAGCACGGACATCGGCACGACGGCTTCCCACGGGTAGACCGACGTCCAGTACCTGTTCTTCTCGGGGTCCGGCCCTGACACATCGCGTTCTTGCCCCATGAGAACGGGCAACCAACTTCTGGCCCAAGGCAACGAAGGCACCCACGCCGCGACGGTATTCACACCAAAGTTCGGCGAGACAAAAACCATGCCGACCACATCCTGGCTGAGGTCGGCATCCAACGCAGCGGCCGCCGCCAGCGTTCCTCCGGTCGAGGTGGAAATGACGATCACCTTTTCCCCGACCGCACGCGCCGCTGCCAGCCCTTCGGCGGTGTCCTGCATCCAGCCCGAGGCCGTACCCTCGGCCATCGCCGGCCCATCCCGACCGTGACCCTGCAACCGCGTGTAGACCAGATTGGCGCCCAAAGCGTCAGCCACCAGATCAGGAACAGGGCGGATTTCCTCGGAACTTGCTGAAAAACCGTGGATGTACAGAACAGAATACGGCGTGCGCTGTTCCTTGAACCCCTCCTGCCAGATCACGCGCTTTTCGACACCCGGAACGATGTCATCATAGGCAGACTCGGTGCTTTCAAAAAAAACCTGAACACCTTCACCAAATTTCCGAGGATCAAAGGTCGGGTGCAGGTTCACTTCCTCGCGCGGGCCGAACCAGTAGACCAGGCCGCCAAGAACAACCAGCGCCAGAAGAGCGCGCCCCAGAAACCAACCAAAGCGCCGCATCAGGCTTCTCCCAACACATCAAGAACCGCGGTCTCGATCAAACCCAGGCACATCTCGTCCGAGAAGCGATGATCAGCCCCCTTGACCAACAACAGCCGCATGTCAGGACCCGCAGCATGTTCCAGCAGCCGCACGGCTGTTTCGGTCGAAACCGCCGTGTCTGTGGTACCTTGCAGGAAACGAACCGGGAACGGCAGATCCAGAGCGTCCCGCAGAACCAAATTCTGGCGTCCGTCTTCGATCATGCGCTTGGTGATGATATAGGGTTCCATATAGTCGGACGGCAGCTCGACATGGCCGACAGAGTCCAGCGCAGCTTTTTGTTCGTCGCTGAACGAAGCCCAGTACCCGTCCTCGGTGAAATCCGGCGCGGCGGCGATTGTGACCATGCCCGCAATTCGCTCGGGCATGACCTTGGCCAGCAGCAATGCCTGCCATCCTCCCATTGATGAGCCAACCACGATCAAAGGTCCGTCCGTCAATGCCTTTACCGCAGCCAATGTGTCCTGATGCCAGTCACCGATACAGCCCTCGGTGAACGCGCCCGAGCTTTCCCCGTGGCCGGAATAATCGAACCGCAAGAACGATTGCCCACGCGCCTGTGCCCAGGCTTCCAGATGCACGGCCTTGGTGCCTTCCATGTCCGATTTGAGCCCGCCCAGAAAAACGATGGTCGGTCCTGCCCCTTCGGTCTTGTGATAAGCCAGTCGCCGCCCCTGCGGCGTCTCCAGAAAATCCGTCGCTGCCATGAAACCCTCTTTCCTTTTCCAGCATCATGCACGCCCCACCCCCGAGTGCAATTCCGCCCACTTCATCTTTTTCCAATTACTCCGGGGAGCGCGAGAGGCTGGCCCCTCGCCCCACTCTTGACACAGGCCCATCCACCTGCCACATGGGCCGAACACACATAACCCGCAACCGGGCGTTCAGTGGGCGCCAAACCGACGAGGAGAGCCGATATGGCCCTGGATTCTCAATCCGTCTCTCTTACCTTTCCCGATGGCAATGCACGCACCTTCGCCGCAGGCGTCACGCCCGCGCAGGTGGCTGCCGACATCTCAACCTCGCTGGCCAAAAAGGCCATCTCGGCCACCGTTGACGGCCAGCACTGGGACCTGCAATGGCCCATCGAATCCGACGCACAGATCGCCATCCACACTATGAAGGATGAGGCCCAGGCCAATGAGCTGATCCGCCACGATCTGGCCCATATCATGGCGCGCGCGGTTCAGGAGATCTGGCCCGCCACCAAGGTCACCATCGGCCCCGTCATCGAAAACGGCTGGTATTATGACTTCGACCGCGAAGAGCCGTTCACGCCCGAAGATCTCGGCCTCATCGAGAAAAAGATGAAAGAGATCATAAACAAGCGTGATCCCGTCACCACCGAGGTCTGGGACCGCGAGCGCGCGATCGAGTTCTACAAGGCCAATAACGAGCCCTACAAGGTCGAGCTGATCGAGGCTATTCCCGGCGACGAGCCGCTGCGCATGTACTGGCACGGCCATTGGCAGGATCTTTGCCGAGGTCCGCACCTGCAACATACCGGGCAGGTTCCGGGGGATGCGTTCAAGCTGATGTCCATCGCGGGTGCCTATTGGCGCGGCGACAGCGATCGCGCGATGTTGCAGCGCATCTACGGCGTGGCCTTTACCGGCAAGGAAAAGTTGAAAGCCTACCTGCATATGCTGGAAGAAGCCGCCAAACGCGACCACCGCAAGCTGGGCCGCGAGATGGACCTGTTCCACATGCAGGAGGAAGCGCCCGGTCAGATCTTCTGGCATCCCAACGGCTGGACCATCTACACCCTGCTGCAGGACTACATGCGCCGACAGCAGCGCAAGGGCGGTTATGTCGAGGTGAACACGCCGCAGGTCGTTGACCGCAAGCTGTGGGAACGGTCCGGCCACTGGGACAAGTATCAGGAGAATATGTTCATCGTCGAAGTGGACGAAGAACATGCCCGCGAGAAAGCCGTTAACGCGCTCAAGCCGATGAACTGCCCCTGCCATGTTGAAATCTTCAAACAGGGCCTGAAATCCTATCGCGATCTGCCGTTGCGTATGGCCGAATTCGGGTCGTGCAACCGGTACGAACCCTCGGGCGCATTGCACGGCATCATGCGCGTGCGCGGTTTTACGCAAGACGACGCCCACATCTTTTCGACCGAGGAACAGATCGAGGCCGAAACCGCCGAGTTCATCCGTTTCCTCAGCGTGATCTACAAGGATCTGGGATTCGAAAAGTTTGCGGTGAAATTCTCGGACCGTCCTGAAACGCGGGCTGGTTCAGATGAGGTCTGGGACAAGGCAGAATCCGCCCTGCTCTCTGCAACCCGAGCAGCCGGGATCGAACCCGAACTGAACCCGGGTGAAGGCGCCTTCTACGGTCCAAAGCTGGAGTTCGTCCTGACAGATGCCATCGGTCGCGACTGGCAGTGCGGCACCTTCCAGGTGGACTTCGTTCTGCCTGAACGCCTGGACGCCACCTATATTGGCGCCGACGGCGGCAAACACCGCCCCGTCATGCTGCACCGCGCGACGCTGGGATCCTTCGAACGGTTCATCGGTATCCTGATCGAAGAACACGCGGGCAAACTGCCGTTCTGGCTGGCCCCGCGTCAGGTCGTCGTGGCCTCGATCACCTCCGAAGCGGATGAGTATGTTCTGGAAGTGGTTGAAACGCTCAAAGCTGCGGGTGTCCGCGCCGAGGCGGATATCCGCAACGAGAAGATCAACTACAAGGTCCGCGAGCATTCGGTCGGCAAGGTGCCGGTCATTCTGGCCGTCGGCCACCGCGAGGTTGAAGAGCGCACCGTCAGCGTCCGACGTCTGGGTGAAAAACAGACGCAGGTTCAACCGCTTGACGTTGTAACAAACGAGCTGTCGCAGGCAGCCACCCCACCGGATTTGCTGTAACAATCGGCAGCATATTGCTGGGAATCTGGCCCCCGAATTGGGGCCAGATTGAAACAATTCACTCTTTCTTCATCAAAAACAATGCTTTACGCTGCAAGAGGGCACGCCGCCCTTTGACGTGCTTGTGAGACACGGGCTCGTGAATTCAACTCTGTCTACCAAGCTACTACCTTTGTCATTGTCACAAGCAGACATACCCAGTCATCAAGAGGATTACCGAGATGTCGAACACAGCCAAGTCCCTGGTTATCGCAACCGCAGTCGCAGCCGCCGTATCGGGCGCCGCAACCACTGCATCCGCTCAGGCAAAGGAAAAATGCTATGGCGTATCGCTGGCCGGTCAGAACGACTGCGCCGCGGGCCCCGGCACCACCTGCGCGGGCACCTCGACCGTTGATTATCAGGGCAATGCATGGACCCTGGTTGACGCAGGCACCTGCGCGGATATCGAACTGCCCGCGCAGGCAGACGGCAGCCCGCGCAAAGGCTCGCTGGAAGCCCTGGATCGCGATCTGCCCGCATAAGAACGGCCTGACGAATTCAGGGGCGGGCACCATCGCCCGCCCCTTCCCTTTCGTGATCAAGGAACTGACCCATGCTGGATGATGCCCACCGGTCGAACCGTCTGCCCGCAGCGCCGGGCGTTGGTTACAAGCCGCAACACTTCGCTCAGATACTTGAACACGCACAGCCCGTCGCATGGTTGGAAATCCATGCCGAGAACTACATGGGCGACGGCGGGCGGCCTCTGGCGCAGCTGCGCCACCTTTCCGAACAATTTCCGATCTCGGTCCATGGCGTTGGCCTGTCCATCGGCGGCGAAGGCGCGCTGGACCCTGATCACCTGGCCCGGCTGAAACATCTGGTGGGCTGGCTGAATCCCGCCAGCTTTTCCGAGCACCTAGCCTGGTCCACACATGACACCCATTTCTACAACGACCTGCTGCCCCTGCCCTATACCGACGCAACACTGACGCGCGTTTGCGATCATATCGATCAGGTTCAGGACACCGTCGGACGGCAAATGCTGTTGGAAAATCCCTCAAGCTATTTGGCTTTTGAAGAAAGCACCTGGTCCGAGCCGGACTTTCTTCGCGAAATTGCACGTCGCACCGGAAGTGGCTTGTTGCTGGATGTCAATAACGTCTTTGTCTCTGCCACCAATCTGGATTTCTCTCCTCAGGGTTACATCGACGCCTATCCACTTGAAAAAGTTGAAGAAATTCACCTTGGGGGCCATGACGAGGAGGAAGACGATCACGGCCACCCGCTGCTGATCGACAGCCACGGGCGTGAAGTCGTCGATCCGGTCTGGGCGCTGTTGGATTACGTGCTGGAACGTACGGGGCCGAAACCCGTCCTGATCGAGTGGGATACCGACGTACCGGACTGGTCCATTTTGCGGGAAGAAGCCGTTCGCGCGCAGACCGCCCTGGAACGGATCCCGGCATGAGCGTTTCGCAATCCGAATTTCGCGCGGCCATGATGGATGCGTCAACCCCTGTCCCCGAAGGTTTGCTGGACGCCCAGGCGCAGCCAGCCGGTCGTCGGTTCAGCGTCTATCGCAACAATGTCGCCGTGTCCTTGACCGAAGCGATGCATCAGGCGTTCCCAGTCATCACCAAGTTGCTGGGGCCACAGAACATGGACGGGCTGGCCGGGATATTTCTGCGCCAGCACCCGCCATCATCACCGCTGATGATGTTCTACGGTGAAGCCTTTCCCGAATTTCTGGCCGAAATGCCGCAGCTTTCCCATCTTGGTTACCTGCCGGATGTGGCGCAGCTGGAACTTGCGTTGCGCAAGTCGTACCACGCCGCCGACAGCCAACCCGCCCCGGCAGACGCGCTGGCAGTAGACCCCGAACAGGTCATGCGAACCCGGCTGCGTTTTGCCCCGGCCATGCGGGTGGTACGCTCGGACTGGCCCATTCACGCGATCTGGCGTTTCAACACCGAAACCAACGCGCCGAAACCAGATGCGCGAGCTGAGGATGTTTTGATCACACGCCCGGAATTCGACCCGGTTGCCCAGTTGCTGCCAGCCGGCGGCGCCGATTGGATCGCTAATATGCAAGGCGGCGACACGATCGGCGAAGCATTTGAAAAAACCGCTGCGGCGCAACCGGAATTTGACCTTGGAACCACTCTGGCACTGCTTTTGCAGGGCGGTGCAATAACTTCTGTGACTATCGAAAGGCTGGAGACATGACTGCCCTGATCTCACTTCACAACAACGTTCTGGGAAAAGTGGACCTGGCGTCCAACTGGCTTACACCCACGCTGGCGCGACTGGTCTTTGTCGCGGTTCTTCTGGTCTATTACTGGAACTCGGCGATGCTGAAGATCGACGGCTCGATCTTTTCACCTTCGGCCGGTGCCTTCGGTCAGATTTTCCCCAAAGCAGCCGAAGCCGTCCTTTACGACGTATCCCAAATGACGCTCTTTCAACGGGTCGTCATTTTCTTTGGCACGGTTGCAGAATTCGTCCTGCCTGCGCTGCTGCTGGTCGGTCTGTTCACCCGCCTGGCGGCCTTGGGTATGATCGGTTTCATCTGGGTGCAGACCCTGGTCGATGTCATCGGCCATGGCGTGAAACTGGGCAGCCTGTTCGACGCGGCGCCATCCATTATGGATCAGCGCACGATGTGGACGTTCCTGATGCTGGTGATCGTGATCAACGGCGCGGGCCCCATCTCACTTGATCGGATCCTGCGCCTGAAGTGACCTAGAAATGCGCTTTGGGCTGGTCCGGTTTACCTGCTGCCAGCCCAAGCACCCCGGCAACCCCGGCAAACGCGATCGGGAACATGGTGAACACACCGAATCCAAATGCATAATACATCGCCCCCGCCGAAATCAGCAGCAGGATCCCCGCAACAAGAGCGCGCGCGGGCGCCATCGCGCCCCCGGCAATGGCCAACAAAGGCGCGATGATCGACACAGCCTGAATCAGGTCAGGGTTGTCTACCTGCCTCAGAACGCCGTCTATCTCGCCGACGTGATCGATGACGACCACCTTCGCATACCCGAAAAACCCGACGATCATCCCGATCAGCCCGGCAATCACGCCCAAGATCATGGCGGCATTACGCATTGAACGTCCTCACTGTTGCTTGCAGGCACATAAGCATTCCTTAAGAAATACCAAGCTGCGTGCGAGTTTCCGCGGTCCAGCCAAGAAACAGCTCTCCGTCTTTCTCGATCAACGGGCGCTTCATCAGGGTGGGATGCTGTTTCAAAAGCTCTAAAGGTGCTTTCGCGCGCTGGTTGTCATCCAATCCGCGCCATGTCGTTGACCTGGTGTTGAGCAAAGCCTCGCCGAAGCCAGCAAGAGCCTGCGACAGCACAGCATCCGGCACGCCATCACTGCGGACATCCACAAACTCTGCGTCTGGTAACGTTTTCAATGCTTTGCGACAGGTGTCACAGGTTTTCAATCCATAAAGGCGCATGTTTTTACTGCTCCTGCATTTGATTGCATTTTAGGCAAACTTGCCAGTTTCCGGCGGTTATTCTTGATTTTTTACTTCACCGTGCAATGTTGAAAAAGGCGAAACACACGAAACGGACTGTTCAGAAAGTGCCAAACAGTCTTTTTTTGTGGCGACGCTGACCACAGCCCCCACCAATTTGTGGGACAATGCGCAAGTAGAAGGAGACACGGGACATGCCAACCGGCACCGTGAAATGGTTCAATACCACTAAAGGTTATGGTTTTATTGCCCCTGATGAAGGGGGCAAAGATGTGTTTGTACATATCTCGGCCGTAGAACGGTCCGGCCTCACCGGACTCGCAGACAATCAGAAAGTCTCGTACGAGTTGCAGGACGGGCGCGACGGCCGACAAATGGCTGCGGAATTGAAGCCGTTGTAACGACATCCCCACTGATTGCGGGATGAATCCATTAAGGTTGGCGGCCAATTTCCGGCCGTCAACCACCCCCTACCGGGCCTGTTCCATTACCCGCGCGCGGATTGTTCATTTGCGCGGCGTCAATGGTGTATATCCGTTGCAGTGGTGTCGGATACCCCGGTTTCCCGCAACCAGATCCCAGCCCCGCCCGCAAACCGGATTTCCCAGGCTTTCATTGTGCGCTCGGGGCGACGCTGGCACGTTGCGACGCCCTTCGTTCCGGTTTCAGGTCATCGTGCATGCGTCGCAAAAGCCCACACTCTGCTTAGGCGATGGATCGCTTGGCATGACAATCCGAAAAAAATAGGCGCGCGGTAATTCGAATTCTATTTGCGAATGATCTCTTCGAACTCGCGCCACTCCCGAGCCGTCATGCCCGAGCTTTCCTGCGTGACGTCCTCACCCGCCAGCATGCGGCGCAGGCTTTCAACCATCTGAGCCGACAGGTTGACGGCCCCAAGACGGTAATCCTCGAAGGCTTTATAGGCAAAGGGCACCCAGTCGGCGACGATCTTGCACATCGTATCAGCGTAGACGCGGATCTCATATTGAGCATGAGGGTCAGCGCGCAGCCGCAGAAAATGGAACAGGTTGTGCAGGTCGACCTTCCAATACCACTGCGTATAGATGTTTGCGGGCAAGTTCATCCGGGCCAATTCTCGTGCCAGCCCCTGTTGCCCGTCCTGGCTGATCATCGACTCGTAATTGTCATAGCACCGGGCGCTGTCGGCCTTAAGGATGTCCAGAACACGCGCGGCCTCTTCACCTTCCAGAGCAGAACCACGGCCCTGATTGTTCACCTCTGATTGGGCGGCCACATGTTCGGGTGCGGGAATATAGAATTCACGATCCAGAATTGAATATCGCGCCGAGTATTCATTCACATTGGCCGTACGGTGCCGAATCCACTGCCGCGCCACGAAGACCGGCAGCTTTACATGCAGTTTGACCTCGCACATTTCGAAAGGGGTCGAATGCCAGTGCCGCATCAGGTACCGGATCAGACCTTCGTCATTCTGAACCGATTTGGTTCCTTTGCCGTAGGACACACGCGCGGCCTGACAGATGGCCGCATCATCGCCCATGTAATCAATCACGCGGACAAAGCCGTGATCCAGAACCTGATGCGCGGTGTACAGGTGATCTTCCATTCCCGCTGAAACGACGCGACGAGTGGGATGCGATTGCGCACGTTGCGCTTCGATCTCGGCCTGTTGGTCAGCGGACAGCGGCATCAGGTTTTCCTTTCTGGCAATGAGTCGCCCCCTACTATATCTCGCCAGCCGCAACATCGAAACCGCGATATATGCCGCAACCCACGCAAATTTCAATTCGCCAGACCCGGCGGTCTCGACACATTAGGTCGGCGCGCTAAGCTCAATGCAAACTGAGTCGAAAAGGATGGCCAAAATGGCGCTGACATATCTTCACACCATGGTCCGCGTGAAGGATCTGGAAAAATCCATGGCGTTTTACAAGCTTCTGGGCTTGAAGGAAACACGCCGCTATGACAGCGACGCCGGGCGGTTTTCACTGATTTTCATGGCCCCTCCGGGGCAGGAGGATGCGCCGATCGAGCTGACCTACAACTGGGACGGTGATGACGGCCTTCCCAGCGACAGCCGCCATTTCGGTCACCTCGCATATGGCGTCGACAACATCTACGAGGTTTGCCAGCACCTTCAGGATAATGGTGTCACGATCAATCGCCCTCCGCGTGATGGTCGCATGGCATTTGTACGCTCACCCGACAATATCTCGATCGAGCTTTTGCAAAACGGGGATGCTCTGGAGCCGAAGGAACCTTGGGCCAGCATGGAAAGCGTTGGCCACTGGTGATCCGGTGGGTCATAACGCTTGGGTTGGCCGTGCTGGCCAGCCCGATCAAGGCCGAGACGTGTCGTCTGGCCCTTGCATTGGCCATGGACATTTCAGTGTCGGTCGATGAGGCCGAGGACGTGCTGCAACGGCAGGGTTTGGCGGCTGCGCTGATCGCACCCGAAGTGCAGGAGGCTTTTTTCTCCTCTCCCATGCCGGTTGCTTTGGCTGTTTACGAATGGAGCGGTCGTTCCACCCAGCACGTCATTTTGAATTGGATGCTGATAGAAGATGTTGCCGACCTGCTTTTCGCCTCCGGTCAGATAAGTGCCTCTGTGAGATCAGATACCGGATCAGCGACCGCCATGGGCTATGCCCTGGCTTACGGGTCAACCTTGATGAACCAGGCACCCGACTGCTTGTTTCAAACGATTGACCTGTCCGGAGATGGTTCCAACAATGATGGCTACGGACCACGGATAGCCTATCGGCACTTCGCTTTTCAGAATGTGGTGGTCAATGGCCTCGTAATCAACGCGGCGGATTTTGAAGGCGAACTTTTTCTGATCCCGTTTTTTGAAAACAACGTCCTGCATGGTCCCGGTGCCTTTTTGGAGGTCGCTCAGGGGTTCGAAGATTTCGAACGGGCCATGCGGAAAAAGCTGAAACGGGAATTGAGCGGTTTGCAGATTGGTGCGCTTGATGAAGACCCGCAATAAATCCGCGCCTGAGTGCTGCTTTTGCGGGCCTGCTCTCTGGACCCGCATTTGAACAAGGCCGCCAGGCCTGTGCATCAGTGCAGGACGGATTTGGTTCTGCGCGACGCACAGCTGCGGTCAGTAGATGTATCGGATCTGGTCGGTCCAATATCGCTCCACCCGGCGCAGCGACGTGGTGATGTCTTCGATACCTTCCAACTCCAACACGCCTCTGCTTTGCAATCCTTCGGCGTGACGCGCAAACAGGTCGGACACGATATTGCGGATTTCCCTGCCTCGTGGAGTCAGACGCACGCGGACAGAGCGGCGGTCAATCTCGCATCTCTGGTGGTGCATATACCCCATCTCAACCAGCTTCTTGAGGTTGTAGCTGACATTGCTGCCCTGATAGTAGCCGCGGCTTTTCAGCTCACCCGCCGTCACTTCGTGATCGCCGATATTGAACAGCAGCAACGCCTGAACCGCGTTGATTTCCAGCACGCCGACGCGCTCGAATTCATCCTTGATGACGTCCAGCAGCAACCGGTGCAGCCGCTCCACCAGGGCCAGCGCCTCAAGATAGCTGGTCATGAACCCCTTGGCTCCCAGCCCGGAGACCTGCATTTCGATACTCATCCGACCCTCCGATTCAGTCGTGCTGTTTGAGACACGATGACCTGAAAGTCCGAAAAATCGGTTAAGCCGGTATTGTCTTATTTCTGAAAGGTCTGCGCGATGTTTGAAATCAAACTGGCAAACTGCGCCGGCGGCTGCACCTGACCTGTGACCCATTGATACAGGTCCTGATCGTTTTCGTGCAGCAGCGCGTCAAAGACATCCAGCCCGGCGGCATCCATATCGGCCAGGTTGCGATCGGCATAAGCGGAAAGGATGATGTCCATCTCTTTGATCCCGCGCCGCATGGATCGCATTTTCATTCGCTTGATGCGTACGTCCCGGGGTTCACTCAATTCTTCTGCTCCAGCATCAGACGCATTTTCTTTTCCAGTCGCGCCGCACGTTCAGCGCAAACCCGCATCTCTCCTCGGATGGCGCGCAGTTCGGCCACCGCGGTCGACAGTTCCATTCCACCTTCGCCCTCTTCCACCGGGGCATCCATGCCTTCGCCCTCACCGGTCAGCAGCCACATGATCGAGACATTGACCAGCCCCGCCATCATCGACAACCGGTTCGCACGCGGCTCGGACAGATCGTTTTCCCAATCGACAATCGTCGTCTTCTTGACGCCAAGGCGGCGCGCCAGCTCTGCCTGGGTCATTCCGGCCGCTTCGCGCGCGCCTGCCAAACGGTCCCCGAATGTCGCAGACTCAGGTCCATACCAGTCTTTTTCATCATTCATCGGGGTCTCCAATTCACTTTGTCCATACGGCTTGATCGTCATTCCGGCGCACCCTATGACAGTCGGGTTGAACATACAAACCGAGGCCATCCATGAGTTTCCTGTCTGCGACACTGTCACGCGTCAAACCATCGCCCACGATCGCCATGACAGCCAAGGCCGCCGAGTTGAAAGTTGCCGGGCGCGACGTGATCGGCCTGAGCGCGGGTGAGCCGGATTTCGACACCCCGCAAAACATCAAGGACGCCGCTGTTGCAGCGATTGCAGCCGGAAAAACCAAGTACACCGCACCGGACGGCATTCCGGAACTGAAGCAGGCGGTTTGCGCCAAGATGAAGCGCGATCATGGGCTTGACTACACGCCCGCGCAGATCTCGGTTGGAACGGGCGGCAAGCAGACGCTGTACAACGCCTTGATGGCAACAATGAATGATGGTGATGAGGTGATCATCCCCGCGCCATATTGGGTAAGCTACCCCGACATGGTTTTGCTGGCAGGTGGAAAGCCTGTTGTTGTTGAAACGACGCTGGCCAACAGCTTCAAGCTGACGGCAGAACAACTGGAAGCCGCCATCACCCCAAGGACAAAGTGGTTCATCTTCAACTCGCCCTCGAACCCGACAGGCGCAGGGTACAGCCGGGATGAGCTCAAGGCCCTTACCGATGTTCTGATGCGCCATCCGCATGTCTGGATCATGTCGGACGACATGTATGAACACCTGGCTTATGATGGGTTTGAATTCTGCACGCCTGCCGAGGTGGAACCCGGCCTGTATGACAGGACGCTCACCTGCAACGGTGTTTCGAAAGCCTACGCCATGACCGGCTGGCGCATCGGTTATGCGGCCGGTCCGGTCGAACTTATCTCGGCGATGCGCAAGATCCAGTCGCAATCCACCTCGAACCCCTGCTCGATAAGCCAGTGGGCGGCGGTGGAAGCGCTGAACGGAACACAGGATTTTCTGGCCCCGAACAATGAAACGTTCAAACGCCGCCGTGATCTGGTGGTGCGGATGTTGGACGAGATTGACGGCATAACCTGCCCGACACCCGAGGGCGCGTTTTATGTCTACCCCTCGATCGCCGGGCTGATTGGCAAAACAACACCCGCGGGAACCGTCATCGAAAACGATGAAGCCTTTGCCACGGCCCTACTGGAAGAGGCGGATGTCGCCGTCGTGTTTGGCGCGGCCTTCGGCCTGTCACCCAACTTCCGGGTCAGCTATGCGACGTCAGACGCAGCCCTGACCGAAGCCTGCGCTCGTATACAGCGCTTTTGTGCATCGCTGAGGTAAACATGTCTGCCGACCTGCCCGAATACTATTTTCGCATCCGTGAAAACGGGGCCGCGGTGTTTCGGATCGATACGGAAAACCGCCAGCGCCGGATCGAGATGGACCAGATCGCCGTCATCAACATCCGCAACGGTGAGGTCAAGCCACACGGGCAACGGGTTTTGTCCGAACGGGATCAGGCAGAGATCGCCCAATGGATGGACGAGCGCCGGGCCATATTGGCCCAGCGCGACATCGACGACATTCACCGCGCTGTCGACTATTTGAACCTGACAACGCAATGGGCGCAGTCCAAGGCAAGCGACGAACAGCTTGAGGATGTAACCGACAGATTGCTGATGGCGATGCACGATCTGCGCACGGTTCTGGTTCGGAAAAAAGCCGACCGGTTGAGCAAAGACTAGGCCGGTTCCGCCGGCGCCTGCATCTGCCGCACCGAATGCATCCAGAACCGGGCCATCAGCAGCACCGCCGCGAATGCCAGGCCAAGCACCAGCCCCAGCCAGACACCGATGCCGTCCATCTGACGGACGAAGCCGAAATAGTAGGACGCCGGAATTCCCACCACCCAATAGCTGAGCGCCGCCATAACCATCGGTATCTTGGCATCCTGCAAACCACGCAGCAGTCCCAGCGCAATCACCTGCGCCCCGTCGACCAGTTGGAACAGGGCAGCCATGGCCAGCAATCCTGTCCCGATAGCCAGAATTTGTCCGCGCTGCGGATCATCGGCCTCCATGAACAGGGAAATCAGCGGCTCGGCATATGTCAGGAACAGGATGACGGTCACGACGGACATGACCAGCGACATGCCTGTCACGGCAATCGCACCTTTCTCCAGATGCGCCTTGTCACGGCGGCCCAACGCGTTGCCGGCCCGGATGGTGGCCGCATTTGACAGCCCCAGATGCACCATGAATGTGGCCGACGCCAAATTCAGGGCGATCCCGTGCGCGGCCAGCGGGACCTGACCCAGCCAGCCCATCATCACGGCGGATGTTGCAAACAGCGACACCTCGGCCAGGGTTGTCAGGCCAATGGGCACGCCCAGTTTCCACACGCTGATGAACATTTCCCAATCCGGACGCCAGAAGCGCTGGAACAGGCTGTGTTCCGGCAAGGTCCGGACGACATAGACGACAACCGCGACCAGTGAAACGACCTGTGTCGCGATCGAAGCGATCGCAGCGCCCATCACACCCAGTTCCGGCGCGCCCCAGTTGCCAAAGATCAGCGCATAGTTGGTAAACCCGTTCACAACCGCCGCCGTAACCGTGATCCACAGCACGATCTGGGTTCGCTCCAGGGCCGCAAGGTAGGATTTCAACACCATAACGATGAGAGCCGGAAACAATCCCCAACCGGCAATGCGCAAATATTCCGACGCGGTTTCAGCGATATGCGGCTCTTGTTTCATGGCGATCAGGATCGGATAGGACCACCACAACAACGGCATGACCACCGCAGCGTATAGCAGTGACAACCACAGCCCCATGCGGGTCGAGCGGCGAATGCTGGTTTCGTCCCCTTCTGCCGCTGCGGTGGCAACCATCGGCATGACAGCCCAGCCAAACCCCGCACCAAACAAAAACAGAACGAAATAATAGCTGCTGGCCAGGGTAACCGCTGCCAGCGCCTCGACCCCGTACCAGCCCAGCATGACGGTGTCGGTCAGGCCGATGGCAAACTGCGCCAGATGGCCGCCGATCAACGGCAGGCCAAGCACGGCAATTGCCCGAAAGTGGGCCGGATATGTCATCACTTTTGTCATCGCACCAGCCATATGCGCGGGCTTGGCGCGAGACAAGAGATGATCGCTAAAATGTCAACATGATACCTCGGTGCCCGCTTGCACGGTCCAGGCGGGCACCGGCGTGATTAACGAGCGTCCGGATGCAGTGTCGTACCCAGAATATGCTCGGAGCGGTGAATCACGTGATGCGCCTGCCCCACGATCAACGGATCGGGTTCACCCACAATGTCGTGATCCTTGCCCGGATAGTCCAGCGTCGACAGGAAATGGCGCATACAATTCAGCCGCGCGCGTTTTTTGTCATTCGACTTGATGATCGTCCACGGCGCGTCCGCGGTATCGGTGTAAAAGAACATGGCCTCTTTAGCTTCGGTGTAATCGTCCCACTTGCTGAGGCTGGCCTTGTCAATTGGTGACAATTTCCACTGTTTTAGAGGATCCGTCTCGCGACTTTTGAAACGACGCTGCTGTTCTTCCTGCGTGACCGAGAACCAGTATTTGTAAAGCTGGATGCCCGAACGTACCAGCATCCGCTCCAACTCTGGCGTCTGCCGCATGAACTCCAGATATTCATTGGGAGAGCAGAAGCCCATCACCCGCTCGACACCCGCGCGGTTGTACCAGGACCGGTCGTAGAACACCATTTCGCCAACCGTTGGCAGTTCCTGAACATAGCGCTGATAATACCACTGCCCCTTTTCCTCCCAAGTGGGTTTATTCAAGGCCACGACCCTGGCCTGACGCGGATTGAGGTGCTCCATGAAGCGCTTTATCGTACCGCCCTTGCCGGCAGCATCGCGCCCTTCGAACAGCAGAACGAAACGCTGCCCGGTTTCCTGCGCCCACAACTGAACCTTCAGCAACTCTGCCTGAAGCTTGGCCTTCTGTTCTTCGTACACCGACCGCGCCATCTTGCGGCCATAGGGGTACTTGCCGCTTTCAAACGCCTGCCGGATCTTTTCAGGGCTGGGCTCTGCGACGTCTGCAACCGGCGTCGGCCCGGTCTTGACCTGAGTTGAATTTGTTTCGACCCGAGCAATGGCTTCCATGAAATCTTTCCTTTTCTGTTGTCCCGGAAAGGAGCTAGCAGAAAGGCCATGGATGCGCTTTGATTGGGGTCAAATTGATGCCTCAAAAACCCACAAATTCCGCACTGGATACAAGGGTCCGATACAAACGTCGTTTTTCAAGCTATGCCCGAGCGGCCCTTGCCTGAATCCTCAATAGGATCGTCTAATCGACCTCGGCCAACATGGCCAAAGCTGGCGCCCGTTTGGCGCACCGGATCGCTGATCCCCTTGTTTCAGGTTTCATCTATGCCCCCAATCGTCAGGGTTGTCAGAGTTGTTGGGCGACAGACCCAATTCGTCGCCTTCCGTCGAGCATCCCAGCCCCAGAACCGTGCGGTTCGCATAAGAGAAGTAGGAACAGACCTGATTGATCTCGAGGATTTCTCCATCATCCCACCCTGCCGTGCGCAGCGCGATCACATCCGCTTCGACCAGATCGCCCGGATCCTCGGTCAGTTTGCGCGCATAGGTCATGGCCGCCACCTGCGCTGCATCCAATGGCGCGGCCGCCGGATCGCGGGCTTCGATCGCCGCCCGGATCGCGTTTCCCCGTTCTTCGTTGGCCAGCAACCGCTGCAACCCTGCGAAATGGTGTTCGACGCAATATCCGCAACGGTTCAGAGAGCTGACCCACACGCCCAGCACCTCAAGAAACCATTTCGGTGTCTTGTTGCCCGAGTGATGCAGCACCGCCTTGTAGATCGCCATGTGCCCTTCCATCGAATGCGGGCGCAACGAATGCGCCATCATGATATTGTCCACATTGTTGCCCGGGCCCGTGACGCGGTCATAGAGTTTCTTCAGCCTGCCTGTGGCTTGCTCGAAGGGGATGGTTCTGATCCAGCTCATTTGGCTTCCTGTTGACGTGATTGCCTGTCGTTCAGAGACTAGAAGCGCTTTGAGCCCGAGGCGAGACGAATTCGACACCCCGTCAGAAAGAACCCGAACCAGCGCAGACCGCAATTTGAACATCGGCCCGGTTTTCCGAAACACCTGCACGGCCTGTCCAGCCAAAGCCGTCCGAGCATTCGTCCTCAACCACCAGCTGTTCGGCAACCCGGTCAGATTGGGCTAGGCGCCCTCTATCTCCATGGTGCGGAACTCATTCTTCAGCCAATTGTGCCGGGCACACATCGGTCTTGTGAAATGCTGACGTATCAATTTGCTCATGGCCTTCTGGATCAGCTCCGACGTCGTTGCCGGGTATACTTCGGTTGTAAACAGCGACACTGTGCGAACGAAGTTGCTGCCGGGAAAGGGCATGGCCTTTACGCTGTTGTGAAACCTCTGCGTTCGGTGAAAGCACGCCGCGGTCGTGATTGCCCAGCCACTGCCCTGCGCGACCAAGCCGATGATGGATTGGTTGCACTCCAGTTCAAACCGGTTGGGCAGGCTGAACTTGCTTCGGGCCAGTTGAGTTTCAATCTGCTTGCCGATCACATAGTCACGCGAATACCTCAACAATGGCAAATCGGCATCCGGGTTGAACAGCTCGTCCGGGGATCCTTCGAACTTGTTGGGAACCACGACGATGAAGGGGTCTCTCATCAACGGGTATTCGATCAGCCCCTCGGTACGACCAAGCGGTCGTGTGGCGACGCCCACGTCAAGCTTGTGTTCCTGAAGTTTGGCAAGAATTTCGTGGCTTGGGCGCGTGAAATGGCGGAAATTGCACCGCGGCAGAGCCTGCGCCAGAAAACGAACAAGGTCGGGCGCGATCTGGTTGTCGAAGTCATCGATCAAAGCCAGCCGCAGATCCGTCGCATGCTGCCAGTTTCCCGTTCGTATCTCGGCCTCACCGCGCTTCAGCACAGTTAGACCCTCACGCACATAGCGGGCAAACACCTCGCCCGCCGGCGTCAGGCCCATCGGGCGACGCCCATGGTCGACCAATTCAATCCCCAACGCGCGTTCAAGGCTGCGCAGGTGGTTCGAAACCGTGCTGATCGACAAGTCTGTTTCTGATGCGACTTGCTGAATCGATCCGGATTTGGCGATCAACTGAAACACTTCCAGCCATCGAAGACTCAGAGATTTGGACACGGCAACCGACCATTGTTTCGATTTGTTCGAAACTAGCGAAGCAAAGTTTTGCCCATGCGGCAATGAAGAAGTTGATCAAAACGGTCGATTCTAGGCTTTCATCCGCACAAAATCCGGGTCGTACGGGCTTGGGCTGATAACCGTTGCACCAATTCGTTTACCACAGCTGTCCAGCTCCATTTCGCGGCCAAGCTGCGCCAGGGACGGATGAATGAAAGCGTGCGCCAGATTCAGCTCCGTGCGATACCCCCATTCGCCCGACGTGATGGTGCCAACGACAGTGTCATCCTGCATCAGTGATGCGCCGGGATGCGCCGGGCCAAGGGTTGAATCGATGCGCAAGGGGACCAGCTTGCGTCGTTGTCCTTCGGACTTCCGTCTCAACAGGGCATCACGCCCCACGAAGACGCCCTTGTCCAGTCGGACAAACCGATCCAGCCCGGTTTCAAAAGGATCAAATTCGGTGATCAGATCGG
This sequence comes from Ruegeria sp. AL3, assembly GCF_056536065.1. Lineage (NCBI taxonomy): Bacteria > Pseudomonadati > Pseudomonadota > Alphaproteobacteria > Rhodobacterales > Roseobacteraceae > Ruegeria > Ruegeria sp. AL3. The sequence continues at coordinate 3,168,418 of NZ_JBQFJG010000001.1, forward strand.
CTTTCCAGTGCAAAAAGCTCTTCTCCATGCGCATGGATTCAACGGCCCTGGCACCGAACTGTTTCAGCCCATACGTTTCGCCGGCCTCGCGCAAGGCAAGATAGGCCGCATAGAGCGAGGCATTTGGAACATGGATTTCATAGGCCAGCTCGCCCGAGTAACTCAGGTTCATGACCGTCGCCGGAGCAATACCGACAAAGCACTCGCGCACGCTGAGCCACGGGAACGCATCTGCCGACCAATCTCCTCTGGCGCAGGCTGACAAGACAGAACGCGACTTCGGGCCAGCCAGAACCAGAATGGTTTGATCATTTGTCAGGCTGCGCAACTGAACGTCCTCATCGCTGCGCAGATGCAGGCGCAACCAATCCATGTCGTGAAACTCGCTTGCCGCGGCGGAACCATACCAAACGCGGGCCGCCCCCCTGTGGCTGGCGGGCAGATTGGCAACCGTCGCCTCTGCCTTGATCATACCCTGGTCGTTCAACAGGTATCCCAACCCGACACGCCCCTCACGCCGAGGAACAAGCCCGCAAAACAACCGATCCAGGAATGCGTGCCTGTCCAGTCCCGTGATCTCGATACGGTTGAACCCGTTTACCTCTGCAAGCCCGACGCCGGTTCGAATGCTTTCGACTTCGGCGGCCACCAAATCGAAGGTTTCGTCAAAATCGAAACTGAGCGTTGGCGAGAAATCGGGATCGGGTTTGAAATAGTCCACCCTTTCCCATCCGTTGACCACGGTGAACTCGGCCCCTTCGGATGCCAGAACAGGCGTCAGAGGGGTCGTTTTGGCGGGTCGGCCCGCGGGGCGATGTTCATGCGGAAAGTGGAACCTGAATTCGTTCTGATAATCTTCAATCGCCTTGAGCGCGGTGAGTTCCACATTGGCATGACCCGAAAACCTCCGCGGGTCGAGGCACCACGTGTCATAACATGCATCGCCATGCACGATCTGCTGTGCCAGCAACCACCCGTGACCGCCACCTTCACCCAGCCCGGCCCGCAGTCCAATGATGCAGTACGCGTTGCGCTTGCCCGGAATCGGACCGACCAATGGGGCACCATCAATGGTATAGGTGATCGGCCCGTTGACCACGGTGTGAATGCCAACCTCCATCAAGGCGGGCATGCGCGCAAAGGCCCCTTCCAGAACATCGGTTACACGGTCCAGATCATCCGGGCACAGCGCGTTCACGAAGTTCGGATCAATACCGTCCATACCCCAGGTTTTGCATCCCTGCTCGTAGAACCCAAGCAGCAGCCCGTTCTTTTCCTGTCGGCAATAATAGTCGCTGATCGGGCAGCGCAGCAGCGGCATCCGATGCCCGGCATCCCGGATAGCCTCAATCTCTTCGGACAGGAAATACTGATGTTCCATGGACGACACAGGATGATGCACACCCATCATGGCGCCGACTTCGTTGACCCTGTAACCACAGGCGTTGACGACGACATCACAGTCGATATCCCCGTGCTCGGTATGCACCGTCCAGGTGTCATCGCTGTGCTGTGTCAGCGCGGTCACCGGCGTATTTCGATACACCTCGGCACCCGCCTTGCGTGCCCGGCGCGCAAGGGCCTGGCACAATTGCGCCGGATCAATGTCGCCGTCCAGCGGATCCCAAAGCCCGCCGATGAGATTGTCGGTCGAAATCAACGGGTGTCGCCGGGCACATTCATCCGCGTCGATCACCTCGAAATGCACGTCCATCCCCCGCGCCATGGACGCGAAGTGAAGATAGCCTTGCATCTGCCCTTCAGTATTCGCCAGACGTATCCCACCGTCTGCGTGGTGATAGTTGATAGGATAATCCGGATCGTCGGCCAGTTCCTTGTACAGACGGATCGAATGGGATTTCAGGCTGACCATCGTCTGGTTCATGCCGAAATTGGTGACCTGCGCCGCCGAATGCCATGTCGTGCCCGAGGTCAGTTCATTCCGTTCGACCAAAACCACGTCGGTCCACCCTTCCCGGGTCAGGTGGTAGAGCGTCGAACATCCGGCGATCCCGCCCCCTATCACAACGGCTCTGGTACGCGACTTCATGGCATTGCTCCTTCAACTTCGGCACCAGTCTTGCTGAATAACGGGATGCGCAGACAACAGGGCAGATACGGGTGCCGGAAAATCGAAACCGCGATTTCGGATTCTGAAAACGGCACTTCTTCTTTGATACCGGGACAACTTGGGTCCTACGGTGCAGGAAAACGCTAGGTGACGAAAACACATGCCATCCGACAGCATCAAACGAAGCGGACGCAAAGCACGGCATGCACAGCGTGCGGCCAAGCCCGTCATTGATCCTTGCCCCCCCGGTCAGAAAGGCGGGGCATTCAAGCCCTTGAGCATATCGGAAATCGAGAAGATCTATGACACGGCGCTGCGTTTGCTGGAAAAGCTGGGGATGGGAGACGTGCCGGACAGGCTGGCCTTCGACCTCAGGGCGGCGGGTGCCCAGGATCGGGAACAGAACCGGCTGGTTTTTCCCCGTTCAATGGTCAAACAGGCCATCGCCTCGGCCGCGAAGAGCTTTACCTTTCATGGCCGGGATGAAAAACGATCCATCGAGGTGGGTGGCGACCGCGTGTATTTTGGCACCGGCGGTGCTGCGGTTCAGACCCTTGATATCAACAGTGGGCTTTATCGCCCCTCCACCCTGGCCGATCTGCATGATTTCACCCGGCTACAGGACACGCTGGCCAATGTCAGTTGGTTCACCCGATGCTGCGTGGCAACCGATGTCCCGGATGTGTTCGATCTGGACGTCAACACCGTTTACGCTTTGGTACGCAACACAACCAAGCCAATGGCAACGTCTTTCACGTTGGCGGAACATGTTGGCCCGATCGTCGAGATGCTGGACATCGTCGCCGGAGGGGTCGGGGAATTCGCCAAACGCCCCTTCCTCAAAGCGCATATAAGTCCGATCATTTCGCCAATGCGATACGGCGAGGATGCAGTGGATGTGGTTTATGAATGCATCGCCCATAACATTCCGATGTCCTGCATCACGGCCGCGCAGGCGGGCGCAACCGCCCCGGCAACTCTGGCCGGATTTCTGGCGCAGTCACTGGCCGAAACGCTGGCCAGTCTCGTGATGGTCAATGCGATCAAACCCGGCTTTCCGATGATCTTTTCCAACTGGCCCTTCATCGTAGATCTCAGGACCGGCTCATTCGCAGGGGGCAGCGGCGAGACCGCAATCCTGAATGCGGCGTCGGCGCAAATCACGAACTGGCTGGGTTTGCCGTCGGGTGTGGCCGCCTCGATGGCGGATGCCAAGGCCATCGACGCCCAGCATGGGGCAGAAAAAGGCATCACATCGCTGGCGGCAGCGCTGGCAGGAGGCAATCTGATCTATGAAAGCTCGGGCATGACGGCATCTCTGCTCGGGGTCAGCTTCGAGGCCTTCGTTCTCGACAACGAAATGCACTCGCACACGTATCGCGTCTTGCGCGGGATCGAGGTCACCGAAGCCAATCTTGGCTTTGACGCCATATGCCATTCGGTTTTGGGCGATGGGCATTTTCTGGGCAGCGAGCAAACCTATGAAGCCATGGAACGAGACTATTTCTATCCGAAACTCGCCGATCGTCAGGAGCCCCGCACCTGGCAAACCGATGGCGCGATGGATGCGTGGTCATCCGCACGGCGCGCCGCTCAAGAGGTGTTGCGCACGCATTACCCCGAATATCTCACCCCGGAACAAGACGCCGAAATCCGCCGGCGTTTTCATATCCTGTCTTGAAGAGCCGCGGGCATTTCCTGCCTGGTCCTGAACCGTTAGGGTCGCTGAGGAAACTTGCAGAGGATGGGGCATCATGGCCGATTCATTTTTTCAACCGGTATCCGCCATGGAACTGGCCCGATTTGCCGGCATACCCGCATTCATGCGCCTGCCCATGTTGGATCTGGCGCACGAACGTATCTCGGAAGTCGAACTGGGCATCGTCGGTATCCCTTGGGACGGCGGAACCACCAATCGCCCCGGCGCCCGGCATGGTCCGCGGCAATTAAGAGATTATTCCACGATGATCAGGGCGATGAACCCGGTTACGGGTGTGGCACCGTTTTCAATGGTGAACTGCGCAGATCTAGGAGACGTCGCCCCCAATCCCGTCGACATAGAAGACACGCTGGATCGGGTCACGCGTTTCTACACTGATCTTCGAACCCGCAACATCACACCATTGACCGCAGGAGGGGATCACCTGACCACCCTGCCCGTCCTGCGAGCCCTGGCCGCTTCAAGTCCTGTTGGCCTGATCCAGTTCGACAGTCACACCGACTTGTTCGACACTTATTTCGGAGGTCACAAATTCACCCACGGCACCCCGTTCCGCCGCGCGGTCGAGGAAAGATTGGTGGACCCGAAGCGTTTTGTACAAGTCGGAATCCGTGGCACGGCCTACAACACTGAAGATATCGAATGGGGCGAGGCGCAGGGCATCCGCATCATTCGCGTCGAAGAGCTGTTCGACCGGGGCATAGACGACGTCATGAACGAGGTACGCGATATCGTCGGCATGCAGCCGACCTATTGCACCTATGACATCGACTTTGTCGATCCAACTTACGCCCCCGGCACGGGAACACCTGAAATCGGCGGGCCCAACAGCTTTCAGGCCCAGCAGGTCATTCGCAGGATGTCCGGCCTGAACCTTGTTGGCGCCGATCTTGTCGAAGTGTCGCCGCCATTCGACCCCCAAGGTGGAACGGCGTGGCTTGGCATCTCGCTGATGTTCGAGCTGCTTTGCGTTCTGGCACAGGCGATCGACGCGCGGCGCTAGGCCCGCGCGACGTTCTCGGCAATCATCGAAATCATCTCGAACATCACGGCCGCCGCCGTCAGCGCGGTGATGTTGTTGGGGTTGTCCTTGGTGGGCATCATGCAGACGACATCGCCGCCGATGATGTTCAAACCGCGCGCCGCACGCAGGATGCCGACCGCCTCATCGATGTCAAACCCCTTCTCACCCGGTTCCAGATTTGACACGGCCGGCGCGACGGTTGGGTCAAGACAATCCAGATCGAAGGTGATGTAAACCGGGCGGTCACCCAAAACCTCTTTGGTCTGCGCCACGACGTCCTGCAATCCGCGCTGTCGGAACTCTCGCATGGTGACGATATTGTACCCGTAATCGTAAGACGGTTGCAGCCAGTCCAGACTGCGTGGATGGCCGCGCAGACCGATCTGCATCGACCGGGTTGGATCCACCTGCCCCTGATCAGCCAGATAGGCCCCCCAGTGAGCCGCGGATTTCTTGGCCCCCAGAAAGTGATCAACCTTGGTGAAGACGTCCGTATGCGCGTCCAGATGCAGAAAGCTGACCGGCTGCCCGCCTGCAAGCTTGCCGCCACCCAGGGCCTGAACAATGCCACCGGTGATGGAATGGTCGCCTCCGACGGAAACGGGGCGCGCTCCGGCCGTGTCTATGGTCTTGTAGAATTCAGTGATGCGTTCGATGCAATCTTCGTTGTCGTTGGCCTTTGGAAAAGGCACATCACCAACATCCGCGATCCGCGCACTCTGCCAGGGATCAATTTCAAAGACCGAATGCACCCTGCGTTGTACTGCCGAGACATGCCGCAACGCGCGTGGTCCCAGGTGCTGGTCCCTTTCGGTCGTGCCGTTGCCCGTCGAATGCGGCACGCCCGCCAGTGCGATATCCTGCCCTTCGGGCCCGACATTGGGACACCGGAACAGTGTGGGCACGCCCCACCAATACAGGTTGTCCATCATCGATTGTTCATACGGATCTGTCATGGTTTCCTCGGATCAAAGAAAAGCGCCCCCGATCAGAACCGGGGGCGTTTGCGTTCAGAGTTTTTCGTCTTTTCGTCGGAACGCGCCCTGCACGATCCGGTCCATGACCATGGCAAGAAACAGGATCGCAAAGCCCCCCAGCAGGCCCGGCCCCTTGGCCGCGTATTGCAGCGCCTCGAGGATTTCCTTGCCCAAACCGCCCCCGCCAATCAGTGAGATGATCACGACCATGGACAGGCACATCAGGATCGTCTGGTTCACACCGGTCATGATCGATGGCAGCGCCAGCGGGATTTCAACATCCTTCAACAGTTGCCATTTCGACGCGCCAAAGGCTACCGCAGCCTCCTTGATGCTTTCCGGAACCCCTTGCATGCCCAGCGCCGTCAGGCGGATCACCGGCGGCATGCCAAAGATGATGGTGGCCAGAATTCCCGGCGGGTTGCCGGTGCCGAAAAAGGCGATGATCGGGATAAGGTAGACGAAGGCAGGAAGCGTCTGCATCAGGTCCAGAACCGGTTCCGCCGCGCGATAGGCGCGCTGCGACTTGCCGAACCAGATACCCAGCGGAATGCCGAAAACGACGCACAGCAACACCGCCGCACCGACCAGAGCAACCGTTTCCATCGCCACGTCCCAGTACCCCAGCAACGCGATATAGGCCAGGGAAGATGCGGTGAAGATGGCAACCCTTGGTCCCGCCGCACGCCAGGCCGTCACACAGATGACCAGCATGACCACCGGCCAGGGTGACCCGATCAGTGCAATCGTCAGCGCATCAAGCACCGACCGGACACCCGCCACGATCCCGTCGAATACGTCGCCTCCAGCTGCCGCTGCAGCATCAATCCTGGCCTCCATCCAGTTTGCCAGGCTCGAAAACAGCGTGCCGTTGCCTTCGCCAAGAAACATCGCAGAGACTTGTTGTTCCGGGAACGCGTCCAACAATGGAAGGGATGCGTTCACGGTGAACTTGTACACGATCAAGGGTCCGATTGCTGCGACAAGGATCGCACCCATGACGATATTACGGGTCGAACGCCCGCTTTCCGTGCTGTCCGGATCAATGCGCCAGTTCGAATACTGTTTTTCGTAGACGCGGTCGGCGTAGAACCCTTGAACCAACTTGAACACCAGCAACATCAACAACCCGGTAATCAGGATGCCTGCCGCCTCGGACTGGGCGGCGGCGGCCCTTTCCAGGCTTGTGGCCGCGGCTTTCTGTATGTTCTCGGCCAGTTTGGTGAAACGGTCGATATCGGCCTGTTCCGTGGCATCCGCTGCGCGCGCCAACAGTTCGGCCGCGCGTTCCTGCTGACGGGCGGCGCGGTCCGCGAAATCGGCGCCGGGATTGCCCCACGCGCCCCTGCCGATCTGAACCCACGCGATGATCTCAAGGATCAGAAAGGTCCAGAACATGCCCCAAATGGCGCGTGACGCAGACCAGAACGGCCCCAGCAACGCGGCCCATTTGTTGAATGTGTTGGGAATCGCGCTGGTCGCATCATGAATCTTGTGGAAGGCGTTGACATAGTAGTCGCCGTTCGGACCCGCGAACTCTTTGATGGAAAGGTCCAGGGCCTCGCGATCGACCTCGATATCAGAGGCGGCCGTAACTTTCATCTCTGTTGCAGCATCAGTCATTTTTGCCCCCTTGGATACCGCGCAACAGGCGCGGCTTGGTCACGACGCCCACATCAACGCCCGCATCCGTGATGACGACCGGCAGATCAGAATTCACGGCCAGGTCGATCAGTTGATCCAGATCCGCGCCCTCGTCCGCTCGGGGCGCACCGTCAAGTGGCCCTGAATAACTGTCCACCGGCTCCATGATGGAATGCGCCTTGACCAGTTTGAGTTTTGAGATGCCCTGAACGAATTCGCGCACGTAATCGTCGGACGGGTTCATGACGATGTCTTCGGGTGTTCCGATCTGCACGATGACGCCGTCCTTCATGATCGCAATCCGGTGGCCGATCCGAATGGCTTCGTCCAGATCGTGGGTGATGAACAGCGTGGTCTTCTTCAGCTGTGCCACAAGTGCTTTGAACTGGTCCTGCAATTGCAGACGGATCAGCGGATCGAGGGCCGAGAACGGTTCATCCATCAACAGGATTTCCGGGTCCGAAGCCAGCGCCCGCGCGATCCCCACGCGTTGCTGCATCCCGCCCGAAAGCTCTTTGGGCAGACGGTCCTCGTAACCTGTCAGATTCACAAGGCTCAGCGCGTGATCCGAGACGGCCCAGCGCTTTGACTTGGAAACCTTTCGGATCTCCAATGGATAGGCCACATTATCACGCACGGAACGATGCGGCATCAGCGCCATGTGCTGAAAGACCATACCGATTTGCTGGGCGCGAATGCGGCGCAACTCGGCTTCCGACAGTTTCGAAACATCGTGACCCAGAATTTCGATCCGACCCGCCGTCGGTTCGATCAATCGATTCACGTGGCGCACCAATGTGGACTTGCCCGAGCCGGACAGCCCCATGATACAGAAAATCTCACCCCTCGGCACTTCGAACGTGGCGCCCTGAACGCCGACAACACAGTTGAACCGCTCCAGAACTTCCGGCTTGCCTATGCCTTCGTTTCTGACCGCTTCCATTGCCTCTTCTGCACGCGAGCCAAAGATCTTCCAAACGTTTTCTAATTTTACGACAGGTTCGTCCATTTATCCCCCACAGGGCGATGCCCTGCCCGACAGAAAAAGGCCGCCGCGGTTTTGCGCGACGGCCCAAAGAGTGATTGTTTAGTTGGTCAGCCAGCCGATGACGGTGTCTTCATTCGCAGCCACCCATTCCTTGGCGAACTCAGCGGCTTCGATGTTGTCGACGGCCAGCGCCTTGCCCATCGCGCTCAGATCGTCGCCTGTCATCTGATAGTTGCTGAACAGGGCGGCCACTTCGGGATAGCTCTCTTCCAGTTCCTTGGCATAGTGCAGGTGAAGCGTTGCCCCGTTCCAGGCCGAGGACGCCTCGGACTTGGACAACCAATCCGGATCATCCGTGGGCTGAACGATTGTCCAGGTGGCCGGGTCGTGGGGTGGTTCTTCCAGAACCGTCAGATCCTGTGTCACGAAGATATAGTGCGGGCTGTAGCAAAACCCGATCCACGGATCGCCCGCCTTTGTCGCGTTCGCCAAATTGGCATAGGCAATGGTTTCCTCGTATTCCGTCAGTTCGAAGATCTGGTCATAGCCATAGGACTTGGCCCGGATCTTCTCGACGACGGTCGACGCCCAACCCGGCGCACCGATCCATACCTCGGGTGTTCCGTTGCCATCGGTATCGAAAATCGCAACCTTGTCGGGGTCGCTCAGATCATCGATCGACTTGATGTCATATTGTTCCGCGATATAGGTCGGCACGCACATGCCCTGCTCGGCCTGAACCGGGTTTTGGTTCATGACGACGGTGCCGTTTTCCTTGACATAGGTATCGTGCAGGTTCTGCTGATTGGGCATCCACACTTCAGGATGGACATGCATCGAACCGCTGTCCATGGCTTCAAACACAATCGGGTTCGTGCCGTTTTGCAATTCCACATCCAGGCCGAGGTTTTCTTCGATCACGACTTCAAGAATATGTGCCGTGGCGTTCACCGAGGCCCAGTTGGGCACACCGATCACGATATCCGCGGCCATGACCGGCCCGGCAATCGCGAAGGATGCGCTTCCAAGTAGCGTTGCAGTTTTTTTCATCTGATATCTCCGTGTTGGGTCGTTTCCGCGCTTGTTTTTCTCACCCTTTCGGGTAGTGGTGCGCTAAGTTTTTTTGTGTGGAAAGGCCGTGCCTTTCGGGTTTTTTTGGGCCAGCAAAATCACAGGCTTACATGGCTCCAAAAGTGAAGCATGCGGATGCGCTGCCCTTCAAGGAATACGTTTTTATACCTCTTGAATGCGGTATTTTCGCAAGTTTGTTTCGACTTCCTGCAATTCAACATTGCCCCTCCGAAACCTCAGAATCCGAAAATTCCCGCTGGTTTCTTGAGCACCGAAATGCCCCGTGCAGAAGGCACAACCAGTTTCGAAACGGGTGGTGAAGCTGTCCTTTCGCACGAAGCAATTGATATCATTCAGATACTTAATGCGCCTGATCTTGCGTATCGCACCCGCCCCCAAAAAAGGCGTGGCACTTCTTCCCGGCAATTGCGTCACCTAACCGTGGAACCAAGCCACACTGACAAGAAACCGTTCAACACTCTGTGTAAGGTGTCGCCTATACCAACATTTCAGTTGGCATTTGCCTACCTACTGGTAGATAGTCATCCTTGCTGCAATCAAGGAAGAGAACTGACCCCATGGAAATCAATTCGGACTTCTCTGACCGCGTTGTCGTTCACTCGGACCAGCTGGAATGGCAGGCCTCACCCATGAAGGGTGTGGATCGCAGGATGCTGGACAGGATCGGAGGCGAGGTCGCACGGGCCACCACTATCGTACGTTATGCGCCGGGCAGTCATTTCTCTGCCCATACCCATACGGGTGGCGAGGAGTTCATTGTCCTTGACGGTGTATTTCAGGATGAACATGGTGACTATCCGGCGGGGACCTATGTACGCAACCCGCCAACCTCGCAACACACACCGGGGTCGGAACCGGGATGCACGATCTTCGTCAAGCTTTGGCAGTTCGACCTGAACGACCGAACCCAGTTTCGCAAAAACATGGTGGATGAGCTGCGCGCACCCGCAAACGGTATCGCCACCGCAGTCCTGCATGAGGATGCGCGCGAGATCGTGACCTACGCCCATCTGGACGCGGGCGCGACGCTGCGCTCGGACGCCCCCGGCGGGATCGAGGTTCTGATCATCGACGGGTCGGTCACCGAAGGCGGGGACGAACTGGTCAAAAACGATTGGCTGCGCCTGCCTGAAGGCCACAGCCTGACGGCCGTTGCTGGGGCGGACGGGGCCAAGATCTGGATGAAGACAGGCCACCTGCCTTACGCCCAACCGCCGGCGGTGTAACCGATGTCTGAACAAAACCCTGGCGCAACAACCCCGGTCGAGTTGGGCCCAAAAGCTGGACCTGCGTCCTTCAACTGAGGGGGTTTGACCCATGCGCACTGATACGCTCATCATCGGTGGCGGACTTTCAGGGCTTGGCCTGGCGACACAGCTTGTGGATCAGGGTCAGGAGGTGCTGGTTGCTGAGGCGCGCAGCCGTCTGGGCGGGCGCATTCTGACCGAGGTTCAGGGGCGCGCCCATCTGGACATGGGTCCGGCTTGGTTCTGGCCCGGGCAGCCACGTATCGCAGCGCTGACAGACCGACTGGGCCTGCACCGGTTTGACCAATTCAGCTCCGGCGCGCTGAGCTTCGAAGATGAACAGGGCCGTGTTGTGCGGGGCCGTGGGTTTTCATCCATGGAAGGGTCTTATCGCCTGGTCGGGGGGCTCGCTGCTTTGACGGATGCGCTGTCGGCACGGTTGCCGGATGGAGCAATTCACCTGTCCACGCAGATCACCGCCTTGGCCCGCACCAAAGGCGGAGTTCGGGTCACCTCGCAATCTGGACAGCATATTTGGGCAAGCCGTGTGGTACTTGCCATGCCCCCACGTATCGCGGCCGAGTTGACCTATGAGCCCGCCCTGCCCGATGGCACGTTGTCAGCCATGCGGCACATCGCGACCTGGATGGCCGGTCAGGCCAAAGCAGTTGCGGTCTATGACACTCCGTTCTGGCGCAAAGACGGATTGTCAGGGGATGCTATGAGCCGGCGCGGTCCCATGGTGGAAATCCACGACGCGTCGCCTGCCAGCGGTGGTCCCTTCGCGCTGTTCGGTTTCATCGGCATCCCTGCGCAAGCTCGCCGGGATGAAGGGGCGTTGCGGCAGCAGGTTCTGGCTCAGCTGGGGCGATTGTTCGGGCGCAAGGCGACCAGCCCCAATGCGCTTTTGTTAAAAGACTGGGCGTTTGATCGCTTCACAGCAACCAACCTGGATCTTCAGCCCGTACATGCCCATCCGCAATACGGCATGCCCAAGGCCATGACGCGGATCTGGGAAGACCGGATCATCTTCAGTGGCACCGAAACAGCCGCGCAATTTGGGGGATATCTGGAAGGTGCATTGGAAGCGGCAGAAAACACCGCGGCATTGTTGAGCGCAAATAGGATGAACGTGGCATGGAAATAGATACAAAAACCGCTTTGCTGAATTCTGCCGAATTTGCCGTACGCAGCAAAGGCTTCGACGGCTTCAGCTATGCCGACCTTGCCAATGATGTGGGCATCCGCAAGGCATCGATCCACTATCACTTCCCGACCAAAGCCGCGCTTTCTGCAGCTTTGATGACACGCTACCATACCGAGCTTACCGGACGCTGCGTCGAGATCGAGGAAACTTGCGAAACGGCGGGCGCGCGCATGCGTGCACTGATCGCGCTGTATCGCGCGGCTTTGAACGACGGAAAAACCCTATGCTTATGTGTGTCGCTGATCATCAGCCGGGAAAGCTTGTCAAATGAGGTCACCGACAAAATCCGCGAGTTCCGGCGCATGTTGACCCGGTGGATCGAGAATGTCTTTGCGCTTGGCAAAACAGATCATTCGATCACGGGCGTTGAGGATCCGAAAGCAGAAGCACGCGCGGCATTGGCCTTGCTGGAAGGCGCTCATCTGACGGCTCGGGTCGAGAAGAGCACCCAAACCTTTGACGACGCCGTGGAGGTTCTAACTGCGCGATGTTTGTGACACGGCCCAAGCTTGCGCATACAGAATGGCCGCGTCGATTGTTGAGGCGCCTGCCCGCCTCCCCTGCCCCAGCCCCATTTCGGGTGATCATTCGGGGCGGTCTTTGTAGATGTCGATATTGCCTGCGATACAGCGCAGCAAGCGAATTGGCCGAGGCTGGATGTACTGACCACCAGATTGCGTCCACCACAGGTCACAAAAAAATTTCTCCATGGCTGAAGAACACTCGAAAGGTGCCGGCCAAAAGCGACTCGCAAAGCATGCTCAGACCAAGCGGGGACTAGAACACGAACCAGACATGGGAATTTTCTGAAGAAATCGTAGGTTCGTAAAATACGGGACGTGGTCAGCGTGTGGTCGGATTTGCCATTTTTATGGCGGGGAGACAGGGATTCGAACCCTGGGGACGCTCTCACGCCCAACGGTTTTCAAGACCGCCGCATTCGACCACTCTGCCACCTCCCCGTCGAAAGCAGGGTCTAAGGCGAAGTTCGACCAGAGGCAAGTCGAAATCGGGAAATCTTGCCGAAGCCTGTGCAGCGGTCTTTCCATGACACTTCAGCCACGTTATGATCCGCAGGAAAGACCGCAACAGGCTGGCATCCAGAACCAGCAGACCGGCAGTGGGGTTCGGAAAACGAAACCCCTTCAGGCAAGGGAAAAGCAGATGAAGCGAGCGATCGAGACACGCCCGGGGCCTAAACGGCTGGCGTATCTGGCGTTGACTTTGACGATACTGGCCGGATGCGAAGAGGTTTTTTCAACTTCTGACTCGGCTGAAAAACCGGAAGACAATTCGGGCAAGACGGAACTCCTGCCCGAGGTGGCCACCGGCTCTCAGCGTGATATCGAGGCCCCTGAGGTTTTTCAGACAACCGAAGCAGGGCTTTGGGATGGCCGGCCTTCTCTTGGCGGGATATGGGTTGCGCACCCGGATGCGTCCCAACCTGAACGTGTCGTGATCAAAAACACGTCCAACAACAAATCGGTGACCGGCGCCCTGTTCCGGCGCGAGCGCAACCTGCCCGGGCCTGCGCTTCAGGTCTCGTCCGCTGCCGCGAAAGAGCTGGGAATGCTTGCGGGTGCGCCGACAAAAGTCAGTGTCGTCGCACTGCGCCGGGAAAAGCTGGAAGAACCGTCGTCGGAAGATGCGCCAGAAGCAGAAGAATCAGCCGCCGAAACCACGGCTGCGGTTGCTGATGGAGCTTCCGACACGCAAGCGTCCGCAGAGCCGGAAAAACCGGTCAAACGGAAGTGGTGGCAGAAAAAGGAACCAGCCGCCGCCGCGGCTGGTACGACTGCGGTTGCAGCCGGTGCAGCCAGTTCATCCGATGAAACGGCTGAGGACGTCGAGCCCGCAAGCGAAGATGCCGAGACGCCTACATCAGCCGACGATCAGGTCGAAGCACCTGCCGATAAACCCGCCAAGCGGAAATGGTGGCAGAAGAAAGCCCCCACAGCTGCGGCTGCGGGAACTGCCGTGGCCGCGGCAGATACAGCGACCGACAGCGCAGACGTAGCCGCCGAAGCCGCTGCGGCCGTGGCGTCGCCCTCTTTGTCGGATGCACCGGTCACGCCCCCTGCCGAAAAACCTGCCAAACGGAAATGGTGGCAAAAGAAAGACCCTGCCGCGATCACCGAAACACCGCTGGACCCGGTAGAAGGGGCCGCTGCCGCAATAGATGCGTCAGACGCCACGCCTGTTGCCGCCGCCGCGACATCGACGACGTCTTTGAGCAAGCCGTATGTACAGATTGGAACCTTCAGCGTTGAGGCGAACGCCAAGTCAGCAGCCCAAAAGGCGCGTCGCAACGGAATGCCCACGGTTGTTCGGGAACTGAAAACAGCGAATAGTACAGTGTGGCGCGTGCTGGTAGGCCCCGCCGCAACAAGGGCCGAGCGCAAAGCCTTTCAAAAGGACGTGAAAGACCTTGGCTTCAAAGATGCGTTCACGGTAACCGACTAATTCAGGGAGGCTTAACATGCTGTCCTCAATACGAACATCTGTTCTGGCTCTTGGGCTTGCCGTTCTGGCGATACCGGCCCAGGCTTTTGATACATCCGCCCGCGCGGCTTACGTGATCGACCAAACCACCGGTACCGTGCTGCTGTCGAAAGAAGCCGACCAACCGTTGCCGCCTGCGTCGATGTCCAAGCTCATGACGCTTTATGTTGCGTTCGAAGCATTGCGGGACGGGCGCTTGACGCTGGACGAAACTCTGCCTGTTTCGGAACACGCGATGAGCTATGGCGGCTCGACGATGTTCCTGAATACGCAGGATCGCGTACGTGTCGAAGATCTGCTGCGCGGCATTATCGTTTTGTCGGGCAATGACGCCTGCGTCGTCATTGCCGAAGCGCTCAGCCCGGATGGCACCGAAGCAGGGTTTGCGCGATACATGACCCAGCGGGCCAAGCAGATGGGCATGAACAATTCGAACTTCGCAAATTCAAACGGCTGGCCCGCCGCCGGGCATATGATGTCAGTTCATGATCTGGCCGTTCTTGCAGACCGGCTGATCACTGACTTTCCGGAATACTATCCCCTTTTCGCCGAAGAAGTTTTCGAATTCGATGGCCGCGCGCCCTCGAACGCCCGCAACCGCAACCCGTTGCTGCGGCTGGATATCGGCGCAGATGGCCTGAAAACCGGCCACACGCAAGAAGCGGGCTATGGCCTTGTCGGGTCCGCCAAACAAGGCGACAGGCGTGTGATCTTTGTGCTGACGGGTCTCGACAGCACCGGCCAACGGGCAGAGGAGGCTGAGGCCGTGGTTAACTGGTCGTTTCGAAATTTTGTCGAGAGGACAGTTGCCACCGCGGAAACGCCGATAGCCGAAGCCAAACTGTGGATGGGCGAGAAAAAGACCGTGGGGCTTGTTCCCGAAGGTGATCTGAATGTGCTGTTCCCGGTTCTGGGCGCTCAGAATGTCGAGGCCGAAGTGGTCTATGAGGGCCCGATCAACGCGCCCGTCAAAAAAGGTCAGCAGCTGGCCGAACTGGTTATCAAGCCCGAAGGGCTGCCGGAAATCCGGCGCCCGCTGGTGGCAGCCGAAGATGTTGCGATTGGCGGGTTTGTGGTGCGCATGCTGACCGTCGGCGGTATCGTATTGAAAGACGTGATCAACAACCCGCTGGAGTCGATGTGACGAAAGCGGGGTTATTTCTGACCTTCGAAGGCATTGACGGTTCAGGCAAGTCAACACAGGCACGGATGCTGGCGGAACATCTGCGCGCGCAGGGTCACGAGGTGGTACTGACGCGCGAACCCGGCGGTTCTGCAGGGGCCGAGGAAATTCGCAGTTTGGTTTTGGAGGGCGACCCGGATCGCTGGTCGGCCGAGACCGAGATTCTGCTGTTCACAGCAGCCCGCCGCGACCATTTGGAGCGTACAATCGAGCCGGCTCTGGCGGCAGGGAAGGTTGTGATCTGCGACCGCTTTGCTGACAGCACACGTATGTATCAGGGCTTGTCCCGGGGTGACCTGCGAAATCTGGTGGATCAGTTGCACAGCCTGATGATCGGGCGCGAACCGGACATGACGCTGCTGATCGACATGGACCCCGAAACGGGCCTGGCACGCGCCAAGGGGCGACAAGGCACCGAAGAACGTTTCGAGGACTTTGGCCCGGATTTACAAAAGAAAATGCGTGCCGGTTTTCTGGCGCTGGCCGATGAGTTCCCCGACAGGTTTCACATCGTGGATGGCAACAGGGACATGGACAGCGTTGCGCAGGATGTGACAGAAATCGTCCAGGCAGCACTGCGGTAGACGATGAGCGACGATATCCCTTCTCCGGATCAGGTGCAGGGCGCACCACATCCGCGCGAAACCGTTCGGCTTTTTGGCCAGGACGCGGCTGAACAGGCATTCCTGACCGCCTACACCTCGGACCGTTTGCATCACGGTTGGCTGCTGACAGGGCCACGCGGTGTCGGCAAGGCGACCCTCGCCTGGCGAATTGCAAGATTTCTGCTTTCCACTCCGCCGACCGAGGATGGCGGGTTGTTCGGCGCGCCGCCTCCGCCCGAGACGCTCGATATCGATCCCGATCACCCGGTGGCCCATCGCATTCAGGCCGGGGCGGAACCGGGTTTGGCGGCAATAACCCGGTCACTGAACGATCAGGGACGGCTGCGCGGTGAGATCGTCGTGGATGACATCCGCAAGCTTGGAAAGTTTTTTGGCCTGTCCTCCGCGGACGGCGGCCGCCGCGTCGTGATCGTGGATTCAGCAGACGAAATGAACGTCAGCGCCGCCAACGCGTTGCTGAAAATGCTGGAAGAGCCGCCTGCCCGCACCACCCTTTTGCTGGTATCGCATCAACCCTCGCGCCTGTTGCCAACCATCCGTTCACGCTGTCGCACGCTGCGCCTCGGCCCGCTGAACGCGCAAGACATGCAAGCCGCCCTGTCACAAACGGAAACCGAATTTCCCGCGCAGACAGAACACCTTGCCGCGCTTGCAGCGGGTTCAGTCGGAGACGCCGTGCGTTTGATCAATCTGGGTGGTCTGGACATCTATGCCGAACTGATCGCCATTCTGGGAACCCTGCCCCGCATGGACCGCCAGCGCGCGCTGGCCCTGGCCGAAGCGGCAGCACAGCGTGGTGCGGCGGACCGGTTCGAACTTTTGCTTACCCTGATCGACATCGCTCTGTCACGGCTGGCACTGACCGGGGCAACGGGCACGCCCCCGCTGCCTGAAGCCGCCCCCAACGAGGGTGAAACACTGGCGCGTCTGTCAGCATCGCCAAATCAAGCCCGTCGCTGGGCCGAGGTCGCCGCAACGATCACAGCCCGAGCGCGACATGGTCAGGCAGTCAACCTTGACCCTGCCGCTCTGGTCCTAGATACGGTGTTCAAGATACAGGAAACTGCCGGTCAGAACAGATGAGCGACACCCCCCAGATTACCGACAGCCATTGCCATCTGGACTTCCCGGATTTCGAAGGCCAGTTGGACGACATCATCGCGCGTGCTGCCCAGGCTGGCGTGACCCGGATGGTGACGATCTGCACCAAACTGCGCAACGAACCCGCCGTCCGTGCGATTGCCGAAGCCCACGCGCCGGTCTTCTATGCCGCCGGCACACATCCGATGAGCGCCGCGGACGAGCCATTGGCCTCGGTCGATGATCTGGTCGCCCTGACACGGCATCCCAAATTCGTCGGTATCGGTGAAACCGGCTTGGACTACCACTATACCGCCGACAGTGCCGAAGTGCAGAAACAGTCACTGCGCATCCATATCGAAGCGGCCCAGCGCACCGGGTTGCCCCTGATCATTCACGCCCGCGCAGCTGATGAAGATATGGCCCGCATTCTGGCTGAAGAATATCGCAGCGCACCCTATTCCTGCGTCATGCACTGCTTCTCATCGTCTGCTCAATTGGCCAAGGCCGCGCTGGAGCTGGGGTTTTATCTGTCCATGTCCGGCATCGCAGCCTTTCCCAAAAGCCAGGAGTTGCGCGATATCTTCGCAAACGCCCCGGTGGACCGCATTCTGGTGGAAACTGACGCGCCCTATCTGGCCCCGCCGCCCTATCGCGGCAAACGAAACGAGCCGGCCTATACTGTGCACACGGCCCAAAAGGGGGCTGAAATCTTTGGCATGGACTATGCCGCCTTTGCTGACCAGACACAGGCGAACTTCGACCGGCTGTTTACCAAAGCGGCATCAGACAAGGCCGCCGCATGACCGGCTTCCGATTTACAATTCTGGGCTGCGGGTCCTCTGGCGGCGTGCCGCGGCTGGGCGGTCAGTGGGGCGATTGTGACCCTGCGAACCCCAAGAACATTCGGCGCCGCTGTTCGATGCTGGTCGAACGCGACGGGCCAGATGGGACAACCTCGGTTCTGATCGACACAACGCCAGATATGCGCAGCCAGTTGCTGGATACAGGTACAGGGCGGTTGGACGGGGTCGTCTATACGCACTCTCACGCAGACCATGTGCATGGAATCGATGACTTGCGCATGATCGTGTTCAACATGAAAACCCGCGTTCCCGTTTGGGCGGATGGCGACACCCAGAACGCCTTGTTGGGGCGGTTTGGATACGCGTTCATTCAGCCGGAAGGCTCCCCTTATCCTCCAATACTCGAGCTCAAGTCTATCGACGGTCCATTTGAAATCGACGGCCCCGGCGGCCCGATTCCGTTGCGTCCTTTCAAAGTGAATCACGGTTCGATCGATTCCCTTGGATTCCGCATAGGGCAACTCGCCTATCTTCCGGATGTCGCCGAGATCTACGACGACGCCTGGCCCGAAATGAAAGGGCTGGACTGCCTTGTCATCGATGCCCTGCGCCGCTCGCCTCATCCAACGCATGCGCATCTGGAAAAGACGCTTGGGTGGATCGAAGAACTCCAACCGAAGCGCGCGGTTCTGACCAACATGCATATCGATCTCGATTATGCCACCGTCGATGCTGAAACCCCCGACCACATCACCCCCGCCTTCGACGGGATGGTGATCCATCAGTCGCAGTAGGCCGCTGCCCGTCGCCCGCATGATATCGCAGCAGGCCCGTCGCACGGGGGCCACATGCTGCAAAGCCTGATCGACGTCATTCTTCCGGTTTTCCTTGTAATCGGGGCCGGGTATACGGCAACACGCACGGGGTACTTCAAAGAAGCGCATGTCGATGGGCTGATGAAGTTCACCCAAGGCTTTGCGATTCCCTGCCTTTTGTTCCTGGCCATCGCGCATCTGGACCTCAGCGCCAGTTTCGACCCCCGGCTTTTGGCCAGTTTCTATTCCGCTGCCGCCCTGTGTTTCACAACAGGTCTGTTCGGCGCACGCATCATTTTCGGGCGCGATTGGGAAGATTGCGTTGCCATCGGGTTTTGTTGCCTGTTCTCAAACTCTGTCCTGTTGGGTTTGCCGATAACCGAACGCGCATATGGGCCCGAGAACCTGACCGGCAACTACGCGATCATCGCCTTCCATTCTCCGTTTTGTTACGGCGTCGGGATCACGGTGATGGAGGTCGTGCGAAATCGCGGTCATGGTGGCATGCGCATGGCACGGTCTGTATTGTCTGCAATGTTCAAGAACGCGCTGATCCTTGGTATCGCCCTTGGGTTTCTAGTCAACCTGTCCGGCCTGGCAATCCCTGCGGTGGTCGACGAAGCACTGGGGTTGATCACCCGTGCTGCCCTGCCCGGGGCGTTGTTTGCCTTGGGCGGTGTGCTGGTCAAATACAAGCCCGAGGGCGACCTGCGCACCATTGCGTATGTTTGCTGTATCTCTTTGATGCTGCATCCCAGCCTGGTGTGGGTGTTCGGCAAATCCACGGGCCTGCCGCAGGATCTGTTTCGGTCGGGGGTTTTGAATGCCGCCATGGCTCCGGGTTTCAACGCCTATATCTTCGCCAACATGTATGGTCGCGCAAAACGGGTCGCAGCGTCGGCGGTACTTATCGGAACGGCCTCGTCCATTCTGACCGTCTGGCTATGGCTGACACTTTTGGGCTAACTGAGGTGTTGACTTCAGGTTGATGTGAAACACCTATCGCGCAACGCTGCAGGAGATCCGCATGTCACATGCCATAATTGTCGCTCATGGCCAACCGTCAGACCCGGAACCGGCCGAAGCTGCACTTGCGGCATTCGCCGCCAAGGTCAACGCGCTTACCGGGCACATAGCGGTGGATTCGGCCACTCTGGCAGCGCCGGGTGCGTTGGAGTCGAAGCTTGACCGCGCGCCCGAAAACTCGGTCATCTATCCACTTTTCATGGCAAAAGGGTGGTTTGTCACCAGCGCTCTACCCAAACGGCTTGGGCACCATCCGGCACGGATTTTGGACCCGCTTGGAATTGACCCGGACCTGCCGGCCCTGACCGCAGAGGCCCTGCGATCGGAATTGTCCGACAAACACTGGGCTGCTCGGTCCACCGATCTGGTCATTGCCGCGCATGGTTCCGGGCGCAGCCGGAACCCGTCGACCGTGGCGTTGCAGTTTGCGAAACAGCTTGCGGGACTGGTGGCGTTCAAATCCGTTCGCGTCGGTTTCGTCGAAGAGCCACCTTCCATATCTGACGCTGCAAACGGTACCGAAGATCAGGCGCTGTGCCTTCCGTTCTTTGCCTGTGCCGGAGGGCATGTGCAGGAAGACGTCCCGCAAGAGCTGGATAGCGCGGGGTTTTCAGGCGTGGTCCTGCCGGTGGTGGGAGAGTTGCCTCCGATCCGGCAACAGATTGCGAAAAAGATAAATGCGGCATTCGATTCAGCCTGAAGCCCCGATACGTGCCCATCGTGTTTTCTGAACGAATTCAGGTTTGCGCCTTGCTCAACGCTGAATACATGCGATGGCAAGACCGGCCGTCGCGCTTGGCCTGATAAAGGGCCAAGTCTGCTGCGTGAAGAATGTCGGCGGCGTTGGGGCAGTCGAACTGCGTGGACAAGGCAGTGCCAATACTGGCCGAGATCGAACAACTCTGATTCTGAAACGTCATCGGTTCATTCAACCTTGATATCAGACGCCCAGCAATGCAGGCCAGAGTATCTTCCCGAGTCAGATCCTTGAAAACAATGACGAATTCATCCCCGCCGACCCGGGCCACAGTGTCGTTGCTTCGTGTCTCCTGTTGCATGATGCGGGCGGCCTGCTGCAAGACGAAATCACCCGCGGCATGGCCCAGCTTGTCATTTACAGATTTGAAAAAATCCAGATCCAGATGCATGAGCGCGAAGGTGGAATTTCCCGAAATCAAATGCTCGAGCAAGTGATCCATCGCCCTGCGGTTCTTCAGTCCGGTCAATGTGTCGGTAAAGGCCTGCTCTTCGGCTGCAAGCATCGCACCCTGCAGCCGAAGGTTGAGAGAGCGGGATGCCTCCATCGCGGCGGATTTGGCTTCGACCAGATACAATAGCTCAATCGCCAGATCCGTGCCCGAGAAATCAGCACTTGTCAGCGCATAGTCCCGCACCGCATCCAAAATCGAGATACCAAATGACAGATTGATGACCGCACCACCGGAATGCGGCAAAGGAGCGACCAAGCCTTTCAGGGTTGTGCGGGGTTCATCATGAAACCTCAGATGCAGCTTCGCCCCCGCCATTGACATCAGGGCGGGAATGGTGGTGATCGTTCTGGGGCGGATCAGTTCAAACACATCCAGAAATCCCTGCCCCACCAGCGGCAGTTCAGGTCGCAACTTTTGCAGGGTCGGACCTGCCTGCCGAATATGCCCATTTTGGTCCACCAACAGGAACATCGGGCAAAGCGTTTCCAGTAGACCAGCCAGTTCTTGGGTGTCTGTCATCCGTTCCGAGCCCCCAGATCAAAATGCCGCCCCTCGGCAAAAGCGCTTTCAACCAACATGATGGAAATGACATCACTGCCTTGCTGCTGCCCCTCGTGTGACAGCATCACCAGCGCACCATAGTCATCCGCCATTGCGCGCAGGACCCCAACCATGACATTGGAATACCCAGGCAGGCCCGGAGAGCAACTCAGCTGAAATTCCGTGGCTGACAGCTCTCTCAATTCCAAGGCCGGCAGGGTCAAATCAGACACGGCCAGCCGCACGCGGT
Source organism: Ruegeria sp. AL3 (assembly GCF_056536065.1). Classification (NCBI taxonomy): domain Bacteria; kingdom Pseudomonadati; phylum Pseudomonadota; class Alphaproteobacteria; order Rhodobacterales; family Roseobacteraceae; genus Ruegeria; species Ruegeria sp. AL3. Next base: position 3,190,427 of record NZ_JBQFJG010000001.1, read on the forward strand.
CCGCCAGATCGTCGAGCGAATGAAGAAATTCCACGTAGCTGACACCGCCGAACCTGAGAAGGCGGCGCAGCCCTTCCATATTCGGATGAGATACGAGGTACGTTCCCAGGTCCTCAAAGACTTCGGCTGGCGGTCGATCAAGGTCGGCGCTCAGCGCCTCCATTACCTTGGACGTCATGTCATCGTCATAGACGAGCATGGCCTCGAACTCGACAAACCCCAGCCGCGCGGCTTCGGTCACGCGCAACCAGCAGGATCGCCCGTAGGTCGCACAGACAAAGGACTGTATCGCCCGATTGATCAGACCATGCATCAGATGCCCCAGTTTGGTGTCCTGTGCACTGTGGCCGGAAAAACCTTAACAAATAGCCAAAATCCACCCTGAGTTATAGCGAATTCAACCGAGTATCAGCTCGAGACCACCTGTCCGATCAAAAATCCGTGGGCGCGCCGCCTTCCGCTTTGCGGCGTTCGACAAAAGCGGCCAGTTCCTCGCGAATGCCTTCATCGATCGGGGGGGCGTCAAAGCTCGAGATAATCTCCTTGAACATGTGATGCGCGCGTTCTGCCGTCCAGATGCCGCCGGCGACCTCCCATCCTTCATAGTTTTTCCAATCACTCAGGAAGGGTTGATAGAAGGCCGTGGTATAGCGATCCTGCGTATGCTGAATGCCAAAGAAATGACCGTCATTGCCGACTGCCTTGATCGCATCCAATGCAATCTCGTCCGGCCCTGTGGCGGTCAACTCGGGGTTCATATAGCGTTGAATTTGCTGTAGGATTTCGCAATCCATGATGAATTTTTCCGGACTGGCGATCAGGCCACCCTCAAGCCAACCGGCTGCGTGGTAGACCATATTGGTGCCCGATTGCACGGCGGCCCAAAGCGAGTTCGAAGTCTCCCACACAGACTGCCCGTCCGGCACATTTGCCGCACAAACACCCGAAGACCGCATGGGCAAACCATAGAACCGCGCCATCTGGCCGGTCATCTGGGTCGAACGCATGTATTCCGGTGTTCCAAAGGCGGGCGCGCCGGATTTCATATCCACATTCGACGTGAATGTACCGATCACACAGGGAATACCGGGGCGCACGTATTGGAACAGCGCAATGGCGCACAGCGCCTCGGCCAAGGATTGCGCCACGGCGCCTGCCATGGTTACGGGGGCCATCGCACCCGCCAGCGTAAAGGGCGTGACAACAATCGCTTGACCGCGCCGCGCCAGGCGCAGACACCCGTCGATCATCGGGTGATCGTGTTTCAGCGGCGAGGTAGAGTTGATATTGGTATACATGCGCGGCGCGGCCTCGAACTCCTCATGGCTCAACCCTCCTGCGATGCGCACCATTTCCATGACATCTTCGACGCGTTCCTTGCCCAGTGAATAGGCGTGCATGGCCTTGTCGGTCAGGGTCAGCTTGTCGTACAGCACATCCAGATGGCGAACGCTGGCGTGGATATCGACCGGCTCGACCGGGTATCCGCCCGCGAAATGGATGCAATTGAAGTATTGCGTCAGCTTCAGAAGGTTCCGGCACATCTCGCGATTGCCCGGAACTTTTTTCCCGATCTCCATGTCCCAGTAATTCGGCGGGGAAGAGACGTTGCCGAACAGGATGTTCTTCCCGCCGATTTCGATCTTGCGATCCGGATTGCGAGGGGTGATCGAAAACCGGCTGGGAGCCTTGGCGATCATCTCCATGACAAAGTCCCGCCCCATGCGGACATTGTCGCCGTCGATGGTGCAACCGGCTTCGCGCAGGATGCCTATTGCCTCTTCGTTGTAAAACTCGATCCCGATCTCTTCGAGGATGCGCATCGCCCCTTCATGGATCGCTTCGATGCCGGCCTGATCCAAAGGTTCTGTGGGTCGATCGATGTTGACCGGCGGATCCCAGGGCATCTGGTCAATCGCTGCACTGCCCCTGCGCGCAGCCGCCCCTGCGCGCCCTCCTCCGCGGCGCTTGCGTGTTTTGGTTTCGGCCATCGGTGCCTCCTGTTCTTGCTTTCGTCAAGCAAGCCCCGAAGAGACGCCTATGGCCGCTCCGTCTGCGACAGAATATGTCGGTTTTTCATCCCGTTTTGTCGAATCTCGGATTTGAAAATCAGATTTTGGCCAACCATTCGGGAATATGACCGATATCCGGCAATATCACATCCGCCATCGGAGCCAAAGCATCGGCCTCGGCCAAACCGGTCAAAACACCGATCGTGGTCATCCCCGCCGCGCGCCCGGCCTGCAAGTCATGAAGACTGTCACCCACCATCGCGATACGAGATGGCTCGACCCCGATATGGGCGGCAAAGGCCAGCAACTGGCCCGGTCCCGGCTTGAACCCGTGACCACTGTCATACCCGGCGACGAAATCGAAATGCCCCCTTATTCCGACAGATTCGAGATGCTGCAAAGCGGGATGTTCACTGTCATTCGTCGCAACGCCCAGCTTGATTCCGGCATCTTGCAGACCTTCCAGGAACGGAACCAATGGAACAGCGGGCACCTGCGGGGCCGAGGCGGCCTCGGAGTTCATCAAATCGATGATCTCATGTAAGGTCGCGCCATAGACATGGGCAATCAAGACTTCTGCGATTTCCTCGACCGTGGCGGCGATTACAATGCTGTCTTCGGTATATCTCCCTTGCTCGAAATCATATCCGATGATACGGCCAAGCTCGGTGGCGCGATCTTCGTCCCCGTTGGACAGGCGCAACAGCATGGAGCGCCCGAACCCTCCCCACGTATTTGCAAAGTCAAACAGCGTGCCATCTTTGTCAAAGATGATCGCATCTATCGGCATCCGGTGCTCCTGCGGAAAATATGGCTATGTCCAGTGTATCTCAGCGCCGCCAGACAATACCGCCCTTGCCTGGGCGGGAAGATCATAGGCGAGTGAATTGGCATCACAAAACGCCATGACCCACGAATCGTCAAGCACCAGAAAATCAAGAACCGACGCCAGAAACTCGGGATCGCTTGCCCGATCGCGGACATCCTCGATCGATGCGCCCGTAGAGCCCAGAAAGACAGGCAAAAGCTCGTCATTGCTGACCAGCCAGGCCAGGGCCGTCAGCGCAAGAGTTTGGGCGGAATCAGAGGATATCGGCATAAACTTGGGTCAGATCCGGTCTTGGAAAGGGTTTGTTAACCAGAGTCATAAACACTTTGTTCACGCATGCAATCAACGGTGAACAACTATGTCTGTGCAGGGAACCATCCTTGTCCTCGACGGGGTATCGACCAATCGCATCATGCTGAAGGTACAGCTGACGGCGGCCTGGTATCACGTGGTGCAGGGCGAAAAGCTTGAAGGGTTGCCCGCGCTCGTGCGGCGTACGCAACCGGATCTGGTTCTGACGGCTCAGACGTTGCCGGATGGAACGGCTGCGGATGTGAAGAAGGCGATTGTGAAGGAACCCGGCCTTGACGACGTTCCGGTCGTGGCGATTGCCGCGCAAAATGACCGGGACGCCCGGCTGCGGGCGTTAAAGGACGGGCTGGATGATGTTCTGACGCACCCGTTCAAAGACACCATATTATTGGCGCGCATTCGCAGCCTTTTGCGTGCTCGTGCGGCCACTCAGGATTTGCAGGTCAGCAACGGATCGCAATCGATTGGCTTCGCAGAGCCGGTCCAACCCATAATCAGACCGTCCAAAGCGGCGCGGGTTGATATCCTGACCCACACGGCCCGAAACGGCACGCTTTGGCAAAAGGCTCTGGAAGATCAACGTCAATTTGATTTGAACTGGCATCTTCAGTCGAACCTGCGGGGTGTTTTGTCCGGCTCTGTTCCCGATGCGATCGTGGTTGAACTGGGCTCGAACCCGGCCGGCCTCAATAACCTTGCCGACCTCAGATCACGCGGCGTGACCCGGCACACGGTTTTGATCGGGGTGCTGAAAGACGAAGACGCCGGACAGGCTTCGGAAGCTCTGGACCGAGGGGCCGATGCTGTCTGTCTGGGCGGGTTCTGCGCGCAGGAGATCCTGCTGCGGCTTGAAAACCAGATTGCCCGCAAAGCGCGACTGGATCAGATGCGGGTCTCTCTCAAAAGAGGCATCGCGGAATCCTGGATCGACCCGTTGACCGGGCTGCACAATCGCCGCTACGCCATGCGCGCGCTGGATCAAATCGCGCGCCAATCCGCCAGAACGGGGCGCAGTTTTGCGATCATGCTGGCCGATCTGGATCACTTCAAGGCAATCAATGATGGCCATGGCCATGCAAGCGGCGATTACGTTTTGACGCAAGCGGCGGAACGTATGCAACATGCCTTGGGATCCCGTGGATTTGTCGCCCGCATCGGGGGGGAAGAGTTCATGATCGGCGTGCCCGATGTATCGCCCAAACAGGCGTTGAACCTGGCCGAAACCGTTTGTGACAGCATCTGTCAGTCCCCGTTCCTGTTACCGGACCATGGGGCACAAGTTGATGTGACGGTCAGTATCGGGTTGAAGTTGTCTCAGGTCGGTTTCGCCCGGCAAGACTATGCGGCTGAAAGCGTGGAAAACCTGATCAAATCCGCGGATAAAGCGCTGTATGCTGCGAAGAAGGCAGGGCGCAATCAGGTGAGTATCAGGCAAAGTGCGGCCTGATCTGTTCAGTCTCTTTTTTTGTGCCCATGCGGCCCGCGTTTGACGACTTCCTGCAATCGGTCTGCATAAGCCTGCCGTTCATCATTGCTCATGGCGGTCACACGTGCCAGCCATTGCGTTTGCAAGGCCTGCTGCAAATCGGCGGTGGCCTGTGCTTGTTGTTGCAACAGAACCTGAACGGCGACCGGGTCGAAGGGCGTTGCGCGCAAAGCCTGACTGAGCGCTTCAAAATCCTGAGTACGACCCTTTGATCCTTTTTTGTGCAGGCCCGTCAGCTCGCCCCGCATCGCCTTTCGATCATCCTTGGGCAGGGCCCGGTACAACGCGGGGCCGAAGCCGGGCGGTGATTTGGCATGATCCCCACCTTTGAGGCGCAATACGGTGCCCACAGCGACACCGACAACCAGCAGGTTCAGCGCCAGTGACAAGGCCAGGACGACAGGCACCCACTTGCGTTTGGGCTTGGGATCAGCGTTCATTCCGTGCTCTCCAAAAAACTCGAGTCAAATCCAAGGTCGGCCACGAGGAAGGATGTCTCCTCTGACGTCAACAGGCTGGCCGGGTCCGGCAGAAAGGCCGGTGCGGAAAACCCGATCCAGACCCCGGCAGCGCTTGCGGCGACAAGCCCGCCAAGGCCCTGCCATCCTCCTACATTGCTTATCAACCTGTTCCATATCGAAGGCATCGGCTGCGGTGCAGGCGCAAGACGACCGAGGCGAACAGTTTCAGCATCCGTCTGGATGCGCACGGCAAGATCGTCCGGCAGTGCCGGTCGCTGCCGCTGTGCCTGTGCAAACAAATGATCAAGTTCCAGGTCTTCATCCGCCATTGTCATACCCCAGTTCTTCGCGTCGTCCGGCCAAGATCGCGGTCAGGCTGCGCTTGCCTCTTGCGGTCAGGCTTTCAACTGCTTCTACCGAAATGCCCATTATCCCGGCAATCTCGGGGTTGGGCAGCTCTTCAATATGGCGCAGCACGACCGCTTGTCGCTGCCGCTCGGGCAGCTCAGCCAAAGCCAACTGCAAGGCATCCTTGCGCGCCTCGTCCTGCATGCGGTCAACAACGCTGGCCTTGCCATCTTCGGGTTCGGGAACGTCCGACAACCTGTCGGGTGTCTTCTTGCGCCTGATGTCCACGCACAGGTTCAGCGTCACCCGATACAGCCAGGTGGATACCTTGGCCTGACCCGAAACCCAATTCGGCGCCATCTGCCACAACCGCATCATCGCATCCTGCGTCACGTCTTCCGCCTCGGCCCGATTGCCCAACATGCGCAAAGCAACCGAGTAACAGCGTGGCCCCAAACGATCGGTCAGGATCCGTGCCGCCCCCGCCTCACCATCAGCGAATTGCCTCAGCAACGCATCGTCGCTGAGTGTGTTCGCGGCGCAATCCGCGCCGCGAACATCTTGTGGGTGGGAGGTCAGATCCTCCATCCTGCATCAGTTATCGCTTGTATCCGATTTTTGATGCTTTTTCTTATGGTGCCGTCCCATCCGATCTTTGGCATCGGCAAATTCCTGTTCCGAGATTCCGCCACTGTTGTCCGCATCCATCCGATCAAACATCTTGTCAGCCCGGCGCGGTTTCGGCAACTCATCCTGGCTGAGGAAGCCATCTTTGTTCGCGTCGTTGTTTTCGAACATCCTGGCAACCCGATCACTGGCTTTCTTCTGGGCGGCAGCCTGCATTTCTTCCTGGCTCAGCTTTCCATCCCCATTGGTGTCCGCCTCGGTGAAACGAGCGGTTCGGTGCGCCTCCATCTCTTGTTGCGTCACCTGACCATCGCCATCGGCGTCCAGTTCCTGAAAAGACACCGGCTCGCGGCCACCCGAGCCAGCGGCCAAAACAGAAGTACCGGTAATCGCAACCGCCGACATGACAATGGCCGAGATGAATGTAACGTTTTTCATTTCCGTTTCCTTTTGTTGACGCGGCCCGAGTGCCGCCGCTCATACCCATTCAAACGGGCCGCGCCAGGAATTCCGTCGCTGAATTCGATATTATTTTTGAAAGGTTCAGGACCGCCCCAAGACGAGGTGCCGGGCAGACGTTGCAAAGCGACGCACCCCCCTTTTAAATTTCCACGATCAGGCCCATTATCCGCAAAAGATTACTTCGCGAGTTACATTATGACGGATCAGACGATCGAGACGACCTCTGAAGGTGAGCGTGAGACATGGCCAGCCCTGGTCAAGGGGTTTCGCTGCAAATGCCCCAACTGCGGGGAAGGCAAGCTGTTGCACAGCTATCTCAAGGTCAATGACTCCTGCTCGAACTGCGGGCAGGAGTTGTTTCACCATCGCGCAGATGATGGGCCCGCCTACCTGACAATCCTGCTGGTCGGCCACCTGCTGGCGCCTGCTCTGCACGTGTCGTACGTGCATTGGCGGCCCGATCCGTGGACGATGGCCATCGGCTTTTCCGTCGCCTGCGTCGCCCTGTCCCTGTACCTGTTGCCACGCCTGAAAGGTGCAGTGGTGGCGTATCAGTGGGCACGCCGCATGCATGGCTTTGGAAAAACCGCGTGACCCGACCCAGTTGACCAGTTTGGACATGACACCCGACAAAACCGCCATCCGGGACGCAGCGACGGTTATCGTGCTGCGGGACAGATGGACAAACCCCTCGATCCTTATGGGGCAGCGCGGGTCCAAAGCGGCCTTCATGCCGAACAAGTTCGTCTTTCCCGGTGGCGCGGTTGATCCGGCTGACGCGGATGTTACATTGGCAACGGATTTGCCGGATCTGTGCTTTGAACGTTTGGGCGAACAGGCCGAGCCGGGGATTCAATACGCCCTCGCCGCGGCCGCCATACGCGAGCTTTGGGAAGAAACCGGTCTTGTTCTCGGCCAGCCGGGCACATGGCCCGGTCAGGTACCTGACGATTGGCAGAGCTTTGCCGCGTTGGGTTACCTGCCAACTGCGGCTGCGCTTCAGTTCGTCTTTCGCGCGGTAACTCCACCGGGCCGTCCCCGCCGGTTCGATGCGCGGTTCTTTCTGGTCGACGCCGACGCTCTGCAAGGTGATGTGGATGATTTCAGTCACGCCTCGGATGAGCTGTCGCACCTGCAATGGGTGCCACTGGATCGGGCACGGGATCTGGATCTGCCGTTTATCACCGAGGTCGTTCTGGCGGAAATAGCGGCCCGGGTTACGTCCCCCGAGCCGCCATCGTCAGTTCCATTCTACAAAAACAACGAAGAGGCCAACCTGTTCCTGCGTCTCAGGGGCTATCCGATGTCAACCCACGACTGACGGATCGGTTTCACCGCATCCGGCTGACCACCACCGTCACTTCGGGCTTTTTGCCAATTTCCGCTTTGGCTGTCTGCCGCACGATGCGGCGCATTTCATCTTCCAGCTTGTCGTCATCGCGCAGGGTCTTGGCAGCGGCCCGCATCAGGAACTGGTTCAGATCCTCTTCCAGCACTTCGACCAACGCGGCACGGGACGTGCCGGTTTCGGGCAGCCCCATGGTATCGCACCACGGCTCGCCCAGCGGTTCGTCTTCTTCGTCCAGAACCACCGTCACTGTAACATGGCCGTTCAAAGCCATGCGGATACGGTCCCGCACCACGCCGTCAAGGGCACCAATCTTCACGGTGCCGTCCAGATATGTGCGACCGGTTTCAACATAATCAACGACCACAGGCGCATTGCCGCTGAGATCCAGCATGGTGCCGTTCACCGCCAGCACTCCGGTTCTGCCGCCCTGCTCTGCCAGTTTGACATGCTCGCGCAGGTGCCGGTGTTCGCCGTGCATCGGGATCACGAATTGCGGATCAGTCAGTGCGTGCACTTTCTCGAGGTCCGGCCGGTTCGCATGGCCCGAGACATGATAAAGGCCCGAACTGTCATCAACGACATCCACGCCCTTTTCGCTGAGCTGGTTCATGATGAAGATCACGCCCCGCTCGTTCCCGGGAATGGTCTTCGAGGAAAACAGGAACAGATCGCCCTCGGCCAGTTCCAGACCACGGTACTTGCCACGGGCCAGTTGGGCGCTTGCGGCCCGTCGTTCCCCCTGGCTGCCGGTCACGATCAGCATCAGGTTCTGGCGCGGAAGGTCCAGAGCCTCTTCGGCGCTGATCACCTTTGGAAAATCCGCAAGAATACCGGTTTCGGTCGCTGCTTCGATCATCCGACGCATCGCGCGCCCCAGCAGAACGACGGAACGCCCGGCCCGCGCACCTGCTTCGGCCAGCGTTTTGACCCGCGCGACGTTTGACGCAAAGGTGGTCGCCACGACCATACCTTCCGCGCCTTCGACCAGCTTGACAATCTCGGGGCCAACTTCGGATTCTGAACGCCCCGGATGGGTCGAAAACACATTCGTACTGTCACAGACCAGCGCCTTGATGCCGGTCTTGGCAACCTCGGCCCACAGGTCAGGGTCAAAGGCCTCTCCAACGACGGGTGCAGCATCCAGCTTGAAGTCGCCCGAATGCACGACACGCCCTGCGGGTGTGTCGATGACCAGTGCTGCACTTTCGGGAATCGAGTGCGAAACAGGAAGGAAGCCAACCGTGAACGGCCCGACGGACACCTGTTCAGGCCAGGCGGAAACAGTCGTGACCGCCTCGGTCGGGTGCGCGTGTTCTTCCATCTTGCGGCGCGCGATATTGGCCGTGAAGGCGCGCGCATAGACCGGCGCGCCCAAAGCTTCATAACAATGGGCCACGGCACCGACGTGGTCTTCATGGGCGTGCGTGATGAAAACACCATCCAGCCGGTCGGCACGCTCTTTCAGCCAAAAGATATCGGCATGGATAAGGTCAACGCCCGGCGTTGTGTCCATATCAGGAAAAGTGACGCCCAGATCCACAAGGATCAGGCGTTCCTTTCCCGGTTCACCGTAGCCGTACACATAGGCGTTCATGCCAATTTCGCCCGCGCCACCCAGCGGCAGGTAGATCAATCTTTCACTGCTCATACGGAGCCATTATCCTTGTTGTAGCGATGGATCACGGTCAGGCCGTGCATCGTCAGATCATCTTCGATTGCGTCGAACCCCACGTCGGCCTGATCGAACAAGGGGGCCAGCCCTCCGGTTCCAACGACTTTCATCGGCATTCCATACTCGGCCTTGATCCGGGCGATCAGCCCCTCGATCAAACCGGAATATCCCCAATACACGCCCGATTGAATACAACCAACCGTATTTGTACCGATCACCTTCTCGGGACGCGTGATGTCGATATGCGGCAGTGCGGCTGCGCCCTGATGCAAAGCCTCAAGGCTGAGGTTCACACCCGGAGCGATAACGCCCCCCACATAGGCACCGTCCGCGGCGACAACGTCGAAATTTGTTGCGGTACCAAAGTCCACGACAACCACATTGCCACCATGGCGGTCAAAAGCGCCCACGGCATTGGCCAGTCGATCCGGGCCGGGCACCGTGCCTTCATCCACACGCGGAGGGACAGGCAACAGGCAATCGGGCTTGCCCACAACCAATGGTCTGCAACCAAAAAAGCGATCGGCAAAGATGCGCAGGTTGAACACGACACGTGGCACGGTCGAGGCAATGATGACATCCGAGATATTCGCCTCGATCCCATAATGTTTCACCAGCGTCGAATACCAGGTGAAATACGCGTCTGCCGTGCGCGCATGGTGGGTCGAGGTGCGCAGGGTGCACAGAAATTCCTCACCGTCCCAGATCGAGAAGACGGTATTGGTATTGCCGCAATCGATGGCCAGAAGCATCCGCGCCCCTCTCAGAAATAGACATCCGCCGCAGGAATGCTCACGCGGCCTTTGGCGGTGTTTAAGACAAGGTTACCACCTGCGTCCACCGTTTCGAAGGTTCCAACCGTTTCCGACGTACCGGTCCGCGCAGTGATGACCTCGCCCAACCGGGCCGCGCGGGACAGCCAGGCAGTGCGGATCGGTTCGAACCCATAGGTGACGAATTGGGTTTCATACCCGGCATAGGCCGCGGCCAGTTCGGTCAGAAAATCCTCGGGCGAGACATGTGCCCCGGTTTCCGAAAGAAGTGAGACGGGACGAACCGCGCCGGGCTCTACCGCGTCCGCATCCGGGGCATTGGCCAGATTCACTCCGATGCCGATGGACAGATGCGCCACGCCATGCCCCTGCCCCGTGCTTTCCAGCAGGATACCGGCAAGCTTGCCGCCGTTCAGCAGCACGTCATTGGGCCATTTCAGCGACAGTCCGGCAGCCCGCCCGGTAACGGCGACACACGCGTCAAAAAGGGCCAGCGCCGCCACGAAACTGCGCAAAGCCGCCTGTTCCGGCGCGCCCTGAGGACGCATCAGCAAGGTCGCCGCCAGGTTGCCCATCGGGTTGGCCCAGCTTCGTCCGCGCCGCCCGCGCGCCGCCGTCTGGTGATGCGCCATGATCCAGACGGGACCACGCGCATTCGGAGCAATCCGCGCCGCTTCATTCAGCGTGCTGTCGACTTCCTGCACCTCGTGCAGGCCATAGCCTTGGGGCCATTTTGTCATATCAAAAAGGCCCGGTCGCGCGACCGAGCCCCTCTTTCCGGATGTGTGAAACGATCAATTGACAAGCGTGGCCGCCGCGGCAGCTGCCGCGCCCTCGACGCCGAACTGATAGAAGATGCCGACCAGCATTAGGGCCGCAGACCCCATCAATGCCACCCACAGAACAGGGGTCGACCGGGTTTCGATCGGCTCTTCGTTCTCGGCCCCGAAATACATGTAGAACACGATCCGCAGGTAATAGAAGGCACCGATGACCGAAGCGATGGCCGAGACGACGACCAGACCGGTCAGACCCGCACTGACGCCCGCCTGCCAGACGCCGAATTTCGCAAAGAAACCAAGCATCGGAGGCACGCCCGCCAGGCTGAACATCAGGATCAGCACCGCCAGCGCCTTGCCCGGATCACGCTTGGAGTATTGCCGCAGAGCGTCAATGTCAGTGATGGGTTTGCCGTCACGTTCCATCATCAGAATGAAGGCGAAGGTGCCGATATTCATGGTCACGTAGATGGCCAGATACATGAGCATGGCCTTGATACCCAGCTCGGTACCAGCGGCCAGGCCAATCAGCGCATAGCCCATATGGGCAATCGACGAAAACGCCATCAGTCGCTTGATGTCGCGCTGCCCGATCGCGGCCACGGCCCCCAGCAACATCGACAGCACGGACAGCAGGACAATCACTTGCTGCCAGTCTTTGACAATGCCGCCGAACGCGTCATGCAACAGGCGCGCGAACAACGCCATCGCCGCAACCTTGGGCGCCGTGGCAAAGAAAGCCGTGATCGGTGTCGGAGACCCCTCGTAAACGTCCGGCGTCCACATATGGAACGGTACGGCCGAGACCTTGAAGGCCAGACCCGAGATCAGGAAGATCAGGCCAAACAGCAGCCCCAACGAAACATCGCCATGGTGAACTGTCTGGATGATGCCCGAGAACAACGTGGTGCCGGTGAAGCCATAGACCAGCGACGCGCCATAAAGCAGCAGACCCGAGCTCAGCGCACCCAGCACAAAATACTTCAGACCTGCCTCGGTCGATTTCGCGCTGTCACGACGCAGAGCGGCCACGACATAGAGCGACAGCGATTGCAGCTCGAGCCCCATGTAAAGCGACATCAGATCGCCTGCGCTGACCATCATCATCATCCCCACGGCGGCCAGTGCCACCAGCAAAGGATATTCAAAACGCAGCAGATCGCGGCGCGCCATGTATTCCTGGCTCATGACCAGTACTGCACCCGCCGACAAAAGGATAGCAACCTTGGCAAAGCGGGCAAAGCCGTCATCGACGAACATGCCGTTGAAGGCCACGTTTGTACCCCCGCCCTGAGTTGCAATCCAGATTGCCAGAAGGGCCATAAGACCTGCCGTGGTCCAGACCAGCAAAGGCGCCAGTCCGTCCTTTGTCGTGTAGACAGCCCCCAGCAGCGCCGCCATCGCATAAAGCGCCAGAACGATTTCCGGCAGGATGATTGTCAGATCAGCCTGGATCATGTCTCCAAAGCTCCCTTAATGCGAAGCGGCTGTCTGGGTCGCAGCCTCAGCCGCGGCCAGAGCCGTGTCATAGTTCGAAATCAGAGCCGCTGTGGATTGCCCGATTACATCGGTCACCAGCGACGGGTAGACACCCAGCAGGATGGTCATCACGATCAGCGGGGCGAAGATCAATCGCTCGCGCGAGCTCATGTCGGTCATCGCCTTAAGGCTTTCCTTGATCAGATCGCCAAACACGACCCGGCGGTAGAGCCACAGCGCATAAGCCGCCGAGAAGATCACACCGGTCGCTGCCACCGCCGTTACCCAGGTGTTGACCTGGAACGCGCCCATCAGGGTCAGGAATTCACCGATGAAGCCACTGGTGCCCGGCAGGCCCACATTGGCCATGGTAAACAACATGAAGACCAGCGCGTAGGCTGGCATCCGGATCACCAGACCGCCATAAGCCTCGATATCGCGGGTGTGCATCCGGTCATAGATCACGCCAACGCACAGGAACAGCGCGGCCGAGATGAACCCGTGGCTGAGCATCTGGAAGATCGCGCCATCGATGCCCTGCTGGTTTGCCGCGAAAATACCCATGGTCACAAAGCCCATATGCGCGACCGAGGAATAGGCGATCAGTTTCTTCATATCCTCCTGCACCAGCGCCACCAAAGAGGTATAGACAACCGCGATGGCAGACATCCACAGCACCAGATCGGTCATCACGGCCGAACCCACCGGGAACATCGGCAGGCTGAACCGCAGGAAGCCATAGCCGCCCATCTTCAGAAGGATCGCGGCCAGTACGACCGATCCCGCCGTGGGCGCCTGAACGTGGGCGTCCGGCAACCAGGTATGCACCGGCCACATCGGCATTTTCACCGCGAACGAGGCAAAGAAGGCCAGGAACATCAGGGTCTGCATGCCACCGACAACATAGATGCCCAGCACGCTGAAGCCCTCGGACGAGAACTGGTGCGTCATCAGCGCGGCAATATCCGTAGTGCCCGCATCCGCATACATTGCAACCATGGCGACCAGCATCAAGACCGAGCCGAGGAAGGTGTAGAGGAAGAACTTGAAGCTGGCGTAGATCCGATCCTTGCCGCCCCATATCCCAATGATCAGGAACATCGGAATAAGACCTGCTTCGAAGAACAGGTAGAACAGTACCAGATCAAGCGCCATGAAGACGCCCAGCATCAGCGTTTCCAGCAGCAGGAAGGCAACCATGTATTCCTTGACACGGTCCGTGACATTCCAGCTGGCCAGAATGGTCAGCGGCATGATGAAGGTCGTCAGCAGAACGAACAGGACACTGATGCCATCAACACCCATCTTGTATTTGAGGCCCATCAGCCACTCACCCTCTTCCACCATCTGGAAACCGGGGTTCGACGGGTCAAAGCCTGTATAGATGCCGATGGAAACCAGGAAGGTCACAGTGGTGGCCAGCAGAGCAATCCACTTGGCGTTCCGCTGTGCCGCCGCATCGTCACCTTGCAGGAACAAGGCCAGAATGCCTGCGGCGATGGCGGGGATAAACGTGACGATCGAAAGGATATAATCCATTACTGGGCCCCTCCGCCGATCGACATCCAGGTGACAAGGGCCGCGATGCCCAGCACCATCCAGAAGGCATAGGTAAAGATGTACCCGGTCTGCGCCTTGCCGGCGAGGCGGGTGAAGAAGGGAACAACGCCCATTGCTACTCCGTTCAGGAAGCCATCGATTGTATTGCCGTCACCGCGTTTCCACAGGAAGCGGCCAAGCGCCACAGTGGGTTTTACGAAGACCGCATCGTAGATTTCGTCGAAATACCACTTGTTCAGAAGGAACAGGTACAGCGGACGCTGATTTGCAGCCAGACGTGCCGGCAGCGACGTATTCACGATGTAGAACCAATAGGCCACGACAAAGCCAAGCAACATGGCGACGAAGGGTGAAACCTTGACCCATTTCGGAGCCGCATGCGCATCGTCCAGAACATGGTTGTCCGGCGCCATGTAAAGCGCGCCCTCGCCGGGCTGGCCCGCAAAGACATAGTGATGATCGCCACCCTTTGCATCCTTCTCACCATGACCTTCATCGGCATGACTGTCAGCCGCGTGGCTTTCATCCGCATGGCTGTCTTCACCGTGCGAAGCATCCGCCGCCGCATGATCACCGGCCTCGGCATGTTCTGACGCTTCGGCAACCGGAATACCGTAGAACTTGCCGACCTTGTCCGCATGGCCAAAGAAATTGCCATACCAGATCATCCCGGCAAACACCGCACCCAGCGACAGAACGCCAAGCGGCACCAGCATGGTCATCGGGCTTTCATGTGCGTGGTCATGCGTATGCTTGTCGCCACGCGGTTTGCCATAGAAGGTCAGGAAAATCAGACGCCAGCTATAGAACGAGGTGAACATCGCCGCGATCACCAGCATCCAGAAGGCGTAGCCGGTTCCGCCCGCATAGGCGCTTTCGATGATCGCGTCTTTAGACAGGAACCCGGCAAAACCGATTGTGGTAAGCGGAATGCCGACACCCGTGATGGCCAGCGTTCCGATCATCATCGCCCAGAAGGTGTAAGGGATCTTTTTGCGCAGACCGCCATATTCCGTCATCTCCTGCTCGTGATGCATGGCGTGGATCACGGACCCCGCACCGAGGAACAGCAGCGCCTTGAAGAAAGCGTGCGTGAACAGGTGGAACATCGCCGCCGAATACATGCCGACGCCCGCGGCCACGAACATGTATCCCAGCTGGGAACAGGTCGAATACGCAATGACGCGCTTGATGTCGGTCTGTACCAGACCCACGGTCGCCGCGAAGAACGCTGTCGAGGCCCCAAGGAAAGTGATGAACCCGGTCGCACCCGGCGCGAACTCCATCAGCGGCGACATGCGGCAGACAAGGAACACGCCCGCTGTCACCATGGTGGCCGCGTGGATCAGGGCCGACACCGGCGTCGGGCCTTCCATCGCGTCCGGCAACCAGGTGTGCAGGATCAGCTGCGCGGATTTACCCATCGCACCGATGAACAGCAGAACACAGATCACCTCGACCGCGGTCCATTCGCCCCACAGGAAATGTAGCTTTTCTTCTGCAAGCGCGGGTGCCGATGCGAAAATGTCCGAAAAGTTGATGCTGTCGGTCAGGAAGAACAGCGCGAAGATGCCCAGAGCAAAGCCAAAATCGCCCACACGGTTGACGATGAACGCTTTCATCGCCGCAGCATTTGCCGACGGCTTGCGATAGTAGAAGCCGATCAGCAGATACGAGGCAACACCCACGCCTTCCCAGCCAAAGAACATCTGCACAAGGTTGTCCGCCGTCACCAGCATCAGCATCGCGAAGGTAAAGAAGGACAGATAGGCAAAGAAACGCGGCTTATAGCTTTCGCCTTCGCGCCATTGCGGGTCGTGATCCATGTAGCCAAAGCTGTAGAGATGCACGAGCGCCGAAACCGTGGTGACCACGATCAGCATGATGGCGGTCAGCCGGTCCAGACGGATGGCCCACGAGGTCGAGAGCGACCCGCTTTCGATCCAGCGCATGATCTCGATCTGTTGTGTGAGCCCGTCGAACGAGAAGAACACGAGCCATGACAGCAGACAAGCCAGAAACAGCAGGCCCGTGGCCGTCCACATGGCGGCCTTCTCGCCAATGAATCTCCAGCCAAACCCGCAGAGCAGCGCGCCCACCAGCGGGGCAAAGAGGATGGTGGTTTCCATGTTCTCTTACCCCTTCATCATATTGACGTCTTCAACCGCGATGGTGCCGCGGTTGCGGAAGAAGCAGACCAGAATGGCCAGACCAATCGCCGCCTCGGCCGCCGCAACGGTCAGCACGAACAGCGTGAACACCTGCCCGACCAGATCGCCAAGGAAGCTGGAAAACGCCACGAGGTTGATATTCACCGCCAGCAGCATCAGCTCGATGCTCATCAGCAGGATGATGACGTTCTTGCGGTTCAGGAAGAGACCGAAGATGCCGATGACGAACAGCGTCGCCGCGACCGTAAGATAGTGTTCAAGTCCGATCATCGTCTTAGAGTCCCTCGAATTTCTCTTTCCCGTTGCGAAGCTCGGGAAACGCCATTGCACAGGCGCAGTTTTCTTTCGATTCAATGTAGTCGTCGATCTGGAATGCCTTTCGCTCAAAGGCTTTTGTTGCCGAAGTCCACGAATAACTTGTTTCAGCAGATGCTAGTACTTGGACAACTTCAATTGCTTCATCGACGCGATCCAAATGAGTACCGTCGAAGTCCCGTTCAAGATTCGCTACGACGCGCATCGTTTGACCGCTTTCACAAGCCGCAAACAAAACAAACTCAGTATGTGTGCATCCCAATTCGTCGGTGCAGATAGAGCCAATCTCAGAGTAAGAGACAACGCCGTTGCCAACGATTCTGTGGTTCGTCTCGAACACGTGATGCGACATAATCGGAAGAGCTTCGCAAGCTTCGATACCCGCTGCGAAAACAGTCGCGGGGAAAAAAGCGAAACTTAGCCCAGATATCACGGCTTTGAACCTCACAACCCCTGCCCCGGTTTCACGTCCTTCAATTCCATCGCCTTGGCCGGATCGCGCATCATCTGGCCGACGATGTCCTGACGCTTGATATCCTGACGGTGGCGCAGCGTCAAAACGATGGCGCCGATCATAGCCACCAGCAGGATCAGGCCCGCAAGTTGGAACAGAAGAAAGTACTGATCGTAAAGGATGACACCCAGCGCCTCGGTGTTGTGGCGGTCAGTCGGGACCGGCTGCGCCAGATTTTCGGCAGCACCCTGCGCGCTGTCCCAGGCGCCGAAAGCCAAGACAAATTGCATCAGGATGACCAGACCGATCAGCAGGGCCAGCGGCATATAGCGCGCCATCTCGGCCTTTAGCTCGGCAAAGTCCACATCCAACATCATCACAACGAAGAGGAAAAGCACAGCGACCGCGCCCACGTAGACGATGATCAACAGCATCGCCACGAACTCGGCCCCCAGCAGCACGAACAGCCCCGCCGCAGACAGGAAGGACAGGATCAGCCACAGCACCGAGTGCACTGGCTGACGGCTGATCACCGTGAACAGCCCGCCGGTGATGGCGCTGATGGCAAACAGGTAGAAGGCAAAGACGGTCATTGATCCTCATCCTCGTTGTCGCCCATGACCTCTTGCGCCAGATCCAGCGCGCGGGTCATGGCCGGGATGCCGGCAAAGACCGACATCTGACCGATCGTTTCCACGATCTCTTGTTTCTTGGCACCCGCCTCCAAAGCGTGGCGCACGGTCTGACGCACTGCCGAGTCCGCCTGAGCGCCCTGACAGGTCAGCCCGGCCAGCGTCAGCAGAAGGCGGGTTTTGGCATCCAGCCCGTCTTTGTTGACGGTGTTGCCAAACATCATCTCCATGACCTCTTTCGGCATGGTTGGCCACAGCGCCTCGAACCCCTTGGGCGAGAAGCTTTCCATCGCCGGGTTCATCGCCTTGGCCATGTCCTGAGCCTGCTTCATCATCAGCTCGAACGGATTTGTCGGGCTGTCACTCATCGGTAAGGCGCGTCCAGTTCCAGATTGCGGGCGATCTCGGCTTCCCAGCGTTCGCCGTTGTCCAGCAGTTTCTGCTTGTCATAGAACAGCTCTTCGCGGGTTTCCGTTGCGAATTCGAAATTCGGGCCTTCGACGATGGCATCGACCGGGCAAGCTTCCTGACAGAAGCCGCAATAGATGCACTTGGTCATGTCGATGTCATAGCGCGTGGTGCGGCGGCTGCCGTCCTCGCGCGGTTCAGCGTCGATGGTGATGGCTTGGGCCGGGCAGATCGCCTCGCAGAGTTTGCAGGCGATGCAGCGTTCTTCACCATTCGGATAGCGGCGCAGAGCGTGTTCGCCGCGGAAACGTGGGGATAGCGGGCCCTTTTCGTGCGGATAGTTCACCGTGGCCTTGGGCGCGAAGAAATACTTCAGCCCCAGCTTCATGCCGACCCAGAAGTCCTGTAGAAGGAAGTACTTGGCAGCGCGGGTGTAGTCGATTTGGGTCATATCAGCCTCCTACGCTCCAACGGGCAAATGCGCCCCAGAACCAGTCGAATTTCGCCGCAAAGGCCACGAAAACCACCCAAGCCAGCGAGAATGGCAGGAACACTTTCCAGCCCAGCCGCATCAGCTGGTCATAGCGGTAGCGGGGTGTGATCGCCTTGACCATTGCGAAGATGAAGAAGAAGAACGCCATCTTGGCCACCATCCACAGAACGCCGTCCGGCAGGCCAGGGATCGGGGACAGCCAGCCGCCGAAGAACAGCAGAGAGGTCAGCGCGCACATCAGGAAGATGGCGATGTATTCGCCTGCCATGAACAGCAGGAAAGGCGTGGCCGAATATTCGACCTGATAACCGGCGACCAGTTCCGATTCCGCCTCGGGCAAGTCAAACGGTGGTCGGTTGGTTTCGGCCAGGGCCGAGATGAAGAACAGGAACACCATCGGGAAATGCGGCAGCCAGTACCAGCTGAAGAAGCCGAACGAGCCGTCCTGAGCGCGCACGATGTCGCCAAAATTCATCGAGCCGGTCGAAATGATCACACCGATGATGATCAGGCCGATCGAAACCTCGTACGAAATCATCTGCGCGGCCGAGCGCAGCGAGCCCAAGAACGGGTACTTTGAGTTCGACGCCCAACCGCCCATGATCACGCCATAAACCTCGAGCGAAGACACCGCGAATACATAGAGGATCGCGACGTTGATATCCGACAGAACCCAGCCATCGTTGAACGGGATCACCGCCCAGGCGATCATCGCCAGAACGAAGGATGTCAGCGGTGCGAGGATAAAGACCGTCCGGTCGGCGCCCGCAGGAATGACGACCTCTTTCACCACATATTTCAGGGCATCCGCCACCGATTGCAGCAAGCCATAGACGCCCACCACGTTGGGGCCTCGGCGCATCTGGACAGCGGCCCAGATCTTGCGGTCCCCGTAAACAAGGAACAACAGTGAAATCATCACAAAGGCAACAACGGCAAGCACTTGCGCCAGAATGATGATGGCTATTCCGCCTGGGGTGTTAAAGAATTCAGCCATTGGTCCTCACACCGTGGGTATTCCGTTTTCCGCGCGCGATGCAAAGGCCAGAAGCCTGCGCAAACTGCGGCTGGGTCGGCGCGTTGGTGTAAACAGCATCTGCCGCCATTGCGCCACCCTTAATATTCGGTTTCACACGCAAATCAGGCGCGGCCAACTGCCGCCCGGCACCGGATGCGCCGATCTGCGATATGAAAATGGTCTGGGTCATTCCGCCGCGATCTTCTCGGATTTGCGGGCCTGCGCCTGTGCCGAAAGCTCGGCCATCAACTGTGAAGCCCGTGCGATCGGGTTGGTCAGGTAGAAGTCCTTGATCGCATAGCGGAAAGCTGCGTTGCCCAGAATACCGGCGTCGAGAGCTTTCACATCGTTCTCGATCACTTCGTCGATACGGGCCAGATGCGGAACCGCCTCGATCAAGGCCGTGCGCAACTGTGCCAGAGAGTCGTAGGGCAGTGTTGCGCCCAGTTCGGCCGACAAGGCGCGCAGGATGGCCCAGTTTTCCTTCGCCTCACCCGGCGCAAAACCGGCCCGCATCGCCAGTTGAGGGCGACCTTCGGTGTTTACGAACACGCCGTTTTCCTCGGTATAGGCCGCGCCTGGCAGGATCACATCGGCGCGGTGTGCGCCCCGGTCACCATGGCTGCCCTGATAGATCACAAAGGCGCCTTCGCCGATCTCGACCTCATCCGCACCAAGGTTGTAGATCACGTCGGCGGCGCTGATCGCGTCCATTCCGCCTTCGTTCGTGGCACCCACATCCATCGCACCAACGCGCGATGCCGCAGTGTGCAAAACGATCAGACCACTTTCTGTATTGGCCGCGATGGCTTGCGCAGCAGCCAGCACGGCGGCGCCGTCCGCTTCCTGCAAAGCGCCCTGACCGATGATGACCAACGACCGTTTTCCCTTGATCTCATCATCTCCGCCCATGTCGACAACTTTTTGCAGCGCTGTTCGATCATCGCCAACATGCTGATACTCATATGTCAGATCGACCGCAGGACCGACCAAAGCGACTTCGGCCCCATGCGCCCACGCCTTGCGGATGCGCGCGTTCAGGACAGGCGCTTCGTCACGTGGGTTGGTACCGATCAGCAGGATACGTTCCGCGGTGTCGATATCTTCAATCGCGGCGGTGCCAGCGTAAGCGCCACGATTGCCCGCCGGAAGCTTTGCGCCATCGGCACGGCATTCGACAACACCACCCTGCCCTTCGATCATCTGTTTCAGCGCAAACGCCGCCTCGACCGGAGCCAGATCGCCCACGATACCGGCGGGTTTCTCGGCGCCTTTCAGCGCCTCTGCTGCCTTGGTAAGCGCCTCGGACCATGAGGCCGGGCGCAGCTTGCCGTTTTTACGGACATAGGGCTTGTCCAAACGCTGACGGCGCAGGCCATCCCAGACAAAGCGGGTCTTGTCGCTGATCCATTCCTCGTTCACGCCGTCATGATTGCGCGGCAGGAAACGCATGACTTCACGGCCTTTGGTATCGACGCGTATGTTCGATCCCAACGCATCCATCACATCGATGCTTTCGGTTTTGGTCAATTCCCACGGACGTGCAGTAAAGGCGTAGGGCTTGGAGGTCAGCGCCCCGACAGGGCACAGATCGATGATGTTGCCCTGCAAATTCGAATCCAGCGTCTGGTTCAGATACGAGGTGATCTCGGCATCCTCACCGCGCCCGGTCTGACCCATCTGAGTTATCCCGGCAACTTCGGTGGTGAAGCGCACGCAGCGCGTGCAGCTGATGCAGCGGGTCATTGCGGTGCCAACCAGCGGGCCAAGATCCAGATCATCGACCGCCCGCTTTGCTTCCTTGAAACGGGATCCGGACATGCCATAGGCCATCGCCTGATCCTGAAGGTCGCATTCGCCACCCTGATCACAGATCGGGCAATCCAGCGGATGGTTGATCAGCAGGAACTCCATCACGCCTTCGCGGGCCTTTTTGACCATGGGCGAGTTCGTCTTGACCACCGGGGGTTGACCTTCAGGCCCCGGACGCAGGTCACGCACCTGCATCGCGCAGGAGGCCGCAGGTTTCGGCGGCCCGCCGACGACCTCGACCAGGCACATCCGGCAATTGCCAGCGATCGACAGACGCTCGTGATAACAAAAGCGCGGCACTTCGACCCCGGCTTGTTCACAAGCCTGGATCAGGGTCATCGCGCCATCGACTTCGATTTCCTGTCCGTCGATATTGATCTTGCGGAGGTCAGACATGGCTTTCAATTCGCCCTCAAATAAACGCCAATGGCGCTGTTTCTTTGGATTTCCTTCTGCCCCAGAGTGCAGAATGTGTTGGGGTTGTCATAGGTCACGCCATTCGAAGCCAGATACGCCTCGCCCTTGGCGCGCATCCGGTCTTTTTCAGCATCCGATTCGACGTAAGTGCGGATTTCGGTGTCCGAATACCCCAGTTTGTTCGCCTTGGAGCGCAGCCCCCACATCACACTGATCGCTTTCAATCGACGCCCGCTGATCGAGGGGCAATATTCCGAAATTTCATTTGCGATCGCGATGTAATAGAGTTCGTCGTCGATCTCTTTGACATCCCTCAAGGGCGGCTTCGCATTTGCAACGGCAGGCAATGTGACCAAGGTAGCCAGCGCAAGTGTTTTGGCAATAGACATGGATTTTCCCTTCGTTTTGGACGCACCAAAACGAACCGGTCCGGTCTTGCTAGGCAATAGCGGCCGGCAATCCGTGTCGTGATATGCAAAACCGCGCGTCATGGCCGTTGGCATTTTCCCGCAAAGGTCAATTGATCATCACTGATGCGCAGGTTTTGCGGTTCGGTGTCCGGCCCCACTTTCCAATCGATCCGCGAAGACCCGAAATTCTGCACGCAAAACTTGGTTCCTTCATGACGGCCGGCCTCACGTGCGCCGTCCAGCGATGCGGACGCACCCTTTACCACAACGGTAAAGTCCGTTGGCGATGCTTTCTTGTCGACCGCCTTCGCCTTTGCCTTGAACGCTTTTCCATCGAACAGAATACGATCTTCCGACGGCTTGATGATGCCGCAGGCGGACACGCTTGCCAGTGCCAGCAGGACTACAAGGGTTCTTGAGGCCTTCATACTATCCCTCTTCGTGTTCTCATCTGCCGGGACGCCATCAGAAAGCCGCCACCAATGCCATAAGCCCAATCACAAACATGCAGGCCCAGCCCAATACATACAGCACGGACCGAAGGCCACTGTTCGGCTTGCCTATGCCTTTGATGTGCACCACCAGCATCACCAACCGCGCAACCAATGCGACAGACGCCAGCAGATTGACCCAGACCGGGCTGACGCCCAGCAATACCGCCGCAGTCACAACAGCCACAAACGCCGGAAGCGTTTCCGTTCCGTTCAGATAGGCCCGGTTCAGTCGATAGGCCTGGTCGGAATAGTCCTGCTCAGGGGTCGCCCCAGGCGCGAGGCCTTTGCCCTGCTTGGCCAGCGCTGAAAACGGGGCCAAGAACAGAACCACCAGCGTGAAAAGCACAACCGATGAAATCGCGTGGCTGTATTCTGCAAACATGTCCATCCCGATCACTCCGCCGCCATCGCACCCATACGGCCCGATTTCTGAGCCTTGATGCGGTCTTCGATTTCTTCACGGAAATTCCGGATCAGGCCCTGGATCGGCCAGGCGGCCGCATCGCCGAGCGCGCAGATCGTGTGACCTTCCACCTGTTTGGTCACATCAAACAGCATGTCAATCTCTTCCAGCTCGGCCTCGCCGCGCACCAGGCGGTCCATGACCCGCATCATCCAGCCAGTGCCTTCGCGGCAGGGCGTGCACTGGCCGCAGCTTTCGTGTTTGTAGAATTTTGACAGGCGCCAGATCGCCTTGATGATGTCGGTGGACTTGTCCATCACGATCACCGCCGCCGTTCCAAGCCCCGAGCCGAGATCGTTGCGCAGATAATCGAAATCCATGATCGCGTCGCGCATGTTCTCACCGCGCACACACGGAACCGAGGATCCTCCGGGGATCACGGCCAGCAGATTGTCCCAGCCACCGCGAATGCCGCCGCAATGGGTCTCGATCAGCTCCTCGAAGGAAATTGACATCGCCTCTTCCACGACGCAGGGGTTGTTGACGTGACCCGAGATCGCAAACAGCTTGGTGCCCGCGTTGTTCTGGCGGCCGAAACCTGCGAACCAATCCGCCCCACGGCGCAGGATCGTAGGTACGACGGCGATGGATTCGACGTTGTTCACGGTCGTCGGGCAGCCATACAAACCCGCACCTGCCGGGAACGGCGGCTTCATCCGCGGCATGCCCTTTTTACCTTCGAGGCTTTCAATCAGCGCCGTTTCCTCGCCACAGATATAGGCGCCCGCCCCGTGGTGCAGAAACAGGTCGAAATCCCAGCCCGAGCCCGCGGCATTCTTGCCCAGAAGACCCGCGTCATAGGCCTCGTCAATCGCGGCCTGCAACGCCTCGCGTTCGCGGATGTACTCACCACGCAGGTAGATGTAGCAGGTGTGGGCATTCATGGCGAAAGACGCGATCAGGCAGCCCTCGATCAGCGTATGCGGATCATGGCGCATGATCTCGCGGTCTTTGCAGGTGCCGGGTTCGGATTCGTCCGCGTTGACCACCAGATAGGACGGGCGCCCGTCGCTTTCCTTGGGCATGAACGACCATTTGAGACCGGTCGGGAAACCCGCGCCGCCGCGTCCGCGCAGCCCGGAATCCTTCATCGTCTGGATGATCCAGTCGCGCCCTTTATCAATCAGGCCAGCAGTGCCGTCCCAATGCCCGCGGGCCTGCGCACCTTTCAGCGTGCGTTCATGCATCCCGTAGATGTTGGTAAAGATCCGGTCCTGATCCTTCAGCATCGCGTGTTACCTTCAGCTGTCCTGACGCATGCGCCAGAGTTGAAAAATGTTGACGCCCGCATAGATGAATCCCGCCAGAGCGGCGAAATCAAACAGCAGCGCATGCCGGGTTGTCAAACCCAGCGCGGGGCCAATGAACAGGTTCATCGCAAGCCAGATCAGCATGGTCACGGCGATGACCACCCCGATATGTCGGCCCTTGCGGGCTATGGCCTGTTCCTTGTGCTTGTCCATCTTCCCCCGAAGCCCGGAACGGGCATCCGTCTAGTCTTCGTATGTGCCGTCTTCTTTGGCACGTTTGGCGAATTCGGTTTCCTCACCGGCAGCAAGCTTGGTCGCCTGCTCGATCCAGCCATCGCGTTCGATCCGGCCTTTGAATTTCAATCGCGCATCGACCCAGGCCACATGTTCGGGCGTCCAGGCCGCGATCTGGTCATAGTGATAGAAACCCAGCTCGTTTAGCGTTTCTTCCAGCTTGGGGCCGACGCCTTTCAACAATTTAAGGTCATCCGCCTTGCCGTCACGTGCCGCGGTTAGAGTGTTAGGCTGGGTCTCCTGAACGTCCGGGCCATCCGTCTTTGCTGCAGCGCCCTCGGGAGATGCCGGTTCGGTATGGGTAGATTTTTTGGTTGCACTCTGTTGTGCCGCCGTCTTGCCGGGCTCCGGCTTTTTCGGCGGTTGAGGAGCGGAACCGGAAGCTTCGGCTTTGCCATCCTTACCAAGCCAAGGAGTCAGGATCGGAACTTCGGTTCCGTCGATACGCTTGACCGTGTCCCCAAGCTCTGTCGCCAGTTCAACACTCGCGTTGTATTTCGGCTTGCTGGCTTCATATTCGGACAGGCTGGAAAGCCCTTTCAACGGCTCGGCCGCGTAACGCCCATTCTGAGGACCGGGCGTCGGCACCTTGCCCGCCACCAGATCGTCGAGGATCCTGCCAAAGCTCTCGGCGGTCAGGTCCTCATAGTAATCCTTGCCGATCTGCGCCATCGGCGCATTGGTGCACGATCCCAGGCACTCGACCTCTTCCCAGCTCAGCTTGCCATCGGCAGAAAGTTCATGCGGCTTGGCAGCGATCTTTTCCTTGCAGACCGCGATCAGATCCTCGGCCCCGCAGATCATGCAGGACGTCGTGCCGCAGACCTGAATATGCGCCACAGATCCTACTGGTTGCAGCTGGAACATGAAGTAGAACGAGGCGACCTCGAGCACGCGGATATAGGCCATGCCCAGCATATCCGCGACCGATTCAATCGCCGGACGGCTCAGCCAGCCCTCCTGCTCCTGCGCGCGCCACAGCAGCGGAATGACCGCGCTGGCCTGACGCCCCTCGGGGTATTTGGTAATCTGCGCTTTGGCCCATTGCTGGTTGGCAGCGGTGAAGGCAAAGCTTTCGGGTTGTTCGGGGTGCAGACGGCGCAGCATTAGCAGGCATCTCCGATCACGATGATATAGGGGGCGTTCTGATGCGCGCGACCTTGTTCGACAAGGAAGGCAATCAGATCAGGCGTTTCGGCCTGTGTAAAACCGGCGGGGCGCAATTTTATCTCGGCTTCTTCTTCGACCATACGGCACCCATTCAAACGCACGAAGTCAAATAAGGCGTCGGCACGCCTTGCCGTATCCTCGGGCACAAGTCCATGCGCACCGCAAATCGCAGGCGCAATCTCGAATACGGGACCGTCCAGACCAGCCAACCCCCGTTCGGCCAGGAATTGATCACGGCGCTGACATCCTCGGGGCGCAGGTCACGCGCAGAAAAAGCCTCCTCGGTTTGCGAAATATCCAGCCGACAGCCGTTTTCCCGCATAACCTCCAGCACTTTTGCCGTCGGGTGAGTCGATGCGGCCTGCGCCGGTAGGGCAGCCACGAGGGCCAGAATCAGGGCAAAGCATCTCACCGATCAATCTCCCCAAACACAACGTCCATGGTGCCGATGATGGCGGCGACGTCGGCCAGTTGGTGGCCTTTGGCAACGTGGTCCATGGCTTGCAGGTGCAGGAAACCCGGCGCGCGCAGTTTGGCGCGATAAGGCTTGTTGGTGCCGTCGGCGACCAGATAGACGCCGAACTCGCCCTTGGGGGCCTCGACGGCGGCATAGACCTCACCAGCCGGCACGTGGAAGCCTTCGGTATACAGTTTGAAGTGATGGATCAGGCTTTCCATCGAGGTCTTCATGTCCGAGCGTTTTGGCGGGGTGATCTTGCCGCGCGCCAGAACGTCACCGGGGCACTCGCGGATTTTGGCGATGGCCTGACGGATGATCAGCAGCGACTGGCGCATTTCCGCCATGCGGACAAGGTAGCGGTCATAGCAGTCGCCGTTCTTGCCGACGGGGATCTGGAATTCGAACTCGTCGTAGCACTCGTAGGGCTGCGCGCGACGCAGGTCCCAGGCCAGACCCGATCCACGCACCATCACGCCCGAGAAGCCGTATTTCTGGATGTCATCTTCGGTCACCACGCCGATATCGGCGTTGCGCTGCTTGAAGATGCGGTTTTCGGTCAGCAGCCCGTCAATGTCATCAAGGACGCTTGGGAACTCGTGACTCCAGGCCTCGATATCGTCCAGCAGTTCCGGCGGCAGGTCCTGATGCACACCGCCGGGTCGGAAATAAGCCGCGTGAAGGCGGGCCCCGCAGGCACGCTCATAGAACACCATCAGCTTTTCGCGCTCTTCAAAGCCCCAGAGCGGCGGGGTCAACGCGCCCACATCCATCGCCTGCGTGGTCACGTTCAGCAGGTGGTTGAGGATGCGACCGATCTCGGAATACAGAACCCGGATCAGCGAACCCCTACGCGGTACTTCAACCCCGGTCAGCTTTTCGATGGCCAGACACCAGGCATGTTCCTGGTTCATCGGCGCCACGTAATCCAGACGGTCGAAATAGGGCAGGTTTTGCAGATACGTTCGGCTTTCCATCAGCTTTTCGGTGCCGCGGTGCAGCAGGCCGATATGCGGGTCGCAGCGCTCGACAATCTCGCCGTCCAGTTCAAGCACCAAACGCAGAACCCCGTGCGCCGCAGGGTGTTGCGGGCCGAAGTTAATGTTAAAGTTGCGGATCTTCTGTTCTCCGCTCAGCGCGTCCGTGCTGCCGTCATCGTATCTTGAGCCGTCCATCAACGCCCTCGTTTCTTTTTCGCATCGGCCCGAACCCGAACCTTTTCCGCCTCGGCCGCTTTGGCAGCAGCCCCGGCCAGCAGAACCCCAGCGCCCCCAACGCGATCAGTTCCCCAGACCCATCAGCGGCGCTCCAGCTCTTGCAGTTTAAGCCCGACCCACCACAGCAGGGCGATCGTGCCAAAGGGAACCAGACACAGCAGGCACCAGTATTTGTTGATCCCGAAGAACGGCAATATCTTCACCATCGGAATGATGGTCAGCGCAGACAGGATCAGCCACCAGATGCCACCCATTATTCGGTCTCCTGTTTCTCATCCCCGGCAGAATGTAGTTCGCACCTTCCCATGGGGACATGAAATCAAACTGACGGTACTCCTGCACGAGACTGACCGGCTCGTAGACGACGCGTTTCTGCGCCTCGTCATAGCGGACCTCGGTATAGCCAGTGGTCGGAAAATCCTTGCGCAGCGGATGACCGCGAAAGCCGTAGTCGGTCAGGATGCGGCGCAGATCTGGGTGGCCCGAGAACAGGATGCCGAACATGTCGTACACCTCACGCTCGAACCAGTTGGCCGAGGGGTGAACATCGACGATCGAGGGCACCATGTCATCCTCGCGGATCGACACCCGCAGCCGGATGCGCTGGTTCTGGTACATCGACAGGAAGTGATAGACCACATCGAACCGTTTGGCGCGTTCGGGGTAATCCACACCGGTGATATCCACCAGCGACGAGAATTTGCAGCTCTGGTCGGATTTCAGGAATTCGACGAATTCCACAAGGTTTGACGGCGCCACATCCACGTTCAGTTCGCCATGGGTCACGTCCCATGACAGAACGCAATCAGATCGTTTGATTTCCAGCTGCGCGCCGAGTTCCTTGAGTGCTTCGCTCATCAGCTCTCTCCTCAGCGGACAATTGTGCCGGTACGGCGGATTTTGCGTTGCAACTGCATCAGACCGTAAAGCAGTGCCTCAGCAGTCGGAGGGCATCCGGGCACGTAGATGTCCACCGGAACAACCCGGTCACAGCCACGTACGACGGAATAGGAATAGTGGTAATACCCACCGCCATTCGCGCAAGACCCCATCGAGATCACATAGCGCGGCTCGGGCATCTGGTCATAGACCTTGCGCAGCGCGGGCGCCATCTTGTTGGTCAGGGTTCCGGCCACGATCATCACATCCGACTGACGCGGAGACGCTCGGGGGGCAATGCCAAACCGTTCCGCATCATAACGCGGCATCGAGGTATGCATCATCTCAACTGCGCAGCAGGCCAGACCAAACGTCATCCAGTGCAGCGAGCCGGTACGGGCCCAGTTGATGATGTCTTCGGTCGAGGTCAGCAGGAACCCTTTGTCCTGCAGCTCGGCATTCAGGGCCTGGGTGGCGACTTCTTTGTCGACGCCAGCGGTGTTTGCACCTGTCATCACTCCCATTCCAGCGCCCCTTTCTTCCATTCATAGGCAAAGCCGATGGTCAGAACACCCAGGAACACCATCATGGACCAGAACCCGACATCGCTGATGTCCTTGAAGCCGACGGCCCAGGGAAACAGGAAGGCAATTTCAAGATCGAAGATGATGAACAGAATCGAAACCAGATAGAATCGGACGTCGAATTTCATCCGCGCATCGTCGAAGGCATTGAAACCACATTCATATGCGCTGACCTTTTCGGGGTCGGGATTGCGGACGGCCAGTACGACGGCGGCCAGAATCAAGACGATCCCAAGGCCAACGGCAACGGCCAGAAACACCAGAATCGGGAGGTACTCCCGCAGCAGGTCTTCCACGAATAGCTCCTTTCCTGCGCATGCCCCGATCCGGGTGCGCCGTCAATTGGCGTGTTGACTGGACATTCTCTATCCCCGCGGGGTCAGAGGGTCAACCGAACACAGCCCCCTTCGCGATCAAACCTGCGCTTGACAGCGCGGCATAGAATCGCAGCACCCGCGTTTGGCATTGGCATGGCGGAACCTTGTAAAACCTACTTATTCCATGCAGGTTTTCGTTTTTCAAAAAACGCCGCGATCCCTTCGCGTGCCTCGTGTGTTTCCCACCGCTCGACCAACTCGCCTATGGTCTGATCGATCACGGCATCGTCGATGCGCGGCCCCAAAGCGCGCACCAGCGCCTTGGCAGAGGCAACCGCCCCGGGCGCGCAAGACAAATAGGGGCGAATTTCGTCCTCAACGGCCTCCGAAAGCCGATCTGCCGACACGGTTTTCGCCAGCAGGCCCAGATCAACGGCCTCGGACGCATCGAACAGACGGGCCGACATGAAGACCCGGCGCGCGCGCTTCGCCCATGCGGGCGATGACATAGGGGCCAATTGTTGCGGGATCAGCCCAGGCGCGTTTCGGTCAACCCCATCATCAGACCGTCGACCCCGATCGCGACATCGCACACGGCCGCCATGCCCACCCCGCCCCCAAAGGCATTGCCCTGCAACGCCCCGATCAGAGGCTTTGGCATCGTGTTCAGAGCCTGCAACATCTCGGCCAGTTTGCGCGCCTCGACAAAACGCGTCTTTTTGTCAGCCGCCATCTGGTCCTGCATCCACCCCAGATCACCGCCGGCACAAAACGTCCTGCCCGCCGCGGCCAGAACGACCGCCCGGACCGCGTCATCCTGACCAAGTTGCGATGCGGCGTCGGTCAATTCCGTGATCATCTGCCCCGACATGGCATTGTGTTTTTCCGGCCGGTTCAGGGTGAGCGTCGCGACACCACGCCTATCCGTCGAGATCGTGATCGTTTCAAACATGTCAGCCCCTCAAAGCCCTGGCCATCTGCGCGGCCTCTTCAACAACGTCGATATCCAGGCCAGTTTCGTATCCCAGCCGATGCAAATGTGCCGCAACCTCCTCGGTCGCCACGTTACCGGCCGCACCCGGGGCGTAGGGGCAACCGCCCAACCCTCCCACTGCTGCATCGAACACCCGCACGCCCAGCGCCAATGCCGCATCGATGTTGTCGATCGCGCGCCCGTTGGTGTCATGGAAATGCCCCGCCAGCCGCGTCACTGGAACCCACTCGCGCACTGCCAGAAGCATATGTGCAACCTTGTCCGGAGTTCCCTGCCCTATCGTGTCGCCCAGCGAAACCTCGTAACAGCCCAGCGCGAAAAGCCGATCAGCAACCTCAGCCACTTTTTCGGGCGGCGTCGGACCGTCATATGGGCAATCCGTAACGCATGAGACATAGCCACGAACCGGCAGGTCGATATGGCGCGCCGCCTCCAGAATCGGCGTGAACCGCTCGATCGACTCGGCGATGGAGGCATTGATATTGGCCTTCGAGAATCCTTCGGAGGCCGAGGCGAACACGGCAATCTCGTCCGCCCGGCCGCCAGCGCGTCGCCATAGCCATGCATGTTCGGCGTCAGCGCGGCATAGCGCACCCCATTCGCACGCGTGATCCCCCCCAGCACCTGAGCGGAACCCGCCATCTGCGGCACCCATTTCGGGGACACGAAGCTTGCAACTTCGATCCGGCGAAACCCCGCCCGGCTGAGACAGTCGATCAAGGCGATCTTGTCCGCGACCGGTATTTCGCGTTTTTCGTTTTGCAGCCCGTCGCGCGGCCCGACCTCATAGATTTCGACCAGCTCACCCATGTCCGCCCCCCTTCTGGATTGTCGTCGTTTCAAGCAAATATCGTCTGACCTTGGCACGCCGCGTTGCGCGGGTACAGATCAAGCTTCTTCCTCCAACCTCACCAAGGCAGCCCCGGCTTCGACCTGCGAACCATCCCCGACCAGCACTTCGGCAACGATCCCGTCCCGCGCCGCAAGCAGCGAATGCTCCATCTTCATCGCTTCCAAAATTGCCAGACGATCGCCTTTCTGTACGGTTTGTCCCGCTGTGGCAAAGACGGCTTTGACCAGACCGGGCATAGGCGCCTCGATCACATTGGTGTTGCCGGTCGCGCTGGTATCGCGGTCCAGCGGATCGATGACGTCAAAGCTCTGACCGTAATCGGTGAAAACCGTCAGGGTCCCGTTATGTGCGGCAACGCGAGGCATCGGCGCGCCGTTCAACATCCAGCGCCCGGCGGTGCGTTCCGCAACGACGCGGTTTTCGCCAATCTGCCAAATCTGGCGATCCGGCCCGTCGACCTGCACGTCCAGATCCAGCACGTCGTCACGACGGGACAATTGCACGGCGCGATGCAGCGGCGCCCACAGCGAAAACCCGGTTTCCGGATCGACATCCACCAGGTCCAGTGCCGTCATCGCCGCCGCAACCGCGGTAACATCCGACGGCTCGGCTTCCTGTACCAACGTTTCAAGGTCCCGCCCGATCAGACCCGTATCGACATCGCCCGAGGCAAATCCTTTGTGACGCGTCAACGCGCCCAGAAAGGCCAGATTGGTAACGGTACCCGCAACTTCGGTCTGTTGCAGCACCCGGTTCAACGTCTCAAGTGCAACGGCACGTGTCGAACCATGCACCACCACCTTGGCGATCATGGGGTCGTACCACGGGCTGATCGTGTCCCCGGCGCGAACGCCGCTATCGGCGCGACAATTGGCTGGGAAAACCAGATGAGTCAGCGTTCCCGTCGCGGGCAGGAACCCTTTCGGAACGTCCTCGGCGTAAAGCCGGGCCTCAAACGCATGGCCCGAGATCGCAAGATCATCCTGCTTCTTGGGAAGGCTCGCCTGCGGCCACGCGAAGCTGCCACTCGACCAGATCGATCCCCGTGATGGCCTCTGTCACCGGGTGCTCTACCTGAAGGCGCGTGTTCATTTCCATGAACCAGAACCTGTCGGGGCGCAGCCCGTCAGAGGCATCGACGATGAACTCGACCGTGCCCGCGCCCTTATAGCCGATCGCCTCGGCGGCGCGCACGCCGGCCTGACCCATGGCCTCGCGCATCTCAGACGTCATGCCCGGGGCGGGGGCTTCTTCGATCACCTTCTGATGGCGGCGCTGCAACGAGCAGTCGCGTTCGAACAGATGCACGGCATGAGTACCATCGCCGAACACCTGCACTTCGATATGGCGGGGTTTGGTCACGAATTTTTCGACCAGTACGGCATCATTGCCGAAGGCGGTCCGGGCCTCGCCCCGCGCGCTGTCGAGCGCGGTCGCGAAATCCTCGGGGCGTTCGACTAGGCGCATCCCCTTGCCGCCGCCGCCCGCAACGGCCTTGATCAGAACCGGATAGCCGATCGCATCCGCCGCACCGGCCAGATGCTCGGGGTCCTGATTGTCGCCGTGATAGCCGGGTACGACCGGAACGCCGGCCTTCTCCATCAGAACCTTCGCCGCGTCCTTGAGGCCCATCTTGCGGATCGCATCCGCCGAAGGGCCGATGAACGTCAGCCCCGCCGCCTGCACGGCATCCACGAAACCGGGGTTCTCGGACAGAAAGCCATACCCCGGATGGATCGCCTGTGCACCGGTATCCAGCGCGGCCTGAATGATGACGTCGCCCTTCAAATAGCTGTCCGCCGGGGCGGGGCCGCCAATATGAACCGCCTCGTCCGCCATCTGAACGTGTTTGGCCGCCGCGTCCGCATCGGAATAGACAGCAACGCAGGACACGCCCATGGACTGGGCCGTTTCCATGACGCGGCAGGCGATCTCGCCCCGGTTGGCAATCAGGATTTTGTTGAACATGTCTTTCACCCTTCCACTGCCAGATCTTCGACGAGACGGAACCGTTCGCACACGAGTTTCATCTCAGGATCAAAGCCGCCGTTTCGTTGGAAATAACGGCGATGATCTTCCCGCCATCCTTCAAGCGTTTCATTCTCACCTTCAGCCAAAGCGAATTCCTCGGTCACATCACAATAGCGCTGGATCGAGACACCGACGGTTTCAATGACCAAAGCCGGTGTGTCATCCCAGTTCAGCGCAATATCGCGTCGACCGGGCTTCGGCATTTCAAGGCTGCCGTCCGGATAGTTGCCGAGCGCATCGCAGGTCGCTGTTTTACGGCCAGAACGGACCAAAGCCAGAAGCTCTGCACTCAGCACCGGGTTGTCGCCGAATTTGAAGGTTTGCGCACCTGGATAGCGGGCCATAAGGTCTTTCAAAGTCACGCTCATTTTACATCCTGAACACGCCGAAGCGTGTCTCCTCGATTGGAGCGTTCAGCGCGGCGTTCAACGACAGCGCCAGCACGTCGCGGCTTTTGCGCGGGTCGATGATGCCGTCATCCCACAGTCGCGCCGAGGCATAGAGCGGATGCGACTGTTCCTCGAACATTTCCAGCGTCGGGCGTTTGAACTCGGCCTCTTCTTCGGCGGACCACGTGCCGCCCTGCCGTTCTATCCCGTCGCGTTTGACGGTGGCCAGAACGCCAGCGGCCTGCTCTCCACCCATCACCGAAATCCGCGAGTTCGGCCAGGTCCACAGAAAGCGCGGCTGATAGGCACGACCGGCCATGCCATAGTTCCCGGCCCCGAACGAGCCGCCGACCAGCATCGTGATCTTGGGCACCGACGTCGTGGCCACCGCCGTCACCATCTTGGCCCCATGCCGCGCGATGCCTTCGTTCTCGTATTTGCGACCGACCATGAACCCGGTGATGTTTTGCAGGAACACAAGCGGGATTTTGCGTTGCGAACACAGCTCGACGAAATGGGCACCCTTCTGCGCCGCCTCGGAAAACAGCACGCCGTTGTTGGCGATGATCCCAACCGGGCAGCCTTTGACATGGGCAAACCCCGTGACCAGCGTTTCGCCGAAGCGCGGTTTGAATTCGTCGAACCGAGACCCATCGACCAGACGCGCAATCACTTCACGGATGTCATAGGGCGTGCGCAGATCAGCAGGGACAACGCCCAGGATTTCCTCGGGGTCATAGGCCGGATCTTCGGGGCTGGCCCAGTCCACCGTCTGCGGCTTGCGGCGATTGAGTGACCCAACCGCCCGACGGGCCAAGGCCAGCGCGTGCGCATCATCCTCGGCCAGATAATCGGCCACGCCGGACAGGCGCGTGTGCACATCGCCGCCGCCCAGATCTTCGGCGCTGACGACCTCTCCCGTTGCTGCCTTGACCAGCGGCGGGCCGGCCAGAAAGATCGTGCCCTGTTCCTTGACGATGATCGTCACATCCGACATCGCCGGCACATAGGCGCCACCGGCCGTGCATGACCCCATGACCACGGCGATCTGAGCGATCCCCTTCGCGCTCATCCGCGCCTGATTGTAGAAAATGCGGCCAAAGTGATCGCGGTCGGGAAAGACCTCATCCTGATTGGGCAGGTTCGCGCCACCGCTGTCGACCAGATAGATACAGGGCAGATGGTTTTCCTCGGCAATCTCCTGCGCCCGCAGGTGTTTTTTGACCGTCATCGGATAGTAGGTGCCGCCTTTCACGGTGGCATCATTGCACACAACCATAACCTGCTGCCCCTGCACAAGGCCAATGCCCGCAATCACCCCAGCACAGGGCGCGGCACCGCCATACATCCCATGCGCCGCTGTTGCCCCGATTTCGAGGAACGGAGACCCCGGATCCAGCAGGTTCGCCACCCTTCGGCGGGGAGCATCTTGCCGCGGGATTCATGCCGCGCGCGGATTTCTCGCCGCCCCCATGCGGGCTGCCTCGGCGGCGGCAGATATCTGCGCCAGCGCGTCGAGATGGGCTGCGCGGTTGGCTTTGAAGCCCTCAGAGGCGGGCATAGCTTTGGATGTGAGTTTCATTTGCATACCTCTATTTTCAAAGACCGATTGGCAATTGGAAGAGCTATGAAAACCACAGCAATGCCAAACAATATTGATTTTCCTAATAGTCCAATCGGCACCCAACT
This sequence comes from Ruegeria sp. AL3, assembly GCF_056536065.1. Classification (NCBI taxonomy): domain Bacteria; kingdom Pseudomonadati; phylum Pseudomonadota; class Alphaproteobacteria; order Rhodobacterales; family Roseobacteraceae; genus Ruegeria; species Ruegeria sp. AL3. The sequence goes on from NZ_JBQFJG010000001.1 coordinate 3,225,789, forward strand.
TGGGAACAGTGACACGCCGTCGACGCCGAACAAGCCCATCATTCCAAAGGCGAACCAAAAAACGGTCACGAGAGTGCAAGCTATTATTGCGTGGATGAGACCAGAACCGCTCGCGACTCTGAGCTTCTCATTGCATTTTCCACATTCGACGAAAGGTATGTAGCCCTCACTGCCCTTCGCTGTATTTGCGATATTCCACGTGACAGGTGCGTCGCAACAAGGACATCGGAGCCCACTAATTCTATCGAGTACTTTCATTCCCCTACATCTTCCCCCGCCGCCCGCGCCTTCAACTCCTTGCGGATCACCTTCCCGGTCACGGTCATCGGCAGTTCCTCCAGAAATGCCACTTCGCGCGGGTACGAATAATGCGCCAGACGGTCCTTGACCCAACCCTGCAACTCGGCACCCGTGGCCTCGGCCCCGGTTTCAACACCACGTAGGCCTTGACGATCTCGGTCCGCAGCGGGTCGGGCTTGCCGACCACGCCCACGGTGGCCACAGCCGGATGGGTCAGCAGGCAATCCTCGATCTCGGCCGGACCGATGCGGTAACCGGCCGAGGTGATCACGTCATCATCCCGACCGACAAAGCGCAGATAGTCGCCTTCCCACACGCCGCGGTCTCCGGTGATCAGCCAGTCACCCCGGAACTTCTCGGCCGTCGCTTGCGGATTGTTCCAGTATTCCAGCAGCATCGAGGCCGAACCCCGCCGGATGGCAACATCGCCTTCCTCGCTGGTCGGGATGCCATCCTCGTCGATCACCGCGACTTCATGCCCAGGCACCGGCTTTCCGATACAGCCGGGTTGAACAGGGAAATCCTCGGCGCAGGAGGATACGACCATATTGCATTCGGTCTGGCCGTAGAATTCGTTGATCGTCAGACCAAACGCACCGTGGCCCCAGGCCAGCATCTCGGCCCCCAGCGGTTCACCCCCGGACGCAACCGAGCGCAAACCCGGGATCGCCTGATCCGCCGCCTTGAGCATCCGCAGGGCGGTCGGCGGAAAGAACACATTCCGCACCCCGCCCCGCGCAATGATCTCGGCGCAGGCTTCGGGAGTGAACTTTTCAAGCCGTGCCGCGACAACCGGAATGCCCAGCGCAAGGCCCGGCATCAGCACATCGAACAACCCGCCGATCCACGCCCAATCCGCCGGGGTCCACAGGCAGTCTCCTTCGCGCAGGTGATTGTGGCTGATCGAGACACCCGGCACATGCCCGGTCAGAACCCGGTGCCCGTGCAGTGCGCCTTTGGGGCTGCCGGTTGTACCAGAGGTGTAGATCAATACGGCAGGATCCTCGGGCCCTGTCGCGGCATAGGGCAGCGCAGGACCGGCCACGCCAATTTCGGATGCGATCAGAGGTTCAGCCAGATCGCCCAGCAAATCCACCCCTTCAGCATCAGTCAGCACGATCTGAACGCCTGCATCGCCCGCCCGCGACCGCAGCGCATCCCGTTTGAATAACTTGAACAAGGGCACCGAAATCGCGCCGATCTTCCAGATCGCCAGATGAGCTGCCGCACACCAGGGTGACTGGCTCAGCAGCACTCCGACCCGATCACCGGGCCGGACGCGGGCCAGCAGGGCGCGGGCAATCCCATCAGCCATTTGCGCCAGTTGCCCATAGGTTGTCAGCCGCTGCCCTGATCCGGTCAGATCAATAAGCGCCACCTGATCACCCGGATGGTTCAGACATTGCTGCGCCATGTTCAGCCGGTCCGGTATGTCCCAGCCTCCTCCTGAGCGCAAACCCGGTATGCGCTCAGCGTGCAACAACGCGAATTCCCCTTGTTTTCCTGATGCTTCGCGACCTGACCTTGGGCGGACACATCACACAAACTTGATGCAGATCAGAGTGGCCGGACACCGCCTTTGCGAAACCAAGAGCATCAACATAACCAAAGGCAAGAATATGACAAAGAAACTCGCCGCTTTGACACTGTCTACCGCGCTGGTCGCCCTGGCGGCTCCGGCTTTGGCCCAGTCGCAAGGGGACTGGACGCTGGGTATCGGTGTTGGCTATCTGGATCCGAAATCCGACAACGGCACGCTGGCCGGTGCGGCAGCGACGATCGACGCGGACACCCGCCCGATTTTCACCGCCGAATACTTTATTCGCGACAACCTGGGCATTGAGCTTCTGGCGGCGACCCCGTTCAAACACACCGTGGCCCTTGGCGGTACGGACGCGGCCACGGTCAAGCACCTGCCGCCCACCCTGTCGCTGAATTATCACTTCCCGACCAACAGCGCCTGGAAACCCTATGTCGGCGCCGGTCTCAACTATACGATCTTCTTCGACGAGCAATCGCCCCTGGGCAACATCAAGGTCGATGACTCCTTCGGCGTCTCGTTGCAGGCCGGTCTGGATTACATGGTCACCGACAACGGGGCGATCCGCCTGAACGTGCGCTGGTTCGACATTGACTCGGACGTCTCGCTCAACGGCGCCCCCATCGGCACCGCGGAAATCGATCCCTGGCTGGTCGGTGTTTCCTACGTCCATCGGTTCTGATCCCGTTTCCAAAGCGCCCTGCGGTTACCTCGTCCGCAGGGTGTTTTTTCTTTCAGAGCATTTCATTCATCATTTCGCGGCCGATCAGCATCCGGCGAATCTCGCTGGTGCCTGCACCGATCTCCATCAGCTTGGCATCCCGGAAAATCCGGCTGACCGGCGCATCCGACAGGAAGCCCGCCCCGCCCAGCGCCTGAACCGCCTGATGGGCCTGAACCATCGCCTGTTCCGACGCGTAAAGGCAACACGCTGCCGCATCCTGCCGGGTCACGTCACCGCGGTCACACGCCTTGGCGACTTCGTAAACATAGGCCCGCGCCGAGTTCATCGCGGTGTACATGTCGGCAATCTTGCCCTGCATCAACTGAAAGCTGCCGATGGGTTTGCCGAACTGCTTGCGTTCAGCCAGATAAGGCATCACTTCGTCCAGACAGGCGGCCATGATGCCGGTCCCGATGCCTGCCAGCACGACCCGTTCATAATCCAGCCCCGACATGAGCACGGCAACACCCTTGCCCTCTTCGCCCAACACGTTCTCGAACGGAACCTCTACATCTTCAAAGATCAGCTCAGCCGTGTTCGACCCGCGCATACCCAGCTTGTCGAAATGGGGCGAGGTTGAAAACCCTTCATCTCTTTTTCGATCAGAAATGCGGTAATACCCTTTGATCCGGCATCGGGGTCCGTCTTGGCATAAACCACCAGAGTATCCGCATCCGGCCCGTTGGTGATCCAGTATTTGTTGCCGTTCAGACGGTAATGGTCGTTCCGCTTTTCGGCGCGCAGCTTCATCGACACCACATCCGACCCGGCCGAAGGTTCCGACATGGCCAGCGCCCCACATGCTCGCCCGAGATAAGCCTCGGCAGGTACTTTTGCTTCTGTTCTTCATTGCCGTTCAGCTTGATCTGGTTCACGCACAGGTTCGAATGCGCCCCGTATGACAAAGAAACCGAAGCTGAAGCGCGCGACCTCTTCGACGGCGATCGTATGCGCCAGATAAGACATGCCTGCACCGCCGTACTCTTCCGGCACGGTAACACCCAGCAGACCAAGGTCTCCCATCTCTTTCCACAGCTCATTCGGAAAGGCATTGGTGGCGTCGATCTCGGCCGCCATCGGCTTGACTCGCTCCTGCGCCCAGCGATGCACCATCTCGCGCAGGGCATTCACATCCTCACCCAGATCGAATTTCATCGTGGCCATGAACATCTGCGTCTTCCTCCGCTTTAATGAACAAGTGTTCAATAAATCTCTAGCAGCGAATCTGCCGCCGGTCAATCTTTGTGGCAGCGCGTCCGAAACAGAAAACGCCGCCCCGAAAAGGGCGGCGTTTCAAAGATCGAGCGTGCGCCGCAGGCGCACCCGCTTGGTCAAGACT